>NZ_LGLW01000039.1 GCF_013620795.1 Pseudomonas sp. Q2-TVG4-2 | reverse complement strand
GAGAATTCGAATTCGATCTGGTCCCCTTCTTTCAGAGTTTTGAGCTGATCAGGCTCTGCTTTGAAGCCCATCGTCATCGACGGCCAACCCAGCGATTCGACCGGTCCGTGTGCGATGGTGACGGTCCCCTTATCCATATTCACTTTCTTGACCGTGCCAGTGGCAGTAGCGGTTTGTCCGGCCGCCTTCTGATCCATCTCCATATTCATGCCTTGATGATCCATCGGCTTGCCGCCCATAGGTTCCTTATCGGCAGCATAGGCGGCGGGTATCAGGAGGAGCGTGGCAAGGGTAATGTGCTTGATTTTCATGGATGTTCTCCAGTGGGGTTGGTTACTTGCTGGGGGG
>NZ_LGLW01000038.1 GCF_013620795.1 Pseudomonas sp. Q2-TVG4-2 | reverse complement strand
TGGATCAAGTCGCTCGGCAGCTGAACGAACGACCCAGAAAGACTCTGGGGTACTCGACTCCCGCCGAGTGTTTTAATCAAGCTGTTGCGTCGACCGGTTGAATCCACAGCCGATACCAGCCATTTCCACTGCTCCCAGCGTCAGCGATGAGCGCCCTCCGTGGTCGAGACGGCCCCGCCGGCTCGATGCGCAGCACGCCAGCGCGACCCGGCCCAGCCGGGTGAAGCCATACTCTTTTGCTCTTTTGCTCTTTTGCTCTTTTGCTCTTTTGCTCTTTTGCTCTCGCCGTTGAACTGCCCCCCACCCGTCGGAACCCCCCACACCCACACCCCGCCGCGACCCCACGCACCTACCTAGACCGGGCATTTGCCGCTACAGTGCCGATAGCCCCGTAGTCTGTTGCAAGGATCGCCGTC
>NZ_LGLW01000037.1 GCF_013620795.1 Pseudomonas sp. Q2-TVG4-2 | reverse complement strand
ACCTTTATTATTCCATAAAGCATAAATAGCCATTTTTAGAATTTCCAACACTTTCCAACAATTTTGCAATCATATGTGATAGTTCGGTGTTAATGGTAGTTTTTTTAAGAATTCACAATAACTTCATTCATATTTAACATAAAATCTCTTATGCGAAATTTAAAAGGGCTTAGTCATGACTAAGCCCTTTTATTAGCTTTTAAATCATATTTACCTTAAGGCCTGCTGCTTTTAAGCGTTCAGTAATGTTTCTCATTTTACTAAATTCAGTACCGTAACTAAGAGGTAGTCCGACACCTTCACAGAACTCTTTAGATGTTATATTTTTTAAATCATCTG
>NZ_LGLW01000036.1 GCF_013620795.1 Pseudomonas sp. Q2-TVG4-2 | reverse complement strand
CTCTAAGCCCCAAAATTTCCCCTAACATGAATTTGTAATGAAAAAATTTATACTTCCTATATTCAGCATTTCTATTCTAGTTTCTCTCAGTGCATGTTCATCTATTAAAACTAAATCTGAAGATAATTTTCATATTTCTTCTCAGCAACATGAAAAAGCTATTAAAAGCTATTTTGATGAAGCTCAAACACAGGGTGTAATTATTATTAAAGAGGGTAAAAATCTTAGCACCTATGGTAATGCTCTTGCACGAGCAAATAAAGAATATGTCCCTGCATCAACATTTAAGATGCTAAATGCTTTAATCGGGCTAGAAAATCATAAAGCAACAACAAATGAGATTTTCAAATGGGATGGT
>NZ_LGLW01000035.1 GCF_013620795.1 Pseudomonas sp. Q2-TVG4-2 | reverse complement strand
ATTATTAAAAAGAGGGGAGTGCTTAAAACTGCCCTATGTACTCGCTAAAGCTCGTACTCTATTGAAGCTCGTTCCTCGCTTCGTGGGGCAGTTTTTAGTTAATCCTGTTTGTGAAATCTAAAAGCAAAAGCATTTGTAATGTATTCGCTTCGCTCATACTTTTTGAAAAGCAAAAGCTCCAAAGTTCGCACCCATTCGGGATGCTCTGTACCTACCGTTTAAAATCGAAAGGGAGCTTGTAATCAGAGAAAAGGCGAGGGCGAAATTTTGATGATGCTCAATCGCTCGTAGACACTCGCTCGGTTAATTCTATCTGTGCTTTCTATGGTGCTTTTATTGGATTTTTAGTGCACCGATAAAAGCACAGTAAAAGGCACAGACACTTCGCTTCGCTGCGCCTAAAAACAATTACCGTACAAGCTCGCTTCGCTCGTCCTTCCTGGACGTCAGGATTCCTTGTACTTTAAGGGCTGGACGCCCTTAATAATCGTTTTTTGTTGCCTTTCACTTTCCGCTATCGCTCCAAGTTGCAGCGCACTTCGTGCTCGCGCCCCGTCATCCTCCTACGGAGTTGACCCACCCCCTTTTAGGTGCATATTTCGCTTAGGCTCGTATG
>NZ_LGLW01000034.1 GCF_013620795.1 Pseudomonas sp. Q2-TVG4-2 | reverse complement strand
AATACTGTTAGCCATACTTGAAGCTAGGCAATCAAATACACCCAATGATAAAGATTTGACGATTCATGCTGAAAGCTATATCAACCATTTCAATGTTCATAGAAATACAGCCTATAAAGTTCTTAAAGATGCTTGCAAAAGCCTATTTGATCGTAGATTTAGCTATCAAAAACTGACTCAAAAGGGCAACATTGAGAATGTAATAAGTCGATGGGTACAACGAATATCTTATGTAGAGAATGAAGCTCTTGTTCGTATTAAGTTTTCTGATGATGTTGTACCGTTGATTACAAATTTAGAAAAACACTTCACTAGTTATGAACTAGAGCAAGTCAGCAGTTTAACTAGTGTTTACGCTATACGCTTGTATGAGTTGCTTATCGCATGGCGTAGTACGGGCAAAGTGACTATGGTAGAGCTAGAAGAGCTAAGATTAAAACTAGGCATAGAACCCAATGAATACAAGAGAATGGGGCAATTTAAAGAAAAAGTTTTACACCTTGCCATTGATCAAATTAATAAGTACACAGATATAAAAGCAGAGTATGAACAACACAAACGTGGTCGTTCAATTATTGGTTTTTCATTTAAGTTTAAGCAGAAACAACAACCGAAAAAATTAGATTCTAA
>NZ_LGLW01000033.1 GCF_013620795.1 Pseudomonas sp. Q2-TVG4-2 | reverse complement strand
TTTTTTCTGGCCGAATTCGTTGGTCGGCTTGAATTACGCACTGATCGGTCCATAATCCCTGCATGACCCGTGGACGCCCTAGAAATTTCGACGCCGACCTTGTGCTGGAAAACGCCATGCAGCTTTTCTGGAGCAAGGGCTATGAGGCCACCAGCCTTCAGGACCTGCTTGATGCGACGGGCCTCTCCAAGAGCAGCCTGTACGAAAGCTTCGGCAACAAACAGCAAGTATTCGAAGCGGCATTCACCCGCTACTTCGATGTTCGAACGATGCGTATGAAAGAGCGCCTCGAACAGGCCGCTTCGCCCCTAACGTTTATTCGCGAATGCCTGGTTTCCGTGTTGGATGACACCGAATGCGAAACCCCTCGTGGCTGCATGCTGGTGAACGTTGCGAATGAATTTTCCACCGGACACCCGGCGGTCCAGTCGCTGGTTCAACGAGGCACCCAACGCTTCCGCCAGGTATTTGAGGAAGCCTTTGCACAGGCGCAAGCCAGCGTCGAAATGCCTCCCACGCAGCCCCCTGCTCACTTGGCGCTTTATATGCACTGCGTCATGAGCGGGCTACGCACGCAGGTCAAATCGGGGCTAGTCCGTAGTGACCTTCTCAAGGTGATCGAGCTGATCATGGCAAGCCTTCGGTAATTTTTTAACCATTTTTGGACCGAAACGTCCAGATATAACCAAAACCAGACTATGACCAAAAGGAG
>NZ_LGLW01000032.1 GCF_013620795.1 Pseudomonas sp. Q2-TVG4-2 | reverse complement strand
CCGGGCTGGGATTACAACCCCTCGACCTGGCTGCAACGTCTGCCCATCGCGATTCTCGCGCTGCTCGGCATCTTGCTGGCACGTTATCTGGCGGCCTACCAGCTTGGCCATACCTCGAATGCCTGGGACCCGTTCTTCGGCACCCAGCCCAACGGCACGGAAACCATCATCACCTCCGACATGTCGCGCGCCTGGCCGGTGTCCGACGCCGGGGTCGGCGTCATGGCCTATATGATCGAGTTGCTGATGGCGGTGATGGGCGATGCGCGCCGCTGGCGGACGATGCCCTGGATGGTCGCCGCGTTCGGCGTGGTCGTGGTGCCACTTGGCGCGGTGAGCATCTTCTTCATTATCGCCCAGCCGATCTTCATCGACACCTGGTGCACCCTGTGTCTGATCCAGGCGCTGGCCATGCTGGTGATGATGCCCTACGCGCTGGATGAACTGGTCGCGATGGGACAGTTCCTCAAAGACGCGCGCCGCCGCGGCAAGCCATTCTGGAAGACCTTCCTGCAGGGCGATGCCATGGAAGGCGCACGTGAAGACAACACGCCCGAGTTCGACGGAGCCCTGTCGACCATGACCCTGAAGGGCCTTCGCGGGGTCAATTTGCCATGGAGCCTGGGACTGCTCTGCGTCCTTGGCGTCTGGCTGATGTTCACCCGCCTGATCTTCGGCACCGACGGTGCGATGGCCAACAGCGATCACCTGATGGGCTCGCTGCTGCTCACCGTCTCGGTCCTGGCGTGTGCCGAGGTGGCGCGGCCGCTGCGCTTTCTCAACCTGCCGATCGGTGCCTGG
>NZ_LGLW01000031.1 GCF_013620795.1 Pseudomonas sp. Q2-TVG4-2 | reverse complement strand
ATTTTTGATTTATATGGTTATTAATTTGTACAGAGTGGTGTACAAAAATTCAGGATTTTTTAGACTTAAATGTATGAAATTTATAAAAAAGTGTTTGTACACATGGATCATACAAGAATGTACAAAATTTAGAGTGAAATTAGGTATAACATACTGAAAATTATTGAAATTAATATGTACAACTTGAGGATAAATATTATGTCAAAAGAATTAGTCAACTTAGCAAATATCGTTCCTTTTCCTAAATCATGTGGATTCTGTGAATCAAAGGAAAATGTACAACTTTTTGCAGGGTTAATGCTTTGTAGTAGCTGTCAGGAAAACATCCGAACCACTAATCCTGGAATGTTTACAGCTAATAATCAAATTGAAAAAAAAGCCC
>NZ_LGLW01000030.1 GCF_013620795.1 Pseudomonas sp. Q2-TVG4-2 | reverse complement strand
TGCGCGCCGAAGCGCCCTTCGAGACGGTGCAGGCCCTCTACGGGATGGAACAGATTGTCAGGCTGTTCATCACCGGCGGGCGAGTCGGTCATCTGCCCACTCCAGGCCTGCTTGGCCATCATCCGGTCGAGTAGGCCGGGCATGAACATGTTGCCGATAATCGCCTGAAAAGAGGCGCGTCCGAGCCACAGTTCGCGCGGCGCATCGGTTGCCGCGCGGACAATCGCGCGTGCTGCCACCTCCGGCGTATGGATCGGCGGGACCGGCTGCGGACGTTTCTGCATCTTGTTGCGTGACCAGTCGAACTGCGGCGTGTTGTGCGCCGGCAGCTGGACCATGGTCAACCGTACTCGGCTGTTGGTATGAATGAGCTCGCAGCGCAGCGAGTCGGTAAACCCGCGGATGGCGAACTTGGCGGCGCAGTAGGCCGATTGCAGCGGTATCGCCCGATAGGACAGCGCTGAGCCCACCTGGACGATGGTGCCGCGGTTGCGCGCTTCCATATGACGCAGCGCCGCCAGCGTACCGTGAACGAAGCCCAGATAGGTCACCTCGGTCACCCGTTTGAATTCCGCCGCGCTGATCTTGTTCACCGGGCCGAATACCGTCGCCATCGCCGCGTTGACCCAGATCTCGATAGGCCCCAGCTCCGCTTCGATCCGATCGGCCGCCTGATCGATGGCATCGGCATCGGCCACATCCGCGGCGATCGCCAAGACTTTCGTGCCGGTCGCTTCCAGCTCGTTGCGAGTGTCCGCCAAGCCCTGCTCACCACGCGCAATCACGGCGACCCGGTAGCCGGCCTGGGCGAACGCGTGAGCCGTCGCGCGGCCTACGCCTGCGGTCCCGCCACAGATCACGGCGGTCAGTTCGCGGTCGGTCATGTGCGGACTCCTTTTTCTGGTAGAGGCGATGACGACTATCGCAGCAGCGCGTTCCAGCTGGCATAGCGATGATGGATGGGGCCGCGCGGCAGGCTCA
>NZ_LGLW01000003.1 GCF_013620795.1 Pseudomonas sp. Q2-TVG4-2 | reverse complement strand
AAGCCTTTTATTTCGCTAACTTCTTGATTTACAAGAGGTTAGCGAAAGGCCTGCGCCGGAGAAGGTGCGCATTATAGGCCCTCACAATTACACGTCAACGGTTGTTTGAACTTTTATTCAGCCTCGAGCGAAACTCGCCCATAAGCCTTCTTTCCAGCCTGACAAACATGAGTGCTGCCTAGCTCGAAGATAAACGACCGATCTACTACCTGACCATCTACCCGCACCCCACCCGATGCAAGCAGATCTCGCGCTACCGCCGCGTTCTTAACCAGACCCGCCCGATTCAACACCGAGGCGATGGGCATCCCCTCAGGCGAACGCAACTCGATCACTGGAATGTCTTCAGGTAGTTCACCTTCTTTCATTCTATTACCCGCAGAGCGGTGAGCCGTTGCTGCGACCTCCTCGCCATGAAAGCGGGCAACGATCTCTTCGGCGAGCTTGATCTTGATGTCGCGAGGATTCGCACCACGCGACACGTCCGCCTGAAACTCTCCGATCTCCGCCATATCGCGAAAGCTCAACAGCTCGAAATAGCGCCACATAAGCACATCCGGGATCGACACGAGCTTGCTGTACATCACACCCGGCGCCTCTTGAATCCCAACGTAGTTACCAAGCGACTTGGACATCTTCTTCACCCCGTCCAACCCCTCGAGAAGCGGCATGGTGACGATGCACTGTGACTCCTGCCCATAAGAGCGTTGCAACTCGCGCCCCATCAATAGGTTGAATTTCTGGTCCGTACCGCCGAGCTCGATATCCGCCTGCAGCGCAACGGAGTCATAGCCCTGAACAAGCGGATAGAGGAATTCATGAATCGCTATTGGCTGATTGGTCGAGTAGCGCTTACTAAAATCATCGCGTTCAAGCATTCGAGCAACGGTGTACTGTGACGCCAGCCGAATGAAATCCGATGGTGTCAACTGATCCATCCAGGACGAATTAAAGGCGACCTCGGTCTTGGCCGGATCCAGAATTTTGAACACCTGACTCTTGTAGGTTTCTGCGTTCTCCAAGACTTGATCACGCGTCAAGGGAGGACGCGTTGCGCTTTTGCCGCTTGGGTCACCGATCATTCCGGTGAAATCCCCTATAAGGAAGATCACCTGATGCCCCAGCTCCTGGAGTTGGCGCAGCTTATTAATAAGCACCGTATGCCCAAGATGGAGATCCGGCGCAGTCGGGTCGAAGCCAGCCTTGATTCGAAGTGGAAGGCCGCGCTCAAGCTTGTTGACCAACTCTGACTCGACGAGCACTTCATCAGCGCCCCGTTTGATCACCGACAGCTGCTCTTGAACCGACTTCATTGGAGGTCCCATACCAGAAAATAAAGGCGGTCAACCTTACAAGAACGCCGGGAAAATTCAACGTCATCGAATGCGCGCATTGAGCCGCAAGGGTATTCAAGGGTTGCCTCAGCCCTTCTTTGGTTATATTTTAGGCAACTATTTTTCCTGTACAAATTTTCGCCAGACATTTCCAGACATCTAATGACCTATTCAAAATCGAAAGCACCTCTCTACCCGAAGAGCCATCTCCTGGCTGCAAGCGGTGTAGCTGCGCTTCTGAGCCTGGCACTCCTTGTATTTCCATCTCGAGAAGTCGAGGCGAAAAAGACCTTTCTCGATCTTCGCCTCGATACCAGCGCGGAGCTGGCAACCGCTGCCGCCGAACCTCTCACACGTGCGCCCTCGGAGACTCCATTCACTTCGGCCGAGCTTCCTGGCGAACCGGAGCTTCAATCAGCCTTACCAGAAGAAAAAGAAGAAGCGATCGAAGCGAAGCCTCTCCTAAAGGAAGTGGTGGTCGCCAATGGAGATACGCTATCGACTGTATTTGCGAAGGTAGGTCTTCCGCAGGCAGTTGTTCACGAGGTACTGACAAGCAGTAAAGAAGCGAAGCAGCTCGCACGTCTCCGAGTGGGCCAGCGTCTTGAATTTGAACTGGATGAGCTAGGTAATCTGGCCAAATTGAGCAGCCCGCTGAACAAATTGGAAAGCCTGCAACTGGAACGATCCGACGCAGGTTACGTATTCAAGAAAGAACAGCTGAAACCTGATGTCAGTACCGCTTACGCGTACGGCCGTATCGAAAGCAGCCTGTTCCTAGCGGCGAAGCGTGCAGGCCTCAGCCATAATCTGACAATGGACTTGGCCAACGTCTTTGGTTACGACATCGATTTCGCCATGGATATACGCAAAGGCGACTCCTTCGAAGTGGTTTACGAGCAAAAGACTGTTGCCGGCGAAAAGGTAGGTACCGGGAACATCCTTGCGGCGCGCTTCACGAACCGGGGTAAAAGCTATACCGCTGTGCGCTATACCAACAAGCAAGGCACCAGCAGCTATTACACAGCTGACGGCGAGAGCATGCGCAAGGCATTTATCCGAACGCCGGTTGATTTCGCCCGGATCAGCTCCCGCTTTTCCAATGGCCGCAAACATCCGATTCTGAACAAGATCCGCGCCCACAAAGGCGTGGACTATGCCGCACCGCACGGCACGCCTATTAAAAGCGCAGGTGATGGCAAGGTTCTCCTCGCCGGCCGCAAGGGCGGATACGGCAACACTGTCGTCATTCAGCATGGCAACCGCTACCGCACGCTATATGCCCACATGCAGGGCTTCGCCAAAGGTGTGCGCAACGGCTCGTCCGTCAAGCAGGGACAGATCATCGGCTACATAGGTACGACAGGCCTTTCGACCGGCCCCCATCTGCACTATGAATTTCAGGTCGATGGGGTGCATGTCGATCCGCTGGGCCTGAAGCTACCCATGGCGGACCCCATTGCAAAGAACGAGAAACAGCGCTTCCTTCAGTTGAGCAAGCCGCTGATGGCGCGCATGGACGAAGAGCGCGCGACCATGCTGGCCATGAAGAACGAATAAATGCCGCTCTATATTGGGGTCATGTCAGGTACCAGTCTGGATGGTCTGGATTTCGCCCTAATCGAGCATAACGAGCATAACGAGCGGACCACTCTGCTCGAAACGCATTACGAACCGATGCCGGCGCAGCTGAAAAAGGATCTGCTCGACCTTTGCTCATCCGGTCCTGACGAGCTAGCCCGAGCGGCCATCGCGGAACAGGCCTGGGCCGAACTGGCGAGCAGCGGCATATACAAGCTGCTCAGCAAGGCTCAGTGCGGGACCGCAGCCATCCGAGCGATCGGAAGCCATGGGCAGACAGTGCGACACGAACCACAACGTGGCTTCACCATCCAGATTGGCCATCCCTCCTTGCTCGCCGAGCTGACAAACATTAGCGTCGTAGCCGATTTCCGTAGACGCGACATGGCGGCCGGCGGCCAAGGTGCACCCTTGGTACCAGCATTCCATGAAGCGGTATTTAGCGACGCCATCCGTGCCCGAGCGGTGCTGAACATCGGCGGATTCAGCAACGTCAGCCTGCTCCAACCAGGCATAACGACCCAAGGCTTCGATTGCGGGCCAGGCAATGTACTGCTCGACGCCTGGATTCAACGCCACCAAGGTAAGCCATACGACTCAAATGGCAACTGGGCCTCCAGCGGCCAGGTGAATAGTCGGTTACTGGCACAACTGCTAGGCGATAGCTTCTTCGCTGCACAGGGACCTAAAAGCACCGGGCGAGAGCTGTTCAACCTGCCGTGGCTGGATGCCCACCTCGCCTCATGCCACGACATCGCGCCTGAAAATGTCCAAGCTACTCTCTTGGAGCTAACCGCCCGCAGCATCTGCGAGTCGCTCCTGGCAGCCCAACCGGAAACACAAGACGTGCTGGTCTGCGGGGGCGGCGCGCACAATGCCGCATTGATGAAGCGCCTGCAAACCCTGTTGCCGGCGTGTCATGTGGGGAGCACCTCCGACTACGGAATCGAGCCAGATTGGATAGAAGCCATGGCGTTCGGCTGGCTGGCGCATTGCTGCATCGAAGGCATCGCCGCCAACCGCCCCAGCGTGACAGGCGCTCGAGGACCGCGGGTCCTGGGTGCGATCTACCCCGCCTGAACGACGCTTTCCGCGAGAACCGCACCCGACGAACAAAAACACCGCGCCAGGCGCGGTGTTTTGTTGCAACGAGAACAGCTTTAGATCGAAAAGGACTGGCCGCATCCGCACGTCGTTGTGGCGTTCGGATTCTTGATGATGAAACGAGAACCCTCCAGGCCTTCTTGGTAGTCGACTTCAGCCCCAGCCAGGTACTGATAGCTCATAGGGTCCACCACAAGACTCACCCCCTCACGCTCAATGATGGTGTCATCTTCGGCCAGATCCTCATCGAAGGTAAAACCGTACTGGAAACCAGAGCAACCGCCGCCCGTAACGAAGACGCGCAGCTTCAGCCGCGGATTGCCCTCCTCATCAACTAGGCTCTTCACCTTGCTCGCGGCACCCTGACTAAACTGAATCGCGGTGGGCGTGAAGGATTCGACACTCATTTGGTTCTCCTGGCGCGGGAGCGCGCATTACTGCGTTGACGCCGCATTATCGGCTTCTCCTACAAAATTGGTCAACTATTCATCAGCGGCCGACCGCTTCGGAGCGACATCTCTGCGCGCCGATCGTCGCCAGCTTCGGTCAAGGCAATAGCGCGGCGTTGCCCAGGCCGAGCCGCTCATCCAGGCCGAAGGCAATGTTCATGTTCTGCAACGCCTGACCGGAGGCGCCTTTGACGAGGTTGTCGATAACCGAGAGCACAACCACCAAATCCCCACCCTGTGGGCGATGGACCGCGATGCGACACATGTTGGCGCCACGCACGCTGCGCGTCTCCGGATGGCTGCCGGCCGGCATCACATCGACGAACGGCTCGCCGGCGTAACGTTGCTCATAGAGCGCCTGCAGATCCACAGATGTGTCGGTTACAGTTGCGTACAGAGTGGCATGAATGCCGCGGATCATTGGTGTCAAATGGGGAACGAACGTCAGCCCCACGTCACCACCGGCTGCACGGCGCAGCCCCTGGGTAATCTCAGGCAGATGACGATGCCCCTTGACCGCGTAGGCCATCATACTTTCGCCCGCCTCGGTGAAAAGGGACCCGATCTTGGCTGAGCGGCCCGCACCACTGACGCCCGATTTGCAATCGGCGATCAGCCGCGATGTATCCGCCAGGCCATTTTCCAGTAACGGTAGATAGCCAAGCTGGGTGGCGGTCGGATAGCACCCAGGAACGGCTATTAATCTTGCACCTTTGATCTGCTCACGATTGACCTCCGGCAGGCCATAGACCGCCTCAGGGAGCAGAGCTGGCGCTCCATGCGGCTGGCCGTACCACTTAGCCCACTCGCCTGCGTCCTGCAGGCGGAAGTCCGCGGAGAGATCGATAACTCGGGTACCGGCGTCCAGCAGCTCAGCTGCGAGCGCATGGGCGACACCATGCGGCGTCGCAAAGAAGACCACGTCGCAGGCGCCCAACGTCGCGGCGTCCGGCACGCTGAAGGCCAGCTCATCGTAATGGCCTCGCAGGTTCGGATACATATCCGTCACCTTGACCCCATTTTCGGAGCGGGAGGTGATCACCACCACTTCGGCCTGGGGGTGTTGCGCCAACAGACGCAGCAATTCAACCCCGGTGTAGCCTGTGCCACCAACGATTCCGACCTTGACCATGAGCTGCCTCGCGCAGTGGAACGATTAAAGAGGGTCGATGATAAAGGTGCCTGGCCCCAGGGCCAACCACCTAGATGACGCGCGGGCCTTCAAGCCACTACTATCAACCCCGCCCCTGAAACCAAGGAATCCCCTAATGCTCTATCTCTGGGTGAAAGCCCTGCACATCGTTGCGATCGTTTGCTGGTTCGCCGGGTTGTTCTATTTGCCAAGACTGTTCGTGTATCACGCCATGAGCGAGGACATCGTCAGTCGTGAGCGATTTCAGGTCATGGAACGCAAGCTTTATCGTGGAATCATGATGCCCTCGATGATCGCCACGCTGCTGTTCGGGATCGGCATGATCGCGCTGAACCCCGCATTATTCAGCAGCGGCGGGTGGCTGCATGCCAAGCTCGCGCTGGTTGTCCTACTGATCGGCTATCACCATATATGCGGCGCGCAGCTAAAGCGTTTTGCACGCAACGAGAACACCCGCAGCCACGTGTTCTATCGCTGGTTCAACGAGTTTCCGGTGTTGCTGCTGCTGGCCATCGTCGTTCTGGTGGTCGTCAAGCCGTTCTGAATCCACTTAAGGAATCCACCATGCCACTGCCAGCCCTCCTCGAAGAACGTCTGCGCCTGCCCTTGGTTGCCGCGCCCATGTTTCTAGTGTCCAACCCAACGCTTGTGGCGGCGTGTTGCCGCAGCGGCGTGGTGGGCAGCTTTCCTGCGCTCAATCAGCGGGAGAGCAGCGGCTTTCGTGACTGGTTACAAGAGATCAATCAGCATTTATCAGAAATGCAGAGGCCTGCGCCTTATGCCGTGAACTTGATCGTGCACCACAGCAACCCGCGCTTACAGGCGGATCTAGCGATATGCGTAGAAGAGCAGGTTCCGATTGTCATCACCAGTCTCGGTGCCGCGAAAGAAGTGGTCGATGCCGTCCATAGCTACGGAGGCTTGGTCTTCCACGATGTTACTACCCGCCGTCATGCGGAGAAGGCCGCCGAAGCCGGAGTCGATGGCCTGATTGCGGTTGCCGCAGGCGCTGGCGGTCATGCTGGCACCTGGAGTCCATTTGCATTGATTGCTGAGATCCGACAGTTCTTCGACAAAACGCTGTTGTTGTCAGGCTGCCTTAACCATGGCCATGAAGTATTCGCGGCGCAGCTGCTAGGGGCCGATCTCGCCTACATGGGCACCCGCTTCATTGCCACCCAGGAAAGCGAGGCTTC
This sequence comes from Pseudomonas sp. Q2-TVG4-2, assembly GCF_013620795.1. GTDB lineage: Bacteria > Pseudomonadota > Gammaproteobacteria > Pseudomonadales > Pseudomonadaceae > Stutzerimonas. The sequence continues at coordinate 377,730 of NZ_LGLW01000003.1, read as the reverse complement.
GGATGAATACAAGCAGATGCTTCTGCAGGCCAAGGCTGCGGATGTCATCCATACCGCGGCCGTTTCAGGCGTGCCAGCGAGCTTCCTGCGTCAAAGCCTGCAACAGGCCGGCTACGACGAGGAGCGCCTGAAAAACAAAGGCGAGATGAACTACGCAGACAAGCTCAAACCAGTCAGTGACGAGGCCAAGGCCTGGAAAACTGTCTGGTCAGCAGGGCAAGGCGTGGGGGCAATACATGATCTACCGAGCGCCGAAGAGCTGATTGCGCGCCTGGATCGTGAATATCGCGCAGCCATCCACCACGCAGCGCAGCTCTCGCAACACTGGCTACGACAACCGTAGCATCGAACCCATAGCCGCTCGGCACCTGGCCTGAAAATCGCCTGGTACACTGTTCAACAGTCAAATGCTGGAGAAACGCCATGGATTGTCTGTTCTGTAAGATCGTCGCCGGGGATATCCCCGCGCACAAGATTTACGAGGATGACCAAGTCATCGCCTTTAACGACATCGCGCCCCAGGCGCCGGTGCATTTCCTGGTCATCCCGAAGAAGCATATCGCGACGCTCCACGACCTGAGCGAAGAAGACGACAAGGCGCTTGCCGGCCACATCCTGTTCACCTCTCAGCGCCTCGCCGAAGAACAGGGCTGCCAGGAAGGCTTTCGCGTCGTCATGAACTGCAACGATCTGGGCGGCCAGACGGTCTATCACATCCACATGCATGTGCTCGGCCAGCGTCAGATGCATTGGCCACCAGGCTGATCATCCGAGACGCACCCATCACTGCCCACGGCTACTCCGAATCACCTGGAGGCGACATGCCTAACCGACGCCAATATTCCTCTACCGACCGTCTGCTGATGCAGGCCGATGCCGCGTTAAGAACACTGCTACCGTTCAGCGGCCAGCCCCACCGTCCGACGCCTGCGGTATTGAAGAACGAGACCGATCTAAGCGACAGCGAAGCACGTCACGTGGCCGGGCTGATGCGCATCAATCATACCGGCGAGGTTTGCGCGCAGGCGTTGTATCAGGGGCAGGCATTAACGGCACGATTGCCGAGGGTGCGCGAAGCCATGGAGCGCGCCGCCGATGAAGAGATTGACCACCTGGCCTGGTGCGAACAACGCATCCGCCAGCTGGGCAGCCATACCAGCGTGCTCAATCCGCTCTTCTATGGTTTGTCGTTCGGCATTGGCGCTTCTGCCGGCCTGATCAGCGACCGCATCAGCCTGGGCTTCGTTGCCGCAACCGAAGATCAGGTCTGCAAGCATCTCGATGAGCATCTCGAGCAGATTCCGCCCAGTGACGGGAAGTCCCGGGCCATTCTGGAGCAGATGCGTTCGGACGAGGCACAGCATTCGACCGCCGCCCTCGATGCCGGCGGCTTGCGTTTTCCGGCACCAGTCAAATTCGGCATGAGCCTAATGGCGAAGGTAATGACAAAGACGACCTACCGGATTTGATCGCAGACGTAAAAAAGGGCGCCGATACAGGCGCCCTTTTCGTTTCTGCGGGTCGTTAGCCCGGCATGTTACGGGCGTAGAAAATTTCGAGCATCTCGTGACGCAATCGATCTTCCACCTGATCGCGCTGTTCTGGAGAGAGATTGCTGGTGGCATCACCGAACAGATAGTTCTCCAGTTCAAAATTCTTCAGCAGCATCTTGGTATGGAACAGGTTCTCCTGATAAACGTTTACGTCGGTCATCTGATAGGCCGAACGCGTGTCTTCGGAGAGATAGTTCTGAATCGAATTGATTTCATGGTCGATGAAGTGCTTCTTACCCTCCACATCACGGGTAAAGCCGCGAACACGATAATCGACGGTGACGATATCCGAGTCGAACTGATGGATCAGATAGTTCAGCGCCTTAAGCGGTGAAATAACGCCACAGGTTGACACATCGATATCCACACGGAAGGTCGCAATACCTTCGACCGGGTGAATTTCGGGGTAGGTGTGGACCGTGATGTGGCTCTTGTCCAGGTGCGCCAGAATAGTATCCGGCAGCGGCCCGGGAGACTCCTCGATCTGGCTGTCAGTCGGCGTAACCGGCTGCTCTGAGATGAGGATGGTCACGCTTGCGCCCTGCGGCTCATAATCCTGCCGCGCGATATTGAGAATATTCGCACCAATGATGTCGACAACATCGGTCAGAATCTGCGTCAGACGCTCCGCATCATACTGTTCATCGATGTACTGCACGTACGCCTGCTGGTCTTCCTGGGTTTCGGCATAGCAGATGTCGTAGATATTGAAGCTCAAGGACTTCGTCAGGTTGTTGAACCCGTGGAGCTTGAGTTTGCTTTTCACCATTGGAGACTCTCTTTGATGCGGCTTACCGCGTGATTGAGCATGCCCGTCAGATACCCCGTACCTGCGTAGGACCGTATACACCTCTTCGCATTTGCGACCGTGGCTGTGCTGTTCTAACGAAACGGCCCCGTTAAAAACGGGGCGCGCATTATGCAGATTGATGACGCGCGGTTCCAGTGCTTGCGAACCTTATCCATATGAGCCGGCGCAGTATCCCAGCCAGAAGCGCCTAGATAAAGCGTTCGGCAGTGTTGGCCCGGCAATCAATTCAGCTCGATAATTTCGTAATCATGAGAGATCTCCACACCTGCACGCCCTAGCATGATCGAGGCGGAACAGTACTTTTCAGCCGAAAGCTCCACGGCACGCTTGACCTGCGCTTCCTTCAAGCCTCGTCCTTTGACGACAAAGTGCAGGTGGATTTTGGTAAACACTTTCGGGTCCTCATCGGCCCGCTCTGCCTCGAGAAAGGCTTCGCAGCTCTCCACTGCCTGACGGGACTTCTTCAGAATGCTTACCACATCGAAGTTACTGCAGCCACCGAGCCCCAGCAGAAGCATTTCCATCGGACGGACGCCGAGATTGCGCCCGCCGTTTTCCGGCGGACCGTCCATGACCACGACATGACCACTGCCCGACTCGCCAAGAAACATTGCTTCGCCGGCCCACTGAATGCGCGCTTTCATCGCTAGACTCCGGTTAAAAAGGAGCGAAGCTTAGCATGACCACTGCTTGTGACTGGAGGCAGCAATCCGACGAAATGAATGCCTGGAAGTTGATATTCGTGTCGCAGTTTTGTTGTCGATCTGAACCGGTCTGTTAAGCTCCCTCGGCCTGATAACAGAACTCAGTCATACATAATAAGAACTGCCTTCTATTGGACACATCTTCCGGGACTACAGCATGGTCGCTATTACACTCACGCCCAAGATCAAGAACATCGACAAGCTACTTGCGCACTGCCATCGCCGGCGCTATACGGCCAAGAGCACGATCATCTATGCAGGCGATCGCTGCGAAACGCTTTTCTTTATAGTTAAAGGCTCGGTCACCATCCTGATCGAAGACGATGATGGTCGCGAAATGATCATCGCCTACCTCAACTCCGGGGACTTCTTCGGCGAGATGGGGTTGTTTGAAAAGGAAGGCTCGGAAAAAGAGCGCAGCGCCTGGGTTCGTGCAAAAACCGAATGCGAGGTCGCCGAACTGAGCTACGCCAAGTTCCGCGAACTGACACAGCAGGATCCCGACATTCTCTACGCCCTCGGCAGTCAGATGGCCGAACGCCTGCGCAATACCACGCGCAAAGTCGGTGATCTGGCGTTCCTCGATGTAACCGGCCGGGTAGCGCGCACCCTGCTCGACCTCTGCAAGCAACCTGACGCGATGACGCACCCGGATGGCATGCAGATCAAAATCACCCGCCAGGAAATTGGCCGCATCGTCGGGTGCTCGCGGGAAATGGTAGGGCGTGTACTCAAGAGCCTGGAAGCCCAGGGCCTGGTACATGTGAAAGGCAAGACCATGGTGGTGTTCGGCACGCGCTAAGCGCTCAGTCAGCCCCCATGAAAAAGCCGGCTATTGCCGGCTTTTTCATTTCTTAACGAATCAGGCTGGGTCGCCAGCCAACCGCGGGCGGGCACGCCCCGGGAAGAACAAGCGTTGCAGCTCGACGCCGGGCTGCTCAGCACGCATGAAGGCTTCACCGACCAGAAATGCATACACCTCGTTTATTTCCATCAACTCCACGTCGGCACGATGCAGGATCCCGCTCTCAGTGACCACCAGGCGATCACGAGGAACGCGCGGCAGCAGGTCGAGGGTGGTTTCGAGGCTGAGTTCGAAGGTGTGTAGGTTACGGTTGTTGATTCCGAGCAGAGGCGTCTCAAGACGCAGCGCCCGCTCCAGTTCCGCTCCGTCATGGACCTCCACCAGCACATCAAGTCCCTGGGACTTTGCCACATCGGCCAGCTCTGCCATCTGCGCATCCTCCAGCGCAGCGACAATCAGCAAAATACAATCGGCTCCCAGCGCCCTCGCCTCGACCACCTGATAGGGATCGACCATGAAATCCTTGCGAATTACCGGCAGCTTGCAGGCTGCACGGGCCTGTTGCAGGTATTCATCGGCGCCCTGGAAGAAATCGATATCGGTCAGTACCGAAAGGCAGGTTGCGCCACCCGCCTCGTAACTCTTGGCAATGTCCGCTGGCACGAAGTTCTCACGCAGGATCCCTTTGCTTGGCGAGGCTTTCTTCACCTCGGCGATGACCGCCGGCTGCTTGTTGCGGACCTGCGCCTGCAGACTACGGGCGAAGCCACGCACCGGGTCCGCCGCAGCCGCCAGTCGCTCAAGCTCGGTTAGACCGACACGGCCACGGCGCTCGCTTACTTCCTCACGCTTACGCGTGAGGATCTTTTCCAGAACCGTCGGTACGCTCATTGCGACTTCTCCTGCTTGAACACCACGGTAAAGGACACCAGCTCCTCGAACTTGTCCCGCGCCAGGCCAGTATGCAGCGCATCATGAGCGATTTCGATGCCCTGCTTCAGGCTGCTGGCCACATCGGCGGCATAAAGCGCAGCGCCGGCATTCAACACAATCATGTCGGCAGCTTTTTGACCGTTCTCAGTTTTCCGTCGCCCCAACGCATCCCGGATCAGCATTAGCGAGCCCTGGGCATCCTCGACGTTGAGGCCGATCAGGCTCTGGCTCTTGATGCCGAAGTCCTCCGGCTGGATGCGGTATTCGCTGATCTCGCCCTTGTTCAGCTCGGCAACATAGGTCGGCGCCGCCAGACTTATTTCGTCGAGACCATCCTGCGCATGCACCACCAACACATGCTGACTACCGAGGCGCGCCAGCACTTCGGCCATCGGCCGGCAGAGCTCCTTGCTGAACACACCGAGCACTTGATGCTTGACGCCCGCCGGGTTAGACATCGGCCCGAGAATATTGAACAACGTGCGCAGTCCCAGTTCGCGCCGCGGACCCGCCGCGAATTTCATCGCGCCGTGATGCGCTGGCGCGAACATAAAGCCAACGCCGACGGCATCCACGCTACGGGCGACCTGCTCGGGCGTGAGATCCAGGTAAACACCGGCTGCTTCAAGCAGATCGGCGCTACCGCTCTTGCCTGACACCGCGCGGTTGCCATGCTTTGCGACCTTGCCGCCGGCGGCCGCCACCACGAACGCCGCAGCGGTGGAGACGTTGAAGATGTTCATTCCGTCGCCACCGGTGCCGCAGGTGTCCACCAGGCGATGAGTATCGAAATGCACCGGCTCAGCGAGCTCTCGCATCACCTGCACGGCGCCGACGATCTCATCGATGGTTTCACTCTTCATGCGCATACCCATAAGGAACGCGCCAATCTGCGCATCGGTACATTGCCCCGTCATGATCTGGCGCATCACCGCCTTCATTTCATCGGTGCTCAGATCCAACTGGCCGACGATACGGTTGAGGGCTTCCTTGATATCCATCAGCGCACGCCTCCAGTTTGCTTCAGAAAATTGGCGAACAGTTCATGACCCTGTTCGGTGAGGATGGACTCGGGATGGAACTGGACGCCCTCGATATTCAGCGTCTTGTGCCGTAGCCCCATGATCTCGTCGACGCTGCCGTCATCCAGCCGCGTCCACGCCGTAACTTCCAGGCAGTCAGGCAGGGTTTCGCGCTTGACTACCAGCGAGTGATAGCGTGTCACCGTGAGCGGATTGTTCAGTCCTGCAAATACCCCTGTGTTCTCGTGCATGACCGGGCTGGTCTTGCCGTGCATGACGTGACGCGCGCGCACCACGTCACCGCCAAAGGCCTGACCGATGCTCTGATGGCCGAGGCACACGCCGAGAATCGGCAGCTTGCCAGCGAAATGGCGAATCAACTCCAGTGAGACGCCCGCCTCGTTCGGCGTGCAGGGGCCAGGCGAGACAACGATGCGCTCAGGGTTCAAGGCTTCGATTTCGGAGACACTCAACTCGTCGTTGCGCACTACTTTCACATCCGCGCCCAATTCGCCGAGGTATTGCACGACGTTGTAGGTAAAAGAATCGTAATTATCGAGCATCAACAGCATGATCAGTTCTCCTGCTGGTCGCGTTCGGCCAGAGCGACCGCGCGGAACATGGCGCGGCGTTTGTTCAGCGTTTCTTCCCACTCCAACGCTGGCTGCGAGTCGGCAACGATGCCGGCGCCGGCCTGCACGTGCAGCTCGCCGTCCTTGATCACCGCCGTACGGATGGCGATCGCCGTATCCATGTTTCCGTTCCAGGCAAGATAGCCAACCGCGCCGCCATAGACGCCGCGCTTCACGGGCTCCAGCTCGTCGATGATTTCCATGGCGCGGATCTTCGGCGCGCCGGAAAGCGTGCCCGCAGGCAGGATCGCACGTAGCGCATCCATCGCCGTCAACGGCGCCTTCAATTGGCCGGTGACGTTGGACACGATATGCATGACGTTGGAATAGCGCTCGATGACCATCTTCTCGGTGAGCCGCACCGAGCCGTTCTCAGCCACACGGCCGACATCGTTGCGCCCCAAATCGATCAGCATCAGGTGTTCGGCGAGCTCCTTGGCGTCGCTGAGCAGGTCCTGCTCCAATGCCAGATCCGCCTCCTCGCTAACGCCCCGTGGCCGCGTACCGGCGATGGGCCGGACGGTGACCAGCCCTTCCTCGACACGCACCAGCACCTCCGGCGACGAGCCCACCACGTGGAAATCGCCGAAGTTGAAGAAGTACATGTAGGGCGTCGGGTTAAAGCAGCGCAGCGCGCGATAGAGATCGATCGGCGCGGCCTTGAAGGGGATCGACATGCGCTGGGAAATCACCACCTGCATGCAGTCGCCGGCGAGGATGTAGTCCTTGATGCGGTTGACTGCCTGCTCGTAGTCCCCACGACTGAAGCTGGAGCGGAAGGTCGGTTCGGCACCGCCGCCGCTTTCGAAGTCCAACCCAAGGCGCGGCGTGATCGACTGACGCAGTTTTTCGCGCAGCGCCTGAAGCTTCGCCTGCCCCGCCTCGTAGGCGTCCGGCTGCGACGGATCGACCAGAACGATGCAGTGCAGCTTGCCGGCAAGGTTGTCGAATACCACCACGGCGTCCGAGACCATCAACAGGATATCTGGCGTGCCCAGCGGATCGGGGTTGGGGCAGGTCGCCAATTTGCGTTCGACATAGCGCACGCTGTCGTAGCCGAAGTAGCCCACCAGCCCTCCGTTGAAGCGCGGCAGTCCTTCGACCGGCGCCACGCGGTAGCGCTGCTGGAAAGCCTCGACGAAGGCCAGCGGATCGTCGACCTGGCAGGCCTCGGTCTCGACCCCGTCGGTGGTAATACTGATGCGGTGATCCTGCACCCGCAGCACGGTGCGGCACGGCAGGCCGATGATCGAATAGCGGCCCCACTTCTCGCCGCCTTGTACAGACTCGAGCAGGTAGGAATTAGGGGCGTCGGCGAGTTTGAGATACAGCGTCAGCGGCGTATCGAAGTCGGCGAGGGTTTCGAACGACAGGGGAATGCGGTTGTGGCCTTCGGCGGCCAAACGCATGAATTCTTCGCGGGTCATATCAGCCTCGTGGTCGGAGGGAGCTACTTGGGTCGAATGCAAACGTACCGGCTGAGCCGGCAGGAAATGTCAGGCGCGCCAGCGCCAACGGGCCAGGGCCTTGATGACATTCATCCATTGTTTGCGGGTGACCACCACGATCTGATCTCGTCTGCCAGGTGTGCGGAACAGAGGCCACACTAGCGCAGCCCCGAAACCGAAGCAACCAGCTCGCGCAGGTCATCCAGCACCAGTGCCGGCTTTTCATTGGCGATGGGTTCGCCGTGGTTGTAGCCGTAGCTGAGCGCGACGCAGGGAACGCCCGCCGCCTTCGCCGCGCGCACATCGCTGCGCGAGTCACCGACGAACAGCGAAGCATTGGATTCGACGCCCGCCTGGCTCATAACCCACAACAACGCTGCCGGATCGGGCTTCTGCTGCGGCAAGGTATCGCCACCGACCAGCCACTGGAAATACCCGGCGAGGCCTTTCTCTTCCAGCAGCGGTTCGATGAACTGCGCCGGCTTGTTGGTGATGATCGACAGCTTTACATCGCGCCCGCGCAGCCAATCCAGGCATTCACGAACACCTGGGTAGACAGTGGTCAGCTCATGTCCCCCGGAATAGGCCTGCATGAACAGCGCCAGCGCCTCGTCGGCCAGATCGTCAGCGACGCCATCGTGCTGCAACTGACCGGCCAGGGCGCGACGCACCAGCACCTTTGAACCATTGCCGACCCAGTCGCGCACCTGGGTGACGCCGGCGGGTTCGCGGCCGAGGAGCATCAGCATCTTGTCCGTCGCTGCGGCCAGGTCCGGCACCGAGTCCATCAGGGTGCCATCCAGGTCGAACATCACCAGCCGCGGCAGCTTGCCGTCGAAGAGCTGCTCCAGGTAAGTCATGAGCGGGCCAGCGCCAGTTCGGCACGCATCTGGTCGATCACGGCCTTGTAGTCCGGCTGATTGAAAATGGCCGAGCCGGCCACGAAGGTATCGGCGCCAGCCGCGGCGATCTCGCGGATATTCTTCGGATTGACCCCACCGTCGATCTCCAGGCGGATATCGCGACCGCTGGCATCGATCAGCGCACGCGCTTCGCGCAGCTTGTCCAAGGTATTGGGGATGAACTTCTGCCCGCCGAAGCCAGGGTTGACGCTCATCAGTAGCACCATGTCGACCTTATCCATGACGTACTTGAGCACCTCCAGCGGTGTTGCCGGATTGAACACCAGGCCAGCCTTGGCGCCGCCGTCCTTGATCAACTGCAGCGAGCGGTCGATGTGCTCGGAGGCTTCCGGGTGAAAGGTGATGTAGCTGGCGCCGGCTTCGAGGAAATCGCCGATCATACGATCTACCGGCTTGACCATCAGATGCACATCGATGGGCGCGGTGACGCCGTGCTTGCGCAGCGCCGAGCAGACCATCGGCCCGATGGTCAGGTTAGGGACATAGTGATTGTCCATGACGTCGAAATGGACGATGTCTGCGCCGGCGGCGAGCACGTTGTCCACTTCCTCACCCAGGCGGGCGAAATTGGCGGAGAGGATGGAGGGAGCGATGGCGAACGGCTGCATGACGACCTCGGTAGCACGGCGGAATGCCGCGCATTGTACCCGAGGGCCAGGGTTGCGGCGCGCCTGACATCCGCTGCGGATGCAGGCGCACCGGGGCGATTAGGTCAGCTCATCGAAGCACTCGGCAATAATCGCTAGACCGCGCTCGAGCAACTCGTCCTCTGCCGTCAGCGGCACCAGCACGCGCAGTACGTTGTAATAGGTCCCACAGGACAGCAGGATCAGCCCCTTATCCCGTGCCTTTGCGACAATCTGAGTGGTGAGCGCGGCGGCCGGTCGCGCATGGTCGCCGTCCTCGAACAGCTCGATGGCGATCATCGCGCCGAGCCCACGCACCTCGCCGATTTCCTTGTGCCCCGTCTGGATGGCTTTGAGCCCAGCGGTCAGCTTTTCTGCCACCGCCTTGCAACGATCAAGCAGTTTCTCTTCCTCGAAGATATCCATTACGGCCAGCGCCGCCGCGCAGGAAAGCGGGTTGCCAGCGTAGGTGCCGCCCAGCCCGCCCGGGGCGATGGCGTCCATCAGCTCGGCCTTGCCGCAGACGCCAGCAATCGGGAAGCCGCCGCCAACTGACTTGGCGAAGGTGGTCAGGTCGGCTACCGCACCCATCTGCTCCATGGCGAAGAAGGTGCCGGTGCGCCCGGCGCCGGTCTGCACTTCGTCGGCGATCAGCAGGATGCCGTGCTGATCGCACAGCGCGCGCAGGCGGACCATGAACTCCTTCGGTGCGACGTAGAAGCCGCCCTCGCCCTGCACCGGCTCAATGATGATCGCAGCGATGTCGCGCGGCTCGGCGTCGTTCTTGAAGATGCGTTCGATGCTGGCGATCGACTCGTCGACGCTGACGCCATGGATGGCGCACGGGTACAGCGCGCGGAAGATGCCGCCTGGCATTAGCCCCATGCCCGACGAATAGGGCGCGACCTTACCGGTCAGGCCGAGCGTCATCATCGTGCGGCCGTGATAGGCGCCGGTGAAGGCGATCACCCCGGCGCGACCGGTGGCGGCGCGGGCGATCTTCACGGCGTTTTCCACCGCCTCGGAGCCGGTCGTGACCAGCAGCGTCTTCTTGGCGAAATCGCCCGGCACGCGCGCGTTGATCTTCTCGCACAGTTCGACATAGGGCTCGTAGGCCAGCACCTGGAAGCAGGTGTGGCTCAGCTTGTGCAACTGGTGTTCCACCGCCTTGATAATCTTCGGATGCAGGTGGCCAGTATTCAGCACAGCGATGCCGCCGGCGAAATCGATGAACTCGCGACCTTCGACGTCGACCACGCTGCTGTTCTTTGCGTGATCGGCAAAAATCGGATGGATCTGGCCGACACCGCGCGGTACAGCGGCGACACGGCGTTGCATCAGGGATTCGTTGGTCTTGCTCATAAGCTCCTCAGTAGCCGCTCATCGTCGGCACGGGTCGGAATAAGCGCCAGGAAACAAGCGAGGCAGCATACGATGATCGACTGCCGAGCCATCCGGGCGTTCGGATTACAGTAGAACGCTGTTCGCTATATTGCACGCCCAACTTCATCTTCGATCACGCTTTCTCGGCATGCATTGGCTGTACTGATTGCGCGCAGCTGGCCAGGGAGGTTCCGCATAACCGGTTGGAGATCGCGCTGATACAGCGCTGATCGTCATACAATCATCTGGCGATAATCTTCGACAAATAGGCCTCACGTATTTGCGGCATGGCGAGATCGGCTGATGGCATCTTCCCGCAGACAACGACGCCACTTCAGTTGCGGTAGATAACCAGGGAGACATAAATGCCTCGTTTGCTTGACCCGTTTAGGTTGCTCGCACTGTTGTCGTTGATCACGATGGCGACCGCCAGCGATGCCGAGACTGCCTCCTCTACAGCAGACGCGGGAGCAGCCCCAGCATCCGCTTCGACCCAACGCCCGCCGTTGCGATCGCGCAGCGATATCATGACCTCCGACCTCCTGCGCCAACTTCCCGATAAGGAGGTCGTCAGCCTCAAAGCAGGCACCGACGATTTCGCTGCGCTCTGGCGCCCCGCCAATGTCGGCGAACCCAGAGGCGTGATCATCCTGCTACCCGGCGAGGGAGAAAGCGCCGACTGGCCGCGCGGCATCGGCCCGCTGCGCCGCGGCCTACCCGACCACGGTTGGCATACGCTAAGCCTGAGCCTGCCGGATTCGCCCGGCCCTGCGCTTCCAGCGGTCGCGAACACCTCAGAAGGCGCAGCTGAGCCGCCGGTCGAAGACCCCGCAGCGGAGACCGAACAGGTTGCCGAAAATCCGGTGCCAAGCGAGGCAGGCTACCTGCCTGAAGAAACCGCAGCGATACCAAGCGAACTGGTTAGTGACGATACCAAAACGGAGGAAACTGTCGCTCCAGCTGCACCGCATGCCGATCAGATTACCGAGCGCATCGAGGCGGCGCTGTCGTTTGCTCGCAGCAAGCAACCGGCAGCTATCGTCCTACTTGGGCAAGGCACCGGCGGCTACTGGGCAGCGCGGTATCTTCAGCACGTGGCACCGAGCGATGTCAGACACCTGGGGGTGATTCAGCCGCGCCAGCCGGAAGGACAAGACGAACCGTTGGTGCAGCTAATCCCGACGCTGAAGCTGGCCACTGCCGATTTCTACTACAAGAACGGACGCGGCGATCCGACGGCGGCCCGCGAGCGACTGAAGGCAAGTCGCAGGATCCAGCACCCAGCCTATCGTCAGGTGGGATTGCCACCCCAGACCGGCGATAGCCAGGCCGACCAGGAACAGCTACTGCGCCGGATCCGCGGCTGGCTGGACAATCAGACGTAGCGGATCGGAGCGTCACGCAGCCTCAGCGGCGCTAGCGAAATCCTCGACGCTCGCGGATCAGGACATAGGCATTGTGCAGCTCACGGGTTCGCTCAGTCGCTTCGCGAACCTGCTGTGCCGTTGCGCCAGCACCGGCCTGCTTGTCCGGGTGATGCTTGCTGAGCAACCTCCGGTACGCTCGCTTGATCGCTTGAGGCTCGCTGTCGGCGCGCACGCCGAGCAGCCGCAAGGCCTGCTCATAGGCACCACCGAGATTGCTCGGTGCGCCTTGGCGGCGCCCGCCGCTCGGGTCCAGCGCCGCGATGGCCGCCGAGTCCCAGCCCATCCACTTGCCCCAGAGCATCACCAGCTCGTGTTCGCGCGCGTCGATCTGCCCCTGCGCCCGAGCCATGCGCCAACACGCCTGAAGCACTGTCTTGGCCTCGCCGGGTCGCCCTTGCAGGCGCTGTACCGGGTCGCGAAGGCCATCGCCGCTGGATTTCCCCCGGTAGAAGGCATCGATGGCGGTGCGCTGAGCGGTCGGATCCAGCTGCAGCCGCTGCATCTCTCTGCGCGCGGCCTGGATATGCGCCTCGCTGATTCGCCCGCTGCTCTTAGCAAGGCGCCCCAGCAGAAAAAACAGCAGCTCGTCGCCCTGCATCACGGCCCTTCCGACGCCCATGCGCTCGCGCAGCCTGGCCCAGGAGTTGAGCCCGAAGCGACGGTCGAGCACCTGCCCGAGCATTGCGCCAAGCAGGGCCCCCGGAATACTCGCGATCAGCCAGCCGATCAGCGCCCCCAACAGCGTAATGGGCCAGAACATTCAGCGCCGCGCCTCCAGGATTCGCTCGACTTCGGCCAGTCGCTCATGGGTACCGACATCGACCCAGCGGCCGCTGTAGTGCTCACCACTCACCCGGCCCGCCGCAATTGCTTGACGCAGCAGCGGCGCGAGCTTGAACGCGCCGGCACTGCAGCCTTCGAACAGTCGTGGATGCAGCACTGCAATACCGCTATAGGTGAATGCAGTTGCCGGCGCATCGCCTTCGATGACCCTTCCCCCTGCCAGCGAGAAGTCACCGGCCGGGTGATGGGCCGGATTGTCCACCAGTACCAGATGCGCAAGCCCAGCCAGCGGCTGCGCCAGCGCGGCGAAGTCGTAGTCCGTCCAGATGTCGCCATTGACCACGGCAAATGGCTGATCGCCTAACAACGGCAGCGCGCGATGAATGCCGCCGCCGGTCTCGAGCGGCTCGCCCTCAGCCGAGTAATCGATGCACACACCGAACCGATCACCCGCCCCCAGATACGCCTCGATCTGTTCGCCGAGCCAGGCATGGTTAATCACCAGTTCGGTGAAGCCTGCACTGGCCAGTGCCCGAACGTGATATTCGATCAGCGGCATGCCGCCCGCCTTTACCAGCGGCTTGGGCGTATGCAAGGTCAGTGGGCGCAGACGCTCGCCCTTGCCTGCTGCGAGAATCATCGCTTTCATGACTGGACCTGTGCGGGAGGCAAACCTTGCAGCAGCGCGCTCAGCTCAGCCAGTTCGGGATGGCGAGCCGTGACCGCCTCGATGTAGGCGAAGAAGCGCGGCACGTCCGCCAGATAGCGCGGTTTTCCGTCGCGGTGGCAGATCCGCGCGAAGATGCCGATGACCTTCAGGTGCCGTTGAAGGCCCATCAGGTCACTGGCGTGCCGGAACTCGTCAAAGCTGCCCTGGACCGGAATAGCGGCGGCGCGCGCGGCGTTCCAATAGCCCTGCAACCAGCCTCGCACCCGCTCCTCCGGCCAGCTGAGGAAAGCGTCCTTGAACAGCGAGGTGATGTCGTAGGTCACCGGACCGACAACCGCATCCTGGAAATCCAGCACACCGGGGTTCGGTTTGCTGACCATCAAGTTGCGCGGCATGTAGTCACGGTGCACCAGCACCCGAGGTTGCCTCAGAGCCGAGTCGATCAGCAGTCGGCAGGCCCGTTCCCAAATGTCCAGTTCGGCCGCGCTGAACTGATAACCCAGATGGCGCTGCACGTACCATTCGGGAAACAGCTGCAGCTCACGGCGCAGGAGTGCCTCGTCATAGTTCGGCAGTGACTGCTCCAGCGGTTTGGACTGGAAGGCGAGCAACGCCTGAATGGCGTCAGCGAACAGCTCGTCAGCGTTGGATTCTTCGATGACATCGAGGTAGGTCTGGCGACCCAGATCAGTGAGCAGCAGAAAGCCGCGGTCCAGATCCTGGGCGAGTATCTGCGGCACGTTGACCCCCGCGCTGGCCAGCAAGGCAGCCACGGCAACGAATGGCCGGCAGTTCTCCTGAGGGGGCGGAGCATCCATCAAGATAAAACTGCGACCTTCCGCCTCCCAGCGAAAATAGCGACGGAAACTGGCGTCGCTGCTGGCCGGGACCAGTGCTGCCTCGGGTACGTTGCCCCAGCCGCGACGCGTGAAAAGCTCGCTTAATTGGGGTTTCAACCAGGCGTTCAGGTCCTGTAGGCGTTGATCGTGTTGCGGCATATCAGTGCTCTCCGCGGCGCTAGCCGATAGACGGGTCATGCTTTATTATCCAGCATCTTTTTCAGCCCATCGAGAGGCGTGCGGCCCAGCCCGGCCGATGGCTCGCCGCAAGCACGGACCCCAAAAACAAGATGGCAGTCAAATATCCCGCTTTTCGTAAAAAATTCCCCCTACTGGTTACTGGCGGTTTGCTCGCATTGCAACCTGTAGCGACTCCGCTTGTGATCGCAGCCGAACAGTTCGCCTGTCAGCCTGGTGCTGGTGGCGGCTGGAGCTGCGCAGCCGACGCCGCGAGTCCCGACCTACCACCCCGCCCCGTACACCCCGGCAGTGCCGCAAGTGGTAACACCGGCGCGGCACAGCCGCGCGCTAGCAAGGCCGAACGCCAGGCAGCCACCACCAAGCTGGTGACCGAAAGCAAGGGCCGCGCGCTGGCATCACGCAGTGCCGACTACAGCCACCTGGACTGGGTGCCGCGTGATCAGCTGACCAATGCGCAGCTGGCCGAAACAGGTCCTTATTGCGCCGGTACCTATGTTGAACCGAGCCGCCCCGGTCAGTTCGACGATACTCCGATGAGCGACGCGCCGACCTATGTCTCGGCGAAAGCCACGCGCTACGAACAGCAACAGGAAATTGCGACGCTGGCGGGTGACGTCGTACTGCGCCAGGGAAGCATCCAGGCCGAAGCCGATGAAGCCAGTCTTCATCAGTTGGAAAACCGCGGCGAGCTAAAAGGCAATGTTCGCCTGCGTGACCGCAGCGCCCTGATGGTTGGCGACCGCGCCGAGATCTTCCTCGATACCGGTGAAGCTCAGGTCGATAACGCCGAATACGTGGTTCACGAAGGCAAAATCCGCGGCAGCGCGCTGTATGCCAAGCGCACCGACGACGCCATCATCCGTCTCAAGGACGGGACGTACACGCGCTGCGAGCCAGGCGACAACGACTGGTATCTGCAAGGCAACAACGTCACCCTGAACCCAGCGACCGGTTTTGGCTCGGCGACCAACGTGACGCTTCGGGTCAAGGGCGTCCCGGTGTTCTACACGCCGTATATCCACTTCCCGATCGATGATCGCCGCCAATCTGGCTTCCTCGCGCCCAGCATCAGCTCCTCGAGCGATACCGGGCTGTCGTTGGTCACCCCGTACTATTTCAACCTGGCGCCGAATTTCGACGCCACGCTCTACCCGAACTACATGACCGACCGCGGCCTGCTGATGGAAGGCCAGTTCCGCTACCTGACCCGCCGTAGCGAAGGCCAGTTCGGCGGGGCCTACCTGAACGACAGCAACGATGATCGCGAGCTGCAGTCCGAGTACGAGGACCAACGCTGGATGTACAGCTGGCAGCATCGCACCGGTCTGGACAGCCGCTGGCTGGCCGAAGCCGATTACACAGATATTAGCGACCCGTACTACTTCCAGGATCTGGATACCAACCTGGGCATCGACCAGCCCGATCACCTCGATCAACGCGGCACTCTCACCTATCGCGCAGAGAGCTATACCGCGCGACTCAACGTGCACGCCTACGAACGAGCCACGATTGCAGACATCACACCGTACGAGCGCCTGCCGCAGCTAACACTCAACGGCGCGCTGCCGTTCCAGCCGGGCGGTTTTCGATTTGCGTACAACACCGAGTTCGTCAGCTTCCAGCGCAGTTTACGGGAGGGAAACTTCATCAACGAAGACGGCAACCCTGAGCGCTGGTACGACGACCGTTTGAGCGGCCTGACCCGCGCCGAAGGCGAGCGCCTTCATCTGGAGCCGGGCGTAAGCCTGCCCGTGAATTCCAGCTGGGGCTTCGTCAAACCATCGCTGAAGTATGCTTACACCAAGTACGACCTGAATCTGGACAATACCGGCCGCGCCCAGGTGACCGATTTCAACGACTCACCAGACCGCAGCGTGCCAATCTTCAGTGTCGATAGCGGCCTGTATTTCGATCGCGACACCCAATGGTTCGGCAAGGATTACCGTCAGACGCTCGAGCCGCGTCTGTTCTATCTCTACGTGCCGGAAGAGGATCAGGACGATATCCCGGTATTCGATACCGGTGAAAACACCTTCAGCTATTCCTCGCTGTGGCGCGAAAATCGCTTCTCAGGTAAAGATCGCATCGGAGACGCCAATCAGGTTTCGCTGGGCGTGACCAATCGCTGGATCGAACCGAACGGTCTGGAGCGTCAGCGCTTCAGCCTCGGCCAGACCTACTACTTTCGCGATCGCGAAGTGCAGTTGCCGAATCTTGAAGGCCGTCCAGGCTCGACTTCGGACGTATCGCCGTATGCGCTTGAATACATGTATCGCTACAACCGCGACTGGCATTTCACCTCGACCTTCAATTGGGATCCGGATGAAGGCCGCACCCGCTCCGGTAGCGCCATGTTCCACTACCAGCCGACCGATAACCCGAGAAAGATCGTCAACGTCGGCTATCGCTATCGCAATGACACGGTGCGCTTCGACCAGGCGACCGGACAATGGACCTTTGGTGGCGACTACGGCACACCGGGCTCGCCGGAATTCATCGAGGACTACTACAAGATCAACCAGCACGATATCTCCACCATCTGGCCAATCGTGCCTCAGTGGAGTGTGATCGCGCGCTGGCAGCATGACTACAGCCGCAACCGTACGCTGGAAGCCTTCGGCGGCTTCGAGTACGACAATTGCTGCTGGAAGCTGCGGCTGATCAACCGCTACTGGATCGACTACGACGAAACCAGTCTCAACCCATCGCAGAACGACGAGCCCGACAATGGCATCTTCCTGCAAATCGTCCTCAAGGGACTCGGCGGCGTGTTCGGCAGCACGACCGAGACATTCCTCGACGAAGGCATACAAGGTTACCGTGAACGTGAAGATCAAGCTTTCTGATTACCTGCGTCCGCTGCTTGTGGGCGCGCTCCTGTTAGGCAACGCCACTGTCGTCACCTCGGTCGCTGCTGAGGTGCGTCCGCTCGACCGCATCGTCGCGATCGTCGATAACGATGTCATCATGCAGAGCCAGCTGGACCAGCGCCTCCGCGAAGTCGAGCAGACCATTGAGAAACGCGGCGCCGAAATGCCGCCACGAGACGTGATGCAGCAGCAGGTGCTTGAGCGCCTGATCACCGAGAACCTGCAGCTGCAGATCGGTGAACGCTCAGGCATCCGCATCTCGGACGAGGAGCTCAACCAGGCGATGGCCACCATCGCCCAACGCAATAACATGAGCCTTGAGCAGTTCCGCGCCGCCCTGGAGCGCGACGGGCTGAGCCTGGAAACTGCACGCGAGCAGATACGCCGGGAGATGATCATCAGCCGCGTGCGTCAACGCCGCATCGCCGAGCGCGTTCAGGTATCGAATCAGGAGGTTGAGAACTTCCTCGCTTCCGACCTGGGCAAGCTGCAGCTTTCCGAAGAATACCGGTTGGCCAACATTTTAATTCCGGTGCCCGAATCAGCCGATTCGGCGACCATCCAGGCGGCCGAGGAAACTGCCCGGGATACCTACGAACAACTGCAGCAAGGCGCGGACTTCGCCAAGCTGGCAGTGTCGCGCTCGGCCAGCGAGAACGCACTGGAAGGCGGCGACATGGGCTGGCGCAAGGCCGCTCAGCTGCCACCGCCGTTTGACACCGAGGTCAGCACCATGAACGTCGGGGATTTCACCCAGCCCGTTCGCACTCCGCCGGGCTTCATCCTGCTCAAGGTGCTGGACAAGCGCGGCGGCGACACTCAGGTTCGCGACGAGGTTCATGTTCGCCATATTCTGATCAAGCCGAGCCAGATCCGCAGCGAAGAAGAAAGCCGCCGCCTGATTCAGCGATTGCGCGACCGGATTCTCGCAGGCGAGAGCTTCGCCGACCTAGCGAAGAACTTCTCCGAGGATCCGGGTTCGGCCCTCAACGGCGGTGACCTGAATTGGATCGACCCAAGCTCGCTGGTACCGGAGTTCCGCGAAGTCATGGCCAACACCCCCAATGGCCAACTGTCCGAAGCCTTCAAGACCCCGTACGGCTGGCATATCCTCGAAGTGCTTGGGCGCCGCGCCACCGATGCCAGCGAAGAGTTCCGCGAGCAGCAGGCGCAAACGCTGCTTCGCAACCGCAAGTACGAAGAAGAGCTGCAAGCCTGGCTGCGCCAGATACGCGACGAGGCCTACGTCGAGATCAAGATCTGATTCGACAGGGTCGCCGCACGCCATCAGCGGGCCTGCCAATTTGGCCGGACCGCTTTTTTTACCCGCCTGAGGGCTGATCGACATGACCGTCAAACGCTTCGCTCTGACTCCCGGCGAGCCTGCCGGCATCGGCCCCGACCTCTGCCTGCTGCTCGCACGCGACAGCCACCCCCACGCCCTGATCGTCATAGCCAGCATTGAGCTGATGCGCGCACGCGCAACCGAGCTAGGGCTGGATATCACCTTGATTGAAGTCACTCCAGACAGCTGGCCGGACCAGCCTGCCGCCGCAAGTTGCCTATATATCTGGGATACACAATTAGCCTCACCCGTTGTCAGCGGCGCGCTCACCCCGGCAAATGCCAACTATGTGCTCGCAACGCTGCAACGCGCTGGTCGCGGCTGCCTCGACGGCAGTTTCGCCGGAATGATTACCGCACCCGTGCATAAAGGCGTGATCAACGAGGCCGGCATACCCTTCTCCGGACACACCGAGTTCCTCGCCGAGCTGACGGGCACCGAGCAGGTGGTAATGATGCTGGCCACCCGTGGCCTACGGGTCGCATTGGTGACTACGCACCTACCGCTCAAGGACGTTGCCGCCACAATAACCACCGAGCGACTGCAGCGTGTAACGCGCATTCTGCATGCCGACCTGGTGGAGAAGTTCGGCATCGCTCGTCCGCGCATACTGGTCTGCGGACTCAACCCGCATGCCGGCGAAGATGGTCACCTGGGGCGCGAGGAAATCGAAGTCATCGAACCGGCACTGGAAGCACTTCGGCACGAGGGGCTCGACCTCGTCGGCCCGCTGCCCGCGGATACCCTGTTCACTCCCAAGCACCTCGATAACTGTGACGCTGTGCTGGCGATGTATCACGACCAGGGCCTGCCGGTGCTGAAATACAAAGGCTTCGGCGCGGCCGTCAACGTCACCCTGGGTTTACCGATCGTGCGCACCTCGGTCGATCACGGTACCGCGCTGGATCTCGCTGGTACCGGCCGGATCGATACCGGCAGTCTGCAAGTGGCGCTGGAAACGGCGTATCAGATGGCTAGATAGCTGGAAGCTTATTGGCGCATGGCTGTCTCGACGCACCGATTTCTGATGGATGCAAAAAGCGGCGCCCACACCAGCCTGCTAAACTGCGCACCTTTTCGCTTCCAGCTTCTGGCTTCTGGCTTCAAGCTGCTCCCTGGGTGCTGCTGTCCATGTCCGAGAACTATCAACACCGCGCGCGAAAGCGTTTCGGCCAAAATTTCCTCCACGATGCTGGCGTGATTCATCGCATCCTGCGCGCTATCCATGCCAAACCGGGCGAGCGCCTGGTGGAAATCGGACCGGGTCAGGGCGCCCTCACCGAAGGGCTGCTCGACAGCGGCGCGCACCTGGATGTGGTCGAATTGGACCTGGACCTCATTCCGATTCTTCAGCACAAGTTCGCCGGGCGGGACAACTTCGCGCTTAACCAGGGCGATGCCCTGAAGTTCGATTTCGCCCAGCTGAGCCAGGAGCCCGGCAGTCTGCGCATCGTCGGCAACCTGCCGTACAACATCTCCACGCCGCTGATCTTTCATCTGCTCGACCACGCTCACCTGATCCGCGACATGCATTTCATGCTGCAGAAGGAAGTGGTCGAGCGCCTCGCTGCGCAGCCAGGCGGTGGTGACTGGGGGCGTTTGTCGATCATGGTGCAGTACCACTGTCGCGTAGAGCACCTGTTCAATGTTGGCGCTGGCGCCTTCAACCCGGCGCCAAAGGTGGAGTCGGCCATCGTGCGCCTGGCGCCTCACGGAGTGCTGCCGCATCCAGCGCGCGATCATCGCCAGCTGGAAATCGTCGTTCGCCAGGCCTTTAACCAGCGCCGCAAGACGCTGCGCAACACGCTCAAGGGCCTGCTCGACGCGGACGCCATCGCCGCGGCAGATGTTGATGGCAGCCTTCGCCCGGAACAGCTTGACCTGGCAGCGTTCGTAAGATTGTCAGACCAACTTTCCGCCCGCGTCTGAAGGCGAGCCCCAAAGTAGGAGTCCCCATGCCTGAAGACCTTCGCTACCGGATCGACGTCAGCGTCAGCCCGGCTTATCTGGCCGACCAGTCGCAGCCGGAACAAAACCGTTATGCCTTTGCCTACAGAGTAACGATTGAAAACAAGGGCCAGCTCACTGCACAACTGCTGTCTCGTCATTGGATCATTACCGACGGCGACGGCCAGGTTCAGGAGGTACGCGGCGCCGGCGTGGTCGGCGAGCAGCCTGTGATCGCGCCGGGCCAGCGCCATGTCTATACCAGCGGCACGCTGATGACATCCAGCGTCGGC
This sequence comes from Pseudomonas sp. Q2-TVG4-2, assembly GCF_013620795.1. GTDB lineage: Bacteria > Pseudomonadota > Gammaproteobacteria > Pseudomonadales > Pseudomonadaceae > Stutzerimonas. The sequence continues at coordinate 356,515 of NZ_LGLW01000003.1, read as the reverse complement.
ACCATGCAGGGCAGCTATCAGATGCTCGCGGAAGACGGGCACCGCTTCGATGCCGAGATTGCCCCCTTCCGGCTGGCCGTACCCGGAGCCTTGCATTGACTATCTATGCTGTCGGCGACCTGCAGGGTTGCCTCGAACCTCTTCAATGCCTGCTGCAGCGAGTCGACTTCAGCCCCTCGCGGGATTGCCTGTGGCTCGCCGGGGACCTCGTTAACCGTGGTCCGCAATCGCTTGAAGCGCTGCGCTTCGTGCGCGACCTTGGCAGTTCAGCCGTCACCGTGCTGGGCAATCATGATCTGCACTTGCTGGCCGTTGCGCACAAGATCGAACGGTTGAAACGATCCGACACGCTCAAACCCATCCTCGACGCGCCCGATCGGACCGACCTGATCGACTGGCTGCGTCAGCAGAAGCTGGTCCATCACGACGCCGAACGAGCGACCACCATGGTCCATGCCGGCATCCCCCCACAATGGACACTGGCCAAGGCGCTCAGGCGAGCCGCGGAAGTCGAACAAGCCTTGTGCGACGACGCCATGCTGCAGCCCTTTCTCGACGGCATGTACGGCAACCTGCCCGCTAAGTGGAACAAGGAATTGCACGGGGTGCCGCGGTTGCGCCTGATCACCAACTATCTGACGCGCATGCGCTTCTGCAAGGCTGACGGCACGCTCGATCTGCAAGCCAAGGAAGGGCTCGAATCGGCACCGCCGGGCTTCGCGCCCTGGTTCAGCCATCCCAATCGCAAGACCCGAGGCTGTAAGATTATCTTCGGCCACTGGGCCGCACTGGAAGGTCACTGCGACGAGCCCAACGTTTATGCGCTGGATACCGGCTGCGTATGGGGCAACACCATGACCCTGATGAATCTCGACAGCGGAGAAATGCACCGCTGCGAATGCGAGGCAACCCATGACTGAGTTCAAACGTATCTCTCCGCAGCAGGCCCAGGCGCTGCGCAACGGCGGCGGTGTGATCGTCGATATTCGCGACGCACACAGCTACGCCAGCGGGCATATCGCCGGCTCGACACATCTTGACAACCATTCCCTGCCGGACTTCATCGCGGCGGCGGATCTCGACCACCCACTGGTCGTCACGTGCTATCACGGTCACTCCAGCCAGAGCGCCGCTGCTTACTTGGTAAACCAGGGTTTCTCGGACGTCTACAGCCTTGATGGCGGCTTCGAGCTGTGGCGCCAGACCTATCCCAAAGACGTCGAACAGGGCGATCTGTCGTAAAAAAATATCGTCTCCAAACGCCGCGCATCGCGCGGCCTTGCGCTTCCCATCCGACGAAACGCAGCGGTAAAAGCACCTCTCTTCCCTTGAATTTGCTGAATCCGAACTATCCTTCAGTTCAGGCCATCCAAACAGGTGAAAGCCGTGCACCGGCTACCGGGCCTCAGGTTTTCGACCATTAGGTGTTCGGGGGGACTCCACAGGCCGAGCAGTCGGCCGTACCTGAATGCCTGATGACAACACCGGCTCCGAGCATCGTCCGAGGTGAAGTCATGAGCATTTTCAGCCATTTCCAGCAACGATTCGAAGCAACCCGCCAGGAGGAATATTCGCTCCAGGAATACCTCGACCTGTGCAAGGAAGACCGGGGTACCTACGCCACCGCCGCCGAGCGTCTGTTGGTCGCAATCGGCGAACCCGAGCTGATCGATACCTCGACCGATTCTCGATTGTCGCGGATCTTTTCCAACAAGGTGATCCGCCGCTATCCCGCGTTCGAAGACTTCCACGGGATGGAGGAGTGCATCGACCAGATCGTTTCGTACTTCCGCCATGCCGCTCAAGGGCTGGAAGAGAAGAAGCAGATCCTCTACCTCCTCGGTCCGGTGGGCGGTGGTAAATCGTCCCTCGCCGAAAAGCTCAAGCAGCTGATGGAGAAAGTGCCCTTTTACGCCATCAAGGGCTCGCCGGTGTTCGAATCACCGCTAGGCCTGTTCAACCCGGCCGAAGACGCTCAAATCCTTGAAGAGGACTACGGCATCCCGCGACGTTATTTGAATTCGATCATGTCGCCCTGGGCCACCAAGCGCTTGCAGGAGTTCGGCGGCGACATCAGCCAGTTCCGCGTGGTCAAGCTGTACCCCTCGATCCTCAACCAGATCGCAATCGCCAAAACAGAGCCGGGCGACGAGAACAACCAGGACATTTCGGCCCTGGTGGGTAAGGTCGATATTCGCAAGCTCGAGGAATACCCACAGAACGACGCCGATGCCTACAGCTACTCGGGCGCGCTCTGCCGTGCCAACCAGGGCATGATGGAATTCGTCGAGATGTTCAAAGCGCCGATCAAGGTGCTGCATCCGCTGCTGACCGCTACTCAGGAAGGCAACTACAACAGCACCGAGGGCCTCGGCGCGATTCCCTATAGCGGCATCCTGCTGGCCCACTCCAACGAATCGGAATGGCACACCTTCCGCAACAACAAGAACAACGAAGCGTTCATCGACCGTATCTATATCGTCAAGGTGCCGTACTGCCTGCGGGTCACTGACGAGATAAAGATCTACGACAAATTGCTGTTCAACAGCTCGCTATCGAAGGCTCACTGCGCCCCCGATACGCTGAAGATGCTGGCGCAGTTCTCGGTGCTGAGCCGTTTGAAAGAGCCGGAAAACTCCAACATCTATTCGAAGATGCGGGTCTACGACGGTGAGAACCTCAAGGACACCGACCCCAAGGCCAAGTCGATCCAGGAGTATCGCGACACCGCTGGCGTCGACGAGGGCATGAACGGGCTCTCGACTCGCTTCGCCTTCAAAATCCTGTCGAAGGTATTCAACTTCGATCCGCACGAGATCGCGGCCAACCCAGTGCACCTGCTTTATGTATTGGAGCAACAGATCGAGCAAGAGCAATTCCCTGCCGAGGTGCGTGAGCGTTACCTGCGATTCATCAAGGAATACCTGGCGCCGCGTTACGTCGATTTCATCGGCAAGGAAATTCAGACCGCCTATCTTGAGTCCTACAGCGAGTACGGCCAGAATATTTTTGACCGCTACGTGCTCTACGCCGACTTCTGGATTCAGGATCAGGAATACCGCGACCCGGAAACCGGCGAGATCCTCAACCGCGCCGCGCTCAACGAAGAGCTGGAGAAGATCGAAAAGCCGGCCGGCATCAGCAACCCGAAGGACTTCCGCAACGAGATCGTCAACTTCGTGCTGCGTGCCCGCGCCAACAACAACGGCAAGAACCCGTCCTGGCTGAGCTACGAAAAGCTGCGGGTGGTGATCGAGAAGAAAATGTTCTCCAACACCGAGGACCTGCTGCCGGTCATCAGCTTCAACGCCAAAGCCAGCAAGGAAGATCAGAAAAAGCACAGCGACTTCGTGGTGCGCATGGTCGAACGCGGCTATACCGAGAAACAGGTGCGCCTGCTTTCCGAATGGTATCTGCGGGTACGTAAATCACAGTAACGCAAAAGCCGCTTGAAGCTGGGCTGGACGACAGGAACAACAATTCGTCCAGCCTCCAGCCTCAGCCCGGAGGGCTCATATGAGTTACGTGATTGACCGCCGACTGAACGGCAAGAACAAGAGCACGGTGAATCGCCAGCGTTTCCTGCAGCGGTACCGTGGGCATATCAAGAAGGCGGTGGAAGAAGCCGTCGGGCGCCGCTCCATCACCGACATGGAACACGGCGAGCAGATCAGCATTCCCGGCCGCGATACCGATGAGCCGATCCTGCATCATGGACGCGGCGGTCGGCAGACCATCGTCCACCCCGGTAACAAGGAATTCGTCGCTGGCGAGCGCATCCCCCGGCCTCAGGGCGGCGGCGGTGGCCAGGGCGCGGGTCAAGCCAGCAACAGCGGCGAAGGCATGGATGATTTCGTCTTTCAAATCACCCAGGAGGAGTTTCTCGACTTCATGTTCGAGGACCTGGAGCTGCCCAATCTGGTGAAGCGACATCTGGCCGGCACCGATACCTTCAAGACTGTCCGCGCTGGCATCAGCAACGAAGGCAACCCGTCACGCATCAACATTATTCGCACCCTGCGCTCGGCCCACGCGCGCCGCATCGCATTGTCGGGCAGCAGCCGCGCCAAGCTGCGTGAGATCAAAGCCGAGCTGGCGCGTCTGAAGCTTGAGGAGCCTGCCAACTTTACCGACATCCAGGCAGCCGAAGAGGAGATCGAACGCCTCAGCGCACGCATCCACCGCGTTCCCTTTCTCGATACCTTCGACCTCAAATACAACCTGCTGGTCAAGCACCCCAATCCCAGCTCCAAGGCGGTGATGTTCTGCCTGATGGACGTATCGGGCTCCATGACCCAATCCACCAAGGACATCGCCAAGCGCTTCTTCATCCTCCTGTATCTGTTCCTCAAGCGGAACTACGACAAGATCGACGTGGTGTTCATTCGTCACCACACCAGTGCCAAGGAGGTTGATGAAGAAGAATTCTTCTACTCGCGGGAAACCGGCGGCACCATTGTGTCCAGTGCGCTGAAAATGATGCAGGAGATCATGGCCGAGCGTTACCCGGCCAACGAGTGGAACATCTATGCGGCGCAGGCTTCCGATGGCGACAACTGGAACGACGATTCGCCGATCTGCCGGGACATTCTGATCAACCAGATCATGCCCTTCGTCCAGTATTTCACCTACGTCGAAATCACCCCGCGCGAACATCAGGCGCTGTGGTACGAATATAACCAGGTGGCCGAGGCCTTCGGTGACTCGTTCGCCCAGCAGCAGCTGGTAACCGCAGGAGACATCTACCCGGTGTTCCGCGAACTGTTCCAGCGGCGCATGGCTAGCTGAGGTACGCAGTATGAAACGACAGCCCATTTCCACCGGTTCGGAATGGACCTTCGAGCTGATCCGCGCCTACGACCGCGAGATCGGTCGTATCGCCGAGCGCTACGCGTTGGATACCTACCCGAACCAGATCGAAGTCATCACCGCCGAACAGATGATGGACGCCTATGCCTCGGTGGGCATGCCGCTGGGCTATCACCATTGGTCCTACGGCAAGCACTTCCTCAGCACGGAAAAATCATACACCCGGGGACAGATGGGCCTGGCCTACGAGATCGTGATCAATTCCGACCCCTGCATCGCCTACCTGATGGAAGAAAACACCATCACCATGCAGGCGCTTGTGATCGCCCATGCCAGCTACGGTCACAACAGCTTCTTCAAGGGCAACTATCTGTTCCGCACCTGGACCGATGCCAGCTCGATCATTGACTACCTGGTCTTCGCCAAGCAGTACATCATGCAGTGCGAGGAACGCCACGGCATCGATGCGGTGGAAGACCTGCTCGACTCCTGTCACGCCCTGATGAACTACGGCGTCGACCGCTACAAGCGCCCTTACCCGATTTCCGCCGAGGAAGAACGCCGGCGGCAGAAGGATCGCGAAGAGCACCTGCAAAAGCAGATCAACGACCTCTGGCGGACCATTCCGAAGTCCAGCGAAAAGACCGACGAACGCGAGCGCGACCAGCGCTTCCCGGCCGAGCCGCAGGAAAATATCCTCTACTTCGTAGAGAAGCACGCACCGCTCCTGGAGCCTTGGCAGCGCGAAGTGGTGCGCATCGTGCGCAAGATCGCGCAGTACTTTTATCCGCAGCGCCAGACCCAGGTCATGAACGAGGGCTGGGCGACTTTCTGGCATTACACGCTGCTCAACGACCTGTACGACGAAGGGCTGGTGACTGACGGCTTCATGATGGAGTTCCTTCAATCGCATACTAGTGTGATCTATCAACCCGGCTTCGACAGCCCGTACTACAGCGGCATCAACCCCTATACCCTCGGTTTCGCCATGTATCAGGACATCCGCCGGATCTGCGAACACCCCACCGAGGAAGACAGGCGCTGGTTCCCGGACATCGCCGGCAGCGATTGGCTGACCACCGTGAAGTTCGCAATGAACAACTTCAAGGATGAGAGCTTCATCCTGCAGTTCCTTTCGCCGAAGGTCATCCGCGATCTCAAGCTATTCAGCATTCTCGACGACGACCACAGAGACGACCTGTTAGTACCCGCCATCCATGACGAGAGCGGGTACCACACTATCCGCGAATTGCTCGCGGCGCAGTACAACCTCGGCAATCGCGAGCCCAACGTGCAGGTTTGGAGTGTCGATCGCCGCGGTGATCGCTCGCTGACCCTGCGCCATCAGCAGCATGACCGCAAACCCCTGGGCGGCTCCACCGATGAAGTGCTCAAGCACTTGCACCGGCTCTGGGGGTTCGACGTGCATTTGCAATCGATGCAGGACGACAAGCTGGTCACCACTCATCACATGCCGCCCCGGGTAGAGCCGGACACCGAAAGCAAGTTCCCAGGCGTGAACCTGGCGCTGCCGCCGATCTGATCGGGACACGCCTTCGAACGACGGCTCGCCCTAGGTACCCGCGGCTTGCTGTCGCGGGGCTTTCGTTTATCCTCCGCCGGAACGGAGGAACACATGCAGATCTACAAAGTCGGCGGAGCGGTGCGTGATCGATTGCTGGGGCGGCCAGTGACCGAGGTGGATTGGGTCGTGGTCGGCTCCAGCGCCGAGGAAATGCAGGCCAAGGGCTATCGCCCGGTGGGGGCGGACTTCCCGGTGTTCCTGCATCCTGCTTCAGGCGAGGAATACGCGCTTGCCCGCACCGAGCGCAAGAGTGGCCGCGGTTATGGCGGTTTCACCTTCTACGCCAGCCCTGACGTTACGCTTGAAGAAGACCTGACCCGTCGCGACCTGACCATCAATGCCATGGCTGAGGATGAGCAGGGTAATCTGATCGACCCCTACGGAGGCCAGGCCGACCTCGCCGCCCGCCAGCTCAGGCATGTATCCCCTGCTTTCGCCGAGGACCCGTTACGGGTGCTGCGTGTGGCCCGCTTTGCAGCGCGCTATGCCGAGCTTGGTTTCAGCGTCGCGCCTGAAACGCAGGCGCTGATGCGCCAGCTTGCCGAGTCGGGAGAGCTTCAGGCGCTGACACCGGAACGCAGCTGGAAGGAGATCTCACGCGCCCTCATGGAGCCCCGCCCTGACGTGTTCGTGCAGGTACTGCGCGAATGCGGCGCGCTAAAGGAACTGTTTCCGGAAATCGACCGGCTGTTCAGCATGCCGCAAGCGCAGGCCAACCCCGCAGATACAGCTACCGGCGAACACATGCTCGCGGTAATGCGCCAGTGCGCTGCCCATGGACAGCCGTTAACGGTGCGCTGGTCCTGCCTATTACAGCACCTGGGCAGAACGGTAGCGCCGAACGTGCAGGGATCGGACTCCGGCAAAGCGGGAGTGCCGCTGATCGAGACCGTCAATGCTCGATTTAAAGTGCCGCGAGACTGCCAGGAACTGGCCACGCTGACCGGTGAGTTTCACGCTCAGGCTCATGGCGCAATGACGCTACCCGCGCCCCAGCTGTTCGAGTTGCTTCAGCATTTCGATATCTACCGTCGCCCGGACCGCTTCGAGCAGTTCATCGCCGCGTGCGAAATGGATGCGAAAGGCCGCGGCCTGGAGGCGCATGATTATCCACAGGCGGACTACCTGCGAGGCGCCGCCGAGTCCGCCCGCGCCGTTCAGGTGAAACCGTTGATCGAACAAGGCTACAAGGGAGCCGAGCTGGGCGAAGCTCTCAAGCGTGGTCGCCTGATCGCCGTTCAGGCGTACCAGTGTCAGACCCAGGACACCATCGACTGACCATATCGGGGCGAGCATCGCGGGGCTTTGGCGAAGCCCCGCGTACGTTCCGCGGCGCGCTCGCAGGTGCCGAGCTAGGGCCTGGAAAAGGAGCCTACCAGCGCGGCCGGAGTAAGCTCATCACCTCGCCAACGAAACGACACAGGCCACAGTTGCTGCTCGATGGTCGATTCGCGCCACAGTTCGGCGAAGCGTCGCCCCGTGCTGGGATGCGTCACATCCGGTGCCAATAGCGCCAGCGGCCAGAGCACGAAGGCATTCTTCAGCGTTTCCGGTCGCGGCAGCTCCAAGCCATGGAAGTTGCCCACCAGATCGTCATACAGCAGGACATCTATATCCAGCGGCAGACCTTTGCGGTCCGGCGCGTAGCGACCGTTATCCGCCTCGATGAACTTGAGCCTCCGGTCCAATTCCATCAACGGCAGGTCGGTGGTTCCGCACACGACAAGGTTGTAGAAATTGTCGCCCTTGTAACCCACCGCGAGGCTTTCGAAAACGGGCGAACAGCGCATGCCGCCGAGCAGCTGCTCCAGCGCATCGAGACCGGCGGTCAGATTCTGTTCGCGTCGGTTATTGCTGCCGAGCCCCAGCAGTACGCGAGTTAGTGGCATCCGCGTTCGATCTCCACGCCGAGCGCCGAGGCGCGCGCGTTGACGCCCGGCTTGGTAACCCGCAGTCGCAGCCAGGGGATACCAAACTGATTCATCAGGCCAGCAGCCAATCGCTCGGCAAAGGTCTCGACCAACTCGAAGCGCGACGCCTGCGCGAACCGATCGATGGCGGCGGTCACTTCGGCATAATCCAGCGCCTTGTCCAATTCGTCATTCTCTGCAGCGGGACGAACGTCCCAGCCGAGAGTCAGATCCAAACGCAGGCACTGCCGAATTCCACGCTCCCAATCATAGGCGCCAATCAGCGTATCCACTTCCAGCCCTTCGATGAAAACTGTATCCACGCAACTCTCTCCTACGGCACGACAACTTCGCCGCACGTCGTTAGACTCAGGAGCTCCCTGCCCCGGATGGATGCCATGTTTTGGCAACTGATTCTGCTCGCCTATCTGATCGGTTCTCTGTCATTCGCCATTCTACTCAGTCGCCTGACCGGCGCACCCGACCCGCGGGTTAGTGGCTCCGGCAATCCCGGCGCAACCAATATGCTGCGGCTCGCCGGCAGGCGCCTGGCGATCAGCACGCTATTTGGCGATCTGCTCAAGGGCCTGCTACCGGTCCTGCTCGCCGCAGCGCTGAGCTTATCTGTTCAGCAACAAGCCTGGATCGCACTTGCGGCGGTGCTCGGTCATCTTTATCCGTTGTACTTCCGCTTTCGTGGCGGCAAGGGCGTGGCTACCGCTGCCGGCGCCCTGCTCGGCCTGCATCCACCCACTGCACTGCTAGCCCTGATTATCTGGCTGCTGGTATTCAAGATTACCCGGACTAGCTCGCTAGCCGCGCTTGCCGCGTTACCGCTGTGCCTGCCTTTTCTGGCCTGGCAGCAGCCTGAAGCGCTCTGGCCGATGGTACTGCTGGCCGGATTGATCGTCTGGCGTCACCGGAACAATCTACGCGACCTGTTCGCGGGTACGGAACGGCACTTCTAGCTGGCAAGCAGGCTTATACCGGCGCCAGCATCTCCATCGGCCAGCGCGCCTGAACCGAAATCTCCGGCCCGTCCTGCTGGCCGGCCAGCAACCGCTGGCAACCGGCGTAGGCGATCATCGCACCATTGTCGGTACAGAAACGTGGCCGCGCATAAAACACCTGCCCCTTCAGCTCCCCGAGCATCGTTTCGAGGTTCTCACGCAACGCCGAATTGGCGCTTACGCCACCGGCGATCACCAGGTTATTCAAACCCGTCTGCTTCAGCGCGCGCCAGCATTTGATGGTCAGCGTCTCGACCACTGCCTGCTGGAAGGCCAGCGCGATATCGCAACGGGTTTGCTCACCGTCGTCGCCAGCGCTACGGCATTGCTGCCAGGTAGTGAGTGTTGAGGTCTTAAGGCCGCTGAAGCTGAAATCCAGCCCCGGCCGATCAGTCATGGGACGTGGAAAGAGGAAACGACCGGGTGTGCCGCGCTCGGCGAGCAGGGCGATCTCCGGACCGCCGGGATAACGCAACCCCATCAGTTTCGCCGTCTTGTCGAAAGCCTCGCCGGCAGCATCATCTACCGACTCGCCCAGCAGTTCGTAGCGGCCGATGCCATCGACCCGGACCAACTGCGTGTGCCCACCGGAGACCAGCAACGCCACAAAGGGGAACGCTGGCGGCTGCTCTTCAAGCATTGGCGCCAACAGATGACCTTCCATATGATGCACGCCGACCGCCGGCACGCCCCAGGCAAACGCCATTGCCTGCGCACACGAGGCCCCGACCAGCAACGCCCCCACCAGACCGGGACCGGCAGTGTAGGCAATCGCATCGATCTGGCTCGACTCGCGACCGGCTTCTGCAAGTACTTGGCGAATCAGTGGCAGCATCCGTTTGACGTGGTCACGCGAGGCCAGCTCCGGCACGACCCCGCCATAGACGCGATGCAAATCGATCTGACTGAACAGGGCATCGGCCAGCAGGCCGTGCTCGCTGTCGTACAGCGCGACGCCGGTCTCGTCGCATGAAGTTTCCAGCCCCAGCACCAGCATGGGTACGACCTTCCAGAGAAGCGAATGAAGCCGCGCATACTAATCGCCGGGACCAGCGACCGACCAGCGCTTTTCGATCAGGGGGCTTTGCATTCCACGCGGCAAGGCGTTAACATCCGCAACCCTTAAAACCAGCGTGCTCGCGATATTTGCCGAAGCGCGTTGTAACCGGTAAACAAGTGAAGGTACGTCCTGGATGCCCAACGTTAAAGTTAAAGAGAACGAACCATTCGACGTAGCTCTGCGTCGCTTCAAGCGTTCTTGCGAAAAAGCCGGTGTACTGGCTGAAGTCCGCAGCCGTGAGTTCTACGAGAAGCCGACTGCTGAGCGCAAGCGCAAAGCTGCTGCCGCAGTCAAGCGTCACGCCAAGAAAGTGCAGCGCGAACAGCGCCGCAGCGTTCGTCTGTACTGATCCAGTACAGCTGAAGCTGCATCAAGCCCGACAAACGTCGGGCTTTGCATTGAAATAGACTCCGCTTCGCCAGCTGGCGAATGGTCGGAGTTTTTTTCATTCCGGCCCGAACACCGCGAGCGTATTCTCATACCCCTATGGCCGGCTTGATCCCGCAATCATTCATTGATGACCTACTCAACCGCTCCGACATCGTCGAGGTGGTGAGTTCGCGCATCCAACTGAAAAAAGCCGGGAAAAACTACACGGCCTGCTGCCCGTTTCATAAAGAGAAGACGCCTTCGTTCAGCGTCAGCCCAGACAAGCAGTTCTACTACTGCTTCGGCTGCGGCGCTGGCGGTAACGCGCTCGGCTTCATCATGGACCACGACAGCCTGGAGTTCCCCCAGGCCGTCGAAGAGCTGGCCAAGCGCGCCGGCATGGAAGTTCCGCGCGAGGAAAGCGGCCCAGGGCGCAAGCCACGACAGCCAGTGGATTCGCCACTTTATCCGCTGCTCGAATCGGCCGCCGAGTACTACCGACAGGCGCTTAAGGGGCATCCGGCGCGCAAGGCCGCGGTGGAATACCTCAAAGGCCGCGGCCTGTCCGGCATCATCGCCAGAGATTTTGGCCTCGGCTTCGCGCCACCCGGCTGGGACAACCTGATGAAGCACTTGGGCGGCGACGCCCTACAGCAAAAAGCGATGATCGATGCCGGCCTACTGATCGAAAACGCCGAAACCGGCAGAAGCTACGATCGTTTTCGCGACCGGGTGATGTTTCCGATCCGCGACAGTCGCGGACGCGTCATTGCCTTTGGCGGCCGCGTACTGGGCGATGACAAGCCGAAGTATCTGAACTCACCGGAAACACCGGTTTTCCACAAGGGTCAGGAGCTCTACGGTCTCTACGAGGCACGCAAGGCCAATCGCGACCTGGATGAAATCATGGTCGTCGAAGGCTACATGGACGTGATCGCGCTGGCCCAGCAAGGCCTGCGCAACGCCGTCGCCACCCTTGGCACAGCCACCAGCGACGAGCATCTCAAGCGCCTGTTTCGCATCGTACCCAGCGTGCTGTTCTGTTTCGATGGTGATGCGGCTGGCCGCAAGGCCGCCTGGCGTGCGCTGGAATCGGCGCTGCCCAACCTGCAGGATGGCCGCCGCGCCCGCTTTCTGTTTCTGCCGGAAGGCGAAGATCCAGACACCTTGGTGCGAAGCGAAGGCACCGATGCCTTCATGGCTCGGATACAGCAACAAGCTCAGCCACTGGCCGACTATTTCTTCCAGCAGCTCAGCGAAGAAGCAGACCCGCGCTCACTGGAAGGCAAGGCCCACCTGGCCACCCTGGCGGCACCGCTCATCGAAAAGATACCCGGCGCCAACCTGCGTGCACTGATGCGCCAGCGCCTCGGCGAGATCACCGGACTGCACAGCGAAGCGCTTCAGCAGATGAGTACCTCGTCGCCAAAAGCAGCCCCGGAATACGACGACAGCGTGTATTACGACACGGGCTCCGGACAGGACGACAGCGACTACTACATACCGCCGGAGCCCGCCCATCAGAAGCGCAACAGCAAGAAAGAATGGAAAAAGGACTGGAAAAAGCCCGGCCAGCGTCCAGACTTCAGATCACGCACACCGAGAACGCCCGCGACTGTAGAACCACCGGCACTGACCACGCTGCGCACGCTGCTGCATCATCCAGAGCTTGCTCAAAAGGTCGAAGATGCCAGCCATTTCGCAGCAGAAGACGATACTTATGCCCAATTGCTCGTCGCGCTTCTCGGCACCTTGCAGAAGAATCCCAAGCTACGCAGCCTGCAATTGATTGCACGTTGGCATGGAACCGACCAGGGGCGCCTTTTACGCGCACTTGCAGAGAAAGAATGGCTGATCTCGGCCGATAACCTTGAACAACAGTTTTTCGACACCATAACCACTCTGGCCGCCAGGCAACGCGAGCGCAGCCTTGAATCGCTGCTCCGCAAAGCTCGCCAGGGTGAACTCAGCGCAGAGGAGAAAGAGCAACTGCGCAACCTGCTAAATCGCAACTCAACACCCGCTATATCGACCTCAACTGGCGCGTGAGGTCCTTGCTCAGCTATAATGCTCAGCTTGTTTTCAGCCCGCCAGAACCGTCAGTGGATAGGGTTATATGTCCGGAAAAGCGCAACAGCAGTCCCGTCTCAAAGAATTGATCCAGCGTGGCCGTGAGCAGGGTTACCTGACTTACGCCGAGGTCAATGACCATCTACCGGAGGATATTTCCGACCCGGAACAGGTGGAAGACATCATTCGCATGATCAACGACATGGGTATCAATGTATTCGAGGTTGCCCCGGATGCCGATGCCCTGTTGCTGGCCGAAGCCGATACCGATGAAGCCGCCGCGGAAGAAGCCGCTGCGGCACTTGCCGCTGTCGAAACCGACATTGGCCGTACTACAGACCCCGTGCGCATGTATATGCGTGAGATGGGCACCGTCGAACTGCTGACCCGCGAAGGCGAGATTGAAATCGCCAAACGCATCGAGGAAGGCATTCGCGAGGTGATGAGCGCCATTGCCCACTTCCCGGGCACCGTAGACAGCATTCTCGCTGATTACGAGCGCGTCACCAGCGAAGGCGGCCGTCTGTCCGACATCCTTAGTGGCTACATCGATCCTGACGACGACGGCGCTGCCGGTCCGCAGCAGGAAGTCGAGCCCGCCGCACCTCAGACAGCGGCAAAGCCGGCTGCTGGTGACAAGGAAGACGAGGAAGAAGACGACTCCGACAGCGATGAAGAAGAAGGCGATGGCGGCCCGGATCCGGAAGTCGCTCGCGTTCGCTTCGGCGCTGTTGCCGAGCAGCTGGACGTCGCCAAGAAGGCCCTGAAGAAGCATGGCCGCGGTAGCCAGCAGGCCACCGATGCACTGCAGGAGCTGGCAACGCTGTTCATGCCGATCAAGCTCATCCCCAAGCAGTACGATGCGCTGGTCGAACGTGTACGCAACGCCCTGAGCCAGGTCCGGGCCCAGGAACGCGCCATCATGCAGATCTGCGTCCGCGACGCACGCATGCCGCGCGCCGACTTCCTGCGCCAGTTCCCAAATAACGAAACCGACCTGAACTGGGCCGATCAGTTGGCCGGGGGCAAAGCCAAGTACGCAGAAGCCATTGCCGCACGCAAGGAAGACATTCATCGCTGCCAGCAGAAGCTGCTCGCGCTGGAAGAAGAATGCGTACTGGCGATCGCCGACATCAAGGACATCAACCGTCGCATGTCCATCGGTGAAGCCAAGGCTCGCCGGGCGAAGAAAGAGATGGTCGAGGCCAACCTGCGCCTGGTGATCTCCATCGCCAAGAAGTACACCAACCGCGGCCTGCAATTTCTCGACCTGATTCAGGAAGGCAACATCGGCCTGATGAAGGCGGTGGACAAGTTCGAATATCGCCGCGGTTACAAGTTCTCGACCTACGCCACCTGGTGGATTCGCCAGGCGATCACTCGCTCCATTGCCGACCAGGCGCGGACCATCCGCATCCCGGTGCATATGATCGAGACGATCAACAAGCTCAACCGCATCTCCCGTCAGATGCTGCAGGAAATGGGTCGCGAGCCCACGCCTGAAGAGCTTGGCGAGCGCATGGAAATGCCCGAGGACAAGATCCGCAAGGTACTGAAGATCGCCAAAGAGCCAATCTCCATGGAGACGCCGATTGGTGATGACGAAGATTCGCACCTGGGTGACTTCATCGAAGACTCCGCCATGCAATCGCCGATTGACGTGGCGACGGTGGAAAGCCTCAAGGAAGCCACCCGCGAAGTCCTCTCCGGCCTCACCGCACGGGAAGCCAAAGTACTGCGCATGCGCTTCGGCATCGACATGAACACCGACCACACCCTAGAGGAAGTCGGCAAACAGTTCGATGTCACCCGTGAGCGGATCCGGCAGATTGAAGCCAAGGCGCTGCGCAAGCTGCGCCACCCGACGAGAAGCGAGCATCTGCGCTCATTCCTCGACGAGTAAACCAGAACCCCCGGCCCGCGCCGGGGGTTTTGCATTCAGTACCAGCAAAACAACAATGCGCGCTCAGCTTCGCTTGGCGCACCCGCAACACCACCGGTATAATCCGCCGGCCTCTGAGGGCCTATAGCTCAGTTGGTTAGAGCAGAGGACTCATAATCCTTTGGTCCACGGTTCGAGTCCGTGTGGGCCCACCAACTCCAAAGCCGCGCACCGCGCGGCTTTTTCGTTTCTGACTGCCTGACAGCGCGATGTTTCTCGCGAGACGAAAGCGGGACGGTGATCCGCCGAAAAATAACCAAATCGAATATAAACCAGAATAAACGTTCCTAGACTCTCTAAGCGTTGCCTCCTATCGTTCGCGCGGGGCCGCTGTCTGTGGCCGGTTGTTACGCCACGTTAAGGACGCTCATGCTCTTCGAATCGCTGCCGCTCCTGTTCGTCTGTGCCTTGTTGCTGTGGGTGCTGGTGTCCTTCGTGCGCGAGACGTGGAGCCCGGATGTCGTGGTGGCGATCGCGGTGGGCGTGCTGATCGCGAGCCAGTTGCTGACCCCGGCAGAAGTGTTGGGCGTCTTATCCAATTCCGCGCCGGTCACCATCGCCTGCATGTTCGTGATATCCGCGGCGCTGGAGCGCACCGGTTGTATCGATGCGCTGGGCAACTGGCTGGGTGGGCTCGTCGGCACCAGCCCGACCCGGGTGCTTGGTGGTTTGACGATTACCGCGCTGGTCATTTCGGCCTTTCTCAACAATACCCCGGTCGTTGCGATCCTGACGCCGGTGGCGATCTCACTGGCCAAGCGTGCCGGCACCACGCCTTCGAAGCTGCTGATCCCACTGTCCTACGCCACCATCCTCGGCGGCACGCTGACGATGATCGGCACCTCCACCAACATTCTGGTCGACGGCGTGGCGCGCAAGGCTGGTCTTCCGCCGTTCGGCATGTTCGAGATCACTGGCGCGGCGCTGGTGCTCGCCGCGGCCGGCATGCTCTACATGATGACTATCGGCAAGCGGCTGCTGCCGGAGCGCGACACATTGTCCAAGCTGCTCGGGCCAAGGCTCGATCGCACCTTTATGAGCGAGTTGCGGGTCCCTCAGGGCTCCCCGGTCATTGGCAAGAGCATTGCCGAAGCCAACCTCAATGGTGGCAGCGGCCTGCAGGTGCTGCAGGTCAACCGCGGCGTTCACCTGCACAGCCGGCCGGAACAGGACTTCAGCCTGCTGGCTGGCGATGTTCTGGTGATCCACGGGCAGGTGAAGGACGTGGTCGAGCTGCGGGGCAGCGGGCATCTAACCTTCAATCGCGGCGACGCCTTCGAGACCATCAGCAGCGAAGACGAAGTGCTCGCTGAAGCCATTGTCGGTCGCAATTCGCGTTACAGCCACAGACCGATGCGTGATCTCGACCTTAGCGCCCGCTACGGCATCAACGTGCTCGCCGTGCACCGCCAGGACGAGAACATCCAAGGTAACCTGGACGACTTCCAGTTGCAGTTCGGCGACGTGATGCTGGTCGAGGGCACGCCGGCGCAGATCAAGCGCTTCGCCGACAACGGTGAGCTGATCAGCCTCAACGCCGTGCAAGAGCGCGCGTTTCGCCGCGACAAGGCGCCAATCGCCATTGGCACTACGTTGATGGTGATGTTGCTGGCGGCGTTCGGTGTGATGCCCATCGAGGGTCTGGCGATCATGGGCGCCGCTGCGGTGTTGGCCACCCGCTGCCTGGATGTCGAAGATGCCTACAAGGCGGTGGACTGGAAGATTCTCAGCCTGATCTTTGGGATGCTCGCCATCAGCGTGGCAATGAGCAAGGTCGGACTGGTCGAGCTGATCGTCTCCAGCGTCGTCGACCTGACGCCCTGGGCTGGGCCGCTGTTCATGCTGGGGTTCATCTACCTGTTCACGTCGGTGCTCACCGAGATCCTGTCCAACAATGCGGTCGCCGTGCTGGTCACCCCGATCGCCATTGGCCTCGCCCAGCAACTCGGCATCGACCCTCGCGCCTTCGTGGTCGCGGTGATGTTCGCCGCCAGCGCCAGTTTCGCCACGCCCATCGGTTATCAGACCAACACCTTTGTCTACAATGCCGGTGGCTACCGCTTCGTCGACTTTCTCAAGGTTGGTATTCCGCTGAATCTCTTACTGTGGGTCGTCGCGACATTGGTGATTCCACTGTTCTGGCCGTTGACACCGCTGTAGGGCGACAATCAGGCGCAACGTATCCTAGCGAACCTGTTTTTGCCGCCGTCGACGCTACCTTGATATCCAGCTCCCCGCCTCCACCTAAATAATCAGCACGCCATCGTGGAGAATCCTTATGAGCGCCCTCGTCGTTCCCTGCGCGCACTGCGCCGGGCTCAACCGAATCCCCTCCGACCGACTGTCCGAGGCGCCACGTTGCGGTCGCTGCAAAGCCAAGGTGCTGGTCGACGCCCCCTTCGATGTCAACCAGGCGAGCTTCGCCAGTCAGATCAAGGGCGACCTTCCCTTACTGGTAGACGTATGGGCGAGCTGGTGCGGACCCTGCCGGAGCTTCGCACCGACCTTCGCCCAGGCCGCCGCCCAGCTGCAGGGGCGCTGCCGGCTGGCCAAACTGGACAGCGAGGCCAACCCGCAGCTGTCGACCCAGCTCGGCATTCGCTCGATTCCCAGCCTGATCCTATTCAAGGAGGGACGCGAAATCGCACGCCAGAGCGGCGCGCTTCCGTTGCCGCAGTTGCTGGCATGGCTCAATCAGCAGGGAGTATGACGAGCGCCTGTCGCTGACAGATTCCGTATGGCGGAACGTTGCACCTAGACACGCTTCATCCCGGGTGGCGCTCCATCCCAAAAGCAGAAGCGGCTCCGCAGCGCACAGGAAAACCCATAACAGACCATGCATTTCGCTTCCGGTTCCATGAAGCAAGCGCACCTTTTATCCGGATATACCACGCAACGTTTGCCTCAGTCGGATCGCGATTGGATAATGCCGCCACTTTCACGGCGGATAATTTACCGATAGTCGCTGTACAGGGACGTCGACACGCCAATAACAAGGCTCGCGGGCGAGCCGGTGAGTTCTCGCGTGATTCAATTCGATATCGATAAATGGCAGGCCTGGGCTCCGGGCCTGGCGAGCGCCGACGACTGGGCGATTTGGGCCCGGGATCCGTGCGACCCGGAGAGCAGCGACGCACAGCCGGATGTGAGTTTTCTGCCGCCCATGCAGCGTCGGCGGCTGAGCCGCTTGGCGCGCATGGTCTTCGCCGTGACCGCACCGCTAGCGGCCGGACACCCTCCGATGCCCCTGGTTTATGCCTCACGTCACGGCGAAACCGCACGCACCTTCGCCATTCTCAATGACCTGGCAAGTGACGAGCCCCTTTCCCCAACGCAGTTCAGCCTGTCGGTGCACAACGCGATCATCGGCCTCTGGTCGATTCAGCAGAAAAACCCCAGCGAAATGACCGCGCTCGCCGCGGAAGGTGATGGCCTGGAACATGCCGTGCTTGAAGCCTCCCTACTGCTCGGCGAGGGTGCTCCGGCCGTTCTGGTGGTGGTCGCCGAAGACCAAACCCCCTCCGTTTATGCTCCCTGGATCAGCGATGTCAGCTTTCCCTATGCCGTCGCGCTGCTGCTCAAGCCGGGCAGCACGTGGCAACTGCGGCTCGAAGCCGCCGATGGGCATGAGGCGCTGACACAGCGACCGCACGCGATCGAGCTGATCGGTGCATTGCTCAACGACCAGCCCACCTTTCAGCATCGATGGGGGAGACGCCGATGGAGCTGGCAGCAGACTCGTTGAATAAACGGCCCAACACGCCCTGGCCGTGGCGTCTGGTCGCGACCGGGCTGTCATTCATCCTGTTCGGTCTCGGTGGGCTTTGCCTGCGGCTGGTCATATTTCCCCTCCTCGGATTGCTTCCGGGTGAGGCAGCCAAGCGCCGTCGCCGGGCTCGTCAAACGGTGAGCCGGCTGTTCTGGCTGTTTGTCCAGTTCATGTATCGCAGCGGCGTGCTGACCTACGAAGTCGAGGGCGCGGAACGACTCGGCCGCCCCGGACAATTGGTGATTGCCAACCACCCTTCGCTGATCGACGTGGTGGTACTGATCGCGCTGATCCGCGACGCCAACTGCGTCGTCAAGCAAAGTCTCTGGGACAATCCGTTCACCCGTGGTCCGATCCGCGCGGCGCAGTACATCAGCAACAACGGCAGCGCCGAGATGCTCGATGAAGCCGCCGTGGTGCTGCAACAGGGCCAGACGTTGATCATCTTTCCCGAAGGCACTCGCACCACGCCCGGTCAGGCGCCGCGGTTCCATCGGGGCGCGGCCGCCATTGCCCTGCGCGGCGCAAGCCTGGTGACGCCGGTGGTGATCACGGTGTCGCCCACCACCCTGACCAAGGCCGAACCCTGGTACCGCATTCCGACAAGACGTTTTCATTTTCACCTGCGCGTTGGTGAGGATATCGACCCGCAGGAATTTGCCGTACGGGGAGCGGCGCCCATCGCCTCGCGGCGACTCAACGACCATCTGCACCAACACTTCATAAAGGAGCTCGCACTCGATGAGCCAACTGCAGCTTGAGATCAAGCAATTGATCATCGACGCCCTGGGTCTGGAAGACCTCGGCCCGGATGATATCGCGGCCGATCAATCGCTTTTCGGCGAAGGGCTCGGGCTGGACTCGGTCGACGCCCTGGAGTTGGGCCTGGCGATTCAGAAGCGCTTCGGCATCAAGATCGACGCCGACGCCAAAGACACCCGCAAGCACTTCGCCAGCGTCGACAGCCTGGCTGCCTACGTTAGCGCCAACCGCGCCGCCGCCTGAGGAGGAGCCCAACGTGAACAGTCGCAACGAGATCTTCCAGACCCTGCGCGATGCGCTGGTCGAGCTCTTCGAACTCGACCCCGAGCGCGTCAGCCTCGAAGCCAACCTCTATCAGGACCTGGAGATCGACAGCATCGATGCCGTCGACCTGATCGACCATATCAAGCGCCAGACCGGCAAAAAGATCGCTGCCGAAGAATTCAAGTCGGTGCGTACCGTGGGCGATGTCGTCGAGGCGGTGTATCGCCTGGTGAACCCGCAAACGGCGTGAGCCGCAACCTTCAAGGAAGCCAGACATCTCCCGGCCACCCGGACGGGAGATGTCTGCGTTATGCACCCTGCTCGCCAACGGATGACATGCGATGCACGTAACCACTCGAACAGGCAAGGCGAACGCCAACCGGCTGATTGGCTTCGGCCTGCTGTTGGCCGGTCTCGCCTACCCGTTTGCCGTGTACCTAGGGCTGGAGCACCTGTCGCCTCGACTGTTTGCCCTGCTGCTCGGTGCACTCTGGCTGGCACGCATCCTCGGCGGCCAGCAAACGCCGCTCAGCCGCACGCTGGCCGTCGTGGCCCTGCTGTTCTGCCTGCTGTTGGGGGTGGCGGGCGAGCCCGCGCTGCTGCGCTGGTATCCGGTGTTGATCAGCCTGGCGCTGCTCGGCTTGTTTGCCGGTAGCCTCTGCTCCGGCATGCCAATCATCGAGCGCCTGGCACGCCTGAGCGAGCCCGAGCTCCCGCCCGCGGCGGTGCGCTACACGCGGCAGGTGACTTGGGTCTGGGTGGGGTATTTCATCACCAATGCCGGTATCGCCAGCGGCCTCGCGCTGTGGGCGCCGCTGAGCTGGTGGACGTTGTACACCGGGTTGATCGCCTATCTGCTGATGGGATTGCTATTTGCGGGTGAGTGGCTGGTGCGCCAGCGAATCAGGAAAGGTAAATGAACTGGATTTCCTTGGAACACCTGCTCGATCAGACGCCCAGGTCGCGCCCGGTCATGCTGGAACCCCGCCTGGACCATGCCGAGCTGCGCCAGCAAGCGTTGCGCTTGGCCTCCGGGCTGCGCAATCGTGGCGTCGCCCGGCTCGCAGTCCATCTCGAGGATGCCGGCGAGCTGGCGATCGCATTGCTCGGTGCATGGCGAGCCGGCGTGACGGTGCTGCTGCCGGCAGACCTGCAACCCGCCAGCCGCGAGCGGTTGGCCCACCAGGCTGATCTCTGGTTGACCGATCAGGACGGCGACGCCCGAATTTCGGACCTGGAGGCCGAGCCGCTCGACGGGGCGAAACTGGACCTGGACCAATGCCGGCTGCTGCTCTGCACCTCCGGCTCCAGTGGCGAGCCGAAACTGATCGACAAGCGCCTGCGCCAGCTGGCGAACGAAGTGGAAATACTCGAAGCCTGCTGGGGCGCCGACCTCGGCGATGCCTGCGTGATCGCCAGCGTCGCCGCGCAGCACATCTATGGCTTGTTGTTTCGGGTGCTCTGGCCTTTATGCGCCGGCCGCCCCTTCCTGCGCCGGGCGCTGCCCTTCTCCGAAGACATTCAACTGGCCAGTCGTCAGCACCCCAGCTTTTGCTGGGTAGCCAGCCCAGCACTGCTCAAGCGGATGGGGGACAACCTCGACTGGCCTGCCTTGCGCAGCGTGCGGCGGGTCTTTTCTTCGGGCGGACCGCTCGATGCCGATGCCGCGCAGCGATTGCAGCAGCGCCTGGGCCAGCTGCCGACGGAAATCTACGGCAGCTCGGAAACCGGCGGCATCGCCTGGCGTCAGGGCGGCAGCCTGTGGCAGCCATTCACTGCAGTGCAGCTGAGCCAGGACGAACAGGGCGCGCTGCGCATCGCTTCGCCCTGCCTGCCGCCGGGCCATGTCGAGCAGACGGCCGATGCTGCGCGAATCGAGGACGACGGGCGCTTCGAGCTGCTCGGACGATTGGATCGCATCGTCAAGCTGGAAGAAAAACGCATCTCCCTGCCGATGCTGGAAACAGCTTTGGCCACGCACCCTTTCGTCAGCGAAGCGCGCGTCGGCGTGATTACCAACAACCGGGCCTACCTCGCCGCACTGGTCGCGCTCAACCACGCCGGCCTGCATGCATTGCGCAACGGCGGCCGGCGTGCTCTGACCGAGGCCCTTCGCATGCATCTGGCAAGCCACTGCGAGGCAATGGCGCTGCCACGGCGCTGGCGTCTGGTCCGGCAGCTGCCGTATACCACCCAGGGCAAACTGCCGCAGACGCTACTCGATAGCCTATTGCAGGCGCCACGCCCGTTGCTGCCCGAACGCATCAGCTCAACGCGACATGGCGATCAATGGCAGCTCGAATTAGGTGTGCCGCCAGACCTGGCGCATTTCTCCGGTCATTTCCCACAGACGCCGGTGCTACCCGGTGTGGTGCAGATCGACTGGGCCATCGCCCTGGCACGGGAGCTGCTCGAAGACCTTCCGCCGCGTTTTCAGGGCATGGAGGTCCTTAAGTTCCAACAGCTCGCCCGCCCGGGCGACACACTGCATCTGACCCTGCGCTTTGATCGCGAGCGCAGCAAGCTCTACTTCGCATACCGCAACGGCGACGCGCCCTGCTCGTCCGGCCGCATTCTGCTGGGAGAACACCCGTGACTACCCTCACTCCAATTGCGCCAGCCACCGACGCTTCCCCCATGCGGTCAGACGCTCATCAGCAATTGTCGCTGGCCATCGATGACGACTGGTTCAAGCCCTGCGCGGTGGTGCCGGTGTACAACCATGAACGCAGCCTGCCGGCGGTCGTTCACGCGCTGCTCGCAGAAGACCTGCATTGCGTACTGGTAGACGATGGCTCCGATCCCGTCGCGGCCCGGGTCATCGACGACCTGACACAACACCCCTCGGTGCATCTGCTCCGGCATGCGCAGAACCTGGGCAAGGGCGCGGCGGTGGCCTCAGGGCTGCGCGAGGCGTCCCGTCTGGGTTTCAGCCATGCACTGCAGGTCGATGCCGACGGTCAGCACGACCTTGGCCGCGTGGCGCTGTTTCTCGACCGCGCCAGCCAGGCACCGGAGGCGCTGATCTGCGGTTATCCTGAATACGATGCGAGCGTGCCGAAAAGCCGGCTCTATGGGCGCTATCTGACCCACCTCTGGGTCTGGATCAACACCCTGTCATTGTCGATCCGCGACTCCATGTGCGGCTTCCGCGTCTACCCGCTGCAGCCGACCCTGGCACTGCTCGACTCGACAGCCCTGGGCCAGCGCATGGACTTCGACACCGAGATACTGGTTCGCCTGTACTGGCGCGAACAGCCAATGGTCTGGCTGCCCACGCGCGTGCAGTATCCGGCTGACGGTGTCTCTCACTTCCGCCTCTGGCACGACAACCTACTGATCTCCTCGATGCACGCCCGGCTGTTCGGCGGCATGCTGCTGCGTGCGCCGGCATTGCTCTGGCGCCGGTGGCGCGGATGAGCGAGAAGGCCGCACCCGGTTCGCACTGGGCCGCGCATCGCGAGCGCGGGAGCTTTGCCTTGATGAAGCTCACCGCCAGCGCTGTGCGCCTGCTCGGCCGCCGGACCATGGCGCCGCTGCTGTACCTGATCGTGCTGTATTTCTACCTGTTCGGCCGCAGCGCCCGACAGAGCGCCTGGACCTACCAGCGGCACCTCGCCGCATGGAGCGGTCGACGCGATCTGGCGCCAAGCTGGCGCTCGGTCTACCGCCAGTTCACGGCTTTCGCCGACGCATTGCTGGATAAGCTCGACGCCTGGGGCGGCCGGCTCGATCTCGATCGGCTGGTGCTGCATGATCGGATGAACCTGCACGCCGCGCTTGAAGCACCGCGCGGCCAGCTGCTGGTCGGCTCGCACCTGGGCAATCTGGAGATTTGCCGGGCGCTGGCCGAGATGGGCCGCAAGGTGAAGATGAATGTGCTGGTGCATACGCGCCACGCCGAGCGGTTCAACCGGCTGTTGGACCAATCCGGCGCGAACAATCTGCGACTGATTCAGGTTAGCGAACTGGACCCGGCGATGATGATGGAATTGTCGCGGCGGCTGGATGCCGGCGAATGGCTGGCGATCGCCGGTGACCGGGTGCCGCTACACGGCGCGCGCATCGCGACTGCCGACTTTCTGGGCCAGCCGGCGAATTTCCCTCAAGGGCCTTGGCTGCTGGCAGGGCTGCTGCAATGCCCGGCCAATTTGCTGTTCTGCCTGAAACATGACCAGCAGTTCCATGTCCATCTGGAGCCCTTCGCCGAATCCGTTCAATGGCGCCGCGGCGAACGCGATGCGGTGGTGCAGCAGTGGGTGCAGCGCTACGCGGACCGACTCGCGGCACGCTGCCTGGAAGCGCCCCTGCAATGGTTCAACTTCTACCCTTTCTGGAACGTCCATGAACAACGCTGAGCCCGTGATCTTTGGCGAAAAGCACCTACGCATAGAGGATCTCTTGGCCGTGGCCCAGAGCCGTGCGCCGGCCCGGCTGCAGTCTGATGCAGCCTTCCGCGAGCGGATTGCCCGCGGTGCGCAATTCCTCGACACCCTGCTCGACCGCGAAGGCGTGATTTACGGCGTAACCACCGGCTACGGCGACTCCTGCATCGTCGCGGTGCCGCTGCATCAGGTCGAGGCACTGCCACAGCATCTGTTCACCTTTCACGGCTGCGGCCTTGGCAAGCTGCTCGACGCTGAAGCCACTCGCGCCGTGCTGGCCGCTCGTCTCCGCTCGCTGACGCACGGGATGTCCGGGGTGCGCATCGAGCTGCTCGATCGCCTGCAGGCATTCCTCGAACACGATGTGCTGCCGCTGATCCCGGAGGAAGGTTCGGTGGGCGCCAGCGGCGACCTGACGCCACTGTCCTATGTCGCCGCGGCGCTGGCAGGTGAGCGCGACGTTCTGTTCCGCGGGGAAACCCGCAGCGCCGCCGAGGTGCATCGCCAGCTCGGCTGGACGCCGCTGACCCTGCGGCCCAAGGAAGCCCTGGCGCTGATGAATGGCACCGCGGTGATGACCGGCCTGGCGTGCCTCGCCTATGCCCGTGCGGATTACCTACTGAAACTGGCCACCCGCATTACCGCGCTCAATGTCGTCGCGCTCGAAGGCAACCCCGAGCATTTCGATGAACGCCTGTTCGCCGCCAAGCCGCACCCGGGCCAAATGCAAGTGGCCGCCTGGATTCGCCAGGACCTCGCCATCGAAGCGCCGACCGCACCGCTGCATCGCCTGCAGGATCGCTACTCCATCCGCTGCGCGCCACACGTGCTAGGCGTTCTGGCCGACAGTCTGGGCCTGCTGCGGCAGTTCATCGAGACCGAACTGAACAGCGCCAACGACAATCCGATCATCGACGCCGAGAACGAACGCGTGCTGCACGGCGGTCACTTCTACGGCGGCCATATCGCCTTCGCCATGGACAGCCTGAAGAATCTGGTCGCCAACGTCGCCGACCTGCTCGATCGCCAGCTCGCGCTGCTGGTCGACAGCCGTTACAACCATGGCCTGCCGAGCAATTTGTCCGGCGCGCCCGCCGCCACCGCGATGATCAATCACGGCTTCAAGGCGGTGCAGATCGGCACCAGCGCCTGGGCGGCGGAGGCGCTGAAGAACAGCATGCCCGCCAGCGTCTTCTCGCGCTCCACCGAGTGCCATAACCAGGACAAGGTAAGCATGGGCACCATTGCCGCCCGCGATGCGCTGCGCAGCCTGGAGCTGACCGAGCAGGTCGCCGCCGCCACGTTGATCGCCGCCAACCAGGGCGTCTGGCTGCGCCAGCTGAGCCAGACAGCACGACCGCTACCGGCGCCAGTGCAAGACATGCATGCCGCGCTCGGCGAGGATTTCCCACCCGTGATCGAGGACCGCGCGTTGGAAGGCGAGTTGCGCCTCTGCCTGCAGCGCATCCGCGCGCAACACTGGGGGCTTTATGCGTAAGGCAGGCGTGCTGCAGGCAGAGGTAGAAGTGCTGGTACCCTTCTTCGACGTCGATTCCATGGATGTGGTCTGGCACGGCCACTACATCAAATATTTCGAGGTAGCACGCTGCGCCCTGCTGGAGCGGATCGGCCATAATTACATCCAGATGCGCGATGCCGGTTACGCCTGGCCCATCATCGACGTACAGCTGCGCTACATCCGCGGCGCCTGCTTCAACCAGCGCATCGTCGTTCGCGCCGATCTGGTGGAGTGGGAAAATCGCCTGAAGATCAACTACCTGATCAGCGACGCCGAGACCGGCGAGCGCATGACCCGCGGCAGCACCGTGCAGGTCGCTGTGGAAATTGCCAGCCGTGAGATGCTGCTGGCGTCGCCGAAGGTGTTTGTCGAAGCCGTAGAACGGGCCCTATCGTGATGCGATTGCACAATCTGGCTATTCGCCGGGCGCTGTTGGCGCTGTGCCTGCTGCTGGCGAAAGGAGCAAGCGCCGATACGTTCGACCTCGCACAGCTCAATCAGCAGCTGAGTGAGCCGGAGGTCGTTCGCGGCAATTTCACCCAGGAAAAGTACCTGCGCGCGCTGCCGCAGCCGCTCGTCAGCACCGGCACCTTCGTATTGGCACGTGATCGTGGCCTGCTCTGGTTCCTGCAGCAGCCGGTGCAGCAGGACTACCGCATCAGCGCCTCGGGCATCGCCAGCCGTGACCCCAGCGGCTGGCAGCAAACCAACCAGCACGGCCCCGCCGCACGCCACAACGACCTGTTTCTGGCCGTCCTGCATGGCGACACCGAAGCCCTTCAGCGCGATTTCGAGCTGGAGCTCAACGGCACTGCACAAGCTTGGGCGCTGACGTTAACGCCGCGCTCGAAGCTGCTCGGGCAGATCTTCACGGCCATTCTGATTCAGGGTGGCACCACGGCCGAGCGCATCGAGCTGCTCGAGACCCAGGGCGACAGCACACTGCTGTTGCTGAACGACATCCAGATCGACGACCAGTTGGGCCCCAGCGAACTCCATGACCTCGCCGACTGATAAAGCGCTCAGGCTTCCGGCCTGGCTGTCCTCACTGTTTTTCCTGGCCCTGCTCGGACTGGTGGGGCTGACGACGTGGCAATGGCGCGACGGACCTCCGGTCAGCGCGAACCTGCTGCAGCTGCTGCCCAGCGATGCGCCCGACGAACTGGAGCAGCTCGCCGAGCAGCGGGTCCAGGAGCCTCTGAACCGCGATCTGATGCTGTTGATCCATCATCCGGACGAAGAACAGGCCGTCGGCCTGGCCGACGAAGTCACCGATAATCTGCGGGCCAGCGGCCTTTTCGCCCAGATTCGTCGCTCAGTACAAGCCGAGCTGCCGGCGGTGCGCCAGCAACTGCTCGATCAGCGTCTGGTGTTGCTCGACCGGGCGAGCCGCGAAGCGCTGATCGCCTCGCCCGAGGAGTTCCTCCAACAACGCTTGCAGCGTCTGTACAGCCCCTTCGAAAGCGCCAGCCTGGTGCCGGTCGAGCAGGACTGGTTCGGTTTCGCCGACCTGGCACAGCGCCAACTGCCACAGCCGGGACATATTCATCCACGCCTCGACGGCCTATTAATGGCCGAACATGCCGAGCAGCGCTGGGTGGTGATCCATGCGCAAACCCACGGCGATGCCTTCGACGACCAACTGCCGCTGCTGGTAGACGACGAGGTCCATGCGGCCCGCCGCCGGGTCGAATCCCAGCAAGGTGAACTACTCGCCGCGGGTGGCATGCTGCATGCCGCGTACGGGCAGCGGCAGGCGCGTGAGGAAGCAGGCCTGATCGGCAGCGTTTCGCTCATTGCCACGCTCGCCTTGCTGCATCTGCTGTTTCGTACGCCGCGGGTCCTGCTGGTGGCGCTACCGGTGGTGGTCGGCGCACTCAGCGGTGCAGCCGCCTGCATTGCGCTGTTCGGCCAGATCCATGTGCTCACCCTGGTGCTCGGCGCCAGCCTGGTTGGCGTCAGCATCGACTTTCCGCTGCACTACCTGTCGAAAAGCTGGGGGCTGCGTCCATGGCACCCATACCGGGCGCTACGTTTGACACTTCCGGGCCTGGCGCTGGCCCTGGCGACCAACGTCATCGGCTACTTGGCCATGGCCTTCACCCCGTTCCCGGCGCTGAGCCAGGTAGCGGTTTTTTCTGCCGCTGGCCTGCTTGGCGCCTTCGCCTGCGCCACGTGTCTTCTGCCCGCGCTACTGAACGCGCCGCTGGAGCCCTGGGCTGCTCCGCTGGGCTGGGCCCGGCGCGGCTTGGAGCTGCGCCGGGGCCTGCTCAGGCGGCTCCCATCACCTTGGTTGCTGGCAGGATTCGCGGTGTTCTGCGTAGCCGGCATCAGCCAGGTTTCCTTCACCGATGACCTACGCCAGTGGGCCAGCCGAGCGCCCGCGTTGCAGCAGCAGGCCGAACGCATCGGCCAGATCACCGGTTTCGAGCCCACCAGCCAATACTTCCTGGTTCGTGCCGGGAGCCCCGATGAGCTGCTGGCGCGCCAGGAAGAGCTCAGTACTCGCCTTGATGACCTGGTTGCCGAGCAGCAACTGCACGGCTATCTCGCGCTGAGCCAGCTGGTCGCGCCCGCTGCTGCCCAGGAAAGCCTGCATCTCGCCTTGCCGCGTTTGCTGGAAGCCAGCCAGCCGCTACTGGAGCTGGGGGTTACCGCCGACATGCTTGAACAGGAACTCGCCGGTCTGCTGGAAAAGCCGGTGGCAGGCCTCGACGAGGTGTTGGCCGGGCCGCTCGCTGAACCCTGGCGACCGCTATGGCTGGGTACCCGGCCCGACGGCTCAGTCGCCGGCCTGATTAGCCTGCAGGGGCTTCGCGATAGCTCGGCGCTTCACGGCCTGGCCGGGAACATCGCCGGGGTCAGGCTCATCGACCGGCCTGCCGAGCTAAATCGCGTGTTCGCCGAGACCCAGCGTCAGGCGGCCCTGCTCAAACTGTTCGCCGCCGCGCTGATTTTCGCTCTGCTGTGCCTGCCGTTCGGCTGGCGCGGTGCATTGCGCTGCCTCGCCGTGCCGCTGCTGGCGGCGCTCGGCAGCCTGGCCTGCCTGGGCTGGTTGGGCCAACCGTTGACCCTCTTCGGCCTGTTCGGCCTACTGCTGGTCACCGCGATCGGCGTCGACTACGCCATTCTCATGCGTGAGCGAATCGGCGGCGCCGCGGTGAGCTTGGTCGGTACCCTGCTGGCGGCCGTGACCACTTGGCTGTCTTTCGGCCTGCTGGCCTTGTCGAGCACGCCGGCGATTAGCAACTTCGGCCTGGCGGTGGGCCTCGGCCTGGTGTTCGCCTTCTTGTTGGCGCCTTGGGCCGCCGAGCCGGAAGGGGAAGCGGCATGCTGATCGGATTCTGGAACGCACTGGCGCGGCAACCATGTGTTACAGCGGTCCCGACAGAGCCGCCACCCCGCTACTTCCGGCCGCATAACCGAACTCCTGCACGCCGGCTGCCCCCGGCATCCTCTTTTATCGAGTCGAACACATGAAGGCTTACTCGCAGTCAGAACACCGTAGCGTCGTCATCATCGGCGCGGGGCCTTCCGGCGCGATCGCGGCCGCCCTGCTCAAACGCAAGGGCCATGATGTCCTGATCATTGAGCGGCAGCGGTTTCCGCGCTTCTCCATTGGCGAGAGCCTGTTGTCGCACTGCCTCGATTTCATCGAAGAAGCCGGCATGCTCGAAGCCGTGCAGGCTGCGGGATTCCAGACCAAGCATGGCGCGGCCTTTGGCTGGGGCGAGCGCTACACCGAGTTCGATTTTCGCGACAAATTCACCGAAGGCCACGGCAGTACCTTTCAAGTCCAGCGCGCCGACTTCGACAAACTGCTGGCCGACCAGGCCGAATCGCAGGGCGTGGAGATTCGCTACGAGGAGGAGGTCACTGCGGCGAACTTCGTCGGCCCGCGCCCACGCCTGCATGTGCGCCGCGAGGACGCTAGCGAATATGCCATCGAGGCGGATTTCGTCCTCGACGCCAGCGGCTACGGCCGGGTACTGCCGCGCCTGCTTGAGCTGGAGGCGCCGTCCAGTTTTCCGCTGCGGCGCGCCGTGTTCACCCATATCCAGGACAACATCGACGACCCAGGTTTCGACCGAGACAAGATCCTCATCACCACCCATCCCGAGCTGCGGGACGTCTGGTATTGGACCATTCCCTTCAGCAATGGCCGTTGTTCCCTCGGCGTGGTGGCCAGCGCCGAGCGCTACGAAGGGCGCCCGCTGGATCTAAACGCCTGCCTGCAAGAATTGGTGCTGGAGGCACCCAATCTCAAACGCATCCTCAAGCATGCCGAGTGGGATACCCCGGCACGCCTGATCGGCGGCTATTCGGCGAACGTCAAGGCACTGCACGGCCCGGGCTTCGCCCTGTTGGGCAATGCGGCGGAATTCCTCGATCCGGTGTTTTCTTCGGGCGTCACCATCGCGATGCGCTCGGCCAGCATGGCGGCCTCGGTGCTGCACCGCCAGCTGACGGGTGAGGCGGTGGATTGGGAAACTGAATTCGCGGCGCCGCTTAAGCTCGGCGTGGACACCTTCCGGACCTATGTCGAAGGCTGGTACGACGGCAGCTTCCAGGACGTGATCTATTACGAGCGCTCCCAACCGGAGATACGCCGAATGATCAGTTCGATCCTAGCCGGCTATGCCTGGGACACCAACAACCCGTATGTCGCCGAGCCCAGACGCCGCTTGCGGGTGCTGGCCGAGCTGTGCGCCCCTGCGGTGCCGGCATGAGGCTTCCGGCATGATTGCGCTGAAACACCACGTTTCACGCCTGGTCTGGTTGCCGCTGCTGCTGTTGCTCGGTGCCTGCGCCCAACCTATGCCACTGCCGACGCAGACACCGCAACTGGCATTGCCGATGCAACTGCACATCCAGCGCCATGAGCAGAGCGAGACGCGGGACTGGCTGTTGGTCATCCAGCAGGAAGGCGTCGCCCTGCGCTGGTCGTTGCTCGATCCGTTGGGTGTCCCGCTGGCGCGCCAGCTGTTACTGGACGGCCGCTGGCAGGCGGATGGCCTGCTACCGCCCAGTGCCGAGGCGCGCGAATTGTTCGCCGCACTGCTGTTCGCACTGAGTCCTGCCGACCAGCTGTCTGACCTCTATGCCGATACGCCATGGATGCAGCAACAGGACAGGCGCTCGCTGAGAGGCGATGCGTCGGCCTGGCATGTCCGCTATCAGGAAAACGGCCGCTTCGAACTCGACGTTGGGCCAACGCTGACCTATGGTGTCGCCCCCATCGCGACAGCCGGAGCCCACCACAGATGACCGCCTACCTGAATGCCCTCGGGTTGATCTGCGCGCTGGGTCGCGGCAAGGCTGAGGTCGCTCGGCGCCTGCTAGGCGGTGACGGTTCGGGCATGCAGCCGTACCCGAAAGCGGTCACCGGGCGCCAGCTGCCAGTCGGCGCGGTTACCGAAAAGCTACCCTCGCTTGCCGATACCCCGCTGCAACACGCCACACGCAATAACCAGATGCTGCTGGCCGCGATCGAGGAGATCGAAGCCGATCTGCATGAGGCGATAGCCCGCTTCGGCCGGTCCCGTATCGGCGTGGTAATGGGCACCAGCACCACCGGCATTCAGGAAGCCACCCAAGGCATCACCGACCTGGTGCGTGAGGGGCAGCTGCCGTCCAGTTACCACTATGGCCATCAGGAGCTTTCCGCACCAGCCAGCTTTCTCAGCGAACGATTGCAACTCAGCGGTCCGAGCTATTCGATCTCCACCGCCTGCACCTCCAGCGCCCGCGCACTGCTCAGTGCCAAACGGCTGCTGGACGCCGGCCTCTGCGATGCGGTGATCTGCGGCGGGGTAGACACCCTTTGCGACCTGACCTTGCAGGGTTTCAGCGCCCTGGAGGCGACCAGCGAGCGCATCTGCAATCCATATTCGGTCAACCGCGACGGCATCAATATCGGCGAGGCGGCTGCGGTCTTCCTGATGACCCAGGAGAGCGCCCCGGTAGCCCTCCTCGGCGCAGGCGCCAGTTCCGATGCACACCACATTTCCGCCCCGGATCCGCAGGGCCTGGGTGCCATCGAAGCGATGCGCAAAGCATTGTCCAGCGCAGCGACCCAGGCGGAGCAAATCGGCTATCTGAACCTGCACGGCACCGCTACCCGGCATAACGATGCCATGGAGAGCCTGGCGGTTGCCGCGGTGTTTCCGTCCGGCGTGCCCTGCTCATCGAGCAAGCCGCTCACTGGACATACCCTGGGCGCCGCCGGCGCGCTCGAAGCCGCGTTCTGCTGGCTGGCGCTGTCCGAGCATAATCCCGCACGACTGCTGCCACCGCATCGCTGGGACGGCCAGCAAGATGCCGAGCTGCCACGCATGAACCTGATCGCAGCCGGCACGACGATGGCAGCGGCCGGCCAACGGCGGATGATGACTAACTCCTTTGCCTTCGGTGGCAACAACATCAGCCTGATCCTGGGAGACGCGCCATGATCGATTGGCCAGTAGCCGAACTGCTACCGCATGCGGGCGACATGATCCTGCTCGATGCGGTCGAGGCATTCGATGCCGAAAGTATCGCCGCGCAACTTCAGGTAAAGCCCGATGGGCTGCTCAACCTGCCCGACGGCAGCCTGCCGGCCTGGGCCGGCATCGAAATCATGGCGCAGACAGTCGCCGCGTTTGCCGGCTGTCAGGCGCGCCAGGCCGGACTGCCGGTGGAGCTGGGCTTTCTGCTCGGCACTCGCAGCTTCCAATGCAATGTCGAGCACTTCCCGGCCGGCAGCCTGCTGCGCATCCGCGCGATTCGCTCATTGCAGGATGACAACGGCATGGGCGTATTCGAATGCCATCTCGACGGGCCCGGCATCCATGCCGAGGCGCGCCTCAACGTGTTCCGCCCGCCCGAAGTGGCGAGCTATCTGCAAGAGCCCACCCCATGAATAAAAGCATCCTCGTCACCGGCTCCAGCCGCGGCATCGGCCGCGCCATCGCCTTGCGCCTGGCCCAAAGCGGGCACGACATCGTCCTGCACTGCCGTGCGCGGCTGGACGAAGCGCAAGCCGTGCAAACGGAGATACAAGCGCTGGGCCGCCAAGCGCGCATCTTGCAGTTCGATGTCGCCGATCGTGCGCAGTGCCGCGAGCAGCTGGAAGCCGATATCGAGGCGCACGGGGCTTACTACGGGGTGGTCTGCAACGCAGGGTTAACCCGAGACGGCGCCTTTCCGGCGTTGACGGAGGATGACTGGGACCTGGTCATGCGCACCAATCTGGATGGCTTCTTCAACGTCCTGCAGCCGCTGACCATGCCGATGATCCGTCGCCGCCAGCCGGGGCGGATCGTCTGCATTACCTCGGTCTCGGGGTTGATCGGCAATCGCGGCCAGGTCAATTACAGCGCCTCCAAGGCCGGTGTGATCGGCGCTGCCAAGGCCCTGGCCGTCGAACTCGGCAAACGGCGCATCACCGTCAACTGCGTCGCGCCGGGGCTGATCGATACCGACATGCTCGATGACAATCTGCCTATCGAAGAGATGCTCAAGATGATCCCTGCTCAACGCATGGGCACGCCTGAAGAGGTCGCCGGTGCGGTCAACTTCCTCATCTCGGAAGAGGCCAGCTACATCACCCGTCAGGTTCTGGCGGTCAACGGCGGGCTGTGCTGATGAAACGCGTCGTCGTCACCGGCATGGCCGGCATTACGTCGCTGGGCAGCGACTGGGCGTCCATCGAAGCCAACTTCAGCGCTAACCGTAGCGGCATCCGCTATATGCAGGAGTGGGATCGGTTCACCGAGCTCAACACCCGCCTGGCCGGGCCGGTGGATGACTTCGTCGTCCCCGGACACTGGACACGCAAGCAATTGCGCAGCATGGGCCGGGTCTCGCGGCTGTCGGTAAAGGCCGCCGAGCAGGCACTCGAACATGCGGGCCTGCTCGATGACGCATCGATCCGCGACGGCCACATGGGCGTCGCCTGCGGCTCGTCCACCGGCAGCACCGAGGAGATCAAAGCCTTCGGCAACATGCTGCTCAACTCGGTGGCCGACGGGCTGAACGCCAACTCCTACATCCGCATGATGCCGCACACCACGGCGGCCAATATCAGCATCTTCTTCGGCCTCACCGGCCGGGTGATCCCCACCTCCAGCGCCTGCACCAGCGGCAGTCAGGGCATTGGCTATGCCTACGAGGCGATCAAGTTCGGCCGCCTGCCGATGATGCTCGCCGGTGGCGCTGAGGAGCTGTGTGCGACCGAGGCCATGGTGTTCGACGCGCTTTATGCGACCAGCCTGAAGAACGATGCGCCGCACACCACACCGCGCCCCTACGATGCTGGCCGCGACGGGCTGGTAATTGGCGAGGGGGCCGGCATGCTGGTGCTCGAAGAACTCGAACATGCGCTGGCCCGCGGCGCCACCATTCACGCCGAGCTGGTGGGTTTCGGCAGTAATGCCGACGGTCAGCACGCGACCAAACCCGAACAGCTGACCATGCGCCGCGCCATGGAGCTGGCCTTGGAAGATGCTGGCCTGTCGCCCGACGCCATCGGCTACGTCAATGGCCATGGCACCGCTACCGAGCAGGGCGACATCGCCGAAACCCAGGCGACCTACGCCCTGTTCGGCTCGCGCATGCCGATCAGCTCGCAGAAGAGTTTCTTCGGACACACCCTCGGCGCCTGTGGGGCGCTGGAGTCCTGGTTCAGCATCGAGATGCTGAATAGCGACCGCTATATCCACACGTTCAATCTCAACAGCGTCGATCCACGCTGCGGCGAGCTGGACTACCTCATCGGCGCGCCGCGTGAGATGCATCATGAGTTCGTGATGAACAATAATTTCGCCTTTGGCGGGATCAATACCTCGTTGATTTTCCGCCGCTGGGCCTGACCACCACCAAATGGAGTTGAAGGAATGACCCGCCTGTATCGCTGTGTGCTGTTACCCCTTTTGTTCGTCGTCATTACCGGTTGCACCAGTAAGCCCATCTATAACGCACAAGAACAATTTTCCAGCGGCATGCAGATCGGCGCACGGCAAATGCAGCGCGCCATTGTTACCGCACTGAACGATCGTCAATGGAAGGTGCAATCGCTACAACCCGGGATGGTCAAAGCCACAATCACGGTCCGTGGGCGTCACCATGCTGAAGTCGACATTCCCTATTCACCCACGTCCTTTCAGATCAACTACAGGAGCAGCTGGGGACTCGATGAGAAGAACGGAAAAATTCACCGCAATTACAACCGATGGGTCAACAGGCTTCGCGACAACATCCTGAAGGAACTGGATGTCGACCCGATCATCGAAGCCGTCGATCACCTGGGAATAATCGAACAGACAGGTGGCGAGGGGAATGCCATCTATCTTGGCTTCGAGGAAGGCGTTCGGCGCGGGCTCGAGACAGGCTTGCTCGATGGCAGCGTGAAATTCTACCTGGCGGGTACATCCATCCAAGGCGACGTGCATAAGCTCAGAAGCGTAACCAGCAATCGAAAGACCAACGCATCCAACAAAAGCGACGCAGAAGCCTGCGGCTGGGCGCTGCAATCGGTGCTTGCCAGCCTGCAGAACTCAGCCAAGAAGGCCGGCGTAAACGCGGTGGTCGATATCGTCAGCTACTACAAGCGCAACGTGCATAGCGATGCAATGCGCTACGAGTGCCATGCCGGCAGCCTTATTGCTGGCGTAGCGCTCAGAGGCCAGCTGGCAACGGTCGAATAAAGACAGCGCCAGCCGTGCAGCCGACTCTGTCGGCGATGGCCTTGCTGGCTCAGAACGGGAACGAACGAACTGACCGACGAGTCAACAGAGCAGAACCTGTTAACCACCTTTAGGAGCTGCTCATGTTCGACAAGTCGTCGCACAAGTTTGAAGTCAATTACATCTTCCAGAACGACCCGCGCGTTCAGATCATCGAATCTGACGAGGAGCGCATGTCGCAAGGCAGCGCGGCGCGGCATCTGATCGAACTGCATAACGGTGATGCCGAGAACAGCCTGGTGATGCCGGAGGCGAACGCCGACGAAGCCAAGCTGCTGGAGCAGGCCGAAGTCATCGGTATCACCGATATCCGCGTGACCAAGCTGGTCCACGAACATAAGCCGGGAACCACGCCCGGCCATTACCAACAGCCATAAACGAAAAGAGCCGCGGTAAGCGGCTCTTTCTTCTCCAGGCGGCTTCCTCAGCCGTGATACTTGGCCGACAGCTCGTGCACCGACTCGATGAAGGCGCCAGCGTGGGCTGGATCGACTTCTGGCGTGATGCCATGGCCCAAGTTGAAGACGTGACCTTCGCCATGACCGAAACTCGCGAGAATGCGGCCAACCTCGGCACGGATCGCCTCCGGCTTGGCAAACAGCACACTGGGGTCCATGTTGCCCTGCAACGCAACCTTGTCACCGACCCGCGCCCGCGCGTTGCCGATATCGCAGGTCCAGTCGAGGCCCAGCGCTTCGGCTCCGGTATCAACCATGGACTCCAACCACAGGCCGCCGCCCTTGGTGAACAGAATCACCGGCACGCGGCGCCCGTCGTGCTCGCGAATCAGGCCGTCGACGATCTTCTGCATGTAGGCCAGGGAGAATTCCTGATAGGCCGCTGCCGACAGGCTACCGCCCCAGGAGTCGAAAATCTGCACTGCTTGAGCACCGGCTAGAATCTGCCCATTGAGGTAGCTGGTCACCGACTGCGCCAGCTTGTCGAGCAGTGCATGCATGGCCTGCGGGTTTTCGTAGAGCATCGCCTTGGATTTGCGGAAATCCTTGGATGAGCCGCCTTCGACCATGTAGGTCGCCAGCGTCCAAGGGCTGCCGGAGAAGCCGATCAACGGGACTCGGCCATTCAACTCGCGGCGAATGGTGCGCACCGCGTCCATCACGTAACCAAGGTCCTTCTCCGGATCCGGGATCGGCAGCGCCTCGATGTCAGCCATGCTGCTGACGACTTTCTTGAAGCGCGGCCCTTCGCCAGTCTCGAAGTACAGCCCCAGACCCATGGCGTCCGGCACGGTGAGGATGTCCGAAAACAGGATGGCTGCATCCAGCGGGTACCGCTCCAGCGGCTGTAGCGTGACCTCGCAGGCAAGCTCGGGGTTCATGCATAGGCTCATGAAGTCGCCCGCCTTGCTGCGGCTAGCCCGATATTCCGGAAGGTAGCGTCCGGCCTGGCGCATCATCCACACCGGGGTGACGTCGACAGGTTGCTTGAGCAGGGCGCGAAGGAAGCGATCGTTCTTCAAGGCAGTCATGTCTGGGTTCCAGCAAAAAAGTGGCAGCATTGTCGCAAAGCGGAAAACAAAAGGCACGGCGAGCGCCGTGCCTTTTGTCTATGGGCTTGATTCTCGTCAGACGGGCTGGCGTTGTGCAAGCCAAGCGTAGGGTGGATGTCGCTTTTTACATCCACCTTGCCCTGCCCGGTGGGCCGAAGAAGCGGGACCCACCCTACGGATCAGACTTCCAGATAGTCCAAGATACCCTCGGCGGCCTGACGGCCCTCGAAGATCGCCGTCACCACCAGATCGGAGCCACGCACCATGTCGCCGCCCGCAAAGATTTTCGGGTTGCTGGTCTGGTGCTTGAACTGTCCCATCTCCGGCGCTACGACACGGCCCTGGTTGTCGGTCTGGATGCTCTGCCCTTCGAACCAGTCGGCCGGGCTCGGACGGAAACCGAACGCAATGACCACGGCATCGGCCGGCAGCACTTCTTCGGAACCGGGAATCGGCTCGGGGCTGCGACGGCCGCGGGCATCCGGCGCGCCAAGACGAGTCTCGACCACCTTAACGCCCTCGACTTTGCCTTCGCCGACAATGGCAATCGGCTGGCGGTTGAAGAGGAACTTCACACCCTCTTCCTTGGCATTCTTCACTTCCTTGCGCGAACCGGGCATGTTTGCCGCGTCGCGACGGTAGGCGCAGGTCACGCTCTTGGCGCCCTGACGAATGGAAGTGCGGTTGCAGTCCATCGCCGTGTCGCCGCCACCGAGGACTACGACCTTCTTGCCCTTCATGTCGACGAAATCTTCCGGCGACTTCTCAAAGCCGAGGTTGCGGTTGACGTTGGCAATCAGGAAGTCCAGCGCGTCGTGTACGCCAGGCAGGTCTTCACCGGGGAAGCCGCCCTTCATATAGGTGTAAGTACCCATGCCCATGAACACCGCATCGTAGTCGGCCAGCAGCTGTTCGATGCTTATGTCCTTGCCCACCTCGGTGTTCAGGCGGAACTCGATGCCCATCCCGCCGAAGATCTCGCGCCGGCGGCTGAGGACGCTTTTCTCAAGCTTGAATTCGGGAATACCAAAGGTCAGCAGACCGCCGATCTCGGGGTTCTTGTCAAAGACCACCGGGGTGACGCCGCTGCGTACCAGCACATCGGCACAGCCGAGACCGGCAGGGCCGGCACCAATGATCGCGACCTTCTTCCCGGTCGGCTTGACCTTGGACATGTCGGGGCGCCAGCCCATCGCGAATGCGGTATCGGCGATGTATTTCTCCACCGAACCGATGGTGACCGCGCCGAAGCCATCATTGAGGGTACAGGCACCCTCACACAGACGGTCCTGCGGGCAGACTCGTCCACAAACTTCCGGCAACGTATTGGTCTGGTGCGCCAGTTCGGCAGCGGCGAGGATGTTGCCCTCGGAAACCAGCTTGAGCCAGTTGGGAATGTAGTTATGAACCGGGCACTTCCACTCGCAATAGGGGTTGCCGCAACCCAGACAGCGATGGGCCTGCTCGCAAGCCTGCTGCGGCTTGAAGGGTTCATAGATCTCGACGAACTCTTTCTTGCGCTGGCGCAGCAGCTTCTTTTTCGGATCCTTGCGCCCGACTTCGATGAACTGGAAGTCGTTATTAAGACGTTCAGTCATTTCAAAACCTCTTAGCGGCAGCCGCAAGCACAGGGCTGCAAGCTGCATGACAATCACGGAGCGGGGCGGGCCTCGGGCTCATAGCCGAGGCTTGCCGCTTGAATCTGCTTTTTATTGGGGGTTGGCCCGAGTGGTCGACAGCAACGATGCCAGGTTGGCCGCCTTGGGCTTGACCAGCCAGAAGCGCCGCAAGTAATCGTCGAGCTCTTCCAGAAGCATCGCACCCCATGCGCTGCCGGTCTCGGCGACGTACTCGCGCAGCACCTCTTGCAGATGGCTACGGTGAGCTTCCATCGCCTCGCCCGTAATGCGCTGCAGGTTTACCAGCTCGTTGTTCACCCGATCGACGAAACTGTTATCCATGTCCAGCACGTAGGCGAACCCTCCGGTCATGCCGGAACCGAAGTTGTATCCGGTCTTGCCAAGCACGCAGACGAAGCCGCCGGTCATGTACTCGCAGCAATGATCGCCAGTACCTTCCACGACCGCATGCGCACCGGAGTTACGCACAGCGAAGCGCTCACCGGCGGTGCCGCTGGCGAACAACTTGCCTCCGGTGGCGCCATATAGGCAGGTATTGCCGACGATGGCCGAATGCTGCGATTCGAAAACGCTGCTCTTCGGCTGAGTAATCACCAGCTTGCCACCGGTCATGCCCTTGCCGACGTAGTCGTTGGCATCGCCTTCCAGATACAAGTGCAGGCCGCCAGCGTTCCAGACGCCGAAACTCTGACCAGCCGTGCCCTTGAAGCGGAACGTGATTGGTGCATCCTTCATGCCCTGGTTGCCGTGCACTCGGGCGATTTCGCCCGACACACGCGCACCGATGGAACGGTCGCAGTTGCAGATGTCCAGCTCGAATTCACCGCCACTCTTGGCATCGATGGCCGCACGCGCGAGCTTGACCATCTCTTCGGCCAGCAGGCCCTGGTCGAATGGAGGATTCCTTTCTACTTCGCAGAATTGCGGCTTGTCGGCCGGAATGTGATCGCTGCCGAGCAGAGGCGTCAGGTCGAGATGGTTCTGCTTGGACGTGTCGCCCGGGAGCATTTCGAGCAAATCTGTACGCCCGATCAGCTCCTCCAGGCTACGCACGCCCAGCTTGGCCAGCCATTCACGAGTTTCTTCGGCGACGAAGGAGAAGAAGTTGACCACCATATCGACCGTGCCGATGAAGTGGTCCTTGCGCAGTTTATCGTTCTGCGTCGCGACGCCGGTGGCACAGTTGTTAAGGTGGCAAATGCGCAGGTATTTGCAGCCCAGCGCAATCATCGGTGCGGTACCGAAGCCGAAACTCTCCGCGCCCAGGATCGCCGCCTTGACCACGTCGAGGCCGGTCTTGAGGCCGCCATCGGTCTGTACCCGTACTTTGCCGCGCAGATCATTGCCGCGCAGGGTCTGATGAGTCTCGGCCAGGCCAAGTTCCCACGGGGAACCGGCATAACGGATCGACGTCAGCGGCGAAGCGCCTGTGCCGCCGTCGTAGCCGGAGATGGTGATCAGATCCGCATAGGCCTTGGCGACACCCGCCGCAATTGTGCCTACGCCTGGCTCAGCCACCAGTTTGACCGACACCAGCGCAGTCGGGTTGACCTGCTTGAGGTCGAAGATCAGCTGTGCCAGATCCTCGATCGAATAGATGTCATGGTGCGGTGGCGGTGAAATCAGGGTGACGCCCGGTACCGCATAGCGCAGCTTGGCGATCAGGCCGTTGACCTTACCGCCCGGCAGCTGACCGCCTTCGCCGGGCTTGGCACCCTGGGCAACCTTGATCTGCAGCACTTCAGCGTTAACCAGATACTCGGGCGTGACACCGAAACGGCCCGTCGCGACCTGCTTGATCTTCGAACTGCGCTCGGTGCGGTAGCGCGACGGATCCTCGCCACCCTCTCCCGAGTTGGAGCGCGCACCAATGCGGTTCATCGCCTCGGCGATCGCTTCGTGAGCCTCAGGTGACAGCGCGCCGAGCGAAATGCCAGCCGAATCGAAGCGCTTGAGGATCTGCTCGAGCGGTTCGACCTCCTCGAGTGCCAGGGGTTGGTCCGATACCTTGAGCTTGAGCAGGTCACGCAGCATCGCCGCAGGGCGCTGATCGACCAACGCGGTGTATTCCTTGAAGCGGTTGTAATCGCCTTCCTGCACCGCCACTTGCAGCGCCGCGACCACATCCGGGTTATAAGCATGATATTCGCCGCCATAGACGAACTTCAGCAGGCCGCCCTGCTGGATCGGCTTGCGCGCGCTCCACGCTTCTGCCGCGAGCGCCTTCTGCTCGGCTTCCAGATCGCTGAAGCGCGCGCCCTTGATACGGCTGGCGACGCCACGGAAGCTGATGTCGACGACTTCATCGGCCAGGCCCACGGCTTCGAACAGCTGGGCGCCACGGTACGAGGTGATCGTCGAGATGCCCATCTTCGAGATGATCTTCAGCAAGCCCTTGGATATGCCCTTCCGGTAGTGCTTGAACACTTCGTAGAGGTCACCCAGCACTTCACCTGTGCGGATCAGATCGCCGAGTACTTCGAAGGCGAGGAACGGATAGACCGCCGTCGCGCCGAAACCGATCAGTACCGCGAAGTGATGCGGATCACGCGCGGTAGCGGTTTCCACCAGGATGTTGCAGTCGCAGCGCAAGCCGGTTTCGATCAGACGGTGATGCACCGCTCCAACGGCCAGCGACGCATGCACCGGCAGCTTGCCCGGCGCGATATGGCGGTCGCTGAGGATCAGCATGACCTTGCCGCTGCGTACGGCTTCCTCAGCCTGGTCGGCGATGTTGCGCACCGCGGCTTCGAGGCCGACGGATTCGTCGTAGTTGAGGTCGATCAGCTGGCGTTCGAAGCCTGGGCGATCGAGCTCCATGATCGTGCGCCACTTGGCCGGAGAGATTACCGGAGTGGTCAGAATCGCGCGGTTGGCGTGATCGGCGGTTTCCTCGAAGACATTCCGCTCGGCACCCAGGCAGGTTTCCAGCGACATCACGATGGATTCACGCAGCGGGTCGATCGGCGGGTTGGTGACCTGCGCGAACTGCTGGCGGAAGTAATCGAACGGCGAACGCACGCGCCGCGACAGCACGGCCATTGGCGTATCGTCGCCCATGGAGCCGACCGCTTCCTGACCCTGCTCGGCGAGAGGCCGCAGCACCTGGTCACGCTCCTCGAAGGTGACCTGGAACATCTTCATGTACTGCTTGAGCTGGTCGGCATCGTAGAACGCCGAGCCATGGTCGTTATCGTCCAGGGTCGACTGGATGCGCAGCGCGTTCTGGCGCAACCATTTCTTATATGGATGCTGGGACTTCAGGCGGTTGTCGATGTCATTGGTATGCAGCACCTGTCCCGTCTCGGTATCCACCGCCAGGATCTGACCCGGCCCCACGCGGCCCTTGGCGATGACGTCCTCGGGCTTGTAATCCCACACGCCGACTTCAGATGCCAGGGTGATGTAACCGTTAGTGGTGGTCACCCAGCGCGCCGGACGCAAGCCGTTGCGGTCAAGCAGGCAGATCGCGTGGCGACCATCGGTGAGTACCACACCGGCGGGGCCGTCCCAGGGCTCCATATGCATGGAGTTGAACTCGTAGAAGGCCCGCAGGTCCGGGTCCATGGTCTCGACGTTCTGCCAAGCCGGCGGAATGATCATGCGAAGACCGCGGAACAGATCCATGCCGCCGGTGACCAGCAGCTCCAGCATATTGTCCATGCTAGAGGAGTCAGAGCCGGTACGGTTGACCAGCGGATCAAGGCTTTCCAGGTCCGGCAGCAGCTCGTTGGCAAACTTCAGTCGACGCGCCTGTGCCCAGTTGCGGTTACCGGTGATGGTGTTGATCTCGCCGTTATGGGCGAGGAAGCGGAACGGCTGGGCCAGCGGCCATTGCGGCATGGTGTTGGTGGAGAAGCGCTGATGAAATACGCAGATGGCGGTCGCCAGACGCTCGTCGCCGAGATCGGGATAGAACTGCGCCAGGTCGGCCGGCATCATCAGGCCTTTATAGATGATGTCCTTGTCGGAGAGGCTGCAGACATAGAACTCCTTGTCACCAGCCAGTGCGACTTCGGCGCGGCGGCGAGCGAAGAACAGCTTGATGCCGAACTCGCGCTCGGACAGGCCTTCAGCGCAGACGAACACCTGCTCGATGCGCGGCAGGCGCTCCAGCGCCAGGCGACCGAGCACGGTAGTGTCGACCGGCACCTCGCGCCAGCCGACCAGGGTGAGCCCCTGGGCTGCAATCTGTTCGTTGATGCTGGCTCGGGCCGCGTCCGCCTTGGCCGCGTCCTGGCTGAGGAAAATCATACCGACGGCATACAGCGCCGGAAGTTCGGCATCGAAATGCTGCTTGGCCATGGCCCGCAGAAACGCATCGGGTTTCTGCATCAACAGCCCGCAGCCATCGCCGGTTTTACCGTCGGCGTTGATCCCGCCTCGGTGAGTCATGCAGGTGAGGGATTGAATAGCGGTCTGAAGCAGGTGATGGCTTGCCTCGCCCTGCATGTGGGCGATCAGACCGAAGCCGCAGTTATCCTTGAACTCTTCAGGACGAAACAGACCTGCTCTCATAGGCACTCCACCAGCTAAATGCGTTGTAAATCAACCCCTTATTGACGGCGCACGGAACCGCCCCGTCATACACGTGGGCAAAAGGGGGAGCAGTTTACAAAGCCCGGTAGAACGACACAATTTATTTTTGCAAGCCCCAAAACGGTGCGTCGCGCACTTTTTTGGGGCGATTATCAACGAGTCTGCGCAATTTCCTGTTGCACGCTAGCGAAACTCCGCGCCCAAGGCTTGCCCGCCCTCAACGAAGCCGGCAGCGCCTCGATAGCTTCCAGCGCGGCATTGCGGCTGGAAAAGGAGCCGTGAGTAACAACGTAAAGTGGCTTACCCTCGTGCTGCTTGACGAAATAACGGAAGCTTTCGCCATGCTGCTCCACCAGCGCCTTGGCGTTACTCTGGGCACGCGTCCCCAATACCTGAATCAGATAATTGGTTTTGGGCTGACTGGTGTACCAGCTTGCCGCAGAAGCAGCCGCGCCGGACTTCTCGGTAACCTGCCGCACCGGATTCTGGGGCGCCTCGGTTACGGGCCGAGGTTCAGCCGGCGGGCTTTGGACTGTAGCGGGAGCTGTAACTTCAGCGGGAGCCTGAACGGCACTAGGCGTCGGCTCGACAGCGATTACCGGCTCCTGCGCTACTGGCGGCTCATCCAGCTCTGTGCTGCCGGCGGCTGCAAGGGGTTCGCGCATGATCGGCTGGTCTGGCTGGGATTGGATGACGTCCGGCGTGGATTCGCCTACAGCGCCCTCCCTGCCCGCTGCAGCTCCACTCACATCGAGCGGCAAACTGGTGGTGGCCGGCGTCACCGATTGATCATCCGAATTACGCATAAGCAACGCGATCACAACGATACAAACGACCGCCGCCAACGCCAGCACGTGCTTCATCGGCAAGGGTAAACTCCATCCACTTGGCTTTCGGCGCCCCTTGGAATGCTGCATCGCATCGAGAA
This sequence comes from Pseudomonas sp. Q2-TVG4-2, assembly GCF_013620795.1. GTDB lineage: Bacteria > Pseudomonadota > Gammaproteobacteria > Pseudomonadales > Pseudomonadaceae > Stutzerimonas. Next base: position 312,719 of record NZ_LGLW01000003.1, on the reverse strand, counting down.
GCTCTTCCCGGGCCGCCTGGTTAATTGCACCAGGCCAACCGCCGGCATCCTCGTGGATACGCAGGATCTGCTCTTCGCTGAAGCAATCCAGCCCGGCCCCTGCACCCTCGAGACGCAACGCCAGATACTCACGCGTCTCGTCTTCCTCGTAGGGCTGAAGCGCGATCACATGAAAGCGCTCCTCACCCTCGACTAGCGCCTCCAGACGGCCTACCAATGCCTGCTCGCCGAACAAGAAGACATGCGGCCGTCCCTCGGGATTGCCCTCAGCCAATCGCAACAGTGTTTCGACCGCCGCGCCGGTAAGTCGCTCGGCATCATCAACCAGCACGTAGACTTCCTGCCCGGTCAGTGCCAACTGAATGATTTGTCCCATGATCGATTCGAAATCAGCATGCTGGCTACCGAGCGCCTGCGCGATCTGTTGCAGGACGATATTCGAATCGATGGTTTCTTGTGGCGAAATGACCACACTCTGGACGGCCTGCTTGTTGCTGCTCGCAACAAGCGCCTGGCGCACCAGTGTCTTGCCACTGCCCTCCGGCCCCGTCACCACCAACAGCAGCTGGCTATAGCGAGCAAGATGATGCAGCTGCCCAAGCACCGGCTTACGTTGGGCCGGGAAGAACTTGAAGCCAGGCACACGCGCAGCGAAAGGGTCATGACTGAACCCATAATGGTTCAGGTACGAATCGTCAGCAGACAAACTGGTCATGGAAATCTCTTAGGTTCTTGATTCTTGCGTAAGCGCGTCGTAGTTGACGTTCAATGTGGCTTCCAGCATCTCCCGCGGGAAGTCGCTAGTGACCACAGCCTCGCCCAGCCGCTTGAGCAGGACCAACCGCAATTGCCCGTTCAGGACCTTCTTGTCGACTGCCATATGCTGCAGAAAATCCTCGGCACGCATATTGGCCGGAGGCACTACCGGCAGGCCGGCACGCGATAGCAAACGCACCGCACGGTCTCGTTCTTCGACAGAGATCCAACCGAGCTGATGTGACATCTCAAGCGCCATGACAGTGCCCGCTGATACTGCCTCGCCATGCAACCAGACGCCGTACCCCTGATGGGTTTCGATGGCATGACCGAACGTATGCCCCAGATTCAGAGTGGCACGAATGCCTGATTCCCGCTCATCTGCACCGACGACCCTTGACTTTGCCGCACAGGAACGGCGTATCGCTTCGGTCAACGCCGTCTGGTCCAAGCCTCGAAGTTTATCGACGTTATCTTCGAGCCATCCCAGGAACGGCTCGTCGCAGATCAGGCCGTACTTGATGACCTCAGCCATGCCGGCGGACAGCTCTCGCGCCGGCAACGTAGCCAGCGTCGCGGTATCTATCAGCACTGCCTGCGGCTGATAGAAGGCCCCGACCATGTTCTTGCCGAGGGGATGGTTGATGCCCGTTTTGCCGCCCACCGAAGAGTCCACCTGAGACAGCAGGGTTGTTGGAATCTGGATGAAGTCGACGCCACGCTGATAACTGGCGGCGGCGAAACCGGCCATATCGCCAATAACACCGCCGCCCAGCGCGATGATCGTAGTGTTGCGGTCATGCCTAGCCGTCAGCAATGCATCGAATATCAACTGCAGCGTCTGCCAGTTCTTGTGCGCTTCACCATCGGGAAGCACAACCGGAGTAATGGCATAGTCGGCGAGGCTGCGCGAGAGCCGCTCAAGGTAGAGAGGCGCAACGGCGTCGTTGGTGACGATCGCCACCTGTTTACCGCGGATATGGCGGGACAACAGCTCACCGCGATCGATGAGCTGCTCGCCAATGAATATCGGATAGCTACGCTCGCCGAGATCGACATGTAGAGTCTGCATAGGTCCCCTCACGATCAAAGGGAGCTAGGATAGCGCAGATCGATCCAGGCTTTCACGAGCGGCCAAGGATTGAAGCTGGCCGAGAATTTCCACCACCACCAGCCGCGGCGGGCGCTCGTCCGTCTGGATGATGATGTCCGCGATTTCACGATAAAGCGGATCACGCACAGCCATCAAACCGGTCAGGATCTCGCGAGGGTTAGGAGCTTGCAATAGCGGGCGATTGCGGTCCCGGGAGGTGCGGTCAAGCTGCTGCTCGACAGAAGTGCATAGGTAGATCACCCGGCCGCCAGCACGTAGCAGGTGGCGATTATCTTGCCGGAGCACCGCGCCACCACCCGTTGCCAACACCACACCCCGCATCTGACACAGAGCCTCGATAGCGGCATGTTCCCTCTCGCGAAAACCCTGCTCACCCTCGACATCGAATATCAGCGGAATGCTGGCACCCGTGCGCTGCTCGATCTCCTTGTCGGAATCCCGAAAGGGGAGACGAAGCTCCTTGGCGAGCAGGCGTCCGATGGTGCTCTTACCGGCGCCCATCGGACCTACGAGAATGATATTTTCCAAGGAAATCAACGATTCACTGCGATAGCCTGGTGATTTAGGATTCTCGGCGTCAGAAAGATGAGAAGCTCAGACTTCGCGTCAGACACAATATCTCGCCGGAACATGCGGCCAAGATACGGTAGATCGCCGAGGAAAGGAACCTTATCCACCGACCGGCTCTGTGTGTTGGAAAACACGCCCCCAATCACGACGGTTTCGCCATCATTTACAAGTATCTTGGCATTAACTTCGTTTTTGCGAATCGTCGGAGTGCCATTGACGTCATTTGCGAAGTCAGGCTCATCCTTAGTGACCTTTACTTCCATAATGATCCGGTTATCCGGCGTAATCTGTGGGGTAACCTCAAGCGATAGCGCTGCTTCCACGAACGTGGTGGAGGTAGCCCCGCTAGAACTTGCTTCTTGGTACGGAATCTCGGAACCTTTCAGAATCTTCGCCGTTTCCTTATCAGCAGTCATGACCTTCGGCTGAGAAACAACCTCGCCGTTACCGGATTTTTCCATCGCCGAAAGCTCAAGATCCAAGATTAGATTATTGGTTATGTAACCGATTCCAATCCCGGAGGTAGGATTCGCCACACCCAAGTCAACGAACGGAACGTTGCCGTTGCTGTCTTCGCCCGAGTTACCGCCTTCATCACCCGAGTCGTCGTTTCCATATACAAGCCCGCGGCCATTAGCGAACTGCTGGGACCCCCCCCAACGCACACCGAGGCTTTTGTCGTAGTCGACATTGGCCTCGACGATACGGGCCTCGATCATTACTTGACGCACCGGAATATCGAGCTGGACAACAATGCGACGCAGCTCGTCCAGACGCTCTTGTGTCTGATAAGCAATGATGTTGTTGGTACGATCATCAACAGCGATCGAGCCGCGGTCTTCACTCGTTCCCTCCTTGTCGGTTACCGACTGAAACAGCCGGGCGATATCAGAAGCTTTCGCATAATTGACCTGTACCACTTCACGACGCAGGGGCGCCAGCTCAGCGATCTGCCGCTGCGCCTCCAGCTCCTGGCGCTCACGTGCAGCGATCTCGTCTGCCGGTGCAACCAGCAGTACGTTACCGACCTGACGCTTATCGAGGCCCTTGGTTTTCAGCACAAGATCAAGCGCCTGATCCCAGGGCACGTTCTGCAAACGCAGCGTGATATTGCCCTGCACGGTATCGCTAGCCACGAGATTGAGGTCGGTAAAGTCTGCGATCAGCTGCAGAACAGAGCGCACATCGATGTCCTGGAAGTTCAGCGACAGCTTTTCCCCCGAATAGGTGAAATGCTCGGCCTTGCGCTTCTCGGCATCCGCTTCGCTAAGCGGCTTGACGCTGATCGTCAGCTTGTCATCGGTTTGGTACGCCAGATAGTCATATCGTCCGCTGGGCTCGATGGCGATACTTGCGCCATCGGCCTTGCTGCTCGAATCGACGAACTTGACCGGAGTGGCAAAGTCCTGCACATCCAGCCGGACACGGAGCGACTCTGGCAGTTGGGTCTTGGCGAAGGAGACGCGAATCTTGCCGCCCTGCTCTTCTATGCTAGGGCTGATCGATGGATCCGACAGGGTAATAACCACGTTACCGGCACCGTCTTCGCCCCGGCGGAAATCGATGTTGCTGATCGACTTGCCCGCAGCCATGGCAGGGGCCGGCGCGACCTGGCTTACTGCCACAGCCGGAGCAGCTGTGACCGCAGCTGGCGATGAGCCGCTTTCGCCAAGGACGACGAATAGATTGTTTCCGTCTACACGGGTCGAATAGGGAACCAGCGACGTGAGATTCACGATGAGACGAGTCCTTCCTTGGGCCTCGACCACCGTCACACTCCGCGCATTGCCTACTCCAAGCTCGTGATTCTTGGACGCCAGCTTGCTGGAGACGCCTGGTAGATCAAGGGCGATGCGTGCCGGCTGGTCGAGCGTATAACCGCGCGGAGTCGGTACCGGCTCGTCGAAAGCCAGCTTCAACTCAACACGGTCGCCAGGTAGTGACGCGACGTCGAGCGAGTTCAGATTTGCCGCTAGCAGAGCGGGCGAAATTAGCGCCGCCAGCAACGACAAACCGAGACGAGAGAGTGTGGTATTCATAAAAGGCTTCCGTTGTGCAGACCGGTATAGGTTTTCCATTTTTGCCATGACTCAAGAACGCTCTTTCAAGGTCAGGCTACGCGGGCGCTCAAGCCACCCACCCTCTCCGTCCGGAACGATTTCAAGCACATCCACCTCGGCTTCGCTGATCTCAACGATACGGCCATGGTTGCGCCCCAGATAGTCACCGACCTTGACTCGGTGAACCCCGTCACCACCTTTGATCAAGGCGTACTTACCCCCGCCATTGGTCAGCGTGCCGACCATGACGAAGTTTTCGATGTTGAATTCCTCGAGAAACTGCTTGATGCGCGTCTCGTCGGGCCGAATGTCTTTCGATCCTTTCTGCCGCTGGGTCAGATCGATCTTCATCGGCGGCTGAAATGGATGGCGCAGTGAAGCAGCACTGTAGGTAAAAGCTTCATACGGCAGGAACGCCGGCAGCGGCTCAATCGTTCCTTTTGGTTTGGCTCGTACTTCGCTCATGTATGCGCGTAGATCGTCGAAATCTCCGCTGGCGCCGCACCCGGTCAACAACACGAGACCCAGGCCTAGCGCGACAAGTCGGGCTCCGTTCATTTCTGCAGCCCCTTGTCGTTATAACGATAGGTCTTCGCCAAAATACTCATGTGCAATTTTGAAGATGACTCTTTGCTGTGGGGCTTTATCTCGAAATCGTGCAGGGTGACGATCCGCGGCAGGCTCGCTACGCCACTGACAAAGGTCGCGAGGTCGTGATAGCCGCCAACCACTTTGATCTGTATCGGCAGCTCGATGTAAAACTGCTGGGTCACCTCTGGCTGCAGTTTGATTTCCTCGAACTCCAACCCACTACCCAAACCAGTATGGGTAATGTCTTCAAGCAGACCTGGAACTTCGGTGTCGCTAGGCAGCTGTCGCAACAAAGCACCAAACGACGCTTCCATTTCGATCATCTGCGCCTTGTAGGCTTCGAGGTTCGCAGCCTGGAACGCCTTCGTGGAGAACTGCTGTTTCAGCGTTTCCTCCTGCGCCTTTTGCTGGTCGAGACTGGCCTGCATATCGCTGAGATAGAAGTAGTACCCGCCCCCAAGCACCAAAACCATTAGCAATATTGCGGCGATAACCTTCACTGCGGCGGGCCAGGAGCCCAGGTTATTCATATCCAGATCGGACAGATCTACACTACGGAGGCTCTCCATGGAGCTCGCCAGACTCATGGCTTATCTCCCTCAACAGTTGCAGCCGGCTGTGTCTGCTGCACCGTTAGCTGAAACACGTTTTCCTGATCAACTGCGCCCGCAGTGACCGCCTTCACTTCGTTCAGGTTAGGCGCGTCCAGCCACTCAGAACCGTCCAAATTTCGCATCAGGTTAGAGACCCGGTTGTTGGATTCCGCACCACCGACGATGGCGATGTTCTTGTCGGTCATTTTCAAACCGGTGAAGTACACGCCGTCAGGTAACGTACGTACGAGCTGATCGAAAACCCGACCGATAATGGGTCGATTTCCCTGCAGGTCCTGAATGATCTTCATACGCTCAAGCAGTTGCTGCCGACGTTCGCGCAATTCCTTGATTTCAGCGATTCGGGCGTCCAGCACCGCGATTTCTTTGCGGATGAAATCGTTTCGCGCGTTCTGTCGCTCGATGGCATGCGTGAAATATTGGTCGGCAAGAAACAGCAGGCCCACCGCAACAACAGCGACCCCAGCGAGCGATACCAAGAAGCGCTGCTTACGCTCTTCGCGTAGTTGTTCGCGCCAAGGTAAAAGGTTGATCCTGGCCATCAGTCGAAACTCCTCAAGGCCAGCCCACAGGCAATCATCAGGGACGGCGCATCACTGGCGAGTGCGCCAGCGTTGACCTTGCTACTCAAGGCCATATCGGCAAATGGGTTGGCGACTAGAGTCTGGGTTCCGATTTTCTGCTGAATCAACCGATCCAGCCCGGGAATCGAAGCCGTGCCACCGGCCAGCAGGATGTAATCCACGTCGTGAAATTGCCCCGCAGCGAAGAAGAATTGCAGCGAGCGCGACACCTGCTGAACAACCGCCTCTTTGAACGGCTGCAACACTTCGCTGTCGTAATCGTCTGGGAGGCCTCCCTGCTTTTTGGCCAGGCCAGCCTCTTCCATCGACAGGCCGTAGCGACGCTGAATTTCTTCGGTCAACTGGCGGCCGCCGAACAGCTGCTCGCGCGTATAAATGGTGCGCCCGTTATGCAGTACGCTCAGCGTGGTCATGGTCGCGCCGATATCGACGAGCGCGACAGTCAACTCATCGTGCCCCGCACCCAGCTGCGGCGCCAACAGGCCGTATGACCGCTCCAGGGCATAGGCCTCTACATCGACTACCTTGGCCGTTAGCCCGGCCAAGGCCAGAGCCGCCTCGCGGATTTCTACGTTCTCCTTACGGCACGCCGCTAGCAGCACCTCGACACGGCCAGGCGAACGGGTGGCAGGCCCCTGCACCTCGAAATCAATGGCGACTTCTTCCAAGGGATACGGGATGTATTGATCCGCTTCTATCTTTAGTTGGTTTTCCAAATCGTCATCATTCAGCCCGGCATCCATCTCGATGCTTTTGGTAATGACTGCCGAGCCGGAAACCGCTACGGCAGCGGACTTGACGCCGGTTTTCGCCTTCGCCAGCAAGCGGGACAGGGCCTGACCCACGCCCTCGAGCTCAGCGATATTCTTCTCCACCACAGCATTCGGCGGAAGCGGCTCGACCGCATAAGACTCAACCCGATAACGGGAGCCTGAGCGGCTTAATTCCAGTAGCTTGACGGACGTCGAACTGATGTCGATCCCAAGCAGCGTGTTCGCTTTCTTAGTGAAGAGCCCTAGCACGGCCGATTTCCTATCTTTATCCGCTACTTACGGATTAATTATGTTTGTCCGCATTAGATAACAGCCTTGACAGAAGCGCAAATGGCTCCCCAGCAAAAAAACCGCTTATAATGTGAACGGTTTTTCCTTTCAGCATTGTCTGCGGCTTACACCTCATTCCCCACCCTGGATTCAACGAACCCCGATGCGTTTTCTGAAGTTTTTCCTATGGTCGTGCCTGGCTGTTTTCTGTGGACTTTTGCTCAGTCTCAGTGGCGCGTTTCTTTATCTCAGCCCCAACCTGCCATCGGTCGAATCGCTACGCAGCATACAGCTCCAGATACCGCTGCGCGTGTATAGCGATGATGACAAGCTGATCGCCGAATATGGCGAAATGCGTCGCTCCCCTATCGGCTTTGATGAAATACCTAAGGATTTCATCGCCGCATTATTGGCGGCAGAAGACGATAATTTCGCTAATCATTATGGCGTCGATGTTTCCAGCCTGATGCGCGCTGCCACGCAATTATTGAAAACCGGCCATATTCAGACCGGCGGCAGCACCATCACCATGCAGGTCGCAAAGAATTACTTCCTCACCAGCGAGCGAAGCTTCTCCCGCAAGATCAACGAGATTCTCCTTGCGCTTCAGATCGAGAGAGAGCTGAGCAAGGACGAGATCCTCGAGCTGTATGTCAACAAGATCTATCTGGGCAATCGCGCCTACGGCATCGAGGCGGCGGCCCAGGTCTATTACGGCAAGTCCATCGACGAGCTGAGCCTGGCGCAGATGGCCATGATCGCCGGGCTGCCCAAGGCGCCATCAGCCTTCAATCCATTGGCCAATCCAGAGCGCGCCAAGGAAAGGCGCGACTGGATCCTCGGTCGGATGTACCGGCTCGGCCGGATAGATGAGACCCGCTACCAGCAAGCGCTGGCGGAAGTCGTCGATGCGTCCTATCACGGCTCGTCGCCAGAGCTTGATGCACCTTATGTAGCCGAGATGGCGCGCGCCGAGATGGTAGGCCGCTTCGGTAGCGCCGCGTACACCGATGGGTTCCGCGTCTACACAACCACCAGCAGCGAGCGGCAAATCGCTGCCAATCAGGCCCTTACCGAGGGACTGATCGACTATGACCAACGCCATGGCTACCGGGGGCCCGAAGCACGGCTTGCCGGCACCGATCATGGAGCGTGGCTTAAGGAGCTTGGCACTTACCGTGGCCAGTCCGGCCTGCTACCCGCCGTTGTCAGCCAGATGTCCAACGACACAATCAAGGCCTTGCTTCGGGACGGCAGCGAACAGACCATCAGCTGGGAAAGCATGAAATGGGCTCGCCCGTTCATCAACACGAACAGCTTAGGCCCTATACCGAAAGCACCATCGGACGTGGTTAAGCCGGGTGATGTCATTCGGGTCCGGATGGTCGATGGCAAGGCGCTGTTCAGTCAGATACCCCAGGCCCAGGGGGCACTGGTATCCCTGGATCCGCTTGACGGCTCCATCGAAGCGCTGACTGGCGGATTCTCCTTCGGCCAAAGTAACTACAACCGCGCGATCCAGGCCAAGCGCCAGCCCGGCTCGAGCTTCAAGCCCTTCGTCTATAGCGCAGCGCTGGATGCGGGCTTCACCCCCGCGACGCTGGTTAATGACTCCCCAATCGTTTTCGTCGAGGAAGGGCTAGACCGGGTTTGGCGACCGAAGAACGACAACAACACCTTCCTCGGCCCGATCCGCCTGCGCGAGGCGCTCTATAAGTCGCGCAACCTGGTCTCGATTCGTCTGCTACAGACGCTCGGCATCCCATATACCCTCGACTACATCAAACGCTTCGGATTCAAGACGGAAGATCTGCCCGCCAACCTGTCACTGGCGCTTGGCACGGCGACCCTGACGCCTATGGAAATCGCTACCGGCTGGACCGCATTCGCTAATGGCGGCTACAAGATAGAGCCCTATCTGATCAAGCGCATCGAGGACCGAGATGGCAAGGTCATATTCGAGGCAAACCCGGTGCGCGTGCCGGAGCGCGGCATGGCTCAAGCAGAAGAGAACGAAGCGACATTAACCAGTTATGCCCAGAGCGAAACGTCACTGGCAGATGCTTCGGAGCCGGCCAGGCCAGAGCCGGTGTATGCCGAGCAGATCATTGACGAGCGAACTGCTTACATCATGACCAGCATGTTGCAGGACGTCATCAAGCGCGGCACGGGCCGGAAGGCGCTGGCGATGGGCCGGGGCGACATCGCGGGAAAAACGGGAACCACCAATGAATCCAAGGACAGTTGGTTCTCCGGCTATAACGCCGACATCGTGACAACCGTCTGGACCGGCTTCGATCAACCCCAAAGCCTTGGGCGCCGGGAATACGGCGGAACGGTCGCGCTGCCTATCTGGATGAAGTATATGAGCTCGGTATTAGAGGGCGTTCCCGAGCACGCACCTGCCGAACCCGACGGCATTCTGACCCTCCGGATCGACCCAAAAAGCGGCCGAGCGGCTGCCCCGGGCACCACAGATGCCTACTTCGAGATCTTTCGAAGCGAAGATTCGCCACCCAACATGGACGGCGAGCTAACTCCAGGCTCCATGTTGCCTGATAGCCCATTACCGGCTTCCGAAGCAGCGCCGATCGACCTGTTCTAAGGCAACCCGCCCGTCGACGGCTCGATACCGACGACGAGGCACAACGGACAAAATGATCGCAGGGCTTCGCTAACCAAGCGAGGGCACTCCCTCGGCAGTAAGCGATAACCAGCTCCTGACCCAGCTTAATAAAAAACCCCAGCCAAGGCTGGGGTTTCTTTTTTCGCATAATCTCCGCCGAAGCAGAGCCAAGACGGACCTAATCAGTTATTGAACACGTCATCGACGGACTTGAGCGGGTAGTTAGAAGGATACGGCAGTGTCGCTACTCCGCTCTCGATCGCAGCCTTCGCCACAGCGTCGGAGACAAGCGTAATCAAGCGCGGATCCATCGGCTTCGGAATGATGTATTCGCGCCCGAACTGCAGGTGCTCCACCCCATAGGCGGCGGCAACTTCAGCCGGAACCGGCAGCTTGGCCAGGTCGCGCAGAGCAATAGCGGCTGCGATCTTCATTTCTTCATTGATGCGCGACGCGCGGACATCCAGCGCCCCGCGGAAAATGAACGGGAAGCCCAGCACGTTGTTGACCTGGTTCGGATAGTCTGAACGGCCCGTAGCCATGATCACGTCGGAACGGGTTGCATGAGCGAGCTCAGGGCTGATTTCTGGATCTGGGTTCGAGCATGCGAACACCACCGGGTTTGCCGCCATACGCTTGAGACCTTCGGAGCTCAGCAGATCGGGGCCTGACAGACCCACAAAGACATCGGCGCCATCGAGCGCGTCATCCAGGGTGCGTTTGTCGGTTTCATGAGCAAACACAGCCTTGTACTGGTTCAGGTCATCGCGGCCGGCGTGAACGACACCTTTGCGATCGATCATGAAGATATTCTCGATCTTTGCGCCCATGCTCACCAGCAGCTTCATGCAGGAGGTAGCGGCAGCACCGGCACCCAGGCAGACGATCTTTGCTTGCTCCAGCGTCTTGCCAGCAATCTCCAGCGCATTGAGCATGCCTGCCGCGGTAACGATGGCGGTGCCGTGCTGATCATCGTGGAACACAGGGATATCGCATTGCTCGATCAGCGCCCGCTCGATCTCGAAGCACTCGGGCGCCTTGATGTCTTCCAGGTTGATTCCACCGAACGTGATGGAAATGCGCTTGACCGTATCGATGAAGGCCTGCGGGCTCTCTGCATCAACTTCGATATCGAACACATCGACGCCGGCAAAGCGCTTGAACAGGACACCCTTGCCTTCCATGACAGGCTTGGATGCCAGCGGCCCCAGATTGCCCAGGCCAAGAATCGCGGTGCCATCGGAAATCACAGCGACCAGATTGCCTTTACCGGTGTAACGGTAAGCCAGCTGCGGATCACGACTGATTTCGCGAACCGGCTCCGCTACGCCAGGGCTGTAGGCCAGCGACAGATCGCGAGCGGTGGAAGTGGGCTTGGTCAGCTCGACACTCAACTTCCCCGGACGGGGCTTTGCATGGTAGTCGAGAGCGGCAGTTTTCAGGTCAGTCATGAGGCATTTCCGCTTATTTTACTGGGACAGACAGGGGGCCGAGCATACGCCAAGAGCAAGCGCCGTCACAAGCCGATGGGAAAGGCGGACTGTCAAGGGTTCGCTCTACGACTTTCAGCTGAGGGCCGGCCACTTAACCGCACGCATCCTGCAACACCTCGGAGGCCGGGTTAAGGCAGCGAAACCAGCATCGATGGGTGGTTCACTCGCAGCAACCATCGCGCCTGCCGCGACAAATCCGCACGCCCCTTGCGGTCGACCACCCAACCCCTGGCCTCGACCTCCTTGCCCGGAAGGCCCGCCAGCGAATCACCGAATGCCGCAACCGCTTCGCGGGGAATCTGGATTACCAGCGAGCCATCCAACTCCAGCCAGACACCACCCCTATTCACCTCCAGCCGATCGACGCGCGCTCTGACCAGCGCGAAACCACCGCGGCGCAGGCCTCCGGCCGAGACTAACGGCGATTGGCGCCACACACCCTTGCCGGCGGTCCGCGCCCCTCGCTCTATCAATTGGTGGCAGCTAGCCAGTGCTGTATTCGGCGCGATAGCTACGAAGAAACCCAGCCCTTCGGCCAGCAGAACAGCTTCTAGATTATCGCCACGCAAGTCGAAGGCATGAGCCAGGACCCGGCCGTAATGATCCCTGGCTTCCTGGCCAAGGCGTAGATCAATGTATCCACCGCTGGTCTTCACAAGCGCCCGCAAGCGTCGCCTGGCGGCGTCGGCGAAAGGCTCGGCAGTGCGCCCCTTGCGAGCCATTTCAGGCGCATTGAGGCCAAGCAGACGGACGTTACGGCCGTCGACCAGACGCAGCGTGTCGCCATCGATGACCGTATCCACCGCCACTCGAGAGAGCGGACCGCTAGCAGAACAAAGCGCCTGGACCTGCAAGCTGAAGATGACGGAAACGAAAAAGGCGCCCACCAGGGACGCCTTTTTCAAATGCTCGGAAAACCTCACAGGATTCCCGTCGCGGCGACAGCTTACTTAGCGCCGAACACACCGAAACGCTGCTTGAAGCGATCGATACGGCCGCCGGTATCCAGCACTTTCTGCTTGCCGGTGTAGAACGGGTGGCACTCAGAGCAAACGTCGATGCTCAGGTTCTTGGCCAGCGTGGAGCGAGTCTTGATGACGTTGCCGCAGCTGCAAGTGGCTTCGATTTCAACGTAGTTAGGATGGATATCGGCTTTCATGGAAAAATCCTCTAGGACTTGTGCCGCCACCCGACCCTATGTCGAGTACCGCACGGAAGGGCGCGAATAATACCAGAGCCCTGTAGCGATGCAAGGGCAGCTGATCGCCAGGGGAAAAGGTATCCCGTTTTTCAGGCCAACCATGCGCCGTAGCCCGCATCCAGACCTGCTGCCGGATCGGATCGTTTAAGATCGACACTCGTCGCCAAGGATTACCGTGTGCCCCAACCCATACTCCGCCTCGCGCTGCCCTCGCCACTGCGTAGGCTCTTCGACTATCTCCCACCCGCCGATGTCCCGTACGCCGAGCTGCAGCCAGGCATGCGGCTGCGGGTCCCGTTCGGCCGGCGCGAAATCGTCGGAATTCTGGTGGAAGTTGTCAGCCACAGCGAGGTGCCCGAGGCGAAGCTAAAACCTGCGCTGGAGCTGCTCGACGCCCGCGCCCCATTGCCACCGGCATTGTTCAAGCTGTGCCTGTGGACCGCTCAGTATTACCAGCACAGCCTAGGCGATACGCTGAGTTGGGCGCTGCCGGTTCTGTTGCGCCAGGGCGAGCCTGCTGAAGCAAAACAGGAGCGCTTCTGGCATGTTGCGAACGACGCGCGACCGGAAGACCCGCGGCTGAGCAGGGCACCCCGTCAGCGCGAAGCGTTGAGGACCATCGCCCAGCATCCGCATGGCGTCGCCCACTCGCTCCTGAGCCAGCTTCAGCTGAGCAAGGACAGCCTCGACCTGTTATTGCAGAAGGGCCTGTTGCGCATCGAGACCCGTCGCAGTCATCTGACTCAGCGACATCAAGGCAGCTGGCTGCTGCAACCGGAACTGCCACTGAACCAGGAGCAAAGAGCCGCCTTCGAAGCCATTCGCGCAGGCCTGGGTGGCTTCCAGACCTTCCTGCTGGCCGGCGTTACCGGCAGCGGCAAGACTGAAGTCTATCTGCAGCTGATTCATCATGTACTCGAAGCCGGCAAGCAGGCACTGGTTCTGATCCCGGAGATCAACCTCGGCCCGCAAACCCTGGCTCGCTTCGAGCAACGCTTCAACGCCCGCATCGCCCTGCTGCACTCCAATGTCAACGACCGTGAACGATTGGACGCCTGGCTGGCGGCACGGGACGGAGAGGCAGATATCATCATCGGCACCCGTTCGGCACTGTTCACCCCGATGAAGAACCCGGGATTGATCATCCTCGACGAGGAGCACGACGCCTCCTATAAACAGCAGGAGGGTCTTCGCTATCACGCCCGCGACCTAGCGGTGGTCAGGGCTCGCCAAGAGAACCTGCCGATTCTGCTCGGATCGGCAACGCCATCGCTTGAGAGCCTGCATAACGCCCACAGCGGCCGCTACGCATTGCTCAAATTGACCCAGCGGGCCGGTGGTGCACAGGCGCCGCGCTTTCTGCGCCTTGATGTGAAAAGCCGGCCGCTGGACTCGGGCATCTCTGGCCCGCTGCAGCAGGCCATGGCGCAGACACTCGCCGCTGGGCAACAGGTGCTGGTGTTCCTGAATCGTCGCGGCTTCGCCCCTTCGCTGCTGTGTCACGATTGCGGCTGGCTCAGCCAGTGCCCCCGCTGCGACGCCAGAATGACTCTGCACCAACGCCACAACGAGTTGCGCTGTCACCATTGCGGCCACGCAGAGCGCCCGCCGCGCAGCTGTCCGGAGTGCGACAAGCTCGACCTGCGCCCTGTCGGCGCCGGCACTGAGCGCGCGGAAGAACGGCTGGCCGTTATCTTTCCGGATTACCCCGTGCTGCGCATCGATCGCGACAGCACCGCGCGCAAGGGCTCGATGGAGCAACTACTTACCATCATCAACCGCGGCGAGCCCTGCCTGCTGGTAGGCACCCAGATGCTCGCCAAGGGCCACCATTTCCCCCGCGTCACCCTGGTCGCCATCCTTGATGCGGACGGCGGGCTATTCTCGGCGGACTTCCGCGCCAGCGAACGTATGGCGCAGCTGATCGTTCAGGTGGCTGGCCGCGCTGGCCGTGCCGAGGAAGCTGGCAAGGTGATCATCCAGACCCACCTAGCCGACCATCCACTGTTGGTTCAACTGACCGAGCAAGGCTATTTCGCTTTTGCCGACCAGGCCTTGAGCGAGCGCCGCGCCGCCAGCCTGCCCCCTTTCAGTCATCTCGCGCTGCTACGCGCCGAAGCGGTGAAACCCGGCCAGGCCGAAGATTTCCTCGACCAGGCCTGTAGCCAGGCGGAACAGCTCATGGCGCAATTCGGTCTCGGCGGCGTCGAGCTGCTGGGGCCGGTACCCGCACCGATGGAGCGACGCGCGGGGCGCTTCCGTGCGCAGTTGCTGCTACAGGCCAATGCCCGGGCGCCGCTGCATAAGCTGATGGGCGCATGGTTGCCGCTGGTGGAAGCACTGCCGGGCAGCCGTACTGTACGCTGGTCGCTGGATGTCGATCCGATCGACCTGTTCTGACGCCTCCCGGATCCAGCCACAAGCCGCAACTAAGCGCCTTAAGCCTTGAAGGTTCGCCCCCCGGGCACCGATAATGCCCAGTTTTCGACCAAAGCCTTCGGGCCGACCGAGCAAACGATGAAAGACAGCATTCGCGACCTGATCCAGCAAGCCCTGACCCGCCTCATCGCTGAAGGCGTGCTGCCCGACGGATTGAATCCGACGATCCAGGTGGAGAACACTCGCGACAAGACTCATGGTGACTTCGCCAGCAACATCGCCATGATGCTGGCCAAGCCAGCCGGGATGAAACCCCGCGATCTCGCGCAGAAGCTCATCGAAGCATTGCCGGCCGATCCCAGCGTCAGCAAGGTGGAAATTGCCGGCCCGGGCTTTCTGAACTTCTTCCAGAACAGCGCCGCATTGGCCCAGCGCCTCGATGCCGCCCTTGCCGACCCGCATCTGTGCGTCAGTAAGACAGGCCCGACGCAGCGAGTTGTCGTCGACCTTTCCTCACCGAACCTGGCCAAGGAGATGCATGTCGGCCACCTGCGCTCGACGATTATCGGCGACGCCGTGGCGAGAGTGCTGGAGTATCTCGGCGACGAGGTGATCCGCCAGAACCACGTGGGTGACTGGGGTACACAGTTCGGCATGTTGTTGGCTTATCTCGAAGAGAACCCCGCCGCCGCCGAAAGCGAGCTATCCGACCTCGAGCAGTTCTATCGCGCGGCAAAACAGCGCTTCGACGACTCCGCCGAGTTCGCCGAGCGCGCTCGCGAGCTGGTGGTCAAGCTGCAGGCCGGCGACGTCGATTGCCTGCGCTTGTGGACCCGCTTCAACGAGATTTCCCTATCGCATTGCCAGAAAGTCTACGACCGCCTCAACGTCCAACTGACGCCTGACGATGTCAAGGGCGAGAGCGCGTACAACGCCGAGCTGGGCGACATCGTCGCTGCGCTTAAGGCCAAGGGCTTGCTGAGCGAAAGCAATGGCGCC
The DNA here is from genome assembly GCF_013620795.1 of Pseudomonas sp. Q2-TVG4-2. Lineage (GTDB taxonomy): Bacteria > Pseudomonadota > Gammaproteobacteria > Pseudomonadales > Pseudomonadaceae > Stutzerimonas. The sequence continues at coordinate 296,689 of NZ_LGLW01000003.1, read as the reverse complement.
CGGTGCGTCTTCCTTGACGAGTTCAAGAACGCCGAAGGAAATCCGCTTCCGGTGATCGTCCAGAAAGCCGGCGGCGGCTACCTCTACGCCACCACCGATCTGGCGTCCATGCGCTACCGCAGCCACCAATTGCACGCCGATCGCGCGCTGTATTTCGTCGACCAGCGCCAGGCCCTGCATTTCCAGATGGCCTTCGAGGTCGCACGCCGCGCCGGTTTCGTCCACAGCGACATGCAACTCGAGCACATGGGCTTCGGCACCATGAATGGCGCCGATGGCCGTCCCTTCAAGACCCGCGACGGCGGCACCGTAAAGCTGGTCGATCTGCTCGACGAAGCCGAACAGCGCGCCTACAGCCTGGTAAAAGGCAAGAACCCGGACCTGCAAGAAACCGAACTGCGCCAGATTGCACGCGCCGTCGGCATCGGCGCCGTGAAGTACGCGGACCTGTCGAAGCACCGCACCAGCGATTACAGCTTCAACTTCGAGCAGATGCTCAGTTTCGAAGGCAACACCGCGCCCTACCTGCTTTACGCTTATACCCGCGTCGCCAGTGTGTTCCGCAAGCTAGGCACCAGCATGGACACGCTTGCTGGCGAAATACAGCTGGAAGCTGAACAGGAGCAGGCCCTGGGCGCAAAGCTCGCGCAGTTTACGGAAGTACTGAATGGCGTAGGAGAGAAAGGGGTTCCGCATTTGCTGTGCAGTTATCTGTACGACCTCGCCGGACTGTTCTCCAGCTTCTACGAGCACTGCCCAATACTGACCGCCGAGAGCGAAACCGAGAAACAGAGCCGCCTGCGCCTGGCCGCCCTGACCGGCAGAACCCTCAAGCAGGGCCTGGAGCTGCTTGGTCTGGAAACGCTGGAGCGGATGTAAGTGGCAACCAGGAAGAAACCCGCCCCGAAGCGGGGCGCGAGCCGCTACCAGGCGCCGGCCAAGAAGCCCGTTCCCGGCTGGGTCTGGCTGGTTTGCGGCCTGGTCATCGGCGGCTTCATCATGTTCCTGATGAATCTCGAACCCGGTGGGGACGAGATCAAGCGCGCCAAGGACATGCCCAAGCCCAAGGAGCAGCCGAAGCGCTCCGCGCCGGCAACGGGCCACCCAGCGAAGCCGAAGTACGACTTCTACACGCTACTGCCTGAGTCGGAAGTGATCCTGCCGCCAGAAGAGCCGAAGCCGGAGCCGCCAAAGCCCGTTACGCCCGAAGAAGCCGCCAAGATCGATGCGGCGCGCGCCGAAGCCGCATTGAATGGCCAGGTACCGCCACCCCCACCGATGGTAGCCAAGGTCCCCGTCACCCAGTTCTTCCTGCAGGCCGGTTCGTTCCGCAAGCAACCGGAAGCGGAAAAAGTCAGGGCACAGATCATCCTGCTGGGTCAGGATGTGCGGGTCGAGAACGTCACCGTGCGCGACGAAGACTGGTACCGGGTGCTGGTCGGCCCCTTCGCCAATCGCGAGCAGCTTGGCCAGGCGCAGAAGACCCTGTCGGCAAGCGGCTTCAACAACCTGCTGCTCCAGCAACGACAGGCGCGCTAAGCAGAGGCACCACTTCACTGAACATCACGCAGGACGCCGAAACGGCGCCTGCGTCGTAACGGCCACTACACTCAGGTTAACGCCCCTAGCGCTCCCGTGGCGCATACGCAAACACGTCTGCACGCATCTGCGTCGCATCCATCCCCGCCTCGACCAATGCGTCCAGCGTGCCGTAGATCATCGCCGGAGAGCCGCTGGCATAGACGTGAACCGGCTTGAGATCGGTGAAATCCTCGCAAACGGCCTCGTGCAGCATGCCGCAACGTCCCTGCCAGCCACAGACATCGCTAACGATCTGATGGAGCGATAGATTGGGCATGCGCGCCCACTCGCTCCAATGCGGCAATTGATAGAAATCTTCCGGCCGGCGCACGCCCCAGTACAGGTGCACCGGATGGGCGAAGCCTTCGGCCCGGCAATGCTCGATCAGGCTATGCATTTGCGCCATGCCGGTTCCCGCCGCGATCAGCACCAACGGACCATCTGGCAGCTCGGCCAGGTGCGTGTCGCCGAACGGCATCTGTACCTTGGCCATGCCCTGGCGCCGGATGTAATCGAGCAAACCGATCGCCGACGGCTCTCGCGCCAGCACATGCAACTCCAGCTCTCGGCCGCGTCCGGGGGCGGATGCCAGAGAAAACGCGCTGAACTCACCGTCCTCCCGCTCCAGCAGCAGATATTGGCCGGCGTGATAGCGCGGCGGCTTGCCGGCAGGTGCACGGAGCAACAGGCGAAATACGTCGCCACCCACATCATCACAACTGACCAACTGGCAGCTGAACGTCCGTACCGGCAGCTCGCCAGGCGCGAGAACGCCGTCCCATAGCAGAACGCAGTCCTCCTCGGGCTCGGCCAGGCAGGCGAAGACCTCACCATGGTCGTGGCTTTCGCCGCGCTGGCGCACCCGGCCGTTGACCAGCAGGGCGGCGCAGATAAGGCAGTTGCCATTACGGCACGCCTGCGGGCAGTCGTAACCCAGACGCCGAGCGGCGTCGAGTATCAACTCGCCAGGTTGGACTTCCAGCACCGCGCCGGAGGGTTGCAGCGTAACTTTCATTTATTCAAAAACCTGAATTAACGGCTACGGTCATCAATCGATGCCCAGCTCGGCCCAGAGTTCGTCGACCCGGCGCTTCACCGCCTCGTCCTGGACGATCGCGCGACCCCATTCCCGACTGGTCTCGCCCGGCCATTTGTGCGTGGCATCGAGCCCCATCTTGCTACCCAGGCCGGAAACCGGGGAGGCAAAATCGAGATAATCGATGGGGGTGTTTTCGATCAGCACGGTATCGCGCTTAGGATCCATCCGCGTGGTGATCGCCCAGATAACATCGTTCCAGTCCCGAGCATTGATGTCGTCGTCGGTGACGATGACGAATTTCGTATACATGAACTGCCTGAGGAAGCTCCACACACCCAGCATCACGCGCTTAGCATGGCCGGGGTATTGTTTCTTCATCGTAACCACCGCCATGCGGTAGGAGCAGCCTTCCGGCGGCAGATAGAAATCGGTGATTTCTGGAAACTGCTTCTGCAGGATCGGCACGAAAACTTCATTGAGCGCCACGCCCAAAATAGCCGGTTCATCCGGCGGCCGGCCGGTGTAAGTGCTGTGATAGATCGCATCACGGCGCTTGGTGATGCGCTCGACAGTGAACACCGGGAAGCGATCGACCTCGTTGTAGTAACCAGTGTGATCGCCGTACGGCCCTTCATCGGCCATCTCACCGGGCTGAATGTAGCCCTCAAGCACGATCTCGGCGCCTGCCGGTACTTGCAGATCACTACCCCGGCACTTAACCAGTTCGGTACGGCTACCGCGCAACAGACCGGCAAAGGCATATTCGGACAATGAATCCGGTACCGGAGTGACCGCACCGAGAATGGTAGCCGGATCGGCACCAAGCGCCACGGCTACGGGATAGGGCCGGTCGGGAAACTTTTCGCACCATTCACGAAAGTCCAGCGCGCCGCCCCGGTGGCTGAGCCAGCGCATGATCACCTTGTTGCGGCCGATCACCTGCTGACGATAGATACCGAGATTCTGTCGCTCTTTATTGGGCCCCTTGGTGACGGTCAGCCCCCAGGTGATCAGAGGTCCGGCATCGCCTGGCCAACAGGTCTGAACCGGCAGTGTCGACAGGTCGACATCCTCGCCTTCCAGGACCACCTCCTGACAGGGCGCATCCTTGAGCACCTTGGGCGCCATACTGATGACTTTCTTGTAGATCGGCAGCTTGTTCCAGGCGTCCTTCAGGCCCTTCGGCGGTTCCGGCTCCTTGAGGAATGCCAGCAGCTTGCCGATCTCGCGCAACTCAGAGACTTCCTCGGCGCCCATTCCCAGCGCGACACGCTTTGGCGTGCCAAACAAGTTGCCGAGTACCGGCATGTCGAAGCCAGTCGGGTTCTCGAAGAGCAGCGCAGGCCCCTGCTTGCGCAGGGTACGATCGCAGATCTCGGTCATTTCCAGAACGGGGGACACAGCGGCCGAAACGCGCTTGAGTTCTCCGCGCTGTTCCAGGCCGCTGATAAAGTCGCGCAAATCGCGATACTGCATGCTTGAGCCTCGCATGGGCCGGCAGGTGTCGGGGCGACGAGTTTAGCCTTGGCGCGGGCCGATTCAAAACCTGCAGACAGACAAAGGCCGGGTTTCCCCGGCCTCGGTGGCATGACCAGACGTTTACTTGCGCTTCATTGACATGAAGAATTCTTCGTTGGTCTTGGTGTCCTTGAGCTTGTCGAGCAGGAACTCGATAGCAGCGCTTTCATCCATTGGGTGTAGCAGCTTGCGCAGAATCCAGATGCGCTGCAGCTCTTCCTCGCTGGTCAACAACTCCTCGCGACGGGTGCCCGAACGGTTGATGTTGATCGCTGGGAACACACGCTTCTCGGCGATACGGCGATCCAACTGCAGCTCCAGGTTACCGGTTCCTTTGAATTCCTCGTAGATTACCTCGTCCATTTTCGAGCCGGTTTCAACCAGCGCGGTGGCGATAATGGTCAGGCTGCCGCCCTCCTCGATGTTGCGCGCCGCGCCGAAGAAACGCTTGGGCTTCTCCAGGGCATGGGCGTCGACACCTCCGGTCAGCACCTTGCCGGAGCTCGGGATCACGGTGTTGTAGGCACGCGCCAGACGGGTAATGGAATCCAGCAGGATGACCACGTCCTTCTTGTGCTCGACCAGCCGCTTGGCCTTCTCGATCACCATCTCGGCAACCTGCACGTGGCGGGTCGGCGGCTCATCAAAGGTGGAGGCGACCACTTCGCCGCGCACGGTGCGCTGCATCTCGGTCACTTCTTCCGGGCGCTCGTCGATCAGCAGGACGATCAGGTGGCATTCCGGGTTGTTGCGAGTGATGTTGCTGGCGATGTTCTGCAGCATGATGGTCTTGCCCGCTTTCGGCGGAGCGACGATCAGACCGCGCTGACCCTTGCCGATCGGCGCGCAGAGGTCGATCACCCGGCCGGTCAGGTCTTCGGTGGAGCCATTGCCGGCTTCCATCGTCAGGCGCTTGTTAGCGAACAGCGGCGTCAGGTTCTCGAACAGAATTTTGTTCTTTGCGTTTTCCGGCCGATCGAAGTTGATCGTGTCGACCTTGAGCAGCGCGAAGTAGCGCTCGCCTTCTTTCGGCGGGCGAATCTTGCCGACAATAGTGTCGCCGGTACGCAGGTTGAAGCGGCGAATCTGGCTCGGCGAGACATAAATGTCGTCAGGCCCGGCGAGATAGGAAGAATCCGCGGAGCGCAGGAAGCCGAAGCCATCCTGGAGAATCTCCAGCACGCCATCACCGGAGATTTCCTCACCGCTTTTAGCGTGCTTTTTCAGCAGGGAGAAAATCACGTCCTGCTTGCGCGAACGGGCCATGTTGTCGATGCCCATCTGTTCGGCCATTTCCAGCAGTTCGGTGATGGGCTTTTGCTTAAGTTCGGTCAGATTCATAGAAAGAGATCAGGAAGGATGAAGAAAGCGATTAGCTTGAGGAAGCCGCGCAGCAAGAGACGAACAGGTTCGTTGTGCTTTTAGAGGCTGAAGTGCGTCGGCGACGGCATGCAGAGGGCGACGGAAGAAACGTCGCGAGGCCGAATTTAGCACTGTGCAGACGAAGCGTCCACCCTACCGTTAAAAAAAGCCCCCGCATATGGCGAGGGCTTTGAGAACAGCGTGTTTAACTCAGATGTTGCTGTCGAGGAATGCAGCCAACTGCGACTTCGACAGAGCGCCCACCTTGGTGGCCTCGACGTTGCCGTTCTTGAACAACATCAGTGTCGGAATGCCACGAACGCCATATTTTGGCGGGGTTTCCTGGTTCTCGTCGATGTTCAGCTTGCAGACCTTGAGCTTGCCCTCATAGTCCTTGGCAATCTCGTCAAGCACCGGAGCGATCATCTTGCAGGGGCCGCACCACTCGGCCCAGTAATCGACCAGCACGGGGCCGTCAGCTTGGAGCACGTCCTGCTCGAAGCTGCTGTCGCTGACATTATTGATGTATTCGCTCATGGATTTTCTCCAGGGTCAAAACCGAAAGTGACGCCATCATAGCCCGGCTGGGGGCGGATCGAAAGCCGCAGCCTGTCGCCTGATCAATCACAGCATGGAGACGGGCCGCCAGCGTTCGGGTCGATAACCGGACGGCCCGTATGGGCACTGCGCGTTGGCGGATGTCGATGATCATGTCAGGATGTCGGGGTTTTGCACAGAGACTGCCCCATGCGCCCACCAGCCGCCGAACCCTCTCCGATGATCGCCGCCCTCGATCTCGGGTCGAACAGCTTCCACATGGTCCTGGCCCGCACCAGCAAAGGCGAAATGCGCATCATCGAGCGGCTCGGCGAAAAGGTCCAACTGGCCGCCGGCATCGGCGAAAACCGCATGCTCGACGACGAAGCCATGCAGCGCGGCCTCGACTGCCTACGGCGTTTCGCACAGCTGGTCAATCATCTGCCTCAGGGAGCGGTGCGGGTGGTGGGCACCAACGCCCTGCGTGAAGCGCGCAACCGCGCGCAGTTCATTCGTCAGGCCGAGGCGATCATCAATCATCAGGTCGAGGTGATCTCCGGTCGCGAGGAAGCGCGGCTGATCTATCTCGGGGTGTCGCACACTTTCCCTGCAGCGCCCGGCAAGCGGCTGGTGGTCGACATCGGGGGAGGCAGCACTGAGTTCATCGTCGGTCAGGGTTTTGATTCGCTGCTACGCGAAAGTCTGCAGATGGGTTGCGTGAGCTTCACCCAGCGGTTCTTCCGCGACGGCAAGATCACACCCGCGCGCTATGCCCAGGCCTATACAGCGGCGCGATTGGAACTGATGAGCATCGAACACGGCCTGCGCCGGCTCGGCTGGCAGGATGCGGTCGGCGCGTCCGGCACCATTCGCGCGATCGGCCTGGCGACCAGAGGGGCTGGGTTAAGCAATGGCCAGGTCACGAGCGAAGGGCTAGGCTGGCTCAAGCGCAAGCTGTTCAAACTGGGCGATGTGGACAAGCTCGACATGGATGGCATCAAGCCAGACCGTCGCAGCATCTTTCCGGCAGGCCTTGCCATCCTCGAAGCGATCTTCGATGCGCTGGAACTTTCCAGCATGGCCCATTCCGAAGGCGCGCTGCGCGAAGGGGTACTCTACGACCTCATCGGCCGTCATCATCACGAAGATATCCGGGATCGCACCCTGAGCTTTCTCATGGAGCGTTATCACGTCGACGCCGAACAGGCGACGCGGGTCGAGAGCAAGGCACTGGAAGCCTTCGATCAGGTGTCAGCCGATTGGGAGCTGCTTGAGGATTGGCATCGCGAATTGCTGGGTTGGGCTGCACGGATCCACGAAGTGGGTCTGGATATTGCGCATTACCACTACCACAAGCACGGCGCTTACCTGATCGAACACTCCGATCTTCCTGGATTCTCACGTCAGGATCAGCAGATGCTTGCGCTGCTCGTGCGCGGACATCGTCGCAACATACCCAGGCAGAAGTTCGAAGAGCTGAGCGAAGACGGCGTGAAGCTCACTCGTCTCTGCGTGTTGCTGCGATTCGCCATCCTGTTTCACCATATTCGCGGACCGCAACAGGCGCCGGCATTCGCGCTCAAGGCCGGCGACAATTGCCTCGACGTGGCCTTTCCCGACGGCTGGTTGGAAAACAATCCGCTGACTCAGGCCGACTTCGCCCTGGAAGCGGAGTGGCTGAAGCGGATCGACTTCAGCCTGACGGTACGCTGAGTTCCGATGCAGCGCCGCCAGCCAGTTGCCAGTGGGGTTAATCAGCGCGCGGTTGGACTGCCGAGACGCTCCAGTAGCGTGTTCTGCACGTTACGTGGGTTCTGGTTGCCACTTGGGCTGTTGCGCAGATAACTCCCATCGGGCTGCAGCACCCAGCTCTGGGTGTTATCGGTCAGGAAGCCCTCCAACTCTTTTTTCACTCGCGTGATCAACTTCTTGCCTTCAACGGGGAAACAGGTCTCGACACGACGGTCCAGGTTGCGCTCCATCCAATCTGCACTGGACAGGTAGAGCTTTTCGTCGCCACCGTTGAGGAAGTAGAAAACGCGGCTGTGCTCGAGGAAACGACCAATGATCGAGCGCACCTGGATATTATGCGAGACGCCGACGATGCCCGGCCGCAGGCAGCACATGCCGCGCACGATCAGATCGATCCGCACCCCCGTTTGACTGGCCTTGTACAGGGCCCGGATCATCTTCGCATCGGTCAACGAATTGACCTTGAGGATGATATGCGCCGGTTTGCCTTCGCTGGCGTGCTGGGTCTCTTGGGCAATCATGTCGAGCAACGCTTTTTTGAGGGTAAACGGCGCATGCAAGAGCTTCTTCATGCGCATGGTCTTGCCCATGCCGATCAGCTGGCTGAACAGCTTGGAGACGTCCTCGCAAAGCGCATCGTCCGATGTCAGTAGGCTGTAGTCGGTGTACAGACGGGCATTGCCGGCGTGGTAATTGCCTGTTCCCAGATGGGCGTAGCGCCGTAGCTCACCGTTTTCACGGCGCAGGATCAGCATCATCTTGGCGTGGGTCTTGTAGCCGACTACGCCGTAGATCACCACCGCACCGGCCTGTTGTAGCCGGCTGGCCAGCTGCAGGTTGGATTCTTCATCGAAGCGCGCGCGCAGCTCGATGACTGCCGTGACTTCCTTGCCGTTACGCGCCGCTTCCACCAACGCATCGACAATCTCTGAATTGGCACCGGAGCGATACAGTGTCTGTTTGACCGCCAGCACGCAGGGGTCCTTGGCGGCCTCCCGCAGGAGGTCGACCACGGGGGTGAACGACTCGTAGGGATGCAGCAGAAGGATGTCCTGCTTACCGACAACGGTGAAAATGTTCTCGCTGTTCTGCAGGAGCTTGGGGATCGCCGGCGTGAACGGCGTGTATTGCAATTCCGGATGGCTATCCAGCCCGGTGATACCGAACAGTCGGGTCAGGTTGACCGGACCGTTGACCCGATAGAGTTCGCTTTCGCTCAGACTGAACTGCTTGAGCAGAAAATTGGCCAGGTGCGTCGGGCAGGTATCGACCACCTCCAGTCGCACCGCATCGCCATAGCGCCGAGAGATCAGCTCGCCGCGAAGCGCCCGGGCCAGATCTTCGACATCTTCGGTATCCACCGACAGGTCGGCGTTGCGTGTCAGGCGGAACTGGTAACAGCCCTTGACCTTCATGCCGTGGAACAGGTCGTCCGCGTGCGCATGGATCATGGATGACAGAAACACGTAGTTGGCGCCAGCACCGCCAACCTCTTCGGGAACGCGAATCACCCGAGGCAGCAGCCGCGGCGCCGGAATGATCGCCAGCCCCGAGTCGCGTCCAAAGGCGTCGATGCCTTCCAGCTCGACGATGAAGTTGAGGCTTTTGTTCACCAGCAAGGGGAAGGGATGGGTCGGGTCCAAACCGATCGGGGTGATGATCGGCGCGATCTCGTCGCGAAAATAACGACGCACCCAGGTCTTGATCTTGGTCGTCCAGTGACGGCGACGAATGAACCGCACCTGATGCTTGGCCAACTCGGGCAGCAGGACTTCATTGAGGATCGAATATTGCCGGCTGACCTGCTCGTGGACCAGCTCGGAAATCCGCGCCAGCGCCTGATGGGGCTGCAGGCCATCGGCACCCGCCTGTTCGCGGGCGAAGGTGACCTGTTTTTTCAGCCCGGCGACGCGAATTTCGAAGAACTCATCGAGGTTGCTGGAAAAGATCAGCAGAAACTTCAGCCGCTCCAACATCGGGTAGGACTCGTCCAGCGCCTGCTCCAGCACGCGGATGTTGAACTGCAGCTGCGACAACTCGCGATGGATATACAGGCTGTTGTCGTCCAGGTTCGGCACAGGCTGTGCCGGCGCCGGGGCGTCCTCCAGCTTCTCCACCTCAGGCGCTGGCGGAGCCAACTCCTCGACAGGTTGTGCCTCGCTGGTTGCACGCTGCAATTCGCTTTCGCTGAGTCCCTGGTTGGTCATCGATCTGCCTCGGCAGGGCTCACTGGCCCTGTTTTAATTGTAGGGCGGCCTGTTTGGCGAAGTAGGTCAGAATGCCATCTGCACCGGCACGTTTGAAGGCGGTCAGCGATTCAAGTATCACCGCCTCGTTCAGCCAACCATTCTGGATGGCCGCCATGTGCATCGCATATTCACCGCTAACCTGATAGACGAAGGTCGGCACGCGAAAGGCATCTTTTACGCGCCAGAGAATATCCAGATAGGGCATGCCGGGCTTGACCATGACCATGTCTGCGCCTTCGGCGAGATCGGCACCCACTTCGTGCAGCGCCTCGTTGCTGTTGGCCGGGTCCATCTGATAGGTGTTCTTGCTGCCTTTGCCCAGATTTCCGGCCGAACCCACCGCATCGCGGAAGGGACCGTAGTAGGCGCTGGCATACTTAGCCGAGTAGGCCATGATGCGCACGTTGTGGTGGTCGGCCACTTCAAGCGCCTCGCGGATCGCCTGGATGCGCCCATCCATCATGTCTGAAGGCGCCACGACCTGAGCACCGGCCTCGGCATGGGACAGGGCCTGGCGAACCAGCGCATCGACGGTCACGTCGTTTTGCACATAGCCCTGTTCGTCCAGGATGCCGTCCTGGCCATGAGTGGTGAAGGGATCGAGCGCCACGTCGGTAATGATGCCCAGCTCCGGGAAGCGCTCACGCAATGCACGCGTGGCACGCTGAGCGATGCCGTCCGGATTCCAGGCTTCAGCGGCGTCCAGCGACTTCTTTTCCAGCGGCGTCACCGGGAACAGCGCCAGCGCCGGAATACCCAGCGCCACCAGCTCCTCAGCCTCCTGCAGCAACAGATCGATGGACAACCGCTCCACGCCCGGCATGGATGGCACTTGCTCGCGGCGGTTCTCTCCATCGAGGACGAACACAGGCAGGATCAGGTCATCCACGCTCAGTACATGCTCGCGAACCAGCCGGCGGGAAAAATCGTCCCGGCGGTTCCGACGCAGGCGCGTAGCAGGAAACAGTCGATTGGCGGGAACGAAACTCACAGCGAACTCCTGGCCCGCACAGCGGGCGAATATGACGTTTATAAGCCGACTTCATGACTACCTGATGACAATGCCCATCCATGTCGGCCACCGGATGGCCTCATTGTCGCTACCCTTGACCGGCGCTGCCAGTGCTTTGATCAAGCAATCTCCGGGGCCAGGCCTGGCGTGTAGCGGATTGAGGGACTGAACACCCGTCACAATCAGATATCTAACAAACAGGTGTGGGCTTACCTAGAACACTGCCAGGGATTAGCATCGAAGGCCTTCGCCCAGCTCGCTTGCCGGGCCGTTGAATCTGACCAGGAGTATCCCTTAATGAACAGAAAAGTCGCCGTGATTCTTTCCGGCTGTGGCGTTTACGACGGCTCGGAAATCTACGAAAGCGTGATCACTTTGCTGCGCCTGGATCAGCGTGGTGCCACGGTTCAATGCTTCGCGCCAAATATCGAGCAGATGCACGTGATTAACCACATGACTGGCGAAGAAATGCCGGAGAGCCGCAACGTGTTGACCGAATCCGCACGCCTGGCGCGAGGCGAGATCAAGGATCTGCGCGAGGCGAATGCCATGGAGTTCGATGCGCTGATCATGCCCGGCGGATTCGGTGCGGCAAAGAATCTCTCCGACTTCGCCAATCAAGGCGCTGGCTGCACGGTCCTTCCAGATGTGCTGTCCGTTGCGCAGGCGTTCGCCAAGGCGGGCAAGCCGATCGGCATGATGTGCATTGCCCCGACCATGGCGGCGCAGATATTCGGACCCGGCGTGGTCTGCACGCTGGGTCACGACGATGATCCTGCCGCGGCCGCGTCGAGGGAAATGGGCGTTGAGCATCAGCCTTGCGAAGTCACCGATATCGTCGAGGATCCGCGACACAAACTGGTCACGACCCCCGCGTACATGCTCGCGCAATCAATCAGCGAAACGGCATCGGGTATTTACAAGCTGGTCGATCGAGTACTGGAGCTCACGAACAAATAACCGTTCGCCGAGCGTGCCCTCGGATCCCGAGCCCAGGCTCGGGATTTTTCGTTCAGCCTGGGGGCTATACGGCCAATCGTACCGGCGCTCCGGCCGCGCCACTGGCCAATCTCCTTTCGCTCCGGCAGCTTTGGACGATCTGCCAGGAAGCCACCCCATGCCCCATCACAAGATAGACACCATCGAAGAGCAACAACATGCCGTGCGCCAGCTCTTCAACCGCATTCCTTTCAACGAGTACCTGGGCATCGAACTGGATGAAGTGTCCCGCGAGCGAGTCATGATGCATTTGCCGATGAAGCCCGAGCTGGTCGGCAATTTCTTCCACGGCATTCTGCATGGGGGTGTGATTGCCTCGCTGCTCGATGTAGTTGGCGGTGCCATGGCAATGATCGGCGCCTTCGAAAAGCATCAGCATCTGACCACCGAAGAGCGCGCCTTGCGCCTCTCACGTCTCGGCACCATCGATCTGCGCATCGACTACCTGCGCCCAGGGCGGGGCAAGCGCTTTAGCGCCAGCGGGACGCTGTTGCGCTCCGGCAACAAGGTTGCGGTGGTTCGCTCCGAGCTGCATAACGAGGACGGTGTGTTGGTAGCGGTAGGGACAGGTACGTATCTTTGCGGCTGATCCATGCAAGCCGGAGGTCGGAGCCGAAGAAAGAGCGGAATGGTCTCGGCTAGCGAGCTCTGGCTCGCGTCAGTTGGATCAGCAGGCGATCCAGCGCATTGGCAAACGCCTGGCGATCGCGCTCGCCATAAGCAGCCTGACCACCTCCGACCTGCCCTTGCTCACGCAGGTCGGTGAACAGATTCCGTACTGCCAGACGATCGCCCATGTTGCGCTCATCGAATTCTCGACCGCGTGGGTCGAGCGCCGCCACGCCCTTCTTGACCAGACGGTCGGCCAGCGGCACGTCGCTGCAGATCACCAGTTCGCCGGGCTGGGCATGTTCGACCAGGTAATCGTCCGCAGCATCCGGGCCACTCGGCACCACGATCAAACGAACACAGGCGAAAGCCGGCTTGATCTGACTCTGCCCGGCCACCAGCAGCACCTCGAACTTGCGCTTGAGGGCGAACTTGATCAGTTGCTCTTTCGCCGCCTTCGGGCAGGCATCGGCATCGACCCACACCCGCAAGGGTTCGCTCGTGTTCATACCGCTGCCCGCCGCACCGTAGCCAACAAGGCCGCCGCGCCAGCGAACATAGCCGCGAAGCTTCGATTAACCAGGCGCTGCTGGCGCGGGGTCCGTAGCAGCCGCAACACCTTGGCCGCCAGACCGGTATAGCCCGCCATGACGATAAGATCCACCGCCACCATCGTGGCACCCATGTGCAGGTACTGCACCACCAGGTCTCGCTGCGGGTCGAGGAACTGCGGCAACACGGCAAGAATGAACACGATGGCTTTCGGGTTGCTGGCATTGATCAGAAAACCGCGAAGCACCAGCACCAGCGGTCGACCAATCGGCCGAGGGGCGGCACTGTCGTCGAGCATTTCCGGCAACGCTCGCCATTGCTTCAGCGCGAGCCACAGCAGATAGGCGACACCAAACCACTTAATCAGGCTGAAGGCCAGTGAAGAGGTCGCCAGTACGGCGCCTACCCCGGCCGCCACGACTGCGATCTGCAGCGCCAGCGCGATTTGCAGACCAATGGCGTTCCAGTAGCCGCGCCAGAAGCCGTACTGCAAGCCACAGGACATCGAGGCGATTGCCCCCGCGCCCGGCGACAGGCTGATGACCCAACAGGCAACAAAGAAAGCAAGCCAGGTTTCGAACGTCATGGTTGATCCTCATGCACCGGCTGCGCCGAGCAGACGCAGCCCGCTATAGCTCTCAGTCCGGTATGTCCTTGCCGAGTTTCACCGGCTCTTTCAGCTTGCGATTCATCGCCTTGCGCATGCGGATGTTGAGCGCTTCGACCGCTAGCGAGAAAGCCATGGCGAAGTACACGTAACCCTTGGGCACATGAGCACCAAAGGCTTCGGCAACCAGCAGCGTGCCCACCACGATGAGGAACGACAGCGCGAGAATCTTCAGCGTTGGATGCTTCTCGATAAAATCGCTGATGGTGCCGGCCGCCAACATCATCACCCCGACGGCGATGACGATCGCGGCGACCATTACTTGTACGTTGTCCACCAGACCCACCGCGGTAATCACCGAGTCCAGCGAGAAGACGATATCGATCACCGCGATCTGCAGGATGATGCCGACGAAGCCAGCCTTGACCGCGCCGCCAGTGGTGCCGTCCTGCCCCTCTTCGCCTTCGACGCTGTGCCAGATTTCCATGGTGCTCTTGAACAAGAGGAACAAGCCACCGAAGAACAGAATCAGGTCGCGCCCGGATACGCCCTGCTCGAATACCGTAAACAGGTCATTGGTCAGGCGCATTACCCAGGCAATCGACAACAGCAACAAAATCCGCGTACCCATCGCCAGGGCCAGCCCGAAGAAGCGCGCCTTGGGTTGCTGCTCCTTGGGTAAACGTCCGACCAGAATGGAAATGAAGATGATGTTGTCGATACCGAGGACGATTTCCAAGGCGGTCAGCGTCAGAAACGCGACCCAGATTTCCGGGCTGCTAAGCCATTCCATGAGTGCTACTCGTGTGTGCTGTGATTGGAGGTTTGGATGTCTGTCCCACGCCAGCGGCGCACGACCTTCTGAAAGAATAAGCTGTTTGGCACCTGAACGATCGCACCAGTTCCGCTCTCGGAGATTTCCTCCAGCGTGGTGTAGAGCAGGTTGATGTCGATGACTCGACCCTTGACGATGGGTTTGTCGAAGCTCTCCACCAGCTCCACAAGATCGCCTAATCGGAAAGGTCCCACCGTCATGATGAGCACGGCGCAAAGCAGGTTGGACAGCACGCTCCAGATCGCAAAAAAGGCGACGGCAGCGACCGCAACGAACCCGGAGAAGGCGGTCCAGAGCACGGTTGCAGAAACCCCGAAGCGCTCAAGCACCATGATCAGCGCACCGCCCATGATGAACCAGCGAATACCGCCCCGCAGCGGCAGCAGCAGTTCAGGCGGCAACGGATAACGCCTGCCCAGCCGTTCCAGCCCGCGCGCCACCAGCCGCTGCAACAGGTAGGCGATAAACAGGATCAATATGACCTGCAGCCCGAGCAGCAGCGGATCTCGCCACTGCTGGACAAGTAGCAGCAGTGGCTCGTTCATGCGCTGCCCTCGAGCTGCCCTTGCAAGTCTTCCAGGGCTTCCAGAGCTTCCAGCCAGGCCGCCTCCAGCTCGCCCTCACGCACCTTCAGTTCCGCCTGTTCGGCCAGCAGCCCGCGCAACTCATCCTTGCGCGCCGCCTCATAGAGTGCGGCATCACCGAGTCGCTGCTCCAGCACGGCCAGCTTGTCATGAACACCGACCAGATCCTTTTCGAACTTGTCCGCCTGGCGTTTGAGCGGCGCCAGCTGCTGCCGCAAAGCAGCAGCAGCCTGACGCAAGGCGCGTTTGTCCGACTTGTCGCCGGATGGCTCGGTTGCGCTCACCGGCTGCTGGCGGGCGCGGAAATCCGCCAGCCATCGCGCGTAATCTTCGAGGTCTCCGTCGAAGGTGACGACCCGCCCTTCCGCCACCAATAGAAACTCGTCGGTCGTACTCTTGAGCAGATGGCGATCGTGTGACACCACCAACACCGCACCCTCGAAATCCTGTAGCGCCAGCGTCAGAGCCAAGCGCATCTCCAGATCCAAGTGATTGGTCGGTTCGTCGAGCAGCAGCAGGTTGGGCTTGCCCCAGGCGATCAGTGCCAGTGCCAGCCGCGCCTTTTCACCGCCGGAGAAATTGAGGACCGGCTCGTCGCAGCGATTGCCGCGAAAATCGAAACCACCCAGAAAATCGCGCAGGACCTGCTCACGCTCGCCCGGTGCAATGCGCTGCAAGTGCAACAGCGGGCTGGCCTTGGCGTCCAGGGCGTCGAGCTGATGCTGGGCGAAATAGCCGATCACCAGATTCTCGCCACGCTGCAGACGGCCACCCAATGGCTGCAGTTCGTTCGCCAGCGTCTTGATCAGCGTCGACTTGCCCGCACCGTTGGGACCGAGCAGACCGATCCGTGCGCCGGGCACCAGCTGCAGCTTGACCTTGTCCAGCACCTGCTTGTCGCCGTAGCCAAGACGCCCTTCAGCCAGATCAAGCAGCGGACTGGAGACTTTGTCGGCTTCTCGGAAAACGAAGTCGAACGGCGAATCAATATGCGCCGGCGCCAGCTCCTCGAGCTTTTCCAATGCCTTGATCCGGCTCTGCGCCTGGCGCGCTTTGCTCGCCTTGGCTTTGAAGCGCCGAATGAAATCTTCCATGTGCTCGCGCTGCGCCTGTTGCTTCTCGAACGCTTGCTGCTGCTGCGCCAGGCGCTCGGCGCGCGCCCGTTCGAAGGCCGAATAACCGCCGCGATAGAGCGTGAGCTTGCGCTGTTCGACGTGCACCACGTTACCAACCACCTCGTCGAGGAAATCGCGGTCGTGAGAGATAAGCATCAGCGTGCCCGGATAGCTCTTGAGCCAGGCTTCCAGCCAGAGAATGGCATCCAGATCGAGGTGGTTGGTGGGTTCGTCGAGCAGCAACAGGTCGGACGGACACATGAGCGCCTGGGCCAGATTCAGGCGCATCCGCCAGCCTCCAGAGAAGCTGCTGACCGGAAGATCCATCTGTTCGTTGGCAAAGCCCAGGCCTGCGAGCAGTTTGCGCGCTCGGGCATCGGCGGTGTAACCGTCGGCGTTGTCCAGTTCGGTATGCAGACGCGCCAGAGCGGTACCGTCATGAGCAGCCTCGGCAACGGCGAGTGCGCCTTGAACACGACGCAGCTCGGTGTCGCCATCGAGCACATAGTCGACGGCCAGACGATCGAGCGTATCGACCTCCTGACGCATGTGGGCGATGCGCCAGTCCGGTGGCAACTGGCAGTCGCCGCCATCGGGTGTGAATTCGCCACGCAGCAACGCGAACAGGCTGGACTTGCCGGCACCATTGGCGCCAACCAGTCCGACCTTCTGGCCGGGGTGAAGAGTCAGCTCGGCGCCTTCGAGCAGACGCTGAGGGCCGCGCTGTAGAGTCAGGTTCTGAAGTCGGATCATAATGGCGGCGGAGTTTATCAGGTCGCCCGGAAATCCATCCGGCTGCTTATAAAAAATAACCGACCCTATGAAGCGTGACGATCTCTGGAGCTTTGCTCTTGCCTGCTACGACCAGCCTGGCGTGGAAGCCGCCTGTCTCGAACTGCAAACGGCCGGCGCGGATGTTTGTCTGCTGCTGGCCGGCGCCTGGCTGGAATGCCGCCGCATCGCCTGTGATGGCGCACGGCTCGAGCAGCTGAAGGCCGTCAGTGACGACTGGCGAACTCAAGTGGTTGCCCCGCTGCGGGGCCTTCGCCAAAGCTGGCGTGAGCAAGCCGACCGGGACAGCGATCTGGCGAGTCTACGTAGTCGGATCAAGCAGTTGGAGCTCGAGGCCGAGCAGATCCAGCTTCATCGTTTGCAGTCAGTAGCGGAGCATTGGTCGGCAAGCCGCGGGTCGGCCGATTGGCTGGATCAGCTCTGCGCCGACCTCAGCGCCGAGCCGCGCGCATCGCTGAGGACACTGCGATGCGCGGCTGCGACTCAGCTTGCGTCCGGAGACTGATCTACGGTTTCGCGCTTGCCTGCGGCCGGCTTGCGGGCTGCAGGCTTCTTCGCCGGCGCGGGCTTGGCAGCCGAAGCGGGCGGTGCGGCTGGAGCCGGCTTGCCAGCCTTGCTGGCGGGACGGCGGCGAGAAGCACTGGGCGCCTTGGTAGCCGGCGCCTTCGCTTCGGCCGACTTCATCGCGGCGCTGCTCTTGGCTGCGGCGGGTTTGGCGCGGCTGGTAGCCGGACGCGAAGCACTGGTAGAAATCTCGCCTGGTGCCGGTTTGCTAGCCGCAGACGTGGAGGTACTGGAAGAACTCTTGCTCCGAACCGTGGCGCGCGAGGCGGCAGGCTTGGCGCGTGACGCCAAGGCCTGGCCCGCGGCGTTTTCGACCTGCGTGATGCCTTGGGCGAGTTTCAGGCTCTGCTCCGCATCACGCTTCAACTCAGAGAGGTAATTCAGCGTTTCACTCTGCCGCGCCTGCAGCACAGCGAGCATTTCGTCCAGCTCGGCCAGCTTGGCGCGGGCCTTGGCTTGCGCCTTCGATTTGCCAGCCTCGCCGGCATCGTCGAGCTTGGCGCGCGCCTTGACGACCTTTTCCTGCGTCTTGCCGCGCTGCTTCTCAAGCTTGGCCAGCAGAACTTCCGCGTCCTTCTGCGCCTCGCTGCAAGCCTTTTGCAGATGCACCACCAGGCTGTGCGACAACTGCTGCAGCAGATGCAGCGGCGTGGTGACCGAGTCCTTCTTTGCGGGCATGAAGCCGCCTCCTGACGGGATGGGTCAGCCGGATTGACGTTCCCAGAAATCCACCAACAGACCGCCATACAGCATGGCGGCCCCACTCACCTGGGTCACGGATCAGGCCGTCGCAGCCGCCTGCTTGTGCGCGGTGTGCAGCACTTCGATGAGGCAATCCTCGAGTTCGAAACGCTCATGCAGCAGCTGCCCCAGACGCTTCAACTCGTCCGGCAGGCCTGGGCTGTTCAGGCAATCGCCGTTATCGCAACGATCATTGAAGGCCACCGCCACTTCAGTGATGGCTTCGATGCGCGGGTAGATCTGGCGGGCCAGGTCGAGGCCGCGCTTGTCGCCGAATGCTTCGGCTTCATTGAGCAGCTGCTCGTAGATTTCGAAATGCCCAGCCGACACATAGTCGAGCAGGATTTCGCAGAACTTCTGCAAGGCGGAGCGACTCGCCGTGGCGGCGTCGCTGACATGCAGTCCATCGAATGCATTGATCAAGGCATGGCGTTCTTGCAGCCAGCGGTCGATCAGCAGGTGCACACCTCCCCAGCGTTCCTGGGCGTTCCGACAGCTCTCGAGCATGATGACCTCACTTCCCTAATCGATGATGCCTGTTGCGCCTTCCGAGACGGTTTTTTGTCTTGGGATATCGGCCTTGGGTGAGTGGCAGCGAAATTGGCAGAAAACCGACGCTGCCAGAGCAGACTAAGCTGCGGCGACCGAAGCATCAAGCAGTAGGGATGAATTTTCATCCAGCCAGCCGGCAGGAGCAGATCGCTTCGCTCTGGTCCATTGACCGCCAAGCGCAGCGATCATTCGCCCACCCCGACAAAATGTCTCAATCGCGCCGCAGCAGCTGCCAGAAACAGAGCAGAGCCATCGCAATGAACGCCAACAAGGTCCACTCCGGAATGCTCATGCCCAGCAGCGTCCAACTGACTTCGGCGCACTCGGCCGTGCCGTGGAGCACCAGGCGGGCGATCTCCTGGAACGGCAGCGCATCCATCATGTAGTCGAGGCTGGGCAGGCAGCTCGGCAACTGATCGGCCGGCATGTTCTGCAGCCAGATTTGGCGTATCGCTGTGGCGCCGCCTGCAGCAGCGAACAGCAGCGCCAACACCGAATAAACACGGCGGCCGGTCTTGCGCGGCCCGTGAAGCGCGGCGATCAGGCAGACCAGACCGAAGGCGATCACGCAGATGCGCTGAACTATGCACAGGGGACATGGCGCCAACCCGACTACATGCTCGAGATACAGCGCAGCGATCATCATCAGCGCGCAGCCGATGAAAGCCAGAAGAAACAGCGAACGTGGTCTGGCCAGGTTCATGGTGACTCCGCAGACAGGAAAAGTTCGCTACGGTAGTGCTGCACGCGGCGGGCTGCAAGCCATACGGTAAATCGACGCGGGGCGCGGAATGGCCTACAGCCCCGCGCCCCGCAAATCGCTAGCCGTTGCTGATAACCTGCAACCGATTGGCGCTGGATTGATCGAGGAGCCCGAGCCCCTCCTGGAACAGCCGGTTACTGCGTTCCTTATCGCCAAGCTGCGCGAGCAGACGAGCCAATTCGGCGCAGGTCTCGGCACGATGCTCCAGGCGCAGGCTCGCTTCCAGATAGTCACGCGCCTTGCCCCAGAATTCGTTACGCAGGCTCAGGCGGCCCAGCGCGAGCAGCAGTTCGGGATTTTCCGGATGCGCCTTCAGCCAGGCCTCCGCGTTGGCCAACTGGCGCCCTGGCTCGCGCCCGCGAACGCGACCATATCGCTCGACAAGGCGGTCATCGAACTGGCGCTTGAGCGCTGCATGGAGCACCTCTTCCGCTTTCTCGTCCGCGCCCGACCGACTCAAGCCGTCGGCAAAGGCACGCACCAGCAGCGGCTCGTTACGCAGTTTGCTCGGCACGGATTGCCAGCGCTGATTCAACGCCTGCTGCGCATCCTCCGGCGTAACACCCTGCACTTGACCGACCTGCTCCAGGGCAGCAGTCCAGGCCAGCAATTCCAGCTCGTCCAGCCGTGCCGGCGGCAGCACACGGTGCTTGCGCAGCTCCGGCAGCAGCCGGCACAGCGCAGGCCAATCTTGCAGCTGCACATAGAGCTGCTGGAGCAGTGTCAGCACATAGGGATGACGTGGGTGCTCGTTGTGCAGCACCGTCAGGGACTCCCGCGCCTCGCTGTATTGGCCCCGCGCGATCTGCAACTGGGCCCGCGTTAGACCGACGGCCAGTCCGGCCGCTGGTTCACGCTCGCGGGCCTGGCGCAGCAATTCATCACTCTGCTCATGCTCGCCGAGCTCGCTCGCCGCCCGGGCAGCACCGAGGTAGTGCACCAGCGGCTGGCGATCGTGTTCGGCGGCGATGCGCAGATGGCCTAGTGCATGGCTCCACTGCCCTTCGGCCAACTCCCGCAGGCCCGAACGCGAAGCCTTGGCGACCCGCCGCGCGCGGTGGCGCCGCGACCAGGGATTGACCAGCGTGCCGGACGCATGAAGCAACCCGAGCAGCCAGTGAAGCACCATGGCCAATAGCCAGAGACAGGCGATCAGACCGAGGAAAATCCAGAAGCTCGACTCGTAACGAAAGCGGTCATAACTGATCAGGACGTATCCGGAATCCTGATAGATGGCCCAGCCGAGAAAGCCGGCGATCGCGAGCAGGATTACAGCAAAAATCACCAATCGCTTCATGTGCGCAGATCCCCTTCTGCCGTCTGCTCGGCTTCAGCCGGTTGCGCGGCCTCGCCAGCTGGCTCGCCGCGTTCGGCAGGCTCACTGTTTCCGGCAGATTCTCGCTTTTGCACATAGGCCTGAATGGCCTGAAGGGCAGGCGCCAGGTCCGGCAACGTGACTGAGACCTGCCGTTTTGCAAGCTGCTCGATGCGATCACGTAGACCGCGGCTCTGGCCATTCCCCTCGCTGAAATGGTCCTCGATCAACCGAGCAGCCTGATCCAGCGACTGCCGATAGACTTCCTCGTTGCCATTGAGCACGGCCCACTGCGCCTGCTCGATAGCCAGCGACAGAGCCAGTCGCACCTGTGCCAGGCTCTGGCCAGCGAGTAGCGGTTTGACATCGGTACCAGCATCGAAATCGATCCGGACGTAGCGCGTCAACTCGTCCAGCCATTGCCGCCAGCGGCTTTCGCCCTGCGTCGCGGACTGGCTAGGGCCGTTTTCGAACTTCGGGGCCAGACCGCTGAGCTGATTGACCTGTCCACGCAAGGCGCCCAGTTGCAGGAACAGCCCGGTGCGGTCTAATTCCGGCAGGCTGCGCAATGCCTCGAGCCCCTCCAGCAGTTTCTGCCGTGCGCCGTACGCACCGGGATCGTCCTGCTTGCGCAGGATCAGGTCGGCCTCAGCGATCAGCGACTCAGCGCTGTTCACGTCCTGCATGGCCGACAAGCGCAACATCGCCATACGCAACAGGTGCTCGACCTCAGCCAGCCGCCACTGCTCACGACTGGCGCCGAGCACCTGTTCGACCCGTCCCGAGAGGCGCTGCTGATCGCTTTGCAGCTCCGAAAGCAGGCGGCGGCGGTCTTCCAGCTGTTCCGCCGAAGGCAGCTGCTCCAGCCGCGTGAGACGGCTGGCCAGCTGCTGACTGCGCTGATCCAGCTGACGTGCCTGCTCGCGCGTCGCCTGAGCAGCATCGACTTGTTGACGTTCTTGCTCGGCCAGCTGCTGGGTCTGCCAGACGCTGTAACCACCGGCCGCCAGACCCGCCAGGCCGACCAACAGAGCGAGGCCGGCCAGCGCTTTGCCGCCACCATGGGAGTCGGAGGCGGCTGCAGGCGACGTCTTGGGCGGCGGAGTCTTCGGCGGCTCTTTCGAATCCTTCGGGGGCTCTTTCTTGACGGGCTTTTGTGGGGCGACGGGATCATTGCCCGTAGGTTGCTGCGCTGCCTTATCGGAATCTACTTCGCTCACGTTTCCATCCTTTGCATCAGGAGGCGGGTGCGGGATTTTCCCGTAGCGCCGCCAGCAAAGCCGCGGTTCCGGCACCGCGGCAGTCCACTATTGTTTTAGCGCCCAAGGTCGCGGCCATCTCGGCCACACGAGGGCTGGGTACGAGCAAGGGTAGTTCACGCAACGCGGGCCAGTCGGATCCCGCCAGCTCGTGCAACGACTGCAAACCCTGCCCACTGCTGACCACCATGGCATTCAGCCGTTCCGAACGAAGGGTTTTAACCAGCGCCCCTTGGGGATAGTCAGGCAGGTAGCGCCGATACAATTCGAGGCTGTCCACTTGAGCGCCACGGCGACGAAGCGTCTCGGTAATATGCTCGCGCCCGCCTTCACCGCGCAAAATGAGGACCTTTGGCTCAGTCACATCGAGCGCCTCGGCCAAGCGCGGTAGAACCAGCAGCGCTTCACTATCGTCACCGCTAGCAGGCCAGCTGACATCCAGACCGTAGTCTTTCAAGATGGCACCGGTGGCGGCGCCGACGCTGAACCAGACCTGACCGACCGGCGGCTGCGGCCAGTACCCATTGAGCAGCTCCAGGCTCAGCCTGGCTGCTGGCTTGCTCACCACCACCACAGCACAGTACTGGTCCAGTTTCAGCATCGTGGCGCGCTGCTCGGCCGCCTTTCCCAGCGGCTCGATGGCGAGCAGCGGCAGGCTGGCGCTATGGATACCGGCCTCGGACAGCGTCGCAGCAAGGGCGAGGCATTCTTCAGCGGGACGCGTCAGTAGCAGACGCCAGCCGCTCACGCCTTGCCGGCCTCGCCGTAAACGTCCTGCAGAATCTTTGCCGCTCCCTGCGCCAACAGTGCTTCGGCAACCCGCACTCCCAGGGCCTCTGCCTCGGCCGCCGGGGCCCGATCTTCGGCACGCAGCAGCAAGGCGCCGTCCGGCTGACCAACCAGGCCACGCAACCACAGCTGATCGCCTTCAAGCACTGCATAGCAGGCAATCGGCACCTGGCAACCGCCGTTCAGATGGCGGTTCAGCGCTCGCTCGGCACTGACACGCAGCGCCGTTTGCGGATCGTTCATGCACTGCAAGAGCTGGTGCAGCTCGGTATCGCCGGTGCGACACTCGATGCCAACCGCGCCCTGGCCACCTGCCGGCAGACTGTCCTCGACACTGATGCTGGAGCGGATGCGCTCACCAAACCCGAGGCGAATCAGGCCGGCGGCGGCGAGGATGATGGCGTCGTATTCGCCAGCGTCGAGCTTGGCCAGACGGGTGTTGACGTTGCCACGCAGGAACTGGATCTTCAGGTCCGGGCGCCGCGCCAACAGCTGCGCCTGACGACGCAAGCTGGACGTGCCCACCACCGCGCCGGATGGCAGCGCATCGAGATTCTCGAAATCATTGGAGACGAAGGCATCACGTGGATCCTCACGTTCGCAGATGCAATACAGGCCAAGCCCCTCAGGAAATTCCATCGGCACGTCCTTCATGGAATGCACGGCGATATCCGCCTGGTTCTCCATCAGTGCCGTTTCCAATTCCTTGACGAACAACCCCTTGCCACCGATCTTCGCCAGCGGCGCATCGAGCAGCTTGTCCCCGCGGCTGACCATTGGTACCAGGCTGACGGTCACCTCGGGATGAGCGGCTTCAAGGCGCGCCTTGACGTATTCAGCCTGCCAAAGGGCCAGCGCACTCTTGCGTGTGGCGATGCGAATTTCGCGAGACATGGGCGATTCCTGCAATTGAACTGCCGCCGATGATAACAGGCCGGGCCTCGCCACCGGGCTGGCCCGAAGCAAGGAAAGGCGACAGCGCATGCCCAGCGCCCCGTACGAAACGGGGGCTGTTCCAGACGTTCACGCCTGCGGCTAAAACGCGATTCAGAGGTTCTGCATCAATTTGCGGACGCCAGCGACATGCCGCCGACTGACCGTCAGCGGTTCGCCTTCGAGGCCCTTGAGAAAAAGCTGGAAATGACCAAGCGGGGTGCGCTGCAGCCGCTCGATGCGGTCGCGAAAGACCAGCGCATTGCGGTGGATCCGCACGAAACGATCGCCAAACTCGTCCTCCAGCGCCTTCAGCGGCTCGTCCAGCAACACCTCCCCGCCTTCGTGACGCAAGGTGACGTACTTGTGATCGGCAATGAAGTAGATCACCTGAGGCAGCGGAATCAGCTCAATGCCTTTGCGGGTCCGGGCGCTGATGTGGCTGCGCGGCCCGGTACCAGAAACGGCCGCAGGCCGGGTAAGGGCAGCGAGTTGAACCCGGTTCGGGCGCTCGGCCTTTTTCAGTGCCTCGGCGAGGTGTTCCGGACGTACCGGCTTGACCAGATAGCCAACCGCGCTGACCTGGAAGGCATCCAGCGCGAATTCATCATGGGCCGTGCAGAAAATCACGGCGGGGGGCGCATCACGTTCGCAGAGCTTGGCTGCGACCTGAAGGCCATCGAGGCCTGGCATACGGATATCCAGCAACACGACATCGGGACGCAGTTCCTCAATCAGGG
Organism: Pseudomonas sp. Q2-TVG4-2; assembly: GCF_013620795.1. Taxonomy (GTDB): domain Bacteria; phylum Pseudomonadota; class Gammaproteobacteria; order Pseudomonadales; family Pseudomonadaceae; genus Stutzerimonas. Next base: position 271,890 of record NZ_LGLW01000003.1, on the reverse strand, counting down.
ACAGCGCTTCCTCGCCATTGGAGGCGGAAGGTTCCAGGACACGATAGCCGTCAAGGTCACCTACCAGTCGGGCAAGGCGCTCGCGGGCTAGAGGTTCGTCATCGACAATCAGCACATTCATATGGATCTGGCTTCCTGCTTTTGTGTCGCACACGGATAGCGTAGACAGATGGAGTAACGGGCGTTACGCCGCTTCACGCTGAGACTCGCTGCGGGACCGAAAAGTGCCGTTAGTCGTGCGTCTATATTGTGCAGAGCCTGCTGAGTGCCCCGGGACGGCAGCGTTTTAGCGGTGTCATCGAACGGATTGCTGACCTCCAAATGAAACACGCCATCGGCATAATGCGCCGCCACGCAAACCACCCCACCCTCGATTCGCGGCTGTATCCCATGAATCAGCGCGTTCTCCAACAACGGCTGCAAGGTCAGCTGGGGAATCGGCAAATCATCCGGCACGCCATCGACCTGCCACTCGACCTGCAGCCGCTCGCCCAGGCGGTAGTGCTCGATCGACAGGTAGCGACGCGACAACTCCAGCTCCTCGCACCAGGGCACCAGTGTACCGGGACGCGCCAGACTGGCACGGAAGAGGTCGGACAGATCGAGTACCGCCTGCTCGGCCTTGCCCGGATCGGTCACTACCAGACTGGCGATGCTGTTCAGGCTGTTGAACAGAAAATGCGGACGGATACGCGCCTGCAGCGACTCGATGCGCGCCTTGAGCTCTGCCTGCTCCTGTCGCCGCCATTGGCTCTGCAGATAAAAATAGCGCAGCAGCAACCCGGACATGATCAGGCTGATCAGCGCGTGTCGCAGATACAGATTCACCTCGCCGACGCGCGTCAGCGGACCACCCAACTGGTAGATATCGGCCACCGCGGTACACGCCAGCGTCAACCCGACCACAAGAGCGCAGCAGACGAGCCCCGCCATCCAGGGCGACAATCGCGCCAGTAGCGGCCGCAGCTGGCAAGTCAGGCCGGCCGCCAGCAGCATCACCCACTGCACGAACAGCGACGTTAACGCCAGGCGCATCCAGTTGAAGCCCGGCTGCATCGGCTCGGCCAGCACCAGGACGAGCACCAGTAATTCGGCAAGCAAAACCAGGCCGAGCAGCGCTTCAGGCTCGCACAGTTCTGGCACGAAAAAATCATCCGCCGGAGCGGCGGCACGTGGCCGGTTAAGCCTTTTTATTTGCATGAATCGAGTTTCCGCGCGGCCAGGGCCCACGCAATGAACAGACCGAAAGGCGCGGAATGCGCGTGAGCTGCATGCGTAGTCTATGCGACCTGCTGCGAATCGGTTGTGATCGACCTTCGCAACTTCTTAGTGCGACATCGGATACTCAGCCGGACGGCAAAAATTAATTAAACAGATGGCCGAACGTGCCGATATCAAAATAGTGGCATAACAATATCAATAAACCCCATCAACCACTGACTGCCGTTGCGGCAGGAGGTATGAGCCGTGCTGCTGTTTTCCTCTTTGCGTAGCCGCTTGCTGCGTCCGGTTTTCCTCACGTTGCTTGCCGCCGTCATAGTCCAGGTAATGGTCGCCCTTGCATTGACGCGCGGCACAATCGGGGCACTGGAGCAGGAGATGCAAGAAAGCCTGAGCGCTGACGCCGCGCGCCTGCTGGGCGAGCTCCAGTCCGCTGATGTGGAAGTACGCAACGGGTTATCCAGTCTGTCGGAACGCATGCAGGGCGACCTCGCGCAGGGCCTGACACAGCGGCTCACCGCCGAGCAGACGCAACTGCAGGAGGTGCTTGAACGCCACCTCAAGCAATCAGGCGATGACTTGGCCGTTCTGCTGGCTGGCGTCGCGCCCTCGGCGATCTGGGACAACGATATTCCTGCCCTGACGGAGTTCGTCAGGATGGCCCACCAGAACCCGGCTGTGGTCTTTGTCGTCTACTTCGATGCCGATGGCAATCAGCTCACCCGCCATCTGAATCGCAAGGATCCGAGGGTCAAGGCATTGCTGGATAAGGGCGATGGTCGCACCGCATTCGACAAGGTCCTGTCTGCGGCCGAGAACGATCCGGCGTTCTACCTCGCGAAGACCGCCATCAACCCCAAGGGTGCTGAGATCGGGCAGGTTATTCTCGGCCTTTCTACATCAGCGGTTAGCACCGAGCTCAGCGCGTTCAACAGCCGCTTCCAGACGCTGATCACCGGTACCGCGAGCCTGGTCGAAACAGGCCTCGCCGCCACCGCGAGCGACAGCGCGAAAATCCTGGGAGCACGCCTAGCCGCGGCTGCCGGCGTGGCCGAAACCATCGATGCGAACAGCCAGAAGGCCGTAAAGCGCTCATCAACCACCCTGCTATGGCAAATCAGCCTCGGCCTGGCGGTGACCGGTGCCTTGCTGCTGGTTGCCGTCACCCTGGTGTTGGGCCGCCAGGTGCTGCGCCGCCTGGGCCTGCTGGTGACAGCGCTGCGAGGCCTGTCGGCAGGCCACGGCGATCTCGCCCAGCGCGTGGAGATTCATAGCGCTGATGAAGTGGGCGACATGGCCGATGCGGTCAACCTGTTCCTGGCCAAGCTTCAACCCATCGTCCAAGAGGCGCGTGCCATCGCCGTGCAGACCGGCGCCGAAATCGACGCGCTGGGCACCCGTAGCGCCTCGGCAGCGGCCTCCGCCGGACGCCAGCGCGATGAGGTCGCCGGCAGCCTGCAGGCGCTCGCCGAGATGACTCGCCACGCCCAGGAGGACAGCAGGGCGATGCAGGCCGCCTTGGAGCAGGTCGCATCAATCCGCAAGGCCGCAAGCGACAACGAGGCGATATCCAATCAGGTCGAAAAAACGATCGAAGCGCTCGGCGAAGGCGTACGGAGCAGCGCTGGCGTGATCGAGAAACTGGCCAAGCAGAGTGAGCAGATCGAGGTGGTGCTAACGGTTATCCAAGGCATCGCCGAGCAGACCAATCTGCTCGCGCTGAACGCTGCCATCGAAGCGGCACGCGCCGGCGAAAGCGGTCGCGGCTTCGCCGTGGTGGCGGACGAGGTACGCGCGCTTGCCAGCAAGACCCAGCAATCGACTGGCGATATCCGCGCGCATATCGAGAGTCTCCAGCGAGGCGCCCACGATGCCGTTTCGGCGATCAGCAGCACCGGCCAGCAGGCCGACAGCGGCCTGGCTTCGCTTACTAACAGCCGCGAGCTTCAGCGGGCCTTGCAGCTCGCCGTGACGCAGGTACACGACGCCGTACAGGAAGCGACACGTGGCGCCGAGCGGCAGGCTGGCACCGCGACCAGCGTACGCGAACGCGTACAGGTGATTTTGACCGAGGCCGAGCGATCCGCAGAAGCGGTCACCGCCACCGCCGCCAGCGGCCGGGAACTGGGCAAACTGGCGCAACGGCTCGACGCCAGCCTCGGCCAGTTCAGGGCCTGATCCAGACTAGGGGCTCTGCCCAGCAATCCCATTTGAAACCCGTCGGTGATGCTTACCCCACCGACGGCTCGCCGGCGTGATGCGCAGTCGGCCGGCCCGGCGAGGGGTCACTGAACCCTGTTATTATTCAGCCTTTCTTTCGCCCATCCGATTCAGCGAGCGCATTCATGAGCACCGACAAGACCAACCAGTCCTGGGGCGGCCGCTTCAGCGAGCCCGTCGACGCCTTCGTCGCCCGATTCACCGCCTCCGTCGAGTTCGACAAGCGCCTCTACCGTCACGACATCATGGGCTCGATCGCCCACGCCACGATGCTGGCGAAGGCCGGCGTGCTGAGCGATGCCGAACGCAATGAGATCATCGCCAACCTCCAGGCGATCCAGGCAGAAATCGAAGCCGGCACCTTCGACTGGCGCGTCGACCTGGAAGACGTGCACATGAACATCGAGGCACGACTGACCAACCGTATCGGCGTCACCGGCAAGAAATTGCACACCGGCCGCTCGCGCAACGATCAGGTCGCCACTGACATTCGTCTGTGGCTGCGCGACGAAATCGACACCATCCTCGGCGAAATCACCCGCTTGCAGCAGGGCCTGCTGAGCCTAGCCGAGGCGGAAGCCGACACCATCATGCCCGGCTTCACTCACCTGCAGACCGCTCAGCCGGTGACATTCGGCCATCACCTGTTGGCCTGGTTTGAGATGCTCTCGCGAGATTACGAACGCTTGGTCGACTGCCGCAAGCGCACCAATCGCATGCCGCTGGGCTCGGCCGCGCTGGCCGGTACCACTTACCCGATTCAGCGCGAGATAACCTGCGAATTGCTGGGCTTCGAGGCAATCTCCGGCAACTCGCTGGATGGCGTCTCGGATCGCGACTTTGCCATCGAGTTCTGCGCTGCCGCCTCGGTGGCGATGATGCATCTGTCGCGCTTCTCCGAGGAGCTGGTGCTTTGGACGTCTGCGCAGTTCCAGTTCATCGACCTGCCCGACCGTTTCTGCACCGGCTCATCGATCATGCCGCAGAAAAAGAACCCCGACGTACCGGAACTAGTGCGCGGCAAGACCGGCCGCGTGTTCGGCGCGCTGACCGGCCTGTTGACGCTAATGAAGGGCCAGCCGCTGGCCTACAACAAGGACAATCAGGAAGACAAGGAACCGCTGTTCGACGCCGCCGACACGCTGCGTGACAGCCTGCGTGCCTTCGCCGACATGATTCCGGCGATCAAGCCCAAGCGAGAAATCATGCGCGAGGCGGCACTGCGTGGTTTCTCCACCGCCACCGATCTGGCCGACTACCTGGTGCGCAGGGGGTTGCCGTTCCGCGATTGCCACGAGATCGTCGGTCACGCGGTGAAGTACGGTGTCGATAGTGGCAAGGACCTGGCCGAAATGAGCCTCGACGAGCTGCGTCAGTTCAGCGACCAGATCGACGACGACGTCTTCGCCGTACTGACTCTGGAAGGCTCGGTCAACGCCCGCGACCACATCGGCGGCACCGCGCCGAATCAGGTGAGGCAGGCGGTCCAGCGCGGCCAGACGTTGTTGGCCCAACGATAAAGCGGACGCCGGAGCGAAGCGAACTTCACTCCGGTACGGTTACCGCGCCAGCAGCCGGACGGGTAGCGAATCCGGAACTCTCGAGGCGTAACCGGGACTGTACTCGATAGCCAGCGCGACTATCCCGTCGCGCTGATCAGCCATTCGAGAGCCTCATGACCGACCTAAGAACCCTACTACTGAACCAGGACACTCAGGGCGCTGAAGTCTTCGATTCGCCCAAGGAGCGACTGACGTTCTACCGCTCCGAAATTCATTTCGAATCCGGCGTGCTGAGCGAGCGAACCAGCTCTTACCTGTCCTCCCAATCGTTCCTGATGATCGCCTTCGCGTCGTCCATGGCCAATACCAACCCGGAGTGGGGCAGCCTGTTTCGGCTGGTGGTTCCGGCAATCCTGGCTGGGCTCGGCCTGCTGACATCCTTTCACGCGATGCCAGGCATCAAGGCCAGTTTCGAAGTGATCGAGCGCTGGCATCAGAAACAGGCCGAGCTGCTGCAAATCGAAGGGCATGCCGCCCTGCTGCCAAATCAGGAATCCGCCCTCTTCGGCGAGGGCAACAGTCCGGCAGGAGGCCATCGCTACAAGCGCACCCTGCTCTTCTCGTTGCGTACTCCACTGATTTTCGCCAGTGTTTGGGCGCTGTTTGGCGCCTTTTGCGTCGTGTTGTATTTCTTCGGCTGATCAGAGCCAGTCACGGAACTTGAACCAGGCGTAGGGAATGATCGCCGATATGACCATCATTCCCAGGGCCATCGGGTAGCCGAACGGCCAACCGAGCTCGGGCATGCGCTCGAAGTTCATCCCATAGACCGTCCCAACCAGAGTCGGTGGCAGGAACAGCACGGCGGCAATGGAGAACACCTTGATGATGCTGTTCTGCTCGATGCTGATCAGGCCCAGGGTGGCATCGAGCAGAAATGCAATGTCACCGAGCAGGCGCGCCTGGTGTTCGCCCAGCGAGCGTACGTCCCGCTCGAGCGCCTTCAACAGCCCCTTGGCAACACCCTGCCCGCGCTCGCCAGCGCGTAGGCGATAAAAGGCAATCAGCCGACTCGAGCTGAACAGGCTTTCACCCAGCTGTGACAGCAGCGAGCGATGTTGCCCTAGCTGCTGAATGATCTGCTGCAGATCCCTGCGCTGCTCCTTTCGCTCGTCGAAGATGCGCCGTGACAACGTCTGCAACTCGATCTGAACGCTTTCCAGCACATCGGCAATGCGATCGACCACGGCGTCGGCCAGTGCGAGAAAGATCTGATGATTGGTCGCATAGCTAGAGGGCTGTCGCGAAAGCGTGACTTCGAACTGGCGAAACGCACTGAGCTCACTATAACGGACCGTCACCAGGCTGCGCTTGGTGAGGACGAAGGTCACTTCGGCATTTTCCGGACGCCGTTCGGCGATCCCCATCACGACCGTCGTGGTCATGAAGATGGCACCGTCCTCATCATAAAAACGCGATGAGTCCTCGATTTCCGCCAGTTCCTCGCGGGTCGGAATATCCAGCCCCAACGCCGATTCGATGAAGCGCTCCTCCTGCTGGTCTGGCGAAAGCAGGTCGACCCACAGGACGTTGTCGGGCAACGTTTGCAGGTTATCCGTAACGCGCCGTACCAGCGCGCCATTTTCTAGGCAGTACAGAGTGATCATTGCGGTAGTCGGGCTCTCGATAGTCCATAGTAGGAGTAGAAACCGCACCAAGCGAAGCGTTCAGGCAGCCCCACCGCCGATGCCAGCTTGCCGCTACTCAGCGAAACACGCTATCGAGATCTTCCCTGACGAGAGTTGCGACATGACCGATGCTACTTCCGACGACGATGAAACTTTCGCCGAAGAAACCCTGATCCAGGCGATCGAGAACCAGCTTGAAGCTGGCGAGCCCGCCGCCACGCAGGCTACGCTGAACAAGCTGACGCTGGTCGGCTACGAGCGCGACGAGATACTCAAGATGATGGCTTTGGTGCTGGCCCACGAGATTCGGCAGATGCTCGAGCAAGACCGTCCATTCGATACCGAAGGGTACGAAACGCAGCTGCGCGACCTGCCCGATCTGCCCGAATAACCCGAACGCACGTCTGCCTGACCCGCCGACGCGGCAGGCACGCGCAGAGCATCTACACTTCGCAAACAGGGCCCAGACCCACCACCCGAGGATCAGACATGTCATACACCCCCGAACTGGTAGCCGAGCTGGAAATTCTTCGCCTGTTCAACCTGGACAACACACTCGAAGGTCTCAAGGTCCATCATGATGCCGGTCACACAGCCATCGCCGCTGCCCAGCGTCTGCATGCCAAGGGGCTGACAACCCAGCCAGACGGCGGTTACCTGACCAGCCTCGGTCGCGATGCCGCCGAGCATGCGCAAGTCCTGTTGACCATTCTTTCGGAAACTGTCCCAGCCTGACGACTCAGTCGGTGACGCCGCAGTACGAGTACCGCGCCTGGAGCGTTCGCCACAACGCAACCCAGCTGCCAGTCGGCCACAGCGGCCGTTGCGGCTTTTCCTTCCAGCCTTCGCACATGTTACTTTTCCGCCCTTACTGCTCCATCAGGGCGGAATCCCATCCGTTTTTCACGAACTGTCTGAATGACTCGCCACCAGGAAATCCGCCCCGTACTCGAAGAGGGTATCGACCGCAAGGTACTCGGCGCGCTCCGCGAGCGCTTTTTGTCGGTGAATTCCGGTCGCCTGGAGCGCACCCGACTGGCTATGTCGCCACGCCAGCAAGCAGTACTCAAGCTGTTGCCGCTGCTGTTTCATGTCAATCATCCGATCCTCCCGGGATACGTCTCGGGCACTGCGCCAGCCGGGCTGTCCGGCTTCGAGCCGGACGCCGAAACCCTGGCGGAGGCCCAGCGCCTGAGCCGTTCGTTTTCCTACAAGCCGCTGCGCGGCAAGCCGCCACAGCCGATCCTCGGCCTGTTTCTGATGGGTAGCCTTGGCACCGTCGCGCAGGACGAGCAGAGCGATCTGGATGTCTGGGTCTGCCACGACCCTGACTTGTCTGAACAGCAGCTCGACGAGTTGCAGCGAAAATGTGATCAGCTGCAGGCCTGGGCCGCCACCCAGGGCAGCGAGGCGCATTTCTTTCTGGTCGACCCGGTGCGCTTCACCCTGGGCGAACGCGAGGCGAAACTGACCTCCGATGACTGCGGCACCACCCAGCATTACCTGCTGCTCGACGAGTTTTACCGCACCGCCATCTGGCTTGGCGGCCGCATCCCGCTCTGGTGGCTGGTGCCGGATTACGAAGAACATCGTTACCACGACTACGCCCGCACGCTGCTCGACAAACGCTTCGTGCGCAGCGATGAGGTGCTGGATCTCGGCAGTCTCGGCAACATTCCACCGGGAGAGTATTTGGGCGCGGGCCTGTGGCAGCTCTACAAAGCCATCGAATCACCCTATAAGTCGCTGTTCAAGCTGCTGCTGGTTGAGGTGTATGCCAGCGAGCATCCACAGGTGCGGTGCCTGAGCCTCGATTTCAAGCAGGCGGTTTACGCCAACCACCTGGATCTAGACGACCTAGACCCCTATCTCGTCGCGTACCGCCGTATTGAACAGTATCTCGCCGGCCGCGGCGATCTTGAGCGCCTGGCCCTGCTGCGACGCTGCCTGTATCTGAAAATCAACAAACCGTTGAGCCAGCCACCAGTGAGTCGCAACAAAAGCTGGAAGCGGCGCCTGCTCGAACGCCTCATCCGCGACTGGGCCTGGGACGAGCGTCAGTTCGCCCTGCTCGACCGCCGCAGCCAGTGGAAAGCTCGACAGGTCGATCAGGAGCGACGGGCGCTGGTCAACGAACTGACCTATGGTTACCGCTTCCTCAGCGAGTTCGCCCGACGCCTACAGATCACCAGCAGCATCAATGGCCGCGATTTCGGCGTGCTCGGCCGGCGCCTGCATGCTGCCATCGAGCGCAAGGCGGGCAAAATCGAGGCGATCAACCTCGGTATTTCTCCCGACATGGCCGAACACAGCCTGACGCTGGTGCAGGGCTACGATGCGGTCGGCGACATCTACTGGGCGCTCTATGAGGGCAATATGAGCGCCCGGGAAGTCGCAAACTTCTCGCCGTTGAAGCGCTCCCGCGACCTGATACCACTGCTCGGTTGGTGCCATCGCAACGGCATCGCCGACACCGCCACCCACATCGCGCTGCACCCGGGCGATAGCGGCCTGACCGAGGCCGAGCTGTTCTCACTATTGACCGACCTGCGCCAGGCGTTTCCGATGCCGCTCACTGCCGTGGCAGAGCCTGCTCTGTTGACCGCGGCCATACCGACCCAGGTGCTGCTGCTGATCAATATCGGGCTCGACCCGTTCAGCCCCGAGTACCCACTCTCGCTCGACGAGCGCAACGATCCGTTCGGCTATGGGGCGGCGCGGGAAAATCTGGTTTTAACGGTTGACCAGCTCACTCTGAACAGCTGGAACGAGTTGATCGCCAGCCGCTACGAAGGCGCCTCAGCGCTGCCCGAGTGCCTGCGCGATTACCTCGACGCGCTGCCCGCGAACGGCACACGCCCCGGTTTGCAGGTGCGCTGCTTCTGCCGCCATTCCGGGCTGGCCATCGCGCGGCGGGTGGAAACGCTCTTCAGCGACGCCCAGAGCTGCCTCGACGAAGCGAGTGATGGGCGCTACCTGCTGCAGGTTCGTCAGCAGTTCCATATGTTCGACCTGACCCCAGGCAGCGTCCGCCACACGAAGCTCGGCGACCTGCAGGCGCTGGTTCAATATTTGGGCGAGGCACACCAGCGGGACCGACCGGTGCGCGTGGATCGTCATGCGCTGGAAGGCGAGGACCTCTCGCTGATTCTGGCTCAGGCCAGAACGCAATGCCTGCAGGTGTTCTATCGCGTGCAGGGGGCGCTCGCGGAGCTGACGGTGCTGGACGAGTTCAACGCGCTGTGGCGTCAGCAGCTGGTTTATCGCGACGAACAGAGCCTGTTGACCCCGCTGCTGCGCTTCCTGCAGTCGGTGAGCTACCGTCGTACCACCCAGCTGCCGTTCGAGGAGCACCGACTCGCGGCGATGGAAATCCTGTTCTACCGGCTCCAACAATCCGCACCGGATCGCCCTTTGTCTATCGAGCGAAGGGCGGCGCCACGCGAGGAAGCCAGCGATCCGTTTTACGATATTCAGGCAATCATTGAGCCCAGCGAAAAAGGCCGTTCGCAGGTCACGCTGTATTGCAACCACCAGGAATTCTCTAGCCTGGAATACGGCGCCGAATTGTTCGCCGCCGTGGCCCGTTACATTCTCGCCCAGCGCAGTGGCGGCGAGCGCTACCCCTGCTACATCACCGACTTGGATCTGTCCGGCCTGCACGCCAGGGGGCAAACCCAGACCGTGCAGCACCTGCGCTACAAGGCGCATCTCGAAACTGCACTCAATCAGGCGCTACGGTCGGTCTGACCAGGACCGCGCGATGCCGCCAACGCGCATTACAAATTAACGTCACCAGCCGCTTCCGGCTGATATTCGACCGCCAGCAGGGTGAGTTTGAGGATCTTGCCGCCAGGTGTCGGCCAGTCGATATGCTGACCGACGCTCATGCCCAGCAGCGCAGTGCCAACCGGCGCCAACACCGAAACAGTGCCCTCCTGACGAGCGTCCTGTGGGTAGACCAGCGTCAGGTGATAATCCTTGCCACTGCCTTCTTCGCGGCAATGGACACGAGAATTCATAGACACCACGCCAGCGGGCAGCTCGCTGCGCTCCACCACCTGGGCACGGGACAGCTCCTCCTCGAGCGCCTCGGCGGCCGGACCGTAGTCAGCCAGGCCATCGAGCAGCCGCTCGAGCCGCTGCAGATCGGGTTGGGTGATGATGATAGGCGGTGCACTGGTCATGGCTCCGGGTGAGCTCCTTTAGAAAGTAGACTGGCAAAAAAAGCAAAACCCCGCCCGAAGGCGGGGTTTTTAAACCTGAACTCGACCCTATCACAGCCCATTAAATAAGCAAGGGGGGCCAGATCAAGGTCGCTCGCAGCGACCCAGGTCAGGTAACGTCTCGTCTCATAGCTCCTCGAAGTCGAGCCCTTCGCCACCCTGTTCCTGCGTGACGCGGGTCAAGAGCTCGCCAAGGCGCTCGTCATTGGAGTCGCAGATCCACAACGAGGACGCTTCGTCATAATCGAAGTGGAAGCCGCCCGAGCGCGCCGCCACCCATAATTGGCGCAGCGGCGGCTGGCGGCTGAAGATAAGCTGCGTGCCGTTTTCGAAACGCACCGTAAGGACGCCACCAGAATTTTCCAGGTCGACATCCATACCACTGTGATCGAACACATCTTCGATTTCTTCCTGCGCGGCGTCGACAAGATCGTGAAACCGGGCTTCGCTCAGACTCATGAATCGATTTCCTTCGGTACGGGTTGTACGGCGGCACCAGGGCCACCGACGTTGCCGGCGAGCTTAGCAGGCCACCGCCGCGTCTAGCGAGCGACTGTCCGACCAGCCGCTCGGCGCCGGTGCCAGCCAGCGCGGCCGAATAGGCAATCCGACGGGTGCTGGGTATACTCCGGCCCATCGATTTTTCTAGGATTGCACCCCAATGAAGCGTCTATTGCTTCCACTCATTGCACTCGCGGTTCTCGCTTCCGCACTTACCGGCTGCGGCCAGAAAGGCCCGCTTTATCTCCCGGACGACGAGGCAACCGCCAAAGAACGTTCCAAAGACCGTTTCGAACTGTAAAGGAGGCATTCCATGGAGGCCTTCTCGTACCGCGACGGTCAACTCTTCGCGGAGGGTGTGGCGCTGCCCGCTCTCGCGCAACGCTTCGGCACCCCTACCTACGTCTACTCGCGCGCCCATATCGAGGCTCAATACCGCGCCTATGCCGATGCCCTGACGGGCATGCCGCATCTGGTCTGCTTCGCCGTCAAAGCGAACTCGAACCTGGGCGTACTGAACGTATTGGCGCGGCTTGGCGCCGGCTTCGACATCGTTTCGCGCGGCGAACTGGAGCGCGTGCTGGCCGCTGGTGGCCTGCCGGAACGCATCGTATTCTCCGGCGTCGGCAAGACCCGTGACGACATGCGCCGCGCCCTGGAAGTCGGCGTGCACTGCTTTAACGTCGAATCCACCGAGGAGCTCGAACGCCTGCAGCAGGTTGCCGCCGAGCTCGGCGTGATGGCACCGGTGTCGCTGCGGGTCAATCCCGACGTCGATGCCGGCACCCATCCGTACATTTCCACGGGTCTCAAGGAAAACAAGTTCGGCATCGCCATCGCCGATGCCGAAGCGGTCTACCTGCGAGCGCACGAGCTGAGCAACCTTGACGTGGTCGGCGTCGATTGCCATATCGGCTCCCAGCTCACCAGCCTGCCGCCGTTCCTCGACGCGCTCGACCGCCTGTTGGCACTGATTGATCGCCTGGCGGTGCGTGGTATCCGCATTCGGCACCTGGATCTGGGTGGCGGGCTCGGCGTGCGCTATCGCGAAGAGCAGCCGCCACTGGCCGGCGATTACATTCAGGCCGTACGCAAGCGCATCGACGGGCGCGATCTGGCATTGGTGTTCGAGCCCGGTCGCTCGATCGTGGCCAACGCCGGCCTGTTGCTGACCCGCGTGGAATACCTCAAGCACACCGAGCACAAGGACTTCGCCATCGTCGATGCGGCAATGAACGACCTGATCCGCCCGGCGCTGTATCAAGCCTGGATGGATGTGGTACCGGTGCAGCCGCGTGAAGGCGAAGCCCGTCACTACGACATCGTCGGGCCGATCTGCGAAACCGGCGATTTCCTCGCCAAGGAACGTTCGCTGACCCTGGCCGAAGGCGATCTGCTGGCCGTTCGTTCGGCCGGTGCCTACGGTTTCGTCATGAGCTCCAACTACAACACCCGCGGCCGTGCAGCCGAGGTGCTGGTAGACGGCGACCAAGCCTACGAAGTGCGCCGCCGCGAAAGCGTGCAGGAGCTATACGCCGGCGAAAGCCTGCTGCCTGCCTGAGGCCACGACGATGCTTTTGCGTTTTACCAAGATGCACGGCCTGGGCAACGATTTCATGGTCATCGACCTGATCAGCCAGCACGCGCATATCCAGCCGAAACACGCCAAGCAATGGGGTGATCGGCATACGGGCGTCGGCTTCGATCAGCTCTTGCTGGTCGAGCCGCCGCACGATCCCGACGTTGACTTCCGCTACCGCATCTTCAATTCCGACGGCTCGGAAGTGGAGCAATGCGGCAACGGCGCGCGCTGCTTCGCGCGCTTTGTGCTCGACAAGCGCCTGACCATGAAACGGCAGATCCGCGTCGAAACCCGGGGCGGCATCATCGAGCTGGACATCCGCCCAGATGGGCAGATCAGCGTCGACATGGGCCCGCCGCGGCTGGTCCCAGCAGACATACCGTTCCAGGCCGACCGCGAGAGCCTCACCTATGCACTGGACGTCGACCAACAGCAGCTGGAGATCGCCGCGTTGTCCATGGGCAATCCGCATGCCGTGCTGCGCGTGGATGACGTCACGAGCGCACTGGTGCACGAGCTAGGACCGAAGATCGAGCATCATCCGCGCTTCCCGCAGCGGGTCAACGCCGGTTTTTTGCAAGTCGTCGACCGCCAACACGCGAAACTGCGGGTCTGGGAACGCGGCGCAGGGGAAACCCAGGCGTGCGGCACCGGTGCCTGCGCCGCGGCGGTTGCTGCGATTCGCCAGGGCTGGATGGATTCGCCGGTGCAGATCGATCTGCCGGGTGGCCGTCTGTCCATCGAATGGGCAGGCCCAGGACAGCCGGTTATGATGACCGGCCCCGCCGTTCGCGTTTTCGAAGGACAGGTTCGCCTATGACCGAGCAAAACCAGGACAAGCCGCAATTGCCGGATGCCGAAAGCGTTGCGGCCTACCTGCGTGCCCATCCGGAATTCTTTGTCGATCACGATGAGTTGATCCCAGAGCTGCGCATCCCGCATCTGCCCGGCGGCGCGGTGTCGCTGGTCGAACGCCAGGTGAAGCTGCTGCGCGAGCGCAACATCGAAATGCGCCATCGCCTGTCGCAACTGATGGACGTGGCCCGCGACAACGACAGGTTGTTCGACAAGACCCGTCGGCTGGTCCTCGACCTGCTCGATGCCAACAGCCTGGAAGAAATCATCGGCGCGGTGGACGAAAGCCTGCGGCACGAGTTCCAGGTGCCCTACGTCAGCCTGATCCTGTTCAGCGAGTCACCATTGCCGGTCGGCCGTAGCGTGGCCGCTGCCGAGGCGCAACAGGCCATCGGCGGTCTGCTCGGTACCGGCAAGACCGTCTGTGGTGTACTTCGCCCGCATGAGCTGGCGTTCCTGTTCGGTGAAGAGGAAAGCAGCGGCATCGGCTCGGCCGCAGTGGTCGCGCTCAGCCAGCAGCAAGGCATCCTGGCGATCGGCAGCCAGGACCCGCAGCATTACAAGAGTTCGCTGGGTACGCTGTTTCTCGGTTATATCGCCGAAGTGCTGACTCGGGTCCTGCCCCACTATTCCACACCGCTGCGCTCGGTGCGCTAGCGCACGCCAGCGGCGTGAAGGCTCAGTGTCGAACCGAGGCTGGCTACTTGCGTGTTTATTTGCAGCTTGAGGCCTGTAGCTGCTTCTTCGACCGATGGGAGCCTTCCGATGCAAGCCGATCTCGACGCCTATTTCGAGCACCTGCGCAGTGAACGGCAGGTGTCACCCCATACACTCGATGGCTATCGGCGCGACCTGGTCAAGGCCACGGCCTTCTGCCAGAAGCAGCATCTGGCGGAATGGGCCGAGCTGAAAAGCGCCCACGTTCGCCAATTGATCGCCGACCAACATCGCCAGGGTCAATCCAGCCGCAGCCTGGCGCGCTTGCTGTCGTCGCTGCGCGGCCTCTATCGTTACCTCAATCAGGAAGGGCGCTGCGCCCATGACCCGGCGGCTGGAATTTCCGCTCCCAAGGGCGACAAGCGTCTGCCGCGCCTGCTCGACACCGACCGGGCCATGCAGCTGCTCGACGGCGGTATCGAAGACGACTTCATTGGTCATCGCGACCAGGCCATCCTCGAGCTGTTCTATTCATCGGGATTGCGCCTGGCTGAACTGGTCGGGCTAAACCTCGATCAGCTCGATCTGTCTGCCAGACTGGTCCATGTCCATGGCAAGGGCAACAAGGAGCGCGTGCTACCCATCGGTCGCAAGGCACTCGAAGCGCTGCAGACCTGGCTGCCGCTGCGGGCCCTGAGCAATCCCGCCGATGGTGCAGTGTTCGTTAGCCAGCAGGGGCGCCGCCTCGGTGCTCGCGCGGTACAACTCCGAGTACGCCAGGCCGGCGTGCGTGAACTTGGCCAGCATCTGCATCCGCACATGCTCCGCCACAGCTTCGCCAGTCACATACTGGAATCCTCTCAGGACCTGCGCTCGGTGCAGGAGTTGCTCGGCCATGCTGACATCGGCACCACACAGATCTATACACACTTGGACTTCCAGCACCTGGCCAAGGTCTATGATCAGGCGCATCCACGTGCCCGACGCAAACAGGACAGCGAGCAATGAGTATCCAGCTGATCACCTTCGACCTCGACGACACGCTCTGGGATGTAGGCCCCGTCATTCACAGCGCGGAAATCCGTCTGCGGGACTGGCTCGACCAACATGCGTCGCGTCTAAGAGGCTTTCCGGTGGAGTCGCTGGCCGCGATCCGGCGCATGCTGGTCGAGTCCGAGCCGGGCCTGAAGCACCGCATCAGCGAACTGCGGCGGCGCATTCTCTTCCACGCTCTGCATGACGCTGGCTATCCGGATGGAGAAGCACGCGCTATCGCCGATCAAGCGTTTGAGGTGTTTCTGGAAGCCCGGCATGCCATTGATCTCTTCCCCGATGTGCATCCCACCCTGGAACATCTGGCTAATCACTACACACTCGGTGTACTGACCAACGGTAATGCTGACGTGCGGCGGCTAGGTCTGGCCGACTATTTCCAGTTCACCCTGTGCGCGGAAGACCTCGGCATCGGCAAGCCGGACCCGCGCCCGTTTCAGGAAGCGCTTGAGCGCGCTGGCGTGAAGGCTGAACATGCCGTGCACATCGGCGATCACCCTGACGACGATATCGGCGGGGCGCAGCGCGCCGGTGTTCGAGCGATCTGGTTCAATCCCGGCGGCAAATCCTGGCAGCACGAAGGCCAACCAGACGCTGAAGTACAAAGCCTGGCAGAGCTTCCAGCGTTGCTGGCACGCTGGTCATAATCAACTAACCGCCCTGCAGATACGACAAAGCCCAACACGGCAGTGTTGGGCTTTGCTGCGGTCACGCATCGGGAACGAGCGGCCGGGTAACGACCCGACCACTACAGGCGTGAGATGGCGCGCCTGTGCAATCCCGGCGTCACCGGCTCAGATAGGTCGGCTGCCATACTTGCTGTCGGGCTTCTTGGGCGGGTCAGCAACGACATTGGGTTCTACCTCCTGCACACGCCCACCGCGCGCCAGGAACTCCTCCATTGCACGGGCCAGCTCGTCACGCTCTTTCTGCTTGGCTTCCAGGCTCGGCAACTCCTCGACCACGACCGTCTTGGCCTTGGCCTTCTTGCTCGTCGGGGTCGCGCGTTCGCTGTCAGTGCCCTCGTCGTCGGCGCCGTTGTCTGCCTCGCCGTCGTCCGCAGCGGCCAGCTCCTCGCTATCCTCCTCGTCGCTAACGTCCAGATCGTCTTGTTCTAATTCTTCGTCACTCATGTTCAACCTCGTACCTTGCCAAAGCGGAAGTTATAGCCCAGCGATGAGCTTTGTTCGCCATCGCCAAAAAAAATTCAACTTGCCATCCCGTACAGCGTCGCAAGGATCTGCCTGGCGCCACCCTGATCTCGGTGTTCGCCCAGATAGATACCTTGCCAAGCCCCCAATGCCAGTCGCCCCTCGCTGACCGGCAAACTCACCTGGCAACCGAGCAAACTCGCCTTGAAATGTGCCGGCAGATCATCCGGCCCTTCGTAGTCATGTTCGTAGCCGCCCTGGCCTTGCGGCACCAGGCGATTGAAAAACCGCTCGAAATCGCGGCGCACCGCACCGTCGGCATTCTCGTTGATAGTCAGCGAGGCCGAGGTATGACGCAGCCACAGGTGTAACAGACCGACCGGGCATTGTTGCAGTTCCGGCAGTTGTGCAAGCAGCTCGTCGGTAATCAGGTGAAAACCTCGCGGCCTCGGACGCAACGTGATCATCGTCTGTTGCCACATGCTGGAAGCCTCTGTGATCACCTGAACCGGCGCATTCTAGCGCGACGCCAGAAAAAACAAAGGGCGCCCGCAGGCGCCCTCCTCATCCGCTTGCCAATCAGCGCTTGCTGGTGAACTCCGGGTAGGCTTCGAGGCCGCACTCGACGACGTCGACCCCTTCGTATTCCTCCTCTTCGCTGACGCGCAGACCGATCACCGCCTTAAGAAGGCCCCAGACAATCAGGCTGGCGATGAATACCCAGGCGAAGATCGAAACCAGCCCCAACAGCTGCGCACCGAAGGTCGCGTCCGCATTGGTCAGCGGTACCGCCAATAGGCCCCACATACCGACAACACCGTGCACCGAAATGGCGCCGACCGGGTCATCGAGCTTGAGCTTGTCCAGGCCGAGGATGCTGAACACCACCAGCACTCCACCGACGCCACCGATCAGTACAGACTGCAGGGCGGTCGGGGTCAGCGGTTCGGCCGTAATGGCCACCAACCCGGCCAGCGCGCCGTTCAGAACCATGGTCAGGTCGGACTTGCCGAACAGCAGCCGGGCGGTGATCAGCGCAGCGACCAAGCCACCGGCTGCTGCCATGTTGGTATTGGTGAACACCTGAGCGACCGCGTTGGCGTCTTCGATGGTGCTCATTTTCAGCTGCGAACCGCCATTGAAGCCGAACCAGCCCATCCAGAGGATGAACGCGCCCAGCGTTGCCAACGGTAGGTTCGCCCCGGGGATGGCGTTGATCTGGCCGTTCGGGCCGTACTTGCCATTACGCGGACCGAGCAGCAGTACGCCAGCCAGAGCAGCGGAGGCGCCTGCCATGTGCACCAGGCCGGAACCTGCGAAGTCGAGAAAGCCAGCTGCATCGAGGAAGCCGCCGCCCCACTTCCAGAAGCCCTGCACCGGGTATATGACGCCTGTCATCACCACGGCGAAGGCGATGAACGCCCACAGCTTCATCCGCTCGGCTACCGCACCGGAAACGACGGACATGCAGGTCGCGGCGAACACCACCTGGAAGAAGAAATCGGCGCGGGTCGAGTAGTACGGCGCGTCTTCGCCACCGGCGGCGACCACGTCCGCCGCGTTTTCGTCACCGATCAGGAAGCCCAGGCTCGGCAGGATGCCGCCGTCCGGGCTGGAGTACATGATGTAGTAGCCGATCAGCAGGTACATGATCGACGCCACGGCGTAGAGCACGATGTTCTTAGTCAGGATCTCGGCGGTGTTCTTCGCCCGAACCAGACCGGCTTCGAGCATGGAGAAACCGGCCGCCATCCACATCACCAGCGCGCCGCAGATGAGGAAATAAAAGGTATCGAGTCCGTACTGAACGGGTATCAGTGCTGTGCTATCCATTATTTTTCACCTTTTGCCGAGCGCCTGGGCGCCATTCGGTTAAGGCGCCCGGGTTGGCTCCGGGCGCGCTCCGTGTGCTTACAGGTTGTAGCCGCGTTCGTTGTGCAGGCTGAGGTCGAGGCCGATGGTTTCTTCTTCTTCGCTGACGCGCAGGCCCATCACCCCGTCGATCACCTTGAGAATCACGAAGGTGACGATGGCGGTGTACACGACGGTAAAGATCACCCCCTTGAGCTGTATCCACAGCTGCAACGCGATGTTGTCCACCTCACCGAAGCCGCCCAGCGCCGGCGCTGCGAATACACCCGTCAACAATGCACCGACGATGCCACCGACCCCATGCACGCCAAAGGCGTCCAGGGAATCGTCATAGCCGAACTTGCGCTTCAGGCTGGTGGCGCAGAATAAGCAAACGACACCAGACGCCAAACCGATGATCAGCGCTCCCATCGGACCGACCGTGCCGGCAGCCGGGGTGATGGCGACCAGACCGGCAACCACGCCCGAGGCAATGCCCAGCGCGCTGGGTTTGCCGTGCATCAGCCACTCGGCGAACATCCAGGCCAGTGCCGCAGCAGCCGTCGCGATCTGTGTCACCAGCATTGCCATACCGGCCGTGCCGTTGGCACCCAGGGAGGAGCCGGCGTTGAAGCCGAACCAGCCGATCCAGAGCATCGCCGCACCGATCAACGTCAGACCCAGGTTGTGCGGTGCCATCGGTGTGGTTGGAAATCCCCTGCGCTTGCCGAGCACGATGCAGGCCACCAGCCCGGCGATACCGGCGTTGATGTGCACCACGGTGCCACCGGCGAAGTCGATCACGCCCCAGTCCCACATCAGGCCGCCGTCGCCGCCCCAGACCATGTGCGCGATCGGGGCATAGACCAGGGTGAACCAGACGCCCATGAACACCAGCATCGCGGAGAATTTCATGCGCTCGGCGAAAGCGCCGACGATCAGCGCCGGGGTGATGATGGCGAAGGTCATCTGGAAGGTGATAAAGACGCTCTCCGGAACAGTACCGGTGAGGGCGTCAGGGGTCAGGCCGCTGAGGAAAACGCGGTCGAATCCACCGATGAACGAACTGAGATTGGTGATGCCCGCTTCCATGCCAGTCGTGTCGAACGCCAGGCTGTAGCCGTAGACCATCCAGAGAATGCTCATCAGGCCAGTGATGGCGAAGCATTGCATCATGACCGACAAGATATTTTTGGCGCGGACCATGCCGCTGTAGAACAGCGCCAGGCCCGGAATCGTCATGAACAGGACCAGCGCGGTAGCTGTAAGCATCCATGCCGTATCGCCTGAATCCAGCGTTGCCTCTTGCGCCATGGCGATGCCGGGGCTTATCAGAGACAAAAGGGCTCCTAGCCCTGCGATTTTTCGCAGAGTCATGGTTTTACTCCTGGGGCGTGGGGGTTCGTAGGCCTGCTAACGGCAGGCAATCGTAATGATCGGATCGTGCGTGAAGGTGTGAAGCCAGACTCGGTTGGCCTGGCTGGCTTCGCCCGCTACGCGACCTGGCCGATCAGATCGCGTCGGTATCGGTTTCGCCTGTCCGGATGCGGATGGCCTGCTCCAGATTGACGACGAAGATCTTGCCGTCACCGATCTTGCCGGTGTTAGCCGCCTTGGTGATGGCCTCGATCACACGATCGAGCTGATCGTCGGCAATCGCAACGTCGATCTTCACTTTCGGAAGGAAATCGACCACGTATTCGGCACCGCGATAGAGTTCGGTATGGCCTTTCTGGCGCCCGAAGCCCTTGACCTCGGTTACCGTGATGCCCTGAACGCCTATCTCGGACAATGACTCGCGTACGTCGTCCAGCTTGAACGGCTTGATGATGGCAGTGACTAGTTTCATTAAACTTCTCCCGTTTAGGTGGACTTGCCCCAGAAGTACGAACCCGGTTCAAGTCTAAGCTCAGTGTCTGGCTCTTGTAACGCGCCGGCGTAGCCGAACGACTCCCGACACCATCAGCCAAACCGACGAAACGTCCCGAATCGCCTTGGCACCGCAACGCTCTGGTGCATCGTCATGGGCCACCAAGCAGAATCAGTGCCAGCTTTCCGAAAGGTCCGGCCTGGCGCGTTCCATGGCGTCAGCGCGCGACCGCACCGCTCGCGGATCAGCGAAACCGCGCACCAATACTGCGCACCGAGACGCAAACGCCTGTCCATAAACGTGCACGCTGGCAAAAATCGCCCCCAGACAGGCCGTGCTACACTGCTGGCCGCTCAGAAACAGGTGATGCTCATGTTCCCACCCAAAGCTCTTCTCGATGCCATCGGCTCCCAGGCTTCGCGCCTGTTCAACGGCGAAACGTCGCTGCCCCGTCCTGAAATCGAAGCGCAGCTCAAAGGAATCGTGCAGGGCGCGCTGAGCAAGCTGGATGTTGTTAGCCGCGATGAGTTCGACAGCCAGATGGTTGTCCTCGCACGTACCCGAGCGCGTCTTGAAGCCCTGGAAACCAAGGTCGCCGAACTGGAAGAGAAACTCGCGCCGCCCGCGTCCGAATAGACCGGAAGGCGTCACGATCAAGGAGTGATCGGATGTCCCTCGCAATCGTCCATAGCCGCGCCCAGGTGGGCGTGGAAGCCCCCACCGTGACGGTGGAAGCGCACCTCGCCAATGGACTGCCTTCACTGGCATTGGTCGGCCTGCCGGAGACTGCGGTCAAGGAGAGCAAGGACCGCGTGCGCAGCGCGATCCTTACCTCCGGATTCGACTTCCCAGCCCGCCGCATCACCCTCAATCTCGCCCCTGCTGATCTGCCGAAAGATGGCGGCCGCTTTGACCTGGCCATTGCCCTGGGCATTCTTGCGGCGAGTGGACAGATTCCCGCGGATCGCCTCGACACCCTGGAGTGCCTGGGTGAGCTGGCCCTGTCCGGCGCGCTACGATCCGTCCAGGGCGTGCTGCCCGCCGCGCTGGCTGCACGCCAGGCCGGCCGCGCCCTGCTGGTGCCAAAGGCAAATGCCGAAGAAGCCAGCCTGGCGTCCGGCCTGATCGTCTATGCCGCCGATCACCTGCTTGAGGTGGCCGCGCACTTTAACGGCGCAACAATCATCCCGCCCTTCCAGGCACAAGGCCTGCTGCGCCAGGTGCTGCCCTACCCCGACCTGGCCGATGTACAGGGTCAAGCGGCCGCCAAGCGCGGCCTGCTGGTGGCCGCCGCGGGCGCGCACAACCTGCTTTTTTCCGGCCCGCCTGGCACGGGCAAAACGCTGCTAGCCAGCCGTCTTCCCGGCTTGCTGCCGCCGCTTGAAGAACAGGAAGCGCTGGAAGTCGCGGCCATCCACTCAGTCGCCAGCCAGTCGCCGCTGCAGCACTGGCCGCAGCGGCCGTTTCGGCAGCCCCATCACAGCGCCTCGGGCCCGGCACTGGTTGGCGGAGGCAGCCGGCCGCGGCCGGGCGAAATCACCCTGGCGCACCAGGGCGTGCTGTTTCTGGATGAATTGCCGGAGTTCGACCGCAAGGTACTGGAGGTGCTTCGCGAGCCGCTGGAATCAGGCTGCATCGTTATCGCCCGAGCCCGCGACAAGGTGCGCTTTCCGGCGCGATTCCAATTGGTTGCGGCGATGAATCCCTGTCCCTGTGGTTACCTGGGTGATCCCAGCGGGCGTTGCCGCTGCTCACCGGACCAGATCCAGCGCTACCGTGGCAAGCTGTCCGGGCCGTTGCTGGACCGCATCGACCTGCACCTGACGGTTGCCCGCGAAGCCACCGCGCTGAATGCCCCACCGGCCAGTCACGAAACCACCCTGTTGGTCGCCGAACAGGTGGCTGATGCACGGCGCATCCAGCTCCAGCGTCAGGGTTGCGCCAACGCCTTCCTCGATCTGGCCGGCCTGCGCAGCCATTGCCGGCTGCAAGCCGACGATCAGCAGTGGCTTGAACGCGCCTGTGAGCGCCTCGGCTTGTCGCTACGGGCCGCACACCGGATCCTCAAAGTGGCGCGCACACTGGCAGACCTGCAGCAGGTCGAGTCCATTGGCCGCCCGCACCTGGCCGAAGCTCTGCAATATCGTCCCAGCAGCCAGGCGGGCTAAGCCGCTAACCGGCATCTGGGCGACGATGCCGGCACCCATCGAGCGGTTGCAAATAAGATAAGAACGCTTGCTGCAACCTGCCCTTTCAAGCGGTCACATCCTCGGTAGCACCTTCGTCGACGCGGAACGGGCCCGGTCGAAAGCTGACCAGTATGTTAGATTGCGCCCTCTTCGCCACAGGCGGCCACTCCCGAATCGGTAATTAAGGAGCGCAGCATGGAGGCCAAAAAGTCTTCTTCTCCCACGCTAAACCCCCCCGTTTTCTACGGCTCTGCCGTTCTGATTCTGCTGCTGGTGATCTACAGCGTCGCCACCCCGGAACACGCCCAAAGTGTCTTCAGCGAGGTTCAGGCCTGGATCATCGCCAACGTCAGCTGGCTCTATATTCTTGCCGTTGCGATCATCCTGCTGATGGTCGTACTGCTGGCGCTCAGCCGTTATGGGGAAATCAAACTCGGTCCCGACCACAGTGAGCCGGACTACAGCCATCTGACCTGGTTCTCGATGCTGTTCTCGGCAGGTATGGGCATCGGCCTGATGTTCTTCGGCGTGGCCGAGCCGGTCATGCACTTCCTCTCGCCACCGGTTGGCGAAGGTGGCACGGTTGCTGCCGCACGTGAAGCAATGAAGATCACCTTCTTCCACTGGGGCCTGCATGCCTGGGCCATCTACGCCATCGTGGCGATGATTCTGGCGTATTTCAGCTATCGCCAGGGTCTGCCACTCACGCTGCGCTCAGCCCTGTACCCGCTGATCGGCGAACGCATTTACGGGCCCATTGGTCACGCTGTGGACATCTTCGCCATCATCGGCACCGTGCTCGGCGTGGCCACCTCGTTGGGCCTGGGCGTTACGCAGATCAATACCGGCCTGAATCACCTGTATGGATTGCCGATTTCAGTACCGGTGCAGATTGCACTGATCGCGGGCACCACGCTGCTGGCGACCATCTCGGTGGTCACCGGCCTGGACAAGGGTGTACGCCGACTGTCCGAACTGAACCTGACGCTGGCCGTGCTGTTGTTGCTGCTGGTACTGATTGCCGGCCCAACCGTATTTATCCTGCAGACCTTCGTGCAGAACACTGGTAACTACTTCTCGCAGATCGTCACCGCCACCTTCAACCTCTACGCCTACGAGCCCAACGACTGGATCGGCGGCTGGACGCTGTTCTATTGGGGCTGGTGGCTGGCCTGGTCGCCCTTCGTCGGCCTATTCATCGCGCGTATTTCCCGTGGCCGCACCATCCGAGAGTTCGTTACCGGCGTATTGCTCGTGCCAACCGCCTTCACCTTGCTGTGGATGACAGTGTTCGGCGACACGGCCATCCACATGATTCTGTGGGACCACGTCACCAGCCTGGGTGAAGCCATCGAACGCGACAGCTCCCTCGCGCTGTTCGCCTTCCTCGAGCATTTCCCATTCGCCTCGCTGCTATCGCTGATCGCGATCATCATGGTGGTGGTGTTCTTCGTCACTTCGGCGGACTCCGGCGCGCTGGTCGTCGACATGCTCGCCTCCGGTGGCGAAGGCCAGACGCCAGCCTGGCAACGCGTCTTCTGGGCCTGTTCCATGGGCGCCGTGGCTATTGCCCTGCTGCTCGCCGATGGCCTGACCGCGCTACAGACTGCGACCATTGCCAGCGCCCTGCCTTTCACCCTGGTACTGCTCTGCGCCATGTGGGGCCTGCTCAAAGCGCTGCGCGTCGATGCCACCAAACAGGGCCTGCGTTACCAAACGATCAGTACCACGCCTACAGCGCCGCAAGAGGGCGGATGGCGTCGCCGGGTGCAGAGCCTGACCAAGTACCCGCGCCGCCGCGACGTTGAGCGCTTCATTAGCGAAATCGCAACCCCAGCCTGTGCGGCCGTGGCAGATGAGTTGCGCCAGCAGGGCTACGGCGTTGAACTGACTACTGATGAGGACAACCGTACCGGGCTGCAGATCACCCACGAGGGCGCACCTGACTTCATCTACCAGATTCGCCCGCGCGGCTATCCGATGCCGAGTTTCGTCGCCAATGAGACCGACGGCGACGAGCCCACCTACTTCCGCGCCGAGGTGCATCTCAAGGAAGGCGGGCAGAACTACGACGTGATGGGCTGGAGCCGTGAGGGCGTCATCGGCGACATCCTCGACCAGTACGAAAAGCACATGCACTTCCTGCACATGGTCCGATAAGCGGTCGCCGGAGAGCTTTGCGGTTGGCTTAGCCTTCGGCAACGCTCTCCGGCTGGTCGCGGTCACTCAGGTATTTTTCCAGCTCCGCCAGCGGCAGGGGCTTGCTGATCAGATAGCCCTGTACCTGGTTGGCACCATAGCGTTCCAGCAGCTTCAGCTGGGCGATCTGTTCTACGCCTTCGGCCACCACTTCCAGCCCCAACTTATGGGCCAGGCCGATCATGGCCTGCACCAGGCTGTTGTCCGTCTTGGTTGTTATGCCATCGACGAAGCTCTTGTCGATCTTCAGCAGGCTGATGGGCAGCCTGTTCAGGTGAACGAACGATGAAAAACCGGTACCGAAATCATCCAGCGAAAAACGCACGCCGAGCTCCGCCAGTGCAGTCATGGTGCCGCTGACTTGTTCGCTGCGGCGCATCACGGCGGTTTCGGTGAGTTCGAATTCCAGCCAGTGCGGGTCCACACCGCGCTCCTCGATCAACCGCTGCAGAGTGACCAGCAGCTGGCTGTCCTGAAACTGCCGGAACGACAGATTGACGGCCATATGCAGTTCGCCTGCACCGCTCTCGCGAAGGCACTGCATGTCACGCAGCGCCCGGGAAATGACCCAGTAACCCAACGGCACTATCAGCCCGCTCTCCTCCGCCATCGGAATGAACTCATTCGGCGCGAGCAGGCCGCGCGAGGCATGACGCCATCGCACCAACGCTTCCAACCCAATGATGCGTCCGGTCGCAATGCACAATCGCGGCTGGTAATGCAGCTCCAGATCGTCGCGGCGTAACGCTCGGCGCAACTCGCCTTCGAGGTCCGCCAGGCTGCTGGCGCTGCGATTGACCCGCTCGTTGTAGAGATACCAGGTGCACCCTTGCCTGGCTTTGGCGTGGCGCATCGCAACCTGCGCCAGCCACGACAGCTGATCGGCATCGCTATCGGCCTTGGCATGGGCCAGCCCGAGGCTGCAGCCGAGCATCAGACTTTCACCATCGAGCCAATACGGCTCGGCCAGCGCCTCCACCACACGGTCGGCCACCTTTTCAGCGCGCCCGGAGCGGCGTGCGGTATCGAGCAGCAGCGCGAATTCATCGCCCCCCAACCGAGCGACTCGATCGCCCACCTCGAGCTGCGCTTTCAAACGCGCCACGACCTGCAGGATCAACCGATCACCGGCCTGATGACCGAGGGCGTCGTTGACTCGACGAAAATTGTCCATATCTAGCAACCCCAGCGCCAAACCTTCGCCGTCATGCTCGGCCAGTTGGGCCTCGAGCAAAGCGCGGAATCCTTGACGATTGGCGATGCCGGTCAGCGGGTCCTGCTCTGCCAGGCGTTGCAGCGTGGCGTGAAGGCTGCAGCGTTCGCGGGCGTAGCGCAGGCACCGGCGCAACACATCGGGGGTGAACTGCGAGCCCACCAGCCAATCCACAACGCCTTCGGGCGCCTCGTCGGGCTCTTCGTCGAGCAGAAGGATGGTAGGCCAGGGGAAACGACCCGAAGCAGGACGATGCTGCGGCGTGGTGAGTACCAGCGTATGTCCGACGTCGGCCAGATGCGCAGATACCTCCTGCCAGCAGCCGGCGACCAACAGCAGATGATGGCTACGCAGCGCCGTCAGCGCGACGCGCAGGCGCTCGCCCCACTCAGGCTCGTCGGCCAGCAAAACCAGGCGCATAGGTTGTACGGGCAATGTCACGTTGTTTCCCCGGTGCGTGCGGAGCAGAAAATGACTGGCCACCTCGACGGTACACATTCGGTGTGAAGCGGCCCGGCGGGCTGAACAGCCGAAAACGGGCCCCGCGCCTCTAGACTAAAGCATTCAGTCCTCGTTCCATTCCCTACTGGCGACGACTGGTAGGCACAGAGCTCAGGCGGCCCCATTTTGCTCGGCCAGCCCTGCTAAACTCTCGCCCCCGCTCCAACAGACCAAACGAGAATGTCCCGACTCAACCCCCGGCAACAGGAAGCCGTGAACTACGTCGGCGGCCCGATGCTGGTGCTCGCCGGCGCCGGTTCCGGCAAGACCAGCGTGATCACCCGCAAGATCGCCTACCTGATCCAGCAGTGCGGCATCCGTGCGCAGTACATCGTCGCCGTGACCTTCACCAACAAGGCCGCGCGCGAGATGAAAGAGCGCGTCAGCAGCCTGCTGCGCGGCGGCGAAGGCCGCGGATTGACCGTGTCGACCTTCCACAACCTCGGCCTGAACATCATCCGCAAGGAATACGCCAAGCTCGGCTACAAACCCGGCTTTTCAATCTTCGACGAGGGCGACATCAAGGCGCTGCTGACCGACATCATGCAGAAAGAATACGCCGGTGATGACGGGGTCGACGAGATCAAGAATTACATCGGCAGCTGGAAGAACGACCTGATCGTACCCGAGGAGGCGCTGGCCAACGCGCGCAACCCGAAGGAACAGACCGCCGCGATCGTCTATACCCACTACCAGCGCACGCTCAAGGCGTACAACGCGGTGGATTTCGACGACCTGATCATGCAGCCGGTGAAGCTGTTCCAGAATCACCCCGATGTGCTGGAAAAGTGGCGCAACAAGGTCCGCTACATGCTGGTGGATGAATACCAGGACACTAACGCCAGCCAGTACCTTCTGGTGAAGCTCCTGGTCCAGGAGCGCGCGCACTTCACCGTGGTGGGCGACGACGATCAGTCGATCTATGCCTGGCGCGGCGCGCGGCCGGAAAACCTGATGCAGCTGAAGGACGACTTCCCCTCACTGAAAGTGGTGATGCTTGAGCAGAACTACCGCTCCACCAGCCGCATCCTCAAGTGCGCGAATATCCTGATCGCCAATAACCCGCACGCGTTCGAGAAACAGTTGTGGTCGGAGATGGGCCACGGCGACCCGATCCGCGTAATCCGCTGCCGCAACGAGGAAGCCGAGGCCGAGCGCGTGGCGATGGAAATTCTCACGTTGCACCTGAAGACCGAACGTCCTTACAGCGATTTCGCCATTCTCTACCGCGGCAACTACCAGGCCAAGCTGATCGAGCTGAAGCTGCAGCACCACCAGATCCCCTATCGTCTGTCCGGCGGCACCAGTTTCTTCGGCCGCCAGGAAGTGAAGGACTTGATGTCGTACTTCCGCTTGCTGGTGAACCCCGACGACGACAATGCCTTTCTGCGCGTCATCAACGTACCGCGGCGGGAGATCGGTTCGACCACCCTGGAGAAGCTCGGCAACTACGCCACCGAACGCAAGATCTCCATGTACACCGCCTGCGACGAGATGGGGCTCGGCGAGCATCTGGACAGCCGCTTCACCGATCGCCTGTCACGCTTCAAGCGCTACATGGACAACCTGCGCCAGCAATGTGCGCAGAACGATCCAATCGCCGCGCTGCGCAGCATGGTCATGGACATCGACTACGAGACCTGGGTGCGTGCGCAAACCTCCAGCGACAAGGCCGCGGATTTCCGCATGGGTAATGTCTGGTTTCTCATCGATGCGCTAAAGAACACCCTTGAGCGCGACGAAGAAGGCGAGATGACCATCGAGGAAGCCATTGCCAAGCTGGTGCTGCGCGACATGCTCGAGCGTCAACAGGAAGAGGAGGAAGGCGCAGAAGGCGTGCAGATGATGACGCTGCATGCGTCCAAGGGGCTGGAGTTTCCCTACGTGTTCATCCTCGGCATGGAGGAGGAAATTCTCCCGCACCGCTCCAGCATCGAGGCCGATACCATCGAGGAAGAACGCCGCCTGGCCTACGTCGGCATCACCCGTGCGCGGCAGAACCTGGCGATGACCTTCGCCGCCAAGCGCAAGCAGTACGGCGAGATCATCGAGTGCATGCCCAGCCGCTTCCTCGACGAACTGCCGCAGGAAGACCTGGAATGGGAAGGCCAGGAAGATGCACCAGTGGAGGTCAAGGCCGCGCGCGGCAATGACGCGCTGGCGGCGATGCGCGCGATGCTGAAGCGCTAGCGGCGCCAGCGCGGCTCAAGCAGACGCAGGGTGGATCACGCTTCACCGATCCACCGGGTGGCGATCCACCGGGTGGCGCTTAACCAATTCTTGGGGCGGCGCTCCACCGAGCGGGATCACGGTGGATGAAAAGAGCGTCATCCACCCTACCTACTCAACCACTGACAATCGTCTCTAGCTCCGCAGCCGCCGCGCGCAGACGCGGCACGAACGCCAGCAGTTGCTCCATGCCACAACGAATCACCGGCGCATGGGTGAACAGGCAGGCGCTCAGCTCGCCGCGGCCATCGCGCACCGGCACGGCGCAGGCGACCATGCCGTCGATGAACTCCTCCGAATCGGTGGACAGGTCTTCCTCGCGAATACGTGCCAGATCGTCACGCAGGGCGCTCAAGTCAGTGATGGTGTTGCGTGCCAGCTGCCGGATCGGCAGGCGCGGGAGAATCTTTTCCAGCTGTTCCAGCGGCAACGAGGCGAGATATAGCTTGCCGCTAGCCGTGCACCAGAGCGGCGTGTGACTGCCGATGGGCAGGTTGATCTGCAAAGGCCAATTGGTCTGCACCCGATCGAAATAGAGCATGTCCAACCCATCCGGCACCGACAGGCCGCAGGTTTCGCCGATCTCTTCGGACAGCTCGCGCAGGATCGCCTGACGCAATGCCTTGTGCCGCCCGCTGCCGAGGATATTCACTGCGGTGGCATGCAGGCGATCACCGGGCAACAACCCGCCACGAAGACCGAATTGCAGGAAGCCTTCCTTCTCCAGGGTTTGCACCAGTCGATGGGCGCTGGCCTTGGGGATATCGAGCTTTTCCGCCAGCGCGCTGGGTGTCAGCGGCTCCGCAGCACCGGCCACGGCCTCGATGATCTCCAGCACGCGGGTGATAGAAGAGCCTTTTTCGCGGGGAGTACTGCGCATTGATCGAAGCCCGTTGCGGTAGATGAAGAAACAGCCGCCCCGAAGGCGGCAAAGTCTAAATGAAAGATCGGGAACCGGGGCGAGGCGAATTCCACTGCCTGCAATCACCTTACCTGATGGTCGGCATCGAGAAATCCGTACCGGCATGAAGTAGGGTGGGCTTCACCCACCAGCACGGCACAGCGTCCCCGGGGATCGCAACAGCAGGCCTCGCCAGCTGAGCACTTCGCACGCGTTGCGGCGGCCCATTGGTGGGCTGAAGCCCACCCTACAGCTGAAGCCCACCTACAACGCTTTTGTAGGAGCCAGCTTGCCGGCAATCATGCAGCCGGGATCGCCAGCAAGCTGGCTCCTACGATAAGCCCGCGGAGCCCTGTTACTTCATCGTTGGCATGGAAAAATCGGCACCCGCGCGAATGCCGGTGGGCCAGCGCCGGGTCACGGTCTTCATCCGGGTGAAGAAGCGCACGCCATCCGGGCCGTGCATGTTTAGCGGGCCGAAGATCGAACGCTTCCAGCCGCCGAAGCAGTGGAACGCCATCGGCACCGGAATCGGTACGTTGACGCCGACCATGCCGACCTTGACGTTCTCTTCGTACTGACGTGCGGTGTCGCCGTCGCGGGTGAAGATCGAGGTACCGTTCCCGTACTCATGGTCGTTGACCAGCTTCAGCGCTTCATCGAAGGAACCGACCCGCACCACTACGAGTACCGGGCCGAAAATTTCCTCTTGGTAGATGCGCATCTGCGGCGTGACCTGGTCGAACAGCGTCGGGCCGATGTAGAAGCCGTTCTCGTAGCCTTGGACTTTCAGCCCGCGGCCGTCACACACCAGCGTCGCGCCCTCTTCTACGCCCAGGTCGATGTAGCCGGACACCTTCTGCTGATGTTCGCGCGTGACCAGCGGGCCCATGTGCGGCTCGGGCTCGACGCCAGTGCCAGGCCCGGTGCGCATCTGCGCGATCTCGCCCTTGAGCATCTCGACCAGCTTGCCGGCCACTTCGTCACCGACACAGACCGCCACCGAGATCGCCATGCAGCGCTCGCCAGCCGAACCATAGGCCGCGCCCATCAGCGAGCTGACCACCTGCTGCGGATCGGCGTCGGGCATGATCACCATATGGTTCTTCGCGCCGCCCAGGGCCTGGCAGCGCTTGCCGTGCGCTGAGGCGGCCTTGTAGATGTACTCGGCGATCGGCGTCGAGCCGACGAAGCTCACTGACTGCACGCGCTCATCGGTCAGCAGCACGTCCACCGCTTCCTTGTCGCCGTTGACGATATTCAGCACACCGGCTGGCAGCCCGGCTTCGGCCAGCAGTTCGCCAAGCAGCATGGTGGCGCTCGGGTCCTTCTCCGACGGCTTGAGCACGAACGTGTTACCGCAGGCGATGGCCACCGGTAGCATCCACAGCGGCACCATGGCCGGGAAGTTGAACGGCGTGATGCCAACACAGACACCCAGTGGCTGCATCAGCGAGTTGGAATCGATATCGCGACCGACATTGGATGAGAACTCGCCCTTGAGCAGATGCGGAATCCCGCAGGCGAACTCCACCACTTCCAAACCGCGGGTCACTTCGCCTTGGGCATCGGAAAACACCTTGCCGTGCTCCAGCGAAATCAGGCGCGCGGCCTCGTCACGACGCTCTTCGAGCAGCGCCTTGAAGCGGAACATGACACGTGCGCGCACCAGCGGTGGCGTCTTTGACCAGCCTTCGAAGGCTGCCTGAGCGGCGGCAATGGCTTCGCGGGTTTCGTCCGCAGATGACAGCGAAACGTACAAGCGCGGCTCGCCAGTGGCCGGGTTATAGACGGTCGCGTGGCGTTCGGAGCGGCCAGCGACGGCCTCGTTGTTGATCAGATTACCGAGGGTCTGCATGGGGTTACTCCTGGTTCCAGACGATTTCGTAGAGGTCGATGATTTCCACTTCCGTAGGCACACGCGGGTTGTTGCCCGGCGAGCCCGATGCCAGCGCCTGTCGCGCCATGGTTTCGCGCAGTTCGAAGAAATGATCGCGCTGAATGCCGAATTGCTCCGGGCCGGGCACCTGCAATTCCTTGTTGATCGCACGCAACTCGACCAGCAGCTTGCTGTTGGCCGTCTCTATGCTGTCGTTCTCGCCCGCCACGCCCATGGCGCGTGCGCAGTCGGCGTAACGCTCGGGCGCGGCCGGAATCGAGAACTCGGTGATGGCCGGCAGCAACATGGCATTGGATAGCCCGTGCGGCACATGGAAGAAGGCGCCGATGGGTCGGCTCATGCCGTGCACCAGCGCCACCGAGGCATTGGAGAAAGCGATGCCGGCCAGCGTCGCACCGAGCATCATCGCCTCGCGCGCCGCATGGTTGCCGGGCTCGTGATAAGCCGCACGCAGATTCGGTGCCAGCAGACGCATGGCCTGCAGCGCCTGAGCATCGCTGTAGAGGCTGGCTTTGCGGCTGACGTAGGCCTCCATGGCATGGGTCAGGGCATCGATACCGGTATCGGCGGTCACCCGCGGTGGCAGCGACAGGGTCAGCTCGTAATCGATCAATGCGGCCACGGGCATGAAGCCGAGGCCGGCGCAGAGCATTTTCTCGTCGCTGGTCTCGTCGGTGATGATGGTGAAGCGCGTCGCCTCCGAGCCGGTACCGGCGGTGGTCGGAATGGCGATCAGCGGCAGGCCGGCCTCGCTGACATCACGCGGGAAGCGGTAGTCGCGCATCTCTCCACCGAACTTGCCGAGGATGCCGATGGCCTTGGCCGAATCAATCGGGCTGCCGCCACCGAGTGCGATGATCGAGTCGTAGTCGCCCTGACGAACCATGTCGACACCAGCGCGAATAGACGCCGCGGTCGGCTCCGGCAGTGTGTCGGCGAAGCAATCGCTGGGGATATCCGCCTGCGCCAGGGTTTCGCTGATCCGGCTGACGTAACCCAACTCGACCATCATCCGGTCGGTCACGATCAGGGGACGTTTGCAGCCAAGGTTGTGCAATACCGAGACGATTTGCTGACTGGCGCCAGCGCCTACTTCCATCAGGCGTGGCAGGACGATGCGATGGCTCATGGGCTTCTCCGGTGGGCGTTCGCGATGCGTCGGACAGGCCGTCGAGGCCCGCCAGACGAAGCGTCATGCACGAACGGGTTGCATGAGGAGACCTCAGGTCTCGATTGTTATTTTGAGATGGTTCGTCTCACTTGGCTTTGAGACTAGAAACAATACCTTCTGGCGTCAACCTAAAACGAGACGATTTTTCTCGTTATCGCAAAGAGATTCGTCGGTGTCGTCTGGGTGCTTGATGGTCGTGCAAAGGTCTGGGGCCGGATCGCCAGCAAGCGGGCTCCTACAACCGCAGTGTAGGCGTCACGCCCTCGTGTAAAACGAGCTTTCCGTAGGAGCCACCTTGCTGGCGAGCATTTACACCGCTAGCGAGACAGAACCTGACCGAGCAATTGCTGCAAGAGCCCGTCACCCTCGACCTGCAGGCGTCGGCGTGTTCGCCCGGCCTGATCCTGGGCAGAGGCATCATCAAGACTCGCCATATCGGCATCGACATTGATCAAGGCCGCGCTGAGCCCGGCGTGGATAAGCACGGCGCCGGCCTGGACATCGCTTTGGACGATCGGCGCCGTACAAGGCCAGGCGTTGACGGCGAGTTCGAGCGCCTCCAGGCAGCAATGAGCCAGAGCCAGCGGCACGGCACAGGCCTGACGGGACGCCGCCTGCTTTTGCTCGGGCTCATCCTCTCGCGACGCGCTCAGGTACTCGCTGAAGGCCTGCATGTCATCGTCAGCGAAAGCGCCCGGCCTTCCCAGTAGCGCTTGAGCCGCTTGCGTCAGCTCAAGGCGAGTCGGGTCGGACGTATGGGCCTCGCTGATGCGCAGGCCTTTGAGTACCAGCGCGAGCCCAATGTCAGCCGTGACAGCCGCCGCCGCGCCGCAACCGGGCGTTGGCTGACAAGCAGCCGTAGCCACCCGGAACTCCGCCAGCCGTTGCGTCCAGACGCTCGCACCGTCGTTCATCCAAACGATCCGATCAGGCGGCCTGCGCCGTGCCGTCACCCCAGGCCAGCAGCACGTCGAGCATGCGATTTGAGAATGCCCATTCGTTGTCATACCAGGCCAGCACTTTGATCAATTCGTCCTGTACACGGGTATGGCTGAGATCAGCGACGCAGGAGATTGGATAACCAATGAAGTCGCGCGAAACCAACGGCAGGTCGTTGCACTCCATCACCCCGAGCGGCATTTTCTGCGCCCCTGCCCGCAAGATCTGGTTCACCGCCTCGACGCCGGCCGGCGGTCGCTCGGCAATGAAGGTGAGGTCCACCAGCGAGACGTTGGGCGTCGGCACCCGTACCGACAACCCATCCAGTCGCCCGGCCAGCTCCGGCAGGACCAGGCCGATGGCCTTGGCCGCGCCGGTAGTGGACGGAATCATCGACTCCGCCGCGGCACGGGCGCGGTAGAGATCCTTGTGAGCCTTGTCGAGCAAGCTCTGGTCATTGGTGTAGGAATGCACGGTATTGAGCAGCCCCTGACGGATCCCTACCGCCTCGTGCAACACCTTGGCCAGCGGCGCCAGGCAGTTGGTGGTGCAGGACGCGTTGGAGATCACCCGCTGGCTGCCATCGAGCAATTCATGGTTGATGCCGTAGACCACCGTCAGATCAGCGTCATCGAGCGGATGCGAGGCGAACACGCGCTCGGCTCCGGCCTGCAGGTGCTGGTCGATCAATGCACGCTTCTTGAACTTGCCCGAACATTCCAGCACCACATCGACCCCGAGCTGCTTCCACGGCAGCTGGCTGGGATCGCGCTCATGCAGCAGACGGATCGATTGGCCACGGATCTGCATCACGTCGTCATGCAGATCGACCTGCCCCTGGAAACGCCCGAAGGTGGTATCGAAGCGCGTTAAGTGCGCCATCGCGCTCCGGTCGCTGAGGTCGTTGATGGCCTCGATGTGGATCCGGTTTTCCAGATTTCGCTCGAACAGGGCTCGCAACACGGCTCGGCCGATACGGCCATAACCATTGATGGCAATACGCAACATGGCGGTCTCCTGGGTCGTTGAAGCAGGTGCAAGGTTAGTCGGAGTATGGTCTGTGACGTTCAGTACCGTCCGACGGAGATCAACGAAGCTGGGAAACCCGAGCACCGTTCGTCAGTCCTACACCTCACAGGCCCGCCCGCCGGACCTGCCGAAACACCGGACAGAGGGGCACGAGCATGAGCGAGTCAACCCAGCCACCCTGGTGGAAGGGCGCCACCGTCTATCAGATCTATCCGCGATCTTTTGCCGACAGCAACGGTGACGGCATCGGCGACCTCGACGGTGTGCTGCGCCATCTCGACCACCTGCAATATCTGGGCGTCGACGCGCTGTGGCTGTCGCCGATCTTCCGCTCACCGATGGCCGACGCCGGTTACGACATCAGTGACTACTGCGATATCGATCCGCTATTCGGCTCGCTGGACGACATCGACCGGCTGATCGCCGAGGCGCATGCCCGCGGGATTCGAGTGCTGCTCGATTTCGTGCCCAACCACACCTCCGATCAGCATCCCTGGTTCATCGAGTCGCGCAACTCGCGGGACAGCCCCAAGCGCGACTGGTACATCTGGCGCGACGAGCCGAACAACTGGCGCGCCGCACTCAACGCCGGCAGCGCCTGGACCTGGGACGAACACAGCCAGCAGTATTACCTGCACCTGTTCCTGCCCGAGCAGCCGGATCTGAACTGGCGCAACCCTGAAGTGATCGAGGCGATGCACGGCGTGCTGCGCTTCTGGCTCGATCGCGGCATCGATGGCTTTCGTGTCGATGTCATCCATTGCACCGGCAAGGATCCGAGCTTCGCCGATGATCCACGCTGCCTGGCCGGCCAGCCGCTGGTGGAGTTCAACGACCAGCCCTACAGCCACGAAGTGCTGCGCGGCCTGCGCCGGCTGGTCGATAGCTACCCCGGCGAGCGCGTGCTGGTCGGCGAGGTCAACATCCGCTCCACCGAGCGGGTCCTGCAGTACTACGGGGCCGGCGACGAGTTGCACATGTCTTTCAACTTCCAGCCGCTGGATGCGCCCTGGGAACCGGTACTGTTCCGCACCTGCATTCGCGACGTCGAGGCACTGCTCAAACCGGCCAACGCCTGGCCGACCTGGGTGCTGTCCAACCACGACAATCATCGTCAGCGCAGCCGC
The DNA here is from genome assembly GCF_013620795.1 of Pseudomonas sp. Q2-TVG4-2. Lineage (GTDB taxonomy): Bacteria > Pseudomonadota > Gammaproteobacteria > Pseudomonadales > Pseudomonadaceae > Stutzerimonas. The sequence continues at coordinate 236,115 of NZ_LGLW01000003.1, read as the reverse complement.
TATCACGGCTCGCTGCGCAGCGCCCATGCCGCCGCGGTGCTATTGCTCACGCTGCGCGGTACACCGTTCGTTTACCAAGGCGAGGAACTGGGGCTGGAAGATGCGGTGGTCGGGCCGGACGAGCAGGTCGACCCCGGTGGTCGCGATGGCTGCCGCGCCCCGATCCCCTGGATCTCCGCGCCGCCCCATGGCTGGGAAGGCAGTCCGCCGTGGCTGCCGTTCCCACCGGACAGCGACGAGCTGGCCGCCGAACGGCAGCGACAGGCGCCCGGCTCGACACTGGAGCTTTACCGCCGGCTGATCGCCGCACGCAAACGCAGCCCCGCTCTGCTTCATGGCGATTGGGAAGAACTGCGATCACACCCGAATGTACTCGCCTACCGGCGGCAGCTGGGCGATGACCAGCGCGTGATCTGCCTGAACTTCGCCGATGAACCCCATGCCTTTCCGATCAACGGGCACTGGCAGATCGAAATCGCCAGCGACGCCCAGGGCGAGGACGAACCTTACAGCGGCGAGCTGGCAGCAGGCCAGGCACTGGTGCTCAGACCGGAGGAACATTGAAATGAGACCACTTTGGTATCGCAACGCGGTGATCTATCAGATCGACCCGTCACTGTTCCTCGACGTCAACGGTGATGGCTGCGGCGACCTGCGCGGCATTACCGAGCGCCTGGATTACGTCCGCGGGCTGGGCGCTACGGCCATCTGGCTGATGCCCTTCTATCAGTCGCCTTTCCGCGATGCGGGCTACGATGTCAGCGATCATCTGCAGGTCGATCCGCGCTTCGGTGATCTCGCCGACGTGGTCTATTTACTGGAGAAGGCCGAGGAGCTGGGCCTGCATGTGATGATCGAACTGGTGGTGCAACACACCTCGATCGAGCATCGCTGGTTTCAGGAAGCACGACGCGACCCGCAGTCGCCTTACCGGGATTTCTATATCTGGGCGGACGAGCCGGATGACAGCATCGAGCCGATTTTCCCCACCATAGAGAAGAGCGTCTGGACCTGGGACGAAGACGCCGGGCAGTACTACCGCCACCTGTTCTACAACCATGAGCCTGACCTGAACCTGGGCAACCCGACGGTGGTCAAGGAAATCGAGCGGATCATCGCCTTCTGGCTGCGCCTGGGGGTATCGGGTTTTCGCGTCGATGCCGCCTCGCACCTGATCGAACAGGCCGGTGACGGTGATCGCAACGGCTATTGGCTGCTCGAGCACATGCGCGACTTCGTTACCCTGCGCCGCCCCGAAGCGGTGCTGTTGGGCGAGGTAGATGTCGAACCGGAGCAGTACCGCGACTATTTCGGCGAAGGTGATCGGCTGACTCTGTTATTGAACTTCTGGGCCAACAATCATTTTTTCCTCGCCCTCGCCCGCAGCGAAGCCGAGCCCCTGCATCGTGCGCTGGAGCGCCAGCCGGAACCACCCGAGCGCGCGCAGTACGCGATCTGGCTGCGCAATCATGACGAACTGGATCTGGAACGGCTGACCGACGATGAGCGCGAAGAAGTCATGCAGGCCTTCGCCCCCGACCCTGACATGCGCGCTTACAACCGCGGCATCCGCCGGCGCCTGGCGCCGATGCTCGACGGTAACGAGCGGCGCATTGGCATGGCCCACGCTCTGCTGTTCGCGCTTCCCGGCACGCCGATCATCCGCTATGGAGAGGAAATCGGCATGGGCGAAGATCTGTCGCGCCCGGAGCGCCTGGCGGTACGCACACCGATGCAGTGGTCCAACGAACCCAACGCCGGCTTCTCCTGTGCTGATACTCCGCAACTGGCGGCGCCGCTGATCGACGGGGGCGACTTCGGTTATGAGCAGCGCAACGTCTATGCGCAGACCCTGCGCGACGATTCACTGCTAGCCAGGACCGGCACCATGATTCGCACCCGTATCGGACTGCGCGAGATTGGCGGTGGCCGACATCGTGCGGTCGAGACGGGCTGCCCGTCGATTTTCGCCATTCGCCATGACAACGACTCCACCGTGCTGATGCTCGTGAACCTGGCGGACCGGGAGGTCGAGGTCGTAATCGCCGAGGACGACCTTCAAGAGATGGTCGATGTGCTGGCCGACAGCGACTATGAACAGCCCGAGGGGCATCCGCTGCGGATACGCCTGATCGGCTACGGCTATCGCTGGCTGCGGCGCAAGCAGCAGCTGTTCGGCTAAGGCGATGCAAAGAACACTCGACGCCGATGAGTGGCGCGGCTGGCACACCGGCGGCTTTCCCGTCGGCAGCTGGCGAAGCCGCGACGGCGAGCTGCAGGCCATCGCCGGCGCTCCGCGAATCGATCTGATCTCACGGCAGCGCTACCAGGATTTTACCTTCCGTTTCGAATTCGCGCTGCCCATCGCCGGCAACTCCGGCGTGCTCTGCCGCGTGGAGGAAGACGTCGAGCTCAGCTGGCACAGTGGCCCGGAAATGCAGCTGTTAGATGACGCCGGCCACCCAGACGGCCGCGAGCCCACCACCCGCAACGGCGCCCTGTATGGGTTGATGGCTGCCGAACAGGAAACGTCTATGGAGCCCGGCGAGTTCATCGAGGCGGCGCTGACCGTCTACGATGGGCATGTCGAGCACTGGCTACGCGGCCGCCGTGTGCTGCGCTATCGAATCGACGACCCGAGCCTGCATGCGCGCATCGCCCAGAGCAAATTCGCCGGCTTTCCACGCTTCGCACAGGCCGACAAGGGCCATCTGGTGTTGCAGCATCATGGCGAGGCCGCGCGCTTTCGCCGCTTGTCGATCGAAACACCTGACTGAACGGTCCACTTGGACCCACGCACGGAATTGAGCGAGAATGCGCGGCTTTCCAGGCTGCGGGAAACGCTGGCGAATGGATGCGGGATCGAAACGGGCTGGGCGCTCGCCATCGTGGCGCAGCGCCCAGCCGGCTTTCGGGAGCGCGAAACCGTCAGAGGTACCGGGCCGCCCACGCTTGAGGTAGCGCGTTCGTGGAACAGCTGAAACAGAAGATCCGCAATGAAGGCATCGTACTCTCCGACCGAGTACTCAAGGTCGATGCCTTTCTGAACCACCAGATCGACCCCGTGCTGATGCAGCAGATCGGCCAGGAATTCGCCCGGCTGTTCCGCGACGAAGGCATCACCAAGATCGTCACCATCGAGGCCTCCGGCATCGCTCCAGCGATCATGGCGGGACTGGAGCTCGGCGTTCCGGTGATCTTCGCGCGCAAGCATCAATCCCTGACGCTGACTGACCACCTCCTGACCGCTTCGGTGTATTCCTTCACCAAGCAGGTCGAAAGCACCATTGCGATTTCGACCAATCACCTGTCCGGCGCCGATCGCGTGTTGATCATCGATGACTTCCTGGCCAACGGCAAAGCCGCCAAGGGCCTGATCTCCATCATCCAGCAGGCCGGTGCCAGCATCGCCGGGCTGGGTATCGTCATCGAGAAATCCTTCCAGGCAGGTCGCCAGGAATTGGAAGAAGCGGGCTTCCGCGTCGAGTCGCTGGCCCGCGTCGCCGCGCTCAGTGACGGTCAGGTAGTTTTCGTCGACTAGGATCTGCGACGCGCCAACAGCGCTCGCGGCCAATCATCGAAGGGCTCGAGCGCCGCGCTTCATTCATGGCGCCATAGTGTGACCAGCGCACCTTGGGTGCCGGCGATCGGATCACTCACCGGTACGCCGACCCGCTCGGCGCGAGCGCGCGCTTCGTCGTGGCCGCTCTCGCCGGGACGCAGCAGATCGTACTGCTGATCGACCGGATAGCCCGCCACCACCTCGAATTCCTCGCTCGCAGTCAATCGGCAATGGCCGGTGCCGGCGGGCAGCACCAGCGCATCCCCGGCGCGAACCTCCACCTCCTGGCCATGCTCACCGCCGAGCATCAGCCGCGCCGAGCCACGCGAAACCCCAAGAACCTCATGGGCGGTGGAGTGGAAGTGGTGATAGTCGTAGACGCTTGCACGCCATTGCGCTGGCCACAGATGACTGTTGAACAGGTTCTCGAACGCCGTGGCATAGTCGTCCTCGGCCAGCGGCAGCTGACGATACACCAGCACCGGGTGCGGGCTATTCGGCGTGCGGCCGTCGCTGGCGAACTGCAGCTGCTCGGGTTGCGGGGCAGAGCTGGGCATGGGTACCTCTCATAGGGCCGAACATCACAAGGCCGAACACCTTTGCATCTGGCCTCCGGCAACGGGTTTGTCATTTCGACCCGGTGCCGCGCCGCTTTACTCCCCATGAAACGACAAAGCCGCCCGAAGGCGGCTATGTTGGACCGGCTGGCGCTTAGAGGCCGGACATATGCTTGATGGCAGCCATCAGCTCGTCGTCCGAGCAATCGGCACAGGTGCCCTTCGGCGGCATGGCGTTGATACCGCTGATCGCGGTGGCCAGCAAGCCATCGAGACCACCTTGCTTGTCAGCGCGTGCTTGCCAGGCGGCTGTATCGCCCACTTTCGGCGAATTCAGCAAGCCGGAGCCGTGGCAGGCCGTGCAGAATTTGCCGACCACGTCTTCACCGCTGCGGGCAGCGCCGCCAGCGGCAGCAGTCGCAGCGCCAGCAGCTGCGCACTCCTCGCCTTGAATACATACTTCGCCCACCGGCTTGAGTCGCTCGGCGATGTCGTCATTGGTCGCAGCCTGAGCGCTCACTGCCCACAGGGCCACTACGGCAGTCTGTGCTACCAGGATCTTCTTAATCAGGTTCACCTTACACCCTCATGTGGCTAGACACGCCCGCGGCCACGGTTACGCGAGCGGCGGCTAGTATAGCGGCAAGCCATGCTTGCCGAAACAACCCATGTTGCGCAGGCATCTCCAGCGACGCTGTGTCGCACCGCAAGTCCGGCCTGAGCCTGGGACCGTTAATCTGGATCAGAAATTCGCTGGGGTCGTCGCGCTGATCAGCCTGGCCGGCGCGTCGTAGGGGTTGCGGAAACGATGCGGCTTGCTGCTCTCGAAGTAATAACTGTCGCCAGTTTCGAGCACAAAGGTCTGGCCATTCACCGTCAGCTCCAGGCGCCCCTCGATCAGCATGCCGGCCTCTTCGCCCTGGTGCGCCAGCATGTCGGTGCCGGTATCGGAGCCGGGCGGATAGGTTTCCGCCAGAAATGCGATGGCCCGCCCCGGATGCGCCTTGCCGATGAGCTTCATGCTCACCGCACCGTCGGAAATATCGATCAGCTCGCCTGCTTTATAGACCACCTGGGTATCGCTGTCCTGTTCGAAATCGGGCGAAAAAAATTCGACCAGCGACATCGGAATGCCGCTCAGCACCTTTTTCAGCGAGCTGATCGAGGGACTGACGCTGTTCTTCTCGATCATCGAGATGGTGCTGTTGGTGACGCCTGCACGCTTGGCGAGCTCGCGCTGGGATAAACCCTTGAGTTTACGGATGGTTTGCAGTCGAACACCGACGTCCAATACGGGAGCCCCCAATCAAGCGCAACAAATAGAGGTCGCTATGATGGCGAGGGCGTTCAGTATTTTCAACACGCCAGAATGAAATGACCTGATAGTCGCAGCTCGGGTCCGTCAATCCGGTAGCGCAGCGACCACCGAGAGCTCGACCAAGATTTCGGGCTCACACAGCTTGGCTTCGACGGTAGCACGTGCCGGCGCGACCCCGTCGGGCAGCCAGGTGTCCCAGACGGCGTTCATGCCGGCGAAATCGGCGTCGATGTTCTTGAGGTAAATAGTCACCGAAAGAATGTGCTGCTTATCGGTGCCGGCCTGACGCAGCAGCCGCTCGATATTATCGAGGGTTTCGCGGGTCTGTTGCTCGATGCCGGCACTCATGTCTTCACCTACCTGGCCGGCCAGGTAAACCGTGCCACGGTGAATGACGATCTGACTCATGCGTGAATTAGTGTGCAGGCGCTGTATGGGCATGCTTGCGGGGCTCCTTGGTCGTGCCGTAACGGGATATATCCAGGCCATCCGTACTGATTTGGGTTCGCTTGCTGGCCAAGAGATCGGCCAACAGGCGACCAGAGCCGCACGCCATGGTCCAGCCAAGGGTACCGTGGCCGGTATTGAGATAGAGATTGCGATAGGCGGTCGCACCGATGATCGGCGTGCCATCCGGCGTGGCTGGGCGCAATCCTGTCCAGAGTTGCGCACTGCTCGGATCGCCTCCCAGTGGGAAAAGATCGCCAACCACCATCTCCAGCGTTTCGCGCCGCCGCGGATTCAGCGCCAGGTCATGGCCGGCGATCTCGGCCATGCCACCGACCCGAATGCGCTGATCGAAGCGAGTGATGGCAACCTTGTAGGCCTCATCCAGCACCGTCGAAACCGGCGCCATGGACGGATCGCTGATCGGCACCGTGAGCGAGTAGCCCTTTAGCGGATAGACCGGCGCGCGAATACCCAGCGGCTTGAGCATCTGCGGGCTGTAGCTGCCCAGCGCCAGCACGTAGCGATCGGCCTTCTCCAGCGTGCCATCGATCCAGACACCATCGAGACGATCGCCGGAAAACTCCAGCCGCTGGATATCCTGGTTAAAGCGAAACTCCACGCCGAGTCCACGGGCCATCTCGGCCAGTCTGGTGGTGAACATGAGGCAGTCGCCGGTCTGATCGTTGGGCAGGCGCAGAGCCCCGCTGAGCTTATCCGCTACGCGTGCCAGCGCCGGTTCGACCCGGGCGATGCCGGCACGGTCGAGCAGTTCGTAAGGCACGCCGGAGGCCTTCAGCACGGCGATGTCCTTGGCCGCGTAATCCAGTTGGGCCTGGGTGCGAAACAGCTGTGTGGTGCCGCATTGCCGGCCCTCGTAATCAATACCAGTCTCGGCGCGTAGTTCATCGAGACAATCACGGCTGTACTCGGACAACCGCACCATGCGCTCCTTGTTCACCGCGTAGCGCGCCGCCGTGCAGTTGCGCAGCATTTGCGCCATCCACAGGTATTGCTGCATATCGCCGGTGAGCTTGATGGCCAGCGGTGCGTGGCGCTGCATCAGCCATTTCATTGCCTTCAGCGGCACACCGGGTGCGGCCCAGGGCGAAGCATAGCCGGGCGAGACCTGACCGGCGTTGGCGAAGCTGGTCTCCATCGCGACGGCGGGTTGGCGGTCGACCACCACCACGTCGAACCCAGCGCGAGCCAAATAATAGGCACTGGTTGTGCCGATCACGCCGCTACCCATCACCAGAACACGCATTTCCGCCTCCCATCCGGCCATGGCCGGACTTTGCGAATCACTATTAAGGCGGAGTATAAAAAGCGCTTGCTAGTGGATTTCACCATATAACGCGCGATCTTTGCGATTTATTCACGCCATAAACCGCTTTTCAGGAGGCGATACGCCTATGCGAACCAAGCATCAGACCCGCCGCGAGTTGGATAAAATCGACCGCCAGATCCTTCGTCTGCTTCAAACGGAAGGGCGCATGCCATTCACCGAGCTGGGCGAGCGTATCGGCCTGTCCACCACGCCCTGCACCGAGCGCGTCCGCCGGCTGGAGCGCGAGGGCATCATCATGGGCTATACCGCTCGGCTGAATCCCCAGCATCTCAAGGGCGGGTTGCTGGTGTTTGTCGAGATCAGCCTGGCCTACAAATCCGGCGATATCTTCGAGGAATTCCGCCGTGCCGTACTCAAGCTGCCGCACGTGCTGGAATGCCACTTGGTATCAGGCGACTTCGACTACCTGATCAAGGCGCGCATCTCGGAGATGGCTTCGTATCGAAAACTTCTGGGCGACATTCTGCTCAAGCTGCCGCATGTCCGCGAATCGAAGAGCTATATCGTCATGGAAGAGGTGAAGGAATCCCTCGAGCTGCCGGTACCGGACTGATCTTTGTGCAGCGCGTTCGGCCGACGGCTTTTGCTCCGCAGACCCGGTCCGGTCTACCCTTCGAGACAGGCACACAGTCCAAGGCTCGACCATGATGACCCGGCAAACCGCCGTCCACGCCCAAGATCACGCCCCCTCCTACTATGCCGCCAGCACCAATCGCGCGCTCAACTTCGCCGCGCTGCGGGGTGAGCAGGAAGCGGATGTCTGCGTCGTTGGTGGCGGCTTCAGCGGGCTTAACACGGCCATCGAACTGGCCGAACGCGGCTTTTCAGTAGCGCTACTGGAAGCGCATCGGATCGGCTGGGGCGCCAGCGGGCGCAACGGTGGCCAGCTGATTCGCGGCGTCGGCCATGATGTCGAACAGTTCCAGCCGGTGCTTGGCGCCGAGGGCGTGGACGCGCTCAAGCGCATGGGCTTCGAAGCTGTCGATATCGTCCGACAACGCATCGAGCGCTACGCCATCGACTGCGACCTGACCTGGGGCTATTGCGACCTGGCGACCAAGCAACGGCACGTTGACGGTTTCGAGGCGGAGCATGCCGACCTCAAACGCCTCGGCTATCCCCATCCGCTGCGCCTGGTTCCCCGGAGCGACATGCACGAGGTGATCGGCTCCGATTGCTACCTCGGCGGGCTGGTGGACATGGGCTCGGGCCATCTGCATCCGCTCAATCTGGCTCTGGGTGAGGCCGCTGCGGCGCAGTCGCTGAGCGTGCGTCTGTTCGAAGGCGCAGCAGTCGAACGGATAGATTACGGCCCGCAGGTGCGTGTACATACGGCAGAGGGTAGCGTTCGCGCGAAGCACTTGGTGCTCGCCTGCAACGCGTACCTATCGAGACTGCAACCGGCCCTCGCGGGCAAGGTGCTGCCAGCGGGCAGCTACATCATCGCCACAGAGCCGTTGCCCGAGACGCTTGCCCACGAGCTGCTTCCGCAGAATATGGCGGTCTGCGATCAGCGGGTAGCGCTGGATTACTTCCGTCTTTCCGCCGACCGCCGCCTGTTGTTCGGCGGCGCCTGCCACTACTCCGGCCGCGACCCGAAGGACATCGCCGCCTACATGCAACCAAAAATGCTCAAGGTGTTTTCACAGCTGCAGGGCACCAGCGTCGACTACCAATGGGGCGGCATGATCGGCATCGGTGCGAACCGGCTGCCGCAGATCGGCCGGCTCACCGATCACCCCAACGTCTACTATGCCCAGGCCTACTCCGGCCACGGGCTGAACGCCACCCATCTGGCCGGCCGGCTGCTCGCCGAGGCCATCAGCGGCCAGGCTCAGGGGCGCTTCGACCTGTTTGCTCGCGTGCCGCATCCGACTTTCCCCGGCGGTCAGCGGCTGCGCTCGCCGCTGCTGGCGCTGGGCATGCTCTGGTACCGGCTCAAGGACCAGTTCTGAATTTCGCCGTTGCGCTGGCGTCCAATTGCCAAGGATCGATAACAACGAAACGGAGCAGACCCTTGCGCATATCTCTGATGTTCCTGGCGCTGCTGTTGCTGGCTGGCTGCGCCGGGCACGTGGTTTCCCCGCCCTCGTCGCATGTCCTGCCGAACCAGGATTCGGAACTGGCTCGGCATGTCGATTCGCTGGCCGTCGACCAGTCGGCCGGCCACTCGGGTTTCCGTCTGTTGCCGGCCAGCGCTGAAGCGTTCGCGGCGCGGATCCAGATGATCCGGGCCGCCGAAACGAGCCTTGATGTTCAGTACTACATCGTCCACGACGGCTTGAGTACGCGAGCGCTGATCGACGAGCTGATCAAGGCTGCGGATCGTGGTGTCAGGGTCCGGCTGCTGCTCGATGACATCGGCAGCAGTGGCAGCGATTACCAGACCGCAATCCTGGCAGCCCATCCGAACATCCTCATTCGCATCTTCAATCCGCTGCATGTCGGCCGCAGCAACATCGTCACCCGTACGCTGGGCCGGCTGCTGCATCTCTCCCAGCAACACCGACGCATGCACAACAAGCTGATGTTGTCCGACAGCAGCCTGGCCATCGTTGGCGGTCGCAATCTGGGTGACGAATATTTCGACGCCGACAAGGGCCTCAACTTCACGGACATCGACCTGCTCGGCGCAGGGCCGGTTGCCCGGCAGCTGGCAACCAGCTTCGATCAGTACTGGAACCATCCCCTTAGCGTCCCCATCCAGCATTTCCTGCGGCGCCCTCCTCGCATCGAGGAGCTGGACGAGGCACGCCGACAGATCACTCAGTATTTGCAATCCGAGCAGCAAGGAAATCCGCAGCGGTATGAGCGCCTGATGGCGGAACTGGACGAACCACCGCTGAAGACGTGGCTGGACGACCTGATCTGGGCGCCGGGTGAGGCCATGTGGGATCACCCGGAAAAAATCAACGCCAGCGGCATTCCCGACGAGCGTCTACTGCTGACCACTCGGCTACAGCCGAGCATGGATGCGGTGACGCGCGAAATGACCTTGATTTCGGCCTATTTCGTTCCCACCCAAGAGGGTGTCGACTACCTCGCCGGCCATGCCGAAAACGGCGTGGCCATTCGGGTTCTGACCAATTCGCTGGAAGCCACCGATGTACCCCTCGTTCACGGCGGATATGCACCCTATCGCCGACCGCTCCTTGAGGCTGGCGTGCGGTTGTTCGAATTGCGTCGACAGCCCGACCAGGAGGCGTCCTACAACCTGGGCGGCGAATCGGAATCGAGCCTACACAGCAAGGCGGTAATATTTGACCGGCAGGATGTGTTTCTCGGCTCGTTGAATTTCGACCCACGATCGATTCTCTGGAACACAGAGGTCGGCATCCTGATCGAGAGCGCCGAGCTGGCCAGCGAGGTGCAGCGACTAACGCTCGAAGGTACCTCGCCGACGGTCAGCTACGAAGTCCGCCTGGTGAAACTCGACGGCCACGAGCAGCTGATCTGGATCGCCGAAGACAATGGTCGCCGCAAGGTGCTGCTGGATGAACCCGGCGGCGCCTGGCGGCGCTTCAACGCCTGGTTCAGTCAGATGATCGGACTGGAACGGATGCTCTAAGCGGGCCTACGAAATGTTGAGGTGCATGGCGATCCGGCCAACATAGCCTGTCAAATTGCCGTTCCGCTTGATTTCACCCCTTCGTGTGATACCAAGGTGCCATCGGCTGGCTAGGCTGCCAATGCCAATGCCAATACGGCACTTGCTTCTATAAAAATAAAAAGGAGCGCGAGATGCATCATCGCAAATGGATATGGATGGCCGTTTTGCTGGCGAGCTGGCTTCCAGGGCTGCTCAATTCCGCCAAGGCTCAGACGTTTACCGCACTGGAGGGCATGCAGATACATGCCAACCGCGCCACTAGCAGCCTGCTGCTCTATCGCGGCGAGGGATTTCAGAAAGCGCATCTGGCGCGCATGGAAAACGATCTCAAGGCGCTGGCCGATACCGTTGCCAGCTTTCCTGGCAGCAGCAACGAGCTGCGCGAGCTGCACCAGGCGCTGCAGGCTACGCTGCGCGAGGGCGCAGGCTTCGGCTACGAAGAAGACGATATGCCCTGGGGCTGGCCGCTGCAGATGAGCAAGGCGCTACGCGACTTTCTGACCGAGGTACGCAGCCAGCAGGGTGCCGATTTCCGCGCCGAACTGCCGGCCAAGGTGGAGTACCTGACCGTTCAATATCTGAGCCGCGCCTATGTCGGCTCCTTTGAGACTGCTCGAGAACAACCGGATACCTACCTCGGCCAGGATGAGCGGCGCCTGGTGCCCTCTATCGACGAGCAGCTCGCCGCGCTCGACAGCCAATCGGACCCTGCTATCGCCAAGCTGAAAACCCGCTGGGACTTTCTCAAGGTGGCCCTGGAAGACATGAATAGCGGCAACAACAGTTTCAATACCGCCTCGGGCCGAGCGTTTGCGCCGATCATGGTCGACCGCCATGCCCGCAGCCTCAGCGATCAGTGGATGGCACTCGCTACCAACTGAAAGCCCTGCAGTCAGGCATCGATCGGGCGCTGGTGCAGCCGTACCGGTCCAACCCGCGCCTCGATGGCCTGACGCAGCGGCTCACGCAAACCAAGCAGGAACCCCAGCTCGGCCGCGACGAATAGCGGCCCGATGATCAGCCCGGTCAGGTCATCGACGAACGCCGGCTTACGCCCTTCGAAGTAGTGCCCAACGAACTGGATGATCCAACCCACAACGAACAGACCGGCGCCGGCACTTAGCCAGACCGTGGTCGACTGCTGCGCCAATCCTGCGCCGATCCACACGCAGAGCAGCAGTACCGCCGCCATGAGCACGGCAAAGCGAAGATCCAATCGCAGATAGAACAGGGTCGCTGCCAACGCAACCGGCGCGACCGGACTCAGCCGTAGCCCGAACGCCTCCACCCCTGGACGTGACAGCAGCACAGCAACCGCCAGCACTATCATCGGAATGCCGATGAAATGGCTCAATAGGTTGCGAGGGTCACGGTGATAGGCCGCGTACTGCGCCAAATGATCAGTCAAGGTTTTCATGGGCGAGCTCCGGATGGCTTTGTGCAGCAAGCTTAGCCAGCTTGCCGGCATGCAGGGCGGCGACGAGCGATGTTCGTGTGCCAAAGGCTACGGCTCTTGTGCCAACGCGCCGCTTGCCCGCTATGGCTCGGGGCGGTAACCCAGCCGCAGGCCGCCCCAATGACGACCATTCACCATGATCGGCACCGAAAGGTCATGCATCAGTTCGCCGGTGTCGCGGCTATAAGTCTGCAACAGGACCTTGCGTTCATGGCTGCCGCAGCGCCCACCCGTGCGGTCATTGAATAGCCGCTTGCTGCGGCTCTTGACCTTATCGATCTCCGGATCGCCCACCGGGGGCTGGCTGAAGGCGCGGTTGTGGGTTGGCACGTAGCCATCCGGTGTGGTGGCAATGGCGTAGATCAACGCACCGTCAAGCGCGAGCAACGGCTCCTGGATCGCCGGCAGGACTTCATCGGCGTAGCGGTCGAAGCGGGTGCTGTAACGAATTGGATTGGTCCCCGGCTGCGCCTGGTAATTGCGATCGAAAAGATCATCGACGGTGAGCCGCCCGGCTTGCAGATCCGCCTCGAAGCGCGCACCAACGGCCGCCGCGCCCTCTCGGGCCAGGTCAAAGATGCGCTGATGGTAGTCATCGAGCTGCACCTCCGCGAGCTGCTCGCTGACGGTTTCCGCCTGGCCGACGAGTGTCTCGGCAGCCTGCTCCAGCTGGCGGGTCTGGGTTCCGCTCTCCAGCGCATCGCCGCGCAGTTGCTCCAGCGCCACGAACAGCTGCGCGAGCCGTTCGTGATTGCTGGCCGTGCCGGAGGCAATTTCGGCCACCTGGGTTTCGACATTTCCGGCCAGGTCCGCGATGCCGCTGAGCTGGGTCCCGGTCCCGGCAATCTGCGCCGCGGCCTGGTCAAGCTCACTGGCCTGTTTCTGTATATGGCTGACCACCGCCCCGCTCTGCTCGCGGATGTCGCTGACCATTCGACCGACTTCCTCGGTGGCGCTGCTGGTACGTCCGGCAAGGTTGCGCACCTCGTCAGCCACCACGGCAAATCCGCGACCGGCCTCCCCGGCACGGGCGGCCTCGATCGCGGCATTGAGCGCAAGCAGGTTGGTCTGGCTAGCGATGGACTGGATCACATCGGTGATCTGCCGTATCTCTTCGGTACGCGCCGAAAGCCCGTCCAGCAGCTCACGACTCGCTTCGGTCTGCGCGCTGAGTTGTTGCATTCGCTCGATGGCATGCTGCAATTCTGCCCGCCCGCTATCGCTGCTGCGCCGCACCGCTTCGGCCGCTTCGAGCGTCTGGCGCGCACGGGTGGCGCTGTCCTGCTCGGTCGTGGTCATGGCCTCTGCACCCTGGGCAATCTCGCTGATCGCCGCCAGCTGCGATTGCAGGCGCGCCGCCAGTTGCTCAGCACTGAACGAAACCTGTGCCGCCGACAGGGCGTTGTGGCAGGTATGACGCGATAGACTCTTGCTCAGGGCAGCGGAGCTCAAGGCATCGGTGTCGGCTGCAGCCGGGACCTTCGCCTCGGTGCGCCAAGGTCCAAACCAAGGCCACAGGCCAAGTAGCAGAATAGAGATCGCAGTCAGATAGAACGGCAGTCCCATCCAGCCATGAAAAAGCAGCAGTCCCAGCAAGGCTGCTGCGTGCAACAGACAGGCCTTGGGGTGAAGGCGGAAGGCAGGGCGCATCGGTGGCCTCTTGTTTTCATCCGGTAAAAAGATGGTTGTACCACCCCTGCCACCAATAAACATCGTTCCTTGGTAGCACATAGCCATCTCGGCCAGCAGAAAACGATTCCATGACGTTTCCTGCCGCCTGGGATGGCCGGGTCTACCGGGTTAACGGCAGCCTATCGCCAACCTTAAGCTGCCCCTCGAGAGCGAATGATTGCTCCTAATTTCGCGCCACTCAGCGCGGCGTGTCCGGCGCGCTAAGCGGCAGACCGAGCTGCACCCGGCGACGCAGCCATGGGCTTGGGCGATAACGAGGTTCATGGCCGTAGCAGGTCTGCATGCCCTCGAGAATCGTGAGGATCCGCGCAGGATTGTAGTGCGCGGCAAATCCCAAGGGGCCCTTCGGATAGCCGAGGGCAATGGTCACAGCGCGATCGAGCGTGTCCGGCGAGGCGATGCCCTTCTGCGCGATTTCGCAGCCGAGATTGACGATGCTGGCTACGATTCGTTGGCTGACGAAGCCCGGGGAATCGTTGATCACCTCCACGGGCACGCCATCCGCCCCCAACGCCTGACGCGCCTGCGCTTCCAGCGCCGGATCGAGTGCAGGCTGGCGCATCAGCACGCGGCGTCTGTCGAGGTCGCTGAAGATGTCCAGTGCGATGGTACGCACCGCCGGCAGCGCCAGCCGCTCTATGCAGCTACTGGCATCCTCGCCCAGCGGCGTTATCAGGCAGATCGCCTCATTAGACGGCTCGGCACCGTCTTCGAGCACGGCACCGGACTGCTGCAGAACCGAGCCGATATGACTGCGCAGCTCGGGCTCGATGCTGTCGAGCCAGAACGGACGGTCGATGATCACCGGCTCGAAGCGGGGCTCCGGCGAGCGAATCTGCTGCCCGTTCTCGTAACGGTAGAAACCCTGGCCGGTCTTGCGTCCGAGCAACCCTCCGGCGACCCGCTGCGCCGCGAGGTAGGAAGGTGTGTAGCGCGGGTCGTAATAGAACTGGTCGTGCACCGACTCCATCACTGCGTGGGAAATATCCAGACCGGTCAGATCGAACAGCTCGAACGGGCCCATACGGAAGCCGGGACCGTCACGCAGGATGCGGTCGATCTGTTCCGGCGTGGCGATGCCCTCACTGAGGATTCGCTGCGCCTCAGTGCCATAGGCGCGGCCGGCGTGGTTGACGAGAAAACCGGGGGTGTCGGGAGTGATGGCGGGGAAGTGTCCGGCATGCTCGGCCAGTTGCACCAGCCGGTCGATAACCGTCGGATCGGTGCGCTCGCCGCGGACCACTTCGACGAGCTTCATCAAAGTGACCGGGTTGAAGAAGTGATAGCCCGCTACCCGTTCGGGGCGCGTACAGGCACTGGCGATGCGGGTCACCGACAACGACGAGGTATTGGTTGCGAGCACGGCGTCAGCGGCAATCAGGCCTTCCAGCTCGACGAACAGGCTCTGCTTGGCTTCGAGGTTCTCGACGATGGCTTCGATCAGCAAATCGCAGCCGGACAGCTCGGCCAACTGATGGGCCGGCTGCATGCGTTCAAGAATCGGCGGCAGCTCATCGGCGGTCAGACGCCCCTTGGCTACACTGCGCTCGAGCAGCTCTCGGTTGAATTGCAAGGCCTGCTCAATGGCTTCGGGGCGACTGTCATACAGCCAAACCTGCTGGCCGGCACTGGCGAACAACTGCGCGATGCCGCGCCCCATGGCGCCAGCGCCGATGATGCCGATACGGGAAAACATGCGAACCTCCTCGATGGATGGCGTTGCGACTGTCTGGGACTACCATTTTCATTTCGCAGTGCGAAATGTGATTCCGCCTTTATTGACCAAGAGCCTAAAGACTGCCAGTCTCCTTAGCAAGCTATCCGTGATCGAACGCCATGCCCGACTCTGACTATTCGCCCGCCCAGTTACAGCAGGTTCACGCCTCCGTTACCGGCTTTTTTCAGGATATGGGCTGCGAACTGCTGGCTTATGGTCCGGAGCACGCCACCCTCGCGCTGGAGCTGCTTCCGCGCCACTTGAACAATGCTAGCAACATGCATGGCGGTGTCATGGCCACTTTGATGGATGTCGCCATGGGCTTGTGCGGCACCTGGGAGACGGACCCGGCAGAGCGCCGAGTGGCGCTGACGCTTTCAATGAACATCAATTTCACCGCCCCCGCGTCCGCGGGCAGCCGCATCAGAGCCGTGGCTCGGTGTCGCTCCGGCGGGCATAAGGTGTTCATGGCCAGCTGCGACCTTCTGGATGAAAGGGATCGGCTGATCGCCTTCGGCGAAGGGGTATTCAAGCGTGGCGCCTTGCGCCGTGAGCTGCCCGTCTAGATGACTGCGCTACTGCCCCTGGCACTGCTATTTGAGCTGTTGGCGCTGACCACTCAGTTTCAGCCGCTGAGTGTCATCAGCGGTTCCCTTCTGACCGTATTCTTCGTCTGGCACTGGCGCTCGCTGATGCCTTATCCGCGGCGGCTCGGGATGGTCACTCTGGCGCTGTTCGGCTACTGGCTGCTGGCTGGAGATGCGAGCTGGCAACAGGGCGCACGCATGCTGTCTTCGGCGGCCTATTACGCCGCCTTTATAGGCGCGCTGGGGCTGATGCATTGTCTGGTCAAGCGCCTGAAAAAGCTCAGCGAGCTGCATCGTCTATTACTGGCAGGCCCACGCGCCTGGCTCTATCCCGGCTATCTGATGAGTACCTTCGCGATCAGCTCGGTGCTTAGCTTCGGCATGCTCAACCTGATTTGCGGATCGCTGGAAAGTCATCTCGAGCACCGCCGGTATAGCGACACACAGCGCCGCGAAGGCCGGCGTGGCGTCATGGTCACCGCCCTGCGCGGATTCGCGCTGGTGCCCCTGCTGGCACCCACCAGCGTCGCAGTGGCGATCCTGACCCGCGAGCTCCCCGGTCTCAGTTGGAGCATGCTGTTGCCATTCGGGCTAATCGGAGGCCTGCTCCTGTTGCTATTCGGCTGGCCAACCGAAAACCGTCGCCTGCTGCAGCTCATCGACCAACCGCCCGCGCATGAGCCGAACGCGCAACAGCCCAGCGGTAGCTTGCGCGGACTGCTTATCGGCAGTTTGATCGGTATCGCCCTGATCGCCCTCCTCGCTGCGCTGACCTGGCTGTCCGCCACCCAGGCCGCCATGCTGCTGGTGCCCATCGCGGTCATCGTAATCCTGCTATGGCAACGGATCGCACCTCGGCAGGTGTTCAGCGAGGTCAGCGAAACACTCATCGGCATGCGCAACGAGACGTTCATCTTCGCCAGCGCAGCACTGCTCGCCGGTCTGGTTGCAGCAGTGCTGCCAGTGCATCACCTGGCGGGCCAGCTCGGCAGTACGCCACTGGTGCTGTTCGCGCTCGGCACCTTCGGCGCACTGGCCATCATGGCGCTGGCGCTGCTCGGTGTCGCCCCGCTGATTTCGCTGAACCTATGCGCGGCGCTGCTGGCCCAGCTGGCAAGTCAGGGTCTGGACGTGATGCAGCCAGCAGTGGCGCTGCTCTTCGGCTTTTCGCTGGCAATGCTGCTCTCGCCTTACGGACCTTCTGCGTTATTGCTGGCCCGCCATGCCCAGCTCTCCCCCTGGCGCATCGCCGTTGGCTGGAATGGCCGTTTCGTTTTGAGCGTGCTGCTCCCGCTGTTGCTGGTTCCACTGCTGGCATGAGGCGCCGTGGAGGCCTACATCCAGCCGTATTCGGCCATGGACAACGGTTCGCCGTCGCCGACGATGAAATGATCAAGCACCCGTACGTCTATCATGGCCAGCGCATCGGTGAGTTTGCGCGTCAGTTGCCGATCGGCCTGGCTCGGCTCAGCCACCCCGGATGGGTGGTTATGGGTGAGAATCACCGCGGCGGCATTTTGCGCCAATGCGCGTTTGACCACTTGCCGCGGGTAGACGCTGGCGCCGTCGATAGTGCCGTGAAACAGCACCTCGAAGGCCAGCACGCGGTGTTTCGAATCAAGGAACAGGCAGGCGAACAACTCATGCGGCTCGTGCCTCAGCCGCGCTTTGAGGTAGTCGCGCACAGCCTGCGGACTTTCCAGCGCAGAATCGCGACGGATACGCTCGGCCAGATGCCGCCGCGCCATTTCCAGCACCGCCTGCAACTGTGCGAACTTGGCCGGCCCGAGCCCTAAATGGCTGCTGAATTGCTCGAGATCACTCTCCAGCAGCGCACGCAGGCTACCGAATTCGCTGAGAAGATGCCGGGCCAAGTCCACCGCGCTCTTGCCGACCACTCCGGTACGCAGAAAGATCGCCAGCAATTCTGCGTCGGACAGGACCGCCGCGCCTTGCTCCAGAAGCTTTTCCCGCGGGCGTTCCGCCGCGGGCCAGTCACGAATGCTCATGTCACCTCCATGTCGAGCGTGCGTCCTTTTCCAGTGAGGTCGCTGTGCTATCTTAGCGGCCTTTTATCCACGGCAACCGGCCCCCGCCGGAACCAGTTCTCACCTGTAACAAGGCAGGCCTATGCAGCGGCTTTATCGTAAACGCATCGTCCTGGGCGTCGGCGGCGGCATCGCTGCCTACAAAAGTGCCGAGCTGGTTCGCCGGCTCCGCGACCAGGGCGCCGAAGTTCGCGTCGTGATGACCAGCGGCGGTCGCGAATTCATCACCCCGCTCACCCTCCAAGCCCTGTCTGGCCATCCGGTCCATCTGGACCTGCTCGACCCAGCTGCCGAGGCCGCGATGGGCCATATCGAACTGGCACGCTGGGCCGATCTCGTACTGGTTGCGCCCGCCACGGCGGATCTCATGGCACGCTTGGCACAAGGCGTCGCTAACGATCTGCTGACCACCCTGGTGCTGGCAACCAATGCCCCGGTCGCCCTGGCCCCGGCTATGAATCAGGCGATGTGGGCCGATCCGGCGACCCAGGCCAACCGGGCCCTGTTGCAACAACGGGGCATTCGCCTGTTCGGTCCCGCCTCTGGCAGCCAGGCCTGCGGCGATGTTGGCATGGGCCGAATGCTGGAGGCGGACGACCTGGCCCAGGCCGCCGCCGACTGCTTCGAACGCAGTCTGCTGACCGGTCTCCATCTACTGATCACCGCCGGGCCGACTCAGGAGAACATCGACCCAGTGCGCTACATCACCAATCACAGCTCCGGCAAAATGGGGTTCGCGCTGGCCGAAGCCGCCGCCGAAGCCGGTGCGCGCGTGACGCTGGTCGCCGGGCCGGTGTTCCTGCCGACACCCGACCGCGTGCAGCGCATCGATGTGGTCAGCGCCCGCGACATGCTCCTCGCCTGCGAGGCAGCGATGCCCTGCGACCTGTTCATTGCCGCCGCGGCCGTTGCCGATTACCGCCCGGAAGTGGTCGCACCGCACAAGCTGAAAAAAGATCCCACCAAAGGTGACGGCCTGCTTCTGCAGATGGTCCGTAATCCCGATATCCTCGCCACCCTGGCCGGACGTGACGACCGCCCTTTCAGCGTCGGCTTCGCCGCCGAAACCGAAAACCTGCTGGAGTATGCCTCGCGCAAACTGCGTGACAAGAACCTCGACCTGATCGTGGCCAATGACGTGGCCAACCCCAGCATCGGTTTCAACAGCGAAGAAAATGCCGTCACGGTCATCGACCGGCAGCAGCACGAAACCCGCTTCAGCCAGGCCAGCAAGGGGCACATTGCCCGCCAGCTGATCGCCTTCATCGCCGACCGCTTTCATCAGGCCTAACCATGCACAAACTCCAAGCGAAGATCCTCGACCCGCGCCTCGGCCGGGATTTCCCCCTGCCCGAATATGCCACCAGCGGTTCCGCCGGGCTCGACCTGCGCGCCATGCTGCAAGCCGATACCACACTCGAGCCGGGCCAGACCCTACTGATCCCCACCGGACTGTCGATTCATATCGCCGACCCGAATCTGGCGGCGCTGGTGCTGCCGCGCTCCGGGCTCGGCCATAAGCACGGCATCGTGCTCGGCAACCTGGTCGGGCTGATCGATTCCGACTACCAGGGCGAACTGATGGTGTCCTGCTGGAACCGCGGCCAGTCGAGTTTCAACATTGCGGTGGGCGAGCGCATTGCGCAGTTGATGCTGGTGCCGGTGATCCAGGCGCAATTCGAACTGGTCAACGAGTTCGACAGCAGCGACCGCGGCGCAGGCGGATTCGGTCACTCCGGCAGCCACTGAGCCAGGCCCGCTTTTTAAGGACGATTCGAGGAGCTCCATGAAACTCTTCAAGCGCACCGCCAAGGACGCCGGCGTACTCAACCCCGCCGATGCCACCTCCTCACCGCCCCGCCGTAGCGCAGGCCTCAAGACGCTGGTGCCCGGCCTGCTGCCGGGTTTGCTGGGGCTCGCTGCCGCCGGCGCGCTGCTCTGGATCGCTTACCAATCCAGCCAGCGGCAGCATGTATCCGAACTGGCCGAGGCCTGGAGCCAGAGCCAAGCCTCGGCCGTCGAGCAGGCGCTGCGGCAGCTTGCCGACGATACCCAGGCAGCCGCCCGTGACCCTCAGCTGCTTGTTGCCCTGCGCAGCGAGCAGCCCGTGCGTATACGTGCCGCCGAGCGTGAACTGGGCTATCGCGACGGCGTGATCGATGCGCATATCAGCCTGCGTGGTCAGGCTCGGCAGAATCCTGACCGTGCCGGCCCGCTGAATTTCGCCGCACTCGATCTACTGCAGCGGGCGGAAAACGGCGGTCATCCAGCACCCGAGGCGTTCAGAGTCGGTAATCGCTGGTTGCTATACAGCGCTGTGGCCCTGCGCCCAAGCCAGCAAGAGCCGGTCGAAGGGACACTGCTGATGGTGACCAGCCTGGAACGCTTCCTGGCTACGCTGCCGAAGCTGCCGGCCGAAGCCGGCCAGCTTCGGCTGGTTCAGCAATTCAGTAACGGCCCGGCACAACTGCTCTCCCAACGGGGCGATGCGGGGCAGGAAAGCGAGGCGATCAATCTGCCGTCCACCAACCCGAACTGGAAACTCAGCTTTCTGCCTGGCGCAGCACTAAGCGCCACGGTACCGCCCCCCCTGCCGTTGCTCGCAGCCGCACTGGCTGCACTCTGCGGTCTTTTGCTGGGACTACAGATGGTACTGAGCGCCCAGCAGCGGCGGCTTCGTGAAGATGTCATGCATTTGGGCCGGATGGTCCAGGAACTCTCCACCGGCAAGACCATCCAAACACCGACTTTGAGCCTGCCGGCGCTCGATGCGCTGGCCAAGAGCCTAGTCCGCCTGCCGCTGCGAGCTGCTGGGCCGGCTAAGGTCAAAGCGCCAGCCACGCCGCCGCCAGCGGTTCGGCAAGCCCAATCCACCGAGTACGTCGATCCCCTGTTCCAGGACACCGATATTCTCGACATCGACATTCTCGACGAGGACCAGGACTGGCTTGGCCTCGACACCAAGGAGCGAGAAACCGCAATGAGTGCCCCCAAAGCCCCGCAACTGCCTGCCAGCATCTTCCGTGCGTACGATATCCGTGGCGTGGTCGGCGACACCCTGACCAACGATACCGCTTACTGGATAGGCCGCGCGGTCGGCTCCGAGAGCCTGGCCCAGGGCGAGCCGAACGTGTCGGTTGGCCGCGATGGCCGGCTGTCCGGCCCGGAGTTGGTTCAGCACCTGATTCAGGGGCTTGTGGATAGCGGTTGCAGTGTCAGCGATGTCGGCATGGTGCCGACGCCTGTGCTCTATTACGCGGCCAACGTGCTGGCCGGCAAGTCCGGAGTCATGCTTACCGGCAGCCACAATCCGCCGGACTACAACGGTTTCAAGATCGTCATCGCCGGCGACACCCTCGCCAACGAGCAGATCCAGGCGCTGCGCCAGCGCATCGAGACTGGCAATCTCAACGAAGGCGTCGGCCAAGCCGAACAGGTCGATGTGCTGGAAAGCTACTTCAAACGCATCCGCGACGACGTAGCGCTGGCCAAGCCGCTCAAGGTGGTGGTCGACTGCGGCAACGGCGTGGCCGGTGTCATTGCCCCTCAACTGATCGAAGCCCTGGGTTGCCAGGTCATCCCGCTGTTCTGCGATGTCGACGGCAACTTCCCCAACCATCACCCAGACCCGGGCAAGCTGGAAAACCTCGAAGACCTGATCGCCAAGGTCAAGTCGGAGAATGCCGACCTGGGCCTGGCCTTCGATGGCGATGGTGACCGCGTCGGCGTGGTGACCAATGCCGGCACCGTGGTGTTCCCCGACCGCCTGCTGATGCTGTTCGCCAAGGATGTGGTCTCGCGCAACCCGGGCGCCGACATTATCTTCGACGTCAAATGCACGCGCCGCCTGACCCCGCTGATCAGCGGCTACGGCGGTCGCCCGGTGATGTGGAAGACCGGCCACTCGCTGATCAAGAAGAAGATGAAGGAAACTGGTGCCTTGCTCGCTGGCGAAATGAGCGGCCATATCTTCTTCAAGGAGCGCTGGTACGGCTTCGACGACGGCATCTACAGCGCCGTGCGGCTGCTGGAGATCCTCAGCCAGGACAAGCGCAGTGCCGAGCAGGTTTTCTCGGCGTTCCCCAATGACCTGTCGACTCCGGAAATCAACATCACGGTCACCGAGGAAAGCAAGTTCACCATCATCGAAGCGCTGCATCGCGACGCTCACTGGGGCGAGGCCAACATCACCACGCTCGACGGTGTGCGTGTCGACTACCCGAAAGGCTGGGGCCTGGTTCGCGCGTCCAACACCACACCGGTGCTGGTGCTGCGTTTCGAAGCCGAAAGCGAGGAAGAACTCAAGCGCATACAGGAAGTCTTCCGCGCGCAGCTTTATACTGTCGCGCCTGACCTCACCCTGCCGTTCTGATTTGCGGAGCCTTGCATGACCCTCAGCCGTGAAGCCGCCACCCAATTCGCCCAGGTTTTGTCCGAAGCGCTGCCCTATATTCGCCGGTTCGTCGGCAAGACGCTGGTCATCAAGTACGGCGGTAATGCGATGGAAAGCGAGGAGCTGAAAACCGGCTTCGCCCGCGACATCGTGCTGATGAAGGCGGTCGGCATCAACCCGGTAGTGGTTCACGGCGGCGGCCCACAGATCGGCGATCTGCTCAAGCGCCTGAACATCGAAAGCCACTTCATCGATGGCATGCGGGTCACGGACAGCCAGACCATGGATGTTGTTGAAATGGTGCTTGGCGGTCAGGTCAACAAGAGCATTGTTAGCCTTATCAACCAGCACGGCGGCGCCGCTATCGGCCTGACCGGCAAGGATGCCAAGCTGATCCGCGCCAAGAAGCTCAAGGCCACGCGGCAGACAGCCGAGATGACCTCGCCGGAAATCATCGACATCGGCCACGTCGGCGAGGTCACCGGCGTGAATACCGAGCTGCTGGAGATGCTGGTGCGCGGCAACTTCATCCCGGTCATCGCGCCGATCGGCGTCGGCCCCGATGGAGAATCGTACAACATCAACGCTGATCTGGTGGCAGGCAAGGTAGCCGAGGCGCTCAGGTCGGAAAAACTGATGCTACTAACCAACATCGCCGGCCTGATGGACAAGCAGGGGCAGGTCCTCACCGGGCTGACTACAGTGCAAGTCGACGAGCTGATCGCCGATGGCACCATCTACGGAGGCATGCTACCGAAGATCCGTTGCGCGCTCGAGGCGGTCCAGGGGGGCGTGCACAGTGCGCATATCATTGATGGCCGCGTGCCCAATGCGGTATTGCTGGAGATCTTCACTGACATCGGCGTCGGCACCCTGATCACCAACCGCAAGTAGGTACCGGATCGCTACGCAAAAACCCAGCGCTTTCGTTGAGAATGCTGGGTTTTTTATCGGTCGCTATTCGAACCTACCTGGATTGCCCGAGCAGCTCGCCGACTCGCTGGTGCTCCCGGACGAAACTGGCTTCAGCCTGTTTGCGGGCCTGGTTGTAGCGCTCGATATCGCGCCGTAGGCTGGCCTGTTCTTTGCGGAGATTATCGATCTGCGTCAGCAGCTGTTCGGGCACCTCACGCCCGGCGCGCTCGTGCCCGGCCGCCTGGCTCTGCAGATTCGCCTGCTGGGTACGCAGCGATTGCAGATTGCCCCGAGTGACGCCGATCACGCTGTCGAGCTCCGACAACTTTCGCGCCTTGGCGCGCTCGACATCCTTGACACTCGCATACAGACGCAACAGCTGAGCATCCGAATTGGCGCGCGCCTTGGCTTCGAGTAGCCGCTGACGCTCCTCGGGCGTCGGCGCAGGCGGTATCACGCGAGTGACGCGGCCCTGGTCATTCAGCACTTCATAGCCCTTGCCAATGTGCTGGGGCGGAACGCCCTGACGATTGAGTACTACCACTCCCTTGTCGTCGACATAGCGATACAGCTCAGCCTGCGCGGCTACTGACACCAGCAGGCCGCACATCAACAGCACCCTGACCCTGCTCCCTACTCGCATATTCCTGCCCCTTCGTATCCAGTTCGCACCGGCACAGCGCACCGAAACGCCTGATATTTTTATGTCGCGCCGAGCTTATACAAAGCCGCTGCACGTGCGCAGCAATAAGCACACCAACTGACGATTACCGGCCCTGCCCTGCAGCGTTCAGACGACAACCGGCATCCAGCGCGGAGCGGTCAGAAACTAGGCGCTTGACCGTATCGGACAGTCGAGCGAGCCGGACCGGGAAACAGCCATCGCCAGCGGTGTTGTATTGCGCAGGCCGAGCTCACGGGGCGGTCCTAAATCGTCAGTAGCTGACAAAGCAGAACACCGTCCAAGCATCACACCGCCATCGATGCTCAGACTCATGATGGCCAGTTCGATAAAAACCGACTCAGATCCCGTACTGATCGCGGTACGCCTCGACCGCTGGCAGATGCTGCCGGAGCTGCGCGTCCTGAGCCAGGAAGTCCAAGACCTGAGCCAGCGAAACGATGCTCACAACAGGCATCCCGTAGTCCCGTTCCACTTCTTGAATTGCCGATAATTCGCCTTGCCCGCGCTCCTGCCGATTGAGCGCAATCAGCACGCCTGCCGCCTCCGCGCCTTGCGCACGGATGATCTGCATGACCTCACGGATGGCCGTTCCGGCAGTAATGACATCATCGACAATCAGCACGCGCCCGGTGAGCGGCGAGCCCACCAGCGTGCCGCCTTCGCCATGATCCTTGGCCTCCTTGCGGTTGAAGCACCAGGGCAGGTCGCGCTGATGGTGCTCGGCCAGAGAGATCGCCGTTGCCGCCGCCAGCGGGATGCCCTTGTAGGCAGGGCCAAAGATCACATCGAAGTCGATGCCGCTGTCGGCCACCGCCGCCGCGTAGAAGCGCCCCAACTGAGCCAGCGCCGAGCCGGTATTGAACAGTCCGGCATTGAAAAAATAAGGACTGGTGCGCCCGGATTTCAGAGTGAACTCACCGAAGCGCAGAACACCGCGTTCGATGGCGAAGCGAATGAAGTCCCGCTGGTACGCCTGCATGAAGAATATTCCCGGAAGACACTGGTTTAGCTAATTACAAAGAGCTTGGGTTATCATACACGCACGTGTTTTTAGGGGCCATTTATGCGGATCATCAGCGTCAACGTGAATGGCATTCAAGCGGCGGCACAGCGGGGTCTCCTCAGCTGGCTGCAAGCGCAGAATGCCGATGTCATCTGCCTGCAGGATACCCGCGCCTCCGTAGTAGAACTCGACGATCCGGCCTACCAGCTCGATGGCTATTTTCTCTACACGGTCGACGCGGAAATCCCCGAACAGGGCGGCGTTGCGCTGTATTCTCGACTGCAGCCGAAAGCCGTGATCATGGGGCTCGGTTTCGAAACTGCCGACCGCTACGGCCGCTACCTCCAGGCCGACTTCGACAAGGTCAGTATCGCCAGCCTACTGTTGCCCACCGGGCGCGGCGGCGATGAAGAACTGAACCAGAAATTCAAGTTCATGGACGACTTCGCCCATTACCTGGACAAGCAGCGCCGCAAGCGCCGCGAATACATCTATTGCGGCTCGCTGCATGTAGCTCATCAGAAGCTGGACGTGAAGAACTGGCGCGACTGCCAGCAATCCACCGGTTTCCTGGCGCCTGAGCGCGCCTGGCTTGACGAGATATTCGGCAACATGGGCTATATCGACGCGCTACGTGAAGCCAGCCGCGAGGGTGACCTGTACAGCTGGTGGCCGGACACCGAACAGGCACAGATGCTCAATCTGGGCTGGCGTTTCGATTATCAGATCCTTACCTCGGGCATGCGCCGCTTCGTGCGTAACGCCCGCCTGCCGCGTCAGCCGCGCTTCTCGCAACACGCCCCGCTGGTGGTCGATTACGACTGGACGCTGAGCCTTTAAGCCGGGAGCGAGCCAGAGCTGGGCGTTGCTAGGCTCTGTTGCCTACAAGGCTTCAGGCTATTTGACGATCCGCCAGCAGAACGGATAGCGATAAGGCCTGCCTTCGTTCGCGCGAATGCCGGCAATCACCACCAGCACCAACGCCACCACGCTAATCAACGCCATCAGCGGAAAGCCGATCAGAATCCACGCCAGCACGCCGCAAATCATCAGCAGAATGCTGAAAGTTATTTGGAAATTCAGCGCTTCCTTTCCCTGCTCATCGACGAAAGGGTCCATGTCCTTTTTCAATTGCCAGACGATCAACGGGCCCAGCACGTTGCCGATCATTGGCACCAGGAACCAGAAGAACGCCGAGTAATGACAGAACATTGCCCACTGCCGCGCTTGCGGCGAGGGCTGCGGCATCAGTTCTTGGTCGGACATGGCGTTCTCCTTCGGCTCAGTCGGCGAGCGCAGCCAGTTGCAGGGCAAACAGCTCTTTCATGCCGCCTTGCGCCAGCGCGAGCATGGCGTTGAGTTCTTCCGGCTGGAAGGGAGCACCTTCAGCGGTTCCTTGCACCTCGATGAAACCACCAGCACTGGTCATCACGACATTCAGATCGGTTTCGGCGGCCGAGTCTTCCAGATAATCCAAGTCGAGCACTGGCTCACCTTGGTAGATCCCTACTGAAACCGCGGCAACCATTTGCTTGAGCGGATCGCCGCCCTTCAGCCCACCGCGCTTCTTCAACAATTTCAGAGCGTCGACAAGTGCCACCATCGCCCCGGTAATCGAGGCAGTGCGCGTGCCGCCATCGGCCTGTATCACGTCGCAATCGATATAGATGGTGTTCTCGCCCAGCTTGCTCATATCCAGTGATGCACGCAGCGAGCGCCCGATCAGCCGCTGGATCTCCAGGGTGCGGCCGCCCTGTTTGCCGCGGCTCGCTTCACGCTGGTTACGCTCGCCCGTGGCGCGGGGCAGCATGCCGTACTCGGCCGTGAGCCAACCCTGGCCCTGGCCTTTGAGGAAACGCGGCACGCCATTTTCGATGCTGGCAGTGCAGATCACCTTGGTATCACCAAACTCCACCAACACCGAACCCTCGGCATGCTTGGTGTAGTTGCGGGTGATGCGGATCGAACGCAGCTGGTCGGCGGCGCGGCCACTGGGTCGCTTCATGGGACTTGTCCTGCTTCTGGGAATGAGTTGCGCCCATTATAGAGGTGTCGGGCGGGATGAGGGCCACCGCCGAGCCATTCTGCACTTCGCCTTTCACGTAAACTGGCCGCCCCCACCGAACCAGGCGCCTACCAAGGCAATGCGCGTACGCCAATGCGCGTTTTTCCTTTACAATCCTTCGCCTTTCGCACCGCACCGAGGGGGTTACCCAATGATCCACAGCATGACGGCCTTCGCACGCGCCGAGCAGGCCGGCGGCCACGGCACCCTCAGCTGGGAGATCCGCTCGGTGAACCACCGCTATCTGGAGCCGCATCTGCGCCTGCCGGACGCATTCCGAGACTTGGAAGGTGCGGTCCGCGACGCGTTGCGCAAGGGTCTTTCGCGCGGCAAGGTCGAATGCACGCTGCGCTTTGCGGAGGACGCCTCTGGCCGCTCGATGCAGGTGGACAGTGATCGCGCCAGACAGTTGATTGCCGCAGCGGAAAACCTCGCGGCGTTGATCAAGCAGCCCGCCGCGATCAACCCACTGGAAGTGCTCTCCTGGCCTGGCGTGCTGGTGGGCGATTCGGCCGATCCGCAAGCACTCAACAGCGCGGCCCTGCAACTGTTCCACGACACCCTGACGGAGTTGAAAAGCGGCCGTCAACGCGAGGGTGAGGAGCTGGCCCGACTCATCAATGAACGCCTTGATGCGATCACCGAGGAAACCGCCACGCTACGCTCGCAGGTCCCGCAGATGCTCGCCGCGCAGCGCCAGAAGATCCTCGAACGCTGTGCGGACATGCGCGTCGAACTGGATCCGCAGCGCCTCGAGCAGGAAATGGTGATGCTAGCGCAGAAGAGCGATGTCGCCGAAGAGCTTGACCGCCTGACTACTCACGTCAACGAAGTGCGCCGGGTACTGAAGTCCGGCGGCGCTGCCGGGCGGCGCCTGGACTTCCTCATGCAGGAGCTCAATCGCGAAGCCAATACCCTGGGCTCCAAGGCGTTCGACCCACGCAGCACGCAGGCGGCGGTGAGCCTCAAGGTGCTCATCGAGCAGATGCGCGAACAGGTCCAGAACATCGAATAGCAACTACGCTTGGCTTGAATGGCGGATCGACCGTCCGCGCGCCAGGCATACCTTAGCAACCGTACAGAGAATTACATGTCAGCCTCCACCGGTACGCTCTACATTGTTTCCGCGCCTTCCGGGGCCGGAAAGACCAGCCTGGTCAAGGCCTTGCTCGATGCGCAGCCGCAGGTCCGGGTTTCGGTTTCGCACACTACACGCCCCATGCGTCCGGGCGAGGTCGACGGGGTCAACTACCATTTCGTCAGCCGTGAGGACTTCCTTGAGCGTCTTGAACATGGTGAGTTTCTCGAGCACGCCGAGGTCTTCGGCAACCTCTACGGCACATCGCAGCGCTGGCTTGAGCAGACCCTGAGCGAGGGCTACGACCTGATTCTGGAAATCGATTGGCAGGGCGCTCAGCAAGTCCGCCGACTGATGCCGCAGGCAAAATCGATTTTCATACTGCCGCCCACTCAAGAGGCGCTGCGCCAGCGGCTGACCAACCGCGGCCAGGACAGCGATGATGTGATCGAGAAGCGCATGCGCGAGGCGGTCAGCGAAATGACCCACTATGTCGAATACGATTACTTGGTCATCAACGATGATTTTGCCCACGCCC
The DNA here is from genome assembly GCF_013620795.1 of Pseudomonas sp. Q2-TVG4-2. Lineage (GTDB taxonomy): Bacteria > Pseudomonadota > Gammaproteobacteria > Pseudomonadales > Pseudomonadaceae > Stutzerimonas. The sequence continues at coordinate 207,093 of NZ_LGLW01000003.1, read as the reverse complement.
TGATCGATCTACAGGCGATTTTCCGCGCCAACCAGTTGCTGCAAGCCGCTCAGCAGAAGCGTTTCCGCCGCCTGCTGGAGGAACTGCTGGCCTGAGTCAGCCCGCAATTACGAGGCCGCGCCAGCTACGCTGGTCGGCCTGACGGAGCCTCACGACACCTTGAGCCTAGGCGCGGGACGTTTTACCGCTTCCCTATTGGCTGGTGATTTTTTAGACTATCCCGTCCGCTCGCCCATTTGGGCATGCTTTACCGTTATTGATGAGGAACACCATGGCCCGCGTTACCGTTGAAGACTGTCTGGACAACGTAGATAACCGCTTCGAGCTGGTCATGCTCGCCACCAAACGCTCGCGTCAGCTGGCTACCGGCGGCAAGGAGCCGAAAGTGGCCTGGGAAAACGACAAGCCGACCGTGGTTGCCCTGCGTGAAATCGCTTCCGGCCTGGTGGATTACGATGTCATCGCCCAAGACGATATCGTCGATGACGAGCCGCTGTTCGTGCAGTACGAGGAAGAGTCAAACGAGGCCCTCTGATTAATGCCAGGTCGAAGTCGAACCGCAAACACAGCGCCCAGCCGGCAAGGAGCAACACCTTGCCAGCCATAGACGTTCTTGCTGATCGCCTGTCGACCTACCTCGGCGCAGACCAGGTCAACCTGGTGCGCCGTGCCTATTTCTATGCCGAGCAGGCCCACGACGGCCAGCGCCGGCGCAGCGGTGAAGCCTACGTCACCCACCCCCTCGCAGTAGCCAACATCCTCGCTGATATGCATATGGACCATCAGAGCCTGATGGCCGCGATGCTGCATGACGTCATCGAGGACACCGGTATCGCCAAGGAAGCGCTCAGCGCGCAGTTCGGCGATACCGTCGCCGAGCTGGTGGACGGGGTCAGCAAGCTGACCCAGATGAAATTCGAGACCAAGGCCGAGGCCCAGGCCGAAAACTTCCAGAAGATGGCCATGGCCATGGCGCGCGACATACGCGTGATTCTGGTCAAGCTCGCCGACCGTCTGCACAACATGCGCACGCTCGAAGTGCTCGCCGGTGAAAAGCGCCGCCGCATCGCCAAGGAAACCCTGGAAATCTACGCGCCCATCGCCAACCGGCTGGGCATGCATGCCATGCGTGTGGAATTCGAAGACCTGGGCTTCAAGGCCATGCATCCCATGCGCTCGGAACGCATCCGCGCCGCCGTCCGCCGCGCTCGCGGCAACCGCAACGAGATCGTCGACAAGATCGAACAGTCACTGATCCACTGCCTCGAGCGTGAAGGCCTCGAAGGCGAGGTGATGGGCCGCGAGAAGCACCTGTTCAGCATCTACAAGAAGATGCGCGGCAAGCGCAAGGCATTCAACGAGATCATGGACGTGTATGCCTTCCGCATCGTTGTCGACAAGGTTGACACCTGCTACCGAGTGCTCGGCGCGGTGCATAGCCTCTATAAGCCGCTGCCCGGTCGCTTCAAGGACTACATCGCGATTCCCAAGGCCAACGGCTATCAGTCGCTGCATACCACGCTATTCGGTATGCACGGCGTGCCCATCGAGATCCAGATTCGCACCCGCGAGATGGAAGAGATGGCCAACAACGGCATCGCCGCACACTGGCTGTACAAATCGAACGACGATGAGACGTCCAAGGGCACGCACGCCCGCGCGCGGCAATGGGTCAAGGGCGTGTTGGAATTGCAGGAGCGCGCCGGCAATTCACTGGAATTTATCGAGAGCGTGAAGATCGATCTGTTCCCGGATGAGGTCTATGTCTTCACACCCAAGGGCAGCATTATGGAGCTTCCCAAGGGCTCGACTGCCGTGGATTTCGCCTACGCAGTGCACACCGACGTCGGCAACACCTGCATCGCCTGCCGCGTCAACCGTCGCCTGGCACCGCTGTCGCAAGCCCTGGAAAGCGGCAGCACCGTGGAGATCGTTACCGCGCCCGGCGCAAGGCCAAATCCGGCGTGGCTTAATTTCGTGGTCACGGGGAAGGCGCGTACACACATTCGCCATGCGCTCAAACTGCAACGCCGCTCGGAGTCGATTAACCTCGGCGAACGCCTGTTGAACAAGGTGCTCACCGGGTTTGAAACCAATCTGGACAGGATTTCCCCTGAGCGCATCCAGACAGTGCTCAATGAATACCATATGGAAGTGGTCGAGGATTTGCTTGAGGACATTGGTCTGGGCAATCGCATGGCCTACGTGATCGCCCGACGCTTGCTGGCCAGTGAAGGCGAGCAGGCACCGAGCGTCGAGGGACCGCTGGCCATTCGCGGCACCGAGGGCCTCGTGCTCAACTACGCCAAATGCTGCACGCCGATCCCAGGTGATCCCATCGTTGGCCATCTATCCGCCGGCAAAGGCATGGTGGTGCACCTGGACACCTGCCGGAACATTGCCGAGGTCCGCCACAACCCGGACAAATGCATCCAGCTATCCTGGTCCAAGGATGTCACTGGTGAGTTCAACGTTGAACTGCGCGTCGAGCTGGAACACCAGCGCGGCCTGATCGCCCTGCTGGCCGGTAGCGTCAACGCCGCCGACGGCAACATCGAGAAGATCGGCATGGATGAGCGCGACGGCCGCATCAGCGTCGTTCAACTGGTCGTCAGCGTGCATGACCGCGTGCACCTGGCCCGCGTAATCAAGAAGCTTCGTGCAATTAAGGGCGTCATGCGCATCACCCGAATGAAAGCCTGATTCGACGCGCCCACCCTGTCTACCCGGATACCGAGCGTAGGGCTTTTGCAACCCCGCCTCAGCCCGTATGCTCTGGGGCTGCATTCTTCTACCAGGAGCACCCCCATGAGCAAGACCGTGATTCACAGCGACAACGCGCCCGCGGCTATTGGCCCTTATTCCCAGGCGATCAAGGCCGGCAATACCGTTTACATGTCCGGGCAGATCCCCCTCGACCCAAAGACCATGGAACTGGTGGAGGGCATCGAAGCGCAGACCGTACAAGTATTCGAGAACCTCAAGTCGGTAGCCGAAGCCGCCGGCGGCTCGCTGAAAGACATCGTCAAGCTGAACATTTTCCTCACCGACCTGGGCAACTTCGCCACGGTCAACGAAGTCATGAGCCGCTACTTTCAGCAGCCCTACCCGGCCCGCGCCGCCATCGGCATCGCCGCGCTGCCAAAGGCCGCACAGGTGGAAATGGACGCTATTTTGGTGCTCGACTGAGCCAGCCAGCCTAGCCAACCGGCCGGTTGCGGGGAGCGCGACTGATGATACCGCCCCGAATTCGGGCGCCGCGCCTGCTGCTCGCGATGGCCGGATTGCTTGCTGCTTGCGCGCTATATCTAACCGAACCGCTGATGCTGCAAAGCCTGCGCAACAGCCTGTTCGATCAGTATCAACGCTGGCAGCCTCGGCCAGCACCCGCGCAGACCGTGGTTCGGGTGGTGGACATCGACGAAGCCAGTCTCGCACGCCTCGGACAATGGCCCTGGCCACGGGATCTGCTGGCGCAGTTGGTGGAACGCTTGCGCCATGCCGGCGCCGCGGTGGTGGTGTTCGATGTGCTATTCGCCGAGCCGGACCGCAGCTCCCCGCACCGTCTTGTAAACCAGCTGAAGCTGCCAGCCGGCCTCGCCGAAACGCTCGGCACCCTGCCCAACCACGACCGGCTTTTCGCCGCTGCGCTCGAGCACCAGCCCAGCGTCCTCGGCTTCGCCACCACACGCGCACCTTCGCCGATCACACCGCTAAGCCGCTTTGGCATCCAATCGCACGCGGGCGCGAAACCGCCTGGCTTTTCTGTCTACGCCGGGACCACCAGCGCGCTCCCTTTACTCGAGAGGGCTGCCGTCGGCAGCGGCGCCATGGCCTTCAGGGCCGATGCCGATGGCGTGGTGCGACGTGTGCCCGTAATGATTCGCGTCGGCGAGCACCTACTCCCCTCACTGACTGCCGAAGCGCTTCGGGTCTATCTCGGACAGAACCACTATCGCATCGAGACCGCGGCGGGCGGTGCGGTCGAGCAGGTCAGAATCGGTCGATTGATTCTTCCCACCAACCGCCGGGGTGAGCTCTGGCTGCACTATCGCCGCGACCTGATCGCACAGACGGTGCCCGCCTGGCGCGTGCTGGACGGGGCGTCTATGGAGCCATTCGAGGGCAGCATCGTGTTGATCGGCAGCTCGGCTCAGGGCTTGCAGGATCTTCGTTTCAGTCCACTCGGAGGGATGATTCCAGGCGTCCAGGTGCATGCCCAGGCAATCGAACAGGCATTGGCCGGCACGCCACTGCAGCGCCCGTTCTGGGCCAGTTCGGTCGAGGCGCTTACGCTGTTGCTGGCTGGCCTGATGCTGTGTCTTCTGACCCTGAGGAACGGTGCCTTCACCGCCGCCTGGGTCGCCGCAACAATGGTGGCGGCGCTGCATGCCGCAGCCTGGTGGGCCTATTCGCGGCACGGGCTGCTGCTCGATGCGCTCACGCTATCGATTGGCCTGTTGCTGATCTACCTCGGCACCAGCCTCGCACGACACCGCGCCAGTGAACAGCAACAACGCTGGGTGCGCAATGCATTCTCACGCTATATCTCGCCGAACCTGGTCAACCACCTGGTCCGCCATCCCGAGCAGCTGCAGCTCGGCGGTGAGCGTCGCTGCTGCAGTTTCGTCTTCACCGACATCACCGACTTCACCAGCCTGATGGAGCGGCAGTCACCGGAGCAGGTTGTGGGCATGCTCAATGAATATCTGGAGGGCATCATTCAAATTGCCTTCCGCCACGAAGGCACGCTCGAGCGCATCGTTGGTGATGGCATGGCGATCCTTTTCTCGGCCCCTCTGGTGCAGCCTGACCACCAACGGCGCGCCCTAGCTTGTGCATTAGAGATTCGCGGTTTCACCCGAACCTTCACGGCTGCCCAGCATGCTGCCGGCATCCCACTCGGGCGCACGCGCATCAGCGCGCACAGCGGTGAGGTCGTCGTCGGCAACTTTGGTGGCGAAACCCTGTTCGATTACCGCGCATTGGGCGATGCGGTCAACGTGGCGGCGCGCTTGGAAGGAATGAACCGCTATCTGGGCACTGAGCTCTGTGTCTCGGAAACCATCCGCGCAGCCAATCCGAACGTGCCGATGCGCGCCGTCGGCGATGTGTTGCTCAAGGGTAAAGCGCGACAGATCCGCCTTTACGAGCCCTGTGAAACGAAGGATGACTGCGGCTATGACGCAGCCTATGCGCTGCTCGCTAGCGAACATGAAGAGGCTACCGAGACCTTCGAACGGCTGCACGCCGAGCGACCCGATGACGCCTTGGTGCACTACCAGCTGCAGCGGCTACGGGCCGGACAGCGAGGCGAGCGCATCCTGATGACGGAAAAGTGAAGCAGCTCAGCGAACGCTGACTTCGACCCGGCGGTTGCGCGGTTCGGACACGCCATCCGGCGTATCGATCAACAGGTTGCGCTCGCCATGCGAGGAAACGCTCAGCTCGATCACCTCCATGGCTCGGCTGCGCAGCATGTCCGCAATCGCCTGAGCACGGATCAGCCCCAGCTGCTCGTTCCAGACCGGACCGCTTAGCGTATCGGTATGACCGATGACCGAGACGGCAGACGGCCCGCGCAAGCGGATCGCCTCGAAAACCTGCTCGATGGCTCGCTGCGATTGCTCGGTCAGCTCGGCGCTCCCGATCTGGAAGTACAGCTGGAAGCGCTGTGGCAAGGTCGGCTGGGCGGCCAGCGCCTCGGAGAAATCATGGGTAATGCGCCGCTCGCCGATATTGAACGGGCGCGAGCCAGGCCCGCGGCCGCCGATCGCCACAGCCTGGTGCGTACGATCGAGGCGAGTCTGGCCATTGGCGTCCTCCACCAGCACCGCGCCGGTAGTGCCGTCCGGGCTCTCCAACAGCACCACATAATCTCCCGTCACGCAGCCCGACAACAAAACGAAACACAGCAGTATGAATCCATATCGCAGCATCTTTATCACTGGCCGACCTTCACCAGGAAGTGGGTACCGCGCACCCCGATGGTACCTGTGGGGGTTTTCAGCTCGACCGCCTCGGGCTTGAGCTTGGCGATCACGCCAGAAATGAAATTCAACGTACCGCGACTGATGCGGGCGCTCAGCCGCAGCTCCTCGCGGATGGGTTCGAACTCGTATTCATCGAGAGTGAATTCACTGTTGGGGCCTAAGGACATCACCGTGTTATCGCTGAGCGTCACGCCCATCGAGCCCTGCGCGCCGGTACGCAGCACCGCGCCGAGAATCACGGCCTGGCCGACGGCCGCGTCGATCGTCTGTCCGCGGCTGGTAACCGTCGCCTCGCCCTTCACCTTCATGATGTAGCCGATCGGCTCGCTCAATTCCTGCGCCTGCCCCAACGAGGGCAGCGCCAGCAGAGCGACGATCAGCATCGATCGGGCGCTCTTCAGCATGGCGAAGCTGCTTTCATACATCATCACTTCCAGTCTCCGTAACGGGTCGCCAACCTTTCGATCACTGCCCGAGGCACTCTTATCGGTGGCCTGACGCGCGCGTCAGGCGAACGCTGCAGAATGCCGGATGACCTTTGCGAAATACAAGCGAAACGGCGAGACCTGCCCCACAGAGTGGCCTCTCGGGCCGCGCCGTGACGCTTCGGAGAAAGGCGTGGGCTAGGCGGAAGCGAATCGCCCAGCGGACAGCGCGGTGCCACCATCCCACAGGTTCTGATCAGCGAGCTGGCAAGTATCGACATAGCGCGGCGCGCCATTGATCTCTTCCAGTTCGGTCATACCTGCCAGCTGACTGACAATGCGGTAACGCTTGCCGGCGGACTTGTCTTGCAATGGATACAGCGACGCGATCTGCTGCGCCAGCTCAGTGAGGGTAGACATGGTGCGGGTACTGCTCTGACTGCGAAAGGCAGGCTATGTACTACGAATCTTCAATGAAATCGCTAAACGTCCGACGTCCAGCAGCCCGCTCATCGGAAACGATGTTTGCCCTTGCGAAAACGTCATGACATGAGCTTCGCCAGGCGGCGCGCGTCCCTGCGGAGGTTTTGAAAATCCGCCAATCAGCCTCGCTCGGGGCTCGTGAATCTGTAGCCCACCGTAAGCATTTCGTTCCACGACCGAATGGTCATTCGTCGAAAACCGGCCCGCCATTCGTCGCAACGCCACGCGCATAATGGCACTTGCCGTATCCTCGCCGGCTATCGGAGCCCAAGTGCCCGATCGGCAGTCCGGCATATAAATCGCATCCCACAAGCGCGCACTGCCCAGCGCCACCCAATTGGCGCCTGCGGGGCTTCCCCGTGAATAACTGTGGTCCGCCTTTCAAGGCGGTTGTTTGTCGAACATCGGGCTTCCCCGATTGGATGTGAAATGAAAACACCACGTCTGCTACAAGGTCGTCGCGGCCCTGTGCTATCCGTTTTGCTGGTGCTGGTCATCGCTGCTTGTGTGGCCTACTGGCAGCTCAAGCCTGCGGTCCCGGCCACGCCTTCGACAGGCGTTGCCGCCAGCATGCTCGAGGCCCTGCGGGAATCCACCGATCCCTGGGAAACCAACCGCCAGGACCTTTCGGTGCTCATGAATGATCTGCGTGGCGCGACCATTTCAAGTGCCGCGCTCGGCAAGGATGCGGTCTACATCAGCCGGAACGATGGTTTGCGGTACTGGGTGCCGGATCAATCCGGCCGTGTGGCCCAGCTGCTACTCAACCATTACGCCAGCAGCGAGGGCCTGCTCTTCCCCCTGACCCTGTTCGAAACCGACGGTGAGGCGCCCTGGTACAAGTCGGTAGTACCCTATGCGCCGTTCATCCTTCTGTTGGTCGGCGCGCTTATCTATTTGGTGGTTAAAAATCAGGCCTTCCAGGTGCAGCGCAAGGGTAGCGGCATCAGCTTTGCCGACGTGATCGGCGCCAGCGAAGCCAAGCAGGCACTCACCGATGTCACCAACTATCTACGCAACCCCGCCGCCTATGCGGCGCTGGGCGCCCGCCCACCCAAGGGCGTACTGCTGACCGGCGAACCCGGTACCGGCAAGACCCAGCTGGCCAAGGCGCTGGCGACCGAATCCAACGCCAGCTTCATCCAGGTCACAGGCAGCGATTTCTCCTCGATGTACTTCGGCGTGGGCATCCAGAAGGTCAAGGCGCTGTTCCGCACTGCGCGCAAGCAAGCGCCGTGCATCATCTTCATCGACGAGATCGATGGCATCGGCAAGCGCGCCGAGCAACAGCGCTCGAGCGATGCCGAGAGCAACCGGATCATCAACCAGTTCCTCGCCGAGATGGACGGCTTCGACGGCGCCAGCGGCGTGCTGGTGCTGGGTGCGACCAACTTCCCTAATTCATTGGATCCGGCGCTGGTGCGCGAAGGCCGCTTCGACCGCTCAATCGCCGTCGGTCTGCCGGGACTCAACGATCGTGAAGCGCTGTTTCGCCTGTACGCAGGGAAGATCCGCGCCGAGCAGGACCTGGATTTCGCGCAACTGGCGCGCAACACCGTCGGTCTGACGCCCGCCGCCATCGCCTATATCGCCAATCATGCAGCATTGCTCGCAGCACGAGGCGCGGCCAGCAAAGTGAGCATGGCGCACTTTGTCGATGCCGTGGAAACCTGCCGTATCGGCGAGCAGCCTTCGGGTGTCACGCCGATGTCGGCCACTGATCGCAAACGCATCGCCGTGCACGAAGCCGGTCACGCGCTGGTCGCCGCCGCGCTGAAAGTCGGCCGGGTGGAAAAGGTCACCATTCTACCGCGCGGCCAAGCGCTGGGCGTGACGCTGGTAACGCCGGTGGAGGACAAACGCCTGCACATGGAGTCCGAGCTGCGCAACCGCATTCAGATGTTGCTGGCCGGCCGCGGTGCCGAGCAGTTGTATTTCCACGAGGTCTCATCCGGTGCCGGGCAAGATCTGCAGGAGGCCTCGAAGATCGCCTTGTCGATGGTCGGCGCGCTGGGCATGGGGCCGAGCGGTTCGCTGTTGAGCCTGCAGGCCGTGCGTGACGCGCATATTGAGTTCGATTCGGGCGACTCCATTCGCGCGGCGGATAATCTGCTCAAGCAGCTGGACCGCGACTGCATGGCACTGCTGCAGCGCCTGAAACCTGCGCTGGATGAGATCGCTGACCGGCTGCTGGCCGACGAAACCGTGCCCGGCGAAGAGGTACTCGCAGCCATCGAGCGCCTGCCCGAGCAACATCACGAGGCCAGCGTCAGCTCAATCATCGGTCACGCCATGAGCAGCATCGATCGTGTCGCTGCCAGTGCCCTGGACAATGCCGATCGCTTCGAACTGGCATTGCCGGAACAGCCAGACGACGACGGCCCAGGGATGATCTGAGCCGGCGATCCTTACTCGCAACGGCCGCAGGGCAGCGGCCAAGCGCGGCCTCTGATGCGAAACACGCCGGTGCGCTGCCTCGTCTCGTCACGAACCCACCTCAGCCGATTGCCGCGTCCGTCAAAGTCGCTACACCGGCTAACCGCCGCGCCAACATGCCGAAGCGTCGGCGGTACTGGGCTGGCGTAAGGCCCACTTTGCGTCGGAACAGACGACCGAAAAAGCCCGCATCCTGGTAGCCCACCTCCCAGGCGATCGCCTCCACGGCCAGGATGCTGCTCTCCAGCAGCTGCTTGGCCTCTTCCAGCCGCAGCGTATGCACATAATCCAGCGGTGTCAGGCCGGTGGCCAGAGCGAAGCGCCGCTGAAACGTCCGCTCCGGCAAGCCGCTGATACGCGCCATCGCCGCGACAGGCGCTACAGCGCTGTAATGGTGTGCCGCCCACTCCTGACAGCGGGCAATGACCGGATCGGCCAGCTGACTGGTGCGCATCATCGCGGCATAGGCCAACGGGCTGGTCGCATCCCAGTCGAACAGGTTCATCCGTGCGACCTCCATGGCCTCTCTGGCGCCAACGAAGCGGGCGATAAGAAACAACCCCAGCGCATGCCAGCTACTGCCGCTGCCAGACATCACCAGCCGCTGCCCGACACCGGCATTGACCAACGCCTTGTCCGGCTGCCAGTGCACGTCCGGATATTCACGCCGCAGGCAGTCGCAGTAGCCCCAGTGAGAGGTGCCTTCGCAACCTTTCAGCAGCCCCGTACGCGCCAGCAGCCTCGCCCCGGAACAGGCGGCCGCGAGTGTCGCTCCGGCCTCGTAGCGCTCGCGCATCCAACGCGCCTCGCGGTCATAACGATCGTCCAGGGGCTCCCAAGGGCTGATCGCCAGATCACTGATAATCAGCACGTCTGGCGGCGGGGCGTCATCCAGACTCGCGTGAGGGTGGATCGGTACGTCGTTGTACACCCGCAACGGCAGGCCATCGCGGCTGACAATCAGCGGAGCGAAAGGCGACTCGACGTCTACCTGGTTCATCAACTGCTGCCAATCACGGCGGGTTCCCAGCAGCAAATCGTAGAGTCCGAACAGGGTCGATGCCGTGGTGTCGGGTGTTGCCAGCAGGGCAACGGTCAGGGGTGGCAGGCTCTTAGCAGTATCTGAACGAGTCATGGCGGAAATGGCCGTATTGTTTCCAAGATCGCTTTGGTCCGACTCGCCCGTAACCACGACTATGGCTCCGCTGGCCCCTGCCAGCGAACTGGACTCCTGGAGCATAGAACAATGAAAGACGCGCATGGATACCAACTGACCGGTTGCAACAGCCAGGCACAGGCTTTGCTCGAGCAGGCCCTCTCGCAGTTCCGCTGCCTGCGCACCGATCCGCTGGCAAGCACCGAAGCCGCTGTCGAGGCTTCCCCTGAATTGGTGATGGGCCACATCCTGCATGCCTGGCTTTACCTGCTAGGCACCGAAGCGGCTGCGACGCCGATTGCGCAGGCTGCGCTTGAACGCGCCCGCGCACTGCCGCACAACGACCGCGAGGCACGCCATATCCAGGCGTTGCAGCTGCTGGTCGACGGCCATTGGCACGCATCGGGGCGCACACTGGAAGACCTCAGCCTCGATTACCCCCATGACTTGCTGGCCTTGCAAGCCGGCCATCAGCTGGATTTCTTCACCGGCGATGCACGCATGTTGCGTGACCGCATCGCACGGGTATTGCCGGACTGGTCGCCAGCGGTGCCCGGTTATCACGCCATGCTCGGTATGTACGCCTTCGGGCTGGAAGAAACCGGTGACTATCAGCGGGGCGAGCGGTATGGCCGCGAAGCCGTGTCGCTGCAACCCGACGATGCCTGGGCGCAGCATGCTGTTGCGCATGTGCTGGAAATGCAGGGTCGCCGCGAGGAAGGCATCGCTTGGATGCGCGGTAGTCCTGCCTGGCAACAGGACAGCATGCTCGCCGTGCACAATTGGTGGCACCTGGCGCTGCATTATCTGGAACAGGACGAGTTCGACACTGTGTTGGCATTGTTTGACGGGCCGATTGCCGGCCACGAGAGCGCTCTAGCATTGGAATTAGTCGACGCCAGCTCGATGCTCTGGCGCCTGCAATTGCGAGGCGCGGAGGTCGGCGATCGCTGGGCCGGCGTGACCGAGCGCTGGGCAGCGATGGCGACGGATGGCCGATACGCCTTCAACGACTTCCATGCGGCGATGGCCTTTGCCCGCAGCGGTCGCGAAGACCTGCTCGGTCAACTGCGCGAAGCACAGCGACGCGCGTGTAGGAAGGATGATGATAACGCGCGCTTCACTCATTTGATCGGTGCGCCGGGCGTGGAAGCGATAGTGGCATTCGTCGATGGGGAGTACAGGCGTTGCGTGGACTTGCTGCGGCCGGTGCGAAGCCAGGCCCACCTGTTCGGCGGCAGTCATGCCCAGCGTGACCTGATCGATCAGACACTGATTGCCGCAGCCCGCCGCAGCGATCAGGACAAACTGGTCCGCGCACTACTTCGCGAACGCGAGCTCCTGGCCCAACAGCGCAGTGTGCGCTGAAGCAAGGGGGATGTCCGCAACGCGGGCATCCCCCTTCTTGGTTTCTAGGGCAGCACTACTAGATGGTTGGGCAGCTCATTGCGCTCATGGGTAGCCGGGACGTGTTGCTTGAGCAGCGAGCCACAGGCCTCGATACAGCCCAGGAAGCCCTGAAGCACCTGCCCGTCGCGCACCTTCCCGGTAAAATTCGCGACAATCGACTCCCAGGCACTGTTATCGATACGACTGGAAATGCCTCGATCCACCAGAATCTCCACATAACGCTCGGCCTCGGAGACGAAGATCAGCATGCCGGTCCCGCCGTCGGTGTGGTGCAGGTTCAGTTCGATGAACTGTCGCCGCGCCAGGTTGCAGGCCCGCCAATGGCGGACCGAGCGTGGGATCAACCGACTGGTTAGCTTGGGCATACGGAATATCACCGCTAGCACGATAAAGGTCAGCCATTGCACCAGCAGCAGCTGCCAGGCGGCCAGCCAGCCGCTGAAAAACAGCAGCGCGCCGGGCAACAGCAGCGAGATCAGGCTCGCCCATAGCAACGGGATATAGCGATAGTCATCGGCCTGCGCTGCCAACACCGTTACCAGCTCGGCATCGGTGTCCCGCTCGATACGGTCGATCGCTTCGGCCACTTGCTGCAGCTCGCTTTCGGTCAAAAGGGTCATTGCGTTTCCATCATTGATGAGGCTCTCGTCATTCTGATCAGGTGATTGGGTACGCATCGGTTCGTGGACCAGCTGCCATCCCATCACGCGAATTCAGCAGAGTGTGTGGCCTTGTTGTGCTTTTGGTGAGGCTCGTTCAGGGCTGATCACCAGCCGCCGGAGGCGCCACCGCCGCCAAAGCCACCACCGCCGCCGCCGAAACCGCCGCCGCCAAAGCCACCGCCTCCGCCGCCACGGCCCATGCCCCCGAGCAAGGCACCCAGCAGCAGCGCGCGGCCGGCGCCGCGTCCGCCGCCACGGCCACCGCGGCCACCCCCAATCACGAAGATCGCCACCAACATCAGGAAGAAGCCGAGAATGCCGAGGCCACCCGGCTCCTGCGCGCCCATCGGCATTGCTGGGCGCATGTCAGCAGTGCGCAGTGGATCGCCGCCAAGTACCTGGATCATTGCCGCGGCGCCCTCGGTAATGCCACCGGTGAAATCGCCCTCGCGGAAGGCCGGCGTAATGATCCGGTTGATGATCACCGACGATTGCGCATCGGTCAGCCGTCCCTCGAGCCCGTAGCCCACCTCGATACGGATCTTGCGGTCATCGCGGGCGACGATCAGCAGGGCACCGTTGTCCTCGCCCTTTTGACCGATGCCCCATTCCCGGCCCAGCTGAACGCCGAACTCTTCGATACCCTGCCCCTGCAGATCAGGCACGGTGACCACCACGACCTGTTCACTGGTGGCCTCCTCGTGAGCGGCGAGCATGCTGGTCAGACGCGCTTCGGCCTGCGTATCGAGCAGCTCGGCTTGATCAACCACCCTGCCAGTCAGCGCTGGCAGTTCCGCTTGCTGGGCGACGACGCCGCTGGCCCAGAGCGACAGGGCCAGGATCAGTGGGAACCGGAAGGTCATTGAAACTGCACTTGCGGCGCTTGTTCGGCGTTCTCCGCAGTCGCCTCGAAGTTCTCGCGGATCGGCATGTCGCTGTACATCAGGGTGTGCCAGATACGCCCGGGGAACGTCCGGATCTCAGTGTTATAACGCTCAACCGCAGCGATGAAGTCACGGCGCGCCACGGAGATACGGTTCTCGGTGCCTTCGAGCTGCGACTGCAGCGCGAGGAAGTTCTGATTGGATTTCAAGTCCGGATATCGTTCGGAAACCGCCATCAGACGGCTCAAGGCACCGGTCAGTTGATTCTGCGCCTGTTGGAAACGTTGCAGTTTTTCCGGATCGTCCAGATCATCGGCACTGATCTGGATCGACGTTGCCTTCGAGCGGGCCTCGGTAACTGCAGTCAGGGTTTCCTGTTCCTGACGGGCGAAGCCCTTGACCGTCTCGACCAGATTGGGAATAAGGTCGGCGCGGCGCTGGTACTGGTTTTCCACTTGGGACCAGGCGGACTTCACCTGCTCGTCGTACTGGGGGATGTTATTGATGCCGCAGCCGGCCAACAGCCAGGACATGAATAGGACAACCATCAGCTGTCCGGTGATTCGATAACGCTGCGTCTGCATGATTCGCTCGTCCATCCAAAAATCCAGGGTACAGGAATAAGGATAGCCAAGCGTCTCGAGAGTTCAGCCGCACAAGGGTCAGATCACCCCAGACTGGCGCAGGGAAAGGATCTTCTCGAAACTCAGGCCGACCAACCGTTGCAACAACGCTTCGCTGTGCTCTCCGAGCAATGGCGGCGCGCTGCGGTATTCCACCGGCGTTTCGGAGAGGCGGATCGGGCTAGCCACCTGCGGCACACTGCCGGCGAGCGAATGCGGCATATCCACGTGCATGCCACGAGCTTGTACCTGTGGATCGGCGAACACCTGGGCCAGGTCGTTGATTGGCCCGCAGGGCACCCCCGCTTGCTCCAGCGCCGCCACCCATTCGGCTGTGGTGCGGAACACCGTGACCTGACGAATCATCGGCACCAGCTCCTGACGATGAGCCACCCGCGCCTTGTTGCTGGCGAAGCGCGGGTCATCGGCCCACTCGGGGCGCCCGGCGACTTCGGCAAATTTGCGGAACTGCCCATCATTGCCCACGGTGAGGATGATGTCGCCGTCCGCTGTGGGGAAGTCCTGGTAGGGCACGATGTTCGGATGAGCATTGCCCATGCGCTTGGGTGGCACACCAGTGGTGAGGTAGTTCATGGCCTGGTTGGCCAGACAGGCGACCTGCACGTCCAGCAGGGCCAGCTCCACATGCTGGCCCACCCCCTTCTGCTCGCGGTGATTGAGCGCGGCCAGCACGCCGACGGTAGCGTAGAGCCCGGTGAGGATGTCGGTGAGTGCTACGCCGACCTTGACCGGCCCGGCGCCCTCCTCACCTTCGGCACGCCCGGTCAGGCTCATCAGGCCACCGAGCCCCTGAATCATGAAGTCGTACCCGGCACGCTGGGCATAGGGGCCGTCGCTGCCGAAACCGGTGATCGAGCAATAGATCAGCCGCGGGTTGATCGCCTTGAGGCTTTCATAATCCAGCCCATAGGCGGCCAGCCCGCCAACCTTGAAATTCTCCAGCAGCACGTCGCACTTCGCCACCAGATCGCGAATGATCCGCTGACCTTCGGGCTGGGTGAAATCCAGCGTGAGCGACTGTTTGTTACGGTTGGCCGAGAGGTAATAAGCGGCTTCCGATGTGTTCTCGCCCTGCGCATCCTTGAGGTATGGCGGCCCCCAGTGACGGGTGTCGTCGCCCGTGCGCGGACGCTCGATCTTGATCACCTCGGCGCCGAGGTCACCAAGTATCTGTCCAGCCCAGGGGCCGGCAAGCACACGCGATAGATCGAGAACGCGGATATGGGAAAGGGCGCCGGACATGGACGAAGCCTCAAGATGTTATTGCCGCGCCACCAGGAAATGTAGTCTGCAGCGGGGCGAGTAAACGTAGGGTGAATGACGCTTTATCCATCCACCGTGCAGGAAGAATGGGACGAAAAGAGCGTCATCCACCCTACGGCGATGCCGGTGTTTTACGTAGAAGCGAGCTTGCTCGCGAATGGCTGCACATTCTTTCGCGAGCAAGCTCCTACAGGCCGAACGGCGTCCGTCCCGCTTAGAAGAACGCTTGGATACCGGTTTGCGCGCGCCCGAGGATCAGCGCATGCACGTCGTGGGTGCCTTCGTAGGTGTTGACCACCTCGAGGTTGACCAGATGCCGCGCCACGCCGAACTCGTCGCTGATGCCGTTACCGCCGAGCATGTCGCGGGCCAGACGCGCCACGTCCAGTGCCTTGCCGCAGCTGTTGCGCTTCATGATCGAAGTAATTTCCACTGCCGCGGTACCTTCGTCCTTCATCCGGCCGAGACGCAGGCAGCCCTGCAGCGCCAGGGTGATTTCGGTCTGCATGTCGGCCAGCTTCTTCTGGATCAGCTGATTGGCGGCCAAAGGGCGACCAAACTGCTGGCGATCCAGCGTGTACTGACGCGCGGTGTGCCAGCAGAACTCGGCGGCACCCAGCGCGCCCCAGCTGATGCCATAACGGGCCGAATCCAGGCAGGTAAAGGGACCGCGCAGGCCACGCACGTCGGGGAAGGCGTTCTCTTCCGGGCAGAACACGTTGTCCATGACGATCTCACCAGTGATCGAGGCGCGCAGGCCGACCTTGCCGTGGATCGCCGGGGCGCTCAGGCCTTCCCAGCCCTTCTCCAGCACGAAGCCGCGAATGGCGCCCTCGTCATCCTTGGCCCAAACCACGAAGACATCAGCGATCGGGCTGTTGGTGATCCACATCTTTGCGCCGGACAGGCGATAGCCGCCATCGACCTTTTTCGCTCGTGTGACCATGGAGCCCGGGTCGGAACCGTGGTTCGGCTCGGTCAGGCCAAAGCAGCCGATGTATTCGCCGCTGGCCAGTTTGGGCAGGTATTTCTGCTTGGTTTCCTCGTTGCCGAACTCGTTGATCGGCACCATCACCAGCGAGGACTGCACGCTCATCATTGAGCGATAGCCAGAATCGACACGCTCAACCTCACGGGCGATCAGGCCGTAGCAGACGTAGTTCAGTCCACTGCCGCCGTAGGCTTCCGGGATGGTCGCGCCAAGCAGACCGGTGTCACCCATCTCGCGGAAGATCGCCGCATCGGTACGCTCGTGGCGAAAGGCTTCGAGCACCCGTGGCGCCAGCTTGTCGGCGGCGAACTGCTGGGCGCTGTCGCGCACCATGCGCTCTTCGTCGGTGAGTTGCTGATCAAGCAGCAGCGGGTCGATCCAGTTGAAGCTTGCTTTGCCGGCCATGGGTGGTCCTCTTGTCGTAGACGGTGAACCGGGCGCGATGCCCGATGCAGCATTCGGATGGATTGATCCTAGAAGCTGCAGCACCAGGCGACAAACGAGTAATTCGCAACAATCTGTGCGATTTACTCACTCCGAGGTATGCTAAATCGGCTGAATACCCACTCATTAGTGAGGCAGTCGCATAATGCGCCGCAAAATACCCAGCACCGCCGCGCTCGTCGCCTTCGAAGCGGCGGCCCGACACCAGAGCTTTACCCGTGCCGCCGAAGAGCTGGCGCTAACCCAGAGCGCGATCTGCCGACAGATCGGCGGGCTGGAGGAATTCCTCGGGCTGGAGCTGTTTCGTCGTTCCCGCCGCGGCGTGAAGCTGACCGAGGCCGGGCAGTCCTATGCAAGGCGAGTCGCTACCCAGCTCGATGCGGTGGAGCGCGACACGCTGTCGGTAATGGGCCAGCAAGGCGCGATGACCATCGAACTGGCGCTGGTGCCGACCTTTGGCACCCAGTGGCTGCTACCTCGGCTGCGGCAATTTCAGGCGCTGCACCCGGAAATCACCGTCAACCTGACCAATCGCACCCGCCCCTTCCTGTTCGCCGATACGGATTTCGACGCGGCGATCTATTTCGGTGACGGCGACTGGTCCGGTACGGTCGCCCATTCGCTGATGCCGGAGCAGTCGGCGCCAGTGTGCAGCCCGGCCCTGCTGAGCGGCGCGGCTGCGCTGGCGCCATACGCTATCGCCGAGATGCCATTGCTGCAGCAGACGACACGCCCATACGCCTGGCGGCAATGGTTCGACTCGCTGGGGATGAAAGTGGCGCGGGACATGACCGGCCCGCGTCTGGAGCTGTTCTCGATGCTCGCCCAGGCCGCCGAACACCAGATGGGCGTCGCGCTGATCCCGCCCTTCCTGATCCAGCGAGAGCTCGCCGAGGGGCGCTTGATAATCGCGCATCCTCACGCCTACCGACGTGAAGGCCAGGCCTACCACCTGATAATTCCCGAACGCCGTGTGGAATCAGCCGCCATGAATGCCTTTCGCGACTGGCTGCTGGACGAAGCGCGTGCCTGGATGGCGCAGCAAGACCCGGTCGCACCGCAGTGAAATGCTGCCGCTACCTCGAAACCGCCAGGCCGGCCGCACGCTTTGTGAACCGGCTGCTTGAATCGACGCTGGCTGTCGTTCCTACTACGTTCCGTGCCGTGACCAACAGGATGTAGCTCGACGGCGCGTGTCCACCCAGATCATCCAGCCTCACTTGCCAGGGAAAGGTAGAAGCATGAGCGGTTACGTCCCCAACATTCCGCAAGCCAAGCGGGAAGCCGAGCTGCGAAACGTCGAGCCGGTCGACATCCATGCCCAGCGCTGGGCGGAATATGAACGCCACGCCAAGCAACCCGCCAAGCCTGCCGAAAAGACACAGTTAGCCCTGCGTATCGGCGTGTTTTTCGACGGCACCGGCAACAGCGCCACCAACACTGCCCTCGGCATGGCGTGCGGCGCGCATCACCCGATCCGAAAAGAAGATCTTGAAGCCAGCTGCAAGCCGTATATGGCTAATCCGGATAGTAGTTATGGAAATGACGTAACGAACATCAAAAAGCTCAGCGAGCTGTATTCGGCCCCTCCTTCGCCGGAAGGGACCAGCCTGCGTAAGCGCGTACTCCGCAAGCTATATATTGATGGGATCGGCACTGAAGCCGGAGCGAAGGACAGCTTTCTCGGAGCAGGAGCAGGCAGGGGTTCAACTGGCGTAAACGGGCGAGTCCAAGATGCGTTTGATCGAATCAAAGACATCATCGACTCAGTCCACGAAGAAAATCCCGACTGTGAAATTTGCTCGCTCACTTTTGACACTTTTGGATTCAGCCGCGGGGCGGCGGCGGCTCGCCACTTCGCCAATGAGGTTGTCATGGGCCCTCAAGGCCCATTGCGAGCTGCGACTCAGGACAACGGCAAAGTCTTCAGCCCGACATTCATCTGCCGCTACGAGCGAGACATCACCATCGGCTTCATCGGTCTATTCGATACCGTTGCAGCGGTTGCGGGCCTGGCCAATCTAGGAGACGTCAGCAGTTCTACAGCCCCCTGGGTCAAGTTACACCTGCCCAGGAAGTACTTCACTAACGTGGTTCAATTGGCGGCTCGTGATGAAACCCGCGCAAACTTTCCCCTAAGCCAAGTAAAGCCTGATCACACCGAAATCACGCTACCAGGGGCGCATTCCGATATCGGTGGTGGGTATCTGAGCGAGGCCGAAGAGTGCGTATTGGTCAGTCCGATGCAGGCACTTACGGTCGGTGCTGAAACCGATGTCAACACTACTTCTATCTACCGAGACGCCGAGCTAGCCAGGGAACGGCTGGTGTCTGAAGGTTGGCCTACATCTATGTTAGAAATCGTTACACCAGACCCTCAGTTGATCCCTACCGATCCTTCCGATCGGCTGGCGCCCAGGCAAAAACGGATATTTGCCGGGCTGCAGTTGAAGCGCTGGGTAAGTGGAGAACTTTCGCGTGTGTATCTACGTGTCATGTATGAACTGGCGAAAAAGCAAGGTGTTCCCTTCGAAGACATTCCGGACGAGCCACAGTATTCGCTTCCCGCGGAGCTCAGATCTCTCTGCAACCGGTTTATCGGGGGCGATTACGAAACTACCCCCGAAGAGGAAGAGCTGTTAAAGCGTCGTTTCATCCATATTTCTGCCCATTGGAACAACCCACTCAAACCTAGATCGGCTAATGGTTTAAATCTCGTTTACATCAATGCGCCGAGCCCTGATGGAATACGGCGGACACATTCACACCTACCTGACTGGACCTTGCTGTGATTAAGTTGATAACCGCCCTGCTCGGTAGCCTTCTCCTCTATGGATGCCAGGCCATGGACCCTCTGTCGGCCAAAAACGACCCGAAGGCCCGCTGGTGGAGCCTTGAGTTCATCGGGCCCAGCTATATGACCGGATGGGTCGAATCCAGCATTGTTCAAGACATAAACGGCCAGCTCATAGATCACGGTAGTGGTGGTGTCATTGGCAACGGAAATCCGGGCTACGCAACCGAAACAGCCAAAGGATGGGGCGGAGGGGTAGGAGGTAACACGAGAGGGGTTGTGGGCGCGGATTTTCCAAAACGAATATACGTGCGCTGGCAGTCGATAGTTGAGCCGCAAACGTATCGTACCTGGGTCGAAATTCCTGAAACGGCGCGGGAGATAATGCGGGAATCGATAAATCGCCGCTGCTTAGAAAAACCAACCAGAACAGCCCGCTACATGGCCTCGATGTACCTTGGCTTGGCGCCAGGGGGAGCAATCCAAGTATGGGCGGTAAATAGCTGCGGCCGAGCAGTAAAGGTCGTGCGTGCTAAAGCCGAAATTGAACCACTGGGCCCCTCACAAGGCCAGACTGACGGGCGTTACGCTTACCAGATCAACGATAAAACCCGGCGCTACATTGAGAAGTATGGAATCCCCTACGGTAGCTGGTAAAACGCGCCGTATTCTCACAGTACCGACATCAAGCCGCCTCAGTCTTCTTCTTGCGCGGCTTGAGATATTTGGTCAGACCCTGGAACCACATCACCAGCGCCGGGTTGCCCTGGATCTGGATGTCTTTGTTCTGGATGCCCTGCATGAAGGCCAATTGCTTGTTCTTGGCGTTCATGGTGGCGAAGCCATAGGCGCTGTCCTTGAAGCCGATGGCGAAAGCCGGGTCGGTCGCCGGGCCTGCGTGACTGGTGACGCGTTGACCCTTGACCACGTAGTGCCGCGCGGCGTTGCCGTCGAGGGTATGCAGCTGGAAGGTCAGATCTTTATCGCCGAGCTGCTTCTGGAAGTCAGGGTTGTTGCGGCTGGCCTTGGCCATGAGGCGACCAAGCATCCAGAGAAGAAAGCGAAATTTCATGGTTGGCCGACCGTTGGCGGAAAAGCGGCATTGTAGCGGCTGGTCTGAGCGGCGGAAGCAGGAAAACAGAGGGGTCTGAAATGGACTGTTCAGTCAGGCTGACCCGGAGCCTGGGCGGCCCCGGGCGGCGCGACTTTAATTGATCGCGTCTTTCAGCATCTTTCCCGGCTTGAAAGCCACAGTGTTGCTGGCCTTGATGGTGACGGGCTCACCCGTTTGAGGGTTTTTTCCCGTACGAGCACCTCGATGACGCTGAATGAAGGTGCCGAAACCAACCAGGGTGACGCTGTCCTTGCGGTTGAGCGCGTTGGTGATCTCATCAAGTACGGCGTTGAGTACACGGTTGGCCTGATCCTTGGTGAGATCGGCCTTGTCGGCGATGGCGGCTGCGAGTTCCGGTTTGCGCATGGGTAGCCTCTAAGACTTTATTGTTTTTGTTCGCTGTTCTCCGAACAGCGTTCCGACGCGCTGCAACAGCTCTACACTGCGGCAGCACCTCGGAGGAGCATGGCACGCTGATGGCACTCGCGCCAGCCCCTACTAAAGCCTTAGCGAGTCATTCCGCAGGTTTTAACGACAGAACCTCAGGCAGTTCTGCCAACACGGGCGGCAATAGCTTATTCAACGCCAGGCGCTCTTGCACCGCCGCACCTGTCAGCGCATAGCCCAACAGGCTGCCATCGCTGGCGAGGAACAGCGCCTTTACGTCGTTGCCCTGGCCTTCCACGCTCCAACTGCCCTCGCTTCCAACGGCTGGCGGCGATACCACCAGCGGACATACAGGGGTCTTTACGGTGATCGGCATCGGCCCGTAAGTAACCGAAGTCGGCTTGCCGGTGAGGGTCCGCGCCAAGGCGCGCACGCCGCTCATCAATGGCATTACATAGAGCAAATTTAGCCCGCCCACCTCGGCGCAATCACCGACGGCATAGACATGCTCGGCTGAGGTCTGCAACTGCCGGTCAACGTTTATCCCGCGATTGATCGCCAATCCCGCCGCCGCAGCGAGTTCGGTGCGCGGACGCAGACCGACGGCGCTCACCACCAGATCGCAGCTCAGTCTCTGGCCGTCCGATAGCTGCGCTTCCAGCGCCTCCTCATGCCGATCCAGGCGTTCCAATACCGACCCTAGATGGAAGCGCGCACCCAGCGATTCCAACCCGCGCTGGACCGCCGTCGCGGCCTCCACCGGTAGCAGCGATGGCATGATCTGCTCGCACGGCGCGACTAGCTCAACCGCGTAGCCGCCGTGCAGCAGATCATTGGCAAATTCACAGCCGATCAGCCCGGCACCGACGATCAACACCCGGCGCTTGCCTCGGGCGGCCTCGCGGAAGCGACCGTAGTCCAGCAGATCGTTGATCGGAAAGACCGCGTCCTGGGCATCCCCGGCAACCGGCACCTGGATTGTCTGTGCGCCCCAGGCGATCACCAGGTCGCGGTAAGGCACAGGCTCGTTGCCGATCCACACGCGACGATTCGCCGGATCGAGGCGTGTCACCCTCGTATGGGTGCGAATCTCGGCGTTGAGCTGAATAGCCATCGGTCCCGCCATCGCCATGCCCAGCCCATCTGCCTCTTTGTTCATGGCGAAGCCGGTGGACAGCATCGGCTTCGAATAGGAGCGGCCGTCGTCGGCTGTAATCAGCAAGAGCGGCGTTTCACCGTCGAGCTTGCGGAACTCCCGCGCGAGGTTGTAGCCCGCCAGCCCGGTGCCGATGATGACCAGGGGAGCCGCCGGTTCGCCTTTGCTCTTGGATTCGTTCATATCAACCTATCGCGATCATCTCAAAGTCCATCTTGCCGACACCGCAGTCAGGGCACAGCCAGTCCTCTGGCACGTCCTCCCAACGAGTTCCCGGCGCGATACCGTCGTCCGGCCAACCCTCGGCCTCGTCATAGATGAATCCGCAGACTACGCATTGCCATTTTTTCATTGCCCACCTCGATCGCTATCGAATGCGCTGCACGCTATACCAGAACAGCGAGGTCCGCCAAATCCCGGCGCTCTGGTGCCGAATATTAATCGGACATAAACAAAACGGGCGGCCTAAGCCGCCCGTCCGGGTCCACTTACGCCTGTTAGCTGGCGGTAGCGGTTCCTACCAGCGGATCGGTAATGCCCATTACATAGAAACCGATCATGCCGATGCTACCGGCCAGTACGAGGTAGTACAGGGTCGGCAGCATGGTCTTGCGTAGCGTGATGCCTTCGCGACCCAGCAGACCGACCGTCGCCGAGGCCGCCACCACGTTGTGAATGGCAATCATGTTACCGGCCGCCGCACCCACCGATTGCAGGGCCACCATCAGCGCGCCAGAAATCCCTAACAGCCCGGCAGTGTTGTACTGGAACTGCGACAGCATCAGGTTGGACACGGTGTTGGAACCGGCAATGAAGGCACCCAACGCGCCGACAGCAGGCGAGAAGAACGGGTACACGCTGCCTACGCTGTTGGCTACCAGCTGGGCCATAGCCACCGGCATGGACACCAAATCAGACTCGTTGACGCCGGAGTTGATCAGGATACGTACCATCGGGATGGTGAAGATCAGCACGAAACCGGCGCCCAGCAATGTCTTGCTCGACTCGGAAATTGCCGCCACCAGCTGGCGCGCCTGCATGCGGTGCAGGAAGAACGTCACCAACACCACCATGCAGAGAATCCCGCCTGGCAGATACAGCGGCTCCAGGGTACCGGACACACCGGTTTCACCGAGGATGTCCTTCCAGCCGAAGCTCACCGACATCAAGGCTGCTTTGAGCTGCGGGAAGATCCGCGACAGCACCAGGAATATCGCCAACAGCAGATAAGGTGCCCAAGCCATCGGGACGGAGATCGGCGTGCGTCCAGCGACGTCTTCGATCTTCATCTCGATCTTGCCCATCCACTCCACCGGCCACTCGCTGGCCGGGGCGAAATCCCAGCTGTCCTTCGGCAGCAGGAAGCCTGCCTTGGCAGCCGGTACGACGATGGCCAGACCGACCAGCGCGCCGATCATCGACGGGAACTCCGGACCAAGGAACACTCCGGCAGCGGCGTAAGGGATGACAAACGCCAGACCGGTAAAGATGGCGAACGGCGCCATGCTCAGGCCTTCGCTCCAGGAGCGGTTGCGCCCGAAGAAGCGGGTCATGATGCTGATCATGATCAATGGCATCAGGATGCCGCACAACGCGTGGATGATGGCGACACGCGAGAAGATCAGGTGGAAGAATGTCTCCCAGTTGCTGCCCACCGCGGTCAGCTGGCCGCCGAGAGTCGCCTGATCCAGGCCACCGGCCACACCAACCAGAATCGGTGTACCCACCGCGCCGAAGGAGACGGGTGTGGATTGCACCATCATGCCCAGCACGACGGCGGCCAGGGCGGGGAAGCCCAGCGCCACCAGCAGTGGCGCAGCGACCGCTGCCGGCGTACCGAAGCCGGAAGCGCCTTCGATGAAGCAGCCGAACAGCCAGGCCACGATCAGCACCTGGACACGCTTGTCAGGACTGACGTTGGCGAAGCCGCGACGAATCGAGGCGATGCCGCCCGAATGCTTCAGCGTATTGAGTAGAAGGATCGCACCGAAGATGATCCAGAGGATCGCGGCGGTGAGGATCAACCCTTGCAGCGTGGAAGCCAGGACCCGGTTGAAGGTCATGTCCCAAGCCAGCAGGCCGATCAGCGCGGTAAGTATGAAAACCAGTGGCATGGCGAACTTGGCCGGCCAGCGAAAGCCGATCAGTAGAACGCCCGCCAACACCAGCGGCACGAAGGCCAGTATGGACAGCAGTGTCTGACTCATTGTTGGGTTCCTTGTTTTTTGTTGTGAACCACTTCTTTATCCCCGGGAAGCCCCGGCGCCCCGCATGGATGCCATAGTTTCATGACATCCAAAGGTGCCGATCGACCGTTTCGCCGATCCGCCCCCCATGCTCGAAAGCCCCGGACGCGATAAGGCGCCCGGGGCTTGCAATCTACGCTAATGGCCGACCTGGGCCAGCCATCAGCAATCTTCTGAATACCCTCAACGTTCTTTCTGCTGCTTGAAGCGTTGGCGCCAAGCATGCAGCAACGGCTCGGTGTAGCCGCTCGGCTGCTCGCGCCCCTTGAAGACTAGGTCGCATGCCGCCTGGAAGGCAGCGGACTGTGCATAGCCAGCCGCCATCGGACGATAAGCAGGATCACCAGCGTTCTGCTGATCGACCACCTTGGCCATGCGCTCCAGGGTTTCACGAACCTGCGCTTCGTCGACCACACCGTGATGCAGCCAGTTGGCCAGATGCTGGCTGGAGATACGCAGTGTGGCGCGGTCTTCCATCAGGCCGACATCGTGAATGTCCGGCACCTTGGAGCAGCCGACGCCCTGCTCGACCCAACGCACCACATAACCGAGGATGCCCTGGCAGTTGTTGTCCAGTTCCTGCTGGATCGCCTCGGCCGACCAGTTGCGCTCCGGCGCCACCGGGATGGTCAACAGATCGTTGGTCAGCTGCTCGCGCTCGCTGGCCAGATCGATCTTCTCGAGCTCGGCTTGCACGGCTTGCACATCCACTTGGTGGTAGTGCAAAGCGTGCAGCGTGGCGCCAGTTGGCGACGGTACCCAGGCGGTGTTGGCGCCGGCCTTGGGATGGGCGATTTTCTGCTCGAGCATGGCGGCCATCAGGTCCGGCATGGCCCACATGCCTTTGCCGATTTGCGCCTTGCCACGCAGGCCGCAGTTCAGACCGACCAGCACATTGTTGCGCTCGTAGGCCTGGATCCAGGCGGTGCTCTTCATGTCGCCCTTACGCAGTACGGCGCCGGCTTCCATGATGGTGTGCATCTCGTCGCCGGTGCGATCGAGGAAGCCCGTGTTGATGAAGGCCACACGATTCTTCGCCGAACCGATGCAGGCTTTGAGGTTGACGCTGGTGCGGCGCTCCTCGTCCATGATGCCAACCTTGAGGGTGTGGCGTGGCAGGCCGATGAGGTCTTCAACGCGGCCGAACAGCTCATTAGCGAAAGCGACTTCGGCAGGACCGTGCATCTTGGGTTTTACGATGTAGACGCTGCCGGTGCGCGAGTTGCCCTTACGCTGCAGGTCGTGCTTGGCGATCAGGCTGGTGATCACGCCATCCAGAATCCCTTCGGGAATCTCATGCCCGTCGCCGTCGATGATCGCCGGGTTGGTCATCAGGTGACCTACGTTGCGGATGAACAGCAGCGAGCGGCCGTGCAGGGTCAGGTTCGAACCGTCCGCTGCGGTGTATTCGCGATCGGCGTTAAGGCGACGGGTGATGCGCTTGCCGCCCTTCTCCAGATCTTCGACCAGGTCGCCCTTCATCAGGCCGAGCCAGTTGCGGTAGACCAGCACCTTGTCGTCGGCATCGACCGCGGCTGTCGAATCTTCGCAGTCCATGATGGTGGTCACGGCCGCTTCGACCAGCAGATCCTTGACGCCAGCAGCATCGGTCTGCCCGATCGGGCTGTTTGGATCGATCTGGATTTCGACGTGCAGGCCGTTGTTCTTCAGCAGGATCGCCGTCGGCTCGACCGCTTCGCCCTGATGGCCGATGAACTTCTCTGGCTGCTTCAGGCCAGTGGCGTTGCCGTTTTCCAGGGTGACCTTGAGCTGGCCGTCCTGTACGCGATAGCTGACCGCATCGGCATGGCTGCCTTCGGCGAGCGGCGCGGCCTGATCGAGGAAGTTGCGCGCAAAGGCGATGACCTTGGCGCCACGTACTTCGTTGTAACCCGGGCCCTTCTGCGCGCCGTTCTCTTCGCTGATGGCATCGGTGCCGTAGAGCGCATCGTACAGCGAGCCCCAGCGGGCGTTGGCGGCGTTCAGCGCGTAACGGGCGTTGCCGATCGGTACGACCAGCTGCGGGCCGGCCTGGCTGGCGATCTCGCTGTCGACGTTGCTGGTGCTGATCTTCACGTCGGCCGGCTCAGGCAGCAAATAGCCGATGGACTCGAGGAAGGCGCGGTAGGCCGGCATGTCGCTGATCGGGCCGGGATTGCTGCGGTGCCAGTTGTCCAACTCCACCTGCAGGCGATCACGCTCGGCGAGCAGGGCACGGTTCTTCGGCGCCAGGTCGTGGACCAGCTGATCGAAGCCGCTCCAGAAGGTCGACGATTCAACGCCGGAGCCCGGCAGGACTTCGTCTTCGACGAAACGATGCAGATTGGCCGCAACTTGCAAACGGCCCAGGGTTACGCGCTCGGTCATGTTCTTTCTCCTGAATTCGTCTATCAGTTGCCAACGGCGGCGGCACCGGCCTTGGCCACCTGCGCGTCCTGTGTGGCGGTCACGCCGGATACGCCGACCGACCCGATCACGCTGCCATCGACGATCACCGGGACGCCGCCTTCCAGCGAGCAAACCACCGGAGCGGACAGGAAGGCGTTGCGTCCGCCATTGACCATGTCCTCGTAACCTTTGGTTTCGCGGCGACCGACAGCGGCGCTACGGGCCTTCTCGGTGGCGATATAGGAGGCGATCGGCGCGCAGCCGTCCAAACGCTCCAGCGCCAGCGGGTGGCCGCCGTCATCGGCGACGACGATGGTGACAGCCCAGCCGTTGTTCTGCGCTTCGGTACGCGCGGCGGCGAGGATGGTGGTGACTTCGGTCTGGGTCAATACGGCTTTGGTTTTCATGTTCTCTCCTGTCGAATTTGGTCTGCGTCACGGCGCATGTTTAGGTAGTTTCTGCTCCGGTGAGCCTGAAGCTACGGCCCGCCTTACTGCATCGCCTGCTCGACGCACTCCATCCAGACGGTAGGTGGGCCTCAGCCCACCAAAACCGCCCGCCGGCCAGCAGGCCTGTTGGGCTAAAGCGGAGCGCCGCCCGGCCCACCCTACGGTGGCAGTGCGACTTATTGCATCGCCTCCTCGACAACCTCGATCCAGTGCCGTACCGGTGTACGGCCGGCGCCGTCGAGATGAGTCTGGCAGCCGATATTAGCGGTCACGATGACTTCCGGCTTGCCGCTTTCCAAGGCGGTGAGCTTGTTGTCGCGCAACTGCTTGGAAAGCTCTGGCTGGGTGATCGAGTAGCTGCCGGCAGAACCGCAGCAAAGATGCGCATCCGGGACCGCGGTGAGCTGAAAGCCCAGCCGGGTGAGCACGTCTTCGACCGCACCGCTGAGCTTTTGTGCGTGCTGCAGCGTGCATGGACAATGGAACGCCATGCGCTTGTCGGCCTTGACGCGAAGACGCTCCAGTTCGGCGCTGCGCAGCACTTCCACCAGGTCCTTGGCCAGCGCACTGACCCGAGCGGCCTTGGTCGCATAAGCCGGATCGTCGCGCAGCAGGTGACCATAGTCCTTGATGAAGGCACCGCAACCGCTAGCGGTCTGCACGATGGCTTCGGCGCCGCCTTCGATAGCGGGCCACCAGGCGTCGATGTTACGGCGGGCGCGGTCCAGGCCGGCTTGCTGGGCGTTCAGGTGATAGTCCACGGCGCCGCAGCAACCGGCTTCGCGGGCGCTGGAAACACTGATACCAAGACGATCGAGCACGCGCGCAGTGGCCGCATTGGTGTTGGGCGACAGGCTCGGCTGCACACAACCCTCCAGCATCAGCACACGGCGCGCATGCATCACCTGGGGCCGCGGCTTGGCCGGGCTGACCTGGCGCGGCATGTGCGATTTGAGCGTCGCAGGCATCAGCGGGCGCAGCGCGTTGCCGGTACCGAGCAAGGCCTTGAACAGGCCAGGACGCGGGATCACGGTACGCAGCCCAGTGCGCAGCAGGCGCTCGCCGACGGAGCGTTGGACCTGCTGCTCCATGAAGTCACGGCCGATATCCAGCAGGTTGTGATACTGCACGCCGGATGGGCAGGTGGTTTCGCAGTTGCGGCAGGTCAGGCAGCGATCCAGATGGGTCTGGGTGCTCTCGGTGACTTCGCCGCCCTCGAACATCTGCTTCATCAAATAGATGCGTCCGCGCGGGCCGTCCAGTTCATCACCCAGCAACTGGTAGGTCGGGCAGGTCGCATTGCAGAAACCGCAGTGCACGCAGGAACGGAGGATGCTTTCGGCTTCCTCGGCACGCGGCAGTTTTTTCGCGGCTTCGCTGAGATTGGTTTGCATATCAGACCTCGGAGTACATTCGGCCGGGGTTGAAGATCCCCTGCGGATCGAGTTGCGTCTTCAGCTGGCGGTGATAGCGCAGCAGCGGCTCGCCCAATGGCTGGAACGGACTAACGCAGGCGCCAGCGGTGAAGCAGATGGCGTGCCCGCCGACTTCAGCGGCAATGCCGCGAATGGTTTGCACATCGGCATCGGACTTCAGCCAGCGCTGAGCACCGCCCCAGTCGATCAGCTGTTCGCCGGGCAACGCCAGCTCGGCCGTATTGGTCGGGAGCGACAACCGCCACAGCGGCCGCGCATCGGCGAAGAAGCCCAGGCGCTGTTCGCGGAGGTCCTGCCAATACTCGCCATCGAGGGCTTCGCCACCGATACGCTCACAGGCGGCATTGACCGAGCCTTCGCCGCCCTCGAGACGCAGATGCAGCGCACGGCCATCATGGCTGGCAGCGGTAATCGGTACGGGCTGCTGGCCCCATTCGGCGAGCTTGAGCAGCGCCCGATCGACGCTCATCTCGACCCGCAGGCTGCGGCACAGACGCGGCTTGGGCAGTACCTTGAGCGAGACTTCGGTGAGCACACCGAGACAGCCGAAGCTGCCGGCCATCAGCCGGGAGAGGTCGTAGCCGGCGACGTTCTTCATCACCTCGCCGCCGAAGCGCAGGTGCTTGCCGTGTCCGGTGATGACCCGCGAGCCCAGGACGAAATCGCGTACCGAGCCGGACCAGGGCCGACGCGGCCCGGACAGTCCGGCGGCGATCATACCGCCGACGGTGGCGCCTGGACCGAAGTGCGGCGGCTCGCAGGGCAGCATCTGTCCGGCCTCGTCGAGCGCGGCTTCGAGTTCAGCCAGCGGCGTGCCGGCGCGTGCGGTGACCACCAGTTCAGTGGGGTCATAGGTGACGATGCCGCGATGAGTGCGGGTGTCCAACAGCGCGCCCTCGACCGGGCGGCCGAGAAACGCCTTGCTGCCGCCGCCCTGGATGCACAGCGGGGTATTGGCCGCCAACGCCTGGTTGACCTGTTCGATCAGCTGCTCACTAGCGTCAAAGGAAACCGTCATCAGAAGCGCTCCAGTTCGGGGAAGGGCAACTGCCCGCCGTGCACGTGCATGCCGCCGAATTCGGCGCAACGGTGCAGCGTCGGAATATTCTTGCCAGGATTGAGCAGACCACTCGGATCGAAGGCCGCCTTCACCGCGTGGAACAGCGTCAGCTCGTCGGCGTTGAACTGTGCGCACATCTGATTGATCTTCTCGCGGCCAACGCCGTGCTCGCCGGTAATGGAGCCGCCAACTTTCACGCAAAGTTCAAGAATCTTGCCGCCCAGCGCCTCGGCGCGCTCCAGCTCGCCCTCGGTGTTCGCATCGAAGAGAATCAGCGGGTGCATGTTGCCGTCACCAGCGTGGAACACGTTGGCCACGCGCAGGCCGTATTCTTCGGACAGATCGGAAATCCCCTTGAGCACGCCTGGCAATTCGCGGCGCGGGATAGTCCCGTCCATGCAGTAGTAGTCCGGTGAAATCCGCCCGACTGCCGGGAAGGCGTTCTTGCGCCCGGCCCAGAATTTCACTCGCTCGGCTTCGTCGCGCGCCTGGCGCACTTCGGTGGCACCGGCCAGTTTCAACACCTCGCTGACGCGCGCGCAGTCATCGACCACATCGGCTTCGACGCCGTCCAGCTCACAGAGCAGGATCGCCTCGGCGTCCACCGGATAGCCGGCATGAATGAAATCTTCGGCGGCGCGAATCGACAGGTTGTCCATCATTTCCAGGCCACCGGGAATGATGCCCGCGGCGATGATGTCACCCACCGCGCGACCGGCCTTTTCCACCGAGTCGAACGCGGCCAGCAGTACCCGCGCCACCTGCGGCTTGGGTAGCAGCTTGACCGTCACTTCGGTGACGATGCCGAGCATGCCTTCGGAGCCGGTGAACAGCGCCAGCAGGTCGAAGCCCGGTGAATCCAGCGCGTCGGAGCCGAGCACCATGCGCTCGCCCTCGACGGTGAGGATTTCCACCTTCAGCAGGTTGTGCACGGTCAGGCCGTATTTCAGGCAGTGCACGCCGCCGGCGTTTTCGGCGACGTTGCCACCGATCGAGCAAGCGATCTGCGACGAAGGATCGGGCGCGTAGTAGAGGTCATAGGGCGCCGCGGCCTGGGAAATAGCCAAGTTGCGAACGCCAGGCTGAACACGGGCGAAGCGACCGGCCGGGTCGACTTCGAGAATCTTGTTGAAGCGCGCCATCACCAGCAGGATGCCCTGCTCCAACGGCAGCGCACCGCCGGACAGCCCGGTACCGGCGCCGCGAGCGACGACCGGCACGCCCCGTTTATGGGCGATCTTCAGCAGCGTTTCGACCTGTTCGATGCGCTCGGGCAGCACCACCAGCATCGGCGTGGTGCGGTAAGCAGACAGGCCATCGCATTCGTAGGGTGTGAGATCTTCCCTGCGGTGGAGGATGTCCAAGCCAGGCAACTGAACCTGCAACTCGGCAAGCAATGCGGCCTTGTCGACCTTGGGCAGCTCACCGTCGACGCGTTCGTCGTAGAGAATATTCATGGCAGTTGGTGCTCTTGATTGTTCACCGCCAGCACGGCCAGCTGCGGTGGATTGCCGCATCATTAGCCTGACGCACCCGAATCGTCCATCGGCAAAACCACTGGTCCTACCAGTTTCTTTCGTCATGCTTTCAACATCTCGACATAGGATGCCCATATATCAGGCCTGCAGCCACCTTCGCCTGCATTGCGGTAGACTTCCGCGAAACTGGTCCTACCAGTGAAAGGAGATCCTTTATGCTGTCCGAAAACACCCAAGAACGCCGCCAACTGGCCGATATCGTCGCCGAGCGGATCGAGCGACTAATCGTCGACGGCGTGCTCAAGGTCGGTCAGACCCTGCCGTCGGAGCGCCGTCTGTGCGAGAAGCTCGGCATCTCTCGCTCGGCCTTGCGCGAGGGGCTGCGCGTGCTGCGTGGACGCGGCATCATCGAAACCGCGCAAGGTCGTGGCTCCCATGTCGCCAGACTGTCCGGCGAGCAGGACGCCAGTCCGCTGATGCATCTGTTCAACTCGCAACCGCGCACCCTGTTCGATCTGCTCGAAGTCCGCGCGCTACTGGAGGGCGAGTCGGCACGACTGGCGGCGTTGCGCGGCACCGATGCCGACTTCATCCTGCTACGTCGACGCTACGAAGAAATGCTCGCCGCGCATACCGAGGAAGGCGGTGATCCACGGGAGCACGCGCGCCTCGACCATGCCTTTCATCTCGCCGTCAGCGAGGCTTCACACAACCCGGTGCTGGTTCATACGCTGCAATCGCTGACCGATCTGATGCTGTCCACGGTGTTCGCCTCGGTGAACAACCTCTATCACCGGCCGTTGCAAAAGCGGCAGATCGACCGTCAACACTCGCGGCTGTTCCATGCCATCACCGAGCGTCTGCCGGACCAGGCCCAGCGCGCCGCGCGCGACCACATCCACGGCATCCGTGACAACCTCAAGGAGATCGAGCAAGAGGAACAGCGCCTGGTCCGCGCCACCATGCGCCTGGAGGGCTGGACATAAGATCCACCGTGAACGGCAGGCGTAAGGCGTGCCTTGGCTCGGGTTTGGAGCGGCCTTCGTGCCGCATGCTAGACTCGGCGCTTCTTTTCGCTGCCGCTATCGCTCGTGCCCGACTTCCAGACTTGGCTGACCGCCGACCGTTTTCCCGCTCCGCTCGATCCTGCCCTTCACGATTGGCTATTTGTCGATAGAGGCTCGCTGACGCGACGCCTTACCGATCTCGCCGATGGCGCCTTCAGTGTGCTGCCGCTCGCAGAAGGGTGGCAGGCGCTGCGCGATGACGAGTGCGCCGCGCTGGGAGTGGCGAGCGGCAGCCAAGGCTGGGTTCGCGAGGTCTACCTGCGCGGCCAACTGCTACCCTGGGTTTTCGCCCGTAGCGTCGCGGCCCGCAGCGCACTGGAGCACTCTGGCCTCGACCTGCAGAGCCTCGGCAGCCGGTCGCTGGGCGAGCTGCTGTTCAGTGATCACGCCTTCGCTCGCGGCCCGCTGGAAGCCCGCCGTTACCCAGCCGCCTGGCTCCCCGAAGAGGTTCGTCAGGAACAGCTATGGGCGCGTCGCTCATGCTTCACCCAGGGTGAGCTGGGCGTGCTGGTGGCTGAAGTGTTTCTGCCGACCCTGTGGCGCGCGGCACGGATCGATGGCTGAAGGCTGGGCAGACTCCGCGTCACCTGCCGACACCCCGTACTGACTGGAGACCCGCCGATGTATCAGAAGCTTCTGCAATCGAGCAATCGCCTGCATCCGCGCGCCTGGGACTTCATCCAGCTAATGCGTCTGGATCGCCCAATCGGCACCTACCTGCTCCTATGGCCGACGCTCTGGGCGCTGTGGGTCGCCGGCGAAGGCACGCCCAGCGTTAAGAACGTGGTGATCTTCGTCCTCGGCGTCATCCTCATGCGCGCCGCAGGGTGCGTCATCAACGACTTCGCCGATCGCAACTTCGACGGTCACGTCAGCCGCACCAAGGGCCGCCCGCTGGCTACCGGCAAGATTTCGGTTAAAGAAGCCTGGATTCTTTTCGCCATCCTCGTCGCCCTGAGCTTCGTCCTGGTCCTGTTCACCAATGCGGCGACCATATGGCTGTCCTTCGGCGCCCTCGGCGTTGCGGCGCTCTATCCCTTCATGAAGCGCTACACCTACTACCCACAGGTAGTGCTCGGCGCGGCCTTTTCCTGGGGCATGCTGATGGCGTTCACCGCCGAGCGTGGCGAGCTGCCGCCGGAAGCCTGGCTGCTGTTCATCGCCAACGTGGTCTGGACCGTGGGCTACGACACCTACTACGCCATGGCTGACCGTGATGACGATTTGAAGATCGGCATCAAGTCCACCGCCATCCTCTTCGGCGAAGCCGACCGCATCATCATCGCGACCCTTCAGGGCCTCGCCCTGTTCTGCCTGATCCTTGCCGGTGTGCGCTTCGAGCTCGGCCAGTGGTTCCACCTGGGCCTGACGATTGCTGCGCTGTGCTTTGCCTGGGAATTCTGGAAAACCCGCTCACGCAAGCCGCAGGTCTGCTTCAAGGCGTTTCTGCATAATCATTGGGCGGGGCTGGCTATTCTTGCCGGGATCATTCTGGATTACGCAGCCCGCACATAAGAAAGCCCGCCGCGACGTTGCCGGGCGGACCTCTTGATCTGGCGGACGGTCAGCCGTGCAGCACGCGCGCGCCGGCCTCGGCGACCTGACCATCCTGACTTGGGTGCATGCCTGATACGCCGATGGCACCCACCACTCGACCATCCTCAATCAGGGGAATCCCCCCGTCCATAAGGATGGCGTTATGCATCGACAGCAACCTCAACGTCGCCCCACCGCTGGCCAGAGTCTCCTCGAAGCCTTTAGTGGTGCGCTTGAAGGCTGCCGCGGTAACGGCCTTGCGCTGGGCCACCTCGACGCTGCCATGCGCGGCGTGATCCATCCGCTGCAGCAGAACCATGTGACCGCCCGCATCAGTCACGGCGATCACCATAGCCCAGCCGTTGGCCTGGGCGTGATTGTGCGCAGCCTCGACCACACGACTTGCCGTTTCCAGGCTGATTGGTGGTCCATAAGCCAGTGGGGGAGCAGCTATTTGAGTGTTCATGCCGCACTCCTCAGGGCATCGCCTGGCCGCCGTTGACGTCCAGCGTCTGACCCGTGATGTAGCCGCTGCAAGCGTGCGAGGCGAGGAACAGATACGCCGGCGCCATCTCCTCCGAGGTGCCGAAGCGGCCGAGCGGAATGGTGGTGTTGACCTGCGCACGGGCCGTGTCGT
This sequence comes from Pseudomonas sp. Q2-TVG4-2, assembly GCF_013620795.1. GTDB lineage: Bacteria > Pseudomonadota > Gammaproteobacteria > Pseudomonadales > Pseudomonadaceae > Stutzerimonas. The sequence continues at coordinate 172,554 of NZ_LGLW01000003.1, read as the reverse complement.
CTTTGTCCGCATGGAACGCAGTATCCACGGTCCCGGGCGCGACTACGTTGAAGCGGATGTTGTCACCGGCAAACTCGCGCACCCAATTGCGCTGCACGTTATGCAGCCAGGCCTTGGCAGCGGCATAGAGGCTCGCGCCCGGCCCGCCTCCGTTGTAGGCGGCAATCGAGCCGGTGGTGATCACCGATGCGCTCTGCCCGCTTGCCTTGGCCGATGCGCGCAAATGCGGGATCGCTTCACGCGTCACCAGCAGCGCCGAACGCAGATTCACGTCCACCATGGCATCGAAGAAGGCATCATCGATCTTTTCCAGGCCTCGCCGTTCCAGCAATGCTCCAGCGTTGTTAATCAGCACATCCAACCCGCCGAAGCGCTCGACAAAGGCCGCCACGGTATCGATGCAATCCTGGCTGCGGCTCAGGTCGCCAGCGAAAAACGCCGCCTCCGCGCCATACGCGGACAGCTCGGTCAGTAGCTCGTCGAGATTAGCCGGGCGATTGCGCGCAGTGATCGCAACCCGCGCGCCGAGGGCTGCGAAGGCTTTGGCCGTGGCGAGACCGATGCCCATGGTGGCGCCAGTGATGAGGACACGTTTGCCTTTGAGGTCTTGGAAATACATGGTTGCTCCTTAGTCGGTTAGGGCGGGACGGGGGGTGTGGCGTTCGCGCCATAGACGCACCAGCGGGGGCACCAGCCAGACAGCGAGCGTGGCGAGTGCCAACACCAGGGATACCGGGCGCTCGACGAAGGCGACGAAACTGCCGTTCGAACGCATCATCGAGGTCACGAAGGTCTCCTCCAACAGCGGCCCGAGCACGATGCCGAGGATCATCGGGGCCAGGGGGAAATCGTTCTCTTCGAGCAGAAAGCCGAGCACACCGAAGACCAGAATGGTCACCACCGCAAACAGGCTGTTCTCCACGGCATACGCACCGACCATGGCAAACAGCAGGATCGACGGCATTAGCACGCCTTGCGGAACGCGCAGCACTTGTTTGAACAGGCGCACCGCGAGGAAACCGAACGGGATCAGCATCAGATTGGCCAGCAGAAACGCCAGGAATACCGCGTTGATCATGCTGCCGTTGTCGGTGAAGATCGTCGGCCCCGGATTAAGCCCCTTCATCAACAGAACACCGATGACAATGGCGGTCAGCGAATCACCGGGAATGCCGAAGACCGTTGCTGGGACGAAGCTGCCACCGACTGCGGCGTTGTTGGCTGCCGTCGCGGGGGCGATCTGGGCGACTGCCGCTTCGTCGACGTCCCCCTGAGAGACGCCTCGGTCGGGTCGACCCATCGCATAGGCGATGTAAGCGGCGATATCCGCACCCGCACCTGGCAGAGCGCCAATCAAAGTCCCGGTGACCGAACCACGCAAGATACCCAACTTGTGCCGTAGAACATCACGCAACGCCTGCCAGTAAAGCGGCTGTTGAGGAACCTGCGGCAGCTCACGCTCGCTGACGCTGCGGGTGCAAAACCGCAGGATTTCCGCCACCGCAAACAGGCCGATGATGACAGGGATGAAACCGAAGCCCCCAAGCAGCGCGTCGCTGCCGAAGGTAAAACGCGTCTCGCCCGATACCGGGTCGATGCCGACACTGGCAACCAGCAGGCCAATCAGCAATGACACCGCACTGCGGCTGACCCGCGTGCCGCCCACCATGATCGCGGCAGTCAGCCCGAGCGTCGCCAGCCAGAAATATTCGAAGGAGCTGAAGTTGAGTGCGAATCGCGCCAGCAAAGGCGCGCCGAACATCAACGCCAGCACGCCGATGGAGCCGCCAATCGCCGACGTGCAAGCGCTTATGCCGAGGATGTACTCGCCACGCCCGGCCTGAGTGAAACGATAGGCCTGATCGGTGTACGCAGCGGAGGCCGGCGTGCCGGGCATGCGCAACAGCACCGCAGGCAGGTCGCCGGCGAAGATCGCCATCGCCGCCATGGTCACGATCGCGGCGATCGCCGGAACCGGGTCCATGAAAAAGGTAATCGGCACCATCAGTGCCACCGCCAGCGTTGCAGTCAGCCCAGGAATCGCACCGACCATCAGCCCATAAAGCGCGGCGACGGCCATGATGGCCAGCACCTTGAAGGTGAAGACCTGGCCGAACGCGTCGAAGATGACGTCCATTCACAGCCCTCCGAGATTGGCCAGCAGGCCCTGCGGCAGCGGCACGCCCATGACCTGCTGGAAGAACAGATAGAGGAACGCAACTACGCCGGCTGCGCAGACCATCGCGCGCAACGGTCGGCCGGTGAACCGGGCACCGAGCCCGGCGACCAGCAACCATCCGGTGAGAAGGAAACCAAGGGGTTCTACCAACAGCAGGAACGCCACCATACCGCCGACCACCAGCCCTAGGCTGAGCCAGTGACCCGGCACACGGCACCAGTCACACAACCCCAGCCACAGCGGCGCGCGTCCGGCCCGGGCAGCCGCAGCGCCTTTACTGGCCAGTACCAAACCCACGAGCATCAGCATCGTCCCGATAATCGACGGGTAAAAACCGGCGCCGTACTGAAAGTAGGGTGAGGCCTCCATGCCACCAGCCACGACAAGCACGCCGAGGCCAAGCGCCAGACAAAGGATTCCCCAAGTCAGGTCGGATAGTTTCATGGCTGCAACTCCGTGCTGACTGCGATCACATATCCATCTTGGCAAACAGCGCCTTGACGTCACCCGTGTGCTGCTCAAGGTAACGGGCAAAGGCTTCCGAGTCGCGCCATTGCGGGTTGAAGCCACGCGCCTTCATCTCGGTCTGCCATTCGGGGTTGGCGTAGATCGCTTCCATTGCACCTTCGAGCTTGGCGCGAACGTTCTCCGGCAAGCCGGCAGGTGCGACCAGCCCGCGGAACGAGCCGAGCTCCAGCTCAAGGCCAGTGGCCTCCTTCAGCGAAGGCACTTCAGGGAAGTTTTCCTGCCGATCGGGGCCGAATACTGCCAGGCTGCGCACCGTGCCGGTCTTGAGCATGGCATCGGCCTCGGGCAGTGAACTCGGCACGAAATCGACCCCTCCAGCAGCTAGGTCCTGCATAGCAGCCGCCGCGCCCTGTCCCGGAATCATCCGCACCTTGTTCATTTCGACGCCCCAACGGTCGAGCAGTGTCGCCACCGCAACCGGCCAAGAGCCGCCACAGCCGCCGGCACAGGCGATGGTGTACTTGGCGGGCTCGGCTTTTATCGCATCTAGCGCCTGATTGACGGTCTTGAACGGGGAGTCTGTGCGGACCTGGAAGCCTGCTGGGTCAAAGTTGTATTGGGCGATGGGTGTGAAGTCTTTCAGCTCGAAATTCGCCTGCCCCATCTCTTTGTAATGGGCATAGTTGAACAGCACGCCGAGCGTATAGCCGTCCGGCTTGGCATTGACGATGCGGTTGATACCAACCACACCGCCACCCTGTCCGAGGTTGAGCACGTTGAACTGCTGACCGAACTCATCCTTGAGATATTTGGCGAGAATCCGTGCAGTGCCATCCGAACCGCCGCCGGCACCAGCCGGGACGACGATGGTGACCGGACGGGTCGGCCACTCGGCGGCCGCGACCGGTAAAGCGCTCAGGCCAAATAGCAATGCCAGCGCGTGGCAACCTTTGCGAACCCAGCGAGGGGTTGATTTCATGGACATATCAGCTTTCCTTTTATTGTTGTTGAACACAGCTGCACGGCCCGGAAGGCGGGCGTTGGGGTTACCTCATTTGATATTCCGTCTTTCCCAGGCGGCTACGAATGCAGCGGCGTTATGCGCCACGTCCGCGCAATCCTGGCCCGGCCTGTAAAGGGCGGACCCTAGGCCGAAACCAGCCGCACCTGCATCGATGAACGTAGCCATGTTGTCAGGCGTGATACCGCCGACAGGAACCAGCCGGCAGTCCTGGGGAAACACTGCTCGCCAAGCTTTCACGACCGCGGGGCCACACTGTTCGGCGGGGAACAGCTTGAGCATCTGGGCACCCGCCTCCAACGCAGCGAAACCTTCGCTCGGCGTTGCCACACCCGGTGCGCTGACCATCCCGCCAGCTCGCGTGGCACGGATGACTTCCGGATTCATATTCGGCGAGACGATGAGACGACCACCGGCTGCAGCGACCGCCTGTACCTGAGCCACATTCAGCACCGTGCCGGCGCCGACCAGGCAATCAGAGCCGAGGTCAGCAGCGAGCACTTCGATGCTCTCGAGCGCCTGCGGCGAATTCAGTGGGATCTCGATCAGGCGGAACCCCGCCTCGTGAAGCGCCCGACCCACGGGGATGATCTCCTGCGGGGTGATGCCTCGCAGGATCGCAATCAGCGGTAACTGGGCCATGAATCGATCAATCATGTTGCACCTCCTTTGCGGTGACCAGCCCGGCGGCCTGTGCGATCCGCCATAGGCCGGCAACGCCGGGATTGTCGAGACTTCGTACCGATTCGATGCCAAATAGCGAGAATGCTTGGCGATAACGCGTGCACAGCGCAGGATCGCCAAGCAGCACCGGCGTCGGGACAGATGAAACAGCAGGCCCGCTTAGTGCGCTGCGCAACTCCTCACCGATCAGCAAGCCGGATAGATAGTCCAGGCTATTGGTAGCCGGAAGCTCACCGCTCAGCACCAAACTGCGCACGCTAAACAGCTGATCGGCGATACCGCGGGAGCCGCTGTCGCGCGCAGCCTGTACGCCACGCCGGTAAACCTGCGCATCGCCGATGACTCCGGCTTCCAGCGCTGGCCGGCCTAGAATCGAGTGATCTCGCAGGACGGCGAAAAGCTCGCCAGTCATGAAGGTCGTAAAACCCTGAAGCTTTCCGTCACGCACCTGGACCCATTTGCTATGGGTTCCGGGCAGTAGCAGAAGCGCCTCTTCAATCAGACCGGGTTCCAGCGCCAGAGCCCCAACGACCTGGGTTTCCTCACCGCGCAGCACGTTCGGGCGCTCACCGCCCTGACGCACCCCCGGAATCAAGTGCAGCGCCCCGGCACCCGTGTCGAGGCTGACCAGCCCGGCGGCGAGTGCGTGAGCATCGGCGGGACAGTCCATATACGGCACTTCGCGCCAGCCCTGACGGCTACCGATCATGCCCGACCCAATGGCTGGTAGACCGGGCCACTGCGCAAGCCAGTCTTCCAGCAGGAGCCGGTAGGCCCGGGCAAAATCGCGGTCAGGGGTGTGCTGAATGCCCCAGGGCTGCGTCCGGGAATCGAGCAACGAAGCATCTGGGCCAAGCAAATAGGCGCGAAGGGATGAGGTTCCCCAGTCGATGCCGATCAGGCAGGGTTCGCTCATCGTCCTCTCCAACCCAATTCGGCGGATACATCAGCCGCGCAACGAACGACGATCGGTCGCAGCTCTTCCAGTCGACTTTCCGGCATATAAGGGATGGCACTCGCCACGCTCAGTGCCGCAACGATCTCGCCTCCGGTATCACGCACCGGGGCGGCGACGCAGCGTACGCCCAGCTCGTTCTCTTCGAGGTCGAAGCTGAATCCGCCAGCCGCGTACTCCGCCATTTGCGCGTGGTATTCCTGCCAAGGCGTGAATTCTTCACGGAGACCGCTCTGTCCCTCTCGGCGCTGGAGCCCTTCTTCGTAGAGCAGCTGCCATTCCACCGCAGGCAGGTCGAGCATCAACGCCTTGCCGATGCCAGTCAGTGCAAGCGGCATGCGCAAACCGATGCGCGAACGCATTTCAAGGCCACGTGTGCTCGACAACTTGTCTATGTAAAGCACATCACTACTTTCCCGGACGCCGAGGTGGACGGTGTCCTGGGTCATGTCGGCCAGACGCTGCAGATGCGGCCGTGCCAGCTTGATCAACGGCATCTCCGCGCGAGCCTTGTATCCCAGCTCTATCAAACGTGGACCGAGGCGGTAGCCCAGAGCCTCGCTGCGCAGATAGTCCGCCTGAACCAATGCGGCGACCAGACGATGGGTGGTGCTGCGTGTGCAACCGATCACCGCGCCGATGGCCGCAAGCGAATCAGCACCCTGCGAGACCGCATCGATGGCGGCCAAACCTCGGAATAGCGCCTGTGCGCCGAGGGGAGCTTCTTTGTTCTTGTCTTGGGTCATGAGCATCTCCTACGCCACCACCTTAGTTTGATCGCCCGACTATCTCAATATGCGAGTTACACTCCCATATTGTGGGATTCGTGTTGCCGGTTGAATTTTGTCACACCGCTGCAACATTTCCGTTATCTAATGCCGAGCGACAAGAAACGGACCGAGAGCGGACATGAACGGTAAATGCATACTGATCGTCGATGACGAAGCACCGATCCGGGAGATGATCGTGGTGGCGCTGGAAATGGCCGGCTACGAATGCCTCGAAGCGGATAACACGCAGCAGGCCCACGCGCTGATCATCGATCGTCAACCGGACCTGATCCTGCTCGACTGGATGCTCCCCGGCACCTCCGGCATCGAGCTGGCCCGGCGCCTCAAGCGCGACGAAATGACCGCCAACACTCCGATCATCATGCTCACCGCCAAGGATGCCGAGGACAACAAGATCCAAGGGCTGGAAGTGGGCGCCGACGACTACATCACCAAGCCGTTTTCGCCGCGCGAACTGGTGGCGCGCCTGAAAGCGGTGCTGCGTCGCGCCGCGCCCAATGACACCGAGGCACCCATCGAGATCGGTGGCTTGCTGCTCGATCCGATCAGCCACCGCGTCACGATCGATGGCACCCCGGCCGACATGGGTCCTACCGAATACCGTTTGCTGCAGTTCTTCATGACCCACCAGGAGCGCGCCTATACGCGCGGTCAGTTGCTCGATCAGGTCTGGGGCGGCAATGTATATGTAGAAGAGCGTACCGTGGACGTGCATATCCGCCGCCTGCGCAAGGCGTTGGGCGACACCTATGAAAGCCTGGTGCAGACCGTGCGCGGCACCGGTTATCGTTTTTCCACCAAGAGCTGAACCGACCCGCATCCGGGCCGCTACGGCGATGTAACCGCCCAGCCGGTCACCCCACGGTCCGAACCGCCGAGTCTTAGCCGGCGTTGTACAGCATGATTTCCGGCCGGCCTCAAGCTGCCTCAAGGAGCGTTAGCGGTGAACCAAAACTGGCAAGGCGCGCTGGTGCGCCAGCTGCTTCTGCTGTTGGGCGGCTGCCTGCTGATCGGCCTGATCACTGGCGAGTACGCCTGGGCCCTGGTCGTGGGTTTGATTGGCTATCTCGGATGGACGCTGCAGCAAATGCGGCGCTTGCTGCAGTGGCTCAAGCGCAACACACCGGACGACGCTCCGCCGGACAGCAATGGGCTGTGGGGCGATATCTTCGACAACCTCTATCAGATGCAACGCCGAGACATTCGCCTGCGCGGTCAGCTGCAATCGGTGATCGACCGCGTTCAGGGCTCTACTACGGCACTGAAAGATGCGGTAGTCATGCTCGACAGCGATGGCAATCTGGAATGGTGGAACCCCGCCGCAGAGCGCCTGCTGGGCCTGAAGAAGCCGCAGGATACCGGGCACCCGGTCGGCAATCTGATACGCCACCCGAGCTTCAAGGAATACTTCGACAGCGGTCGTCATGAAGAGCCCCTGGTGCTTGCTTCACCGGTCAACGAGCGCCTCTGGCTGCAGTTCACCATCACCCACTATGGCAACAGTGAGCATCTGATGGTTGTGCGCGACATCTCCCGCCTTCACCTGCTGGAGCAGATGCGCAAGGACTTCGTTGCCAATGTTTCACATGAGCTGCGCACGCCGCTGACTGTGATTTCCGGCTATCTGGAAACCATGCTCGAACACACCGATGAAATGCCGCCGCGCTGGCCGCGGGCACTGAATCAGATGAATGAGCAGGCCGGACGCATGCAGCATTTGCTCAACGATCTGTTGCTGCTGGCCAAGCTGGAAGCCACCAACCCACCAGCCAACGCTCAACCGGTGGCCGTCGCCACCCTGCTGCAATCGATCAGGAGCGACGCCCAGGCGTTGTCGGCCGATCGCAACCATGACATCAGTCTCGAAGCCGACCCCACCCTGCTACTCAAGGGAAGCGAGGCCGAGCTACGCAGCGCCTTCTCCAACCTGGTGTTCAATGCGGTGAAGTACACCCCGGCCGGAGGCGAGGTTCGGATCCGCTGGTGGTGCAGCGAGCATGGCGCGCACCTGGCCGTGGAGGACTCGGGGATCGGCATCGAATCCAAGCACTTGCCGCGCCTGACCGAACGCTTCTATCGGGTCGACTCGAGCCGCGCCAGCAACACCGGCGGCACCGGACTGGGCCTGGCAATCGTCAAGCATGTGCTGCTTCGCCATCAGGGGCGTCTGGACGTGAACAGCACGCCGGGCAAAGGCAGCATCTTCACTTGCCATTTCCCGCTGTCTCAGGCCACCACGCAGTGAGCGCCTGCCCTGGCCGCTGATCGACGCCGTCATCGGCGTCTTGAATTTACCAGGGGTCGGCCCCATTCTTGTGCCGTCATCAACCACCCGAAACCTTCATGGACCCCTCCCCTAGTTACGCTGCAACCTCCTACTTTGCCGATTTCGGCCTGATTCTATTTGCCCTGCTCCTGGTTCTGCTGAACGGCTTTTTCGTTGCGGCTGAATTCGCCATGGTCAAGCTACGCGCAACCAAAGTCGAAGCCATCGCCAAGCAACACGGCTGGCGAGGGCACATCCTGCGCAAGGTGCACTCGCAACTGGATGCCTACCTGTCCGCCTGTCAGCTAGGTATCACCCTGGCGTCCCTGGGCCTCGGCTGGGTCGGTGAACCGGCCTTTGCCCACCTGCTCGAGCCACTGCTGGCCGCCGTTGGCGTGCAATCGCAGGCCGTGGTGCACGGTATCGCTTTCTTCACCGCGTTCTTCATCATTTCCTACCTGCACATCGTGGTTGGCGAGCTGGCGCCGAAATCCTGGGCGATCCGCAAGCCCGAGCTATTGTCGCTGTGGACAGCCGCACCGCTGTACCTGTTCTACTGGGCCATGTACCCAGCAATCTACCTGCTCAATGCAAGCGCCAACGCAATCCTGCGCGTCGCCGGCCAGGGCGAGCCGGGGGGTCACCATGAACATCATTACAGCCGCGAGGAGCTGAAGCTGATCCTGCACTCCAACCGTGCGCTGGATCCGGCCAATCAGGACATCAAGGTGCTGGCCTCCGCCGTGGAGATGAGCGAACTGGAAGTCGCCGATTGGGCCAACTCGCGCGAAGATCTTCTGCAGCTGGAACATGACGCATCGTTGGCCGATATCCTCGACCTGATCCGCCGTCACAAGTACAGCCGCTACCCGGTGTTCGATACCGCGCAGGGCGAGTACATCGGCCTGCTGCATATCAAGGATTTGCTACTGGCCCTTGCCAGCGACGAACAGCTGGCGCAGCACTTCGACCTCACCGCCCTGCTGCGGCCGCTGGAAAGAGTGCCCCGGCACCTGCCGCTGAATGCCCTACTGGATCAATTCCGCCAGGGTGGCGCGCATTTCGTGCTGGTGGAGGAAGGCGACCACAAGGTGGTGGGCTTCCTGACCATGGAAGATGTGCTCGAGGTGCTGGTCGGCGACATCCAGGACGAGCACCGCAAGACCGAGCGCGGCATCCTCGCCTACCAGCCAGGCAAGCTGCTGGTACGCGGCGATACGCCGCTTTTCAAGGTGGAACGGCTGCTGAATGTCGATCTCGACCACGTCGAGGCGGATACCCTCGCCGGCCTGATCTACGAAACCCTGAAGCGGGTTCCAGAGGAAAACGAAGTACTGTTCGTCGATGATCTGCAGATTGTCATTAAGAAAATGCGCGGCCCGAAGATCGTACTGGCCAAGGTGCTGAAGCAGGACTAGCTGCAAGCTGATCAGCCAAGTGGCCGATGAATCTCGGACGGGCATTAGCGCTTTGCTTTTTGCCTCTATTTGCCGCTTATGGCTTGAAGCTAGCTTCAGTCCCCGCCAACAGCAAAGTTCGGCAGGCTGTTGACCGGCTGGGAAAAGTCGAAGGGAATCGACTCGAGGGCTAGGCCAACGTTGCGCTGTACTACGAAATGCAGATGCGGGCCGGTGCTGTTGCCGGTATTGCCGGAGCGTGCGATGAGCGCCCCGGTATCGATTCGCTGACCCTCGCGAACATTCACCGAACCCTTCATCAGGTGCAGATAGACGCCCATGGTGCCGTCATCGTGCATGATTCGCACAAAATTGCCGGAGGGATTGTTGCCGCGCCCGCTCTGGCTGTTCTCTATCCGCACCACCATTCCGCCGCGCGCCGCGACGATCGGCGTACCTTCGGGCATGGCGATATCGGCGGCGTAGCGACCTTTGGCCGTGAAGTGACTGTACTTGCCATTGGCGCCTTGAGTCAGCCGGAACGGACCGCCTCGCCAGGGCAGCGGGTAGCGGTAGGGTTTCGGCAGCAGGCGCGGATCGCCCAGCGCATGGCGCAGCTTAGGCGTGTATCTCAGCGGCTTGCTCGGATCAAGCGGCGCCAGGGTCGCCAGGCGGATCTGACTGCGCGGCGGCAACACCCAACGAATCGGCTTGTCCGGTGCACCGACGGCATTTTCGACACCGCTCAACTGAAGCTCGATATCCACCGGCGCGAACAGATCGTTGCGCACCAGCAAGGTCTCGCCTGCCGCGTGCTTGCGGGTTTCGAGCTTCACCTGGGTGTCTAGCTTCTCGACCATACGGTCATTGAAAGTAAACACGCGCGCGCCCGGTGCGGCTTGGTCGCTGTAGGTGACCACGCCGTTGGCGTCGGTGTACTTGTAGATGGTCAGGGCCGAGGCCGGCGAGGCCAGCCAGAACAGCCCGAGACAGAGAACGATGCGCCCCAACATAACGGCAGACTTCACGGTGGTTATGTATTCAGAGGCCAGCAGCCTAGCAGCGCAACGGGGCATGCGCGAGCCACCGACTGTCGGCCTGTGAAATCGTTCCCTTCGGCGCTCTGCTTTTCGGCTGATCGGCGCTCTAGGCGGCTCACTTGAATTGCCGTCTCGGTCAGGCACCCGGTACGAAATGCCGCTGCGCGGTGCCGCGGGCAATCAACCGCGACAAGTAATCGAGTTTCTGAGGATCGCGGTCGACGAAACGGAAGGTCAGCTGCAGCCACTCGCTATCCGGTTTCGGCTCCAATGCCGCAACGGCGTGCAGATAGCCATTGAGACGGGCCACCTCGCCGGCCTCACCCTGCTCCAGATCGAGCACGGCGCTTTCCAGCACCTGCGGCAGGTTCTCGCCGCGTTTCACCACCAACAGGCCTTCCTTGAGGCTCAGCCCCTTGATTACACAGGCGAGCGTGCCCGACGCCAGACGTAGCTGGCCCTGGCCACGGCCATTCTTTGGCGCGGCGGGTCTGGCCGCTCCCGGCTGCAACAGCGGCGAGGCGAAAGCCGCTGCCGGGGAGCTGACCGGTGCCGCGGCCGCAGGCTTGGCCGCCGCTGCCCGGCCACCGGTCAGCGCAGAGAGCGAGTCATTAGCCATCCCGGTGCTGGTAGGCCGTACCGGGGCACTGGCGGCCAGTGCGTCGAGCTTGCCCGCGCGGCCCAGCGCCTTGCGCACCTTGGTGGTCAACTGCTCGTTGGAAAACGGCTTGCCGATGAAATCGGACACGCCGGATTGAATCGCCTGCACCACGTTTTCCTTGTCGCCACGACTGGTGACCATGATGAACGGCGTGGTTTTCAGCGCGTCCTGGGCGCGGCACCAGGTGAGCAGTTCGAGCCCGGACATCTCGGGCATTTCCCAGTCGCAGAGAATCAGGTCGAAGCGTTCGCGATCTAGCATCTGCTGGGCCTTGCGACCGTTCACCGCTTCCTCGATGCGGATACCGGGAAAATGGCTGCGCAACCCTTTCTTAACGAGATCCCGGATGAACGGCGCGTCATCCACTACCAGCACACTGACCTTGCTCATCAATCGCTCCTGCCTGAATAGCCGCCAGCATAGCGGTAGCCGCCGATTGAACAAAGCACAGCCGACCAACGTGGCACTTTGACTCCTCCGGCTAGACGGCCGTCATTTGCCTGGCAGTCTCGCCCGCAAACGACGTTCGACTGGCTTCGAGTTCCGCTCTACGGCAAGCACCGCCACAGTTGGAATGCCCGAGCCTAAACAGCAGGGTGCGTTCTGTTCGGGCGGACTCATCACAGCAGCAACGCTACGCCTGTTTTTTTTAGCGCCCGCTCAATCTTGACGGGCGCGTCAAGCTCGCCTGCTGCGCCGAATGGGCAAACAGAAACTGGAACGTTATCCCCGAGCGGCCAGTTGCGTCTGGCCGATCCCCTGCTACGTTTAGTTCTAACAATAACTAGAAGAGTCGTATGCCAGGCCGAATGAACATAGCCCCAGCGTCCAGCGACTATCCGTGCCCCGACACGACGACTGATTCCTTCTTCCGGCGCAATTCCCATTGCTGCCGTCCCCAAGACTTTTTTCTAAGACACATATCGCCGATTGCGTCCGCATTCGTTACCGCAGCGCCTGTCGGCGCCCGATCGCTGCGAGGGCTGGTCTCACCTGCCCTCTACCCCGTTACCCACCGAACCGTCCAGTCGTGGTTGCCCCTATGGGCCGCCCTGGAAGCGGTCAACCCTGCAAGGAGATAGGCGATGAAGCTTCTGGCAATTACAACGGCAGTACTGAGCGCAGCAGCCGCGATTCCCGCGTCTGCTGCGGAAATATCCGATGGCAAAGTGAAAATCGGCATCCTCAACGATCAATCCGGTGTCTACGCCGACTTCGGTGGCAAATGGTCCTATGAGGCGGCGAAGATGGCGGCCGAGGACTTCGGCGGCAAGGTTCAGGGCGCCCCCATCGAGATCGTGACTGCCGACCATCAGAACAAGCCGGATATCGCCTCCAACATCGCTCGCCAGTGGTACGACCGCGAGCAGGTCGACTCCATCATGGAACTGACCACGTCATCCGTGGCGCTCGCGGTGCAAGGCATCTCCAAGGAGAAGAAGAAAATCGATCTGGTCACCGGCGCCGCCACGGTGGAGCTGACCGGGAAGCAGTGCTCGCCCTACGGCTTCCACTGGGCATATGACACCCACGCGTTGGCGGTCGGTACTGGCGGTGCGCTGGTGTCGCAGGGCGGCGACAGCTGGTACTTTCTCACCGCCGACTATGCCTTCGGTTACTCGCTGGAAGAACAGACCAGCGAATTCGTCAAAGCCAAGGGCGGCGAGATCAAGGGCGCCGTGCGGCACCCATTGGCGACCAACGACTACTCCTCGTTCCTCTTGCAAGCGCAATCCTCCGGCGCCGAAGTCATCGGCCTGGCCAACGCAGGGATGGATACCGCCAATGCCATCAAGCAAGCCGCGGAGTTCGGCATCGTTGCCAGCGGTCAACGTCTGGCGGCGCTGCTCTTCACCCTCTCGGAAGTGCATGGTCTCGGCCTTGAAGCCGCGCAAGGGCTGACCCTAACCGAGAGCTTCTACTGGGACCGCGACGATCAGTCCCGCGAATTCGGCAAACGCTTCTTCGAGCGCACCGGACGGATGCCGAACATGGTCCACGCGGGGACCTATTCGGGCGTGATGCAGTACCTCAAGGCGATCGACAAGGTCGGCACCGATGAAACCGAAGCGGTTGCCAAGGCGATGCACGAGATGCCAGTGAACGATCTCTTCGCCCGCAATGGCAAGGTCGGCGCCAACGGCCGCCTGATCAGCGACGTCTACCTGATGGAAGTGAAAAAACCCGACGAAAGCAAGGAGCCTTGGGATTACTACAAGGTCCTCGCCACGGTGCCGGGCGATGAGGCCTATATCAAGCCCGCCGAGAGCGGCTGCGACCTGGCCAAGCAATAAGCATGATGGCCAGCATGGGTGTCACAACCGGGGAAGCCGCGGCCTCTCCGGACGCTGATGGGCAGCCGCGCGTCGTGCTGTCGGCGCGCGGGCTGCGCCGAGATTTCGGCGGATTCGTGGCGGTGAACAACGTCGATCTGGACGTGCATCATGCCCGCGTCCATGCGCTGATCGGGCCCAACGGCGCGGGCAAGACGACGGTGTTCAATCTCCTGACCAAGTTTCTGCAACCTTCGAGCGGCAGCATCAGGCTGCTTGACCAGGACATCACCCGCACCGACCCGGCCAAGGTGGCCCGCATGGGCCTGGTGCGGTCATTCCAAATATCCGCGGTATTTCCGCATCTAAGCGTGTTGGAGAATGTTCGCGTGGCGCTGCAGCGGCCCGGCGGACTGGCCACACAATTCTGGCTACCGCTGCGCTCATTGAACAAGCTGAACGATCGTGCCATGGCCCTGATCGAATCGGTCGGCCTGCAGGATGACTACAACAGCCCGGCCGCAGACCTTTCCTACGGCCGCAAGCGGGTGCTGGAGATCGCCACCACCCTGGCGCTGGAGCCCAAGGTACTGCTGCTCGATGAGCCGATGGCTGGGATGGGCCACGAAGATGTGCGCATCGTCTCGGATCTGATCCGCGAAGTTGCCCGCAGTCGAGCGGTGCTGATGGTCGAGCACAACCTGAAGGTCGTCGCCGATCTCTGCCATCAGGTGACCGTCCTGCAACGCGGAGAAATCCTCACCTCCGGTGATTACCGCAGTGTGAGCCAGGACGCACGCGTGCGCGAAGCCTATATGGGGACGGAAGATGAATGACGCGACCCCGCTGTTGAGTGTTCGCGAGCTTAATGCCTGGTATGGCGAAAGCCACGCCTTGCATGGCATCGACCTGGACGTCCATCAAGGCGAGACCGTGACGTTGCTCGGCCGCAACGGCGTAGGCAAGACCACGGCACTGCGCTCGATCATGGGCATCATCCGCAAGCGAACCGGAACCATCCAGTTCGATGGCCACGACATGATGCGCGTGCCACTGCATCGAGCCGCCCATACAGGGATGGGCTTCGTGCCGGAGGAGCGCGGCATCTTTGCCACCCTGACGGTGGACGAGAACCTTAATCTGCCGCCGATCATCGCCAAGGGCGGCATGTCCACGAGCGAGATCTACGATTTGTTCCCAAACCTCAAGGAGCGCCGCAACAGCGCCGGAACCAAGCTTTCGGGCGGCGAGCAGCAGATGCTGGCGATCGCACGGATACTGCGTACCGGGACGAAACTGTTGCTGCTGGACGAGCCCACCGAGGGCCTGGCGCCAGTGATCGTCCAGCGCATCGGAGACGTGCTGCAGTCGCTCAAGCAGCGCGGCATGACCATCCTGCTAGTGGAGCAGAACTTTCGCTTCGCCAGCAAGGTCGCGGATCGTTTCTACTTGGTTGACCACGGGCGGATCGTGGATAACTTCCATGTCAGCGAGCTGCCGGATCGCATGACGATACTCAACGAAACTCTGGGGGTCTGATGACGGAGATCTTCGGCGTACCTATCCAGGCGTTTCTCGGGCAGCTACTGATCGGTCTGATCAATGGCTCCTTCTACGCCATGCTCAGTCTCGGTCTGGCGATCATTTTCGGCCTGATCAAAGTGATCAACTTCGCCCATGGCGCGCAGTACATGATGGGCGCCTTCGCCGGTTATCTGCTGCTGGCGGTCCTGGGCATCGGCTACTGGCCGGCGCTGATTCTGGCACCGCTGATTGTCGGTCTGGTCGGCGCGGTGGTGGAGCGGCTTGCGCTATCACGGCTGTACAACCTCGATCACCTTTATGGCCTGTTGTTCACCTTCGGCCTGGCGCTCGCGCTGGAAGGCGCCTTTCGCTACTTCTACGGCTCGTCCGGCCAACCCTATGCGGTGCCGAGCCTGCTGTCGGGCGGCTACAACCTCGGATTCATGTTCCTGCCCAAGTACCGGGCCTGGGTCGTGCTGGCGTCGCTATTGATCTGTTTCAGCACCTGGCTGCTGATCGAGAAGACCAAACTCGGCTCCTACCTGCGGGCCGCCACCGAGAATCCCACATTGGTACGCACTTTCGGCATCAACGTGCCCTTGTTGCTGACCTTTACCTACGGGCTGGGCGCCGGTCTGGCGGGACTCGCCGGGATTCTCGCAGCGCCGATCTATCAGGTCAGCCCGTTAATGGGCTCGAACCTCATCATCGTCGTGTTCGCCGTGGTGGTGGTGGGCGGCATGGGCTCGATCTTGGGAGCAGTCATCACGGGCTACATGCTCGGAATCCTCGAAGGGCTGACCAAGGTGTTCTACCCCGAGGCATCCAATATCGTGATCTTCGTGGTCATGGCGATTGTGCTGCTCGTGCGCCCTGCGGGCTTGATGGGAAGGGATGGCTGACATGCAGCAAACGACCGCAATATCCGCAGCAAAGCGAAAGCGCTGGAATGTCGAGACGATCCTGATCCTCATCGGTGTCGTCGGGCTGGTCCTGGCGCCCCTGCATTTCTACCCCGTGTTCCTGATGAAGGTGATGTGCTTCGCACTGTTCGCCTGCGCCTTCAATCTGCTCCTGGGCTATACCGGCATTCTGTCGTTCGGCCACGCGGCGTTCTTCGGCGGCGCCGCCTATTTCACCGCCCATGCGGTCAAGGAGTGGGGGCTGACGCCGGAGTTGGGCGTTCTGGTCGGCGTGGTAGGCGCCGCGTTCCTCGGGTTGGTGATCGGTTTTCTGGCGATCCGAAGGCAAGGCATCTATTCGACGATGATTACCTTGGCGTTGTCGCAGATGTTCTTCTTCTTTTGTCTGCAAGCCCCTTTCACGCACGGTGAAGACGGCATCCAGGGCATTCCGCGCGGCCACCTGTTCGGCCTGATCGATCTGAAAGAGCCGCTGAACATGTATTTCTTCGTGCTGACGGTGTTCCTGCTCGGCATGTTGGCGATCTGGCGAATCATCAACTCGCCCTACGGCATGATCCTCAAGTCGATCCGCGAGAACGAGAGCCGGGCGATCTCCCTCGGCTATTCCGTGTCCCGCTACAAGCTGGGCGCCTTCGTCATGTCGGCAGCCCTGGCTGGCCTGGCAGGCGGTCTGAAGGCACTGGTGTTCCAGTTCGCCACGCTCACCGACGTGAGCTGGCAAATGTCCGGCGAAGTGGTGCTGATGACGCTGCTGGGCGGGATCGGCACGCTGGTGGGCCCGGTATTCGGCGCGGCGCTGGTGACCACGCTGGGCAACTACTTTGCGACCTCGGCGCTGCCGGTAACGCTGGTGACCGGGATCATCTTCATGGTCTGCGTGCTGATCTTCCGCCGCGGCATCGTCGGCGAACTTTATGCATCACGCCTGGGGCGCAAGATCGAACGTTCGCGCGCGGAGTAATCCGATTCAGGCCAAGCCTTCGAGATGGTCATGCAGCGCGACGAATTGTTGCGTCAGCTTGTGCCTCGGGTCGAAATGAATCAGCGGCATGCAGACCTGATGCGACTCGCGCATCCGCACCGAACTCATCAGGTGTACCGGCAACACAGGCAGCCCCTCGGCCAGCAGCTCGTCGATCATCTGCTGCGGTAGCGCCGCCCTCGGCTGGAACTGGTTGACTACGATGCCTTCGACTTCCAGCCCATCGTTGTGGTCTTCCTGCAACTCCTCGATCTCTTCCAGCAGGCTGTACAGCGCCTGGCGGGAAAAGCTGTCGCAGTCGAACGGAATCAGGCAGCGGTCCGCCGCAATCAATGCAGAGACGGTAAAGAAATTAAGCGCCGGCGGCGTGTCCAGATAGATCCGCTCGTATTCTTCAGAGAGGCTTTCCAGCAATTTTCGCAGCTTGTTGATCTTGTGCCTGGCTTCGAGCTTGGGTTGCAGATCGGCCAACTCGGCGGTGGCGCTGATCAGGTACAGGTTTTCGAAGCGCGTTTCGGTGATCGGTGGCCGCGCCTTCTTGCCCGCCGCACCGCCGGCCAGCACCTGCTTGAAAAAATCGGCGATACCGGTGGGCAGGTCATCGCCCGTGAGACCGGTGAGGTAATGGCTGGAATTGGCCTGCGCATCGAGGTCGACCAACAGTGTCCGGTAGCCCTGTGCCGCACTCACCGCGGCGAGGTTACAGGCGATGCTGGACTTGCCGACCCCACCCTTCTGATTGAACACAACCCTGCGCATGTCACAGCCCTCAAAAATCCCTGGGCGGTCGAGTCTATACGGCAAATATGACTATCAGGCGATGCACAGGAAAAAAACGACCAACGCTCCACTCAGACGGCGACGGATGCCTTGATGTGCGGGTGCGCTTCATACCCCACCAGTTCGAAATCCTCGAAGCGGAAGGCGAACAGATCCTTCACAGCGGGATTGAGCTTCATCGTCGGCAGTGGCAGCGGCTCGCGGGTCAGCTGCAAGTCGGCCTGTTCCAGATGGTTGGCATACAGGTGGCAATCGCCGCCACTCCAGATGAACTCGCCCGGTTGCAGATCGCAGACCTGCGCGACCATCAACGTCAACAATGCATAGCTGGCGATGTTGAAAGGCACACCGAGGAAAATGTCGGCTGAACGCTGGTACAGCTGGCAGCTGAGCTTGCCGTCGGCAACGTAGAATTGGAACAGCGCGTGGCACGGCGGCAGCGCCATCTGGTCCACCAGGGCGGGGTTCCACGCCGACACGATCAGCCGGCGAGAGTCCGGATTGGTCTTGATCATCTCGATCAGCTTGGCGATCTGGTCGACCGACTCACCGTTCGGTGCCGGCCAGTTGCGCCACTGATAGCCGTAGACCGGCCCGAGCTCGCCGTTCTCGTCGGCCCACTCGTCCCAGATGCGCACGCCGTTTTCCTGCAGATAGCGGACGTTGGTATCGCCCTGCAGGAACCACAGCAGCTCGTGAATGATGGATTTCAGATGACACTTTTTGGTGGTCACCAGCGGGAAACCATCAGCCAGGTCGAAGCGCATCTGATGGCCGAACACACTGTAGGTGCCGGTGCCAGTGCGGTCGCTTTTGAAGGTGCCGTTCTCGCGCACATGGCGCATCAGGTCGAGATACTGTTTCATCGATGGGCTCGAAGCGGGCGCCGAGGCGCGGTGAAAAGAAACCTGCGAATAGTAAGAGCCGGCGCCCGACTTGTCTCGCGCTTGGCGACGAAGCCGGGCGGTTTCAACTCAGACAGCGGCCTTGGCAGGTTCACGATGGTAGGCCCAAGCCATCATCCCAACACCGAGCAACACCATGGGTACGCTCAGCACCTGACCCATGGTCAGCCAGTCGAAGGCCAGATAACCAAGCTGGGCATCCGGGACGCGGACGAACTCGACGATGAAACGGAAGATGCCGTAGCAGACCGCGAACAGCCCGGATACCGCCATAGTCGGCCGCGGCTTGCTCGAATAGAGCCAGAGAATGATGAACAGCGCCACGCCTTCCAGCGCGAACTGGTAGAGCTGCGAGGGATGGCGCGCCAGTTGCTGTGGATCAGTGGGAAACACCATGGCCCAAGGCACGTCCGTCGCCTTACCCCACAGCTCGGCATTGATGAAGTTGCCGATGCGCCCGGCACCCAGGCCGATGGGCACGAGGGGCGCGATGAAGTCCATCAGCTCGAAGAATTTCTTGCCGTTGCGCCGCGCAAAGATCCAGCTGCATAGCAGCACGCCGATGAGGCCGCCGTGGAACGACATGCCGCCCTTCCACACTTGAAAAATCAGGGTCGGGTCGTTGAGGTAGGACGCCAGATCGTAGAACAGCACGTAACCCAACCGCCCACCGATGATCACGCCCATGGCGACCCAGAACACCAGATCGGAGAGTTTGTCCTTGTCCCAGCTCGGATCGAAGCGGTGCAGCCGGCGCATTGCCAGCAGCCAGGCGCCGCCGATGCCGATCAGATACATCAGGCCGTACCAGTGAATTTGCAACGGGCCTAGCGAAACGGCCACAGGGTCTATCTGCGGATAAGGCAGCATCCAGGTTTCCTCAGATCAAGAAATTGATACCCACGCTGAGCAGCAACAGCGCAAACAGGCGCCGGAGCATCAGCGCCGATAATCGATGTGCCAGCTGTGCGCCGATACGCGCGAAGAACATGCTGGTGATGGCGATGCCGAGCAACGCCGGCAAGTAAACAAATCCCAGGCTCCATTCCGGCAGATGCACATCCTGCCAGCCAACCACCGCGAAACTCAACGCGCCGACAATGGCGATTGGCAAACCACAGGCGGCGGATGTCGCGACCGCTTGCTGAATGGGCACGCTGCGCCAGCTGAGAAAGGGTACCGTCAGGGAACCACCACCGATCCCGAAGATCGCCGATGCCCAGCCCACCACCACACCCGCCAGCGTGAGCCCGGGCTTACCGGGCACGCGGCGGCTGGCCTTGGGCTGAAGCGAAAAGGCCATCTGAATCGCCATGGCGATGGCGAACACGCCGATGATCTTCTGCAACATAGGCCCTTGGATCGCCGCCGCGGTGACGCTGCCCAAGACCGCCCCGAGCAGAATGCCGATGGTCATCCACAGCACCACCGGCCATTGCACGGCGCCCTTGTGGTGATGGGCTCTGATCGAGTTCAGTGAGGTGAAAATGATCGTCGCCAGCGACGTGCCGACCGCCATGTGGGTCAACACCAGCGGATCGAAACCCTGCATCGTGAAGCTGAAGACCAGCACCGGAACAATGACCATTCCTCCGCCGACACCGAACAGCCCCGCCAACACGCCAGCAACCCCACCGAGCAGCAGGTAAAGCGCGAACTCCATCGGACCACCCTGAAAAACAAAGCAGCATGGTAGCCGAAAAGCGGGAACAGGTTGCCGAGTCGGGCTGCTTGGCTTCAAGCTGCCGGCTTCGAGTTTCCAACT
The DNA here is from genome assembly GCF_013620795.1 of Pseudomonas sp. Q2-TVG4-2. Lineage (GTDB taxonomy): Bacteria > Pseudomonadota > Gammaproteobacteria > Pseudomonadales > Pseudomonadaceae > Stutzerimonas. Next base: position 151,937 of record NZ_LGLW01000003.1, on the reverse strand, counting down.
GAGCAGACCTATGTGCCTGATCGTATTCGCCTGGCGCCCGAGCCATGCGCTGCCATTGATTGTCGCGGCCAACCGTGACGAATTCCATGCGCGCCCGAGCCTGCCGTTGGGGATATGGGAGGACGCACCGCAGATCATCGCGGGACGCGACCTACAGGCAGGCGGCACCTGGCTTGGGGTTGGAGCGGCGGGCCGCTTCGCCGCGCTGACCAATATCCGTGCGCCCGGAGCGCCAGCCGGGGCGCGCTCTCGCGGTGAGCTTCCCGAGCGTTATTTGCGGGGTGAGTTGTCACCGCAAGCCTATCTGACCGAGCTGACCGGCCATCTCGAGCACTATTCGGGGTTCAATCTGCTGGTCGCCGATGCATGCGAGCTGTGGTATCTCAACTCAAGCACGGGCACGCCGGAACAGCTATCGGCCGGCATCTACGGCTTGTCCAACGCGGCATTGGACAGCCCCTGGCCGAAACTCCTGCGCACCCGCGCCGCGTTGCATAGTTGTATCGATGCGCCGGAAGCGGAGATGCTGCTGCAACTGTTGAGCGACCCGCAACCCGCAGCGGATGACGAGCTGCCCGATACTGGCGTGCCCCATGAATGGGAAAAGCGACTGTCGAGCGCGTTTATTGCAAGCGCCGACTACGGAACCCGCGCCAGCACCGCGCTGATCCGTCGTGCTGATGGCTCGACAGAGATTGTCGAGCGCCGCTTCGGCCCGGCTGGCGCGCTGGGCGACAGCCGCATCAGCCTGCCGCCGTTCAGCCAGCAGTCGACGTTGGGCTAGAGCGCCGCCGACGGGTTGACCATCCGATCCAGCCCGAGGTTGCGCAGGGTCAGCTGCACGGTGGCATGAATCACCTGCGGACTATCCATCACCATCACCTTGGTCAGCAGCTCGCGCGCCATGGTCGAGCTGATCTGGCGCAGCATCCACTTCACCTTCGGCAGGTTGGTAGCGTTCATCGACAGGCTGTCGAAACCCATCGCCAACAACAGAATGGCTGCACCGGGATCACCGGCCATCTCACCGCAGATACTCACCGGTTTGCCTTCGTCGTGCGCCTCGCGGACGACGCGTTGCAGTGCCTCAAGAACCGCCGGGTGCAGGTAGTCGTAGAGATCGGCCACACGCGGATTATTGCGATCGACCGCCAGCAGGTACTGGGTCAGGTCGTTCGAACCCACCGAAAGAAAATCCACCTGACGCGCCAGTTCGCGGGTCAGATAGACCGCTGCCGGCACCTCGATCATCACGCCTACCGGCGGCATCTCGACGTCGGTGCCTTCATCCCGCACCTCGCCCCAGGCGCGATGGATCAGATGCAAAGCTTCTTCCAGCTCGCGAGTGCCGGAGATCATCGGCAGGAGGATGCGCAGGTTGTTCAGCCCAGCACTGGCCTTGAGCATGGCGCGGGTCTGCAACAGGAAGATTTCGGGATGATCCAGGGTGACGCGGATGCCGCGCCAGCCAAGGAAGGGGTTTTCCTCCTTGATCGGGAAATACGGCAGGCTCTTGTCGCCGCCAATGTCCAGGCTGCGCATGGTCACCGGCAGCGGATGGAAGGCCTGCAGTTGTTCGCGATAGATCGCCATCTGCTCCTTCTCGCTGGGGAAGCGCTCCTTGATCATGAAGGGCACTTCGGTGCGATACAGACCGACGCCTTCGGCACCGCGCTCCTGCGCCCGCACCACATCGGCCAGCAGACCCGTGTTGACCCACAGCGGAATACGCACGCCATCGGTGGTTTCGCAGGGCAACTCGCGGAGGATATCCAGACCCTCGGAGAGCTGGCGCTCTTGTTCGGCCAGGACCAAGTATTGCTCACGCAGCACCTTGGCCGGATTGGTGATGATCTCGCCGCGCGTACCGTCGATGATCAGCTCGATGCCATCGACTTTCGAATACGGCAGATCGACCGCGCCCATCACCGTCGGAATGCCCATGGCGCGCGCCAGGATCGCCACGTGGGAGTTGCTCGAACCGAGCACCGAGATCATCCCGGCCAGCTTGCCTTCCGGCACCTCGCCGAGCATGGAGGGCGACAGCTCCTCGCTGACCAGAATGGTGTGGTCTGGATAAGTCAGGGTCTGCTGGCGAGCCTGCTGCAGGTAACCGAGCAGGCGACGACCAATATCCTTGACGTCCGAAGCACGCTCGCGCAGATAGGCGTCGTCCATCATCTCGAAGCGCCCGACGTGATCGCTGACCACCTGGCGTAAAGCGCCCTGAGCCCACTGGCCGGTACGGATGACCTTCGATACCTCGCCGCCAAGGGCGGAGTCGTCGAGCATCATCAGGTAGACGTCGAACAGCGCCCGTTCTTCCTTGCGCATCTGCGTAGCGAGCTTCTCCGACAGGGCACGCATGTCGGCACGCACGGCCTCGAGCGCGGTCTCGAACAGCTCGAGTTCGGCGGGAATATTATCGATTGCCTTATCCGGCACCACGTCCAGGTCAGCCGGCGGTAGGACAACCACGGCCGTACCCACGGCCGCGCCGGGCGCGCCGGGAATGCCGATGAAGCGAGTTTCCTGAATACCCTTGCCCTGCCGACCAAGGCCGCGGATCGAGCCGGTCGCTTCGGCATGGGCGATGACGCCGGCGAGCTGCGCGCTCATGGTCACCAGGAACGCCTCTTCGCCCTCGTCGAACAGCCGTTGCTCTTTCTGCTGGATGACCAGCACGCCCATCACGCGCCGATGGTGGATGATCGGCGCACCAAGGAATGAGGCGTAGCGCTCTTCACCGGTCTCAGCAAAGTAGCGATAGCGCGGGTGCTCTGAGGCATGTTCGAGATTGAGCGGTTCCTCGCGGGTTCCGACCAAACCGACCAGGCCCTCGTTGGGTGCCATACTGACCTTGCCGATGGCTTTCTTGTTCAAGCCTTCGGTGGCCATCAGGACAAACCGACCGGATTCGGGATCGAGCAGGTAGACCGAGCAGACATGGCTGGCCATGGCTTCTCTAACTCTCAGCACGATAATGCCCAACGCCGCCTTGAGGTCCTTGGCGGCATTCACTTCCTGGACGATCTTGCGCAGCGTGCCGAGCATGCTCAGGGGCTTTCTCCCGTCAGTCCCGCGCCAGGAGGCGCGGGGCGAGTTCTTTTAAGGCGCGACGATAGACCTCGCGCTTGAAGGTGACCACCTGGCCCAGCGGATACCAGTAGCTGACCCAGCGCCAGCCGTCGAATTCGGGCTTACCAGTCAGATCCATACGCACCCGATCCTCGGCGCCGGTCAGGCGCAGCAGAAACCACTTCTGTTTCTGGCCGATGCACAGCGGCTGGCTATGGGTACGCACCAGGCGTTGCGGCAGACGATAGCGCAACCAGCCTCGTGTGCAGGCGAGGATCTTCACATCCTGCTGCTCAAGCCCCACTTCTTCGTTGAGTTCGCGGTACAGCGCCTCTTCGGGTGTCTCGCGCGGATTGATACCGCCCTGCGGAAATTGCCACGCGTCCTGATTAATCCGTCGGGCCCATAGCACCTGCCCGGCATCATTGGTCAGGATGATGCCGACGTTGGGACGAAAACCATCGGAGTCGATCACGGCATACAACCTCGCAAACGCATGTCGCGGCATTGTTCCACAAAACGACGATAAGCAGAAAGCGCGCTGAGCGGCCATTGATCAACCGCTCAAGGACGCCGGACTACCGCCTTGCGGGTGCCATGTGCGGGGTAATCCCGCTATGCTTCGCCTCTTTTCATCGATCCGAGGAACGCAGCGTGCGCCTGGCTCTATTCGATCTCGACAACACCCTGCTGGCCGGTGACAGCGACCACGCCTGGGGCGAATTTCTCTGCCAGCGTGGCCTGGTCGACGCCGAGTCGTATCGCGCCCGCAACGATGCCTTCTACCAGGACTACCTCTCCGGGGAGCTGGATGTCGAGGCCTACCAGAACTTCTGTCAGGAACTGCTGGGCCGCAGCGATATGGCCCAGCTGCAGCAGTGGCACACCGAATTCATGCGTGACCACATCGAACCCATCATGCTGGCCAAGGGCGCAGCACTGGTGCGCCGGCATCATGAGGCCGGTGACCGGGTGGTGATCATCACAGCCACCAACCGTTTCATCACCGGGCCGATCGCCGCGCGGTTGGGCGTCGATACGCTGCTGGCCACCGAGTGCGAGATGCAAGACGGCCGCTACACCGGTCGTCTCACCGACGTGCCCTGCTTCCAGGAAGGCAAGGTCACGCGCATCGAGCGCTGGCTGCAGGAAAACGACCAGAGCCTCGACGACAGCTATTTCTACAGCGACTCGCGCAACGACCTGCCGCTGCTCGAACGGGTCAGCCATCCCGTCGCCGTCGACCCCGATCCAACCCTGCGCGAGATTGCCCAACAGCGCGGCTGGGACATCATCAGCCTGCGCTAGCTGCCCTTGCTGACCATCAGATAGAAGATGGCCCCGACGAAGAGGAAGGCCGGCCAGCCCAGCGCAAACCGCATGTTGCGCGGCGAAGTCGAACAGGGCGCGTGCATCAGCGTCCTGCATTCTGACGCTTGGCGCCTCGCCCTGAACGCGAGGTCGCGGTCAGCTGATGGCCTTCGTCCTACAACGCCCGCAGCAGATGCCGATGAAGCCGCTGGCACCCACCAGCAGGATGCGCATCAGACCGGCTTGGCTCCCATCAGCCCCATGATCGCAACGAGTATCAGCAGGATCAGACTAGCGTAGACCAGCGCGAAGCGCGGTAGCTTGGCAGGTGCAGGCGCATCACCCAGCCCCTGCCAGGCACGCAGGCGCCCACCCAGTAGCAGACCGAGCGGTACCAGCACGAGAAACAGCACCGAACTGGCCAGCAGCCACAGCTGGCCCAGCGGAAATCCGGCCAGATGCGCCAGCCACCAGCCCGTCAGCGGCAACAGCAACGCCAGAATCGCCAGCAAGGGAAGGGAGAACAAACGCGTACGCCGCAGCTTTTGCTGCAGCACGGCCGTATCGGCGCGACGCCAGGCCTTCCACAGCATGGCGATGTGGGCGATCAGCCCGAGCGTCAGGAGGATCGCCAGCGCAGCGTGTGCGACGTTCAACAGCTGATAGTGTTCCATTGTTCCCGCCAGAGCTCTGTTCGGTTAGTTGATTGGCGCTCGTCTGCTTGCAGCGACCACGGCTACACGGCGCTAGCCGAGAAACAGCTGGTAGGCCGGGTTGTCCGTTTCGTCCCAGTAGCGGTAGCCGATCTTGTCTAGCGCCGCCGGAAGCAGGTGACGGTCCTCGGCTGGCACCTGCAGACCCGCGACCACGCGGCCGTCGGCCGCACCATGGTTGCGGTAATGGAACATCGAGATGTTCCAGCGCCCGCCCAGATTATTGAGGAAGTTGAACAGCGCGCCGGGCCGCTCAGGAAACTCGAAGCGAAACACCACCTCGTCGCTGACGCCGGACGCGTGCCCGCCCACCATGTGACGCGTATGCAGCTTGGCCAGTTCATTGTCGGTCAGGTCGAGTACCGGGAAGCCCTGCGCGCGCAGGCTTTCGACGAGCGCCAGGCGCGGGTCGTTTTCCGGATGGGTCTGTACACCGACGAAGATGTGCGCCTCGCGATTCTGATGGTAGCGGTAGTTGAATTCGGTGATCTGGCGCTTGCCGATCGCCTCGCAGAATGCCTTGAAACTGCCCGGTTTCTCGGGAATGGTCACGGCGATGATCGCCTCGCGCTTCTCGCCCAGCTCGGCACGTTCAGCCACGTGGCGCAGCCGGTCGAAGTTGACGTTGGCACCCGAGTCGATGCCCACCAACACCTGATTGGCAACGCCGTCGCGCTCCACGTAACGCTTGATTCCGGCCACCGCCAGCGCCCCGGCCGGCTCGGTGATGGAACGGGTATCGTCGTAGATATCCTTGATCGCTGCGCAGATCTCATCGGTGCTGACGGTGATCACCTCGTCCACGTAGTCTTTGCAGACCTTGAAGCAGTGCTCACCTATCTGCGCCACCGCCACGCCATCGGCAAACAGCCCGACCTGCGACAGCACTACGCGTTCGCCAGCGGCCATGGCCTGTTGCAGGCAGTTGGAGTCGTCGGGCTCGACGCCGATGACCTTGGTCTCCGGGCGCAGGTACTTGATGTACGCCGCCACGCCCGCGATCAATCCGCCGCCGCCCACCGGGACGAACACTGCATCCAGCCGGCCTTGATGCTGACGAAGGATTTCCATCGCCACGGTGCCTTGCCCCGCGATCACATGCGGATCGTCGTACGGGTGGATGTAGACGTAGCCCTTTTCCTCGACCAGTTTCAGCGAGTAGGCCAGCGCCTCGGGGAACGCATCGCCGTGCAAGACGACCTTGCCGCCGCGGGCGCGCACGCCTTGTACTTTCAGCTCCGGCGTGGTGCGCGGCATGACGATGGTGGCCTTGATGCCCAGCTCGCGCGCCGCCAGCGCCAACCCTTGAGCATGGTTGCCGGCCGAGGCGGTGACCACACCACGCGACAGCTCCTCGGGAGAGAGCTGTGCCAGCTTGTTGTAGGCGCCGCGAATCTTGAAGGAAAACACCGGCTGCAGATCCTCGCGCTTGAGCAGAATCTGGTTGCCGAGCCGCTCGGAAAGCTGGCGTGCGGGCTGCAACGGGGTTTCGACGGCGACGTCGTAGACGCGCGAGGTGAGGATCTTCTTGACGTATTGTTCGAGCATCAGGCTTATCTTGGCGGGCATTGCGGGGCCAACGAGTCTACTCCGCTGGACACCCGTCGACCACTGACAATCGGGACGGGAACATCGGTACAGTGCCTATGCACAAGACCCACTGGTGAGGCGCCGCTATACTTTCGCCCTTGTCTTCTCAAGCCCGGACCCAAGCCATGACCCAAGATCAACTCAAGCAGGCAGTCGCCCAGGCCGCCGTCGACCTCATCGTCCCGCAGCTCACTGACCGCAGCATCGTCGGCGTCGGCACCGGTTCCACCGCCAACTTCTTCATCGACCTGCTGGCCAAGCACAAGGGCTTCTTCGATGGTGCGGTGGCCAGCTCCGATGCCACGGCAGAACGCCTGAAGGGTCATGGCATCCCTGTTTACGATCTGAATTCGGTGTCGGAACTCGAGTTCTACGTAGACGGCGCGGACGAAACCAACAGCCATCTGGAGCTGATCAAGGGCGGCGGCGCGGCGCTGACCCGGGAGAAGATCGTGGCAGCGGTAGCCAGGACCTTTATCTGTATCGCTGATGGCAGCAAGCTGGTCGAGCGCCTCGGCGAGTTCCCGCTGCCCGTCGAGGTCATGCCCATGGCTCGCAGTCATGTCGCGCGCGAACTGGTCAAGCTGGGCGGCGATCCGGTCTACCGTGACGGCGTGGTGACCGACAACGGCAACGTCATTCTAGACGTGCACAACCTGATGATCGGCTTCGCGCCGGACCTCGAAGCGCAGATCAACAATATCGTCGGCGTGGTCACCAATGGCCTGTTCGCCGCGCGCCCGGCCGACGTCCTGCTGCTGGGTACCAAAGACGGCGTGCAGACGCTCAAGCGCTGATTCCGGCGTTGCAACTGGCCAGCTCCCGGGTTGGCTAGTCGACTTTGCGAAACACATAGAACAGATTGGGCTCGCTGACCAGATCGAGCGTGCCGTCCGGCCCCATGGCGATGCCCGCTTGGCAGGTCGCGTGCTACCGGTGCCGTCTGAAGACATAGAAGCGGTTGGGCTCGGCAACCACATAGATGTTGCCCTCTCCGTCCATTGCCACGCCTTCGGCCTGATCGATGCCTTCCACCAAGCCGTTAAGGCCGTCAAACAGGCTGATGAAACTGCGCGGAGTGCCCTGCAGGTCCAGTTCGACCAACAGCCGCGACTCATCGGAAAGCATCAGGGTGTGACCGGTGCGCGGATCGATGGCCACCGAAGAGATATCGCGCACCAGCAATGGCTGATCGGGCAGCGTTTCAAGTGCGCCAGCCGCGCCGTCTTCACCGGGAAACGGCAGCTCGAACAAGCCCTGCGGATCGCGCTCCTTGGCCAATAACATGCGCCGGGTGTGCGGGTTCCAGGCCAGCCCCTCGAACCCTTTGTTGCCCGCATCATCGAAACCCAGGTCATAGGTGGCGAGGTCATCGAGATCAAGGCTCTCCACGCCAGACGCAAGCCGGAATACCGCAACCAGACGGCGACGCTCGTCAACGATCCCCAGTTGACCATCATCCAGGGCTTCGACTGCCTCCGGATCAGAGAATCCGGTCAGGGCAATACGCCGCAGCACCACGCCGCCAGGGGAGAACTCCACGAGCTGGGGGTTCTGACCGGTCACCGTGAACAGCGTGCCGGTTGCTGCGTTCCAGGTCAGCCCTGATGTTTCATCTTCCTCCAGGCCGACCAAGGTGGTTTGCAGCACCAGCTCGTAGTCCGGCAACCATATACTCTCGGCGCGCTGCTCGGCGTCAATGGATTGCTCCTGCCAGTAGAGCTTCAGCTGGTCGTCCCAATGCAGCAGCCAGCCCGCCAGCATCGCTGTCACAACGGCGAGACACAACACGGCGTAGAGAAAAAAGCGCAGGCGGGATGATCGAGCAGCGGTGTCAGGCATGGAGGTCAGCCCCAGGGAAGGCCTTTAATTACAGCATGACCTTCAACGGCGAGGATACGCAGGAGACAGGCTGGACACGCCAAAACGTACCCGGCCCGGGCCGCTCAGAGCACGCGACTCTCGAAGCGAGACAGTCCGACCAGCTCCAGCACCAGCTGATCGCCCTGATTCAGTGGGCCGACTCCGACCGGTGTACCGGTCAGCACTACGTCGCCCGGCTGAAGGCTGAAGTGGCCGGCAATGTGCTGCAGCAGCGGCAGGATGGCATTGAGCATCTGGCTGCTGTTGCCGTCCTGACGAAGCTCGCCGTTGATCGTCAGACGAACGCCGATCTCGTTCAGATCACTCACCGCATCGCCAGGCACGAACGGTGCCAGCACACAGGCACCGTCGAAACTCTTGGCAATTTCCCAGGGATGGCCCTTTTCCTTCAGCTTGGCCTGCACGTCACGCAAGGTCAGGTCCAGCGCCGGGGCGAAGCCGGAAATCGCATCGCGTACTTCCTCCTCGTTCGGCTTACGTGACAGCGGCTTGCCGATCAGCACGGCGATTTCGGCCTCGTAATGCACCGCGCCGCGGTCGGTCGGAATGCTGAAGCCACTGTCCAGCGGCACCGTGCAGCTACCGGCCTTGATGAACAGCAGTGGCTCGGCCGGCACCGGGTTGTTCAGCTCCTTGGCGTGCTCGGCGTAGTTGCGGCCGATACAGACCACCTTGCCCAGCGGGTAATGGATAGTGGTGCCGTCGGTGTACTGGTGCTTGTAGGTCATGGAGAGTTCCTGTCTGTTCAAACAGCGAAGATCTTGCCCGGGTTCATGATGCCGTTCGGGTCGAACGCCGCCTTGATCGCTTTCATGTAGGCGATTTCGGCCTCCGAACGGCTATAGGTCAGGTAGTCGCGCTTGGTCATGCCGACGCCGTGCTCGGCGGAGATGGAACCGTTGTACTTCTCGACCGTCTCGAACACCCACTTGTTGACCGATGCGCACTTGTCGAAGAACTCGTCCTTGGACAGCGCATCGGGCTTGAGGATGTTCAGGTGCAGGTTGCCGTCGCCGATGTGGCCGTACCAGAGCACTTCGAAATCTGGATAGTTGCTGGTGACGATGGCGTCGATGTCGGCGAGAAACGCCGGCACCTTGGAAACGGTCACCGAGATATCGTTCTTGTACGGCGTCCAGTGCGAGATGGTTTCGGAGATGTATTCGCGCAGCTTCCACAGATTCTGCAGCTGCTGCTCGCTCTGGCTCATCACCCCATCGACTACCCAACCTTCGTTGACGCAATGCTCGAAGGTCGCCAGGGCCTGCTCGGCACGCTCTTCGGTGGTGGCCTCGAACTCCAGCAGCGCATAGAACGGCGTACGGGCCTCGAAGGGCGCGGGAATATCGCCGCGGCCGAGAATCTTGTCCAGGCACCTGTCGGAGAAAAACTCGAAGGCGGTCAGGTCCAGCTTGTCCTGAAAGGCATGCAGCACCGGCATGATCGACTCGAAGTCCGGCGTACCCAGCACCATCGCGGTGAGATTGGTCGGCTGGCGCTCCAGGCGCATGGTGGCCTCGACGACGAAGCCCAGTGTGCCCTCAGCGCCGATGAACAGCTGGCGCAGGTCATAACCGGTGGCGTTCTTGATCAGGTCCTTGTTCAGTTCGAGCAGATCACCCTTGCCGGTGACGACCTTCAAACCGGCCACCCAGTTGCGGGTCATGCCGTAGCGAATCACCTTGATGCCGCCGGCGTTGGTACCGATGTTGCCGCCAATCTGGCTGGAGCCGGCCGAAGCGAAGTCCACCGGATAGTAGAGGCCTTTGTCCTCGGCGAACTGCTGCAGCTGTGCGGTGATCACGCCCGGCTGGCAGACCGCGGTGCGATCCATCTCGTCGAAGGCGAGGATCTGATTCATGTAATCGAAGGAGACGACCACCTCACCGTTGGCCGCCACGGCCGCAGCGGAGAGGCCGGTACGTCCGCCCGACGGCACCAGCGCGACCTTGCGTTCGTTGGCCCAACGAACGATGGCCTGCACCTGTTCGATGGTCTTCGGGAACACAATGGCCGAGGGTGCCGGAGCGAAATGCTTGGTCCAATCCTTGCCGTAGGCATTCAGCGAATCGGCATCGGTCAGCACCTTGCCAGGCTCGACCAGGGTCGTCAGCTCATCGATCAGGGCAGCATCGGTCATCATGGGAACTCTCATTCGATTCATGGTCACCCTGAGTACGCTTCAGCTCAGGACATAGGGTGTTTCGAGGGGCCCGTATGCTAGCATACGGGCCCCTTTGAAACGTGCCTCGGCAGACTTCCCGACACCGTATCTACCCGGTTCGGCCAGCCTTTGCTGGACACATCAGTCCTCTTTTCCGGCCTAAAGGTTTTACGCAGATGAGCCAGACCTCTCTCGACAAGAGCAAGATACGTTTCCTTCTCCTTGAAGGCGTCCACCAAACCGCCGTGGATACCCTCAAGGCTGCCGGGTACTCGAACATCGAGTACCTGACGGGTTCGCTGCCCGAAGCCGAACTGAAGGAAAAGATCGCCGATGCGCATTTCATCGGTATCCGTTCCCGGACCCAGCTCACCGAGAGCGTCTTTGACGCCGCGAACAAGCTCATCGCCGTCGGCTGCTTCTGCATCGGCACCAACCAGGTCAACCTCAATGCCGCCCGCGAGCGCGGTATCGCGGTATTCAATGCGCCCTACTCCAACACCCGCTCGGTAGCCGAACTGGTCTTGGCCGAAGCCATTTTGCTGCTGCGCGGCATCCCCGAGAAGAACGCCTCCTGCCATCGCGGCGGCTGGATCAAGTCGGCGGCCAATTCGTTCGAGATCCGCGGCAAGAAGCTCGGCATCATCGGGTACGGTTCCATCGGCACGCAGCTGTCCGTGCTCGCCGAAGGTCTGGGCATGCAGGTGTTCTTCTACGACGTGGTCACCAAACTACCGCTGGGCAACGCCCAACAGATCGGCTCTCTGCATGAACTGCTCGGCATGTGCGACATCGTCACCCTGCACGTGCCGGAAACCCCGGCCACCCAGATGATGATGGGCGAAGACGAGATCCGCGCGATCAAGCAGGGCGGCATCCTCATCAACGCGGCCCGCGGCACCGTGGTGGATCTTCAGGCCCTGGCCAACGCAATCAAGGGCAAGCACCTGATCGGCGCGGCGATCGACGTATTCCCGGTCGAGCCACGCTCTAACGACGAAGAGTTCGAAAGCCCGCTGCGTGGCCTGGATAATGTCATTCTCACGCCGCACATCGGCGGCTCCACCGCAGAGGCCCAGGCCAACATTGGCCTGGAAGTCGCCGAAAAGCTGGTCAAGTACAGCGATAACGGCACCTCGGTGTCTTCGGTCAACTTCCCAGAAGTGGCGCTGCCATCGCATCCCGGCAAGCATCGCCTGCTGCACATCCACCAGAACATCCCTGGCGTGATGAGCGAGATCAACCGTGTTTTCGCCGAGAATGGCATCAACATCGCCGGTCAGTTCTTGCAGACCAACGAGGAAGTCGGCTACGTCGTGATCGACGTCGATGCAGAATACTCCGACCTGGCCCTGGAAAAGCTCCAGCAGGTCAAGGGCACCATCCGCAGCCGCGTACTGTTCTAAGCAGAACGTTGTTCTCAAAAAAGGGAGGCCTCGGCCTCCCTTTTTTTTGCCATCCCGCGACGCTCAGCTGGCCGGCGCGGGATTGCCGCTGGCTTCACTGCCACGACGCTCTGGATCCGGCTTAGGCCGGCGCTCGATCGGCTCGGCCGGTGGTATCTCAGGCGGCGCCTCGAGCGTGGGTGGGCGTGGCTGACGCTGGCTATCATCCCGGTCGATGATTTCTTGTCGTGGCTCGCGATTGTCCAACGGGTGCTCCCTGCTTTTTTCCGGCAAGGTCGGCCCGGTGCCGGTCGCGAGTGCGGCGGAAGCCAATGCCAGGCTTGCTACAAAAAACGGTAGACGCAGGTCCATAGCTCACTCCTGAAGAGGCAGCTCGATGGCCTTACGCAACAACATCGACCATGCGTCTGGGCGTCAGGGCTGCCGCAAAAAAGCCCCAGCCAGAGACCGGGGCTTTCATCTGGCTGTGGCCGTATCAGTTACCCGTGCCGCCAGAGCCGCCGGTACCACTTCCAGCGCCTGAACCGGTCGCGCTGTTGCCAGTGCCGGTCGTGTTGCCCACGCTGGTCCCGGTACCAGTGCCGGGTCCTGCTTCCTCGCCGCTTTCGGTAGTGGTGCCCGCACCGGTGGTCAGGCCCGAGCGGTTGGTGTCATCGGTGGTTGTGCCATCCATCGACTCATGCTTGGTTTCGCCGCTGGTGGCACTGTCCATATCGGTGGTGCCCGCTGCGAAGACACCCGTGGACATCAGACCGGCTAGAGTCAAAGCAGCTAGTTTATTCGTTTGCATGTGCGCTCTCCTTTTTCCATGGGGTACCTCTAATCCGGCAGCGGCCAGGCGCAGGGGTTGCATCGAGCGCATTACAAATTCTTTCTTGAACGGCGAAAGGCCACGCCAGACCGGCCGCCGCGAGCGACCATTTGTCGGCGATCACCACGTGTTACCACTCGTCGCTCTGGCGATCGTATCGGACAGCCGCCATGCGGCATCGCTAGCGTCTCAGCGAAGCAGCTGCGCCAATGAAATGCCAACCCCGGCCATGCTCTCGCCTGCCACCAGCCCCGCCGCCGCGACGATGACGAAGCGCTCGGCGAGACTGCCCCAGCGCGCAGCGAACAGCCAGGCCAGCAGCGCACCGAACGTCATCATCAGGGAGATCGAGGCCGGAATGATGAAGGCCAGCCCCAGCGCCGCGGAGCTCGGCAACCAGCGCAACCGCCAGACCGGCAGTAGCCCTTCGAGCGTACCCAGCAGCACCCCGGCGAGCGCACCAGCACCGATCGCCCAGCGAACGTCAGTGCCGATCGAGTCCAGCCCCTCCGTCAGCGCCTCGGCCACGGCCTTCCAGGTGGCCACCGCCGGTGCGGGCCATTCAGCGGTGATCAGCATCGTCTGCGGGTCGGGAATCAACAGCTGGTAGATAAACACCCCGACCAGGCTGCCAACCAGTATGCCCAGGCATTGCGCGACCACCTGACGCGACGGCGTCGCACCGATGGCGTGCCCGACCTTGAAGTCATTGAGCAGGTCGGTGCACTGCCCCGCCGCACCGCCAGCAGTGTTGGCACTCATCAGATTGATCGCCACCTGGCCGGGTGCGATGGCGCCGAAACTCAGTTGCGACAACTGACCGATGGCACCGATCGGTGGGATGCCGGTGGCACCAACCACACGCGCCGCCACCATCGCCAGCAGCAATGCCAGGGGAATCGACAATGCCGCCAGCAGCGGATGGATGTCGAACAGCGACACCTGCATCAATACAACCAGTACCGATGCCGAGGCCAGCCCGAGCAACGGCCGCGCCGCAGGTCGACGTAGCCGCAAGCGGCGCTGCGAGTCCTCTCGTTGCGCCCGCAACAAACGCAACCCGAGCGAGGTCAGCGTGGCGCACACCATCAGGCTCACGCCGGGCCACAGCAGCCACTCGATCAACAGCGCGAACTGCGGGCCACTGGCATCAACCGGCATGCTCACCAGTCCTTCGGCAATCAGCCAGGGCGCGAGCAGCCCCCAGGCCAGAACGGCGCCGAGCAACAGCGACAGACCGACCCGTAGGCCGATGATGCCGCCGAAACCCAGCAGCAGCAGCGACGGCTCGAAACTAAAGGTGAGCCGCTCCAGCTGCGCACTTGGCGCCCAGCGTGGCAACGTCCACAGCAGACTGTCGATCAGCTTGCCCAACGCCGCTAGCACTGCGGCAGCGCCGAGGACTATCAACCGTCTGGTCGCTTCCGCGCCGTGGCTGTAGATCTGCTGCATGGTCGCCAGGGTCGCCATGCCCTCGGGAAAGCGCAGTTGCGCCTCGACGATCAGCGATGGGCGCAGATACCAGGCCACCCAGATACCGAGAAAGCTCACCGAGAACACCCAGGCGGTCAGGGGCAACGCATCCAGCTGCTGCCCGGTGATCAACGTATAGGCGGGAATCGGCGCCACCAGACCGCTGGAAATGATCGAGGCAGCGGACGAGGCGGCGGTCTGGTTGATATTGCTTTCATGCAGCGACCAGACCGGCCAGCGAAAGACTCGCGCCAGACTCTGCCAGATGGCGAAACCGACCAGCAGCGCAATGATCGACATGTTGAATGACCAGCCGATCTTCAATCCCGAGTAGATATTCGAAGGGGTCAGCAGGGCTCCGAGCAGCAAGCCGGTGAGCAACGCGCGGAGTGTAAGTTCGCGTGGGGGTCTGCTCATGCCGGCTCCATCGTATGGGTGATTGACTCACCTTAGCCCATTCGGTCCACAGGAAGCTTTTCTCAACCGCCCGTCGGGTTCTCTTCATTCCAGCGCAGATCGCCGCTCAATCGCAGCCTGGATGCTGAACTTCATCATTTTGCTCCGGTCGTTTAGTAACTTTTCTACGCGGCACAACGGCACCCAAGACCAAGGATTGAACATGGACGAAGCGGATTTCACTCACCAGGACCGTAACCAGCCTAGCGTTACCCTGCTCACCGGAAATGAACTTCTGGGACTGTTCTTCAAACATTTTCTTGGCGAGCAGGCTCAACTGGACGTCGCCCTGGCGCGGCTAGAGGAAACGGCCAGAACGACCACCGATCTTTATCTGGTCGATGCAGGCAACAGCCAGACCGAACAACTTTCCACGCTTCTCGATCAGCTCAACGAGCAGACGCCCGTGGCGCTGGTCAACATCGCCCCGGAGCAGGCCGAACAGCTGGTGGACAAGCACCCCGGAATTCGTGGCGTGTTCTACAGCCACGCCACCCGTGAGCACCTGCTCGATGGCATCCAGGTACTGCTCGACGGCGGCGATTGGCTACCGCGCGTCCTGACAGAACGCCTGCTCAGCCAGTGGCGGCGAATGCGTCAGCTGGCTGGCAGCAAGCCATCGCTGACGCTGCGCGAGCGTGAAATTCTCAGCCTGGCCGGCAAGGGCCTGTCCAACGCCGAGATCGCCGAGCAGCTCTGCTTGAGCCCGCACACCATCAAGAGCCACATCCACAACCTGTTGCGCAAGATTGGCGCCTCCAACCGTGCCGAAGCAGCGTTCCTTCTGCGTGGCCGGCTGGATTGGTCCGAGTCGTGTCACGCCTGACGCTCGGCCTGTTACTGCTCGTCCTGCTCAGCCCACTGCAGGCGCAGGAGGCATCGGAACAGGCGGAGCGCGAGGCAGAACTGAGCGGGCTGATCATCGATAACACCATCACCCGCTTCGGGCACGACTTTCACCGCTACCTGAGCTTCCAGCTGCAAGACGCCAGGGAGCTTGAAAATGACCTGGTGGTGCGCGAACGGCCTTCAGCGCGCTGGGGCAGTCTGGTCTGGGTGGAGTATGGCCAGCGCACCGTCTACCGCCGCTTCCTGCAACCCAACGTCGCCGAAATCGAGGCGATTGCCACGCAAGCGGCGCAGCTCATCCTGGAAGAGATCAACCGCAGCAAGCTGCAAAATCTGCTTCAGGACACCTTCGACATGGATCGCGATGAGCTGTAACCAGCGCCTGGCAGACTTAATTCGCTCCGCTCATCGCGAAGCGGTTGTTTTGCACCGTTCGATGGATGTTCACCGCCTCGTCACCCGTCAAGAATCCAAGCACTACTCCGAGGTGCCTGCATGGATCGTATAGCGCTGTTCCGCCGCGGCTTGTTCGCCGCCCTTCTGCTCGCTTCCCACGCCTCGCTTCAAGCGGCCGACCTGCTGGACAACGCCGACCTAGCCGAGGGCTCGCTCAACCTTGGCAACCCCGCGGCGCTCGCCCTGCAACTTCCCGACGGCCAGACCGCGCAGGTGCTGCAACAAGGCAGCGACAATCTGGCCGACCTCAGCCAGATCGGCGAAAACCAACTTTCCAGCATCATTCAGCAGGGCAGCGATCAGCAGGCCTTCATCCTCCAACAGGGTGATAACCAGCTCGCCAGCATCCTTCAGATCGGCCAGGGCAACATAGCCGACATCAGCCAGATCGGCAGCGATAACCAGGCCGCCATCGCCCAGGTGGGTGCCAACAACAACGCCAGCATCGAACAGCTCGGCAGTGGCTTGAGCAGCACCGTCATTCAGTACGGAAGCGACCAGCGCATACAAATTGTCCAACACCGATAAAACAATAAAGAAAAAGGAATTTGCCATGCGCAGCAAGTTGGCCCCCGTCGCACTCACCTTCCTGTTGGCCGTTGCCAGCGATCTGCATGCCGACAACAGGCTACGGATCGAACAAACCGGCACCGACAACATCGCCACCGCCGAGCAGACCGGCGTGCTTCACGAGGCCCTGATCCGGCAGAACGGCACCGGTAACACGGGCTCGGTCTATCAGTTCGCCGAATCGAACCTGGCGACCCTCGTACAGATCGGCAGCGACAACGAAGCCTCTGTCTATCAAGGACCTGAAAGCCATTTCGGTACCGCAAGCGTTTATCAGCAGGGCACCGGCAACCGCGCTAAGGTCGAGCAGACCTGGTATGCCAACGAGCTGCAGACCAGTAGCGTTGGAGACCGCAACTACATTTCCGCCACGCAACAGGGCTTCGCCCAGGCCGAGGCGTATCAGATCGGTAACGACAACTCGGTGACCCTGACCCAGGACGGCCTCTACCACGGTACGCAAACGGCCGTTTACCAAGTCGGTGACGAGAACCTGGCCTCCATCGATCAGGGCGATGCCGGGCGGATATCCCTCGCCCAGAACGGCAACCTGAACAGTGCACAGATCGCGCAGAACACACTGTTCGGTGAGGTCACGTTCAATCAGGTCGGCGATAGCAACCTGTTAGCCGTCGAGCAGAGCGGGCGAGGCAACGAATTCAGAGGCTCGTCGGTTGGGAATGACAACAGCGTCGAACTGGTGCAGTGGTTCGATGGCAACCGGGCCAGCATCGTGCAAAACGGCGACGGCAACCTGGCCGACGTTCGCCAACTGGCCGAATACAACGAGGCTCGCGTCAGCCAGATGGGTTCGGCCAACCAGGCCTTCATCATGCAGAGCGCCGCAGGGATGAACGCGGTGATCCAGCAGTCGGGCACTGGCAACGTGGCGACCGTCAACCAGCGCTAGACAGATAGCTGGCGCACTTACACGGGGCCTATGGGAGATGCTGACAATGACCCTTGCTTCCTGGCTTCTCGCAGCCGCTCCCGCAATGGTTGAGGCACAGCTCGAGCTGATCGCCGAAGGCCAGGACCACCTGGCGCTGCGGCTATGCGTCAGTAGCCCGCAGGCGCACCAGGTCGAGTATCGATTAGAGGTCGCCACAACTGGCGCGGCCGGCACCAGTCGAACGCGCCAGTCCGGCAAGCTGACCAGCCGCAGCGACAACCAATGCCCGATCAACAACCGCCTCGGCCTCTCGGCCAACGGCCGCGTTGACGCAACCTTGGACTGGTGGGTCGATGGTCAGGCGCAGCCCAGGCTTCAGCGCAGCCATCCGCCCGCGCAACCCACCGGCCCTACCCCGCCGCCGCCATCCCCGCCACAGGATGAACTGCACGAAGCCGAAGGGCTGGTGGCATCCGCTCATCAAACGCCAGGCCAGCCTCTCCGTCGCTAGCCGTAGCGGCTTGCGGCGTCCCAGACTGAGCATTGGACGAAACGGACGTCCCCGATTAGCGCCCTCCGAGTAGCCCCGCGCAGGCGAAACCAACAATCGGTCGTCCACGCCATCCATCGCCTACCTGGGAACCGCAAGCGGGGCTGAGGCTTCTACCAAACCAACCCCTGCCGGTTAGCCGAGGAGAAGCCCCGATGCGTATTTCGCTGAAGCCCTTGCACGAACAAGTCATCGTCATCACCGGCGCGTCGAGCGGCATCGGCCTAGCCACCGCCAGCCTGGCTGTCGAGCACGGTGCCCGCGTCGTGCTGGTTGCACGCAACGAGGTGACCTTGGCGGATATAGAGCGCGACCTCAACGCCAGTGATCGCGTGCTGCACGTAATGGCCGATGTCGGGCAGCGCGAGCAGCTCGAACGCGTCGCCAGCGAGACCATCACGCGTTTCGGCGGCTTCGACACCTGGATCAACAACGCCGGCAGCTCCGTCTGGGGACGTTTCGACGAAGTCAGCGATGAGGACCATCAGCAGGTCATGCAGACCAACTTCTGGGGCACCCACTACGGCTCTTCCATCGCTGTGAGACATCTGCGTGACAAAGGCGGTGCGCTGATCAACGTCGGCAGCGTCGAGTCCGCCAATGCCCTGCCCTTTCATAGCAGCTACAGCGCCAGCAAGCACGCGATCAAGGCGATGACCGATGTGTTGCGGGTCGAGCTGCAGAAATCCCGCACGCCTGTTTCCGTGACGCTGGTACGGCCGTCTTCAACCGATACCCAGTTCATGGACCACTCGAAGAACTACCTGCCCAGCGCCCCAGTGTTTCCCCCACCGGTCTATGCGCCAGAGGTGGTTGCCCGGGCAATTCTGCACGCCGCTGAGCATCCCCAACGCGACGTCTATATCGGCAACGCCAAGCTGCTGTCGAAGCTGGCCCAGAATGCCCCGCGTCTGGCCGATTGGGTCAACCGCACCTTCGTTTATGACGCTATCCAGAGCGGGCGACCGGACCGCCATCCACGCGGCGCGCTCTATGCCGGTGATGTTGGCGCGGCCGGTGACGGCAAAACCAGCGGCGACTACCCCGGCAGGGTGCTGACGCGCAGCCTCTATGCCCGCGCTACGCAACACCCGGTTGCGACCACGGCCGCCGTGGCGGTAGGGGCGGCGGCACTGGTTGCTCTATTGGGGCGGCGAGGTCGCTAACCGGTAGGACAGTGCATCGGTCTTACGATTGCCAAGTGACGCTCTCGAGAGCTACAGCGGCGAGCTTATCTGGAGCAACGCTGATCGGCACCATCGAGAGCGCCGCTCTCGGCTATCCGCCTAGCGACAAGGTACTCAGCATCTCAGCCATGGCGTTTTGGACCCTGACGCCGAGCGGGCAGATCTGCGGCATCTGCACCATGTTCGACATGGAAAGCTTCCGCTCCCAGCTGGGGCTGGCGACACGCACCTATGCCGAGACAGCCCTGCCCTGAGAGCAGCGGGTTTTCCAGGCGTGCGCTCCATCCGCCAATTCGGCGCCCTGACGCAAAAAAACGCCACGGAAAGCCTACCTGACGAACAAGGCTGCGACCTCGAACCCCGCCAGGGCCTACCTTACGCAACAACAAACGACGGTCAGGAGGCGACTGCCGCATTACTTATTGCTATCACGTTAATTGTTTATTTCAATTTCCAACCAGACGGTAATTGTCGGTGGACATCCAAAAATCAGTTATCACGACGGTCGATTAACACTATCGATACGTTCGCGTTTGTCCTTGTAGTTCTCGTCCGTAGCATAGGCTCCGTACCCAACTCGTACCGAGGACACATTATGAAAACCTTACTTGCAAGTTTGATTCTGGCTAGCGCCGCCTCCACTGCCCTCGCCGTTCCGCCGAGCCATCCACAACCCCTACTGGGCGAGGCGCAAGGTAGCGACACCGTGCGCGAACACGTCCTGATCGACCGCACCCTGGCGGAGAACGGCGCTGAGCGCACACCGCTGGGCGAACGGCTGGCTGAGGATGGATTCGACCTAACTCCGCTTGGCGAACAGCTGGCCGAGGATGGCTTCGATCTGACGCCACAGGCCGACCGGCTAGCGGATGACGGTTTCGACCGTACACCGCTGGGGCAGATGCTCGCCGAGAATGGAAGTGACCGAACCCACTTGGGTCGGACATGAAATAACCGAATCACTCAAGGCGCCGTTGGCGCCTTTTTTTGTTTGCGCGTTTAGTTGCCTGAAGCCGATATACCGCGCGCCTTATTAAGTAGCTAACAACTAGCACGAAAAATCCGCATAAGCGATTTTTGCTATAGCCCAGATAACAAATTGAAAAGCAAATTGCTAATTAACGGAAGCGCTATGGATATATTCGAAATCATCACCACAACCAGCCCAACCACAGCAGCGCCACCAGCAACCAGGCGCTCATGGCGAGCGTGCCGGTATTCCACAAGCGATTCCAGTGCCGCTCCCGCTGCCGCCAACGGGGCTGATCCGGGTCCGCGCTCGGCACCGCCAATGGTGGCCGCTGCACCAGCCGCTTGAGCCGTAGCGATAGCCAGAGCGTCAGCTTCGGACCGGCAACCAGCCGCGCCGGAACTTTCCAGCCGAACCGCAACGCCAGCGCTGCCAGCACGAGTGCCAGCAGCAGCGGCCACAGCGCAGCCCAGATGCCGCTCGGGTACAAGCCATGCAGCATGGGTTCGCGCAAGGCGGGCCAGAGCCAGGGGAGCAACAGCGCCAGGCTGCTCAGCAGCACCCACGGCAACAGCTGCGCTAATGGCGGCCGCGATGCCGGTGCTTCCTGGGCGTCACGCCGCAGCAGCCACAGCGCACGCATCAGTAACAAGGCGGTGGTCAGGCTGCTGAAGCTCAACCAAGGCAGCCAAGCCTCGAATGTGCCGGCGTGCCAAGACTCCTTCAGCGCCGTCTTCACCGCCCCGCCGCTGGTCAACGGCAGCCCGATGATCGCCAGCGCCGGC
The DNA here is from genome assembly GCF_013620795.1 of Pseudomonas sp. Q2-TVG4-2. Lineage (GTDB taxonomy): Bacteria > Pseudomonadota > Gammaproteobacteria > Pseudomonadales > Pseudomonadaceae > Stutzerimonas. Next base: position 130,792 of record NZ_LGLW01000003.1, on the reverse strand, counting down.
ACAGCCAGCAGTAACCAGCCGCTGCGGGGCAGCCGGCCTGCGTGGATCAGGCCGGCCGCGAGAAACAACGCACCCTTGGCCAGCCCGTGATGCACGCCGTAGAGAATCATCACCGTGGTCAGCGCCTGCAATTGCTCTGGATGGCGCCAGACCAGCGCCAGCAGCATCAGCAGGTAACCCATCTGGCTCACCGAGGAGTAGGCCAGCGCCGCCTTGGCCTCATTGGCAAGCAGCCCCAGCAGCGCCGGGTAGATCGCACCGAAGATGCCCATGGCAAGCAGCACGTCGGCCCAGCCGGACAGCAATGGATCCTGTTCGGGTAGACAGCGCCAGAGGCCGAGAAAGCCAGCCTTAAGCATCGCACCGGACAGCACGGCACTGGCCGGTGCTGGCGCCGCCGGGTGCGCCAGCGGTAGCCACACGTGCAGCGGCCAGAACCCCGCCTTCAGACCGAGGCCGATCAGCAACAGCAGCAGGGTCAGGCCGTCCATGGGCAGCGCACGCCAGGCGGCAAAGGCAAAGTCGCCATCGGCGGCGTGGCTGCGCAACATCAGCGCTGCCAGCAGGGCCATCTCGCCGCAGATCGCCAGCTGCAGATACAGCCGCCCAGCGCGGCGAGGGCCGGGACCGCGACGATGGACGATCAATCCGTAGGCCGAGAGGCTCATGGCGCTAAAGCCGAAGTAGAAGCTCAGCGCATCCGTGGCGATGATCAACAACAGGTTGCCGGACAGCGCCAACAGCCAGAACGTCCAGAAGCGCATTCGCTTGGGGTCGTCCCGCTGGCTACTGACGGCGAATGCCCCGGCACATCCCCAGAGCAGCGCTGTGAAGCCCAGCCAGGCACGGCTCAGCTCATCAACCGCCCCCCAGCGCACGCCTTCCCAGAGCATCGGCAGGTCCAGCGCCGGCACCGGCCAGACGACCATGGCCAGCGCTGGCACACAGCCGAGCCAAAGCCAACCGAGGGCACGCTCGCGCCAGATCAGCAGCCCCAAACCGGCCAGCAAGGGTGCCACGGGAACGAGGAGCCAGAGCCAGGCGTTCATATTTCGAACTCCCGCTTGACGATCAGCTGCGCCCAACCCAGCGGGCTTAGCGCCGTGCCGGCGAGCAACCCGACCACCACCGCCAGCGCCGCCGTGAACAAGGCCGGCATCAGCAGCATCCAGTGCGTCTCCCAGCGCTCCTCGCGCCAGTTGTCTTCATGCCAGTCTGCCGGCTCGGCAAACCAGCCGCGCCACAACAGCGGCAGAAAATAGCCCGCATTGAGCAGCGCTGAACCCATCAGCACCAACAGTACCCAGTCCTGGCCGACTTCCAGCGCGCCCATACCCAGCGCCCACTTGCTGGCGAAACCGGCAATCGGTGGAATCCCGATCATCCCCAGCGCGCCGATACTGAAGGCCGTCATGGTCAGCGGCATGCGCCGACCGACACCGTCCATTTCGCGGATGCGATGAATGCCCAGGGTCTCGGCGAAATTGCCGGCGCAGTAGAACAGTGTCACTTTCATCAGCCCCTGATGCACCAGGTGCGCCAGACCACCGACCGCCGCGATTGGCCCGAGCAATGCCACACCAAGGGTCACGTAGGACACCTGGCTGATGGTCGAATAGGCCAGGCGCTTCTTCAGCTCCTGCTGCTGCAGCGCCCGCAACGAGCCGTAGAGAATGGTCGCCGCCGCCAGCCAGAGCAACGGCCCAGCCATGTCCAGGCGGGACAGGGCCTCGGCACCGAACACGTCGTAAACCACCCGGATGATGCCGAAGGCGCCGGCCTTGACCACCGCCACGGCGTGTAGCAGCGCACTGACCGGGGCCGGTGCCACCATCGCCTGTGGCAACCAGCCGTGCAGCGGAATCAGCGCCGCTTTGACGCCGAGCCCGGCCACCAGCAGGACGAAGGCCACGCGCAGCGCCAGGCCATGTTCCGCAACCGCCTGCAGCAGATAGCCACCGGGCTGGAAATCCTGCCCACCGGTCAGACCGTGCAGTAACGCCACACCCATCAGCACCAGCGCGCCGCCGCCTATGGTGTAGGCCAGATAGACGCGCCCGGCCCGCAGCGCCTCCGGCGTGCCGCGATGCACCACCAACGGGAAGGTCGCCAGCGTCAGCATCTCGTAGAACAGCAGGAAACTGACCAGATTGCCCGCCAGCGCCAGACCCACGGTGGCGCTGACGCAGAGGCTGAAATAGCCGAAGAAGCGCGAACGCAGCGGTGACTTTTCCAGGTAGCCGATGGCGTAGATGGTGGTCGCCATCCACAGCACCGAGGACAGCGCGACGAATAGCAGCGACAGCGCATCGCCTTGCAATACCAGCGGTGCGCCGGGCAGGAACGGCAGGCTGAAGCGAAACTCCAGGCCGCGACTGACGCCGTAAATCATCGCCCCCACCAGCAGCAGCTTGATTCCCACCCCGCACAGGTTGAGCGCCACCCTAGTTCGCTGCTGATCCTCGCGCAGGGTAAAGATCAACAACCCTGGTATTAGAGAACTGAGCACAATCGACAAGGGCAACCAGCTGGTCCAGCTCATCGCGCCACCCCGCCAAGCCAGAGCAGCAGGGGTTCGCTGATGAGCGCCAGGCTTAGTACCAGCAAGGCCGGCAGCATCGCCAGCCATTGTGCGAGGCGATCCGGCGCCACACTGGGCGGATTCGGCCTGGCACGATCAAAGCCCAGCGCCACTACCCGAAACACATAAGCGGCCGACATCAGCGTGCCGAGCAGCACACCGAACGCCCAGGGCCAGTGCTGCGGCTGCTCGAACAGCGGCTGCAGCAACAGCCATTTGGCGAGAAAGCCGCCACTGGGTGGCAGGCCGACCAGGCTGGCGCCGGCTACTGCAAAGGTCGCCATGGCCACCGGCATGTTCTGGCTGGCGCCTTTCAGCGCGCGCACCCGACGCGTGCCCAGCACCCGCTGCAACTCACCGGCAGCGAGAAACATCGACACCTTGGCCAAGCCGTGGGCGAGGATGAACAGCCACAGCGCCGCCGTCATGCGCGGCTCCTGCCAGTGCAGCAGCAGGCCCAGCGCCAGCAACGCATAGCCCAGCTGCGCGACAGTCGAGTAAGCCACCAGCATTTTCAACCGCGGCGCGCGCAGGGCCGACCAGCCACCGGACAGCAGCGCCAGAATGCCCGCCGCGGCAAACAGCACGCCGGCCTCGCGGCCCAGTTCGGGCGGGGCGATCTGACTCCAGACCAGCCAGAGAATATAGATCGGCCCCTTGACCACCAACGCCGAGAGCAACGCGCTGACCGCCGTCGGTGCGCCGGAATGCGCCGGCGGCAGCCACAGGTGCAGCGGCCACAGTGCCGCCTTGAGCATCAGGCCGACGCTCATTAGCAGCAGTGCCAGCCGCGTGGTGGCGTCCGCCTCGGCCAGTTCCGCCAGTAGCAGCACATCGAGCACGCCGTAGCGCCCGTAGAACAACGCGACACCGAACAGATAGGCGAGCGAGCCGGCCAGCGACAGCATCAGATAGTTGAAAGCCGGGCGGTAGGCCTTGCGTCCGGCCAGCGCCACCAGCGCAACGGCCGTAAGGCTGAGCAGCTCGAGGGTGACGTAGAGGTTGAACAGATCCGCCGACAGCCACAGGGCGGCCAGCGCGCCGTGCAGCAGGCAGGACAGCGGCCAGTAATCTTCGCTGCCGGTGGCATGCGGGCTGCGCGCGGCGTAGAGCGCCACCAGCAGATGCAATCCGGCGGTGAATACCATCAGCAAGGCCGTCAGCGGGGTCAGCTGGAAGCGGATCGCCAGGGGCGTATCCCAGCCGCCGATGTGCAGCAATTGCGGGCCCAGTTGCATCGCCTCGTGCAGCGCTGCAGAGCCGGCCAGCAGGCTGGCGAGGCTGATGGCAATCACCCACAGGCCGTTATGCCGTGGCTGCAGCAGAACCAGCAGCAGTCCGCCCAGCAACGGCAGGGCCAGGCTCAGCAAGGCCATGTTCATTGGCGCTGCTCCTCGTCGCCCTGTACCACCCCGGCCAGCCGCAACGCCAGCGCCGTGGCACTCACCGCCACCACCAGACCGGTCACCACCAATGCCACCAGCAGCGGATCGCTCGGCTGGCTGCGCGTCGCCAGGGCGATCATCACCAAAAATACACCGCTGCCCATCAGGTTGAAGGCGATGATCCGCCGCAATGGCTGACGCAGGGTCAACAGGCCGTGCAGACCGAGTAGCCAGAGCGCGGCGCCGACGGCCATCCAGAACAATGCGCTGCTCATGCGGATGACTCCTCGCCGTCGCCGATCACCAGCAGACTCAGGCTGGCGGCAATCGAGAAGGTCGCCATCGCTTCGATCAGCAGGATCACGTACTTGGCCGAATCGTCCGGGTAGTTCAGCCAGCCCCCGCCCAGCCAGGCGGTGGCGATAGCCACGCCGATGAAGACCAGCAGGCCGCCCAGCACCAGCAGCCGTAGCGGCGCGAAGGACCAGCGCAACCTCGGCAGCAGGCCGGACAAGCGCAGCAAAACCACCCCGGCAGCGAGCAGCGAACCCGCCTGGAATGCACCGCCCGGTGCGCTGGCGCCACGCCAAAGAATGTAACCCGCCGCCAGCACCAACAACGGTGCCAGCACCCGTGCCCAGGCACGCAGCAGTGGCCAGGGTTCGGCGAGATCGAGGCGGCGAGGCCCCAGCTGTCGCGCGCCGAGCAGCGCCAGCAGCAGGACCGCCAGTTCCAGTAAGGTGTCCCAGGCGCGCAGGTTAAGCAGCACGGCGGTGACCGGATGGCTGACACCGGTCTGCGGCAATACCCGATCGATCTCGGCCGGCAGCGTCGACGTGCGATCGGCCAGCGGTGCAAGCCCCTGCACCAGCATGATCAGCAATGGCAGCACCACCATCGCCGCGGCGAGGCGCTGGCGGATCGGGGTGATATCCGGCAGCTCCGCCGGCCCCGGCTGGCGTGCCAACGCCGCGAACAGCAACACCCCAGTCAGCCCCGCCCCGATGGCCGCTTCGGCCAGGGCCAGGTCTGCCGCGCCCAGGCGCGCCCAGATCAGCGCCAGCGCCAGGCCGAAGGCAATGAACAGCAGCACGCTGGCGTAGAGGTTGCGCCCATGCAGCGCACCAAAGGCAAGGCCGAGCAACAGCAGGCCGAGCGCGCCGTCGAATAGCCACTCAGTCATCGTCCGGCTCCTCGCCAGCCTGGCGTGCCAGCAGCTGGCAGGCGGTGGCGCTGGAGGCCAGTAGCAACAGCCAGATCAACAGCATTTGGCCAACTTCGAGCAGGCTGTCGGCGCGAAGCGACAGGCCGGCAATCACCAACCCAAGGCCGAGGGTATCGGCTTTGGTGAGGGCATGCAGACGGCTCACCGCATCGGGAAAACGCAGCAAGCCGATGCTGCCGGCCGCAAAAAACAGCAGGCCGCCAATCAGCAGCAACCAGCTCAAGACCATGAGCAGCAGATCAATCATGGCGGCTCCGTCGCAGCAGCTGCACCAGCGCGGCACTGGCGACCGCCGCCAGCAACCCCAGCAGCAATGCCACATCTCGCAGCGCCGGTTGCCCTTGCCACTGCGCCATGACAAGCAGCAAAGCCGTGCCGGCGGTGCCAAACAGCTGGATCGCCAGCAGGCGGTCCACCCGCTCCGGCCCCAGCACGACACGTCCCAGGCCGACGACGATGGTCAGTAGCAACAACGTCGAGTACAGCGCCATCAGCGGCCGCCTCCGCTACCGAGCAGCTGCACCAGGCGATCCTCCAGCTCGATCACTGTCGGCTCCCACCGCTGCCGTCGATCAAGCACGTGCACGCGCATGCTATCGGCCTCGATTCGCGAAGCCAGCGTGCCCGGCAACAGCCCAACCAGCGCCGAAAGCAACAGCCGTACCCGTGGCGATTCGGCGCGCAACCGGTAGTCGAGCCAGGCGGGCTGCAATGGCCGTCGAGGGAGCAGCGCACGCACCGCCACGTCCCATGCGCCCAGCGTCATACGCCCGAGGAAGAACCAGACAAAGCCCGGCAGCGCGCGCAGAGAGGGTTGCCAGGGCCGCGTACCGAGCCGGAGCGACAGCGCCACAGCGAGCAGAATGCTCGGCACCCCCAGCGCCCAGCCGCCACCCTCGGCGAACAGCGCCCAGATCGCCGCGTAAAGCAACGCCCAACCCAGCCCATCGAGCCAGCGGCGTCGTAACCCGGTCTGTTCCATCACTGGTGCTCCTTGTGGTACGTCGCCTTCCTCGAACCGGGAACGGCTACGGTGCATGGTCGAGATCCGCACCGGCGGGTATCGATGCGTTGACGGGAGATAAGCCGCATGCCGCGACTCACACCCCAACCCGACACGGCACCAGAAGTGACTGGCCGGGCTCGAGCTGCGCCGGCCCCTCGGCATGTCGTACCGGTACCGGCACCTGGTTGTCAGCATGGGCCACCACCCGCAACTGCCCGCCGCGCAGCTGCAACTCGAGCCGCGCCTTGCGGTAGGTCAGCTGCAAAGTCAGGTCGCCCAGCTCTGCCGGCATTGCCGGAAAAATGTGTAGCCCATCGAGCTCCAGTCGCACCCCGAGGTAGTGCCGCTGCAGCACATCCAGCGAGCCGCACATCGCGCCCAGATGGACGCCCTCTTGCGTACCCTGGTTATCCGGGGCGTATAGATCGGTATTCAACGATTGCTGGAAGTACGCCCAAGATGCCTGGCTGTCGACCGGCGCCAACGCACCGGCGCACACCACCTTCGACAAGCTCGACTCATGGGTGATACGCGCCAGGTGGTGAGCGAGGGTATGGCGCCTGCTTTTTTCGTCGTGGTGATAACCGAGCCGCTCGAGCAACGAACCCAGCGCCGGCTGCGGCAGCAAGTGGTGGGCCATCAGCACATCGGCCTGCTTGGTCAGTTGATAGCCGTCACTGCTGTCGTGGCGCGCTTCGAGCATCCAGTCCAGGCGCGGCCGATCCCCATGCAGCCACTCCTGCGGCGGCGGTTGCAGTTGCTCGAAGCCCTCGAATTGACAGAGCACATCCTCGTCGATAAACGGCAGATACATGCGCCGGCTGATGTCCCGCCATCGGGCGGGCTCGTCCATGCCCAGCTTCAGCCGCTCGGCCAGCGCTGTGGCGCGGGACTCAGGCAGCAGCTCCAGCACTTGCAGGGCACGGCACAAGGTCCAGGTCGCCATCAGGTTGGTGTACGCATTGTTGTCCAGCCCCGGTTCGGCGGCGCCGGGGTAGCCGTTGTGGTACTCGTCGGGGCCGATCACACCGCAGATCAGGTAGCGCTGTAGCGCCTGGTCAAAGCGCACCAGGCTGGCCCAGAACCGCGCGACTTCGATGATCAGCTCACCAGCGGGACCCGCCAGTAGTGTCTCGTCATCGGTCACCAGATACAGCTGCCACGCGTCGTAAGCCACGGCAGAACCGATGTGCCGCTGCAAGTAGGTGTGATCGGCCATCCAACGGCCAGACATCGGGTTGCACTGCCAGGGCGGGGTTTCCTCTTCGCCGCTGCAGGCGCTGCGCCAGGGGAACATGGCACCGTGCAGCCCGAGCCGACGCGCCCGCTCACGGGCCTTATCCAGGCGTCGATGGCGGTAATCCAGCAGGCTGCGCGCCAGTTCCGGGAAGTGCGTGGCGAGAAACGGAAAAGCGAACAGCTCGTCCCAAAATACCTGGCCGTAGTAGCCCTCCATCCAGCCGCGCGGCGGGAAGCCGATGTCATGCCCGACGCTGTGTGGCGACACTGTTTGTAGCAGATGAAAGGCATGAAAGCGCAGCGTCAGCTCGAGCCGCGGGTCATCGGCATCAATGCGCATCCGCTGCCAGAGCCGTGCCCAGGCATCGCTGTGCGCCCTCTGCAGATTGGCAAAGGTGTCGCCCGGTAGCTGCTGGAGTAACTGCGCACGCGCCACGCTGTCGTCCCTTGGCCGCTCCTGATCGACCTGGACCACCACCCGCTTCTCGATAATCAACCGGCCATCGGCGGGACGACGGCATTCGGCTTGCTGTAACAGCCTCTGCTCGGCCTGCCGACCCCGCCACCGCAGGTCCATTCCAGGCGTGCGGACCTGTGCGGCCATCACCAGCCGGTGCTCTTCATCGGCCAATCCGGCGCTGAGCGCGGCGCGCCCGTCCTCCTCGTGCTGCAGCACGATGTCTCGCAGCCGCTGCCCTTCATAGGCCTGATTGCGCCGTATGGCCGCGTTCGTGACACCGCCGTCAAGGGCGGTGCGCAAGCGCAGCCGGTCGACCTGCGGCGGGATCTTAAGCTCCCAGCGCAACACTGCAAGCTGGGGGGTGGCCATGCTGACGAAGCGGGTTTCGTGCAGCTGTAGCGCGTGGCCCGCCAGTTCGAAGTCCAGCTCGCGCTCCAGCAGGCCGCTGTCCAGCGTCAGCGACTGTCGATAACGTTGCAGTTCGATCTCATCGAGGCGGTACCAATCGCCGTCATCCAGCGCGAAGCTCAGCCCGAAGGGGTCCGGGAGGTTGACCAGCGCCGCCATCTCTACCTTGCTGCCGTTGACCTCTCGGGGCGCATGGTCATACCAGCCGGCGCGGTAGAAGCCGGCGTAGTGATCGCCGGCATTAGCCGTATGCAACGCGGCGGCCTCCGGGGCACTGGCGCGGCAGGACAACAGGCCGTTGCCCTGGGCCAACAGAGCCTCACGGCGGCGTTCATCGGCCGGATCGTAATGATCGAAGACCAGCTTGCACGGCGCTTGCCGATTACCCATCGACTGCCCTCGCCCGCTCCAGCAGACCGTTCGCCATCCGCTCCACCTGCTCACGCGTCGGGTAGCTGGGCTGCGAGCCATAGCCGGTGACCGCCAGGTTTGCCGCCGCCACGCCCCAGGCGGCGGTCTCTCGGGGAGCACGACCCTCCAGCAGCGCGATGGCGAAGACCCCGGTGAAGGCATCGCCAGCGCCGGTCGTGTCCACTGGTACCACCTCCCCCGGCGGGATGTGCAGCAACGCCTGCTCACTGGCTAGCACGCAGCCGCCATCCGCCAGCTTGATGCAGACGATGGGCGTGCCTGACCGCTGCAGCTCGCGCGCAGCGCTGGCGGCCTCCGCTACCGAACCAATGGAACGCCCGACCAGGCCCTCGGCTTCGGGCAGGTTCGGCGTGATGGCGTGCAGCTTGCCCAACAGGTCGCGCTCGAGACGATCCGGGAAGGACGGGTCGAGCACCGTCTGCAAGCCCTTGCGCGCCGCAGCCTCGATGGCGCGGCGTACTACCCAACCCGGAATTTCGTAATCGAGCACCAGGCTGGCCGGGGTTTCGCAGCCGTCAATGCACGCGGTCATGGCGTCGGCAGCCGCGTCATCCCAACAGTCGTTGGCCTCCGTGGCCAGGACGATCTGCTTCTTCGCATCCGGCGGCACCATAATCATCGATACGCCGGTGGATCGACCTTCGGCATGCCCGACCCCGTCGACCTGAACGCCGGCCTCGCGCAACGGCGCAAGCGCCTGCTCGGCCAATGCATCGTCGCCCACTCGGCCGAGCAGGATGCTGCGCAGACCGAAGCGGGCCGCGAGGTAGGCAGTATTGCTGGCCTTGCCACCGGAAAGGCGACACAAATCATGAGCCAGCAGGGTTTCACGACCGCCGGGCGGCTCATCAATCCGCACCTGGAAATCGGCATTGATGCTACCCAGCGACAGCAACGTGAGGCGCTCCATGAACAGGCTCCGGTGAATCAGGCTCGTTCTTCAACGGACCTGAACCACCGGCCAGGGTTCGCGTTTCGCTGAGCGGCCCGGCGAATCAGACTTCCGCAATCGCTCGATGATCGCCTCCAGCCCCGGTGCCAGAGCCTTCATGCACGCAATATCCGTCCGGTCGCCTCCCCGCCCTGCCGGGAAACCTTTTGCGTTGCGGCCGCTCGAAGCTCAATCGCCCAGCCGTCCTGCTGTGGCTCGCGGTGCGCCGCCGCAGGGCCTTGCTGATCGATACCGAACACAGCACCCGTCAGGGTGCCCAGTTATTAGCGGGCGACAGCCCAAGCCTGCGTGATGCCTGTATCGGGCACGCGTGCGAGGAGCCTTCGATGAGTGCGATTGCATTGATGATTGTGGGGCTGGCGGCGATGTCGCTGGGGTATCTGTTCTACTCGAAGTTCATCGCCGAGAAAATCTACCGTCTCGATCCCAACTACCGCACCCCGGCCCACACCATGCGCGACGGCGTGGATTACGTGCCAACCAACAAGTTCGTACTCTGGGGTCACCACTTCACCTCCGTTGCCGGCGCAGCGCCCATTGTCGGCCCGGCCATTGCTGTGATCTGGGGCTGGGTGCCGGCTTTTCTCTGGGTGGTGCTTGGAACCATCTTTTTCGCTGGCATCCACGATTTCGGCGCGCTCTGGGCCAGCGCCCGCAACAAGGGGCAATCGGTGGGCATGCTCAGCGGTCGGTTGATCGGCTCGCGTGGACGCAGCCTGTTCCTGGTGGTGATCTTCCTCGTATTGCTGATGGTCAATGGCGCCTTTGCCGCGGTGATTTCCAACCTGCTGGTGTCGACGCCCACCTCGGTGATTCCGGTGTGGGGGGCTATCGTCGTCGCGCTGGTGATCGGCCAGCTGATCTATCGCTACAACGTCAAACTGCTTTGGCCCTCACTGGGCGGTGTGATCGTGCTCTATTTGCTGATTCTGCTGGGCAGTGCTTATCCGATCACGCTGCCCGACACGGTGCTCGGGCTGAGCGCCAAGTCGTTCTGGATCCTGCTGCTGTTCGCCTATGCCGCCATTGCCTCGCTGCTGCCGGTTTGGGTGCTGTTGCAGCCACGCGACTACATCAATGGCCTGCAATTGTTCGTCGGCCTCGGCCTGCTCTATTTCTCGGTACTGTTTGGCGCGCCTGAACTGGTGGCGCCGGCCTACAACGCAGAACTGCCGGCCGACAGTCCGAACATCGTGCCGCTCCTGTTCGTCACCATCGCCTGCGGTGCCATCTCCGGCTTCCACGGGCTGGTAGCCTCCGGCACCACATCCAAGCAGCTGGATAAGGAAACCGACGCCCGCTTCGTCGGCTATTTCGGCGCAGTCGGTGAAGGCATGCTTTCGCTGGCGGCGATCATCTGCTGCACCGCCGGTTTCGCCACGTTGCTCGATTGGCAGCAGGTCTACACCGCCTTCGGTCAGGGCGGTGTGAATGCCTTCGTTCAGGGCGGCGGCACCCTGCTCGCCAATGGCCTGAACCTGCCCGCCGACCTCGGCGCGACCATTCTCGCGGTGATGGCGATCCTCTTCGCCGGCACCACCATGGACACCGGCCTGCGCCTGCAGCGCTTCGTGATCCAGGAAGCCGGCGAACTGGCCGGTATGAAAGTGAACACGCTGGTCGGCACGCTGATCGCCGTCGGAGTGTGCATGGCCCTGGCATTCGGCGCTGGCTCCGAGGGCAGCGGCGGCATGGCCATCTGGCCGCTGTTCGGCACCACCAACCAACTCCTGGCGGGCCTGACGCTGTCTATCATCACGGTGCTGCTGATCAAGCAGGGCCGGCCGGCCATCTACACGCTGGTGCCGCTGGTGTTCCTGCTCGCCATGTCGATTTACGCACTGCTGGTGCAGATGGGCCAGTTCTATCGCGCCGAGAACTGGCTGCTGCTGGGTATGGATGTGGTGATCCTGATCGCCGCGCTGTGGGTCACGCTTGAAGCGATAAGCGCCATGCGCAAAGGCCGTGATCCCGCAGCCGAGATGACGACTGACGAGCCGCTGCCATGAGCGGGGAACGACCCTTCCTGCATAAGCTTGCCGATGGCCTGCAGGAGTTCTATGTCGCGCCCTACCGGCGCACATTCGCCCGTGCCCGGCGCGACGAGGACGACTTATTCATGCTGCTGGTGTTTTCCGAGGCGCTGGGTGTGCCCAACCCCGCGGCCTGGTACACCCTGGAGCTGATGCCCGAACTCTACGAGCGCTTCCATGACTGGCATCGACGCATGGGCATGGAGCACTCGCCGCTGGATCACATCGGATGCTGCTAGAGCTGGCTGCGCAGCGCCGAGTGTTGTTCATCGGCGGCAAGGGCGGCGTCGGCAAGACCACCGTTGCCGCCGCTACCGCCCTGCAACAAGCCGGGACCGGACGCCGCGTACTGCTGGTCTCCACCGACCCGGCGCACAACCTGGGGCATCTCTGGAATCGCCCGATCGGCGCCAGCATCGTGCGCCTGGCCGCTGGCCTCGATGGCCTGGAGCTTGATCCCGAGCTCACCGTGCGCAGTCATCTGAACGAAGTGGGCGCCGCCCTGCGCCGATTGATGCCGCCGCATCTGGCCGGCGAAGTCGATAAGCACATGGCGCTGTCCCGCGATGCACCCGGCATGCACGAAGCGGCGCTGCTCGAGCGCATCGCCGATACCGTCACCCAGGGCCTTGATCGCTACGATCTGCTGGTGTTCGACACCGCCCCGTCGGGCCATACCTCACGACTGATGGCTCTGCCCGAAATGATGACCGCCTGGACCGAAGGCCTGCTGCAACGCCAGGAACGCAGCAAGCGCTTCGGCGATGTGCTGCGCAACCTCGGCAAGGACGACGCAGGCCTGGGTGAAAGCATCCTCGGCCGTGAAGCGAGTGATGGCGACGACCGCCAGCAGCGCGTGCGCCAGCTGCTCTACCGGCGGCGAGAGCGCTTCAGCCAGCTGCGTGATGTGATTCAAGATCGCCAGCGCTGCGCGTTCATCATCGTGCTGGCCGCCGAGCGCCTGCCGGTGCTGGAAACCATCGAGCTACAGGCCCAGCTGCAGCGCAGCGGCATCGACGTCGCCGGACTGGTGGTGAACAAGCGTTCGCCAAGCAATGCCGGCGCCTTTCTTGCCGAACGCCGCGCTGGCGAGCAGCGCCATCTGGACAGCCTCCAGCAGGCGTTGCCGAACCTGCCGATTCAACAACTGCCTCTGCTCGCTGAGGATGTGGTCGGCGAGGCTGCGCTGAGAGCGTTTGGTGCACGGCTGAGTCAGTCATAGCGCACCCGCAGGCCGCGCTCGACGAGCGGTAGCCCGAACCCGTTCAACTGCGAACCACGGCACTGGCACAGTGCCATCCTTGTTGTAGACTCCGCGCCATAGTCTGGCTGCCCGACGCCTGTCATCGGGTATGCGCTAAGGACAAGGATCAGTAGTCAAGGACGCTCTGCATTGCCCCCTCGCAGCATTTTCCTGCCTATTACCTGCCCGTCCCACTCTGGTTCGCCAGCGTGATCGCGTAGCCGTTCCCATAACAAAGCCCATAGCCAACGCCCACCACAAATCAAAGAGAATCCACTCAGATGAACAAGAAGCTCGTGGCCAGTCTGGTCGGTTTCAGCCTTCTGCTAGGCGGCTGCGCCACCGAACAGTCGCGCACCCTGGAGGTCGCCAAAGTGACCTCCGCCAGCAGTGTCTATCACGGTCAGCGCAGCCCGATCTCCGTCGGCAAGTTCGATAACCGCTCCAGCTACATGCGCGGCCTGTTCTCCGACGGTATCGATCGGCTGGGCGGACAAGCCAAGACCATCCTGATCACCCACCTGCAGCAGTCCAATCGCTTCAATGTGCTGGACCGCGACAACATGAACGAGATCGCCCAGGAAAGCGCCATTTCGAACACGCGCGCACAGCTGCGTGGGGCCGACTTCGTGGTCACCGGCGACGTCACCGAATTCGGCCGCAAAGAAGTCGGCGATCATCAGCTGTTCGGCATTCTTGGTCGCGGCAAATCGCAGATCGCCTATGCCAAGGTCAACCTGAACATCGTCAACGTGAGCACATCCGAGGTGGTCTTTTCGTCCCAGGGCGCAGGCGAGTACAGCCTGTCGAACCGCGAAGTCATTGGCTTCGGCGGTACTGCCAGCTACGACTCCACCCTTAACGGCAAAGTCCTTGATCTGGCGATCCGCGAAGCGGTCAACACCCTTGTCTCAGGCATCGACAGCGGTGCCTGGCGTCCCGCGCACTAACCTCAAGGAAGAGTTCACATGAAATTGCATTCAAGCCGTGCCGCGGCCCTTGCCGCTCTGCTTTTGGCCGCCCTGCTCACCGGCTGCACCGGTAACCGGACGCCTCAGCTGTATCACTGGGACGGCTATCAGCAGCAGGTCTACGAGCACTTCAAACATGAAACGGGTCCGCACGAGCAGATCGCCGCGCTCGAGGCCAGCCTGCAGAAGGCTCGCGCCGTTGATCGCTCTCCGCCACCCGGCTTCCACGCTCACCTGGGCATGCTCTACGCCGAAGTAGGCAAGGCTGATCAGGTCCGCCAGCAATTCGAAACCGAAAAAGCACTGTTCCCGGAGTCCGCTACTTATATGGACTTCCTCATGCGCAACGTAGCGAAGTAAGAGGTCATGATGCGTTTAATCTCTCTCAAGACATTCCTGGTACTTGCCGCCGTGGCGTTGACCACTGGCTGTGCGACACAAAAGGCCCCCTACGACTACAGCGCATTCGAACGAAACAACCCGGCCTCGATCGTGGTACTACCGCCGGTCAACACCTCACCGGACATCAAGGCCAGCTATAGCGTGCTGTCACAGGTGACTTATCCACTCGCTGAGGCGGGCTACTACGTGTTACCCGTCGCGGTCGTCGACGAGACGTTCAAGCAGAACGGTCTGATGAACGCCGACGAGATGCACATGGCGCCGCCTGCCAAGCTGCGTGACATCTTCGGTGCCGATGCCGCGCTCTATATCGAAGTCAGCCGCTACGGCAGCAGCTACAAAGTGCTGACCAGCGAGGTGACGGTCGAAGCAAGCGGCAAGCTGGTCGATCTACGCAGCGGTGACCTGCTCTGGCAGGGCCACGCACTCGCCAGTACGGCAGAGAATCAGAAGAACTCAGGCGGTGGTCTGGTCGGCATGCTGATCACCGCAGCCATCAACCAGATCGTCAACAGCCTGAGCGACCGCAGTCATGAAGTCGCAGGCATCGCCAGCCATCGATTGCTGACCACCAACAGACACGATGGGATCCTCAGTGGCCCTCGCTCGCCGTTGTACAAGCAGAACCGACTGGCAAATCGCTGACCCGACTCGGCTGCGTCAGTACGCCGCAGCCGTCCGCACCTTTTCCCCGAACTGACGCCCCTTCCAAGTGCAACAAATCTCCGTATAGTGCGCCGTCGTCCCGGCGATGCCGACCTCACGTGGTCTGGCACTGTCTGACGACCGAGGCATGACCCTTGCCTGACCCATTTCGCAGCCCACCATCCCGGCGCTGCGTTTGCCGAATGCCCTATCCGGGTGGCCGGCTTGATACTGGAGATACACGATGTCTACCGAACCCGTCACGCTGATGGTGGCCCGCCGCGTGCGCGATGGCCGCTACCACGATCTCCTCGCCTGGCTGCACGAAGGCGAACAGCTGGCCGCGGACTTTCCCGGCTACCTCGGCTCCGGCGTGCTGGCACCGCCGCCAGGCGACGATGAATTCCAGATCGTCTTCCGCTTCGCCGACGAGCAGACCCTCGACAGCTGGGAACATTCGGCCTCGCGCCGGGCCTGGCTGCAACGCGGCAGCGAACTGTTCGGGCAACCCCACGAGCACCGCGCCCGCGGCATCGGCACCTGGTTCGGTGGAAACGAAAGTGCGCCCCCGCCGCGCTGGAAGCAGAGCGTAGCGATCTGGCTGGCGTTCTTTCCGGTATCGCTGCTGTTCAATCTGATGTTCGGCGGTGCACTTAGCGAGCTGAGCCTGGTGATGCGCATTCTGCTCACCACGCTGGCGCTGACGCCGCTGATGACCTATCTGTTCATTCCGCTTTCCACGCGCCTGCTGGCGCCCTGGTTACAGACCCCGCCTCGCCCGCACATACGTCACGGTAAACAGGCCGTCCCCGCCCGCTGATCGACTGGCAGCAAACAACTCGTAAAAAAACATTGCTGCCATTCATCTGACGCCATTAAAGTGCCACTACCGCAGGCCGATAATCCGGCTGATCCCCGCAATGACGTTCGAAGCCGAGCCGACGCGACGGAACATCCGGAAGGCAGGCAGTACGCACATGCGTAATCGCTACGCCTAGCCGAACTCAGCGAGCCGACCAAGGCAGTGCCATAGCGGATGGAGCAACGGATGAATGACAACAACCCGGAGTCGCCTGCGTGGCGCCTGTGCGGCGCCGTTCTGGTCGCCGCCAGTCTGCTGTTTCCCTCGGGCCTGGTGCGCGCAACGGAAACGCTGACACTGCTGAACTGGGAAGAGTATCTCAGCGAAGCGGTAATCGAGCGCTGGCAGGCCGAAACCGGCGTCGCCCTTCAGCAGATCTATTTCGATAGCGGCGACAAGCGCGACGAGATTCTTGCCAAGCCGGATCACCGGATCGACTTGGTCGTGGCCGGGCGAATCAGCTCCGACCGGTTTGGCTCGCGCAGCCTGCTCGAGCTTATCAGCGATGCTGAACTGCCGAAGCTGCGCAACGTCTCGCAACGCTGGCGCGACAGTTGCGGTGCTTACAGCGTCCCTTACCTGTGGGGCACGCTGGGCATCGTCTATCGGACCGACCGTATCGCCGAAGCCCCGCAGTCCTGGGCTGCATTGCTGCAACCGACCAAGCGCGACGAACCGCACATCATCATGATGGAAGACCACGAAGACATCCTCGCCGCCCCGCTGATCTACCAGCAGCGTTCGATCAATACGTCCGATAACGACGAGCTCAGGGCCGCCTTCGAACTGCTTCAGGCGCAGTCCGACGCCGTGCTGACTTACGAATACGCGATCACCTCGCTGAGAAGCCAGCGCCACATCGACCAGGCCGACATGGCACTGGCCTATAGCGGCGACCAGCAAGTGCTCAACGAAGTCGAGGGTATCGAGGGCGAGCCGTGGCGCTATGTGGTACCTAAGGAGGGCACGCTGCTCTGGGTCGACTGCCTGTCGATCCCGGCTAATAGCCCGAACAAGGCACTGGCTTACCGTTTCCTGAACTTTATCAGCGACCCCGAGATCGCCGCACTGAACGCGGCCGAGCTGGGCGTCGCAACACCCAACGCCGCCGCTCGAGCGTTGCTGCCTGACGCGATCCGGCAGAATCCGAGCATCTATCCGCCAGACGAGGTGCTGGAGCGCAGTCAGGTCTTCGAGACGCGGCCAATGGAAGCCACGCAGACGCGGCGACGCATCATCAGCGCACTGATTAACGCCCATGACGCTCGGTAAACGCGCGCTGCTGGTGATTTTCCCGGTCATCCTGATCATTCAGCTGGTGGCCGCGTCCACCGCCTACCTGACCCAGCGGGCCGCGCTGCTGGGTCTCGAACAGGCACGCCTGGCGCAACAGCTATCGGTATTGAAGTCTGCCTACATGGACTACGAGGCGTTCAGCCGCAGCGTGCTCTACTCGATCATCGACAGCGAGGCGCTGTTGCTGTTTCTGCGCGAGTCGAACACTGCCTACCGCAACGAAACGCTGGGCCTGCGCATTCAGCAAAGCATCCGCTCGCTGTCCACCAGCGGGCTGCCGTTCGTCTCCTTCGCGATCGTCCAGCCTGACGGCGAGGTGGCCTACTACTTCGAAAGCAGCCTGTCGCCATTCGCCACCATCAATGCCCGGCAGCAGCAAGCGGTCCGTGATGCCAGGCAGGCGGTCGACACGGGTGAGATCAGCTACCTGACCGATACCAACAATGGGCCGTTGCTGCTGGACACCGATTTCATCCTGCCGGCCTCAGGCAGCCAGCCGTTGCCAAGCCAGCGGGCCGAGGCCTTCGCCGTGCAACTGGCGGTACGGCCGGAACGCTTCGTCGCACTGAAGGAGCGCCTCGAACGGGAATATGGCGCGACGGTCGAAATCGCCCCGACATTGCCACCGGTTGCAACCGGCCTATCGGCCGATATCGAGCTGTCGAGCGCACTGCAAGCGCGACTGACACCGGCACCCGGCTATATCGCCAGCCGTCTGCAGACCCTGAGTGTGGCGTTTCTCACCGGCGGCTCGCTGGTCTGTCTGATCACCATCGGCCTGTTGCTGGTGCTGATCCGCCGCTACGTCACCGACCCGATCAGCCAGCTCGACAGCCAGCTCACCGATCTGCTGCTGTGCAAGCGTGACGCCCTCGACCAGCCCGGCGATGGCGGGGAGATCGGTCGCCTGACGTTAAACATGAAGACGCTTCACGAACGCAACACCGCCGCCCTACAACATATTCAGGAGATTTCCTGGACCGACGGCCTGACCCATATCAGCAACCGGTCCCACTTCGGCATGCTGGCCAGCGCGATGTACGAGCGATGCGTGCGGGACGGTCAGCAACTGACGCTACTGTTTCTCGATCTGGACAATTTCAAGCAGGTCAACGATCAGCATGGTCACGATGCTGGCGATGCGCTGCTGCGGATCTTCGCCAAACGCGTACAAGGCGTGCTAGAGCAGTATCGGCAGGCCCATCCTGATACCGAAACAGCCTTCGCACGGCTATACGGTGACGAATTCGCCATCTTGTTGTTGGCTGATGCCGACCGCGACACCTCGCCGGCGCTCACCGACGCCGTGCTTGATCTATGCCAGGGCGGTTTCCGCCAGGAAGACCGCATGTACCCGGTCAGCGTCAGCATCGGAATCGCCCGCTACCCTGCCGACGCCGATTCCATCACCCAGTTGCTGACCCGTGCCGACACGGCGATGTATCAGGCCAAGGCCGAAGGCAAGAACGTCGCGGTGGCCTTCTCTGCGGAGCTGGAGCAACGTAACCAGCGCATCCGCCTGATCGAGGAGCAGCTGCGCCTGCTCGACGGGGACGATCAGCTCCGCCTGGTTTACATGCCGGAGGTGGACCGCGAGGGCCGCGTGGTCAGCTGCGAGGTGCTGCTGCGCTGGCATTCGCCACTGCTAGGCACGGTATCGCCGGGGGAATTCATCCCCATCGCCGAGCGCGCCGGGCTGTTTCCCAAGATCGACAGCTGGGTGATCAATCATGCGTTGGCGAACTATCCAGAGCTGGTCCGGCTGTTCGGCGAGCACGTGATCCTGGCGATCAACGTGTCGTCCGCGCAACTGACCGATGACCGCCTCTGCAATTATCTGATCGAGCGCGCCGCACATCATGGCATCTGCACCAGCCGCATCGAGATCGAACTCACCGAGACCCACGCCGCCGAACTGAACAGCAACACCATGGAGGTTGTTCGCGCGATTCGCATGGCCGGCTTCCGCGTGGCCATCGATGATTTCGGCGTCGGCTACACCTCGATCCAACAGCTGCTTGAATATCCGGCCGACACCATCAAGCTGGACATGGCCATCATTGAACGCCTGACCCGCGCCGACATGCAGGAAAGCCTGACGGCGATCGTCGCGTTCTGCCAGGCGCAGGGCAAGCGGGTCAGTGCAGAGGGCGTGGATACCCTGGAAAAGCAAGCAGCGCTGTTACAGGCAGGCTGCGACCTCTTCCAGGGCTATCTGATTTCACCGCCGCGCTCGGCGGCCGCATTGGCCGAATGGGTGGCGATCCGCAATCGCTCGACCGAGCTGCGCCTCGAGCCGTTGCATGCACATACCAGCTCCGCGTAGAGCTGAGCGCAGGCATTCAGACCGGCTCTTCTTCGGCGGCACCGGCAGGATTGTCCCGGGTCGGCATGCGCAGCATCTCGGGTAATACCTGGCGCTCGAACACCGCGTGCAGCCGGCGCAATTCGGTCAGCGGGTCGGGGTGATGATCGACGCGAATGTCCCACAGCGGGTAATCCTCGCGGTCGACCACATAAATAGTTGCCGACGACTCGCCATGCCGGTCGCCACCGAGGCTATCGCCAGCGGCGAGCGCCTCCATCAGACGCTCCACCAACGGCAGGAACCGTGTGCAGTTGAGCGCATCGACCACCGCTTCGAGCACGTCGCGGCCAGTCAGCCGGTTGCCTTGCACGCAGAACTGGTCACCGCTGATGGATCCGGACCAAGGCAGGCACTGGTCACCAGTCCAGCAGGCCACCCGCCCCTGATTATCGACAACCGCCAGCTGGCGTTGCGACATGCAGGGATCGGTCGGCTTGAGGCGCTCGATCACCTCGCGCGCATCGAACCCCTTTCGCAGAAGATCAAGCCCGTCGATGCCGAGATAGGGATTGATCCGCGCCTGGGTTGCCACCGCACCGACGCCTGCGGCCGCATGGGTCAGCAGCTTGCCGACGGCGGGCATGGCCGTCGCGGCGGCAACGCCCAACTGACCGGTTCGCGGGCATCTTGCAACGATCGAGAATGTCATGCCACACCCCACTCAAGGCCTTTCAACCTTGGGCCGCGACCACGCGCAGATCGTTCCGCTTGGGGTCTGCCGGTTGGAGCGATATGCGACTCAGGTATCATCCTGTTCCTGCTCGCCCAGCCGGCGGTACAGCGTGCGCCGGCCGATGCCAAGCAGCGCGGCCGCGCGTCGCTTGTTGCCCTCGACCCGCTCTAGCACATGGCGGATGTAGCGCATCTCCAGCTCATCCAGGGTGGGCAGCAAGGGGCCATCGATCATCAATCCAAGCAGGTCGTCGGCACGGGCTTGGGGCGTGGTTTCCTGATAACTGGCGATGCGCGTCGGCAGATGCTCCAGCTCAATGCTACGGCCGTGGCAGAAGGTTACTGCGCGTTCCATGGCATTCTGCAATTCCCGCACGTTGCCGGGGAAGGGATAACGCCGCAGCTGCTCCAGCGCCGTGCGCGACAGCCCGCGCACCGGGCGGCCGTCGCGGGCGGCGAAATGCGCGACGAAACCGGCGGCGAGCAGCTCGCGGTCCTCCTCCCGGTCACGCAGGGGCGGCACCTGCAAAATGAAGGTCTCCAGGCGGAAGAACAGGTCCTCGCGAAACGACTCGCGGCCGGCCGCGGTTTCCAGCGGGCGGTTGCTGGCGGCAATGATGCGCACATCAACGCTCAGCTCGCGCTCGCCGCCCACCGGGCGGATGGTGCCTTCCTGCAGCACGCGCAGCAGCTTGGCCTGCAGCGGCAACGGCATTTCGCCGATCTCATCGAGAAACAGGGTGCCGCCATCGGCTTGCTGGAAGAGCCCCTTGTGGCTGCGACTCGCACCGGTGAAGGCACCGACGGCATGGCCAAAGAATTCGCTTTCCAGCAGTTCGGCCGGCAGCCCGGCACAGTTGATGGCCAGAAACGGCCGCTGCGCCCGGTCGCTCTCGGCGTGTATGGCGCGGGCGACCAGTTCCTTGCCGGTGCCGCTTTCGCCGATCACCAGCACCGGCCCGGCGGCGCGGGCCAGCTGACGGATCTGGTCGAACAACTCACGCATCACCCGACTGCGGCCGAGCATGCCATGGAAGCGGTCATCGCTGAGCAGTTGCTGAAAGCGTCGCACCTCGTCGCGCAGCCGGCGCGTTTCCAACGCGCGCGACACGGCTAGGCCGAGGTGTTCTAGGTCCAGCGGTTTGGTGAGAAACTCGTCGGCGCCTTCCTTCAGCGCCGCCACGGCCTGCTGAATGCTGCCGAACGCGGTGATCACCAGAAAAGCCGGCGCGGCCTGCATCGCCTTGACCCGTCGCAGCAGCGCCATGCCATCGGCGCCCGGCAGGCGCAGGTCGCTGACCACCAAATCCGGCTCCCAGCTTTCCAGCAGCGGTACGGCGTCCTCGGCGCTCGCCACGGCATGCACCTGCAGCGCACGGTCTTCCAACTCCTCGACCAGCAGCTGGCGCAGGCTGTCGTCATCTTCGACGATCAATACCCGTTGTGGAGCGGTGTCATCCATCTGCATCTATGTCGTCCTCGTTGGCGAGCGCCAGGGAAATACGAAACGCCGCGCCACCCAGCGAGCTCTCGACCAGCTCGAGACGACCGCCGCACTCGGCCACCACCCCATGTGCCACGGCCAGCCCCAGGCCGCTGCCCTTGCCCACCGGTTTGGTGGTAAAGAACGGTTCGAACAGGGCGGTGCGGTGCTGCTCGGCCACGCCCGGGCCATCGTCTTCAACCTGAAACATCAGGCAGTCGGCGTCCTGCCACCAGCGCAGCGCCACCAGGCCGCCTGGACTGGCCTGGGCGGCGTTGCGCAGTAGATTGGTCAAGGCCTGTTCGAAGCGCGGCGGATCCACTTGGCAATACAGAGCAGTCGCCGGTGCCTCGAGCCTAAGTTCGACTTTCAGCGAGGCCAGCTCGTCGGCCACCGCCGCAGCCGCGGAATGCGCCAGCACGTCGGCCGGCATGCGCCGTGGCGGGCGTCCGGCAGCGCGACCGAAGTCCAGCAACTGGCGAACGATCTCGCTCAGTCGCTGCACCTGGCTGCGGATCTGCAGCAACCCCTTGCGCGGGCCGTCCTCCAGCGTCTCGCTGCGCAAGACGCGCTGGGCCTTGCCGTCGATGACGCTGAGCGGGCTGCCCAATTCGTGTGCCACCCCGGCAGCCAGGCGGCCAACCGCAGCCAGTTGCTGGGTGCGCCGTAATCGGCCTTCAAGCGCCGCCTCGCGCGCCTTCTGCTCGGCCATGCGCTGCTCGGCATCGGCGATACTGTCGAGCATCTGGTTCAATGCCCGACCGAGCACGGCGATTTCCTGCGGACCGCTGTGCGGTGCGCGGTGCTGACGATTGCCTGCGGCGACCCGCGCCATGCTTTGCGTCAGCTCCTGCAGATGGCGGCCGATCGCCGACCAATGGCCGAGCAAAACGATGCAGACCGCCGCCAGCGCCAGCACTGCGGCGCAGATGCCGGCGATCAACCGCAGACGCCGAGTGTCACGCTCGAAGTCGTTCCAGCGGCGGGTGACCTGCAGCAGGCCGTTGATACGCCCGCCACTCTGTTCGAGCGGCAGGAAATAGGAATAGACCTCGCGCCCACGAATGCGCTGATAACCGCCCCGGCGTTTGCCATCGGCGGTCAATTCTTGAATCGAGGACTGATCCTGATCCGGCTCGATGGCCCCGGCGAAGGCGACCAGCTCACCTTGATCGTCATAGAGATACGCGCCGTAGACGCGCCCGACACCGAGCACCGACTCCAGCACCTGTTGCGAGGTGCGATCATGCTGCTTTTCCAGGCTATCGCTGAGCGGCAGACGGACTGCCCGCGCCACCAGCTCAACTTCCTCCTGCAGACGCCGCTCGCTGTTGCGCTCGACCGTCCACAACAGCAGATAACTGAAGCCGAGCATGATCGCCACCAGCGGGATCACCACCTTCAACAAAAGCGCGCCGCGCAGGGTCGATGTTCGTTGCCAAACTGCTACATGTGCCATTCTGGCACGATACAGAGCCACCGCTCTGGGGTCGATGTGAACAGGACGGGCGGTTAAACCCCAGGGAATCAGGCACTTGGAGACACCCGCTCGGGATGGCACGGCTGATGCAAAGACCTTGGCGTCTTTCAACAGCAGGAATACCGAACATGACCAAGCTAAACGCTCGCCTCGTTTCCGCCAGCCTCACCGCCCTCCTCATGGCCGCTGGCGCCTCCCAAGTATTCGCGCAGCAGGCCAGCCAGGCGCCGGCCACGCAACCCGCACCGGCGATACAGGCAGCAGACATCAGCGACAAGAAGCTGGAGAAGTTTGCCGACTCGCTGGGCGAGATCATGGAGATTCGCGAGGACTTCACCGCCAAGCTGGAAAAGACCGGCGACCCGGCCGAGGCTCAGCAACTGCAGCAGCAAGCCAACGAAAAGATGATGAGCACCGTCGAAGACAACGACCTCAGCATCGAGGAGTACAACGCCATCAACCAGGCCGTACAGAACGATCCGCAACTGCGCGACAAGGTCATCGCGATGGTGCAGAACTAAGGACTCATCGATTCAAGAGTCCCGCCCCGGCGTAATGCCGGTCACTTAGGAGAGACGCCGCATTCTTATGCAGATTTCGGCGTTTTTCTGCGCTAAACGAACCCCGCAGCAGCCCCGTAGGAGCGAGCTTGCTCGCGAAGCTTGTTGCGTGGCTTGGATTGGATTGGATTGGATTGGATTGGATTGGATTGGCGAGCAAGCTTGCTCAGGCCGGGGCATATTGTCGCGGTGTTTTGCCAAGACAGCCTAAGTGACCCGCCTGGCGGGTCTTTGCTAGACCCGCGCAAAAAAGCTTCAGCGGCCCGCCACCCGATCACTTGCCGTGCAGCGCCAACCCCTTGAGAAAATTGCGCAGCAGCTGGTCGCCGCAGGCACGGTAGTTGCTGTGTCCGACCTTGCGGAACAGCGCACTGAGTTCCGGCTTGGACACCGGGAAGTCGGCCGCCTTGAGGATCGCGTGAATGTCGTCCTCCTTCAATTCGAAGGCCACACGCAGCTTCTTCAGCACCATGTTGTTGGTGACCGGTAGTTCGATCGGCGGTGTCGGCCGGCTCTCGTCCTTGCCGCGCTTGTAGATCACCAGGCCGTCGAGGAAATGCGCCATGATCCGGTCGCCACAGGGCTTGAACCCCTCCTCGTCTTCCTTCTTGAGGTAGGCCACCGCCTCGCTGTCGGGAATTTCGCAACCCGTAAGCCGGGTGATCTCGGCGATCTTGGCGTCGTCGACGTTGAGGATGTAGCGCAGGCTGCGCATCACATCGTTATTGAGCATGAAGTGTCCTTCTGGGTGAGCAGACGCCGCGACAGCGCCGGTCGCATTCAACGGGAGAGCCGGCACGCGCCAAGCCTCGATGGCGCGCGAGTATAAGGTGTAACCGCTCCGTTGGTGTAACCGCCAGCCCGCCGCGCTACTGGGGCAGCTCGACGCGGACCTTGATTGCCGAATACCAGGCCGCCACGTTGGCAATGTCGTCATCGCTCAGGCCTGCCGCGATCACTGACATCTGCGGGTGCTTGCGCTCTCCGCTGCGGAAGGCTTTGAGCTGGCGGGACAGATAGAGCTCGCCGTTGCCAGCCAGATTCGGCGCATCAGCGACTTTGCTCAGTCCATCGAGGCCATGGCAGGCCGCGCACATCTTTGCCTTGGTTTTCCCCGCACCGATATCCGCAGCTCTCACTTCTGTTGCGAACAGCAACGCCAGCAACATTAGCCAGGGTACCAGCAGCCCGCCACGACGATGTCTAGCCATACGAATCACTCCCAGGACTACGCCGCCTGGCTCGAATGAACGAGCCGGGCAGCCTCACAGAAAAAGCTGACGTCAGTTCGAATCGCCGTCATAGGAGATTCGGTAGATCGCTCCGGCAGTGTCGTCACTCACCAGCAGCGAGCCATCTTTCAACTGCGCCACATCGACGATGCGGCCGAAGTACTCGCCGGTGTCCTCGTTCAGCCAGCCTTCGGCGAACGGCACCGTGTCGCCGGATGGCGCCGAGCCGTCTGCAGCGAACGGAGTGAACATCACCCGTGCACCGACCGGTTCGGTGCGGTTCCAGCTGCCACGTTGCGCGCTGAACAGGCCACCGCGGTATTCCTCGGGAAACATTTTGCCGGTGTAGAACATCAGGCCCATGTCCGCCGCGTGCGCCACGGTCTCGACCACGGGGAAGGTCAAGCCCTCTGGCGGCGTCTCCTCGGCGTACTCAGTGGTGCGTATCTGACCGCCGCCATACCAGGGCATGCCGAATTGCATGCCGGCCTTCGGCGCATGGTTGATTTCACCCGGCGGGATGTCGTCGCCCATGCCATCCACCTGATTGTCGGTGAACCACAGCTCCTTGGTGGTCGGGTTGTAGGTGATGCCCACCGAGTTGCGTATGCCGGTGGCATAGACCTCGCGCTTGCTGCCGTCACGCTCCATGCGCACGATGCCGCCGATGCCGTGCTGGTTGTACAACTCGATTTTATCTTTCGGCGGCACGTTATGCGGCTGGCCTAAAGAGACGGTGAGCTTGTTGTCCGGCCCAACGGCGCACACCCGCGCGCCATGGTTGTAGCTCTCCTCGTCGGTAGGGATCAGCTCGCCGGTAGGTACCACGATATCGGCGGCGACATCCGGCCCTTCAAAAAAGAACTCCGCGGCGGGGAAAACCAACAGCCGGTTGTGCTCGACGACGAAGAGGAAGCCATCCGGACTGAAACAGGGCGCTGGCTGGGTGAAGGAAATCGCCGGGGCGAAGCGTTTGACCTCGTCGGCGGTACGGTTTTTGGTGCGATCGGTGACGGTCCAGAGATCGGTCTTGCGCGTGCCGACGAAAACCACGCCGCTGGACGGCCCCACCGCCATGTGCCGCGCATCGGGCACCACCGCATAAAGCTCGATCTTGAAGCCATCCGGCAGCTTGATGCGTTCGAGGTTGCTGCGGATCGCATCGGCGATTTCGCCGTCCTGCGGCACGGTTTTCATGTCGAGGGACTGGCCGGTGGTCTTCATCGAGCGCATGCGCTCCAGCGCTTCATCGCTGGTGGGCGCGGCCAGCGCCAGCCCGGATATGCAGATCAGCAGGGCACTCAAGGGAGCATGTTTCATAGGGCACCAACCTCATCGAGGGTCGTCTCGCTGGACGATCATTATTGTTGTCGTGCTCAGCGTCTCCATGCCTCGGCAGTGGCAAACGTGCCGCTGCTTCAGGAAATACAAAAACCGAGAACTCTGTCACAGCGTAGCGCCAAACGAAGCGATTGCCAGAGCTGCGCGAACCGTTCGCGCAGCGGCGGGTGAAGGTCAAGCGTCCAGTGCACTGGCAGGGCCGAAGAACTCGTAGTGGCATTGCGCGCCCGGCACGCCCAGTTCATTGAGGTGCTTCTTCACCTGAGCCATGAAGGGTTTCGGTCCGAGGAAATAGGCGTCCAGGTCACGGTCATTGGGCAGCCACTGGGCCAAATGGTCCCGAGTGAGCAGGCCGGTCGCATCACCGTTATCCTGCGGGCGTGGTTCGCTATAGCAGAAGAAACGCTTCAGCGCCGGATGCGCGGCGACCTGCGCATCAACCCACTCTCGGAACGCCTGTACACCACCATGCCGGGCGCAGTGGATAAAGTAGATCGGGCGCCCGCTTTCCCGGGCGGCCTCCAGCATCGCCACAGCCGGGGTGATCCCAACACCTGCTGTGATCAGCGCCAATGGCCTGAACGAATTGCGCAGGACGAATTCACCAGCGGGAGCGAACAGCGCAATGCGGTCGCCGATCTGCACGTTGTCATGCAGATGGGTGGACACCCGACCGCCAGCCTCGCGCTTGACGCTGATGCGATAATCGACGCCATTGCCCCGCGCCGACAGGGAATAGTTACGACGCACCTGCTCACCATCCACCTCCAGGAGCAGGCAAATGTACTGTCCTGGCTGGTGGGCCAGTACCGGCCCGCCATCTTCTGGCTCGAAGTAGAACGAGATGATCTCTTCGCTTTCACGTACTTTGCGCGTCACTCTGAAATTCCGCGCGCCCCGCCAGCCGCCGGGTGCTTCAGCGTTGGCCGCGTACTGCTCTTCTTCGGCCTCGATCAGCACATTGGCGAGCATGCCGTATGCCTCGCCCCAGGCCGCAAGTATCTCGTCGGTTGCAATCTCCTCACCGAGCACCTCGCGGATAGCGCGCAGCAAACAGGTACCGACGATGGGGTAGTGTTCGGGCAGGATCTGCAGGGAGACGTGCTTGTTGACGACCTGCGCCACCAGCGGGCCGAGGGCCTCAAGCCGGTCGACATGTTTGGCATACATCAGAATGCCGTTGGCCAGGGCGTGCTGCTGCGCTCCGCTGGCTTGATGGGCCTGGTTGAATAGCGGCCGTACCTCTGGGTATTCGTTGAACATCAGCTTGTAGAAGTGCCGAGTCAGGGCTTCACCACCGGTTTCGAGCAGCGGAACAGTGGCTTTAATCAGAGTGCGTTGTTGAGCAGTCAGCATGGAGATTCTCCGTGGGGTCAGTGTGCTGTCGCAGGCGACTTTCGATGTGTAAGCCTCGTCGCCTGGCTGAAAAATTTGTTTAGAAGCTCGACGTTCACCCGCAGCGTTGGCCCTGGCCGGGCAGGCCGTTCGGCGTGCAACCGGGCGGAGCGTTCAGCGCCGTCTGTACTATGTGAGGCCTTGCATGTCGGACATGAGCAAAAGCTGCAGTTTTTCATCCAGATTTATTCCATTTTCCATGCCAACTTTAAAAACCATACAAATCAGCGTATTAAGTTTTAGAGTGTCAATATGACAAAACACATCAATAGTCTTTAAGACTTCAATCGAGTCAATATGACCAATCCTTTGTTGTTGGCGCTGATTCCGCTGGTTGCCGATCTGTCGCGTGAACTGCCAGACAAGGAGCGCTACCGGCGCCTGCTGCGCGCATTGCGCCAGCTGCTGCCTTGTGATGCGGTAGCGTTGCTCAAGCTTGAGGGCGATACGCTGGTTCCGCTCTGCGTCGAGGGGCTGAATCCGGATACCCTGGGACGCCGCTTCAAGGTTGACGACCATCCGCGCCTGCGCCAGCTCCTGCAGCACCAGGGGCCCACCCGCTTTGCCACCGATTGCGATCTACCCGACCCCTACGACGGTCTAATTGATGGTCATCATGGCCATCTGGAAATCCATGATTGCCTCGGTTGCCCGCTTTATGTGCAAGACAGACCCTGGGGACTGTTGACGCTCGACTCTCTCGATCCAGCCAGCTTTGGTAGCGTCGATCTGGATAGCCTGGACGCCTTCGCCAGCCTTGCCGCCGCAACGGTCATGGCCAGCGAACGGATCAGCCAGCTGACCCGCCGCGCCGAGGATCAGGAGCAGCTGGCCGAAGCCTACAAACTCGCCGCGGGTGGTCGCCGCCCGCGCGAACTTATCGGCCAGAGCGCCTGCCACAAGCGCTTGCTCCAGGAGGTACAGCTGGTCGGCGACAGTGAGCTGAGCGTACTCATCACCGGTGAGACCGGCGTCGGCAAGGAATTGGTCGCCGAGGCCATCCACCTGCATTCACCGCGCGCGCAGAAGCCGCTGATCAGCCTCAACTGCGCGGCATTGCCGGAGATGCTGGTGGAGAGCGAGCTGTTTGGTCATGTAAGGGGGGCGTTTTCCGGCGCGGTTGGCGAGCGCAGCGGCAAGTTCGAACTGGCCCATGGCGGCTCGATCTTTCTCGACGAGGTCGGTGAGCTGCCGCTTGCAGTTCAAGCCAAGTTGCTGCGCGTGTTGCAGAGTGGCCAGCTGCAACGGGTCGGTTCGGATCGCGAGCATCACGTCGATGTTCGCATCATTGCCGCGACCAACCGTGACCTGGCCGAGGAGGTACGTGCCGGCCGCTTCCGCGCGGACCTTTACCATCGCCTCAGTGTTTATCCGCTGCGGGTGCCACCATTGCGCGAGCGTGGCAGGGACGTGCTGCTATTGGCTGGTTACTTTCTCGAAGAGAATCGCGCCCGTTTGGGCCTACGCAGCCTGCGCTTGGCCGCCGATACGCAGAAGGCGCTGCTGGCCTATGCCTGGCCGGGCAACGTGCGTGAGCTTGAACACCTCATCGGACGCGCGGTGCTCAAGGCGCTTGCCGGACACCCTGAGCGCCCCCGCATCCTTACGGTGGAGCCACATGTTCTGGGCCTGGATGAGGAGTTAGCGGTGGAGGATCGGGCCGTGCCAGCCGCCAGCAAGGCCGGCAACGGCGTCAGCCTGAAAACCGCAGTGGACCGATACCAGAGCGAGGTGATCTGCGAGTCACTGAGGCGCCATGAAGGTAAATGGACCGATGTAGCCCGCGAGCTGGGTGTCGATCGCGCCAACCTGGCTCGTCTGGCCAAACGTCTGGGCATCCGCTGAAAGCGCTTCAGTAGTGCCCTGCCGGTTGCGACGCAGGGGCTGTTTCACGTCATACATGACCTTCTACAGATCCGCTTCACTGCAGACTCGGTTTGGGGCGGGCGAGTAATGCCTTGATTCGCATTGTCAGATTCAAATGGGCGCCCTTGACTGCTTCCGGGCTCGCCCGTTGCCATACATAGAGCTGGAGATCGTCATGAAGAGAGCGGCACTTAGCCTTGGTGTTTTGTTTGCTTGCGCTAATGCGTCGGCCGTTACGCCAGGTACTCACTGGGGTTATTCCGGAGAAGCGGGGCCGGAGAACTGGGCAAAGCTAACGCCGGAGTTCAGCGCCTGCGCGGGCAAGAACCAGGCACCGGTCGACCTCAGCGGTTTCGTCGAGGCCGAACTGACTCCGCTACAGCTCAGCTATGCGGCGGGCGCAAGCAAGGTCGTCAACCTCGGGCATACGGTGCAGGTGGTCTATGAGCCCGGCAGCCATCTGACGCTCGATGGCAAGGACTACGAGCTGCTGCAGTTCCACTTTCATATGCCCAGCGAAAATCTGATCAAAGGACAGTCCTACCCGTTGGAAGGGCATCTGGTACATGCGGACAAGGACGGTAACCTTGCGGTCCTCGCGCTGATGTTCAAGACCGGCGAGCACAACGCCGCGCTGGCTCGTTTGTGGGACAAACCGCCGACAGACGGCCAGACCCAGCAGATCGCGCCCGTGGCCAACGCCAGCGAACTGCTGCCCGATGATCTGGACTACTACCGTTTCAGCGGCTCGCTGACCACTCCACCCTGCACCGAAGGCGTGCGCTGGCTGGTCTTGAAGCAGCCTCTGGTCGCCTCCGAGAAGCAGATCAAAGCGCTGACAAAGGCGGTAGGCCACGCCAACAATCGCCCACCGCAGCCACTCAACTCCAGGGTCGTGCTTCAGTAACCAGGACCGCGTCATCCAGCGCCGTCGAAACGCAACGAGGCGGGAGCCTCCGGCTGTGCGCTCGAGCCTGAATGACAGGCTCAACCCGCGCAGCTACACTGCGCGCCTTCCTTCGACCTATCGATTCGCCGGCCCTTAGTGGCCGGCGAATCGAACGGCTGTCATCACCTCTGCCGGGGCCACCGGCCAGGACTCGTCATGATTCGCATCAATGAACTACAGTTGCCCCTCGACCATCCCGCCGAGGCCCTTCGCCAGGCCATCGTCGCGCGCCTGAAGGTCGGCGACGCCGAGCTGCTCGATTTCACTGTGTTCAAGCGCAGCTATGACGCGCGTAAGAAGAACAGCGAGATCACCTTCGTCTACATCCT
This sequence comes from Pseudomonas sp. Q2-TVG4-2, assembly GCF_013620795.1. Taxonomy (GTDB): domain Bacteria; phylum Pseudomonadota; class Gammaproteobacteria; order Pseudomonadales; family Pseudomonadaceae; genus Stutzerimonas. The sequence continues at coordinate 99,977 of NZ_LGLW01000003.1, read as the reverse complement.
CGATGTCAGCGTGGCGAATGAAGAGCAGGTGCTCGCGCGGCTGGCCGATGACCGCAACATCCGCGTCTCGCCGGACACCGGCTACTACCCGGTCGGCCAGGCGCCCGTGGGGCTGACTGAACGTCCGCTGGTGATCGGCTTCGGTCCGTGCGGCCTGTTCGCCGCGCTGACTCTGGCGCAGATGGGTTTCCGGCCGATTGTGCTGGAGCGCGGACGCGACGTGCGCAGCCGCACCAAGGACACCTGGGCGCTGTGGCGCAAGAAGGTGTTGAGCCCGGAATCCAACGTGCAGTTCGGCGAAGGCGGCGCCGGGCTGTTCTCCGATGGCAAGCTCTACAGCCAGATCAAGGACCCGAAGTTCTACGGCCGCAAGGTGATGCACGAGTTCATCCGTGCTGGCGCGCCGGAAGAGATCATGTTCGTCAGCAAGCCGCATATCGGCACCTTCCGCCTGACCGGCGTGGTCTCGACCATGCGCGAAGAGATCAAGGCGCTGGGCGGCGAAGTGCGTTTCGACAGCCGCGTCGTCGACTTCATCATCGAGGAAGGCCGCATCCAAGGCGTGCGCATGGGCAACGGCGAGGAAATCCGTAGCCGCTACGTCGTGCTCGCCCTCGGCCACAGTTCGCGCGATACCTTCCGCATGCTGCACGAGCGCGGCGTTCACATCGAAGCCAAGCCCTTTGCCGTGGGCTTTCGCATCGAGCACCCACAATCGCTGATCGACAACGCACGCCTGGGTAAGTACGCCGGGCATCCGGAACTGGGCGCTGCCGACTACAAACTGGTCTACCACGCCAAAAATGGCCGGGCGGTCTACAGCTTCTGCATGTGCCCGGGCGGCACCGTGGTGGCAGCCACCTCCGAGCCCAACCGCGTGGTCACCAACGGCATGAGCCAGTACTCGCGCAATGAGCGCAACGCCAACGCGGGCATCGTCGTCGGCATCAACCCGGACGAGGATTTCCCCGGCGGCCCGCTGGCCGGCGTCGAACTGCAGGAACGGCTGGAATCACGCGCTTTCGAGCTGGGCGGAAATGACTACTGCGCACCGGGGCAATTGGTGGGCGACTTCATCCGCGGTCGGGCTTCGAAAGAATTCGGCGAGGTCGAGCCGTCCTATAAGCCCGGCGTGCGTCTAGGTGACCTGGCTCCGTCGCTGCCCGACTACGTCATCGAGGCGATCCGCGAAGCGCTACCCGCCTTCGGCAAGCAGATCCGCGGGTTCGACCGCGCCGACGCGATCCTCACCGGCATCGAGACGCGCACTTCGTCACCGGTGCGGATCAAGCGCGACAACGAATCCCTGCAAAGCATCAATACCCGCGGACTGTATCCGGCAGGAGAAGGCGCCGGTTATGCCGGCGGGATTCTTTCGGCAGGCGTCGATGGAATCAAGGTGGCCGAAGCCGTGGCCATCGCCATACTGGCTGATCTAGCGGAGGGTTGTGAACACTGAACCGGCTGGCTCGGACACAAGAGCAAAGATCCCGGAGTCAACGTTCACTCTGCATCAGGACCGAACGGACACGCTGCGCCTGATAGCCCCTCGGCCTATAGCTTCGAATACCACTGGGCGCCCCCGCCAGGGCTTCGCCGTAGCCCGGCTGAACGCTATATAGGGCCCCGAAGCGGTTTTCGGAGTAAACATCTTCTCGACGCTGGCCGGGCCCAGGCGGGCCTCCCTGCATAGCGTTACACGTCACGCTCGGACATTGGCATTCGATACACCTGGCCGTTGAGCAGGCGCCTGAAGCTCTCGCTGTTGTGCGATCTTCTGCTGAAGCCGTTGGCCAGCAGCAAGCTATGGCGGACCCACCGATCCCATGTGCCCATCCTTGGGCTTTTCGTAGTTGCGTTCGTATTTTTGCTCGTCTGCAGGTGCCGCAATGACGAAGCCGAGGTCGATCAGATATTACTCTTCACATCACCGACGCCCCGCTTTGCGACGGCGACCTGGTGCTGCTGCGCATAATCGAGCGTGAGCTGAAACGGCACGGTCATCGTGCTTCGCGCTCCGGCTATGCAAGCAAACAAGGCGCTCAGCGTACGGCGCTACGCGCTGTTTTGATAAGAGCTGTCACAGGCGACCTGAGATATATTTGTTGTATACGCCTAGTTTTCATGCTATCCGTTAAATGTCGGTGATCGTCAATTGACGGTAATCAGCTCGAATCGCTAGCCGCGTATCCAGCCTTAAAGTCGACGCTGCCGACGAAGAAAACAACAATAACTCCCGAGCCGTGCCCCAGCGGCAAAGGGGCAAAAAAGGACGTGACCAATGAGAATTTTGAAGCCCTCGCTCAAGCGGTTAACTGCAATTGCAGCGGCAACCACCGTACTTTTCGCTTTTCAAGGCGCACACGCAGCCGAGCCGGAACACACCTTCAAAATGGCAACAGGCTGGTCCGGTGGGCCGTTGACCACGATTGGCGCTGAAGCGTTTGCCAAGAATCTTGACCAACTCACCGACGGCCGCATCAAAGTGCAGGTCTTTACCGGTGGAGCTCTAGGGAACGCCTTGAAGGTGTCCGAGACCGTGAAAAATGGCGTCGCGGAGATGGGGCACACCTGGATGGGTTATGACTGGGGGAAAGACTCCGCCACGGTTCTGTTTGCGGGTTACCCCGGTAGCCCTGATTCCGAGCGCATGTTGCACTGGCTCTATGAAGGCGGCGGCGTGGAGCTGCAACGCGAGTTCCGCGAAGAGAAATTCGGCGTTATCTCGTTTCCGCTGTTCATGAGGACCGCCGAGGTTTTCCTGCACTCGCGAAAGCCAGTACGCACCCTGGAAGACCTTAAAGGCCTGAAGCTGCGCACTGCCGGCGCCTGGCTTGAAATGGCCCAGAGCTTAGGCGCAGCTCCCGTGACTACCCCAGGTGGCGACGTGTATCCGATGCTCGAGCGCGGAGCGATTGACGCTACTGAGTGGGGGACCCCTTGGGAGAACGTTTCTCCCGGTTTCCACAAGGTTGCCAAGTACGTGATCATTCCTGGCGTACACCAGCCAGTGGCGCCCTTCGAGCTTGTGGTGAACCAGAAGGCATGGGCAAAACTCTCCGACAAAGATAAACAGGCTGTCGAAACCGCCGCGAAACTTACCACCCTCAATAGCTGGATGCGCATCGGTCAGGAAGACGCCAAAGCCTTGGAGCTATTTGAGGCAAACGGTAACGAGATAATCGAACTTGACCCCGAAGTGCAGTACAGAACGCAGGAAATCGCGAAGGAATGGGCCGAAAAGCAAGCTGCAAATAACGAATGGTTCGCCCGTGTCTACAAGCAGCAGGAAGAATTCAAGGCGCTATGGAAAGACGCTGATGCCTATCGCGACGTCAAGGTCCGCGAATAAGCAGCTCTAGGCCGCGGGCAGAGTCCGGCGGCCTTGCCATCAAAAAGAGCACGAGGATTCTTCCATGCGAGCCATTACGAACCTGATTGATCGAATCACCGGCATGACAGGGCTGGTTGGCGCCTGGGTAGTTGCGCCACTTATTATCTGCAGCTGTTACGAGGTAGTTGCGCGCTATGTATTCGGCTCCCCAACCATGTGGGCGTTCGAGCTCGGCTACATGCTTACCGGCGCTAACTTTCTGCTGGGCATGGCCTACGCACTTCGCGAGCATGCACACATTCGCATCGAAATTTTCTATCAGTTCTTCTCGCCGCGGATTCAGGCCTTAATAGATGTCCTGACTTATATAGTCATCGTCATTCCGATTTGTGCCTGGCTCTCTTTCGGACTGTATGAATACGCGCTTAACGCTTACCTGAGTAACGAAACCAGCGGAATGTCCGCATGGAATCCCCCGATATGGCCCTTCCGAGTGACCTTTGCCGTAGGTTTCCTAGCACTAATGCTGCAGGCTCTGGCGGAGCTGATCAGAGCTGCTCGGATTGTTTGCACCGGTATTACTCATGCGCCAGCTCGTGAAAATGAGATTCTAAACTACCCCGGTGAACAGGCGGAGGCACTCTAATCATGGCGCTGTTTCCTCTATATATGTTCCCGGTGCTCTTCGCGCTGTTACTCGTCGGTGTGCCAGTGGCTTTCGCCATGCTGTTCACGGCAACCGTCTTTGGCTATATGGTCTTTGATCAGGCGCTGATTCACCAATTCATCGAAAAAGTCAGCGACGTGGCTTCCAATTATGTACTTGCGGCGGTCACGCTTTTTGTTTTCATGGGCTGCATGCTAGAGCGAGCAGGCATCGCCAGACGTCTGTTCGAGGCCATGCACCTATGGACACGCCGCATTCCGGGCGGGCTGGCGTTGGGCACCATCCTGATGTGCATCGTTTTCGCGGCCTCGACCGGTGTCATCGGCGCTACGGAAGTAGTGGTCGGACTGCTGGCCGTACCCATCATGATGAAATACAAGTACGACAACGGGCTCATGGCCGGCACGATCTGCGCCGGTGGCAGTTTGGGAACAATGATCCCACCGTCCGTCGTTGTGGTCATCATGGGGCCGCTTGCAGATGTTTCGGTAGGCGACCTGCTGGTCGGCATGATCTTCCCAGGGCTAATACTGGGAGGGCTGTACATGCTCTACATCATCGTGCGCTGCATTATCCAGCCGTCGGCGGGCCCGGTGATTCGGGCTGGTGATGAGCCGGAGTTGCCACTGGGCGAAAAACTCAGGATTACAGCAGTGGCCCTGATGCCGCCGATGCTGATGGTTTTCGCGGTGCTCGGTTCCATCATGCTCGGCCTCGCTTCGCCCACTGAAGCTGCCGCCCTGGGCGCTGCAGGCTCAGTAGTGCTGACCGTGTTTTACGGAGAGTTCAGTCTGGGCGTGCTGCACGAGGCGTTGCTGAAGACATTGCGTATCACCGCCATGATCATGACCATTCTGTTGGCGGGCAGCATGCTTACGGGCATTTTTATCGGCTCCGGCGGCGTCGCCCTAACCCAGCAATTGGTCGATGCGTCCAATCTTGGACCTTGGGGTCTGCTTGCGGTAGTTCTACTACTGGCTTTCATTGCAGGCTCGTTCCTCGACTGGATATCGGTCGTGCTGATCATGATCCCCATGTTCACGCCGATCATGGTGAGCATGGGCTTCGACCCTGTCTGGTTCTGCATCCTGTTCCTCATCGTAATCCAGACCAGCTATCTCACGCCGCCCATGGCTCCAGCGATCTTCTATCTGCGAGGCATCACGCCGAAATCAGTAACCACAGTACAAATGTACAAGGGCGTTCTGCCTTTCATTGCCCTGCAGGTGGTGACGCTAGCTGTGGTGATGTATTTCCCAAATCTGGTGCTGTGGCTACCGAAACAATTACTCGGCTTCTGACGACTGAGCACACAGAACTACCGGCTGCGCAGCCCACGGCCCAGGCTCGGGTAGGCGAAGCACGGAAACTGGCGGAGGATCTATGCTCAACGCTCACGATATGCGACCTGACTGGCACCTCCAGACCGACTGCCTCGTGGTTGGCGGCGGTGCGGCGGGTTTGGCAGCGGCGGTCACCGCTGCGCGAAGTGGCTGCCAAGTCATTTTAATGGAGCGCTACGGCTTCTGTGGCGGCGGCGCCGTAGCTGGCCTTTCGGGCACGATTTGCGGTCTTTACGCTGCTTGCGAAGACGACAGCAGACCACCCGAACAATTGGTGCACGGTTTTGTGGATGAGTTCATCGCGTTAATGGAAGCGCGCGGTGGTCTGACCGGACCGGTGCGCTACGGCAAAACCTTTACCCGCGTGCACGACCCGCTGGTCTGGCGTGAAGTCGCGGATCATTTACTCGCATCCGAACCCAATATTCAGGTGATCTACCACAGCGTGGTAACCGACGTGCTACTGGATGGGGAAGAACGTGTGGCCGGCGTTCAGGCTTATACCAAGCAAGGTCGGCTCAAGGTAGAGGCTAAGGTCACCATCGATGCCAGCGGCGATGCCGATCTTGCGGCAATGGCAGGCTTGCCCACGACCCAGGGCGATAACGGTCGGGTCCAGAACCCGACCATGGTCTTTCGCTTGCAGGGCGTGGACATACCGCGCTTTCTGGAAGAATACGGGCCCGATAGCATTCTCGGTCCCGATATGTCGGCGCAGATCAATGAGGAGAACTCCGCTGGCCGCTACGCCCTGCCAAGGTCCAAGGTCTTTCTGTTTCCCACGCCGCGCCCGGGAGAATTGATGTGCAACGCGACCCGACTGATCGGTCGCGATGGGCGTGAGCTCAATCCGTTGCGCGCCGACGACCTCACCGAAGCAGAGATGCTCGGTCGCGCCCAGGTTCGTGAGTACGCAGGCTTCTTTCGCAAATTTTTACGTGGCTGCGAGGAGAGTTTCGTGAACGATACTGGCGTTCAGGTTGGCATTCGTCAAAGCAGGCAGATCCTTGGTTTGACTCAGTTGACCAATGAAGCCGTGCGCAAAGGTGCAAAAACCGCGACTGCTGTTGCACGGTCTCCCTGGCCGATAGAAATGCACAGCGGGAACAAGCCGCAACTGCATTGGCTCTTCGAAGACACCTATGAGATTCCATACGAGTGCTTCGTACCGATACGCGGAGAGGGACTCCTGGCGGCCGGACGCTGCCTTTCCGCCGAGCATGAGGCGATGGCTTCGGCCCGGGTAACCGCACAGTGCTTTTCCTATGGTCATGCTATCGGACACGCGGCGGCAATCACGGCACTTGAGAACATCGCACCTCGAGATATCGATGGCCGCGCCGTCAGGGAACTCCTGAACCGCGACGGCGCCCGGCTCGGCTAACGGTGTAATACGCTTCCTGCCAGAGCCCGGACGGTGCTGCGCCTGCGGATGGCGGCAATTAGAGGAATTCGTTCGTGAAAAAAGATCTGCGTAGTGTGTTTGAGCCCGGTAGCACCCGCTGGGCTGTGCGTCGAGCTCAGTGGCTGGCAATGGGGCTTTCTGAAGAAGATCTCCTGAAACCCAAGATCGCCGTGGTCAATTCTTCCAGTAAATTGTCGGTGTGTTACCAGCACCTCGACGGAATTTCCCAACTGGTCCAGGAAGCCATTCGCGACGCCGGCGGGGTTCCCTTTGAGATCCATACCACGGCGCCTTCCGATTTCATTACCAGCGCCGGGCGCAAGGGCCGTTACCTGATGCCCAGTCGGGATTTGCTGGTAAACGATGTCGAGGCTCAGGTGGAGGGCGCAGTGCTGGACGGCATGGTTCTACTGGCCTCCTGTGACAAGACCACACCAGGGCAACTGATGGCTGCCGCACGCTTGGACATACCCAGCATCATCGTACCTTGCGGTTACCAATTGGGATCGGCCTGCGGGGGCGCTCACCGTGGCGAGGCCACCGTGGACATCGAAGAGGTTTATAAAGCGGTGGGTAGCGTCAAGGCCGGCACATTGTCCCTTGACGGATTGCAGCAAATGACCTGCCACGCAATCCGTGGGCCTGGCGTCTGCGCAGGATTGGCTACAGCCAACTCCATGCATATCCTAGCTGAGGCCTTGGGTATGGCATTGCCCGGCAGCGCACCGATCCGCGCCAACAGTGAACGTCAGCAGGAGTTGGCTCGCCAAGCCGGCAGGCAGATCCTCGAGCTGATTGAAGCCGACCTCACCCCAAGGAAGATTCTAACGCCAGCGGCTTTCCGCAACGCGCTTCGAGTGGCGGTCACAACCGGCACATCGGTAAATACCATTCGACATCTGATTGCTACGGCGGTGGAAGCCGAATGCGCGGTAGATGTCCTGGCCGAGCTTGAAGCCCTTCAGCACCTCCCTCAGATTACGCAGATACGGCCTAATGGCCCGACTCGTATCGAAGAGCTCGAGCAGGCCGGCGGTTGCCGAGGCGTAATGGCGCGCCTTTCTGAAGAACTTGAGCATGAAGCGCTGACGATCACTGGACGGACCGTGGGTGTAAATCTGGCCAGCGCGCCGGAGCCTGACTCGGCCGTCATACGGCCGCTGGCCCAGCCGTTTCGAAACGAACCCGGCTTGATATTGATCAGGGGTAACCTCGCGCCCGATGGTGCCATCGTCAAACTCTCCGCCGTACCTGCATCAATACGCCGGTTCGAGGGGCCATCACGGGTTTTTGAGGACGAAGACCAAGCCATCGACGGGTTGGAAAATGGCGCGGTGCGCCCCGGAGACGCCGTGGTGTTGCGCATGCTCGGGCCCAAAGGCGGACCGGGCACAGTCTTTGCGGCAAGCTTCATGGCCGCGTTGGTCGGTGCCGGTCTCGGCGAAACCGTGGCGGTCATCACCGATGGCGAACTGTCAGGACTGAACAGCGGGATTACCATTGGCCAAGTCATGCCGGAAGCGGCTGAAGGGGGACCGCTGGCAGTGGTGCGCGACGGCGATGTGATCGTTATCGATCTGACGGAGCGCACCCTTGTGCTGAAAGTCGATGAAACAGAGCTCGCGGCCCGCCTGGCGGCATGGCAACCACCGGTACAAGACCTCAAACCTGGATGGCTATCCTTTTATCGCCAGCTGGTTCAGCCCCTCTCTCAAGGAGCCGTGCTGGGCGAGCGCAAGAATTTTGCCCCTCCCAGAGACAGAAGCTGACCAGCGGCAGCTGGACCATATCGCCACTGACTGGCCCCAAACCCGCCTGGCAACCGTCCATGTGCCAGGCTCGGCTCGATTAACCACGCTTTGCGGATCAGCTTCGTTCTCCCTGGGGATTACCTCACCGCCACAGCGCACAAAGAAGCCCGCACTGCCGCGGTGAGCGCTGCTATGGGTGCTTAAAGTTGATCGAGCAGCACCGTTGCTTTCGTGAATGACTCGATATTGTCGATCAGCCGATCCAGGCTTCGTGCAGTCTCCACCGAATCGCCTGCCGCAATTGCCCCGGCCAAGCTGGCGTGTAGCCGGGCCATTTCCGGCAGATCAGCAGCCTGTTTGTAGTGCAGATACCAGAAGCGTCGCGAAAGACCGTTAAGCGAGCGCAGCGCGCTTTCGGCAAACTCGTTTTTCGCCGCCACCAGACACAGCTCGTTAAACTCACGGTCGGAGCGCATGAAGGTGACATCGTCATTTTCGATGGCCACGGCGTTGAACTCCTCGGCCAGCCGCGCGAAGCCCTTACGTTGTTGCTCGCTTGCCCGTTTGGCGGCACTGCGGCAGACCAGCCGCTCAATCTCGCGTCGAGTCTCGAGCAGCCGCAGCTGTTTGCCAATATCAATGTGCGGGATCAGCAAGCCCCGCTGCGGCATGACCAGGATCAAATGCTCACGCGCCAGGCGCTGCACCGCTTCGCGCAGCGGGGTTCGGCCGATTCCCGTCATCTCGCTTAGCGACTGTTCTGAAATCAGCATGCCGGGAGGAATTCGCAGTGTGACAATTGCTTCCTCAAGTTGCTGATAAGCGATATCTGTGAGCTTCGCCTTTGACTTTCCCGTCAGACTGGGAAGAGGCGGCGATTTGAGGGTACTGCTATCCATTTCGGCTTCCTTTAGATCCGCTTGCAGCATAGCAAAAGTAGAACCCGATCAGCTAGACTCATATATCAGCTGTACATCGAGAGAATAACAAATGACCTGTACATCGATGGAAACGGGCCAAACCAGCATACTGGCCGTGCATGGGATCCAAGGCACCAGCGCCGCCTGGGCGCCAATCGCCCAAGCGTGCGGAGCGCAAGCCCGTTTTGTTTGCCCCAATCTACGCGGGCGGGGCGACGCCGCTCGCGGGCAAGGCCTGCAGGACTATACGCTGGGCGCCTTCAGCCAGGACCTATCAAAGGCAGCCAGGGAACATCTGGACAGCACGCCATTCATCCTGGCCGGCTGGAGCATGGGGGTGTCCGTGGCGCTCGAATACATTCGCAGGGCCGATGGCCCACAGCCGCACGGGTTGATCCTACTTTCCGGAAGTCCGCGTCCCGGACTAACGCCCTGGTTTAGCCAACAAGGCGATCGACTGCTGGAGGAAATTGCGGCGCGCGAGAAGCGCCTGAATCTGGCGATGGCCGCGGACCACCAGGCGGTCGCCTGGACTTGGGAAGCAATACAGGAAGTCGATCACTCTGCCGGACTCAGGGACATCAGCTTACCAACGCTAATAATTCACGGCAGTGCCGATCAGGATTCGCCTATAGCGCATGCTCTCTGGCTGTCTGAAGGCATCCCAAAAGCCGAACTGCACATTATCGAAAACGCCGGACACAGCCTGCTGACGGAAAACACTGCCGTTGTGGCGAAGCACATCCAGACGTTTATCGCGAAGCTTGAAGCCTCACCGGAGCGAACATGAGAACCGAAGACCTGATTCACTTCTGCGCACCAGCACGGTTGATTATCGGCAACGGGGCGCGTCATCAACTGCCCCAGCTGCTCGCCAGGCTGGGCTATCGCTCCGGCGTCCTCGTCACCGACGCCTTCTTCGCTGAGAAAACGCCCTGGGTGAATGAGTACACCCAGGCAGCCGAACGACTCGGCATAAGCACAATCGTTTACGCCGGCGGCCTGCCTGACCCCACAACAGATTTGTGCGATGAAGCGACTACGGTCCTGCGCAAGCAGCTGGGCGGCAAACAGCTCGACCACGTCATCGCGCTGGGTGGCGGCAGCAATATTGACTTGGCCAAGGCCCTGAGCCTGACCCTGCCGCAAGGACAGCCAATCACCGCATTCACGGGCGATATCGGCGGCTGCAAGCCGCTCCCCATGATCGCCTTGCCGACAACCTCCGGCACAGGCTCGGAAGCGACGCCAGGTGCGATTCTGCTCGACCCTGCAAACGCGACCAAGATAGCGGTGATGGATAACGCGCTGCGTCCGCATATTGCCTTGATCGACCCGGAGTTCACATATACCTGCCCACCCAGAGTGACGGCAGATGCCGGCATAGACGCGTTTACCCACGCGATTGAATCTTTCCTGACGCTGGATAGCGCGCTATTCGACCGTGCCGGTAATCCTGATCCGGGCTATAGCGGCCGCTCGCCGCTGACCATGCTTTTCGCCAAAGAATCCTTGCGCCTGTGTTTCGACTGGATGGAGCGCGCCTACCAACACGGCGAAGATACCGAAGCACGGGTTGGGATGGCGTACGCGAGCATTTATGCGGCACTGTCCTACGGCACCGCCGGACTCAACGCAGGACACGGTATCGCCTACGCGGTCGCGGGCCAGACGCATAAAAGCCATGGCAGCACCAATGCGGTGATGCTCCCCTATGTGCTCGATGCGTTGTGTCACACGCGCCAATCTGAACTCGCTGAAATCGCCGGGCTGATGGGTTTGGCGACCAGTTGTCCAGAAGAATCCGCGCGCAAGGTACCCGTGGAAGTCCGCGCCATGATCGGTCGCCTTGATATTCCGACCGACCTGAGAGCGTTCGGAATTCAAGAACAGATGCTCGAAGCCTTGGTCACTGATGCTCTCGCTGTAACGCGACTGGTCAAAGCATTTCCCGTGGCCGACGCTGCCCTTGCCTATCGCCAGATTGTGCAGAGCGCTTGGGAAGGACGTCTTAGCGGCCAACCCTAATCGGTGATCACATTGAGGCAGAAGCTCCGCCGGACACGCTTCGGCGGTGCGTTTCGCTTATCGCGGCCGGTTGCGATCACGCACGGAAAAACATGAGCGCACCGAGACAGTGTCTTCCTTATCGCGCCAACAGCCAGCAATAGCCGTGAGTATCTGATTCTCCAGTCACCGCTTTAGAAGATTCAAGCCGGTTGAAGCCAACACCCATTCAAATACGTTCTAATCAAACCTCAACATTACGACTAATATATTAGTCGTGTACAAAGAAAACATCGGAGCACAATCCCATGATGACTGAACGCCAGCGGAAATTCCGCGAAGAGTACAAAGCCGATATCAGCCCTCACTACAACGGCCTGCTTCACGTCGCGGTGATGTATGGCGTGGGCATCGCAGCGGCTTGGTACTGCCTTACGCAGATACAGGGAGCAACGTGGGAATGGTTGTTGATCGCGCCGGTGTTCCTTGCCGGCAATTTTGTCGAATGGTTCATGCACCGCTACGTCATGCACAAGCGCATCGACGTCTTCGCGTTGCGTGCCATCTACGAGCGCCACACCCGGCAGCACCATCAATACTTCACCGACGTAGAACCGACGATCGATTCGACCAGAGAATTCCGCATCGTGTTCTTCCCTTGGCGAGTACTGGCTACCCTGGGCGTAGCAGGCACCACGCTCGGTTACCTCACCTCACTGATATTCAATGCCAACGCGGGCTTCATCGTGTTTCTGACGATGGTCGTGCAGTATTTGATCTACGAGACGTTCCATTACTGCTGCCATGTGCCTGAAAACTGGTTCGTGCGCAATGTGCCGTTTATCAACACCATCCGCCGTCACCATACCGCCCACCACAACTGGGGGATCATGATGAAATACAACATGAACCTTACGTTTCCGATCGCCGACTGGTTCATGGGCACCACCGACCTGCGTCGCGGGCTACTTGGCCATTTGTTTAACGGCTACAGCGACAAGCACGTCAAGGAAGAGCTGAAGCCGGTTATTGCGAAATTCAGAAAGGGTGAAAAGCATGTGACGCTCGATGGCCCGGAGCTGAGCGACGAGGAAGAAGTTGCATTAGCAACCCACTAGCAAGCGAGTCGGGCACTGAGCCGAGGTTGGCAAAAGGAGCATGACCTGACTGCGCGCCAGGCCATGCTCTCGCGATGAGCCAAAACTATTCCGAGGGATCGATATGGACAAGCCGCTACGGCTCGACCGGCTTCGCCGGTTCGTCACTGGGTTTGCTGCTCTGTTAGACGGGCAGCCGAATGAGGCAACCATTTTAAGCGACGGCCAAGCATTGTTGCGGGAGCTGATCGAACACGACGATTGGTTACCCGAGCAGTATGCCGTGCCGCATCCCGAGCACTATCTGCAGTACCTGTTGCATGCCGACTCGTTGGAGCGTTTCTCTGTGGTCAGCTTCGTCTGGGGGCCTGGACAACGCACTCCGGTGCATGATCACCGGGTCTGGGGCATGGTCGGCATGCTCCGCGGCGCCGAGCTCGGCGAACGCTTCGAGCGCCAGACCGACGGTACATTGCTGCCCAGTGGTGAACCGCTGAGGCTCGAGCGGCGTGACGTCGAATGCGTGTCCCCGATCATCGGTGATATCCACCGGGTCAGCAATGCCTTATGCAACCGTGTCTCGATCAGTATTCACGTCTACGGCGGTAACATCGGGGCTGTAGAGCGTGCTGTTTATCAAGCGGATGGTAGCGAGAAACCATTCATTTCAGGCTATAGCAACACGTACCTGCCAAACATTTGGGGCACTAACTAAACCAAGCCGAACGATCAATATCGCAGACACATTGTAGAGATATGCGGACGCAGCGGCGAAGCTCAGCTGGAGCACAAGGCGAAACCAAGCCTTCGGATCGCCAGGCCGCTGCCCACATTCAGCCAAGGACTGTGAAATGCTAACGGAAAACGCCCAAGAACGTCGCCAGTTGGCCGATGTGGTCGCCGAGCGCATCGAGCAGTTGATCGTAAACGGCATTCTTAAAGTAGGCCAAGCCTTGCCATCAGAGCGGCGGCTATGTGAAAAGCTCGGCATATCCCGCTCCGCGATGCGTGAGGGGCTTCGCATACTTCGCGGACGCGGCATCATCGAAACTGCACAGGGTCGCGGCTCGTTCGTCGCCCAATTCTTAAACGTGCATGACGCCTCGCCGTTGATGCATCTCTTCCAGTCACAGCCACGCACATTGTTCGATCTTCTCGAAGTACGTGCGCTATTGGAAGGCGAATCGGCACGGCTGGCCGCACTGCGCGGTACCGACGCTGACTTCATCCTGCTGCGCCGGCGTTACGAGGCAATGCTCGCCGCGCATACCAAGGGAACAGCCGCTCTGCAGGAATACGCGCGCCTCGATCATGCTTTCCATCTTGCAGTAGGCGAGGCCTCGCACAACCCGGTACTGGTGCACACACTGCAATTGCTGACCGACCTGATGCTCTCCACCGTGTTTGCCTCAGTGAATAATCTCTACCACCGTCCGGTGCAGAAGCAACAGATCGATCACCTGCATTCGCGGCTGTTCCATGCCATCACCGAGCGCTTGCCGGACCAAGCCCAGCGCGCCGCACGCGATCACATTCATAGCATTCGCGACAACCTCAAGGAGATCGAGCAGGAGGAGCAGCGCTTGGTGCGCGCTACCATGCGGCTGGAGGGATGGATATAGGACCCGGCTACACAATCAAGCCCGGCTGCCTGTCCGCTATGACCAACTGGCTGAGCCCTTCCCATAGTGGGCGGAGAAAACAACAGCGTTACTCGGCAAACGCACTCGGCAGCCGAATCAGGAGCGCTGCTGTGGTAGCAACAAACGCTAATGGACCTTTTTACCCCGAAGGGGAGATAAACAGGGACGGGATAAACAGGGACAGATCTATTTTTGGTTAGCTATCACGGGCTGCCTTGGCCTCGACGTTCCACCCTTAGGCATGCGATTCGCTCGATCTCAATACAAAGCAGTCGTTCCCGGTCAACTGTCCTCGTGGTAGCGCCTTCGAATCACGTCCAGCTCCGTTTCCGAGACAGCTGATCGCACGAATGTCGCGTACCGTTCGCGTCTTAGGTGTGACCCAACGCCAAATAACATGGATCGATGAAGTGAGCCCCCCCTTTTTCGTGCATCGAGACACGAACGTCGTCGCCGGTGCGGATCAAGCGCGACAACGAATCCCTGCAAAGCATCACCCCCGCGGGCGGTATTCCGCAGGCGAAGGCGCGGGTTATGCCGGCGGGATTCTTTCGGCAGGCCTCGATGGAATCAAGGTGGCCGAAGCCGTGGCCATCGCCATGCTGGCTAATCTTCAAGGCTGAACCAGTATCAGGGTCGTTGGCGTTTGTGCTCGAAGGCTTCGCCGCGCACCCGGCCCTCTTCGCTGACCGCTCAACGCACCTGGAAACGCTGTTCAGCCAGCTTGCGGTCGCCCTGGAACACCAGGAAGTGCCATTCGCCCGGGACCAGCTCATGCGTTTCGGTGAACTCGAACGCCATGACATCCGTGGGCGCCTCCGGAACCAGCGTCTGCACGACTTCGTAGCGATCATGCCGCTGGCCGCTCGGGTCGACCACGCCAGGCGTTAAGTAAAGCAAGGTAAGGGGTGTATCGTCGGCACGCTTGCCCTCCAACCGGTAGCGCAGGCCGAACTTGGTACCAATCTTCAACGGCACTTGGTCAACCTCCAGAATGCGCTGATCGCTGCGGGTCAGGACCCGTTCGCCAGGTTGCTGGTCCTGGTAGCGGCTTTCGAACACACCGGCCTCGACCGGGCCGGCAACGCGTACATCGGCGCAAGCCAAACCGGGTAACAGCAGTGCGAACAGCAGCGGACGAAGAGTAGGCATAACAGGCTCCCTGGCAGAAAAGCAGCGAGCCTATGACATTGGCGTGACAAGCGCGTGACACGGCTTGCACCTGACTGGGCATCATCCCGACGTTTGATGCGATTCGGCGGCGACGGCCAGCGAGGCGGACGTCAGCGGTCGAAATACAGCAAGCCAGCAATGGCACCCTGCGCGGAAAGGTGGCCGAAACCCTGCAGCCCGACGGCCCCGCCGATCCGCTCTGCAGCGCCTGCGAGCGCCAGCGCAAGGACCAGCCGATCACCGGCATGACCATAGTCTGGGGGCTCAAACCCGACGGGAAGCGCGTCTGGGGTGGCGGCAACGTCCTCGATCCAGCCAAGGGCAAGACCTACCGCGCCAAGGTAACGCTGCTCGACGGCGGCGAGAAACTGGAGATGCGCGGCTACCTCGGCATCGAGGCGCTAGGTCGTACCCAGACCTGGGTTCGCCAATAAGCCGAACAAAGCTTCACGCCCTGCCGGGCTGCGCTCGGCATCGTCCGACGCCACCGCTGACGGCACGGCACCATCGGTTCACGGTCAAACCCTGTATGCGTTTACTTCCCGACGGTGCTCAGGCTCTAGCACACATCCGGTTTCGCTCATTGCATGTGGCGTTATTACTCGCCATCAGCCCGATGGCCTCTGCCAATGCCCAGTTGACCACCGCCCTCGATCAGGCTGAACGACTAGAGCAACTGGAAACGCTGATCATCGCCCAGTATGGCGAGGTCATCGTCGAGCGCGGCTATCACGGCCATGACACGACCTCACCAACCAACATCAAGTCGGCATCGAAGTCGATCATCTCCGCCCTGATCGGCATAGCCATCGACAAGGGGATTCTCGATGGAACCGAGCAGCGCATCGCCGAGCTTCTAAAGGCGGACCTGCCAGCCAAGGCTGATCCACGATTGCAGCAGGTGACGGTAGGCAACCTGCTCACAATGCAGGCCGGCCTCGGGTCTACTTCTGGGCGCCACTATGGCGCCTGGGTAGCGAGCCGCAACTGGGTACGAGCCGCATTGGCGCGGCCGTTCGAGGCGGAGCCGGGCGGTGCGATGATCTACTCCACCGGATCGAGCCACCTGCTTTCGGCGATTCTCACCCGGCGCACCGACAAGTCCACCCTGCAGCTGGCACGGCAATGGCTGGCGCCGCTCGACGGCTTCGCCATCAGCGCCTGGACCCGTGATCCGCAAGGGATCTACCTGGGTGGCAACGAAATGGCGATGACGCCGCGCTCACTGCTCGCGTTCGGCGAGCTCTACCGTCGGGGCGGTGTCACGGCCTCCGGGGAGCGGCTGCTGTCCGAGGAGTGGATCGAGGCCTCGTGGACGCCGCGCACACGTTCGCGTTACACCGGTCACGGTTATGGGTACGGCTGGTTCATCAGTCAGTTTGACGACGTGGTCGTGCGCTACGGCTGGGGTTATGGCGGACAGATGGTCTACGTAGTGCCTGCGCTCGGGATGACTGCTGTGATGACCTCGAACACGCTACAACCCTCCGGTGGCGCCATGGGCCATCGTGATGCACTGCATCGATTGCTCGGTCAAATCATCGAGGCGGTTCGCGAGGCAGCGCCGCCGTCAGGCCGATGAAATCAAACCTGCGCCAGGATGATGCGCTGCAGGAGACAGTGGATAGATTTATCTCCCTAGCGGTAAAGCCGCCAAGATAACCAGCGCTCTGCTCGTCAGCTGGCGAAACCGCATAAAAATAACCGCTCCAGGCTATGGGTAATCTAGGCTTTAGCTCTGCCATGAATGCCCGTCTGGAACCCCTCATGTCCGAATTGCAAGCCTTCCCCACTATTGGTGCACTTCAGCGCGCCTACCGTACTGGTCAGCTATCACCAGCTGAATGGATTTCCATAGTGCTGCGCGAAATTTCATTCAGCGACCCCAGCCTCAACGCATTCATCACGGTGACGGAGGAAAGCGCGCTGGCCGCATCCCGGCAGGCGGAGCGACACCTGCAGTCAGGCATGCCCCTGCCACCTCTGTTTGGGGTACCGATCGCGGTCAAGGATGCGGAAGTGACCGCCGGCATCCGCACCACCTTCGGATCGCGTGTATTTGCCGAGCACTTCCCGCAAGAAACGACGCTCCATGTTCAGCGCCTACTGGATGCGGGCGCAATTATCGTTGGCAAGACCAACACTCCGGAATTCACGTTGCTCGGTGAAACCTGCAATGCGCTGGGCCCGGACTGCCGGAACCCTGTCGACATTGCGCTGACCACGGGCGGCTCCAGCGGAGGGTCGGCCGCTGCGGTCGCAGCCGGACTGGTGCCGCTTGCCACCGGGACCGATACGGCCGGCTCGATCACCATCCCTGCCGCGTTCTGTGGCGTGTTCGGCCTGAAACCGACACACCGCCTGATCCCCGTCTGGCCGAACTGGGACGACTGGCCCCAGTTGTACAACGTCGGGCCGATCACCCGGTCCGTGGAGGACGCAGCATTGGCGCTGAACGTGACCGCGGGGTTCGACGCACGGGATCCCTACAGCCGGCGCGGTAGTGTGCCGAACTTCGTGACGGCACTGGACGCCCCCCTGCCAAAACTGAAGATCGCCTGGACCCCCACCATTGCAAACCAGCCGGTCGACCCCGTATGCAGTGCAGCGGTGGCCGCCATGGCGGAAACCTTCTCCCGACTTGGCCATGAGGTCGTGCTTGCCTCACCGGATGTCGAACCGGCCGGTGTCATTGCCGAAGATATCGGAGCGGCGGAAGAGTATCGCGTGCGCGGACATCTGTTGGCTCAGCGCGAACTGCTCTATCCGGACACAGCGGCACTGTACGATGCAGGTCGCGCCATGGATGCCTCGCGGTATGCCAACGCACTTGTCCGGAAACAGCTGATGACTCATCGATTCAACCTGTTCTTCGACAGCTATGATCTGCTGCTCGCCCCGGCATCGGCCACCCCGGCCTTCCCCGTGCGGCAGGCTCCCTCCATGATTGATGGCCGGCCCGTTCAGCCCGACTGGGTCGGCTTCGCCCCTTTCAACATGTATGCCAGCCTGGTCGGCTGCCCGGTCGCTAGCGTGCCCGCCGGAAAGGCCGGTCGCTTACCGTTGGGCGTGCTCATCTTCGGTGCACGAGGCGCGGACGCATTGGTGCTTCAAGCCTCCGAGGCGACCCGGCGGGCCGGGTGCTGGGGCTAGTCGCCCGAGCGCAGCTCGACGCGCACCGACGCCCTATGTGGTCCATGTAACGAAAAGGCCCAGGTGGAAAACCTGGGCTTTTTGCTGTGGTGCCCGGTGCTGCCATGTAGTTGGATACCGTTTTCAGCGGGCCTGAACAACGCAGCCTGCATCGGTCACCCGGCCCATAACCGCATCGCCGAAGACGCCTAGCTTGCCGCAAGTGCCTCGGCAATCGTTGGAGGCGCTGCTGGGCGGGCGTACATCGACTTCAGGTACTCTCTCAATCTCGGTGCTCCATCGAGCATGTTTTCTTCGTTCGCCCAATCCAGCGTATACGCCGCAGTGAAATCAGCCACGCTGAGCCGGTCGGCCACCATGAACTCGCGCTCCTTCATGTGTCGTTCGAGCACTGCCACCATCTCCACGCATTCCTGCCTCGCCAGGTCGATGTCTTGCGGTAATCGCTTATCTTCTGGATAAAGAAACGTGTGCCGCGTGATGCGCCAGAGAGGCTGCTCTATCTCGGTCACAAGAAAGAATATCCAACGATACATCTGGGCTCTGTCTTCCACCGTCGCCGGGATGTATCCCGCCTGAGGGTTTTTATCCGCCAGGTAGAGCTGAATCGCGGCCGACTCGGTTACTACGAAGCTCCCGTCGACCAAAACAGGGACCTTGGCAGCGGGGTTGAGAGACAGAAAGTCCTGTTTCTTGTTTTCGCCTAGCAGGATATGCACCGGGAGCATCTCGTACTCCAGGCCTAGTTCATTGAGCAGCCACATAACGCGCAGGGCGCGGGTTGGGGGCGTTCCGTATAGTTTCAACATTTTCGGCTCCATTGATTTTTTGGACACCACAAGTTGTCTTGACGCCTGATCTAATCGAGTGGAGGCGTACGGAATCGACACGTCATCAAAAACTCGCCGATGAGCGATGCCGAAGAGCGACTGATGCCATATCGGCGTCTGAAGCGGAGATGACGCCGACGGCAGATCAGCTTTCGCGCCAGTGCGCGACCGCCCCGCTACACCCCGGCTTGCTGGTGCCGCCACTCCTGGGTGCGTCCGCCATAACCGTATGCCGCTGCACGTGCATCGATCAGATGCACGTAGGAAGTCTCGTGCAGGCCGGATCGAAGCGTCGCCAACTCCTCGTACACCTCGCGCACGAAGCGCGCCTTCTCCGCCTTGGTGTTGGTCTCGTCGGTGATGCTGATGTCCAGATGAAAGGCGCTGCCGCCCAGCACGGACAGCGGCTGGCCGCCGATGAACCAGTCATCGTCGGCGATGTATTGGACGGTGGTTGCCATGACTTCCGGCATTTTGCCGAGCACCTCGGCGGTCAGCTGGTTGATCATCGCGACGACGTTACGGCCAAGCTCGGCGTCGCGCGAGCCGGACAGGTGAAGGACGATGTGGGGCATGGCGAACTCCAGCGAAGGTGGTGGAAACACAATTCTGCTGGCCCCGCTATAAATCGGAAAAGCGGGAATATAGAATCTCATCCATCGGAATACCGGATGGATAGCCATGCAAGGGTTCGACTTGGATCAACTGAGAACGCTGGTGGCCGCGGTGGACGCGGGCAGCCTCTCGGCCGCCGCGCCGGTGCGTTCCCTGTCGCAATCCACGCTCAGCGAACAATTGCGCAAGCTGGAAGAGCGCGCCGGCCAGACGCTGCTGCAGCGAAGCAAGACCGGCGTCACGCCCACCGCCGCTGGCGAGCGGCTGCTCGCCCATGCGCGGCAGATTCTGGCGTTGTCCGATGCGGCATGGCGCGACCTGCACGGCGTGCCGCTGGAAGGCGAGGTCCGGCTCGGCATCACCGGCTACTTCCGCGCCTCAGACCTGACCCGTCTTTTAGCCCGCCTCGGTCGACAGTACCCACAGCTGCGGCTGCGTACCCAGATCGGCAAGAGCGACGACATCGAGGCCGCCCATAAACGCCAAGCCCTTGATCTGGCAATTGTGATGCATGTATCCGGATACCCCCGAATTGGCGAGGCGCGAATCCTGCGCAGTGAGCCGCTTGTCTGGGCGGGGGCGCCCACAGCCGCGCTCATCCACGCCAGTGAGCCGATTCCGCTCGTCCTGCTGCCGGAGGGCTGCTCACTGCATCGCCTCGCCCGAACGCAGCTCGACGCGCACCGACGCGCCTATGTGGTCAATCACGTGGCGTCCGACGTGACCGGTATCCAGGCTGCAGTTGCGGCGGGCTTGGGCTTCGCCTGCCTCAACGCCTCATCGGTGATCCGCGACAGCATGGTGGCGCTGTCGAATCCAGAGTTGCCGGCATTGCCTGACGCCACCTTCGCGCTGTTGCCACCCATGTCCCGCAAAGATCAGGACATGGATCACTTGAACGCTCTGGCTGATGTGATGGCTCAAGCGCTCATGATCTAGCCGCGCGGCAATGGTGCAACCGACCAGGACGACGCTGCCGCATGGTCGGCCTGATGCCCGTCAAGTCGAGCCGTCAGGTGACAGCGCTAACGTGCGTTCACGCTTGGTTGGTTGACAGACACGGGTCGACCACCGTGACTGCGTAGGCTAAACCTTCATAGAACATCGCTACGTTGAGTTCAACGTCTATGCGAGCTGACCCTGGCAATCTCTGCCCACAACCGGAGGCCCCGTGCCCGAACCAGCCGCTCAATTGCCCTACCGCCCACGCCTGGCCGACATGCGTCCGCTTGGCCAGCCGACTGCGTGGGTGAATCCTGCCTTTGCACTGGCTTCGTCCCGAACCACATCGGCCGACAGGCTGATGGATCGGGAGGGCTATCGGTCCGAGTTCCTCGCAGATTTCAACGTCCCGTGGCCACAGCTGGCCGAACCCTACCGAGATGATCTTCTGCCGGTCCCGAACAGCACCGAAGATCGGCTCGACTACACCCATTTCTCCATCGCCATGTCCAGAAGCCGGCGCCTGGCCCTGTTCGTCGGCGTGAATATCGAGGGAGGTTCGCTGGTCGAGGTGATACGCGGCAGGGATCGCTGGACGTATGACGGACGCATTCCGGCCGAGGCGCAGGTCGGCGAGTCTCTCTACGCAGACAACCTGCTCGACCGCGGCCACCTCGTGCGCCGCCAAGACCCAAACTGGGGGCCCCTGGCCGAGCAAGCCAACGCCGATACTTTCCATTTCACCAATTGCTCACCGCAAATGGCCGGCTTCAACCAAAAGAACTGGCTGGACCTGGAAAACTACCTGCTCGACAACACCCGCCGCTGGCAAGCCCGCGCCACGGTGTTCAGCGGTCCGGTGTTCAGCGATGCCGATCGGCTCTACCGTGGCGTCGCGATACCCGGCGCATTCTGGAAAGTCATCGCCTTTATGGGCGACGACGGAAAGCCCTCCGCAACCGCCTACATGATCGACCAGTCCGGCGAACTCGGCCGCCTCAACCTTCTATTTGGACGGTTCAGAACTTACCAACGTAGCGTGCTGCAGATCGAGCGTCTCACCGGAATCGATTTTGGCGCCCTCTCTGACTACGACGGATTTTCGAACGAAGAGCGCGCCACGGGCACACGGATCGAGGCTGAAATAAGGCAGCTGGGCGATATTCGGATCTGAGGTTGAAGATGACGCTGTAACGGGGGGCGATGAAACGGCATGAACAGACGCCGCGTGCTCAAGACCGGCTTGTTGAATCTACTGCTCGCCTGGCTTCCCGTGACGCATGCGCGCTTCGTCCGCTACGTCGAGCGGGACGGCTGGATTCTGCGCGCAGAAGATCGCTGATGAAGGTCAGCGCCGAGCAGCTCGCAGAGGCACTACCGTTCGATTACTGCATTGTCGGCAGCGGGCCGGCCGGCATCACCCTGGCACTGGCGCTGGAGGCGACCGGCAAGCGCATCCTGTTGATCGAAGGCGGTGGCGAGTCGCCCTCCGATGCATCTCAGGAACTCTACCGGGGCGAGGTAGTGGGCCATGCTTATCGCCCACTGGACACGTGCCGAATACGCGCCTTCGGTGGCACCTCGAATGGTTGGGGCGGTTGGTGCCGCCCGCTGGATGCCGTGGACTTCAAGGAAAAGCCGGGCCTCGCCGACAGCGGCTGGCCGATCGGACGCAGCGACCTCGCACCCTATGCCGCACGCGCGGATGAGCTGCTCAAATTAGGCCCTGCTGAAGACGAGCCTGCGCTGGCCGGAGCGCTGCTCAAACAGAGCAGCTTCCGCTATTCCACGGTGAACTTCGGCCAGAAATACAAGGAACGTCTGTTCGCCTCGGCGAACGTGGCGGTAGCGCTGAATACCAGCCTCGTGGCGATCTTGACCGACGGCACGGCGGTTACCGGTCTGCGGGTGGACGTCGGCGGGATGCGCAGGACGCTCACGGCGCGTTGCTACATTCTGGCCACCGGCGGCATCGAGAACAGCCGCCTCCTGCTATGGAGCAACCAGCTGGCGCACGGAGCGTTGATCAAGCAGCCGGCGACGCTGGGCCGCTACTGGATGGAGCACCCGCACTTCACCCTCGGCGAGATCCTGCTCAAACGCCGGGCTGGGCTGAATTTCGATGAAAAGAGCGTCGGCTTCGTATCACCGACGCCGGAGCTGATGGCACGTAAGCAGTTGCTCAATTGCGGCCTGCGGATCATCCGCAGCGACGACGCCGAGACCCTCGCCAGCATTCGCCGGCTAGCCCGGGTAGCGCCACACCTCGCCAGCACAACCTTGCGAGACTACCGCCAGGGAAGAAGTTATGGAGCGGTGCTGCGCGCTAGCTGGGAGCAA
This sequence comes from Pseudomonas sp. Q2-TVG4-2, assembly GCF_013620795.1. GTDB lineage: Bacteria > Pseudomonadota > Gammaproteobacteria > Pseudomonadales > Pseudomonadaceae > Stutzerimonas. The sequence goes on along the minus strand of NZ_LGLW01000003.1, from coordinate 76,757 downwards.
TATCCGCGCGCGCAAAGCCGCGTTGCGCTGGCGCGAGAAAAGGACCGTCTCGGCATTCCGCGGGTGATCCTCTACTGGACGCTGGACAACGGGGACAAGCGAACCGCCCTGGAAAGCGCCCGACACCTCGGCCGCTACATCGCCGACCTCGATCTCGGGCGCCTGCGACTGGACCGCTGGCTATCCAACACCGATCCCTTCCCCACCAACGATGAGATCGGCGGTTGCCATCACATGGGCGGCACGCGCATGGCCCGCACACCAGAACAGGGCATCGTCGACCGCGACTGCAAGGTGTTCGGCCAACGCAATCTTTATATCGCCGGCTCTTCGGTATTTCCCAGCAGCGGCTTCGCCAACCCGACCTACACCATCGTGCAGCTGGCGCTACGCCTGGCGGAGCACCTGGCGCGGCTGAGCAGTGCCTGAGCGCGCCGCCTTTGTCGAGCCGGCCCAGCCGGAGGTAGAAACCGCCGGCAAAGATGACGACAGAGATCAGGGACAGCGAACCTCAGTGGCAAGCCGGCGTTCGCTGACAGGCGCGGCGCCGTGCATGAGCCCCTGGTGTACTGATGGTGTTCGCCTGTTGATCTCTGAGGGAGCGGTCATTTGTGTGGGATAGGGGAAAAAGGGGGGGAACGGCCTTCACATCCATAAAGAAAGTGGCGGCCTGAAGGTCGTGAGCAGCCAGCAGCTTCGCCCCGAGGCGGGCCTTCAACCGGGCGTTGCGTACCGCCCGCGAAAGAGCTGCAACCTGACTGAGTATCCAGAATGCACCACAGCTCTCGCACGAACGGGCACAAAAGACCTGCCCCTAAAAAAACAAAACCCCGCATCGGCGGGGTTTGTTATCAAACGAGGCGCCTACTGGCGCCTGTTTGATGCAGCTAAGCGGGAATCACGCCTTGGCTTTCTTCGCAGCGCGGTTACGCTCGCCTTCGTCGAGGATCTTCTTGCGAAGACGGATCGACTTCGGAGTCACTTCACAGAGCTCGTCGTCCTGGATGAATTCCAGCGCCTGTTCCAGGGTGAAGCGAACCGGCGGAACCAGAGCAATGGTTTCGTCCTTGCCCGAAGCGCGCATGTTATCGAGCTTCTTGCCTTTGGTTGGGTTCACGCCCATGTCGTTGTCACGGCTGTTCAGGCCGACGATCTGACCGTTGTAGATTTCCTGGCCATGCTCGACGAACAGCTTGCCGCGCGCCTGCAGGGTTTCCAGGGAGTAAGTCAGTGCCTTGCCGGTCTCGACCGAAACCAATACACCGTTCTGACGGCCGGACATGTGGCCGGACTTCATCACGTCGTAGCGATCGAAGATGGAAGTCAGGATGCCTGCACCGTTGGTGATGGTCAGGAAATGGTTACGGAAACCGATCAGGCCACGGGCCGGGATGTTGTATTCAAGGCGCACACGGCCCTTGCCATCCGGAACCATGTTGCTCAGGTCGCCCTTACGCAGGCCCATTTCTTCCATGACCTTGCCCTGGGCTTCTTCCGGGATGTCGATGGTGACGTTTTCGTAAGGCTCGTGCTTGGCGCCATCGACTTCGCGGATGATCACTTCTGGACGGCCTACGGCCATTTCGAAGCCTTCACGGCGCATGGTTTCGATCAGCACCGACAGGTGCAGCTCGCCACGACCGGAAACTTTGAATCTGTCCGCCGAATCGCCTTCCTCGACACGCAGGGCTACGTTGTACAGCAGCTCCTTGTCCAGACGATCCTTGATGTTACGGCTGGTGACGAACTTGCCTTCCTTACCGCAGAACGGCGAATCGTTGACCTGGAAGGTCATGGAAACGGTTGGCTCGTCAACGGTCAGCGGCTTCATGGCTTCGACGTTGTTCTGGTCGCACAGGGTGTCGGAGATGAACAGCTCGTCCATACCGCTGATGCAGACGATGTCGCCAGCGGTGGCTTCTTCTACGTCGACACGGTGCAGACCGTGGTGGCCCATCAGCTTGAGGATACGGCCGTTACGCTTCTTGCCATGCATGTCGATGGCCGTGACCGGAGTGTTCGGCTTGACGCGACCACGGGCGATGCGGCCGACACCGATGATGCCGAGGAAGCTGTTGTAGTCGAGGGCGGAGATCTGCATCTGGAACGGGCCATCGACATCAACATTCGGGGCCGGTACGTGGTCGACGATCGCCTGGTAAAGCGGAGTCATGTCTTCGGCCATGTCGGTGTGATCCAGACCGGCGATGCCGTTTAGGGCCGAGGCGTAAACGACCTGGAAATCCAGCTGCTCTTCGGTGGCGCCCAGGTTGTCGAACAGGTCGAAGATCTGATCCAGCACCCAGTCAGGACGCGCGCCCGGGCGGTCGACCTTGTTGATCACGACGATCGGACGCAAGCCGGCTTCGAAGGCTTTCTTGGTCACGAAGCGGGTTTGCGGCATCGGGCCGTCTTGGGCGTCGACCAGCAGCAGCACGGAGTCGACCATCGACATCACGCGCTCCACTTCACCACCAAAGTCGGCGTGGCCGGGGGTGTCGACGATGTTGATGCGGTAATCGTTCCAGCGAATGGCAGTGTTCTTGGCCAGGATGGTGATGCCGCGTTCCTTTTCCTGGTCGTTTGAGTCCATCACGCGCTCGTCGTTGAGCTCGCCGCGCTCCAGGGTGCCGGACTGACGCAGAAGCTTGTCGACCAGGGTGGTTTTGCCATGGTCAACGTGAGCGATGATGGCGATATTACGTAGATTCTCGATCACTGTAGTGGTCTCGTAGTTGGGTCGGGCGACTGAGCGGGTACGTTCAGCGGCCCTGCGAAAAATCGGATTTGATAAAAGCAGACAATTGACGAGGTGTCGCGGCAGTTACAGGCCGCGGTGAGGGTCGGGAGGGCGATGGCGGATACTGCCGCCATTCAGCCCAGGCGTCTTATGCCGGACGATAAACGCGCACATTGACATGCCCCTCACTCAACAGATGATGAGCATGCAGGCGGCTCATGACACCTTTATCGCAATACAGCAGGTACTGGCGATTCACGTCCAGCTCCTTGAAGCGGTTGTTGATCGCGTAAAACGGCAACGTTTGCACTTCGATGCCATCCATCTGCAGGGGTTCGTCCTCGGCTGCATCCGGGTGACGGATGTCCAATATCACCTGGCCTGCAGACGCCTCGGCGACTTCTTCGACTTGCAGGTCCTGATCCAGCTCGTCGATCACCCGGTCGATGGCGACTTGACGGGCGTTCGCCATAGCACGCTCAAGGACCGCCATGTCGAACTGCTTCTCTTCGTGTTCGATGCGGTAGCGCTTGGCCTTGGTGGTTGGGTTCTTCGAGATCACACCGCAGTACTCGGGCATGTTCTTGGCGAACTCGGCGGTGCCGATTTCGAAGGCGGTATCGATGATGTCCTGCTTGTGGCTGGCGATCAACGGGCGCAGCACCAGCATATCGGTGGCCGAGTCGATCACCGACAGATTCGGCAGCGTCTGGCTCGATACCTGGGAAATCGCTTCGCCGGTCACCAGCGCATCGATATGCAGCCGCTCGGCAATCTCGGTCGAGGCGCGCAGCATCATGCGCTTGAGGACCACGCCCATCTGACTGTTGTCGACCTTCTCGAGAATCTCGCCGACCACTTCCTCGAAGGGCACGCTGATAAACAGCACGCGATGCGAGCTGCCGTACTTCTTCCATAGATAGTGGGCGACTTCCATCACGCCCAGCTCATGGGCCCGGCCGCCGAGATTGAAGAAGCAGAAGTGGGTCATCAGCCCGCGCCGCATCATCTGGTAGGCGGCCACGGTGGAGTCAAAACCACCCGACATCAGCACCAGCGTCTGCTCCAGCGCACCCAGCGGATAACCGCCGATGCCGTCATGCTGGGCATGTACGACAAACAGGCGCTGGTCGCGGATTTCCATCCGCACCTCGATTTCCGGTGCTTTTAGGGAGATACCCGCGGCACCGCATTCCTCACGCAACCGGCTGCCGACGAGTCGCTCCACGTCCATCGAACTGAACGGATGCTTGCCGGCACGTTTGCAGCGCACGGCGAAGATCTTGCCGGGGAGGCGGTCGGCAAAGTGCGATTTGCACTTTTCTACGATGTCATCCAGATCGCCCAGCGGATATTCGTGCACTTCCAGGCAATGAGCGATGCCCGGCGTGCAGCGCAGGCGCTCGATCATCAGCTGGAGCAACTTCGAGTCACTGAGCGCCGTTTCCACCTCAACGTTGTCCCACACGCCTTCCACCCGCAAGTCGGGATCGAGGTCGCGCAGCACGGTGCGGATGTTCTTCGCCAGTTGGCGAATGAAGCCCTTGCGCACCGGTGGGCTCTTGATGGTGATTTCTGGAAATACTTTGACGATCAGCTTCATGGAAACAGCGCGCGCGCTGGCAAGGCGTAAAAAGAGGGGGGCGGAGTATATCGGAAATTGATCAAGCTTTAGGCAGTTTTATCAAACGCGCCTATGCTGCACTCAAATTGAACAAACCCGAACAGTCCCGCACCAATAAGGTGCATAAAAACACTGGTATGCGGGATTGGACGTCACGCCGGGCTCGCGAGGCCCCGTCCGAAGGCGCCCGGACCCCAACACGGAGCACTGGCATGCAATTTGCTCTCTTGTGAGGCAGATCGCCTTGGCGGAACATCGCCGCCCGGCTTCACCCTGATTCGGAAGCGCCAGTCAGCTTCCACCACTTGGAGAACACCATGTCGAAGTCGCTTCAACTGATCAAAGATTACGATGTGAAGTGGATTGATCTGCGCTTCACTGATACCAAAGGCAAGCAGCATCACGTCACTATTCCAGCTCGTGACGCTCACGACGAAGATTTCTTTGAGCACGGCAAGATGTTCGACGGCTCCTCCATCCATGGATGGAAGGGTATCGAAGCCTCCGACATGATCCTTATGCCGGTCGACGAGACCGCCGTGCTGGACCCGTTCACCGAAGAGCCGACCTTGATCCTGGTCTGCGATATCGTCGAGCCGAGCACCATGCAGGGTTACGACCGTGACCCGCGTTCGATCGCCAAGCGCGCCGAGGAATTCCTCAAGTCCACCGGCATCGGTGACACCGTATTCGTCGGTCCGGAGCCCGAGTTTTTCATCTTCGACGAAGTGAAATTCAAGTCCGACATTTCCGGCTCGATGTTCAAGATCTACTCCGAGCAGGGCTCCTGGATGACCGATCAGGACGTCGAAGGCGGCAACAAGGGCCATCGCCCAGCCGTCAAGGGCGGCTACTTCCCGGTTCCGCCGTGCGACCACGACCACGAAATCCGTACTGCCATGTGCAACGCGATGGAAGAAATGGGCCTGGTCATCGAAGTTCACCACCACGAAGTGGCGACTGCCGGTCAGAACGAAATCGGCGTCAAGTTCAACACCTTGGTTGCCAAGGCTGACGAAGTACAAACCCTCAAGTACTGCGTGCACAACGTGGCCGATGCCTATGGCAAGACCGCGACCTTCATGCCGAAGCCGCTGTACGGCGACAACGGCTCGGGCATGCACGTACACATGTCCATCTCCAAAGATGGCAAGAACACCTTCTCCGGCGAAGGCTATGCCGGCCTGTCTGATACCGCGCTGTACTTCATCGGCGGCATCATCAAGCACGGCAAGGCGCTGAACGGCTTCACCAACCCGTCGACCAACTCCTACAAGCGTCTGGTCCCGGGCTTCGAAGCCCCGGTGATGCTGGCCTACTCGGCCCGCAACCGCTCCGCCTCGATCCGTATTCCGTACGTATCCAGCCCGAAAGCCCGCCGTATCGAAGCGCGCTTCCCGGACCCGGCCGCCAACCCCTACCTGTGCTTCGCCGCCCTGCTGATGGCTGGCCTGGACGGTATCCAGAACAAGATTCACCCTGGCGATGCCGCCGACAAGAACCTGTACGATCTGCCGCCGGAAGAAGGCAAGCTGATCCCACAGGTATGCGGCAGCTTGAAGGAAGCGCTGGAAGAACTCGACAAGGGCCGCGCATTCCTGACCAAGGGCGGCGTGTTCAGCGATGACTTCATCGATGCCTACCTCGAGCTGAAGAGCGAGGAAGAAATCAAGGTCCGTACCTTCGTGCATCCGCTGGAATACGACCTGTACTATAGCGTCTAAGCCGGTCCGCGCGACCACGAGGCCTCCTTCGGGAGGCCTCGTTTGCGAATGAACCCCGCCTTTCGGCGGGGTTCGTTTTTCCGGGCCGGAAACTCAGCGGCTGTGACAGCCACCACCGATCGCGCTCGTCCAAACGATTGAGCCCAGGTTGCTGCCGCTCCCAAATCACGCGGATCGAGCTTGCTTGCACGCCCAGGCGGTGCAAGGCTTGCAATACCCATCCGCGGAGCTTCCTCATGCGCATCGCATTGTTCAGCCTGCTTTTGCTCGCCACGGCTCCGGCCCTGGCGCAGATCTACAAGTACACCGACGACAAGGGCAATACGGTGTTCACTAATCAGCCGCCGGAGGGCGTCGCCGCCGACACGGTCGACTTGCCGCCGGCCAATACGGTCAACATCCGCACACCCGAACCCCCGCCGCCGCTGGCGCAGGAAAATGGCGAGGAAGGCGGACAGCCACAGCCCTACCGGAGCCTGGCCATCGGCGGCATTCCCGATGAGCAGGCGCTGCGCGCCAACAATGGCACCTTTGTCGTCAACGCCCAGCTCGACCCGCCGTTGAAGCAAGGCCACCAGATCCGCTTTCTGCTCGATGGTATTCCACAAGCGCCACCGAGCAGCGACACTTCGCTGCAACTGAATAATGTTGATCGAGGCAGCCACTTGCTGGAAGTCGAGGTGCTCAGCGGTGACCGAGTGCTGCAGCGCAGCACAGAAGCATTCACTGTGCAGCGGGTGCATACCTCCAGTCCCGCACGCAGATGAAAGCGACCCTCAGGCTCGGCCTGCTCGCCCTGTTTTCGCTGCTCGTGCTGCCCGCCAGCGCCGGCATCTACACCTACATCGACGCGCAGGGCAATCGCGTATTCACCGACCGCCCGGGTGGCCGGGCAGTCGAATCGGTCGATGCCAAACCAGTCAACAGCATGCCCGCTCAGCCTGTGGCGCTGCCTGCCGTAAAACGCGAAGCGCCGCGCGGACGACGCTTCGCTTACGGACTGCTGGATATCGTCCAGCCCGAACCCGACGCCACGATCCGCAACAACGCGGGCGAACTGTCTGTCAGCGTAACCAGTGACCCAATGCTACAGCCCGGCCATCTGTATCGTCTGTTGCTCGATGGCAGCCCGATTGCGCCCGACAGTAGCGAACCCACCTTAGCGCTTCATAACGTCGACCGCGGTACCCACCATCTGGTCGTGGAAGTTGTCGACGGCCAGGGACTGATATTGCAAAGCAGCCCGCCGCGCACCTTCCATCTGCTGCGCACCTCCCTCGCTCAAAGACGCATGGTCAACCCATGCAAGAAGGATGAATACGGCGTTCGCCCTGAATGTCCGCTGAAGGACAAGCCCAAGGAAAAGAAAGATATTCCCTTCGTGCCCTTTCTGTGACCATTCTATGCACCTGAATGGTGCACAAGCCGGACCGGTCTGATCCGCTTTACTCGTTTTCGGCGACGCCCTGCCCTGGAGCGCTAGAGAGAACGGCGCTGCGCCGAAAAAGAGCGCCTTGGTTTGCTTCTTGCATTTCCCGTCTTACCTATCGGATGCAGACAGCCATGATCAACGAAGCCCTACAGCGCCTGCTGATCGAGAACCTGACCACCGCGACCCTGCTGCTCGATTCGCGCTTGCGCCTGGAATACATGAATCCGGCGGCGGAAATGCTGCTCGCCGTGAGCGGCCAGCGCAGCCACGGCCAGTTCATCAGCGAGCTATTCACTGAGTCGCCCGAGGCGCTGGCAGCTCTACGCCAGGCCGTCGAACAGGCGCATCCCTTTACCAAGCGCGAAGCGACGCTGACGTCCACCAACGGCCAGGCGCTGACTGTCGACTACGCCGTCACGCCGATACTGTCCCGGCAGGAAACCATGCTGCTGCTGGAAGTACTGCCCCGCGACCGACTGCTGCGCATCACTAAGGAAGAGGCGCAGCTGTCCGCGCACGAGACCACCAAACTGCTGGTGCGCGGCCTCGCCCATGAGATCAAGAACCCGCTCGGCGGCATCCGCGGTGCGGCGCAACTGCTGGCGCGGGAGCTGCCCGATGAGCATCTCAAGGACTACACGGAGGTGATCATCGAGGAGGCCGACCGGCTACGAAATCTGGTCGACCGGATGCTCGGCTCGAACAAGCTGCCGTCGCTGTCGATGATCAACATTCACGAAGTGCTCGAGCATGTGGCCAGCCTGATCGAGGCTGAAAGCCAGGGCAGCCTCATTTTGGTGCGTGACTACGACCCGAGCATCCCCGAAGTGCTGCTCGACCGTGAGCAGATGATCCAGGCGGTGCTCAACATCATGCGCAACGCCATGCAGGCCTTGGCCGGGCAGAGCGAACTGGGGCTTGCGCGGCTGACCCTGCGCACGCGCACCCTGCGTCAGTTCACCATCGGCCATGTTCGGCATCGCCTGGTTGCACGTGTCGAGATCATCGACAACGGGCCGGGCATCCCAGCCGACCTGCAGAACACGCTCTTTTATCCGATGGTCAGCGGCCGCCCGGACGGTACCGGACTTGGCCTGGCCATCACCCAGAACATCATCAGCCAGCACCAGGGCCTGATCGAATGCGAGAGCCATCCCGGCCATACCGCGTTCTCGATCTTCCTGCCGCTGGAACAAGGAGCTCCTTGCGCATGAGTCGAAGCGAAAATGTCTGGATCGTCGATGACGACCGCTCCATCCGCTGGGTACTGGAAAAGGCTCTGCAACAGGAAGGTATGGCCACGCAGAGCTTCGACAGTGCCGACAGCGTGCTCGCCCGCCTGGCACGGCAACAACCGGATGTGATCATCTCCGACATTCGCATGCCCGGCATCAGCGGCCTGGATCTGCTGGCGCAGATCCGCGAGCTGTACCCGCGCCTGCCGGTGATCATCATGACCGCACATTCGGACCTCGACAGCGCGGTGGCGTCCTACCAGGGCGGCGCCTTCGAATACCTGCCCAAGCCATTCGACGTCGACGACGCCGTGTCACTGGTCAAGCGCGCCAACCAGCATGCGCAGGAACAGCAGAACCTGCAGGAGCCCACCAACCAGCACCACACGCCGGAAATAATCGGCGAGGCGCCGGCGATGCAGGAAGTCTTTCGCGCCATCGGCCGCCTTTCGCATTCCAACATCACCGTGCTAATCAATGGTGAGTCGGGCACCGGCAAGGAACTGGTTGCACACGCACTGCATCGTCACAGCCCGCGCGCAGCATCGCCGTTCATCGCATTGAACATGGCGGCCATCCCGAAAGACCTGATGGAATCGGAGCTGTTCGGTCACGAGAAAGGCGCCTTCACCGGTGCGGCCAACCTGCGCCGCGGGCGCTTCGAACAAGCCGATGGCGGCACCCTGTTCCTGGACGAAATCGGCGATATGCCCGCCGATACCCAGACCCGCCTGCTGCGCGTCTTGGCCGACGGAGAGTTCTACCGCGTCGGCGGCCACACGCCGGTAAAGGTCGACGTCCGCATCATCGCAGCCACCCACCAGGATCTGGAAACCCTGGTGCAGGCCGGCAAATTCCGCGAAGACCTGTTCCATCGCCTGAACGTCATTCGCATCCACATTCCGCGGCTGTCCGATCGACGCGAAGACATTCCCGCATTGGTCAGGCATTTCCTCGTCAGTGCCGCGCAGGAGCTGGCCGTCGAGACCAAGCTGCTCAAACCCGAGACCGAAGAATATATGCAAAACCTGCCCTGGCCGGGCAACGTACGCCAGCTGGAAAACACCTGTCGCTGGATCACAGTGATGGCCTCAGGGCGCGAAGTCCACGTCAGCGACCTCCCCCCGGAGTTGCTCAATCAGCACGCCGACGCCCTGCCGTCGAACAACTGGGAGCAGGCGCTGCATCAATGGGCCGACCTGGCACTGGCACGCGGTCAGTCCAGCCTGCTCGACGAAGCGGTGCCGGCATTCGAGCGGATCATGATCGAGACAGCCCTCAAGCACACCGCCGGCCGACGCCGCGATGCGGCCCTGCTGCTCGGCTGGGGGCGCAATACCCTGACGCGAAAAATCAAGGAATTGGGCATGGGTGGCGACGCCGGTGATGACGACGAGGGCGAGGACAGCTGACCGAACGATGTGTGGGTCGCGGTCAGCGTGGCGCGACCCTCACCTGCAACAACCAATCGCCGTCCCGCTCCTCGCCGTCCCAGTCAGCAACCAGCGGTCGAGTCGCCACGAAGTGCAACAGCAGGCCCCTCTCCGTGATTTGCAGGCGCCAGCCGACGCTCGTGCCATCGAGCTCAAGCCGCCCATTGCCAGCGCTGCCCTGCGCCTGGAACAGCATGCCAACCGCGCCGTCGACATCCTGGCTGTACAGCTGCGGCTCGCGATCGAACCACAGTTGCAGACCGTCGGCGACCGGCTCAACCCGCAGCAATTGCACCGGACCCGGCGCCGTGACGCGACCGATCAAGGCACCCACCAGCAATCCGATCAGCACCAGCGAGCCGAAAAAGCGCCGACGATGACGGCGTAACGGATCGCTTGGCACAGTAGAATGCCGGTCGTTTTCTGAGTCGGTGACGCGCATGTTCCATGTGATCCTTTTCCAGCCGGAGATTCCGCCGAATACCGGCAACATTATCAGGCTCTGCGCCAATGCCGGCTGCAGCCTGCATCTGATCGAACCGCTGGGCTTCGAGCTGGATGACAAGCGCCTGCGCCGGGCCGGCCTGGATTACCACGAGTATGCGCCGCTCCAGCGTCATGCGGATCTTGACAGCTGTCTGGCGAGCATCGGCCAGACGCGATTGTTCGCCTTTACCACCAAGGGTTCACAGCCCTTTCATCAGGTGCAGTTCCAGCGCGGCGATGCCTTTCTGTTCGGCCCCGAGAGCCGCGGCCTGCCGCCGGAGATCCGCGATGCACTGCCGAACGAGCAACGCCTGCGTCTGCCGATGCGCCCGGACAGCCGCAGCCTGAATCTCTCCAATACCGTTGCCGTCGCCGTTTACGAGGCCTGGCGGCAGCTGGATTTCGCCCTGCAATAACCGGATCCATGCGCCCCTGGCGTGAGCATGCTTCCGTGCCGACAGGTCATCGCCCTCCGCGATGATCCCGCCGCGCCATCGAGCCGCCCAGCGGCTGGTGCGGCGCTGCCTGACAATCTCAGCCCATTGGTCCGCGCCGATAAGGCAGGACGCGGCGTCCGGGGACCCGAATCCCGAACGCCGGTTGAAATGCGTGGCAGCGTCCCCCATATCAACCGCATTCGGGCATTCATCGCCCCGCTGCGTGGAGATTTTCCTTTGACCACCATCGTTTCAGTGCGCCGCAACGGCAAAGTCGTCATGGGCGGCGACGGCCAGGTTTCCCTGGGCAACACCGTCATGAAAGGCAACGCCAAGAAGGTGCGACGTCTCTACCACGGCCAGGTGCTGGCCGGATTCGCTGGCGCCACCGCCGATGCCTTCACCCTGTTCGAGCGCTTCGAGGGCCAGCTGGAAAAACATCAAGGCCACCTCGTGCGCGCTGCCGTCGAACTGGCCAAGGACTGGCGGACCGACCGTTCGCTCAGCCGTCTGGAAGCCATGCTCGCGGTTGCCAACAAGGACGCTTCGCTGATCATCACCGGCAACGGTGACGTGGTGCAGCCGGAAAACGACCTGATCGCCATGGGCTCCGGTGGCGGTTTCGCCCAGGCAGCCGCCATGGCGCTGATGCAGAAGGGAGACGACAGCATGTCCGCCCAGGACATCACCGAAACCGCGCTGAATATCGCCGGCACCATCTGCGTCTTCACCAACCAGAATCTGACCATCGAGGAGCTCGACAGCGCGATCTGATCGCTCTCGAGCCCCGGAGTAAGCACCATGTCCATGACGCCCCGCGAGATCGTCCACGAACTCAACCGCCATATCATCGGCCAGGACGACGCCAAGCGCGCCGTCGCCATTGCCCTGCGTAACCGCTGGAGGCGCATGCAGCTGTCCGCTGAGCTGCGCCCGGAAGTCACCCCGAAAAACATCCTCATGATCGGCCCAACCGGCGTCGGCAAGACCGAAATCGCCCGTCGCCTGGCCAAACTGGCCAATGCGCCATTTATCAAGGTGGAAGCGACCAAGTTCACCGAAGTCGGCTATGTCGGCCGTGACGTCGAATCGATCATCCGCGACCTGGCCGATGCTGCGCTGAAAATGATGCGCGAGCAGGAAGTCGGCAAGATGCGTCACCGCGCCGAAGATGCGGCCGAGGAGCGCATTCTCGATGCGCTGCTGCCGCAGGCGCGCCCGGCCGGCTTCAGCGAGGAGCCGGTGCAGAGCACCGACTCCAACACCCGCCAGCTGTTTCGCAAGCGCCTGCGCGAAGGCCTGCTGGACGACAAGGAAATCGATATCGAAGTGGCGGAAAATCCCGGTGGCGTGGAGATCATGGCCCCGCCAGGCATGGAGGAGATGACCAACCAGCTGCAGAACCTCTTCTCCAACATGGGCAAAGGCAAGAAAAAGACCCGCAAGCTGAAGATCAAGGACGCCCTCAAGTTGGTCCGCGACGAGGAAGCCGCGCGCCTGGTCAACGAGGAAGAACTCAAGGCCCGCGCGCTGGAAGCGGTGGAGCAGAACGGCATCGTCTTCATCGACGAGATCGATAAGGTTGCCAAGCGCGGCAACACCGGTGGCGCCGATGTGTCCCGCGAAGGCGTTCAGCGCGACCTCCTGCCACTCATTGAAGGCAGCACGGTCAACACCAAGCTGGGCATGGTCAAGACCGACCACATCCTGTTCATCGCCAGCGGTGCCTTCCATCTGTCCAAGCCCAGCGATCTGGTGCCTGAGCTGCAAGGTCGTCTGCCGATCCGCGTCGAGCTCAAAGCGCTGTCGCCGGAGGACTTCGAACGCATCCTCACCGAGCCGCATGCCTCGCTCACCGAGCAGTACCGCGAGTTGCTGAAGACCGAAGGACTGGCAATCGAATTCACCGCCGACGGCATCAAACGCCTCGCTCAGATCGCCTGGCAGGTCAACGAGAAGACGGAAAATATCGGCGCGCGCCGGCTGCACACGCTGCTCGAGCGGTTGCTGGAGGAAGTATCGTTCAGCGCCGGAGACCTGGCGGGTCAGCAGAACGGCGAACCCATCCGCATCGACACCGACTACGTCAACAGCCACCTCGGCGAGCTGGCCGAAGACGAAGATCTGTCGCGGTATATCCTTTAACGCAGCCGGAAGCTGGAAGTCAGAAGCTAGAAGAGCGGAGCCGGTACCTAGACTTCGCGCCAGCTCTGGCTATCGCTCAAGCTTCAAGCTTCAAGTCCATATGGAGTATGCCGATGCGCATCCCCACCGCGATCAAGCTGCACAAGAAATCAAAGACGCTGGAGCTCGAATACGGCGCCAATCAACGTTACGTCCTGCCAGCCGAATTTCTAAGGGTGCACTCGCCGTCAGCTGAAGTGCAGGGTCACGGCAACCCGATCCTGCAGACCGGCAAGGTCAATGTCGCGCTGGAAGGTATCGAGCCGGCCGGTCAATACGCGCTGAAGCTGACCTTCAGCGATGGACACGACAGCGGCCTGTATACCTGGGACTACCTCTATCACTTGGCGAGCCATCAGCAACAGCTCTGGGATGAGTACGTGGACGCACTGGCGAAAGCAGGAAAGTCCCGTGACCCAGACATCTCGCCGGTGAAAATGATGCTCTGATCAGTTCGCTGCGGGTTGGCCTCAGGCCTGCAGCGCCTTGTCCAACGCGCGCTCGATCTGCCCTTGGATATTGCTGCCCATTGCCGACAGCAACACGCCGAGATTCAGCTGGACCCGAACGCGGTTTTCCTCAACCTCGATACGGCCATCCGCGCCGCTGCGTCTGACTTCCAGCACATCGCCCTGCCACTGGCAGCGTACGCCGAAATCGGTGGCCAGGTTCGCCGCCAATTGCTCGGCTTTCCGCCGTGCTGCATCTCGACCGAGACTGTGGGTACGTTCAACGATGATGCGGGCCATGGCGACTCCTGACTGCGGGCCGGAACAAAGGCGCGCACTATAGCAAGCGGCGCATCCGGTTGCCGGCCGTCAGTGCATCAGCGAGCCATCGACGCCAGAACTGCCGGCACTCTCTGCGCTGACTTGACGCTTGTGGCTTCGCGCTCGACGGCGTTTTTAGGTTTAGAATGCGGGCACATTCTTCCGGTGACAGTGACATGACCGATCCCCGCAAAGAGCGTGACGCAGAGCCCACCACCCACTTCGGCTACAAGAACGTGCCGGAGAGCGAAAAAGCGCACAAGGTGGCCGAGGTTTTTCACTCTGTAGCCGCCAAATACGACCTGATGAACGACCTGATGTCCGGCGGCGTACATCGCCTCTGGAAGCGCTTTACCATCGAGCTGTCTGGCGTGCGCCACGGAAACCGGGTGCTGGATATCGCTGGCGGCACTGGCGATCTGGCGCGCCAGTTCTCGCGCATCGTCGGCCCGACCGGCGAAGTGGTGCTGGCCGATATCAACGCGTCCATGCTCAAGGTCGGCCGTGACCGCCTGCTCGACAAGGGCGTGGCCGGCAACGTGAAGTTCGTTCAGGCCGACGCCGAGAAACTGCCGTTCCCGGACAACCACTTCGACGTGGTCACCATCGCCTTCGGCCTGCGCAACGTGACGCACAAAGAAGACGCCATTGCGTCGATGTTAAGGGTTCTCAAGCCCGGCGGCCGGCTGCTGGTGCTGGAATTCTCCAAGCCCACCAACCAATTGTTCTCCAAAGCTTACGACGCCTACTCGTTCAGCCTGTTGCCGATGATGGGCAAGCTGATCACTAATGACTCGGAGAGCTATCGCTACCTGGCCGAGTCGATCCGTATGCACCCAGATCAGGAAACACTCAAGGGCATGATGGCCACCGCCGGCTTCGAACGCGTCACCTACCACAACATGACCGGCGGCATCGTCGCCCTGCATCGCGGCATCAAGCCCTGATGCTGCGCGCCGCTCTGCTGGCCGGTGCCGAGCGCGGGATCAACCGCGTACTGCGCCTGGACCCAACGGCCCTGCCGCGGCTGGCCAGGCTCAGCGGTCGGATCATCGAAGTCGACTGCTCGGCTCCCGCTTGGCGGCTGTTCATCCTCGCTGATGAAGATGGTCTACGGTTGGCCGAGCATTGGGACTGCGAGCCGGATTGCCGCCTGCGCGCCTCTGCTACGAGCCTGCTGCGATTGGCGACCAGCCGCAACAAGACCGCCATCCTGCACGGCCCTGACGTCGAGATCGAGGGTGACAGCGCACTACTGATGAGCCTCGCCGAGGTGCTGCAGGATCTTGAGCTGGATTGGGAATACGAACTCTCGCGCTGGCTCGGTCCTGTCGGCGCGCATCTGCTCGGCTCTGTTGTTCGCGGTCAGGCCGCCTGGGCCCGGCAGAGTGCCGAAAGCCTGCGCCAGGACCTGGCGGACTACCTCAACGAAGAATCCCGAGCTCTGGTCGGCCTGGCTGAGGGGGAAGCGCGCTTCTCAGAACTCGACTGCCTCAAACTCGATCTCGACCGACTCGAAACCCGAGTCGAGCGGCTTATCCAATCTTTGAAACCAGACCGACCCGAATGAAGCTGTTCGCCGCGGCCCGCCGCCTGTTCCGCATCCTGCTGGTGGTGATCCGCTACCGGCTGGACGACATCATCCTCGATCTGCCAATGCCGTGGTGGCTGCGTGCTACCAGCTACCTGCTGCCCTGGCGCTGGCTGCCCCGTCGGCGTACCGAGCTGTCCCGGGGCGCGCGCCTGCGCTTGGCCTTGGAAGGTCTCGGACCGATCTTCATCAAGTTCGGCCAGATTCTTTCTACCCGCCGCGACCTGCTGCCGTTGGATATCGCCGAAGAGCTGGCGATGCTGCAGGATCGCGTGCCGCCCTTCGATTCGGCGGTGGCCACCGCCCTGATCGAGCGCCAGCTGGGCGCACCGGTGAGCGAAATCTTCGCCCGTTTCGACAGCAAACCGCTGGCCTCCGCTTCGGTCGCACAGGTTCACGCCGCCAAGCTGCGCAGTGGCGAAGAAGTAGTGGTCAAGGTGGTACGACCCAATCTGAAGCCCGTCATCAGCCAGGACCTGGCCTGGCTGTTCCTGCTAGCCAAGACCGCCGAGCGGGCGTCCACCGAGGCCCGCCGTCTGCATTTGGTGGAAGTGGTCGACGACTACGCCAAGACCATCTACGACGAGCTGGACCTGCTGCGCGAGGCCGCCAATGCCAGCCAGCTCAAACGCAACTTTCAGGATTCACCGCTGCTCTACGTCCCGCAGATCCATTGGGACTACTGCCGCCCTCAGGTCCTGGTGATGGAGCGCATCTACGGCGTGCCGGTGACGGACATGGCGCGGCTGTCCGAACAACGCACGGACATGAAGCAGCTGGCCGAGCGCGGTGTGGAGATCTTTTTCACTCAGGTCTTTCGCGACAGCTTCTTCCATGCCGACATGCACCCCGGCAACATCTTCGTCAGCACCCACCAACCCTGGAACCCGCAGTACATCGCGGTGGACTTCGGCATCGTCGGCAGCCTGACGCCAGAAGATCAGGACTACCTGGCGCGCAACCTGATGGCCTTCTTCAAACGCGACTACCGCAAGGTCGCGCAATTGCACATCGACTCGGGCTGGGTGCCGGCGGAAACCAAGGTAAACGAGTTCGAAGCGGCGATCCGTACCGTTTGCGAGCCGATCTTCGAGAAGCCGCTGAAGGACATTTCCTTCGGTCAGTTGCTGGTGCGCCTGTTCCAGGTCGCACGGCGCTTCAACATGGAGGTCCAGCCGCAGCTGGTGCTGCTGCAAAAGACCCTACTCAATATCGAAGGGCTGGGCCGCGAGCTCTACCCCGATTTGGACCTCTGGACCACCGGCCAACCGTACCTTGAACGCTGGATGCGCGAGCGCATGAGCCCTAAGCAGCTGCTGAAGAATGCGCAGGCGCAGATCGAGCAGCTGCCGCACCTGGCCGGCATGACCCGCGAGCTTCTCGAACGCATGTCCAATCCCCACGCGGACAACCCACCGCCGCCTTGGAGAGAGCACCACCGGCATTGGCCGTTACGCCTCGTCGGTGCCGTACTGCTGGGCGGAGGCGCAACCCTGGCCACCACTGCCGACAGTTTCACCGCGGTGAGCACCTGGCCGGCCTGGGTGATGCTCAGCGCTGGAATCTACATCGTGGTGCGCCGATAGCCAGCAGTCGGTGAGGCTGGCACACTTGACGCATTGAGCGGAGAATTCGATGAACTGGCTGGACGAAATCAACTGGAACGAAGACGGCCTGGTGCCAGCTATCGCCCAGGATCACCAGACCGGGCGCATCCTGATGATGGCCTGGATGAATCGCGAGGCGCTGGCACTCACCGCAGCGGAAAACCGCGCCATCTATTGGTCACGTTCACGTGGCAAGCTGTGGCGCAAGGGCGAGGAGTCCGGTCATGTGCAGAAGCTGCACGAGTTGCGCCTGGACTGTGATGCCGACGTGATCGTACTGATGGTCGAGCAGATCGGCGGCATTGCCTGCCATACCGGACGCGAAAGCTGCTTCTATCGGGTCTTCGAGAGCGGTGACTGGAAAACTGTCGAGCCGGTCCTCAAGGACCCACGAGCGATCTATGCGGAGCACAAACATGAGTGACACCTTTGCCCGTCTGGCCGAGGTGCTGGAAGCCCGCAAGGGCGCCGCTGCGGACAGCTCCTACGTGGCCAGCCTGTATCACAAGGGCCTGAACAAGATCCTCGAGAAGGTCGGCGAAGAATCGGTTGAAACCATTCTGGCCGCCAAGGATGCCGCCATCAGCGGTGATACCAGCGACCTGATCTACGAAACCGCCGACCTGTGGTTTCACAGCCTGGTGATGCTGGCCGCCTTGGATCAACACCCCCAGGCGGTACTGGACGAATTGGACCGACGTTTCGGTCTCTCAGGGCATGCGGAAAAAGCCGCGCGCTCATAATCCTGACAATCAACTTCGGAGTACTGCAGCATGGGTTTTGGTGGAATCAGCATCTGGCAACTCCTGATCGTTCTGCTCATCGTGGTCATGCTCTTCGGCACCAAGCGTTTGAAGGGCCTGGGCTCGGATCTGGGCGACGCGATCAAGGGCTTCCGTAAGTCCATGGGCACCGATGAGGAAAAGCCCAGCGTCGAAGAGAAGCAGAGCCATACCCTCGATGCCGAGGCCCGCAAGGTTGAAGACCCGACAAAGAAGAACTGAGGCGCCATGTTCGATATCGGCTTCACCGAACTGCTGCTGATCGGCCTGGTTGCTTTGTTCGTATTGGGCCCCGAGCGCCTGCCCGGCGCGGTGCGCACCGCTGGTCTATGGATTGGCCGCGCCAAGCGCAGCTTTGCCAACATCAAGTCCGAGGTCGAGCGCGAGATCGGCGCCGACGAGATCCGTCGCCAGCTGCACAATGAGCGCATCCTCGATCTCGAGCGCGAGATGAAGCAGAGCATCATGCCCAGCTCACCGAGCCCCACCAGTAATCCGTCCCCGCAGTCCGCCACGCCTCCCCCAGATGCAGGCACACTCGATACACCGCCAACGAATGAAGCCAAACCCGCCGAAACGGCCCCCGTACCACGTCCGGACAGACCCGCCGAGCCATGAGCAATACTTCCATCGATGATCAGGAAATGCCGCTGGTCGCCCACCTGACGGAGCTGCGCAAGCGCCTGCTGCGCTGCGTGGTGGCGATCCTGCTGCTGTTTGGCGCGCTGTTCTATTTTTCCCAGCAGATCTATGCGCTGGTGGCGGCACCGTTACGAGCCTATCTGCCGGAAGGTGCGACGATGATCGCCACAGGAGTGGCCTCGCCGTTCCTGACGCCATTCAAGCTGACCATGATGGTCGCGCTGTTTCTATCGATGCCGGTAATTTTGCATCAGATCTGGAGTTTCATCGCCCCAGGGCTGTACAAGCACGAGAAGCGCGTCGCCGTGCCGCTGCTCATTTCCAGCATTTTCCTGTTCTACGGCGGCATGGCCTTCGCCTACTTCGTCGTGTTTCCCATCATGTTCGGCTTCTTCGCCAGCGTGACGCCTGAGGGCGTGGAGATGATGACCGACATCGGTCAGTACCTGGATTTCGTGCTGACCCTGTTCTTTGCGTTCGGTGTGGCCTTCGAAATCCCCGTGGCGACCTTCCTGCTGATCTGGGTAGGGATCGTCGATGTCGCCACCCTGCGCAAGAGCCGCCCCTATGTGATCGTCGGCTGCTTCGTGGTCGGCATGGTCCTGACGCCACCGGACGTATTCTCCCAGGCACTGCTCGCCATTCCGATGTGGCTGCTGTTCGAGGCCGGGTTGATCTGCGGCAGCATGGTGAAGAAACGCGAGGAAGGACTCCGCGGCGACGCCGAGGACGACCCAGCGCATCACAGCGACCAATCGCCCACACCCCGCCCGTGAATCTGTTGCTGCTGGAGGCGGCCGACTTCGTTGCCGCCGATCGTGTGATCCTGCGTGATCGTCGCTTCAAGCATATCCAGGATGTGCACCGCGCAGAAGCAGGTGAACATCTACGAGTCGGCCTGCTTGGCGGTGAGATGGGTCAAGGCCGGCTGCTGCGCCTGGAGGCCGGCGAGGCGGAACTGGAAATTGCGCTGAACCAACCCCCGCCTGCAAAATTGCCAATAACCCTGCTGCTCGCGCTGCCAAGACCGAAGATGCTCCGTCGCGTGCTGCAAACCGTTGCCTGCATGGGCGTGCCGCGGCTGGTGCTGCTCAATAGCTACCGGGTGGAAAAGAGCTTCTGGCAGACCCCTTTTCTCGAAACGGCTGCCATTCGTGAACAGTTGCTGCTCGGCCTGGAGCAGGCACGCGACACGGTGCTGCCGGACGTGAGCATCGAAAAGCGCTTCAAACCCTTCGTCGAGGATCGCCTGCCACAACTGGCTGCCGGCACGCGCGGGCTGGTCGGGCACCCGGGTAACTACCCGGCCTGTCCACGCGAGGTCAGCGAATCGGTGACCCTGGCGATCGGACCGGAAGGCGGCTGGATACCCTACGAAGTCGACAAACTCACCGAGGCTGGCCTGCAGCCGGTTCAATTGGGTGAACGCATCCTGCGCGTGGAAACCGCCGTCAGCGCCCTGCTTGCGCGCCTATTCTGACCAAGCCCCCGTTGTGCATAGGTCGAATGGCGCACAGTACCGATGAACGTAATGCACGCATCCGGTGCGGGCAGGTCAGAGCTACTGAACCCCACACAGCAGTATCTGCCATGCGACCTTTGACCATTGATCTTCACCGTCTGGAGTATGCGCTGGATAACCGCGACGCCAGCGAGCATTACCTCGATCTGGAGTCAGGTGAAATCCGCGCAGTGTTTCCGGGCGAAACAACGCCAGGCGTGGATGAAAAATACGACGTGCAGGAAGATCGCTTTCTGCATATCGAGCCGCTCGGGCTCGCGCAGTCGATCGCCATGCGCGAGGCGTTTCTGTTCACTCAGCACGACCCCAACGCTCATGCGGTTTTGAGCGACGCCTTGCAGGGCCGCAAGCCGCTGCGAACCTTCGACTTCAAGCTGGAGGACTTTCCGGAGGTTCGTCAGGCCTGGCTGGATTACCAGGCCGTGCAATTGCGTGAATATGCCATTACCTGGCTGCACGAGAACGATCTGGAGCCCTCGAAGCGCTGACCGCACCGCAGCGGGTCGCTTCAGCTTTCCAGCAGGAAGGTCACAGGCCCATCGTTCTGCAGATGCACCTGCATATCGGCACCGAAGCGACCGCAGGCGACCTGCGAATGTTGTCGGCGCGCCTGTGCGAGCAGGTAGTCATAGAGTTCTTCGCCGAGCTGCGGCGGCGCCGCGCTGGAAAAGCTGGGCCGCAGACCGCTGCCCGTATCGGCGGCTAGGGTGAACTGCGAGACCAGCAGCAGACCGCCGCCGGTATCGGTCACGGAGCGGTTCATCTTGCCTTGCTCGTCACCGAATACGCGGTAACGCAGCAGTTTATGCAACAACTTATCGGCCCGAGCGCGGTCATCGTCGCGCTCGACGCCAACCAGCACCAGCAGGCCTTGGTCGATGCTACCGACCACCTCGTTCGCCACTTCGACCCGCGCGTGCCGCACGCGCTGGATCAGCGCCTTCATCAGGCTTCCTCTGGCGGTAAATCGAGCAGGCGCTTGGCCACGTCCGCGGCGGCACGCACCAGGGCGTCGCAGATGCCGGGCTCCGACGCAGAATGGCCGGCCTCGCGGATGATCTGCAGTTCGCTGTTGGACCACGCCTCGTGCAGCTCCCAGGCATTATCCAGCGGGCAGATGACGTCATAGCGCCCGTGCACGATGATGCCCGGCAGATGGGCAATCTTGTGCATGTTGCGCAGCAACTGATCGGGCTCGAGAAACGCGCCATTGACGAAGTAGTGGCACTCGATGCGCGCCATCGCCAGCGCCCGATGAGTGTCGGAGAAACGATCGACCACCTGGGTATTGGGCCGCAACGTGGCGGTGCGACCCTCCCAGCAGGACCACGCCTTGGCTGCGTGCATCTGGGCGATCTGGTCGGTGCCGGTCAGGCGCTTGTAGTACGCCTGCATCAGATCGCCACGCTCTTCCGGGGGAATTGGCGAGAGAAAGTCCTGCCAATAATCGGGAAAGAGTCGACTGGCGCCCTCCTGGTAGAACCAGGAGAATTCCTTCGGCCGACAGAGAAAAATGCCGCGCAGAATCAACGCATGCACACGTTCGGGAAACGCCTGAGCATAGGCCAGTGATAGCGTCGAGCCCCAGGACCCGCCGAACAGCACCCACTTGTCGACGCCAAGAAACTCGCGAATCCGCTCCATATCGGCGATAACGTGCGCGGTGGTGTTATTTTCCAGACTGGCGTGCGGGGTGGAGCGGCCACAGCCCCGCTGATCGAAGGTAATGATGCGGTACAGATTGGGATCGAAGAAGCGACGGCTCAGCGCATCACAGCCACCACCCGGCCCGCCATGCACAAACAAGACAGGCAGGCCTTCCGGCGACCCACTCTCGTCGACATAAAGCACATGCGGCGCTTCGACCGCCAGCTCATGCCGGGCGTAGGGTTTGATCTCCGGATACAAGGTCTGCATGGCACACTCCGTGGTCGGTAGGTCGGGGACTTGCCTGACGTTTCCGGCATCATAACGAGGTTCGAGAGGTTCGGCATGCCCCTATGGAAATTAGCCGCAGCTGCAGTGGCGGTTACGCTGCTGCTGGCCGGTTGTGGCCGGGAGGATTCCCAGACGGCGCTGGAGTCCGCGGCGCAATCGCTGCAAGACAGCATCGAAAACAAGGACAAAGGGGAGCTGATGGGGCGGATCCATCCCGAGTTCAGCGCTAACCAGCGACTCGATCGCGACTGGGTGCAGCGCACGGCCGCGCTGATGTTCCTGCGTCATGGCAATGTAGGAGTGATCGCCCTGAACCGCCAGAGCTGGATCGACCCAACCTACCCCGACAAGGGCTACAGCGAGGCTCAGGTAGCCCTGACCGGCGCCGAGCGCTGGCTACCCCAACGCGTCGGCCATTATCACGTCA
The DNA here is from genome assembly GCF_013620795.1 of Pseudomonas sp. Q2-TVG4-2. Lineage (GTDB taxonomy): Bacteria > Pseudomonadota > Gammaproteobacteria > Pseudomonadales > Pseudomonadaceae > Stutzerimonas. Next base: position 54,183 of record NZ_LGLW01000003.1, on the reverse strand, counting down.
GGCTCGAGTGGTGGCGGGAGGACGGCGAATGGCTGTTGGCGCGATTGAACTGGGAGTAGCCGCAGCGCCACCGATCCGGGGAGAGAAGTGTGTCCAGTACGCCAGTCAGCAGTCGTGGCTCAGCCGGGTTCAGGCCGATTCCGGTTCGCCGCGCCAGATCAGCTCACTGACGTCATAGCCACGCTGACGCGCCTCATCGAGCAATTTGTCGCGCGTCGCAGGGGTGACTTCGGCTTCTCGCGAAAGCAACCAGAGGTATTCGCGGTCCGGGCTCCCCACCAGCGCCACGCTGTAATCGTCGTCGAGGTAGAGAATCCAGTAGTGACCCTTGGTTAGCCCCGGAAAGAGATTGCTGAACCAGTTATCGAAACGAACCCAGAGCTTGTCGGTCTGCCCCGCCTGCTGGGGGAACGCTTCGCCCTGGACCTGTTTCCATTCGCCGTCTTTGGTTTCGCAGCGATTGGTCACCGCCACTCTGCCATTGTCCTGCAACTGGTAGTTGGCCTGCGAACGCACGCAGTCGCGCTGGAAAAACATTGGCAGACGCGCCAGTTCATACCAGGTCCCCTGGTAGCGTTGCAGGTCGACCTGCCCAACCGTCTCGGGCGCTTGGCGATCACCCGAGCGTGCACATCCGGCAATCAACAGTACACAGCACAGCGTCGTGAGCAGACGCATACAGAGCCCTCCTCATTTCAGGCCTTGGCCAGAAAACATCATCACCTTATCGCCGGCAAACTGAATGCTGATGAAACGGTTTTTCTGCCCCCAGGTGCAGCTGGACATACCCAGCGCGCCGGCGCATTCGCCCGGCTTGCCGAGCAGTTTTTCGACCTCCGCACGCGACATGCCGGCCTGCAGCTTGGCGAAATTTTCCTGGGTGACCGGGCTGCAGGCAGCGAGCAGCACAACGGCGATGATCAACGATAGATGACGCAACGACATGACAGGTTCCTTGGGTTGGTCGGAGGCTGGCCCTGCTTGGCCACGTCTCGGATAAGGCTCAGGAGACGAGCCGTGAGCGTACCCGCCGCCGACTAGAAGCGCGAGCCGGGCGTGGCCAGAAATGTCTGCTCGGTCTCAGTGGATTCCCGACCGAGCACCTCGTTGCGATGCGGAAAACGACCGAACCTCGCGATCACGTTACGATGGCGCTCTGCAAAGTCGAGGAAGCCGTCAAATATCGGCTGTTCTTCGGGCGCGACAAGCCCGTGGAGCACTTGGAACTGCGCAACGGCCTGTTCCTGTATTTGCAGGTTTTCGGCATGTTCGAGTACCAGATAGATGAACACGCGCTGAATCGGAGCGAGCAGCACATCCCCGCCGTGCGCCATGCCTTCGCGAACCAGCTGCAGGGCGCGCTGGTCACCGGCGAAGGCCTGCGGGGTGTCGCGATAGATCATGCGGGGCAGCTGATCGAGCAGCAGTACCAGCGCCAGCCAACCATGCGGCGACTCGGTCCAGTCGCCCAGCCCACCGACCAAGGCTTGGTCGGTCAGATCGCCGAAGCGGGCACGGGCTTCGGCGTCCTGTTCAGGCTTGTAGCCGAACCATAGCCCTTGCTTTTCCTTGGCGATCTCATTGGCAGTGGCGCCCTCGCCGAACCACCATGTCAGCAACTCCAGCCAGGGCGCCTGCACCGGTCAGCCCTGGTGGTAGCCGGTGACACGCTCGACTTCTTCCTTAGAGCCGAGGAAAACCGGTACGCGCTGGTGCAGGGATTCGGGTTGAACATCGAGGATGCGCTGAGTGCCCGTGGTTGCCGCTCCGCCGGCTTGCTCGATGATGAAGGACATCGGGTTGGCTTCGTACATCAAGCGCAGCTTGCCAGCCTTGCCTGGCTCGCGGGAGTCGCGTGGGTACATGAACATGCCGCCGCGAGTGAGGATGCGATGCACGTCGGCCACCATCGAGGCGATCCAGCGCATGTTGTAATTCTTGTTCAGCGGGCCTTCGGTGCCGGCCAGCAGCTCGCTGACGTAACGCTGCACCGGTGCTTCCCAGTGGCGTTGATTGGACATGTTGATAGCGAATTCAGCGGTGCTTTCCGGTACGCGGATGTTTTCATGGGTGAGCACGAAGCTGCCCAGTTCGCGATCCAGCGTGAAGCCCATGACGCCGTTGCCCAGCGTCAGCATCAACATGGTCTGCGGTCCGTAGATCGCATAACCGGCGGCTACCTGCTTGGTGCCGGGCTGGAGGAAGGCCTCCTCGCCGAGCGCATCATTCTGACTGAAGCATTCGCCTGGGCAACGCAGCACGGAGAAGATAGTACCGACCGAGACGTTGACGTCGATGTTGCTGGAGCCGTCCAGCGGATCGAAGACCAGCAGGTAGGCACCTTTTGGGTATTTGCCGGGGATCTGATAGGCGTTATCCATTTCTTCCGACGCCATGCCGGCCAGATGGCCGCCCCACTCGTTGGCTTCGAGCAGGATTTCGTTGGAAAGAACGTCGAGCTTCTTCTGCACTTCGCCTTGGATGTTCTCGCTATCGGCGCTGCCGAGCACACCGCCCAGCGCACCCTTGGAGACGGCGTGGCTGATCTCCTTGCACGCTCGAGCCACTACCTCGATAAGGAACCGCAGATCTGCAGGGGTGTTGTTGCTGCGGGTCTGCTCGATCAGGTAGCGACTCAGGGTTACGCGTGACATGAAATGACTCCGGAGGATGGATAAACCCGCGCAGTTTAGCAGGCCATGGGGAAACTAACCCTCCCTCAGACCCGTCCAGGGGCCGCAGAGTTCAGCGCAGCGGCAAAGTGCCTGCAGCGTCTTTCACTACCCGCTCTAGCAGGCGCCTTGCGGCCGTCGAACCGATCGCCCTGCAGCCTGTCGCGGCTACAGAGCGACTCGATCAATGCATCAGAGCACCTTCCAGATCTCCTCGGCGTACTCGCGGATGGTCCGGTCCGAGGAAAACCAGCCGGTGCGGGCGGTGTTCAACACAGCGGAACGCCACCAGCTGTCGGCATCACGCCAGCGCGCCTCGACCTCCAGCTGCGCTTGCCAATACGCCTCGAAGTCGGCGCAGACCATGAAGGTGTCGTGCCATTTGAGACCATCGATCAAGGCCGTGTAGCGCGCTGGGTCGTCCGCCGAGAAGGCACCGTTGCGAATCGCCATCAGCACTTCATTGAGCCGCGGTGAATCGATGATGGTGGCCTCGGCGTTGTACTCATTGGCTTGCTTGCGCGCCTCGACCTCCTGGGCGGTCATGCCGAAGATAAACATGTGCTCGGCACCGATCTGGTCGCACATTTCGACGTTGGCGCCATCGAGCGTGCCGATCGTCAGCGCGCCGTTGAGGGCGAACTTCATGTTGCTGGTGCCTGAGGCCTCGAGCCCTGCGGTGGAGATTTGTTCGGACAAATCAGCAGCGGGGATAATGCGTTCGGCCAGACTGACGTTGTAGTTGGGCAGGAACACCACCTTGAGCAGGCCGCGCACCGTCGGGTCATCATTGATGGTCCGCGCGATGTCGTTGGTCAGTTTGATGATCAACTTGGCCGTGTGGTAACTGGCCGCTGCCTTACCGGCAAAAATCTTCACTCGCGGCACCCAGTGACTGCCCGGATCGGAGCGAATCGCCTGATACAGCGCCACGGTGTGCAACAGATTGAGCAGCTGGCGTTTGTATTCATGGATGCGTTTGACGTGCACATCAAACAACGCATTCGGATCGACGCTGATGCCCAGTCGCTCTTGAATCATGCGAGCCAGAAGCTGCTTGTTGTCCAATCGCTGAGCGGCGAATCGAGCGCGGAAATCCGGCTGATCGGCGAAAGGCTCCAGCTGGCGCAGCATGGTTTCCGGTGCGTCGAGCAGCTCGTTACCGACGTGTTCAACCAGCAACCGGGTCAGCTGGGGATTGGACTGGTACAGCCAGCGGCGGAAGGTGATCCCGTTGGTCTTGTTGCTGATGCGTTTCGGATACAGCGCATGCAGGTCGGTAAATACCGTTTCGCGCATCAGCCCGGTATGCAGAGCCGACACGCCATTGATGGAGTGCGAACCGAGGAATGCCAGATTGCCCATGCGCACCCGGCGGCCATGCCCTTCCTCGATCAGCGACACCGAGCGCAGCAGGTCTAGGTTGTGTACGCCGCGTTCGCGCAGCGCATCGAGATGTTGCGCGTTGATCAGGTAGATGATCTGCATGTGGCGCGGCAGCAGGCGTTCCATCAGTCCCACGGGCCAGGTTTCTAGAGCCTCCGGCAGCAGTGTGTGGTTGGTATAAGACAGGGTGCCGACGGTGAGCTCCCAGGCCTTGCGCCAGGGAATGTCGTGCACATCGACCAACAGTCGCATCAGCTCCGCCACGGCGATCGCCGGGTGGGTGTCGTTGAGCTGGATGGCGGCGAACTCGGGCAGGTTCAGCAGCGTGCCACGCTGATCCAGGTGCCGCCGTATCAGGTCCTGCAACGAGGCGGCGACAAAGAAATACTCCTGACGCAGGCGAAGCTCCTGACCGGCTTCGGTGCTGTCGGCCGGATACAGCACCCGCGAGATGCTTTCGGCGCGGGCTTCCTCCGCGACCGCACCGATATGGTCGCCAGCGTTGAAGCGTTCCAGATGGAAATCCGCCTCGGCGCGGGCACGCCAAAGCCGCAGCGTATTCACACTCGCCCCGCGCCAGCCGACCACCGGTGTGTCGTAAGCAATGGCGCGCACGCCTTCGGCCCAATGCCAGAAGTGCTTGGGCTGCTCTTGCCCGGCCGCATCGTGCGGCATGGCCGTGACGCTGCCGCCGAAACCAATCAGATAGCTGACCTCGGGGCGTTCGAATTCCCAGGGATTGCCGAAATTCAGCCAGGTTTCGGTCTGTTCATGCTGCCATCCATCGACGATGGCCTGGCGGAAAAGTCCGTGATCGTAGCGAATCCCGTAACCATGGGCGGCGATGCCCAGCGTCGCCATACTTTCCATGAAACAAGCCGCCAGGCGACCCAGGCCGCCATTGCCCAGCGCTGCGTCCGGTTCGGTCAGGCGAATGCGCTCGAAGTCGACATCGACGTCAGCCAGCGCCTGGCGGGCAGTATCGAGCAGCCCCAGGTTGCTCAAACTGTCGGTGAGCAGCCGACCGATGAGAAATTCCAGCGAGAGGTAATACACGCGCTTCTTACCCTCGCGGTATCCCTCACGCGTACGGTCCATCCACTGGTCGATCATACGGTCGCGAGTGGCCAACGCCACCGCCTCGAACCAGTCGTGGTCGGAGGCGTGTTCCGGGTCCTTGCCGATCGAATAGGTCAGCTTACTGATGATCGCGTTGCGGAAGGCCGTGACTTCATCGGCGTTGGGGACAGTCGACTCTTGCGTCATGGACAGACCTCATGGAGCTAGGGAATGAGAATGCGCTCATGGCAGCACCGGGCTACCTCGCAAAGGGCAATGCAGACAGGTTTGCAGGTTTCGGCCGAGTCTGCGCGACCGCCTGTCCGTGGTTCGACTCGTCGGATTCGCTGGAAATTCCACCCGTGATCGTTATGATCGCGCGCCGCCATTACCGAAACCGCCGCCATGAAGACCCGCCTGATTGCCTCTGCCGACCCCGACCGCCTGGAAACTTGGGCTCGCTACAGCAATGGCCTATGCGGGGATTGCCACGCGACCTGCTGCACCTTGCCGGTCGAGGTACGCATCGATGACCTGATCCGCCTGGAGGTGGTCGATGCCTTCGAGCGTGACGAGCCGGCAAAACAGGTCGCAAAGCGCCTGAGCAAGGCCGGTATCATCGAACACTTCAATCAAAAGCACGGGATCTTCACCCTGACCCGCATGACCAATGGCGACTGCCTCTACCTTGATCGCCAGACCCGCTTATGCACGGTGTACGCCAAACGACCTGACACCTGCCGCAACCATCCGAGGATCGGCCCACGCCCCGGTTACTGCGCCTACCAGCAGAAAACCACCGTTCGCTGAGGTGCCTGATCGAGCCGCCGAACGGCGTCTGAGAACCCGCAAAAAAGCGCGCGTGGAAACTGGCAATCTCGTGACTCAGCAGTCATGCTTGACGTCTGCCTGTATCTGCAAACGTTTAGGAATCCGCCCGGCATGAGCCGCGATAGCCGCCATTTGGAAGCCACCCTGCACCACGACATCCCATTGACTCGAGCCATGGGCCTGCAAGTCGATAGCTGGGAAGACCATGAGCTGCGCTTGAAGGTCCCGCTGCAAGCGAACATCAACCACAAGAGCAGCATGTTCGGCGGAAGCCTGTACTGTGCCTCGGTGTTGGCTGGCTGGGGCTGGCTGTTCTTGCGTCTGCGGGAGGCAGGTATCGAAGACGGGCACATCGTCATCCACGAAGGACAGATCGACTATCCGCTTCCGGTTGTGGGCGACGCCACCGCCATCTGCTCGGCGCCAAGCGAGGAGGCCTGGAACCGCTTCGAGACCATCTACCGCCGACGCGGCCGCTCACGTCTCACCCTGAACAGCCGGATCCTCGCTGCTGACGGCCGCGATGCCGTGCGTTTCACCGGTCAGTTTGTACTGCACAAGTAGCACCGAAGACCCGCCCCACCCCGCTGGCCGAAACCCTACGTCGGGAGTTCGCGAGGCCAGCCGGCTACGTCAGTTGGTCGATCGCTGAACCACAAGGCGCCCGAACGGCGCCTTGCTTCGATACCTCAAACGTAGCGTGATTTGGGTGTGGCCATCGGCAGCGGACCGTCGCCGATCAGACGGAACTCGCCTCGTGCCGCATCGTAGGCGCGGATCTCGCTGGTACCGATGTTGTATACCCATCCGTGGATGAACAGCTGGCCGCTGGCAAGCCGCGCCGCTACTGATGGGTGCGTACGCAGGTGATCGAGCTGGGCCAGCACGTTCTCCTCGGTCAGGACGCCCAGGGTATTGTGATCAGCGCAGCCGCAATTCTCTTCCACCACCGTTCGTGCCACCTCAGCATGGCGCAGCCAGCTCTTCACGGTCGGCATGCCGTCCAGGCTCTTCGGATTCAGCACCGCCTTCATTGCGCCGCAATCGGAGTGGCCGCAGATGATGATGTGATGCACGCCGAGCGCCATCACGGCAAACTCGATGGCAGTCGACACGCCGCCGTTCATGATTCCGTAGGGCGGCACGATGTTGCCGACGTTACGCGTGACGAACAAATCACCTGGCGAACTCTGAGTGATCAGCTCCGGCAGGATGCGTGAATCTGCGCAGGTGATGAACATGGCACGCGGCGTCTGCTCGTGGGCCAGCTTGCTGAACAACTCGCGCTGCTCAGGGTAGACCTCTTCACGGAACTGCATGACCCCCGCGATGAGATTGTCGAGCGCCTCCTGCGCTGTTTCGGTCGTTTTGTCTTCGAGACTCATAACGCGATCTCTCTAGTGGTTGGATAGGTTCGACGGTGCACGCCGAGCGCTCGGCACCGCGAAGATGTGACAGGCGGTAACGAAAGGGGCTGCGCCCCGTGTGGCAGCCGGGCCTCCCGAGTCATCATCAGAAGATAGACCAGCCAATGCGCTGCGATAGCTTCTCCAAGGCCGCCATGCCGATGAGCGAGTTACCGGCCTGATTCAATTCGGGCGACCAGACGCAGACCGTAAAACGCCCCGGCACCACGGCGACGATGCCGCCACCGACACCGCTTTTGCCAGGCAAACCGACGCGATAGGCAAAGTTGCCCGCCTCGTCGTAGAGTCCGCTGGTGGCCATGATGGCGTTGACCTGTTTGGCCTGGCGCGGGCTCAGCACAGGTTCGCCTCCCTCCAGGCAAGCCCCGTCGCGGGCCAGGAAGCCGAACGCGCGGGCCAGATCGATGCAGCTCATGCGCAGCGCGCAGTGATGAAAATAGCTGCGCAGCACCGCCTCAACATCGTTATGAAAGTTGCCGAAGGCTTGCATCAGGTAAGCCATCGCAGCATTACGCGCACGGTGCTGGTACTCCGACTCCGCGACCCGCGAATCGGATGCGATCAGCGGGTTGCCCGACAGGTGCCGTACGAAGTCGCGCATGGACAGCGCCGGCACGGCAAAGCGCGACTGGTTGATGTCGCAGATCACCAGCGCACCTGCATTGATGAAGGGATTGCGCGGCCGGCCGCGCTCGAACTCCAGCTGCACCAGCGAGTTGAACGGCTGACCGGACGGCTCATGGCCCAGCCGCTCCCACAGCGTTTCACCACCATGCTGGATCGCCTGGACCAGGCTGAACACCTTGGAAATGCTCTGGATCGAAAAAGGCGTCTTGGCATCCCCGGCGTGATAGAGCTCACCCGAGGCACTGTAAACGGCGATACCCAGCTGGTCAGCCGGCACGTCTGCAAGCGCAGGAATGTAATCGGCTACCTTGCCCTGCCCCAACAACGGGCGAACTTCATCGAGAATTTCTTCAAGCAGCGCTTGCATATCGTGCGGCTCCAACCAGGTCTGTTGGATGGACGCCTCATCTGCATGCCGCATCACAGCCGGCCACGATTCTTCGACATGCCCATCAGAACTTGCCTGGCCTCAGCACCTGCACGTCGGTGAGGTAACAGACCATGGCGAAGTTGTCGTAGTAACTGACCTGCAAATGCTCGGCGATGCGCTCGGCCAGCTCGCGGTTGCAGATGACCTCCAGGCGAATGTTGCTATCGGTGTCCCAGCCAGCGCTGCGTACGCCGCGGCTGCCTCGTCCGCGCGCTTCGGACAGGGTCCAGCCAGGCGCACCCAGGTGATCGAGGTCGGCCACCAGCTTCTTTTCCAGCGCCGCTTCGCAGATAACGGTGAGCAGCGCTCGTGTCGCGGTCGTCATGTTCACAGCCCCCAGGCAATCAAGGTGTCGGCCAGCGCCAGATACAGCGGTATGCCGACCAGGATGTTGAACGGAAAAGTGATCCCCAGCGACGCGGTCAGCGAGAGCGAGGGGTTGGCTTCGGGCAATGCCAGGCGCATGGCCGCCGGCACGGCAATATAGGACGCACTGGCTGCCAGCGTGGCGAGCATCGCCGTACCGCCGAGCGAAAGCCCCATCAGCCGCGCCAGCAACGCCCCGATCAACGCGCCAAGCAAGGGCATGCCCAGACCGAACACTGCCAGGCGCAGGCCATAGCGGCGCAGCGAGCCAAGCTGGCCGGAAGCAATCAGGCCCATCTCCAGCAGGAACAGCGCCAGCACCGGCTTGAACATACTGGTGTAGAACGGCTCGAGCGGTTTGATGCTCTCCTTGCCGGCGATGGCACCAATGATCAGCCCGCCCAGCAGCAGCATGATGCTTTTGCCGAGAAAGATCTCGCGGCCCAGCTCACGCCAATTAGTGTCGCGGGTGATGCCTTTGGCCAGAACGATGCCGACAAGAATCGCCGGTATCTCCAAGATCGCCACGAATAGCGGCATGTAGCTTTCAAACGCGATCTTGTTGGCCAGCATGAAGGCCACAACCACAGCGAAGGTCCCAGCGCTCACCGAACCGTAATGCGCCGCAACGCTGGCCGAATCGATTCGTGAAAAGCCCAGCAGGCGCAACATCGGAAAGGCCAACAGCGGCAGCGCGCAGCCCAGCAGCAGTACCAGGGCGGATTGACCCAGCAGCGCCGCGCTGGCCTGTTCGGCAAGCTCGACACCCCCGTGCAAACCGATAGCCAGCAACAGCAGTATGGACAGCGTTTCGTACAGTGCTGGCGGCAGTTTCAGTTCGCTCTTCACCAACCCGGCAAATAGGCCGAACAGGAAGAACAGCACTACTGGGTCGAGCCCCATCGATACCTCCGGATCCGTCATCACAGGTTAAACAGACAAAAAAAGGGAGCCTTTCGGCTCCCCAGGGACAACGGTCAGGCTTCGATCTCTATCAGCAGATCGCCAGGGGTCACCCGGTCACCTTTAGCCACGTGCACCGCCTTCACGGTGCCGGCAATGGGCGCCTGGATTTCGGTTTCCATCTTCATTGCTTCACTGATCAGCACCGGCTGTCCGGCTCTGACCGTATCGCCTTCCTTGACCAGCACATCGACCACGTTGCCCGGCATGCTGGTGCTGACATCGCCTGGGCCGCTGGCCTGCTTGCGCTTGCCACTGCCGCCGCCACTGACGAAGTTATTCAGCGGCTCGAATACCACCTCCTCCGGCATGCCATCAATGGACAGGAAGAAATGCCGCTTACCTTCGCCCTTGACGCCCACACCGGTGATATCGACGCGATAGGTCTCGCCGTGCACATCGATAACGAATTCGGTGGGCACACCCTCGCCGCTTGCGGCGGTCGTCGCAGTACCATCCGGGATTGCCAGCAGCACCTCGGGTTGCAGCGTGCCAGCCTCGCGCTCTTCGAGGAACTTGCGGCCGATATCCGGGAACATGGCGTAGGTCAGCACGTCTTCTTCACTGCGGGCCAGGGCGCCGATCTCCTGGCGCAGCTTGTCCAGCTCCGGCTTGATCAGGTCGGCCGGACGCACCTCGATGATCTCCTCGCCGCCGATAGCCTGGCGCTGAAGCTTGGCATCGATGATGCCCGGCGCCTTGCCGTAGCGACCCTGGAGGTAGAGCTTCACTTCATTGGTGATGGTCTTGTAACGCTCGCCGGCCAGCACGTTGAAGAACGCCTGGGTGCCGACAATCTGCGAGGTCGGCGTGACCAGCGGCGGGTAGCCCAGGTCTTTGCGAACGCGCGGAATCTCGGCTAGCACCTCATCCATGCGGTTGAGCGCACCCTGTTCCTTGAGCTGGTTGGCCAGGTTGGAAATCATCCCGCCGGGCACCTGGTTGACCTGAACGCGGGTGTCGACGCCGGTGAATTCGCTTTCGAACTGGTGGTACTTCTTACGCACCGCGTAGAAGTACAGGCCGATCTCCTGAATCAGTTCCAGATCGAGGCCGGTGTCATAGGGCGTGCCGCGCAGGGCGGCGACCATCGATTCGGTGCCCGGGTGGCTGGTGCCCCAGGCCATGGACGAAATCGCGGTATCTATGTGATCGGCGCCGTTTTCGATGGCCTTGAGCTGGCACATGCTGGCGACGCCCGCGGTGTCGTGCGAGTGGATGAACACCGGCAGATCGATCTCGGCTTTCAGTGCACGCACCAGATCGCCGGTGGCGAACGGGGTCAGCAGGCCAGCCATGTCCTTGATGGCGATGGAATCGACGCCCATGTCCCGCATCGCCCTGCCCTGCTCGACGAACAGCTCAACGGTGTGCACCGGGCTGGTGGTGTAGGCGATGGTGCCTTGGGCGTGCTTGCCGGTCTTTTTCACCGCCTTGATGGCGGTTTCAAGGTTCCGCACGTCATTCATCGCATCGAATATGCGGAACACATCAATGCCATTGTCGGCTGCCTTGGCACAGAACGCCTCGACCACGTCGTCGGCGTAGTGGCGGTAACCCAGCAGGTTCTGCCCGCGCAGCAGCATCTGCAGGCGGGTGTTGGGCAACGCAGCCTTGAGCTGGCGCAGGCGTTCCCAGGGATCTTCCTTGAGAAAGCGTACGCAGGCGTCGAACGTAGCACCGCCCCAGACTTCGAGCGACCAGTAGCCGACCCGGTCGAGCTTGTCACAGATTGGCAGCATGTCCTCGGTGCGCATGCGGGTGGCCAGCAGCGACTGGTGAGCGTCACGCAGGATGGTGTCGGTAACGGTGATTTTTTTCTGAGCAGTCATGGTTCGTTCCTCACAGGCCTGCGTGGGCGGCGATGGCGGCGGCGATGGCCAGGGCCAGTTCGCCCGGCTTGCGTTTGATCGAGTAGTTCAGCAGTTCCGGATGGCTGTCGACGAAGCTGGTATTGAACTGTCCGCTGCGGAAATCCGGATTTTCGAGAATCTTCTGGTAGTAGCTGGCAGTGGTCTTCACGCCCTGCACACGCATGTCATCCAGCGCACGCGAGCCTCGGGCCAGCGCTTCTTCCCAGGTCAGCGCCCAGACGATCAGCTTCAGGCACATCGAATCGTAGTAAGGCGGAATGGTGTAGCCGGTGTAGATCGCCGTGTCGGTGCGCACGCCCGGCCCGCCGGGGGCGTAGTAACGGGTGATCTTGCCGAAGCAGGGCAAGAAGTTGTTGCGCGGCTCCTCCGCGTTGATGCGGAACTGCAGGGCGAAGCCGCGATACTGGATGTCTTCCTGCTTGACCGAAAGCGGTAGGCCGGAGGCAATGCGGATCTGTTCGCGAACGATGTCGATGCCGGTGATTTCCTCGGTGATGGTGTGCTCCACTTGCACCCGGGTGTTCATTTCCATGAAGTACACCTCGCCATCGGCGAGCAGGAACTCCACGGTGCCGGCGTTCTCGTAACCCACTGCCTTGGCCGCGCGCACCGCCAGGTCGCCGATGTAGGCGCGCTGCTCCGGGGTAAGCTGTGGGCTTGGCGCGATCTCGATGAGCTTTTGGTTGCGCCGCTGAATCGAGCAGTCACGCTCGAACAGGTGCACGGTATTGCCGAAGGAGTCGGCAAGGATCTGCGCCTCGATGTGCTTGGGCTCGACGATACATTTTTCGAGGAATACATCAGCCGAACCGAAGGCCTTGGTCGCCTCGGAAATCACCCGGGGATAGGCCTGTTCCAGTTCTTCACGTGAGTTGCAGCGGCGGATGCCGCGACCTCCACCACCGGATGTCGCCTTGAGCATCACCGGATAGCCGATGCGCTCGGCCTCGCTCAGCGCCTCGCTCACATCCACCACATTGCCTTCGGTGCCCGGCGTGACCGGCACGCCGGCCTTGATCATGCTGCGCCGCGCCTCGGTCTTGTCGCCCATGCGGCGTATCACTTCGGCGCTGGGGCCGACAAAGCGGATGCCGCGCTCGGCGCAAATCTCGGCCAGCTCGGCATTTTCAGACAGAAAGCCGTAACCGGGATGCAAGGCATCGCAGCCGGTTTCCACGGCCAGGTTCACCAGCTTGCGCGGGTTGAGGTAGCCGGCCAGCGGGTCTTCGCCGATGAAATGGGCCTCGTCGGCACGCTTGACGTGCAGCGCGTGACGATCAGGCTCGGCGAACACCGCCACCGAGCGAACGCCCATTTCGGCGCAAGCCCGCACGATGCGGACGGCAATTTCACCGCGGTTGGCGATCAGCAGCTTCTTGATCACGCTTCGTCCCTCGGATCAGTGAGCAGGCAGTCCAGTTCGGACCGGTGGATTCGCCGCTTGGCGATGCGTTTTACCCTACGCCCTAGGCAGCAATTACCGAAAATGAATAATTGTTTGGTTGCGCATAAGCTATGGCTTATAGATAACGCCTGACCACGCCAGATTCAACGGCTAATCCTTCCGACTGGAGTACTCATGAGAAAGTCCTTGATGCGCATGACGCTGCGCCAGCTCCGCGTATTTCGGGCGGTCTGCGATAACCATTCCTACAGCCGGGCCGCAGAGGAGATGGCGCTGACGCAGCCCGCAGTCAGCCTGCAGATCCGGCAGCTGGAAGAGCTGCTCGGGCAGCCACTGTTCGAGTACACAGGCAAGAAGCTCTACCTCACCGAGGCGGCCGAAGCCCTCAAACGCACCAGCGAGGATATCTTCGGCAGGCTGGAAAGCCTCGACATGCAGTTGTCCACATTGCAGGGCTCGCTGCAGGGTCAGCTGAAGCTGGCCGTCGAATCGAGTGCCAAATATTTCGTGCCACACCTGTTCGCATCGTTTCGTGAACTTCACCCGGAAGTAAGTCTGCAGCTGGTGGTGATCAATCATGCCCAGGCGATCCATCGTCTGAGTGCCAACCGCGACGACCTGCTACTGATCTCTCAGGTGCCGGCAGATATGGATCTGGAATTTCTGCCCTTCCTCGACAACGCCATCATCGCCGTCGCACCGCCGGGTCATCCGCTCTGCCAGAGGCCGCACCTCAACCTGCAGGACCTGACCGCATGGCCGCTGCTGATCCGCGAGCAGGGCTCCGGCACCCGGCGCGCCGCCGAGCAATATTGCGATCAGAAGCGCGCGCATTTTCCGCAAATCATGGAGCTGGGTTCGCTCGAAGCCCAACGTGAAGGCGTACTGGCCGGCCTGGGGCTGGCGCTGCTGCCTCGGCACGCCGTGCTCCGCGAGCTGGAAAGCGGTGCACTGTGCGAGCTCCCGGTCGAGGAATTACCGCTGATGCGCAGCTGGTGCCTGGTGCATCCACGCGGCAAATACCTCTCGCCGGTGGCGCAAACCTTCTTCGCCTTCGCCCGTACCGAACGGCAACGCATCAACGCTCTGGCGCGGCGCTTCAGCGGAGCCGAGAAAGGATGACGGCGCGCTGCACCCGCACGAGGCGGCATCTGCTTCGTCGGAAAAAATGAAGCGAGCCGGCGTATACGATATCCTCAAACGCATTCACTTCCGTCGAGCTTGCGACTGTGCCCCTCAAATCCTTCAACGCCCCGAACCTGGGCATCGTTCCCTCGGCTTCCGAGGTCATCGCCAAGCACCTGCGCGAGGCGATCATCAGCGGCCAGTTCGCCGAGGGCGAACCGGTGCGCCAGGATGACGTGGCGCGACTGTTCAACGTCAGCAAGATTCCGGTACGCGAAGCGCTGAAGCGCCTGGAAGCCGAAGGACTGGTGTCATTCCAGCGCAACAAAGGCGCTGTGGTAACGGTGCTGACCGAGCCGGAACTGGCGCAGATATTCGAAGTGCGGGTGTTGCTGGAAACCCAGATCATCCGCCTCGCCGTGCCCAACATGACCGAGGACACCTTTGCCCAGGCCGAATCCATTTGTGCCGAATTCGTCCATGAGGACAATGCGGCACGTTGGGCCGAGCTGAATTGGGCTTTCCATGCCTGCCTCTACGGACCGGCGGAGCGGCCGTTCATGATGCAAATGATTCGCTCGATTCACGACAAGGTCGAGCGCTACCTGCGAGTCCAGATGAGCATTCACGAGGGCAAGCACGGCGCCGATCTGGAGCACCGTGAAATCCTGCGTGCCTGTCGCAACGGCGATGTGGACCTGTGTGCCGAACTGATCGAACGCCACATCATCGGCGTCTGCCGGGCGCTGTTCGAACACCTGCCCCATGGCCACCGCTGGACAGGCATCGAGCCATCCGCCTGGACTATGCCGATTTCGTCATCTACACCGACGAAAACACTCAAGCCGTAAGCAAGCAGCTGTTGGATGCTTGTTGCACATTCCCGTACAGGCAGGGCGGCCATGAAGCGCATCCAAGTTCTCGACAGCCACACCGGTGGCGAACCGACCCGGTTGGTCATCGCTGGATTCCCGCAACTCGGAACCGGCAGCATGGCCGAACGCCGCCGATTGCTTGCCGAGCGTTTCGATGACTGGCGCGCCGCAACCATGCTGGAACCGCGCGGCAATGATGTGCTGGTTGGCGCGCTGCTCTGCGAGCCGGTAGACCCAACAGCCTGTGCCGGCGTGATCTTCTTCAATAACAGCGGCTATCTCGGCATGTGCGGCCACGGCACCATCGGGCTGGTGGTTTCGCTGGCGCATCTGGGACGCATCCAGCCGGGGGTTCACCGCATCGAAACGCCGGTCGGCACCGTGCAGGCAACTCTGCACGAAGACCGTTCGGTCAGCGTGCGCAACGTGCCAGCCTATCGCTACCGCAAGGATGTGAGCGTCGAAGTGCCAGGCCACGGCACCGTGACCGGTGACATCGCCTGGGGCGGCAACTGGTTCTTCCTCGTGGCCGAGCATGGGCAGCGCATCGCAGGCGATAACCTCGAAGCGCTCACGGCCCATACCTGGGCGGTGCGTCAGGCGCTAGAAGCCCAGGGCATACGCGGCGAAGACGGCGGCGAAGTCGACCATATCGAGCTGTTTGCCGAGCCTGAACAGCCGCAAAGCGCTGCGAGCGAAGCCGGAGCTGGAAACGGCGCTTCATCAAACGCAGCAGCTTCGCTGCAAGCCGACAGCCGCAACTTCGTCCTCTGTCCCGGCAAGGCCTATGACCGTTCGCCCTGCGGCACCGGCACCAGCGCCAAACTCGCCTGCCTGGCGGCGGACGGCAAGTTGCAACCCGGCGAGACCTGGCGTCAGGCCAGCGTCATCGGTAGCGAATTTACCGCCAGCTACGAGCTGGACGGCGACCGCATCGTGCCCACTATCCGCGGTCGCGCGCACCTGAGTGCCGAAGCCACCTTGCTGATCGAGGAGGACGATCCCTTCGCCTGGGGCATTCGGTCGTGAATGCGGACGTCATCATCGTTGGTGCCGGCATCATCGGCGCGGCTTGCGCCCATCAATTGGCGGCTAACGGCGTCGACGTGCTGCTCCTCGACGCCCAGCGCGGTGGCGCCACGGCTGCCGGCATGGGCCATCTGGTCGCGTTGGACGACAACCCGGCCGAGCTGGCACTGAGCGACTATTCGATCCGGCGCTGGCGGGAGCTGGGCCGGCTGATGGACGAAAGCTGCGGCTATCGCAACAACGGCACCCTCTGGCTCGCCGCCAGCGACGACGAGATGGCCGTGGCGGAACACAAGCTGAACACCTTGTCCGAACAGGGCATGCGTTGCGAATTGCTCGGCAGCGCCGCGCTGAAAGCAGCAGAGCCGGAACTGCGCAGCGGCCTGCATGGAGCCCTCAAAGTCAGTGGCGATGGCATCCTCTATGCGCCCAATGCGGCACGCTGGCTAATCACCCAAGGAGGCAAGCATGTCGTTCAGCGGCAGGCACAGGTAACGCGCATACAGAGCCAACAGGTCGAGCTGAGCGACGGCAGTGTCCTGCGCGCACAGGCTGTGGTGCTGGCCAACGGGATTCATGCCACCGAACTCTGCCCGGAACTGCCGATCCAGCCGAAGAAAGGCCATCTGATGATCACCGACCGTTACCCCGGCAAGATCAGCCATACGCTGGTGGAACTGGGCTATGTCACTAGCGCCCACAACAGCGAAGGCCCTTCGGTGGCCTGCAACATCCAGCCGCGGCCGACCGGGCAGCTGTTCATCGGTTCCTCGCGCCAGTTCAACACCAGCGATCCAGCGATCGACAGCTGGATGCTGGCGCGGATGCTCAAGCGCGCCGTCGACTACATGCCGGGGCTGGCTCGATTGAACGCCATTCGCAGCTGGACCGGTTTTCGCGCGGCGAGTCCGGATGGCCTGCCGCTGGTGGGCGAGCATCCGCAGCAGCCAGGCCTGTGGTTGGCGGTCGGTCACGAGGGATTGGGCGTAACGACCGCGACCGGTACGGCGGAACTGCTGGTCGCTCAGCTGCTGGGACGACAGTCGGCGCTGGCTATCGAACCCTACAGCCCAGCGCGCTTCCTCGCCTCACCAAGCGGGTCGTCCACGGCCGCCTATGCCATGGGAAACCTCGGTCATGATTGAGATCACGCTCGACGGGCATGTGCTGGAGGTCGCGCCCGGCACGACGGTAGCCGCAGCGCTCTATCTCGGCGGCAACGGCAGCAGCCGCACCTCGGTAACCGGCGAGCGGCGCGCGCCGCTATGCGGCATGGGCATCTGCCAGGAGTGCCGGGTCACCATCGACGGTCAGCGGCGACTGGCCTGCCAGACAATCTGCGTCACCGGCATGTCCGTGGAAACGCGCCCATGAAACCGCATTACGACATTCTCATCGTCGGCGCCGGACCTGCCGGAATGGCTGCCGCGCTCGCCGCCGCACCCAGCGGCGCAAGCATCGCCATCCTCGATGACAACCCGGCGGCCGGTGGACAG
This sequence comes from Pseudomonas sp. Q2-TVG4-2, assembly GCF_013620795.1. GTDB lineage: Bacteria > Pseudomonadota > Gammaproteobacteria > Pseudomonadales > Pseudomonadaceae > Stutzerimonas. The sequence goes on along the minus strand of NZ_LGLW01000003.1, from coordinate 36,618 downwards.
ATCTGGCGTGACGGCCCACAGGTCGAGCTACCGGCCATCGCCCGCCAGCAACGGCAGGCGCTGGCGGAAACGGCGAATATCGAATTGCATAGCGGCGTACGGGTGATCGCCGCACCCGGCGGCAAGCAACTGCTGCTGGAAGACGCAGCGCAGGGGCATCTGGTTGGTTACGACAAGCTGGTTCTGTGCACCGGTGCGCGCGAGCTGCTGCTGCCGTTTCCCGGCTGGACGCTACCCGGTGTGACCGGCGCTGGCGGGCTGCAGGCGCTGATCAAGAGCGGCATGCCTGTGGTCGACCAACGCCTGGTGATTGCCGGTAGCGGCCCGCTGCTGCTGGCGTGTGCGGCTACGGCCAAGGGCGCCGGCGCCCACCTGCTGCGCATTGCCGAACAGGCTCAGCTTGCTGCCCTCGCTGGTTTTGCCGCTCGCCTGTCACGCTGGCCAGGCAAAGCGTTGCAGGCCGTACAACTGAGCGATCGCTGTTATCGCAGCGGCACTCATGTGCTAGCGGCGCTGGGCACCGATCACCTGGAAGCCGTGCGCTTGATTCACAACGGCAAGGTTTCGGAAATCGCCTGCGATCGCCTGGCCTGCGGTTTCGGTCTGATTCCCAACACTGAACTCGGGCAAGTATTGGGCTGTGGGCTAAACGGGCGAGCCATCCAAATCGATGCCTACCAGACAACAAGCCTGCCGGATCACTTTGCAGCGGGCGAATGCACCGGCTTCGGCGGCAGCGAACTGGCAAGGGTCGAAGGCAGCATCGCCGGTCATGCCGTCATCGGTGATCTCGAGCGGGCCAAAGCGAGATTCGCCGAGCGCCAGCGCTGGCAGGGGTTCGCCGATCTGCTGGCGGGAACCTTCCGCCTGAACGAGCAATTGAAAGCCCTGGCGGCCCCCGAAACCCTGGTATGCCGCTGCGAAGACGTGCCCTACTCAGCCATGGCCAGTCACAGCAGCTGGGTCGAGGCCAAGCTTGAGAGCCGTTGCGGCATGGGCGCCTGTCAGGGCCGAATTTGCGGCGCGGCGAGCGACGTCCTATTCGGCTGGCAACCACCCAAACCGCGCCAGCCGATCAGCCCGGCACGCATCGGCACGCTGATTGCCTTGCCTGATGACGAGCTTAGACCGAGCGACACGAAACCCTGACCTCACCCTAGACACTGCCTACCATTCGCTGATCGTCGGCCGTATCCTCGGGCTTTCCCGTTCGTAGCGCCCCCGATGCTCTCCCTGCTGCCGACCGATCCGCCCAAGAATTTACCTACGCTGCTCGCCAGCCTGAAACTGATCGCGCCGTTGCTCGATGCGCTGCCGGAGGTGGTGTTCTTTATCAAGGACACGAGCGCCCGTTACAGCCTGGCCAACCGGACCCTGGCCGAGCGTTGTGGCCGTGGCGATCCCGATGCACTGATTGGTCTGACGGCCGCGCAGGTATTTCCAACCGGCTTCGGCGCGCAGTACACCGACCAGGACCATCGCGTCCTCAGCCAGGGGTTGCGCCTGCAGGATCAGCTTGAATTGCACCTGTATCCAGGCCGCCAGCCTGGCTGGTGCATGACGCACAAATTGGCCCTGCGCGACCCGGAGAACAGGATCATTGGCATGGCTGGGGTTTCCATCGACTTGCGGGCACCGGAGGCCGACAACCCGGCTTACCTCAAGCTCGCTGCGGTGGACGCCTATATCCGCGCGAATCATTCCCGCCCTATCAGGCTATCCGAGCTCACTGCGATAGCGGGCCTATCAGCCGCTCAGTTGGAGCGGCTGTGCAAGCGCGTCTTCCGTCTTACCCCTCGGCAGATGATTCACAAGGCCCGACTGGACACCGCAACCCAGCTGCTCGACGGAGCGCTGCCCATCACCGAAATCGCGTTGCGCTGCGGCTATGCCGATCACAGCGCCTTCAGCCGGCAATTCCGTGCGCTGACCGGGCTGTCACCCCGCGCCTATCGAAACGCGCTGCCACCCAATCATCGGGCAACCTGGTAACGCGGTGCTCCCATTTGTAGCAACCATGGGCCGGATGCCTTGCTCTCAGTGCAATCCGACGAACGGTCGTTCCGGCATCTTTGGCTGGTTGCGCTCACAGCGCCTGCTCTAGCCCGCGTCCTGCGGCAATCTGGCTCGCCCCCAATCATTTCGCTCGTCGCGCTTTAGCCGACCGGCACGGCTATTGCTGTGCGGATAACGTATACGAAATCTCGAAACAGCTGCTTGAATCAACTGGACGATCAACCGCATCGACGAGGAATGTATGAAGAAATCCATAGCTGTGGCCGTTAGCGCTCTGCTTGCTGCCTCCATGACTTCCATTGCACAGGCCGACAAGCTCGACGACATCATTGGCTCGGGCAAGCTGCGCTGTGCCGTTACCCTCGACTTCCCGCCCATGGGCTTTCGCGATGAAGGCAACAAGCCGGCAGGCTTCGATGTCGACTATTGCAGCGACCTGGCCAAGGTGCTGGGCGTCGAACCGGAGGTGGTCGAAACGCCTTTCCCGGACCGAATCCCCGCGCTCGTCTCCGGCCGTGCGGACGTGATCGTCGCCTCCACCTCCGACACCCTCGAGCGCGCCAAGACGGTGGGCATGAGCATCCCCTACTTCGCCTTCAACATGGTGGTACTGACGCGAGAAGACACCGGCATCGACAAGTACGACGATCTCAAGGGTCGCCCGGTCGGTAACACCAGCGGCACCTTCGAAGCCATCGCGCTGGAAAAGGACGTAAAGGGTTGGGGCGACGGGAGCTTCCGCGCCTACCAGTCGCAGAACGACACCATCCTCGCGGTCGCCCAGGGCCATGTGGACGCCACGGTTGTCACCAATACGGTCGCCGCCTCCACCATCAAATCAGGCAAGTACAAGGGCTTGAAGATCGCTGGCGACGCCCCCTACGTCATCGACTACGTGTCCCTGGCCGCCAAGCGCAGCGAGTACGGCCTGATGAATTATCTCAACCTCTTCGTCAACCAGCAGGTGCGCTCCGGTCGCTACGCCGAGCTGTACGAGAAGTGGGTCGGCGGCAAGCCGGTCGATCTGACCGTTCCTGGCGTCTATTACTGATCGGCGGTAACGATGCTTCGTCGCGACCACGTGTTTACCCCGCAGCAGACTGCGCTCGGCTTCACGGGGCGCAGCCTGGTTCCGGGCAGCGCTCAGGCAGCCTGTCTGCATGCGGACACAGGCCTGAGCTTCTGGGGCGGGGTCGACCCGTTCAGTGGGGAAGTGATCGACTGTCACCACCCGCTCAGCGGCCAAGTCATCGCCGGCAAGGTATTGGCAATCCCCAGCGGACGCGGCTCCTGCACGGGCAGCAGCGTCCTGCTGGAGCTGATCCTAAACGGTCACGCACCCGCCGCGCTGGTCTTTGCCGAAACCGAGGAGATTCTCACCCTCGGCGTGCTGGTGGCGCAGCTGTTGTTTGGCCACTCGCTGCCGGTCATCAGCCTCGATCAGCAAGCCTTCGCGGCGCTGCGCGACGCCCGCTATATACGAATTGAAAACGGCCTGGTGCAAGGCTTCGCCGAGCTGCCAGACGATGGTTGGCTGGCCTCGGACGGCGCCAGCGCAAACGGCTATCTCCCTACACAAATAGACCTGAATCAACAGGACCAGGCCATGCTCGCCGGCGAACAGGGCAAGGCCACCCAGGCGGCCATGCAAATCCTGTTGCGCATGGCTGAACTCCAGGGCGCGCGGGAACTGGTGGACATTACCCAGGCGCATATCGACGGCTGCATCTACACCGGGCCGGCCAGCCTCAGGTTCGCTCGCCAGCTGGCCGACTGGGGTGGGCGGGTAAAGGTGCCGACCACGCTCAACTCGATCTCGGTAGACCAGCGCCGCTGGCGGCAGATGGGTGTCGCCGCCGCGTTCGGCGAGCCGGCCAGCCAATTGGCCGACGCCTATGTCGAGATGGGCGCCAGCGCCAGTTTCACCTGTGCGCCCTATCTGCTCGACAGCGCCCCGCGAGCCGGCGAACAGATCGTCTGGGCAGAATCCAACGCCGTGGTGTATGCCAATAGCGTGCTGGGTGCGCGGACGTTGAAATATCCCGATTTCCTGGACATCTGCATTGCCCTGACCGGTCGCGCGCCACTGACGGGCTGCCACTTGGCCGAGCAGCGCCACGCCACGTTGCGTATCGACCTGCCGTCGCTACAAAACCTAGATGACGCCTTCTACCCGCTGCTCGGCTATCACGTCGGTCTGCTCTGCGGCAGCGAGATTCCGGTGATCTGCGGGCTCGAACAGAGCGATCCGACACTTGACGACCTAAAAGCCTTCGGCGCCGCCTTCGCCACCACCTCCGCAGCACCGATGTTTCATATCGTTGGCGTTACACCGGAGGCGCCTTCGGTTGAGGCCGCTCTGGGTGATCAGAGGCCGGGGCGCATCCTGCAGGTAGAACGCGGCGACTTGCTCAATAGTTGGCGCGAGCTGGATAGCGGTGAATCCGCAGACGTCGAGCTGATCAGCCTGGGCAATCCGCATTTCTCGCTGAGCGAATTCGCCCGCCTCGCGCAGCTCTGCAAAGGCAAGGTGAAGCACGCCGATGTTTCCATGCTGCTTACCTGCGGCCGCGAGATTCAGCGGCAGGCCAGCGAAGCCGGTCATCTACGGACAATCGAGCACTTCGGCGTGCAGATCGTCACCGACACCTGCTGGTGCATGATCGAGGAGCCGGTCGTACCCCTGACCGCACGCACCCTGATGACCAACTCCGGTAAATACGCGCATTACGCGCCCGGCCTGGTTGGCCGACAGGTGCGCTTCGGCAGCCTTGCAGAATGCGTCGAAACCGCCTGCAGCGGTCACGCCAGTGGCCGTCTACCGCGCTGGCTGGCGGCTGCCGACACCGAAGGAGCGCATTGAGCGATGTTCGATTACACCTTCCATTGGCGTCCCGCCTTCCGTGCGCTGCCGGATATGCTCGCCGGCGCGGTGGTTACATTCGAGACCGCCGCCCTGTCGATGATTTTCGGCGTGCTCATCGCGCTGGTGCTGACCGCCATGCGCGAGACCCGCAATCCGCTGCTCAACGGCGTTGGCAGCGCCTGGGTGTCGGTGGCGCGCAACACACCTTCGCTGTTCCAGATCTATGCCCTGTATTTCGGCCTCGGTGCCTTCGGCTGGCATATCAGCTCGTGGGCGGCGCTACTAGCGGGCATCACGTTCAACAATGCCGGCTACCTGGCGGAAAACTTCCGCGGGGGTTTAAAGGCTGTGCCGGATACGCAGATGCGTGCCGCACGCTCGCTGGGCATGAGCGCCTTCCAGGCCTACCGGCTGATCGTGATCCCGCAACTGCTGCGCATCGTCTTCCACCCACTCTCCAACCAGATGGTCTGGGCGGTATTGATGACGTCTTTGGGCGTGATCGTCGGCCTGAACAACGACCTCACCGGCGTGACCCAGGACTACAACGTCAAGACCTTCCGCACCTTCGAATACTTCGCCCTGGCGGCAGCGATCTATTACCTGATCGCCAAGCTGATCGTAGCGGTAGCCCGGCTGATGGCCTGGCGACTGTTCCGCTACTGAGGACCCGAGCATGTTTTCCACTAGCCTGACCTCGACCGATCTGCTGTTCATGCTCAAGGGCGCTGGCGTCACGCTGATGCTGACCTTTTGGGCCATGTTGCTGGGCACTTTCGCCGGCATCGTCTTCGGCGTGATTCGCGCGCTGTTTCCCCGGGCGAGTCTGCCGCTGGCCTGGTTCCTGGACATCTTTCGCAGCGTGCCATTGCTGATCCAGTTCGTCCTGTTCAACGCCCTGAAAAGCATCGTCGGGCTGGACTGGAGCGCCTTCACCGTCGGCTGCGTGGTGCTGGGCGTCTACGCCGCGGCCTTCTTCACCGAGGTGGTGCGCGGTGGCGTTCTGGCGGTGCCGGGCAGCTTGCGTCTGGCCAGCCGCTCGCTGGGCCTGAGCTACTGGCAGGACCTGCGCTACATCGTCTTGCCGGTCGCGACGCGGGTGGCCTTTCCCGGCTGGGTCAATCTGGTCTTGTCGGTGATGAAGGACACCGCGCTGGTGATGTGGATCGGCATCATCGAACTGCTGCGCGCCTCGCAGACCATCGTCACTCGTATTCAGGAGCCACTGCTGGTGCTGTGCATCGCAGGGCTCATCTACTACGTCATGAGCCTGGTGGTGGCCCGCCTGGGCGCCCGGCTGGAAAAAAGGTGGCAGCAATGATCGAGATCGACAAGGTGCACAAATCCTTTGGTGAGCTGGAAGTGATCAAGGGCGTCGACCTGACCGTCAACAAGGGCGAGGTGGTGTCGATCATTGGTGGCTCGGGTTCCGGCAAGTCGACGCTGCTGATGTGCATCAACGGGCTGGAACATATTCAGAGCGGCTCGATCCGCGTCGATGGCACCGAAGTCCACGCCAAGGGCACCGACATCAACAAGCTGCGGCAGAAGATTGGCATCGTCTTCCAGCAATGGAATGCCTTTCCGCATCTGACGGTGCTGGAAAACGTGATGCTGGCGCCGAGAAAGGTGCTGGGCAAAAGCCGTGCGGAGGCCGAAGAGCTGGCGGTGAAGCAACTGACCCATGTCGGCCTGGCGGACAAGCTGAAGGTATTCCCCGGCAAGCTGTCCGGCGGCCAGCAGCAACGCATGGCCATTGCTCGGGCACTCGCCATGTCACCGGATTACATGCTGTTCGACGAAGCCACTTCGGCGCTCGACCCACAGCTGGTCGGCGAGGTGCTCGACACCATGCGCCTGCTGGCCGAAGACGGCATGACCATGGTGCTGGTGACCCATGAAATGGGCTTTGCCCGCGAGGTATCCGATCGGGTCGCATTCTTCCGCGACGGCCTGGTGCACGAGATCGGCCCGCCCGATCAGGTCATCAGCAACCCGCAGAAGCCGGAAACCGCGGCTTTCCTGAAATCCGTGATCTAGAGGCGAGCCATGCGATCGAGCAAAGTCATTCATGTCGTCAGCTGCCACGCCGAGGGCGAGGTCGGCGATGTCATTGTCGGTGGGGTTGCGCCTCCACCGGGTGACACATTGTGGGAGCAATCGCGCTGGATCGCCCGCGACGAGACCCTACGCAACTTCGTGCTGAACGAGCCGCGCGGCGGCGTGTTTCGTCACGTCAATCTGCTGGTGCCCGCCAAGGACCCACGCGCGCAGATGGGCTGGATCATCATGGAGCCGGCCGACACGCCGCCCATGTCGGGCTCCAATTCGCTGTGCGTGGCCACCGTGCTGCTGGACAGCGGCATCCTGCCGATGACCGAGCCGGAAACACGGCTCACACTCGAGGCGCCAGGGGGGCTGATCGAGGTGATCGCACAGTGCCGCAACGGCAAAGCCGAGCGGGTCGAGGTGAAGAACGTACCGTCCTTCGCCGCCAAGCTCGATGCCTGGATCGAGGTGGAAGGGCTGGGCTCGCTGCAGGTCGACACGGCCTATGGCGGCGACAGCTTCGTCATCGTTGATGCTAAGCGTCTGGGCTTTTCCTTGCGCACCGATGAAGCTGCCGACCTGGTCGCGACCGGGTTGAAGGTCACCCAGGCGGCCAATCAGCAATTGGGGTTTGCCCACCCGACCAATCCAGACTGGGCACATATCTCCTTCTGCCAAATTGCCGCACCGCTCGAGCGCATCGAGGGCGTGCTCACAGCGGCCAACGCAGTGGTGATCCGCCCCGGCAAGATCGACCGTTCCCCCTGCGGCACCGGTTGCTCGGCACGCATGGCGGTGCTGCATGCCAAGGGCCAATTGGGGGTGGGCGAGCGCTTCATCGGCCGCTCGATCATCGGCTCTGAATTCCACTGCCGCATCGACAGCTTGACCGACCTCGCCGGGCGTCCCGCGATCGTGCCGTGCCTGTCCGGCCGAGCCTGGATCACCGGCACCCATCAGCACCTGCTGGACCCCAGCGACCCTTGGCCGGAAGGCTATCGCCTGTCGGATACCTGGCCCGTGGAACTAGAGATCTGATTCAACCGCCGCCAGCCACAAGCCGGCGGTAACTCGCAACACGGCCAAGCCACGGCCGGACTCATGCTGAACTCAGGACCAAACCGGACGAGGACAGCCCAAACGAAACGTATACGAAATACTCTAGCGGAGGCATCTCATGAACAAACGAGTCAACTGGAGCGGCGTGTTTCCTGCCGTTACTACCCAATTCAATAACGATTTTTCCATCAACCTGGAAGAAACCCACAAGGTCATTTCCAATGTGATTCGCGACGGCGTGTCGGGGCTGGTCGTATGCGGCTCGGTCGGGGAGAACACCTCGCTGACTACCGAAGAGAAAATCGCGGTCACCGAGGTCGCGGTGGACGCCTCCAAGGGCCGTGTGCCGGTGATCTGCGGCGTAGCCGAGTTCACCAGTGTGCAGGCGGCGAAGGTAGCGAACGCAGTTAAAAAGGTCGGCGTCGACGGCGTGATGCTGATGCCGGCCCTGGTCTACGGCTCCAAGCCGTTCGAGACCGCCGAGCACTATCGCTACGTGGCGAAGAATGCCGACGTGCCGCTGATGGTCTACAACAACCCGCCGATCTACAAAAACGACGTCACCCCCGACATCCTCATCTCGCTGTCCGATTGCGACAACGTGGTCTGCTTCAAGGATTCCTCCGGCGACACCCGCCGCTTCATCGACGTGCGCAACGAAGTGGGCGACCGCTTCGTGCTCTTTGCCGGCCTCGACGACGTGGTGCTGGAAAGCATCGCGGTGGGGGCCGAGGGCTGGGTGTCGGGCATGTCCAACGTGTTCCCCAAGGAAGGCGAAACCATCTTCCGCCTGGCCAAGGCCGGTCGCTTCGCCGAAGCCATGCCGATATACGAGTGGCTGATGCCGATCCTCCACCTGGACGCCCGCGCCGACCTGGTGCAGTGCATCAAACTGTGTGAAGCCATCGCCGGTCGCGGCAGCGCCCTGACCCGCCCGCCACGCCTGGCCCTGCCGGACGCTGATCGCCAATACGTAGAGAAGATCATGGCCAAGGCCATGGCCAACCGCCCGACACTGCCCGACGTGGGCCTGTGACCTTTCTCGCAACTGCCGCAACCTGCCTGCGCCGCCTCTGCGGCGGGGCCGTCTGACTCGAGAGGTTTCGCCATGCAACTGAAAAAAGCCCACCTGATCGCCGCGCTCGGCCTGACGCTCGCCTGCACCGGCACACACGCCGCCGAGACCTACACGGTGCCGACCTCGGTTCCTGAAGGCAGCTTCTTCTTCGAGAACTTCCTGGTCCGCTTCGCCAAGAACGCCGACCTGCTCACCGACGGTGAAGTGAAGATTCGTCCCGTCGGCGCAGGCGTGATCGTTCCGGCGCTTCAGGTGTTCGAATCGGTGCAGAACGGGGTGCTCAAAGCCGGGCATTCCACCTCCACCTATCTGGTCAATCAGGACCCGCTCAACAATGTCTTCGCCAGTTATCCCGGCGGCATGTCTGGCGAGGAAACACTGTCCTGGCTTTACGAGGGCAACGGCCTGAAATACCTGCAGGAATATCGCGAGAAGGAGATGGGCCTGCACTCGATGGTGGTAGGGGTCGGCAGCACCGAGATCCTGGCTCATGCGAACAAGAAGATTGAGAAGCTGGAGGACTTCAAGGGCGTCAAATACCGCACGGCGGGCGCCTGGGCGGAGGTGGTCAAGCAGGTCGGCGCATCGCCGACGGTGGTGCCGCCGGGCGAGATCTACACCTTGCTCCAGCGCAAGGGAGTGGATGCTGTGGAATGGGCAACACCCGGCGCCAACCTCACCGAGGGCTTCCATGAAGTCGCGCCTTACATCCTCACGCCCGGCGTGCACCAGCCATCGTTCGTCTGGGAATTTTTCATGACCAACGAGAGCTGGGAAGCGCTGGACAAGGACGTCCAGGACAAGCTCGAAGCGGCGGCCAAACTGACGACCATGCAGAGCTACTTCCATTTCCTCGATGCCGATATGAAAGCCATGCAGACCTACAAGGACGCAGGTATTGAAATCCTCCGGCTGGACCCGGCGGCCATCGAGGAGCTGGCCAAGCGCGGCAATCAACTGGTCAGCTCGCAGATCGAAGCACGCAAGTCAGGCGAAACCGACGCGAAGGCGATCCTCAAGGATTACCAGGACTACATGCAGCGCTGGTCCAATAACTCGTCCTACCTGTACCGCCACTGAGTAACGCCTCCGGCCGCCTCAGTGCGGCCGGCCTGGAGGTTCGATGAAGCGCAACTATTTCGACTGGCCAGCCAACGCCCTGCTCTGGGTGGCAGCGGCGATGGCCGTCTTGCTGGTCCTGGCGATGATGCTGGAAGTGTTTTCGCGTTACGTGCTGAACGCACCGACGCTTTGGGCCTTCGACATCTCTTACATGCTCAATGGCGCGATGTTCATCCTCGGCTGCGCCTATGCCTTGAAGATCGACGCTCACGTGCGCATCGACTTTCTTGCCTCGCGACTCAAACCGGCCATTCAACGCTGGATCAACGGCGGCTTCTACCTGTTCTTGTTCGCACCGATTCTTGGCGCGCTGACCTGGACCGCCGGCAAGCGCACCTGGCACGCCTTCGTCACCGCCGAAGTGGAGCACGTCAGTCCCTGGGCGCCGCTGATCTGGCCGTTCTACAGCGCCCTGGCCATCGGCCTGGCGGCGCTGACCCTGCAAGTCGTGGTCGAGGCGTACCGCTACCTCACCGACCAGAAGCAGCCCAGCGGGGGATTGCCGGAATGATGGATTACATACCGCTGCTGATGTTCGCGCTGCTGTTCGTCTTCATCTTTCTCGGCATTCCGGTTTCCTTTTCGCTGATCACGGTTTCGGCGCTGTTCGGCCTGCTGCTGTTCGGCGAGAACATCTTCCAGCAAATGTTCGGTTCGCTGCTGCAGGCCTCGACCAATTTCTCCCTCTCGGCGATTCCACTGTTCGTGCTGATGGGCGCGATCCTCGAGCGCAGCGGGCTGGCCCGGCGGTTGTACGAAGCACTGCAGCTGTGGCTTGGAGGCTTTTCCGGTGGGCTGGCGATGTCGACTATGCTCATGTGCGGCATTTTCGCCGCCAGCTCGGGCATCGTCGGCGCGGTGGAAATCGTCGTCGGCATGATGGCCATTCCGGCGATGAGCAAATACCACTACGACCGCTCGCTGATCGCCGGCACCATCTGCGCGGGCGGCTCGCTCGGCACCATCATTCCGCCGTCGGTGATCGTCGTGGTGTACGCCTCGATGGCGCAGCTATCCATCGGCCAGCTGTTTGCCGCGACCCTGATTCCCGGCGTACTGATGATGCTGTTGTTCCTTCTCTATATAGGCGTGCGCTGCTGGATCACCCCGGCGCTGGCACCCGCCGTGCCGGCGATGCAGGCCACGCCGCTGATGGAAAAACTGACGATCACGCTCAAGGCGCTGATTCCGCCGTTCCTGCTGATCTTCGCCGTGCTCGGCTCGATGCTCGCCGGGATCGCCTCACCCACCGAATCCGCGGCGGTCGGTGCGTTCGGTGCGGCCTTGCTGGCGCTGTGCTTTCGCGAACTGACCGTACGGCGGCTGATCGAGGCGCTGGTTTCAACCATCACCATCACTGCCATGATCATGCTCATCGTCACCGGCGGCACCATGTTCACCGCGATCTTCGCCGCCAGCGGCGGTGGCTGGATGCTCGCCGACTTCATGGGCGAATTGGACCTGAGCCCGTATTGGCTGATCCTGGCGCTGATGTTCATCGTGCTGATCGCCGGCATGGTGCTGGACTGGATCTCTATCGTGCTGATCTTCGTACCGATCTTCATGCCTCTCGTGAAGATGGCGGGCATCGATCCGATTTGGTTCGCGGTGATGTTCATGGTGGTGGTACAGACGGCTTACCTGACGCCGCCGTTAGCGCCTTCAATCTTCTATCTGCGCTCGATCGCGCCGCCGGACATGACCTATGGCCACATGTACAAGGGCGTGCTGCCCTTCATCGCCATCCAGCTGCTGCTGTTCCTGATCATTCTTGCCGTGCCGAGCATCGCCACCTGGCTGCCGCGGCAACTGTTCTGAACCTGCCATCCCCGATTCGTTAGAGGAGAAACGCATGGCCCGCTTAACACTGGACGAAGTCCGCGATCTCGCGCAGCGCATCCTGCGCCAGCACGGATTCGCCGAACCCTATGTCGTGGCGATCGCCGACAGCATGGTCGCGGCGGAGCGTGACGAGTGTAAATCCCACGGCATCTACCGCCTGCTGGGCTGCATCGGCACGCTGAAGGCCGGCAAGGTCAATCCCGACGCGGTGCCCGAGGTCACCGACCATGCCCCATCCATCGTGCGGGTGGATGCAAAGGGCGGCTTCGCTCAGGTGCCGTTCCAGGCCGGGTTACCGGTGCTGGTGGATAAGGCGCGGCAACAAGGCATCGCACTGATGGCGATCAATCACTGCGTGCACTTCTCAGCGCTCTGGGCGGAAATGGAGTTGCTGACCGCCGCCGGCCTGGTTGCGCTGGCCTGCACGCCAAGCCATGCCTGGGTCGCACCCGCAGGCGGCAGCAAGCCGGTGTTTGGCACCAACCCGATCGCCTTCGGTTGGCCGCGTGCCGGGAAGCTCCCGTTCATCTTCGACTTCGCCACCAGCGCCGTCGCGCGCGGCGAAATCGAACTGCATCGCCGAGCAGGCAAGCCAATTCCAGAGGGCTGGGGCATAGATGCCGATGGCAAACCCACCACCGACGCCGCACAGGCGCTCAATGGCGCGATGTTGACCTTTGGCGGCCATAAAGGCTCAGCCTTGGCGGCGATGGTCGAGCTGCTCGCAGGGCCGCTGATCGGCGACATGACCAGCCAGGAGTCGCTGGCCTACGATGCCGGCACCAAATCTGCGCCTTATGGCGGTGAGCTGATCATCGTCATCGACCCCAGGCGGATCCTGGGCGACGCCGCCGACGAGCATCTGGCGCGTGCCGAGACGATGTTCGAGTCCATTCAGGGGCAAGGCGCTCGGTTGCCCTCACAACGGCGCTACGAGGCCCGCGAGCGGACCCTGCGCGACGGTGTGGACATACCCGACGCGCTGCACGCCGATCTCATGGCGTTGCTGGAGCAATCCGCATGAGCCGCGCGGCCCGTGTCGACAGCCGGTGTGACGCTCGTTAGCGACACTCTGCCGAGGGCGGTAACAGCGGACTGGCAATCATCAGATCGGGAAACTCCACCAATTGCGCATGCAGCTGGCGCTGCTCGTCATAACTTTCGATGGCGCGGCGAAAGTACATGCGACGCTCATCCTGCTGCTTGCGGCGGGCACGGGCATCGAGGTTGACATAGGTTTCGCGGTGCTGGGCCATGCTGAACTCCCGAGAGGGGTACTGGGAGGCTCAGCATCGAAGCTATGGGTGACGCTATGAGGACAGGCTGATGACGGTGCGATGACGCTCGACACGGCGCCATTTCGACCGGGCTCAGTCTTCGTGCGGCTTCACCGACTTGGGCGACAGGCGCAGGCTGCGCAGACTGCGCTTGACGCTCTTGAGGTGGTTCACCAGGCTCGGCCCGCGCGCCATAGCGACGCCCATCGCCAGTACATCGATGACCACCAGATGGGCGATGCGCGAGGTCAGCGGCGTGTAGATTTCAGTGTCTTCCTGGACGTCGATGGCCAGGTTGATGGTTGCGAGCTCCGCCAGTGGCGTCTGACTCGGGCAGAGCGTGATCAGCGTGGCGCCGGTTTCGCGCACGACGTTGGCTGTGATCAGCAAGTCCTTTGAGCGTCCCGACTGGGAGATGCAGATCGCCACGTCGGTGGGTTTCAGCGTGACCGCCGACATCGCCTGCATATGCGGATCGGAATACGCCGCCGCACTGAGCAGCAGGCGGAAGAACTTGTGCTGAGCGTCGGTGGCCACTGCGCCGGACGCGCCGAAGCCGTAGAACTCCACCCGCTCCGCCTTGGCCATGGCCGCGACCGCACGCTCCAGCGCGTCGGAGTCGAGGCGCTCGCGCACTTCCATCAGGGTATGCAGGGTGGTGTCGAAGATCTTCAGTGCGAAGTCGGTAACCGAATCGTTCTCGCTGATGGCGAACTGGCCGAAGCTGGCCCCGGCGGCGAGGCTCTGCGCCAGCTTCAGTTTCAGGTCCTGAAATCCCAGGCAACCAATGGCCCGGCAGAAGCGCACGATCGTCGGCTCGCTGACACCCACCACGTGGGCCAGGTCGGCCATGGAACTGTGCATCACGGCGGCTGGATCGAGGAGCACATGGTCGGCCACCTTCAGCTCCGACTTACGTAGCGAACTTCTCGATTGAGCGATGTGTTGCAGCAGATTCACGTTCCGGACTCGCTATGATCAATACCTGGCAAGCGTGGTCGAACACTGCGGGTGCGCTCGCATCCGTCTTGCCGGCTGGGTGTAGTGGGCTTGTAGTTATACTACAAGGCTTGCCGCATCGCCCAGCTATTGAGTCTGTCTACCTTCTAGGAGTGACGCTGTGTCCATTTCCTGCGACATGCTGGTATTTGGCGGTACCGGCGATCTGGCGCTACACAAACTCATCCCTGCGCTTTATCACCTGCACCGTGAACGCCGACTGCACGATGACGTGCGCATCCTCGCGATCGCCCGCCAGGATATCGACCGTAACGCCTACCTGACCCTGGCCGAGCGCCACTGCCGCGCGGAGATCGCGCGCTCCGACTTCGAGGCGGACATCTGGAAAGCGTTCAGTCTGCGGCTCGATTACTTCGCAATGGATGCCTCCCAGCGTGGCGAATTCGTCGGGCTGGCGCACCATCTCGGTCAGCCCGAAGGACGCGCGCGGGTGCATTACCTGGCAACCGCGCCGAGCCTGTTCGAGCCCATTGCCTCCAACCTCGAAAGCGCAGGGCTTGCCGGGGAGAACGCACGTATCGTGCTGGAAAAGCCCATAGGCCACTCCCTGGATTCCGCGCTGGAAATCAACGAAGCCATCGGCGCAGTGTTTCCCGAGTCGCGGATCTACCGGATCGACCACTATCTGGGCAAGGAAACCGTACAGAACCTCATGGCGCTGCGCTTCGCCAACGCCCTGTTCGAGCCGATCTGGCGCAGCGGTCATATCGACCATGTGCAGATCACCGTCGCCGAAACCCTCGGCGTCGAGAATCGCGGCAGCTACTACGACCACGCTGGCGCCATGCGCGATATGCTGCAGAATCATCTGCTGCAGCTGCTATGTCTGGTGGCTATGGAGGCGCCGGTGCGTTTCGATGCCAAATCGATACGCGGAGAGAAGGTGAAAATCCTCGAAGCGCTCAAACCGATCGCCGGCAATGACGTGCAGGACAAGACGGTGCGCGGCCAGTACGGGGCTGGTCGTATCGGTGGCCAGGATGTGCAGGCCTACTACTTCGAAAACGATGTCGATAACGACAGTGATACCGAAACCTTCGTCGCGGTAAAGGCCGAGATCGACAACTGGCGCTGGGCTGGCGTGCCCTTCTACCTGCGCACCGGCAAGCGCATGGCTCGCAAGCGCTCTGAGATCATCATCACCTTCAAGCAGGTGCCACACATGCTCTTCACCAAGGGGGAGGTCAACCGCCTGGTGATCAGCCTGCAGCCGGAAGAGAGCATCAGCCTGCAGCTGATGGCCAAGGCACCGGGCAAGGGCATGCAACTGGAGCCCGTCGAGCTGGACCTGAACTTGGCCAAGGCGTTCAGCAGCACGCGCCGTTGGGAGGCCTACGAGCGGTTGCTGCTGGACGTGATCGAAGGCGACTCGACCCTCTTCATGCGCCGCGACGAAGTGGAAGCCGCCTGGAACTGGGTCGACCCGATCCTGCGGGGCTGGCAAAGCCATTACCGTAAACCGAGACCCTATCCGGCCGGAACCGATGGTCCGGATCAGGCGCATCAGCTTATCGAGCACCAGGGCCGCCGTTGGTGGCGCTGAGGCCCTGACCGACCGTCAGAACACCGGGCCCGGATCCGTTCTAGCATGCGGGACAGAGCGGCTTGCTGCATCTTGGAATAACTAATGCAGCAGCCGCCCACAACTATCCAGGGCAACTTGCCGGTATGGCGCCGAATCAACTCGCCATAAAAATTTCACTGAGTGCGACGAAGTCGCCAATCTTCCTGAAACATGGGCCCGATATCAGCCGCCAATATCTTCGCCCGATCTCGGTAGTTCGACCGCAAAATCTGGCGCATTCAGCGGCCGAACTTCCGTTACTTCATCAACAACCTGCGCCGGCGGCAATCGGGGGCTCCGATAGTCGCGCCAAAATCCGCCACAGCCCTCTATCCCTATGGGCTTCAGCTAAACTGGCCGCACGCGTCAGCAGCACACCAAAAGCAGGCGAGCAGCGGCGCAAACACCCATCGATTCGTCAGCCCAACTCACGGAAGAGATTCCTCTCGATATCTAGCCGAATTCGGCGCTTATTTCGCGGCGGGAACAGAAAGTTCAAATCACTCGATAAGCGGCAAACTTCCGCGATATCAGCGGTGAATTCAGGGCGATGACCGCCGCCTCGGGTTGAGATTAAGTTTTTGATGTGTTTATTCTAATAAAGGATTTCAATCAACAACCCCAAAGGACTTGTTTTGAGTATTCCTACCGTAACGCTCCGTCGCCCAACCGACGGCGACGGTTCTGCCCTCCATGATCTGGTAGCGCGCTGCCAGCCTCTGGATACCAATTCGGTCTACTGCAACCTTCTGCAGTGTTCCGACTTCGCTGACACCTCCATCGCGGCCGAAGATGCAAATGGCCAGTTGGTAGGTTTCATATCCGGTTACCGCCCACCTGCCCGTCCGGACACGCTGTTCGTCTGGCAAGTCGCGGTAGACGCTTCGATGCGCGGCCAGGGTCTGGCTCTGCGCATGCTGATGGCCCTGGTCACTCGGGTCGCCAGAGAACAGGGCGTCCGTCACCTCGAAACGACCATCTCGCCCGATAACGGCGCCTCGCAGGCGCTGTTCAAGAAAGCCTTCGCTCAGCTGGAGACCGAATACAGCACCCGCACGCTGTTTTCCCGCGCCAAGCACTTTGCTGGCCAGCACGAGGATGAAGAGCTTTATCGAGCGGGTCCTTTCGACGCCACCGACTCCAGAAAAAGAATCAGAGGAAACCCCATGCAAACGTTTGAACTGCACGAATCCGGTGTTCGCAGCTACTGCCGCTCTTTCCCGGTGGTATTCAAGCAAGCTCGCGGCGCCGAGCTGATCACCCGCGAAGGCAAGCACTACATCGACTTCCTCGCCGGAGCCGGCACGCTCAACTACGGCCATAACCATCCCGTGCTGAAGCAGGCGCTGCTCGATTACATCGGCGCCGACGGCATCACCCATGGCCTGGACATGTATTCCGACGCGAAGGAAACCTTCCTGTCGACGTTCGACCGGCTGATCCTCAAGCCGCGCAACATGGACTACGTCATGCAGTTCACCGGCCCGACCGGCACCAATGCGGTCGAGGCCGCGCTGAAGCTGGCGCGCAAGGTGACTGGCCGCAACAACGTCATCAGTTTCACCAACGGCTTCCACGGCTGCAGCATCGGTGCCCTGGCGGCGACTGGTAACAAGCATCACCGGGGTGCCGCTGGCGTTCCGCTGACCGACGTCAGCCGCATGCCGTATGCCAACTACTTCGGCGACAAGGTCAACACCATCGGGATGATGGACAAGCTGCTGACCGACCCGTCCAGCGGCATCGACAAGCCCGCCGCGGTCATCGTCGAGGTGGTCCAGGGCGAAGGCGGCCTCAACGCAGCCTCCGCCGATTGGATCCGCAAGCTGGAAAAACTCTGCCGCAAGCACGAGATGCTGCTGATCATCGATGACATCCAGGCCGGTTGCGGCCGGACCGGCAGCTTCTTCAGCTTCGAGGAAATGGGCATCAAGCCGGATATGATTACCCTGTCCAAGTCCCTTTCGGGCTTCGGCCTGCCGTTCGCCATGGTGCTGCTGCGCAAGGAGCTGGACCAGTGGAAACCGGGCGAGCACAACGGCACCTTCCGCGGCAACAACCACGCCTTCGTCACCGCTGCTGCAGCCATCGAGCACTTCTGGAGCGATGATGAATTCGCCAAGAGCGTTCAGGCCAAGGGCAAGCGCATCGCCGATGGCATGCACAAGATCGTGCGCCGTTATGGTCCCGATTCGCTGTTCGTCAAAGGCCGCGGCATGATGATCGGCATCAGCTGCCCGGACGGCGACACCGCCGCCGCTGTCTGCCGCCACGCCTTCGAAAATGGGCTGGTCATCGAAACCAGCGGCGCCCACAGCGAAGTGGTCAAGTGTCTCTGCCCGCTGATTATCAGCGAAGAGCAGATCGACAAGGCCATGAGCATTCTGGACAAAGCCTTTGCCGCCGTGATGTCCGAGCAGGACACCAACCAGGCCGCTTCGTGAGGAATTGAGAAAATGATCGTACGCACCCTGGCTGACTGCGAGCAGTCCAACCGCAAGATCACTACCGAGACCTGGGACAGCACCCGCATGTTGCTCAAAGACGACAACATGGGCTTCTCGTTCCATATCACCACCATCTACGCCAACACCGAGACGCACATCCACTACCAGAACCATCTGGAGTCGGTGTACTGCATGAGCGGCAACGGCGAGATCGAGACCATTGCCGACGGCAAGATCTACAAGATCGAGCCCGGCACTCTGTACATCCTCGACAAGCACGACGAGCACCTGCTGCGCGGCGGCACCGAGGAAATGAAGTTGGCCTGCGTCTTCAACCCGCCGCTCAACGGTAAGGAAGTGCATGACGAAAGCGGTGTTTATCCGCTGGAGGCCGAAACAGTCGCCTGACGCAGGAACGTGGGACGGGTTCGCCCGTCCCAACAACCGCAGGGCAAGCCACAGCCGCCCTACGACAACGATCCAAGGAGAACTAACGTGAACCCCGTGCAAGCCGACCTTTATCCTTCGCGCCAGCACGACGAACCCAGCTGGCAGGAACGTCTGGATCCGGTCGTCTACCGCAGCGATCTAGCCAACGCGCCGATTGCACCGGACCTGATCGAACGCTTCGAGCGTGATGGTTATCTGGTCATTCCCAACCTGTTCAGCGCCGACGAAGTCGCGGTATTCCGCGAAGAGCTCGATCGCATGCGCCAGGATCCGGTCGTGGCGGATTCCGGCAAGACCATCAAGGAACCAGACAGCGGCGCGATCCGCTCGGTGTTCGCCATCCATAAGGACAATGAGCTGTTCGCCCGCATCGCTGCAGACGAAAGGACCGCTGGCATCGCCCGCTTCATTCTCGGCGGCGACATCTATGTCCATCAGTCACGGATGAACTTCAAGCCCGGCTTCACCGGCAAGGAGTTCTACTGGCATTCGGATTTCGAGACTTGGCACGTCGAAGACGGCCTGCCGCGCATGCGCGCCCTGAGCTGCTCGATCCTGCTGACCGATAACGAGCCACACAACGGTCCGCTGATGCTGGTCCCCGGTTCGCACAAGCACTACATCCGTTGCGTGGGCGAGACACCGGAAAACCACTACGAGAAGTCCCTGCGCAAGCAAGAGCTCGGCGTGCCGGATCACAACAGCCTCACCGAGCTGGCCAACCGTTACGGAATCGACACGGCCACCGGTCCGGCGGGCAGCGTGGTGTTCTTCGACTGCAACACCGTGCACGGCTCCAACAGCAACATCACACCCAGCGCGCGCAGCAATCTGTTCTATGTCTACAACCACGTAGATAATGCCTCGCAGGCGCCGTTCTGCGGCCTCGCACCACGCCCGACCTTCGTCGCCGAGCGCGAGAATTTCGAACCATTGCAGATCCAGCCACAACAATATCTCTGAATTAGGTACATCAGGCCCGCAACCAAACCGGGCCTGATCTTTGTTGGCCTGCCGAAAGGCGGCCCAGGGATGAAAATTCACCCCCAAGACGGGACGTTGAATCGATGCATACCGTAGAAAAAATCGGCGGCACATCCATGAGCCGCTTCGATGAAGTACTCAACAACATCTTCATCGGCCAACGCGAAGGCGATGCGCTCTATCAGCGCGTCTTCGTCGTGTCGGCTTACAGTGGCATGACCAATCTGCTGCTGGAACACAAGAAAACCGGCGAGCCCGGTGTATACCAGCGGTTCGCTGACGCCCGCAGCGAAGGCGCCTGGCTCGAAGCGCTGGAAACCGTACGTACTCGCATGCTGAGCAAGAACGCCGAGCTGTTCGCCAGCGAATTCGAGCAGCGCGCAGCCAACCAGTTCGTCAATTCACGCATCGACGATGCCCGCGAATGCATGAGCAGCCTGCAGCGCCTTTGCGCCTACGGCCACTTCCAGCTCGACGAGCACCTGATGAAGGTCCGCGAGATGCTCGCCTCCCTGGGCGAAGCGCACAGCGCATTCAACTCGGTGCTGGCGCTCAAGCATCGTGGCGTCAACGCCAAGATGGTCGACCTCACCGGCTGGCACCGCGACGCGCCGCTGCCCTTCGAGGAGATGGTCCGCCACAGCTTCGAAGAAGTGGACCTGAGTCGCGAACTGGTGGTCGCCACCGGTTATACCCACTGCAGCGAAGGCCTGATGAACACCTTCGATCGCGGCTACAGCGAGATCACCTTTGCCCAGATCGCGGCCGCTACCGGGGCGCGCGAGGCGATCATCCACAAGGAATTCCATCTTTCCAGTGCCGACCCGAACCTGGTGGGCGCCGACAAGGTGGTGACCATCGGCCGTACCAACTACGACGTCGCCGACCAGCTGTCGAATCTGGGCATGGAGGCGATTCATCCGCGTGCGGCCAAGACCCTGCGCCGTGCCGGCATCGAGCTGCGCATCAAGAATGCCTTCGAACCCGAACACGCCGGCACCCTCATCAGCCAGGACTACAAGAGCGAGAAGCCCTGCGTCGAGATCATCGCCGGGCGCAAGGACGTCTTCGGTATCGAGGTGTTCGATCAGGACATGCTCGGCGACGTCGCCTACGACATCGAGATCAGCAAGCTGCTCAAGCAGCTGCGCCTATACGTAGTGAACAAGGACTCCGATGCCAACAGCATCACCTACTACGCCGCCTCGGGCTCGCGCAAGCTGATCAACCGCGCCGCACGACTGATCGAAGAGAAGTACCCGGCCGCGGAAGTCACGGTGCATAACGTCTCGATCGTCTCGGCGATTGGCTCGGACCTCAAGGTCAAGGGCATCCTCGCCAAGACCGTGGCGGCGCTGGCCGGTGCCGGCATCAGCATTCAGGCGGTGCACCAGTCGATCCGCCAGGTGGAGATGCAGTGCGTGGTCAACGAAGAAGACTACGACGCGGCGGTGGCAGCCTTGCATCGCGCATTGATCGAGCCGGAAAACCATGGCGATGTGATCGCCGCGGCGTAAGCCATCGCGACATCAACGCCACATGTCAAACCGCCGGGCCCGGCTAACGCCTCGTCCGGCGGTTTGCCGTCTGCTAGCTGGATATTGCGCCGAGCGGCTTGGATCGCTGACTGCGGTAGCAGATAGCGAAGAAAACGATCGCCAGGAGCAACTCCGCCAAATCCCCGCCGTAGTACATCAGCTGCGCGGCGGCCTCGATCTCGGCCAGGCTATGACCGGCATCACGTGGGAAACCGTGGGCATACATCAGCTTGCCCAGGATCGAGTGGGCTGCGATAGCCATGAACAGCACGATCAATCGGGTGCGCAGACCAGGGCGATGCGGCGCTGGATCCGGGCCGGCAATCGACCAACTGAACAGGTAGCCGGCCAGCACGAAGTGCAAATGCAGCAGTACGTGCAACAGCGGCTCACTGAAGCTGAGCGAGTACAGCGGCGTCAGGTACAGCAGATAGAGGGCGCCGATATCCAGAAACAATGCGGTGACCGGGTGGCTCAGGAAACGCACCGGTGGCGTCCCGGCTAACGCGATGATCCGGCGGGCGTTACCCACCGGCACGCTGCGCAGCAACAGCGTGCCAGGCGCGCCCAGCATCAGCGCGATCGGCGCGAACATTCCCAGTAACAGGTGCTGCACCATGTGCCCACGTAGGTCGGCGTGCCCCCATTCGATCATCTCCGGCGACAGCGCCAGCACAACAAGACCGCACCCCAACGTGAAGCTGACCAGCCGCCACCAGCGCCAACCCGAGCGGTAGCGGCGCTGCCTGCGAACCCCGAGCAGATAACCGAACCAGAGTCCCAGGGTCAGCAACACCAACAGGAACATGCCGGCCAGCGTTAGCAGATGTGCCTCGTGGGTCATTTTTATCGACCCTGTTGCCTGTCGGCCTGGGCACGCCGCCACAACAGGACACCAGCCACTATTACCACCGCGCCAACGCCATTCCAGGCCAGGTCATACAGCCACAGATCCTCGACGTAACGCACTTGATGCAGGCGCAGCAGCTTGTGGTTGATGATGCCGTCGAACAGCTGGAAGCCGCCCGCGCCGACCAGCAACCCTGCCCAGGCGTGCCGCTGCGACACGGCCCGGCCGCGGCTGAGCCGGACGAACAGATAGAAGCCGGCCGCCAGCATCAGCAACTCTGCCGCGTGTAGCAGCCCATCGGACAGCAGAGCAACGGCCAGGGTCGATCGATCGAAGAAGTGGTGCCAGGCAAGGATCTGATGAAAGACGATCTCATCCACCGCCGCCATCAGGCCAATCCCGAGCAAAAGCGTCGCAATCAGGCTGCCTCTGGCATCGACGGGGTTAACGCTCACGATGATCTCCGGGTGATGGCTGGCTTGCGTCGGCAGCGCGCTCGAGGCAAGCCCTGTCTAGGAGATGACTTGAGGCCAAGGCAGGAGTTCGCCATGACTTGATCTGGCGCTGCGAAGATCGCCGGGCCAGCCAGTAAATCCTCACGTTTCTATCTGCCAATGCTGGAAGCGGGTGATCTGCTCTATGCGCTGCTGATGCGAGAAGTCAAGGGCAGCACCACCCGCGGCTAGCTACCCCGCAAAAGCCACATCCGGTAGGCGCGAAACTGACGGCTTCCGCCTTCCACCGCTAGGCCAACAGCTTGACGAACTCTTCCGCCGGCATCGGGCGGCTGATCAGGTAACCCTGAATCTCATCGCAGCCATGCGCCTTGAGGTAATCCATCTGCGCCTGGGTTTCCACGCCCTCGGCCACCACCTTCCGCTCCAAGCTGTGGACCATGGCGATGATCGCCCGAACGATGGCGGCGTCTTCGCCGAATTGTTCCAGTTCCGAGATGAACGAGCGGTCGATCTTGACGAAATCCACCGGAAAGCGCTTCAGATAGCTGAGCGAGGAATAACCGGTGCCGAAATCGTCAATCGCCAGCTTCACGCCTAGCGCGCGCAGCTGATGGCTGATACTGACGGCGTTATCGATGTCATCGAGCAGCTGGCTCTCGGTCAATTCCAATTCGAGCCTGTCTGCCGACAGGCCGCTCTCTTCCAGCACCTGACGCACCAGACTGATGAAGTTGCCCTGACGCAGCTGTTTCACCGAAAGATTCACCGAGACCCGGATCGGCGCCAGCCCATCCAGCTGCCACTGACGGGCCTGCCGGCAGGCCTCGCGGAGGACGAACTCACCCAACGGAATGATCAGCCCGGTCTCCTCGGCCAGCGGAATGAAGTCGCCTGGCGCGATCAGGCCCTGCTGCGGATGACGCCAGCGCACCAGCGCCTCAGCAGCATCCAGATGATCGTCGGCCACGTTCAGCCGCGGCTGGTAGAACACCTCCAGCTGCCCTTCATCAATTGCTCGGCGCAGCTGGTTTTCAAGCTTCAGATTTTCCAGGCTGGAGGCCTGCAAGCGCTCAGTGAAGAACTGCAGGGTATTTCCGCCCACGTGTTTGGCGTGCTGCATCGCCATGTTCGCCTGCAGCAGCAGCGCAGTGGCTTCGCGCGCGTTATCGGGCATCAGGCTGACACCGATGGATGCGCTGACTACCAGCTCCTGGCCGTCGACCAGCACCGGCTTGCTGATGCGCGACAGCAGGCGGCTGCCGGTGTGCGCCAGGGTCGACAGGCCTCCATAGCCTTCAAGCACCACCACGAACTCGTCTCCTGATAGACGCGCTATGGTGTCGGCATCGGAAAACGTATGCGATAGGCGACGGGCCACTTCGCGCAGCAGCTGGTCTGCCGATTCATGACCGAGGCTCTGGTTGAGCACCTTGAAACGATCCAGATCGATGTACAGGACCGCCAATCCGCGCGTGCTGTTGCGGGTACGCTCGCAGGCGCTATGGAGACGAGCCTTGAGCAGGCTGCGATTAGCCAGGCCGGTGAGCTCATCGAAGTGCGTGAGGTAACGCAGGCGTTCTTCCACCTGCCGCCGCACGCTGAGGTCCGACATGAACGCCACCACATTGCTGACGTTGCCCTGGTTGTCGCGAACCGCGTGTAACTGAGCCCACTGCGGGTAAACTTCACCGTTTCTGCGGGTTTCGATGAGCTCGCCCTGCCAGCGCCCGTCCCGGGCCAGGCAGTCGCGAATCGACGCGTATTGTTGGCGGCTGTCCTCGGAGCTCGCCAAGCGTGCGACGCTGCGCCCGATGAGCTCATCGCGCTGATAACCCGACAGCGCACAGCAGGCGTCGTTGACCGCCAGCAAGCGAAATTCAGCATCCATGATTGCCATGCCTTCACCCGCCGCCTCGAATACCGTGGCGGCCAGGCGCTGTTGCTCGGCCTGCCGATGAGCTTCAGTGATATCCCGACGGGTACCGATCATCCGCCGCGCACGGCCATCGGCGCCCCGCTCAATGACCCGTCCGCGGTCTTCCATCCACAGACAATGGCCGTCTACCTGCAGTACCCGATAGCGGATCGAGTAGAGATCGGTTTCACCCTTGAGGTGCGCAATGATGGCTGTGCGCACTTCAGGCAAGTCGTCCGGGTGAACTTTCGGCCGCTGCGGATCCGCCAGCCGCAGCCGGGCGCTGGGGCCAATACCGAACACAATCTCCATACGCGAATGATGAATCTCGTCATGCTCGAGATCCCAGTCCCAGAGCCCCAGCTCGCTGGCCTCGAGCGCCAGGTTCAGCCGGGCTTCGCTTTCGCGCAGCTCCGCCGTACGCTCGGCCACGCGCTGCTCGAGCCCCTCAAAGGCTTCCCGTAGTCGCGCTTCGGCGTGCCGCCGCTGCTCGATCTCGCGTGCCAGCTCGCCGTTCAGCTCCGACGCCTCGCCGCGCATGTGCTGCAGGCGTGCAATCAACTGTTGGTTGTAGCAGCGCTGCTCCAGGCTCGCGGTCAGCAGACGATTGGTCTGCCAGGCGACCATGCTGAGCGTCAGCAGCACGATGACCGACAACACGCCCCAGCCCTGCTGCTGCGCCTGATCGCTGCTCAGCAGAACGACGGCGGCTGGCAGCAGGCTGGGTGCGGCGAAGCAGAAAAAGGCGCGAAGGGAAACGCCGCTGGTTACGCTGCCGGCAACGATGACCGAGCCTGTGGCGCCGTAAAGAAGGGTCTGTTGGATGAAGTCATCGCCAGGCACCAGCGCCACGATCGCGTAGCAGAGCGTGACCGCCGTGACGACGCTACCGGCAAGAAACGCGCGGTACCAGTAAGGACGCTGCTGATCGCCCGCATCGGCCTTGTCGAATGCGCTCGCTTGCTGCAGCCGCAGCAGCGCCAACAACAGCGTCCAGCCCGACCAAAGCGCCACGTCCAGCGACGGTGTCTTGTTCCAGAGCAGCCCGAGAAATATCAGGCTGGCAAGAACCATGAGTATCAGCGAGACACGCGAGCCTTGGTAAAGCTGTCGCGTGCGCTCGCTCCGCTGATCGAGGTCCGCGAGATCGAAGACGGCTTGATCCTTCATGGTCGGTGACGCCGATTGGGTTGTTTGAGCAGAATCGATCATTGAGCTTTCTTGTCGTAGGTGTCTGAAAGGGCGTTATGGGCGCTGCAGCCACCTGTCGATGATGGCACGCTGATATCCGCCCGTAACAGTCCGTTCCGACCAACGAACGAGAACCGCCGCGCAACCTTGCAACCTCACCTGAGCAAGAGTCGAGAGTCGGCCGCTCCAAGCCGGGCCCGTCCACTCATCGCGAGATACCAGCTGAAACGGTCGGATCTCCGCGCCCGTCCGTTGCACGAGCGAGCCGGGCCGGTTTACGGATAGAATGCCGCCCATGCATGACGATATCTCCCTCCTCCTGAACTCCCTCAACGATGCCCAGCGCCAGGCCGTGGCCGCACCGCTGGGTCGTCACCTGGTCCTCGCTGGTGCCGGCTCGGGCAAGACCCGTGTGCTGGTGCACCGCATCGCCTGGCTGCACCAGGTCGAGCGCGCCTCGCTGCATTCGATCCTGTCGGTGACCTTTACCAACAAGGCCGCTGCCGAGATGCGCCAGCGCATCGAGCAGCTGATGAAGGTCAACCCACAAGGCATGTGGGTCGGTACCTTCCATGGCCTGGCGCATCGCCTGCTGCGCGCGCACTGGCAAGAAGCGAAACTGGCGCAGAATTTCCAGATTCTCGATTCCGATGACCAGCAGCGTCTGGTCAAGCGGGTCATCCGTGAGCTCGGCCTCGATGAGCAGCGCTGGCCTGCTCGTCAGGCCCAGTGGTGGATCAACGGGCAGAAGGACGAAGGCCTGCGACCCAAGCATATCCAGCCCAGCGGCGACCTGTTCCTGGCCACCATGCTGAGCATCTACCAGGCCTATGAAGAGGCCTGTGCCCGCGCCGGGGTAATCGACTTCTCCGAGCTGCTGCTGCGCGCGCTGGATCTGTGGCGCGACAACCCAGGCCTGCTCGACCACTATCAGCGCCGCTTCCGCCATATCTTGGTGGACGAGTTCCAAGACACCAACGCCGTCCAGTACGCCTGGTTGCGATTGCTGGCCAAGGGCGGCGAGAGCCTGATGGTGGTGGGTGACGACGACCAGTCGATTTACGGCTGGCGCGGCGCGCGAGTGGAAAACCTCCACCAGTTCAGCGAAGACTTCCGCGACGCCGAAACCATCCGCCTGGAACAGAATTACCGCTCGACCGCCTGCATCCTCAAGGCCGCCAACGCACTGATCGCCAACAACCAAGGGCGCTTGGGCAAAGAGTTGTGGACCGAGGGCTGTGAGGGTGAGCCTATCAGCCTTTATGCCGCCTTCAACGAACACGACGAAGCGCGCTACGTGGTCGAAAGCATCGAGAGCGCCATCAAGAAAGAAGGCCTCGCGCGCAGCGAAATCGCCATCCTCTACCGCTCCAACGCCCAGTCACGAGTGCTGGAAGAAGCGCTGTTGCGCGAGCGGATCCCCTACCGGATCTATGGCGGCCAACGCTTCTTCGAGCGCGCCGAGATCAAGAACGCCATGGCTTACCTGCGTCTGATCCAGGCCCGTGACAACGACGCGGCACTGGAGCGGGTGATCAATGTGCCGGCCCGCGGCATCGGTGAGAAAACCGTCGAATGCCTGCGTCAGCTGGCCCGCCAAGAGAGCACATCGATGTGGGCGGCGCTGCACCAGGCGGTCGGCACCAAGCAGGTCTCCGGCCGTGCGGCCAGTGCGCTGAACGGCTTCGTCGAGCTGATTGACACCCTCGCCCTGAAAGTCGAGGGCATGCAACTGCACAACATGGCACAGCTGGTCATCGAACAGTCCGGGCTGCTCGCCTACCACCGCGACGAAAAGGGTGAGAAAGCCCAGGCGCGAGTGGAAAACCTCGAGGAACTGGTGTCCGCTGCACGCGCCTTCGACCATTACAGCGAGGAGGAAGAAGACGAGCAGACGCCGCTGGCGGCCTTCCTCGACCACGCCTCGCTGGAAGCTGGCGAGCAGCAGGCCGGCGACCACGAGGACAGCGTGCAGCTGATGACGCTGCACAGCGCCAAAGGGTTGGAGTTCCCCCTGGTGTTCCTGGTTGGCATGGAGGAAGGGCTATTTCCGCACAAGATGAGCCTGGAGGAGCCTGGCCGCCTCGAGGAAGAGCGCCGCCTGGCCTACGTCGGCATCACGCGCGCGATGCAGCAGTTGGTCATCACCTACGCCGAAACTCGGCGCTTGTACGGCAGCGAGACCTATAACAAGATCTCGCGTTTCGTTCGCGAACTGCCCCCGGCACTGGTCAGCGAAGTGCGCCTGAGCAACACCATCAGCCGCAGCTTCAACACCCGCGGCATGGGTGGCGGCTCACTGTTCGACGGTGCCAACGTGCCGGAAACCCCGTTCAACCTCGGTCAGCGCGTCCGCCACTCCTTGTTCGGCGAGGGCACCATCCTGAATTTTGAAGGTTCCGGCGCTCAAGCACGGGTGCAAGTGAATTTCGAAGATGAAGGAAGCAAGTGGTTGATGCTCAGTTATGCCAAACTCAAGGCGCTATGACGTGCACGTCAACCTGTGCCCGATACTAATAAGGTCCGTCAAAGGAAGATCCTACTCATGAAACGCCGTCACTTGTTTGGTGCCGCCGCTGCCCTGCTTGTATCCCTCGGCCTCGCAGGCTGCAACGATGAGAAGAAAGTCGAATCCGCCGCTGAGCCGCAGCCGGCCACCAGCGAAGCCCCTAAGACTTACAACTGGAAGATGGTCACCGCCTGGCCAAAGAACTATCCAGGCTTGGGCACTGCCGCCCAGCGACTGGCCGACCGGGTCAGCGCCATGAGCGATGGCCGGTTGACCGTCAAGGTCTACGCTGCCGGTGAGCTGGTACCTGCTCTGGAGGTATTCGACGCCGTCTCGCGCGGCACGGCCGAAATGGGGCACGGTGCCGCCTATTACTGGAAGGGCAAGGTCCCCACGGCGCAATTCTTCACCTCAGTTCCGTTCGGTCTCTCGACCAGCGAAATGAATGCCTGGCTGACTCGCGGCGGCGGTCAGGAATTCTGGGACGAGGCTTACGCACCGTATGGCGTCAAACCCATGGTGGTCGGTAACACCGGCATGCAGATGGGCGGCTGGTTCAACAAGGAAATCAACTCGCTGAACGACCTGCAGGGACTGAAGATCCGCACCCCAGGCCTGGGCGGCGAAGTGCTGAGCCGGCTCGGCGCGACCACAGTCAACATGCCAGGCGGTGAAGTCTTCACCGCGCTGCAGACTGGCGCGATCGACGCCACCGATTGGGTCAGTCCGTACAACGACCTCGCCTTCGGCCTGCACAAGGCGGCGAAGTACTACTACTACCCCGGCTGGCAGGAGCCCCAGGCTGTGCTGGAGTTGCTGGTCAACCAAAAGGCCCTGGACAGCTTGCCCGATGATCTGCGCGCCATCCTCACCGAAGCCGCCGGAGCTGCGAGCCGCGACATGATCGACGATTATGTCTACAACAACGCTATGGCCCTCGATCAGCTCAAGCAGCAAGGCGCCGAACTGAAGCGCTTCCCGGACGAGGTGCTGGCCGCGATGCGCGAGCAGTCCGATATCGTGCTCGGCGAGCTGGCCGCGCAGAGCGAGCTCAACGGCCGCATCTGGGCCTCGATGAAAGCCTTCCAGGCGCAGGTCAAGCCGATGCACGAAATTTCAGAGAAAGAACTGTACAACTGGCGCTGAGCCAGGCGACGCTGCGCTTGACGGTGATGCCGGGCAAGCGCAGCGAAGCAAAAGCCAGAAACACTCTGCAACTGGCGCGCCCGGACCGGTCCGTGCACCATCAGCTTCGTATCTTCATCCAACCCAGGAATACTAAATGCAACGTGTGCTCAGCATTTTTATGGCGCTGTGTATCGGCCTGACCCTCAGTCTCGACGTCCACGCCAAGCGTTTCGGTGGTGGCAAGAGCTTCGGCTCGGCACCGAGCCATCAGACCCGCCAGGCGCCTAAGCAAACCCAGGCGGCTCCGACCCAGGCAGGCAAGACCCCGGCCGCTGCCAGCGGTGCATCGCGCTGGCTCGGCCCGCTGGCCGGCCTCGCTGCTGGTGGTCTGCTGGCATCCATGTTCATGGGTGACGGCTTCGAAGGCATCCAGTTCATGGATATCCTGATCTTCGGCGGTATCGCCTTCCTGCTGTTCCGCTTCCTCGCCGCCCGCCGTCGCCAGCAGCAACCGGCCGTGGCCGGCCATGCGCCGATGCAGCGCGAGATGCCTGCGCAACCGTCGATCTTCGGTGGCAGCGCCACATCCGCAGCGGCTGCACCGGTGATCAACGCCCCCGCCTGGTTCAACGAGCAGAATTTCGTGGCCGCGGCGCGCGAGCACTTCCTGTCGCTCCAGCAGCACTGGGATGCCAACGAGATGGACAAGATCGCCGAGTTCGTCACGCCGCAGCTGCATGAGTTCCTCAAGCGCGAGCGGGCCGAGATCGGTGACGCCTATCAGGCCACCTACGTTGACGACTTGCAGATCCAGCTTGATGGCGTGGACGATCAGGCCGACAAGACCATCGCCACCCTCACCTTCGTGGGCGTATCGAAGAATTCGCGCTTCGACCAGGGCGAGCCCTTCAGCGAAAGCTGGCGCATGGAACGTGCACAAGGCGAGAACCAGCCGTGGCTGGTTGCGGGAATCCGCCAGAACGCCTGACACGCGTAGACGAAATGAAGAACCCGGGCTTGCCCGGGTTTTTTCATTTCAGCGCCAGGAAGAACACGAGGCCGACTGAACCCTGTGCCGATTTAAGCGTCTATGCTGCTCGCGAAATACTAAAAAGAATGGAGTCCTGCGTGTCAGGCAACCTCGCAACAGGGTCCAGCGCGGTCGACACGATTTGCGCCAAACCCGCCCTCTCCGTATCGCAACATCATTCGAGGCGGCAGCCATGAGCAGCGTTCGCCTGCCCTCGGTCGACCGCCTGTTGCGCGCACCTGCCTGCGAACCACTGCAGCGGCGCTATGGCCGCGAAGCGTTACTCGGCACCCTGCGCGATCTACTCGACGAGCTGCGCGAGCCGGTCCGTCAGGGTCAGCTCGCCGCGCTGGAGCTATCCGAAGCCGTGCTCGCCGGACGCGCCGGTGAGCGCCTAGCCAACCAGCATCGCAGCCGCGTGCGCCGCGTATTCAACCTCACCGGCACGGTCCTGCATACCAACCTCGGCCGCGCCCTGCTACCAGATGAAGCCATCGAGGCGATGACCCTGGCGGCTCGTTATCCACTGAACCTTGAGTTCGACCTGGCCACCGGCAAGCGCGGCGACCGTGATGACCTGATCGAAGAGCTGATCCGCGAGCTGACCGGCGCCGAAGCCGTCACCGTGGTCAACAACAACGCGGCCGCCGTGCTGCTGGCGTTGAACAGCCTCGGCGTACGCAAAGAAGGCATCATTTCCCGTGGCGAGCTGATCGAAATCGGTGGCGCCTTTCGCATCCCCGACATCATGGCCCGCGCGGGAGTGAAGCTGCACGAGGTGGGCACGACCAATCGCACCCACGCGCGAGATTACGAAAACGCCATCGGCCCGCGCAGCGGCTTGCTGATGCGCGTGCATACCAGCAACTACAGCGTGCAAGGCTTCACGGCCAGCGTCGCCACGGCTGAGCTCGGTGCCATCGCCCGGGCTCATGACCTGCCCTTGTTGGAAGACCTGGGCAGCGGCAGTCTCGTCGACCTGTCGCGCTGGGGTCTGCCGAAGGAGCCCACCGTGCAGGAGGCCCTGCGTGACGGCGCCGACATCGTCACCTTCAGCGGCGACAAGTTGCTAGGCGGACCGCAAGCAGGACTGATCGTCGGCCGCCGGGAGCTGATCCAGAAGATCAAGAAGAACCCACTCAAGCGCGCGCTGCGTGTCGACAAGCTGACCCTGGCGGCGCTGGAAGCCGTACTCAACCTCTATCGTGATCCTGATCGCCTTGGCGAGCGGTTGACCAGCCTGCGCCTGCTGAGCCGCCCGCAGCCGGACATACGGGCCCAGGCCGAGCGCCTGGCGCCGACGTTGGCCAAGGCACTCGGCGATTCCTGGCAGGTCGCGGTTGAAGACGCCCTCGGCATGATCGGCAGTGGCGCGCAGCCAGTGGCACGCCTGCCCAGCGCTGCCCTCTGTATCCGTCCCCTGCAATCCAGGCGCCTGCGTGGTCGCAGCTTGCGCCAGCTGGAAGAAGCGCTGCGCAGCCTACCGATCCCGATCCTTGGCCGGATCGCTGACGACACCCTCTGGCTCGACCTGCGACAACTGGATGATGAGCCAGCACTGCTGGAGCAGTTGCCGCACCTGCAACGGGAGCTGACGCCATGATCATCGGTACCGCCGGCCACATCGACCATGGCAAGACTGCGCTGCTCAAGGCACTGACCGGACAAGAAGGCGACCGCCGCCGCGACGAGCGCTTGCGGGGGATCACCATCGATCTCGGTTACCTGTACGCCTCTCTCGGCGAGTCCGACCTCACCGGGTTCATCGATGTACCCGGCCACGAGCGCTTCGTACACAACATGCTGGCCGGGGCCTGTGGCATTGACTGCGTGCTGCTGGTGATCGCCGCCGACGACGGCGTGATGCCACAGACCCGCGAGCACCTGGCCATCGTCGAGTTGCTGGGCATTCGCCGCGCGCTCGTGGCGCTGACCAAAATCGATCGGGTCGAAGCGCCGCGTATTGCCGAGGTGCGCCAGCAGATCGAATCGCTGCTGCAGGCCGGCCCGCTGACCGGCACGCCAATCCTTCCGGTATCCAGCATCACCGGGGAGGGCATCGACGCGCTTCGTTCGGCGTTAATCGAGCAGGCCGCAGGGGTGCGCACACGCAGCGAAGACGGTTATTTCCGGCTGGCCATCGACCGCGCATTCAGCGTCACCGGTGCCGGCGTCGTCGTGACCGGAACGGCATTCGCCGGCCGGGTTCGAGTCGGCGACGAGCTGACCCTGAGCCCAGCCGGGCGCAGCGTTCGAGTGCGCGGGCTGCATGCCCAGAACCGGGTCTCCGAGCAGGCCCAGGCCGGCCAGCGGGTCGCCCTGAACCTCGCTGGCGATCGCCTCGCGGTGGAACAGATCAGCCGCGGCGACTGGCTGCTGAAGCCCGAGCTGCAGGCAGCCACCCGGCGCATCGACATCGAATTCACTCTGCTGCCCAGCGAAGCCCGCGAGCTGCGTCACTGGACCCCAGTGCACATTCATCTCGGCGCGCAGGACGTAACGGGCCGGATCGCGTTGCTGGAAGGCGAATACCTGGCGCCCGGCGGTCACGTACACGCACAGCTGCTGCTGAACGCGCCGGCCCACGCCGTGCACGGCGATCGCGTGGTACTGCGGGACCAATCCGCACAGCGCACACTGGGCGGCGGCCGAGTACTCGATCCCTTCGCCCCACCGCGCAACCGTCATCGCCAGGCGCGTCTGGCGGTGCTGCGCGCCTTGGGCGGCGAAACATTGGAAGAGATCCTGCCGGCGCTGTTACCAAGCGCCATGAATGGCCTGGAGCCGGCCTTGTTGGAGCGGCAGTTCAACCGGCCGAGGCAGACCTGGCGCCTGCCTGACGAGGCGCTGGAAATCCCCACGAGGGTGGGTCCACGGCTGTTCGACCGCGGCACCTGGGACTATCTCGAACAGAGCCTGGTGGCCGCGCTGCAGCGCTTCCATGAAACACAACCAGATGAACTCGGACCGGATCGCGACCGTCTGCGCCGCTACGCGCTGCCCCAGCTGGAACGGCCGGTTTACCTCGCGCTGCTGGAACGAACCCTGGCGGCCGGAACGATCGAAGCCAACGGCCCTTGGCTGCATCTTCCCGGGCACCGCGTTCACCTGAGCGAAGAAGAAGAGTCGCTGAAAGCCCGCCTCTGGCCGTTGCTGGAGTCAGCCCGGTTCAACCCCCCATGGGTGCGCGATCTGGCCGGCGAGCTAGAGATCGAAGAGGATCGTGTGCGTCATCTGTTGCGCAAACTGTCTCGCATCGGCGAGCTGCAGCAGGTCGTCAAGGACCTCTTCTATCCCGACTCGACCATCCGCCAGCTGGCTAATCAGGTATTGGACATGGAGCGTCAGTCGGGGGTGATCCGCGCCGCCGCCTTCCGCGACCAAATCCAGCTCGGCCGCAAGCGCAGCATTCAGCTACTCGAACACTTCGACCGTATCGGCCTCACCCGACGCTTCGGCAACGAGCGCAAGGTCCGCCCCGACAGCGCCTTGGCCTCGGAGGTCGAGCTCAGGTAGGCTCTCATCAGTTTCCAGTCCAGGCCTCGTTCGAGACCTCTCTGGAAGGCAATCGCATCCGGTGGTGCGGCCGGGCTTCAAATCCGATTTTGTTATATCCATCAATAGCCTACGTTGGTCAACGTTAGTCATTTGCTGGCTAGTGGAAAAAATTGGTGGCCTTTGTTGGTCATTGTCGCAGTATGTTTTCGACAGTTTTCGACACCTGCGCGCTTGCCCTACTACGGCTTTCGAATACCTTGCATTCCCTACGAATCAGGCAGTAATGTCAAATTGCTGCCAGCAAAACGGTACTGTATTGTCCGCATTACTCAGAACAAAATTTCAATTGATGCAACAAGGAAGTCCAAAATGAACATATATTTTTCTGACTATTTTGGTATAAAAAAGGAAGCACTGGATAAATACGGAGCTTTTAACGTATCCCTTATCAATGACCTTCCAGTATTCATAGATCCCTTTCTATTATTCAACAGCGACAAAGCGGAATACCAAGCCTTACACGATAGGATTATCAACTACATTAGCTTTTTGAGGGAAGTGTCAGATGGGGGGAAGATATCTGACGGCCAACTAAAACACTGGTTTTTGTTTCCTGAGGTCAAACAGAATTGGCTAGGCTATAGCCGAGTTGGAAATGGCGGTGCAGGGCTAGGCAATTCGTTTGCGTCTGCGCTAAATGAAAATCTCTCATCTATCTTTAATGACTTTGGTAACGAACAAATTACCAAAGGCAGCCATTTGGAAAAACTTTGCCTGATTAGAGATGGGGTGGGTAAAGACAGCATCAGCGACTTCACCACCAACCTAATAAAAAGTTACTTGTGCGAATATACCCAGTCATTTGCACTTGCCGAGATTGATCCAACCCGGCTTAAAGACGTCAACGTATCTCATTCCGAATTCAACTACAAAACACGTCGATGGATGTCAAAGAAGTACAAACTCCCTTACATTGATGGGGATTTTATTCTTCTTACGCCTAAAGATATCCTCACTAAAGATGAAGCCTGGATAAACAAACACGACATAATTGGCGATTTCGATTTAATCCTTGAGGCTATTCCTAACGTCGAGCTTAGGGATCAGGTCAACGATTACCTGCTGAGGCAAATTTCTGACAATGCAAAACAAAAAGAAATTAACCAAGCCGTATCGAAAACGCTGCTAAATTTCCCAACGCTTATCGATCACTACATTAAGTTTAAAGAAGACCACGGAGAGCAAGCGGTCGCGATAAGTGAAGAAAAACTTCGCGAAACCGAAGCAATATTCATCAACCAAGTAAAAAATCTATCTGAGGCTCTTCGAGCGTTATCTTTCTATTCAGAAAGAGGTGACACATTCGAAGAAGCATTTCGACGTGTAAAATATTTAAAGCAAGTAATCGAGAACAACGACGGCTACCGCCTTTTCTATGTAAAAGGTGCCCCGATTAAGCGCGAAGCTGATCTTCAGTTGATATTCCGTCTGACGTGGTATGCATCTGAAGATGACGTAAATTCCGAAGTGAATAACGGCAGGGGTCCTGTTGACTATAAGATCTCAAGAGGATCGAAGGACACCACGCTTGTAGAGTTCAAGCTAGCAAGCAACAGCAAGCTTCGCCAGAACCTTGCAAATCAGGTTAAGGTTTATGAAGCGGCAAACCAGACGGAAAAATCGATAAAAGTTATCCTTTATTTCAATGACACCGAGCTAGATAAACTCCTTAAGGTAATGAAAGAACTGGAACTTAGAGAAGGGAAAAACCTAGTTCTAATCGATGCACGAGCGACAAATAAACCCTCAGGTTCCAATGCATAAACTTCCATAGCGGTAGACCAGAACACATCAAGGCGGTGTGAGCTTTTCCGCCTTGATATTAATTTCTGGTGTTCAAATTCACGCTCGCCTTACAGTTCCTGCGCCCAATACTTCCTTCCTTGTAAGGGCAAAAGTCGCTTATACGCGACTCTTTACCTACCACTATGATTTCTTTTCGGCTGGCAGCGGTCTTGACGGGTTGCTCGGGGATGACCCGCGTGGCGGGGACGATGTTGGTCGCACCCTGAGGGGCATAGTTGCTGTCGTTAAATACGGTTTGTTTGCTGGGCCGTGTCTCGATGAGGTCGACTTGAGATTGGGCTGATTTCGGCTGAGGCGTTGCACCTCTGGCTGCAACCTCTTCGACCACTTTGTCCCAATCCCTGACAGGGGCAGGCTCTGCTCTGCTGATTTCAGCAATAGGAGCTGGCTTAGGCTGAATGCGCTTTTCAGCAATGCGCTGCGCAGTTCCCTGTAGGAACGCTGAGGCTGCCATCTGGAGAACCGCTAGTGTCACCAGCGTGCCGATCAGTCCAGGGATCAGCTTCGCTAGCCTGCGGCTCTTGCGTGGGTGCCTTGTGACGTAGTCCGGGGCGTCGTTCCAATCAGCCTTCATACCTAACCTCTCCCTGTCGTTCGGGCGTACCAGCGCCTAGTCACTTCCGTTGTGATCGCTATCCCGCGCTCTGACTGGGCAAGTTTCGGTTGGCCTCGTCGAATTCCGGGCTTCGGTGACCATGCTCGGGCTCAATCCGGCCGCTCACTAGCCAAAGGGCGTACTCGGGAAACGAGTCTGCGAGGATGCCGATCTCCTCCGTTCCAATACGGATTTTCTCGCTGCTGATGTTGCGCCAGCGATCGTAGTTTTTGCCGCCCTTCTCGCTCAACCGCTTCGGACCGATA
>NZ_LGLW01000029.1 GCF_013620795.1 Pseudomonas sp. Q2-TVG4-2 | reverse complement strand
CGGTTATTCGATGATCTTGGCAACCACGCCGGCACCAACGGTACGACCGCCTTCGCGAATCGCGAAGCGCAGACCGTCTTCCATGGCAATCGGAGCGATCAGGGTGACAACCATCTTGATGTTGTCGCCCGGCATTACCATCTCAACGCCTTCTGGCAGCTCGCAGTTACCAGTCACATCAGTTGTACGGAAGTAGAACTGCGGACGGTAGCCCTTGAAGAACGGAGTGTGACGACCGCCTTCTTCCTTGCTCAGTACGTAGACTTCGCCTTCGAACTTGGTGTGCGGCTTGATGGTGCCCGGCTTGGCCAGAACCTGACCACGCTCGACATCGTCACGCTTGGTGCCGCGCAGCAGCACGCCAACGTTCTCACCAGCACGACCTTCGTCGAGCAGCTTGCGGAACATCTCGACACCGGTACAGGTAGTCTTGGTCGTATCGCGGATACCCACGATCTCGATTTCTTCCTGAACCTTGACGATGCCGCGCTCGACACGACCAGTCACAACAGTGCCGCGACCAGAGATCGAGAACACATCTTCGATCGGCATCAGGAACGGCTTGTCGATAGCACGCTCAGGCTCCGGAATGTAGCTGTCCAGAGTCTCGACCAGCTTGCGCACGGCCGATACGCCCATCTCGTTGTCGTCCTGACCGTTCAGGGCCATCAGCGCCGAACCGATGATGATCGGCGTGTCGTCACCCGGGAAGTCGTAGGTCGACAGCAGGTCACGCACTTCCATCTCAACCAGCTCCAGCAGCTCGGCGTCGTCCACCATGTCAGCCTTGTTCAGGAAGACAACGATGTAAGGAACGCCAACCTGACGGGACAGCAGGATGTGCTCACGCGTCTGCGGCATCGGGCCGTCAGCAGCGGAACAAACCAGGATCGCGCCATCCATCTGCGCAGCACCGGTGATCATGTTCTTCACATAGTCAGCGTGACCTGGGCAGTCAACGTGGGCGTAGTGACGAATCGAGGAATCGTATTCAACGTGGGAGGTGTTGATGGTGATACCACGAGCCTTCTCTTCCGGCGCGTTGTCGATCTGCGAGAAGTCACGCGCAGAGCCGCCCCAAGTCTCAGCACAAACCTTGGTCAGCGCTGCAGTCAGGGTAGTCTTGCCATGGTCGACGTGACCAATGGTGCCGACGTTCAGGTGCGGTTTGTTACGTTCGAATTTTTCTTTAGCCA
>NZ_LGLW01000028.1 GCF_013620795.1 Pseudomonas sp. Q2-TVG4-2 | reverse complement strand
TCAAGCGCTTTCAAACAGACGGGTCAGCACGAACTCACGATGCCCAAGCGCCTCGGCAGCAGTGTGGCGCCCATTGGCAGTTCGGAACAGCATCTCGATCAGCTTGTCGCCCGCTTCGTCCATGTTGAAGTCGCGGCGCAGCAGTCCCGAGACGTCCACGTCGATGTGCTCGCCCATGGTTCGGAAGGTTCGCGGATTCGCGCAGATCTTGATCACCGGCAGAATTGGATTGCCGACCACGTTGCCTTGTCCTGTGGGAAAGAAATGCGCCACGTAGCCCGAGGCGGCGCAGAGCGTGACCATTTCGGCGGCAGCAGATGAAGAGTCCATGAACCAAAGACCCGGCCCAGTGGGTGCCTCGGCCTTGTCGAGCACGCCGTCAACGCGGCAGCTCTTGCCGATCTTCTGAATGTTGCCGAGCGCTTTTTCCTCGATGGTGGTCAGACCGCCTTCGATGTTGCCCTTGGTCGGCTGCGATTCGGACAGGTCGCTGGTTTTCCAGCGGTCGATCATGGCGGCGTAGCGATCGAACATGAACTGGAACTTCTTGCGCACTTCCTCGTTGGCACACCGCTCGGCAACCAGATGCTCGCCGCCGGTCAGTTCGGAGGTTTCGCCGAAGACCAAGGTACAGCCTTGCGCGTAAAGCTTGTCGAAGGCGTTACCCACGGTCGGGTTGGCACCACAACCGGATGTGGTGTCGGACTCGCCGCATTTGGTGGAAACCCACAGTTCGCTGAGGTCGCACTCCTCACGGTTCAGCTCGCTGGCGTACTGGACGAACTCCTTGGCCTTGCGGGACGCCGAACAGATGGTGTTGTGGTCGCCGTTCTTGGCGATCCAGAACCCTTCGACCGGCTTGCCGGTAGCACGGATGCCGTCGACCACCCGGCCGGTCCAGCCCGGCTCGATGCCAATGACGATCACTGCGGCAACATTGGGGTTGCAACCGGTGCCTATCAGCGTGCGGAAGTGCAGGTCCAGGTCTTCACCGAACTGCAGACGACCATAAGGATGTGGCAATGCCAACGCACCCTTGATGTTGTTGGCCACCGCTTCAGCGGCTGCGTTGGAAATATCGTCCACTGGCAGCACGATGACATGATTGCGAATACCTACACGCCCATTGTCACGACGATATCCCAAAAATTTGCGGCCCTTGATTTCCATGCTTACCACCTCTTGGTCTTGACGTTATGGACGTGCAGGTGCTCGCCCTTGCGGATCGGCTTGACGACGCGGCCGATGTCCACGCCGTACTTGATCACCGTGTCGCCTTCGCTCAGGTCGCGAATCGCCAGCTTGTGGCCAATCGGGATATCCCCCAAAACTTCGAATTCCAGGGTCTTATCCTGATCCATGACCCAGCCGGTCAGCTTCTGCCCCGCCTGAATCCCCTCCACCACCACCACACCGACCGCGTCGTCAGCATCGTGAACCACAAAATCAATATCCATC
>NZ_LGLW01000027.1 GCF_013620795.1 Pseudomonas sp. Q2-TVG4-2 | reverse complement strand
ATCACCAGCCTGAGCGACAAGATCACGCTGCGTACCGATGGCGACGATGCCCGTCGCCCCTCGTTCGCACTCAACCGCATCGGTGACAACATCAGCCTGCGTTTCGCCGGCATCCCGATGGGGCATGAATTCACCTCGCTGGTGCTCGCCCTGCTGCAGGTTGGCGGCCATCCGTCGAAGACCGCACCGGAAGTCATCGAGCAGATCCAGAACCTCGATGGCGAGTACAACTTCGAAACCTACTTTTCGCTGTCCTGCCAGAACTGCCCGGATGTGGTTCAGGCGCTGAATCTGATGGCGGTGCTCAACCCCAACATTCGCCATGTCGCGATCGACGGCGCGCTGTTCCAGGAAGAAGTCAGCGTTCGGCAAATCATGTCGGTGCCGAGCATCTACCTTAACGGCGAGCTGTTTGGTCAGGGTCGCATGGGCGAGGAAGAGATTCTCGCCAAGCTCGACACCGGTGCTTCGGCCCGTGATGCCGAAAAGCTCAGCGCCAA
The DNA here is from genome assembly GCF_013620795.1 of Pseudomonas sp. Q2-TVG4-2. Taxonomy (GTDB): domain Bacteria; phylum Pseudomonadota; class Gammaproteobacteria; order Pseudomonadales; family Pseudomonadaceae; genus Stutzerimonas. The sequence goes on along the minus strand of NZ_LGLW01000027.1, from coordinate 988 downwards.
GGACCCGTTCGACGTGCTGGTCGTCGGCGGTGGTCCGGCCGGCGCTGCCGCTGCGATCTATGCCGCGCGCAAGGGCATCCGCACCGGTGTCGCCGCCGAGCGCTTCGGCGGTCAGGTGCTGGACACGATGGCCATCGAGAACTTCATCTCGGTCAACGAGACCGAAGGCCCGAAGCTGGCCCGCGCGCTGGAAAACCACGTGCGCGAGTACGACGTCGACATCATGAACCTGCAGCGCGCTGCGGCCCTGATTCCAGCCTCGACCGAGGGTGGACTGCATGAGATCAAATTGGAGAACGGCGGATCGCTGAAGGCCAAGACGTTGATCCTCGCTACCGGTGCGCGTTGGCGCGAAATGAACGTGCCGGGTGAACAGGAATACCGTGGCCGTGGCGTCGCCTACTGCCCGCACTGCGACGGCCCGCTGTTCAAAGGTAAGCGTGTGGCGGTAATCGGTGGCGGCAACTCAGGCGTGGAAGCGGCCATCGACCTGGCCGGCATCGTCGCCCAGGTCACCCTGCTCGAGTTTGACAGCCAGCTGCGTGCCGATGCCGTGCTGCAGAAGAAGCTTTACAGCCTGCCCAACGTCACGGTGATCACCAGTGCGCTGACCAGCGAGGTCACCGGCGACGGGCAGAAGGTCAACGGCCTGGTCTACAAGGATCGCAACTCCAGCGAGTTCCACACGTTGGAGCTGGAAGGCATCTTCGTGCAGATCGGTCTGTTGCCCAACTCCGATTGGCTGAAGGGCACCGTTGAGCTCACTTCGCGCGGCGAGATCATCGTCGATGCGCGTGGCGAAACCTCGCTGCCGGGTATCTTCGCCGCGGGTGATGTGACCACCGTGCCGTACAAGCAGATTGTCATTGCCGTCGGCGAAGGTGCCAAGGCCTCGCTGAGTGCCTTCGACCACCTGATCCGCAGCTCCGTCGTCGACTGAACCTGAGGTAACGAAAAAGGGGGAGCAGATTTCGGTCTGCTCCCCCTT
>NZ_LGLW01000026.1 GCF_013620795.1 Pseudomonas sp. Q2-TVG4-2 | reverse complement strand
CGTGCTGACCCGTCTGTTTGAAAGCGCTTGATCCGAAATCTGCCGCGCCTTGCGGGCAGTATTCCTGGCTGTTGACCAGGAGCGGAAAAACGTAACCGCGCCAGAAAAACGCAGTTGGGCTCAAGGCCTGATTAGAAGATGAAGCATAAAAAATGGGCTTCGGCTCTATTAAACCGCACAAAAGAGGCCGCGCCGCTCATGCTCTGTGGCCGAGTGCCGGCTGTTGCAGGAGGAAGCTGGATGAGTGAAACAATCGATAGCAGCCGCCGGCGAGTGTTGGCTGCAGGTGCTGGCGCGATAGCATTCGCTGGGCTTGGCGGCCTTGCGCCTCGAGCATCTGCTACGTCGCAGAATCCTTTGCCCGATTACGCCAGCTGGAAAGACCAGCAAGCGCTTGTCGTGCACAGCGCCACGACTCTTGAGACCAAGCGGGGCCGTGAAGGTACCAGCGGAATCACACCCAATCATGAGCTCTATGTGCGTAACAACCTACCGGCCCCAGACGAGGCCATAACCAATGATCGTGACGGATGGGAGGTGGCCATCGAGGGCGTGAAACACCCTCGCACCCTTACTGTCGCGGAACTGAAGACGATGGGCATTGAGACGGTTGCAGCCGTTTTGCAATGCTCGGGTAACGGCCGTGCCTTCTTCGACCACAAGGCCAGTGGTACGCAATGGGAAGTCGGTGCAGCCGGAAATGTGTTATGGAGCGGGGTGCCCTTGCGCGCCGTGGTCGAGGCGCTGGGTGGGCTTGTTGACGGCGTGAATTTCATTACCAGTACTGGCGGTGAAGCATTGCCGGAGGGGCTCGACCCCAAGAGCCTGGTCGTCGAGCGCTCGGTACCGCTGGCGGCACAGGAACATGCATTGCTTGCCTGGGAAATGAATGGCGAGCCGATACCGCTTGCGCATGGGGGACCTTTGCGGTTGGTGGTGCCCGGCTATTACGGTGTCAACAACATCAAGTATGTCAAGCAAGTCGCTTTTACCGCGAAGCAGACCGGCGCAGCGATTCAGGCCAGTGGCTATCGGATGCGACCTGTGGGTGAGAAGGGCGCACCTGGCCAGCAATCCATGTGGGAGATGAACGTTAAGTCATGGGTAACTAATCCGCTGCGCGACGTGGTGAGAGGAAGGGTTCAAATTTCCGGAGTCGCCTTCGGTGGCGCGCGAGCGCTTGCAGGTGTCGAAGTATCCATCGACGGGGGCCAGACTTGGCGTAAGGCGCGTTTGGTCGGCCCGGATATGGGGCGGTTCGCCTGGCGCACCTTTGTACTCGACACCGACCTGCCGGCTGGTACCCATAGCGTCGCCAGCCGAGCCGCTGACAGCGAAGGTAACGCACAGCCGGAGCATTTTCCAGAGAACGAGCGGGGTTATGGACACAACGGTTGGCGTCGCCATTCCGTGTCGATAACCGTCGCGTGACCATCCAGTGCCCGCTCCGTGGCGGGGCGGGCACCGCTTACATATGATGCGAGGTTCTCTATGTCGATAATGCCCAGAATGCGTTTGCCGCTGCGGTTGGTATCCGCTTTGCTGTTTCCGGTTTCGCTCACGTCTATGGCTGCCGACCAAACGACCCTCCAACTGGGTAGATCGTTGTTCACGGCCGAGGCCTCACCACCTTGTGCGGTATGTCATACGCTCGCCGATGCGGGGGCGAGCGGGTCCGTCGGCCCTGACCTCGACGCGCTGAAGCCGTCCGCTGAGCGGGTAACAGCCGCAGTCAGGGGAGGCATCGGCGTGATGCCGGCGTTCGAAGCTCTGACCGAGGAGCAGGTCAGCGCTATCTCCGAATATGTCTCGATGGTGGCCGGGATTCGATAGACGCTGCGGCCGGCATATATTGGGCGGGCGCCCGCAAGGGCACGGTTGGTGCTCGATCGGCTGGGTCGCCGATAGAAATTGCAATGACGTCGACAATTCGCGAATAAACCTACCCCTCTGCGGTCGCGGGCCGCCGTCCTATTCATACGAATAAGTGCACTGCCCACCAGCGCGACGGTTGGTGCTTGGTTGGCTACGCCGGCCCGTCGGTCTTTTCGAGGACGGGAGCGGCCTTGAACCCAAATGCTCATACGAAGCGGAATTTTCCAACAGCGGCAGGCGATCTTGGCTGTTGCTTGGGGTTCGCTACGGAGTGGGTCCAGCAGCAGATGTTTCCGCCTGAAACTGCGAAGACTTTTCGTATGTCTCCTTGACTATCATTCATACTATATCCTATACATGACATGTGGTTCGAAACGATGCCCATGAGGAGAGTGTGATGGATATTGATTTTGTGGTTCACGATGCT
>NZ_LGLW01000025.1 GCF_013620795.1 Pseudomonas sp. Q2-TVG4-2 | reverse complement strand
TCCTCGTAAGAGGACCGGGGGTTTGTCTTTGTGCGCTGGAAAGCCTCGCTGGGCTCTACATGTGTCGTTATGATTCATGCCTGCTGGTTAGGGGGAGGCTTATGAACAACTTGCTGCGGATACTTGGTGATGGTCGTTTCCATTCTGGGGAAGAGCTCGGTGCTGTTCTCGGTGTAAGTCGAAGCGCTGTATGGAAGCACTTACAGCGCCTTGAGGGCGAGTATGGTGTTGAGCTATTTAGAGTGCCCGGAAGAGGGTATCGGCTAGCGGAGCCTCTTTCGCTGCTGAGCTATGAAGAAAGTTCCGTTGTGCTGACTCGCTTCGGTTGGCAGTTGTGTCTGCAGGACACCGTCGACTCTACCAATGCCGAAGCGTTTAGGCTGCTGCAATCTGGAATGGCTGCTCCCTTCGTGATATTGGCCGAAGGTCAGACTGCCGGCAGGGGCCGAAGAGGGCGGCCATGGGCGAGCCCGCCCGCGCAAAATATCTATTACACTCTCGCATTAAAAATCTCAAACGGCCCTCAAGGGCTGTCTGGCCTAAGCTTGGTGGTGGGTTTGGCAGTGCTCCAAGCACTGCGTCACGCGGGAATCAACAATGCTGGGCTGAAATGGCCCAACGATATATATGCAAATGGGAAGAAAATAGCTGGAATACTGTTGGAGCTGACGGGCGATCCGGCCGATGTATGTCACGTTATTATCGGCATTGGGATAAACGTGAATATGGCAGCAACTGCCGTGGAGATCGATCAGCCATGGACATCGGTAAGGGCGCAGACAGGAGTGCTGGCGAACCGAAGCGAGTTGGTCAACCTTGTCAGTGAGTCTTTACATCTTTATCTAAGCAGACACGCCCAAGAAGGCTTTTCCTCGCTGCGGGATGACTGGGAGGCTAATAATCTCTGGCAGGGTAAGCTTTGCACTTTAAGTACCGGCTCTCAGCAGGTTAAAGGTTTGATGATTGGGGTGAACGAGTTCGGGGCCCTACGGCTTTTGGTTGATGGCCAAGGCGAGCAGCATTTTAGTGGCGGAGAGCTAAGCTTGAGGCTCGATCATGATTCTTGAGCTCGACTGCGGTAACAGCTTCGTCAAATGGCGTGTTATTCCGGGCGCTAGCGTCCCGCCAATAATCGAAGGGATCGCCACACAGGCAGCAGATATTATTCGGGATCTGTTGGCTCGGGATATCGGGAAAATCACGCGCTGCCGGTTGGTGAGTGTCAGAAGTGATGCAGAAACCAGAGCGATAATGGATGTTCTCTCTGAATCGCTGAAAGTGGACATCGCGAAGGTGCACCCAGCCGAGCGCACTGCTGGGGTAGTGAATGGTTATCGCGACCAGCACCGCTTGGGGATGGACCGTTGGTTGGCGATCATCGCTGCGTACGATATGTGTGGTGGGGCCTGTCTCGTAATCGATCTGGGTACGGCCATTACGGTAGATCTCGTGGATCGGAAGGGAGCGCATCTCGGTGGCTACATTGCGCCTGGAGTCGCGCTCCTGCGAGGACAATTACTCGCGCACACTCGGCGTATTCACTATGGCGCTGAAGAGACTGCGCTTGCTCTAAGCGATGTGTCTCCTGGCAGAAGTACTGCTGAGGGTGTTGAGCGAGGCTGTTTGATCATGATGCGCAGCTATATTTCCAGCCAGATCGCTTCTGCCGAGATTCATTTGGGTAATGATTTCGTCACGTATGTCACAGGAGGGGACGCGTCGTTGGCTGCAGACTTTCCTGGGGTAAGGTGTGTGCCAGATTTGGTTTTCAGAGGCTTGGCGATAGCCTGCCCCTAACTCCTAAGAGGTTTCAATGCGCTGGCTTTTAGTGCTTTTGGTGATACTGAATGTGCTTCTTCATCTATATCACCTCAATCGGCCGCCACCGGTTACGGGAGAGGTTGCTGGGTTGCGAGCTCCTTCTCAAGAGCCTGACATCACGCTGCTGAGCGAGACGGAATCGTTAACGCGGCGTGAGCTGATGCGGAGTGTGGATAGCGCCTGTCTGTTTCTAGGCGGGTTTGATGACGAATCGATCGCTTTATCTATTAATCAGCGGTTGCTGAGCTTGGATATTGATTCCCAGGTCGAGCCTGTCGATGAAGCTGCCGGTGTAGATTATTGGGTATATCTGCCTCCTCTCGTATCTCGCCAGGCTTCGTTACGTCAGCTTCGGGAGTTGCAGTCTCGCAATATTGATAGTTACGTCATCACTGTTGGTGAGTTGTCTAACGGGATATCGCTGGGGATATTCTCACGTAAGGACTCGGCGGAGAGCGTCGTAAATCGCCTGCGTGGGGTTGATTACGAGGCATCAATCCGTGAGTTGCCCAGAACCCATCGCCGTTACTGGGTCAAGGTGGGGCGCTCTCGCCAACATTTATTGAGCGACTCGCTACTTGTTGAGCTGATGAGGAGTTTTCCTGAGCTTGAGCATCGACAAATGCCATGCTCAAGCATTGCAACTTCGGAATAGTTTACATAGAATGGCGCCCGCTTAGCAGTACAGCCTTAACGGCTAGCTGCTCAGCACTGTCGATGGAGCTAACCTCAGGTTTTTAATGAGAAAATGCTTGACAGTAAGAGGCTTGGCAATGAAAATGCCGCCTCGTTTTGGAGGGGTTCCCGAGCGGCCAAAGGGATCAGACTGTAAATCTGACGTCATCGACTTCGAAGGTTCGAATCCTTCCCCCTCCACCAGATTTTAGCGTAGGCCTAGGCTATCGCGGGTATAGTTTAGTGGTAGAACCTCAGCCTTCCAAGCTGATGATGCGGGTTCGATTCCCGCTACCCGCTCCAGGTTTTAGTGCATACGCAACAAGATTCGCTCATGTAGCTCAGCTGGTAGAGCACACCCTTGGTAAGGGTGAGGTCAGCGGTTCAAATCCGCTCATGAGCTCCAACCTCAAAGGCAGATATGTAAATATCTGCCTTTGTTTTAATGGTGGCGTGACTAGCTCAATTCAACGATGGGAGACGGTCTCGATGGCTAAAGAAAAATTCGAACGTAACAAACC
>NZ_LGLW01000024.1 GCF_013620795.1 Pseudomonas sp. Q2-TVG4-2 | reverse complement strand
GTGCTGCGCATCGAGCCGGCGGGGCCGTCTCAACCCGCGGGGGCGCTTATCGCTGACGTGGAGAAGCCTGACTCCGAGGTGCCAGTGGTCACGCCCGCACAACCTAATGGTCAGGTTGTCAGAGGAATTGATACATCACGACGAAGACTCGCTGGAACGGCGACCCAGCTCTGCCGGAAAACGAATCGGATCATCCTCGCCGACTGGCTCTGGAGTTCTGACTCGAGACTCAGCGAAATGGCAAAATCGAATAAGCGCGGACATCGCCATGGTGGACACCATCAGCGCCGACGAGCGCAGCCGCATCATGTCCTTGGTGAAGGGCAAGAACACACGTCCTGAGATGCTAGTCCGGCGCTTGGTGCATGGCGCCGGGTTCCGCTACCGACTGCACGACGCCAAGCTACCTGGCAAGCCAGACCTGGTGTTCTCTCGTAAGCGAAAAGTCATCTTCGTACATGGTTGTTTTTGGCATCGCCATGGGGGCTGCGCCCTGGCTCGAACTCCCAAGTCAAACAAGGAGTTTTGGCTGGCAAAGCTCGACGGCAATAAAGCTCGCGACGAGGTGAACCTAAGAAAGCTTCATGACGCAGGATGGGAGACATTGGTGGTCTGGGAATGCGAGCTGCGGAAATTGGATGCGCTGGAACGGCGCTTGCGGGCATTCCTCACGGGTGCCACTACCATCCAGCCTGAATGACCTCGCCATGAATATAGCGCTCACTCTCTTTGTAGATGATCACATAACCAGGCAGCGCCGTGATTTGCCACTCTTCGCCCAACACGGTTTTAACCTGTCGAAGGACATTCAAAACACTGCTCTCCTCCGAACGCAGGCTGACCTGCGTTTCAACCAGGTCAGTATGCGGCCGTTTGGAACGACCGCCGGCATTTTGATACCTGACCGTGTAGGCCAATTGATCTTTTAATTGTCTCAGCACCTCGGCCACACTACGGTCACCTTCAGGCTGAACGACACGCGCCTCAAAACCTAGGTCGATGGGATAGATACTGTCGAAATGGCTCTCCTTAACCACGGACTTGTCTCTGTTACGCCCAGGATCGTTGGAGCCGAAACCGCTGAGATTCCAGGCGAGAGAAACTCCGGCGCCGCGGTAATGCTTGATGAGCAAATCCTCGAGATCCATCGCGGTAAACACGTAGACCCGAACAGCCTTGAATGCAACCTGGCTCTGATGCAGATTCCGGCGAGAGCGGATTTTCTTCGCGTGGCGCAGCAGTCGTTGCCTCAAACCGGCGTCTGCGTCGGTTTTCCCAACGTAGACCAGATCGCCATCAAAAAACAGCTGGTAGACCCCCTGCTGCTCCGGCACCTCCAGAACCGCTTCCTCATTGAGCGGCCCCGGCGTCATTTGCTCGAACAAGTCGACTAATTCCGCCAACAGTGCGGAAGGCAGATCAAACTCCAGATCCTTGAAATACTCCATGTCTCTTCGACTTCCCTTAGCCAAACCACACGCCGCAAGCCGCACGCCTGCAGTAGCGTCGAAACAGAGACGCTGCCGTTCAGAAGCAGGGCTGACTTTTTAGATATTATAGTTACTCGCCTTCAGCCTCGATGAATTGACCTGAAAGGCATGCCGGCAACACTCGGAGGTAAGTTTCGGCATCCTGGGCGATCTGCTCTTGCGACTCTGGGCGCTCCACGAGACGCATGGCCCACTCTCGTCCAGGATGCAAGACGTCCCATCGGGGACGCATGCCAGCGTGTCGCCCCTTGCCGGGGTTGTGGTTGCCGAAACCATCAATAAGCGAATTCCACACCGGGGTGAAGCGGGCAATAATCAGTGACTCGCCAAGCGGAATCCAGATATCGTCCACCACAAGAAAGCGGCAATGAAAATCCTCGATGTTTATGTTTTCAGCGGCGCGAATGCTGTCGGCATGCTCCTTCAGACGTTTCTGCAACACCTTCCCAGCCGGCACCTCAAGATTTGCCCCCATCCGTGCGCCTGGCGGAACAGCCTTGCCTACGTAGATAGGCAGCATGAACCTTCCATCACGGTTCAGCTGGGAAACCTGCGCGTATGCCGGGAAGTCGCCCGAGTAGTAGATGGCATAAATGCCCGCGCCCTCGAACGCCGGCAGATCACCTAGCGGATGGATCTCTTTTGTCAACAACGCCTCGGCGACGCTCGCGCCCAGGTTCTTTTTATCCAGCGGATTAAACGGAATTACCTTTCCAGTCACGCGGTTTCCCTTCCTTTACAGATGTCCTGTTTTTTCAGTTTGCTCAATTCCGCCATGGCAAGTTTTTCAGCCACACTCGAGGCCACCCGCTGGGCCAGCAGCACCGGCACCGCGTTGCCTAGTTGGCGCATCGTTTCAGTCCAACTGCCATGAAATCTGTAGCCATCCGGGAAGGTTTGAATGCGCGCGCTCTCCCGCACCGTGAAGTAGCGGACGCTGCCGTCGCGCCTAACCAGCATATTTTCGCCGCCAGGAACGCCATGGTCCCCGGCTTTGAGTGTCTTGGCGGGAAGGTCTAGCGGGCTACCCGTATGGCCTGGATAAACGCGCGCGCCGAACTGAAACAGGTGATTTGGCACGGTCGTGGCCAACGACGACTCTGGGTCCGGCAAGTCATGGATGGCGTCCCTGACGGTGCGCCATGGCAGCGTCGTCAACGGAGCCTTTGCTGTCCGGAGCTTTTCGACACGCCCTACAAGCTTGGTCGGCACTTCCGGCATCGACAATCCATGGCGCGCCCAGTAGGCGCCAGTGACCCATTGATCGTGAAGCAACGCCTCGTAACTGTGAGTTGGTTCAGGGAATGACCACTCCACTCCGAGGTCATCCCTGAACCCGACCAGGAATACCCGCTCGCGCTTTTGAGGCACACCGTAGTTGGCGGCGTTCACCAAGGTCGGCACGACATTGTATGTCAGGCCCGCGCCCTTGCTTTTGCCCGAGGTCCGCTCTTCCTGCAAGCGCTTGAGATGCACGCTCCAATCCTCGTCACCGATGGGGGGTAGTTCGGGAAACTCGAGCTGGAGCTGGATGTAGTGAAAATAATTGGCGAATGTCGCGCGGGTCAGGCCCTTGACGTTCTCAACGATAAACGCCTTTGGTCTCAGGCGGCGTATGACCTCAACAGTGGCGGGAAACATGTCCCGCTTGTCCGCTTGGGCGCTGTGCTTGCCACCGATCGAAAACGGCTGACAAGGCGGACCGCCCGAGAGGAGCTCGATGTCCTTCGGGATGGAGGCCCAATCGAACTCACGGACATCCCCCTCGTGAAGATTCCAGCTCGCCAGCAGCGGATATCCACGCCGCTTGTTCTCCCTAACGGTGTCACAGGCCCACTTGTCCCATTCCACCACGGCAAGGTGTTCGAAGCCCGCGATCTCGCAACCCATTGCCAGGCCACCCGCGCCGGCGAATAGTTCCACTGATCTCATTGCCCGCCCTCGAAACTCAACCTGCAAAAATGCTCTGAATCTTACCAAAGCGATGCGCCTCGGACACGTTGAAATGTCTGGCAAGGTCGTCAGGTATGATCATGGAGGTGAGCGCTCAGCGAATTACCACCGCTGGCTGGTGTGATTCGAGATAGGGCCGAGGCTGTCCAAGGCAACGTGGATCTCGCGCAGGTCCCTGTCGACCTTGCGCTCGAGTTCGGTGCCCGTGTCGGGGCGCAGGGCACCGACCATGAAGA
>NZ_LGLW01000023.1 GCF_013620795.1 Pseudomonas sp. Q2-TVG4-2 | reverse complement strand
AGGCTTGCACGGAAGGCGGATTCGAGTAGAATGCGCCGGGCTGACAGGGCGGTGGTTAAGCGCTGTTGGTGGCTTCGGTCAGGTTGATCGGAAGCGGTTGAAAGAGGTGGTTGACAGCGGTTTTAGACGCTGTATGATTCGCCTCCCGCTGACGAGAGACGCAGGTTGATCGGAAGCGCAAGCGGTTGAGAAGAAAGAAAAACTTCTTCAAAAACAGCTTGACGAGAAACAAGGCTGCTGTAGAATGCGCGGCCTCGGTTGAGACGAAAGACTTGATCGAAACGCTCTTTAACAACTGAATCAAGCAATTCGTGTGGGTGCTTGTGAGGTAAGACTGGTAGTCAGCAAGATTATCAGCATCACAAATACTCAACGAGAAATCATTGAGTGCTCTTCTTGAGTTTGCTTAAGAAGAGATTTGCGATTGCTGAGCCAAGTTTAGGGTTTTCTCAAAACCCATGCAGTATTGAACTGAAGAGTTTGATCATGGCTCAGATTGAACGCTGGCGGCAGGCCTAACACATGCAAGTCGAGCGGATGAAGGGGGCTTGCTCCCTGATTCAGCGGCGGACGGGTGAGTAATGCCTAGGAATCTGCCTATTAGTGGGGGACAACGTTTCGAAAGGAACGCTAATACCGCATACGTCCTACGGGAGAAAGCAGGGGACCTTCGGGCCTTGCGCTAATAGATGAGCCTAGGTCGGATTAGCTAGTTGGTGAGGTAATGGCTCACCAAGGCGACGATCCGTAACTGGTCTGAGAGGATGATCAGTCACACTGGAACTGAGACACGGTCCAGACTCCTACGGGAGGCAGCAGTGGGGAATATTGGACAATGGGCGAAAGCCTGATCCAGCCATGCCGCGTGTGTGAAGAAGGTCTTCGGATTGTAAAGCACTTTAAGTTGGGAGGAAGGGCAGTAAGCTAATACCTTGCTGTTTTGACGTTACCGACAGAATAAGCACCGGCTAACTTCGTGCCAGCAGCCGCGGTAATACGAAGGGTGCAAGCGTTAATCGGAATTACTGGGCGTAAAGCGCGCGTAGGTGGTTTGTTAAGTTGAATGTGAAAGCCCCGGGCTCAACCTGGGAACTGCATCCAAAACTGGCAAGCTAGAGTATGGCAGAGGGTGGTGGAATTTCCTGTGTAGCGGTGAAATGCGTAGATATAGGAAGGAACACCAGTGGCGAAGGCGACCACCTGGGCTAATACTGACACTGAGGTGCGAAAGCGTGGGGAGCAAACAGGATTAGATACCCTGGTAGTCCACGCCGTAAACGATGTCGACTAGCCGTTGGGATCCTTGAGATCTTAGTGGCGCAGCTAACGCATTAAGTCGACCGCCTGGGGAGTACGGCCGCAAGGTTAAAACTCAAATGAATTGACGGGGGCCCGCACAAGCGGTGGAGCATGTGGTTTAATTCGAAGCAACGCGAAGAACCTTACCAGGCCTTGACATGCTGAGAACCTGCCAGAGATGGCGGGGTGCCTTCGGGAACTCAGACACAGGTGCTGCATGGCTGTCGTCAGCTCGTGTCGTGAGATGTTGGGTTAAGTCCCGTAACGAGCGCAACCCTTGTCCTTAGTTACCAGCACGTTATGGTGGGCACTCTAAGGAGACTGCCGGTGACAAACCGGAGGAAGGTGGGGATGACGTCAAGTCATCATGGCCCTTACGGCCTGGGCTACACACGTGCTACAATGGTCGGTACAAAGGGTTGCCAAGCCGCGAGGTGGAGCTAATCCCATAAAACCGATCGTAGTCCGGATCGCAGTCTGCAACTCGACTGCGTGAAGTCGGAATCGCTAGTAATCGTGAATCAGAATGTCACGGTGAATACGTTCCCGGGCCTTGTACACACCGCCCGTCACACCATGGGAGTGGGTTGCTCCAGAAGTAGCTAGTCTAACCTTCGGGAGGACGGTTACCACGGAGTGATTCATGACTGGGGTGAAGTCGTAACAAGGTAGCCGTAGGGGAACCTGCGGCTGGATCACCTCCTTAATCGAAGACTTCAGCTTCTTCATAAGTTCCCACACGAATTGCTTGATTCACTAGCGAAAAGCGATTGGGTTTCGACCCGAGAGAGACGATTGGGTCTGTAGCTCAGTTGGTTAGAGCGCACCCCTGATAAGGGTGAGGTCGGCAGTTCGAATCTGCCCAGACCCACCAATTGTCATGGGATGTGGCCGATCTGTAGATGGGGCCATAGCTCAGCTGGGAGAGCGCCTGCTTTGCACGCAGGAGGTCAGCGGTTCGATCCCGCTTGGCTCCACCATTAACTCGAAATCGCTGAAAGCACAGAAATGAATCCGTTCCGGATGGAGCGTATTGATTTCTGGTCTTTGCGCCAGAACTGTTCTTTAAAAATTTGGGTATGTGATAGAAGTAGATTTGGGTAATCATTTTCACTGGTGATTATTCAAGTCAAGGTAAAATTTGCGAGTAAAATTGCGGATTTTCGGCGAATGTCGTCTTCACGTTATAGACAGTAACCAGATTGCTTGGGGTTATATGGTCAAGTGAAGAAGCGCATACGGTGGATGCCTTGGCAGTCAGAGGCGATGAAAGACGTGGTAGCCTGCGAAAAGCTTCGGGGAGTCGGCAAACAGACTTTGATCCGGAGATGTCTGAATGGGGGAACCCAGCCATCATAAGATGGTTATCACACACTGAATACATAGGTGTGTGAGGCGAACCAGGGGAACTGAAACATCTAAGTACCCTGAGGAAAAGAAATCAACCGAGATTCCCTTAGTAGTGGCGAGCGAACGGGGACTAGCCCTTAAGCTTCTTTGATTTTAGCGGAACGCTCTGGAAAGTGCGGCCATAGTGGGTGATAGCCCTGTACGCGAAAGGATCTTAGAAGTGAAATCGAGTAGGACGGAGCACGAGAAACTTTGTCTGAATATGGGGGGACCATCCTCCAAGGCTAAATACTACTGACTGACCGATAGTGAACCAGTACCGTGAGGGAAAGGCGAAAAGAACCCCGGAGAGGGGAGTGAAATAGATCCTGAAACCGTATGCGTACAAGCAGTGGGAGCCTACTTTGTTAGGTGACTGCGTACCTTTTGTATAATGGGTCAGCGACTTATTTTCAGTGGCGAGCTTAACCGAATAGGGGAGGCGTAGCGAAAGCGAGTCTTAATAGGGCGTCTAGTCGCTGGGAATAGACCCGAAACCGGGCGATCTATCCATGGGCAGGTTGAAGGTTGGGTAACACTAACTGGAGGACCGAACCGACTACCGTTGAAAAGTTAGCGGATGACCTGTGGATCGGAGTGAAAGGCTAATCAAGCTCGGAGATAGCTGGTTCTCCTCGAAAGCTATTTAGGTAGCGCCTCGTGTATCACTGCTGGGGGTAGAGCACTGTTTCGGCTAGGGGGTCATCCCGACTTACCAAACCGATGCAAACTCCGAATACCAGCAAGTGTCAGCACGGGAGACACACGGCGGGTGCTAACGTCCGTCGTGAAAAGGGAAACAACCCAGACCGTCAGCTAAGGTCCCAAAATCCTGGTTAAGTGGGAAACGATGTGGGAAGGCTCAGACAGCTAGGAGGTTGGCTTAGAAGCAGCCACCCTTTAAAGAAAGCGTAATAGCTCACTAGTCGAGTCGGCCTGCGCGGAAGATGTAACGGGGCTCAAACCAGGTACCGAAGCTACGGGTTCAACGTAAGTTGAGCGGTAGAGGAGCGTTCTGTAAGCCTGTGAAGGTGAGTTGAGAAGCTTGCTGGAGGTATCAGAAGTGCGAATGCTGACATGAGTAACGACAATGCGAGTGAAAAACTCGCACGCCGAAAGACCAAGGGTTCCTGCGCAACGTTAATCGACGCAGGGTGAGTCGGTCCCTAAGGCGAGGCTGAAGAGCGTAGTCGATGGGAAACGGGTTAATATTCCCGTACTTCTAGTTACTGCGATGGGGGGACGGAGAAGGCTAGGCCAGCTTGGCGTTGGTTGTCCAAGTTTAAGGTGGTAGGCAGAGATCTTAGGTAAATCCGGGATCTTAATGCCGAGAACTGATGACGATCCTTCTTTTAGAAGGAGAAGTGGTTGATGCCATGCTTCCAGGAAAAGCCTCTAAGCTTCAGGTAACTAGGAACCGTACCCCAAACCGACACAGGTGGTTGGGTAGAGAATACCAAGGCGCTTGAGAGAACTCGGGTGAAGGAACTAGGCAAAATGGCACCGTAACTTCGGGAGAAGGTGCGCCGGTGAGAGTGAAGGGTTTACCCCGTAAGCTCATGCCGGTCGAAGATACCAGGCCGCTGCGACTGTTTATTAAAAACACAGCACTCTGCAAACACGAAAGTGGACGTATAGGGTGTGACGCCTGCCCGGTGCCGGAAGGTTAATTGATGGGGTTAGCGCAAGCGAAGCTCTTGATCGAAGCCCCGGTAAACGGCGGCCGTAACTATAACGGTCCTAAGGTAGCGAAATTCCTTGTCGGGTAAGTTCCGACCTGCACGAATGGCGTAACGATGGCGGCGCTGTCTCCACCCGAGACTCAGTGAAATTGAAATCGCTGTGAAGATGCAGTGTATCCGCGGCTAGACGGAAAGACCCCGTGAACCTTTACTATAGCTTTGCACTGGACTTTGAATTTGCTTGTGTAGGATAGGTGGGAGGCTTTGAAGCGTGGACGCCAGTTCGCGTGGAGCCAACCTTGAAATACCACCCTGGCAACTTTGAGGTTCTAACTCTGGTCCGTTATCCGGATCGAGGACAGTGTATGGTGGGTAGTTTGACTGGGGCGGTCTCCTCCTAAAGAGTAACGGAGGAGTACGAAGGTGCGCTCAGACCGGTCGGAAATCGGTCGTAGAGTATAAAGGCAAAAGCGCGCTTGACTGCGAGACAGACACGTCGAGCAGGTACGAAAGTAGGTCTTAGTGATCCGGTGGTTCTGTATGGAAGGGCCATCGCTCAACGGATAAAAGGTACTCCGGGGATAACAGGCTGATACCGCCCAAGAGTTCATATCGACGGCGGTGTTTGGCACCTCGATGTCGGCTCATCACATCCTGGGGCTGAAGCCGGTCCCAAGGGTATGGCTGTTCGCCATTTAAAGTGGTACGCGAGCTGGGTTTAGAACGTCGTGAGACAGTTCGGTCCCTATCTGCCGTGGACGTTTGAGATTTGAGAGGGGCTGCTCCTAGTACGAGAGGACCGGAGTGGACGAACCTCTGGTGTTCCGGTTGTCACGCCAGTGGCATCGCCGGGTAGCTATGTTCGGAAGAGATAACCGCTGAAAGCATCTAAGCGGGAAACTTGCCTCAAGATGAGATCTCACTGGAGCCTTGAGCTCCCTGAAGGGCCGTCGAAGACTACGACGTTGATAGGTGGGGTGTGTAAGCGCTGTGAGGCGTTGAGCTAACCCATACTAATTGCCCGTGAGGCTTGACCATATAACACCCAAACAATTTGATGTTTGCGTGTCAGACGGTTGAAGTCGACAAACAAACCGAAAATCAGCAACACTCGCAAAGCAACACCCGCAGCAAAACATCACATACCCATTCGGGGAAGCGACTCAACACCGACTCCCCAACCGAATTGCTTGACGACCATAGAGCGTTGGAACCACCTGATCCCATCCCGAACTCAGTAGTGAAACGACGCATCGCCGATGGTAGTGTGGGGTCTCCCCATGTGAGAGTAGGTCATCGTCAAGCTTCTACACCAAACCCCCGATCCTCGTAAGAGGACCGGGGGTTTGTCTTTG
>NZ_LGLW01000022.1 GCF_013620795.1 Pseudomonas sp. Q2-TVG4-2 | reverse complement strand
ATTCGAACACTCGACCCCTTGCACCCCATGCAAGTGCGCTACCAGGCTGCGCTACGCCCCGACGATGTATTCAGCTCTGCTGAAAACGGATCGAACTATACATTAAGCGACTGAATATGTGAAAGTTTTTTGCACAACGGCAACTAGTTCTTTAGCACCTGCAGGACATCCTCAAGCTCGGTAATCATCTGTCTGATCAATTGCTTGTATTGCGTGGTGTCATCACGGGCCTCGTCGCCGGACATCCGCTGCCGAGCGCCGCCGATAGTGAAGCCCTGCTCGTACAGCAGCGACCTAATCTGTCGGATCATCAGCACATCTTGCCGCTGGTAATAGCGCCGATTACCGCGACGCTTAACAGGGTTTAGTTGTGGAAATTCCTGCTCCCAATATCGCAGCACGTGTGGTTTGACCGCGCATAGCTCGCTCACCTCACCAATAGTGAAATAGCGTTTGCCGGGTATCGTTGGCAGTTCGTCGTTATGACTTGGTTCCAGCATACGCTTCGACTCTGGCTTTTAGTTTTTGGCCTGGCCGGAATGTCACGACACGACGCGCCGTAATCGGGATTTCCTCACCGGTCTTCGGGTTACGCCCCGGGCGCTGTCGCTTGTCGCGCAGGTCGAAGTTGCCGAAACCGGACAACTTCACCTGCTCGTTGTGCTCGAGCGCTTGGCGAATCTCCTCGAAAAACAGCTCGACCAGCTCCTTGGCCTCGCGCTTATTCAAGCCTAGCTCTTCATATAGACGTTCGGCCATTTCAGCTTTCGTCAGAGCCCCCATACGCTATTTCCTTAACGTGGCGTTGAACCTTTCTTCCAGGGAGGTAAGGATTTGCTGCATCGCACCACTCACCTCGTCGTCGTTTAGAGTGCGCGAAGGGTGTTGCCAGGTCAAGCCGACTGCCACACTTTTGCTAAGCGGATCAATACCTTTACCCTGATAGACATCAAATAGCTTGAGGTCCTTCAGGTTCTCACCAGCAGCATCTCGGATGCATCGCAGCACAGCGTCAGCCGACACCTCGCGCGCCACTAGGATAGCCAAGTCGCGCCGCACCTCAGGGAAGCGGGACAGCTCGCTGAAGCGTGGCAGCCGCCCTTCGCTGATCTCGGCAACCAGCAACTCGAAAAGATAGACCGGTTGATCGATGCCCAGCGTGGCGGCCAGTTCGGGATGAAGGCTCCCGATGTAGCCGACCAGGCGCCCTTCCCGCTCGATTCGTGCGGTCTGCCCGGGATGCAGAGCCGGATGCTCACCGGCGAAAAAGCTATACGCTACGGCATCGCCGGCATATCCAAGTAAGGCTTCGACGTCGGCTTTGATGTCATAGAAGTCAGCCGCTGCTCTTTCATTGCTCCAGGCTTCTGGCAGGCGGCTTCCCGTAATGGCACCGGCCAGCATCGGCTCCTGCTTCAATTCATCAAGTTGACCGACGAAGCGCAGGCCGCTTTCAAACAGACGCACGCGTGTTTGCTGACGATTGAGGTTGTACTGCAACGCCTTGATCAACCCTGGCCAAAGCGTCGCGCGCATGGCCGCCATGTCCGAGGAAATCGGATTGGCCAGCTGCAGCGGCTCAACGCCAGGGCTGAACAGCTCGAATAACTTAGGGTCGATGAAGCTGTAGGTGATCGCCTCCTGGTAACCACGAGCCACCAACAACCGACGCAAAGCCGGCAACTCGGCGCGGGACTCGGGATCAGCCTCCGGCGCTAGACGCGCCTGCGGATAACGCACCGGCAAGCGATCATAACCATAGAGGCGCCCCAACTCTTCGATGAGGTCAACCTCGAGGCTAATATCAAACCGATGACTGGGAACGCTGACTTCCCAAACTCCAGCGCCCTGCTCGACCACACCCAGACCCAGGGCAGAAAGCAGCGAGACGACCTGATCGCCAGCCATGCTCAATCCGAGCATTTGCTCGATGCGATCCTTACGCAGCAAGATTGGCGCAACGGTTGGAAGATCGGCTTCGCTGGTGGCTTCGATCACAGGGCCTGCATTGCCTCCGACAATCTGCAGCAGCAGCGCAGTGGCACGCTCCATGGCTCGACGGGTCAGCTGAGAATCCACCCCACGCTCATAGCGATGCGATGCATCGGTGTGCAAACCATAGGAGCGCGCCTTGCCGGCGAGCGCGATGGTGTCGAAGAAGGCGCTTTCCAGAAACAAATCCTGGGTAGAGGCGCTGACACCACTGTGCTCACCACCCATCACACCCGCAATAGCGAGGGCACGCTGATGGTCGGCAATTACCAGCGTATCGGTACGCAGGGTCACCTCCTGCCCGTCGAGCAAGACGAGCTTCTCCTGCTTATCTGCCATCCGAACCCTGATGCCGCCATTGATCTCGGCAAGATCGAAGGCGTGCAACGGTTGCCCCAGTTCGAGCATCACATAGTTGGTCACGTCCACCACCGCATCGATGCTGCGAATATCGGAACGACGTAGCCGCTCGACCATCCACAGCGGCGTGGGTCGTGATAGATCAACATTGCGGATCACGCGCCCGAGGTAGCGTGGACAGGCTTTCGGCACCGACACCTCGACCGGGCGCACCTCATCATGACTCGCGGCCACCGAAGCGATATCGACTGAAGCGACTGTCGCGCCATAGATCGCACCTACCTCGCGCGCAAGACCAGCGATAGAAAGGCAATCGCCACGATTCGGCGTCAGACCGATCTCGATGCTCGCATCGTCCAGCCCCAGATAGGCTCGCAAATCACCGCCAACCGGAGCATCGCTCGCCAACTCCATCAGCCCGCTGTCATCAGTGCCAATCTGCAGCTCGGTTTCAGAACAGAGCATGCCGCTGGATTCGACGCCACGAAGCTTCGCTTTCTTGATCTTGAAATCGCCCGGCAGCTTGGCGCCAATCATGGCGAACGGAATCTTCAGGCCTTGCCGCACGTTGGGCGCACCACAGACCACCTGAAAGGTCTCGCTGCCGTTGCTGACCTGACAGACGCGCAACTTGTCTGCATCAGGATGCTGCTCGGTGCTCAGCACCTCGCCCACAACCACGCCGTTGAACTCGCCGGCGACCGGGGCCACCGCGTCCACTTCGAGGCCCACCATCGATAGACGCGCCACCAGCTCATCGCGGGAAACTTGTGGATTGACCCAGGTGCGCAACCACTGTTCGCTGAATTTCATCCTGCTCTCCTAAGAATTCTTTGACTGGACATGCCCTAGCGAAATTGCGCCAGGAACCTCAGGTCGTTATCGAAGAACAGGCGTAAGTCGTTGACGCCATAACGCAGCATGGCGAGCCGTTCAGCCCCCATACCGAAAGCGAAGCCTTGATATTTTTCCGGATCGATACCGGACATGCGCAGTACATTCGGATGCACCATGCCGCAGCCCATCACCTCGAGCCAGCCCGTCTGCTTGCACACGCGACAGCCCTTCCCGCTGCACATGACACATTGCATGTCCACTTCGGCCGATGGCTCGGTGAATGGAAAGAACGACGGGCGGAACCGAACACCTAGCGGTTTTTCGAAGAACACGCGCAAGAACTGCTCGATCGTTCCCTTCAGGTCGGCGAAGCTGATGCCCTCGTCGATCAGCAGACCTTCGACCTGATGAAACATTGGCGAGTGGGTGATATCCGAATCACAGCGGTAAACGCGGCCGGGGCAGACGATCCGGATTGGCGGCTGCTGCGACTCCATGGTACGCACCTGAACTGGCGACGTATGGGTGCGCAACAGCATATTGGCGTTGAAATAGAAGGTGTCGTGCATCGCCCGAGCGGGATGATGGCCCGGAATATTGAGCGCTTCGAAGTTGTGGTAGTCATCTTCGACTTCCGGCCCTTCGGCGACGCGATAGCCAATATGGCTAAAGAACTGCTCGATCCGCTCCAGCGTACGGGTCACCGGATGCAGACCACCGGAGGCCTCCCCTCTGCCTGGCAGGGTCACGTCGATTCGCTCCGCAGCCAGTTTGGCGCTAAGCGCAGCCTGCTCAAGATCTGTCTTCCGGGCATTCAGTTCGTCTTGAACCTGGCTCTTCGCTGCATTGATCAGCGCACCCGCCTTCGGACGCTCCTCAGCGGATAACTTGCCCAAGGTCTGCATAACCTGGGTCAGCTCGCCTTTCTTACCAAGGTACTGGACCCGGATCTGCTCCAGGGCGGTGATGTCTTGACTATGTTGCACCGCCTCAAGCGCTTGCGAGACCAGTGCATCCAGGTTTTCCATGTACAACCTCCAGAGGTTCTTGCAGAACCGCACCAGGCGATCAGCGCATTGGCTTTGGCCAGGTGCATTTTTGCAAATGCCCCTTCAGATACGAAATAGGGGAAGAGCACAAGGCTCTTCCCCTATCGGTGACGCTACGAATCCGAAGATTCGATTGTCGATGGGCTTAGGCCAGAGAAGCTTTGGCTTTTTCGACAATCGCAGCGAAAGCTGCTTTTTCGTTTACTGCCAACTCGGCCAGAACCTTACGGTCGATCTCGATGGCTGCTTTTTTCAGGCCAGCGATGAAACGGCTGTAGGACAGACCATTTACACGAGCACCGGCGTTGATACGAGCGATCCAAAGAGCGCGGAACTGACGCTTCCGCTGACGACGGTCACGGTAGGCATACTGGCCAGCCTTGATCACCGCCTGCTTGGCAACACGGAACACGCGCGAACGAGCGCCGTAATAGCCTTTAGCGAGTTTCAGAATTTTCTTGTGACGGCGACGAGCGACGACGCCACGCTTAACACGAGCCATGAGTTATTCCTCTGAGTCTTGACCGAATTAACGAACGCGCAGCATGCGCTCTACTTTTGCGTTGTCAGACGGGTGCATCAGAGATGTACCACGTAGCTGACGCTTACGCTTGGTAGACATTTTGGTCAGGATGTGGCTCTTGAAAGCGTGCTTGTGCTTGTAGCCATTCGCCGTCTTTTTGAAGCGCTTCGCAGCGCCACTTTTAGTCTTCATCTTTGGCATGTTCGGTACTCCACAGTGTGGGTGATTTCAAATAACCGCAAGGCCTGCCAGTGCCCTGGTGGTTACTTTTTCTTCTTGGGAGCGATGACCATGATCAGCTGGCGTCCTTCCATCTTTGGATGCTGTTCGACCGAACCGTATTCAGCAAGGTCACCCTCGACCCGCTTCAACAGTTCCATCCCCAGCTCCTGATGCGCCATCTCACGACCGCGGAATCTCAACGAAACCTTGGCCCTGTCCCCGTCACTCAGGAAACGTACCAGGTTACGTAGCTTGACCTGGTAGTCGCCCTCTTCCGTCCCTGGACGAAACTTTACTTCTTTAACCTGGATCTGCTTCTGGTTCTTCTTCGCTGCAGCGACCTGCTTCTTCTTTTCGAACAGGTGCTTGCCGTAATCCATGATCCGGCATACAGGAGGAACCGCATCGGCGGAAATTTCCACCAGATCCAACTTGGCTTCTTCAGCTATACGAAGCGCTTCATCAATCGAGACGATGCCAACCTGCTCGCCATCAGCACCAATCAAACGGACCTCACGAGCCGAGATATTCTCGTTGATCGGGGCCTTGGGTGCAGCTCGTTTATCCTGTCTCATTTCACGCTTAATAGTCATTACTCCAATTCTTGGCGACCACGCCGGGAAACCGCTTGTGTCAGCAGCTGCGCAAAGTCGTCCAAGGGCATGGAGCCCAGATCGACGCCTTCACGGGTGCGCACAGCAACGGCTCGTGTCTCTACTTCCCTGTCTCCGATAACCAAGAGATAGGGAACCTTGAGCAAGGTATGCTCGCGGATTTTAAAGCCGATCTTTTCGTTTCTCAAGTCGGACTTGGCACGGAAGCCGCTTTGGTTGAGTGTTTTCTCCACTTCCAGGGCGAAATCAGCCTGTTTATCGGTGATATTCATCACCACGGCTTGAGTCGGCGCCAACCAGGCCGGGAAAGCGCCTTCGTAGTGTTCGATAAGAATACCGATGAAACGCTCGAACGAGCCAAGGATGGCGCGGTGCAACATAACCGGATGCTGGCGATCGTTGTTCTCGCTGACGTACTCTGCCCCCAGGCGAATCGGAAGATTGAAGTCGAGCTGAAGCGTGCCGCACTGCCATACGCGGCCCAGGCAGTCCTTCAGCGAGAATTCGATCTTCGGACCGTAGAAGGCGCCTTCGCCAGGCTGCAAATCGTAAGGTAGTCCTGCGCTATCCAGCGCGGCGGCAAGGGCCGCCTCGGCACGATCCCACAGCTCATCGGAACCGACTCGCTTCTCAGGTCGAGTCGATAGCTTCAGCTCAATGTTATCGAAGCCAAAATCTGTATAAACCGCCTGGGTCAGCTTGATGAACGCAGCCGACTCGGACTGCATCTGCTCTTCGGTACAGAAGATGTGGGCATCGTCCTGTGTGAAGCCGCGTACTCGCATGATGCCGTGCAACGCACCCGATGGCTCGTTGCGATGGCAGGCGCCGAACTCGGCGAGACGCAACGGCAGTTCGCGGTAGCTCTTCAAGCCCTGGTTGTACACCTGCACATGGCAAGGGCAGTTCATCGGTTTGATCGCGTAATCGCGACTTTCCGATTCCGTAGTGAACATATTTTCAGCGTAGTTCGCCCAGTGACCGGACTTCTCCCACAAACTCCGATCGACAACCTGAGGTGTCCGGATTTCCTGATAGCCATTTTCACGCTGCACGACACGCATATATTGCTCGAGCACCTGATACAGGGTCCAGCCATTCGGATGCCAGAACACCATGCCAGGCGCCTCTTCCTGCGTATGGAAAAGATTCAGGCGCTTACCGATCTTGCGGTGATCACGCTTTTCAGCTTCTTCGATGCGCTGAATGTAGGCCGCGAGCTGCTTTTTGTCCGCCCAAGCAGTGCCGTAGATGCGCTGTAGCTGCTCATTCTTCGCATCGCCGCGCCAGTAAGCACCGGACAACTTGGTCAGCTTAAAAGACTTGAGAAAGCGTGTATTGGGCACATGCGGACCACGGCACATGTCGACGTATTCTTCGTGGTAATACAGCCCCATCGCCTGCTCGTCAGGCATATCCTCGACCAGACGCAGCTTGTAATCCTCACCACGCGAATGGAACAGCTCGATGACTTCAGCGCGCGGCGTGACCTTCTTGATTACATCGTACTCAGTATCGATCAGCTGCTTCATGCGCTGCTCGATTGCAGCCATATCGTCCGGCGTGAACGGCCGCTCGAAGGCGATATCGTAGTAGAAGCCCTCGGCGATCACCGGCCCGATGACCATCTTCGCGGATGGGTAGAGCTGCTTGACCGCATGCCCAACCAGGTGCGCACAGGAGTGACGAATGATCTCCAGCCCCTCTTCATCCTTCGGCGTGATGATCTGCAGGCTCGCGTCGCTTTCGATCAGGTCGCAGGCATCGACCAGCCGCCCATTTACCTTACCGGCAAGGGTGGCCTTCGCGAGGCCAGCGCCAATTGACTGAGCGACCTCAGCGACGGAAACGGGATGATCGAACGAACGCTGACTGCCGTCAGGAAGAGTAATGATGGGCATGGCGCCTCCTCTCCTAGTGGTGACCCGTACCAAAGGCCACATGGGTTGGGATGAGCCAGGAAAGCGATCCATCGAATGACCTGCCGCACAGTGGCAGGAGCCCGAAGGCTGATCGAGGCGGACCGAAGTCACTGGAAATATGGGAGCACGGATGCTTTCAGAAAGCTGCCGCACTGACAAGCAAGGCATAAAAAAAGGGTCGCTAGCGCGACCCTTTTCGGAATTGGTAGGCACAATTGGATTCGAACCAA
>NZ_LGLW01000021.1 GCF_013620795.1 Pseudomonas sp. Q2-TVG4-2 | reverse complement strand
TGCACCGTCTCGAAGGGCGCTTCGGCGCGCAAGCGAAGGACAAGGCACTGGGCCTCAGTTCCGAATCCGTGGGCAAGCTGGCCGCGAGCGGTTTGGCGTTGGTAGTGGTGATTTGCGTAGCGGTAGTAGTTGCCATTGCTAGTTAGCTGGGTGGCATCGACTAGACCATGCAAGAGCGCGCTAAAACCGGCTGCAGCTACGTTAATCAGCAGAGCCGAGGCTTAGGGCAGCGTTTATCAAACCGACATGAGAAAAGGCCTGAGGTACGTTCCCTAAATGCTGGCCGCTTCGGGTGTCGAACTCCTCAGCGAACAGGCCGTGCTCACCCTTGCGTTGCAGCAGCTGTTCGAAAAGCTCCTTTGCCTCTCGAGGCCGGCCGGTTTGCACTAATGCCTCGACCAGCCAAAAGCTACAGATGAAGAAGGCGCCTTCTCGGCCCTCTAGCCCATCCGAAATTCCAGCAGGGTAGCGCCGTAGCGCGCCGCCGCCTTCGTCCAGTTGTTTGCGGATCATATCGACCGTATTGACGAAACGTTCATCGCCGCCTTCGACGAAGCCAACACGCGCTAATAACAGGAGGCTAGCATCCAGCCTATCGTCATCGAAGGCCCGGACGAAGTTGTTGCCGTCGGCGCTGACACCACGGCGCAGGACTAACTGACGTAGAGCCTCGGCCTGATTGACCCAACTTTCCTCATCTCCGTCTAGGTCATGGCGGCGCTTCAGCCAAAGCGCACGCTGTAGGCCAGCCCAGGCCATGACCTTGGAGTGCACATAGTGGCGCGGCGCGCTGCGCATCTCCCAAATGCTTTGGTCAGGCTCCTGCCAGTGCGCTGCAATGAAATCAGCAGCGGCGCGCATATGAGGCCAGTGCGCTCGCATCGCATCGTCGCCCATGCTATCGCAGATGCTCACGCACTCCAGCAACTCGCCATAAACATCCAGCTGAAACTGACCATCAGCAGCGTTACCCACACGCACCGGCCTCGAGCCGCGATAACCATCAACCCCTTCGATATTACGTTCTGGCGGCGGCGCAGCTCCGTTTACATCGTATAGCACGGCCAGCGGAGTCCCATGCTGCTCAATGGTTCGCTGCATCCACTGGGCCCAATGATGTGCCTCATCTCGACAACCGAGGCCGAAAAGAGCACCAAGTGTCAGCCCCGCATCTCGAAACCAGGTGTAGCGGTAATCCCAGTTCCGCTCCCCGCCCAGGTGTTCAGGTAGGGAGGTGGTTCCGGCGGCAACGACCGCTCCGCTGGGTGCGTAAATCAATAACTTAAGGCTAATTGCGCTGCGTATCACGGCGCCTCGATAGGCTGCGGGGCACTCCAGCGCTGCGCACCATTCGCGCCACGCAACCAGGGTCGCCTCAATCCGCGCGGGTACGGATTCAATCGACACAGGAACGGGTAGGGCATCTTGCTCTAAGGAAACGCTTAGAGAAACTCCCGCACGTCCTCCTGCGTCTACTGAGACCGCTCCCTTCCAGCCTTCACCGTCCGGATACAGTGCGCAGTCCGCTTGAAGCAGCAGCTGTTGGCCCATATAAGAATAGGTTAACCCTTCGGCTGAAATGCTTGCCTGACCGGCTACGCTTCCGAAATCTGGACGCGGCTCAAACTGCAGAGTGAACTCACAGCGGCCAGCTAGGCCGTCTACCTGCCAAAGCAAGCGTTGCTGATTGTCCGATCCAGGCCACTCCATGCAAAGCGTGACACGGGCGACCCCGGACCCGCTGTGCATCTCGAACTCTAATACTGCAGAATCGTCCAGATAATGCATTTTGACGTCACTCGGTGTCGACAGCTGTAGCCGCCCGCCACGTTGACGGTCGAGCAGCGGCCAAATCAGCGGTGTGGCATCGAAACGCTGGGGACAGAACCATTCCACGTTGCCATCTGGGCCCACCAATGCCATCGAGCGGCCATCACCGATAGCCGCAAGCGAAGCGATCGTTGGATATTCCGCATTTCTAGCTATCAGTTGCTCATCAGTTCTCATAGTTCTCTTCGTGTCGGTGCGCTTACGGACGGTTCAAAGGCCAGTCTAGACTGCTGTTTCAAGGCGGCAGGCTCGCGTTGAGGTTATAAATGCATTGAAGTTGGCATTAAGAGTAACCCGAGGTACGCCGGCTTATTTTTAACCATAACGATGTCGCTTTTCGAAGCGCGAGCCGCTAGAAAATACAAAAACAGATTATAAGTCGACTGCACGCTTAATCAGTAGTTTCAATTGCGATTGTGAATTGCCGGACTCGATAGATCGCATAGCAAAATCTTTTCCAAGCATGCATTCGTATAGCTCCATAAATCAGTTCTATGCTTACAGAAATAATCAAGTTTCCGCGCCATAACTAGATTGATGATCTAGCCTGAAAAGTTCTATTCGCCTGCCTGCGGCGGCGCTGGCACAAGGCAGTCGTACAACACTGGAGTTACGGACCATTCGGCCGTATGACTTTGCCAGGAGAACCAATAATGGTTTTGCGAATCTTCCCATCGCAGAGATTGGCTTTGCTGCTACTTCTGCTTACCGCCCTGCAACTCGGTGGCTGCGCCGTTTCCCCACGCCTGAAACCAAGCGACCAGCCAAGCGTAGCTGGCAAAACCTTCGTCATAACCGGCGCCTCAAGTGGCTTCGGTCGCGGCGTGGCGCTCAGGCTTGCCACTTTGCAAGGCGACGTGGCGCTGGCGGCCCGCCGAACCGAAGTGCTCGAAGAGCTGGCTACGCAGATACGCGAGGCAGGAGGGTCGGCACTCGTAGTGACCACCGATGTGAGCAAACCAGCCGACATACAAGGCCTGGCCCAAGCCGCCATCGAGCGCTTCGGCAGTATCGACGTGTGGATCAACAACGCAGCGGTCGGAGCACTGGGGCGCTTCGAAGACGTCCCCGTCGAGGACCATGCGCGGGTTGTGGACGTCAATCTCAAGGGCGTGATCTACGGAAGCCACGCGGCCATGCGCCAGTTCAGAACTCAGGGCTTCGGCACGCTGGTCAACGTCGGCTCGGTCGAGAGCGAGATACCGCTGGCTTACCATGCCTCCTACGCAGCGACCAAAGGTGGAGTGATGAATCTCGGGGCAGCAATCGCCGAGGAGATTCGCCTGAGCGGCAGCGAGACTATTAGTGTCGCCACTGTTATGCCCTGGGCTGTGGACACACCGTTCTGGGAACACGCGGCCAACTACACCGGCGGCACCCCACGCATGGCCGCAATGGACGGCCCTGAGCAGGTGGTCGAAGCCATCGCCTGGGTCTCGGTCAACCCGCGCAAACGTCTACCAGTAGGCTGGAAAGCCCGGGGCGCAGTGAGCTCGCATTCGCTGTTTCCCTCTCTCACTGAGCGAATCGCGGCGAACATTGCGCACCGCTGGCAGATCGAAAAAGCACCGCCAGCACCGCCAACGACGGGTTCGCTTTACAAGCCAATGCAATCTGGCACTGGTGTGGAAGGCGGCGTGCGTGAACGTATGGAGCGGGAAGAGGCTGCACGAGAGCAATCGAAATAACGCGGTTATGCTAGGTCAACCGGGGGCGGCGGCGAGTTCGGGGGTGCGCTTCAGGCGCAAGCACTTCGAACCGCGGCCAGACTGCACTCACAAAGGAAAAGCGGTTAGCGGAGAGTTCACGCCGACTGTTACCGGCTGATTGAGCTGGCTTGGGATGAACTACCCGTGCGTGTGATTGTGGTTATCAGCTACCAGCTTGTGCCGGTGAGCGGTCGTTCGGTCAAATAAAGCCGATAGCTTACAAAAATGTAATCACTAGCTCAGCTTCATGACAGGGCAGATGAGCTACTTTTGCAGAAATAGAAAGGTCAAAGAGACGGCATAAAAATTGTTCTAGCCCATCGAAACAGCCTCAGTAGCAGTGGCCGCATCTTTTAATACGGAGGTCACCTCTATGAAATCGTTGATACCTTTTTACCTTGTCGGATCGCTGATGCTGTCTCCCATAGCTTGGGCTGAAGGAGGAAGCGACCGCGCTCTCGAGCGCGTTCAGCAACTGCGCGATAAAGCTGAAGCAGTTTTGGTTCAAGCAGAGAAAGCCCCAGTCTGCGAGCGCCAAGTGCATATGAACGAACATATGGGGATGCTCGAAGATATGATGAGCCAGCTCCACAAAGATCATCCAGGACCAAACGTTTCTACCGAGGAGCATTTGGCTTGGATGGAGAAGCACGACAAGTTGGTGGACAACGTACTGGATCAAATGATCCGCGAGCATAAGCTGATGACCACTGACAAGGAGTGTCATCAGTAATAAATCGCTACTCTTCCAGGCATCACGATATGAAGTCTCTCTGGCTTTGCAGCGCCCGACCGGGTGCCGGCGGGTGCCAGGTCGGGCGTAAATCCAGGGGCTGATCGATGTGATTCTGATCAGTACTTGTTTTCTTCCTACTTGATAGGAAAGTTGATGAGTATTAGTTTCGAAAAGACTGTAGGCGGGCCCGAAACAACACTGCTCTACACTGCCAAAAGGGCAGAGGTATTGAGCAATAACATAGCGAATGTTGATACACCCAATTTCAAAGCCAGGGATCTGGATTTTGCCTCGGTGCTTGCCGCTCAAAATAAGCAGGCAATTAACACTGAGTTTTCACTGGCCAAAACTAACCAGAGCCATATAAATACTGGTGGCTTGGAGGTTACTCTTAGCGATGCGGCCCTACTCTACAGGGTTCCCAATCAACCATCGCTTGATCAGAACACAGTCGACGTTCAGGTTGAGCAAGCAAAATATGCGGAAAATTCGATTCGTTTCCAGGCTGCATTTACTCGGCTGAACGGCGCATTCAAGGGTTTAATGATGGCCCTGAAAGGTGAGTGAAAAGGCAATCTTCCTTTGGCTCTGCGCCCCGGAAGGAACCTCTGGGCTGTGCGAGACAGGCTCTCACTCGCTTTTAAACAACAGTCCCTCAATTCGATCGTGTTCTTCCCGTGTCGGTAGAGCGGTTGAATCTACATTGTCATCACTATCCGACTCGTCGTTTTTCGGCGAACCACGTTCAGGGTGGTAACCGCCATCTGCGTCGAAAGCAACCCAGCCGTACCATTCTCGGATGGCTTTGGAAGGACAGCCATCTTCCATTGCCACATACCAGTCCGCCATTCGGAAACGTTTACCGGCAAGCTTTGAGGTAGCCTTTTCCGCTCGAACCAACGCCAGATAAAGCGGGTGCGGCAGTTCCTCTACGGCGCCGGTTTCGTCGAGCAAGAACGTGAACGAGGCGTGCGACCGTTGCTCTGTGGAACCGGCTCGCTTCTCTTCCTCGCCTAAGGTAAACACAGGAGCAAAGCCGCCCCCTTCCGTTCGAAAGTTAGTCGTCTGGCCTTGGTAGACCCTGGCAGCGTTCCACTGCACCTCGCCAGCATAAGCGTACGCGCGCAGGTCAAACTTCATTGGTCGTACCTGAGGGTCGGCGACGGTTCTACGCTCGCCGGGAGCCACAAGGGATTGGGCCACGTAGTTTCCGCCAACTATTTCTTCCCACACACGCTTGGTGAGCTTGTCTCCTCGGTATGCACCGCGACTACCAAACCCGCTGACGGGCTTGAAAAAGAGGCTACGGCGGTTTTGCCAGAGGTGCTCTGCATTACCATGCTCGACAGGAACGGTAAGCGGGACGTATTGGGCCAATACGGCTCGGATTTGCTGATCAACGCCAATCTCTTCCAAAAAACGTGCGTTGGTTAGGTCAACCAACCTGCGTTTGTCGGCGTAAAGGGCATAGGCCTGAGGGTGCGGCGTTACCGTCACGACATCAGCCAAATAAGCGCTGCGCAGCGCGCTGCAATTGTCACCTTCCAGATAGAAATCGGTGAGTCGGTTGTAGACGAGATCCACAGGCTTTCCGTCGACCAAGAGGCAATCGTTGTGAAAGGCCAGATCGGCTGGGTCTGCGATTATGCAGTCGATTCCTGCTGACTCGAACAACCGCTGAAAAAGAAGGAACTCCGGATACAGGTATTGGGCTTGTGGGCTTTCATCCAAGATCACCAGGCGCTTGAGCGGTCGTTGCTCGCCACTCGCAGACCATTCCTGGGCGAACATATCCAGAATCGAACGCTCGAAGCCGCCGGGTCCTTCCTGACCTGGCGAAAGCCCGACTACGCCGCTGCAACAACTACGCTGCGCGCGGGCGAGCAATACGTTTAGCATCGCTCCGCCCGCATTTGTGTTTATTTCGATGAGCCCAAGCTTGTCATCATCCAGATGGAAGTCGTAGCCAAAGAAGACGCCGCGCGCACCCCGAGGATCATGTCGTGCAATAGGAGGTGCAGAATCCAGAGCATGCTCACGCCAACCGGGCGAGCTCACGGTCTGCTCGATGGCCTGAATAACCTCATTAACCTGGCGCAGCCGCAAGGATGAAACAAAGACCGGTCGTGCAGCAAACACATGGGGGCAACGTGACTTCAATAGCTCCGATAGCTCTGAATCCTCAAGCTGTTCGGTCAGTGCGTTTACGAGCGCAGCTTGATCTAGGCTTACGCAGAAGCACGCTTCGTTGAGTGCTGCGGCTGTCGAACCGCATTTTCTTGATGAGGTCGCTTGCACGGGAACCTCCAGAACCAAACATACAGTTTCGAAAGCTTTGGCCTCTTTCGGTTCAGCAGGGCATTTTCGATAAGCTTAGGTCAGGGCCGTTGTCGGCCAATGCGCCGTTAACTAGACATCAGCCTTGGAAGCGTCAGTGTGATAGTCGTGTGCCCCTCAGCTGATTCGCAAGCGATGCGCCCTTTGTGGGCCTCAACAATCGACCGTGTGATAGCCATGCCGAGGCCCGCATTCATGGTAGTACCTTCGCGCCTTGCGGTATCTACCCTGTAGAACCTGTCGAATATTCGGGTGTGAAGCTCGGCTGGAATAGTAATGCCGCGGTTGGATATAGCTGTAGAAACCGAGTTACCACTCTCGCTTATTTCAACGCTGATAATGCTGCCTTCCTCTGCATACCGAACTGCGTTCGAGACTATGTTTGAGATGGCCCGTCTTAGCATTGATTTATCGCCATGTACCGATCCATCGCCTGAAAGCGCGATCTCTACCTTTTTGTCCTCGGCTGCAAGCTCGTAATATTCGATAACGCTCGCGGTAATCTCAGCCATGCTGGCATCTTCGGCACTGGGCGTAATCTTACCGTTGTCCGCCTTGGCGAGGAACAGCATGTCATCGACCATCTTTGACATGCGCCTAAGCTCTTCGAGGGCGGAATACAAAATGTCTTTGTAGTCGGTATTCTCGCGGTCGCGCAAGAGCGCGACCTCCATTTGGGTCAGCATGCTGTTCAGAGGCGTTCTTAGCTCATGCGCGATGTCCGCTGAGAAACCTGACAACCTGAGAAAAGAGTCATCCAAGCGCGAGAGCATTTCATTGAAGTTGTCTACGAGTTCATGCAGCTCGCCTGGCACCGACTCGGTTGGAATTCTGGTATCCAAGCAGTGGGCGGTTACCGTAGAAGAAGTCTTGGACAGTTCGTCTATTGGTTTTAAGCCTTTCCTGATCAGAACAACACCTAACGCGCCACTCAGGAGTGCACTAACGACAAGCGTATAAGCAAACCACTGCTGAATCATATCGAAGAAGTGGATTCGGTGCGTTACATCCAAAGCCAAATAGATAACGGTGTCCTGCCCTTCTACCCACCGGTTTACTTTTCTGGTAATGCCGCTGTACTGGTGGCCACCGAAACTTACCGTCCAGCGCTCCTCTTGGATGTTCGTGACAAGAGGTAGCAAGCTCTCAGACAGATTGTGATGGGAGTAAACCGTCTTACCGTCTACTACAACCGCAGTTGCGAAGCCAAAGGAGTGCTCAATAACGGCATCGATCCTTGATGCGGTCTCAGGCCCGAATGCTGAGCTGTTGAGTAGCGTACGCTCTACTGCAGCGGCCTTTTCATTCAGCACTTGTGCATCTTTGCGTTCGAAATGGAGCTGGCAAAAATAATTGAAGCTGATTGCGGCGGCCATCAGCACAACCGTAACCACGAGCATGAAAGCTATCGCCATTCTGCTCGTCAGTGACACTTTTCCCATCAGTACGGTCCTGGTTAGGCCATCATGCACAAAAAAGCAGGTGGGCACCCAGAAAAGGTGCCCGACCTGCTTCGATCATGGTTGCTCGCACTCTCATCCTAAGCAGCGTCTGGATTTCCACCATTTTGCGAGTGGCCGGCTTTGGCCGCCTCCATCATTTCACGACACTCTTTCATCATTCCACGCATGTCACCCATCATTTCCATATGCTTGTCGCCGCTCATCATGCCGGTTTCTGAATGGCTTTGGTCCGCTTTATCTGCCGCTGCGAAACTCAGTCCGCTCGCCAAGGTGATTGCGATTGCTGTAACGGTGATGGCCTTTCGCATGTTAAATCTCCAAGTTCAGTGGGTTATTCGCTTTTGCTTAACAAGGTGTTTTCGCCAACGTTGGGCTCCTTGGGCTTGTCGCACTTACCGCTA
>NZ_LGLW01000020.1 GCF_013620795.1 Pseudomonas sp. Q2-TVG4-2 | reverse complement strand
CGGCGTGGTTGCCAAGATCATCGAATAACCGATTGATCTGTTTCATTCGGGCCGGCATAATAGTCGGCCTGACTCTTGTTAGGCCAGTAGCTCAATTGGCAGAGCGGCGGTCTCCAAAACCGCAGGTTGGGGGTTCGATTCCCTCCTGGCCTGCCAATTTCAATATCGAATTTGGCAGTTTTTACAGGGTTCTAGCAGATGAATATCAAAGCAGAAGCCAAAGACACGCGCTTCGATCTGGTGAAGTGGCTTGTTGTGGCTGCTTTGGTGGTTGTGGCGGTGGTTGGTAATCAGTATTACTCCGCAGAGCCGATTCTGTATAGGGTGCTCGCGTTGCTCGCGCTTGCCGCGGTCGCTTCGTTTGTGGCGCTGCAAACATCCAAAGGTCGCTCCTTTTTCGTTCTTTTGAAAGAGGCGCGCGTCGAAATTCGCAAAGTCGTTTGGCCGACCCGTCAAGAAACCACTCAGACTACGTTGATTGTTGTGGCTGTTGTGCTGGTTATGGCGCTGCTGTTGTGGGGGCTTGATTCCCTGCTCGGTTGGCTGGTTTCCATGGTTGTAGGTTAAGGGTGTCCCGTGGCTAAGCGTTGGTATGTGGTTCATGCTTACTCGGGTTACGAGAAGCATGTCATGCGCTCGCTGGTCGAGCGTATCAAACTTGCCGGTATGGAAGATCATTTCGGCGAGATTCTGGTTCCCACTGAAGAAGTGGTCGAGATGCGTAATGGGCAGAAGCGCAAAAGTGAGCGCAAGTTCTTCCCAGGCTACGTTCTCGTCCAGATGGATATGGCTGAAGGCGCCTGGCACTTGGTAAAAGATACGCCGCGTGTAATGGGCTTTATCGGTGGTACTGCCGATAAGCCTGCGCCGATTACCGACAAAGAGGCCGAGGCGATTCTGCGCCGCGTGGCGGATGGCAGTGACAAGCCGAAGCCCAAGACGCTGTTCGAGCCGGGCGAAGTTGTTCGTGTGGCTGATGGTCCTTTTGCGGATTTCAATGGTGTTGTCGAAGAGGTCAATTACGAGAAGAGCCGTATTCAGGTGGCTGTTCTTATCTTTGGTCGTTCAACGCCAGTAGAGTTGGAGTTCAGTCAGGTCGAGAAGGTCTAGCTGAAGAAAGCATCCCACACCCCGCAGCTGCTGGCTGCGGGGTTTTGTCGTCACTGGGATATTCAAGTAGATAGGGGAGCCGTGAGGCGCTAGCACCCGGAACGGAGTAGTTATGGCTAAGAAGATTCAAGCTTATATCAAGCTTCAGGTAAAGGCCGGTCAGGCCAACCCGTCGCCGCCTGTTGGTCCAGCACTGGGTCAGCATGGCGTGAATATCATGGAATTCTGCAAGGCATTCAATGCTCGCACTCAAGGTCAGGAGCCAGGTCTGCCGACGCCAGTGATCATCACTGTCTATAGCGACCGTAGCTTCACTTTCGAGACCAAGAGCACACCGGCAGCCGTTCTGTTGAAGAAGGCTGCCGGTATTACTAGTGGTTCTGCTCGTCCGAACACCCAGAAGGTCGGCACTGTTACTCGTGCTCAGCTGGAAGAGATCGCGAAGACCAAGAACGCTGATCTTACTGCCGCTGATCTCGACGCGGCCGTGCGCACTATCGCCGGCTCCGCTCGCAGCATGGGCCTGAACGTGGAGGGTGTGTAATGGCTAAGTTGACCAAGCGCCAAAAGGCTTTCGCCGAGAAGATCGAAGCTGGCAAGCAGTATGCGTTCGAAGACGCCGCTACTCTGTTGGCTCAGCTATCGGCCGTGAAGTTCACTGAATCCTTCGACATCGCCATCAACCTTGGTGTGGATCCGCGTAAATCCGACCAGGTAGTGCGTGGTGCAACCGTTCTCCCGAATGGCACCGGCAAGTCCGTTCGTGTTGCTGTATTCACACAGGGGCCTGCTGCTGAAGCGGCTCTGGCCGCGGGCGCAGACCGTGTTGGTATGGACGAGCTGGCTGCCGAAATGAAAGGCGGCGACCTGAGCTATGACGTGGTTATCGCTTCCCCGGATGCGATGCGCGTAGTCGGTCAGCTGGGCCAGATTCTCGGTCCGCGCGGTCTGATGCCCAACCCGAAGGTTGGTACTGTTACGCCGGACGTTGCAACTGCCGTCAAGAATGCCAAGGCCGGCCAAGTGCGCTTCCGTACTGACAAGAACGGCATCATCCACAGCTCTGTGGGCAAAGTCGGTTTCGAAGCTGGTCAGCTCAAGCAGAACGTTGAAGCATTGCTGTCAGACCTCAAGCG
This sequence comes from Pseudomonas sp. Q2-TVG4-2, assembly GCF_013620795.1. Taxonomy (GTDB): domain Bacteria; phylum Pseudomonadota; class Gammaproteobacteria; order Pseudomonadales; family Pseudomonadaceae; genus Stutzerimonas. The sequence goes on along the minus strand of NZ_LGLW01000020.1, from coordinate 13,086 downwards.
TCTGAAGCCATCCACGTCCAAAGGTATTTATGTCAAGCGTGTGACCCTGAGCACCACCATGGGTCCGGGGCTGATCATTGATCAGGCTTCCCTCGAGGCGTAAGACGTCGCCGCCCTGTTAGCCAGGGCGGCAGAAGATTGGGGTCCCTGCCTGGCGGGGGCTATCCAAGACCGTAGGCGGCGCAAGCCTTAAACCCGGAGCTCGCTCCTAAAGCCTACGCAGAGGTGCTCCCGATTCGTACCGAATCAGACACCAAAACCCGTCCGGTTTCGACCGGATGAACCGGTAACATCCAGGAGTAAATCCCGTGGCAATCAAACTCGAAGACAAGAAGGCCATCGTCGCTGAAGTCAACGAGGCTGCCAAAGCTGCTCTGTCCGCTGTCGTGGCCGATGCCCGTGGCGTGACCGTTGGGGCTATGACCGGACTCCGTAAAGAGGCCCGCGATGCTGGTGTGTACGTGCGTGTAGTGCGTAATACCCTGCTTCGCCGCGCCGTTGAAGGCACTCAATATGACGTGCTCAACGACGTGTTCAAAGGCCCGACCCTTATCGCTTTCTCCAATGAACATCCGGGCGCTGCTGCTCGTATCTTCAAGGAGTTCGCCAAGGGTCAGGATAAGTTCGAGATCAAAGCCGCTGCGTTCGAGGGTCAGTTCATCGCAGCCAACCAGATCGACGTTTTGGCAACCCTGCCGACCTATGACGAAGCTATCTCTCAGCTGATGAGCGTGATTCAGGGCGCTACCAGCAAGCTGGCTCGTACTTTGGCGGCCGTTCGCGACCAGAAAGAAGCGGCCGCAGCCTAAGGCCGCGAAAAGCTCTTTCGAAACTTTTTTGAATTAGATGGCCGCAGGCCGTCACCTATATATAGGAACTAGAGTCATGGCTCTGACCAACGAAGACATCATCAACGCCGTTTCCGAAATGTCCGTGATGCAGGTTGTTGAACTGATCAAGGCAATGGAAGAGAAATTCGGTGTTACCGCAGCCGCTGCTACTGTCGCTGCTGCTGGCCCGGCTGCTGCCGCGGCTGAAGAGCAGACCGAGTTCAACGTTATGCTTCTTGAAGCTGGCGAAAAGAAAGTCAACGTGATCAAGGCGGTACGCGAACTGACAGGTCTGGGTCTGAAAGAAGCCAAGGCAGTCGTTGACGGCGCTCCTGGCATTGTCAAGGAAGGCGTGTCCAAGGACGAAGCCGAAGCTGCCAAGAAATCCTTGGAAGAAGCTGGCGCCAAAGTCGAGCTCAAGTAAGCACGACCTTGCGTCTACAGCCGAAGCGACTCGCGTAAGGCTGATGGCTGGTGGCTTTTGCCACCGGCCTTTTTCCGTTATAGCTGCATGATGTGCATCTGGCAGCTCGAATGGGAAAAATCGCCCCGATGGGCGGTGCGAATCGAGAATTCGCAAGATTTTCTGGCTGCTCCCGTCGGGAGAAGCCAAACAAGCAGGTGACCAAGCTGGGGAACGCTGATGGCTTACTCATACACTGAGAAAAAACGAATCCGCAAGGACTTTAGCAAGTTACCGCACGTTATGGACGTGCCGTATCTTTTGGCCATCCAGCTGGATTCGTATCGCGAATTCCTGCAGGCGGGAGCGACCAAGGATCAATTCCGTGACATTGGCTTGCATGCAGCCTTCAAATCCGTTTTTCCGATAATCAGCTATTCTGGCAACGCAGCGCTGGAGTACGTCGGCTATCGTCTGGGCGACCCGGCTTTCGACGTCAAAGAATGCGTGTTGCGCGGCGTGACCTTTGCTGTCCCGCTGCGAGTGAAAGTTCGCCTGATCATCTTTGATAAGGAATCCTCGAGCAAGGCAATCAAGGACATCAAAGAACAGGAAGTCTATATGGGGGAAATCCCCCTGATGACCGAGAACGGTACCTTCATCATCAACGGTACCGAGCGCGTTATCGTGTCTCAGTTGCACCGTTCGCCAGGCGTATTCTTCGATCACGACCGCGGCAAAACCCACAGCTCGGGCAAGCTGCTTTACTCTGCTCGCATCATTCCGTACCGCGGATCCTGGCTGGACTTCGAGTTCGATCCGAAGGACGCTGTTTTCGTGCGTATCGACCGTCGTCGTAAGTTGCCGGCGTCCGTGTTGCTCCGAGCCTTGAATTACAGCACCGAGGAAATCCTCGATGCGTTCTACGACACCAACGTATTCCACGTTAAGGGTGAGGCGCTGAGCCTTGAACTTGTGCCTCAGCGTCTGCGTGGCGAGATCGCTTCGTTCGACATCAATGACGAGAATGGCAAGGTAATTGTTGAGCAGGGACGTCGCATCACGGCACGTCATATCAACCAGCTCGACAAGTCAGGCATCAAGTCGCTCGACATGCCTATGGACTATGTTTTGGGTCGTACCACGGCCAAGGCAATCGTGCATCCGGCGACCGGCGAAATCATCGCTGAGTGCAATACCGAGCTGACTGTCGAGGTGCTGGCCAAGCTGGTCAAAGCCCAGGTCGTTCGTTTCGAGACGCTCTACACCAACGACATCGACTGCGGTCCCTTCATCTCCGACACGCTGAAGATCGACTCGACAACCAACCAGCTCGAAGCGCTGGTGGAAATCTATCGCATGATGCGTCCTGGCGAGCCGCCAACAAAGGATGCGGCGGAGACGTTGTTCAATAATCTGTTCTTTGCCTCCGAGCGCTACGATCTGTCGGGTGTCGGTCGGATGAAGTTCAACCGTCGTATCGGCCGGACCGAGATCGAAGGTTCTGGCGTGCTCAGTCGTGAAGACATCGTCGCCGTTCTGAAGACACTGGTCGATATCCGCAACGGTAAAGGTGTGGTGGATGACATCGACCACCTCGGCAACCGTCGCGTTCGCTGCGTTGGCGAAATGGCTGAAAACCAGTTCCGTGTCGGTCTGGTCCGGGTGGAGCGTGCAGTTAAAGAACGTCTCTCGATGGCTGAGAGTGAAGGCCTGATGCCTCAGGATCTGATCAACGCCAAGCCAGTTGCGGCGGCGGTGAAGGAGTTCTTCGGTTCCAGCCAGCTCTCGCAGTTCATGGACCAGAACAACCCGCTATCCGAGATCACGCACAAGCGTCGTGTTTCGGCGCTCGGCCCGGGCGGTCTGACCCGTGAGCGTGCCGGCTTCGAGGTGCGCGACGTACACCCGACCCATTACGGTCGTGTATGTCCGATCGAGACGCCGGAAGGTCCGAACATTGGACTGATCAACTCGCTGGCGGCGTATGCTCGCACCAACCAGTACGGCTTCCTGGAAAGCCCGTATCGCGTGGTGAAGGAAGGCGAGGTCACTGATGAAATCGTGTTCCTGTCGGCGATCGAAGAAGCAGACCATGTCATTGCACAGGCCAGCGCGAAGCTGGACGATCGCAAGCTGGTCGACGAGCTGGTTGCTGTTCGGCATCAGAATGAATTCACGGTAAAAGCGCCTGAAGACGTCACTCTTATGGACGTGTCGCCGAAGCAGGTCGTTTCCGTAGCTGCTTCGTTGATCCCGTTCCTTGAGCACGACGACGCCAACCGCGCCCTCATGGGTTCGAACATGCAGCGTCAGGCTGTTCCGACTCTGCGTTCGGACAAGCCGCTGGTCGGTACCGGTATGGAGCGTAACGTGGCGCGCGACTCCGGCGTCTGCGTCGTCGCCCGTCGTGGCGGCGTGATCGATTCGGTCGACGCCAGTCGTGTGGTGGTGCGCGTGCATGATGCCGAAGTCGAAACCGGTGAAGCGGGCGTCGACATCTACAACCTGACCAAGTACACCCGTTCGAACCAGAACACCTGCATCAACCAGCGCCCGCTGGTAAGCAAGGGTGACGTGGTCGAGCGCGGCGACATCATGGCTGACGGTCCGTCCACCGACATGGGTGAGCTGGCGCTCGGTCAGAACATGCGCGTCGCGTTCATGCCGTGGAACGGCTATAACTTCGAAGACTCCATCCTTCTGTCGGAGCGTGTGGTCCAGGAAGATCGTTTCACGACCATCCACATTCAGGAACTGACCTGCGTATCCCGTGATACCAAGCTCGGCCCAGAAGAAATCACGGCCGACATCCCGAACGTGGGCGAGGCTGCGCTGAACAAGCTGGATGAGGCGGGTATCGTCTATGTCGGTGCCGAAGTGGGTGCGGGCGATATTCTGGTTGGCAAGGTCACGCCAAAAGGCGAAACCCAGTTGACGCCGGAAGAAAAGCTGCTGCGTGCGATCTTCGGTGAGAAGGCCTCCGACGTTAAGGACACCTCCCTGCGTGTGCCAACCGGCACCAAGGGCACGGTCATTGACGTCCAGGTCTTCATCCGTGACGGCGTCGAGCGTGATTCGCGCGCGCTGGCCATCGAGAAGATGCAGCTCGACGAGATCCGCAAGGATCTGAACGAGGAGTTCCGTATCGTCGAAGGCGCAACCTTCGAGCGTCTGCGCTCCGCGCTGGTCGGTGCGACAGTCGAAGGTGGTGCGGGCCTGAAGAAGGGCGCGGTCATTACCGACGAGATTCTCGATGGTCTCGAGCATGGGCAGTGGTTCAAGCTGCGCATGGCCGAAGACGCGCTGAACGAACAGCTGGAAAAGGCCCAGGCCTACATTTCTGACCGCCGTCAGTTGCTCGACGACAAGTTCGAAGACAAGAAGCGCAAGCTGCAGCAGGGCGATGATCTGGCGCCGGGCGTGCTGAAAATCGTCAAGGTCTACCTGGCTATCAAGCGTCGTATCCAGCCGGGTGACAAGATGGCCGGTCGTCACGGTAACAAGGGTGTCGTCTCGGTCATCATGCCGGTCGAAGACATGCCGCATGATGCCAATGGCACGCCGGTCGACATCGTCCTCAACCCGCTGGGCGTTCCCTCGCGTATGAACGTCGGTCAGATCCTCGAAACCCACCTGGGCCTCGCGGCCAAGGGACTGGGTGAGAAGATCAACCGCATGCTGGACGAGCAGCGCAAGGTCGCGGAGCTGCGCAAGTTCCTTAACGAGATCTACAACGAGATCGGTGGCCGTCAGGAGAACCTCGACAGCTTCAGCGATCAGGAAGTGCTGGATCTGGCGAAGAACCTGCGCGGCGGCGTGCCGATGGCGACGCCAGTGTTCGATGGTGCCAAGGAGCGCGAGATCAAAGCCATGCTGAAGCTGGCCGATCTCCCGGAAAGTGGCCAAATGCAGCTCTACGATGGCCGCACCGGTAACAAGTTCGAGCGCACCACCACGGTCGGCTATATGTACATGCTCAAGCTGAACCACTTGGTCGACGACAAGATGCACGCGCGTTCCACCGGTTCTTACAGCCTGGTTACTCAGCAGCCGCTGGGTGGTAAGGCACAGTTCGGTGGCCAGCGTTTCGGGGAGATGGAGGTATGGGCGCTGGAAGCCTATGGTGCCGCCTACACCCTGCAGGAAATGCTCACGGTCAAGTCGGACGACGTGAACGGGCGGACCAAGATGTACAAGAACATCGTGGACGGCGATCACCGTATGGAGCCCGGCATGCCGGAGTCTTTCAACGTGTTGATCAAAGAGATCCGCTCGCTCGGTATCGACATCGATCTGGAAACCGAATAACCACGCACCGCCTATGCGGTGATCGGCATCAGCCGGTCACCGCAGGTCCGTGAGGAGGAAAGGCCTTGAAAGACTTGCTGAATCTGTTGAAAAACCAGGGTCAAATCGAAGAGTTCGATGCCATCAAGATTGCATTGGCTTCGCCCGAGATGATCCGTTCCTGGTCCTTTGGTGAGGTCAAGAAGCCAGAGACCATCAACTACCGTACGTTCAAGCCCGAGCGTGATGGCCTGTTCTGCGCCAAGATCTTTGGCCCGGTCAAGGACTACGAGTGCCTGTGCGGTAAGTACAAGCGCCTCAAGCATCGTGGTGTGATCTGTGAGAAGTGTGGCGTCGAAGTCGCGCTGGCCAAGGTTCGTCGCGAGCGCATGGCGCATATCGAGCTGGCCTCGCCGGTCGCTCACATCTGGTTCCTGAAGTCCCTGCCGAGCCGTATCGGCCTGCTGTTGGACATGACCCTGCGTGACATCGAACGCGTGCTCTATTTCGAGAGCTACGTGGTGATCGATCCGGGCATGACCACCCTCGAGAAGGGCCAGCTGCTCAACGACGAGCAGTATTTCGAAGCACTGGAAGAGTTCGGCGACGACTTTGACGCGCGTATGGGCGCCGAAGCCGTGCGCGAGCTGCTGCATGAAATTGACCTGGAGCACGAGATCGGGCGTCTGCGCGAAGAGATTCCGCAAACCAACTCGGAAACCAAAATCAAGAAGCTCTCCAAGCGCCTGAAGCTGATGGAAGCTTTCTACGGTTCGGGCAACCTGCCAGAGTGGATGGTGCTGACCGTGCTGCCAGTCCTGCCGCCGGATTTGCGTCCGCTGGTTCCGCTGGATGGTGGTCGTTTCGCGACCTCAGATCTCAACGATCTGTACCGTCGGGTGATCAACCGTAACAACCGTCTGAAGCGTCTGCTCGATCTGTCGGCGCCGGACATCATCGTGCGCAACGAAAAGCGCATGCTGCAGGAAGCCGTCGATGCGCTGCTCGACAACGGCCGTCGTGGTCGTGCCATCACTGGCTCGAACAAGCGCCCGCTGAAGTCCTTGGCCGACATGATCAAGGGCAAGCAGGGCCGTTTCCGTCAGAACCTGCTCGGTAAGCGCGTGGACTACTCCGGTCGCTCGGTTATTACCGTCGGCCCGACCCTGCGTCTGCATCAGTGCGGTCTGCCGAAGAAGATGGCGCTCGAGCTGTTCAAGCCGTTCATTTTCGGCAAGCTGGAAATGCGTGGCATGGCGACGACCATCAAGGCTGCCAAGAAGATGGTCGAGCGCGAGCTGCCGGAAGTCTGGGACGTCCTCGCTGAAGTCATCCGCGAACATCCCGTGTTGCTCAACCGCGCACCGACACTGCACCGTCTGGGTATCCAGGCGTTCGAGCCCGTGCTGATCGAAGGTAAGGCGATTCAGCTGCATCCGTTGGTTTGCGCGGCGTACAACGCCGACTTCGACGGTGACCAGATGGCTGTTCACGTACCGCTGACGCTGGAAGCCCAGCTCGAAGCGCGTGCGCTAATGATGTCGACCAACAACATCTTGTCGCCTGCCAACGGTGAGCCGATCATCGTGCCGTCGCAGGACGTGGTCCTGGGTCTGTACTACATGACCCGTGAAGCGATCAATGCCAAGGGCGAAGGTCGTGTGTTCGCTGACCTGCAGGAAGTCGACCGCGTCTTCCGTGCTGGCGAAGCGTCGCTGCACGCCCGCGTCAAGGTGCGTATCAACGAGACCATCAAGGATCGCGACGGCTCGATCACCAAGAACACTCGCATTGTCGACACCACTGTCGGTCGGGCGTTGTTGTTCCAGGTGGTTCCGGCCGGCCTGCCATTCGACGTGGTCAACCAGCCGATGAAGAAAAAGGCGATCTCCAAGCTGATCAACCTGTGCTATCGCACCGTTGGTCTGAAGGACACCGTTATCTTTGCCGACCAGCTGATGTACACCGGTTTTGCTTACTCGACCATTTCCGGTGTGTCGATTGGTGTGAACGATTTCGTCATCCCGGACGAGAAGGCTCGCATCATCGATGCCGCTACCGAGGAAGTGAAGGAAATCGAGTCGCAGTACGCCTCCGGCCTGGTGACCCAGGGCGAGAAGTACAACAAGGTGATCGACCTCTGGTCGAAGGCCAACGACGAAGTATCCAAGGCGATGATGGCCAATCTCTCGAAAGAGAAAGTCATCGACCGTGACGGCAATGAAGCCGAGCAGGATTCGTTCAACTCGATGTATATGATGGCCGACTCCGGGGCACGGGGTTCCGCTGCCCAGATTCGCCAGCTGGCCGGTATGCGTGGCCTGATGGCTAAGCCGGACGGCTCGATCATCGAGACGCCAATTACCGCGAACTTCCGTGAAGGTCTGAACGTACTGCAGTACTTCATCTCCACCCACGGTGCTCGTAAGGGCCTGGCGGATACTGCCTTGAAGACCGCGAACTCTGGTTACCTGACCCGTCGCCTGGTCGACGTGGCGCAGGATCTGGTGGTGACCGAGATCGATTGCGGTACCGAGCAGGGGCTGTATATGACCCCGCACATCGAAGGCGGTGATGTGGTCGAGCCGCTGGGTGAGCGTGTACTGGGCCGTGTGATCGCGCGTGACGTACTCAAGCCCGGCACCGACGACGTGCTGGTTCCGGCCGGTACGTTGATCGATGAGCAGTGGGTCGACTTCGTCGAGCTGAACAGCATTGACGAAGTTATCGTGCGTTCGCCGATCAGCTGCGAAACCCGCTACGGCATCTGCGCCAAGTGCTACGGCCGCGATCTGGCCCGTGGTCATCAGGTGAACATCGGTGAAGCCGTCGGTGTTATTGCCGCGCAGTCCATTGGTGAGCCGGGTACCCAGCTGACCATGCGTACGTTCCACATCGGTGGTGCGGCTAGCCGGACTTCGGCTGTAGACAACGTAATGGTTAAGAACGGCGGTACCATTCGCCTGCATAACCTCAAGTATGTCGAGCGTGCCGATGGTGCCCTGGTCGCGGTTTCGCGTTCCGGTGAGCTGGCAGTGGCGGACGACTACGGCCGCGAGCGCGAGCGCTACAAGCTGCCGTACGGTGCAGTGATTTCGATCAAGGAAGGCGACAAGGTCGATGCTGGCACCGTTGTTGCAAAATGGGATCCGCACACGCACCCGATCGTGACCGAGATGAAAGGTGTCGTGACCTTTGCGGGTATGGAAGAGAACATCACCATCAAGCGTCAGACCGACGAACTCACCGGTTTGACCAACATCGAGGTAATGGACCCGAAGGATCGCCCGGCCTCCGGCAAAGACATCCGTCCGGCGATCAAGATGGTCGATACCAGTGGCAAGGAGCTGCTGCTGCCAGGTACCGACGTGCCTGCCCAGTACTTCCTGCCGGCGAACGCGCTGGTTGGTGTGGCAGACGGCGCTGAGATCAACGTCGGTGACGTTATCGCGCGTATCCCACAGGAAACCTCGAAGACTCGCGACATCACCGGTGGTCTGCCGCGTGTTGCCGATCTGTTCGAGGCGCGTCGTCCGAAAGAGCCGTCGATCCTGGCGGAAATCAGCGGCACGATCTCCTTCGGCAAGGAAACCAAGGGCAAACGCCGCCTGGTCATCACGCCTACCGATGGGACCGATCCGTACGAGGAGCTGATTCCGAAGTGGCGTCACCTTAACGTCTTCGAAGGCGAGCAGGTGAACAAGGGCGAAGTGATCTCCGACGGGCCGAGCAACCCGCACGACATTCTGCGTCTGCTGGGCGTCAGCGCGCTGGCCAAATACATCGTCAACGAGATTCAGGACGTCTACCGTCTGCAAGGCGTGAAGATCAACGACAAGCACATCGAGACCATCCTGCGGCAGATGCTGCGCAAGGTCGAGGTGGCCGAGTCGGGCGATTCCAGCTTCATCAAGGGCGACCAGATGGAATTGAATCATGTACTGGAGGAGAACGAGCGTCTGTCTATGGACGATAAGTTCGGCTCGAAGTACGTGCGTGTGCTTCTGGGTATCACCAAGGCATCGCTCTCCACCGAGTCGTTCATTTCGGCGGCTTCCTTCCAGGAAACCACTCGCGTGCTTACCGAAGCGGCGGTTACCGGCAAGCGCGACTACCTGCGTGGCCTGAAGGAAAACGTTGTAGTCGGTCGTTTGATTCCGGCGGGTACCGGTCTGCAGTATCACAGCGAGCGCAAGCGCAAGCGTGAGGCCGAGAAACCGGTTCGTGTGAGTGCCGATGAGGTCGAAGCGGCTCTGACCGAGGCGCTGAATTCCAGCGGTAACTGAGTGGAGGCAGTCCCGGCTTGAGTCGGGGCGCGCCTTGACGGTGTGCAAGAACCTCTTTAGACTCTTGTACCCCTAATTTGGCGGGGCCCTTGCGCCCTGCCATTTTTCGTTTGTGTCGAAAGACAACAGTGGAGCTAGTAGATGGCAACGATCAACCAGCTGGTACGCCAGCCGCGCAAGCGCGTCGTCGAGAAAAGCGACGTCCCTGCGCTGCAGAACTGCCCGCAACGCCGTGGTGTGTGCACCCGCGTGTACACCACCACGCCAAAGAAACCGAACTCTGCACTGCGTAAGGTATGCCGTGTTCGTCTGACCAACGGTTTTGAAGTCGCCTCCTATATCGGTGGTGAAGGTCACAACCTGCAAGAGCACAGTGTCGTGCTGATCCGTGGCGGTCGTGTAAAAGACCTCCCGGGTGTGCGCTATCACACCGTGCGCGGTTCGCTGGACACCTCCGGTGTCAAAGACCGTAAGCAGGGCCGTTCCAAGTACGGCACCAAGCGTCCGAAGTAATCGCAATTTCTTTTTATTTGAGTCGATAAGAGTAAGGTCGGGCGTAACCTCATCGTTATCGTCCCGGGCTAACCTGAAGACCGTTTGAGGGCTTATCAATGCCAAGACGTCGTGTAGCAGCCAAGCGCGAGATCCTTGACGATCCGAAGTACGGAAGTCTGATTCTTGCCAAATTCATGAACCACGTGATGGAAAGCGGCAAGAAGGCCGTTGCCGAGCGTATCGTTTATGGCGCTTTGGACAAGGTTAAAGAGCGTAAGAACACCGATCCCCTGGAAATCTTCGAAAAAGCACTCGACGCCATCGCTCCGCTGGTCGAAGTGAAGTCCCGCCGCGTAGGTGGTGCGACTTACCAGGTTCCGGTCGAAGTTCGTCCTTCCCGTCGTAATGCCTTGGCTATGCGCTGGTTGGTAGATGCTGCGCGCAAGCGTGGCGAGAAATCCATGGCCCTGCGTTTGGCAGGTGAGTTGGCGGATGCATTTGACGGCAAAGGCGCTGCGGTCAAGAAGCGTGAAGATGTGCACCGTATGGCTGAAGCCAACAAGGCCTTCTCGCACTACCGCTTCTAATTTTCAGCGTCAACAACTTGCGAGGGCTTTATGGCTCGTATTACTCCGATTAACCGCTACCGTAACATTGGTATCTGCGCCCACGTCGACGCAGGCAAAACTACCACTACGGAGCGGATTCTGTTCTACACAGGCCTCAGCCACAAGATGGGCGAAGTGCACGATGGTGCCGCGACCACTGACTGGATGGTGCAGGAGCAGGAGCGCGGTATTACCATTACCTCTGCTGCTGTGACGACCTTCTGGCAGGGTTCGCGTGGCCAGTTCGACAAGTATCGCGTAAACGTCATCGACACCCCTGGTCACGTAGACTTCACTATTGAAGTTGAGCGCTCGCTGCGCGTGCTCGATGGTGCAGTCGTGGTGTTCTGTGCTACGTCCGGCGTTGAGCCGCAGTCGGAGACTGTTTGGCGTCAGGCCAACAAGTATGGCGTTCCACGTATCGTGTACGTCAACAAGATGGACCGTGCCGGCGCCAACTTCCTGCGCGTCGTCGCTCAGATCAAGCAGCGTCTCGGTCATACTCCGGTGCCGGTGCAGCTGGCGATCGGTTCCGAGGATAACTTCGAAGGTCAGATCGATCTGATCAAGATGAAGGCGATCTACTGGAACGAGGAAGACAAGGGTACCTCCTATCGTGAGGAGGAAATCCCTGCTGAGTTGCTTGCTCAGGCCGAAGAGTACCGCTCGAACATGATCGAGGCTGCTGCCGAAGCCAACGAAGAGCTGATGAACAAGTACCTCGAGGGTGGCGAGCTTTCGATCGAAGAGATCAAGGAAGGCCTGCGTCAGCGCACCATCGCTTGTGAAATCGTTCCGGCTGTTTGCGGCTCGTCCTTCAAGAACAAGGGTGTTCCGCTGGTCCTCGATGCCGTGATTGACTATCTGCCTGCGCCGACAGAGATTCCGGCCATTCAAGGTGTCAATCCCGATAACGAGGAAGAGACCGACGAGCGTCACGCTGACGATGCTGAGCCGTTCTCGGCGCTTGCATTTAAGATCGCGACCGACCCGTTCGTGGGTACATTGACCTTTGCTCGCGTTTACTCTGGCGTGCTGTCCTCTGGCGACTCGGTAATTAACTCGGTCAAAGGTAAGAAAGAGCGCGTTGGGCGGATGGTGCAGATGCATGCCAACCAGCGTGAAGAGATCAAGGAATGCCGTGCGGGCGATATCGCTGCGCTGATCGGCATGAAGGATGTCACTACGGGTGACACTCTCTGCTCGATCGAGAAGCCGATCATTCTTGAGCGCATGGAATTCCCTGAGCCGGTTATTTCGGTGGCCGTCGAGCCGAAGACCAAGGCAGACCAGGAAAAGATGGGTGTCGCGTTGGGCAAGTTGGCCCAGGAAGATCCGTCGTTCCGCGTCAAGACCGACGAGGAAACTGGTCAGACGATCATTTCCGGTATGGGCGAGCTGCACCTGGATATCCTGGTTGACCGTATGCGTCGTGAGTTCAACGTTGACGCCAACATCGGTAAGCCACAGGTTTCCTATCGGGAGAAGATCACCAAGTCTTGCGAAATCGAAGGCAAGTTCGTTCGTCAGTCCGGCGGCCGCGGCCAGTTTGGTCATTGCTGGGTTCGCTTCGCACCTGCTGACGAAGGTCAAGAAGGGCTGCAGTTTGTTAACGAGGTTGTGGGTGGTGTCATTCCGAAGGAATACATTCCAGCCATCCAGAAAGGTATCGAAGAGCAGATGAAGAACGGCGTTGTAGCCGGCTATCCGCTCATCGGTCTGAAGGCCACGGTTTTCGATGGCTCTTACCACGACGTCGACTCCAACGAGATGGCGTTCAAGGTGGCGGCTTCCATGGCGACCAAGCAGCTGTCCCAGAAGGGCGGTGCGGTAGTGCTTGAGCCGATCATGAAGGTTGAAGTTGTAACGCCTGAGGATTACATGGGTGACGTGATGGGGGACCTGAACCGTCGTCGTGGTCTGATTCAGGGTATGGAAGATTCGGTGTCTGGCAAGGTTATCCGTGCCGAGGTGCCGCTAGGCGAGATGTTCGGTTATGCGACCGACGTCCGCTCCATGTCCCAGGGTCGCGCGAGCTATTCCATGGAATTCTCGAAGTACTCCGAAGCTCCGGCGAACATCGTCGAAGCAATCGTTAAAAAACAAGGTTGATTCAGCCCTTTAAGTAAGAGGTTTACTGTCGTGGCTAAAGAAAAATTCGAACGTAACAAACC
>NZ_LGLW01000002.1 GCF_013620795.1 Pseudomonas sp. Q2-TVG4-2 | reverse complement strand
CCGGTGGTGCGGCCGGGCTTCAAACCCGGTTGGGGGCGGCAGCCGTTCCCGGGTGGGTTCGACTCCCACTGCCTTCCGCCATATCTCTCCCGCCCGGACTTTCCTGGCCATCGGCTCGCACGAACTCAGCCTGACTGCTTCACAACCAAAGCGCCTTATCCGAGCGACTTCCATTTCGCCATAGACAAAAACTATCTTTCGACTGCCCGCAAACGCTGATTCTTGGTCTAGCCTTTCCAACAAGCTTGACAGAGGAGAATGAGCATGTTGGCAGCATTGCTTCCGGCCCTTCGAGAGTTGGAATTGCCGTTGCGCCTGCGGCTATGGGACGGCAACCAAATTGACATTGGCCCCGCGCCCAGCGTGACACTGGAGATCAAGGACCCTAATCTGGTTCCGCAGTTGGCCCACCCCAGCCTTGCGCTGCTTGGCGGCGCCTATGTCGAAGGTCGGATCGATCTGCACGGCCCGCTTGAAGAAGTCATCCGTATCGGCGATGAGATCACCCGTGCTCTGGGCGAGGCGCATTCGGCACTGCCGGTTCGCCAGGCACATGACAAGGCCACCGATGCCGAGGCCATTTCCTACCACTACGATCTGTCCAACGAGTTCTATCAGCTCTGGCTTGATCGTGACATGGTCTATTCCTGCGGTTACTTCGAAACCGGAACGGAAGATCTCGACCAGGCCCAGCAAGCCAAGCTGCGTCACCTGTGCCGCAAACTGCGGCTGAAACCTGGCGATCGCCTGCTCGATGTTGGCTGCGGCTGGGGCGGCCTGGCACGCTTTGCTGCGCGTGAGTACGGTGCCCAGGTGTTCGGCATCACCCTCAGCGCGGAGCAGCTGAAACTCGGCCGCGAGCGCGTCGCCGCCGAGGGGCTCGAAGATCAGGTCCAACTGGAGCTCATGGACTACCGTGATCTACCCAAGGACGGTCAGTTCGACAAGGTGGTCAGTGTCGGTATGTTCGAGCATGTCGGGCACGCCAACATGCCGCTGTACTGCCAGCAGTTGTCGGATGTGGTGCGGCCGGGCGGCCTGGTGCTCAACCACGGCATCACCTCGCGGTATATCGATGGTCGGCCGGTGGCTCATGGCGCGGGCGAGTTCATCGATCGCTACGTCTTCCCTCACGGCGAGCTGCCGCATCTGGTGAAAATCAGCGCCTGCATCAGCGAATCAGGCCTGGAAATCGTCGACGTGGAAAGCCTGCGCCTGCATTACGCGCGCACGCTGCAGTTCTGGAGCGAACGACTTGAGGCAAACCTGGCCGAGGCGCAGCAGCTGGTGCCAGAGCGCGCGTTGCGCATCTGGCGGGTCTATCTGGCCGGCTGTGCCTATGGCTTTCGCCGCAACTGGATCAACCTGCACCAGATTCTGGCGAGTAAGCCCTTGCCGGACGGCTCCCATGAGCTGCCCTGGTCGCGGGCGGATATCTACCGCTAGCCCGAGCGGCTAGCGGCGCGCCTCGACGACGCGCGCGATACCGGGGTGTATCAGCGCAGCAGCAGCAACGGCGTGGTGGTCGAGCGGATCATGCTGGTGGTGGTGCTGCCGACCAGAAACTGGCGAATCCGCGAATGGCCGTAGGCGCCCATCACCAGCAGGTCGATACCGTGCTCGGCCTGGTAGGCATGTAGCGTGGGCTCGACCTCACCGGCGCGGATCGCGATATGCACCTCGAAGCCCGCAGCGGTCAATGCGCCACGCGCAGATTCCAGCGGCACGCGACTATCGCTGGTGTCGGCACCCACCATCACCAAGTGAATCGGTACGCCTTTGAACAGCGGGCTGGAGGCCAACATCTCGACGCCCTTGCGCGTAGTCTCGCTGCCATCGAAGGCCAGCATGACGCTGGTCGGCACACTGAAATTGGCCGGGGTGACCAAGATCGGCCGGTGCATGGTGCGAATTACGCTTTCCAGCTGGCTGCCGATGAGCTGAAAGTCATTGCCGCTGTCCTCGCCCTGCTTGCCGATCACCAGCAGACGGGTGTCGGATTCCAGATCACGCAGCGTTTCCACCAGATCACCGTGGCGCTGGCGCAACTCCGGCTGCGCCACGCCCGCAGTGAGCGCCCGCTGCTTCGCTGCATCGAGCATCATCCGGCCCTCTTCAAGCGCCAGCTTGCTACGCTTTTCATCCAGCGCGGCGAGCTCTTCCAGCAAGTATTCGCGGCTGCCCAGCCCGATGATGCCGCTGAGGTTGCCGGCCGCCGGATACTGCTGATGATCGAGCACATGCAGCAGGGTCAGCGGCGCATCCAGCTGCAGGCTGGCCCAGGCCGCGTAATCACAGACGGCCGAAGCCTGCGGGGAGCCGTCGATGCAAGCCAATACTTGGTTCATTGTCGTTCTCCTGATCAGTGGCTCATGAGCTTGTCGATGGCGTCGGGTTTGTCGTGTACACCGAAGCGGTCGACGATGGTCGCGCTGGCCTCATTCAGACCCAGCACCTCGACCTCGGTGCCCTCTCGACGGAGCTTGACGACCACCTTGTCCAGCGCCGCAACTGCGGTTATGTCCCAGAAATGCGCCTGATTGAGGTCGATGATGACCTTTGCGACGGCTTCCTTGAAGTCGAAGGCGGCGGTGAACTTGTCCGACGAACTGAAGAATACCTGCCCGACCACCCGGTAGGTGCGCTGATTGCCTTCGTCATCCAGCTCCGAGCCGATATGCAGGTAGTGCCCGACCTTGTTGGCGAAGAACATCGCAGCGAGCAACACGCCGGCCAACACGCCGTACGCCAGGTTATGAGTGAACACCACCACCACCACGGTCACCACCATGACGATATTGGTGGAGAGCGGGTAATGCCTGAGATTGCGCAGCGAATCCCAGCTGAAGGTGCCGATGGACACCATGATCATCACCGCCACCAGCGCGGCCATGGGGATCTGGCTGACCCATTCGTTGAGGAACACCACCATCAACAGCAATACGACACCGGCGATCAGTGTCGACAGCCGCGTGCGACCACCGGATTTCACGTTGATCACCGACTGGCCGATCATGGCGCAACCGGCCATACCGCCGAACAGACCGGAGACGATATTGGCAATGCCCTGGCCCTTGCACTCGCGGTTCTTGTCACTGCCGGTATCGGTCAGGTCATCGACGATGGTGGCGGTCATCAGCGATTCCAGCAGGCCCACCACTGCCAACGCGGCGGAATACGGGAAGATGATCGCCAGGGTTTCGAAGGTCAGCGGCACTTCAGGCCAGAGGAAAATCGGCAGTGTATCGGGCAGATCGCCCATGTCGCCCACGGTGCGGATGTCCAGCCCCAGGTACATGGCCACCGCAGTCAACGTAAGGATGCAGACCAGCGGTGACGGGATAACCTGACCAAGCTTCGGCACATAGGGAAACAGGTAGATGATGCCCAGTCCCGCGGCGGTCATCGCATAGACATGCCAGGTGACGTTGGTCAGCTCCGGCAGCTGCGCCATGAAGATCAGGATGGCCAGCGCGTTAACGAAGCCGGTGACCACCGAACGCGAGACGAAGCGCATCAGCAAGCCGAGGCGCAGGTACCCGGCGAAGATCTGCAGCAGGCCGCAAAGCAGGGTCGCGGCCAGCAGGTATTGCAGGCCATGATCGCGAACCAGGGTCACCATCAGCAGCGCCATGGCGCCGGTAGCGGCGGAAATCATGCCGGGACGGCCGCCGACGAACGCAATCACCACCGCGATGCAGAAGGATGCGTAGAGACCGACCCGCGGATCGACCCCCGCGATGATCGAGAAGGCGATCGCTTCCGGGATCAGCGCCAGGGCAACGACGAGACCTGCGAGCACGTCGCCACGGATGTTGCAGAACCAGTTTTGTTTGATCGTGTGGAGCATCAGGGTATCCAGAGCAAAAGCACAACCTGCGGGCCGAAACGGTACGCGGCTGATACGAGGCTAGTTTCAAATTCAAGTATGGGTGCAATCCACGCGCATAAGGCGCGGCGCACGGCAGAACACGACCGCGCCCATGACAGGCGGTCGCAGTCAGATGTAGGGGGGGTGTTGCGCTATGGCGGACTAGGCAGCCAGATCATGGATTTCGTCTCTCATGGAGGCCTCGGCGGTCGGGACGCCGAAAGGGCTGGCAAGGATACCGAAACCGACCGGTTTTCGCGACCCGCACCTGCTCGTTCGCCGATTGCCGATTGCCGGCGCGGAAACCATCATGCAGGCACTTTGGCTTACCATGCGAAATCCTCATAGCGAGCCCGCCATGCCTGCCCTTTCCAGCCGCCTCCGTGTCGTTCTCATCGTCCTGCTGATAATCGTTGGGTTGTTGCTGAGCATGTACGGGGCCGGACGCATTGCCGAGCAGCGAGCCTGGGGCGAGCGCAGCCAGGAAGCGCGCGGGCAACTCGAGCTGTACGCCCAGGCGATCCATACGCAGGTGGAACGCTTTCGCTCGGTGCCGGCGCTGCTGGCGCTGGATAGCGATATCCAGCGGCTGCTGAGCAACCCCGACGACCTGACCCTGCGCGAACAGCTGAACCAGCGTCTGGAGCAGCAAAACCAGGCGGCGGGCTCTTCGGTGCTCTATCTGCTAGACCGCAACGGCGAAACCCTCGCGGCGAGCAACTGGCGCGACTGGACCAGCTTCGTCGGCAACAACTACGCCTTCCGCCCGTATTTCCTTGATGCGCTGGCAAACGACTCCGGACGCTACTTCGCCGTCGGCGTGACCACCGGCATCCCCGGTTACTTTCTTTCCAGTTCAGTAAAAAACGGAGTTGGCGAGGTGATCGGTGTGCTGGTGGTCAAGCTTGAACTGGAAGACATGCAGCGCGAGTGGGTCGGACAGTCGGGCATCCTGTTGATTACCGATTCGCTGGATATCGTCATCCTTACCAACCGCCCCGCCTGGCGCTTCCGCTATCTGCGTCCGCTCAGCGACGAGGTGCGCGATCGTCTGGTCGCCGCGCGGCGCTACGCCGAGCAGAATCTCCAACCCTTGCCGAATCACACGCTGCAGCGCATCGCCGAAGACAGCGAACGGCGCCAGGTGGATGGCCCGGATGGCCGCCGCAACTACCTCTGGCAGCGGTTGCAGCTGCCAGAAGAAAACTGGACGCTGCATTTGCTACAGGAGCCGCAGCTGATCGCCGCCAATGTGCGCAGCTATCGCCTGGCCGCTGCTGGCGTATGGATGACCCTGGCGTTTCTGCTGCTCTACCTGGCCCAGCGGCGCAAGACACGCCGCGCCGAGCAGCGCAATCGCAGCGAACTCGAGCGCCTCGTGGCGGCGCGCACCCGCGAACTCCACACCGCCCAGGACGAGCTGGTGCATGCCGCGCGCATGGCAGCGCTGGGGCAGATGTCCGCCGCACTGGCCCACGAGATCAACCAGCCACTGACCGCCCTCCGCATGCAGTTGGCCAGCCAGCGGCTGCTGCTCGACAACGGCCGCACCGAGGCTGTGCGTGAAGGCCTCGGCCAGGTCGAAGGTTTGCTCGAACGGATGGCGGCGCTGACCAGTCACCTGAAAACCTTTGCTCGCAAGAGCCCTGCGGGGCTGCGCCAGCGCTTGAACCTGGCCGATGTTCTGGAGCAGGCATTACAGCTGCTCGGCCCACGGATCCGCAGCGACGGCGTCGAGGTGTTGCGTCAGATGCCGGCCGACGCCTGGGTCAGCGGCGACGCCATCCGACTGGAACAGGTACTGATCAACCTGCTAACCAACGCGCTCGACGCCATGCAGGGCTGTCAGATCCGTCAACTGCGCGTCGACTGCCATCGCGACCGCCAGAGCTGGACGCTGAGCGTCGCCGACAGCGGCGGCGGCATCGCCAGCGAGCATCTGGACCAAGTTTTCGAGCCCTTCTTCACTACCAAACCGGTCGGCCAGGGCCTCGGCTTGGGATTGGCGGTTTCCTACGGCATCGTGCGCGACCTTGGCGGCGATCTGGAGGTGTACAACGATGCCCTTGGGGCGGTGTTCGTACTGCATCTGCCGGCAGCCGAACAGCATGTCGACGAGTAGACTGACAGCAGGCATAAGGAGTGAGACATGAGCGGTCAGGTCATCTTTATCGACGACGAAGCAGCGATACGCCAGGCAGTTCAGCAGTGGCTGGAGCTGTCCGGTTTCAGTGTGCGCACCTGTGCCAGCGCTCAGCAGGCACTGGCCCTGATTGACCGGGACTTCGCTGGCGTGCTGATCAGCGACGTGCGCATGCCTGATCTGGATGGCCTCGGCCTGCTGGAGCGGCTCGTGGCATTGGATCCAGAGCTGCCGGTGATCATGGTCACCGGCCATGGCGACGTGCCGATGGCGGTGCAGGCGCTGCATCAGGGCGCCTACGACTTTATCGAGAAACCCTTCACCCCGGAGCGCCTGCTCGACAGCGTGCGCCGTGCCCAGGAAAAGCGCCGGCTGGTCTGCGAAAACCGCCAGCTGCGCGAGCAATTCACTCGCAAGGGGCGCATCGAGTCGATGCTGTTGGGCGTCTCGCGAGCCATGGAGCACCTCCGGCGTCAGGTGCTGGAGCTGGCCGGCACCGATGTCAATGTACTGATCCGCGGCGACACCGGCAGTGGCAAGGAGCAGGTTGCGCGCTGCCTGCATGACTTCAGCCCGCGCGCCCGCAACCCCTTTGTCGCGCTGAACTGCGCAGCCATCCCCGAAACCATCTTTGAGAGCGAGCTATTCGGCCACGAGAGCGGCGCCTTCACCGGCGCGCAGGCCAAACGCATCGGCCGAATCGAGCATGCCCATGGCGGCACGCTGTTCCTCGATGAGATCGAGAGCATGCCACTGGCGCAGCAGGTCAAGCTGCTGCGCGTGCTGCAGGAAAGAACCCTGGAACGCCTAGGTTCGAACCGCAGCATCGAGGTGGACCTGCGAGTGATCAGCGCGGCCAAGCCGGACCTGCTCGAAGAGGTGCGTGGTGGGCGTTTCCGCGAAGACCTGCTGTATCGGCTGAACGTTGCCGAGCTGCATATTCCGCCGCTGCGTGATCGTCGCGAGGATATTCCGCTGCTGTTCGATCACTTCGTCAACCAAGCGGCGCAGCGCCACGGTCGCGAACCCGTAACGGCCAGCCCCACCGAGCTGGCGCAGCTGCTCAGCCATGACTGGCCGGGCAACGTCCGCGAGCTGATCAACGCCGCCGAACGTCACGCGCTGGGCCTGACGCCGCCTCCGTCCACGAGTGTGGGCACCACAGCCAGCCCTGCCGCCGGCGCTTCGCTGGCCGAACAGATGGAAGCTTTCGAGGCGCAGTGCCTGCACAACACGTTGCAACAGCACAAAGGCAACATCACCGAAGTGATGAACCAGCTGCAGCTGCCGCGCCGCACCCTGAACGAAAAGATGCAGCGCCATGGGTTGAGTCGCAGCGATTATTTGCCAGTGGGCAGCGGCGACGGCTGAGCTTTTGGTAGGAGCGAGCTTGCTCGCGAACGCTCCTCCTCCGGCTAAGGCGGCGATACGGTGGGCTGAAGCGGAACGCCGCCCGGCCCACCCTACGGGGATCCTCTGTTGATAATTCACCATCGACAATCCAGAGTGCACCGCGTGACGCACAGCTTCGCGAGCAAGCTCGCTCCTACAGGCCAGGCGCGGCGCGGTGTTGACCATCTCGATGCTCTGCGTGGGAACGCCGCAAGAACCTCAATCCGCACCATTCAACTCATCCAGCCGTTGCTGCAGAAAACGCCGCTCCGGCTCTAGCTGCGCCAGCTGCAGTGCCCTCCGATAGGCGGCTCGTGCCTCGTCCAGGCGGCCAAGGCGGCGGCAGAAATCGGCGCGGGCCGAATGCAGAAGGTGATAATCGTGCAGCAGCCCGCGGACCAATAAGTCATCGATCAGTGCCAGACCAGCTTCAGGTCCCTCGCGCATGGCGATCGCCACCGCGCGGTTCAGCTCGATGACCGACGAAGGGCTGACCCGCAACAGTACGTCATAGAGCCCGACGATCTGCGCCCAGTCGGTCTGCGCCGCGCTGGGCGCATCGGCATGTACGGCGACGATTGCAGCCTGCAAGGTGTAGGGGCCAAAACGCCGCGAGGCCAGGGCACGCTGCACCAGCGCCGAGCCTTCTTCGATCTGCGCTCGGTTCCAGAGGCTGCGATCCTGCTCGTCGAGGCGCACCAACTCGCCCGTGCCATCGGTGCGCGCGGCGCGGCGGGCATCGTGCAGCAGCATTAGCGCCAGCAACCCCATCAGCTCTGGATCAGGCAACAGCTCCTGCAGCAGCCGAGCCAACCGGATCGCCTCGGCGCTCAGATCGGCCCGGGTCAGCTCGGCGCCGCTGGATGCCGAGTAGCCCTCGTTGAATACCAGGTAGATCACTCGAAGCACGTTATCCAGGCGCGACGGCAACTCGTCACGGGACGGCACGCGATAAGGGATTGCGGCATCACGGATCTTCTGTTTGGCGCGCACGATGCGCTGGGCAATGGTGCTGGGCGACACGAGAAAGGCGCGGGCGATCTCCTCAGTCTTCAGGTCGCAGACTTCGCGCAAGGTCAGCGCCACCTGCGCATCGGCCGGCAAAGCCGGGTGGCAGCAGGTAAAGACCAGCCGCAGGCGATCGTCTTCCAGGTCGTCGCGGTCCCAGTCCGGTTCCTCGGCGGTGTCCAACTGATCGGCCAGCAGGCTCAGCGAGGCATTGAAACGTGCCCTTCGACGCAGGCCGTCGATGGCCTTGAAGCGCCCCGCCGACACCAGCCAGGCGCGCGGACTGGCCGGTATCCCATCGCGTGGCCATTGCCGTACGGCGGCGTAAAAGGCGTCGTGCAACGCCTCTTCGGCCAGATCGAAGTCGCCGAGCAGGCGAATCAGGGTCGCCAGCACGCGCCGCGACTCCTTGCGGTAGATGGCCTCGATAGCCCGCTGGCCCGCTGCGTCTCCGCCCGAGGTGGCCGTCACGCAAGCGCGTCTCGGCGATTCAACGTTCAGGCAGCTGGCGCAGCGGGCGAACCTCGATACTGCCGAGGGCGGCTGGCGGGATCTTCGCCGCCAGCTGCACCGCCTCGTCGAAATCGGCCGCCTCCAGCATATAGAAACCGGCCAGTTGCTCCCGGGTTTCGGCGAACGGGCCATCGACCACCGACACCGCGCCCTCACGCACCCTCACGGTCTTGGCGGTGCGCACCGACTGCAGCGGCTCACCGGCGATGAAATGCCCGCTTTCGCGCAGGCGCTCACCGTTGGCGATGCACTGGTCGACCAATGCGGCCCACTGCTCGTCAGTCATGGCATCCACTCGTTGTTCGTCGTAATAGACGAGGCAAAGGTATTTCATGCAGTTCTCCATCACGTCCATGCCGAGAGACAACCTTAGCAGCTGGCGGCGAAAGCACGAGGGCGTTGCGACGCGCCAGCTACCGGGCTATAGACGGTCTTCAGCCTCGGGGCTCGAGACCGAAGCAGGCCTGGCCGCTTTCCATATCGAAAGGCATCGAGAAGTGCTCGTGGACGACCTTCCAGTCGCCACCCTGCAGACGCCAGCAGCGAGTACCGCGCATCCAGGCTGTCTGCATCTCGCCCTTGTCGTTGGTCCCTCCGCAGTGGCTCAGCGAATGGCTGAACGCGAGGTCGCCGCTGGCGGTGATGCTGACATCCTGTGTCTCGAAGAAACCATCGCCCTGGCAGAAGTCGAAGCAGCGCTGCCAGTGAGCGCGATAGGCCTCGATGCCCTTGAACTGCAGCTCGCCGACCGCATCGAAGGCCACCACATCGGGCGCATACTGGGACATGATCCGGTCGAGATCCTTGACGCCGACCGCCTGTTGGAATTCGGCGGTCAGCTCACGGATACGAGCTTCTCCGTTCTGAGTATCGCTTGCCGTGTTCATGTTCGTTTCCTCATCGATTAGATGGACGTGGCGGTGAAATAGAGGCGCTTTGCGAAACGGAAGGACGACGGATCAGGGAGGCGCACGCGGATGCAACGCCCGCACTTCGGCACAGCCCAGGCGGACCGGCGGAATGCGCGAAGCCAGCAGGATGGCGTCATTGAGATCGGACGCCTCGAATAGATAGATGGCGAAGGGTTGCTCGCGGCCGACGGCAACCGGCCCATCGCGCAGCGAGACGTGATCACCTTGTACGCGTACGGTGGTGGCGCTGAGTTCCGATTGCAGCGCTTCGCCGATGATCAGCCGCCCGCTGCGCTGCAGCCCCTCGCGATAATCGCGGCATTCGGCGTCCAGCGCGGCCTGCGCCCGGGGCGGCAGACCCGCCAGAGCGTTTTCATCCAGATAGACCAGACACAGATAACGCATCGCTGCATCCCTCGAAGGAGCGGGTTGTTACCTGCTAGTCGAGTCATCGGATGCAGAATCGACAGGTATCGCAAAATAAATTGCGCCCAGCACCCGACGTGGGCGCAACGATGCGGATCAGTCGGCGAGAATCGCTTCGAGTTGCTCGAAGGAGTAGGGCTTGGGCAACGAGCGAGCGGGCAGCTCCGTTTCAATCACGCCGTCTCCCGACATGAACACCACGCGCAGCCCGGGATGCGCCTCTAGCGCCAGCGCGGCAAACTCGGGGCCGGACATCCCTGGCAGGTTGACGTCCACCAGCAAATAATCGAAGTGCCGCTCGGCCAATGCCCGCGAAGCGTCCTCGGCGGAGGGCACGCCAACCGTTGCGATATCCAGCTCGTCGAGCATTTCGCAGGTCAGCTCCAGCAGTGGCAGCTGGTCTTCAACCACCAGCGCATGGCGGCGAACGGGGGTCGCCGATGCCTGCGGATGATCATGCGGGCCCAGTAGCTGGCGGACCTTGCGTGCCAGGTCTTCTTGTCGATACGGCTTGCTCAGCAACTCGACCCCGGCATCCAGCTTGCCACCATGGACGATCGCGTTTCGGGTGTAGCCCGAGGTGAACAGCACAGCGATATCCGGCAATAGTAACTTCGCCTGCCGCGCCAGCTCAGTACTGCTGAGTTTGCCCGGCATGACCACGTCGGTGAACAGCAGGTCGATCGCCATGCCGCTCTGCAGGATGCTCAGCGCGCTCTGCGCATCATTGGCACGCAACACCCGATAGCCGAGACCGGACAGCAGCTCGATGACCGTCGCCTGTACGGCAAGGTCGTCCTCGACCACCAGAATCGTCTCGTCCCCCCCCTCAGCGGCCCCGATCGGCGACGCAACGGCAACCACCTCAGGCTGCTCGGTACGCGGCAGGTACAGCTTGACCGTGGTGCCGCTGCCCAGCTCGCTGTAGATACGGATATGACCACCGCTCTGTTTGGCAAACCCATACGCCATGCTCAGACCGAGCCCCGTCCCCTCGCCTTCCGGCTTGGTGGTATAGAAGGGCTCGAAGGCCCGCTCGAGGGTCTGTTCGGTCATGCCGGAGCCCGTGTCGGAGACCGCCAGCATTACGTACTGACCTGGCGCGACATCGATCTGGGTCTGTGTGTAGTGCTCGTCGAGCATGGCGTTGCTGAGTTCGAGCGTCAGCTTACCGCCCTCACGCATGGCGTCGCGGGCGTTGATCGCCAGGTTGAGCAGGACGTTCTCGAGCTGGTGCGGGTCGACCATGGTGGTCCAAAGGCCACCGGAGACAACCGTTTCGATCTCCACCCGCTCGCCCAGCGCCTGACGCAACAGCTCGTCCATGCTGCGCAACAGGCGTCCCAGATTGGTTGGCATCGGCCGCAACGGCTGCCGCCGCGCAAAGGCCAGCAGTTCGGCCGCCAGCTTGGCCCCGCGGTCGACCGCCTGCGCAGCAGCATCCAGGCGCGCCGATCCGAGCGATGCAGCCGCAAGCATTGGCCGCATCAGCTGAAGGTTGCCGGCAATCACCTGAAGCACGTTGTTGAAGTCATGCGCCACGCCACCGGTCAGCTTGCCAATCGCCTCCAGCTTCTGCGACTGGTACAACGCATGGCGGCTTTGCTCAAGCTCGCGGGTGCGCTCGTTCACCAGCTCCAGCAGATTGTCCTGGGATCGCTGCAGCGCCTGCTGGGCGAGAATCTGCTGCGTCACGTCATGGCCCTGGCAAAAAATTCCGGTCACTTCTTCCTGTTCGGTCAATACCGGTTGAAAGATGAAGTCGACGAAACGCCGTTGCGCCCCTTCGTTGCCCGGACGGCTGACCAGAACAGGGATTGCCCGGCCCACATAGGGCCTTTTGGTGGCGTAGATCTGATCCAACAGTCCGCCCAGATCACGCCCCTCGGTTTGTGGGAAAACGACCAGTGCCGGCCTACCAATCACGTCGCGCTGGCCGACCAGCTGATGGAAGGCGCGGTTGGCGATTTCCAGTATGTGCTGTGGACCCTGGGTAATGGCGATGAAGCCAGGCGCCTGGTCGAACAAGCGATGCAGGTGCTGGCGCTCCTCGGTTATCTCGCGCCCTCGCTGTTCATTGGCGCGGCGCTCGGCGGTCAACGCGGAGATGTCGCGTACCGTCAGCGATACGCCAATGACCTGCTGATTTCCATCGCGCACGGCGGAGGGCAAGACTTCCAGCGTGCTCTCGGACTCGCCCAGCATGCAGGAGCATTCCAAGGGGCGCGAGACGGTGCCGGCAAGCACCTGCTGAACAGTTGCGTGCAGCGCCGGCGACCAGAACGGCAGCTGCTCGGCGTTGAGCTGCACCGCCTCGCGGACCGGCAGCCGGAACAGCTCTTCGGCACCCGCGCTCCAGTACAGGACGTTGAGCGCGTTATCGAGGCCGACGATGGCATCTCGCGCCGCATCGATGAAGTTGTGCAAGTAGTGGCTGGCATTCAGCCGACGCTGATAGGTGCTTTCCACCGACGGGCGTGGCGCACCGAGCGCTGCGTTGGCCAAGTCGAGGGTGGTGCGCAACCGGCGCCGGCGCTGAGTCGCCGCGCGCGTCTGGCTTATCTGCCGGGCCAGCAACGGTTGGCTGAGCTCCACGATGGACCAGTGCGGGCCGATCAGCGGGGCCACGCCAAACTCGCGCCGCAGCGGCTCGATACCGCCCACCGGACAGAGAAAGATGAGTTCGCAGTTCCGCCACTGGCCACGTATGGTCCGGGCCACGGCCAGCGGCCGGTTGAGTCCTGGCGCCAGTAGCAACAGCGGCGGCTCTGCGGCGGCCAACGGCCCAGACGGGCTGGCGGTGAGCTGCGCCTGATCGATCGTGGTCAGCTGCAGTTGCTGCGAAACGGCGATATCTTCGACCAGCCGTTGCACCGCACCGGCTGTGTCTTGCGCAACGATCAGGATTATCGACTGGCTATCCACGGGCGCACTCAAAGCAGCGGCAGGCCGAGCAAGCTGCGGCCTGCCCATAGTTTCAGCAGATCGGTGGTCGGCGTCATGACATGCACGGCGCGGGCGTCTCGCAGGATTTGCGCGACCCGGCTGTTGTCACGATATGCAGCGCCACCACAGATAGTCATCGCCTCGTTAGCGAGCGTCACCGCGGTTTCGCCTGCGGCCGCCTTGCAGGACAGGATAAAAGGCAGCGCATCGGGATCGCCCATATCACCCCGCCGGGCCGCCTCGCGGATCAATGCACGGGTTTTCTCGAGCTCCATCCACATTTCGGCGTAGCGAATCTGCAATGCCTCGACATCGCGCAACGCCTCGCCCGAATGCGAATAGCGCCGTGCACGCAAGTGCTCGCCTGCAGCGTCCAGCGCCGACTGGGCCACACCCAGGTAGGTGCCAGCCATGGCCATCAAGAAAAATGGCGCGACCACTTCGAACACGTACCAGACCTGATCACCCTCTTCGCCCAGCAGGTTTTCCATCGGTACGGGCACCTGATCCAGGCGCAACGGCCGAGAAGAGTTGCCACGCATGCCAAAGCCTTCCCAGGCATCCAGCCAATCCATGCCCTGGCTGTCGCGGTCGATGACCAGGCAACTGAAGTCGCCGGATTCGTTGCTTTCGCCGCTGGCCACCGTCGACACCACGTAGGAATCGGCATGACCGCCGTTTGTAACGAATTGCTTGGTGCCGCTGACAAGGTAGTGCTTTCCGTCCGTCTCAATCCGGGTTTCCGGCAAGTACAGATGCGCGCCCGAACCTTGCTCCGAAAGGGCCAACGTGGTGATGTGGCGGCCTTCGGCAATGGCGCGCAGGTAGTGATCCTGCTGATACGGTGTGGCCTTCGCGGCGATCACCGCAGTGCCGACGCAGTGCATGCCGAAGCACAGCGCCGAGGACGGACATACCCTGCCGATCGTTTCGGTGATGACGCTCAAACCGAGCAGGCCCTGGCCGTGACCACCCAGCGCCGCCGGCACTTGCAGCCCGAGCAGTCCGGCTTCGCCCAGCGCCTTCATCGAGTGGGCTGGCCATTCGCACTTCTGGTCAACCTGCGCGGCCAGCGGGGCGATATGCGATTCGACCAGCGAGGCGGTGAGGCCTTGCAGCTCGTTGAGCCGAGCGGGTAATAGATGTTCCATAAAAAAGTGAGCCACGCTGATAGGTGCTTGGGTTCGATGCCGATGGGCAGTGTTACGTCGGAGGATCGGATTTATCGCCGCATCGGCTGCGGATAGACCTTGCATCATTCCAGGGGGTTCGGCGCGGAAGCCCATCGTCATCAATTGATCAGAACCCTGGCAGGTCGCTGTGTTCAACAAGCATAGGCCTTACTTCGGCCGACACTGATAGCGATACGGGTATCCGCCTATGTACGGTCTATTGAAAACACGCCTCGGCCTCGCCGCGGCGCTCTTGGCTTTCAGCATCACGGGAGTGGCAGCACCGATGCAGCAAATATTGGTCGGCACCTATACCAGCGAAGGCGGCAGCGAAGGGATCTATCGGATGCAGTTCGACGCTGAGCGCGGCTACATAGAACCTCAGCCGTTGCAGGTAGTACGTTCCGACAACCCCTCTTGGCTGACGCTGGATTTGAACCGCAACCGACTCTATGCCGCGAACGAAAACGGCCCAGGCCATCCCGATCCAGTGGGCCGGGTGAGTGCCTTCATCATTGCGCCATCCAGCGGCCAGCTGTCACCCCTGGCCCAGCAGATCACGCTTGGCGACGAGCCCACGCACCTGAGCCAGAGCCGCGACGGGCGCTATCTGTTCGTCTCCAACTACGGCTCCGGCGCCAACCCCGGTGGCAGCCTGGCGGTGATGCCGACGGCCAAGGACGGGACGCTCTTGCCGGTCACTCAGATCGCCGCGCACAAGGCCAGCGAAGTGCACCCCGAACGACAGCAATCGGCCCATGTGCACTCGGCGGTGATGTCGCCGGATGGCAAGACGTTGTTTGTCAGCGACCTGGGCGCCGACAATATCTTCGTTTATCTCTATGACCCGGCGAAGGCGGAACGCCCGCTGTCCCCGGCTGATCCAGCCTTCATCAGCCTGCCGGACGGCAGTGGCCCGCGCCACCTCGTGTTCAGCCCGGACGGGCTCCAGGCATATGCCACGCTGGAGCTCAGCGCCCAGGTGGCGCGCTTCGATCATGTCGACGGCAGCCTGGTGCAGCGCCAGTTGGTCGATCTGGCGGCTGGTGGTGACACCACGCTGCACTCGCCGGGCGCCATCCACCCGTCGGCCGACGGCCGTTTTCTCTATGTCAGCGATCGCGCCGAGAAGAACCGGATCATGGTGTATGCCATCGAGGAGAACGCCAACCTGCGCGAGATTCAGCAGCGCTCCAGCGAAGGCCGGGAGCCGCGAGAGTTCGCCATCGATCCAAGCGGGCGTTTCATGCTCATCGCCAATCAGAAAAGCGACGCTCTGGTGGTGCTGCAGCGCGATCCCGACAGCGGCCTGCTGGGCGATACCCTGCAGACGCTGCCAATGGGCCGGCCATCGGATGTGAAATTCATCGATCGCACCGGTCAATGACCGGCAGAGGCCGGATCAGGACAACAGGCTGACCACCGCAAAGCGGCTAATGGTGGCCTGGGCCACCACGGTTTGGGTGACGGCGGCGTAGCTGGAGGGGCTGCGCTGCATCAGATTGAACACCGAGCGGGAGAAGTCCATGGCCCACTGTTTCTCGTCGGCGTGCACCTGACGGGCGAGAAACTCGCGGATCTCCTGCTGGCGGTTGCTCAGCTGCTCGCGCAGCGAAGTGACCTTGTCGAGCCCGGCGACCACCGAATCGAGCAGGCGTCGCAGCTCGCGGAAGGAATCCAGCTGCAGCTCTTCGGGGAAGTTCAGCAGCTGTTCTTCCTGGCTCTGCACGCGGACGTACTTTCCTTTGTCGAACAGTTTCCCCTCGCCCTGTACCGCCAGTTGATCCTTGAGTCTCTGCCAATCCCCCTCGCGCGCGGAAAACTTCAGCTCGCCGTGCTGATCCAGCTCGGCACGAATGCCGGCTTGCCCGAGGCTGCCGTTGAAGCGGCGCAGAATCTGCTCGTCGCTCATCTCGTCATCGAGCACCACCGCCACCGGCTCGGCCAGCTGGCGGCCGCCGCTGAACAGCAGCGTCTCGCGACCGGATTGGCGGATCTTGTCCAGCGACTCCAGCCCCTGCAGGCTGAAACGGCTGCGCACTGGCTCGGTCAGACGCAGCTTGAGGTTGGCGTCCAGCGAGTTGCCGGAACGCTTGCTGCGCTCCTTGAGCAGCTCACCAATCTGATGAACCGATTGTTGAATGACTTCCTCGCCGTCGGGCTGAGGCGAGCTGATCTGGCGGCTCAGGTTGAGTTTGAGCTGCGACAGACGCGTCTGCAGGTCGCCCAGGTAGCTGTCGGCCGACTGCATCGAAGACAGCTGCTGGTTGAGCTGCAGGCTGAAACCGGTGGTCTTGCTGGTGGTGGTCTCGGCCGGCAGGGTGTCGCCTGGCACACCCGTACGCAGCGGCGCAGGCGCATCCCGCAGCAACGCCTCACGGCGCTCCTGCGGGTTGATTGCGGAAACAGCCGGGAGCTGCTTGCCAATCTTCATTCACGCTACCTCGGTCAGAGCATGCCGAACAGCGACAGCCCGTTGATCTTCAAATAGGTCTTCTGCGTCGCCTGCAGCGACAACTGATAGTTGTTCAGATCGATGCTGGCCTTCGCGTAGTCGAGCTGCGACAACTCGCCTTCGATCTTCTGGTTGACCAGAGACACGTCCTCGTTGCTGCTGGAAAGCAGCGTCAGGGTGTTCTGCCGACCGCCGAGCTCGGAAACCGCCCCGAGCAGGTTGCCATGGGTCACATCGAGGCTGTCGATGCTAGCCGTAATCCTTGCGCGCACTGCTGGATCGGAGGCGTCCAGCGCCGGATCGGCAAGCGTCTGGACCAAGGCATGCAGGTCGTTGAGCATGTCTACACCGCCCCCAAAGACCTGCGCGGCGGTGACATTTTCCTCCACCAGCACCCCATTGGCGACTGCCGCCTGGCGGTATTTGTCGTTGCCGGTCATCAGGTAGGTATCGCTCGCCGCGTCGAAGGTCAGCGCCGGCCTGTCACTGAGGGTTCCGGAAAACAAATAGCGTCCTTCCTCGTCGCGCACGTTGGCGAAACTGACGATGGCGTTCTCGAGATTGCCGAGCTCGTTGGCGATCGCCGCCAGGTCCTCGCTGGTGTTGCTGCCGTTTGCGGCCCACAGAAGTAGATCCCGCACACTGAGCATGGTGTCCGAGGCGGACCTGAGATTTGTTTCCTGCTTGGACAGGTTGCTCGACACGTTGGCGATGTTGGTGCGGTATTGCGTCAGGGTCGCTTCCTCGCGCTGGATGCGCAGCACCCGCACGGCAGAAATCGGATCATCGGACGGCAGCAGCATGCGCTCACCGGTGGCCATCTGTTGCATCAGCTTGCCGAGCTTGGCCGAGCTGGTGTTCATCGAGCCGTGCATCATGGCGGTGATCTGGGCGTTGGAGATGCGCATGGGTCTTTTCTCGTCAATCGAGCCGGAATGGGCCGGCTCAGAACATCGCCAGTACGGCGTTGAACAGATCGTTGGAGGTGCTGATCACCTTCATGTTGGCCTGATAGGCCTGCTCGTAAGCCATCAGGCTTACCGCTTCCTCGTCCAGATTGACCGCGCTGACGCTGTCGCGCTGGGCCTGGGCCTGCTCGGCAACGGTAGTCGCTGCGCTGAGGTCCGCCTGGTTCTGTCGGCTGGCACTCGCAACTCGGCCAATCAGTCCCGCGTAGGCATCGTTGAGCGGCACCTGGCTGCCACCACTGGTGACGTCCGTCAGCTTGGTTTCCAGCAGCGCCAGCAGCACCTGGTTATTGCCGACTTCATCGTTCTCTGAAGAGAACGCCAGCTGTTCCGGCGACAGCGGGTTCACCGTGAGCATCGCGTTGGTGCTGCCCGGGTTGTGGACAAACAGCGGCTGCCCGGGATTTCCATTGAGATCGAAGCCGGTCGCCAGGGTGTCATTAACGGCCTGCGCCAGCGCACCGGCCATCGCGTGAA
Organism: Pseudomonas sp. Q2-TVG4-2; assembly: GCF_013620795.1. Classification (GTDB taxonomy): domain Bacteria; phylum Pseudomonadota; class Gammaproteobacteria; order Pseudomonadales; family Pseudomonadaceae; genus Stutzerimonas. Next base: position 254,241 of record NZ_LGLW01000002.1, on the reverse strand, counting down.
GATCGTCCTGAGCCGGGCGCAGCGCGCCGTATTCCATGTCGTAGAGGCCGCCCAGCGACCCGCCCAGCCCCTTCTGCACCAACGGGAACGATGTCTTGGCAAACACCAGTGACACGTCCTGCTCACCCGCCGGGTTAGCGGTGACCTTCAGCTGCCCGGCGGTGCCACCCGCCACCAGCGGCTGGCCGTTGACCAGCGACACGCTAAGGGTACCGTCCGGCGCCTCCTGTACTCGGATCCCGACATATTGACTGAGGTCCTTGATCAGGTTCTCCCGGTAGTCACGCAGGGTCGCGGTGTCGCGTCCGGAAGACTCCATCTCGCGGATCTGCATGTTCAACTCGGCTATGTTGCCGGACAGTCCGTTGATCTCGGTGGCCATCGCCACACGCTGGCCCTGCAGTGCGTTGAGCTGGATGCCGATGTTGGAATTCAGGCCATTGAAGCGCTGACCCAACTGCTTGGCTTCGCCCAGAATCTGCTGGCGCAGGGCGATGGATTCCGGCGTCGAACTGGCTTCACTGAGCGCGGCATAGAAGTTGTCCAAGCCGACGCTGATGCTGGAGCCTTCGCTGTCGATCAGCCCCTCGAGCGCGGTGAGGTATTGCTGACTGGTGTTGAAATAGTTCTTGTCGGTGCTGGCGCGCCAGAGTTGCTGGTTCTGGAAATCGTTGGACAAGCGGCGGATGGAGCTGACCTGCACGCCACCGCCGACACTCAACACACCCTGCCCGCCGAGCGAGCGCTGCTCTGCCGCCAGGCGGCTGAAACCGGGGGTGTTGACGTTGGCAATGTTCTGCCCGGTCGCCGACAGGGCAATCTGCGAGGCGCGAACGCCGCTGTAGCCAATTTGACCCAAAATACTCACGACACGACTTCCTTCGGCTCGATCCGGATCGGTTGCGCGAACGCCACGGACAGGTGGCCGCCGCCGACAACACGATGGTGCTGAGTGGATAGAGCGACCGCATCGGCAGCGGAATTAAGTGTCGGCTGCAGAGGATCGCTCAGCGGCTGGATCTGCGCCCGCGGCTCGACCGGCTTCGGTGCCGCAGCACGCAGGTCGTTGAGGATATTGCGGGTGTAGTTACGGGTTTCCGCGTAGGGGATTTTTTGTACCCAGGCCCCGGTGCCGATTTCGCCCTTGCGCGGGTCACCGTGGCTCTTGAGCCACTCGTCGACCTTGCCGGGGCCGGCGTTGTAGGCGGCCAGCGCCAGCGCCTGATGGCCATCGTAGCGATCCAGCATCTTGTTCAGGTAGGCGCTGCCCAGGCGCTTGTTGTACTCGGCATCGCTGGTCAACCGCGCCTCGCTGAACGGCAGGCCCAGCTCGGCCGCCATGTCCCGCGCGGTGCCGGGCATCAGCTGCATCAGGCCACGTGCGCCCTTGGGCGATACGGCGGCGATGTTGCCACTGGATTCGTGTTTGATCACGCTATCGACCAGCGATTTGAAGCCGGCCTTGCCACTCTCCCACGCGCTGTCGAGCGCATCGACGCCGCGCTGCCAGGTGCCGCGCAGCGCATGCAGACCGCCACCTTGTAGCCCGCCACCTGTATGCCCGGCCAGGGCAGTGGGCGCAGGCACTGTGCCTGATGCCTCGCCGCTCAGCTGCTGCACCAGCATGTCGGCGATCCCGGTCTGCCGCTTGCCGGCCAGGGTGTCGGCCAGCACTTCGTCGTAGAAATCGCGCATGGTGTCCAGCTCGCGGCTGCGCATGGGGTTGCCGGCGCCAAGGACGTCGCCGGCCTTGCGCATCTGCTTGAGGATCTGCTGCAGGAACATCGCCTCGAACTGCTCGGCGACGACTTCCAACTGCTCGCGCCGCGCCGCGGCCGGGCCGTCTGCGCGGTTGCGCAGGGTGTTGAGGTGCTGGGGGAGGGAAACGATGCTCATGGTCGTCATGGAACCTGTTCAAAATCTGCTGCGCGTCGGGCCTGCTTTGTTAACAACAGCTGGATCGCCAGCCCGGTCTTACATCACGATCAGTTCGGCGTTCAGCGCGCCGGCACGCTCCAGCGACTGCAGGATGCTCATCACGTCGTCGGGCGTAGCGCCGAGACTGTTGATGGTGCTGATGATGCTTTCCAAGCTGGCGCCTTCGGGCCACTTGAACATGGCCTTGCGGTCCTGCTCGATCGCGACGTCCGACTGCGGCGTGACCACGGTTTCGCCGCCAGCAAAGGCGTTCGGCTGGCTAACCTGCGGGCGCTCGCTGATTGTCACGGTCAGGCTGCCATGAGCAACCGCGGCGGCCTTCACCCGCACGCCCTGACCGACGACCACGGTGCCGGTGCGGCTGTTGAACACCACCTTCGGCCGGGTGCGACCCTCCTCCACGTCCAGACGTTCGAGCATCGCCATGAAGCTCATGCGCTGGGTACTGGTAACCGGCGCGCGAATCGAAATCTTGGTCGCGTTGAGTGCGGTAGCGGTGCCCTTGCCGAAGTAGGCGTCGACGGCATCGACCACCCGAGTCACCGTCTGGAAGCTTGGCTGGCGTACGTTGAGCATCACGTCCGGACGCTCGGTGAAGTCGCTGGGAATCATCCGCTCGATGGTGGCGCCGTTAGGGATCAGGCCGCTGTTCGAGGTGTTGATCGCCACCTTGGAGCCGCTGGCTCCCTCGGCATTGACACCGCCGACGATCACCGCGCCTTGGGCGAGCGCATAGACCTCACCGTCCACGCCCTGCAGCGGGGTCATCAGCAGCTGGCCGCCGCGCAGGCTCTTGGCATCACCCAGCGATGACACCGTGACGTCCACGCTCTGACCGGCGCTGTAGGAAGGCGGCACCGTGGCGGTAATGGTCACTGCGGCGACGTTTTTCAGCTTCGGGTCGACGTTCGGCGGCAGGTTCACGCCGAACTGCTTGATCAGGTTGACCACCGACTGGTTGGTGAACTTCACCTGATTCTTGTCACCAGTGCCGTCCAGGCCGACCACCAGGCCATAGCCGATCAGCTGGTTGCCGCGGATACCTTCTACATCCACCAGGTCCATCAGTGGCACGGCCTGAGCCGGCAGTTGCCAGCACAGCGCGACGGCGGCGAAAAACAGCTTCAGGGATCGCATCGGGCTAGTCATTTCAAGGCTTCACTTAAAGAGGGAACAGCGGCGAGGCGAAGAAGCGCGTCAGCCAGCCGGCCGAGTTGCTGTCGTTGAGTACACCGCGCCCGGCGTAGGAAATCTTGGCGTTAGCCACGCTCTGCGAGGACACCTGGTTGTAGCGGTTGATGTCGTCGACCCGTACCAGACCCGCGAGGCGAATGAACTCATCGCCCTGGTTCAGACGCAGGGTCTTTTCACCCTTAATCAATAGCGTGCCGTTGGGCAGTACGCGGTGCACGGTCACGGCAATGGAGCCCTGCAGGGTGTTCTGCTGTGAACTCTTGGCCGAGCCCTTGAAGTCACGCTCGGCACCGGCCGAGGTTTCGACATTGGGGTAGGCCTTGCCGAGCACCGTGGGAATGTCGATCCCGACGCTGGATTCCTTGCCGAAGCTGGTCCCGGCGCTCTTGCTCGACTGGGTGGATTCGTCCAACACCACGGTGAGGATGTCGCCAACCCGCACCGCACGATTGTCGCTGATCAGTGAACCGCTGTAGCCGGAGCGGAACAGGCCGCCACCGGTGGTCGGCGGCAAGCTGTAGTCGAGCTCCAGCGGCTCGTATTCGCTGGACGGCTCTTCCGGCAGCATCTCGTTGAAGCTGGCGCAGCCGCCGAGCAAGAGCAGTGCGGCGAGCAGGATCGAAATACGCATCGTCAGCACTCAGACGGTCTGGTTGAGGAACTGCTGCATGCCCGACGCGGCGTCAAGCACCTTGGCGTTGGCCTCATAGGCACGCTGGATGGCGATCATCGCCACCATGGCCTCGACCACCTGCACATTCGAGCCTTCCAGCACGCCCTGTTTGAGCTGGCCGAGGCCTTCCTCGCCCGGCACGCCTTCCACGGCTTCGCCGCTGGCGACGCTTTCGCGATAGAGGTTTCCGCCCAGCGCTTCCAGACCACCCGGATTGGTGAAGTTGACCAGGGTGATCTGACCCAGCTCGGACGGCAGGGTGTCGCCCGCCAGTACAGCGGTGACGATGCCGTCGGAACCCACGGTGAAGCCGGTGCTGCCCTGCGGCACTTCGATGGCCGGCGCCAGCGGCAGGCCCTGAGCATTGACCATCACGCCTTCAGCGTTGAGCTGGAACTGGCCGTTCTCGGTATAGAGAATGTCGCCGTTGGGCGACTCGACCTGAAAGAAGCCACGCCCGACGATCGCCAGGTCCATCGGCTGGCCGGTGGTCTGGATGCTGCCTTCGGTAAACACCTTCTGAGTGCCTGCCACGCGCACGCCGCTGCCGAGCTGAATACCGGACGGCACGGTGTTGATCTCGTCAGCCTGAGCGCCAGGTTGCTTCTCGATGCTGTAGAACAGATCTTCGAAGACGGCGCGGTCGGCCTTGAAGCCGTTGGTGTTGACGTTCGCCAGGTTGTTGGCGACGGTCGCCATGGCGGTGTCCTGGGCGGCCAGACCGGTCTTGCTGACCCAAAGTGCGGAATTCATGCGTTATCTCCCGATCAGCTGCCGCGGATCATTCGGTTGCCGGCGTCGGAAAGGTCCTCGGCGGCTTTCATCATCTTTACCTGGGTTTCGAACAGGCGGTTGAGGCTCATGGTCGAGGCCAGCTCGTCGATTGCCGAAACGTTGCTCGACTCGAGGAAACCGCTGGCCAGGCGTACGTCTTCGCTGGGTGCGGCGGGTTCGCCGTTGCGCGTCACCAGCAGGCCGGCCTCGTTCTTCATCAGGTCTGCCGCGGCGACGTCGACCAGACGGATGCGATCGACCTCGGCCATCATCCAGTCACCCGGCGCCATGATCGACACGGTACCGTCGTTGCCGATTTCCACCCGGTCATGCTCGGGCAATTCGATCGGCCCGCCTTCGCCCATGACAGCGCGGCCGTTCAGGGTCAGGCGGCCTTCGGCATCGATCTGCATGCTGCCCTGACGGGTGTAGGCCTCGCCTTCCCCGTCCTGCAGAACGATCAGGCCGGTGCCCTTGACGGCGAAATCCAGCCCGCGACCGGTGGCCATCAGCGGACCGGCAGCGAGATTGACGCCATTGTTCTGCACCACGGCCATGTGCCGACTGTCGTAGCCGTAGCCCTCGACCGCTACCGCCTGCGCACGCTCCATGTCGGCGCGAAAGCCCGGTGTATTGACGTTGGCGAGGTTGTTCGAACGCACCTGCAGCGACATCATCGTGCGGCTGGCGGCGGTCATCGCGGTGTATCCCAAACGATCCATGGATCAGCCTCAGAGCGCGTTGAACAGAACCTGGGTCAGTTCCTTGTTGGTGGAAATGACCTGGGTGTTGGCCTGGTAGTTACGCTGGCCTTCCATCAGGCCTACCAGCTGCTGGGTGAGGTCGACGTTGGAGCTCTCCAGCGCGCCGGCCGAGAGGCTGCCGAGCTGGCCAACACCCGGCGCACCGACCAGCGCCACGCCCGAGGCGGCGGTTTCGGTCCAGGCGGTGCCACTGATGTTCTTCAGACCTTCAGGATTGACGAAGCTGGCCAGTATCACTTGGCCCTGGAGCAGACGCTCGCCGTTGGAGAAGCTGGCGTAGACCTTGCCGTCCTTCTCCACGCTCATCCCGGTCTGCTCGCCCGCAGCGTAGCCAGTGGCGCGGTTGCCGGTGACGTTGAATTGAGAGCCGTACTGGCTGGTACCACTGTAATCGAGCTGAATATTCAACGGATCGACGCCGCCGCCAAGGGTCGCGGCCAGCGCTACCGGGCCGATCGGCGCGGCCAACGAGCCGTCGGTATTGAAGGACAGCGCCTGCGGGCTGGCGGCAATGGCCGTGCCGTCAACGTAATAGTGGGCATCCCAGCTGTTATCGGCGGTCTTGGCGAAGTACTGGGTCAGGGTGTGTTCTTTGCCCTGGGAATCGAACACCTTGGTGGTGTAGGTGGAGTTGTAGCTGTCGGCGACCTGCGGATCGAAGGCCACGGCGGGCACTGCCTGGTTGGCGTCGAGGTTGGCAACGAAACTCAGCTCATCGGTGGCTTTTGCGGGCAAGCCGCCGGCTTTCATCTGCAAGTCACCGATCACACCGGTCTGCAGATTGCCTGCCGCATCGGTCGGGTAGCCCTGCAGACGCTGACCCAGGCTGTTGGTCAGGTAGCTGTCCTTGTCGGTACCGAACATCCCGGCGCGGGTGTAGGCAACATCGCCATTGCTGGCGCGGGTGACGAAGAAGCCACCGCCGGAGATCGCCAGGTCCAGGTTGCGGTTGGTGGTGGTCAGCGCACCGCCCTGACTGATGCTCTGGGTGGTGCCGATGACCTCGACCCCCATCGCCTGGGTCTCGGCATAGAGGCTGCCGAAATCGGTGCGCGAAGACTTGAAGCCGACGGTGCCGGAGTTAGCGATGTTGTTGCCGATGGTGTTGAGTTGTTCGTTGACGGCGGACAGGCCGGTCAGGGCGATATTGAAGCTCATGGGCTGATCTCGATACGTAAGTTGAAATGAGGACTGGCGAACCGCGAGGCTCAGCCGCCGAGCAGCCCAGCGTCGGCCTGGGCGAATTCAAGGATGTTGTAGAAGGGCACCGAACCGACGCCCTGAACCTGAAGCACCGGCCCCTCGGCACTGACGCGCACGTTGGAGACCTGGCCGGCGACTTCCACCTGCGGGAATTCGCCGTTTTCCGATTCGATGCTGACGCTGTATTGACCGTCGCGCAGGCCATGCTTGGCCGGATCGATCACAAAGGGGACCTTACCGGCGGACTGCGCGCCCAGCTCGATACGGGTCTGCGTGCCGTTGGAATCGGTCAACAGCAACGCGGTGCGAGTCGATGCATGGGTCAAATCGAACTGACCGCTGACGGTCTGCCCGCTCAAGTCCAGCGATTCAACCGCCACGCTCACCTGCTGGCCGACCAGGCCAGCAGCGGTCAGGGTCTGCAGGTTGTCGGTCAGCACCAGATTGTTCTGCGCCAGGGTCGCCAGGTTTTCCATGCTCTTGACCTGCGACATTGCCGAGAATTGATTGAGGAACTCGGTGCTGTCGACCGGCTTGGTCGGGTCCTGATACTTGATCTGCGCGACCATCAGGCTGATGAAGTTGTTCTCCATCTGCGTGGCATCGCTGACGTTCACCGCTTGTTTGATCTGCTCTGTGCCGCTACCGGACAAGCCGCTGCCCTGGCTCGCATTGACTGTAGTCATCAGGAATCTCCAAGTCTGAGCAGGCTCTGCTGCATGCTTTTCACGCGGTTGAGCACCTCGACGCCGGTCTCGAAACTGCGTGTGGCCGACATCATGTCGGTCATCTCTTCGATCTCGTTGATGTCGGGGTAGTAAACGTAGCCGTTACCGTCAGCCAGCGGATTGCCTGGTTCGTAACGGCGCTTGGGTTCGGCGCCGGAGGTGACCACGTCGAGCACCTGTACATGGGCACCGCCGAGGCCCACGCCCCGGGTCAGCGAGTTGTTCTCGTACACGGCGGCGAACATCGGCTTGCGTGCCTGATAAACATCGGCGGCGTTGTTGGCCGCCGAATCGGTGTTGGCCAGGTTGCTCGCCACGGTATTGAGGCGCACGGTCTGCGCGTTCATGGCCGAGCCGGCGATGCGGTAGATCGAATCGAATGACATGACTTCAACGTCCCTCGATGGCCTGCTTCAAGCCACGAAATTTCATCGTGACGAAGGTCAGGCTGGTCTGGAAATCCATGGAATTGCGCGAGAACTGCGCCTGCTCGGTTGACAGCTCGACGGTATTGCCGTCCTGCGAAGCCTGCCCAGGAACGCGAAATAGCAGCTTTGGATCGGTGCCGGCCAGGCTCATGCGCGGCGATGTAGCGCTTTGCAGCCGCTGCATTTCCTTGCTGAAGTCGATGTCCCGTGCCTGGAAGCCCGGGGTGTCTTCGTTGGCCAGGTTCGCCGCGAGAATCTCGCTGCGTTGCATGCGCAAACCCAGCGCGCGTTCGTGAACGCCCAGGGCGTCATCAATCCGTATACTCATTCACCGATACCTTTGCAGCACGAGCGGACCGAATGACAGTCCGCAGCTTTGCAGGAGTGTCTGCAGAATCCGTGCCGAACCATCGAACGTAGGTAACTGGCTGTTTTACATGACTAATTACTTCAACTGCAGCGCCCCATCAGAGCCCCGCCTTCCGCATCGAAAGGTCTTGGACAAGCGAAGCGGAAAGGCCGTTTCCGCCTGGTTCGTCGCCGCCCTGCTCATGCTGGCCGGTGCTACCCAGGCGCACGGGGACGCCACCGCACAAGTGCAACAGGCGTTGGAAAATCATGTGCGCGCGATGCTCGAACGGCAGGCGGAGCGCCAGGGCTGGCAGAGCATGCAGCTGCGCTACGAAACCAACCTACCGGCGAGCACTGCCAACCTGCCGCCTTGCGCGAACGTCCTGCAGATACGTGCCACCGGCGATGCGCCCTCGGCCATGGAGCGCCAGCAACTGCAGATCAATTGCCCGGACACGCCCGGCTGGTCGCTGAACGCTACCGCGCAGGCGCACGTGTTCCTGCCCGCCGTACACGCCGAGGGGATCATCGACCGTGGCCAGACCATTCGCCCCGGCGATATCCGGCTGGAGCGCATCAACATCGCCAAGGCCCGGCGCGGTTATTACAACCGCCTGGATGAAGTCATCGGCATGGCCGCCAAACGCCGTATCCGCGCAGGCCAGACCATCACTCCATCGCTGTTGGAGCAGGCCATGGCGGTCAAACGCGGGGAGCCGGTAAAGATCGTTGCCAGCAACGACGGCATCGAAGCGTCCGCCTCCGGCGAAGCCCTGGGCGACGGCCAGCCCGGCGACGTCATCCGCGTGCGCAACACGCGCAGCGGCAAAGTGATCGATGCGAAGGTGATAGAAGAAGGGGTTGTTACGAGTACGTTCTGAAGCGCCGCCAACCGCGAAACCATCGCGAGGTCCGCCTACGCAAACGGGGCGGGGGCAGTTTTTACTCTGCTTTTGTGGGAGGCCCGCCCCGGGGCGGAGCTTTTGCCCTGCTTTTGTGGGAGGCCCGCCCCGGGGCGAAGCTTTTTAGCTTTTAGCCGGCAGAGAGCTCGTCTTCGCCGCGGGGCGCGCCTCCCACCGAAGCGGAGCGGCCGAGGCTTACGCAATGTGCATTGGCTTTGGCTTTGGCTTTGGCTTTAGTGAGTTGTGCTGGAAGGCCCGCCCTGGCGAATCTTTTATTTCGCGGTTAATAGGCGTGCGTTCTCAGCGGGGCGCGCCTCCTACAGGCAGATCATAAAAATATTTGACGTCAGGATTTAATCCTTCGCTCCGTGTTGTCGCCTTACCTTTTCAGCAGGCAGTCAAGCCAGCTCCTAACAGCCCAATCGCACGAAGGATGATCATCATGGCTCTGTCCATTCACACTAACTATTCCGCACTGACCACCAACACCAGCCTGAACAAGTTCAACAGCGCTCTGTCGACCAACCAGCAGCGCCTGGGCACCGGCCTGCGCATCAACTCCGCTGCCGACGACGCCGCTGGCCTGCAGATCGCCACCCGTCTGAACGCGCAGAGCCGCGGTATGGGCGTTGCCATGCGTAACACTGGCGATGCCACCTCCATGCTGCAGACCGCTGAAGGCGCATTCGGTGAAATGACCGACATCGTGCAGCGCATGAAGGACCTGGCCACCCAATCCGCCAACGGCACCAACGCCCAGGCTGATCGCGACGCGCTGCAATCCGAATATGATGAGCTGGGCAAAGAACTGGCCAACATCATGACCAACACCAGCTATGCAGGCGATAAGCTGTTTGGCCTGACCGGCGCAACCGGCAAGTTCGGCGCAGCCGCGGTGAACTTCCAGATCGGTTCCACCACTGCCGAGAAGCTGACCCTCGACGCCACTGCCAAATCCGCCGCGCTGGGTACAACACTTGATGGTCTGTCGACCAACTACACGGCTCCAGGCCTTGCTGGTACCGAGATCGCTACCGAAGCTGGCGCTAACGGCATGATCGACACCCTGGCTACCGCCCTGAACGATATCGGTTCGCTGCGTGCCACCTTCGGTGCCACCATCAACCGTCTGGGCCACGTCTCCAACAACCTGGCCAACATGAAGGACAACACCGAGATGGCCAAGGGCCGGATCATGGACGCTGACTTCGCCGTTGAAAGCGCCAACATGAGCAAGAACTCCATGCTCATGCAGTCGGGTATCTCCATGCTCAAGCAAGCTGGCCAGATGCCAGGCATGGTCATGGGCCTGCTGGGCTAAGCCGCACGCACCACTGCCGGTCGCAACGACCGGCCTCGAAAAGCCCCGACTGGTTCGGGGCTTTTTTGTTTTTCGGGTGAAGGAAATTTTACTTCCGACCAACGGCGAACCTTTTGCCGGGACCGCCCATACACAAGATATGCCCGATTAATCCCTCTTATGCCGTTTCAAGCCGTATATATGCCTATCGGCAACGATCTTGGCATGGGTTTAGGCAGTGTCCGTTCGGCACTTTCCTGTAGCAATCGGCTTGTAGTATCAAAAAAACGACGCCAATATGCCGCCGTCCGGTATGCGAACCTCATCACACCGGAAGTTCTCTTTCCTCTTCGAGTCAGGCGCTCATGACCTCATCTTTGTCCCCCTCGGCCACCGATGCCCTCATCTGCCCCCTATTGAAAACTGGCCGAGACGGTTGTGCTGCTCGTTTCGAGCCAGCTCGCTACCAACTCGTGCAGAAACATGAAGAAAGTGAAGAGAGGCTGGACCTCGGTTTTTCCGGCAGCCGCGTACTCGAGCGCCTGCTGCAAGTCCCCGGCGAGGTCGTGTCCCGTGATGAGTTGATGGCTTACGCCTGGGAAGGGCGGGTCGTCGGCCAGGGCAGTCTCAATCAGCAGATTTACACCCTGCGCCAGGCACTGTTCGACAGCCGCAACCAGATCATCCAGACGTTGCCACGACGGGGCTACCTGTTCAATCCGCAATACCTGGTCGTCGACGAAGCAGCTCCGGCGATCACTGAGGTGCCCGCGCCCGTTGCCGAGGCGCCGGCCACCCTGCTGATGGAACTGCCTGCACCCAGCACGACGGCAGCGCAAAGCGCGGCCAAACCAGCACGACGCGCTCGTTCATGGCAGGTCGCTGCTCTTGCCGGCACCGGCATGATGGTATTGCTGGGGCTGGCGACCCTCGGCTTTCGCCTGGCCAGCACACCAACGCCGTCCTTCACACAGAGGCTCGATCTGAACGGTCTCGAAGTGCTCTATGTGGAAAAGAGTCAGCGGATGCTCGATTCGCTGGTTAAGGAAACACAACTGCTGGTCGATACGATGGGTGATATGAGTACCGAGTCGACCCGACTGATCGTCAATATGTCCCCGGGTTTCTATGAGATTCGTTGCCTGCAGGGCGACGGCCGGGTCAATTGGTTGAAGGTTCACAAGAGCCAGATCCAGACGATTCCCAGCAACCATCTACAAGGGTGCCTCCAATGAACAGCCAGAACGAAGCCGGTGCGGTAGGCAAGCGCATGTTGCGAGTGATGGTACCCACCGCGCTGCTGCTATGGGCGTTCGTGGCGATGGGCACCAGTGGCAATACCTCGACCAAGTTCGACGGTCGCTACAGTTCTAGCGGACACGTCCTGCTGAGCGACGGTACAACGGTCAAAGTCAGTCAGAGCCTGGTCTTCAACAAAGGCCGTTTTTACTCGATGACCCGCAACTCGCCGGCAATCGTCGAGGCGTCCGGACGGCTGGAGACGGATCTGCTGGGCCGGGCATCGCTGGTGGTGGAAGAAGGCCAGGTTCATGGGCTGGGACCGCAGGATCAGCTGGACGACGAGCTGATGTTCAACCTGTTCTACGGCTCTCACAAGGGCGCCCGGATTACGCTCGAACAGGTCGGTGCCTGCCTATACGGTGTCGAAACCCAGCAGGTCTACTGCGCCGACGATCACCCTCACCGCGGCTGAAGCACGCGTTTTCTAATTGGGCTTCCGGTCGCCAGCAGGACTCGGCGTCCCCCTGTTCCTACAAAGGCAGCGACAGCCCAGCATGGGCTAGATTCGCCCCCGACCCAGGCGGGCTTTCCGGCTGCGAACTTATCGAGTCCGTAGGCGCCAGCTTGCTGGCGATCTGGCCGCACCGGCCCCATCGACCGCCAGCAAAAAAACTCGGCGTCCCCTGGCTCCTATAAAGGCGTAGCCGGTGCACACCCGTAGGAGCGAGCTTGCTCGCGAACCACTGTTAAAGACTAGGGCGGGTGCAACCCGCCGATGGCCCACGTAGCACAGCCGCTAGACCTTAGCTGCCCTTTCCGTTATAGCTCGCCCCGCTTTCGGAGAAGCGCACCTGGCCGTAGCTGTCGCCGAACAGCTCCTTGTACAGCGCTTCGGCCGAGGCGGTCAGCAGCAAGATTTCCACCCGGCGGTTGGCGCCGTTCTGTGGGTCTTCGGGGTGCAGTGGCATGACGTCGGCCTGCGCAGTCACCTGCAGCACCGAGCGCTCAGCCAGGCCGGCATCGACCAGGGCATTGCGCGCGCGCAGAGCGCGATCGCCGGACAGATTCCAATTGTTGTAGCCGTTCTTCTGCCTATAGGGCGTGCCATCGGTATGGCCGCTGATGATCAGCTTGTTATCCACTTTTTCCAGGACGCCGGCGAGTACGCCTAGCAGCTTCTGGAAATGCGGATTGAGCGTGGCGCTGCCGCGCTGGAACATGAAGCGTTGCTGGTCATCCTTGATCAAAATGCGCAGCCCCTGCGGGACCACATCCACTTCGAGGTTGGCCAGAGCGTCGACTTCGCTGGCGACTTGGCGCATCAGGTCGGCGAGCTTTTTAAGTTCCTCGGTCGAACCATAGTTGTGGCTGCCGTCTTGCTCGCGCTTCGACTCGCTATCCTCTGTGTTTTCGGCCTGAGGCGGACGCACCGGCATCCCGTCGAGTTCCAGCGGCGACCGGCTGGTGCCGTCGAAGATCCCCGCGCCGCCATCGACCAGCGGATTGCTTTCCATCTCGCCGTACGACGGGTTGGATTTCTCCATTTGCGGCTGGATGATCCACAGCACCATGAACAGCGCCATCATCGCCAGGGTGAAGTCGGCAAAGGCCACCTTCCAGGCACCGCCATGCTCGTCGCCGTGGCCCTTCTTGCTACGGCGCTTGATGATGATCTCGTGCTCGCCTCCGGCGCCGCCCTTGCCCCTGCTTTTCATGCGGCGTCCCTTTCTTCCTCATACAGGGTCACCCACTTTTCCAGCTGACGGAAGGCGGGTTTGACGTCCTGTTCGATCAACTTGCGACCCGCGTCCACTGCCAGCAGCGTGGGCTTGCCTGCGACGTGAGCGACAAGCGTGGTGCGAACGCATTCGAGCGCCGACAGCTCGGTCTTGATCCGCTGCGACATGGCGTTGGACAGCGGATCCATCAGGCAATAGCAGAAGAAGATGCCGAGGAAGGTGCCAACCAGGGCCGCCGCCACGTGGGCGCCAATTTCCGCAACGCTGCCGCCGATGCTGCCCATGGTGATGATGATGCCCATGATCGCGGCGAGAATGCCGAAGCCGGGCATGGCCTCACCGATCTTGTGAAGGGAACGCGCCGGCTGCAGCAAAGCGTGCTCCATGGCTTCGAGCTCCTGCTCGAGGAACCCTTCCAGTTCGTGGGCGGTAATCTTGCCCATGGCCATCAGCCGGAAGTTGTCGGCGATGAATGCCATCAGGTTACGTTCTTGCAGGATCAGCGGGTAGCGGACGAAAAGATCGCTCTGCTCCGGCTCCTCGATATGCGAATCGAGTACCTTGAGACCACCGACATCGACCATTTCCAGCAGCTCATAGAGCAGCATCAGCAGCTGGCGCTGGAACTCCTCACCGCGACGCTGATAGGCGAAGACGCCCTTGATCTGGTGCAGCATCTCGATCAGGACTTCCTTGGGGTTGCCCACCACCAGGCTGCCGAGTGCGGCACCTAGGATGATGACCACCTCGGCCGGCTGCCAGAGCATGCGCATGTCGCCATTCGCCATAGCGTAGCCGCCAAGCACGGCGCCAATGATGATGAATGCACCTATTACTTTCTGCATGACGTTACTGACTCTTCTCGGTTAGGAAGCGACAGGCCTTACCAATCGCCTGTTTGCTCAGCTGGCAGACCCGGGCATCGCTGACTTCCAGCACCAGGGCAATCTCTTTCAAACTCAATTCGTGCTGGTAATACAGCGTCAGCACCAGCCGCTCGCGTTCGTCCAGGCGCGCCAGCGCCTGTTCCAGCACGCGCTCCTTGATCAGGCGCTCCTCGAACAGCTCGGTGGTGTCGGGAAAATGCTCGTGGCCGCTCTGCAACAACTCATCGAGGCTTTCGATGGCTTCGGACGAGTCGGCCCAGAGGAAGTCCTGATAATCCTTTTCGCCCAGCCCGGTGTGCGCCTTGATTTCTTCGTCGCTGGGCTCGTGGCCTAGCTGGCGCGACAGGTCACGAATCGCATCGCGTACCTTGTGCGCCTGCTGCCGAACCTGGCGCGGACGCCAATCCTGACGGCGTAATTCGTCAAGGATCGCACCCCGAATGCGCAGGGAGGCGAACTTACCGAACTGCTCATCCGGCTCGCCATAGCGCCGCAGCCCCTCAAGCAGCCCCATCATGCCGATCTGCTCCATGTCCTCGCGGTCGAGCACCTGGTTGGCCTGCAGGGAAAGCTGCCGGACGATGCGTTTGACCAGCGGCAGATACTGCATCAGCCAGCGCTGCTCGACCGCCGGCGCGAACACCGATGGCGCGGCCGGCGTGGCGCCGTAGTAGTCGATGGGGCAAGTGGCGCTCATGGCGGGGCCTTTATTGCACGATCAGCTTGTTGACCAGCACGTGCTTGAAGGGCACCGCTGCGTTCTTGCTGGCGAAGTCGGCGAACAGGACCGTTTCCAGACGCTTCTGCAGATCGCTGATTTTCAACCCACGCAATTCTTCGAATGGCAGCGATGACAGGTAACCCACCACCGAGTTACGCACGATGGGCTCGGCCTGTTCGAAATGCTTCGGCTCGTCGGAAGCATCCGCCTGCAAGGCGAGGTCCAGCACGAAGTAGTGCTCGCGACCGTCGCCACGCACGCTGACGATGACCTTTTCCACCGGGAAGAACACGTATTCGGAGGGCACGACCGGCTCAGCCATTGCCGTCTCTTCAGAGGCAGTGCCTTCCAGGCCGGGCTTGAGCAGCCAGTAACTGACACCGACGCCACCGGCAACGGTCAGGACGTTGAGCAGCAGCATCAGCAGGACGAGACGGGGCGTCGACATAACACACTCACAATTGGCTAATTAGGTTGATTCGGGTCAAACCGTGATCAATACATCCCGGAGGCGACCGCTCTCCCGGCTCTGTTCCTGCTCGTGCGGCCGCGCCGCCAAAGGCAACTCCTCACCGGCCAGCGCCGCGCGCTGGCGCTGCTGGCCCTGCTGGCCGCCGCTGTCGGCACCCACTTGCACGTTGACCTGCACGAAGTGCTGCCCCACCAGTTCCTGGCGCAGGCGGTCGCTGCTCTGTTGCAGGAGTCGCGCCACATCGGCGTTCGCCGCGGACAGATGAACGTTCAGCCGGCCCGACTCATGGCTGAGCATGATTTCCATGCTGCCCAGCTCTGGCGGATCGAGGCGGATGGTGGCGCTCTGGATCTTCTGCTGGATCTGCAGATCGACGTTCTCACGCAGCGCATGCAGCATCTGCTCGCCCCACTTGGTCTCCGGCGCCTGAAGCTTCAGCGCACGATCAGCCGCCTGGGCCGGCGTCGTCTGTCCACGCTCGACCGTGCTGGTCAGCGGCTCCCCGCCTTCCAGCGGCTCGGCCGCGCTCAGCAGCGGCTCCAGCGAGGCTGTCGGCAAGGCCTCGGCCAGCGCTGGTGCGACTGCGGGCAGTGCCAGGCTCACCTCGACGGTGGGTTTCGGCATGGCCGGCATGACCCGGTTCGCTTCGGCGACTTGGCGCTGAAAGCTACCTGTCATCAGAGCTTGCAGCCGCTCGGCCTGTGTGTTCTCGAACGGCTGATCAGCAACCGGGGCTTGCCCTGGCAACCAGGCGAGCAGTTCCTCCGCCGGCGGTACGACAGCTTCTGGCAGCGCCTGCGGGACCGGATCAGATGTCGCACCCAGTCGCCCCGCATCACGGGCCTGAATTTCGGCCAGCTGCTGATCGATCATGCCCAGCAGCCATTGTTCGGGGGTCAGCTCTTGCGGGGCCTCGGCGCCCTGGGTGGCGGTGCCGCCCAGCTGCATGACCTGTCCCTGCTCGGCTGCCGGGGCCGGCAGTGCGCCTTGCAACAAGGCCGCAGGCAGCCCGCCCGGCAGAGCCTCGCTTTCGCTGGATGCAAGCTGCATACGCTCACCGAAACCACGCATGGTGTCGCCTGTCAGCTGTCGGCCAGCGGCGGGCTGGCCGCCGTTGGCAGCGCGTACCGGCGTTGGCAGCGCGGACTCGGCGCTTGCGCCGGCTGCGCGCGTGGCTGAAATCGACTGGATCATCCCCTCTCTCCGGCTTGGAACATGTCAATGCGCTGGTAGGCGGCACGCCCTTCGGCGTACTCGAGGTGGTGTAACAGCAGCAGGCGCAGACGCTCACATTCATCGGCGCAGGCTTGCACACCTTCGCCATGGAGCTGCTTGAGTAGCTGCTTGGCGGCAAGCGTTGACTCGTCGAGCTCGTGCTGCCGAGGCAGCGCTTCGAGGCAGCGGCGAATATCACCGTCCACCTTCGCCACGGCGTTCCAGTCGCTGGCCTGCAACGCCTGCTGCAGCTGCTCGTGCAGCGCGGTCAGGCGGTCGCAATCACTTACGGGCGGCACTGACGCCCTCCCAGCCTTCGCGGAGAATGCCGAGCAGGTTGACCACTTCATCCAGCCCCTCGAGCGACAGCGTCACGCTGACGTCGGAGAGGCGGTAGATGCAGTACTCGTAGAGGCGCGCCAACCCCTGTACGACTTCGCCGCCGCCCTCTTCATCGAGGGCGCCATTGAGACCGTTGAGGATGTTCATGCACTTCTCCAGGGAAGCGCCCTTCTGCTGATAACGCTTGTGCTCGATATGGCCACGGGCACGGGCCAGCTCGTCAAGCAGGCCATCCATCAGCACCAGCACCAGCTCGTAAGGCGAAGCGGAGGCCGCGCGGGCCTCCAGATCTACCGAGCGGTAGCTGTCGTAACTGTCGTTTTGGAGATAAGTGCTCATCCGAACAATCCGTAGGTCTGTTCCATGGTCTGCATGGTCTGCATCATGGAGGTGAACTGCTTGAGGTAGCGGCTGTAGTGCGTGTCGTACTGTTGTTGCAGGTTTTCGAACTGCTCGTCGACACGGCGCAGGCTCATATCCAGCGAGTCCATGCGGTTCTTCAGCATGCCGTTGGTCGTGCTGGTGTAGCTGGTGACGGTCTTGTCGATACTGTCGAGCAGGTTGTCCTTGCCGGTGAACAGCGCCTCGAAACCTGCCGGGTCGGCTGCCACGGCAGCGTCAAAGCGCTTGGCGTCGATGACCAGCTTGCCGTTGCGGTCGGAACTGATGCCGAAGTCGATCAGGCTGTTGCCACCGAAATCGGTCCGCAGCAGGCCGTTGAGGCGGCTCTCGATGGAGCGCACGCTGGAATCGGCAGCCAGCGGGCCGCGCTTCGCGGTTTCGTTGCCGCTGGCGGTCAGGCTGTCGAAGCTGGTCATCAGCGCGTTGAACGAATCGACGAAGGTTTGTGCCTGGGTCTTGGTCGCGGTCTTGTCCTGACCAATCACCATGTTCAACGGCTGCTCGCCGGCTGCATGGGTCTTGGTGAACGTCACGCTGACGCCCTCGATCACATTGTCGAAGGTATTGCTGGAATTGGTCAGCAGCATGCCGGTCTCACCACCGAGACGCACCTTGGCATCCTGTGCCTTGGTCAGTTCGAGCATATTGGTGATGGAGGCGTCCAGCCCGGCACTGGTGCCCGTGCTGCTTACGGTGATCGCGTTGGCCGCGCCGCTCGCCTCACTGGACAGCACTAGCGAGACTTCCCCATTGCTGCGCACCAGGGTCGCCTGCGTGCCAGTGTTGGCCGCATGGTTGTTGATAGCCGCCGCCAGCTCGTCCAGCGAGTTGCTGCCATCGCCATCGCTGTCGATGGTGCTCAGGTCGATGTCGAACGAAGCGCCCGCCTGGCCGATTGTGAGCGTCCCTGTGCCGATGTCGGCCGAGGTGAGCCCGTTCAGCGCGACTTGATGGGCACTGGCCAGCTGTTCGGTGAAGAAATCGTAGCTGCCGGGCTGCGCCGTGGTGCCGACAGTCGCAGTGGCATAACCGTCGTTGCTGAAGGTCGCGCTGTTGACCAGCATGCTCGAACTGCCGCCGTTGAGCTTAGTGACCGCCGATTTGAACGTACTCAGGGCAGTGCGCAGCGCGCTCAACGCGTCACGCTGAGTTTGGTAGCGCAGCTCGTTGCGGTTAAGCCGATCCATCGAAGACTGAACTTCGTAGGTGGCCAACTGCGTCGACATCTGCTGTACGTAATCGGAATTTATAGCCATCACCATCCCCTCTTATGTTTGGTAGAGCAAAATGGATGCCAGGTCGGGAAAGCCCGTATAGGGGCATTCGACGGCAACCATGCAGAAAAAAGGCTTCCGCAACGCGACGTGACGAGGAAACGGGGAAAGGCCGTTTCCGCCTGTGCCGATGGCGGAGCATCTCTCGGTAAAGGCGACGTCAGAGGCGCGCTAGTTAAAGCGGCGACCGAAAAGGATTAATTCTTCGCCAGAAAGGCGAAGTGGTGCCCAGACAGAGTTGCGCCTGCAAACCTCGATCGCCAGCGAACTGGCGCCTACGAAAAGCAGCGTGTGCTTCGATGATCAGTGCCAAACCTGCCGGGCGGCGTGCGGATTGATGTCAGAACAGGCGGATGCGACAGCCGCCCCCGTAGGCGCCAGCTTGCTGGCGACCCACAGGCCTGAGCATTTTCATAAGAGTACGGGGGCGCTTTTTTTGCCTCAGTACGCCTGCGGCGAATAGAGCCGTGCGTCCTGACCGCCAGCAAGCAGCTGTTGCAGAATGTCGTGGTGCATAGCGAGCAGTTTGCCGTTGCGTTCGTTGAACTGCTGGCATTGCATGGCGAGGTCGCCGACCTGCTGCCAGTGCTGTTGCAACGATTCGCCGCGCTCACCCGAGCAGCTGGAGAGCAGGCGGCGCATGCCGACACCGGTCGGCTCGAGGCGGAAGGCAGCCAGCACCTTGCTGCGGCGCTGTGCCCGCGCGGCGATGGCTTCGACGCGAACGGTGATCTGCAAATTGATGCGATCGATCTCAGGAACGTCGCGCTCCAGCAGGTGACCGTAGAGCGCCTGCATCAGTTCGCGAAGGGCGAGGTAGTCGCCACAGTCCTGCTGCAGATCGTCATCGACAACCGTCAGCAGCTTGTCACGCTGGTTCACGCATCATTCCCGCGGTGATAGCTGAGCATACTGCCCGCCAGCTCGCCCGGATTGGTGCTGATCTCGCCGCGCTGCAGGGCCTGCTTGATCGCCGCGACGCGATCCAGATCGACCTCGGGCATGGCGCGCAAGGCTTCGTGCATCTGCTCCAGCGGCAGGCTTTCGGCCTGACGGGCCGCCGGCTGGGCAGCGGGACGGGCGGAGGCCTGACGAACCGAGGCGAGCTCGGTAGGGGTGACGGAGGCGGGCTTGAAGTGCCGGCTGATTTCCATGATTTTCGTTCCAACTCGGTGGTTACTGCCTAACAAGCGACCGCTCGGGCGGATAACTTAAATCTTTTTTGCAAACGCACGGACGAGTGGTACGGGGCGGGTCCTCGTCGCCGAGCTCTTGCTGGCGATCCGCCGTGGCGCAAGCCCATGATCGCCAGCAAGCGGGCGCCTACAATGCCGGGCCGAAGCGACCGATGCTCCTAGGCGATCCGGTTCCGCCACCAGCTCTGCGCCGCCAAACCATCCTGAATCTTCTGCTCCTGCGCGGCCAGCAGTTGTTGCCACTGCTGCATCTTCGCGTCGATCACATGCTCGACGACCTTCTCGCTGCGCATGGCCTGCATCAACTCCTGCTGGATGCGTCCTAAGGCCTGCTCGGCCACGGCCAGTTCACGGCGCTGCAGTTCGACCATCTTGTACAGCGTGGCCTTGTAGCGCTGCTGGTTGTCGCGCTGCAGCGGGGTATTCATCGGCACGCTAAAGCCACAGAGACGGCTCAAGCCAGCAATGTTGTTGCGATAGCGCTGGCAGAGGTTCTGCTGATACTGAACTTGGCCGAGCATCTGCTTGACCCGGTTGCCGCGCAGGCTGGCCAGGCGCGTGAGCGTTTCGATCTGCTGCTTCATGGTTTCCTGATGATGCTCTGCAGGATGGTGAGGCTGGTTTCGAGCTCCGCCGCTTCGCCCACTTCCTGGCGCAGGAAGCGCTCGATAGTGGGCGCCAGCTGCACGGCGCGATCGGTCTTGATGTCCGCACCCGGGCTGTAACCACCCAGCGGGATCAGCTCCCTGATCTTCTCGTAGGTGCTGTAGAACTCTTTGAGCTGGCGCGCAGCGCCCAGGTGCGGCGGCTGGCTGACCTGGCTCATGCAGCGGCTGACCGAGGCGCAAATGTCGATGGCCGGGTAATGGCCGGCATCGGCCAGGCGCCGCGACAGCACGATATGGCCGTCGAGAATCGCCCGCGCGCAATCGACGATCGGGTCCTGCTGGTCGTCGCCTTCGGCGAGCACCGTATACAGCGCGCTGAGGCTGCCATTGTCATTGGCGCCGTTGCCGGCGCTTTCCACCAGTTCCGGCAGCATGCCGAACACCGACGGCGGATAGCCCTTGGTCGCCGGCGGCTCACCCAGCGCCAGGGCGATCTCGCGCTGGGCCATGGCATAGCGGGTCAGCGAATCGACCAGCAGCAGCACATCGTTGCCCTGGTCGCGAAAATAGGCGGCGATGCTGTGACACAGCTCGGTGGCCTTGAGGCGCATCAGCGGCGATTCATTGGCCGGCGCGACCACCACCACGGCTTTTTTCAAGCCTTCTTCGCCCAGCGAATGCAGCAGGAACTCCTGCACTTCGCGGCCGCGCTCGCCGATCAGCCCGACCACTACGACGTCGGCCTTGGTCTGCCGCGTAATCATGCCCAGCAGCACGCTCTTACCGACGCCGGAACCGGCGAACAGGCCGACGCGCTGGCCCTTGCCGAGCGTGAGCATGGCATTGATCGCCCGCACCCCGACGTCCAGCGGTTCGCTTACCGGCTTGCGCTTGAGCGGGTTGACCGAGGGCAGCTCGGTGGGCAGCGGGTCACGCCCGCTGAGCTTGCCCATTTCGTCCAGCGGCTCGCCGAGACCGTTGACTACCCGCCCCAACCAGGATTCGTCGATGTGCAGCTTGGCGTCGTCCGGCGCTGGGAACACGCGGGAGCCGGAGGTCAACCCGACGGGTTTCTTGAAGGGCATCAAATAGGTGATGTCGCGATTGAAGCCCACGACCTGCGCTTCGAGCATGCTGCCGTCGCCCTGTTCGACGAAGCAGCGCTGCCCTGTCATGCGTTGACAGCCGAGGCTTTCCAGCAGCATGCCGGACACCCGCACCAGCCGGCCGCTGACCTTGGCCAGCTGCACCGTATCCAGCGAGCGCAATGCCTCGTCGAGCCGGAAGCTCTCGCGCAGGGACATATCAGCCCTCTGCCCTGATGTGTTCGGCCAGCGTATCCATGCACGAATCCAGACGCTGCTGACAGCCGATGTCGGCTTCCGATTCGGCGGTGATCACACGGCATTCGCCGAGGGCGAGTTTGTCGTCCGGCACCAAACGCCATGCAGCGGCGCGTTCGGGCGCCAACTCCTTGATCCGGTTGCATTCTTCGGGGTTGAGCAGGATGCGCACATCGTCCTGATCGCCGGGCATGGCTGCCAGGGCATCCTCGGCCAGCGACAGCAATTGCGTCGGATGCAGGGTCAGCTCGCAGCGGATCACCTGCTTGGAGACCTTCTGCACCAGCTCGAGCAGCTGCTCACGACGCGCTTGTTCAAATTCCTGCCGAAAGCGCTCGAAGCGCTCGACCAGATCGTCCATCGGCCGGGCCGCCTGGTCGAAAGCCTGGCGACCCAGGGCGCGGCCCTCTTCTCGGCCGATCGCCTTGCCATCCTCCACCCCACGCTCGAAGCCTTCACGGTGACCGGCTTCACGGCCCTGCTCCAGACCCTGTTCGTAACCCTTGTCGATGCCTTCCTGAAAGCCATCGGCAACAGCGCGCTGCAGCGCGGCCGGGTCGCCGGCAACGCTGTCCGCCAGCTCTGCCGCGGTTCTGACCCGTGGCGGAAAGCGGAACGGGCGCCAGGAGCGGCCTTCGCCCTTGATGATCTTGATGCTCATCGGCGCTTACTCGACCGTCTGTTCGCGGAACAACTGAACCTGCAGGTCGCCATCGGTAGACATCTCGCGGACCACCGCCATGATGTCCTTGCGCACCTGCTCGACCCGCGACAGCGGCACCGGGCCCTGGCGACGGTTGATCGATTCCATCTGCTGCGCCTGACGCTTGGGCATCGCGCCCTGAATCGCGCGGACCAGCTCCGGCTCGGCGCCCTTGAGGGCGACCACCCATTCTTCCAGCGGAATCACTTCCAGCAGGGTTTGCAGCACATCCTGGTTCTGCCGGGAGAGAATGAAGAAGTCATACATCTCGTCTTCGATCTTGCTCACCAGCTCTTCGTTGTGGGCGCGCAGCAATTCGAACATCTGGTCACGATTGCCCTTGAAGCGGTTCATGATGTCCGCCGCCTGCTTCACGCCGCGCACCTGTGAGCCCTGGTTCGACAGCACCTGCAGGCTGCGATCGATGAGCTGCTCGAGCTCGGCGATGACGTCGCTGTTGACCTCGTTGAGGTTGGCGATGCGGTAGAGCAGCTCGTCCTGGCGCTCAGCCGGCATGCACTCGAGCACGTCGGTGGCCATGCCCGGCGGCAGGAACGCGAGGAACACGGCCTGCATCTGCGCGTGCTCCTTGGCGATCAGCGCCGCGAACTGCTTCGGATCGAGCCATTCCATTTTGGCCATCTTGGCGCGGATCTCCTCGCCATAGATCGAATCGAGCAGCGAGCGGGTGATGTCGCCACCCAGCGCCTTGCCGAGCATGCCTGACAAGTAGGTACGCGACGCGCCCTTGATGCTGCTCTGCTCCTTGTAATCGTCGAAGAAGCGGCTGATCACGTCGGACACCATCGGCTGCTTGACGTTGGACAGGCGCGCCATGGCCTGGCTGATGCTGATGATTTCCTCGCGGGAGAAGTTGCGCAGGATGCCGGCGGAGATGTCATCGCCCATGCTCAGCATGAGGATGGCCGCCTGGTCCAGCGAGCTCACCGAGCGCAGCTGTACCGGACGCGGTTTGATCTCCTTGCTTGAGCCGGTAGCCGACTCAGCTGGCTGGGTTGAGTTCTCTTTCATTGCGGCCTATCCAGTGCTTGATGACTTCCGAAACACGCTCCGGGTCGTTCTTGGCGAGCATTTGCAGGTGCTCGATCTGTAGCTCCAGGCCCGAACCGGGCGCTGGCAGGCGAATCTCGGACAGCGGGTTGAGCTCGCCGAATATATGTATGCCATCGCCGCTGGCCCGCGGGCTGGCCAGGGCTGCTCGCATCTCGGCTTCGATCGGGGCCGGCGCCGGCATTGCCGGCAGGGCGCCTTCCAGCGCAACCGCCTCAGGCTCGGTCGGGGTGTTGCGCTGGGTCAGGCTGCGCACGGCGGGGCGTACCACGATCAGCAACAGCAACAACGCGATCAGGCCAGCAACGCCCAGTTTGGCCAACGCGTGGACCTGGCTGTTTTCCCACCAGGGCACCTCTTGCGCAACGGTTTCCACCGCGGCAAAAGGCAGCACGCTGAGGGTCAGCAAGTCACCACGCGCCTGCTGGAAGCCCACCGCGCTGCGCACCATGGCCTCAAGCTCAGCGCGAGCCTCGTCGCTCCAGCCACCTTCGGGCGCGGCACCAGCATTTAGCACCACCGCCACGCTCTGCTGGCGCAGGGTGAAGCCGGCGTGTTTCACGTGAACCACGCTCTGGTCGTAGTCAAGCTGCCGGGTCGACTCCTCACGCAGCGAGGTGGCGCCCTTGGTTTCGCCCTTGACCGGAGGCTCCTCGCCCTCCTGCGGAGGGGCTACCGGGCGGTTGGCCAGCGAGCCGGGAATGCCCAGCGCCAGTTGATCCAGCGCGCTTTCGTTGCTCAGCACCTCGCGACGCAGGCGTGGGGTTTCGCCGAACGACTGGACGGTTTCTTCCTTCTGGCTGAAATCGATATCGGCGGCGACGCTGATGCGGTAGTTGCCGTTGCCCAGCACCGGTGCCAGCACTTCCTCGATATTGGCAACGGCCTTCTGCTGGTAATCCTCGACAGCCTGCCAGTTCTGCGCCGGACCACCGCCAACATTCAGCCCGCGCGACAGCAGCGCGCCGTACTGATCGACCACGCCGACATCTTCGGGCTTGAGGTTGGGCACACTGCCGGCGACCAGATTGACGATGGCACCGACCTGATCGGCGCCCAGCTTGTAGCCGGGCTCCAGCTGCAACATCACCGACGCCTTGGTTGGCGCGCGCTTGCTGATCACGAAGGAGCTGTTCTCTTCCTGCGCCAGGTGCACGCGGGCATGTTGCACGCCCTTGAGCGACATCACGGTACGGGCGAGCTCGCCTTCCAGGCTGCGCTTGAGGCGCACATCCTGCACGAACTGACTGGTACCCAGAGGCTCTTCTTTATCGAACAGCTCATAGCCGGCCGGCAGCGCCACTTTCACACCCTTGGCGGCAAGCAGCATGCGCGCATGGGATAGTTGATCCTCGCGCACCAGGATCTGCCCGCTCTGCGGGTGGATGCGGTACTGCACCGCCTCGCCGTCGAGCACCTGCATCACTTCGGCGACCGGGAAGGACTCACCGGCACCATGCAGCGGGCGGAACGAGCCGCTGTCGCGCCACAGGTAGAAGGCCACGGCCACAGCCAGCGCAGCGGCGATCACCGCCATGCCGGCGAGGGTTACTCGCGGATCGAGTTGGAGGCCACCGGCGGGTAGCTTGCTTTTGATTTTCTGCAACACGTTTTAGCTCTCACGCCCGATCAAAGCGGCATTCTCATGACGTCATCGAACGCCGAGGTCAGTTTGTTGCGCACCTGCAGCAACGCGGAAAACGACACGCTGGCCTTCTGGCTATCGATCATCGCGCCGACCAGGTCATCGCTCTTGCCGCTGTCGACCGCCGCCATCGCCGTGCTCGCTTGATGCTGCTGGGTATCCACCGAACGCATCGCGGCCATGAACAGGCCTCCCGCATCGGGGGCCGCTTGGCTCGCCGGTTTGATCGCCGGGCTCCCGGCAACCTCCGCGAGTTGCTGCATCCGGCCCAGCAAATCCTGCTGCACCTGCATGATTGAACTCATCGCTGGCTCTCCCCTGTATCCGCAATCAAAAGTGTCTGAAATCAGAAATTCAGCTCAATGCCTTGCTCACGCATGGCATTGAGGCGATAGCGCAAGGCGCGCGAAGTCATACCGAGGCTCGCCGCGGCCTTGGACTTGTGTCCGTCGAATTTGCGAATGGTGTCGATCACGTGCTGGTACTCGGCCCACTTGCCGCTGGCACGCAGCGCGGCCTTGCCGGTCTCGGCGGACAGCACCTGCGGTTTTTCCATCCGCACTTCGGCCTGCGCCGGCGCCGCCAGACCCAGATCCTGGGGCTGGATGAACAGACCGTTGCGCAGCACCAGGGCGCGTTGCACGGTGTTTTCCAGCTCGCGGGCGTTGCCCGGCCAGTCGTGTTGCAGCAATGCTCGGCAGGCCTCGGCGGTGAACAGCTCTTCACCGGCTTCCTGCGGCGCGTACTTGGCAACGAAACGGCGGGCCAGCGGCAGTACGTCATCCCTGCGCTCGCGCAGCGGGCTGATGTGCAGCGGCAGCACGTCGAGACGGAACATCAGGTCGGAGCGGAAACGCCCCTCGGCCACTTCCCGCTGCAGATCGCGGTTGGTTGCGGCGATGATGCGTACGTTGAGTTCGATCTCCTTGCGCCCACCGAGGCGCTCCACACGCTGCTCTTGCAGCACGCGCAACAGCTTGGCCTGCAGACCCAGCGGCAGTTCGCCGATCTCGTCGAGCAGCAGCGTGCCGCCGTTGGCCAGTTCGAACTTGCCCGGCTGGGCCGCCACCGCACCGGTAAAGGCGCCCTTCTCATGACCAAAAAGGATCGATTCGAGCATTTGCTCGGGGATGGCCGCGCAGTTCACCGCAATGAAGGGTGCATCGGCGCTGGCCGAGAACCGATGGATGTAACGCGCCATCAGCTCCTTGCCGGTACCGGTTTCGCCGGTGATCAGAATCGGCGCGCGGGTCAGCGAGACGCGCTGGGCCATGGCCAGCAAACGACGGCCGGCCTGAGAGCATGAAACGAAGCTTTCCTGGGCGGCATCGGCGAACTCCTGGCGGCGCAGCAGGGCGCTGAGCTGACTTTCGCTGAACGGCGACAACAGGTAATCGACACAACCCAGTTCAAGTAACGCGGCGGCCTTCTGCTGATCCGCGTATTGCACGACCGGAATAACACTGACATTGCGGCCACGCCGCATCAGCGAATCAACCTGCGCATATAAGGCTTGTTCTGCCACGCCGCCGATGAATACGAAAACCAGCGATGCGTCTTTCAGCGCGGCGTTATCCAGATCATTAAGACCGGTATAAGAAAAGACCGCACAGCCTTCCTTGCGCAAACCGGCGTTGAGGAATTCGCCGCCCGCCTCGGTGGTATTACCGACAATAACGATTTTCTTGCGTGCCGGCGCTGGAGCAAAAAGCTCTTCGCATGAGTAGTTCATTGCATGACTGACACTTTTCAATGGGACCACCTTGGCGCTGATACGCCGTTCGAACACAACGCCGGATTTCGATAAAAAAAAGATTTAAGCTTTCCGGAACTTCCGTCGCCTTGTCTGTCCAACTCGCCGAACGAGATTGAGTATCGACAGCCGACTGCCCCGAAACAATTGCGCGCACGTTAACAAGCTCGCCCGGAACCGCCCAATCAGTTCCGCTAAAATTAAATCAGTCCTTATCAAGTGATCTCAAAAAAGATCATTTGATACCTATTGATTTAATCCTTCCTCGCGCCTATGCCTAGACTGGCGGCACGCTAGAGCCGTGCCTGCAATCTCACGTCATGCAAACCCGCCCTGGCCAAACAACCTTCTGCTTATACCGCGCTGCAGGCTTTGACCGACCGCGCAAGAACCAGGACATACAGGTCGCACATGTCTGGCAATTCCAAAGTCCATCATGGCGTGCCCGCCCAAAGCCTGACTGTATTGAAACCGCAGAAGCTTGGGCGGCATCACCACAAGATTCCGCAGTTCATCAAAGAAACCACCAACAAGAATCCACGCTTGATTGGTGACTACTTCCTGCGCAATTACCGGATCAGCCTCGAGTTGAGCAAAGTGGAAGTTCAGGAACCTAATGAAAAGGCGCCGGACTGCATTTATCGCTCGCCGATGGGCAAAGTCGGTTTCTCTATTGACCGCGCCCTCCTCACCGAAGCACTCGAGTGTTATTACGGCGGCACGATAGTGCCCAGCCAGGAAACACCGCCGATCAGCACTTCCGAGCAACGGATGCGCAATCGGCTGGGCCTGGATCTGACTTACATATTCGCGCGCTCGATTTTGTCTGGTGAGACCTTCGGCGAGCTCGAGCGCTATGAAAACGATTATGAAGAAACCAGCTGGGAGTATGTGGCCGAGTTCGAATACGTCAGCCACCTGACCAATAGCCGCTCGTCCGTTTTCATTCATCTGGACACCGATCTGGTCGATGAACTCACCAGTCGCCTTGCCGGCCCGCTGCCGGCTCGGCTGAGTGGCAACCCGGTCGATCACATCAAGCATCTTCCGGTACGTCTGGATTGTGTAGTCGCCTCGGTGCAGATGCCGCTGTCGCAGGTACTCGGGCTGCAGCTCAACGACATTGTCATGGTGCGTCCGCTGGACCGCTACGAGGTGCGCATCAACCAGCAGAAGCTATTCCGGGGGACTGTCTTCGAAGAAGACGGCGCCTTGTTCCTCACTTCACTTGAAAGCGTGAAATCCCAATGACCGGTCAACTGTCCGATAACGAATTCGAGAACCTCATCAACGAGGGCGACCTGAGCCTCGACGCGGCCGAAGAGCCGACCGTTGCGCCCGCCGCCCAGCCCCAGGCGCCCCGCCAGGACCTGAGCTTCTTCGGCAAGATCCCGGTGAATGTCACCCTCGAAGTGGCTTCGGCGGAGATCTCGCTGAAGGAACTGATGGAATGCGACACCAGCAGTGTCATCGTCCTCGACAAAGTGGCCGGCGAGCCGCTGGACGTTAAGGTTAATGGCACCCTGTTCGCCAAGGCCGAAGTGGTCGTGATGAATGGCAGCTATGGCCTGCGCATCGTCGAGCTGTCGGGCACCAGCCTGGATGCGCTGACGCAATGAAACTGCGTCGCGGGCTGTTACTGCTGTGCCTGCTGCTGGTCGGCCTGTTTCCGCTGATGGCTCAGGCCGCGGGCGGCGAGATCACCCTGTTCAACCTGAACGATACCGAGAATGGTCAGGAATTCAGCATCAAGCTGCAGATTCTGATCATCATGACGCTGCTCGGCTTTTTGCCGGCGATGCTGATGATGATGACCTGCTTCACCCGCTTCATCATTGTGCTGGCGATCCTACGCCAGGCCATCGGCCTGCAGCAGAGCCCGCCTAACCAGGTGCTGATCGGCATTGCCCTGATTGTCACGCTGCTGGTGATGCGCCCGGTGTGGCAGGAAATTCACAGCGCAGCCTTCGAGCCGTTCCAGAACGATGAGATCAGCCTGGAGCAGGCGCTGGACGTATCCAAGGGCAGCCTCTCCGGCTTCATGCTGGCGCAGACCAACAAGACCTCGCTGGAAACCATGGTCGCGCTGGCCGGCGAGGAAATCCCCGAGAACCTTGAGGATCTGGACTTTTCCCTGCTGCTGCCTGCCTTCGTGCTGAGCGAGCTGAAGACTGCCTTCCAGCTGGGTTTCATGATCTTCGTGCCGTTTCTGGTGATCGACCTGGTGGTGGCCAGCGTGCTCATGGCGATGGGCATGATGATGCTGTCGCCGATGATGATCTCGCTGCCGTTCAAGCTGATGGTCTTCGTGCTGGTCGATGGCTGGGCGCTGTTGATGGGCACGCTGACCACCAGCATTCAACCCTTCTGAGGCCGCTGCCATGCTGACCCCGGATACCGCCGTCACTATCGTTTCCAACGCGATCCATATCATCGTGCTGGTGGTCTGCGTGCTGGTGGTGCCGAGCCTGCTCGGCGGTCTGCTGGTCAGCATTTTCCAGGCGGCAACGCAGATCAACGAACAGATGCTGAGCTTCTTGCCGCGCCTGCTGATTACCCTCGGCATGCTGGTATTCGCCGGCCACTGGATTCTGAGCACGCTGAGCGATCTGTTCATCGAAACCTTCACCCAAGCCGGGCGGCTGGTCGGTTAGCCATGGGCAACGAACCCATCATGCAGGTCGGTCAGTACCTGCAATCGTTGCTGGGCTACTGGTGGCCGTTCTGCCGGATCATGGCTGTGTTCAGCCTAGCGCCGATGTTCAGCCATAAGTCGCTGAGCGTGCGGGTGCGGGTGCTGCTGGCAATGGCGCTGACGGTGGTGCTCACCGCGGCCTTGCCCGCTACGGCGCCCATCGACCCGTTATCCATGAAGGGCATCCTTACCGCGCTCGAACAGATCGCCATGGGCTTGCTGCTGGGCCTGGCGCTGATGCTGGTGTTCACCGTGTTCACGCTGATCGGCGACATCGTCTCGACGCAGCTGGGCCTGTCCATGGCGGTCTTCAACGATCCCATGAACGGCGTCTCGTCGGCGTCGATCATCTATCAGCTGTATTTCATTCTGCTGGCGCTGCTGTTTTTCGCCACCGATGGGCATCTGGTGATCGTCACCATCATCTACCAGAGCTTCGTCCTCTGGCCGATCGGCAGCGGTATCCATTTCGATGGCCTGCAGACCATCGCCCTGTCGCTGAGCTGGGTGATTTCCGCCGCGCTGCTGATCGCCCTGCCGATCGTATTCTGCATGACGCTGGTGCAGTTCTGCTTCGGCCTGCTCAACCGCATTTCGCCGGCGATGAACCTGTTCTCCCTGGGCTTCCCCATGGCGATCATCGCCGGACTGGTGCTGATCTACCTAACCGTGCCGAACCTGTCGGAAGCCTATCTGCACCTGACACGCGAGCTGCTGGGTAACATCGGCGAAATTCTGCGGAGCGGGCGCGATGTCTGAGCAGAACAGCAGCCAGGAAAAAACCGAAGAGGCCTCCGAGCAGAAACTCAAGAAGAGTCGCGACGATGGCCAGGTCACCCGTTCCAAGGACGTCGCCACCACGGTCTCACTGCTGGCGACGCTACTGGTGCTCAAGTTCAGCATCGGCTTCTTCTTCGACGGCATGCAGCAGGCATTCAGTTATTCGTACATCAATTTTCATGAAAGCGAGATGAGCGTCGACGATCTGCAGCTGATCCTCACGCACAACCTGCTGGTGTTCATCAGCGTGCTGCTGCCGTTGCTGATCACGCCGATCCTGGTCATCGCCTTCGCGCTGGTGCCGGGTGGCTGGGTGTTCGCCTCGAAGAACTTCGCGCCCAAGTTCAGCAAGCTCAACCCCATCACCGGGCTGGGGCGGATGGTCGGCGCGCAGAACTGGACCGAACTGTTCAAGTCGCTGCTGAAGATCAGCGCACTGCTGAGCATTGCCGTCGGCCAGCTGTATTACGCGGCGCCGAAGCTGATCGCCCTGCAGCGCAGCGATATCAGCAACGCCATTGGCAGCGCCTTCTCGCTGACCTTCGATCTGGCGATCACGCTGCTGTTAGTGTTCGTGCTGTTCTCGTTCATCGACATTCCGCTGCAGCGCTTCTTCTTCCTGAAAAAGATGCGCATGACCAAGCAGGAGCGCAAGGAAGAGCATAAGAACCAGGAAGGCCGCCCCGAGGTGAAGGCGCGCATCAAGCAGCTTCAGCGCCAGCTGGCGCAGCGCCAGATCAGCCGGGTGATCAAGGATGCCGATGTGGTGATCGTCAACCCGACGCACTACGCGGTGGCGCTCAAGTACGACCCGAAAAAGGCCGAAACACCCTTTGTCATCGCCCGTGGCGTTGATGAGACGGCGCTGTATATCCGCAAGCTGGCCCAGGCCAACGGGCTGGAGGTGATCGAGCTACCGCCGCTGGCGCGGGCGATCTACTTCAGTACCCAAATCAACCAGCAAATACCGGCACCGCTCTACACCGCGGTGGCACACGTGCTGACCTACATCCTCCAGCTCAAGGCCTGGAAGCAGGGTCGGCGCGCAAAGCCCAAGCTGGCCAGTGACATCCATATTCCCGAAGAATTGTTCAACCGAGCCCGAACATGAGCCTGATTCAGAAATTGACGCCGACCTTCAGCAGTGGGCGGATAGGCATTCCGCTGATCATCCTGTCGATCCTGGCGATGATCATCCTGCCCTTGCCACCGCAAATGCTGGACGTGCTGTTCACCTTCAACATCGCCATGTCGATCCTCGTGTTGTTGGTCAGCGTGTCGTCAAAAAGCCCGTTGGATTTCTCGCTGTTCCCGACGGTGATCCTGATCACCACGCTGATGCGCCTGACGCTCAACGTCGCCTCGACGCGAGTGGTGCTGCTTGAAGGTCACACGGGCACGGGCGCGGCGGGCAAGGTGATCGAGGCCTTCGGCGAGGTGGTGATCGGCGGGAACTTCATCGTCGGTCTGGTGGTGTTCGTGATCCTGATGCTGATCAACTTCATCGTGATCACCAAGGGCGGCGAGCGGATCTCCGAAGTCACCGCGCGCTTCACACTTGATGCCCTGCCCGGCAAGCAGATGGCTATCGACGCCGATCTCAACGCCGGCCTGCTGACCAACGAAGAAGCCAAGGCGCGGCGTCAGGAAGTGGCCAAGGAAGCCGACTTCTACGGCGCGATGGACGGTGCCTCGAAGTTCGTCCGTGGCGATGCCATCGCCGGCATTCTGATCCTGCTGATCAACCTCTTCGGCGGTTTCGCCATCGGCGTGTTCGTTCACGACCTGGCCGCGGGCGAAGCCTTCAAGCAATACGCCCTGCTGACCATCGGTGACGGCCTGGTGGCGCAAATTCCCGCGCTGTTGCTGTCCACCGCGGCGGCAATCATCGTCACCCGGATCAACGAGTCCAGCGACATTACCAGCCAGGTGCAGCGGCAGCTGTTGGCCAACCCGGCCTCGCTGTACACCGTGGCTGGCATATTGTTCGTGCTCGGCATGGTGCCGGGTATGCCGCACCTGGCCTTCATTGGCTTTGCCGCACTGATCGGCTTCATCGGCTGGCGGGTGTCGCTGCACGAGCCGCCGGCTGCCGGGGCTGATCTCAAGGAGATCCAGGCCATCGGGCAGGCGATGGATAAGGAGCGCGCACAGACCCTGGCCTGGGAAGACATTCCGATGGTCGAGCGGCTGTCCATTTCCCTCGGCTACAAACTGGTCGGGCTGGTCAACGAAGCCTCCGGTGCGCCACTGCCGGCGCGGGTGCGCGGCGTGCGCCAGACGCTTTCCGAACACCTGGGCTTCTTGCTGCCGGAAATACAGATCCGCGACAGCCTGCGGCTCAAGGCTTCGCAATATGACATCTACATCAATGGCGAGAAGATCGATGGCGCCGAGCTGCACGCCGACCGCCTGATGGCGATCCCCTCGCCTGAGCTGTACGGCGAGATCGACGGCATCCTCGGCACCGATCCGGCCTATCGCATGCAGGTGGTGTGGATTCAACCATCGGACAAACCGCGCGCGCTGAACCTCGGCTATCAGGTGATCGACTGCGCCAGCGTGGTCGCCACACACCTGAACAAGGTGGTGCGCGAGCACCTGCCGGACCTGTTCAAGCACGACGACGTCGAGCACCTGATGCAGCGCCTCACCTTGCAGGCACCCAAGCTCGCTGAAAGCCTCAAGGGCGCGCTGAGCTATACCCAGCAGATGCGCGTCTACCGCCAGCTGTTGCTGGAAGAAGTGCCGCTGCGGGATATCGAAACCATCGCCAGCACCCTGCTCGAATGCAGCGAGACCACCAAGGACCCGGTGCTGCTGGCCGCCGACGTGCGCTACGCATTGCGCCGCAGCATCGTGTCGATGATTGCCGGTGATCGCAGAGAACTGGCGGTGTTCGTGCTGGAAAACGCCCTGGAAAACACGCTGCTCAACGCCCTGGCCATTGCCCAGCAGGCGGGCCAGGTGAGCTTGGACAACATTCCGGTGGAGCCGAGTCTGCTCAACCAACTGCAGAACAGCATGCCGGTGGTGAAGGAAAAGCTGCGCAAGGATGGCCACCCACCGATCCTCACCGTGATGCCGCAGCTGCGCCCGTTGCTGTCGCGCTACGCGCGGGTGTTCAGCCCCGGGCTGCATGTCCTATCGCAGAACGAGATTCCGGATCGCGTCGGCGTGAACATTCTCGGCACGCTTGGTTAAGCCAACCGCACCTGCCCGGGCCGCTGGGCCCAAAAGCTTCGCCCCGAGGGCGGGCCTCCCACACTATTCCTCGAGATAAGCGCTGAACCGGTGGGAGGCGCGCCTCGCGGCGAATGCGCATTAAAGCGCCCCGTTATTACCTGGGTCACCGGGTAAGGATGGGAGCAACTCGCGCGGGCGCGCATGCGCCTGGTTGAGCGACAGCCGGGGGCACCTCGCTTAGAGGCTGTTTGCCAGAAACACTAGTGAACGCCCATGGGCCAATGCCGCGGCAGGCTGGTTGTACATGGGCCGCGCCCAGCAGTTGAAGCCGTGGTCGACGCCTGGGTAGGTCTCGATCTGCGCCCCGCCGACCTGGGCCATCTTCTGCTGCACGGCGGCTACCGCGTCGCTGTCGATGTGCTCGTCTTCTTCAGCGAAGTGGAACAGGGTCGGACATTGGATTCGATCGGCCTGGCCTAAACGCTTTTCGATGCTGCCGGGGTAGTAACAAACGGCGGCATCCACCCCTGCATTGGCCGCGCTCAGGAATGACAGCACACCGCCCATGCAGTAACCCACCGAAGCCACGCGACCACTGCAATCGTCGCGCCCACGCAGCGTTTCGGCGGTGCGGCGCAGGTCATCGACGGCCAGGTCGAAATCCAGCGCCTGCATCAAGCCGAATGCGCGCTCCCAATCGGATTCGTCGTAGCCGAGCTTGACCCCCGGCTCGCTGCGCCAGAACAGATCCGGTGCCAGCACCACGTAGCCATCGAGCGCGTACTGGTCAGCGACAGCCTGGATGTGGTCGTTGACCCCGAAGATTTCTTGAATCAGGACAATGCCAGGGCCATGCCCGGCCGGCGGCAGCGCGAGGTAGCCCCTGAAGCGGTTACCGTCCTGCGCGGGAATGTCGATCCACTGTGAATTCATGCTCGTCTCCTTTGGGTTGCGTTGAATTGCCGACCACAAGGCACGGCGCGCTGAAGAGCGCCACCGAAACAGTGCGACAGGCCCCGACAGGCGGAGTTCGCATCAGGTCACTGGCCGTAGGTCGAAACGATGAACTCACCCGTGACGTCGAGTAGCACCCGATACAGCTCGTCGAAACCTTCGTCAGGCGTCGGCCGTTCGAGCCGTTTGAGCGTTCCGAACAGGCCCGCCGGTGGGATTGGACGGGCACGGCTCTTGTTTCGCGCTGCGCAGCCAGTCGGGTCCGGCTCGAAGAAATAGCCGATCACACGAAATCCCGCTGCCCGCCCCGGGCCGATATAGGCCGCGCGTTCGACGATGGTGGGGTTGGTGTTATCGATGACCAGCCGCTGCTGGGTCTGCAGGCAGGCTTGCAGCAGGGTGCGCTCGCGATGGCGGGTACGCAGCATGTCCAAGTTGAGGCGCAGATGCGTATCGAAGAACTGCCGCTGGTAGAACGTCGATTTTCCCGCGGCCTGAATACCGACGAACAGGATCATTTCCATTGGGTTGCCGTAGCGGTTGCGATAGCTGCACGATGCCTATTGGGCGGCGAATACGGTCTGGCGTTCAGCGGATCAGCACTCCGCCCGTCACACTGGGGACGCCACGAGGAACAATCAGCCGCGCCAGCCGGGTCGAAGTGCTAACAGGCTGTTGAAAAACGACCTGCTAACCGTAGAAGCTTCGATCAGAGAACGCTTCTTCGTGGCGATATCGAGCCTCGCGCCGTCCACCCAATATCCGACGGAGACGACCGATGCCTCAGGCGCCCGCGCCAGATGCTCTTCATCCGAGTAATGATCCTGACAGCCACCGCCTGTACCGTAAGATCGCCTGGCGGCTGATTCCGTTTCTCTGCTTTTGCTACTTGGCAGCCTATCTGGACCGCATCAACGTCGGCTTTGCCAAGCTGCAGATGGCCGATCAGCTGCAGCTCAGCGAAGCGGCATTCGGTCTTGGCGCAGGGCTGTTCTTCGTCGGCTACATCCTTTTCGAAGTGCCGAGCAACCTGATCCTCAAACGGGTCGGCGCCCGGGTCTGGATCGCGCGGATCATGATTACCTGGGGCGTGCTCTCGGCCTGCACCATGCTGGTCACCACGCCAGGGCAGTTCTATCTGGTGCGCCTTCTGCTGGGGGTCGCCGAGGCGGGGTTCCTCCCGGGCGTGCTCTATTACCTGACGCTGTGGTTCCCGACCTACCGGCGTGGTCGGATCATCGCGCTGTTCATGATCGGTCTGCCGCTGTCCAGCGTGATCGGTGCACCGTTATCGGGTTGGATCCTCGACGCTTTCGATCAGGTACGAGGGCTGCGTGGCTGGCAGTGGCTGTTCCTGCTTGAAGGGATTCCCAGCGTGCTGCTCGGGTTGCTGGCCCTGCGCCTGCTGCCTGAGGGGCCGAAACAGGCCGAATGGCTGGATCTGGCCGAGCAGGGCCGAGTATTGCGCGACCTGACGGTGGACGAGGCGCAGAGTCCCGATAGCGGAGAAAGCTTTCGCCAAGGCTTCTTCAATCTGAAAGTCTGGATGCTCGGCGGCATCGATTTCGCGATTCTGCTCAGCGCCTATGCCATGGGCTTCTGGTTGCCGACGTTCATTCGCAACGCCGGCGTCGTCGATGCGTCCGATATCGGCTTGCTGACGGCGCTGCCGAGCATCGCCGCGGTGTTCGGCATGCTCGTCCTCGGGGCCAGCTCGGACCGTTTTCGCGAACGCCGCTGGCACATCATCCTGCCATTCTGGATTGGCGCCGCCGCCATGGCTGCGAGTACCGCGTTCACCGATAGCGTGGTGGCAACCGTGCTGCTGTTTTCCATTGCCCAGGCGACCATCATCGGTGCGGTGCCGGTGTTCTTCAGCCTGCCGGCGACCTTTCTCACCGGGACCGCCGCGGCGACCGGCTTCGCCCTCGCCTGCTCGCTGGCTAACATCGCCGGCCTGGTGAGCAACACCCTGATCGGGCTGGCGCTGGACATCACCGGTAAGAGCGGCGGAGCGTTGTGGTTCTTCGCTGCCTGCCTGGTACTCGGCTCGCTATTGGTCGTCGCATTGCCGGCGAAGGTGGTCAACCGCTAGAGGTCTGTTCCCGTTTCGTTCGCGGGGCCCTGAGTCAGCGCCGTCTCGGCAGCAGCTGCGCCACCATCTCGACGAACGGCGGGCTGGGCCGGTCGAGGGCGAAACCCATCTCGAACGAATCGCGACGCGAATCCTTGCGCACCCATTGGCAGATCACCACCACGTCGATTTCCCGCAGCTGCTCGCCGTGATCCGGTACATGCAGGCACATCTCGTAGCAACCGCCGATGGACAGCGGCTGCCGGGCCACCAGCCGCAGACCGCCCATGGACAGGTCGCCGACGTAGCCCATGGGATCGCCACTGAGGCGGTTGGTCACCTGGATACGGCTGAGATGGCGGAAGGTAAGGCGGCTGTGTTGGCGCATAGCGAGGCTCTGGCAGTCCTTTGGTCGCATCCGGCGCCTGGGAGCGTCCCTCCCGGCACGGCGGCTGGCGGTGTGCTTAAAGGCAGCAGGCGACCAGAGCACGGTAAAACTTAATGCCTGAACAAACTATTTTTCAGCCCTGCGGAGCAGTACACAGACTTCTCCGCGCCCGGCGCTAGCGCTCGGGATTCTGCGGTTTGCGATGCTTCAGTGCGTCTTCTTCGCTGACTTCGTCAGCCATGCCCGGCGGCACATTGTAGGCACCTCCCGGCACGTCGTTGCGATCGCCGCCGGCGGCTTCGCCATTGCTGATACCGCTCGCCCGGTCCGCCCGGTCCTCGTTGCGGTCGTTGATGGTTTCGAGATTTTCCTTGCCGCGCTCGGATGGATTCATGGGACCTCCGTCTGGTTGATCGGACACTGCTCGGTGCCCCTGTAGTTAGGAAGACGACCCGTCTTGGAAGTTGCATGGAAACCGTGCCTGCCGGATGACCGGCCATTCGGCAGGCGCGCTGAACTTACCCGCAGGGCGACAGCCAAAAAACCATCTGGGGACTTCCCCAACTGCCGCCGTGTGAACCTATGCAATTGACTCGAAGCCTGCCCGTAGACATCACTCCCGTCGCAGAGACAGCGGCGCCCTCCCGGACGCTTTATTTCGCGCTGCTCGAGGCACCGGGCAGTGATAGCGCCCGCGCCAACGCGGCGGACTACCTCAACAGCCAGCTGGAAGCCGCGGCAGCGTTGCCCTGCGATTTGCCGCAGGATCCGGCTGAGCTAGGCGATTGGCTCGGCGGTCATACCGCAAAGATCGGCGGCCAGTACCAGACCTACCTCGACGAGCGTCGTGCCGGTGCGCCGCGCCGTTATTTCTCCAGCAAGGCCCACGCACTGCATTTCCTGCGTGGGGTGGCGCCCACCAAACTGGTCGACGGCGCCTGGCTATACGGGTTGCTGCAGCGCTGGGATGACGCCCGTTTCACCGCACTGATTCAGACGTACCTGGAAGAGCTCGGCGAAGGCCTGCCGGAAAAGAACCATGTAGTGCTCTATCGCAAGCTGCTTGCCAGCCAAGGCTGCGACGACTGGCAGAACCTGGAGGACGACAACTTCGTCCAGGGCGCAATCCAGCTGGCCTTGGCCGAGCACGCCGAACAGTTCCTGCCGGAGGTGATCGGATTCAACCTGGGTTATGAACAGCTGCCGCTGCACCTGCTGATCAGCGCCTACGAGCTCACCGAGCTGGGCATCGACCCCTACTATTTCACGCTGCATGTGACCGTCGACAACGCCGACAACGGTCATGCGAAAAAGGCCATACAGGGTCTGCTGGATGCCTGGCCGCAGGTGGGCGACAGCGAGGCCTTCTATCGCCGGGTCATCAACGGCTATCGCCTCAACGACTTGGGCGCCAGCACGCTCTCGGTGATTGCCGGTTTCGACCCGGAGCAGGAAGTGCTGCGCGTGCTGGAGAAGAAGTCGAGCGTCGGCCAGTTCGTGCACTCGGACTACTGCCGTTTCGATGGCCGCACCGTGAATCAGTGGCTGGCCGAGCCGGCGCTGATTCCGCAATTCCTCGACACGCTGCAGCAGCGCAGCTGGATCAAGCGCCACGAAGACCCGCAAAACAGCCGCTTCTGGCAGCTGATCACCGGCGAACAGGCACCGATGTTCGGCGTTTTCAGCGCGCATGAGCAGCAGCTGATTCACGACTGGATCGCCGGAGATTGGCTGACCGAACAGGCCCCAACCCGTGGCAAGCCGCATCCTGCACTGGCGCAGCGCCAGGGTCAGTTCAGTGGCCGGCGGCGCGCATCGGGCGAACGCTCCAGGCCCGCTCTGGTGCAGAGCCCGGAACAGGCCATCAGCGACTTCGATCAGGAAGCCCAGCTGCTCGAACAACAAGTGGTGCAACTGCCGACTCGCGAGGCGCGCATGCGCCATCTGCTGCCCTTGCTAGCGCCGACCCGCCACCACAGCGCCGCCGGTCTGCTCGCCACCAGAATCTTCAGCGGACTCTTCAACTGAGAAGGCGAACGCTCGCCAGGGAAACGAAACAGCATGACAACGGAATCAGCCCAGGACCGCGCGCTGCTGCACTTGGCTCAGGCGCTCCACGAGCGCGGCTATCACTTCATCACACCCACGCCACTCACCCACCAACGGGTCAACAGCCGTATCGAGAACGCGCTCGCCAAGGACCTGGCCGGGGTCTTCGGCTGGAGCCGCCCCTTTCAGCATGAGCTGTTACCGCCAACGGTATTCAGCCTGATGGACCAGGCTGGCGTCCTGGCCCCCTGCGGCTCGCGCTGGCGTAGCCGGGTGCGGCTGTCGAGTCTCGACGGCCAGCTGTTCGTGCATTCGGCCTACCCCACCGATGCACCGGACGCGGTGTTCTTCGGCCCGGACACCTACCGTTTCGCCCATGCCATCCAGGCGCACCTGAACAATCATCCAGGCCATATCGGCCGCGTCGTGGATGTTGGCTGCGGCTCCGGTGCCGGCGCCATCCTCACCGCGCTGGCGCGGCCACAGGCTGAAGTACTGGCCGTGGATATCAATCCGTCGGCGCTGCGCCTGACGCGCATCAACGCGGCCTTGGCGGGCGCTGACAACCTGGCGGCTCGACACAGCGATCTGCTAAACGGTGTCGAGGGCGAATTCGATTTGATCCTGGCCAACCCACCCTATCTTGTCGATCCGGGCGAGCGCGCCTACCGCCACGGCGGCGGTCCGCTGGGCGCCGGGTTGTCGCTGGCGATCTTCGACAACACGCTGGAACGCCTGGCCCCATGCGGCACACTGCTGCTCTACACCGGGGTGGCGATGGTGGGCAACCAGGACCCTTTCCTCCGCGAAGTCAGCCAGCGTCTAGAGGGCCGCGGCCTGCAATGGACCTACCGTGAAGTCGACCCGGATGTGTTCGGCGAAGAGCTGCTGGAGGGCGCGTATACCGAATGTGATCGCATCGCCGCGGTGGTGTTGGAAGTGACCCGGCCGGCAAATTGAAGCGCCGCGC
Source organism: Pseudomonas sp. Q2-TVG4-2 (assembly GCF_013620795.1). Lineage (GTDB taxonomy): Bacteria > Pseudomonadota > Gammaproteobacteria > Pseudomonadales > Pseudomonadaceae > Stutzerimonas. The sequence continues at coordinate 214,277 of NZ_LGLW01000002.1, read as the reverse complement.
CGCGCGATACCAGACACCGCGTGGAAAACAACGCTTCGCGGTTTTCCACCCTACACCGGCAGCAGCACCAGGCAGGCCGACAGGGTGATCAGCGAGCCCAGCGTCGAGTACAGCACTACACGCGATACCCGTGAGGCCTCGCGGCCATAGAACTCGGCGAGCATGTAGGGGCCAGTACCGGTGGGCAGTGCGCTCAGCAGCAGCGCCGAATAGGCCCAGAGGGTCGGCAGCTCGAAGACCTGAAACGCCAGGTACCAGGTGATCAGCGGTTGAGCCACCAGCTTCAACGCCACCAGCGGCCAGACACCCGTAACCTTGCCGCCAGGCTGCGGCTGGGCGAGAAACAATCCCAGCGACACCAATGCGCAAGGTGCCGCCGCCGCGCCGAGCAAGCTGAGCAAGGTCGCCAGCGGAACCGGTAGAGCCAATCCACTCGCGGCCCAGAAGCCACCTAGCAGCGGCGCCACCACCAGCGGGTTACGCAACAGCGCGCCGCTGACCTTGCCCAGCGTGCGGCTGAAACCCTGGCCGGCATGCAAACCGGTCTCCACGCAGGCCAGAGCAATGGCGAACAGCACGCAGACGACGATGATCGACGCCACCATGGCCGGCTGCAGCGCCTCGTCACCGAGCACCAGCATGGTCAGCGGAATGCCGACGTAGCCGGTGTTGGCGTATGACGCGCCGAGCGCGTCGAGACTAGCGTCGGCCAGCGGCTGCTTCTGCGCCAGTCGATAGATCAAGGTGAAACCGAACACGCCAAGGCAGCCAACGGCGAACGCTGTGATGAAGCCCGGCTGCCAAAGTTGCTCCCAGGTCGAGGTGGCAACCACGCTGAATAACAGCGCAGGCAGCCCCAGCCAGACGACGAAACGATTCAATTCGGAGGCGCCATTCGGCCCCATGCGGCCGGTGCGTCGGCAGAGATAACCCAGGAGAATCAGCGCAAAAACCGGTAGGACGACGTTGACGACAGCGGACATGAATTCTCATCAGCAGGCTCGCCGACAACAGGCTGGCGGCGCGGGAAGGTGTGCGGCCAGATGGCCGACGGCAAACCTTAGCAAAGAATGGTTCTTCGCGGGTTATTAGGAAGTCAGGGGTGATACAGGGCTGACAAGACGGCTGTAGCGGCTGGTCTGACAGTTTTGCTTTCAAGCCAGCAGCAACAATCAAGCTTGCCAATCCGATATCAACCCCAACATCACCAGCGCTCCTAAGCGAAGAGAGCCTCGACCCCGGATAACTCCAGCGCCGCACTTCGCAGCCATTCACCAAACCTCAGTGCAGCATGGTCGATGGGCTGTAACCGTTAGGTTCGGCGCGCGCCGCAGCGAATTCGGCCTCGACGCGCCCGCGCATCGCATCAGGCCCCTGTGGGAAACCGCTGCGATCGCTGTAATCCCATTCGGTCACCCATTCGCTTTCAGCGGAAATGCCTTTGGCGCAGGACAGGTCCAGCGCGGTGATGCCTGCCACAGCGCCCGCAGCAATGGCGGCGTTGACCTGCTCGGTGCCGTTTTCGATGCTCATGCCGAGCCCAGCCAGATCCAGCACATCACCGCCGATGCGGCCGTAGATCCAGGGTTTCGGATCATCGCTCAGCAACAGGCCGATACCGGTGGCCACTTCGCGGGCCCCACAGGCGCGAATCAGCCCCTCATGCCCGGGCACGCCAAGAAAGCGAGCAAGCTTGCCCGGCATGGCCAGCTGCGCAACGCCCAGCCCGATGCTGAACCAGCCGAGGCTGCGCGCGAGTGAACGGGCGGAATGATTGGTACGGGTTACTCGATGTGGAACGCTCATGAATATCTCCTCAAGAAGCCGACTAGATAGCGAGACAACTGCACCAGCGGACCCGGTGAAAACGTAGAAAGCGACGATCAGGCGAGGCGAAGACAGGCTAAAAAGCAGAGTTTACGGGCCGTAAATGAGCATCTTTTAGCCTGTCTTCAACGCAGCATGGCCGAGCGCAGTAGCTTTCACAGGGTCTGGCTCAGGGTTTGAGAACCACCTTGATGCAGCCGTCGTGCTTGTCGCGGAAGGTCTTGTACATCTCGGGCCCCTGCTCGAGGCTGACGCTGTGAGTGATGACGAAGGATGGGTCGATCTGCCCTTCCTGGATGCGTTTAAGCAGGTCGTCGGTCCAGCGGTTGACGTGGGTCTGGCCCATGCGGAAGGTCAATCCTTTGTTCATCGCCGCGCCGAAGGGAATCTTGTCGATCAGCCCACCATAAACGCCCGGAATGGAAATGATCCCGGCCGGGCGGCAGACGTAAATCATCTCGCGCAGTACGTGGGGACGATCGGTTTCCAGCATCAACGCCTGCTTGGCGCGGTCGTACATGGAGTCGATGGAGCGCGCCGCGTGCGCTTCCATACCGACCGAGTCGATGCACTTCTCCGGCCCCTTACCGCGGGTCAGCTCTTTGAGCCGCTCGAGCACGCTTTCCTCATCGAAGTTGATGGTGATGGCGCCACCGGCGCGGGCCATGGACAGCCGCTCGGGCACGTTGTCGATGCAGATCACCTGCTCGGCGCCCATCATGACCGCGCTGCGAATGGCGAACTGGCCGACCGGCCCGGCGCCCCAGATGGCGACGGTGTCGGTGGGCTGGATGTCGCACTGGGCGGCGGCCTGCCAGCCAGTTGGCAGGATGTCGCCGAGGAACAATACCTGCTCATCGGTAAGCCCATTCGGGATAACGACCGGGCCGACATCCGCATAGGGCACGCGCACGTATTCCGCCTGACCGCCGGCATAGCCGCCGGTGAGGTGGGTGTAGCCGTACAGACCGGCGGTGGTGTGGCCGAAGACCTTGTCAGCGATGTCCTTGTTACGGTTGGTGCGTTCGCACACCGAGAAGTTGCCGCGCCGACATTGGTCGCATTCACCACAGACGATGGTGAAGGGCACCACCACACGGTCGCCGACCTTGAGCTTTTGGTTGGCTGAGCCGACTTCCATGACCTCGCCCATGAACTCGTGACCAACGATGTCGCCGTGCTTCATGCCCGGCATAAAGCCGTCGTAGAGGTGAAGGTCCGAGCCGCAGATGGCGCAGGAGCTGACTTTGATGATGGCGTCGCGCGGGTCCTCGATTGATGGGTCCGGGACGTGGTTATCGCAGCGGATATCGTGCTTGCCGTGCCAGCGAAGCGCTCTCATGGAAAAATCTCCTGGTCGGGTGTTGGAAACGCCGCCGTGGTGGTTCTTCCTGATATGTCGCCGCTGGGCGGCAGCTGCTCCTGGTCCGATTGCTGCCATGCGGCAGAGCTACGGCGTGCGCGCTATCAAATTTTTAGTAAGCGCGACTGCGGGAGAGTTGCCTGACTCCAGCGCAATGAGGCGAAATCACCGACGGACTGCGATAAATGGCGCTGGATTGAGACGTTATATCTGCCTTTCGTAGGAGCGAGCTTGCTTGCGATCCGGGGTTGGCGGCGGCTCGGAGCAATGGCTGAGCACGGATCACCAGCAAGCTGGCTCCTACAGAGGCGCGGAGGAATCGCGGAGGGAATTATCAGCACGTCACGCTTTTCGTAGGAGCGAGCTTGCTTGCGATCCGGGGTTGGCGTCGGCTCGGAGCAATGGTGGAGCACGGATCGCCAGCAAGCTGGCTCGTACAGAGGCACAAAGATAATCACGGACCGCCTGCTCACACCTCCCGGCGGTCCTTTTTTGCGCTCAGCTTTTTCCGGGGCGGATAGCAGCGTAGCCGTTGCGATAGCTTGCGTACTGCGGCGTCCAGCCCAGGGCACGGGCGCGGGCATTGCTGCAACGTTTGCTACCGGCGCGGCGGGTCATCGTCTGCTCGGCCCAATGGGTCACCCCGAGCCGCTCACGGAGCCAATCGATGACTTCGTGCAGCGGGGCCGGATCATCGTCGACCCCCAGATAGCAATCCTCCAGATCGCCCCCGCTCAGATCGGTCTGCAGCAGGCAGGCCAGCAACGCTGCGGCATCGTCACGGTGCACGCGGTTGCTGTATTGGGGAGGTTCACGGTCGACACGCAGGCCGGCACGGACCTGATTCTGCATCCAAGGACGCGCCGGGTCATAGAGCCCGGCCATGCGCACCCGTGTGGCCGGAATGCCGCTATCCAGTGCCAGCTGCTCGGCCTCCAGCATCACCTGACCGGTATAGCCGGTGGGCTCGGTGGGAGAGGTCTCGTCGATCCATTCCCCGTCGTTCTGCGCGTAGACGCCGGTGCTGGAAAGAAAAAACAGCCGCTTGGGTCGCTGCCCGCGCTGCTGTAGCCAGCCGAGGGCATTGCGCAACCCGTCGACATAGGCGGCACGGTACCCCGCTTCGTCATGCTGACTGGCCGATGCCGCGTATACCAGATAGTCCAGCGTACCGTTGGGCCAGCTGCGCGGCACTTCGCTCGCGGAAAGGTCACCCTTGACCGGTAAGATCGGTACCGGCAGACCCGCTGCCTGGCGACGCAGGCCGTAAACTGTCCAGCCCGTCCGGCTCAGCTGCAGCCCGAGACGGATGCCGACATCGCCGCAGCCGGCGATCATTACAGAGGGACGAGTTGCCATGGCGGTTGCTCCGTAACCATTGCGGGTCACTCAATCGGCCCGCCTTACTGGAGTGTACCGCTGCCCAGTGAGTTTTGCCGCTGATCAGCTGGCCATGAACGGGCGCTGTCCAGTTGGTTCGAACTCGAGCAAAGGCTATGCTAGCCCGCACCCTGATGGAAACTCACTATGACACTGACCGAACTGCGCTACATCGTCACGCTCGCCCAGGAACAACATTTCGGCCGCGCCGCCGAGCGTTGTCATGTCAGCCAGCCAACCCTCTCGGTGGGAGTTAAAAAGCTCGAGGACGAGCTCGGCGTGCTGATTTTCGAGCGGACCAAAAGCGCGGTCCGGCTGACGCCGGTCGGTGAAGGCATCGTCACCCAGGCACAGAAGGTGCTCGAGCAGGCGCAAAGCATTCGCGAGTTGGCCCAGGCGGGCAAAAATCAGCTGGCGGCGCCGCTCAAGGTCGGTGCCATCTATACCGTCGGTCCGTACATGTTTCCGCATCTGATCCCGCAGCTGCATCGCGTGGCGCCGGACATGCCGCTGTATATCGAGGAAAACTTCACCCACGTGCTGCGCGACAAGCTGCGCACCGGCGAGCTGGACGCGATCATCATCGCCCTACCGTTCCAGGAAGCCGACGTGCTGACGCTGCCACTGTATGACGAGCCGTTCTATGTGCTGATGCCGGCCAACCATCCGTGGACCAAAAAAGAAACCATTGATTCCGAGATGCTCAACGACAAGAGCCTGCTGCTGCTCGGTGAAGGTCACTGCTTCCGCGATCAGGTGCTCGAAGCCTGCCCGACCACTCGCAAGGGCGAGGCCCCGAGCCACACCACGGTTGAGTCTTCGTCGCTGGAAACCATCCGCCACATGGTCGCCTCCGGTCTCGGTGTATCGATCCTGCCGCTGTCGGCGGTGGACAGCCATCACTATTCCCCAGGGGTGTTGGACATTCGTCCGCTGACCGCGCCGGTGCCGTTCCGCACCGTGGCGATCGCCTGGCGCGCCAGCTTCCCGCGTCCGAAGGCAATCGAGGTGTTGGCCGACTCCATCCGCCTGTGCTCGGTCGCCAAACCGCCTGCTGCGAACGCGTGAACCGATGAGCGAGCTGGCGGCGGTCCCGGTCACCGCACTCAAGGGCGTTGGCGCGGCACTGGCCGAAAAGCTCGCCAAGGTCGGCCTGGAAACCCTGCAGGACCTGCTGTTCCATCTGCCTCTGCGTTATCAAGATCGCACCCGCATCGTGCCGATCGGTGCGCTACGGCCGGGCCAGGATGCGGTGGTCGAAGGTACGGTGACCGGTGCCGACGTGGTCATGGGTCGACGCCGCAGCCTGCTGGTGCGTCTGCACGATGGCAGCGGCAGCCTCAGCCTGCGCTTCTATCATTTCAGCCAGGCGCAGAAGGAAGGCCTCAAGCGCGGCACCCAGCTGCGCTGCTACGGAGAGGCCCGGCCCGGCGCCTCGGGGCTGGAAATCTATCATCCGGAATATCGCGCGCTCAGTGACAGTGAAACGGTTGTCGTGGAGCAGACGCTCACCCCCATCTATCCAACCACCGAAGGCCTGACCCAGCAGCGTCTGCGGCAGCTCACCCAACAGGCGCTGGCTCGGCTCGGCCCGCACAGCCTGCCCGACTGGTTGCCCGACGAGCTCGCACGCGATTATCGACTAGCGCCATTGGACGAGGCCATTCGCTACCTCCACCGGCCACCCCCGGATGCTGATCTCGAAGACCTCGCCGAGGGCCGCCACTGGGCGCAGCATCGCCTGGCGTTCGAGGAATTGCTGACCCATCAATTGTCGCTGCAGCGGCTGCGGGAAAGCGTTCGTGCACAACATGCGCCACCGTTGCCAACGGCGCGCAGCCTGCCGCAGCGTTACCTGCACAACCTCGGCTTCCAGCCCACCGGCGCGCAGCAGCGGGTCGGCGCCGAAATCGCCTATGACCTCGCCCAGGACGAGCCGATGCTGCGCCTGGTGCAAGGCGATGTCGGTGCAGGCAAAACCGTGGTCGCTGCGTTGGCCGCGCTGCAGGCACTGGAAGCCGGTTACCAGGTGGCGCTCATGGCGCCGACCGAGATTCTCGCCGAGCAGCACTTCATCACCTTCTGCAAATGGCTCGAGCCGCTGGGCATCGAGGTCGCCTGGCTGGCCGGCAAGCTCAAAGGCAAGGCACGCTCCGCGGCACTGGAGCGCATCGCCGAAGGCTGCCCGATGGTGGTCGGCACCCACGCGCTGTTCCAGGATGAGGTGCGATTCACGCGTCTGGCATTGGTAATCATCGACGAGCAACACCGCTTCGGCGTGCAGCAGCGCCTGGCCCTGCGCCGCAAGGGCGTCGACGGTAGGCTCTGTCCGCACCAGCTGATCATGACCGCCACGCCCATTCCGCGGACCCTGGCGATGAGCGCCTATGCCGATCTGGACACCTCGATTCTGGACGAATTGCCGCCCGGCCGTACCCCGGTAAACACCGTGCTGGTGACCGACAGCCGTCGCCTGGAAGTCATCGAGCGGGTGCGCTCGGCCTGCAACGAAGGGCGCCAGGCCTATTGGGTTTGCACGCTGATCGAAGAGTCCGAGGAGCTCACCTGCCAGGCCGCCGAAACCACGTCCGAGGATCTGTCGGCAGCGCTTGGCGGCCTCAATGTAGGGTTGATTCATGGCCGCATGAAGCCGACCGAAAAAGCCGCTGTGATGGCCGAATTCAAGGAAGGCCGGCTGCAACTGTTGGTGGCGACTACGGTGATCGAAGTGGGCGTCGACGTGCCCAACGCCAGCCTGATGATCATCGAGAACCCCGAGCGACTGGGCCTCGCTCAGCTGCACCAGCTGCGCGGGCGGGTCGGCCGGGGCAGCGCAGCCAGCCATTGCGTATTGCTCTATCACCCGCCTCTTTCGCAGATCGGCCGCGAACGGCTGGGGATCATGCGCGAAACCTGCGATGGTTTCATCATCGCGGAAAAGGATCTTGAACTGCGCGGCCCTGGCGAAATGCTGGGCACCCGGCAGACCGGCCTGCTGCAGTTCAAGGTCGCCGACCTGATGCGCGATGCCGATCTGCTGCCTGCGGTGCGCGACGCGGCCCAGGCTCTGCTGGCGCGCTGGCCGCAACATGTCAGCCCGCTATTGGAACGCTGGCTGCGCCACGGCCAGCAATACGGGCAGGTTTGACGCTCGTCGGTAAACTCAAACCGCACTAAACCTAAGGCTATACTGCGCCAATCGGGAATAAACACGGACCTGTTATGAACACGGCTGCCGCAAGCGACAATGACATCTCGCTACCGCCAATGATTGTCCAATTGCTGGATAAACTGGCGTTGCCCTACCGCATCTGCGAGGACCGCTCGGATCTGGAACCGGCCCAACGCGTGCAGGCCGTACTGGTTGACGATGCCATCGGTGCGCTGCTGGTGCTCCATCCCCGCGACCATCTGCTCGACCTGCCGCGCCTGGTCGAATTGACCGGGCGCCAGCTGGTAGCCGTCAAGCCCGAACGGCTGATGCGCATGCTGACCAAGCACGATCTCAAGGTGCTGCCCGGCTTACCTCCGCTGACCAGTTCGCCGTGTCTTTATGAGGAGCGTCTGCTGCAGCAACCGGAACTGCTGGTCGAATCCGGTCAGCCCGGCATGCTCCTGGCGATGGCGAGCAATGACTTCAAGACGCTGCTCAGCAAGGCCAGCGCCGGCCAATTCGCCGTGCCCCTGAGTGCCATCCAGCCCAACCTCGACCGCCCCGAACAAGACAGCGCCGAAATCACCCAGGCGGTGCAAAGTTTTACCGCACGACGCATCCAGAAGCGCCTGGAAGAAACCATCGAGATTCCGCCGCTGGCGCAGACGGCGCAGAAGATCATTAAGTTGCGCGTCAACCCGGACGCCACGGTGGACGACATTACCGGCGTCGTCGAAACCGACCCGGCGCTGGCCGCCCAAGTAGTCAGCTGGGCCGCCTCGCCGTACTACGCCGCACCAGGCAAGATCCGCTCGGTGGAAGATGCCATCGTGCGGGTGCTCGGTTTCGATCTGGTGATCAATCTGGCGCTGGGCCTGGCGCTGGGCAAAACGCTGAGCCTGCCCAAGGACCAGCCGCAGCAGGCGACGCCGTACTGGCAGCAATCAATCTACACCGCGGCGGTGATCGAGGGCCTGAACCGCGCTATTCCCCGTGCTCAACGCCCCGAGGCCGGGCTCAGCTATCTGGCGGGCCTGCTGCACAACTTCGGCTATCTGGTGTTGGCGCACGTGTTCCCACCGCATTTTTCGCTGATCTGCCGGCACCTTGAGGTCAACCCACACCTGAACCACAGCATCATCGAACAGCATCTGCTCGGTATTACCCGCGAGCAGATCGGCGCTTGGCTGATGCGCTATTGGGGCATGCCGGACGAGCTGTCGACAGCGCTGCGCTTCCAGCATGACCCACGCTACCAGGGCGAGCATGCCGCCCATGCCAATCTGGTCTGCCTGGCGGTACGCCTGCTGCGCAACCGCGGCATCGGCTCCGGCCCCTACAGTGAGATTCCTCAGGACCTGTTCGATCGCCTCGGGCTGAGCCGCGAGAAAGCCAACGACGTGGTCAACAAGGTGCTCGATGCCGAAGCGGCGCTACGCGCTTTGGCGATGCAGATTCAGCCGCCGCAATGATCCGAACGCAGCGTCGGGCACGGCGTTGCTTCACGGAACCCACCGACCTCCGCGTGAGCTACGCGCCCGCGCGGAAGCTCACCCGAGCATCCACCAGCCCCTCCCCGACCTGGCTGATGCTGACCTCGGCGAGGCTAGCGCCTGCCGCCTGCAGCTCATCGAACCAGCGCAACAGCGTGGCGTAGGACGCGCCGGGCAAGCTCACCTGCACGCTGCCGTCATTGCCGATGTCGAAGCTTTCGATGGTCAGACCGCTCTGCTGTGCACTCTGCGTCACCAGCCCCTGCAACTGCTCGGGTGCCAGCGATACCGGGTTGTTACGGGACATCTGCCGGGCCAGTTCGGTGTTCTGCTCCAGATAGGCATGCAGCTCGCGCTCCTGCTGAAAATAGGCCTGTGCATCACGCACGCGCTGCTGGGCCGGTTGCCAGAGCAGTACATAGAAAAGCACCACCAGCAGGAAGGCCCCGAGCAGGCTCAGTGACAGCCGCTCGCGCGGCTGCAGGCGCTGCCAGCGCACCCACAACGGGGATTCCGCCAGGCGTACGCGCATCTGTTGTCTCAGATTCATCCTTGACCTCCTATCACTACGCGCGCGCTGACTGCATCGCCGTCCCGACTGGCGGAGCCCAGCTGAACACTTTCACCGGTCTCGCCCAGACGCTGACGCAGTTGTTCCAACGCTGCGAAATCGCTAGCGCGCACCTGCAGGGCCAGGTCGCCACGGGCCTGGTTGTAGTCCAGCTGACTGATCGACACGGGAAGCCCTTCGGCCATCGCCAGGGCCACCTCGTCCAGCAGCCGCATGAACCCGGCCGAGCCTCCTGCGCGCTGGCCAATGTGCTCGTCGAACTGTGCACGCAGGTTGACAATGCGCCGATCCTCGGGAAACAGCTCGCTGTAGAGGGCGCGGCTGGCGTCGGCATAACGTTCGGCCTGACGCTCTAGAGACCACGCCTGGACCAGATTGAAGATCAACTGCACCGCCAGCACCAACACGAGCACCGCCAACGCCGGCTTCCACGGGCCTAGTCCGCTGCCGGCGGCCCGTACGGCGAAGTCGCCCTGGGCCAGATTCAGCGCAGCGGCACGCCCCGACGCGAGGAAGCGGTATGGATCGTCCAGTCGCTGGTAGTCATCCAGCGGCTCAGGTGCTTCTTCCAGAGTGCCACGGCCATGGCGAGGCGCGGTGCACTGCGCGGCCAGGTGCGGCCACTGACTGCTGTCGAAGGCGAGCCGGGCTTCCGGGGCGCCGCCGAGCAACGCGCGCCCATCGATGAACAGCAGCTGGGTACCGTCACGCGGCAGCAGATCGGCATCGACATGGATGGCAACGATGGTCAGCCCCAGCGCATGCAGATCCTCCAACCAGTCCGCCAGCAGCTGCCGGCGAATGGCGATGACCCGGCGACGCCCGTCTTCCAGCGCATCGCCATGGGTTAGATGCAGATCATCGACGTTTTCGGCCAGCAGCTCTTCCACCGCGTAAGCCATCGCCTGGTTGACCCAGCGCGCCTTGCGCGTCGGCAGGTTGACCGCGACTGAGCTGCAGACCTCGGCCGGCAGCACCAGGGTCACCGCCGCCGGGGCCCGCTCGGCGCACCTCGCCAGGGGCATCCAGCCACCTTTGCCCTCGCCCGGCAACCAGTAGACCTGGGTGTCGGCGCCGAGCCGGGTGCCGCAATCGGCAGGCAGAAACAGACAGTCCATCAGCTATCGCTCTCCATCGGTGGTTTGGCGAGGCAGCCGTGGCGGTTGCCCCAGGTTTCGCTGAAGGACACGGACCTCGCCGTCTTCCTCACGTCGCAGCTGGCTTACCAGAGCCAGTCGGCGATCAGCCAGACGCACCTCGCTGATGGCCTGGAAGAACTGACTCGTCACCGCCACGCTGGTGCCCTGCAATTGGACACCGCCAAGCGCGGGTTGCGCCATGAAAGTCGCGACATCGCGAAACCCGCCTGCCGGTCGCGCCTGCACCAGCGCTTGGGCGGCACTCAGGCTGAGGCTATCGGCGAGACTCGACAGCACCATGGCACTGGCCGTATTGACGTTCAACGGGGTGTCCGCCGGCAGCGCGGCGACAAAGGGCGCCAGGCGCTGGAAATCCTCGTCGCGCATGTCGAGCAACAAGCGCAGCTCCGACAAGTCCTCAAGGCGCCGCCCCCCGGTGCGATAGGGCGGATCGAGCAGCAGATAGGCATTGTCTTCGGCGCCCTGTTCGCCACTGGGCTGCTGGTCGCTGTCCAGCCAATCGAGCAGGCGCTCGGCATAAGGTTCGCTGATCTGCAGACGCAACAGCAGCCGCCGAAACTGCGCCAGCGCCGCCGCATTTGGCTGCTGCTGTTGCACCAGACTGTTGAGGTTGAAGCGCCCGGCCAGGTCCTCGATACGGATCTGCACCTGGCCCTGCCCCTCGTCGAGGTCATAGGCCGGCTGCGGCAGTGCCCAAGGTTCGAGCAGATGATCGACGGCGGGTTGGCCGGTGCCGTTGCCTGATGTCTGCAGATCGCGGCGCAGTATCGACTGCGCCAGGGCTTCTCCACCCAGGGCGTAGTGCCAGGCCTGGCGTGCCTGCGCCTGGTTGGCGGTACCGCGGATCGACAGCTGCTGACGGGCAATCATGCCGGCACTGACGACCGTGACGATGGCCACCACCAGCAGCACGGTAATCAGCGCGACGCCGCGCTGGGCCCTCATTGCAGCTCATCCTCGGTCACCGGCTCAGGCACGCCCTGGGAATCCGGTTGGATGAACTGCGGCGCCGGTGTCGGGCCATCCGGCAGACGCAGCAGCCGGGTGATGGTGCCGTAACGCTGATGATCGAACGACACCTCGACGGCTACCGGCAACCGGCGCGCCTGCTCTTCCGGATCGCCCCGGCCGAATACGAACGGCGGCCACTCTTCGTGCCAGCTGTTTTCCGCATCGAGATAACGCAGGCGCAGCTCGATAACGTCATCGAGTACCTGCTGCACCCGTGGTTCGCTGTCCAAATCCCGGTCCAGCACGATCCAGTAAAGCCGCTCCAGCGTGTCTCCGGCGAGTCGCCAGCGCACCCGCTGCAGGTTGGCCCGGCGCATCCCTGTGGGGTTGCGCCAGCCGCTGCGGGTCAGCTCCAACGCCGCACCGCCCTCGAAGCCGGCGAGCTGACCGACGAAGGCGTTCTGCTCATCACCGTAACCATCTCGCACCGGTCGCGGCACCGCTTGCATCAGGTCCCGTTCCAAGCGCCACACGGCGCGGCCGAGTTGACGCAGCTGGGTTTCCTGGGCCCGCACCACTTCGTCGCTGCGCAGTACGGCCTCGAGCATGCGGTAGGTCGCCAGTCCCAGCAGCGCGAACAGGGCGATGGCGATCAGCAGCTCCAGCAAGGTAAAGCCGGCCACGGCACGACGCATCACGGGTCAACCCCGACGAAGCCGGTGAGGCTGGTCACGGCGCGCTTTTCGATGGAGCCACCATTGTCTCGGCGCGAATCGGCCGCTGCTACCCAGACCTGAATGCGTAACAGCCCGGGTGTTCCACTGGTTTCCACTTCGCTGAGCGTCTGCCACTGGCGGCCACCGAAATCCAGTTTCAGGTCCTCGCGGCCAATGCTCGGTGCCGGCTGCTGCAATTGCAGTTCGGTGAGGCGGTTGTCGGCGATCCAACCGGCCAGCGTCAATGCCTCCAATCGCCCGGCGTTGTTCACGCTGCGCCCGGCCGCAGTCAGCACCACCGCCGCGACGATGGCGAAGATCGCCAATGCCACCAGTACTTCGAGCAAGGTGAATCCGTGTGAACGGGGCCGGTCGCGACTCATCGGCGCGCTTCCTGCGGCTCTGCGCGGGGCATGCTGAAGCCATCGCTGGAGACCACCCAGCCGGTGCCGCCCGGTCGTTCGTCGGAGAAGGTCAGGGTAAAGGGCGAAAGCTCACCGCTCGACAGGATCAACAGCTGTGGTTGAACGCGGGGCGCACGGCGGCGCTCGCGGTCATCATCATCGGAAAGGCCGATCGGGTCGTCCTCGCGCTTGACCGGCGCCACCAGCTTCAGTGGCGAGCCATCGAGCTCCAGTTCCAGCCGCATCCATTCCGGCGCCTGGTGCGCCTTCCCGTCTCCGGCATCGCGCCAGCGCGCATCGGCCTCGTCGTAGTGCATTACCCGGTAGCCGTCGCGGCTGACCAGCAGGCCGTATTCACGGCTGTCGAGTACGGCTTCATCGGCCATCAGGCTGATCAGTGTCGCCAGTCGCTGCGCTTCGTCACGCACCTCACGAGACGAACTCGAGCTGCCCATCGAGAGCACCGCCAAGCCCACCAGACTGCCGAGGATGACGATCACTACCAGCAGTTCGATCAGCGTGAAGCCGCCCTCCCGGCGCGCCCGAGGCATCGATCAGAGGTCCCAGTTACCGATATCCGCGTTCAGGTCGGACCCGCCCTGCTTGCCATCGGCGCCATAGGAATACAGATCGAACTGGCCCTGGGTGCCCGGCGACAGATACTGATACTCGTTGCCCCAAGGGTCCTTCGGCACGCGCTTGAGATAGCCGTCGCGGTTCCAATTCTTCGGCTGCGGATTGCCACCAGGCTTTTCCACCAGCGCATCCAGGCCCTGCTGGGTGCTGGGGTAGGCGTAGTTGTCCAGCTTGTACATGTCGAGGGCGGCGCTGATCGCCTTGATGTCGCCCTTGGCCACGGTCACCTTGGCCTGGTCCGGGCGGTTCATCACTTGCGGCACCACGAGCGCGGCGAGGATCCCGAGGATCACCACCACCACCATGATTTCGATGAGGGTAAAGCCCCTCTGCTTGCGTTCGTTCAAGGTCATGCTTACTAGCCCACCAGTTGATTGAGAGAAAGAATCGGCAGCAGGATCGCCAGGACGATTACCAATACCACAGCGCCCATGAACACCAGCATGAAGGGCTCGAAAAGCCCCACCAGCAGCGAGATCTGCGCAGCCAGGTCATTTTCCTGATTGCGCGCGGTGCGGGCGAGCATCTGGTCGAGCTCGCCGGATTTCTCGCCGCTGGCGATCATGTGCAGCATCATCGGCGGGAACTCACCGGTGGCGTCCAATGCGCGGGTCAAGCTGCCGCCTTCGCGCACCCGCTGCGCCGCCTCGATGACCTTGTCGCGAATGCGCAGGTTGGCGATCACCGCCGCGGCAATCCCCAGCGCATCCACCAATGGCACACCACTGCGGGTAAGGATCGCCAGCGTCGAGGCGAAACGCGCGGTGTTGGTCGCCCGCGCCAGCCGCCCTACCAGCGGAATACGCAGGATCAACGCATGCCAGCGACGCTTGATTTTGTCGTCACGCAGCGCCTGGCGCATGGCCAATGCAGCGGCGACGATGCCCACGAACATCAACCAGCCCCAGCGCTGTACCGCCTCGCTCACGGCAATGAGCCCGGTGGTCAGCGTTGGCAGCTGCTGGCCCGTGTTGACGAACACCTTGACCACGTCCGGCACCACGTAACCCAGCAGCAGCACCACGATGGCCAGCGACGCCACCAGCAGGATCACCGGATACAGCAGCGCCAGCTGAATCTTCTGCCGCGACTGCTGGCGCTGATCGGTGTAGTCGGCCAGCTGATCGAGCACCAACCCGAGGTGGCCAGCATGCTCCCCAGCGGCGACGGTCGCGCGATACAACTCGGGAAAGGCGGACGGATATTCGCGCAACGAGCCAGCCAGACTGTGGCCTTCCATCACGCGCGCCCGCACGGCCAGCAGCATCGATTTGATCTTCTGCGACGTCGATTGCGCCGCGGCGGCGCGCAGGGCTTCCTCGATGGGCAACGCGGCCTGCACCAACGTGGCGAGCTGGCGGGTCACCAATGCCAGATCCCGCGCCGACAGTCCACGCCCGAAGGCGAAGCCGCCGCCACCGCTGTCTTCCTTGGCCTTGGCCTGCTTGACTTCCAGCGGCGACCACTGCTTCTCGCGCAGCAGCTGACGCGCCTGCCGCGGGCTGTCAGCCTCGATCAAGCCCTTCTGCTCACGACCACGAGGATCGAGGGCGATGTATTCGAACGCCGCCATCAGCCTTCTGCCATTCGCGTCGGCCGCCACAGCGCGGCGCCAACCTGGAAAGACCAGGTCATGGAGACGGCCGGATTGCCGTGGTCAGCAACAACGAAGCGGTATTCAAAGGCGGTCATGGCCAGGGTAGCGATCCTTCTGCCGGTACAACTCATGCGCTTATTCCTCGCGGGTCACGCGCAACACTTCTTCGATGGTGGTCACGCCTTCACGTACCTTGCGCAAGCCGTCCTCACGGATACTCGGGCCCAGCCGGCGAGCATGGCGGACCATATCCTGTTCGGCTGCGCGGGTATGGGTCATGCTGCGCAGGGTGTCATCGAATATCACCAGCTCGTAGATGCCGGTCCGCCCGCGATAACCCAGCTGGCGGCAGACATCGCAACCCTCCGCGTGGTACAGCGTCGGCGCCTCGCTCGGATCGAGGCCGAACAGCGCGCATTCGGCTTCATCGGCGACATAGGCGCGCTTGCAGTCATTACACAACACGCGGACGAGGCGTTGGGCCAGCACGCCGAGCAGCGACGATGAAATCAGGAATGGCTCGACGCCCATGTCTACCAGGCGTGTTACCGCACCGATGGCGCTATTGGTGTGCAGCGTCGATAGCACCAGGTGGCCTGTCAACGAGGCCTGCACGGCCATGTCGGCGGTTTCCTGGTCGCGGATTTCGCCGACCATCACCACATCTGGATCCTGACGCAGGATGGCGCGAAGGCCACGGGCGAACGTCATATCGACCTTGGTGTTGACCTGGGTCTGACCGATGCCCTCGAGGTTGTATTCGATCGGGTCTTCGACGGTGAGGATATTGCGCGTGCGGTCGTTGAGCGTGACCAAACTGGCATACAGCGTGGTGGTCTTACCAGACCCGGTCGGGCCGGTGACCAGAATGATCCCGTGAGGCTTCTGCACCGCATGTTCCATCACCTTGCGATCACGGTCACTCATGCCGAGGTGGCGAAGGGTGAGGCGACCGGCCTGCTTGTCGAGCAGCCGCAAGACCACGCGTTCACCATTGGCGGACGGCAGCGTCGAGACGCGGATGTCGACCTCACGACCACCGACCCGCAGTGAAATCCGGCCGTCCTGGGGGACGCGCTTCTCGGCGATGTCCAGCCGCGCCATGACCTTGATTCGCGACACCAGCAACGCCGCCAGCTCGCGCTTGGGTTGCACGACTTCGCGCAGGATGCCGTCAATGCGGAAGCGAATCACCAGGCGTTTCTCGAAGGTTTCGACGTGGATATCGGAGGCGTTTTCCTTGATTGCCTCACCGAGGATGGCATTGATCAGGCGAATGATCGGCGCGTCATCCTCCTGCTCCAGCAGATCCTCGGTTTCCTGGATCTGGTCGGCCAGGCTGTGCAGATCCATCTCATCGCCCAGGCCTTCAACCATCAGCATCGCCGCCGAAGAATCGTGCTGGTACGCCGCACTGAGCGCCTGTTCGAACTCGTCCTGAGCCAGCCACTGCATCGCCAGCGGGCCGCCAGCGAAACGCTGCGCCTCTTGTAGCGCGGTCAATGGCGCGCCCTCGCGCGCGCACAAGCGCAGCCCGTCCGGGCGCTCCAGCAGTATCACTCCATGGCGCCGGGCAAAGGCGAAAGGCAACCGCCGCTGCGCCGGCTCGTCCAGCAGAGTGGTTATCTCGTTCACGTCCAGTTCGGCCATGCTGAATTTTCCTGCGGACATTCAATCGAAGGAGGTCGCTCTGAAGCCAGCGCGACCAACCGCTTTGGACTACAAGGAATGCATGACATTGCAAACCTCTGGCAGTTTTTTCCGTATCGCTACGGGCCGTCGACAAACCGGCACCAAGGTCGAATATAGCCAAGGCTGCAGAGGAATACCGCGTCTATGGCCGGTCATTCATGATTGCGCCTCGCATAATCCGGCACGGAACCTTAGACGAAGGTCGAACCCAATACTGACGCAGCCTACAACGATACAAATCAACCTAACGGTCACGTCGCGAACGAAGCGGCAGCTTCGCGTTCTGATTAAAACAGTTGTTTGATTTTTTCAGCCCTTGCAGAATGCCGCGCCGCACCAGGCTTCAAGCCGCGGTGCAAGGGCCTTAGCCGATCCACGCTCGACCGCCGTTACAGTGGTCGGGCGAAAAGTAACGCCAGTGGTGCGTTTGCCCGGGTGGCCGGGCAGCCCGCTGGTTACGATCAAGCAGGAGAATAAGAACAATGCACATTGGTGTTCCTCTCGAAACCAGGCCCGGTGAAACGCGCGTCGCCGCGACACCGGAAACCATCAAGAAGCTGATCGGGCAAGGGCATCGGGTGACGGTGCAGAGCGGGGCTGGCGTACAGGCCAGTATCCCGGACAGTGCCTTCGAGGCGGCAGGCGCAACCATCGCCGATGCCGCTGCGGCGTTCGCAGCAGAGATCCTGCTGAAGGTGAACGCACCGAGCGAAACCGAGCTGGCGCAGATGCAGCCAGGCACGGTATTGGTCGGCATGCTCAACCCTTTTGACAACGACAACATCGCCCGCATGGCCGAACGCGGCATCACCGCCTTCGCGCTAGAGGCAGCGCCGCGCACTTCGCGCGCGCAGAGCCTCGACGTGCTGTCATCCCAAGCCAATATCGCCGGCTACAAGGCGGTGATGGTTGCCGCCAACCAGTACCCGCGCTTCATGCCGATGCTGATGACCGCCGCCGGTACGGTCAAAGCCGCTCGCGTGCTGATCCTCGGTGCAGGCGTCGCCGGTCTGCAGGCCATCGCCACGGCCAAGCGTCTGGGCGCGGTGATCGAAGCCTCGGACGTACGCCCGGCGGTAAAAGAACAGATCGAGTCCCTTGGCGCCAAGTTCGTCGACGTGCCGTGCGAGACCGACGAGGAGCGCGAATGCGCCGAAGGCGTCGGTGGCTATGCCCGTCCCATGCCCGCGAGTTGGATGGCGCGCCAGGCCCAAGCCGTGCACGAACGTGCCAAGCAGGCCGATATCATCATCACCACCGCGCTGATTCCGGGCCGCAAGGCGCCGACGCTGCTGCAGGAAGAAACCGTGCAGCAGATGAAGCCCGGCTCGGTGGTGATCGACCTCGCCGCCTCCCAGGGCGGCAACTGTCCATTGACCGAAGCCGACCAGGTGGTGGTCAAGCATGGCGTGACCCTGGTTGGCTACACCAACCTGGCGACCCTCGTGCCGGCGGATGCTTCGGCGCTATACGCCCGCAACCTGCTGGACTTCCTCAAGCTGGTGATCGATGGCGAAGCCAGGTTTCAGCTCAATCTCGAAGACGACATCGTCGCCGCGTGCCTGATGTGCCGCGACGGTCAGGTCGTGCGCACCAACGATTAAGGGAGCCCGAACATGGACATGATTTCTGATGGCATCTACAACCTGATCATCTTTGTGCTGGCGATCTACGTCGGCTACCACGTGGTCTGGAATGTCACCCCCGCGCTGCACACCCCGCTGATGGCGGTGACCAACGCCATCTCGGCGATCGTCATCGTCGGCGCCATGCTGGCCGCCGCCCTGACCGTCACCCCGATGGGCAAGTTGATGGGCACCCTGGCGGTGACCCTGGCCGCCGTGAACGTCTTCGGTGGCTTCCTGGTTACCCGGCGCATGCTGGAAATGTTCAAGAAGAAGGAGCGCGCAGGCGCTAAGGCGGAGTCCAAGCCATGAGCATGAACCTGATCACCCTGCTCTACCTCATCGCTTCGGTGAGTTTTATCCAGGCTTTGAAAGGCCTGTCGCACCCTACCACCTCACGCCGCGGCAACCTGTTCGGCATGATCGGCATGGGCATCGCTGTGGTCACCACGGTGTTCCTGGTGTTCAAGCTCGGCGAGCAGCTGGCTGAGAGCGCCAGTGCCTGGAGCGGCCTCGGCTTCATCGTCCTCGGCCTGCTGATTGGCGGCACCATCGGCACGCTGATGGCCAAGCGCGTCGAAATGACCAAGATGCCCGAGCTGGTCGCCTTCATGCACAGCATGATCGGCCTGGCGGCAGTGTTCATCGCTATCGCCGCAGTGCTCGAGCCGCAGTCGCTGGGCATCGTCCAGGCCATCGGTTACCCGATCCCGGCCGGTAACCGCCTGGAGCTGTTCCTTGGTGCAGCCATCGGCGCCATCACCTTCTCCGGTTCGGTGATCGCCTTCGGCAAGCTGTCGGGCAAGTACAAGTTCCGCCTGTTCCAGGGCGCGCCTGTGTCGTTTCCTAACCAGCACAAAATCAACCTCGCCGTTGGCGTGGCGATTCTGGTACTGGGCCTGATCTATACCTTCAGCGGCAACTTCACTGCGTTCATGATTCTGGTGGCGCTGGCCTTCGTCATCGGCGTGCTGATCATCATCCCCATCGGCGGCGCCGACATGCCGGTGGTGGTCTCGATGCTCAACAGCTATTCGGGCTGGGCGGCGGCCGGGATCGGCTTCTCGCTGAACAACTCGATGCTGATCATCGCCGGCTCGCTGGTGGGCTCGAGCGGCGCGATCCTTTCCTACATCATGTGCAAGGCGATGAACCGCTCGTTCTTCAACGTCATCCTCGGCGGCTTTGGTGGCGACGCCGATGCTGGCCCGGCGACGGGCAGCAAGGAACAGCGCCCGGTCAAATCCGGCTCCAGCGATGACGCCGCCTTCCTGCTGTCGAACGCCGACACCGTGATCATCGTCCCCGGCTACGGCCTGGCGGTGGCTCGCGCGCAGCATGCGCTGATGGAGCTGGCCGAGAAGCTGACCCACATGGGCGTGACCGTGAAGTACGCGATCCACCCGGTTGCCGGCCGCATGCCCGGGCACATGAACGTGCTGCTGGCCGAGGCCGAGGTGCCGTACGAGATGGTCTTCGAGATGGACGACATCAACTCCGAGTTCGGCCAGGCCGACGTGGTGCTGGTGCTCGGCGCCAATGACGTGGTCAACCCGGCGGCGAAGAACGATCCCAAGTCGCCCATCGCCGGCATGCCGATTCTCGAGGCATACAAGGCCAAGACGGTCATCGTCAACAAGCGCTCCATGGCCAGCGGCTATGCCGGCCTGGACAACGAGCTGTTCTACATGGACAAGACCATGATGGTCTTCGGTGATGCCAAGAAGGTCGTCGAGGACATGGTCAAAGCTGTGGAATAACCGCACCCGGCGCCACCAGAACCCCTCCGGCATCGCCGCGAGGGGTTTTGTTTTTCTAGACGCTAGAAACCGAAGACCTGCGCTAGATGCGCTTCGTAGCGCTGGATATCGGCCTCGATCGAAGGCCGCTTCATCACGTCGACGCAGAGAAAGGTCGGCAGGCCGCTCATGCCGAGGAACTCGTTAGCCTTGTGAAAAGGGAAATACACCGCATCGACGCCCTTGCCTTCGAAGAAATCGGTCGGGTCGTCGAAAGCCTGCTGCGGTGCATTCCAGGTCGCCGAGATCATGTACTGCTTGCCCTGCAACAAACCGCCGCTGCCGTACTTCTGCGACGCATCGGAGCGCGTGCGACCGTCGTTGGCGTAGAGACTGCCATGCCCTTCGGTGAACACCTCGTCGAGGTACTTCTTCACGGTCCAGGGGGCGCCCATCCACCAGCCGGGCATCTGGTAGATGATCACGTCGGCCCAGAGAAACTTGGCGACTTCCTCGGCCAGGTCGTAGCCAGCATCGATCTGGGTTTGCTTGACATCGAACTCGGCGCGGTCGAGGAAGCTCAGTGCGGCCTCGTGCAAGGTGGTGTTGTAGCGCCCATCGGAATGAGCGAACTGCTTAGCGCCGTTCAACAGCAGGACTTTTTTCATGGGGCGTCGCATCCAGCAAGTGAGAATGGCGAGCAGCCTAACGATCTTCATCGCGGCAAAACAGAGCGCCTCAGGCAAAAGCGATTTGACTTCAAGTCACGAATGCTAGGCTCGTTCATGCCTTAGGCTGCATGCATCAATCCATAGGAGGCACCTGATGAGCGAACGCTATGCCTTCCTCCTATACGCCTACACCCGGCCGGAAAAGTCCGCCGAGTTCGAAGCGCTGTTCAGCCGCTACGTCGATGCAAGCCGGGCCGAGGACGGCTGCATTGAGTACCACATGCTGCGCGACCGCGAGGACCCGACGCTGTTCATCTTCTATGAGGTCTGGCAGTCGGCCGAGCATCTGCACGTGCACAGCGCGCTGCCACACATGCAGCGCTTCCATGAACAGCGCATGGACTTCCTGACCCGCGACTTCGAGATTCGTCCGATCGAGATGCTCAGCCCTTCATTCGCCATACGCTGAAGGCCGGACAGCGCCGAACAGTTTGCCAGGCGCAACAGCGGTACAGTTTGCCATCGACCGTAACTGAACCGGCACAATCCACAGCCCCTGTGACTGTTACGCAACAGCCCGGCGCGCGACCCTATCTGCCCATAACCCATCCCCGCGAACCGGCGGGAAGGAGAGGCAGATGGAACGCGTACTGCCACGCACGCTCACGCTCGGCATCAGCCGGCTATCGCTGGGCCGATTGGTTCAAGTTGTACGACTATGGCGTCAGCGGTCTCGCACACGTCGCCAGTTGGCGACACTGGACGACCATCAGCTGTCGGACATCGGCATCAGCCGCAGCGAGCGCATGGCCGAGGTGGGCAGACCCTTCTGGCGCTGACGTTGTGCTTCCCAGCCGGGACCGTGGGGCCTAAGCTGAACGGCATAGCCTGTCCGATGGTCGAACCGGAAGTCGGCAGGTAGCCGCGTCTAGCACTGGGAGAAGTCTATGAACAAATTTCTAATGTCCGTTGCCGCGGCGGCCTGCCTGGCCGCCGGTAGCGCATCGGCCGGAAGCGTCACCGGCACCATCGACGCCATCGGCGCCTCGCTGGTCAACACCGTCGAAGGCACCTCCGACATCACCTCGAATCTGGGCGACAACAAGCTGGTACGCGCAGCACGCGACGACGCAGCCCGCTTCGTTGCGTCTGATGGCGAAGCGCGCGGTGCACAGCTGGAGGCAGCGCTTGTTTACATTCGCACTCAGGCGCCAGACCTGCACACCAGCGATCTTGAGCTGGCCAGCGCCATCCTGACGCGCTGATTTACAGGCTTCATCAAGCGCGACGCTGGCCCTGGCGCTGGCGTTTCGCTAGCCTTGGCGGCTGACTTTTCAGCTCCAGGATTTACATGCGTTCGCTTTACCTTGTACTCGCCAGCTGCTGCTTCTGCGGTAGCGCCCAGGCATTCGACACCACTGTCGCCGGCTCCGTTGCCTCCACCTATGTCGCCAGTCAGGTGACCAGCGCCCCGTTCGATAACAAGCGGATCCTCGACTCGCGCGATGACGCGGCCCGTTTCGTCGCCAGCCAAGGCAAAGTCCGTGGCGCACGGCTGGAGGCGGCCCTGCGCTGGCTGCACGAGCATCAGCCGCAACTGGCCGCAAGCGACCTGGAACTGGCCGCAGCCATCCTCGTCCAATAACCCATCCCTCTTTACGAGTTCTCACATGAAACTGAAGCTGTTTGCCGTGCCGCTCGCACTGACCCTGCTCGCCAGCGGTGCCCAGGCACAAACGCTGGTTGCCACCAGCAACATCGTGGTCAACGCGCTGGATCGCAGCATCAATTTCACGTCCGACGTCACCAGCCGCATCAGCGATATGAAGGTCGTCAGCGAAGCCCGTGACGAGGCCGCCGGCTTTGTCGCGAGCGGCGGAGCCATTCGTGGCGCACGCCTGGAAGCGGCCTTCGCCAGTCTGCGTAACGAGTTTCCAGACGTCCGCGGCGCCGGCGATCGGGTGCTGGCTGAAACCATTCTCGCCCAGTGAAATCGCCTCGCCCCTGGTGGGCAGCCGTTGCGCTCACCACGCTCGTCAACCTTTGTCAGGCCGACCTGCGCCTAACGCTGGACGCTAGCGATCTGCAGCAGGCCGAACGCGCGGCCAGCCAGCAGCTGCTGGACGAAGCCGTCGCCGCCCTGCCGCCGCGGGTCATCGAGCGGCTCGACCGTGAAGTCCACGTTCGCTGGCATGATGGCTTGACCCATGATGTCTATGGCAGCGCGGGCGGCAGTGTTCTGTTGCTCAACCGGCGTCTGCTCCCGACACTGACCGATGGCTCCGCGACGAGCAAGCTCACGAGTCGTCCGCATGGCAGCGTTCGCCGCGAGCTGTTGGCGACGCTGATTCACGAAGTGGGACACCTCTACGACCGGTCTCGGCTCTGGTCGCCAGAGAGCCACCGCCAGCTCGCCTTCTGCAGCCAGCGAGCCGCCAGCCTCGGCCTGGTTGGGTTGCCGGACAGCTGCCGCGGCCAGACCGAACGCCGCTTCACCCTCAGCGACGACCCGCGCCTGCTCGATCTTGCCGGCTGGCCCCAGCGCGTCGGCCAGCGAGGCGAGCGGGAGGTCAGCAATGCCCAGGCTGCCCGTAGTCCGGACGCCTATGAGCTGACCAATCCGCTGGAATTCGTCGCGGTGAACCTGGAGTATTTTGTCCTGGACCCCAGCTATGCCTGCCGGCGTCCTTCGCTGCATCGCTATTTCCGCGAGCATTTCGGCTGGCAGCCAGCCGACGTCACCGTCTGTAATACCGGACTGCCGATTCTCAATGCTGGACATGATTTCGCCCGCACGCCCCTGGTCAAACTCGATCCACAGCGGATCTATGAGGTCGATTACCTGTTCGCCGAAGCCAACGATGCCTGGGTCAGCCGCTGGGGCCATAGCATGCTGCGCCTGGTGATCTGCGCACCGGGCCGCCCGCGCGGGCCGGATTGCCGGCTGGATCTCGACCATCATCTGGTGCTGTCCTTCCGCGCCTTCGTCGGAGATGTGCAACTGTCCAGCTGGGATGGCCTGACCGGCGTCTACCCCTCGCGACTGTTCGTTCTGCCACTGGGCCAGGTAATCGACGAGTACACCAAGGTCGAGCTGCGCAGCCTCGCCTCGATCCCGCTCAAGCTACAGCGCGACGAGATCGACAGACTGGTCGAGCGCAGCGCGGAGATGCACTGGAGCTATGACGGCGACTACTACTTCCTGTCCAACAACTGCGCGGTGGAAACGCTCAAGTTGCTGCGCAGCGGCACGGCCCGCCCCGAGCTGACGGCACTGGATAGCATCTTGCCCAGCGGCTTGCTGGAAATGCTGATCAAGCGCGGCCTGGCCGATGCCAGCGTGCTGGACAACCCACGCGAGGCGCTGCGCCTGGGCTATCGTTTCGACTCCTACCGCGACCGTTACCAGGCGATGTTCGCCGTGCTTCGTGAGCGTCTGGGTCTGCCGCAGGCCGATGTCGAGCAATGGCTTGAGCTCGACGCCGAGGAGCGCCGTCCATGGATCGACAAAGCCGATCTGCGCGCCAGCGCCGCCCTGCTGCTGGTGGAGCAAGCAGCGTTGCGCCGACATCTGCTGCTGGCTCAGGAGGAGCTCAAGAAGCGTTATCTGGGCGACCGCAAGCGCGGCGATACCAGCCTGGCCAAGGCTGACGAAACCCTGCAGGACATTCTCGCCAACAGCGGTTATCTCAGCCGTCCGGCCGAGCTGCTCGATGGCGTCGGCTACGGCCTGCCGCAGGCCAGCGAGTGGCAACGCCTGGAGCAAGAAAGCAGCCAGCGCCAAGCGCGCCTGAGCCAGCTCACCGAGGCACTGAACGCTGAGGTTCGACTGCTGCTAGGTGACGAGCGCCGGCGGGAGTTGGAGAGCATCGAAGCCAACCTATCGCAGATCGGCCAGCACCTGCGCGGCCTGCACAGGGCAGCCGGCGGCCTGCAGCTACCCTGATTGTCGGCAGCGTTCGAGCGTACAACGGTATGTCCGGTGTGCGGGTGGTCATTCAATCCCCGACGCATTGCGAGGCGTTCAGCGAAACGCCTCGACGATCAATCGCCGCTGGCGTTCATCCGGTAAACGGCCCTGCCCGGCCAAGACGTTATCGACCATGTATCGCGGATTGGAGGTCGCAGGAATCACCGTGGTGACCGCGGGCTCGGCGAGGATGAATTTGAGCAGCAACTGCGCCCAGGAACTGGCGTCGATCTCGCCCGCCCAGGCTGGCAGCGGTGTGTCCTTGACCCGCGATAGCAAACTGCCCCGGGTGAAGGGGCGGTTGATAAGCGTGGCAATACCGTTATCGGCGCAGTATGGCAACAGGCGCTTCTCGGCGTTGCGTTCGCTGACCGAATAGTTGAACTGGACAAAGTCGACGGGCTCCTGCTTGAGCACCTCAAGCAGCCGGTCGTGCGCGGATTCGACATAGTGCGTCACCCCGATGTAGCGAATGCGGCCTTGCTCCTTCAGCTCGCGTAGCAGGCCAAGTTGTGTGCGGGTGTCCTGCAGGTTATGCACCTGGATCAGGTCGATGACGTCGGTCTGTAGAGCCTCGAAGCTGTCCTCGATCTGCTCCAGGCCACGTTCGCGCCCGGTGGCGGATACCTTGGTGGCGAGAAAGACCTGCGCGCGCGCCCTCTGTCGTTGGACCAACTCACCCACCACCCGGTCGGCGTTGCCATAGCTCGGAGCGGTGTCGATCAGGCTGGCACCACCTTCGACGAAGACCCGCAACACCTTGAGCAAGTCCTGCATTTCGGCATCATCGAGGGGGATGTCATGCGTGCGCGAGGTGCCCAGCCCGATCACCGGGAGCCATTCGCCAGTGGACGGAATCTTGCGCAGGCGCAGTGGCTCCGCAGCCTTGGCAGCGCCCGGGACCAGAGACCCAAGGGCAGTTATCGCCGCCAATAAGGCGGTACGGTGAAGCAGCTGGCGGCGCGTCTGCATGGATGGGTTCTCCAGGTCGGTGGCACAGCGACGCTTGAGTATGGTCGACTTCATCCGACTCTTCGGCGCATCGCCCTAGCAGAGCTTTTCCGTTTGTTTCAGATGAAGCCAGCATGCCGCTGCGCAGGTGCAGGTGCAGAGGGACGCTACGCAACGGGCAATGCAGCGTGTCGACGCGACGTACTGGCAAAAGGCCTCCATTTCGGTTCTACTTCGCGCAGCCGTATGGCTACCGCCCATTGCATCGCGTCCAGAGAAGCGTCGCAGGCTCGCAACAGATCGAGACAGCATGTCCAATCACTCGCCCAAGCCCACCAAGCAGTCGCCGTCCAACCCGCGAGAGCGCACGGAGCAAGCCGCCCGGCGGCCCAAGGCGCAGCGGCATCGACGCCACAGGCTAATCAGCCTGGCCTATGTGTTGGGCCTGTTGTTGGTCTTCATCCTCAGCCTGCTCCTGCTGCCCGCCGACACCGGCCTCGGCAAACTGTTGTGGGGTGAAGACGAGGGTGTACGCCAGGCGTTGTGACTTGGCGGAGCGCCACGCAACGTCCCCGGCTTCCATCCAGAGCCTGGCAGGCCAAGGGCTGCGGCCGTGCTAGCGGCTCTCTCGTGCCGTCACGACCCGCTCACGCACCTCGGCGTAGGGATAGGCTTCCAGCGACGCGAATCCTGGAATACTGCGAGCCTTGAGCTTGGTGAACACCGGCACGCTGATGCCGCAGAGGAAACGCGTCAGGCATTCGGTGCTGGGCGCGCGGTCCTTGAGCTGTCGATAACGTTGATTGAACTGGACGCAGCGAGCCACCATGTCCTGTTCATTCAAAGGCGTCAGTGCAGGCGGCTCGGGCAGTTGTGCGACTCGCCCCTGGCATACCGAGCAATGCCCGCACTGCTGTGGTGCTTGCGCATCGCCGAAATAGGCAGCCAGACGCTGGCTGAGGCACTCATCGGATTCAAACAACCCGAGCATGTTGTTGATGCGAGTGATCTCACTCGTTTCGTGTTGCTTGAAATAGGCGTGCAGCTCGCCGCTTAGCAGCTGCGGGTCGAAGCCCGAATTCAGCAGCGCATAGACCTCGGTCATCTGCTTGCTCTCCAGCTCGATCCAGCCCTTCTCCTGAAAATAGTCCAGCGCCTTGACCACCCGTGCGCGATCGGCGCCGTGCTGCTGATAGAGCGCATCGAAATCCAGCGTGCACCAGGTTCTCGCGCGCGCCGAGGTGTGCACGATGGCCTCGACGAATTGCCGTCGCTCGCCTTCGAATTTCGAAAGCAGCATTTCGGGTTCGAGCAGGTACTTGAAGCGATACTCTGCGAAATAAGCGAAGCGAGGCGCGATGATGCCGCGCAGCTCCAGCTGCACAAGCAGTGTTTTCAGCGGCAACTGGCGGATGTTGCTCTGATCGGAAAGCTGGTTGAGCATCAGCTCCCATTGTCCACTCGGGGCTGACTGCAACAGCTCGTCGAGCACGCAGCGAATACCTTCACGCTCCGGCGTATCGCCGTAGACGAAGTTCTGCAGCACGTTGAGGCTGTCGCGATTGGCCAGCACCAGACAGTCGGACGGCTGACCGTCGCGGCCGGCGCGACCGATCTCCTGGCTGTAGTTCTCCACCGATTTCGGCAGGTCGTAGTGCACCACGTTGCGGATGTCGGATTTGTCGATCCCCATGCCGAAGGCGATCGTGGCGACGATGCAGTTCAGCTCGCCGGCCATGAAGCGCCGCTGTATCGATTCACGCAGCTCATGGTTCATCCCGGCGTGATAGGCGCTCGCCGGAAAGCCGCGCTGCGCCAGATGTTCGGCGGCCTGTTCGGCCGTCTTCTGCTGGGTGACGTAGACGATGGTCGGCTGCCCGGTCTTGTCCGCCAGCCATTCCACCAGCCGGCGCTGCTTGTTCATGCCGACAACCGGCTCGACCAGCAGATTCAGGTTGGCGCGATAGAAGCCCGTGGTCACCACGTCCCCTGCGTCGATGGCGAACTTGGCCTGCATATCGGTAATGACCGGGGGTGTAGCCGTGGCGGTCAGCAGCAGCACCTGGGGGATGTTGAACTGGCGTTGGTAGTCGGGAAGCTTGAGGTAGTCCGGGCGGAAATTGTGGCCCCATTCCGAAATACAGTGCGCCTCGTCCACCACCAGCAGAGAAATCGGCACCTGGGCGATGAAGGTGCGGAAGCGCTCGTTCTTCAGGCGCTCCACCGAGATCATCAGAATCTTCAGTTCGCCGGACTTGGCGCGGCTCATGGTTTCGCTGAGCTGCTCACGACTCTGCGCCGAATCGATGCTGGCGGCGGCGACTCCGTGTCGGTGCAGGAATGCCAGCTGGTCCTGCATCAGCGCCAACAGCGGCGAAACCACCAGGGTCAGGTGTGGCAGCAGCAGCGCGGGCAACTGGTAACACAGCGATTTCCCGGAACCGGTAGGGAAGATCGCTGCGGCCGAGCGCCCCGCCACCACGGCGCGGATGGCCTGTTCCTGTCCGGCGCGGAAGCCGTCGTAGCCGAAGGTCCGGGCCAGGGTTTGTTCGATCATCGTGAGTCACTCCTTTGACTGGGGAGCCAGAGGTTAGCAAAAGGAGGGAGACGGTAATGCATGGCAGTCGCCGAGGCACGGCCAGCCGTCGGCCCGGGGCCCGGCAGACAAGCGCAGCCTCGCGAAACGGACAAAAAAGGGAGCAGAGGTTCAGTCAATCAGAGCCATTGAGATCGGCAATTATCGTTAGTGAGCTTACTAACAATACGATGATCGGGCTCCTGAGAAGAACCATAAGCGAAGCCGGATCAGGTGATACGGCTCGCGAACCAGGAAATACTCACGAACCCGAACAGGACCCCACCCACCATGCGCGTTACTCTCGCTATCACTGCCCTGCTGTTGTCCACTGCCTCGCTCACCCATGCCAACAGCGCCGAACCCGAGCCCTACACCTACGGCACCAAACTCGACGTCGCGTCGGTGGCCTCAATCAAGCTGGAGCCCACACCCTACTGTGAAGTAACCGACGCGGTGATGACCTATCGGGACTCCTCGGGTGAGCTGCGCAAACTCTCGTATCGGACCCTATCCGACAGCTGCAAGAATCAGAACTGACAAGGCCATCAGCCGGCGCTGGCCAATCCGCAAAGAGACGCTCGACTGAGCGTCTCTGAGGGCGCTCAGAACCGGTCGCGAATGATGACCTCATCGAACGGTAGTTTGCCGACTCGCGGCTTCGGCTCGACGGTACGCTTGCCCACCGCGACCATCATGGCGATGGCGTGGTTGTCCGGCAGATTGATCAGCTTGCCAACCGCATCGAAATCGAAACCATCCATGGGGCAGGAATCCAGGCCCTTACCACGCGCGGCGAGCATCAGCGTCTGTGCCATCAGCCCGCAGCTGCGCATGGCTTCGTCACGCTGTACCTGCGCCTTGCCGCGGTAGTAGTTGTCGATGGCGCCGGCCATGTACTCCTGCACTTCGTTCGGTGCGCCTTCCCAGACGCGGCGAACATTCTTTTCCCAGCTATCCAGCTGCGCGCAGACCACCACCAGCATCGAGGCGTCAGTCATCTGCGCCTGGTTCCAGCCCACCTCGCGTATCTGCGCACGCAGCGCCGGATCGCCGACTTCGACGAGGCGCACATGCTGCAGGTTGAAGGCCGAAGGTGCCAGCAGCGCCATTTGCAGCAGCTCATCCTTCTCTTCGCGGCTGAGCTTGAAGCTGGTGTCATAGGCCTTCACGGCGCGGCGGGTCTGGATGGCTTCTTCGATCTGCATAGGGTGGCTCCGCTTGGTAAAAATGGTGGACGCCATGCTATGCGCCTGAACTGATCGAATCCATGCACCTTCATCGATGTTATTCATCGGCCGCGTCGATCCGTCACCTGATAGCACGTCGACAATGGCGCCGACCGAGAAGCGGTCGCCCACGAAAAAGCCGCCCGCAGGCGGCTGTTTCGATATAGCGGGTGTTACAGCTGTGGACCGGCGGCCTTGATGGCCTCGGATACATCGAACTTCTTGAAGTTGTCGATGAACTTGTTCGCCAGCTCTTTGGCCGCTTCGTCGTAGGCGTTCTGGTCAGCCCATGTGTTACGCGGATTGAGCAACTGGGTATCGACGCCCTCGACGGCCTTTGGCACGTCCAGGTTGATGATTGGTAGATGCTCAGTTTCGGCACCCACCAGCGCGCCGCTCTGGATCGCGGCGATCACCGCACGGGTCGTTGGAATGTTGAAGCGCTTGCCAACACCGTAGCCACCGCCGGTCCAGCCGGTGTTGACCAGATAGACCTTGGAGCCGAACGCCTGGATGCGCTTGATCAGCAACTCGGCGTAGACACCGGCCGGGCGCGGGAAGAAAGGTGCGCCGAAGCAGGTGGAAAAGGTCGACTTGATACCGCTACCGGAACCCATTTCGGTGGAACCCACCAATGCGGTGTAGCCCGACAGGAAGTGGTACGCGGCCTGTTCGTTGTTCAAGACCGATACCGGGGGCAGCACGCCAGTCAGGTCACAGGTGAGGAAGATTACCGCGTTCGGCTCACCACCGAGGTTCTTCTCGGAACGCTTCTCGACGTACTCCAGCGGATAGGCGGCGCGGCTGTTCTGAGTCAGGCTGTCGTCGGTGTAATCGGCGACGCGCTCGTCGTTCAGCACAACGTTTTCCAGCACGGTGCCGAACTGGATGGCTTTCCAGATTACCGGCTCGTTCTTCTCGGACAGGTCGATGCACTTGGCGTAGCAACCGCCTTCGATGTTAAACACCACACCGGTGCCCCAGCCATGCTCGTCATCGCCGATCAGGTAGCGCGACTCGTCGGCCGACAGGGTGGTCTTACCGGTGCCCGACAGACCGAAGAACAAAGTGACGTCGCCTTCTTCGCCGATGTTGGCGGCGCAATGCATCGGCAACACGTCGGCTTCGGGCAGCAGGTAGTTCTGCACCGAGAACATCGCCTTCTTCATTTCGCCGGCGTAGCGCATGCCGGCGATCAGCACCTTCTTCTGAGCGAAGTTGATGATCACGCAACCATCGGAGTTGGTGCCATCGCGCTCGGGCACACACTCGAAGTTGGCGACGTTGAGCACCTGCCACTGGTCTTTGCCCGCGGGGTTGTACTGCGCCGGGTTGATGAACAGCTGGCGGCCAAAGAGGTTCTGCCAGGCCGTTGCGGTGGACATTTTCACCGGCAGGTAGTGACCTTCGGACGAGCCTACATGGACGTGGGAAACGAAATGATCCTGAGCCTTGTTGAAGGTCTCGACGCGATCCCACAGGGCATCGAACTTCTCGGCCGGAAACGGACGGTTGATCGGGCCCCAGGCGATGGAATCCTGAGTGCTGGGCTCTTCGACGATATAGCGATCAGCTGGCGAACGACCGGTCCGGTGGCCAGTTTTCACGACGAGCGCACCATTGGCGGCCAATTCACCCTCACCGCGTTTGATGGCTTCTTCGATCAGTTGAGCGGTGCTGATATCGGTATACACGGTGTTATTGGCTTGCGTCATGAGTTCCCCGTCGGCTCTGGGCCGATTCCTCCATGCTGTTGTAGCCCTCCGTAGAGTGGGCTACACCGAAAAAAGTGCGCGCGATTATGACAGAAATGACGCTGCGCTGGGTATGAGCCCGTGATGGCGAAAAGGTTCCTAGCCCCCCGAGACCTTAACCCGAGTTAGTGTCGGGTGCCGGAGGGGCCTTCGATACCCGCACCGGCAAACAGCTGGGCGACGTCCGCCGCATCGAAGCGGTAGCTGTGGTTGCAGAACTGGCAGTCGATGGTGA
Organism: Pseudomonas sp. Q2-TVG4-2; assembly: GCF_013620795.1. Lineage (GTDB taxonomy): Bacteria > Pseudomonadota > Gammaproteobacteria > Pseudomonadales > Pseudomonadaceae > Stutzerimonas. Next base: position 182,584 of record NZ_LGLW01000002.1, on the reverse strand, counting down.
TCACGCCACCCTGCTCGCCAAGCAATAACTCGGCGTCGTGCTGGCCCAGGCTCGCGATCGCGTTGGCCGAACGCTCACGGGAACAGCTGCAGCGGAAGGTGATCGGACGTGGTTCGAACAGCCGCACCTGTTCCTCGTGATAGAGCCGGTGCAAGACGGTTTGGGTGTCCAGGCCGAGCAGTTCCTCGGCCGACAGGGTATCGGCCAGCGTGCGCAGATGCTGCCAGCTGGCCTCACGCGCTTCGCCGTCACGGATGCGATCGGCCGGCAGCTGCTGCAGCAGCATGCCGCAGGCACGGCGACCGTCGGCGGCGAGCCAGAAACGCGTCGGCAGCTGCTCGGACGAGGCGAAATAGTTCGACAGACTGTCAGCCAGATTGGCGCCGTCCAGCGCGACGATACCCTGGTAGCGCTGGCCATTGGTCGGATCGATGGTCATAGCCAGCACGCCTTCGGGCATCAGCTCGGCCAGGGTGGAGCCCGGGGTCAGCTGCTCTTCGTGATAACGGGCGATGCCGCGCACCTCGCGGTTGCTCGAGCATTCAACCATCAACAGCGGTACCGCTCCGGCCGAACGCGCCTGCAAGACCATCAGGCCATCGAATTTCAGCGTGCCGACCAGCAGCCCCGCCGCCGCCAGCAATTCGCCCAGCAGCTGCGCAACCGGCTCCGGATAGTCGTGCTTGGCCAGCACCTCGGCGTAGCTGCGTTCGAGCCCGACCCACTCGCCACGCACATCGGTGTCATCGAAGAGGAATCGCTGGGTGTAATCGGAATCGAGCATTAGCATAACCAGAGCAGATTGAAGGCCGGTGCCGCTGCGCAGATGCCGAGCTCATCGACTCGACCATCACGCACGGCGCCTGAAAGAAGGGACCGCATTCTAGGTCGAAAGTGGCAACGGTCCAACTGCCGATGCTCAGCCGGCGTCGGAGCGGAAGCGCTGCAAGGCTCGACGCTGCTTCTTGCTCGGTTTACCGTCGGTTTCCACGCCCAAGGTTCCTGCCTTGCGCATCGCCGCAGCGTTCTCGCGACGTGCCAGGCTTTCAGCAGTTTCCTCGTAGAGCAACTGTGCCTCCGGCGCGCCTCGGCGCACAGCAGACAACGCTCGAATCACCACCGTGCGCTCGTCGAAACCAGCGCGAATCACCAGCTCTTCGCCGAGTTTCGGCTCCTTGCTCGGCTTGCAGCGCTCACCGCGACAATGCACCTTGCCGCCCTCGATGGCGGCCTTCGCCAGCGCCCGCGTCTTAAAGAAGCGCGCGGCCCATAACCACTTGTCCAACCGGACTTTGCCGTCGTCTTTTTCGCTCATCGGTCAACTCAGCCAGCCGTCGTGTTGTCATAGAGTCGTACAGGTAGATGCGGTTGTCATGCACCCCGTCTAGAATGCGCGGAAATCTACTGGATACGCTTTTGTTGAACAGTCCCGACCCTCAGACAGTCATCGGTTTGCGCGAATGGATCGCCCTGCCTGAGCTCGGCGTGGTCGGCCTGCGCGCAAAAATCGATACCGGCGCCAGCACGTCCGCATTGCATGCCACCGATATCAGCGAATTCGAGCGCGGCGGCAAACGCTGGGTTCGCTTTACCGCCCACCTGGGCACCCTCGTACAGCGGCGCCATCGCTGTGAGGCGCCGGTAATCGCACGCAAGACGATCAAAAGCTCCAACGGCCATGTGCAGACCCGCTATGTGGTACGCACATTGCTGGCGCTGGGCACTCATCTGTGGCCCGTGGAATTCACCCTTACCTGTCGCAAGACCATGCGCTATCGCCTGCTGTTGGGATCAAAAGCCCTGATGGACGGCAAATGGCTGGTCGACCCTGCGCGCACTTACGTGCAGGAAAAACCCCAGACCCTTACCTCTCCCGGTGCCCAATGAAAATCGCCGTGCTGTCGCGCAACCCACGTTTGTATTCGACCCGCCGCTTAGTGGAGGCAGGCCAACAGCGCGGCCATGAAGTGGTTGTGATCGATACTCTGCGCGCCTACATGAACATCGCCAGCCACAAGCCGCAGATTCACTACCGCGGCCGCCCTCTGGAAGGCTTCGATGCAGTGATTCCGCGGATCGGCGCCTCCGTCACCTTCTACGGCTGCGCGGTCCTGCGTCAGTTCGAAATGCAGGGGGTGTTCCCGCTCAACGAATCGGTGGCCATCGCCCGCTCGCGCGACAAGCTGCGCTCGCTGCAACTACTGGCGCGCCGCGGCATCGGCCTGCCGGTGACCGGTTTTGCGCACTCGCCCGACGACATCGCCGACCTCATCCGGATGGTCAACGGCGCGCCCCTGGTAATCAAGGTGCTCGAGGGGACTCAGGGTATCGGGGTAGTCATGTGCGAAACAGCCACCGCCGCCGAGTCGGTGATCGAAGCGTTCATGGGTCTGAAGCAGGACATCATGGTTCAGGAATACATCAAGGAAGCCGGCGGCGCGGACATCCGCTGCTTTGTGGTCGGCGACAAGGTCATCGCCGCGATGAAGCGTCAGGCAAAGCCTGGTGAATTTCGCTCGAACCTGCATCGCGGCGGCACTGCCAGCCTGATCAAGATCACCCCCGAGGAGCGCATGACCGCCATCCGCGCGGCCAAAGTCATGGGCCTGAGCGTGGCCGGCGTCGATATCCTGCGATCCAATCACGGTCCGCTGGTGATGGAAGTGAACTCCTCGCCGGGCCTGGCCGGCATCGAAGAAACCACCGGCAAGGATGTCGCGGGACTGATCATCCAGTATCTCGAAAAGAACGCCGGCCCACACCTGACGAGAACCAAGGGGAAGGGTTGAGCTGCCCCTATCCAGCCGTCAGTACCGCCGCGCCTGCTACAGCGAATGTTTACAGCGGCTTCAAAGCTTTCTCGCATCCCTTGGCAGCAGCAAGCCTAACGGCAGACTGACCCTGGCCTCCAGCCCACCACCCTCGCGGTTGCGTAGTTCGATCACCCCCCCATGCTGCGAGGCGATGCGCTTGACGATGGCAAGACCGAGGCCAGCCCCCTGGCCGCCGCGAGCGCGATCGCCACGGATGAAGGGATTGAAGATCTCCCCCAGCTCACTCGGATCAATCCCGGCCCCTCGATCTAGCACGCTGAGCACCACATAGGGCGCGCTGCCGTCGCCGGAAACGTAGGCGGCGACTTCCACGCCATGACCACCGTAGCGCAGGGCATTTTCGATGAGGTTGACCAGCAGGCGCTTGATCGATACCCGGCGCAGGGCCAGCGGCGGCATCGGCTCGACACACAGGCGCACGGTTTCACCGAACTGGTTGTAGGGCGCCACGACCTCTCGCACTAGCTCGCCGAGGTCGACGCTTTCCACCGGCTCGTCGCTGCCGTCGCGAACAAAGGCGAGGAACTGGTCGAGAATCGCATTCATGTCCTCGATATCGCGCACCATGTCCTCGGTGAGTTCAGAATCGCTGCTCATCAGCTCCAGCGATAGGCGCAGACGGGTCAGCGGCGTGCGCAGATCATGGGAGACACCGGCGAGCATCAGTTCGCGCTCGCGCCCGGCCTGTTCGACATCTTCGGCCATCTGATTGAACGCGCGGTAGACCTCGGTCATCTCGCTTGGCGTGTCGCTGATGGGCAGCCGCACACGGCGGCCTTTGCCGATCTGTCGGGCCGCGTAAACCAGGCGCTTGAGTGGCAGGTTGAGCTGGCTGACGAAAATCCAGGCGGCCGCGGTGGACAGCAGACCGATCCCGAGGAACCAGCCCAACACGCTCCAGATCCGCTGCCCGCGCAACGGATACGCGTAGAGCGGCACCTGTAGCCAGTCCGAGCCCAGGCTCGGCGCCCGCACCCAGATCGCCGTCTGAGGCTGGATACGCACTCGTACCTCGGTATCCTCACCGAGTTCGGCCTGCATCTGCCGCTGGAAGATCTCCGTGTAGGGCCAGTGGTATTCGCTGGGCGGCACTTCCTCGGCGGTGACCCGCAGCAGCCCGGCGGCCTCGGCGATGCGCTCGCGATTTTGGTCGTCGGCTGCCCAGTACGCACGCAGCGTCAGCGCCGCGCCGTGGCTGTACTGGCGATCGACCATGACGTCTTCGTTCATCATCAGGTACACCAACATCAGTACCTTGGAGAACAACACGACGATCAGCACCATCCACAGGGTGCGAGCGAAGAAACTTTGCGGAAACCAGAGCGGGGTTTTCATAAAAAAGCCGATTAAGAGCGCTAGAAGCAAAAAAAAACAGCGATGTGGGCTTCATTTTGTAGAGTGAGTCGGGCGGCGCTCCGCTTCAGCCCACCAATGCGAGCGGGCGTGGTGGGCTGAAGCCCACTCTACGGCCCTGGCGATTGACCATGACATCTTTGAGCGCCGCCCGGCCCACCTTGCGACGCGGAGCGAAAAAAGCGCGGCACCACAATCCCGTTCAGTCTCGAGTGCATTACCGGATGCTATTTGTTGCCATCAGGTACGAAGACGTAGCCGACGCCCCAGACCGTCTGGATGTAGCGCGGCTTGGACGGGTCCGGCTCGATCAGGCGGCGCAGGCGGGAAATCTGCACGTCGATGGAGCGCTCCAGGGCATCCCACTCCCGGCCGCGGGCCAGATTCATCAGCTTGTCTCGGGTCAGCGGCTCGCGGGCGTGCTGAACCAGCGCCTTGAGCACGGCGAATTCACCGGTGGTGAGCATGTGAATCTGATCGCCCTTCTTCAATTCGCGGGTTCCCAGAAACAACTCGTAATCGCCGAAGGTTACCGTCTGGTCTTCGCTGCCCGGTGCGCCGGGGACCTGCGGTGCCTGGCGACGCAGCACCGCACGGATCCGTGCCAGCAGCTCGCGGGGGTTGAAGGGCTTGGCCAGGTAGTCGTCGGCGCCTTGCTCCAGGCCTTGAATCCGGCTGGCCTCGTCCCCCTTTGCCGTCAGCATGATGATCGGGATCTGGTTGCCACCGGTGCGCAGCCGATTGCAGGCGGACAGGCCGTCCTCGCCGGGCATCATCAGGTCCAGCACGACCAGATGGAACAACTCCCGGCTGAGCAGACGATCCATCTGTTCGGCACTCTCCACGGTTCGCACGCGATAGCCCTGCTCGTCGAGAAAGCGCTCGAGCAGACGCCGCAAACGGGCGTCATCGTCAACAATCAGGATCTTTTCGCCTTCGCTGGCGGGCGCAGTGCTGCTCATGGAAACTCCCCGAATGATCGACGGCGCATTATGCGCGCAGTGGATAAACGCAACTGAAAGCCATTGTTAGCAGATTTTGCGGTGGTAAGCCGAGGGTCGAAAGGATGAACCGACAGTTCACCGTCGGCTTTTTCGTCCAGCTTCCAGCCTCAAGCGGTCCGCTGCCTTTATAATCGCGCCCTTTCGCGCAGGCCCGGCCTGCATGGTTTGACTGACCCAGGTAGGTTCATGGACAGCATCAACTCCCGCATTGCCGCAGAACTGGGCGTGCGCCCGCAACAGGTCGCCGCCACCGTGGCGCTGCTCGACGAAGGCTCCACCGTGCCCTTCATCGCCCGTTACCGCAAGGAAGTCACCGGCAGTCTGGATGACACCCAGCTGCGCTTGCTGGAAGAGCGCCTGCGCTATATGCGTGAGCTGGATGACCGCCGCGCCTCGATCCTCGCCAGCATCGAGGAACAGGGCAAGCTGACCCCCGAACTGAAGCATGAGATCGACCTCGCCGACACCAAGACCCGCCTGGAAGACCTCTACCTGCCCTACAAGCAGAAGCGCCGCACCAAGGGCCAGATCGCCCTGGAAGCCGGTCTTGGCGAACTGGCTGATGCGATCTTCGCCGATCCGGAGCTGAACCCAGAAAGCGAGGCTGCACGCTTCGTCGATGCCGAGAAAGGTTTTGCCGATACCAAGGCGGTACTCGAAGGCGCCAAGTACATCCTCATGGAACGCTTCGCCGAAGACGCCGATCTGCTGGCCAAGCTGCGCGACTTTCTTACCCACAACGCGACCCTCAGCGCGCGCGTGGTACCGGGCAAGGAAACCGAAGGGGCCAAGTTCAGCGACTATTTTGAGCACGACGAACCGCTCAAGAGCGCACCATCGCATCGCGCGCTGGCGATTTTCCGCGGGCGCAACGAAGGCGTGCTCAGCGTCAGCCTGAAAGTCGGTGACGAGGCGCCGGGCACCATGCACCCGGGCGAAGTGATGATCGGCGAGCGCTTCGGCATTGCCAACCGCGGCCGCGCGGCGGACAAGTGGCTCGGCGAAGTGGTGCGCTGGACCTGGAAGGTCAAGCTCTACACCCATCTGGAAACCGATCTGCTCGGTGAGCTGCGCGAAAAAGCCGAAGACGATGCCATCGGCGTCTTCGCCCGCAATATGCATGATCTATTGCTGGCCGCACCGGCCGGCCCGCGCGCCACCCTGGGCCTGGACCCGGGCCTGCGCACCGGCTGCAAGGTCGCGGTGGTCGATGTCACTGGCAAGTTGCTCGACACCGCCACCGTCTACCCGCATGCACCGCGCAATGATTGGGATGGCACCCTCGCCGTGCTGGCCAAGCTCTGCGCCAAGCATGCCGTCGACCTGATCGCCATCGGTAACGGCACGGCCAGCCGCGAGACCGATAAGCTGGCCGCCGACCTGATCAAGCAGATGCCGGGCCTTAAGCTGACCAAGGTGATGGTCTCCGAAGCGGGCGCCTCGGTGTACTCGGCTTCGGAACTCGCCGCCAAGGAATTCCCGGACCTGGACGTCTCGATTCGCGGCGCGGTGTCCATCGCTCGACGCCTGCAGGATCCGCTGGCCGAGCTGGTGAAGATCGAACCGAAGGCCATCGGCGTCGGCCAGTACCAGCATGACGTCTCGCAGCTCAAGCTGGCGCGCTCGCTGGACGCGGTCGTCGAGGACTGCGTGAACGCCGTCGGCGTCGACGTCAACACCGCCTCGGTGGCGCTGCTCGCACGCATCTCCGGCCTGAACACCACGTTGGCGCAGAACATCGTCGCCTACCGTGACGCCAACGGCGCCTTCGCGGCGCGCAGCGAGCTGAAGAAAGTGCCGCGGCTGGGCGACAAGACCTTCGAACAGGCCGCCGGCTTCCTCCGCGTGATGAACGGCAGCAATCCGCTGGATGCTTCGGCCGTGCATCCGGAGACCTATCCGCTGGTCAAGCGCATCGCCACCGATACCGGCCGTGACATCCGTTCGCTGATCGGCGACTCGACGTTTCTCAAACGCCTGGACCCGAAGCAGTTCACCGACGAAAGCTTCGGCCTGGTCACCGTCAGCGACATCCTGCAGGAATTGGAAAAACCCGGTCGCGACCCGCGCCCCGAGTTCAAGACCGCCGAGTTCCAGGAAGGCGTCGAAAAGCTCAGCGACCTGACGCCCGGCATGGTGCTCGAAGGTGTGGTAACGAACGTGACCAACTTCGGTGCCTTCGTCGACATCGGCGTGCATCAGGATGGTCTGGTACACATCTCGGCGCTGTCAGAGAAGTTCGTCAAGGATCCCTACGAGGTGGTCAAAGCCGGCGATATCGTCAAGGTCAAGGTCATGGAAGTGGACATTCCGCGCAAGCGCGTCGGTCTGTCCATGCGCATGAGCGACACGCCTGGCGAAAAGGCCGACAACATGCGCGGCGGTGGCAACAACCGTGGCGGCCAGGCGCGCGGCGAGCGCAAGCCGGCCAAACCGGAGACCAAGCCGGCACCGGTCAACAACGCCATGGCCGCACTGTTCGCCAATGCCAAGAGCATGAGGAAATAAGCCGTGAGTGTGAAAGTCGAAGCGATCGGCAGCAGCAGCGCCTTCGGGCGTCTGCTGGGCCTCGAAATTCTCAAGGCGGAAGGCGGCGAAGCCGTCCTCAGCCTGGAGATGCATGACGGCCTGCGCAACCTGCACGGCAAGCTGCACGGCGGCGCGTTGTTCTCGCTGATCGATACGGCCATGGGTCAGGCCAGCCACAGCCTGGGCGATGGTTCACCGAACAGCGTGACTCTCGAATGCAAGGTCAACTACATCCGTCCGGTGACCGACGGCGAACTGCTTTGTCGCGCCTGGGTGGTGCATGGCGGGCGCCGCACCCAGGTGCTCGAAGCCGAAGTCCACCAGGGCGAAAAGCTAGTGGCCAAGGCGCAATCGACTTTCGCCTGCCTCTGAAAGCGGCAAGCAGCACGCTACGAGCGCCAAGTAAGCACACTGAGCCCTCTCTTGCAGCTTGAAGCTTGTCGCTCGCCGCCCCATATTGTGCCGACTGATGCGTGAAGGAATTCAAACTTGAGCGACCTCCTCTCCCACCGCCTGGCATTGCTGGCCGAGCACACCCACCTTCCGCTGCTCTCGCAATGCCTGCACGGGATCGAGCGCGAATGCCTGCGCGTCGATGGCCACGGCCAGCTGGCGCTGACGCCGCATCCCCGCGCGCTGGGCTCGGCGCTGACGCACCCGAAGATCACCACTGATTATTCCGAGGCGCTGCTCGAGTTCATTACCGGCACCGAAACCGACCCACAGAGAACACTGGCCGAGCTGGATGCGATCCATCGTTACACCTACAGCAAGCTCGGTGACGAATTTCTCTGGAGCCCGTCGATGCCCGGCCACCTGCCGGAAGAGTCGCAGATCCCCATCGCCGAGTACGGTAGCTCCAACATTGGCCGGCTCAAGTATGTCTATCGCCAAGGGCTGGCACTGCGCTACGGCAAGACCATGCAGTGCATCGCCGGTATTCATTACAACTTCTCGTTGCCAGAGGCGTTGTGGTCGGTACTCCAGGCCGACGAGGGCGACGACCGCCCGCAGCAGGACTATCAGTCCTGGCGCTATATCGCGCTGATCCGCAACTTTCGCCGCTACAGCTGGCTGCTGATGTACCTGTTCGGCGCCTCACCGGCGCTGGATGCGAGCTTCATGCGCGGCCGTTCGCACCAACTCGAGCAGCTCGACGACGACACCCTATATCTCCCCTGGGCCACCAGCCTGCGCATGAGCGATCTGGGCTATCAGAGCAACGCTCAGGCCGGCCTGACGCCCTGCTACGACGACCTGCCGAGCTACACCAGCAGTCTGCACAAGGCCGTCTCGACGCCCTACCCCGAGTACGCGGCGCAGGGCATCAAAGACGCGAACGGCAACTGGCAACAGCTCAACACCAACGTGCTACAGATCGAAAACGAGTATTACTCGAACATCCGCCCCAAGCGTGTCACCGCTACAGGCGAGCGTCCGCTGCACGCACTGCGCGCGCGCGGCATCCAGTACATCGAAGTACGCTGCCTGGACATCAACCCCTTCCTGCCGCTGGGCATCGATGTCACTGAGGCCAGCTTCCTCGATGCCTTCCTGCTGTTCTGCGCGCTTCAGCAGAGCCCTTGCCTGGCCGAAGGCGAATGCAGCGCCAGCAACGACAACTTTCTCAAAGTGGTCAAGGAAGGCCGTAAGCCGGGGCTGGAACTACGGCGCTGCGGCGAAAACATCACGCTGCAGGCCTGGGCCAGCGAGCTGCTCGGCGAGATCGGCCAGGTGGCAGCCCTGCTGGACCGGAGCCATCGCGGCGAGCATCACGCCCAGGCTGTGGCCGTCCAGCAGGCAAAGATCGACGACAGTAGCCTGACCCCTTCTGCACGCGTCCTGCATGAGCTGCGCAGCAACGGCGAAAGCTTCAGTCAGTTCGCCCTGCGCCAGACCCGAAGCCATGCCGCCTACTTCCGCGACCAGTTGCTGTCGGCGGACGACATCCACCTCTTCGACGAGGCCGCGCGCGAATCCTTGGCACAGCAGGAAGTGATGGAAGCGGGCGACGAGCTGGACTTCGATAGTTTCGTCACCGAGTACCAGCGCAGCCTCAGCGCCTGAAGCTGTTGCCGTTTCGCTGCGCATGTCGGCGCTTACAGAACGCCATCACTGATATTTATAGGGCGTCATAGGCGCTCTAGCACCTTGCAGGCGGTGCCGTAACGCCGCCAGCCCGCGCGAGCCGGGAAATCTTCCGTCGGCGCACCACTCTAACTGTTCGTCCTTCCCAGGCGGCGGCATCCCGGCCGCCTGGGTTGGCCACCAGAACAATAAAAAGAGAGGTGCACTATGTCCTTGCTCGACATGTTGATATCGGCCCGAAGGGGCACCCTGGCGATGGCGGCTACCATCGGCCTACTGGTCGGTCTGGTCCTGCTGACCAACAGTGCGATTGCTGCCCCGATCGCCGGCGCCATCAGCGGCGGCGGCCCTGCGCTGTCGCAGCTGCGCTATGACCTGACTCTTACCTCGTTCGACGGCACGCCAATCGCAGTGACGGTGTTTCAGCCTTCTTTGGCTAAAGGCCAGGCGGCGCCGCTGCTGATGTACAGCCATGGCTGGGGTGGAAGCCGCTCCACCGAACTCACTGAAAGCGACTCGCTTACGGTAACTGCGCGGCGCGCCTGGGAATCTGGCTACTTCGTGATGACGTTCGATCAGCGCGGCTTCGGCGACAGCGGCGGCAAGGCCAACGTTCAGGACCCGGCGATCGAGGGGCGTGATATCCAGACCCTGCTGGACTGGGCCGAAGGCACCCTGACACCGCACCTGGCCTATCTGCGCGGCGATCCTTTGATCGGCGGCATCGGCCTCAGCTACGGCGGGGGCTTCCAGCTCGTCGGCGCCAGCATCGATCCGCGCTTCGATGCGCTGGTGCCGATGATTACCTGGCATGACCTGTCCTACAGCTTGACCCCAAATGGCGTACCGAAAAGTCTCTGGCTGTCGCTGCTCAGCGGGCTCGCCCTGAATGACCAGGCACCCTGGGTCACCGAAGCCTATGCGCAGTCCCTCTCGGGCAGTGTCGATGCACAAGCGACACAGCGCCTTGCCGGCCATGGCCTGGGCGCCTTCTGCGGCCCAGACGGCCAAGCGCCGCGGGTCGATGCGTTCTTCATTCAGGGCGCCAATGACACGCTGTTCAACGCGAATGAAGCGGCCTGGAACTACCAGTGTTTGCGCCAGGCCGGCAACGATGCCTACTTGCTGGTATCTACCGGCGGCCACCTGCTGCCGGGCATGCAACAAGGTGCTCTCGGCTCGGTGGATGCCGACGTCCAATGCGGTGTTAGCAGCTATCGGATCACTGATCTGGCCTACAACTTCCTCGACGGCAAGCTTCGCCAGTTGCAACGCAGCATCGACATGCCGCGAGTGTGCCTGACGCAGAGCGAGCACCACGGCATCGTTGTCGACCAGATGCCGCGCGGAGGGCTGCAATTGAACGTGGAAAGCGGCGACTTTCTGGTCGGCCCGCCGTCTATCGACCTGGTGCTGAACCTGCTGGCCAAGCTGGAGCCGGCCAGATTATCCGAGGTGCTCAGCCGCCTGTCCGCCAGCAGCGTGAAAATCCTGCTCGGCGCGCTCAGTGGCCTGGGCAAGGCTGACCCGGACCAGGTGAGCGCCATCCTCACCGAGCTGGTCGCCACACTGCCTCCGCAACTGATCGCCGAGTTGGGCAGCGCGCCGCGCTTCGTCCCGCTGTATCGCGCCATCGGCGAACAAACCCTGGCCGGCCTACCGTTGGCAGATTTGACCCTGGATGGTGAAGCGGCTCTTGACCCACGCGTGTTCGTCGGTCTTGGCATCAAGCGCCTGGGCAGCGGACGCACCGAGCTGCTCCAGGATCAAATTCTGCCGCTGCGGGGCGTCGGTACGCACAGCACGGAACTGATCGGTATCAGCACGCGCCTGCAGCATGGAGATGAGGTGGGGTTGATGCTCTACGGCTTCCATCCGCAGTACACCCTGAGCTTTTCCAGACTGCCCAGCGCTGTCAGCCTGCGCGGCACCGTACAGCTGCCGTTGCACTGAAGAAGCCATGGCGGGCGTTGCGCCCGCCACTCGGCTTCAAAGCGCCTTCTCGAAAATCTTCGAGTTGCGCTGAAAGTTATAGAACGAAGCCCTCGCCGCCGGCAGCCGCTCCACGCCGCTGGGCTCGAAGCCGCGCTCGCGGAACCAATGCGCCGTGCGCGTGGTGAGTACGAACAGCGTTCTCAGCCCCAGCTGGCGGGCGCGTGCTTCGATGCGCTCGAGCAGTTCGTCGCCTCGCCCGCCGTGACGGTACTCGGGGTTGACCGCCAGGCAGGCCAGCTCGCCCGCATCGGAATCGGCGATCGGATAGAGCGCCGCACAGGCGATGATGAGTCCGTCACGCTCGACGATGCTGAACTGTTCCACCTCGCGCTCCAGCACTTCACGCGAGCGCCGCACCAGGATGCCCTGTTCTTCCAGTGGCGTGATCAGGTCGATCAGCCCGCCGACATCCTCGATGGTCGCTTCGCGCAGCTGCTCGAATTGTTCCTGAGTCACCAGGGTGCCGTCGCCGCCGTCGCGGGTGAACAACTCATTGAGCAGCGAGCCATCCTCGGCGTAGCTGATCACGTGACTGCGCCGCACCCCGCCCTTGCAGGCCTGCGCCGCGGCGCTGAGCAGCTCGGCCTGATAGCTTCCAACAAGCCGTTCGACATAAGCCGGGATTTGCTGTGGGCGCAGTTCGCGCACCAGTTTGCCGAGCTCGTCGCGCAGACCGCGCTCGGCACCGTAAAGCACCAGTTTGTCGGCCTGCAGGTCGATGGCCGCGCGGGTAGCGATGTCCTCGCAGGCGATGTTGAAGATCTCCCCGGTGGGGGAATAACCCAGCGGCGAGAGCAGCACGATGGTGCGCTCGTCGAGCAGACGGCCAATACCCTTGCGGTCGACCCGGCGCACCTCGCCGGTGTGATGGAAATCCACTCCGTCGAGCACGCCGATCGGCCTTGCAGTGACGAAGTTGCCGCTGGCCACGCGCAACCGTGCGCCCTGCATCGGCGAAGCGGCCATGTCCATCGACAGCCGCGCCTCCAGCGCGATGCGCATGTGGCCAACAGCGTCGATCACGCACTCCAGCGTGGCCGAATCGGTAATACGCAGGTCGCGGTGGAAGCGCGGCTCGATGCCGCGAGCGGTCAGCCGCGCCTCGATCTGGGGACGCGAGCCGAACACCAGTACCAGACGCACGCCGAGGCTGTGCAACAGCACCAGATCATGGACGATATTGGGGAAATTCGAATGCTCCAACGCATCGCCAGGCAACATGACCACGAAAGTGCGGTCGCGGTGCGAGTTGATGTAGGGCGATGAGTCGCGAAGCCAGGTGACGTAGTTGTGCATTGCAAAAGCCTTAGATAACCGCTTTTCAGTCCGGAAGCCGGGTCGAGTAAGTGAGAGGCAGGGAGCAGGTTCGGGCTGCGATTCAGGATCGCCGAACCTGCTCCTATCCTCGGCTCGCCGGTTGCAGGCAGTAGTGTTCAATCATTCCGCGCAACAGCCTCACGGTGGGTTCGATTCTGTCGAGATCCAGGTATTCGTCCGGCTGGTGAGCACAGGCGATGTCGCCCGGACCGAGCACCAGCGTCTCGCAACCAAGCTGCTGAAGATAAGGCGCTTCGGTGGAGAAGGCCACTGCCTCGGCGGCATGACCGGTGAGCCGTTCGGCCAGTTTGACCAGTTCGCTCTCGGCGGGCTGATCGAAGGCCGGCACGCTGGGAAACAACGGCGTCAGATCGACCTTTACCTGATGCTTTTCGGCGACCGGGCGCAACCGCTGGGCGATAGCCTCGCGCAATTGCGCCGGTTCCATGCCCGGTAGCGGGCGCAGATCGTACTCCAGCGAGCACTGGCCACAGATCCGGTTGGGATTGTCGCCGCCATGGATACAGCCCAGGTTGAGGGTCGGCTGTGGCACGTCGAACAGTGGGTTGTTGTATTGGTTCTGCCACTCGCGACGCAGCGTGATCAGTTCGCCCATCACGCTATGCATGGCCTCCAACGCGCTGTGACCGAAATCCGGGTTGGAGGAATGGCCGCTTTGCCCATGTATCTCGATGCCCTCCATCATGATGCCCTTGTGCAGGCGCACCGGCCGCAGCCCCGTCGGCTCACCGATTACCGCAGCCCGTCCCAGCGGCCGGCCCGCCTCGGCCAGCGCGCGAGCGCCGGACATGGAGCTCTCCTCGTCGCAGGTGGCGAGGATCAGCAGCGGCTGCTTGAACGGCTGATCGAGCAAGGGCAGCACCGCTTCGATGATCAGCGCGAAGAAGCCCTTCATGTCGCAGCTGCCGAGGCCGTACCAGCGGTCGTCGGCTTCGCGCAGCCGTAGCGGGTCGGCCGTCCACAGTTCAGCATCGAAGGGCACGGTGTCGCTGTGCCCCGCCAGCACCAGGCCGCCCGGCCCGGTGCCGTAACTGGCGAGCAGATTGAATTTGCCGGGGGAGATTTCCTGCGTTTCGCAGGCGAAGCCGAGATCGTTCAGCCAGCTGGCAAGAAGATCGATGACTGGACGATTCGTCTGGTCCCAGTGGGCCTGAGTGCAGCTCACCGAAGGCGCAGCAATAAGTGCGGCAAACTGGTCTCTGAACGAGGGAATGGGCACCGACAGCCTCCTGAAAGACGGGGACGAGGGCGCTCAGTGAAACATGAAACGCGCCGCGGCAGTTCTCCCGTTCGGGAAAAACTGTCGCGGCGGTTTGGGATTGGCCGTTACGTCAGACGAAGATCGCCCGAAGGATGGTGAAGTACAGCACGGCTAGCGCGGCGCCTACCGGCAAGGTGATCAGCCAGGACATGAAGATCTTGCCGATCACACCGAGGTTTAGCGCACCGATGCCGCGGGCAAGACCCACGCCCAGCACAGCACCCACCAATGTGTGGGTGGTGGAAACCGGCAGGCCGATGGCCGAAGCCCCGACCACGGTGCTGGCAGCTGCCAACTCAGCGGCGAAACCACGGCTCGGAGTCAGTTCGGTGATCTGCTTGCCAATCGTGGCGATGACTTTGTAGCCATAGGTGGCCAGACCGATAACGATACCCACCGCCCCCAGCAGCAGCACCCAGCCGGGCACTGTGGATTTCGTGCCGATGGCTACGTCAGCACCGCCCTCGAGCACGCCGACGATAGCGGCCAGCGGGCCGACGGCATTGGCCACGTCGTTAGAGCCGTGAGCGAAGGCCATGGCGCAGGCAGTAAAAATCATCAGGACGGCGAAGACTTTTTCCACACTGGAGAAGTGGAAAGCCCTGTCCGCTTCCACGTCCACCTGGATCCGCCGCAACAAGAGGATGCCGAGCAACATGACCAGTACGCCCACAGCTATCGCCAGCAGAAAACTCTGCCCGCCGCTGAGGTCCAGACCGACGTGCTTGAGCCCTTTGGAAAGGGTAACCAGGGCGACCATGAAGCCGGTCAGGAACATATACATCGGCACGAAGCGCTTGGCATTCTGGAAGGGATTATCAGTGTCGATAATCAACTTCTGCACGCTGACGAAGATGCCGAAGGCGATAGTCCCGGAGAGCACTGGCGAAACCACCCAGCTCGCCACGATCGGCCCCACCGCATCCCAATGCACGGCGTCCACAGAGATGCCGACCGCGGCAAAGCCGATCACCGCACCAACGATGGAGTGGGTGGTGGAAACCGGCCAACCTTTGGTGGTGGCAATCAGCAACCAGGTGCCGGCGGCTAAAAGCGCCGACATCATGCCCAGCACCATCAGGTCTGGCGTGATTAACGCAGCATCGACGATGCCGCTCTTGACCGTTTCGGTCACTTCGCCGCCGGCCAGATAGGCGCCGCAGAATTCGAACACCATTGCCACGAAGATCGCTTGCTTGATGGTCAGCGCCTTGGAGCCCACCGAGGTGCCCATGGCATTGGCCACGTCGTTGGCACCGACACCCCACGCCATGAAAAAGCCGAACGTGCACGCAAGGATCAGGAGTACGAAGCCGTAATCCGCGATAAAAGACATAAAAATTACCTGTTGAAGCCGTAAAGGAAGCCGGCGCTTAGCGCGCCAGCAGTTGTTCCAGACGGTTGCCGACGCGCTCGGCGCGGTCAGCGACGTCGCCTATCCATTCGATGATCTTGTAGAGGAACATCACATCGACCGGCGGCAATTCCTTTTCCAGCCTGAACAGCGCTCGGCGCACCGCGATCTGCATGCGGTCGGTTTCACGCTCGATTTCGCCTATTTCTTCGACCATGCTTTCAACCAGCGTGGCTTCGCGGCCGCTGAAGCCGGTTTCGAGCAAGGAGTCCAGTTCCTTGAGCGCCTTCAGCGCCTGGCAGCTGGCATCCACGCTGCGCTGCACGAAGGCCAGCATTTCCGGCTGCATGGCCGGCGGTACGGTCATGCAGCGTCCCAACATCAGCCCGGCGATGTCCTTGGCGCGGTTGGCAATTTTGTCCTGTACACTCAGCAGCTCCAGCAGATCCGAGCGCGGCACCGGCAAAAACAGGCTTTGAGGCAAATGCTGGCGAACGCTTTTCTTGAGCTTGTCGGCCTC
The DNA here is from genome assembly GCF_013620795.1 of Pseudomonas sp. Q2-TVG4-2. GTDB lineage: Bacteria > Pseudomonadota > Gammaproteobacteria > Pseudomonadales > Pseudomonadaceae > Stutzerimonas. The sequence continues at coordinate 166,308 of NZ_LGLW01000002.1, read as the reverse complement.
GTTTTCCAGTCGGGCCATCTCTTGCTGGATCTGCTCGACGCGCTCCCAATCTTCTGCCGTAATCGCCTGGAACAACGGCACCAGGTTTGCGGCACATTCGTGGGACTTGGCCATGTGCTGTTGCATCGGACCGATTGGCGAGCGTCCGAACAAGCTGGCGAAAGGATTCATTGGCATAGGGAGCACCCCGATTTCAGAAGGCGGCAAGTATACGGATGACCTCAAAGGGCCGCTACCGCGTGACGTTAGTCACACTTAAACATAGGCATCATCTCGGCATCATGCAGAAAGAAACTGAAATCAAACTGCGCGCCAGTCGCGAAACCCTCGCGGCGCTGCGCGACCACCCGCTGCTGAAAAAGCGCAACAAGAGCGGCTGGCAGCGGCACGAGCTGTTCAATCAGTATTTCGACACGCCCGAACGCGAACTTGCTCATGCCAAGGTTGCGCTGCGCCTGCGCCGTGATGGCGAGCAGTTCATCCAGACCCTGAAAAGCCGTGGTCAGAGTGTTGCCGGGCTATCCGAGCGCAACGAGTGGGACTGGTACCTGGACAAGGCCAAGCTGGACCTGAAGAAACTCGACAATGAATGTTGGCCAGCCGCCCTCGCCGAGCTAGACAAAAAAACCCTGAAGCCGATCTTCACCACTGATTTCGTGCGTGAAAAAGCCGAGATCGCCTGGGGGCGCGGTAAGGCTAAGGTGGTCATCGAGGCGGCGCTGGACTTGGGCAAGGTGGTGGTAGGCAAGCAGAGCGAGGAAATCTGCGAGCTGGAGCTGGAATTACGTCAGGGCGACCCCGAGGCGCTGCTGGAGCTGGCAGCCGAGCTGGCTGCGGATCTGGCACTAATGCCCTGCGACATCAGCAAAGCCGAGCGCGGCTACCGCTTGTATGACGCTGACAGCTATTCATTGACCCTGCCGGCACCCGCGCTCGAGGCGACGATGCCGCTGGATGACGCCTTTGCCGCGCTGTCTTGGCAGTTGCTGGGGAACAGCCAGCGGCTGGCGGAGCAATACCGCTTCAATGGCCGCTGGAAGCTGCTCGGGGAATGGCTGCAGCAATTGGTGGAACTGCGCGCCCTGCTCGGCAGCCTCGGTCAGGCTGCACCGCGCGCCACCAGCCGTGAGCTGCGTGAACAGCTCGATGCGCTGATTCAGGATTGGCGCCCTCGTATCGAAGCCGGCCAGGACGACGAGAGCATCCGCCAGTCCGCACCCGGTGATTTCGCTGCAGAGCTGGCCCAGCCGCGCTGGGGCCTCTTCTCGCTGCAAGCCTCGCTGTGGCTGTTCCAGCGCGGCTGGACGGTCGGTCGCAACAACCGCGGTAACCGCCAGGGTGCTGCCGAGTTGGGTAACTGGCTGCCACGTCTGCTGGGCGAGGAAGCCGAGGCATTGCAACTGCTGCGCTATCAGCAGCAACCCGAAGACCTCGCCGAGCAGCGCCCACGCATGGAACGGCTGCTGGTCTGGCTGCATCTGGCCCGCGCCACGCTGGAGCTGCCGGAGGTCGACCGTCTCTATGGTGAACTGGCCAAACTCTATGCACTGGCGCAGCAGCCGCTGAACGACGAGCTGCTCGATGCTCGCATTGAGCAGGCCCGTACGGTCTGGACGCTGAAGCCCTGGAAGCAGCTGCTCAAGAAGGCGTAGGCCGAACTGTCCTTACTGAACCTCGGGCGGGATAGCCCTGAGCGTTGCCGCGGTGGAGAAAGAAAGCGGCACCCACCCTCCCCCGCGTAGGGTGGGCTTTAGCCCACTGCTTGCTCGCACGGCAGCCTTTGTCTGCCTCGCTTGGCTTGCTGCCCCGCCCGCGATTGCTGGAACGCCGCCCGGCCCCGATTCCCCATCGATCCACCGCGCTGAGTTACCGTGGTGGGTAAAGCAGTATGCTCGCTGCTTTGTCCGGATCCGGCACCCAGGCTGCGCAGTCATTCATCGGCGACGCACCGACGACTCCGCAAAGCTGAACCGCCCGGAGAGACAGAGCACGCGTTTAACGGCAAGCTTAACCTTCGTTTCCGCAATGATCGAAAGGCCCCCATACCGTGTTGAACTCGCCCACCCAGGACCGCTTTCTCGACCTCAATGACCTGCTGCGTGACCTGGTCGCCCAAGGACGACTGCAGCAGGAAACTGCCGAGCAATGCATGAACCTTCGGCGCAGCGCGGCGAACAATCAGCAGCATCCGCTGGAATTCCTCGGCGTACAGCAACTCGACGATCTGGCGCGGCCCGGCAAAAAACTCGATCTGGAAAGCCTGACCGTCTGGCTCGCCGAGCAGGCCGGACAGCCCTATCTGCGCATCGATCCGCTGAAGATCAATGTCGCCGCGGTCACGCCGCTCATGTCATACGCATTCGCCCAGCGCCACAAGATTCTGGCGGTGGCGGTGGACAGCTCGGCGGTGACAATCGCCAGCAGTCAGCCATTCGTGAAAAGCTGGGAAGCCAACCTGACCCACGTGCTCAAGCGGCCGATCAAGCGGGTGGTGGCCAACCCGGTCGACCTGCAGCGCTTCACTGTGGAGTTCTACCGACTGGCCAAGTCAGTTACCGGGGCCACCGCCAATGATCAGAAGATCAGCGGCACCGGCAACTTCGAGCAGTTGCTGAACCTCGGTGCCAGCGATCAAGAGCCGGATGCCAACGATTCGCACATCATCAACATCGTCGACTGGTTGTTCCAGTACGCCTTCGATCAGCGCGCCAGTGACATTCACATCGAGCCACGACGCGAACAGGGCACGGTGCGTTTTCGCATCGATGGCGTGCTGCACAATGTCTACCAATTCCCGCCCCAGGTGGCGATGGCGGTGGTCAGCCGGCTGAAGACGCTGGGGCGAATGAACGTCGCGGAAAAGCGCAAGCCGCAAGATGGCCGGGTCAAGACGAAAACCCCGGAAGGCGGCGAGGTGGAGCTGCGCCTGTCGACCCTGCCGACTGCCTTCGGCGAGAAGATGGTGATGCGGATCTTCGATCCGGAAGTGCTGCTCAAGGGTTTCGATCAGCTGGGGTTTTCCGCCGAGGACCTGCGTCGCTGGCAGAGCATGACCGGCCAGCCCAACGGGATCATCCTTGTCACCGGTCCCACCGGCTCGGGCAAGACCACTACGCTCTACACCACGCTCAAGCAGCTGGCGACGCCGGAGGTGAACGTCTGCACCATTGAAGACCCGATCGAAATGATCGAAGGCGCCTTTAACCAGATGCAGGTGCAGCACAACATTGAGCTGACCTTCGCCAGCGGCGTGCGCGCGCTGATGCGCCAGGATCCGGACATCATCATGGTCGGCGAGATCCGTGACCTGGAAACCGCAGAAATGGCGATCCAGGCGGCGCTGACCGGGCACCTAGTGCTGTCCACCCTGCACACCAACGATGCGCCGAGCGCCATCACGCGATTGCTGGAGCTGGGCGTACCGCACTACCTGCTGCGCGCGACGCTACTGGGCGTGATGGCGCAGCGTCTGGTGCGCACCCTGTGCCCGCACTGCAAAGCGCCCGTAGAGCTGGATGCCGACGACTGGCAGGCGCTGACCAAGCCCTGGAACGCCCCGCTACCAGGCAATGCGCAACAGGCCGTGGGCTGCATCGAATGCCGCGACACTGGCTATCGCGGCCGCGCCGGCGTCTACGAAATCATGCTGCTCAATGATGCGATCAAGCCATTGATCACCGCCGACACCGATCTCATCGCCCTGCGCCGCCAGGCCTTCAAGGACGGCATGCACAGCCTGCGCCTGTCCGGCGCGCAGAAGATCGCGGCGGGGCTGACCACGCTGGAAGAAGTGCTGCGGGTAACGCCGCAGAGTGAGCAGAAGTAGCTGGAGGCTGGAGGCTGGAGGCTGGAGGCTGGAGGCTGGAGGCTGGAGGCTGGAGGTGATTGTAGGGTGAATGTCGCTTTTTACATCCACACAACTCCGCCGGTGGATCGGTGAAGCGTGATCCACCCTACGCCAGCTACCCCTGCCGCGCGGCCAAGATACCTGCGACGGTGGAAGGCTTGCAATTCAGGTACGCAGAGGATTCCAACCATTGCTGATCCGGGTACCAGGAGAACATGAACTGCCCGCCTTTCAGGCTATCGACCACCATACGCGCCACTTCCGGACGCACCGCGGGGCAGCCCTGGCTGCGGCCGATGCGGCCCTGAGTCGCGATCCAGGCGGGATTCACATAATCGGCCGGGTGGATAACGATCGCCCGCTCGCGGGCCAGATCGTTAATGCCGGGCTCGAGGCCATCCATGCGCAACGAATAACCGTGCTTGCCGCTGTAGCTCTCGGCGGTGCGGAACAGCCCGATGCTCGACTGATGGCTGCCCAGCACGTTGGAAAAGCGGGTGGCGAGGTTATCGCCAGACTTCATCCCGTGGGCGACAAACTCCTTCAGCAACAATCGACGCTGTTTCAGGTCAAAGATCCAGAGGCGGCGCTCCGACGACGGCAACGAAAAATCGATCACCGCCAACCGCTGTGCGGGGCTGGCGCCGTTGTTGACCGCACATTGCATGGCCGCTACGGCGTGCGTGAGCACTTCGGGATTCAGCGCCGGAGCCAGAGGGGACAGGTCGTCCACGATCGGCTGGTAGGAAGGGCTGGCCGCCAGTAGCGGCATTGACAGGAAAAGGCCTGCCACGAGACAAAGGCGTCGGAACGAAACCATCATGTGTTGATATACCTCACCGACGCCAAGGCCGAACGTCCCTTTCGGCTGGCGCCTTGACTCGCTGCCGACCCGAGCGGGCTCAGCGAAACAGGTCAGACGGGAGCGAAGGGGCTCCCACTTCGTCTGACAGATCATTTTGTAGTGGCCCGGAAGGGTCTGGTTTTCCCAGAAGCCGCAACGGATCAGCGGCGGAGTCTAGCAGTCGGTGGGATGGCCGGGAGTGAAGCGTTGTACAAAAAACATGCATTCCGTCTGGTAAGCGCACTGTTGTTGGCACCCGTACTGGCGCTGGCGCAACCCGCCAATGAGCCACTCAACCCCATCCGCAACGCCTTGGAGACACTGCCCAGTACCTGCGGGGCGCCCCTTGCGGCGATCGATGAAAGCGCTCGGCAGCAGCTGACCGAGCTTTATCGCCGGCATCAGTTCGAAGCGCTGTGGACCTCCTACGTGCAGCTCGACAAGCTGCTCGCGCAACTGAACGGGCTGATCGATGACGGACTGAACCCGGTCATCTACCATCCCGAAGCGATTCGTCAGGCGATGCAGACCGCCACGACCAAACCGCTGCACCGCGAATGCAGCGACATCCTCGCCACCCACGGGTACCTGCTGGCGCTGCGGCACCTGAGCCATGGGCGCCTGCCGCAGGATCGCCTGGAGCCGGTCTGGCGCAGCCCTGCAGCCGCAGTTCAACAACAGACGAACGAGCAACTGCTGGCAAACGCCGACGCCGGCCTGGCGCACCTCGAGCAGGCCTTCGATAGGGCGCGCCCGACGCTCGAGCAATACCACAACCTGCGCAAGGCCCATTCGCGCCTACGTGCCGAGGCGCCCCGGCAGTGGCTGCCGATCCCTGCCGGCCGGACCTTACGCCCCGGCATGTCGGACCCACGGGTCCCATTGCTGCGCCAGCGGCTGATCAGCGACGGCTATCTGCTCGATGCCTTGGTGCCGGGCGGCATCGAGACACGCTACAACCAGCCGGTCGAGCAGGCGGTCAAGGCGTTTCAAGCCCAGCACGGGTTACAGGATGACGGCATTCTGGGCGCCGAGACCCTGGCCGCTCTTAACGTCAGCCCGAGCGACCGGCTGAACCAGCTGAAAATCAACCTCGAGCGGTTCCGCTGGCTGTCCCGCGATATCGAGGCGCGCTCGCTGCTGGTCGACATCGCCGGTGGGCAAGTCATCTATTTCCGCGACAATCGCCCGCAATGGCAGGCCCGCAGCCAGGTCGGCCGCGATACGCGACAAACCCCGGCGATCAAATCGAACGTCACGCGCCTTACGCTCAATCCGACCTGGACGGTGCCGCCGACCATCCTGCGCGAAGACAAGCTGCCCAACATTCGCCAAGATCTGGGCTATCTCGCCGAGCAGAACATGCAGGTGCTCGACTATCAGGGCAACACGCTGGAACCGGAACAAATCGACTGGGACAACCCCGGCAAGATTCTCCTGCGTCAGGCCGAAGGGCCCGGCAACCCGCTCGGGCGCCTGGTTATCCGCTTCGCCAATCCCTTTGCCATCTACCTGCACGACACGCCGAGCCAAGGCCTGTTCGACCGCTCACAACGGGCGTTCAGCTCCGGTTGCGTCCGGGTCGAGTCGGTGATGCAGCTGGTCGATCTGCTGCTGTCCGATGGCGAGCGCGAACGCTTCGACCGGTTGCTCGCAACGGGCCGGACCCACGAATTCAATCTGGCCGAACCGACGCCGGTACTGCTGGCCTACTGGACGGCCGAAGCTGACAGCGCTGGGCAACCGCACTTCCGCCCGGACATCTATAGCCGAGACGCCGACCTGCTGGCCGCGCTGCTGGCCGCCGATCGGCGAGAGCTGCTGGGCAGCCGGTAGCCGTAATCCAGCGAAGCGAACCGGCGACAATTAAGTGGTGGGCGGTCAGCGCACAGATGCGCGTGGATAGACCGAAGGCACTGGAAGGCGCCGGTAGACCGAGGTCTACTTGGCAGCGATACTGCCCAAGATATCCTGCGCAGTGACAACAGCCGGCTGACTTATACGAAACTCTGTCACGTACCGATGCTTGGGCCTCATTCCCAAGCGTTCATCTTGCCGCCATGGATAGCCGAGCAGAAGTTTTGAACATCGAAGAAAACGATAACAACAAGAGTACTGAGGCCGACCGACTGGCCTCGCTGAGCCGTTACCGCATCTACGACAGTCCGCTGGGTGCGGCTTTCAACGACCTGGCACGGCTCGCTGCAGATCTGTGTGGTTGCTCCGACGCTGCCATTACGCTCGCTGATGGGCAGCGCCAACGGGTCAAAACGTCGGTAAGTACCAAAGGCAGCCCCCTCGAGTTTGATCCCGCGCTCTACAACCTCGCGCTGAGCGGTTCGCAATCGCTGGTTACCTCGAAGATGCCCGATGATCCGCTGAGCGAAGGTGCGACGGGCTTCTTCGCCGCCGCCGTCCTACGAGCTTCAGACGGCCTGCCGCTGGGCATGCTCTGCGTGATTGACAGCCAGCCGCAGCAGCTGTCGGAGCGGCAGCTTGCACATCTGCAGGCGCTGGGCCGTCAGGTTATTGCGCTGCTTGAACCTCGCCGCAGCGGGGAGCACGATGAGCGCGATCGGGATAGCGACCAGGCTTCGATTCGCGAGGCCGAGACGCGCTACCGCGCGCTGGTCGATCTCAGCCCTCAAGTCATCTGGCAATGCGATGCGAGCGGCGCGCTGATCTTCTGCAATCGGTACTGGTGCGATTTCACCGGCCTGTCGACAAGAGAATCGGCCGGCTGGGGATGGATGGAGGCCGTCGCGCCAGACCACCGCGAGGCGGTGCTGCATCAATGGACGTCAGCATTGAAAAGCGGCAGATCAGGCAGCTTTGAGGTCCCCCTGCTTGCCGCCGATGGTTGCCCGCGATGGTTCCAGGGTTGCGGCGCGCCAGTCTACGACCACGACGGTCGCCTGCTGCACTGGGTGGTGGTAGCCCAGGACATACACGAGCGGCGATGCGTAGAGACCGAGCGCCTGGAAAGCGAAGCGTTCACCCGCAGCCTGCTGGACGCCGCCAGCGAAGGGTTCTATTCCATCGACACTCAAGGTGTCATCACGCTGTGCAACGAGGCGTTCATCACGCTGCTCGGCTTCTCCAATAAAGAGCAGGTTCTTGGCCGCCAGCTGCACCAGATCGTGCACCACAGCCATTCGGACGGCTCACCCTACGAGACAGAGGATTGCCCGATCCAGCGCACCGCCCGTACCGGCGAACCCGCTCATATCGAGCATGAACTGTTCTTTCGCCAGGACGGCACCAGCCTGCCGGTGGAGTACCGGGTCGCGCCACTGTACCGGGACGGCGTGCTGCAGGGCGCCATCTGCACCTTTACCGATATCAGCGAGCGAACCCGGGGCGAGGCACAGCAGACTTATCTGCTAGAGCTCAGCGACCGCCTGCAGGACGGCGATCGCCGTATCGAACTGTTTGAGATGATGCCCGAGCGGCTGGCCCAGCTGATGGCCATCGACCACATTGCCAGCGGTCATCTCGACGACCGCGACGGCCTGGTCATCAACCAGAAGTGGCCGCAGGAAGCCGGCCGTGAGCGAACCGATCTGCATCGGCTCGGCGAGTGCGCGCACACCCTGCGCCAGTGCCTTTCGCAGGGCCAGGCCGTGCCATTCGAGGACCTGCTTGACCAGGCCGATTGCAGCGATAACTGCCGCGCATTGCATGATCGGCTTGGCTACCGCAGCCTGCTTCTGGCGCCAGTGCTGGAACAGAGCGAGCATTGCACCTTCCTGTTATTCGCTAACCGGCAGTCACGACCCTGGAGCCAGGCCGACATCTCGCTGGTGCGCGAAGTCGCCGAGCGAATCCGCGCCGCCACCGACCGGCTACGCGCACGCAATGCACTGCGGGAGGCCGAACAACGCGTCAGCCTGGCCAATGAAATCGCCTCGATCGGCGTCTGGGAATACGACTTCGAACGCAACACGCTGCGCTGGGATGCGCAGCTCAAGGCTCTCGCGGGCATCGCGCCGGACGAGCCGGCACTGTCTGTCGACCAATTCCTTGCACGGGTCCATGCAGACGATCGACGCGCCCTGCTCGATGCCTTCCGCAACGCTCTCGAAGGTGTCCGCGATGGCGAGTTGAATCTCGACTACCGGGTCTACAACGAAACCGATGACCGGTTCCGTTGGCTAACCAACCGCGGCCGCCGCGTGCTTGATGCCGACGGCCGGATTCACCTGCTCGGCACCGCCCGGGAAATTACTGAGGAGCGCAATGCCGCGCTCAAACTGCTGCGCATGAACGCACTGCTCGAAGAGCAGATACAGGAGCGCAGGATTACCGAACAGCGCCAGTCGGTATTAATGGAGCTGGGCGACCTGCTGCGCGGGCAGCCGGACAGCATCACGATCGTCACCGCCGCGGTGCGCGCCCTGGGCACGACCTTGAACGTGACCCGCGCGGCCTTTCTGACCCTCGACCCCGGGGGCCAGTACGCCACCATTGAGCGGTACTGGAGCGACGGGGCGCTGGGCGACTACAGCGAGCGCATGTGCTTCGCCGACTATGGCGACTTCGTCTGTGACCTGCAGAACGATGAACTGGTGGTGGTGGAAGACGTCCTGCATGACCCCCGCACCGCCGCGCAGGCATCGAGCCTACGGCTGCGACGAATTCAGAGCCTGGTGTGCGTTCCGCTGCAGGATCAGGGGCGCTTGATCGCCGCCTTGATCCTCTTGCAGGACCACCCGCGAGAGTGGGCCGAGGAGGACATATCCTTCATCCGCGAGGTCGCCGACCGGGCTTGGACCGCCGATGAGCGGATGCGCGCCGAACGCGCGCTGCGTTCCAGCGAAGAGCAGTTCCGCACGCTCGCCGACAACATGAGCCAGTTCGCCTGGATGGCCGATCCGGTCGGGCGCATCTACTGGTACAACAAGCGCTGGTACGACTACACCGGAACCACTTTCGAAGCCATGCGCGCCCTGGGCTGGCGCTCGGTGCATCATCCCGATCACCATGTGCGCGTCAGCGCCTCGATGAAGCGCGCGGTGGCCATCGGCTCGATCTGGGAAGAAACCTTCCCGCTGCGCGGCAAGGCCGGCCAGTACCGCTGGTTCCTCTCGCGTGCGGTGCCCATTCGCGACGACTTCGGCCAGGTCACCCGCTGGTTCGGTACCAACACCGACATCACCGCCCAGGTCGAGGCGGAAGAGGCGCTGCGCGAGCTGAACGACAACCTCGAACGGCGGGTCGCCGAGCGCACCCGAGAACTCGCCGAAATCAACCACCTGTTGCACCTGGAAATGGGCGAACGCGAGCGCGCCGAGGAAACGCTGCGCCATGCGCAGAAGATGGAAGCCATCGGTCAGCTCACCGGCGGCCTCGCCCACGATTTCAACAACATGCTCACCGGCGTCCTGGGCGCGCTCGACCTGATTCAGCGCCGGGTCGCCAGCGGACGGGTGAACGATCTCGGCCGCTATGTCGAGGCGGCCACCAGCTCGGCCAACCGTGCCGCCGCCCTGACCCACCGCCTGCTGGCCTTCGCCCGACGCCAGTCACTTGATCCACAACCGGTAGACATCAATCAGCTGGTGCAGTCGATGGAGGACATGCTGCGCCGCACTATGGCCGAGCACATCGAATTTGAAACCCACCTGCAGCCAGAGCCTTGGTTGGCCCACACCGATGCGCATCAGCTGGAAAACGCCTTGCTCAATCTGGTGATCAACGCCCGCGACGCCATGAGTGACGGCGGCAGGCTGATCATTCAGACCGGCTGCGCACAGATCAGCAGCTCGCAACCCGACAGCCTCGAGCCGGGCGATTACGTCACCCTCAGCGTGGCCGACAATGGGTCCGGCATGCCGGCAGAAGTGGTCGCCAAAGCCTTCGACCCGTTCTTCACCACCAAACCCATCGGCCAAGGCACTGGCCTCGGATTGTCGATGGTCTATGGCTTCGTCAAGCAAACCGGTGGCCACGTGCGCATCGACAGTACGCCCGGTCAGGGCACGCTGATCACGCTATTCTTGCCGCGCAACCGAGTACAGACGGCGCAGCTCGAGCAAAGCCAGAGCGCTCCAGTAGCGGTACACGGCGCACGGACCAACGAAACCGTGCTGGTGGTGGAAGATGAGGCCGCCGTACGCATGCTGGTAGTCGAGGTGCTGCAGGAGCTGGGTTACCAGGTCCTCGAGGCAGTGGACGGCGGCACCGCGCTGCCTCACCTACAGAGCGATCAGCGTATCGACCTGCTGGTCAGCGATTTCGGCCTGCCGGGCATCAACGGCCGCCAACTGGCCGAACTCGCTCGCCAACACCGCCAGGAGCTGCGCGTGCTATTCATCACCGGCTATGCACCGAATGCCGAGGTTCGCGCAGAGTTCCTCGCGCCCGGTATGGACATGCTGGCTAAACCGTTCAGCATCGATCAGCTCGCCGCCAAGGTTCGCGAGCTGATCGAACGCAGCGGATAGCGTCGCCGAGGAACTCTGCCGACCGCTGTGCACTCTTTAGAGAAGGATCATGCGGAGGCACCCATCATGCGCAGAACAATGCTGGCGGCAATTACCCTGAGCTGTATTCCTTTTGGTGCGGCGATGGCCGACAACGGCTTCGTCCGGCAGATTCTGTCCTCGGGCGCGACGACCGCCTCCACCTACATGACCTTCCGCGACGACAAACTGGTCGCCGCCGCGCGCGAGGACGCTGGCAGCTTCGTGGCCAGCGATGGGGCCATCCGTGGTCCCTATCTCGAAGCGATGCTCCTGAAGCTACGCAGTGAGCAACCACAGCTGCAGGCCACTGACATGCAGCTGGCGAACGCCATTCTCGCAGCCGAACAGCAATAGCCCACGAAGCAGGCCGACCGGCAGGTCGGCCGTATTGCTCCGCGTGCAGCCAAGCGGCGGTCAGCGCCGCCATTCGTCCACTCGCAGCATCCGGAGGAACCATGAAAAAAACCGCATCCGCCATTTGGCAAGGTGACCTGAAAAGCGGCAAAGGCACCATCAGCACCCAAAGCGGCGCGCTAAAGGACAACCCCTACGGCTTCAACACGCGTTTCGAAGACGCACCGGGCACCAACCCTGAAGAGCTAATCGGCGCGGCCCATGCCGGTTGTTTTTCCATGGCGCTATCGATGATGCTCGGCCAAGCCGGCCTCACGGCCGAACGCATAGAGACGAAAGCCGAAGTCACCTTGGACAAGGAGGGCGAGGGTTTCTCGATCACCGCTATCGCACTGACGCTGAACGCCAAGGTTCCCGGCGCAGACGAAAACCAGTTCCAGCAGATCGCCAATCAGGCGAAGGAAGGCTGCCCGGTATCCAAGGTCCTCAACGCCAAAATCAGCCTGAGCGCGACCCTGGAGAGCTGATCCGATAGGCAAAAAAAACGCCGCCCGATTGGGCGGCGTTTCCGTTTCGGACGCCTCGGGGCGTTCAGCCGCGAATGTTGTAGATGTCCTTTTCGTTCAGCTCGGCGTACTCATACAAGCGATTGAGATAGGCGCTCTGCTGATCCCAAACCTTCTTCGCAACCGGATCGGCCGCGGCGGAGGCATCCACCACTTCGGCCGCAACTTCCTGCAGGCGAGCCAGCACGTCGTCCGGCAGCCGGCGAACTTCAACGCCCTGCTCGCGCAGCTGCTCCATCGCTTCCATGTTCTTGGCGTTGTAGTCGTCGAGCATATCGCCGTTGATTGCGCGGGCGGCGGCGCGCACGATGGCCTTCAGATCGTCCGGCAGGGTTTCCCAGGCCTTCAGGTTAACGTCCAGCTCGAAGGTCACGTTCGGCTCTTGCCAGCCCGGCGTGTAGTAATACTTCGACGCTTTATGCAGGCCCAGGGCCAAGTCGTTGTACGGGCCGATCCACTCAGTGGCATCAATGGCACCGGTCTGCAACGCGGTGAAAATCTCACCGGCCGGCATGTTGACCACGGTACCGCCCATCTTGGTCAGCACTTCGCCGCCCAGGCCTGGGGTACGCATCTTCAAGCCATTGAAGTCGTCGACCGAGTTGATCTCCTTGTTGAACCATCCAGCGGTCTGCACGCCGGTCGCGCCACATGCCATCGGTAGTACACCGTAAGGCTTGTAGACCTCTTCCCACAGCTCCATACCACCGCCGCGATGCAGCCAGGCGTTCATTTCCTGAGCGTTCGGGCCAAACGGCAGGGCACAGAAGAACTGCGCGGCCGGAACCTTGCCTTTCCAATAGTAGGGAGCGCCATGCCCCATCTCGGCGGTACCACGGGAGACCGCATCGAATACTTCCAGCGCCGGCACCAGCTCACCAGCGGCATACACCTTGACCGTCAGACGGCCATTGCTCATCTCGTTGACCAGCTTGGCGAAGTTTTCCGCGCCGACGCCCACACCAGGGAAATTCTTCGGCCAGGAGGTGACCATCTTCCAATTGAATTTCTCGGTGCTAGCGCTGCCTTCGGGCTTGGCCGCGGCAGTCTCGGCTTCCTTGTTGCAACCGGCCAGAGCCGTAGCAGCCAGGCCAACGCCAGCAGCGGCCAGAATTTGACGACGTTTCATGAGTAACTCCTTGTTGTTGTAATGCTGAATATCGGAATCCCGATCTCAGGTGGTTCTAGCTATCATATGGCTATCTGTCACTCAAGCATCATGACTACGTACGGCGACTACGTACGTAGTACTGCCGGTTGCGACGCCGTCGCGCAGCCGCCTAGAATCGCCGGCCGTCTGGGCCATAACAATAAAGGATCTGCAATGTTGAAACATGCCCCTCCACTGCTCGGTCTCGCCAGGGTGATCGACGCAGTGAACGCCCGCTTCGGACAGGCCTGCGCCTGGCTGACCCTGTTTCTGGTCTTGGGCACTGCCGTGGTTGTGGTGCTGCGTTACGGGTTCGGCATCGGTGCAACCGCACTGCAGGAGGCCGTCCTTTACGCTCACGCATTAGTCTTCATGGGCGCCGCCGCCTGGGTACTACAGCGCAACGGGCACGTCCGCGTCGACATCTTCTATCAGCGATTCAGCGCCCGCTACCAGGCCTTGGTCGAAGTGCTCGGCACCCTGCTGTTTCTTCTGCCCGTCTGCCTGTTTCTCGGCTGGGCCAGCTGGGATTACGTCGGCAACTCCTGGGCGACGCTGGAGGCGTCCAGCGAATCGGGCGGTCTCAAATACGTTTACCTGCAAAAGAGCATCATTCTGGTGCTCGTCGTCGGCCTGGTGCTGCAAGGCATTTCCGAAATCATCAAGGCCGCCTACATCTTCGCCGGTCGCCTGCCCGCGCCGGAGGTGAAGCATGGTTGAGTTGATGGCGATACTGCTGTTCGTCAGCATCTGCGTGGCCTTGATGGCCGGCTACCCCGTAGCGTTCACCCTAGGCGGCGTCTCGCTGCTGTTCGCCGGCATCGGCATGCTCACCGGCACCTTCGACGGCGGCTACCTGAGCGCGCTGCCGAACCGCTTGTTCGGCATCATGAATAACCAGACGATGCTGGCTGTACCGCTGTTCGTCTTCATGGGTGTGATGCTGGAAAAGAGCCGAGTGGCCGAGGACCTGCTCGAATCCATGTCGCGCCTGTTCGGCACCCTGCGCGGTGGCCTGGCGATTTCCGTCTGCGTGGTCGGCGCACTGCTGGCGGCCAGCACCGGTATCGTCGGCGCCACGGTGGTAACCATGGGTCTGCTGGCACTGCCGACCATGCTTCGTCGCGGCTACGATCCGGCCATATCCACCGGCACGCTCGCGGCCACCGGCACCCTGGGCCAGATCATCCCGCCGTCGATCGTGCTGGTGTTGCTGGGCGACGTGATGTCTAGCGCCTATCAGCAGGCGCAGCTGAAACTGGGCATCTTCTCGCCGAAGACCGTTTCGGTCGGCGACCTCTTCGTCGGCGCACTGATCCCCGGCCTGCTCCTGGTCGGCATGTACATTCTCTACATCATTGCCGTCGCCGTGCTGCAGCCCAAGAAACTGCCGGCTCTGCCAAAGGAAGAACTCGGACCGATCGAGTGGGGCAAGCTGATCAATGCGCTGGTACCCCCGCTGCTGTTGATCAGTGCCGTGCTCGGCTCGATCCTCGCCGGCTACGCAACGCCCACCGAGGCCGCAGCGCTGGGTGCATTGGGCGCGATGATCCTGGCCTTCTACAAGGGCAAGCTCAATTTCCGCCAGCTGCGCGATGTGGCATACGGCACGACCGAAATCAGCGCCATGGTGTTCCTGATCCTTATCGGCGCCTCGCTGTTCTCGCTGGTGTTCCGCGGCTTCGGCGGGGAAGCGATGATCGAAGACATCTTCGCTCAGCTGCCAGGAGGCGTGCTCGGGGCCTTCTTCCTGGTGATGGTGGTGATTTTCCTGCTGGGCTTCATCCTGGACTTCATCGAGATCACCTTCGTGGTGGTGCCGATCGTCGGCCCGGTGCTGCTGGCCATGGGCCTGGACCCGGTGTGGCTCGGCGTAATGATCGCGCTCAACCTGCAGACTTCATTCCTCACGCCACCCTTCGGTTTCGCCCTGTTCTATCTGCGCGGCGTGACACCGAAGTCAGTGCCCACCAGCACTATCTATAAAGGCGTGGTCCCGTTCATCCTCATTCAGCTCCTATTGCTGGTGATTGCCTACCAGTTCCCGGGGTTGGTTACCTGGCTACCCGAGCAGGTTTACGGCAAATAGCCCAAGCAGACGCCCGTTTCGACGGGCGTCTCGCTTTTCGGCAAAGGGTTTCGGCGCGATCATATGCCCGAAGCCGCACACCCCGAGCGCTCCATGCCCACCGACTCACTCAGCTACGCACAACTGGCCGACCGCTTTCAGCAGCTCGACGCTTTTCTGCTGCGGCATCAAGCGCTGTGGCGCCCGCGTCCTTTTACCCACCAGCGCCTGGCCTGGGAAACGGATCATCCGGAGCTGGCTCGATGGCTGCGTGGCCGCTCGCTGGAACAAGCCGAAGCGGCACACAACCACCCCGACCGCCTCATGGCGCCCGCACCGTTCCCGCAGTTGGCCGTCCAAGCGGCGACGCTGAGCCTCGTGGACGAGCTGCCCACGTCACCGAACCCAAGCACCGATGCCCGACAGTCGGTCGACGTACCCGGGCGCAAATGGCTGCAGATTCAAGCTTTCGGCTCGGCGCTAAGCTTCAGTGAACGCCCACGGCGTTGGCTCGACTGGTGCGCCGGCAAGGGCCACCTGGGGCGGCGATTGGCCAACCGCGGCGGTGCGCTGACCTGCCTCGAACGGGACCCGGCGCTGGTCGCAGCCGGCACCCGTCTCAGCGAGCGATTGGGCATCGACGCGGAGCATCGTCAGCAAGACGTACTGAGTGATGGCGCATCTGCACAGCTCGGCCCGACGGTGACTCCAGTGGCACTGCACGCTTGCGGTGATCTACATGTACGCCTGATCGACTTGAGCATTGCGCAGAGCTGTCGCCAGCTGGCGATCGCGCCCTGCTGCTACAACCGCATCCAGACCGAGCGCTATCGGCCCCTGTCGCAACTCGCCGCAGGCTCGGCCCTCCAGCTGTCGCGCGACGATCTGGGCCTGCCGCTCAACGAAACGGTCACCGCCGGTGCCCGCGAACGCCGTCAGCGCGACCACTCGATGGCCTGGCGCCTGGCCTTCGACCTGCTCCAGCGCGACCTGCGCGGCGAGGATGATTACCTGCCGACGCCGTCGCTACCGAGCAGCTGGCTGAAAAAGAGCTTCGAACACTACTGCCGCGACCTGGCCGCCCTGAAGGCGCTTCCCGAACCGCCCGTGCGGGACTGGCTCGCACTAGAGCGACGCGGCTGGCAGCGCCTGGCCGAAGTGCGCAACCTGGAGCTGCTGCGCGGCCTGTTCCGGCGTCCGCTGGAACTCTGGTTGGTGCTCGATCGCGCCCTGCTACTGGCCGAAAACAATTACACGATACGGCTCGGCACCTTCTGTCCAGCCGAGCTGACACCGCGCAACCTGATGCTGATCGCCGAGTTCGACGATCAGCGCGCAAACACATGAAAGAAGCCATGCAAACAACTGGCAACAAACAGTTTACTCGCCGCGAGCAATCGCTATAATGGCGCCCATCTTTTAGCCGGTATAGCTCAGCTGGTAGAGCAACTGACTTGTAATCAGTAGGTCCCGAGTTCGACTCTTGGTGCCGGCACCATATAAAAGCAAAGGCCTGCAGCGATGCAGGCCTTTGCTTTTTCTGCTAGCCGTAAAAAACGGCCAAAACAGCGCATCTCCCCTCCCGCTACCGGTCCACAGGCCGAAGCACTGCACCTGGCAGGCCTTGCCGCTGTGTTCGGCGAAACGCATGCCTTTCACGCTAGAGATGCAAGGTCCGCTTCTGGCCACGACAGCAAACGTCAACCAAGCGGAAAGCTGACGGTGAATGACGTGCCGCTCTTCTCATCGGAACTTACGGATACTCGTCCCCCTGCGCCTTGGCGACTTCCCTGACGATGAACAACCCCAGACCAACGCTTCGTACGCCGTCTTCGGCATCCACAGGATCGGTACGGCAGAAGCTTTTGGTCAGCTCAGCGCCCAGCTCGGGCTGCCCAGGCGCCCCCATGACGACCGGCGCCATGTTGCTGAACCAGCTGAGGTAGTTGTCATCCAGGCTGTCGAGTAGCGATTGGATATCTTCAAGGGTAAACCCACCCACGTAGTCATCGGTGTCGACGTAGCACGGAGAAGGGCCAACCATGATATGAGCAGCGACACGGCTGGGTACTTGCCGGTCAGCCAGGACGCCGATCATGGCGCTTAGAGAGGGGTCTACCAAGATCACCGGCCCGATGGCGAACTGGTCAATGGTCTCGTTGAGGTCTTGGGCATACCGGGCCAACGAGTCGTACTCGTGCGGGTCAATGTCTGACCGGCCTGCACCCAGCAGGTCCTACACGACCACTCTCAAATGGTTCAAAAGGCCTGAGAGATAGCGCCACATAGTCTGGTCGCAGCCGAAACCATGAGGAAAAGATCAGCGTGGCTGGACCATCGCCCATTACGTTTACGTTGTTGCGATGTTTAACGCCCACCTGCATTTCCAGACAAGGTGTTGGCACGCGCCAGCGAGTTTTAAGTATTCAGCGCTATCCGGGCTTAAAGCCAGATGTCGGGTAAAGTGGCGCGGTCTGGGTGGAGAGATTCCCACGGCCGTAGCTGTTCGCTGTGAGTCGGGGACGCGGCGACGCGGCGACGCCGAGCATGCGCAGTTTGTTTCCGCCGACGCTGCTAAGCCAGCACACATGAGCACCGGTGGCAGCTACGCCTATGTGACAGGTCGCGGCGGGAGTTCAGGTGCCAGAAGCGGCGGCGTACTTGAACTCAGTCAACAAGGATGAGGCGCAACGAACGTTTAGGCGGGCGGTCGCGCCTGACGGTCATCGGATACGGCTGGATCTGTTGACCAACTAGTCGACATTACGGGTGCTCCATGTTTCCCTGTCACGGTTCCCTACCGATAATCTAGAAGAATCCCGGCAGCTGCGCTCGACCGCGGTCGAGCGACTATCATGTATTGCCGGCTGCGCTGATGGTGAACCTGATTTACGGCTTATCGAAGAGGCTGAGATCACGCCGTCGCTACATCTTTGGCTTACTGCCCGACATGCGCGCGAGTTCGCCTGGCCTACAAATCGCTTCATACGAAATACGCTCTGGTTGCTACCTGTCGTGGCGTTTCATTCAGGGCAAGAATCAGGAACCCAATGTCAAGTACCCAAGGCCTTCACGACGCGCTCAGTGAGTACGCCAGCCTAATCTCGATGAGCACGGAGACGCTCGATGCGTTTCCGGGCGCCGTCTATCTGTGCGATCACGAGGGATGGGTCGTCAGATACAACACAGAGGCGGCTCGGCTGTGGGGAAGGGTGCCCGTACTCGGGCGCAATGGAGATCGATTCTGCGGGTCGTATCAACTTTTCTTGCCGGACGGTACGCCGCTCCCGGCTGAAGATTGTCCGATGGCATCGGCGCTCAGAACGGGCGTCGACTCAAGAAACGCTGACGTGGTAATCCAACGCCCAGACGGCTCGCGTTTCGTTGCCCTTGTAAATATTCGTGCACTTAGGGACAGCCATGGGGCGGTACAAGGGGCAATCAATTGCTTCCAAGACGTCTCGGCACACCACGCCCTGGCGCAAGAGCTACTGCTTAAAAGCGCTGACCTGGAAGACTTTTTCGACAACAGCGCAGTCGGGCTTCACGTCGTCAGTGGCGAGGGGGTCATCCTTCGCGCTAACAAAGCTGAGCTTTCGCTCTTGGGGTATACGGCACACGAGTACATCGGCCGTCGAGTTGCGGAATTCCATGCAGACGCCCATGTTATTGATGACATTCTCAATAAGCTTGGCAGCGGTAAAAGTCTGGAAGGCTACCCAGCGCGTTTACGCGCCAAGGACGGATCCATCAAGCACGTCCTTATCACGTCGAATGCACGCATCGAGAACGGGAAATTATTCAATACCCGTTGCTTCATGATCGATGTAACGGACGTTCACGAAGCAGAAACGGCGCGCCGTGAGAGTGACGACAGACTGTCTGCCACGTACGAAGCGGCTACGGTTGGCATTGCCGAGGCCGATTCCAAAGGGCGCTTTCTCCGTGTGAATGACGCCATCTGCCACATGCTGGGTCGCACCCGCGAACAGCTGCTGGCGATGACTTTCCTTGACTACACCCATGCGGATTCCATAGAGCAGGATGCCGCCCTGTACACACGGCAAGTTGCCGGAGAGCTTGATCACTATGTGCTTCGAAAGCGAGCGTTCAAGCCTGATGGCGAGATCGTCTACCTGGACATTCACAGCTCGTCGGTGAGGGACGCTGCAGGTAATTTCCGCTACGGAGTGCGGGTCATTCAGAATGTCACCCTTGCGCATCAGATGGAGCAACGGGTCCGGGAAAGCGAACAGCACATGCGCGATCTCCTCGAAGCGTTGCCTGCTGCGGTGTATACGACCGATGCCGAAGGCCGGATCACCTTCTACAACCGAGCCTCCGTCGAATTGGCGGGATATACGCCTCAGTTGGGTGATATGTGGTGCGTAACGTGGCGTCTATTGAACGCTGATGAATCGCCGCTTCCCCATGATCAATGTCCGATGGCGGTGGCATTGAAGGAAAACCGGCCGATACGGGGCGTCGAGGCGATTGCGGAGCGCCCTGATGGCACCCGCATTCCTTTTATTCCATACCCGACACCGCTCCATGACGCTAATGGCAAGCTGGTGGGCGCTATCAACATGCTTGTGGACATCACCGAGCGAAAGCAGGCAGAGAACAGGCAAAAGACCCTGATCGACGAGCTCAATCATCGGGTCAAAAACACGCTTGTTACCGTGCAGTCATTGGCTGGCCAAACGGCGCGCAATGCTGACAGCGCTGAAGAGGGTTACCAGCGGTTTGAAGCCAGGCTGCTCGCGTTGTCCAGGGCTCACGACCTATTGACGAAACGCCATTGGAGCCACTCACCTCTGGATTCGCTGGTACGTGAGGTGGTCGTGCCCGTGTTCGGGCTTGAAGCAAACCGCTTGTTCATCGAAGGCCCGCCAATCGAGGTCAGCTCGCGCGTTGCGCTCAATCTCACCATGACGCTCAACGAGCTTGCGATCAACTCATTGAAACATGGGGCTATGACGGTCGAGACGGGCCGCCTTTCAATCATCTGGAGCACGCAGCCGCATGCGGATGGCGTGTTGCTTTCGCTGGACTGGCGCGAGCATGGCGGGCCGCAGGTATCTGAGCCAAAGCGGCGCGGCCTGGGGTTGCGCCTGATAGAGCGTTGCATCGAGCGTGATTTGGATGGGACGTTCGAGCTCTCGTTCGCTTCCGAGGGTGTCGTTTTCCGCTTTTCATTAGTCATCGGAGCGCACTAGCGGTGACTTGCCTGAATGGAATCAGAGTGCTGGTAGTCGAGGATGAGGGCGCGGTCGCCATGTTGATCGAGGAGATGCTGGAAGAACTCGGATGCGTTGTTGTTGCGTCTGTTGCCCGGCTAGCCAAGGCGAGCGACGTTGCGCGCTCAATAGAAGTCGATCTGGCGATGCTGGATGTGAACCTGGCCGGCCAGCTCGTCTTCCCTGTCGCTGAGATTTTGCGCGACCGCAATATTCCTTTTTTCTTTAGCACGGGATACGGCGCCAGCGGGCTACGGGGTGAGTTCGCTCAGCGTCCCGTGTTGCATAAGCCGTTTTCGCAAAGTGAACTGGAGGCAAAGATCGCCGTTGTGCTGGAAACGACAACCAGCGATTTGCCAGGACAACGGGCACCCTGAGCCGCTGCATGTCGCAAATGCCGCTCGCTTTGCGCACCTCCTACGACAGCTGGGCTTTCGTCGCCCACGCTATGTTTGAAGTACTGGACCGCCATCATTGTTCAATCATCAGGCTGATCGGTGAAATCAACACAGCCGGAGTGACCGCGTTTGGCCGATGGCAACCCTTGGATGCAGTCCGCTAACCGCCAAGCCTGCCACTCATGCGCGTCCGTATTGGACAGCGATCGCTTCCGGTAGCTATCGATGACAGGCTGTGTATCCAGGTCTGTCGGCATTTCAGGTAACGCTGGGCACATCGTTCATTCCGTTTCCCCCTCGCTGCCGATGAGCCGGTACGGTCAGTGATTGGAGCAGCCTCGTGCAGGCCGAGCGCGCTGCCACGGTATGGCTTTTTCTATTCCTAGATAAGCGCTTCAGTGAGCTGAACCAGGCGTCTGCAGCAGTCGTCAATGCCTTCGTCCGGTATGTTGGTGACGCCCAACAGCAAGCCGCTACGGGCCTGTGCGGCGTCGGCATACCAGATAGATAGCGGTAAGGGCGCAAGCCCAAATGCTAATGCTTGCTGACTGATGGCAACGTCGTTTGTGCCTTGAGGCAAGTGCAGCAGCAAAGCAAGCCCCGCCATCGCTTCGGTCGTGGCCGGAACGCTCAAGGCACGCTGTAGAGCGGCCAACCGGGCGGTATAAGTGCGCTTCATTCTGCGCAGATGGCGCAGGTAGTGCCCCTTGCGCATGAACTCTGCAAGCGCCCATTGGCTGGCGATCGATGCAGCGGGTGCCAGCGCAGCCGCTGTGTCTGCGACTCTGTTTGCCAGGGATGTCGGCGCCACTACAAACCCTAGACGCAAGCCCGGGTTAATGGTTTTGCTGAACGTACCGATGTGAATGACCCGGCCTGAACGATCCTGGGAGGCAAGCGCTGGGGCGGCCCGACCAGCAAGTTGAAGCTCGCTCAGATAGTCATCTTCGATGATCCAGCTGCCGTTGTTATCCGCCCATTCCAGCAGGCGAAGGCGCCGTGACAGCGACAATGTCACCCCTAGCGGTGCCTGCTGTCCTGCGGTGACGACCGCCAACGCCGCATTCGGCGCATGTCGGATACCTTCTTCGACGTCCAACCCATGTGCATCAACGCTGACCGGTACCGACTTAATCCCCGCCATGGAAAGCGCCGTTCGGGTCATTGGATAGCCGGGATCTTCCATCCACGCCGTCCGCCCTCGCAAGCCGAGCGCATGCAGGATCAGCCCAAGGCCACCGGAGTAGCCTGAGGTGATGACGATCTGTTCTGGCGCGCAGACGACGCCTCGCGCCACTGAAAGATAGGCGGCGATCTCGGTCCGCAAACCAGGCTCCCCGCGAGGGTCCGGGTAGCTGACCGGTGCCATTGCGGCCTGACGGGCCGCGCCCGCGGCAATGCGTGACCACACCTTGTAGGGAAAAACGTCCTGCGCGGGTATGCCAGCCTGAAACACCATGGGCGCGTTGCTGAATGGATGCTGGTAGAAGTCCGGCAATGGCGAGCGCAGACTGCTGGCGTCAGTCGCCCGGACCGCCGGTAACGGCTGCGCGACAAAGGTACCCGCAGCGCCGCGGGAGACGATCAGCTGTTCATCGATCAGTCGTTCATAAGCCGCCCGCACGGTGCCACGAGCTACGCCTAGCTGAGCGCTGAGGTCCCGCCAGGACGGCAAGCGAGCACCCGCATACAGATGCCCTTCGCCGATTGACCTGCCAATGGCTCCAACAATTTGCTCAACCAGAGAAAGCCCCGCCTCGCGGTTGAGCTCAATACGCAAATCTTCCATGCAACCTTCACCCGCGGGCATCGACGAAAAGACAAAAGGCGGCCTGACGGTTTCAGGTACGAGCGATATCAGGCCACCGATGGTACAACCAGATTTGCTATTCATGGGCCTTTTTATTGAACCTTTAACCAATATGATGGAGCACCATAACGACCGATTTCATGCCCATCCGGGTCAAGGAGCTCCCTTGCAATCACCGTCTCTCCTCTCACTCATCAAGCAACTCGCGACCCTGCTCGTGCTCGGAAGCGCGCTCCACTCGGCTCATGCCGATGACAGTCTGGACGATGAGGGTGAGCGGCGGGCACGCACCGCCGGCGCTTCGTTGATCGGGCAGCCTGGGCCGGTCGCAGTGCTCGAAACCATCGATGGAAAAAAGATCGACTTGGCTGAGCTATATGGAGAAAAGCCGGTTTACTTGAAGTTCTGGGCCACGTGGTGCGTGCCCTGCCGCCAGCAGATGCCTGGCTTCGAGCAGTTGCAACAGACGATGGGCGACAAGGTGCAGGTCATCGCGGTAAACACTGGCTTCAGCGACGACATTGACTCGATCCGCGCATACCGCAAGGAGCATCAGTTAACCATGCCGATCACAGTCGATGACGGGAGTCTGGCGGCGGACCTCAACCTACGGGTAACACCCCAGCATGTAGTGATCGGCCGGGATGGGCTGATATCCCATATTGGTCACCTTGATGACCAGGCGCTGCATGCCGCGCTGGAGCGTGCCGTATCAGAGCGAACGGCCTCCGCCAGGCGCTCGGAGACCAACACAGCGCCAGAGACGCCGCAGTTCGCCGTGGGCGACACCGTGACCGGTCTGAGCATCGAGACCCTCGACGGCGATCAGGTGAAGCTGGGCAAGGGCGACAAGCCACGCGCGCTGGTGTTCTTCGCGCCCTGGTGCGAGTCCTATCTCGAGCAGAGCCGGCCAGAGACGTCCCAGGCCTGCCTACGGGTGCGCAAGGATGTGGACAGCCTGATGGGCCAAAGCGACATAGAGTGGCTGGGCGTTTCTTCAGGCCTGTGGGTCTCGGCCAGCGATTTGCAGGACTACAAGACCACCACGCCTACCGCTCTGCCGCTAGCGCTCGACGAGCAGGACGAGCTCTTCCGCGCCTTCGCCATTCGAGACATCCCGACGGTGGTCCTCCTGGATGCGCAAGGCCGTGTCGCCAATATCCTCAAACCGCAGGACAGCAATCTCGTAGAGGCAATCAAGGCTCTGCATTGACCCGTTTCGCCCCGCGGTTACGGGAAGAGGCGCCATGACGCCTCCTCTCTTTATCCTCTCGATCCTTTCATCAGGAAGCCCATGCCACTGCTATCGCTGAAAAGGCTCCTGCTCTGCTTTTGCCTGTGCATGATCAATCTGCCTGGCATGGCAGCCGAGATGCCCGGTCCTGACGATGTTTTGATCGCCTCGTCGCTGATCGCTGCAACCGAATCGCCTTCACCTGGATCGACCACGACATTGGCGATCTACATGGAACCGCAGGGCGAGTGGCACGGCTACTGGAAGCAGCCAGGCGATGTCGGCCTCCCGGCTACGTTTACCTGGCATCTGCCGGACGGTGTGAGCGTGGGCGATCCCGCCTACCCGTTGCCGCAAACGCTGCTGATTGAAGGCTTGATGAACCATGTCTACGAGCACCCCTACGCGCTGCTCGTAGACCTGACCCTCGACGACGGCCTGCCAGGCGGGACGGCATTGCCGATCCGAGTGGATATGCAATATCTGGCCTGTCGGTATGACGCCTGCGTTCCTGAGCGCGCCTCACTGGACACGACATTGCACGTAGGCGATGGTCACCAGTCGCCTGACGTTGCAGCCCGCTTCGCCGGCTGGCGCCAGGCGCTGCCCAGACCGCTGGCCGCACCGGCCAGTTTTAACGTAGACGGCGATCTCCTACGCCTCCGCGTGCCGCTTCCTGCCAGCGTCTCGATCCAAGACCCCCACCTGTTCTCCGCAACCAGGGGGGCGATCGACAATGCCGCCCCCCAACGTGTCGAGCGACGCGGCGATGAGTTGATGCTGGAAACACGTGTGGGTGATCAAGTACCCGATACTTTCCTGGCCACGCTGAAACTGAGTGATGATCTGGGCCTGGACATAAACGCGACACGCGACGGTCCGACGAGCGCCCCCGACAGCCGCTTGAGCATCATCCTGCTTGCGCTGGCCGGCGCGATTGCCGGCGGGCTGTTGCTGAATCTGATGCCGTGCGTCTTTCCTATCCTCAGCCTCAAAGCCATGAGCCTGGCGCGCTCTGGCATCAGCCCGGCTATAGCTCGTCGCGACGCCGTCGCCTACACCAGCGGTGTGGTGCTGGTGTGCGTCTTGCTGGGCGCCGCCCTGCTCGTTCTACGTGCCGCTGGCGCCCAAGTGGGCTGGGCCTTCCAGTTGCAGAACGCGGCGGTGATTCTGACCCTGATGTTGCTCACCACTGCCATCGCTTTCAATTTAGCCGGGCTGTTCGAGCTGGCAGCAATTGATGCCGGTACCAAGCTAACCAACCAAAGCGGCGCCAGCGGCGCGTTCTGGACTGGCGCGCTCGCTGCCTTCATCGCCACGCCGTGCTCCGGACCTTTCATGGCTGCGGCCCTTGGCGCAGCGCTGGTATTACCGACTGCCGCAGCCATGCTGGTATTCGCCGGGCTCGGCCTGGGCATCGCTTTGCCTTTTCTACTGCTGGGGTTCATCCCGGCGCTGCAGCGGCGCCTGCCCAGACCTGGCCCTTGGATGGGAACCCTGCGCCGCCTCCTCGCAGTGCCGATGTTCCTCACCGCGCTCGCCCTCCTGTGGGTACTCAGCCAACAGGTCCCGGCCAATGCGCTGGTCGCATCCCTGGGCTGCGCCATGCTGCTTGCACTCGGGCTCTGGCTGACTGGCCTCTGGCAGCAGAAACTGAAACGCAATGCCTGGTTGCCCGCTGCTCTGGCATTGATTCTGGCGCTCGGCCTGGGCTGGAGCCAGGTCTCTGGGCAAACCGCGCCTGCCTTGGATGTGCAGCGACGCGCGTTCGACGAGCAACAACTCGCTCAACTGCGCGCTGATAAGGTACCGGTGTTTGTCTACTTCACCGCCGACTGGTGCATCACCTGCAAGGTGAACGAGCAAGTCGCCATCAACCGTAAAGCGACCGCGCAGGCTTTTGCCGCTGCCGGGGTCGAAATGATGCGCGGCGACTGGACCAATGGCGATCCCGTCATTACCTCATTCCTCGAGCGTCAAGGTCGCTCAGGTGTTCCGCTGTACTTGTGGTACGGAGCGGGCGAAGCCGAACCACGGCTGTTGCCCCAGATCCTCGGACCGGACTCGCTGCTCGAACTGGTGCAACGGTAATTCTGATCGTCGAAATACCAAGGAGTCGTTCATGGAACAATTGCTCGTCATCAACACCAGTCCGCAGTGCAGCGCGTCGTACAGTCGGCAAATGACTGAACGCTTCGTGCATCTCTGGCGCCTCCGGTACCCGAGCGGGGAAATCGTCTACCGAGAGCTGGGCAACCAGCCGATTCCACACGTCGATGAGCGCTGGGTTGAGGCCGCTTTCACCCCGCCTGAGGCCCGAAACCATCAACAGAAAGACGCATTGGCGCTCAGCGACGAGCTGGTGAGCGAGCTGAAGCAAGCCACCCAGCTTGTGATCGGCTGTCCCATGCACAACCTGTCGGTACCCAGTACGCTAAAAGCTTATATCGACCAGACCGTCCGCATGGGAGTGACGACCCGCCTGGTACCTGGCACACCTGGCAGCCCCTACGCCGGCCTACTGCACGACAAGAAGGCGTACCTGCTGCTTGTGAGAGGCGGCCATGGCTATGAGGAAGACGGAGCATACGCACACATGAACTTCCAGCAACCCTACTTGACCGCAGTATTGGGCATGCTAGGCGTCCACGACGTAACGACGGTCAGCCTGGAATACACCGCTATCGGCGGTGATCAATTCAGTGAAGCCGTCAAACGGGCCAATGTACGTATCGATTCGCTGATTCCCGCGTCGGCACCACCGATGCCGACGGGATGAAAATCGAACGCACAACCAGTGGCACCGCCAGCCTGCTGGCGATGCCCCGAGCGGTTGAAGCGCTGTCACACGCGGCCGCCCGATCTGGGCCGAACAGGCCAAGGACGGGCGGGTGGAGGTGATAGTCGACATGATTGCTGGAAAGCGAACGCAAAAGGGCGCCCCGGTGGCGCCCTTTTTCATCATCAGGCGATCTTGATCACCAGCTTTCCAAATGCACCCTTGGCCAGGTGCTCATAGGCTTCATGCGCCTTCTCGAACGGGTAGACCTGAGCGATTACCGGACGAATGTTGTGCGCGTTCAGGAACACATTCATCCGGTCGAACGATGAGCGCGGCGCCACGGCGATACCGCGAATAGTGGTCTGACGGAAGATGAGTGGCATCAGGTTCAGTTGGACGCTCTGCCCCGCCATGAAACCGATCTGTGCAATACGGCCAGCTGCTTTGGTAGCCGCAACAGATTGATTGATGCCCTCGCCACCGGCCACGTCGAGCAACAGGTCAACGCCCTTGCCACCGGTCAGCTTGAGCACGTCCTCATGCCAGTCGGGCGACGTGCGGTAGTTGATGCCGGCCACGGCACCCAGTCCTTTGACGATTTGCAAGTTTTCGTCGCTGCTGGAGGTTGCGATCACCTTGGCGCCGAGTGCGGTAGCAATCTGCACGGCGAAAATCGAGACACCACCCGTACCTTGAACCAGCACGGTCTGACCTGGCTGAATCTGCCCGAAATCGACCAGCGAGTACCAGGCGGTGAGCGCCGCGATAGGCAATGTCGCAGCCTCTTCGTCGGACATATTGTCCGGAGCACCAACCGCACTGTCCTCATGGATAATCATGTATTCAGCCAGTCCGCCCGGCAGCGGCGAGCCGAAGCAATAAGCCGGCTCATTCGGGCCCGGCTCCCCATCCAGCCAACGCGAGTACAAGTGCGAGTTGACGCGATCGCCAATCTTGAAGCGCGTTACGCCGTCTCCCACCGCAACCACGGTGCCGGCGGCATCGCTGACAGGAATCAGGGGCTTGGGAACCAGATGAGGTTCGTAGATGCCGTCGACGATGGCCTTGTCGCGGAAGTTGAGGGAGACCGCGCCGACCTTCACCAGCAGCTCGCCGGCTCTGGGTTGCGGGGTAGGTACGTCATCCAGTTGCAGGTTATCAAGCCCAAAATCTTTCAGTAGCCAAGCCTTCATTTTCACATCTCCAAAGAGGGATAAGGCAGCCGATCAGGCGATCCGCTGTGTTCTCGGCCTATTGTTCAGCTTTGGAAGAAGGCAATAAATGCGCGCAAACCGACATGATAATTCTATTGTTAGGCAACAATAGGTGCGCTTGAATGTGGCCGCCCGTGACCGCAGTGAGGTAAGAAATGGAACTGCTTAAATCGATGCGATTGTTCGCGCGCCTGGCCGAGCTCGGGAGCTTCACCAAAGCGGCGGAGTCGTTGCAGATCGGCCGTCCGCAAGTCACCCGGTCTATCCAGGAGTTGGAGGCGTCGCTCGGGGTTCGCTTGTTTCAGCGCACCACCCGACAGGTCAAACTGACGGCCGAAGGTGAACGCTTTTATGAACGGGTCAAGGAGATTCTCGGGACTATCTCGGAAGCCACGTCCATGTTCGATCGCTCCGGCTCTACCCTTGGCGGGCGACTTCGCATCGACATACCCACCGCATTCGCTCAACTGAAATTCATGGACAGTTTGCGAGAGTTCACCAAGCGTTTCCCGGCTATAAACCTGGTGCTCGGCGTGACTGATCGCACGGTCGATCTGGTCGGTGAAGGCATTGATTGCGCCCTGCGCATCGGGCTGCTGCCGGACTCGACGCTCATAGCGCGCCCGATTGGCATGGCAAAAATGGTTACCTGCGCAGCTCCAGCGTACCTGCACGAGCACGGCGAGCCCACCACGCTGGAGGATCTGGATGCCCACCGGGGAGTCAACTTTCTGTCCGGGCAAAACAACAGGCCACTCCCCTGGCACTTCTCTATGGATGGGCAAGACAGAACCTATATCAGCCATACCGGAATAGCCGTTACTGAGTCAGACGCTTACGTGCAATGTGGCG
This sequence comes from Pseudomonas sp. Q2-TVG4-2, assembly GCF_013620795.1. GTDB lineage: Bacteria > Pseudomonadota > Gammaproteobacteria > Pseudomonadales > Pseudomonadaceae > Stutzerimonas. The sequence goes on along the minus strand of NZ_LGLW01000002.1, from coordinate 137,482 downwards.
TTGCGGGCTTCGGGATTATTCAAGCACCGGGCATTGCAGTCGACCGATACCTGGCCGATGGCGCCCTCGTGGAAATTCTCAAACCCTACCGCCCGCAACCTCGCCCAGTCACGGTGCTGTACCCAAGTCGCACTCATCTGGCACCGCAAGTGGACGTGTTCCTGGATTGGCTGCAAAAGGCGTTTCCGCTTCTTCACTCTGAATGGTTGGAGCGATAGGCGACGGTGAATACATGAGCATCCACTGTCCGCTTCGGGTTGGATCATGTCGGGTGAGCTCAGCTCGCATCCTTACACGCGGACAGGCCGGGGTTGTCCCTGCATTGAGCACCAGGCTGTTTAGTTGGAGCGTTTCGGCAGATAATCGCGCACCCATTTGCCGTACGCCCAGCGTAAACGCGGCCGCTGTGCGCCGCTGGGAACCGGGGCAGCGGTTACCGGGCCGCCATGCGTTTTGCGTTGCAGACATCCCATGAAAAGGGCGACTGAATGAAGTCTTCGCTACATCCAGCCAGGGTGGTGGCCCTGATATTTGCTGGCGTGGTCATATTGGGTACCGCTCTGCTGATGCTTCCTGCCTCAAGCAGCAACGGTCTCTCGGCCCCCTTCGTTACAGCGCTCTTCACGTCCGTATCTGCTGTATGCGTAACAGGACTGATCATCGTAGACACGGGTACGTATTGGACCGCGTTTGGTCAGGTCGTCATCCTTGCGCTCTTCCAGCTGGGGGGCTTTGGCATGATGACCGTTGCCACGCTGTTGGGGCTGCTGGTGAACCGATCGTTTCGTCTGCGCACCAAGCTGATCGCTCAGGTTGAGAATCGCTCACTGGCAGTTGGCGATATCGCAAGCGTGGCAAAGCTCGTTTTCGTTGTCACGCTGGTGGTGGAAGCGGTTGTGGCGCTCCTGCTTACGCTGAGGCTCCACCTGAATTACGACATCGGGTGGGCCGCTGCGGCGTGGAGCGGCCTGTTTCATGCGGTTTCAGCGTTCAATAACGCCGGCTTTTCCATCTATGCAGACAACCTCATCGGTTATGCCACTGATGGGGTGATGTTGGGGCCTATCATGGCCGCCATCATCGTCGGGGGCATCGGTTTTCCGGTATTGCAGGATCTGCGCAATAAATTCGCCGACCCGCGACATTGGTCGCTGCATACCAAACTGACGCTGAGCGGCACGGCAATTCTTCTGGGCCTCGGATTTGCGTGTTTTTTGTGGTTTGAATGGAGCAATCCACGCACCTTCGCTCATATGTCCACGGCAGATAAGCTCCTATCCGCACTCTTCACCTCCGTTTCGGCTAGGACGGCCGGCTTCAATGCCCTGGATATCGGCGCGATGACCCAAGAAAGCTGGGCGCTGCACTACCTCCTGATGTTTATCGGCGGAGGTAGTGCTGGTACTGCTGGCGGAGTGAAGGTAGGCACCGTGGCAATTCTCATCCTGATGGTTGTCGCAGAGGTTCGGGGTCGACCCGACTGCGAAGCATTCGGTCGAAGGATCGCTGTCGCCTCGCAACGCCAGGCGATCACCGTCCTGGTCCTGGGGAGCGCCATGGTCGTGCTGGGCACGCTGTTCATCCTGCGTGAAACGGACTTCCCGACCGATCAGGTAATTTTCGAGGTCATCTCAGCTTTCGGCACCGTCGGCCTCTCCACCGGAATTACGGCCGCCTTGCCTGAGTCCAGTCAGCTGATGCTCAGTTTGCTGATGTACACCGGGCGGGTCGGGACTATCACGCTGGCGGTTTCACTCGCCCTAGGCGCTCACCGCATGCCGTACCGCTATCCAGAGGAGCATCCAATTGTTGGCTAAATTGTTGTTTTCCGAGCAATACGCCTTCTCGCAAGGCGACAGCGTCGTGGTAATCGGGCTGGGCCGCTTTGGAAGTGCCGTAGCTCAGTCATTGGTGCATCTAGGCCATGATGTGATGGGTATCGACCGAGAGTCTGAGCCAGTGCATGCCTGGGCTGATCGACTGACGCACGCCGTACAGGCGGACGCGACCAATGCCATGGTGCTTCGTCAGCTCGGCGTAGCGGATTTTGCGCACGCGATCGTCGGCATCGGAACCGACGTGGCGGCGAGCCTAATGACGCTAATGGCTTTGACCGAACTAGGGACCAAGGACATCTGGGTCAAAGCGCTGACTAAGGAGCATGGCCAGATCGCCCAGCGCATCGGCGCCCACCATGTCGTCTATCCTGAGGCCGACATGGGCGTACGGGTCGCGAATATGGTGTCCGGGAGGCTGATTGACTTCATCGAACTTGATGATGGCTTCGCGCTCGCGAAGATCCATGCGCCATCGGCTACTCACAATCGTACGCTTGAAGAGTCCACCGTACGCACCAAGTACAGAATCACGATCGTGGGTATCAAACGCACCAACCAAGACTTCCAACACGCCACGCCGAGCACGCTAATCTTGCCAGGCGATCTATTGATCGTTTCCGGCCCAACAGGGCAGATACAGCGCTTTGCTGGCCAGACGGAATAGTCAGGACCATTAATCAGAACGCGCGGTGGCGTGAGGCGACAAGACAAAAAAAAGCCCGGCCAGGCCGGGCTCGAACGTCAGCGCCGCATTTACATACCCAGCGCGTTCGGAAGGGCCAGCGACAGAGCCGGGATATAGGTGATCAGAACGAGGAAGCCGATCAGCAGCATCAGCCATGGCATAGCCGCGCGCACCACCTGCGGCACGGTCATGCCCGTCACGGCCGAGGTGACGAACAGGTTGAGACCAACCGGCGGTGTGATCAGACCGATTTCCATGTTCACGACCATGATGATGCCAAGGTGAATCGGGTCGATGCCTAGCTCTATAGCGATCGGAAACAGGATCGGGGCGAGGATCAGAATGATTGCAGACGGCTCCATGAACGCACCGGCCACCAGCAGCACGATGTTCACCACCAGCAGGAACATCCAGGGCTGCAGACCCGCCTCAAGGACCATGGCGGTGATCTGTTGCGGAATCTGCTCGGTCGTCAGCACGTGCGCGAAAAGCATGGCGTTGGCGATGATGAACATCAGCATGATCGACAGCTTGCCTGACTCGAGAACGACCCTCGGGCAATCACGCAGCGTGATGTCCTTGTAGACGAAGACTGCGACGAAAGCTGAGTAGATCGCGGCGACCGCTGCGGCTTCGGTCGGCGTGAACATGCCCGAATAAATGCCGCCCAGGATTACCACCATCAACAGCAAGCCCCAGATAGCCTTGCGAGCAGCCGCGAGCCATTCCTTGAACGTAGCGCGTGGCAGAGCGGGCAACTTCTTCTTGACGGCGATAATGTAGATGGCGGCCATCAGCACCACGCCAAGCATGATCCCGGGCACCACGCCGGCCATGAATAGCTTGCCAACCGAGGTTTCGGTCGCGGCGGCGTAGACCACCATCACGACTGAGGGCGGAATGAGGATGCCCAGCGTACCGGCGTTGCACACGATGCCTGCCCCGAAGGCTTGCGGGTACCCCGAGCGCACCATGCCGGCAATTGCGATCGAGCCGACTGCCGCAACGGTTGCCGGGCTCGAGCCAGACAAGGCTGCGAACAACATGCAAGCCAGGACAGCGCCAATGGCCAGACCGCCACGGATATGGCCAACGCAGGCGTTAGCGAAGTCGATCAATCTGCGGGCTACGCCGCCGGTAGTCATGAACGCGCCGGCGAGCAGGAAGAACGGGATGGCGAGCAGCGTGTAGTGCTCGGACGTCTCGAACAGCTTGATCGCCAACGAGGTGACCGAGTCAGGGCTGAACAACAGGATTGTCAGGGACCCGGCCAACCCTAGGGAAATGGCGACCGGTACGCCGATGAACATCAGCGCAAACAGCGCGACGAACAGGAAGAGAATGGTCATTTATTTCGACTCCTCTGCGCCCAGTTTCACGGCTTCGGCGGCTTCATCTGCCAGGCCCAGGCCGGTTTGTTCGTTACGCAAGAGGCGTACGAAGATTTCAGCGAAACGGATGAATACCAAGGCGAAGCCGATCGGAACGATCATGCCGATGTGCCATTGCTTGACACCGAAATGGCCGAGGTCCTCGGCGCCGATGTTGGCGGTGAGCAACGCCGATATCCAGGTGAAGCTCGCCGATGCCAGCAGCCCGGCATAGCCAAGGCAGAGCAGGCACGCGAGGATTCCGATATAGCGCTGAACGTGGCGCGGGGCGAGTTTAACCAGGGCGTCTACCCCAATGTGGCCGGCGGTCCGTACGCCATAGGCCAAGCCAAAGAAGATCAGCCAGGCAAATAGCGCTTTGGTCAGTGCGGTGCTCCAGGTCATCGATTGGGCCAACCCGATGGTGAAGTCGCCCATGGCGAAGAACAGGTTTTCGACAGACGAGAAGCGATCTCCCAAACTGTAAAACGCGGTGTAGAGGTTATTGAGGATGACGTAGACAAAGGTGACTAACGTCATGGCAGCAAGCAGGAAGGCAATGAAGCCCTCTTCAAAGTGATCCCAAGCGCGCCTGAGGGCGTTCATGGATGTTTCTCCGGGGTGAGGATCAATTGTTATTTGGCACTTGGGGGGGTGCCGTTGGATTGGCTTTTGGCTAGCCGCGGCAGGGAGTGAATACGGTTGTTCTGGGCCTCCGCCTCGAGCCGCAGTACCCACCAACCTGTCGGTAAATAACGGAGCAAAGCGCATGCCAGACGGTAGTCGGGACCACAGCGGCACCACGGGCGCGGCGTACCGAATACGGCGCTCCCGCGCCAATTCGAGGCAACACGACGAAGCCGTCCTGGCTAAATAGCGAGGAAGAAACGCCTTGATGCAGAGGGGCGGCATAGGGAAACGAGGGCGGGTATAGAAGCGCTGGCGGATTGCCGCCATTGGCTCTGATGCCAAGGCGGAGTTCCGCCAGCTGAGATGCGTAAAGGGGGCATCTTGCGCAGTAGCCTGCGCTATATGCGAGAGCGGGCTGATACCACCTGGGAGAAGGTGAACGATGCGACCGCGACTACCAACCAATCGTCGAGTACGGGCCTAAGGGCGCGGCCTGGGATGCCGCGAAACGGGCGACACACAGCGCCTCTCTGCCCCGCCCTGTTCAAGCCTGAACGCACTTCCCTGCCCTGGACAGTCGTGCTTGCTGAGCGTTACTAGCTCGGCCAGTGTTTGGCAGCCAGGCCGGCGCTAGCGGCGGCCGGCGGCCCGGTTCGGCTGGCGCCGATTACACCTCCGCCACCGCGATGCCGCATCTCGTCACTGAGGCGACTGAAGCTGCTTCTGCTTAGCTCGCCGCGCCAGCATATTCAGCACTTCGACGCCCGCTGAAAACGCCATGGCGGCATAAACGTAACCCTTGGGCACATGGGCGCCGAAACCTTCGGCGATCAGCGTCATCCCTATCATCAGCAGGAAGCCCAGGGCGAGCATCACCACGGTCGGATTGTCGTTGATGAACTTGGCCAGCGGATTGGCTGCCACGAGCATGACGGTCACCGCGACGACGACAGCGATGACCATGATGGCAACATGGTCGGTCATACCGACCGCCGTGATGATGCTGTCGACTGAAAAAACCAGATCGAGCAGCAAAATCTGCGCAATCGCGGAGCCGAACCCCATCATGGCCGCGTTCTCGAGCGGCTTGCCTTCGAACATGTCCCCACCAGGCGTGGGATCCATGCTGTGGTGGATTTCCTTGGTGGCCTTCCACAAAAGAAACAGACCCCCAGCGATGAGAATCATGTCCTTCCAGGACAGCGCATTGCCAAACAACTCAACCACGGGCTCGGTGAGCTGGACGATCCAGGCCACTGTTCCCAGCAAGCCCAACCGCAGGATCAGCGCGAGACCAATGCCAATGCGCCTTGCGCGCTCACGCTGATGCTCCGGAAGCTTGTTGGTCAAAATCGAGATGAATATCAAGTTGTCGATACCGAGAACCACTTCCATGGCAATCAAAGTGGCCAGGGCAACCCAAGTGGTGGGTTCGGAAAAAAGCTGGATAAGCGATTCCATCAAGGATCTCTGGGGCTGGGTAGTTGACGATCCCACAACCGGGATCATTTAGTTCACAAGAGCATATCCGGAACCCAGCCGGCGCAAGAGCGCAGCAATCAGGCCGATTTGTATCAAGGCGATTCAACATCAACACGTCGCGAGCCGGCAGCGCTATCGCACCAAAAGCCAGTCGAGCGCCGCATGGATAGGAATGGGGAAAGAGCGGTTGCGGCATCCAGCACGCTCTCTATCAGGCTACCCGAGCCATTGGCATAAACGCCTATCAAATCACCCTTTGCGCCATCCTCCGTCGAGGGCTTGGGAACCGGAGCCCTGCACGACTATCGGACTTCCGTCGCGATCCGGCTGCTAGAACAACTGACTCCTCGAACCCCAGCACGTTCCTCACAGGTGTCGCCCATACGCAGCTTCCCAGGAGCAAGCGATGCCACGTTGCTCAGCTGGCGAAACGGATTCCGGCGAAGACCTGCGGGCCGACTTGAGCCTGCCTACAGGGAATCGTGGAAGATAATTCCCATCGCGTAGCGGTTTCCAGAATGGATGCGGCTTATCCCGTGACGCATAGTGACCCGGTAGAAGCCCCGTTTGCCGGAGACCGGCCGGTGTCGAACCGCGAATATCACCGCGTCGCCTTGATCGAGGTGAACTACTTCCACGCGCGACTGCGTCCTTGGACGCTGCTCGGTAAGCACGAACTCACCACCCTTAAAATCGTGGCGAGGCCGGGACAGCAGGACCGTGGCTTGCAGCGGAAAGATGTGCTCGCCGTAGACATCCTGATGAAGACAGTTGTAATCGTCCTGACCATACCGCAGCAGCAGGGGCGTAGGTCGTGGCTGCCCTGCGGCGTGGCAGATGGCGAGGAAATCGGCAAGCGCCAGCGGATAACGTACGCCAACGCGTAACGCCTGGTTCCAACTATTGGCCACGGGCGCCAAGTGGGGATAGAGCGCTGTTCTCAATCCGGAGATAAGCGGTACAAGCGGATATTCGAAGTACTTGTATTCTCCTCGTCCGAAGCCATGGCGTTGCATGACGACCCGACTTCGGAAGAGTTCGTCCTGGTCATACAGCTCGATGAGCCGCTCGCATTCTCGCGGTGAAAGCAGGCCGTTGAGAATGGTATAGCCGCGCGCATCCAAGTCCGCTGCGGCCTGGAGCCAGTCGAACCCACTGACCCGCTGCTCGATCATGTCACGGCCCAAGACATCCATTGGATTGGTCATCGTTCATCCTGCTCTTGCAGGTCGTGCGCCCGCTTCCCGCTTCTGGCTTTCGAACAGGCAAGCGAAGATTTGATCCGTCTCAGCAGGCAACGAGCCGTCTGCCAAGGTAATTTCAGCACATCGACTCAATAGCGACAGCGATAGATAAATGAAAGGCTCGACTGCAGATATGCCTTACCGTTTGGACTGCAACCGCCAGGTGCGTCACGAGCCCATCGCTGGAGAACAGCGAAACACCCAGCCAGGCGTCACGACGCTTCGCGGTGAATCGTTTTTGAAAGACAGATACAAAAAAGCCCCGCATCAAACGATGCGGGGCTTTTCTGAGTTGGGCTGAGTCCTGTCCCTTTGGCCGCTCCAAGCAGCAATTCCTTACGCCGTCCCTGGCGCTTGCGAGATCCTTCGCGGCAGCCTTACCGCAGCCCAAACGTGGCGGGCTGGGCGCCGTGCTAGGCGATCCATGACGCGTCGAAACGGGTCACGGACCGGCCAGCAACGGCAGCAGGGTTAAGAGCTAGCGTGATGGCAAAAGTTCCACTTTTGAAATGAAAAGGCCATCAGGTTAAGCGCATCGAGCCCGGACGCCAGTTGCCGATGGTCGGTTGGGCCAGCACACAGCTGGTCGGAGGCAGCCTCGGCGTGCCTAGGCACCGACGGAACGCACTCATGGGCGATACAGCGGGGGAATGCCCGCCAATGCTGAAGTTTTGGCGCATCCAACGCTTGATGGCCTTTCGCCGGATCTGGTTTCACGCAGCTCATCGATATATTTCTTATTACCCAGCGGCCCGGAACATACCGAATAGACCGCGGTCAGCTGTGCGTCGCAGACTCCAGCGCAACTGTATAGGCATTGCTTGCCACCACGGAGCCAGCCTCGAGGATCCGGGCCATTCAATGATCGTGATTAAGACCATCTTCGACAAACTTAAACTCTATCTATTTAACGCTTCGTGGATGATGGCGGAGCGATTGCTGCATATCGGCGTCGGTTTTCTTACAGCAATCCTGTTGGCGAGGTATCTGGGGCCGGAGCAGTTCGGCATCTTGTCCTATGCAATCTCGATGACCGCCATCTTCGCCTCCGCCGGACACATGGGGCTGGCCGGGTTGGTGGTGCGCGAAGTCGTGAAGAAACCGGACAAGGTACCGGAAACGCTGGGCACCACTTTTCTACTCAAGCTAACGGGGATGACGCTTGGGTTCGCCCTGATCGTTATCTACGCGCTGCTGTTCGAAGAGGTCGGTGGCACCGAGTTCTGGATGCTGCTAATCGTCGCCTCGGCGATTTTTTTCCAGACCTTCGACGTGGTGGAATACTGGTTTCAATCGCAGGTGCAGGCCAAGTATCCGGCCATCGCCAAGTCCAGCGCGATTATGCTCTCGGCCGGCATTAAGCTGCTGCTGGTCTTCAGCGGCGCCGGGGTGGTGGCCTTTGCCTTTGCCCATACCGCACAGTTCGTGCTCGCGGCGGTGATCCTGGCCATCCTCTACAAGGGCACCACCACCGTCTCGCTGATGAGCTGGAAAGCCAGTCTCGCCAAAGCTAAAGAGCTGCTCAGTCAAGGCTGGATCCTGTATGTCGGCTCGATCTTCGCGGTGATCTACATGAAGATCGATCAGGTAATGCTCAAATGGATGATCGGCGCCGAAGAGGTCGGCGTCTATGCAGTCGCCGCGCAACTGTCGGAAGCCTGGTATTTCCTGCCGACCGCCATTGTCGCGTCCTTTTTCCCCAAACTGATCAAGCTCCATGCCGCCGACGCGGCGCGATTCAATCAGCGCTTCCAGCAGCTGTTCGATGTGCTGTTCATCCTCGCTATCGCCGTTGCGCTGCTGGTGACGCTTGTCGCCGGGCCGCTGATTTCGCTGTTGTTCGGCGTTGAGTACCAGAACTCCGCCGCGATCCTCACCATCCATATATGGGCGGGCGTGTTCATCTTTATGCGCGCGGCATTCAGCCGCTGGATACTGATCGAGGGCGCGCTGATGTTTTCTTTGATAACCCAGGGTCTCGGCGCGCTGGCCAACATCGGGCTGAACATGCTGCTGATCCCACATTACGGCGGTGAGGGCGCAGCCATGGCAACACTGATTTCCTATGCAATTGCCTCCTACGCCGCGCTGCTGGTGCACAAGAAGACCCGGCCGGTGTTCTACATGATGACCAAATCCATTTTCAGCCCGTTTCGCTATGCGTTCAGCGCCGTAGGAGCTGCCCGATGAGCCTCAAGTCCCTCGCCAAAGCCCTGCCTGAGCCGGTCAAGAATCTGATCAAGTCCACCCGGGACAACACCGGCCTGGCTCTGGTCCGGCTGTTTTCCAGCAACGGCTTCCTATCTTCCATTTATTACTGCCTGATCAGCCGCGAGTTCGACCGCGAGCATCGTGCAGTACTGCTGGGGCGGCTGCAGTTCGCCCGGCTGATGCGCAGCAAGGGCGAGAACGACGCCTTCCTGCGACGCAACGTGCACCGTTTGGAGAAGGGCCTGATCATGCGTCCGCGGCGCTCCACCTTCGCCGAGGACTACATCGGCCCGACCGTGCGCTGCTTCGCTGACGCGGCCCAGGCCGGAGTCGCCAACGGCCAACAGCGCTGGGCCAACGACGTGCTCACCGACTACTTCTCCGCGGTCGGCAGCACGCCGCGCATCGACTCGGCCAAGCAAGCCTTTGCCGGCGCACAGAACCTTGATGAATCCAGCCGTTGCGTGCCCTACCCACACAGTGAGCTACCGCCGTGCCCGGTCAGCTACGACGAGTTGATGGTGTTGTTTCGCCGTCGCCGCTCGGTGCGTTGGTATCAGGACCGGCCGGTCAGCAACGAATTGATCGAACAGGCTGTCAGGGCCGCGGCCCTCGCGCCTTCGGCCTGCAACCGGCAGCCGTTTCGCTTCTACGTCAGCAACGACCCGGCCAAGGCGGCCGATGTTGCCCAGTGCGCCGGCGGCACGGCGGGCTTTCACGACAACCTGCCCTGCGTGATCGCGGTGGTGGGCGATCTCGGCTGCTACCCGGAGGCGCGCGATCGCCATGTGATCTATATCGACGGTTCACTGGCGGCGATGCAGCTGATGCTGGCCCTGGAAAGCCTGGGCCTTTCAAGCTGTTCGATCAACTGGCCGGATGTCGAAGAAAAAGAACGCCGACTGGCGAAGAAACTGAGCCTGGGCTACCACGAGCGCACGGTGATGCTGCTGGCAGTGGGCTATGCCGATCCAACGGGCGGGATTCCTTATTCGGACAAGAAGACCGAGAAAGATTTGATCGTATTCAATTGAGGTAAGCGATGATTATCGAGATCAGAAAGGCAGGCTTCGTCAATAAAGGCGCAGAGCTGATGTTGCATGCGGCACTGCAGAAGCTGAGGACCCGGTATCCCGACGCTACCTACGTCATGGCGCCGACGCCGAAGAAGGCCGAGCAACCGTTCCGCAAGCTGGTCCAGCTGGGCTTCTACCCCAAGGCCTGGCTGTGGCGCTACGGCATCCAGTGGGGCACCTTGGCCAATTTCGCTCCGCGCCCGCTGCGTGAAATGTACGGCGTGGTGCTGGATAAAGAAGTCGACGTGGTCATCGACGCCGCCGGCTTTGCCTATAGCGATCAATGGGGCGAAAGCCCGTGCGCCGAACTGGCGCAATCGACCCGGCGCTGGAAGAAGAACGGCACTCGAGTGATTCTGCTGCCGCAGGCGCTGGGCCCGTACGAGTCGGAGAAAAATCAGGCGGCGATGAAGACCGTGGTCGAGAACGTTGATCTGATCTTCCCGCGCGAGCGCGTTTCCTATGAGCATCTGACCAAGCTGGTCGGCAAGCAGACCAAGATCAAGCAATCGCCGGATTTCACCAACCTGGTCACCGGCGTTCTACCGCCGGGCTTCGATGTCGAGCAGAACCGCTTCTGCATCGTCCCGAACTGCCGAATGCTCGACAAGACCGACCAGAAGACCCGCGAGGCCTACCTGCCGTTTTTGATCAGTTGCACACGCTACTTGCTGGAGAAAGGCGCCAACCCATTCGTGCTGGTGCATGAAGGCAAGGATGATCAGCGCTTGGCCGACGAGCTGTCAGCAGCGGTCGGCGGCATCCCTATCGTCAAGGAAAGCGGCGCACTGGAGATAAAGGGCATCCTCGGCGCCTGCAGCGGCACCTTGGGCAGCCGCTTCCATGGCCTGGTCAGCGCCTTGTCTCAGGGTGTGCCAGCACTGGCCACGGGCTGGAGTCACAAATACCAGATGCTCTTCGAAGACTACGGTTTCCCGGAAGGCCTGGTCCAGGTCACCACCGACGAGGCGGAGATCAAGCGCAAGATCGACCTGGTGACCGACGACGCTGCTCGGATCAAGGCCCTGATCCAGTCCCGCACCGATCAGCTCAAGCATCAGTCCGAGCAAATGTGGCAGGAGGTATTCGCCGTGATCGATCGATGCGAGCGTGTCCGGCACACTCATCACGAGGCGGTAGGCGCGGCCTAAGGGATCGCCGTGGCGCCACGAGGCGCCGCGGCTCAATCCTTATCGGCGAAGCGCTGACGGATCAGCCGGTACAGGTAGTAGAGGACGAACAGCACCACCACGCCGGTGGAGATCGGGTCGAGGTACTGCGAGACCTTTTCATACTGCGATTCGAGGACGAAACCGGCCAGGGCCAGCAGCGCCGTCCAGATCAGCGAACCCAGCGTCGAATAGATCAGAAACAGCGCCATCGGCATACCAACGATGCCGGCCGGCACCGAGATCAGGGTGCGCACCGCTGGCATCAGACGGCCGAAGAACACCGCCCCCTTGCCATGCCGATCGAACCAGCCGCTCGCCTTGTCGATATCTTCCGGTGACAGCGTCAGCCAATGCCCCCAGCGCTTGGCCAAGCGTTTCATGCGCTCCTGACCGAGCTTGGCGCCGGCGTAGTACCAGGGCAATGCGCCGACCACCGAGCCAGCCGTGCCCACGGCGATCACCGCGGCAAAATTCAGCTCGCCGCGCGCCGCGACGAAGCCGGCCAGCGGCATGATCAGTTCCGAGGGGATCGGCGGGAAGATGTTCTCCAGCAACATCAGCGCGAATACGCCGAGGTAGCCGAACGCCGAAACCACTTCCACGATCTTGTCGAACATCGTTACCTCTGCTGGATCGATGGTAGGTCGTCTGGCACCTCAGCCTGGGCGGGTGACGCCTTTGCCGGAAGCGAAGCGTAATAGTCCGCCAGTTCCTGCATTTGCTCGGGCTTAAGGCGCTGCGCGGCGCTGTGCATGATATTGGCGTACTCACTGCCGCCACGCTTGCCCGCAGTGAACAGCTCCAGCTGTAGCTTCAGATAAGCGCTGTACTGGCCGGCAATGCTGGGATACATGGGATTGCGTGGCGAGCGCTTCGGCCCGTGGCAATGAACACAGGACGGCACGCCCCGTTCCGGCACGCCGCGCTCAGCCAGGGCGCGGCCGCGCTCGAGCGCTGCAGCCGATGCGTCGGGCTTGTCCGCTCGGGCAGGCACGGGCAGTTCGGCGTAATGCTTGGCAAGTGCCGTTAGCACCGGCGGTTCGAGCCCGGCGGCAATCGGCTGCATGATGCCGCTGTGGCGTTTTCCACCGGCATAGGCCTGCAGTGTGCCGAGCAGGTAGGCCTGACTCTGGCCGGCCAGTCGCGGAAAGGCGCCCTCGCCACGCCCGCCGCCATCCGCCGCGTGGCAGCGGGCGCAGTTGTCCAGCACCGAGCCCAGAGGGTCCTGCAAGGGCCGCGGAGAATCAGGCGTCAGCGGTTTGCTGCCCGCGCGGGCTCGCTCACCCAGTGCAAGCCGCTGGTAGCGCTCGGCCGACATCGCCGGCATCGCCTGCAGGAAGGCCACCATCGCCCAGACCTCGTCCTCCCGCCTCGTTGCCGGCCAGGCCGGCATGGCGGTGAACTTGACGCCATGTTTGACGATCCAGAACAGCTCCCGCGGCTTCCAGCGCTCTATCCGCGGGGGCAAAAACGGCGGCTCGGGGGTCATCTGCCGCACGATCAGCGAACGCTCTCGCCCCGGTGCTCCATGGCAGAACACACAACCCGTCTCGTAATGCCCGGCGCCCTTGAGCACTAGCGCGGGATCGTCAAGGGGCGGCGCCTTGATGCCCATCGACTGGGTACTGACTGCGCGGCGCATGGCGTAATGCAGCATCCAGCCAGTCGCCTTCCAATGCCCGGAGCTGGCGCTGATCGAGACCAGCCCCAGCGAGACGAGCAACAAGCCACCCGCACCAGCAAGCCCCGCCAGCAGCATGATGCCCGCCGCCACGCGCCGCCAGGAACCCCCGGTTAGCCAGCGCAGCCAGCGACGCAGCGGCATCGACACGCGGCAGAGCAACGACCTAGCTGACCGAAACGACATCGCGCTTGTCCTGTAAAAGTCCACCGAGCAGACACAGCCCACCGAGCAGGTAGGCCGTGCCGCCGAATACCAGCATGATCACGCCACCCAGCTGTTGATCCTCCAGCGGGCTGAGGCCCGACAGCGCCGAACCTGCGTGTTCGAATAGCGGTCGGCTGGACATCGCCAACAGCACGCCGAGCAGCGTCATGTGCATGGAGGTCAGCAGCAACCCGGCGATACCGGCCAGTGCACGCCTATGCCTGACTCCGCCGAACGCTGCGAGCCACACCAGCAACCCGACGAACAGGTAGCTGCCCTGCTCCAGCACTTGCGCGGCCTGTGAGGTTCGCGCCGCATGGTGCAGTGCTGGCATATGCCAGGCCCAGACGACGAACAGCTCGATCACCGAGGCCAGGATCGGCGAAAACAGCACCGGCACTCGGCTGGAAAGGTCCAGCCGGCCACCGGCCAGTCCGATTGCCAGCAAGGGCGCCGCCACCGCCACCACCATCACGTGCATGAGCATGTGGCCGACGAACAGACGATCCGCCATCGCCGGCAGCGGGCCGAGCCAGACCGCCGCCAGCGTGGCCAGTCCCAGCATCAAGGACAAGGGCCGCCAGATCATTCGCAGCTCCCGATGAAGACCACGCACAGCGCAACGAACACCGTAGCGACGAAGCTCAGGCCGCTCAGCAGTAGCGTCGAAAAGCCCAGAAAGCGATGGCGGTCGGCGGGCGTATCGAAATCATGCGGGGCCGTCGCGTTGCCGAACGTATGCCGACGCCAGCCGCTCCAGCCGGTCAGCGCAATACCCGCCAGCGCCACGAGCGTGAGCACGCCGATGGCGACACGCAGATCGCCCAGGGGACCGGCGCGCCCCGCCATCTTGGCGCACCAGACTGCCGCCGCCACGTACGACAACAGGAAGTGCATGGCCCAGATTGCCGGTCCGATGACGAGCAACCACAGCGTGTCTCGCACCTGTGGCGTGGCTTCCGGCTGGTCCTCAGGCCTGGGTTCGCGCTGTTCGCTCATGCGACCTCCGGGAAGCCGGCGATGACCGCGACGGTCACGACCAGGGTGATGGCCATGAAGTGCCAGTAGAGCGCGACGTTGCGAATGTCGATGTCGTACTCGGCAGTCATCCGTCCCGCCGCACGGCGAGCCAGGCAGTACAGTTGCATGATCAGCCCCACACCGAGATGCAGCAGGCACCAGAGCACCAACACCCATACCGTCGCCGGGTAGACGTTCTCGGTCGGGTCGAGACCGTTGAAATGCGGTCCAGCCCAAAGCGAATAGGCTCCGGCCAAGGTCAGAATGGCCGCCAGCCCCAGCGCGGCATAGAAGCCGGTCGCCTGGTCGCGGTCATTGCAGCGGCGCGCCAACAGCGTCAGGCCCCAGGAGGCGAGAATCAGGCCCAGGGCGACCGTCGGCCACATCACACCCGGGCCCGCAGCATCGGCCGGCGGAAAGTTCTCGTGCACCGTCCAGAAGAAAAAATAGCCGAAGACCAGACTGGCGAAGGCGCTCATGTCGCCGATCATGGTGATGAAGGTGGCCCACCAGCCCACCGATTTGGCGCCCGAGGCATACAACGGCAGCGACACGTCCAGGCCGATGTCCTTGCGCGGTTTCTCCGGAATCACCGCGGTGCCCGTCCAGAGCCAGGCGAGGATGGTTATCAGCGCGAGAAAACCGCTGATCAAGGCAGGGACGTACCAACTGTAGGTCGCGAAGATGAACAGCCCCCCGGTGAAGATCGCAGCCCACATGCTGCGAAAGGTCGGCCCCGGCACTCGCAGGCACTGGATGGGCTCGGCGTCGATGATGCTGCTGATCAAAGTCTCGCGTTTGCCTTCCTCGGCATCCGGCAGGTAAAAGCGTCCGGCATCGACGTCGCGCATCAGGTTCGGCTGATCCCACAGCGGGTAGCGACTCTTGATGATCGGAATCGAACGCGAGCCCCAGGGCATGCCGGGCATTTCCGCGAGCCACTCAAGGGTGCCGGCATTCCACGGGTTGCGTTTGCTGTAGGGCTGCTTGCCCTTGGGCCGCATGACATCCCAGACCAGCACCGCGACGCCGGCGGCAAGAATGAACGCGCCCACCGTAGACACCATATTGAGCACATCGAAGCCCATGTCCGGCGCATAGGTGTAGACGCGACGCGGCATGCCCAGCAGGCCGGTGAAGTGCATCGGCAGGAAGGCGATGTTGAAGCCGATGAACATCAGCCAGAAGGCGATCCGCCCGAGGCGATCAGACAGCGTCTTGCTGAGTGCCAGCGGGAAGAAATAGTAAAGCCCGGCGATCACTGGAAACAGCATGCCGCCGATCAGCACGTAGTGCAGGTGGGCGACGATGAAGTAGGTGTCGTGGGCCTGGAAGTCGAACGGCGCCAGCGCCACCATCACCCCGGTCAGACCGCCGAGGACGAAGATCGCCAGCGCGCCGGCGACGAACAGCATCGGCACCGATTTAACGAAACGCCCTGCCAGCGCCGTCGCCAGAAAGCAGAAGATCTGCACGCCGGTGGGAATCGCCACCGCCTCGGACGCGGCCGAGAAGAACGCCAGCGAGATTGCCGGCATACCGGTGGTGAACATGTGGTGGACCCACAGCCCGAAGCTGATGAAACCGGTGCCCACGGCGGCCAGCACGATGAAGCTGTAACCAACGATGGGCCGCTGGGCGGCGGTGGGCACGATGGTCGCTACCAACGCCACCGCCGGCAGGAAGATGATGTACACCTCGGGATGGCCGAATATCCAGAACAGGTGTTGCCACAAGAGCGGATCGCCGCCGCGGCTGGCATCGAAGAACGGCCAATCAAAGGCGCGTTCCAGCTCGAACAGCAGGTCGCCAGCGATCAGCGGCGGAAAGGCGAACAGGATCATCCCCGCCACCACGAGGATGTACCAGGAATACAAGGGGATCAGGTTGATGCGCATCCCCGGTGGCCGCGTCTTCAGCACGCCGACGATCAACTCCACCGCGGCCGCAATCGACGACACCTCAATGAACGACAGCCCGAGCAGCCAGATATCCGCGCCGAGGCCATCCTGATAAGTCGTGGTCAGCGGCGGGTACATGAACCAACCGCCCTGGGGCGCGACGCCGAAGAAGATCGAACCGCAGACAAACACGCCACCAATGATGAAACACCAGAAGCCGTACGCCGATAGCCGGGGGAACGGCAGATCCCGCGCCCCGAGCATCTGCGGCAGGATGAGAATCGAGAAAGCCTCGAAGATCGGCACGCCAAACAAAAACATCATCACCGAGCCGTGCAGGGTGAACACCTGGTTGTAGGTCTCGGCCGACAGCAGATCGTTCTCAGGCACCGCCAGTTGGGCGCGGATGAGCATTGCCAGCACGCCAGCAAACAGGAAGAACAGGAACGACACCCCGGTGTACCAGAGCCCGACCTCGGTGTTGTTCACCGCCGACCAGTAACGCCAGCCGGTGGGCGTTTTCCAGGCGGCGGCGAGGCGTTCGGCCTGAGCCTTGGCACGGGCCTCTTCCGGCGGGTCGCGGTAATCCATCGGCTCGCTCATTTCAGCCCCTTCAGGTAATGCGCCATGGCGTTCAGCTGGTCATCTGGCAGCATGCCGAAGGTCGGCATCTTCACGTCCGGCTTGATTTCGCCGGTATGCCCGATCCAGCGCCGGAACGCCTCGACATCGGCCGGCAGCGTCCCGGCCGCGAGGCTCAAGCGGCTGCCGACATGTGTGAGGTCGGGGCCGACCGTGCCGTCCGCCTCGGTACCGCGCACCCGATGGCAGGCGCCGCAGCCGTTGCTGAGAAACGCCCGCTGGCCCTGGCGCTGCAATGCCGTTTCAGGTGCCTGGGCCGGCTGTGCCTGGCTGGCGAGCCAGCTACTGAAGGCCGCCGGCTCCATCACCACCACGGGGAACGCCATCAGCGCGTGGGACGTCCCGCAATACTCGGCGCATGCGCCGCGAAAGGTCCCGGTGCGCGTCGGCTCGAGTACCAGCTGATTGGTGCGGCCGGGAATCATGTCGACCTTGCCACCCAGCGAGGGAATCCAGAACGAGTGGATCACGTCCGGGCTGGTCAGGTCGAAGGCCACCCGCTGGCCGACGGGTAGCCGAATCTCGTTAGCCAGCTCGACGGGTTCACCGGCCTCGGTTTGGTAGCGCACCCGCCACCACCATTGTTCGCCAGATACATCCACCCGCAGGTCGATATCGGTGGTTGAGCGCAGCGGCGGCATCAGCATCAGCCCATAGCTCAGCAACGCCGTGAGCACGACGACCGGAAAGATGATGCCGCCGCCAAGGATCAGCCAGCGAGCACTGCGGATCCCGTGTGCACCGGGTTGCGCCTGGGTGACGTAAAGGGCGATGCCCATCACGACGGCCCAGATCAGCACGCCGCCAGCGCACATCCACCAGAACAGCGTGGCGATGCTCTCAGCGCCGGTACCGGCGGGGTTCAGCGTCGATTGCTGACCATCACAGGCGACCAGCAATGTCAGCGGCAACAGGCCGAGCCCGCGCTGCCATTGCCGTGTCCGCTGGATGTCGTTGTTCAGCTGCTGCCACATGGTCCGGCTCGTTGAAGGTCCAGTTCGTGTGACCGCCTTGAACGCCGAAAAGTTGGATGGATTCTCTAGCCGCAGCGCCGGTCGAATGGTTAAGCGCTGGAACTGCCGGAGAGAAGAATGGATGCCGACCGTAGCCATCGACGCTATCTGCTGACGCTGCTCATGCTGTTCCTGCTGGTCTGGGGAAGCCTCGCCATCGCCCCCGAGGACCGGCATGACTGGGTGCTGGAAAACCTGTTGGTGCTCGCGTTGGCCGTCGCTCTGCTACTGGGCCACAGGCACTATCTGCCCTCGCGCAGCGCCGCGACACTGATCGTCCTCTATCTGTGCATCCATCAGCTGGGCGCGCACTACACCTACGCCAAGGTGCCCTACGACGCCTGGTGGCAAGCCATGACGGGAGAAAGCCTGGACCAGGCGCTTGGTTGGGATCGAAACCAGTTCGACCGGCTGGCGCATCTCAGTTACGGGTTGCTGCTGGCCTACCCCATCCATGAAGTGCTGATACGCCTGGGCGTGAAGCCCGGTTTCTGGAGCCTGTTGCTGCCGGTGGACATCGTCCTCTCGACCTCGGCGGTCTACGAGCTGATCGAATGGTTCGGTGCCGCGACGCTTAGTGCCGAGGAGGGACGAACCTTCCTCGCCACGCAACATGATCGCTGGGATACGCAGAAGGACATGGCCTTGGCGGCGGCCGGTGCGGTATTTGCCATGCTCTGCACGGCGCTGATGTCGTGGCGAGTCAATCACCTGGCCCGGCGGGCGTCGCCTTGATGCTGACGCCCCGTGGACAACTCAGGGACGCGCGGGATTCTCGATACGCGCGACCGCATCGGGGGCTTCACGGTCGGTGGTGACACCGATGCGTCGCAGGTACCAGAGATACGCCAGGTGCGAGCAGCCCCAGCCAAGCAGCACGCCCAACGTATTGGCCAGCATGTCGCCTATCGATGCCCAACGGTTGGGCAAAAAGCTCTGGCCAATCTCGATCAACAGCGCCGCCCCGGTACAGGCAGCGAGGGTCCAGACCACGCGCCACTGCGGAAAGGCCAGACGCAAGGTGAAAACCAGCGCGGCGAACCCCAGCATATGGTGCAGCTTGTCCTGCTGGTCGAACACCTGCGGCACCGGTTCGGGCCGCAAACCGCTGAACAGGATCACCGCCAAAACCACGATGAACGGCAGGGCACGCAAGTAATTCATAGGCAAACGGAGACTCTCGCAGTGGTCTTAGATGAACGGCTGGCAGGGCCCGAGCGGGCTGATATAAAGGAGCGTCGGCAACCGGCGGCGTAAGATAGCAACCCCTTGATGCATGGCGTACCGATCGGGGCTGCCTGACTCGCACGCTATGGAGGCCGTTCGGAGTCGATAGTTCGCGACCGCCTGTAACAAATTGCGCAGTCGCCGACCGGCCGCACCGTTTGCGCCTCGCCTGCGGCACGCTAAACGGAACCGTGATTGCAGGGTCCGACCTGATAGGATCTGTCAAAAGCCGCGGCGCAGGGCACCGGCCTCCTACGCCTCGCAAACATGGGAAACCACTTTGACGCACCCGATTTCGCCGCCCGGCAGTTTGCAGCGGCAACCGAACAGCGACCCCACGGCCGCCACACTGGCGATCGGCGGCGACTGGACGCTGAAACACTACGCAACCCTGCGCCGTGAGGTCGAGCAGGCTCGCCGCCAAGTCACCGATGCCGACCAAGTCGACCTCGATGCGATCGGCGAGCTGGACACTGCGGGCGCCGGCTTGCTGGTCGAGCTGCTCGGACCGGCGCGAATGGCCCGCCTGCAGGAATGGGCGCCGCAGCTGCCTGCGGAACGACGGGCGCTGCTGACGACCGTCGCCGCCGCGCTGGACCAACCAGAAGCCGAACAGGCACCTCAAACCAACGGCCTGGCCGATGTACTGGCACACGTAGGTCGCACCGTCTCCGGGGTCTGGAACCAGCAACGCACCCTGCTCGGCTTTATCGGCCTGACCCTGCAGACACTCTTTACCGTCATCCTCAATCCGCGGCGCTGGCGCGTGACCGCGCTGGTCGCGCATATAGAGCAGACCGGTCTGGACGCGATCCCGATCGTTGCCCTGCTGACCTTTCTGGTCGGCGCCGTGGTGGCTTTTCTCGGCGCCACTGTGTTGGCTGACTTCGGCGCAACCATCTATACGGTCAATCTGGTGGCGTTCTCCTTCCTGCGCGAATTCGGTGTGCTGCTGGCCGCGATCCTTCTCGCCGGCCGCACCGCCAGCGCCTTTGCCGCGCAGATCGGGGCGATGAAATCCAACGAGGAGATCGACGCCATTCGCACCCTCGGCCTCAGCCCCATCGAGCTGCTGGTGCTGCCACGGGTGCTGGCGATGTTGATCACCCTGCCGATCCTGACTTTTATCGGCATCCTCAGCGGCATCGTCGGGGGGCTGGTGGTCTGTTCGCTGGCGCTGGACATCTCGCCGGCGATGTTCTTCACCATTTTGCAGCGCGATATTCCGCTCAATCACTTCCTGGTCGGCATCGGCAAAGCACCGATATTCGCCTTCCTGATCGCGGTGATCGGCTGCCTGGAAGGCTTCAAGGCCAGCGGCAGCGCACAGTCGGTGGGCGAGCACACCACTTCCAGCGTGGTGCAGTCGATTTTCATGGTGATCCTGCTGGACGCCGTCGCCGCATTGTTCTTCATGGAGATGGGCTGGTGAGCACGAAAGAACCTGTGATCCAGGTCAGCGGGCTGGTCAATCGCTTCGGCAAACAGGCGGTGCATGTCAACCTCGACCTGGATATCCGCCGCGGTGAAATCCTCGGCGTGGTCGGCGGGTCCGGCACCGGCAAGTCGGTGCTGCTGCGCAGCATCGTCGGCCTTCGCCGACCGAACGCCGGCAGCGTCAAGGTGTTCGGCGAGAACCTGTTGAAGCTTCCCGCCCAGCGTCGTTCGGAGGTGGAGCGACGCTTCGGCGTGCTGTTCCAGCGCGGCGCACTGTTCACCTCGCTTAGCCTGCAGGAAAATGTCGCCTTGCCGCTGATCGAGCACATCGGTCTCAAGCGCGCCGATGCCGAACACCTGGCGCGGCAGAAGCTGGCGCTGGCCGGGCTGCCACCGGAAGCCGCTTGCAAATACCCTGACGAGCTGTCCGGCGGCATGGTCAAGCGCGCGGCGTTGGCTCGCGCCCTGGCGCTGGATCCGGAAGTACTGTTTCTCGATGAGCCCACCGCCGGCCTCGACCCCATCGGCGCGGCAGCGTTCGATCAGTTGATACTGACCCTGCGCGATGCGCTGGGCTTCAGCGTGTTCCTGGTCACCCATGACCTGGATACGCTCTACACCATCTGCGATCGCATCGCCGTACTGGCGCAGAGGCGCGTGCTGGTGGTCGATACCCTGGAGGCGGTCGCCGCCACCGACGACGATTGGATCCGCGAATACTTCCATGGCCCTCGTGGCCGCGCTGCGCATGGCGCCGCGCTGGCAGTCCGTTGAAAAACGTAGGCGAGGCAGGCGAGACAAGGCGCAACGACCAAAGAGTAACAGCCGAAGGCTGGCCCGAAGGGCGAGCGCAGTGAGTCAAAATAGCCGAAGAAGCGGACCGGGCTCGCGTACGAGTTTACGTGCTGTAATGAGCATTTTGACCGGGCTGGCGACCCAGGTCGGTTTTAACGCAGTATTGCCAACGCAGGTAGTTTTTGACGGCCTGCCAAAGCTGGAGACATTCTGAATGGAAACCCGTGCCCATCATGTCCTGATCGGTCTGTTCACCGTGATCGCGGTCGGCTGCGCGCTGCTCTTCGCGCTGTGGCTAGGCAAATCCAGCATCGACCGCGAGTACAGTTACTACGACATCGGCTTCAGCCAGGCCGTCAGCGGGCTATCCAGCGGCAGCTCGGTGGAATACAGCGGCATCAAGGTGGGCGACGTTACCCAGCTGTGGCTGGAGCCGGACGATCCGCGCAAGGTCCGCGCGCGCATTCGTGTCTATGGCGGCACGCCGATCAAGGTAGACACCCAGGCGCGTCTGGCGCTCGCCAACATCACCGGCAGCATGGTCATCCAGCTGCACGGCGGCACTCCGGAAAGCCCGCGCCTTGAAGGTGACCCCGATAACCCGCCACTGATCGTCGCCGATCCTTCCTCGCTCAGCGCGCTGCTGGAGAACGGCGAGGACCTTATGAGCAACATCAATAATCTGCTGCTCAGCGCCAACCAGATCTTTTCCGAGGAAAACACCACGCGTTTGAGCCGCACCCTGGAACATTTGGAGCAGGCCACCAGCGTGCTCTCAGACCAGCGCGGCGACCTGGCCCAGACGCTGCAACAATTCAATCAGCTGAGCCAGCAGGCCAACGTCGTCATGGGCGAGTTGTCGAGCCTGGCGCGTAACGCCAACGGTCTGCTCGACGATCAGGGCCGCAGCGTACTCGACAGCGCGGCCCAATCGATGAGCGCACTGGATCGCACCACGGCGCGCCTGGATACCCTGTTGGAGGAGAACCAGGGCGCGCTGAACAACGGCATGCAGGGCTTCAACGAACTGGGCCCGGCCATCAACGAATTGCGCACCACCCTTGGCGCCCTGCGCCGGGTGACCCAGCGCCTGGAAGACAACCCGAGCGGTTTCCTGCTCGGCCGAGACAAACTGCAGGAGTTCAACCCATGAACCGTCGCCTTCATTCCCTGCCTCGCCTCGTCCTGCTCGGACTGCTCGTCACCCTCTCGGCCTGCTCGATACTGCCGGAGTCCGAGCCGTTGCGAATTTATCTCCTCCCCACCACGACATCGCCGCAGCAGGCCAGCGAGCCGGCACTCCAACACGCGCTGCGCATCAATACCCCGCAGGCCAGTCGCATCCTCTCCAGCCCGCGCATCGCCGTGGTGCCGCAGGGCAACCAGATCAGCTCTTATGGCGGCGCACGCTGGAGCGATGCGGCGCCCGTGCTACTGCGCGATCGCTTGATCGAAGCGTTCCAGCGCGATGGCCGCATGTCCTCGGTGAGCAACGAGGATGTAAATCTTTATGCCGATCTCAGCCTGCACAGCGATCTGCGCGCCTTTCAGAGCGTCTACATCGACGGCAAACCCATGGTGCTGATCACCCTCGATGCGCGCCTGGTCAATCGTAACGACCAGCACACCCTGGCCAACCGACGGTTCGAGGTTCGCCAGCCCAGCGCCGATCCAAGCGTGGAAAGCGTGATCGAGGCATTTGGGCGAGCCAGCGATACGCTCAGTCAGGAGATTCTCGACTGGACCCTGTCTCACGCCCGTCAACTGCCGTAACCGACGTGAGCTAGATCGCGAAGTCTGGAGCAGTTCAAGCGTTAACGGTCTGACGGGTTCACGCCCGGGCTTTCCATGCCGTCTTCTGGCCATGTGTCCGGAGCGGCGGGCTGCTGCTCGCCGATGGGTTCGAGCAGGCTCAACTGCTGAGCGAAAGCCGACTGGATCGCCGCCATCCTCGTGACCATACGGCGGCTGGCGATCCGTGTTGCGGGGTCTTCGCTGGCCATGAGTTCAAAGGAGAGCGTGACCAGAGCCTCGGCCAGTTGAGAAAAACCGTGCGTGGTGAGGCTCAGCAATTCGGCAAGCTGTTCGTTACGGGTGTGCATTCCGTTGCTACCTGTCGATAATATCGCGCTGATATTACCCAATTGTGCCCTTCGCGCCACCGCTCCTTATTAGCCAGCTTGCGTCTGTTCGCATACTCGCGCAGTGCCGAGAAGGCAGAAGAGACGTTGGCACAG
The DNA here is from genome assembly GCF_013620795.1 of Pseudomonas sp. Q2-TVG4-2. Classification (GTDB taxonomy): domain Bacteria; phylum Pseudomonadota; class Gammaproteobacteria; order Pseudomonadales; family Pseudomonadaceae; genus Stutzerimonas. The sequence goes on along the minus strand of NZ_LGLW01000002.1, from coordinate 113,614 downwards.
CGGCGCACGGGCTGCTGCAACCTGCGTGAATTGGCGGCGGGTAAGAAAAACCGTCACCGCGTCGTAGGTCACCGCAACGCCGCGCCGACGAACAGCGTCGGTCGCGCCCGCTGAAAGCTGCCCAGACGTTCACTGCGTCTTACCAACTCCAGCCACGGCTGGGAATTTTTGTATTTTCGGCAGGTCTATCCTGCCGACATGCCAAGAGCCTGTTGCTCTGTAGCGCGCCAAGGAAGCCTTTCAATCATGCGCATTCTCGTAACCGGCGGAGCCGGATTCATCGGCTCTGCTCTGATCCGCCACCTCATCCAAGACACCGGGCACAGCGTCCTGAATCTGGACAAGCTGACCTACGCCGGCAACCTGGAGTCGCTGGCAGATGTGCAAAACAGCGATCGCTATCAGTTTCTACAAGCCGACATCGCGGACCGCGAGCGGGTGAGCGAAGCGCTGCTGGAGTTCCAGCCGGACGCCATCATGCATCTGGCCGCCGAGTCGCACGTTGATCGCTCCATCGACGGCCCGGCTGAGTTCATCCAGACCAACATCGTCGGCACTTATCAACTGCTCGAAGCGACTCGTGTCTACTGGCAGACCCTGCCGGCCGAGCGCCGCGAGGCGTTCCGCTTCCACCATATCTCCACCGACGAGGTGTATGGCGACCTGCACGGCGTCGATGACTTGTTTACCGAAACCACGCCCTACGCCCCGAGCTCACCGTATTCGGCCAGCAAGGCCTCTTCCGATCATTTGGTTCGCGCCTGGCAGCGTACCTACGGGTTGCCGGTGCTGATCACCAACTGCTCGAACAACTACGGCCCCTATCACTTCCCCGAGAAGCTAATTCCACTGGTGATCCTCAATGCGCTGGATGGCAAGCCGCTTCCGGTCTATGGCAACGGCACCCAGGTGCGTGACTGGCTGTTCGTCGAGGATCACGCGCGCGCGCTGTTCAAGGTGGTCAGCGAAGGCACCGTCGGCGAGACCTACAACATCGGCGGCCACAACGAGCAGAAGAACATTGAGGTAGTACGCGGTATCTGCGCCCTGCTCGAAGAGCTGGCGCCGCAGAAACCCGAAGGCCTGGCACGCTTCGAGGACCTGATCACTTTCGTCAAAGACCGCCCGGGCCACGACCTGCGCTACGCCATCGACGCCAGCAAGATCGAGCGCGAACTCGGCTGGGTGCCGCAGGAGACCTTCGAGACCGGCCTACGCAAGACCGTGCAGTGGTACCTCAACAACCTCGAATGGTGCCGTCGCGTACAGGATGGCAGCTATCAACGTGAGCGCCTTGGCGCGCTGGAGAACGCATGAAAGGAATCATCCTCGCCGGAGGCTCCGGCACTCGTTTGCACCCCATCACCTTGGGCGTATCCAAGCAGCTGTTGCCGATCTACGACAAGCCCATGGCCTATTACCCGATTTCGGTGCTGATGCTTGCCGGGATTCGCGACATCCTGCTGATATCCACCCCGCAGGATTTGCCGCAGTACAAGAATCTGCTGGGTGACGGCAGCCAGTTCGGTGTCAACTTCAGCTATGCCGAACAGCCGTCCCCGGACGGCCTGGCGCAGGCCTTCCTGATCGGCGAAGAGTTCATCGGCGATGACCCGGTGTGCCTGATCCTCGGGGACAACATCTTCCACGGCCAGCACTTCACCGAGAAGCTGCAACGCGCCTCCGCGCAGACTAAAGGCGCCACGGTCTTCGGCTACTGGGTCAAGGATCCAGAGCGTTTCGGCGTGATCGACTTCGACGAGAACGGCAAGGCGCTGTCGATCGAAGAGAAACCGGCCAAGCCGAAATCCAGCTACGCGGTGACCGGCCTGTATTTCTACGACAACGATGTGGTCGAGATCGCCAAGTCGATCAAGCCGTCGCCACGCGGCGAGCTGGAAATTACCGACGTCAACAACGCCTACCTCAAGCGTGGCGACCTTAACGTCGAGCGCTTCGGCCGCGGCTTCGCCTGGCTCGACACCGGCACCCATGACAGCCTGCTCGAAGCCTCCCAGTACGTGCAGACCATTGAGCACCGTCAAGGGCTCAAGGTCGCCTGCCTGGAGGAGATCGCCTACCAGAACAAGTGGATCGATCGCGAGCAGCTGCTGCGCCGCGCCGATGCCTTGGGCAAGACCGGCTATGGCCAGTACCTGTTCAAACTGGCGGGTGAAGACGCATGAAGATCATCGAAACCGACATTCCCGATGTGCTGATCATCGAGCCCAAGGTGTTCGGTGATGAGCGCGGTTTTTTCTACGAAAGCTTCAACGCGGCGGCTTTCGAGACGGCCACCGGACTCAAGCGAACCTTCGTTCAGGACAACCATTCCAAGTCCCAGCGCGGCGTGCTGCGCGGGCTGCACTACCAAATCCAGCAACCCCAGGGAAAGCTGGTGCGGGTCGTGGCCGGCGAGGTGTTCGACGTAGCGGTGGATCTGCGCCGCAGCTCGCCCAGCTTCGGCCGCTGGGTCGGCACCCGCCTGAGCGCCCAAAATCAGCGCCAGCTATGGATTCCTGAAGGTTTTGCGCACGGTTTCGTGGTACTCAGCGAAAGTGCCGAGTTCCTCTACAAGACCACCGACTACTACGCGCCAGCCCATGAGCGCTCACTGCTCTGGAACGATCCGCAGATCGGCATCGAGTGGCCGTTCCAGGAGCTGCCGCAGCTATCGCAGAAGGATGCGGCAGGTAAGGTTCTCAGCGAAGCGGAGCTGTTTGCATGAAAATCCTGATCACCGGTAGCAAGGGGCAACTGTCTCAGGAGCTGCAACTGGCGCTTGCCGGTGAAGGGAAGGTGCTCGCTTTGGGCCACAAGGTGCTTGACCTGGCCGAGCCGATGCAGATTCGCCAGCAGGTTCGCCTGCTGCGCCCCGACCTGATCATCAATGCCGCCGCCTACACTGCGGTCGACCCAGCGCAGGACAATCGCGATCAGGCCTTTGCGGTGAACGCCACCGGACCTGGCGTGCTCGCCGAAGAAGCTGCGGCGCTTGGCATACCCCTGATTCATTACTCCACCGATTACGTCTTCGACGGGCGCAAGCGCGAGCCGTACAACGAAGAGGACCATCCGGCCCCCTTGAGCGTATATGGGGCGAGCAAGCTGGCCGGCGAGCAAGCGATTCAGGCAGTCGGTGGCCAGCATCTGATCTTGCGTACGAGCTGGGTCTATTCGCTGCACGGTCGTAACTTCCTGCTGACCATGCAGCGCCTGTTGCAGGAACGTGACGCGCTGTCGGTGGTTGACGACGAAGTCGGCGCACCGACCTGGGCCGGTACCATCGCCGCAGTGACAGCCGAGATGGTGCGCAAATGGCGCACGGGCACTGGCGGTCCCAGCGGGCTGTATCACCTGACCGCCAGCGGCGAAACGTCCTGGTACGGCTTCGCCTGCAGCATTGCCCAACACCTGGAACGCCAGGGCCTGTTGCGGGCCCGGCTCGAGCCCATCCAGTCCACGGACTACCCCACCGCTGCCCAGCGCCCGCTCAATTCGCGGCTCAGCTGCGCACGCTTGCAACGTGACTGGGGCGTCGAGTTGCCGGACTGGGAAACCGCGTTGCATCAATGCCTCGGCAACACTGGCAACTTTCAGGCGATTGGGGGTCATCAGGCCACGCAAACAATCTGAATGCCGCTCGGCATCGACTCGGCCGTTCATCTCCCCCGCGCCAGAGGCGCCCTGCCCTGTGCTTAAGGTGCATAATGCCGCCCGAATCACAGGCGCATCTGCATGACACCACTCGAACCTCCTCGCCGCCCACGCTGGCGCAATCTGGCCCTGGTCGCGCTATTGCTAGCGCCGCTGCTGTGGCCGCTGCAACAACTGGCCGAACGTTATTACAGTAACGAGCTGATCGAGCAGAACCGACAGACGCTCGACCTCTACGTGGCCAACCTGCTCGGCTCGCTGCGTCGCTACGAGGTGCTGCCACGCATCCTCGGCGACTTGCCAACCCTGCGCGCGGCGCTGCGGCAGCCGGACAGCCCTACCGCCAAGGACCAAGCCAATCGCCTGCTGGATCAACTGCGCAAGGAAACCGGTGCCGATGTGATCTACCTGATGGCACCGGATGGCAAGACCCTGGCGGCGTCGAACTGGAACGACGAAGACAGCTTCGTCAATCGCAACTTCGCCTTCCGGCCCTATTTCAGGGAAGCCATGGCCGGCAAGCTGGGACGCTTCTTCGGCCTCGGCACTACTTCTGGCAAACGCGGCTACTACTTCGGCGCGGCCGTGCGCGACGGCGACGAGGTGCTCGGCGCGCTGGTGGTCAAGGTGGACCTGGACTACACCGAGACACTCTGGGGCAACACGCCCGAGCAGCTCATGGTGACCGACAATTTCGGTGTGGTGATCCTCACCTCCAAGCCGGAATGGCGATTCCGCGCAAGCCGGGCGCTGGATATCGAAGAACGCGAGCAGATCGCGTCCGAACGGCCCTACCCGACGCTCGAGCCCCAGGATCTGACGCTCGATATCGATGCGTGGTTGATCCAGAGTCGTGAGCTCAAGGAAACCGGCTGGACCGTGCGCATTCTAGCGCCGATCAGCCTGGCCGAACGGCCGGTGCGGACCGTCGTCGCGATCGGTGCAGCCACCCTCGCCGCGGTATTGCTGCTGCTCGGGTTGTTGATGCAGCGGCGCCGCCACTACCTGGAGCGCATCGCCCTGGATGCCAAGGCGCGGCAGCAGCTAGAGCGCCGCGTGCAGGAGCGGACGCAGGATCTGGAGGCGCTGAACAGCCGGCTCAAGGAGGAAGTACTGGAACGCGAGCAGGCCCAACAGGAGCTGGTCCGTGCGCAGGACGAACTGTTGCAAGCCGGCAAGCTGTCCGCGCTGGGCACCATGTCGGCGAGCATCAGCCACGAACTCAATCAACCGCTGGGGGCGATTCGCAGTTATGCGGATAATGCCGGTGTGCTGCTCGACCAGCAGCGCAACGAAGAAGCCCGCGACAACCTCCGACTGATCAGCGAACTGACCGCACGCATGGCATCGATCATTGCCCACCTGCGGGCTTTTGCCCGTCGCGATCGGCACGCGCCGGAGCGGGTGGCGCTACAGCCGGCGCTGGACGACGCCTTGGCCTTGCTGGCCAAGCGTCGCCAAGCCATGGGCGTCGAGCTGATTCGCGATCTTCCGGACGCGACGTTGTGGGTTCAGGCGGGTGAAACACGGCTGCGGCAAATCCTCTCCAACCTGCTAGCCAATGCACTCGACGCGCTCAATGAGCGGCCACCGGTACGACGCATCTGGCTGCGCGCCGAACGCCAGGGCGACGGCGTATTGCTGACGCTGCGCGACAACGGCCCGGGGTTTTCCACCGAGGCGCTGCAGCGCGCCCGCGAGCCTTTCTTCACCACCAAGACCAGCGCGCAGGGTCTGGGGCTGGGTTTGGCCATTTGCGATACCCTGACACGCGCCCTGGACGGCGAGCTGACGATCGCCAATCATCCCGAAGGCGGCGCCCAGCTCAGCCTCTACCTGCGATCCGCCGACCCCGGTGTCGCCTTCCCGAGCGAGGACTAGCATGACCAGCCAGATCGACCCGCAGTATCAGGTAGTCTTGGTCGATGACGATCCCCACCTACGCAAGGCGCTGAGCCAGACGCTCGACCTTGCCGGGCTCAAGGTGCTCAGCCTGGGCGATGCCCGCGGTCTGCCCGGCCAGCTGCCGGTGGATTGGCCCGGCGTGGTGGTCAGCGATATTCGAATGCCGGGGCTCGACGGCCTCGAACTCCAGCAGCAGCTGCAAGCCATCGACAGCGGCCTCCCGGTTCTGCTGATCACCGGTCATGGCGATATTCAGCTGGCGGTGCAGGCGATGCGCGCCGGCGCCTATGACTTCCTCGAGAAACCCTTTCCCAGCGAGGCGCTGCTCGACAGCGTGCGCCGCGCATTGGCGCTGCGCCAATTGGTACTCGACAACCGCAGCCTGCGCCTGGCGCTGGCCGATCGTCAGCAGCTGTCGACGCGCCTGCTCGGCCAGTCGCCGGCCATGCAGCGCTTGCGCGAGCAGATCGGGGCGTTGGCCGGTACCCAGGCCGACGTGTTGATCCTCGGCGAAACCGGCGCCGGTAAGGAGGTCGTAGCGCGCGCACTGCATGACTTATCCAATCGTCGCACGGGTCCCTTCGTCGCGATCAACGCCGGCGCGCTGGCCGAATCGGTGGTCGAAAGCGAGCTGTTCGGCCACGAGGCGGGCGCCTTTACCGGCGCGCAGAAACGCCGCATCGGCAAGTTCGAGTTCGCCAATGGGGGCACCCTTTTTCTCGATGAAATCGAAAGCATGAGCTTGGATGTGCAGGTCAAGCTGCTGCGTATGCTGCAGGAGCGGGTCGTTGAACGCTTGGGCGGAAACCAATCCATTGCACTGGATATCCGTGTGATCGCCGCCACCAAGGAAGATCTACGCCAGGCTGCCGACCAGGGCCGCTTCCGTGCGGACCTCTACTACCGGCTGAACGTGGCGCCACTACGCATCCCACCGTTGCGCGAGCGCAGCGAGGACTTGCTGTTCCTGTTTCAGCATTTCACCGAGACCGCGGCCAGCCGCCACGGCCTGCCAATCCGCGAGCTGCGCCCGGAGCAACGCGCGCAATTGCTCAGGCACCTGTGGCCGGGCAACGTCCGCGAACTGCAGAACACCGCGGAGCGATTTGCCCTGGGCCTCGAGCTGGGCCTCGAAGACCCAACCCATATCGCCGCCGGCACAGCTGCAGCGACCGCCAGCGCACTAAACGAGCAAGTCGACGCCTTCGAACGGGCCCTGATCGCCGCCGAGTTGGCCCGGCCGCATGGCTCGTTGCGCAGTGTCGCCGAAGCCCTCGGCCTGCCCCGCAAGACACTCCACGATAAGTTGCGCAAGCACGGCCTGGTCTTCAACGATGCTGGCGGAACCTCGCCGGACGACGGCGAATAGCTGGCGGATTTCCGCCACGAGCCAATGACAGGGAACTGCATTTTCCGCCGCAGTGCCCTTTTGCCACGTCTTTGCAACAGTTGTCCGGCTAGATAACGCACGCAGCCGAACCCACCCGCAAACAGTGGAGGCTGCGAGTTAGACACGCTGGTTGAGAAATATTCGTCAGCATTCTGCCACTACACCGGTAAACTCCCGCATCACGAGGGCGGGCTATGTGTCTTCTGGCACAGCACTTGCTCTCGCTAACCCACGAGTTGGTGAAACAGGTCTACCGTTGGCGCCGCGACTTTTCCTCGATGACGCCTAGACTTGTCTTGCTGGCCACAGCCGAGTTGCCGTTTCGAAGCGGCGGCTCAATTCACAACAAGAGGAAAAACAACAATGTTCAAACTGACCGCCACGGCGCTTGCCTGCGCTCTGTCACTGGGTATCGCAGGCCTGGCCCAGGCTGCCGACCCGATCCTGATCAAGTTCTCCCACGTGGTTGCGGACAACACACCAAAAGGCCAGGGCGCTAACCTGTTCAAGAAGCTGGTAGAAGAGCGTCTGCCCGGCAAGGTTGAAGTTCAGGTCTACCCGAACTCCTCCCTGTTCGGTGACGGCAAGGAAATGGAAGCGCTGCTGCTGGGCGACGTGCAGCTGATCGCGCCTTCGCTGGCCAAGTTCGAGCACTACTCCAAGGGCGTTCAGGTGTTCGACCTGCCGTTCCTGTTCGACAACATCCAGGCGGTAGACCGCTTCCAGCAGAGCGAAGCCGGCCAGAACCTGCTGAGCTCCATGGAAGACAAGAACATCACCGGCCTGGGCTACTGGCACAACGGTATGAAGCAGCTGTCCGCCAACAAGGAACTGCGCGAGCCGAAAGACGCACGTGGTCTGAAGTTCCGCGTACAGGCATCCGCTGTACTGGACGAGCAGTTCAAGGCGCTGCGCGCCAACCCGCGCAAGATGAGCTTCGCCGAGGTTTATCAGGGTCTGCAGACCGGCGTGGTCAACGGTGCTGAGAACCCCTACTCGAACATCTACTCGCAGAAGATGCATGAAGTGCAGAAGCACATCACCGAGTCTGACCATGGTCTGCTCGACTACATGCTGATCACCAACACCAAGTTCTGGAATGGTCTGCCGGCTGACGTTCGCGGCGAGCTGGAAACCATCCTGGAAGAGGTTACTGTTGAGGTGAACAAGCAGGCCGACGAGCTGAACCAGAAGGCCAAAGCCGACATCCTGGCCGCTGGCACTACCGAAATCCTCGTACTGACCCCGGAAGAACGTGCCAAGTGGCGCGAAGCTATGAAGCCGGTCTGGAAGAAGTTCGAGAGCGAAATCGGCGCAGACCTGATCAAGGCCGCTGAAGCGTCCAACGCTCAGTAAGTACTGACTGAAAGGGAGCGAGGCTACTCGCTCCCTTCATTCAGCACGGGCAGTACCGACAGCGCAGCGAAAAAACATAACGACATTGCGACCAGGCGGCAGCTGAATCAGCCTCTTTCTCGCCTTGTCCAGAACAAGCCTTTTCACTGCTCTGTCATCCGGTTACCAGACCGGCTCATCGCGCACGTTCTGTACGCCTATCGAAACACAGCATTCCATCGGGAGATGTCATCCATGAACGCCCTCTGGCGCGTCTGGGACCACTTCGAGGAGGGTTTCATTGCCTTCCTGCTGGCCGCCATGACTCTGGTGACCTTCGTTTACGTGGTCCTGAACAACCTCTACACCGTTTTCTACAGCCTTGCCGAGTCCTTTCCGGCAGCTGAAGACTTCTTCTTCGCCATTGGCGATTTCGTTATCGGCTTCGCCCAGGCGATGACCTGGAGCACCGCGCTGACCAAGGCACTGTTCGCCTGGCTGATCTTCTCCGGCCTGGCCTACGGCGTGCGTACCGCCGGCCATATCGGCGTCGATGCGTTGGTCAAGCTCGCGTCGCGCCCGGTACAGCGATACATCGGCATCGTTGCCTGCCTGTTCTGTCTGGGTTATGCCGCCCTGCTGAGCGTGGCCAGTTTCGAATGGATCCAGGCGTTGTTCAACGCCAATATCGGCGCTGAAGACCTTGGTCATTTCGGTGTCAAGCAATGGCATATCGGAATGATCGTGCCGATCGGATTCGCTTTGGTCTTTATCCGTTTCGTCGAGATTTTCGTGCGCATCCTGCGCAACGAGCAAACCGGCCTGGGCCTGGCAGACGAAGCTGCCGAAGCGGCCAAGCTCGGTGAAGAGGAGCCGAAGTAAATGACTATCCTGTTCCTCTTCCTGGCGCTATTTGCCCTGATGTTCATCGGCGTGCCGGTGGCCGTTTCGCTCGGCCTGGCCGGCTCGCTGACCATTTTGCTGTTCAGCCCGGACTCGGTTACTTCGTTGGCGATCAAGCTGTTCGAGACGTCCGAGCACTACACCCTGCTGGCTATTCCGTTCTTCCTGCTGGCTGGCGCCTTCATGACCACCGGCGGTGTAGCCAAGCGCTTGATCGACTTCGCCAACGCCACAGTCGGCCACATCCGTGGTGGCCTGGCCATCGGTGCGGTAATGGCCTGCATGCTATTCGCCGCGCTGTCGGGTTCGTCGCCAGCGACTGTAGCCGCGGTCGGTTCCATCGCCATCGCCGGCATGGTCCGCTCCGGCTATCCGCAGGCCTTCGGCGCCGGCATCGTCTGTAACGCCGGTACCCTGGGCATTCTGATTCCGCCGTCTATCGTCATGGTGGTCTACGCCGCCGCTACCGAAACCTCGGTGGGCAAGCTGTTCATGGCCGGTGTGGTGCCAGGCATTCTGCTGGGTGCCGGGCTGATGGTGGCGATCTATATCATTGCGGTGAAGAAGAACCTGCCGGCGATGCCGCGGGCGACCTTCCGTGAGTGGCTGTCATCGGCACGCAAGGCGGTATGGGGCCTGCTGCTGATGGTGATCATTCTCGGCGGGATTTACTCCGGCATGTTCACCCCGACTGAAGCGGCCGCGGTGGCGGCGGTGTATTCGGCCTTCATCGCGCTGTTCGTCTACAAGGACATCAGCATCCGCGATTGCCCGAAGGTGCTGCTGGAGTCGGGCAAGCTCACCATCATGCTGATGTTCATCATCGCCAACGCGATGCTCTTCGCACACGTGCTGACAACTGAGCAGATTCCGCAACAAATCACCGCCATGGTGCTTGAGGCTGGGCTGCAACCCTGGATGTTCCTGCTGGTAGTGAACGTTGTGCTGTTGATTGCCGGTGCGTTCATGGAGCCGTCGGCGATCATCCTGATCCTGGCGCCGATCCTGTTCCCGATCGCCGTGCAGCTGGGTATCGACCCGATTCACCTCGGCATCATCATGGTGGTCAATATGGAAATCGGCCTGATCACCCCGCCAGTGGGGCTGAACCTGTTCGTCGCCTCGGCGGTAACCGGTATGCCGGTCACTCAGGTGATTCGCGCAGTGCTGCCGTGGCTGGCCTTGCTGCTGACATTCCTGATGGTCATCACCTATGTTCCGGCCATCTCCCTGGGCCTGCCTAACCTGCTGGGGATGTAATAACGCCGCATATGCTTTTTTCTTTAGCCCGGCCTTAGTGCCGGGCTTTTTTATGCGTGTCCAGAGCGTTTCGGTCTTAGAGCGCCAACACATCCACCGGACGCCGGCGAAACCAGCCGGTCAACGACACCCGATCGCTGCGGGTGACCAACACTTCATGGGGAAAATCACCGGACATAAAGATCAGCAGGTCGCCGGCCTGCGGCGGGATGTCCCGGGTCGATCCATCGGCGAAATGCATGCGCAGCTCACCCCCATCGGCGGGTTGCCAGTTCGGGTTCAGGTAGAGCACGGCGCTGACGCAACGGCTGTCGTCATCGCGGAAACGATCCAGATGAGTCTGATAGAAGGCACCCGGCGGATAGAGCGCGAAGTGGCACTCGAACTCTTCCAGGCCAAGAAACAGCTCGCGATTGAGCATCTGCCGCAGCTCGTCCATCAGCGCCAGGTAGGCATCGCAGACCTCCGCCTGCCCCTCCTCCAGCCAATGAATATGGTCGCCGCGAATGCCTTCGCGCACCGCCTGCTCCTCGCCTCGACCAACACCGGCTGGCGCCAGCGCGCCCTCGGCATAGCGTCTGCGGCACTCGTCGGCCAACTCCCGGGTCACATCATTGGACAGGAAGGAACTCTGCAACGACCAGCCGCTCGCGGCGAGATCGTCAATGATCATAGAGAACGGCAAGGAAGGTGACTCCAATGGGTCGGATGACGTTTCCCTGTGGCCTCGGTGGGCCCGCTCGGAAACAGCGGCTGAGTCTAGCAGCAGTGCTTTCGCTCCTCGACAAGCCCGGGGCGCGACGCCGAAAATAAACCGCCCGCCACAGAGGAGCTTCCATGCGCGCCCTTATTGCTTGTGTACTACTCGCCTTCAGCCTGAACACTCTGGCCGATAGCTACGATGAACTTTACGAGGCCGCAGGCTGGGCCGAGCAACGCGCCAACTTTTCCGATGCCCTGACCGCCGCTCAGCAACGCTACAAGAACAGCTTGCCGCCCGCGGTTTATCAAGCGCTGGTGAACAACAGCAACCGACGCTTCGCGGTCAACGCCATTGACCAGCGTGCCAAGCAGGCATTACGGAACAATCTGCAGGACCCGCAGCCAGCACTGGGCTTCTTCCAGTCACCGCTGGGCCACAAGGTAGTCGCGGCGGAAACATTGGCTGGCCGCCGCGAGCAGCTGGCCCGCTACGAAAATGGCTTGCCACGAATGGAAGCCGGCAGCAATCGGCAACTGCTGATCCGTCATCTCGCGCAGGCATTGCCGGCGGCCGAAGCCGGTGCCGAGGTCAGCCTGGCGCTCGCCGGGGTCGCGGCTGATAGCCTCAGCCAGATGATTCCCGGCCTGCTCGGTGGCGGGCAGGCGCAGGGGCTGCTCGACAGCCAGCGCGAGCGTTTGCAGCAGCAGGTCGAGAGCGACCTGGACAACACCTTGCTGTACATCTATCGCGACCTCTCCGACGCCGAACTGGAGGAATTCGTCGAGTTCGCCCAATCGGAAGCGGGCCAGCGCTACTACCAGGCCGCGCTACAAGCCCTGCGTGCCGGCCTTGCGGTCGGCATGAGCGGCAGCGAAATTCAAGCACAGGCTGGCGCTGCGGATAAAGCGCTCGACGCTACTTCAGCCGCTCGCTGAGAAAATCGAAATACTCGCGGCGTATTGCTTCGCGCTCGTTGACCAGATGATGACGTGCGCCGGGGAGGCGAAGGATGTCCGGCGCGGTGAATTTGCGTTCGAGTACTGGAAGGTTGTGCTGCCAGTCGACGGTCATGTCAGCCTCTCCCTGAACGATGATCGGGCTGTGCGGGCTTCGCGGCGCATCCTCGATACGGGGAATCCACCGTGACAGTGCGCCGACCCAGGCGGTCGGTAGAATATCCGGCTGCAGCGGATCGCTCGACTGGATGAACTGGAGAAACGCCGGATCGCCCGAGTTCTCGCTGAAGCGGCGAGGGATCTGCTTGACGAAGCGCCGTACCATTTCGTAACTGAACCGCGACCAGCCCCAGGCGCGTGGCCGCACCAGCGGCGCCAGCAGAATCCCGCGCCCCAGCTGCGGGTGTTCCGGCTGACTGAGCAGATAATCGAGCACGATCGCAGCCCCGGTACTCTGCCCCAACAGATGCCAGGGCCGCGGCAGCTCCAGCCTTTCAGCCTCATTCAGCAGGCCGTGCAGCACTGCCTGATATTCATCGAACTCATTGATGCTGGCGCGCGGGCCGCTGGATAGACCATGCCCCGGCAGGTCGCAGGCGAGCACCGCGAAGCCCATGTGCAGGCCCCAATCCACGACGTGCCGGTAAAGGCCCATATGGTCGTAATAACCGTGCAGGATCAGCAGCGTCGCCACCGGCTGTTCGGGATACCACGCCTGCGCGGCAACCTGATAACCGTGCACTGAAAAGCAGCCCAGACGCCGCTGGATACCATCGTGGTGGGGCAGGTCGAGGCCGTAGTAGGCCTGATAGAAACGTGCGTCAGCGGTGAGCTCGGCGCCATGGCTGAGAGGCCTCAGCTGTGCGCGGAGGGCGTCGGGATCGATTTGCGAAGGCATGACAGGTTTTCTTACTCAAGTTGAACGGATATTCAGCTCTGCAGCGCGACGTGGCAAGCTGGCGCCTCCATCGAAGAGCGCCTCCATGTCCCTACGCAGCAAATATCTGATAGCAGCGCTCATCGCGCTACTCTGGGGCGGCGCCATGCTGGCCGCCTTCTGGTGGTTCGAGGCGCGCTATCTGCGCCCCTTCGAAAGCGAACGTACGCAATTGTTTTCAGGTGACGACCTGGCGCTGCCCCCAGCCCTGGCCGGCGACGGGCCGATCCGCGTGGTGCATTTCTGGGACCCAGCCTGCCCCTGCAACGCAGGCAACCAGCAACACCTGTCCGAACTGGTGCAGCGCTTCGGCGATCGAGGTGTGCGCTTTTATGCGCTGCAAAAGCCGGGCACTCGGGGCCGTCTGCCGGACCAGCTGGCCGGCCTGCAAACCCTTCCCGCCTTGCCCGGCGCAGACAGCCTGCCTGCCAGCCCGGCCGTGGGTATCTGGGATGCGAGCGGTCGTCTGGTCTATGTCGGCCCCTATAGCGAGGGCGCCGTGTGCAACTCCAGCAACAGCTTCATCGAGCCGATCCTCGAAGCGGTGCTGGCGGGCCGTCAGGTCAACGCCACGCATTCGCTCGCGGTGGGCTGCTTCTGTGACTGGAACCCCGCCAGCCAGGGAGCGGCCAGGTAGCTCAGCTATGGGCCGAGGGTGGCGTCGCGACCGTATTGTCGACTGCCGGCCGCCAGTTCGACTGGGCGCCCTCATCCATGGCCTGGCGCATCGCGCGAACCCGGCGCTTCTCTGCACGACGGCTGAAGTACCAGGCGAGAAAGGTCGCCAGCGACACCACCAACAGGATCAGACTGGCCACCGCGTTGATCTCGGGCTTCACGCCAAGCCTGACGGCGGAGAAAATCTCCATTGGCAAGGTGGTCGAGCCCGGCCCGGAAACGAAGCTGGCCAGGACCAGATCGTCCAGCGACAGGGCGAACGAAAGCATCCCACCGGCTGCCAGCGATGGCGCGATCATTGGCATGGTGATCAGGAAGAACACCTTCCAAGGCCGCGCACCGAGGTCCATCGCCGCTTCCTCGATGGATTGGTCGAGCTCGCGCAGACGTGCCATCACGACCACCGCGACATAAGCTGAGCAAAAGGTGGTATGCGCGATCCAGATGGTCATGATGCCCCGCTGTGCCGGCCATCCGATCAGCTGCGCCATCGCGACAAACAACAGCAGCAACGATAGACCGGTGATCACCTCGGGCATGACCAGCGGCGCGGTCACCAACCCACCAAACAACGTGCGGCCTCGGAAATTGGGAATCCGGGTCAGCACGAACGCCGCCATGGTACCCAGCGCCACCGCTGCCACGGCGGTGTACAACGCAATCTCCAACGAGCGCATTACCGCGCCCATCAGCTGGCTGTTGTCCAGCAAACCGATATACCACTTCAGTGACCAGCCGCCCCACACCGTCACCAGCCGCGACGCGTTGAACGAATAGATGACCAGCAGCACCATCGGCAGATAGATGAACAGCAGCCCAAGCACCAGGATCAGATTGGAAAAGCTCAAACGTTTCATAGCTTGCCCTCCAACTCTTTCGCCATGCTTGTGGGTTGAGTGCCGGTTGAACAGGGCAGCCAGCTACTTAGATGAGTCATAGCTTGCCCTCAAGCTCTTTGGCTTGGTTACGGTTGAACAGGATGATCGGCACCAGCAGGATCGCCAGCATCACCACAGCGAGGGCGGACGCCACTGGCCAGTCACGGTTGTTGAAGAACTCCTGCCAAAGCACCTTACCAATCATTAACGTTTCCGGCCCGCCCAGCAGTTCGGGGATGACGAACTCGCCCACTACCGGAATGAACACCAACATGCAGCCAGCAATGATTCCGTTCTTCGACAGCGGCACGGTGATCTTCCAGAAGCTGGTGAGGTTGCGCGCACCGAGGTCCGAGGCGGCCTCGAGCAGGCTGAAGTCGTGCTTCACCAGATTGGCGTAGAGCGGCAGGATCATGAACGGCAAGTAGGAATAAACCACGCCGATGTATACAGCCAGATCGGTGTTGAGGATGCGCAGCGGCTCGTCGACCAGCCCCAGCCCCATGAGCAGGCCATTGAGGATGCCGTTGCTGCTGAGGATACCCATCCAGGCATAGACGCGGATCAGGATCGCAGTCCAGGTCGGCATCATGATCAGCAACAACAGTACGGTCTGCAGATCCTTGCGCGCCCGGGCGATGGCGTAAGCCATGGGGTAGCCGATCAGCAGGCAAAGAAGGGTGCTGAAGAAGGCAATTTTCAGCGAGCCGGCATAGGCCGCCCAGTACAGATCGTCTTCGCTGAGAAAGATGTAATTGCCGAGATTGATCACCACCTGCAGCTGTTGCTCGGCGTAGGCGAAGATGTCCGTATACGGAGGGATCGCCACATCGGCTTCGGAGAAGCTGATCTTCAGCACGATGGCGAACGGCAGCAGAAAGAACAGCATCAGCCAGAGGAAGGGCACGCCGATGACCAGTCGGCGTCCGGTGTTCAAGGGCGAGCGCCTCATGCCTGCAGCACCACGCCGCTGTCGCTTAGCCAGTGCAGATAGACCTGCTCTTCCCAGGTGGGCCATTTCACGTGGCGCTCGGCGTTGGCGACGAAGGCCTGCAGCAGCATCCCCGATTCCAGCTTGATGTAGTACACCGAGTGGCCGCCCAGGTAAGCAATGTCATGCACCTCGCCCTGCACCCAGTTGTAGTCGGCCAGCTCCAGCACCGGCCTCTCCAGACTCATGAGGAGCTTTTCCGGGCGCAGGGCGTAGGTCACCCGCTTATCCTGGGCCCGGGTGCTGATACCGTGGCCGACATAGATCGGCCGCTCCAGTTGCGGACAGGCGATCACGGCATAGGCTTCGGAGTCTTCGATCAGCTCGCCATCGAACAGGTTGACGTTGCCGATGAACTCGCAGACCAGGCGGCTGGCCGGCGTTTCGTAGATATCCATCGGACTGCCGACCTGGGCGATCCAGCCCAGGTGCATGATGGCGATGCGCTCGGCCATAGTCATGGCCTCTTCCTGGTCATGGGTCACCATCACGCAAGTCACACCGACCCGCTCAATGATCTGCACCAGCTCCAGCTGCATCTGCGAGCGCAGCTTTTTATCCAGGGCACCCATGGGCTCATCGAGCAGCAGCAGCTTCGGTCGCTTGGCCAGTGACCGCGCCAGCGCCACCCGCTGCCGCTGACCACCGGAAAGCTGATGCGGCTTGCGCTTGGCATATTGAGTCATCTGCACCAGGCCGAGCATTTCTTTCACCCGCTCGTCGACCTCGGCCTTAGCCAATCCGTCCTGCTTGAGGCCGAAGGCGATGTTCTGCTCCACGCTCATGTGCGGAAACAAGGCATAGGACTGGAACATCATGTTGATCGGCCGCTCGTAGGGCGGCATATCGGTGATGTCCTGACCGTCGAGAAAAATCCGGCCTTCAGTAGGCCGTTCGAAACCCGCCAGTATGCGCAGCAAGGTTGATTTGCCCGAGCCCGAGCCACCAAGCAGCGCGAATATTTCGCCCTGATGGATACTCAGCGAGACATCATCGACCGCCACCGTTTCATCGAACTTCTTGGTGACGCGGTCGATCTTCAGCAGCACCTGCTTGTTCTGGCTCTCACCGGTGAGGGCTTTTTTGTAGGCGCTGGAGGCAACTGCCATGCGCGAACTCCCGATTGGAAAAATAGGCCCGGCCACGCCGGGAGTATCGGGTGGGCGCGACGGCACGCACCCACCACTTGTCGTCGTTACTGGCCGGACTTCACTTTGGTCCAGCTGCGGGTTTTCAAGCGCAACACCTTCTGCGGCAGCTCGGCGGAGACATACAGCCGATCCAGCACTTCCTGGGGCGGATAGACTGAAGGGTCATTGCGCACTTCCTGATCCATCAGTTCATCGGCGTTCAGGTTGGGGTTGGCATAGCCCACGTAATCGCTGACCGACGCGATCACGTCCGGCTTCAGCAAATAGTTGATGAACGCGTGAGCTTCGTCGACATTCTGTGCGTCTGCGGGAATGGCGAGCATGTCGAACCAGAGATTGCCGCCTTCCTTGGGAATCGAGTAAGCGATGTCGATGCCCTTGCCCGCCTCGTCGGCGCGTGCGGCGGCCTGGAAGACATCCCCCGAGAAACCGGCGGCAATGCAAATATTGCCATTGGCCAGATCGGAAATGTACTTGGACGAATGGAAATACCGCACGTATGGGCGCACTTCCAACAGTTTGGCTTCGGCCAAGGCGTAGTCTTCCGGGTTCTCACTGTTGGGGTCGAGGCCCAGGTAGTTGAGCATGGCCGGAATCATCTCGTCGGCCGAGTCTAGAAATGCAATGCCGCAACCGGCGAGCTTCTTGGCGTTTTCCGGCTCGAACAATACGGCCCAGGAATCCACCTTCTCGATCCCCAGCGCGGCGGTCACTTTCTCGACGTTGTAGCCAATGCCGTTGGTTCCCCAGAGATAAGGGGCAGCATAGGCGTTGCCAGGATCGTTCTTCTGCAGCTGCTTTAGCAGCGCCGGGTCCAGGTTCTCCCAGTTCGGCAGCTTGCTCTTGTCCAGCTTCTGAAAAGCCCCGGCCTGGATCTGCTTGCCGAGGAAATGGTTGGAAGGCACTACCACGTCATAGCCCGTACGGCCGGCGAGGAGTTTACCTTCGAGGGTTTCGTTGGAGTCGAAGACATCATAAACAGGCTTGATGCCGGTCTCTTTCTCGAATTCTTCCAGCGTGGTTTCGCCGATGTAATCAGACCAGTTGTAGATGTGAACGGTGGCGGCCTGCGCGGTAGCGGCGCCGCCAACGGCAGCGGCGATGATGAGCGACTTCAGTGTCGAGTGCATGGGATTGTCCTCTTGTTGCAGACCGCACCTGTCGCGGCGGGCGGAAGGCGGGCTGTTTATTGGAAAAACCTCGAAAAATCAACTGGAAGAACGCAACTGGCGATGCGGCCATGCTCCAGAAATAAACTGCACGCGAAGAATGCCGGCCAGAAATGCAGTTCCGTGCATGCCACCCTCCCGATAAGGATGCCGGCGGTAGTCCCGCCGGCGTATCGCCAGGCCGCTCCGAAGAGCCAGCCTGAGCGCCTCGATCAACGACCCGACTTGATCTTGGTCCAGCTGCGGGTCATGGTCCGTTGGGTTTTCGGATCGAGATCCGGGAAGGTGTAGAGCTTCTGCAGGACAGCCTGGCTCGGATAGATACCCGGATCGGTTCGGATCGCTTCATCCACCAGCGGCGTCGCCGCCGCGTTTCCGTTGGGGAACTGAACGTAGTCGGTAATCGACGCCATCACTTCGGGCTTCATCAGGTAATTCAAGAAGGTATGCGCGCTCTCGACGTTCTTTGCGTCGGCCGGAATGGCCAGCATGTCGAAGAAGGTGCCGGCGCCTTCCTGAGGAATGTTGTATTTCACCGTGACCGCATTGCCCGCTTCCTCGGCACGCGCCTTGGCCTGGTAAACGTCCCCCGAATAACCGATGGCGACGCAGACGTTGCCGTTGGCCAGATCGGAGATGTATTTGGAGGAATGAAAGTAGGCCACGTGCGGGCGGATCTGCATGAACAGCTCTTCGGCCTTCTTCAGCTCGTCAGGCTTGGTGGAGTCTGGTTCATAACCGAGATAGTGCAGCGCCGCTGGGATGATCTCGGTCGGCGAGTCGAGGAAAGAGACACCGCAGGATTTCAGCTTTTCCATGTTTTCAGGCTTGAACACCAGATCCCAGGAATTCACCGGGGCGTCTTCGCCGAGCGCGGCCTTGACCTTCTCGGGGTTGTAGCCGATGCCGATGGTGCCCCACATGTAAGGAACCGCGTACTGGTTGCCCGGATCGCTCGGCTCCAGCGCCTTGAGCAGATCCTTGTCGAGGTTTTCCCAGTTCGGCAATTTGCTCTTGTCGAGTTTCTGGAATACCCCGGCCTTGATCTGCTTGGCCAGGAACGGGTTGGACGGCACGACCACGTCATAGCCCGAGCTGCCCGCAAGAAGCTTGGCTTCCAGCACCTCGTTGCTGTCGAAGACGTCGTAGACCACCTTGATACCGGTTTCCTTGGTGAAATTGTCCAGAGTGTCTTCGGCGATGTAATCGGACCAGTTGAAGACGTGCAGCACCTTGTCTTCGGCCTGCGCAGCGCCAGCTACGGCGCCAGCCAGCGTCAGGGCAAGTAGGGTTTTGGCAAAGGGTTTCATCCGTGCAGCTCCTGTTGTCGTCGTTTTGTATCGGGGCTAGGGACAGGTCGGAAAGATGAACACCATCTCCCACCGCTTCCTGGCAGTAACTGGGTTGTGCCGGCATCGACACACCCCTCGGTAGTCAGGCCAAAGCACGCGCGCAGTCTGGCAAGGTCGGTGTCCGTTTTTCAACAACCCGAACGAGGTTCGCTCGCACGCTCGTAACATTAGTCCGTGCCGGCCGCTGAGCACTTTCGCTCGCACCCTTTCGGTCAGCCGAGCGCGTCCTTGGCGGTGGCATCCAGGCACAGGCGAACCTTGCCGATCAGCTCGTCGATCTGCTCTTCGTTTATCACCAGCGGTGGCGAGATGATCATGGTGTCGCCCACCGCGCGCATCACCAGACCGTTACGAAAGCAATGCTCGCGACAGAGCATGCCCACCCCCGGATCGGCAAAACGCTCACGGGTCTTCTTGTTCTTTACCAGCTCCAGCGCGCCGAGCATGCCCACACCCCTCGCTTCCCCCACCAGCGGGTGGTCGACCAGCTCCTGCCAGCGAGATTGCAAATAAGGTGCCGTCTTGCTCTTGACCCGCTCGACGATTTTTTCTTCGCGCATGATGCGGATGTTTTCCAGCGCCACCGCGGCCGCCACCGGATGCCCCGAATAGGTGAAGCCGTGGTAGAACTCGCCCCCCTCATTAAGGGTGTGCACCACTTCGTCGCGCACCACCACGCCGCCCATGGGTAGATATCCGGAGGTCAGTCCCTTGGCGATAGGCATCAGGTCCGGCGCGTTGCCGTAGTAGTCACTGCCGAACCACTCGCCGGTACGGCCGAAGCCGCAGATGACTTCGTCGGCGATGAACAGGATGTCGTAACGCGCGAGGATCTCGCGGATCTTCGGCCAGTAGCTGTCCGGTGGAATAATCACGCCGCCCGCGCCCTGGATCGGCTCGGCGATGAAGGCGGCGACCTTGTCTTCGCCCACCTCAAGAATCTTCTGCTCGAGCTGTTCGGCCACGCGCGTGCCGAACTCGTCCGGATCCAGATCACCACCCTCGCCGAACCAGTAGGGCTGGTCGATATGCTCAATCCCCGGGATCGGTCCATCGCCCTGCTCGTGCATCGCCTTCATGCCGCCAAGGCTGGCACCGGCGATGGTCGAGCCGTGATAGCCGTTCCAGCGACCGATGACGACCTTCTTCGCCGGCTGGCCCTTGATCGCCCAGTAATGCCGCACCATACGCAGCACAGTGTCGTTGGCCTCCGAGCCGGAACCGGTAAAGAACACGTGGTTCATGCCTTCCGGGGCGATTTCGGCGATGGCCTGGGCCAATGCCAGCGCTGGCGGATGCGCGGTTTGAAAGAACAGGTTGTAGTACGGCAGCTCGCGCATCTGGCGAGTCGCCGCCTCGACCAGCTCCTCGCGACCGTAACCCAGGTTCACACACCAGAGCCCGGCCATGGCGTCGAGGATCTTGTGACCTTCGCTGTCCCACAAATAGACGCCCTCGCCGCGGGTGATGATCCGCGTGCCCTTGGCGTTGAGCGCCTTGAAATCGGTAAACGGCGGCAGGTGATGGTCGCGGCTCAGAGCTTGCCATTGCAGGGTTTGCGAATCGCTCATCAGTCACCTCTTTTATCCGTGATTTTCGATGGATGAAAAACTCATCCACCCGAAGCCTCCACCCTACGACCGCTTTACACCGAGAGCATCAGGAACTCGCGTTCCCAGGAGCTGATCACCCGGTGGTAATTTTCCTGTTCGGCACGCTTGACCGCGACGTAGCCGGTGATGAACTTCGGGCTCAGGTACTTCTCGAGTTCGCGGCAGTTCTCCATCCGCTCCAGCGCCGCTTCCAGCGTCAACGGCAGGCGCAAGTTACGGCGTTCATAGCCGCGCCCCTTGACGGGCTGGCTCGGCGTCAGCTCCTCGACCATGCCGATGTAGCCACATAGCAGGCTGGCAGCGATGGCGAGATACGGATTGGCATCGGCACCTGGCAGGCGGTTCTCGACACGACGGTTCTGCGGGTCGGAATCCGGTACGCGCAGGCCGACGGTGCGGTTCTCCTCGCCCCACTCAACGTTCACCGGCGCCGAGGTGTCGGGCAGGAAACGGCGGAACGAATTTACGTTCGGCGCGAACAGCGGCAGCAGCTCGGGAATGTACTTCTGCAGACCGCCGACGTGGTGCAGGAACAGCTGACTCATGGTGCCGTCGCTGTTGGAGAAGATATTGCGGCCGGTCTCGTCGATCACGCTCTGGTGCAGGTGCATGGCGCTGCCCGGCTCGCCGGTCATCGGCTTGGCCATGAAGGTGGCAGCGACGTTGTGCTTGAGCGCGGCCTCGCGCATGGTGCGCTTGAATACCAAGATCTGGTCGGCCAGGTGCAACGCCTCGCCATGACGGAAGTTGATTTCCATCTGCGCGGTGCCTTCTTCGTGGATCAGGGTATCCAGATCCAGCCCCTGGGCCTCGCACCAGTCGTACATGTCTTCGAATAGCGGATCGAATTCGTTCGCCGCATCGATGGAGAACGACTGCCGGCCCGTTTCCTGGCGACCCGAGCGGCCGATGGGCGGCTGGAACGGCAGATCCGGGTCCTCGCAGCGCTTGGTCAGGTAGAACTCCATCTCCGGCGCGACGATCGGCTGCCAACCCTTGGCGGCGTACATCTTCAGCACCCGTTTGAGGATGTTGCGCGGCGAGATTTCGATGGGGTTGCCCATCTTGTCGTAAGTATCGTGGATCACCTGAGCGGTCGGCTCGATGGCCCAAGGCACCAGAAATACTGCGTCCGGATCGGGGCGGCAGAACATGTCGATATCGGCGGGATCGAGCAGCTCGTAGTAGATGTCATCCTCGACGTAGTCGCCCGTGACGGTCTGCAACAGCACGCTCTCAGGAAGGCGCATACCCTTCTCATCGAGGAACTTGTTGGTAGGGGAAATCTTGCCGCGGGCGATCCCGGTCAGGTCGCTGATCAGGCATTCCACCTCGGTGATCTTGCGTTCTTTCAGCCAGCCGGTGAGCTGGTCGAGCTTGCTGGACATATCGACCTCAAGAATTGTTGAAACGAGCGCCGTACCGGCCTGCTCAGCGCCGTTCTGCGCGTTCCCGGCAAGCGCGAGCAAAGCCCTCGAACAGTGCCAGGTAATAAGGGTGCTCATGCACCTTCCACTCCGGATGCCATTGCACGCCGAGCGCGAAGCCCTGCGCCGCTTCGACGGAAAAGGCTTCGATCAGCCCATCGGGCGCCAGCGCTTCGATGCGCAACCCGTCGCCGAGACGCTCGACGCCCTGGCCGTGCACCGAGTTGACTTCGATTTGCGACGGCAGGCCGAGACGCTCCAACAGACCACCGGGCTGCACGTGCAGGGCATGGCTGAGCCCGTACTGAATCTCGACTGGATCTTCGGCACGTTCACGGTGATCTGCGTAGACACCCGTCTCGTGCACCTTCTGGTGCAGGCTGCCGCCGAACGCGACGTTCATTTCCTGAAAGCCGCGGCAGACACCGAATACTGGGATACCCGCCTCGACCGCCAAGCGGATCAGTGGCAGTGTCAGTTGATCGCGGGATGGATCGTGCGGCGTACCTTCGGCGCTAGACGGCCCGCCATAACGGTGAGGTTCGACGTTGGACGGCGAGCCGGTAAAGAACAGGCCGTCTACGCTATAGAGGAGAGCAGCAGGGTCAATCAGATCGCCCAGCGCCGGGACGACCAACGGTAAACCGGCGATGGCAGCCGCGCGCAGGTACTTGTCACCGGCAATGTGGAAGCTGTGGTGGCCGATCTGCCTGGTACAGGCCGAAACGCCGATCAATGGCACGCGAGGCATGGGATACTCGTCTTTCCAGGGTGGGCTCGTCGGAGAGTAGTCTTGTTCATTTTTATAGACAATAGCCGACCGATCGACCTTCCGAAAGTCATCGCAGCGCCGCGCAGCTTTTTTCGGCACCGCCCCGAAACCGCCCACTGCGGGCACTATCGGGGCATTCAGAGGCGCTATTGACAGCGAGTGGGCTTTCCGATTGACTCCAAGACATGCTGTTTGGTGATTGAAATTTTTAACAATTAAGGTGTTTTCATCATGCTTCCGCCGCCGCGTGCCGTTCAGCTCAATGAAGCGAACGCGTTTCTGAAAGAACACCCGGAGGTCCAATACGTTGACCTGCTGATCGCAGACATGAACGGTGTCGTGCGAGGCAAGCGCATCGAGCGCGCCAGCCTGCACCGGGTGTACGAAAAAGGCATTAACCTCCCCGCTTCACTGTTCGCGCTCGACATCAATGGCATCACCGTAGAAAGCACCGGGCTGGGCATGGACATCGGTGATTCGGACCGGACCTGCTTCCCCATCCCCAACACCCTGAGCAACGAACCCTGGCAGAAGCGCCCCACCGCGCAGCTGTTGATGACCATGCACGAGCGCGACGGCTCGCCGTTCTTCGCCGATCCGCGCGAGGTGCTGCGCCAGGTGGTCAGCAAGTTCGATGCGCTGGGCCTGACCGTCTGCGCCGCGTTCGAGCTGGAGTTCTACCTGATCGACCAGGAGAACGTGAACGGTCGACCGCAGCCGCCGCGCTCGCCAATTTCCGGCAAGCGCCCCCACTCGACCCAGGTCTATCTGATCGATGACCTCGATGAATATGTCGACTGTCTGCAGGACGTCCTCGAAGGCGCCAAGGAACAGGGCATTCCAGCCGATGCCATCGTCAAGGAAAGCGCCCCGGCGCAATTCGAGGTCAACCTTCATCACGTTGCCGACCCGATCAAGGCCTGCGACTACGCGGTACTGCTCAAGCGACTGATCAAGAACATCGCCTACGACCACGAGATGGACACCACCTTCATGGCCAAGCCCTACCCCGGCCAGGCCGGCAACGGGTTGCATGTCCACATCTCGCTGCTCGACAAGAATGGCAACAATATCTTCGCCACCGACAATCCGCTGGAAAGCGAAACGCTGCGCCATGCCATTGGCGGCATTCAGCAGACCATGGCGGCGTCGATGGCCTTCCTCTGCCCCAACGTCAACTCGTACCGCCGTTTTGGCGCGCAGTTCTATGTCCCCAATGCACCTTGCTGGGGCCTGGATAACCGCACCGTGGCACTGCGTGTCCCAACCGACAGCGCGGACGCCGTGCGCATCGAGCACCGTGTCGCCGGGGCGGATGCCAACCCGTACCTGCTGCTCGCCGGCGTGCTGGCCGGCATCCATCACGGGCTGACCAATAAAATCGCGCCGGACGAGCCAATAGAAGGCAACTCCTACGAGCAGGTCGAGCAAAGCCTGCCGACCAACCTGCGCGATGCGCTGCGCGAGCTGGACGACAGCGAGATCATGGCGCGCTACATAGACTCAACCTACATCGATATCTTCGTTGCTTGTAAGGAGAGTGAGCTGGCCGAGTTCGAACACTCGATCTCCGACCTGGAATACAACTGGTACCTGCATACCGTTTGACCGGAAGCCCGGTTGCGCTAGGTCCGCCCCGCGCAACCGGCGGTTGGCTCAAGCCTGCCGACCCCGCTCGGCAACGGTACGCCTCTTCGCCGCGCATGCCATGAGTACGGCGCCCGTGGTGGCCTGCCTGTTTGCCATGAGGCAGCCAAGTGGCTTCCAATAGCCGACTATGAAAATACCCGACAGCTCGTCCCACCCCATTCCAAGCCGCAAGCCTCGCGCCAGCAGCCAGGCGCGTATCGCGCAGATCCTCCGCGCCGCTCGCGAGCTGCTTGCTGCCCAAGGCGTGGTCGGGCTTTCGATCTACAGCGTCGCCGAACGCGCCGGCATTCCACCGTCTTCGGTCTATCACTTCTTCGCCAGCGTTCCAGCACTTCTCGAAGCCTTGACCGCCGACGTGCATTCGGCCTTTCGTTCAAGCCTCGCGCAGCCCGTCGATCACCTGGCCCTGAACAGCTGGCAGGATCTGTCGCGGCTGATCGAGCGGCGCATGCTGGCCATCTACGAGGCGGACCCCGCGGCGCGTCAACTGATCCTCGCCCAGCATGGGCTGACCGAAGTGACTCAGGCGGACCGGCAGCACGACACCGAACTCGGCGAACTGATGCAGGTCCTTTTTGAACGGCATTTCCATCTACCCGCGCTGCCCGACGATGTCGAGGTATTCGCCCTCGCGCTGGAGCTTGGCGACCGGGTTTACGCACGATCAGTGCATTTGCATGGTCGAATTACTGCGCGAATGGCGGAAGAGGGTATGCGCGTCCTCGATGCGTACCTGGGGCTTTACCTGCCGCCCTTCCTGTCCAAGCGTGAGCAACCAAACGGATAATCGATACTTATCGGTAAATTTCTCGTCGGAAAAGCTGTTGCGGTGGAAAATAACACTTCAAAACCGGATAAGTATCGAATAGATTTCGCAACACCCGAGGCAGGGTCCACTCACGCCAGCATTCGCGAGGTTTTTCAATGTCCCGCACCGTTACCGTCGCCGCCACCCAGATGGCCTGCTCCTGGGATCGCCAAGCCAACATTGCCAATGCCGAGAAGCTGGTCCGTGAAGCGGCTGCCAAGGGCGCGCAGGTGATTTTGATCCAAGAGCTGTTCGAGACGCCCTACTTCTGCCAAAAGCCGAATCCCGAATATCTGCAGCTGGCCAGCTCCGTCGAGGAGAACCCGGCGATCCAGCATTTCCAGAAAGTCGCCGCTGAGCTGCAGGTTGTGCTGCCGATCAGCTTCTTCGAGGTGGCTGGCCGCGCGCGCTTCAACTCCATTGCCATCATCGACGCCGACGGCAAGGTACTCGGCGTCTATCGCAAGAGCCATATCCCGGACGGCCCCGGCTACCACGAGAAGTATTACTTCAATCCGGGCGACACCGGCTTCAAGGTCTGGAATACCCGCTACGCCAAGATCGGTGTGGCCATCTGTTGGGACCAATGGTTCCCGGAAACTGCGCGCAGCATGGCGCTGATGGGTGCCGAACTGCTGTTCTATCCAACGGCCATCGGCAGCGAGCCGCATGACCCGAACATCACCTCACGTGATCACTGGCAGCGGGTGCAGCAGGGCCATGCCGGCGCCAACTTGATGCCGCTGATCGCGAGCAATCGCATTGGCACCGAAGAACAGGACGGCTACGACATCACCTTCTACGGCTCCTCATTCATTGCCGACCAGTTTGGTGCCAAGGTCGAGGAAATGGACGAGACCAGTGAAGGCGTGCTGGTGCACCAGTTCGATCTCGATCAGCTTGAGCACATTCGCAGTGCCTGGGGCGTGTTCCGTGACCGCCGACCGAATCTGTATAGCCCAATCAAGACGCTGGATGGCTCGCTGGAGTCCTGATCGAACCTTTGACCTACAGTAGGAGCGCGAGCTGCTGCGCCGCATTACGAGCAAGCTCGCTCCTACAAGGCAGCGCACTCTACGGAAACGACCGATGACCACTCTCACCACCACGCCGCGTGCCGACGACTATCACATGCCAGCCGAGTGGGCACCGCATAGCCAGACCTGGATGGTCTGGCCGCAGCGCCCTGACAACTGGCGCGACCAGGGCGCGCCGGCGCAAGCGGCCTTTACCGCTGTGGCCAAAGCCATTGCGCGCTTCGAGCCGGTCACGGTCTGTGCCACCGCCGAGCAGTACGTGGCTGCGCGGGAGCAACTCGACGACCCGCGTATTCGCGTGGTGGAGATCAGTAGCGACGATGCCTGGGTGCGGGACACCGGCCCGACCTTCGTGATCAACGGCAAGGGCGGCCTGCGCGGCGTCGACTGGACATTCAACGCCTGGGGCGGGCTGAACGGTGGGCTCTACGAAGACTGGCAGCGCGACGACGAGGTGGCGCGCAAGATCCTCGAGATCGAACGTTGCGACCGTTACCGCACCGAGGGTTTCGTCCTCGAAGGCGGCTCGATTCATGTCGATGGTGAAGGCACGCTGATCACCACCGAAGAGTGTCTGCTCAACCACAATCGCAACCCGCACCGCTCTCGCGAAGAGATCGAACGGGTGCTGGCCGATCATCTTGCGATCGATAAGGTCATCTGGCTGCCATACGGACTGTACAACGACGAAACCGACGGGCACGTGGACAACTTCTGCTGTTTCGTTCGTCCAGGCGAGGTATTGCTGGCCTGGACCGATGATCGCGACAACCCCAATTACGAGCGCTGCCAGGCCGCCATGCGAGTGCTGGGGCAGGCGCGTGATGCCTGGGATCGACAACTGGTGGTACACAAGATGCCGATTCCCGGACCGCTGCACGCTACCGAAGAAGAATGTGCCGGTGTCGTGCCGCTGGTCGGCACCCAGCCGCGTGATCCCTCGATCCGCCTGGCCGGCAGCTACGTGAACTTCCTGATCGTTAACGGCGGCATCATCGCCCCGTCATTTGGCGATCCGCTGGATAGCGAAGCAGAGGCTATTCTTAGCCGCGTGTTTGCGCAGCATCAGGTCGTCATGGTGCCGGGGCGCGAGATTCTGCTCGGAGGCGGCAATATCCACTGCATCACCCAGCAGCAGCCCGCCGCGTCGAGCCGCGCTTCGGCGTAGCAATCACCATAGGCGCCGCCGGCCGATCACTCTGCTCAGGAGACGATCACCTGATTCTTGCCCAAGCGCTTGGCGGTATACATCGCCGCATCGGCCCGGGCAAACAACGCGCTCAGATCGGGATCGCCGGCCCTGAGGTAGGTCACGCCGAGGCTGATGGTGACACCGAAGCGCTGGCCGTCTGGGCTGGTGAACACTAGCCGTTGGATCTCGCGCTGCAGCCTCTCGGCGATCTGCTCGGCGAGGTCAGGCTGGCAGCCGGGCAACAGCAAAGCGAATTCTTCACCGCCAATGCGACCGAACAGATCGCCGCGGCGCAGCACGGATGACCCACACTGTGCCACGCGCTGCAGTACCTGATCGCCCGTCTGATGACCATGGGTATCGTTGATTCGCTTGAAGTCATCGATATCCAGCAGCTGAAACGCCAGCGGACTCGCGTATTGCCGGGCCAGGTCGAACTCGCGCTGAGCACATTCGAAGAAGTAGCGCCGGTTGCTGCTCTGGGTCAGCACGTCGGTGGTGGCCAGCCGCTGCAGTTCGCCTTCGAGCTGCTTCTTCTCCGTAATGTCTTCGGCGATGCCGACGATGATTGGCCCGCGCGCGCTATCCTCATTGCGCGCGATGAAGCACTTGTCGCTGAGCCAGCGCAGTTGCCCGTCGGCGCGGATGATGCGGTACTCACGCTCTTCGACGGCCCCCTTGTCCAAGACCTCGAGCATGCTGCGCTGAGCATATTCCAGGTCATCGGGATAGATGCTGTTGCGCCATTCGCCGAAATCCGCCAGCAGCAACGCGACGGAGCGGCCGAACACCTGCTCGTAGGCGGGGCTGACGTAGATCATCTGCTGGGCCTTCCAATCAAACGCCCAGAGTACAGCCTTGACCGCGCCCATCAGGGTGCTGAACAGCTGCTCTCTCTCGCTCAGGCGTTCAACCTCACCACGGGCATGCATGAGCGCCAGCAGCGTTTGCGCCTCAGTCGGAGGAAGAATGCCAACCCCCGTATCGCTTCGCGACTTCACCAAATTCATACCTGCGTTCCCAAATGGCGCCAGGCACCCAGCGGAGACCCACCAGGGGTTGCTGTCGCGTTAGCACCAGAATGCAGTTCAGAGAGCGTCGGCTGAGCAAAGTTCCGGCCTGCGCGCCCCTCGGAGAGCGCGCCGATCGGAGGTCATGCGTGGGCGACCGCCGGCCTCAGCGAGTAGGTTCTCAGGTGCTCGGCGAACTCGCGTAGCGAGTGGATACCGCTGGCTTCAGCATCCTGCACCCACTGTTTCATCGCGGCGAGCATGTCATGGCCGTTGGCGCTGGTACGGGTCCAGATCTGTTGCAAGGCCAGACGCTGCTCGTAAATGATGCGCAGCGACTGGCTCTGCTCCAGGATCACCGCGATACGCGCCTGTTGCTCATCCTGCAGCAGGCTCGGTTCACGCGACAGCAGCCGCTTGGCCCGGCGAAACTGATGGCGCATCGAGGCATCGGCGCGTTCCAGCTCCAGGCGCACGAGCGGTTTGATCACCAGCTTTCGGTATTGCGCCATGATCTGAAAGCGGTTGTTGAGTATCGCCATGGCGCTATCCATGTCCAACTGATGCTTGGGCGTGACGCGGTGAGCGATGGGCGCGGTGCGATTCACTTTCGCCAGACCAAATACGCTGAACAGCTTGATCCAGGCCCAGCCCATATCGAACTCCCACTTGCGCACCGACAGCTTGGCCGAGTTCGGATAGGTATGGTGATTGTTATGCAGCTCTTCGCCGCCGATGAGGATGCCCCACGGCAGCAGGTTGGTCGCCGCATCACGGCATTCGAAGTTGCGATAACCCACCGCATGTCCGAGCCCGTTGACCACCCCGGCGGCCCAGAGCGGAATCCAGATCATCTGCACCGCCCATACGGTCAGGCCGATTACACCGAACAGCGCCAGATCGAGGCCAAGCATCAGGACGATGCCCAGATTGGGAAAGCGCGAATACAGGTTGCGCTCGATCCAGTCGCCCGGGCAGTTCTTGCCATAGATGCGTAGGGTTTCTTCGTTCTTCGCTTCTTCCATGTACAGCTCGGCGCCACGGGTTAACACCGTGCCCAGGCCTTTCTGTACCGGGCTGTGCGGGTCGTCCGGCGTTTCGCATTTGGCGTGGTGCTTGCGATGGATGGCCGTCCACTCGCGGGTATTCATCGCCGTGGTCAACCACAACCAGAAGCGGAAGAAATGCTTGAGCCCAGCATTCAGTTCGAGCGAACGGTGAGCGGAATAGCGGTGCAGATAGACGGTGACAGCGATAATTGTCACATGAGTCAGCAGCAGAGTGGCCGCGACCACTTGCCAGGCCGAGAGGTTTAGAAATCCGGTGTACCACATGTGTAGCAGCCTCGCAGCGAAGAAAAACACGGGCCGGCAGCGCCAGCGCCGGGCCATTATCTGCCCATGACGATACATTGCGCGCCCGCCCGTCGCAGTAATGCGGTTTTTCGACGGACGCCGGGGTACGCAGATACCGAATAAGACAACGGACTGCACGGCTCGTCTGTGCGCGGTTGACGCGATGGACCGCTCTAGCTCAACGATCACCGCAAGCTCGCCAACGTTCGGTGTCGCTCGGCTCAAGATGCTGATCAACCGATCGGCGGCAGACGATGAGCAAAACGCCTAAGCTGAATGAAATCGCCTCCTGATACAGCGTCAGACCCGAGCGGCACGGCATTCCGACCGCGACAGGGTGCGGACCGCAGAATCTGGCTCGATCCGTTTCGCCCGACGCGTCAGCCGGATTCGTGACGGTCCCGGGCGCTGCTTTCCGCCGAGCTATTTTTCCTGAGCAATGCGCCAGCCGACGATCAAACTGCCAAACTGCTATCGAGTGCTGGAGCGCTGCTGGAGGTCCCGCATGACCGAGCTGAAAAGGATTCTGCATGTCGAGGACGACCCATCCATCCAGGCGGTCGTCAAAGTAGCGCTGGAGGCGATCGGAGGTTATCAGGTGCTGTCCTGCTCGTCCGGTCTGCAGGCGCTGGGAGAGGTTGAACGGTTCGCACCGCAGTTTATTCTGCTCGATGTGATGATGCCGGGCATGGGCGGCACGGAAACCCTCACCCGGCTCGGCGGACAGGTCGACCTGGCGCAGGTACCGGTGGTCTTCATGACTGCCAAGGCTCAGCCCGGCGAAATCGAAAATCTGCGCAAACTCGGCGCACGCGACGTGATCATCAAACCGTTCGATCCGATGCGCCTGGCCAGCCGGATCCAAGCAATCTGGGAAGCCGGTGACGCATAAACCGCCGCCCCAACCCAACGAGACAATTAGCAGATGGAGTCACTGAAATCGATGCCGGCGCCTTCCCCTCCTTCCCGCGAATTGTCCCGGCTCGCCGCCCTGCTGCGCTACGAAATTCTCGATACACCGGACGAGTCCGCCTTCGATGACTTCACTCAGCTGGCGTCGTATATCTGCGACACCCCGATTGCGCTGATCTCGCTGGTCGATGATCGTCGCCAGTGGTTCAAGAGCCGCTTCGGCCTCGATGTCAGCGAAACCCCGCGGGAGATCTCGTTCTGCACCCATACCATCGAAGGCCAGGGCATCTTCGAGGTCAGCGACGCACAACAGGATCAACGCTTTCAGGAAAACCCGTTGGTAACTGGCGCCCCTCGCATCCGCTTCTATGCCGGCGCGCCACTGACTTCGCCGGATGGCTACAACCTCGGCACGCTCTGCGTAATCGATCATCAGCCGCGCCAGCTCAGCGATGCGCAACGCGACGCCCTGGCGAATCTGAGCCGACAGATCATGCGACTGTTCGAGGAGCGCCTGCAGAGCCACCGCTACGCCGAACAGGCGGCGCTGCAGCAGGCGCTGATCAACAGCGCCGCCAGCGCTATGCTGCTGACCACCGCCGACGGACGGATATCGGGCGTCAACCCGACCGCCGAACGCCTGTTCGGCTATCCCGAGCAGATGCTGATCGATCAACCGCTGACCTCGATATTGTTTCCGCCGGACGCCCTGGCTCGCCGCGCAAGCATCCTCAGCAACGAACTGGGCGAGACCATCGAGCCAGGGTTCGCCGTGCTCACCGCGCCGTTGCTCGAAGGCCGTCGCGAAATGCGCGAATGGCGCCTGCTGCACCGCACAGGTGAGAGCGTGCCGGTGCTGCTGAATGTGTCGGCAATTCATGACGAACGCGAGCTGCTGCGCGGCTACATCATCAGTGCCTATGACCTGGCCCATCAGGAGCGCTTGCAGCTGCGTCTACAACAAATCGCGGCGCAGGTTCCCGGCATGCTGTTCCAGTTCTGCTGGCGACCCGACGGAACCAGCTCGTTCCCGTACCTCAGCGAAGGGGTCGAGGATATCTACGGGCTGAGTGCGGCCGAGATGGCGCCGGATATCGGCCCGGTCTACAACCGCATTCATCCCCAAGACCGCGAGCCCGTGCTGGCAAGCATCGGCCAGGCTGCTTCGACGCTCACGCCCTGGCACTTCGAGCACCGTATCGAGCACCCGCGCAAGGGCCTTATCTGGGTCGAGGCACGCGCCACGCCGATGCGTCAGGCGGACGGTTCAGTGCTCTGGCACGGCCTGGTGACCGACATCACCGAGCGCAAGGCTGAGCAGTTGGAACTGGACAAGCAGCAGGAAATGAACCGACGTCTGCTCGAAGCCCTATCCGAAGCCGTCGTCGCCTGCGACTCCGAAGGTCACCTCACGCTGTTCAACCACACCGCCCGGCTCTGGCACGGAATCGATGCGCAGCGCCTGACGCCGGAACGGTGGCCGGACGCCTACCATCTCTATCATGCGGACGGGGTGACACCGATGAGCTATGAAGAGGTCCCGCTGACGCGTGCGTTACGCGGCGAACGCATCCGCAACGTGGAGCTGTCCATCGTGAACCAGGGCATGATCCGCCACGTATCGGCCAATGCCGATCCGATGTATGCCTCCAACGGCCAGCAAAGCGGTGCGGTGGTGGTGCTGCATGACATCACCGAGCGCAAGCAGATCGAGACGCTGCAACGGGACTTCGTCTCCACCGTCAGCCATGAGTTGCGCACACCACTGACCTCCATCACGGCCTCGCTGGGGCTGATCTGCAGCGAGGTGATCGGCGAGGTGCCGGGGCATTTGCAGGAGCTGCTGGATATTGCCCATCAGAACAGCAAGCGCTTGAGCGCGCTGATCGACGACCTCCTGGATATCGACAAGCTCTCTGCCGGCAAGATGCGCTTCGAGCTGCAGCTGCAACCCCTGCAGCCGCTGCTAGAGCAGGCCCTGCGCAGCAACCAGGGTTACGCCGAGAGTTATTCGGTCACCACCGAGCTGGTCCGCTGCCCACCGGTATCGATCAGAGTCGATACGATGCGGCTGGAGCAGGTATTAAGCAATCTGCTATCCAACGCAGCCAAATACTCGCCGCCTGGCGAGACCGTTGAACTATGGGCCGAAACGGTCGATGCCCATAAAGTCCGCGTCAGCATTTGCGACAAGGGGCCAGGGATTGCCGATGCCTTCCGCGAACGGATATTCAGCAAGTTCGCGCAGGCGGATGCTTCGGATACGCGCCAGCAGGGCGGCACCGGCCTCGGCCTGGCCATCAGCAAGGAGTTGATCGAGCATATGGACGGACAGATCGGTTTCGATTCGGCCCCTGGCGCAGGCGCCTGTTTCTGGTTCGAACTGCCCTGCTATCCGTTGCATGAGGCTCAGCCATGAGGCCATTGCAGCGGATCCTTCATGTCGAAGACGTCCCATCCATTCGAGTGGTGACGCGGATCGCCCTGGAGAAGCTTGGCGGCTTCCAGGTGCTCAGCTGCGCGTCTGGCCTGGAAGCGCTGGAGCAAGCGCAGCGCTTCGCACCTGACATGATCCTGCTGGATGTAATGCTGCCGCAGATGGGCGGCATGGAATTACTGCGTCAGCTCTCGCCGCAGATTGATCTACAGCGGACGCCGGTAGTGCTGCTGACCGGACAACCGAACGGGCCAGCCGATGCTGACGAGCTGCAGCGGCTCGGTGTCCGCAAGCTACTGCAGAAGCCATTCGACCCCCTGCAACTGGCGACGCAACTGCAAGAAATCTGGAATGCCGAGGAGCGATGACGGCGCCAATCTGGCGCTGCGCAGCAGGTTACCAAACGCCTGTGGCCGACACTGACGACTTCGCGCAGCGGGCCGACCGCTTGTCGCGAGCTCGAACCGGAGCAGCGCCGGCGTCGCTGCTGAAGCTCGCCGGCCTCTGCATCGTCTCCTCGGCTAACCACGTTGAGGGTCAGCCGCACCGGTAGGCGTTCGGCGCACGAGCTGATCGCCGACGACACCCTTCAGGTTTGACTTGCCGCTCTCTGTTTAAAGCTTTATCCAGGTTGCCTTCAGCTCGGTGTATTTGTCGAAGGCATGCAGCGACTTGTCGCGACCGTTGCCGGACTGCTTGAAGCCACCGAACGGCGCGGTCATGTCGCCACCGTCGTACTGATTGACCCAGACGCTGCCGGCCCGCAGCGCCTTGGCGGTCAGATGGGCCTTGGACAAATCCGCAGTCCACACTGCCGCTGCGAGGCCGTACGGAGTGTCGTTGGCGATTGCGACGGCCTCTGCTGGCGTGTCGAACGTAATCACCGACAATACCGGGCCAAAGATTTCCTCCCGGGCGATTTTCATCGCATTGCTGACACCATCGAAGATCGTCGGCTCGACGTAGAGACCGCCAGTGTCTTGCAGGGTCCGCTGCCCGCCAATAAGCACCTGAGCGCCATCGTTACGGCCGGCTTCGATGTAGCCGAGCACGGTATCCAGCTGCTGCGTGTCGACCAGGGCTCCGACATTGGTAGCTGGGTCCAGCGGATTGCCTGGCTTCCAGCCCTTCAGTGCCTCAACCACCAGCGGCAGGAAGCGCTCCTTCACCGAGCTTTCCACCAACAGACGCGAGCCGGCCGTGCAGACCTCCCCCTGGTTGAAAGCGATGGCGCTGGCAGCCGAGCGGGCGGCAGCTTCGAGATCGGGCGCGTCGGCGAAGACGATGTTCGGGCTCTTGCCTCCTGCTTCCAGCCAGACCCGCTTCATATTGGATTCGCCAGCGTAGATCATCAGCTGCTTGGCGACCCGCGTGGAGCCGGTGAACACCAGCGTATCGACGTCCATATGCAGCGCCAGCGCTTTGCCCACGGTGTGTCCGTAACCCGGCAGCACATTGAGCACCCCCGGCGGAATGCCCGCTTCGAGGGCCAGTTGCGCCACACGGATCGCACTCAGTGGCGATTTCTCGGACGGTTTGAGTATCACCGAGTTGCCGGTGGACAACGCCGGACCGAGCTTCCAGCACGCCATCATCAGCGGGAAGTTCCACGGCACGATGGCCGCCACCACCCCGACCGGCTCACGGGTGACCAAGCCCAGCTGATCATGCGGAGTCGCCGCAACTTCGTCGTAAATCTTGTCGATAGCCTCACCAGACCAGCGCAACGCATTGGCCGCCCCGGGGATATCGATGCTCAGCGAATCGCTGATGGGCTTGCCCATGTCCAGAGTTTCCAGCAACGCCAGCTCTTCGGCGTTGGCTTGGAGGAGATTGGCGAAACGAATCATGACCGCCTTGCGCTTGGCCGGCGCCAGTCGCGACCAGACGCCCGACTCGAAGGCCATGCGCGCGCTGATCACGGCGCGGTCGGCATCGGCTTCGTCGCAGCTCGCCACTTGCGCCAACACACGCCCATCGACTGGACTGATGCAATCGAAGCTGGCCGCTGCGCTGGATGCCGTGTATTCGCCCTGGATGAAGGCGCGTCCTTCGATGCGCAGGTCACGGGCACGCTGTTGCCAATCGGAGAGGGTCGGGGTGGTCATGGGAGCGTCCTCTGGTATTCGTCAATAATCAGAAAGGCACCCTAAACCAGCAGCGCCAGGGCTATCAATATTTTTTACGAAAGGCGTCATTTACGCCTTGTTATGTTCGTTTTTTTAAACATAGATCGCCGAGCACACCCTGTGCGAATGACGTTGCGTTACAGCATAGCCGTCAGACCGCGCCGCCGGCGCGAGCCTTCCCCAATGATGATCTCGTCGCACCACAAACGTTTTTCGAATGCTCCTCTACAACCAAAACATGGCGCTTTTGCCGGCTTTAAGCCCGAGCATTGAGCATCGATGCGATCCACGAGACGAGTGGGCAGAACAGCAGCCGCCAGAAACGAAAAAACCCGCCGATTGGCGGGTTTTTCTTCAAGGGCCGATCAATTACTTGATCTTGGCTTCCTTGTAGATCACGTGCTTACGCACGACAGGATCGTACTTCTTGATTTCGATCTTGTCGGGGGTGGTGCGCTTGTTCTTGTCGGTGGTGTAGAAGTGGCCGGTACCGGCGCTGGACACCAAACGGATCAGGTCACGCATGATAATTCTCCTTAAACCTTTTCGCCGCGAGCGCGGATTTCAGCCAGAACGGCGTCGATGCCGCGCTTGTCGATAACGCGCATGCCCTTGGCGGTCAGACGCAGACGTACGAAGCGGTTCTCGGACTCGACCCAGAAGCGATGATGCTGCAGGTTCGGCAGAAAACGACGACGGGTTTTGTTGTTCGCGTGGGAAATGTTGTTCCCGGTTACCGGACCCTTACCGGTAACTTGACAGACTCTCGACATGCCTCAGCCCTCTAAAACCACATGCCCAACCCGGCATGGGTTGGCCGCTTGAATTCAATTGTCTTTTGGCGCTCAGCGCCACGTTTCGTTGGGGTCTTACCGGCTACGCGGCAAGCGAAGAAACCGGGCCCCTAGAAAAGAGCGCTGCTTTATATCAGAAAGCCCCCATAGCAACAAGCATGGCGTAACTTTTCCTTGCCGGCCTCTTTGGTCTCAAACCCCGGCCAGACCGGCCTGGAACAGGCATTCATGGATTCGCCGTTCGTCGCCTGACAACCACCGATCGCTCAGCTTATATAGTCGAAGCGGCGCCGTCGCGATGCCATCGTTGAGTATTTCCGCCCAGCCACCACCGAGGGATACGGAATAAATGCGCAGCGACCCTCAAGCCCGCCGGTATTCAAGATAACTGCGCGCCACCCTCCAAAAGCGAATTATAGTTTTACTGTGCGGAATGCAGGATCGACTTTTTCAGCTACTATGGAATAAAGGCCTTTGCAGCAATACGGGCAATGCCAAGCCCCAAGGTGCCCTGCAGCGGCTGCACTGCCTGCCATAAGGGCGATCTGCTATCGTTCGCCCGCTGCCCCACTACCAGACAGACCGATATCACCATGAGCGACGTTGAAGACATCGAGAACCCAAAGGACCGCAAATTCGTCGAGGCCTTGTCTCGCGGGCTGGATGTACTGCGCGCCTTCACCCATGGCTCGGTGGTGATGGGCAATCAGGATATCGCACGCATCACCGGGTTACCGAAGCCTACGGTTTCGCGCATGACCTACACCCTGACCAAACTCGGCTACCTCAGCTACTCCCAGCAGCTCGAGAAATATCAGCTCGACTCCGGCGTGCTCGCGCTGGGTTATGCCTACGTTTCCAACCTGCGCGTGCGCCAGCTGGCCAAACCGTACATGGACGAGTTCGCTCGTCGCACCAATACCTCAGTCGGCCTGACCTGCCGCGATCGGCTGTCGATGATCTACGTGGAGAACTGCCGCCCCGCCGAGGTATCGACGCTGCGCATGGATGTGGGTGTGCGTCTGCCGCTGGCTACCACCGCCGCTGGCCGTGCCTTCCTGGCCGCCACTCCGGAAAAGGAGCGCGAGCACCTGATGGCCGCGCTGGAAACCAAATACGGCGACGACTGGCCGACGATGAAACGGTCGCTGGAAGAGTCTTTCGATGAGTTCAGTCAGCACGGCTTTTGCCTGTCACTTGGTGATTGGGATCGCAACGTGAAGGCCGCCGGCGTGCCGCTTCGCCTGGCCGACGGCAGCATCATGGCGCTGAGCTGCGGTGCGCCGTCGTTCCAGCTCAGCGAAGAAGCCCTCCGGGGCTCGCTGGCGCATCAGCTGGAAATGCTCGCCCGTGATATCGAGAGCCTTGGCGTGTGATTTCCTGCGAACGATCGAGAACGCGGCGTGGCCGAGGCTAGGCTGGTGATTTTCCGGACCCCGGCTGGGCTCTGACACTCGCCCAGGCAATGTCGGCGAGCAGCTCGCGGCAATCGGCCAGTTGCGTTCGCGAGCGTCCCGCCAGCCAATTGCGCGCCATGTCGTGACAGGGCCCGATCACAACCGCGAGAAAACAATCCCCGGGCATGCGGCGAAAAGCGCCGCTGTCGCGATGGCGACGCAGAATCGCAGCGACCCGCTCACCATGGCTTCGATTCACCTCCCTCAGCCGCTCGCCCATCTCTCCCGCCTCGACCCGTCCACGGTTATGCAGGACGAAGCGCGCCCAGTCCGGGTTCACCACCACCCAGTCGATGTAGCGGGTGACGAACAACTTGACGCAGGCTTCGGCGTCCAGCGTCTCGATCAACCCGGCCTCCAGCAGCCCCGCGTATTGGCCGATGCCTTCCAGATAGAGCGCGGCGATGATTCGCTCGCGATTGCCGAAATGGTGGTACAGGCTGCCGATGCTGGCACCGGAACGGTCGCGGATCATCTCTATTGTCGTGGCTTCCACCCCGTATTCGGTAAAACAGGCAAGCGCGGCCTGAAGGATTTCTTGCTTGCGGCTACTTCGCGCCATTCGGCCTCCGACTAGAATAATATTCTAGAAATAATTTCTGCTGCTCGTATACTGCGCCGATCCAGGCAATACAAAAAGACCGGAGAACAGGCATGGCGACAATAGAGGCTGAAGCACGCTCGATCGACAACGGTAACGGCCACCGACTGGCCAGCTGCTGGTATCACCCTGCGGGCGCACCGCGGGGCGCCGTGCTGATCGCCCCGGCGATGGGCGTGAAACAACGCTTCTACGCCAATTTCGCGAGCTGGCTTGCCGAACGCGGGTTTCTGGTGGTGACGTTCGACTATCTCGGCATGGGCCAGTCCCGCCAGGTGCCTCTGCGCCAGCTCAAAGTGGACCTCCTCGACTGGGCCCGCCATGACTGCAGCGCCGTGCTGGCAAACGTTGCGGAAACGGCAGGAGATATGCCCCTCTACTGGATCGGTCACAGCGTCGGCGCGCAGATCTTGCCCTTGGTGGAAGGCCATGAGCGACTCACCCGAATCATCACCATCGCCGCAGGCAGCGGCTACTGGCGCGAGAACAGCCCGCAGATCCGCCGCCAGGCATGGTTGCTCTGGCATGGTCTGGCCCCGCTACTGACAGCCGTCGCGGGATACTTTCCCGGAGATCGTATCGGCGCGGTCGGTGATCTACCGGCCGGGGTCATCCGACAGTGGCGTCGCTGGTGTCTGCACCCCGAGTACCTGGTGGGCGTCGAAGGCGAACCCATGCGTCGCGCGTTCGCCGCTGTGCAAACGCCGCTGACCTCGTTGTCGTTCACCGACGACGAGATGATGTCGGCGCGCAACACCGAATCGCTGCATGGGTTTTATTCCGGCGCAGCCAAGCAGATGCGCCGCATCGCCCCGGCAGAAGTCGGCGCGGATCGCATCGGCCACTTCGGCTTTTTCCGCAACTCCTTCGCACCGACGCTCTGGTCGAACTATTTGCTGCCGGAGCTCAGCGTTGGAGGCGATCAGGCAGTGGCCTGAGGAAAGGCTCAGAATCGCAGGTCCGCTGCATCTGCATCAGAGCAACGGTTAGTGTAAGGGGCCCGGACCCAAGGTCTCCCTGTAGGAGCCAGCTTGCTGGCGATCAAAGCCTTCTTCGCGATCTCGGATCGCCAGCAAGCTGGCTCCTACACAACTCGCCTGCGACGCTCTGCATGGGTACCTCGGCCGCTGAGCCCACCGCCAGCGCCATAACGGTGTGCTGAAGCGGAACGCCGCCCGGCCCACCCTACGAAACCACGAAAGCCCTGTTCATGCTCACCCTTACTTTCGCGCACCGTTGGCAGGATCCCTTGCTCCGCGCGGATACGCTCCAGCAATACGCTGGCCGGTTCGTCATTAGGTATTGAGGCATCAACTGGCCGAAGAAGGCCTTTTTAGGAAGGATTGGCGCAGGGCTTCGGCTTACTGCAGGAATTGCGGGCTGACATAAGCAAGCGGGACGACCGGATGGTAACCGTTGCCACACCGGAAGACGGCTGAGCGCTGCGGACACATGCCTGAAAAAGCAAAACCGGGCCATTGACCCGGTTTTGCTGTGCTGCGATTCGCCCTTATGCCACTTGCATCAGCTTCGTATAGGCCTTCAGGTGATGGTCATCGTCACCGAACTGGTGGGCGATCATGACCAAACGCTTGGCGTGATGGGCGAGGTTGTATTCCCAGGTCATGCCGATGCCGCCATGCAGCTGGATCGCTTCCTCAGCCACCTTACGGGCGGCGCGGGCGCAGATGTACTTGGCGGCAGCGATGATGCGGCGGCGGTCGTCGTTGTCTTCGCCGTCGGCAAAGGTCGCGGCGAGGATCGCCATGCTGGTGGCCTGCTCCAGCTCGGTCTGCATGTCTACCATGCGGTGCTGCAGGACCTGGAACTTGCCGATCGGCACGCCAAACTGCTTGCGCGTTTTCAGGTAGTCGAGGGTCAGCTTGCAGGCTTCGTCCATGCTGCCCAGCGCATCGGCGCACTGCGCGGCGATGGCGCGGCCCTGCTGGTAGCGCAGTGCCAGCAAGGCGTTGCCGATTTCGCCGAGCACCGCGTCGGCGCCCACCTGCACATTGTCGAGGAACAGCTCGCAGCCCTTGCGCCCGTCGATGGTCGGATACACGCGGCGGCTGACGCCTTGGGCGTTCGGGTCGACGAGGAACAGGCTGATGCCGGCTTCGTCGCGGCTGTCACCTGAGGTGCGCGCGGAGACGATGATCTGCCCGGCGCTGTGCCCGCCGATCACCACGGCCTTGCGCCCGGACAGCCGATAACCGCCGTCGACCGTCTCGGCTTTGGTCTGCACGTCGTTGAGGTTGTAGTGGCTCTGCGGTTCTTCGAAGGCCACCGCCAGCTGCAGCGAACCGGCCGCAACTTGCGGCAGCAGGTCCTGCTTCTGCGCGTCGCTACCCAGCTGGTTGAGCAGCCCGCCGCCGAAGATCACCGATTGCAGGTAAGGCTCCAGCGTCAGACCACGGCCCAGCTCGGTCATCACCAGCATGGATTCCACGCCGCCGCCGCCAAAGCCGCCGATCTCTTCATCAAACGGCACGGCGGTCAGGCCCAGCTCGCCCAGCTGGCCCCAGAACTCGGCGGAGAAGCCCAGCTCCAACTCGCTGAATTTCTCGCGCTGCTCGAACGGGTAAGCGTCGCGCACCAGGCGCGCCGCGGTGTCTTGCAGCATTTGCTGCTCTTCAGTCAGTTTGAAGTCCATTGCGGTGCCCCCTTACAGCTCGAGAATCATCTTCGAGACGATATTCTTCTGGATTTCGTTGGAGCCGCCGAAGATCGACAGCTTGCGCATGTTGAAGTAGTCGCCGGCCAGCGCCGCACTGTAGTCGGCGTGCAGCAGCTCGCCGTCGTAGTCCAGCTGCAGCTCCTCTTCCAGGAACGGCAGCGCGTAGGGGCCAATGACCTTGCGCAGCAGGCTGGTGATGGCCTGGCGGATTTCGGTGCCCTTGACCTTGAGGATCGACGACTCGGCGCCAGGCACGCCGCCCTCCTTCGCCGCGGCGAGAATGCGCAGGGTGCTCATCTCGATGGCCATCAGCTGCATCTCCACTTCCGCCACCTGGGCACGGAATAGCGGGTCTTCCAGCATCGGCTTGCCGTCGCAGACTTCCTTCATAGCGATGCGCTTGAGGTGCGCCAGCGCCGCCTTCGAGGCGCCGATGCCGGCCAGGCCCGTGCGCTCGTGGGTGAGCAGGTACTTGGCGCAGGTCCAGCCCTGGTTTTCCTCGCCGACGAGGTTTTCCACCGGCACGCGGACGTTGTCGAAGAAGACTTCGTTGACCTCGTGATCGCCGTCCAGGGTGATGATCGGCCGCACGCTGATGCCCGGCGTGCTCATGTCGATCAACAGGAAGCTGATGCCGCGCTGCTGCTTGGCTTCCGGGTCGGTGCGCACCAGGCAGAAGATCATGTTGGCGTGCTGACCAAGGGTGGTCCAGGTCTTCTGGCCGTTGACCACATAATGGTCGCCGTCACGCACGGCGCGGGTCTTGAGGCTGGCCAGGTCAGAACCGGCGCCCGGCTCGGAATAGCCCTGGCACCACCAGTCTTCACCGGAGAGGATGCGCGGCAGGTAATGGTCCTTCTGCTGCTGGGTACCGAACTTGATGATCACCGGGGCGACCATGTTGACGCCGAACGGCACGGTGCGTGGGGCACCGAAGGCCGCGCATTCTTCGTCGAAGATATGTTTTTCTACAGGCCCCCAGGTGGTCCCGCCGAACTCCTCCGGCCAGCCCGGTGCGTACCAGCCGCGCTTGACCAGAATCTGCTGCCAGCGCTGGTGATCTTCCTTGGACATGTGCTTGCCGAGCTTTACCTTGGCGGCGATATCCGCCGGCAGCTCGCTTTTCAGGAAGGCGCGCACTTCATCGCGGAAGGCGAGCTCTTCGGCCGTGTAGTTGACGTTCATGGATGAATCCTCGATATCCGATCGGCAGAGTGCAGGCGGGCGGCGCTCATTGCCCGGCCTGCCATTCGGTGAAAGTACGGCCTTCGGCGGCCAGTTTTTCCAATAGCGGCGCCGGCTTCCACCAGTCACCGCACCGTGCGTGAAGTTCGCGAACACGCGCGAGCACCTTGTCCAGGCCAACGCTGTCGGCGTAATACATCGGCCCACCCCGGAAGGCCGGGAATCCGTAACCGTTCAGGTAAATGACGTCGATGTCGCTGGAGCGTTGGGCGATGCCCTCTTCGAGAATCTTCGCGCCTTCGTTGACCAGCGCGAAGATGGTCCGCTCGACGATGTACTGCTCATCCAGCTCACGGCGCTCGATGCCTTTTTCCCGCGACGCCGCGTCGAGCATAGGCGCCAATTCAGGGTTCTCCAGCGGCGTACGGTTGCCCGGCTCGTAGCGGTAATAACCCGCACCCGTCTTCTGCCCGAGCATGCCGGCCGCGCAGAGCTTGTCGGAGACGGTGGGGAAGTCGCGATCGGCCGGTAGGTCGACCCGCTGGCGCTTGCGAATCGCCTGGCCGATATCCAATCCAGACAGATCGCGCATCGCAAAGGGCCCCATGGCCATGCCGAAGTTGCGCAGCGCGCCGTCGACCTGCTGCGGCGTGGCGCCCTCTTCAAGCAGGAATTCCGCCTCGCGGCCATACTGAAAGACCATGCGGTTGCCGACGAAGCCGTCGCAGACACCAACCACCACCGAGACCTTCTTCAGCTTCTTGCCGATCGCCATGGCGGTGGCCAGCACTTCGTGACTGGTCTTCTCGCCACGCACCACTTCCAGCAGGCGCATCACGTTGGCCGGGCTGAAGAAATGCAAACCCACCACATCTTCGGGACGTTTGGTGAAGGCCGCGATGGCATTCAAATCCAGTGACGATGTATTGGAGGCGAGGATTGCGCCTGGCTTGCAGACGGCGTCCAGCTGCTCGAAGACCTGCTGCTTGACGCCCATTTCCTCGAACACCGCCTCGACCACCACGTCGGCGTCGGCCAGGGCGCTGTAATTGGTAACACCAGTGACCAGCTTGAGGCGTTTTTCCATTGCCTCCTCGGTCAGGCTGCCGCGCTTTACGCTGGCGGCATAGGTATCGCGGGCACGCTGCAAGCCGCGCTGCAGTGCCTCGTCATTGATTTCCAGCAACTTTACCGGCACACCAGCATTAGCAAAACTCAGGGCGATACCGACACCCATGGTGCCTCCGCCAATCACCGCGGCGCTATTGATCGGGCGCGGTTTCACGTCGGCCGGCAGATCGGTGATCTTGCTCGCCTGACGCTCGGCGAAGAAGGAATGGACCAACGCACCACGCTGTGGCGAGTTCAGGCACTCGGCGAACAACTCACGCTCACGCTTGAGACCCTCGGCCAGCGGCAGCTTGGTGGCCGCCTCGACCGCCGCGATGCAGCGCAGCGGCGAGAACAGGCCGGGCATGCGCTTGGCCACCTCGGCGTGCTTGGCCCTGATCAGGGCCTCGTTGTCGGCATTCTCCAGACCGCGAGTCTGCTCGCCAGTGCGACGCGGTGCGCGACCTTCCTCGATCATACGACGGGCATAAGCCAGGCCGGCTTCCCTCAGGTCGCCGTCGAACAGCTCATCGATGACGTTGTGCTCCACCGCCTCTGCCGCATCGATCGGCGTGCCGCTGACGATCATGTCCAGCGCCTTCTCAACGCCGGCCAGACGCGGCAAGCGCTGGGTGCCGCCAGCACCCGGCAACAGACCCAGCTTCACTTCCGGCAGGCCGACTTTGGCGTCCCGCCGAGCGATGCGGTAATGGCAGCCCAGCGCGACTTCCAGCCCGCCACCCAGGGCAGTGCCGTGAATCACCGCGACGCTCGGCGTGCCGCTGCCTTCGATGACCTCGATCACCTCCGGCAGACTCGGTGCCTGCGGCGGCTTGCCGAATTCCTTGATGTCAGCGCCGGCAATGAAAGTACTGCCCTCGCAGATCAGCACGACGGCACGGACCTGTGCATCCGCCTCGGCGCTCTGAAAGGCCTGCAGCAGGCCTTCACGCACGGCTTGGCCGAGCGCGTTGACTGGTGGGTTGTTGACCGTGATCAGAGCGATCTCGCCCTGGAATTCGAGCCGTACGACATCCGTCATGGCAGGCCTCCGCTTGTGAAATGATGATT
Organism: Pseudomonas sp. Q2-TVG4-2; assembly: GCF_013620795.1. Classification (GTDB taxonomy): domain Bacteria; phylum Pseudomonadota; class Gammaproteobacteria; order Pseudomonadales; family Pseudomonadaceae; genus Stutzerimonas. The sequence continues at coordinate 69,112 of NZ_LGLW01000002.1, read as the reverse complement.
GGATTTGTAATTTCACGGAATTAGGTTTCGCACAGCAGAATAGTCGAGTCATTTCTGCATGTCGAGAGACTGGCAATATTCATCCGGACTGGCAAGCGCCGTCACGTCACTGAATGCCCCGGACATCGCTTTTCGCCTGTTTTCGCGCCCGATCGACGCGCCGGCCGGTGTCGCCAGCTCAATACGAATGCGGGCGACACCAGGCACTCTAGTGGGCTCAGCGACGACAGGGGTGGGTCATTGGCGAACGGGATACCGGCCCATAAACAAAAAGGAGCCAGCCCCCAAGACAGGAACTGGCTCCTCGTGGTGCCGCGCGGCCTACAGCCCCAGGCAGAGGTACTTGATCTCCAGGTAATCCTCGATACCGTACTTGGAACCCTCGCGGCCCAGGCCGGAGGACTTCACCCCGCCGAACGGCGCCACCTCCGTGGAAATCATGCCGGTGTTGACGCCGACCATTCCCGACTCGATCGCCTCGGCCACACGGAACACCCGCCCCAGGTCGCGGGCATAGAAGTACGCAGCCAGACCGAACTCAGTGTCGTTGGCCAGCGCAATGCCTTCGGCCTCGTCCTTGAAGCGGAACAGCGGCGCCAGCGGGCCGAAGGTCTCTTCCTTGGCGACCTTAGCGTCATGCGGCACATTGACCATCAGCGTCGGCTCGAAATAGCTACCGCCGAGGCTATGCGCTTTACCGCCGGTGACCACCTGGGCACCGTTGGCGACGGCATCCTCGATATGCTCTCTGACCTTGGCGGCGGCCCGCTCATCAATCAGCGGACCGATGTCGATGCCTTCATCGAGGCCGTTGCCGACCTTCAGCTTCGCCACTGCCGCCTGAAATTTCTCGGCGAAGGCGTCGTACACCCCCTCCTGTACATAAATGCGGTTGACGCAGACACAGGTCTGCCCGGCATTTCGGTACTTGGACTGCATGGCGCCTTTGACCGCCTCGTCGAGGTCGGCGTCGTCGAAGACCAGGAAAGGCGCGTTGCCGCCCAGCTCCAACGAAACCTTCTTGATCCCCGGCGCGCATTGCGCCATCAACTTGGCACCAACCTCAGTGGAGCCGGTGAAGCTGATCTTGCGCACAGTGGGATTGGCGGTCAGCTCGCTGCCGATATCGCCGGCCGAACCGGTGATGACGCTAAACACCCCCTTGGGAATGCCGGCACGCTCGGCCAGCTCGGCCAGCGCCAGCGCGGAGAACGGGGTCTGGCTGGCCGGCTTGACCACCATGGTGCAACCCGCCGCGAGTGCCGGAGCGGCCTTACGAGTGATCATCGCTGCGGGGAAGTTCCATGGCGTGATGGCCGCGGTGACCCCGATCGGCTGCTTGATCACGATGATCCGCTTGTCCTTCTGGTGGCCGGGAATGGTATCGCCATAGACACGTTTGGCCTCCTCGGCGAACCACTCGATAAACGACGCGGCATAGGCAATCTCGCCCTTGGATTCGGCCAACGGCTTGCCCTGCTCCAGCGTCATCAGGCGGCCCAGGTCATCCTGGTTTTCCATCACCAGTTCGAACCAGCGACGCAGCTTCTGCGAACGCTCTTTGGCCGTCAGGTCGCGCCAGGCTGGCAGCGCACGCTCGGCGGCCTCGATGGCACGGCGAGCTTCAGCGGCACCCATCTTCGGCACGGTGCCTAGAACCTCATTGCTGGCCGGGTTGTTGACCTTGATGGTCTGGCCGCCGTCCGCGTCCTGCCAGGCTCCGTCGATATAGGCCTGCTGGCGGAACAGCGAAGTATCTTTGAGTTGCATGACAGTCTCCTACGAGCCGGCGCCTGGCGCCGGAAATTGGACATGGCCGTCTGGCCGCATATGAGGGGAGGCCCGCATGGCATGACCTTACCCAGTCAGAGTAAAAGGCAACAGCCGGGTTCCTATAGCGCAGCGAGCGTTCGAAATCTCAAACGAAATGCTAGGCCCGCCGCGAGACTTCAGGCAACACCATGTTCGAAAAAACTAACGCTTCATAGCCTAGCCTGATAAAGACACGAAGATGGCCGGACCTGAGCAAGGGTTCCGTTCCTAGCCGCCGAAGCGCCATGGACGACCGCCGGCGAGATGCGTATGATTGCGCCCGCGCCGCACCAGTAGCTCAGCTGGATAGAGTACTGCCCTCCGAAGGCAGGGGTCGTGGGTTCGAATCCCGCCTGGTGCGCCAAATAGACAAGGGCTTAGGTGAAAACCTAGGCCCTTTGTTTTTCTCTGTTTTCCTTGAGTGATCGAGTCGCACAGAGCGATCAGCGGCCACCTTCAAGCGCTAGCCTTATCCCCATCTTCTCGCGTGTTTGGCAAAGCAATGCAGCCAAACGACGACGGGCCATGGCTCGGTCCAATCAACGCCATCCCGAGATTGCCTCGATATTTGGCTCTTCTTCGTTTTCAGCGCCTTGTTGCGCAAGTTGTTCCGGCCGTTATGGTAGATGTCGACCTGGTGCGACAGCACGCTCCAAACACTCCATAACGAGGAACGCGGATGATCGATTTCGACAACAAGGGCTTCTTCAAGCTGAAGCAGAACGATGAGTATGCGGAGCGGGTCAGGTCTCTGCTGGTGGACGGCGAGCAGGTCATCGACGCCTACAAATCGATGCGCGACGGCGTGGTGTTTACCACCAAGCGAATCATCGCGGTCAACGTGCAGGGCCTCACCGGGAGCAAGAAGGACTTCACCTCCCTGCCCTACAAGAACATCGTCGCTTATTCAGTAGAAACGTCCGGAACCTTCGATCTGGATTCCGAACTGGAGATCTATTTTTCTTCGTTGGGCCAAGTGAAGTTCGAATTCACCGGCAAAACGTCGATCGTGGAAATATCCAAGCAGATTTCCAAGCATCTTCTCTGATGCCAACCGGAGGCAGGGCATGCCCTGCAGGCGTCAGTCAGTCAACTGCGGGTTCCACACGATCTCCCAGAGGTGGCCGTCCGGGTCCTTGAAATACCCGGAATAGCCGCCCCAGAACGTATCATGTGCCGGCTTGATGATGACGGCTCCGGCCGCATCCGCGATTGCCATGACGGCGTCGACCTCCGCCTTCGACGCGACGTTGTGACCCAAGGTCATTTCGGTGGCACTGGCCGGACCGAGGGCCAGTCCGGTGTCGTGAGCGATGCTGCTGCGCGGCCAAAGGGCCAGACGCAGGCCAGCCTGTAGCTGGATAAACGCAACAGCACCGTGCTCGAGCTCCTGCCCGATGATGCCTTCGCTCGCAAAACCCAAGCCGTCGCGATAAAAGCGCAATGAAGCCTCGAGATCCTCAACCCCAAGGGTGATGACGGTGATTCGAGGCTGCATGCTATGGCTCCGTATTGGGTGATGGCTTGCTGACGATAGCAGAGCAAGCCGGGGCAGCTGCGGATACGCCTGGCGTAATCGCCCGGGAAATTACTAAGCAACCGCTAGCCTGCCGAATCAGCTCAGAGACCGTGCTCTATCGCCTCCGCGCCGGCATTCGCCACCTGTGCGGCTTCGCCCCGATGGACTCCGTGAACACCGATCGCGCCGATGCACTTGTCCTCTGCATAGACGGGGATAGCATCTGCCGGGAATCGCACCTGCCGCGAGTGGGACGAGAAGGGTGCCTCGTCGACTAAGCCGCATTGCTCGGCGGCCGTGGCCTGCTGGGCCTTTTTGATCGCACACCGAGCACTGTCGGGCGGACTGCCGTCGAGTTTGACCAGCCCAAGCGGCTCGCCGAGGGTGTCGACGACCGCGATGGATACCGCCCAGCCATTGCGTTCGGCCTCGGCACGCGCCGCACGTAGCGCCGCTTCGGTGCGCTGTACGCCGAGCCGGCAACCATCCTCCAAAGGAGGAGGACCGGTGTAAATGGCGGCCTCTACGTCCCACAGTCCTGACAACAGTCCGCGTCCCATAAGCCCTCCGCTACCGGCTCTGCGCTATTTCTTGTTATTGACCAGGCAGTCCCTGGTGACCTCTTCAATCCGGGTCAGCCCCAGCAGCGCCATGTCACGCTGCAATTCGGCCCCCAGCAGATCAATCGCATGGGAAACACCCGCCTCGCCCGCGTAGGCCGCGGCGTAGTTGAACGGGCGGCCGATGAACACCATGCGCGCGCCCAGCGCCAATGCTTTCAGCACATCTGTACCGCGGCGGAAACCGCTGTCGATCATCACCGGCAGCTCGCTGACCGCTTCGACCACCCCGGGCAATGCCTCCAGCGCCGAGAGCGTGCCGTCAAGCTGGCGCCCACCGTGGTTGGAGACGATCAGCGCATCCGCGCCGGCATCGCGGGATTTACGGGCGTCATCCGGGTGGAGGATGCCCTTGATCACCAGCTTGCCCGGCCATAGGCGGCGGACCAATTCAATATAGCTCCAGTTGAGGTGACTACGACCCGAAAAGTCGCGCTTGACGTTGCCGGAGATGACCGCGATGCCGCGCGTGGCGTAGTTGTTTTCGAAATGCGGCATCCCGTGATTGATCAGCGTGCGCAGGAAGGTGCCGAACAGCCAGCGCGGCCGCACCAGGCCGTCATAGGCCAGACGCAGACTGGGGCGCAACGGCGAATAGAAGCCCGAGCGGGTGTTGTTGTCGCTGTTCGGCGGCACCGGATAGTCGACGGTGATCACCAGCTTATCGAAGCCGGCGTTGCGCACGCGCTCGATCAGCGCCTCGATACCGGCGTGATCGCCGGGCAGATAGGCCTGGAACCAGTCGGTCTTGCCGTTGTTAAGTACGTCTTCCATGCGGATCAGCGAGCTGCCGCTGAGGATCATCGGAATGCCGGCTTTCGCCGCCGCCTGCGCCTGCATCAAGTCGCCGCGGTAGGCTGACAGCGCACTGATACCCATCGGGGCGATGCCGATCGGCAATGCATAGCGCTGGCCGAGCAGTTCGGTTTCGAGGGAGATATTGGAAACGTCCACCAATGCGCGCGGCAGGAACGAATAGGCATCGAAGGCGCTTCGATTGGCCCGGGCGGTGTGTCCATCCTCGGCGACGTTGGCGATATAGCCGTAGATAGGTCGCGGCAGATGGCGTTTCGCAACGCGATCAAGGTCGTGCAGGTTCAAAATCGACGCCAAGCGTCGCGAATGATTACTTGGCATCTACGGGCTGTTCCTGCTGGGGTTGTACGAACCCGCCTGGGCGGGCTTCTGGATTGACCAGGTCCCGCGGGCGCTCACCGCGCAGGGCCTGACAGATATTCTCCACCGCGCAACTGGCCATCGCTGCACGGGTTTCATGAGTGGCCGAACCAATGTGCGGCAGGGTGACTACATTGTCCATGCGCAGCAGCGGCGAATCAGCTGCGACCGGCTCCTGCTCGAATACGTCCAACCCCGCCCCCGCAATCAGCCGCTCATCCAGCGCGCGGATCAATCCGGCCTCATCGACCACTCGGCCGCGGGAGACATTGATGAGAAATGCCGAGCGTTTCATTGCCTGGCATTGCTCGTAGCCGAGCAGGTGGTCGGTCTGTTCGGTCAGTGGCACGGTCAGGCAGACGAAGTCCGACTCGGCCAGCAACTGTTCGAAGCTGCGGCGCTCCAGCCCCCACTGGGCCTCCAGATCGGGCTTGGGCGAGGCGTTGCTATACAGCACGCGCATATTGAAGCCCAAGGCGCGACGGGCGATGGCTCGGCCGATGCGCCCGAGCCCGACCAGGCCGAGGGTCTTGCCGTGCACATCGTGGCCAAAGTGCGGCTCGCCGACGTGCTGAGTCCAACGGCCCTCACGCACCATGTTGGCCAGTTCCACCAGACGCCGGGCGCTGGCCATGATCAGCATGAATCCGGTGTCGGCGGTGGTTTCGGTGAGCACATCGGGGGTATTGGTCAGGAGGATCCCGCGGCGGCTCAGCTCAGCCACCGGCAGGTTGTCGTAGCCCACCGAGATGGTGGCGACGGCCTCCAATGCGGGCGCCTCGTCGAGCATCGCCGAGGTGACCTGCAGTTTGCCGCCAATCAGCCCATGAGCCTGGCGCAGCGCGGCGGCAACCGCCTCAGGTTGTAGCTCCGGCTCTTCGAAATAGGCGACTTCAAAGGCTTCACGCAAGCGCTGCAGATGCGATTCCTTCAGCCGGCGCAGGGCGACGATTCGTTTCTTGTGCATCGGTAACTCCATGATCAGCTTTGCTTGAGGCCCGGCATGTCGAATCCAAGGTCGTCGAGCAGCGCGAACAGCTCACCGCGCTGCTGCTGGTCGAGTTCCACCAGCGGCGGGCGCAGGCGCGTCCACTGCTCGCTGTCGCCGAACCTCGCGGTAACGGCCTTGAGCGCGCCGATCAACGGGAAACGCTCAAAGATTTTGCGGGTGCGTACCAAAGCGGCCTGTTGATCATCCGCATCCGCTGCCTGCCAGGTTTTGGCGAGCCGCGCAATCGGACCCGGGTTGACGTTTGCCGTGGCGCTGATACAGCCAGCGCCGCCAGCGCGCAGGGTTTGCAGCAAAAAGGACTCGCTGCCGGCGTAGACCTGGAAACCGTCACCGGCGAATTGCTCGATCACGGCCTGGGTGTTGGACCAATCGCCGGAGCTGTCCTTCAGGCCGACCACATTGGCCGGGTAGGCCTTGAGCAGACGCTCGATCAGCGCCAGAGACAGCGGCACCTGCGACACCGGCGGGATGTGGTAGAGGTAGATGCGTAGACGCTCGTCGCCGACCCGCTCGATTACCTCACTGAAGTAGCGGAACAGCCCCTCATCGGATACACCTTTGTAGTAGAACGGCGGCAGCATCAGCACCCCTTCGACGCCCTTGGCCACCGCGTGGCGGGTTTGCGCCACGGTATCCGGCAGTGCGCAACTACCGGTACCTGGCATCAGCCGCGCGGCGGGAACGCCCGCATCGATGAGCGTATCGAGCAAGCGGATTTTCTCCTCGACGGCCAGTGAATTGGCTTCCGAGTTGGTGCCGAATACTGCCAGGCCCAGTTCCTTGTCCAGCAGCCAGCGGCAATGCGCCACAAAGCGTTCCGTGTCCGGCGAGAGATCTGCCGAAAAGGGTGTAATGACCGGCGACCAGACGCGACCATGACTCATGGCTATCTCCTCTTTTGTAGTTATCCAGGCTGCCCCAGGGGCCGCCTGTGCGCGACGTCAGGCGAGTCGTGCCCGGCGCCGAAGCGGCGCGAGCAGCCAGCGGAACAGGGGCGTCGCCTGCAGCACCGAGAACACAGCGATGCTCAGCAGCACCACGGCGATCGGGCTGGTCAGGAAGATCCGGTAGTCGTCGTTACCGATCAGCATCGACTGATGGAAGGCGTTCTCCATCACCGGGCCAAGAATCAGGCCGATGACCATCGGAGCCGGCGACACGCCCGCCTTGGCCAGCCAATAGCCGAACAGGCCGAAGCCGAGCATCAGCCCCACCTCGAACAAGCTGTTGTTGATCGCGTAGGCGCCGATGATGCACAAGGCGATGATCGCGCAGGCGATGAAGCCGTCCGGGATGCGCGTGACCGCCACGCTGGCCTTGGTGAACATCAGGCCGACGGCAAGCAGGCCGATGTTGGCGAAGATCACCGCCCAGATCAGCGTGTAGGTCACGTCGCCGTAGTCGGTTAGCAGATTCGGCCCCGGCAGGATGCCCTGCACCATCAGCGCGCCGAGCAGGATCGCGGTGGCCGAGCTGCCAGGAATGCCGAGCGCGATGGTAGGAATCAGCGCGCCACCGACCACCGCATTGTTCGCCGCCTCGGGTGCCGCGACCCCGGCGGGCTCGCCGAGGCCGAAGCGGCTCTTGTCCTTGGCGAAACGCTTGGCCTCGTTATAGGCAAACCAGCTTGCGGTGTCGCCGCCGGTGCCCGGTATGAGCCCGACGATCACACCAATGCCGCTCGAGCGCAGGATATTCGGCATCAGCGCTTTCAATTCGCTGAACTTGGGAATCAGCCGATCCGTGATACGGCTGGCCACCTTGGCGGCACCATGGGAGTTTTCGATCAGCGACAACGCCTGCGGGATCGAGAACAACCCAATCAACGCCACCGTGAAGCTGATCCCGGAAAACAGGTTGATGTTGCCAAACGCCATGCGCGGCGTGCCAGTCGTCAGGTCCATGCCCACAGTGCTGATCAGCAGCCCGACGCCACCGGAAAACAGTCCGTTGATCACCGAGCCCTGGGCCAGCGAGCCGATGATGGTAATGCCGAGCACCGCGATAGCGAACAGCTCGATTGGCCCGAATTCAACGACGATGCTGCCCAGCAGCGGCGCCGCCATCAGCAAGGCAATGCCACTGATGGTGCCGCCGATGAAGGAGGCGAACAATGAGATCCCCAGCGCCTTGCCCGCCTGACCCTGCTGCGACATCGGAAAGCCGTCGAGCACCGTCGCGGCGGCCGAAGGCGTGCCCGGCGTGCGCAGCAGAATCGCGGCGATCGAGCCGCCGTAAGATGCGCCGACATAGAGCGAGGCCAGCATGCTCAACCCGGTGGCGGTGTCCATGTTGAAGGTCAGCGGCAACAGCAGCGCCAACGCCATGGTGGCCGAAAGGCCCGGCATCGCGCCGACGAACAGCCCAAGCAGGATGCCGCCGAAAATGGCAGCGAAGTTGGCCAGGGTCAGCACGTTGGCCAACCCGGTCATGACGATCGAACTTTCCACGCAAAAAACCTCGTCGAGAAATGGAGGGAAGCGATCAGGCGAACGCTGCTGGCAACAGCGGCACGGGAAGACCCAGGAACTGCACGAACACCAGGCACACCACCGTTACCAGCACCACTGTGCCGATCACTGCGAAACGCACCGAAACGGTGCGGATCAGCAGCAGCGACAGGCCCATGAACAACAGGGTCGACAGCAAGTACCCAAGCGTGCCGATGACCGAAACGTAGGCGACCGCCAGGACGAAAACGACGGCCGTCACGAGGTAGCGCGACCGGACCTCCACTTCATCGGTGGCGACTGCTGGCGCGTCGTCACGCTGGCTTGCCGCGCGCCAGCGCAGCAATTCCGAACACACCATGGCCAGCGAGAGCAGCGCGACCGTTACCGAGTAGATCAGCGGCATCTGTGCGGCAGCCTCCGGATAGCCGTGAGCGTTGGTAAAAAACACCGCGGCCAGGACTATTCCAAAGAGCCCGAGTACCAACCTGTTCTTGTTCATGGACGCCTCCCCTCGCTGCATTCAACGAATGGAATCACTGCTGCTGATCGCCTACTTCCTTCCAGATGCCTTGGAACTCCGTCTCCATGCTTTCAAACATTTGCCCGTAGTCGTCGCCCGTGACGATGTCGATGTGGAGGGCCCGCTTCTTGGCGTCGGCAAGGAACGCCTCATCGTTTTTCAGCGCTTCGAATGCGGCGATCAGCTGATCGCGGGCCTCGTCCGGAATGCCGGCCGGTGCGCTGTAGCCACGCGAGGAGCCTGCCACCACATCGATGCCCTTCTCTTTCAGCGTCGGGACATCGGGCAGGCTGTCGAAGCGCTTGTCGGCGAATACCGCCAGTGCTCTGAGGTTGCCGCTTTGGATCTGGCTGTAGACGTTGCCCACGTTGTTGAAGCTGACGTCGATCTTGTTGCCCATGGCCGCGGTGGCTGAAGGGCCATCGCCCTGGAACGGCACCTTCTTGAAGGAAAGACCCGTGGCCTTCTCGATCACCAGCGTGGTGAAGAAATCGTCGCCGCCCACCCCGGAGTTACCGACGGTGACACGGCCGGGCTTTTCCTTGGCCGCGGCCAACAGGTCCTCGATCGTCTTGTAGGGGCTGTCCTTGGCCACCACGGCGATGCCCGAATCGGTCACCACATTGGCGATCGGGGTCAGGTCCTCGATGTTGTAAGTGATCGCGTCGTTCATGATGTAGTTGGTCATCAGCATGGGCGTGTTGGTGATGCTGACTACCGTGCCGTCCTTCTTCGATTGTCTGGCCAGACGTGTCCAGGCGATCGCGCCAGTGGCACCCGGGATGTACTCGTTGACGAAGTTCACGTCCAGCTTCTTGCTTAGGTACGGCTGCACCAGCTGCGCCAGGACGTCGCTGCCGCCACCGGGCTTGAAGCCTTGCAGCACGGCGATTTCGTCACCGGCGACATAGTCCGCCTGGGCGGCGAAGGGAACGGCAAACGCCGTAACGGCGGAAAGGACGGCAACGGACAGTTTCTGGTTGATCTTCATTTCGCTCACTCCACATTTCTTGTTGGACTTATGGTGTCTGGCCACGCGAGCCAAGACGTGGTCAGGGGCGGCAACCGTGCGCCACCGCCCCTACAGCGGGTGATGCCAATCTCTGCTCAGCGGTTGTTTTTGAATGTCATCCAGGGCTGGTTGTCAGCCGCGATCGAGTAGCGCGCAACGGCGTGCTCATCGAAGTTGAAGCCGAGCCCTGGGGATTGGTGCAGCTTGATGTAGCCGCCTTCCTGCTCCAGCTGGCGGTCGATCAGACGGCGGAAATTGAGCACCTGGTCGTCCCAGAAGAACTCCACGTAACGGGCGTTCGGCGTGGCCGCGACCAGCGGCGCGTGCACATCGTGAAACCAGTGCGGGTACATCGGCACGCCGTAACCGGCCGCCATCGCCGCGATGCGGCGCCACTCGGTGATACCGCCGCAAACCAGCGCGTCGGTCTGCAGGATGGCCGCGCCGCCCTTGTCGAGCAGTTCCTTGTGGCGCCAGCGGCCGGCCTCGACCTCGCCGGTCGCGATGGGAATCGGCGTGGCGCGCGCCAGCCGCGCGTGGCTGTCGATGTCATCGACCAGGAATGGCTCTTCGACGAAGCTTGGCTCGTATCGCTCGAAGCGGCGCACGTACCGCAGCGCCTCGGTAACGTCGCTCCAGCCATTATTGACGTCGAGCATCAGCTCGACATCGGGGCCGATGGCTTCGCGTGCCGCTGCGACCCGCGCTTCTTCTTCCTTGGGCGACAAACGACCGGTTTTCATCTTCACCGCCTTGAAGCCGAGCGAGACGTAGTGCGCCATCTCCTCGCCGAGCAGTGCGGGGGTCTTGCCGTCGAGGTAGTAGCCGCCGCTGGCGTAAGCCGGCACACGATCGGCCCTGGCTGCACCGAGGTAGCGGTGCAGCGGCAGGCCGGCGCTGCGTGCATTGAGATCCCACAGCGCCGTGTCGAGAATGCTGAGCGCACGCATCACTACACCGGCGCGGCCCTGCAGCAGCGCTTCCTGGTACATCTCCTTCCACAGCGCCTCGACATCCAGCGAATCGCGACCCAGCAATACGGGGGCCAGCAGCTTTTCCACCGCGATTGGCAGCAGCTCGCCACCAGCACTGCCGACGTAGCAGAAGCCGATACCGGTCACGCCATCCTCGGATGTCACTTTGACCAGCCCGTAGTCCCGGGCGTGAACGGTGCGGTTGGAGAACGAGGTGACCTTGTCCAGCGGCACGCGGGCTGCGCATACGGAGATGGAGCTGATCTTTGCCATTGATTCTTGTCCTGTCTTAGGCCGGCGAAACCGATGTAAACGCTTTCAAAGCCTGTCTTTTCGTTGATTCGTAGGCTGTGCTCTTCAACGTCGATACGGAGCGACAGCAGCTATGTAATCGCTTACATTTGATAAATAATCCGATGTAAGCGTTTACAAAAACTTAGTTTCGGTTTTTCCTAATGTCAAACGCCATTCGCCAAATGGCCAGTCCAAGGATTCGACGATGGGTAATTCGATGTCCCCTCCCCCAACAGGCTTATCACGTGCCAGCCTGCACGATGTCGCCCGCCTCGCAGGGGTTTCGACGGCTACCGTATCGCGGGTGATCAACGGTAGCGCCGCCGTCAGTGACGACAAGCGACAGGCCGTCCAGCGCGCCTGCGACGAACTCGGGTACGTACTCAATGCCGCCGCTAGGACCTTGGCATCTCGCCGCAGCATGACCATCGGAGCGGTCGTGCCGACACTGGCAACGGAAACATTCTCCCGCACGCTCGCGGCCTTCCAGGAACGGGTTCACGAAGCCGGCTACACCCTTCTGGTCGCCAGTTTCGGTTTCGATGCGCAGGTCGAGCTGAAGGAAGTTCAGACCATGCTGGAGCATGGCGTCGATGCGCTGATGGTGGTCGGTCGTACCCACGATCCGAAGTTATGGGACCTGATAGAACGCAAGCGCATCCCGTGTGTGCAGGCCTGGGCGCAGGATCCCAACCGCCCGAGCGTCGGCTTCAATAACACCGCCGTCGCGCGGCAGATGGTCGAACACCTGTTGTCCCTCGGGCACCGGAAATTCGCCATGATCGTCAACGAACGCTCGTTCAACGACCGTGTGGGCGACCGGATCGCAGGTACTCATGCACGCCTCGCCGAAGAGGGGTTGGACCTGCCCGCCCAATGGCGCGTGGCGGCTGACCTGACGCTGGAAAGCGCGATCGTAGCCATGCAGCGTCTGTTGCGAGGTCCGGAGCGGCCTACAGCTGTCATTTGCGCTAACGACTTGCTGGCGTTCGGCGCACTGCTAGCTGCCAAGAATCTGGGCGTTCGTGTGCCCGAAGACATTTCAGTGGTCGGTTTCAACGACTTCGATTACGCCAAGTACATGTCCCCGCCGCTGACCACGATTCGCGTGGACCTGGCGCAGATGGGCGACTTCGCGGGCGCCTATCTGCTCGAAGCCCTGGCCGGCAAGCGGCCGGTTGGCCTGATAGAGACGACCACGGAGCTCCTGGTACGAGGCAGTTCCGGCCCGGCACCGACCGGCCCCGAGTGAGCGCCGCCCGCCGCCTTTTCATCCTGGAGCCGACTGCCCCGGCATCGTTCCAACCCATCGAGAGGAAACGCCCATGAACAAGAACAATGGCAACTCGGCAGAAAACGCGGCGCAGGGCATGCGCAAGGGCCTGACCAACTATGGCGATGCGGAGTTCTCGCTGTTTCTGCGCAAGGCCTTCATCAAGGGCGCCGGTTATTCGGACGACGCCCTGTCGCGCCCGATCATCGGCATCACCAACACCGGCAGCGGCTTCAACCCCTGCCACGGCAACGCGCCGCAACTGATCGAGGCGGTCAAGCGCGGGGTGATGCTCGCCGGCGGCCTGCCGGTGGATTTCCCCACCATCTCGATCCACGAGAGCTTCGCCCACCCCAACAGCATGTTCCTGCGCAACCTCATGTCGATGGACACCGAGGAAATGATCCGCGCCCTGCCGATCGATGCGGTGGTGCTGATCGGTGGCTGCGATAAGACCGTCCCGGCCCAACTGATGGGCGCCGCCAGCGCCGGGGTGCCGGCCATCCAGCTGGTCAGCGGCTCGATGTTGACCGGCTCCCACCGCGGCGTGCGCGTTGGCGCCTGTACTGATTGCCGGCGCTTCTGGGGCATGTACCGCGGCGACGAGATCGACCAGCAGGAAATCACCGAGGTCAACGATCAGTTGGTGGCCAGCGTCGGTACCTGCTCGGTCATGGGCACAGCCAGCACCATGGCCTGCGTCACCGAGGCGCTGGGCATGATGCTGCCAGGCGGCGCCACGCCACCAGCGGTGACTGCCGACCGCATCCGTATTGCCGAGCGCACCGGCACCCAGGCAGTGGCGATGATCCAGGCGGGGATCACACCGGACCGGATTCTCACCGAGAACGCCTTCGAGAACGCCCTGATGGTGTTGCTTGCCATCGGCGGATCGACCAATGCCATCGTGCACCTGTCGGCGATCGCCGGCCGCTGCGGCATCCGCATCGACATGGACCAGGTCGATGCGCTTGGCCGCAACATCCCGGTTCTGGTCAATCTCAAGCCGTCCGGTACGCACTACATGGAAGATTTGCATAAGGCCGGCGGGCTCGCCCCCGTGCTGCGCGAACTGCGGCCCTTCCTGCACCTCGACGCGCTGACGGTCACCGGACGCACGCTGGGCGAAGAGCTCGATGACATCGCCGCGTTCCCGCAGGAGGTGGTGCGTCCGCTGAATAACCCGATCTACCCGCAAGGCGGCATCGCCTTTCTGCGCGGAAACCTGGCGCCGGACGGAGCGATCATCAAACAGTCCGCCGCCAGTGCCGAGCTGATGGAACATGAAGGCCGAGTGGTGGTGTTCGACGGCCTGGAGGATCTGGCTCAGCGCATCGACGATCCGGACCTCGACGTGAACGCAGACGACATCCTGGTGCTGAAGAACATCGGCCCGAAGGGCGCCCCTGGCATGCCGGAAGCCGGCTACATCCCGATTCCGCGCAAACTGGCGCGGGCTGGCGTGAAGGACATGGTGCGCATCTCCGATGGGCGCATGAGCGGCACGGCAGGCGGCACCATCATTCTGCACGTCACGCCCGAAGCGGCGGTCGGCGGGCCACTGGCGCTGATCGAAAGCGGTGATCGCCTGCGCCTGAGCGTGGCCGAGCGCTCCCTGCAATTGCTGGTCAGCGACGAGGAACTGGCCCGCCGGCGCAGCACCCTGAGCCTGCCGGAGCCGCGAGAAGGCGATGAACGCGGCTATCGCAAGCTGTTCCTGGATACCGTGACTCAGGCCGATCATGGCTGCGACTTCGATTTTCTGCGCAGCCTGGATGAGGCCGGTAGCGTGCCGCTGCGCAAATGAACCCCTGCGCGTCGCGGCTCATCGGTGGCGACGCGGACACGTCAACAACAAGACCCTGGAGTCCGAACAGTGAACGCGATTGACCAGAACGACTACCTCTTCACCCCCGACATTCCCAGCCTCGCCATCGCCGGTAGCAACCAGCGCTTCCCGGTGCGACGCGTCTACTGCGTCGGGCGCAACTACGCCGAGCACGCGCGCGAAATGGGCCATGACCCGGACCGCGAGCCGCCATTCTTCTTCACCAAGCACCCCGACAGCCTGCTGCCGGACGGCAGCGTGTTCCCCTACCCGCCGGGCACCGAGAGCGTGCACCACGAGATCGAAATGGTCGTAGCGATTGGCCGCGGCGGCGCCGATATCCCGGCCGAACAGGCGCTCCAGCACGTCTACGGCTACGCTGTGGGGCTGGACATGACTCGCCGCGATCTGCAGGCCGAAGCGAAGAAGATGGGGCGACCCTGGGCGGTGGCCAAGGGCTTCGATCACGCCGCGCCCTGCTCGGCGCTGGTGCCGGCTGTAACGATCGGCCATCCGAGCGAGGGCCGTATCTGGCTCGACATCAATGGCGAGACCCGCCAGGAGGGCGACCTGGCTTCGCTGATCTGGAGCGTGCCGGAGGTGGTCGCTTATCTGTCGCGCCTGTTCGTACTCGAGCCCGGCGACCTGATCATGACCGGCACCCCGGCGGGTGTCGGACCGGTGCAGCGCGGTGACCGACTGAGCGGCGGCGTTCAGGGCATTGGTACGCTCGAGATCACAGTTGGCTGAGGGGATGCATCGCTGAGCGAGCAAGCTGGCGCGCGACACCGTAACAGGGGCTTCTGCAGCTGACTGCCTGATGGTAGGTTTCACGCCCTTCAGGTGAGATCGAGGATCCACGATGCGCGTATCCAGGATGTATCGAACACGGCTGCCTGTCGTCGCCATGCTGGCGATCCTCAGCCACCTGGCGGTGGCCGATACGGAGTTTGCGCAGCTGGACGCGACGGTAGCGGACGCCGCCCAGACCCTGATGACGCAACACGCCATTCCGGGTCTGGCCATCGCCATCACGGCGCAGGGCAAGCAGCGCTTCTACCACTACGGGGTCGCCTCGAAGGCGACGCAGCAGCCCGTTACGCGCGACACCCTGTTCGAGATCGGCTCGGTCAGCAAAACCCTTACCGCCACTCTGGTGGCTTATGCCGACGCCCAGGGAAAGCTCTCGCTGACCGACAGCCCCAGTCGCCATCTGCCGGCTCTTGAAGGCAGCGAATTGGATCAGATCACCCTGATCGATCTCGCCACGCATACTGTCAGCGGTTTTCCCTTGCAGCTACCCGATGAGGTTCGCAACGAGCAGCAGCTGACCGATTACTTCAGAGCCTGGCGACCCCAGTACCCACCGCGCACCCAGCGTACCTATGCCAACCCCAGCATGGGTCTGCTTGGAATGGTCGCTGCGAAGAGCCTGGGGCTTCCCTACGCCGATGCCTTGCAGACCCAGCTGCTGCCGAAGCTCGGCATGCGCCACACCTTCATCAATGTGCCTTCAAGCGAGATGGCGCGCTATGCGCAGGGCTACAACAAGGACGGCGCCCCGGTCAGGCTGAATCCCGCGCTGCTGGCGGACGAAGCCTACGGCGTGAAAACTACCAGCCAGAATTTGCTTCGCTTTATCGAGACGCAGCTCGGCATCGCCGAGACGGATGATTCGGTCAGGCAGGCCATGGCCGCGACCCGAACTGGCTACTACCGGGTGGGCGCCATGACGCAGGCGCTGGTGTGGGAGCAGTACGACTATCCGGTAGCGCTGGGAGATTTGCTGGCCGGCAACGGCAGCAGGATGGTGCTCGAAAGCCAGCCCGCGCAGCCGATCTCCCCGCCTCTGCAACCGCAGGCCGATACCTGGATCAACAAGACCGGCTCAACCAACGGCTTCGGTGCCTATGTGGCCTTCATACCGGCCAAGCAGCTGGGAATCGTCATTCTGGCCAACCGGTACTACCCCAACGAGGAACGTGTGAAGCTCGCTTATCGCATCCTGGGCCAGTTTGACGGATAACCAGATGTGGCGAACCCTAGGGACGGCAGGCGTCGACACGCTGGTTGGTGGGCTGAAGCGGAGCGCCGCCTGCCCTGCCCTATAACCCTGACTAAATGGCTATCGCACCGGTTCCTAGGGTGGGCTTTAGCCCACCGGGGTCTGATCTGTCGCGACATGGGCATCGAGCTGCACGATCCGCTCTGATCTACGAGGCAGAGCGAGTGCGGTGCAACTATCAACCAAGCCCGAGCTACCCGTCTGCCTCCGCTCCATGGATGGCATCCGATGAGGGGGTCCGTTCAGCTGGCCCAGGCTCCGGTTGCGAAGACTGGCAGTCTTCCGTTTGAATACCCAAGGCCATCAGCAGCGTCTCGGTTACTTCCATGAATGAATATCCGTCGGCCCATATCTGCGTCTTACCGTTCAGCCTGTTATCCATTTCGTCCATATCCTGAGCTGGAGCGTCCGTCCAGCCGTCGTTCGGGTTGTCGTAGGCCTTGCCGAGTGGCAGCACACAACTACAGGCATCGAACATGCCATTATGCAGACTGACTGTTTCCCTTATATTTCAGTATCTTACGAACATACCCATTCATGCCTATCATGCAACATGCATGGCGAGCGCGACTTAAGCATGCGATCTGCACGCCAAGCGCTTTCGGCCAGGTAAAACGACTCGCTTTGCCGGCTAGCGCATCACGCAGGTAGCGCGAGCGACTCCTGAGCCCGAAGCCGGTCCGCGTTAGGCATAATCGACTCCCTTGTCCGAGCCCTCGCCCATGCAAATCGACGAAGAACTCACCCTGAAAAAGCTGGAGGTGTTTCTAGCTTTCATGCGCAGCGGAAACCTGAGCAAGGCAGCCGCCGACCTGAACACCAGTAATGTCAGCGTGCACCGCGCGATCCATTCACTGGAAAGTGCGCTGCGCTGCCCGCTGTTCAAGCATGAGGGGCGCAACCTGATACCGCTGGAAAGCGCTTATGTGCTTGAGGAGAGGGCGCAGAAGCTGGTGCAGGATGTGCTCGAGACAGTTCGCCAGACCCGCGAGGCCGCAGGCTTCTCGGCGGAGCGCTTCAAGCTCGGCGCACTGTATTCGCTGACGGTCAAAACCGTGCCGCAGCTCATCATGGGTCTGAAGCTGCGCCGCAGCGAGCTGAATATCGACCTGATCCTAGGCTCGAATATCGACCTCTTCTACAAGCTGAAGAACATGGAGCTGGACGCCATCCTGGTGTCGCTGAACGAAAGCGTCTGCCATGACCCGGACTGCGCCCAGTTGCCCCTGTTCGCCGATGACATCTTTCTCGCCGCACCGGCCGACTCTCCCTTCGCCCAGCGGCCCGAGGTGGATCTGAGCGAATTGCGCGATGCCACATTCATTACCCTCACCCAGGGCTTTGCGACCCATCAGGACGGCAATCGGGTGTTTCAGCAGGCGGGCTTCGAGCCCAAGGTGGCAATGCAGGTGAACGACATCTTTACCCTGCTCAGCATGGTCAACTCGGGGGTGGGTTATGCCCTGCTGCCGGGACGGGTCGGGATGGTCTACGAGTCGCGGGTCAAGCTGGTGCCGCTACAGGCACGCTATCACCTGCAACAGCATATCGGCGTGGTGTTCCTGAAGGCCAAGGAGCGCGATCCCAACCTGCTCGCACTCCTCGCCGAATGCCGCATGTACAGCTTGAAGAATCCCAGCTGAGCCATGCGGCGGCCATGCGGTGCTCTACCCGATCAAGCCACGCATGATGAAGAACAACAGTGACGGGCCAAGCAAGCAGCCCAGTGCGGTATAGAACGCCGCCGTCAGACAACCGTACGGAACCAGCTTGGCATCAGTTGCCGCCAGACCACCCGCTACCCCGCTGGACGTGCCGATCAAACCACCGAAAATGACCGCCGCGCGCGGGTTATTCAGGCCCATCATAGGTGCGAAGAACGGCGTCGCAATCATCACCAGAATCGCTTTTACCAGACCCGCCGCGATGGACAACGCCATAACCTCAGAGCTGGCGCCAATCGCGGCGCCGGTTACCGGGCCGACGATATAGGTGACCGCACCCGTGCCGATGGTGGTCAGGCTGATCGCATCGGTGTAACCAAACGCCATGGCCACGCCAACGCCGGCGACAAAGGACGAGAAAACGCCGACGAACAGCGCCAGCACGCCCACCATTCCGGCGCGCTTGAGTTCCTCGACACTGACCCCGAAACCGGTGGCGACAATGGCGAAGTCACGCAGCATGGAACCGCCGAGCAGGCCGATGCCAGAGAAGAGTGCGATGTCTACCAGCCCCTTTTGGCCCCCTGTCATCACGCCGCCGATGTAGGACAGCAACAGGCCGATAAGGATGGCCACCGCTGAGCCGTGCAGGCGGCCCTTGGTCAGTTTGTCCGACAGCCAGTAAGAGAACCACATGGTCGCGCCGATGATGGCGAAGCCACTGATCAGGCCGTAGCCGGAAACCACCTTCAGTAGAGATTCGTACATGGCTCAGCCCTCGGTAGTCAGTGGTTTGGCTTCATCGGCTTCAAGCTTTTTTCGGCCGATCCGATCGAGCACTGGTACCAGGGCAAAGGCGATAGCCACCGCCGCAACACCCGCGAGAATTGCCATCGGGCCGCCGCTGAGCGCGCCGAATACGTTTTGCTGCGCGGCCATGGCCACAACGATGGGGATATAAACGGCGCTCCAGAATTTGACGCCCTGCTCCGAATCCGCCTTGAACAGGCCACGCTTCTTGAGATAGCTGCCGAGCAGAATCAGCAGCACCATGGCAATGCCGACGCCGCCAACGTTGGCCGGTACGCCGATGAGTTTGCCCAGCAGCTCACCAACGAAGATGCCTGCGAGGGTGCACAGGGCCAGGAAGGCCACACCGAAGATGATCATTGTTATTGTCCTTTTTGGGTTGCACACCAGACCATGCGTAGCTGGCTGGAATACGGTGTTGTCGAGGTAGTTGTTTTTATCCGTCGAGTAGTGACGAGTACGGGTTCGCTCGTCACGAAGCGCACGCGGTTTATCGGCTCCGGCTTCCCTCCTGACGCAGCAAGGCGTCCAACGTATCCAAACGAGCGCCGTCGAAAGCGATCAGCGTACCCTGTTCGAAAACCCGCCGCGCCAGGCCGGTGAGAATGGCTCCGGGCGGCAGTTCGATATGCAGCCGTACCCCGCGCTCATAGGCGGTGCACAGGGTGCCGTGCCAATCGACGACGCGGCACATATTGAAGGCCAGATCGTCGCGCAGACGCTGCGGATCGGTGATTGGCCGCGCCGTGGTACTGCTCAGATAGCGGATGCGCGGCGCGCGTAGCTCGACATCGCCGAACGCCTCAGCGAGCCGTGCGGCCGGTTGGTCCAACAGCGCGCTGTGGGACGGCACGCTCACCGCCAGTCGCTTTGCGCAGGCCGCGCCGAGGGTCTTGGCGCGCTCTGCGACCGCAGCCATTGCGTGATTCGCACCTGCGATGACGATCTGGTTGTCGCCGTTGATGTTGGCGAGGTGCACGGGCGACTGCCCTGCGTGCACCTCGCCCAGCAAACGTTCGACGGTACCGAGATCAAGGCCGATGATCGCGGTCATGCCGAAACCCTGTGGGTAAGCGTTCTGCATCAGCTCGCCACGTAAGGCGACCAGCCGTACGGCGTCGCGATAGTCCAGCGAGCCGGCCGCCACCGCTGCGGCATAGGCGCCGATGGAAAGACCGGCGACGTAGTCCGGCACCTGCCCGCTGCGCATCAGCAATCGGGCACCGGCGACTCCGGCAATCACCAGGCAGAGCTGCACGGCGCGGGTTGAGCCCAGCGCGGCTTCACTGTCCAGCGACAGGGCATCCTCGCCGAGCGCTTCACCGGCCTGCTGCAGGCACTCGATCACCTCCGGCTCCTGCGGCAGGCGATGGAGCATGCCGGGCTTCTGCGCGCCCTGCCCCGGAAAGGCAAACAGGCTGCTCATGCCGCCAGTTCCCGCAGCTGCCAGGGGTCGTTTACCAGTCGTGCGCCGGCATGGGACTTGAGCAGCACGCGTGCGGATTCACTGGCCCAGTCGCGCAAGGCGACGGCACCAGAGGGCGTCTCCAGCTGCATATCGACGCGGCAGGGAGCTCCGTCCAGTAGAAGTTGCAATTCGCAGGCATCGGCGCGCGATAGTTCGACGGGTGTGCGTAACAGCAGGTCGAGATCGCTATCGGCATGGGCGACTGCAAGCCCGGTTGCGAGTTGAAAGCCCACTGAACCGGTCACGCCCCAGCGCAGGCCCAGACCATCCAAGGAGGACTTGAGCAGTGCCAGCGCACGCAGCGCCGGCAAGTCGCGAGACGGCAGCGACTCGACCAACTGCTCTGGGCGCACGCTGCGCATGATGCCGCTCGCCGGCATCACCGAGGCATAGCGCTGATCACGGCTGGCGCCGCGCAGACCCACCGCGATCTGACCAGTGGCCACCATGGCTCGCCGGACGACCACGGGCTGGCCAGCGCTGAGCACTTGGCGTGCCCATTCCGGAGCATCAGCGGGCAAGTGCGCTAGGGACATTCCCCAGAGCAGGTCATGGGGGCGTGGAATAGGGTGCATCTACAGCCTCCTCGTGATTGTTGTTGTGGAGGGCGGGGGAAAAACCCCAATCGGAGCTGCTTCGAGCGCTTTCGGCGGGTTGCCGCCGCCGTGCGTTTTTCCTACCACTGCGCGCGCAGCATCTCCCTCACGCGTGACGATGCCTCGCGATTCGGCGCTCCAAGGCGCCCACGCAAATCGGACCTGCCGCCGATGTCCTCGACGGCCTTTTCCAGGCAGTCGCGCACCCGCTGCAGGTCATCGCCGGCGGGCTGCTCGATGTTGTCGACCGATAGGGTTTCCCAAAGCAGGCCGAGGGTGGCGTAGTTGTCGATGTCATAGGCCATTGGCGGCACCGATTCGGCCAGGGCTTCGAGCTCCTCGACGCTACGCAGGGTGATGCGCGCCGCCGCGGCCTTGCCCATGGCATGCACCATCACGCCCGGATCGCGCAACGCGATGATTCGCTGAGCCTGGTAACCGTGAGCGAGGAAGGCACCGGACATGGCCTTGCCCACCAGCAGGGCAACCACGGGATGCCCTGCCAGACGGGCGCGGGCATAGCCGTCCACCGCACCGGCCAGCGCCTGATGAATGCCAAGGGCTTCCTCGCGGCGCCCGTAGGCCTGGCTCGGCACGTCGACCACCGCGACCAGCACGCGCTTGTCGGCCTTGTCACGATCGGCTTCGATGGCTTCGTCCACGGCTTTACCCAGGCCCCAACCTTCGAGCAGGCCGACTTCGCCATTACGAGCGCGGGGAAAGGGATTCTCGGCATCCGGCACCACCGCGATATAGCGCGCGGCGCGGTCACCGAGCTGGCCGTCGACCACCTTTACCGAGGCGGGATAATCCGCCAGTGCCTGGCCGCCGGCCAGGGCTTGCAACCAGTTCAGTCCACGGCTCATTGAGCATCTCCTTCATAGAGGGCACGCACGGCGGCGGCATCAAGCTGCGTGCGGGTGTCGACATCGGCCAAGCGTTGCAGGAACCAGGCATAGCGGCGGCTGCGGGGCTGCGTGGGTTTGCCCAAGGCAAACAGCCCATACAGTTGCTTGCGGATGGCATCGATATCATCGGCGACATAGGCGTCCACCAAGCCGCTGGCATAGCGCTGCTCGCCGCCGCTCATGCTCCAGATGAAGGGCCGGTCACGGGAGTCGTATTCCTCGATACCGGCTTCCTGTTCGATGACTTGCGGGCCGTTGAGGCCGATGCGCGCCTCGCGGGTGGCGACCAGGTAGCTGCACAGCCCGGCGGCGATGGACATGCCACCAAAACAGCCGACCGAACCGGCGACCACGCCGATCACTGGCTGATGCTCGCGCAGCTCGACGATGGCGGCTTGGATCTCGGCGATGGCGGCCAGGCCCAGGTTGGCCTCCTGCAGCCGCACGCCACCGGTTTCCAGCAGGAGCACGGCGCGGGTCGGGATGCCGTTACGGTTGTCCTCGGCAGCCAGTTCGAGCGCGCCAGCGATCTTCGCGCCGCCGACTTCGCCCATGCTGCCGCCCTGGAAGGCCCCTTCGATCGCGGCAATCACCGCCGGCTGGCCGTTGATGGTTCCTTTCGCGACCACCACGCCGTCGTCGGCCTGGGTGACGATGCCCTGCTTCGGCAGCCAGGGCGAGGTGACGCGATCGAACGGATCGAGCAATTCGCGGAAGCTGCCCTCATCCAGCAGCGCGCGGGCGCGCTGGCGGGCGCCGAGTTCGACGAAGCTGCGCGACTGAAGTAAACGGGCCACGTTGTTAGCAGACGAATCAGTCATGGCCGACTTCCTCCAGTCCCTGCTCCAGGCGCAGACGCACTACGCCGGGGGTAGCCCCAAAATCGTGAATGTCGATGTTCAAGGCTGGCGGTGTCTGCTCGCGGAACATCCGCTCGAACAGTTGCTGCCAGCGCTGCTCGGCGCCGTTTACCGAGGTGACCACCTGGATCGCCAGCTTGCCGGCCTGCCCGGGCTCGAGCAGCACTTCAAGATCGCCCGAGCCGACCACACCGACCAGGGCCTTGCCGCGGGCGGGTTGCCCAGCGGCGAATTCGAAAGACAGGGTTTCCATGATCAATTGCTCCCAGTCGAGGCCGGCGCAGCAGGCGTCAGGCGGTCGAGGAAAAGGGTGGCGGCCAAGAGGTCGGCGGCGCCGCCCGGCGAGGCGTTGAGGGCGAGCATGTCGCGATCCAGATCACGTAACTGACGGCGACCGGCGAGGCCGGCGGCGCCACCGGCGTCGAGCACGGCGCGGGCACCGGCCTGCATGCGGGTCAGGCCTTGGAGCCCGGCACGGTGCAGCACGCAGGTGTCGGTCAGCCCACTCATGATCGCCAGCAGCGCATCGAGCCGGGCGTTCTGCTCGCCTACCCCGTCGCGGCGGCTGGCCAGCAGTTGCGGCAGACCCTGCTCGATGACGGCCGGAAAGCCGTGCTGCGCCTGTTCGCGGGCGCCGAGCACACCGTAGGTGCGACAGACGCGAGCGCCGTGGCTATCGGGGTTGGCCGGCGCGAGAGGATCGCTCAACCGGGCCAGTGCGGCCGCGGTATCAGCGATACGCCGAGCGTCCGATGTGCCGGTTTCAAGTGCCGTCGCCGCGGTGAGCAGCCCTAGCGCCCAGATCGCGCCGCGATGCGTATTCACGCCGCTGGTGACGCGGAGCATTTCGGCTTCGCCGTCCCGGCCGAGTTGCCCAAGGCTTTCGCGCAATGGCTGGCCGACTTCACCAATTGTTTGCGCCGCTTCAGCCATCGCCTTGAAGGCCGGCCACAACGCATTGGCCGACGCGTGCATCAGGCCCAGGTGCAGGTCGCTGTGGGCACCGCTGCCGCGCCGGTCTACCAGACCCGGCTTGGGTGATAGGTCGGCTTCATCGATCAGCGCTTGTACCGCCAGGTCCGCCAGCCGCTCGGCAAGCGAGGGCTGTTGTCTCGCAATCAGTGCGCTCATTACCAGCTCCTGAATTTCGCAGGCGGGTTGTAGAGCCCACCAGACCACTCGACCAGCTCGGCGATGCTCTTGGCCGCCAGCAGTTCACGGCTGGCGTCGTTGCGACGAATGCCAAGGTCCTCCGGCAGCGCGATCAGCCCTTCGCGGCGCATGCGCTCGGTATCTTTCGGGTTGTGCCGCAGACCGATGCTGGTGACGCCGGCCACCGCGGCGATCATCGCCTGGCGCTCTTCCAGCGAACGCGCCTTGTACAGGTAGGCGATGCCTTCCTCAGTGAGCAGGTGGGTAACGTCGTCGCCATAGATCATGATCGGCGCCAGCGGCATGCCGCTCTTCTTCGCCACTTCGACCGCATCGAGCTGCTCGACGAAGGTGGGTTTGCCGCCTTCCTGGAACGTCTCGACCATCTGCACCACCAGCTTCTTGCCGCGCTCGAGCATGGTTACCGGGCCTTCGCCGCCTGGCGTGGCCATGTCCAACCAGGCAGGGGTCGGATGGCGGCGACCACGCGGGTCGTGGCCCATATTCGGCGCACCGCCGAAACCGGCCAGACGACCCCGGGTCACGGTGGAGGAATGACCATCGCCATCGACCTGCAGGGTGGCGCCGATGAAGAGATCGACCGCGTACTGGCCGGCGAGCTGGCACATCATGCGGTTGGAGCGCATGGAGCCGTCGCGGCCGGTGAAAAATACGTCCGGGCGCTGGGCGATGTAGTTCTCCATGCCCAGCTCGGTACCGAAGCAGTGCACGCTCTCGACCCATCCGGTCTCGATTGCTGGAATCAGCGTCGGGTGCGGGTTAAGCGTCCAGTTGCGGCAGATCTTGCCTTTCAGGCCCAACGATTCGCCATAGGTCGGCAGGATCAGCTCGATGGCGGCGGTGTTGAAGCCGATGCCATGGTTGAGCGACTGAACGTTGTGCTTCTCATAGATACCGCGGATCGCCATCATCGCCATCAGCACGTGCACCGGCTTGATGTGGCGCGGGTCGCGGGTGAACAACGGCTCGATGTAGAACGGCTTGTCGGCGACCACCACGAAGTCGACCCAGCTGGCCGGGATGTCCACGCGCGGCAACTCGTCGACGATCTCGTTGACCTGAAAAATGACGATGCCATCGCTGAAGGCCGTGGGCTCAACCAGCGCCGGGGTGTCCTCGGTGCTGGGGCCGGTGTAGATGTTGCCGTGGCGATCGGCCTGAAAGCCGGCCACCAGCGCGACGTTGGGGATCAGGTCCACCAAGAGGCGCGAATAGAGTTCGATGTAGGTATGGATGGCGCCGACTTCCAGCAGGCCATCTTCGAGCAGCTGGCTGATGCGCAGGCTCTGTGGGCCGGCAAATGAGAAGTCGAGCTTGCGGGCGATCTGCCGCTCGAACAGGTCCAGATGCTCGGCGCGGCTGACGCTGGGCATGATCATGTGCAGGTCATGCAGCTTGCCGGGATCAACCTGCGCCAACGAGCGCGAGAGGAAATCCGCCTGCTTCTGGTTGTTACCTTCGAGCACCACCCGATCGCCGGGTGCGATCAGCGCTTCGAGCGCCGCAACGATTTTCTCGCTGGGCAGGACCACCCCGTCGGCCAGGTTACGCACCAGATCGAGACGCCGGGCTTTTTCAGCGCGACGACGCGACCACTGCGGCGGTGGGGATATTGTTGTTGTCATGCTGACTCCACAGGTTTCCGCTTTGTGGAGCGCACAGTAGGGAGATCACCGAACAGTCATCAATCAAGCGCAGAGGCGCTTCGTTACGCTGAGGTTAACGATCTCGCAAAACCAGGCGCTACAGCCACCCGAGGGTAACGCTGGCAAGCAGCAGATAGCGGCCGCCCTTGGCCAGGGTCACCAGCAGCAAAAAGCTCCAAAGGGGTTCTCGCAGGGTGCCCGCGATAACAGTAAGCGGGTCGCCGATGATCGGCACCCAGCTCAGCAGCAGCGACCAACGCCCGTAGCGGTGGTAGCGGCGCTGCGCCTTTTCGAGCTGCTGCTCGCTGGCCGGAAACCAGCGTTTATGACGCAGCCGCTCGATGGAGCGGCCGAGCAGCCAGTTGACCAGCGAGCCCAGCACATTGCCGAGCGTGGCGACCCACAACAAGGTCACCGGAGAGAGGCTACCGCCAAGCAGCAACCCGACCAGCACCGCTTCCGATTGCGCCGGTACCAGCGTGGCGGCGGCAAAAGCCGCGGCGAACAGGCCGAGATAAGCGGTCAGATCGGCCATGGTTTCTGCAGGCTTACGAAATGAACGGCACTGAGCGCCAGCACGCCGCCAAGACTGCTGGCGCAACGAGGAGCGCTGCCGAGCCGTATCGTCCTGATGTCAGCGCCCCGGCTGTGGGCGAAAGCCCGGCACCGCAGCGGGGCGATCCACTCGACCGGCCGGTTGCGTGCAATTGAGGTCGCGAAACGGCTGGCCGTTGAGCAGCGCCCAACCGTGCCCGGGTGGGGTCTGCCGGCAAATGACGGTGCCGTCGGCCTTGCTCTGCCACTGGTAATAGGGTGCAGGGCCCGCAGCTGCCAATAGCGGTAAGGACAGACTGAAGGCAATAAAAAGGACACGCATGGTCGGGCTTCGGCAGTGGGCTGGCGCCACTTTAGCCGGATCGTCGTGTGACGCAAGCACCGTCCGGCAACAGTCGGCTAAAGCCTGTAGCCAAGGGGGACGTTTGTCCTTTCTGGCGAGCGTGGTTGGCCTGGTTCGCAAGCAAGCTCGCTGCTACGAAAAGCGAGCGGACGACCGACTCAGTACCAGACCTTCGCCGCCTCGCGCATGAAGATTTCTACCGTCTTCGGCCCGACGCCTTCGAACTCGGCCAACCGCTTTTCCAGCTCTCTGCGGCTTTCGCTCTGCGCATGGATGTTGCCGAGCTTGCCGTCGTATTCGCTGCTGAGCTTGTTGCACAGTTTGAGCAGGCGCTCGGCTGTCGATTCGTCATAGCGTACGTAATGCGCCTCGCCGAGCATGTCCACCAGTTCTTGCCAACTGCAGTTGCAGAGTTTGCGCGGCGTGTCGCGCTGATGCTTGTCGACGATTACCCGATAGGCCTCGGCAGCGATTTCCTGCTGGATGCGCTTGCCGAACAGGAAGCTGGCGATAAACCACTTGAAAAGCTCGTCCCCGCCCTTCTCGATGTCGATACCCAGATCTTTCGCGCTGATTTCACTTGCCATGGTGCACCTCGCTGAATGCCCTTCCCCTTATGCGACGCCGCGGTGCACGCCGGGTTTCCCGCGAGGAACAAGCGCGCAATAGGCGAAAATCCGCCTACCGCTCCGTCACGATCGGCAGTTTTCTGCCCATGCGCGCTTCGAAAGTCAGATGGGAACCGCATACTAGAGCCCTGAGCGGTGATGGCACGGCTCGTGCTATGCCAGTATTGCCCGATGCGATCAAAGACAAGAAAAGCCGCACAGCGCCCTCCTGCTTTTCACTGCAAAAGCCTATCCGTGTGCCTCCGCCTTTTCTTGTCCGCTTGCAGCTCTACGGCTGCGACTGATCGTCTATCTTCAGTTCTGCGAAACCAATAACAACGAAACGGAGAAACACAATGAGATTGACCAAACGCTTCAGCCTGCTCGCTGCCGCAGCGGCCTTTACCGCCAGCACCGCCGCGGTTGCCGCGCCGACCTTCATCAATGTTCTGACGGGCGGCACCAGCGGCGTGTACTACCCGATCGGTGTGGCGATCTCCCAGCTGTACAGCAAAGGCATCGAGGGCTCGAAAACATCCGTGCAGGCAACCAAGGCTTCGGTCGAAAACCTCAATCTGCTTCAGGCCGGTCGCGGTGAGCTGGGCTTCGCCCTCGGTGATTCGGTGGCCGATGGCTGGAACGGTGTAGAAGACGCCGGTTTCAAGGCCCCGCTGAACAAGCTGCGCGCCATCGGCGGCAGCTACCCGAACTACATCCAGATCGTCGCCAGCAAGGAATCCGGCATCAAGACGCTGGCCGACCTGAAAGGCAAATCGCTCTCCGTTGGCGCACCTAAATCCGGTACCGAGCTCAACGCGCGCGCCATTCTCAAGGCGGCCGGCCTTAGCTATGAAGACATGGGCAAGGTCGAATATCTGCCGTTCGCCGAGTCGGTCGAGCTGATCAAGAACCGTCAGCTCGACGCCACCCTGCAGTCTGCCGGCCTGGGCATGGCGGCGATCCGCGACCTGGCCTCGACCATGGAGCTGAACTACGTCGAGATTCCGGAAGATGTCGTCGCCAAGATCAACAACGATGCCTATCAGGCCGCAAAGATTCCGGCAGGAACCTATGACGGGCAGGAAGCGGACGTGCCGACCGTTGCAATCACCAACATCCTGGTGACCCATGAGGGCGTGTCGGACGACGTGGCGTACCAGATGACCAAGCTGCTGTTCGAAAACCTCGACCAGCTGAGCAAAGCCCATTCGGCCGCGAAGGACATCAAGCTGGAAAGCGCCACCAAGGCGCTGCCGATCCCGTTGCATCCGGGTGCCGAGCGTTACTACAAGGAAGTCGGCGCACTCTGAGTACACCCGGGGCGGCATCCGCCGCTCCGACTCCCGGCTCGCGAGCGCACCCGCGCTCTCGCGGCCGGAATTCCCCAACCGACCTTCTGCAGAGATGCTAGTAAAACCAGCGTGTATCCACGGCAGGTTTTGTTAGCAGCTCTACGCGACCACGCTTTTCAGCTCGAGGCATTTCATGAGCGAACTACAACAAGAACAGGGCTTGGCTGGCACCCCTGCCGGATGGCCCAAGACACTGTTCTATGTCGCCCTGCTGTTTTCCACGTACCAGATCATCATGGCGGCGTTTCACCCAGTATCGAGTCAGGTTCTACGTGCCGGGCATGTCGGTTTCCTGTTGATGGTGGTGTACCTGAGCATTCCAGCCGCTGGCAAGGGTCGCCCCTGGCAGCCCCTGGCATGGGTGCTGGCGCTAGCCGGCATGGGCACGGCGTTTTATCAATGGAACTTCGAGGGCGATCTGATCCAGCGTTCGGGTGATCTGACGACCTTCGACTTCGTCGTCGGGGTGACGCTCATCGTCCTGGTCTTCGAAGCCGCTCGGCGAGTGATGGGTGTCGCATTGCCGATCATCTGCGGACTGTTCCTCGCCTATGGCCTGCTCGGGCAGTATCTGCCGGGCGACCTGGCGCATCGTGGCTATGGCCTGGATCAGCTGATCAACCAGCTCGCCTTTGGCACCGAAGGGCTGTACGGCACGCCAACCTACGTATCGGCCACTTACATCTTCCTGTTTATCCTGTTCGGCGCCTTTCTCGAGCAGGCCGGCATGATCAAACTCTTCACTGACTTCGCCATGGGCCTGTTCGGCCACAAACTCGGCGGCCCCGCCAAGGTTTCGGTGGTGTCATCGGCCTTGATGGGCACCATCACTGGCTCGGGCGTCGCCAACGTCGTGACGACCGGCCAATTCACCATTCCGCTGATGAAACGCTTTGGCTACCGCGCGGCATTTGCCGGAGGGGTCGAGGCGACGTCCAGCATGGGTAGCCAGATGATGCCCCCGGTGATGGGCGCCGTGGCCTTCATCATGGCCGAGACGATCAATGTGCCCTTCGTCGAGGTGGCCAAGGCTGCACTGATTCCGGCGTTGCTGTATTTCGGCTCGACGTTCTGGATGGTTCACCTGGAAGCCAAGCGCGCTGACCTCAAAGGCCTGCCGAAAGAGCAGTGCCCAAGCGCCTGGGCAGCTGTGAAGGAGCGCTGGTTCCTGCTGATTCCGTTGGTAGTGCTGGTCTGGCTGCTGTTCTCCGGACGCACGCCGATGTTTGCCGGCATCATCGGTCTGGCGCTGACCGCCATCGTTATCCTGGGCTCGGCAATCATCCTGAAGGTGTCCTCGTTTGGCTTGAGAATCGCCTTCTGGATTGCCCTGGGGCTGCTCTGCGCGGCGTTTTTTCAGCTGGGCATCGGCGTCATTTTCGGGGTCATCGGCGTGCTCGTGGCGGCCTGCTGGTTCGTCAAAGGCGGCCGCGAAACGTTGGTGATCTGCCTACATGCGCTGGTCGAAGGCGCCCGTCATGCCGTACCCGTGGGCATTGCCTGTGCGCTGGTCGGCGTGATTATCGGTGTGGTGTCGCTGACTGGCGTGGCTTCGACCTTTGCCGGCTACATCCTGGCGGTGGGCGAGGACAACCTGTTCCTGTCCTTGCTTCTGACGATGCTGACGTGCCTGGTGCTCGGCATGGGTATCCCGACGATCCCCAACTACATCATCACCAGCTCGATCGCTGCGCCGGCTTTGCTCGACCTCGGCGTGCCGCTGATCGTTTCGCACATGTTCGTCTTTTACTTCGGCATCCTCGCCGATCTCACACCACCGGTGGCGCTGGCCTGCTTCGCCGCTGCGCCCATTGCCAAGGAGACCGGGCTGAAGATCAGCATGTGGGCCATACGGATCGCAATCGCCGGATTCGTGGTGCCCTTCATGGCGGTATACAACCCGGCGCTGATGCTGCAGGGCGACAGCCTGTGGATGACTGCATACATGCTGATCAAGGCAGCCTTCGCGATCGGTCTGTGGGGCATCGCTTCGATCGGCTATCTCCAGCGGCCGCTAGCGTGGTGGGAACGCCTGCTCGGGTTTGCGGCCGGCGCGACGCTGATCATGGCCATGCCGATCACTGATGAAATCGGCTTCGGTATCGGCATTCTCCTGCTGGCTCAGCACATCGTGCGGGCACGCCGGGCAGGGCCGGTACTGGCGTGATCGGATTGTGTCTGGGTTTGGCCGGGGTGGTGTGGGCACAGGTGCCTACCGCCGACTTCACCCTGGCCTGGATTCACACGATCGAGAAGATCCGCTGGGAGGAAGATTACCGCGTGATGCCGGACGGACTGCTGCTCGGCGAAGCGCGGGTCAAGGGTTCAGGTGCCGGGATGGAAATCCCGGATGATGCCGAACTGCGTGACGGGGCCTGGCACTACCAGCGCCAGATGCCGCCGTTGCAACCGCTGCGCGTGGGGCGAACCCCCGAAGCAGGGGATTATCAACTGTGCTTTGACCAGCGCTGTCACTCGATGAGCGAATGGCTCGGCCCGCCAAAAGCGGACCAGCCCGCGCTGGAGCTTTGGAGTTGCGCCGTATCTGCGGACGGCTCCTCCTGATTCGGCACCTTCGCAGCCCTGTCTCCGTAGCTAGGCGGCGTAGGGGCTGCGACGGCCGCTGGTGGATCGGTGAAGCGTGATCCACCCTACTTAGGCGACGCCGGTCAGGCGTGTGTCGATCAACTCGTTTCCACCAACGTACCCCGCCGCACGAGCGTCGAGCGCCGTGCTCGCAATTTGCGCCACCAGATCATAACGCCGGTGGCAGAGAGCACGGCAATCGCCACGCCTAACACGGCAATCAGGATACGCCCCGGCAGGCCGAGGATTCGGCCGCCATGGATTGCAGGCTGCAACATGTGGAACTGCTCGCCTAGCGTGCCCTGCCCCGGGATCTCCTGGCCCAGCAGTTGACTGCCGTCACTGCCATGGAAGAACAGCCAGGCGTTGCCCTGGTTGCTGTCGTGGTCACCGAAACCAGCGCCGTAGAAGTTATATTCGAAGCTGTAGTACAGCTCGCCGATGGGCTCGCTCAGCCCCAGGTCGGCGGCGTGCTGCATGGCGTAATCGTAGGCCTGATGGAAATCGTACTGGGTCACGCCGAGTTCATTCTTGGGCAGCTTGCCACGCGCCTCGTAAACGCTTGGCTCCACCGGCGAAAGTAGCGAAACCACCGGCTTGAATACCTGTTCAGGCAGGTTCATCGCAATGCTGCTGACCGCCACCGGGGTGAGCAATAACCACAGCCAGAGCCCGCTGGCGCGATGCACGTCATGGTTGAGCCGCTGCCGCTTGATCTTCCAGGCCGTCCACCACTTGCTAAAAAATGGCCGCCCGCGAGGAAAGGTCAGCAACAGCGAGACGAAACAGTCAAGGGTCCAGAAAATCGCCACCAGGCCCATCAGCCAAAGCCCCCAATTTCCGGGCAGCGACAGGTTGTAGTGGAATTCGAGCATGAACGGCACGAAGTTCTGCCGAGAGAAACAGCACTCGCCCCAGTAGCGCGTGCCGACTGGCTCGCCGGTGACCACGTCGAGGTAGTGCACCACCGGCCGCTCGTCATAGGGTTTGCCGGTTTCAGGGTCGTTGCGCGGCACCAGCGCCATCAGCGCGGCATGGCCCGGCTCGTCCGGAAATTCCATGTACCAGACCTGCATATGCGGGTTGGCCTGCTGCACACGATCGACCAGTGTGCCTGGCGCCAGCACGGGCCCTTGGCTGGTGGTGTGGTAGAACTCCGGGTTCAGCCATTCGTCCAGCTCATGATGAAAGGCCAGGATGCTGCCGGTGATACCGGCGAGAAACAGGAACAGCGCGGTAGCCAGGCCGATATAGCGGTGCAGAAGAACGAGGATCGGACGCATCGTCGGTTTCCGTTTTCAGAAAGCAAAAAGCCGCCGATCCATCGAGATCGGCGGCGGAGTTACCCGACTAGAAGTCGTAGGTCACAGTCGCCATGACGTTGCGCTCCTCGCCGTAATAGCACTGGCTCAGGCTGTTGCACGCGGCGACGTACTTCTCGTCGGTGAAATTGTTGAGGTTCAGACGCACGCCGACGCCCTGCAAGCCCACACGCGCCATGTCGTAGCCGAGCATGGCGTCATACAGCGTGTAGGACGGTATGCGCAGTGTGTTCTCCGCGTCGACCCAGCTCTTGCCGAAATAGCGCGCGCCACCGCCGACCTGCAGACCTGCCAGAGGGCCCTGATCGACGGTGTAATCGGTCCACAGCGAGGCCATGTTGCGCGCGACCGCGTTGGGCATGTTGCCGCGATTGTTTACGCCGGCGGCGCCGGTGAAATCCTTGGAATACTCCACATCCATGTAGGTGTAGCTAGCGATGACGTTGACCTGTTCGAGCGGCCGCAGACGGGCTTCCATTTCCACGCCTTTTGAGGTGAGCTCACCCACTGCGCGGTAGAAATTCTCGTTCGAATCCTTGTTCGCCAGGTTCGACTGTTTCAGATCGAAGTAAGAAATGGTGTAGAGATCGTCGGTGCCGAGCGGCTGGTACTTCAGACCTACCTCGTACTGTTCGCCCTCGGTCGGGTCCAGCAGGGCGATGTCGTAGACCCCTGGCGATACCTCGTTATAGGCCGCGGTGGCGTTCGGATTGAAGGACTCCGAGTAACTGACGTAGGGCGACAGGCCGTTGTCGAAGGCATAGAGGACGCCGACCCGGCCGGTGAACTGCTCCAGCTTGGCGCTATCGGCCTGATCACCATAGGACGCATCGCTCGTGTGGTCGAAGGAAACATCCACCCAGTCCTGCCGCATGCCCAACGAGAAGCGCCAGTTACCCAGACTGATCAGGTCCTGCACATAGAGGCCGGTCTGCTCCAGCTCACGGGTCTCGTCGTACTGGTGATAGAACACCGGACTACCTGCCCCGACTGCGCCGGTGTAGGGGTTGATGGCAGGCAACCCATAACCCGCGTCGTAGTCGACCTTGGCCTTGCGCCGCTGGTAGTCGAGGCCGGTCACCAGCGTGTGGCTGAGGGCGCCGGTATCGAAGAGAAACTGCAGCTGGTTGTCGATGGTCCATGCGTGTAATGCCTCGTCGGCACCGGTGTAGTAGCGCACCAGCTCGTCCGCCGTTGCATAGCCGTACTGATAGACCTGCCCGGACTTCACGGTCGAGTCGAGGTACTGGAAGTTCTGCCGTGCCGACACGACATCGTTGAAGCGGTGCTCCAGCTGATAGCCAAGCATCTGCTGGTCGCGCTCGAACTTCTCGAAGTCTTCGTCGCCTTCGAAAAAGCTGCGCGAGATGCGCTGACCGTTATGCGACGTCACCGTGCCGTCGGCCGGCAGGCCGCCGTGGTAACCGCTTTCGGGGTCTTTCTGCAGCATCGCCAGCAGAGTCAAGCGTGTGTCTTCGGTGAAGTCGATGCTCACCGACGGCATGACGGCGTAGCGCTGCTCCTCGATGCCATCCACCTGATTGTCAGCATCCTTGACCACGCCCGCGAGGCGGTAGGCGATCCGCTCATCATCCAGCGGCCCGGTGAAATCGAACGCGGCCTGCTTGTAATCGTTGCTGCCATAGGAGAACTGCAGCTGACGACGGGCCTCGTGCTGCGGCTTCTTGGTGGTCATGGCTACCAGGCCGCCAGGCAGGCTGCGTCCGTAGAGCACCGATGAAGGCCCCTTGAGGATGTCGATGCGCTCGATGAAATAGGGGTCGACCTGCAAGCTGCTGTAGGTACCGCTGTCGCCGAGCAGCTTCTGACCGTCGAGGTAGAGGTTATCCACCGATCCGTCGGTAATGCCGCGCATGGCGACATAGTCATAACGCGTCGTCGCCCCGTAGGGCGAACTCATCAGCCCCGGCGTGTAGCGAACCGCCTGGGCGATGGAGCGTGAGCCCTGGTCCTCGATCTGCTGACGAGTTACCACCGAAACGGTCTGGGAGGTTTCGACCAACGGCATACTGGTCTTGGTCGCCACGCTGCTATGAGTAGCGTTGTAGCCTTCCATCTCGCCCAAGGCATTGCCCAGGGCAAAGCCCTCGACCACCATCGGCTTCAATTCGACAGTGCCGGTTTGCTCTGGGCGCGGTGCTAGCGAGTAGGTGCCGCGGGCGTCGCGCACCGCCTGCAGTCCGCTGTCCTGTAACAGCGTTTCGAAGCCTTCCTCAATGCCGTATTGACCTTGCAGACCGTTCGATTGCCGCCCTGTGATCAGGCTGCCGTCGACCGACAACATCACTCCAGCCTCGCCGGCGAAACGACTAAGGGCACTGGACAGCGGGCCGGCGGGGATGTCGTAGCGACCCACCGACTGCTGACTGGCGGTCTGCGCCAAGATCACCGGCGAGGTGACGAGCGCCGCCAGCGGCAGGCAGAACATAGCGGCGCGAACGGCCTGGGCAACCGTGCTGGGACGGCGGAGCGGAAGAGCGATGAAGTGCATGGGTCATCCTTTTTTGCGCGGGCAAAATCGTGATCGTTGCCGTTATGCCCGACGACATTGCAAAAAGGGAACTGCAGATAAGAAGTTTTTACATTCGTGTTTAATCAGGCGATCTGCTGCAATGGCTCGAGGCTCACCCACCAGGGAAGCCGCCGATTGATACGAAGTGATAGCGTGCCGGCCAGCGCTTCCAATACTCGCTCGGTATCTGCCAACGGATAGGCACCCACTACGCGCAGGCCCGCCACTCGCGGATCGCAACCGAGATAGCCCTGACGATAGCGCGCCAACTCGGCGACGAACTCGTCCAGGCGAAGGTTATCGGCCAGCAGCACCCCACCGGCCCAGGCTTGCCGACCCGATTGGACTGGACGCCCGGGCTCGATGCGATGACTGTTGAAGGCAACCTGTTGCCCCCTCATGACGGTACGTGAAGTGCGACGCTCGGCCAGCTGGATATCGATTGTCCCGCCGAACACGCTGAGCTGGGTGCTACCGTCACGCTGCAGCACCGAGAATCTCGCGGCATCACGCGCCTGCAAAATGCCCTCGGCGGTACGCAACATCAGCGGACGGCGCTCGGCAACCGTTTGCAGTAGCAGCTCACCGCGGTACAGCGAGACCTTGCGAGTCCGGTCTTCAAAGGCGATGTCCACGGCGCTATCGGTGTTCAACCACAGCTGTGAGCCGTCATCCAGGCGCCAATCGCGTACCTCACCAACAGCCGTGCGCTGGTCCGCCACCCAGTTTCGCCACGGCATTGCACCCGCGGCAAGCGCCAGCACGCCTCCACCGCAGAGGATCGACAGGGTTTTCAGTGCCTGCCGGCGATTCGCCTGCCTGGGTTGCAACAGAGCCGTAGCCGCTGGGCTGAACGGATCGCCGGCCAAGGGTTCGAGCCGTCCGCTGATTTGCTCGACCCGTTGCCAGGCGCGGGCATGCTCGGGTGCCGCCAGCCAGGCCCGCCAGGCTTCTCGGTCGGCCTCGCTGACCGATTCGGATTGCAGCACCGCGAACCACTGGGCCGCAGCCTGCAGCACTTGATAGTCAAGGCTCATTACTCGTCCTCGACCAGCGTCAGGCAGTGCAGCATGGCCTGCGCCATGTATTTTTTTACCATCCGCTCGGACACCCCGAGTTCGGCGCCGATGGCTGCATAGGTCATTCCATGCAGCTGTGACAGTAGGAATGCACGGCGCACCTTGTTCGGCAGGCGCGCCAGCATCGCATCGACCTGCATCAGCGCTTCCACGACCAACGCTTGCGATTCCGGCGAAGGCATCACGGCTTCGGGCTGCAGCATGAGCGCATCCAGGTAGGCCTGCTCGATCCGCTTGCGGCGCCAGTGATTGATCAGCAGCCCCCTGGCGATGGTATGCAGGTAGGCGCGGGGTTCGCGAATGGCGTCCAGCCGATGGTCCTTGGTCAATATGCGGACAAAGGTGTCCTGCGCCAGGTCGGCGGCCTTCTGGCTACAACCGAGCTGGCGACGCAACCAGCCGTTCAGCCAGCTCTGATGATCCACATAGAGCCGATGCACCAGCTGCTGCCGGACCATACCCTGGGTCGCCATGGATGTTTCCCTTCACCGTAGAGAGCGTAATGCTAACGCTTCTCAACAACGCAATCCATTCCCAGCGACGCTTTGAGGAGTTTATCGGTTCTCCCTCGGCCTTTTGCCCGGCCTCGGCTAGGCTCATCTCAAGACAGTTTTTCGGAGGCTGCACATGAAACACAAGGCAAGGCTGAGTGCTGCGGCGCTGCTGCTAGCCGCATCGGCGGTCCAGGCGGAAGAAATGTTGCCTGGGCTATGGGAATTCTCCAGCGACGAGATCGAGGTAAACGGTATGCAGATGCCGGGTGTCGCGGAGATGGTCGAACAGATGAAGAGCCTCCCGCCCGAGCAGAGAAAGATGATGGAGGAAATGCTCGCGGCACAGGGTGTCGAGCTGGGCGCCAGCGGCATGCGCATCTGCCTTAGCGAGGCGCAGGTAAAGTCACGAGAACTGCCGTTTCAGGACGAGCCCGGATGCAGCCAGAAAATAACCGAGCAGACCGATAGCCGATGGTCGTTCACGTTCCAATGTCCTGACGCCAAGGGCCAGGGTGAGACTCGGCTGATCAGCGAGCGCGAGGTGGCTAGCGTGATCGAAAGCGATTATCAGGTCGGCACGCAGCAAGGCAGCAGTCGCATGAAGTCCCATGGAAAATGGTTGAGCGAGGATTGCGGGTCGCTCAAACCAAGAAGCTAGCGCAACGTTTCACGTGGAACGCCCGTAAATACTGGCCCAGCGGCCGTTACTCGACAATCCACTCGCCGTCACTGGTCTGTTCGCACGCGGGCTGGAGAAAACGCGCGTCGCTGGCGACGCCGTAGTAGTGAATGTCCTGCCGATAGGGCATGTTGGAAACCTGGGCGTTGCGGCAGATACCAAAGGCGCCGGTGGGGCACTGTTCGACGAAGGCGATGTCGACCCTCTGGTCTTTAAGCTGAGGTTGGCAGAAGCCCGATCGGAACAGCTCGGTGGGAATCGTCCGGTTCTGCTGACAGAGCTTCACCTCGATTCGTTCATCCTGGCTATGGATGACGCAGCCTTCCGCCCATACCTGACCGGCGACACTCATAAACAGCACAAAGCAAATTGAACGCATCGAACGGCACCTTGGTCTATCCGCCGCGACTCTAGCATGCAGGCCTAAAAACCGCTTTCAACCTGCTCATCGAATGCGCACTATCCCTAAATGCTTACCCAAATACCTACTCACCTGATCTGCGGCCCGCTCGGCGCCGGCAAGACCAGCCTTATTCGCTCGCTGCTGGCGCAGAAGCCCGTGGGCGAGCGCTGGGCCGTGTTGATCAACGAGTTCGGCCAGATAGGACTCGACGCAGCGCTGCTGAGCACTGACGAAACAGGCATCAGCCTGGCCGAAGTGGCCGGCGGCTGTCTGTGTTGTGTCAATGGCGTGCCGTTTCAGATCGGCCTGAGCCGCTTGCTGCGCAAGACCAAACCGGACCGACTGCTGATCGAGCCTTCCGGGCTGGGTCATCCAACCGAGCTGATGGCGCAACTCGGCGCGCCGCCATGGCAAGGCGTGCTCGCGCTTCAACCTTGCGTCACTGTGCTCGATGCCGTGGCACTTGCGCGGGGCGAGCCATTGCCGTCGAGCCAGCAGCAAGCGCTAGGACACAGTGGCTTGGCGCTGCTGAACAAGAGCGAAAAGCTGAATCAGGCGGAGCGTCAGCGCATCGTTGCGCGGTTGCCGCCATTGACCCTGCGCTGGACGCAGCAAGGTGACTTGCCGATCGCCGAGCTGCCGGGCATCGACCAGCGTGCCGGATTCGATGACGTCCAGGTACCTATGCCCGACGCGACTGCTTCGTCCGAGCTATCCGGTGCTGTCTGGCTCGATTCGCAAAAGCCCTTCTGCCAAAGCCAGGGCAGCGCAGACGGTTGGAGCATCGGCTGGCGCTGGCATCCAAGCCAGCGTTTCGACCTTCCACAAGTTGCGCAGTGGCTAGGCAGCCTGAGCTGGCGCCGAGCGAAGCTGGTGTTGCACGGAGCCGATGGCTGGCGCTCGGCCAACGCCCTGGCTGACGAGGCGCTGGCGTTCAAGCCCAGCGAATGGCGAAAGGATTCGAGGCTCGAACTGATTTTCGATAAATCACAGAACGAAGAGCAGTTGAAGGCAGACATGTGTGCCTGCCGTCTGTAACGCATAGCTCAATCGTCGCGCCGCCGCCAATCGTCGATCTGGATGACCTGCCCTGAGTCTGGAGGTGCGCGAAAGGGATGTGCATCCATCTCGATCGGTCCCGGCCGAGCACCGAACATGACAATGTTGCCTTGATGACGCTGCTCACCGGTCACGGTGAACTCGAATCCATAGACCCGCGCGAAGCGGCGCTGACCGCGCGCATCTCGGATCAGCCCCAACCGACGAAACGCGACGTTACCATCGAGCAGTTCGACATCCATCTTCTGGCAATGCCGCCGCACCGATGCCAGCGCGCGCTCGCGGATGCCATGGGAATGCCAAAGCCAGGCGGCCGCAGTCATCAGCAGCAGAAAAATGAACAGATTGCCGAGCGTTACCATAGGCGTTGCGCCCCGCGGAGGCCCGCTGAGGCCGATAGACATTGATGCAGTGCCGCCGGCCCGCCGCTGACCAGGCCGTTCAACTTTCCAGCCAGACGTCGCGCACCCAGTGCCACACCGACTCCCAGCTCTGGTCGGTCATTTCATGCTCCTCGCCGTCGAACAACATGACCTCCCCCTCCAGATCGACCACGTAGTAGTCGGGGCCGTCCTGACAGATAGGCAGCAGGTCGCGCTCGACACCGGCATCCCAGGCATTCGCGGCCACTTCCGGCAGATAGGTATGCGACTGCGGATCGGCGGCGGTAACCGGCTCCAGCCGGCCATAGACAACGTCACTGACCGTCAGCAGAAATTCGCGTAAGCCAAACGGCAGGTTGATCAGCAACTCTTCCTCAACCTCCACCAGGCGTTCATCGTCCGGCAATTCCAGTGGAACTGGTACCGGTTCGTTGAGTTCACGCAGTTGCTCGATTACTTCTTCCACGACAGTCCCCTCTTTTGCAGTCGCCAGGAATGCGCCGTTTATACAAGCCCTTGCATTGGCTAGCCAGTACCAGTCGTGCTAACGCGATTGCCGCTCGAAAGAACCGGCGTCAACGGCAGCAGTCTTGCCGGTTATGCCTCATTCCCGCGGCGAACACCCTTTCGCCTCGGGATTAGCCTTTCGCCATGCCCTGTACACAACACCTTCGGCGCTGCTCGCGGCGCTTATTCCACCGTCACGCTCTTGGCCAGGTTACGCGGCTGATCGACGTCCGTGCCACGCAGCACCGCGACGTAGTACGACAGCAGCTGCAACGGCAAGGTGTAGAGGATCGGCGCCAACACATCGTGGATATGCGGCATGCTGACGATGAAGGTGCCCTCACCGTTCTCGATACCGGCTTCCCGATCGGCGAAGACGATTAGTTCGCCACCACGAGCGCGCACTTCCTGGAGATTGGATTTGAGCTTTTCAAGCAGCTCGTTGTTCGGCGCCACGGTCACCACAGGCATGTCGGCATCCACCAGCGCCAACGGGCCATGCTTGAGTTCGCCGGCCGGATACGCCTCGGCATGGATGTAGGAAATTTCCTTGAGCTTGAGCGCGCCTTCCATTGCCACCGGGTACTGCGCACCACGTCCGAGAAACAGCGTGTGGTGCTTCTCGGCGAAGTGCTCTGAGATCTTCTCCACCGTAGTGTCCATCGCCAGGGCCTCGCCCAGACGCGTCGGCAGGCGGCGCAGCTCGTCGATCAGCTCGGCTTCCAGAGCCGGGGCCAGCGTGCCGCGCACCTGTCCCAGCGCCAGGGTCAGCAGCAGCAGGCCGACCAGCTGGGTGGTGAAAGCCTTGGTCGAGGCCACGCCAATCTCGGGTCCGGCCTGGGTCAGCAGGGTGAGATCGGATTCGCGCACCAGCGAGCTGATGCCAACGTTGCAGATAGCCAGGCTGGCGAGATAGCGCCCCTCCTTGTCGGTGCGCGCCTTGGCGTTGCGCAGCGCCGCGAGCGAATCGGCGGTCTCTCCGGATTGAGAAATGGTGACGAACAGGGTATCGGGTTGCACCACTACCTTGCGGTAGCGGAACTCACTGGCAACCTCGACCTGGCAAGGGATGCCAGCCAGCTCTTCCAGCCAGTAACGGGCGACCATGCCGGCGTGGTAGCTGGTGCCACAGGCGACGATTTGCACGTTGCGTACCTTGGCAAACAGCTCGGCGGCCTCCGGACCGAAGGCCTGCACCAGCACCTGATGATCACCGAGCCGACCTTCCAGGGTGCGCTGAACGACCTTGGGCTGTTCGTGGATTTCCTTGAGCATAAAGTGGCGATACTCGCCCTTGTCAGCGGCTTCGGCGCCCTCATGGTACTGCACGCTTTCGCGCGCCACGGGCTGGCCATTCGCATCCCAGATCTGCACGCTATCGCGGCGGATCTCGGCGATGTCGCCTTCCTCCAGGTACATGAAACGGTCGGTCACCTGGCGCAAGGCCAGTTGATCGGAAGCGAGAAAGTTTTCGCCCATGCCTAGGCCGATTACCAGCGGGCTGCCGCTGCGAGCTGCCAGTAGGCGATCCGGCTGCTTGGCGCTGACCACCGCCAGACCATAGGCGCCATGCAGCTCTTTGGCCGCCGCCTTGAGCGCGACGGTCAGATCGCCGAATTCGTCGAGCTTATGGCGCAGCAGGTGGACGATGACTTCGGTGTCGGTATCGGAGACGAAAACGTAGCCCAGCGCCTTCAGTTGCTTACGCAGAGCTTCGTGGTTTTCGATGATGCCGTTGTGCACCACCGCCAGATCATCACCGGAAAAATGTGGGTGAGCGTTGCGCTCGCAGGGTGCGCCGTGGGTGGCCCAGCGAGTGTGGGCAATGCCTAGGCGACCGGTAAGCTGTTCCTGCTGTTGCGCCTGCTCCAGTTCGGCGACCTTGCCGGAACGGCGCAAGCGGTGCAGCTCGCCGCTGTTATCCAACACAGCGACACCGGCGCTGTCATAGCCCCGGTATTCGAGCCGCTTGAGACCTTCGAGCAGAATTGCGGTGATGTTGCGTTCGGCGACAGCGCCAACGATGCCACACATGTTCAGTTCTCCAGATGGGTTTCGACGGCCGCGCAGATCAGCTTGACGCCGCGGGCCTGGATGCTTGAACGCGCCTCGGCGGTGAGGCGCTCGTCCGTTATGAGGGTATGGATATCGCCCCAGGGCAGTTCCAGGTTGGGTATGCGTCTACCGATCTTGTCGGATTCAGCAAGCACAATGACTTCACGGGCCACTTCGGCCATGACCCGCGACAGGCCGAGCAATTCATTGAAGGTGGTGGTGCCCCGCTGCAAGTCGATGCCATCGGCACCAATGAACAGCTGATCGAAATCGTAGGAGCGCAGCACCTGCTCAGCCACCTGGCCCTGGAACGATTCGGAATGCGGATCCCAGGTGCCGCCGGTCATCAGCAGCGTGGGCTCGTGCTCCAACTCTCGCAAGGCATTGGCCACACCCAACGAGTTGGTCATAACCAGCAGACCGCGCTTGTGCCCTAGTTCGGGGATCATTGCAGCGGTGGTGGTGCCGCTGTCGATGATGATTCGAGCATGTTCGCGAATGCAGCCGACGGCGGCTCGGGCGATGGCCTGCTTCCAGGGCGAGACGGGCTGCACGCCATCTCCGATCAGCTCCTGTGGCAAAGGCACCGCGCCACCGTAGCGGCGCAACAGCAGACCGTTCTTTTCCAGCGCAGCGAGGTCCTTACGGATGGTCACCTCAGACGTCTCGAAACGCCTGGACAGCTCATCGACGCTCACTTCGCCCTGCTCGTTGAGCAGGGCGAGAATGGCGTGGCGTCGTTGCGGCGTGT
This sequence comes from Pseudomonas sp. Q2-TVG4-2, assembly GCF_013620795.1. GTDB lineage: Bacteria > Pseudomonadota > Gammaproteobacteria > Pseudomonadales > Pseudomonadaceae > Stutzerimonas. The sequence continues at coordinate 26,720 of NZ_LGLW01000002.1, read as the reverse complement.
TGCGTTTCGACATGCTTAAGTTTCGTTTCGAAAGAAAATTTCGCGAATCAAAACCTAAACCAACGCTTCCGTCAACTCCCGGTTGGGTCAGACGCGAAAATAGCCCATCAAACTCTGCTGATGGTTCGCCAGCTGATTCAAGGCCTGGCTGACCCGTGCCGACTCGTCAGCCTGCCCGGAAAGCGATTCCGTTACGTCACGAATGCCCGCAACGTTGCGGTTGATCTCCTCGGCGACCGCGCTCTGCTCTTCGGCGGCGCTGGCTATCTGCAGGTTCATGTCGGAAATCACTGCCACTGCATCGCCAATCTTGCGCAACGCAGCGACCGCATTTCCCACTTGCTCGACATTGCTTTGGGCCTGTCCGCGGCTACCCTGCATGGCCGTCACCACATCGTGGGTGCCGTTCTGCAGGCGCTCTATGACCTGGCGGATCTCCTCGACGGATTCCTGGGTACGTCGGGCCAGGCTGCGCACCTCGTCGGCCACTACAGCGAAACCGCGCCCGGCCTCGCCGGCCCGCGCCGCCTCAATAGCAGCATTGAGCGCCAGCAGGTTGGTCTGCTCAGCGATTGCGCGAATCACCTCCAGCACCGAACCGATCTGTTCGCTGCTGGCGGCCAGGCTTTCCACCTGAGTCATGGCATGGTTGAGTTCGTCGGCGAGCCTGCCGATGCTCTGTGTGGTGTGGTCGATCACGCTCAGTCCTTCGTGGGTGGCCTGATCCGCGTCACGTGCCGCTTCGGCCGCTTGCGCAGCATTGCGCGCAACATCCTGCGCGGTGGCACTCATCTCCTGCGACGCCGTCGCCACCTGATCCACTTCGCGGAACTGCTGCTGCATCCCAGCACTGGTCTGGCTCGCGATAGCCGCCGACTGATCAGCGCTGCTGCGAGCATCCTGCACCGAGCGCTTCACATCGGCGATGGTGGGCTGCAGCTTATCGAGGAAGCGGTTGAACCACCCCGCCAATGCACCCAGTTCGTCGTCGCGAGAGTACTCCAGACGACGAGTGAGATCGCCCTCACCGCTGGCGATGTCCTTGAGCATCGCCGCCACCCCTTCGATCGGCCGGGTGACGCCGCGCGCGGTCAGCCACATCAGTGCCAGGCCCAACAGCACCGCGCCAAGCCCGATGGTCAGCGCAATCATGCTGTCCTTGCGGCTCTGAGTCTGCAGCGCCTGTTCAAGACGCTGTGCCGGGCCGAGCAGGACCTGCCGTGGTACCTCCAGCAAGATTGCCCAGGGCGCAAGTTCGGGTATCGGCTGCACGGGTTGTAACACGCGAAGCATGTCGCCATTTTCGAGCATCGCCTTCTGGCCCGCATCGACGGCGCGGCCAATCGCCTCGCTTTCCGAGCCGAAAGCAGCACTCAACGACTTGCCGAGCAAACCGGCGTCGCGGCTGTGGCCACCCAGCAGCTTGGCCGGGCTGATGACGCTCAGCTGGCCTTCGCCCTGATATAACTCCTGATGTGCCTGCTGACTGAGTTGCTGAAGCGACGCCAGGCTGATGTCGACGCCGACGACGCCAATCACCTTGCCGTCCTCGATCAACGGAAAGGCAACGCTGGTCATCAGCAGCGGTCGGCCTTCCACTTCATCGAAATAAGGGTCCAGCAGGCAGACCCGGGCGCTATCGCGGGGGCAGCTGTACCAGGCGTTGTACGGTGCACCGCTGATGCTCGGTGTGGTGTCGGCGAGCAATTCCTCGCTGATGGTTTCGGCCGTGAGCTGGCCAGGCGTGCGCTGCGACCAGTACAGTGAGAAACGGCCGCTGTCGTTGCCGCCCATCTCCTGGTTGTCGATGAACATGCCGTCCTTGTCGTCCAGCGCGTCGGTTTCGAACACTACGTAAATACCGATCAGGCCAGGGTTCGTCTCCAATGCGGTCTTGATCTGATGATGCAGATCTTCCCGCAGCTCGAACGCGTTCGACATGCGCTCGATAGCTTGCTCGCGCAGCGACAACACCTGGCGGGCAAACCCCTGACCGTACTGATAGGCATCATTGAACTGGCGCTCGATTCGCAAGGCCTGAGACAGCCCGCGAGCCTGTAGATTGTCGCGCGCCGACTCTTCGAGCATGACGCTGCTCGAGGCACTGACCAGGGCCACGGTCTGGCGCGATTGATAAAGTGAAGCACCGATCAGCAGGCCAACGATCAGTAGCAGGCAGAGACCAGCCAGCAGGGTTAGCTTCCACTGGATGGACAGTCGAGTGAGGGAGGGCATGGGTGCGTCCTTTTTTGTTATGCCCTGATAGATCGGCCAGATGTACGATCTCTTTAGCGCCTACGGGATAAAGTCGTCGCCGCACGTTGAGCACCGGAGCGCTCGACGTCGATGGCTTACTTACGAACCTTCTGTGGGCGCTTCCAGCCCTCGATCAATGCCTGGCGAGCCCGGCCCAGGGCCAGGGTGCCAGCCGGCACGTCAGCAGTAATTACCGAACCGGCGCCTGTGGTAGCGCCATCCCCAACGTTCAACGGAGCCACCAACGAGCTGTTGGAGCCGATAAAGACGTCTTCGCCCATAACCGTGCGGAACTTGTTCGCGCCGTCGTAATTGCAGGTGATGGTTCCGGCCCCGATATTGGTTCGCGCGCCGATGTCTGCATCACCCAGATACGCCAAATGGCCGGCTTTCGCGCCCTCACCCAGGTGCGAGTTCTTCACTTCGACGAAGTTGCCCACATGTGCCTTTTCCCCCAGAACAGCGCCGGGGCGCAGACGTGCAAACGGCCCGCAGTCCGCGCCCTCGCCCAGCTCGGCGCCATCCAGGTGGGAGTTGGCCTTGACCACCGCTCCGCGACGCAGCGTGCTATTGCGAATCACGCAATTCGGTCCGATCTCGACGCCATCCTCGATGACGACTTCGCCTTCGAGAATCACGTTCACGTCGATCAGCACGTCACGGCCGATGGTGACCTCCCCGCGCAGATCGAAGCGAGTCGGATCCCGCAATGTCACCCCCTGGGCCATCAAGCGTCGCGCGGCACGCTGCTGATAATGCCGCTCGAGATCGGCCAGTTGGATGCGATCGTTGGCGCCCTGTACCTCCATGGCATGCTGCGGTTGCTCGGTGGCGACCGTCAGGCCATCGGCCACGGCCATGGCGATCACGTCGGTCAGGTAGTACTCACCTTGAGCGTTGGTATTGGACAGCCTTCCCAGCCAATCGCCGAGCCGCTCGCCCGGCACCGCAAGAATCCCGGTATTGCCTTCAGCGATCAGCTTCTGCTCGGCTGTGGCATCCTTGTGTTCAATGATCGCCTGGACCACACCTTGTTCGTCACGGACGATGCGACCGTAACCGGTCGGGTCGTCCAGATTCACCGTGAGCAGTGCCAGTTGCTGCGATCCGACTTTTTGAAGAAGACGATCCAACGTTCCTGCCTCGATCAGCGGTACGTCGCCGTAAAGAATCAGGACTCGTTCGGCAGTGAGCGCCGGCAGGGCCTGAGCCACGGCGTGTCCGGTTCCCAGCTGCTCGGCCTGGACGACGAAATTCAGATCATCCGACGCCAACCGCTCGCGTACCAGCTCGGCGCCATGGCCAATCACCACATGGATGGCCTTCGGCTTGAGCCCACGAGCGGTATCGATGACGTGACCGAGCATGGACTGTCCGGCGACCGGGTGAAGCACCTTAGGCAGGGCTGAACGCATGCGCGTGCCCTGACCGGCAGCGAGAATGACGATATCGAGAGACATGGCAGATCCTGAACAATCGTGACCCCTAGGGCCAACGTGAGACGTTATTTTCAAAACGGAAAAGAAAAAGGGTAGCCAAGGCTACCCTTTTACTCGTGCGCGATGAAGCCGTTAACGGATCAACCGCGGCCGTACTTCTTGCGCATCGCCTCGATGGTTCGCAGCTGAGCGGCAGCCTCGGCCAGACGGGCAGCGGCAGAGCCGTAATCGAACTCCGCGCCCTTATCATGCAGCGCCCTCTCGGCCGCCGTCACGGCAGCCTTCGCCGCCGCTTCGTCCAGATCCTTGGCGCGCGTGGCGGTATCGGCGAGTACCTTCACCATGTTCGGCTGGACTTCGATGAAGCCGCCGGATATGTAAAAGATCTCTTCGCCGCCGCCCTGCTTGATCACTCGCACCGGACCGGGCTTGAGATCGGTCAGCAGTGGGGCGTGGCCCGGCAGAATACCCAGGTCACCCAAGTGACCATGAGCGACAACCATCTCTACCAGCCCCGAGAACAGCTCTTCTTCCGCACTGACGATGTCACAGTGGACTGTCATAGCCATACTTATGCCTCGGTAATCGGCTCAGCTGGCGGCGGCTGCCGCCAGCTGAGCTTATTGGCGCCCGCAAGCGGGCGCGCCAGTTACAGTTTCTTGGCTTTCTCGATGGCCTCGTCGATACCGCCAACCATGTAGAACGCCTGCTCCGGCAGGTGATCGTAATCACCGTTGAGAATGCCGGCAAAGCCACGGATGGTTTCTTTCAGCGAGACGTACTTACCAGGCGAACCGGTGAAGACCTCGGCCACGAAGAACGGCTGGGACAGGAAGCGCTGGATCTTACGAGCACGGGATACCAGCTGCTTGTCGCCTTCGGACAGTTCATCCATACCGAGGATCGCGATGATGTCCTTCAGTTCCTTGTAGCGCTGCAGCACGTACTGAACACCGCGAGCAGTGTCGTAGTGCTCTTGACCGATCACGTTGGCATCCAGCTGACGCGAGGTGGAGTCGAGCGGATCGACCGCCGGGTAGATACCCAGGGAAGCGATGTCACGCGACAGAACCACGGTGGCGTCCAGGTGGGCGAAGGTCGTCGCCGGAGACGGGTCGGTCAAGTCATCCGCAGGGACGTAAACGGCCTGAACGGAAGTGATCGAACCGCTCTTGGTGGAGGTGATGCGCTCTTGCAGAACGCCCATTTCCTCGGCCAGCGTCGGCTGATAACCCACTGCGGACGGCATACGACCCAGCAGCGCGGACACTTCGGTACCGGCCAGCGTGTAGCGGTAGATGTTGTCAACGAACAGCAGAACGTCCTTGCCTTCGTCGCGGAACTTCTCGGCCATGGTCAGGCCGGTCAGTGCCACACGCAGACGGTTTCCTGGTGGCTCGTTCATCTGGCCGTAGACCAGCGCAACCTTGTCCAGAACGTTGGAGTCCTTCATCTCGTGATAGAAGTCGTTACCTTCACGAGTACGCTCACCCACACCGGCGAACACGGAGTAACCGCTGTGCTCCATGGCGATGTTACGGATCAGCTCCATCATGTTTACGGTCTTGCCAACACCGGCGCCACCGAACAGACCGACCTTACCGCCCTTGGCGAACGGGCATACCAGGTCGATAACCTTGATGCCAGTTTCCAACAGTTCGTTGCCGCCTGCTTGTTCGGAATAGCTCGGAGCGGCGCGGTGGATACCCCAGCGCTCTTCCTCACCGATCGGGCCGGCTTCATCGATGGGGTTGCCCAGCACGTCCATGATCCGGCCCAGGGTGGCAGTGCCCACCGGTACGGAAATGGCCGCGCCAGTGTTGCTGACGTCCAGACCACGCTTGAGGCCTTCAGTCGAGCCCATGGCGATGGTACGAACAATGCCGTCGCCCAGCTGCTGCTGGACTTCCAGGGTGGTTTCGGCGCCTGTGACTTTCAGCGCGTCATAAATGTTCGGTACCAGATCGCGCGGAAATTCCACGTCGATAACGGCGCCGATGATTTGAACGATACGTCCGCTACTCATGTTTGGTTCCTCTGAATATTTGAACCGTTCTTAAACCGCGGCAGCGCCGCCGACGATTTCCGAAATTTCCTGGGTGATCGCCGCCTGACGGGCCTTGTTATAGACCAGTTGCAGGTCGCCGATCAGCTCACCGGCATTGTCGGTTGCGTTCTTCATGGCGATCATCCGGGCGGCCTGTTCGGCTGCTCCGTTCTCGACCACGGCCTGGTAAACCTGGGATTCGACGTAGCGAACCAGCAACGCATCCAGCAATAGGCGGGCATCGGGTTCGTACAGGTAGTCCCATTGGCCTTTCGGCGCGGTCTGATCGTCACTCGCGGCCAACGGCAGCAGCTGGGCTACGGTCGGCTTTTGGGTCATGGTGTTGATGAACTTGTTCGACACCAAGTAAAGACGGTCCAGACGGCCCTGATCGAAGGCATCCAGCATGACCTTGACGCTGCCGATCAGATCGTTGATCGACGGCTCTTCGCCAAGTCCGTTGACTGCCGCGACCACGTTACCGCCAAAGCTGCGGAAGAAGCTCGCGCCCTTGTTACCGATCACGCAAAGATCGGCCTCGACCTTGCTGTCATGCCATTCCTTCATGCTTTTGATCAGCGCCTTGAACAGGTTGGTGTTCAACCCGCCGCACAGGCCACGATCAGAAGACACGACGATATAGCCGACACGCTTGACCGGACGCTCAACCATGAACGGATGACGGTACTCAGGGTTGGTATTGGCCAGATGGCCGATTACCTGCTGGATCCGCTCCGCATAGGGACGGCTGGCAGCCATGCGCATCTGTGCCTTGCGCATCTTGCTGACCGCCACCTTTTCCATGGCGCTGGTGATCTTCTGCGTGCTTTTGATGCTCGCAATCTTGCTGCGAATCTCTTTTGCGCCTGCCATTTGACACCTATCGGGTTAGCAAGCGGGAGCCTTGCGGCTCCCGCTGCGGCTTACCAGGATTGGGTGGCCTTGAACGACTCGATACCGGCCTTGATGCCTGCGTCGATTTCGTCGTTGAAGTCGCCCTTCACGTTGATTTTGTCCAGCAGAGCGACGTGCTCGTGGTGGAAATAGGCAATCAACGCCTGCTCGAAGGCGCCGACCTTGGCTACTTCGATGTCCTGCAGATAGCCACGCTCGGCCGCATACAGGGACACCGCCATGTCGGCAATGGACATCGGCGCGTACTGCTTCTGCTTCATCAGCTCGGTCACTCGCTGACCATGCTCGAGCTGCTTGCGGGTCGCTTCGTCCAGATCAGAGGCGAACTGAGCGAATGCCGCCAGTTCACGGTACTGAGCCAGAGCGGTACGGATACCACCGGACAGCTTCTTGATGATCTTGGTCTGCGCAGCGCCACCAACCCGGGATACCGAGATACCGGCGTTAACGGCCGGACGGATACCAGCGTTGAACATCGACGACTCGAGGAAGATCTGACCGTCGGTGATCGAGATCACGTTGGTCGGAACGAACGCCGAAACGTCACCGGCCTGGGTTTCGATGATCGGCAGAGCGGTCAGCGAACCGGTCTTGCCTGTCACGGCGCCATTGGTGAACTTCTCAACGTACTCCTCGGAAACGCGCGATGCGCGCTCGAGCAGACGGCTGTGGAGATAGAACACGTCGCCCGGGTAGGCTTCACGTCCCGGCGGACGACGCAGCAGCAAGGAGATCTGACGATAGGCCACGGCCTGCTTGGACAGATCGTCATAAACGATCAGCGCATCTTCGCCGCGGTCACGGAAGTACTCGCCCATGGTGCAACCGGCGTATGGCGCCAGGAACTGCAGCGCAGCGGATTCCGAAGCCGAAGCAGCAACGATGATGGTGTTAGCCAGTGCACCGTGCTGCTCGAGTTTGCGCACCACGTTGGCGATGGTCGACTGCTTCTGACCAATCGCGACGTAGACGCACTTGATGCCGCTGTTGCGCTGGTTGATGATCGCGTCGATGGCCAGAGCGGTCTTACCGATCTGACGGTCACCGATGATCAGCTCGCGCTGACCGCGGCCGACTGGAATCATCGCATCGACCGACTTGTAACCAGTCTGTACCGGCTGGTCGACCGACTTACGCCAGATCACGCCAGGGGCGACCTTTTCAACTGCGTCAGTTGCCTGAGCGTTGACCGGGCCCTTGCCGTCGACCGGGTTACCCAGTGCATCGACTACACGGCCCAGCAGCTCGGGACCTACCGGAACTTCCAGTACGCGACCGGTGCACTTGGCACTCATGCCTTCGGTCAAACTCTGGTAGGCGCCCAGTACCACCGCACCAACAGAGTCCTGCTCCAGGTTCAGAGCCATGCCGAAGACGCCGCCAGGGAACTCGATCATCTCCCCATACATCACGTCGGCAAGGCCGTAAATGCGAACGATACCGTCGGAAACACTGACGATGGTGCCTTCGTTACGCGCTTGGGCAGACACATCGGAATTACCGATACGCTGCTTTATGATTTCACTAATCTCGGAAGGATTCAGTTGCTGCATGCCACGACCCTCAAATCAGGATTTCAACGATTCGGCCAACTGGCTCAGTTTGCCGCGGACCGAACCATCGACAACCACATCGCCGGCGCGGATAACAACGCCGCCGATCAGCGCAGGGTTCACGACCTGCTGGGGGTTGACGGTACGATCTAGCCGCTTCGACAAGGCGGCAGCCAAAGTTTGGAGTTGCGCAGGGGTCAGCTCGAAAGCTGTCTGCACTTCAACGTCGAGTGTCTTTTCGGCCTCAGCCTTGAGCTCCTCGAACAGCTCCCGAATGGTCGGCAACACGTCCAGGCGATCATTGTCGCCAAGCGTGGAGACGAAATTTCGGAACGCTTCATCGATATCGCTACCGAGTAGCTGAACCAGCGTCTGAACTTTGCTTTCGCTGGTCAGACGAGGATTTTTCAGCAGCTCGGCAACTTGGGGAACTTCAACGGCGACCGCAGCCAGGCTCAACATGCCCGACCAGGCATCAATCCGACCAGCCGCGCTGGCGAACTCGAACGCGGCCTTTGCGTATGGCCGGGCAAGCGTCTGGGTATTGATCATCGCTTGCCTCGCTTAGAGTTGGGAGGCCAGTTTTTCGACCAGATCGTTGTGCGCCTTGGCGTCCACCTGGGACTCCAGGATCTTCTCCGCACCCATGACAGCCAGCACGGCTACCTGGTTACGCAGTTGCTCCTTGGCACGATTCACTTCCTGCTCGATTTCGGCGCGGGCGCCGGCTACCAGTCGCTCGCCTTCGACGCGCGCCTGTTGCTTGGCATCCTCAACGATGGCGTTGGCCTGCTTGTTGGCTTGCTCAAGAATCTGGGCAGCTTGCCCCTTGGTCTCACGGAGAGTATTGGAAACCTTTTCCTGAGCCAACTTTAGGTCTTGCTGCGCACGGCCTGCGGCGTCCAGCCCTTCGGCAATTTTCTTCTGGCGTTCTTGCATGGCCTTGGTGATTGGCGGCCATACGTACTTCATGCAGAACCAGACGAAAATAGCGAAAGCGAACGTTTGACCGAACAGCGTCAAGTTAATGTTCACAGCGATATACCTCGTGCTATCTCGTTCGACGCGGTTGTCAATTCCACGGCAACGGGGCTCGCGATGCGAACCCCATCAGGAACCGGAAAAGTCTTAAGCAGCGACAACGAAGATGAGGTACATCGCGATACCAACACCGATCATCGGCACGGCGTCGAGCAGACCGGCCATCAGGAAGGTCTTGGTTTGCAGCTGAGGGGCCAGCTCGGGTTGACGAGCAGTGGATTCCAGCAGCTTGCCGCCCAGCAGGGCGAAGCCGATGCCGGTGCCCAGGGCACCCAGACCGATCATGATAGAGGCGGCGATGTAGACGAGTTCCATGTAAAGCTCCTGAAGCTAAGGGTTAAGGTTTTCTTGGGTAAAGCGAAACTGTTTGAACCGGATCAGCTGTTACGGTGTGAGTTCGGCATGGCCGTGATCTTCATGCGCCGAGCTCAGGTACACCACGGTCAGAACCATGAAAATGAACGCCTGAAGCGGGATCACCAGAATATGGAAGATCGCCCAGGGCACATTCAGGGTCCATTGCACGTAGAACGGCAGCAGCGCGATGAGGATGAACACCACCTCACCGGCATACATGTTGCCGAACAGACGCAGAGCCAGACTCAGCGGCTTGGTCAGCAGACCGAGGATCTCGAGGAACAGGTTGAACGGGATAAGCGACCAGTGATTGAACGGCGTGAAAGCCAGTTCCTTGCTGAAGCCGCCCACACCCTTGACCTTGACGCTGTAGAACAGAATCAAAATGAACACGCCGAGGGACAAGCCGAAAGTACCGTTCGGATCGGCTGTCGGGACAATTTTGAAATAGGGCAGCCCCAGCACACTCGCCAGACCGGGAATGTAGTCGACCGGGATCCATTTCAGGCTGTTCATCAGGAACACCCAGACGAAGATGGTCAGGGCCAGCGGGGCAATCAGTGCGTTACGGCCATGGAAGGTGTCTTTCACTACGCCTTCAACAAACTCAACGCACATCTCGACGAAGTTCTGCAGGCGACCCGGTATCCCGGCGGTAGCGCCCTTAGCGGCCATGCGAAAGATCAGAATGAAGATCAGCCCCATGAATAACGACCATCCGAGCGTATCGAGATGGACCGCCATGAAACCCATATCACGAGCTTCGAGGCCCGATTGAGCGATGGTCCAGGTGGCCTGGTCAACCACTGAGCCGTCTGCGCGAACGTAGCCTTCCGGCAGTTTTCCGTAAGTCAGATTCTGTAGGTGATGCTGGATATATTCCGCCGGGGTACTCGCCATAAACGCCTCAGTGCTCAATGCTTCGGATTATTTTTCATCAGTAGGAGGGCACTCGCGCCCGCGACCAAAACCAACAGGTAACCGGCAAACAAAGCAGCCGGTTGTAGCGGTTTCACTCCCACAAACACCAGCGCAAACAACGCTGCTGCCAGAATCTGTTTACCCATCTCACCAGCCCAGAGGGACTGAACGATGGCCTTGGCCGACCGCGCGCCGAAATAGCGAAACGCCTTGAACGCGAAGTACACGTTGGCCATCAACGCTATCGAACCACCCAACAATCCCGAATAGCCGGCGACCATACCAAAAAAAAACCCACAAGAAACGCCTGCGGCCAACGCAACGAGCGCCTGTACGATTAGCACACGGACAACTGGCATGCGATGGAGAGGTGTCTTGTTGCGTATATTCACCGTACATCCATCGCCAAAGTCGTTCGCTGGTCAGCAATGACCGCAGTCAAAAAAGCGCGGCGAGTATAGGAGTAGCCCACCCTGCGTTCAACCTTCAGGTAGCAGTTTACGACTACCACTACATAAATTTTGTTTCAACGGATGTGTGCAAGCACACCTTGCAGCTCATCCAGCGAATTGTAGCGGATCACTAACTGCCCCTTACCTTTTTCGCCATGCTTGATTTGCACAGGAGAACCTAAGCGCTCAGCGAGGCGCTGCTCGAGGCGAACGATGTCCGGATCGCTTTTCGGCTCGGCTTTCGGCTGCCCCGCGCTGCTCAGCCACTGCCGAACCAACGCTTCGGTCTGTCGCACGGTCAGTCCCCGTGCGACAACATGACGCGCTCCGTCGACCTGTTGCTCTGCTGGCAGGCCAAGCAGTGCGCGGGCATGTCCCATCTCTAAATCGCCGTGAGACAGAAGCGTCTTGATCTCCTCCGGCAGGGCAATCAGACGCAACAGATTGCTGATAGTCACGCGAGATTTGCCTACGGCATCGGCGACTTGCTGCTGAGTCAGCTGAAACTCCTGCTGCAACCGTTGCAGTGCTACGGCCTCCTCGATGGGATTGAGGTCCTCGCGCTGAATGTTTTCGATCAGCGCCATGGCGATAGCCGCCTCATCGGAAACGTCGCGTACCAGTGCCGGTATTTTGTCCAGACCCGCTTGCTGGCTGGCACGCCAACGGCGCTCGCCAGCAATGATCTCGTAACGGCCGGAACCGATCGAGCGAACGACGATCGGCTGCATAACACCCTGGGTGCGAATCGAGTGCGCCAGCTCGTCGAGTGTCACCGGGTCGATGTCGCGCCGTGGCTGGTACTTGCCACGCTGAATGACATCGAGTGGCAACTGTCGCAGCTCTTGCTCATCGGCCTGAGCGGCTTCCTCCTGCACCGCCGTCACGTTGGCGCCGCCGAGCAGGGCATCCAGTCCGCGTCCTAGGCCTCGTTTTTTGGTCGCCATGAAAATTTCCTTATGCGGTTACGCTGCGGGCGGCTCGGCGCTGACGACGTGACAATTCGCCCGCCAGCGCCAAATAGGCCAAGGCCCCCTTGGATTGCTTGTCATAGACCAACACCGGCATACCATGACTGGGTGCTTCGGCAAGCCGCACATTGCGCGGGATAACCGTGTCGTAGAGCTTTTCGCCGAAATGCGTCTTGAGCTGTTCGGTGACGTCGTTGGTAAGGCTGCTACGTGGATCGTACATAGTGCGCAGCAGGCCCTCGATCTTCAGTGACGGGTTCAGCGCCTGACCGATACGCTGAATCGAGTTGACCAGATCAGTCAGCCCTTCGAGGGCGTAATACTCACACTGCATCGGGATGATCACACCGTCGGCAGCCGTTAACGCGTTGATCGTCAGCATCGACAGCGAGGGCGGGCAATCGATGAGGATGTAGTCGTAATTCTCGCGTACCGGGGCGAGCGCCTCACGCAGGCGATGCTCCTTGGTCGGTAATTTGAGCAGGGCAACTTCGGCGGCCGTCAGGTCACGGTTGGCCGGCAATAACTGGTAGCCGCCATGCTCGGAAAACTGCATCGCGTCGACCAAGCTGCATTCGCCGATCAGCACGTCATAGATCGAATATTCCAGGCTCAACTTATCCACACCGCTACCGGTTGTAGCGTTGCCCTGGGGATCAAGGTCGATGAGAAGCACCCGGCGTCGCGTCGCGACAAGCGAGGCGGCCAGGTTGATGCAGGTGGTGGTCTTGGCGACACCGCCCTTTTGGTTGGCGATGGCAAATACTTTAGCCATGGTCAGTGTCTGTCCGGAGTCATGAAGTGCGGCGCAGTATCAGCAGATGGCGTTGCCCTTGGCAACCGGGAACCTTGAGAACCAGGCAGCGCTCCAGCTGGAAGTCCGCCGGCAACGCCTGCAACTCGTCATCCGGCTGTACGCCTTTCATGGCGAGCCAACGGGTACCCAGATCGCCCAGATGGCGCGTCCAGCTGGCAAAATCATCCAGCGAACTGAACGCCCGCGAAGTGATTCCGGTAAAAGGCTGCTGCGGCCTGAACTGCTCGACCCGGCTGTGGACAACTTCGACGTTAGTGAGTTTCAGCTCGAGCTTGACCTGTGTAAGAAAGCGGGTCTTCTTGCCGTTCGAGTCGAGCAGGGTGAAGCTTCGCTCGGGAAACAGGATGGCCAGGGGTATGCCGGGCATCCCACCACCGCTGCCAACATCGAGCCAGCGCGCACCGCCTTGTTGTACGTGCGGTGCGACGCTGAGGCTGTCGAGCAGATGCCGCGAAACCATCTCCGCCGGATCACGAACCGCGGTCAGGTTATAAGCCTTGTTCCACTTGTGCAGCAGCGCCAGATAGGCGAGCAGTTGAGCTTGCTGCGCTTCGCTCAGCTCGACACCCAGTAGTGTCGCCCCCTGCGTGAGCTCTTCGACGTAGCGCGTGTGTTCGGCTTCCATCAAGCTGTCTGCTCCAACGTCTGCCCGGCACTGCGCTTTTTCAGATGAATCATCAGAAGGGAAACCGCCGCCGGGGTTACTCCCGGGATCCGCGAAGCCTGCCCAAGAGTTTCGGGACGAGCCAGGGAAAGCTTGTGCTGGATTTCCTTCGACAGTCCAGAGATCGTCAAGTACTCCAGATCCGCGGGCAGCGCGACATTCTCGCTCGCCCGCAGCCGCGTAATCTCTTCCTGCTGGCGATCGATATAGCCGGCGTACTTGGTCTTGATCTCGACCTGCTCGGCCACCTGAGGATCCTCGACGCCCGCTCCGGTGAGCTGAACCAGGCTGCGATAGTCTATTTCCGGTCGAGCGAGCAGATTCAGCAAATTGTATTCGTGGGTCAGAGGGGTTCCGAAGCGTTCAGCGATGGCGTCGCCTTGCGGCGTTGCAGGACGCACCCAGGTGCTTTTCAGGCGCTGTTCTTCCCGCACGATGCTTTCGCGTTTGCGCTCGAACGCTGCCCAGCGAACGTCATCCACCAACCCCAGCTCACGACCCTTTTCGGTCAGCCGCAGATCGGCGTTGTCCTCGCGAAGTATCAGTCGATACTCGGCGCGCGAGGTGAACATGCGATACGGCTCCTGAGTCCCCAGAGTGATCAGATCGTCAACAAGCACACCGAGGTAAGCCTCGTCGCGACGCGGGCACCAGCTGTCCTTGCCCTGAGCGCGCAGCGCGGCGTTGGTGCCAGCGAGCAATCCTTGAGCACCGGCTTCTTCGTAACCGGTGGTGCCATTGATCTGGCCGGCAAAGAACAGCCCGCCGATGACCTTGGTTTCCAGGCTGTATTTGAGATCGCGCGGATCGAAATAATCGTACTCGATGGCATAGCCGGGGCGAACGATATGCGCCTCCTCCAGGCCGCGGATGCTTTGCACGATCTGCAACTGGACATCGAATGGCAGCGAAGTGGAAATACCGTTGGGGTAGAGCTCGTGGGTCGTCAGGCCCTCGGGCTCGATGAAGACCTGATGGCTGTCCTTGTCGGCGAAGCGATGGATCTTGTCCTCAATCGACGGGCAATAGCGTGGCCCCACGCCTTCGATGACGCCAGAGTACATCGGTGAACGGTCGAGGTTGGCAGCGATGATTTCATGAGTCCGCGCATTGGTATGGGTGATCCAGCAGCTGAGCTGTTTCGGATGCTGCGCGGCATGACCCAGAAATGACATCGGCGGGATGGGGGTATCGCCTGGCTGTTCGGTCATCACCGAAAAGTCGACGCCTCGCCCGTCGATACGGGGCGGCGTCCCGGTTTTCAGACGGCCGACGCGAAGCGGCAATTCACGCAGACGTCTGGCGAGCGCGATGGAAGGCGGGTCGCCAGCGCGACCGCCTGAGTAGTTCTGCAAACCGATGTGGATAAGTCCGCCCAGAAAGGTGCCAGTGGTGAGGACTACCGAGTCAGCGAAGAGGCGCAGCCCCATCTGAGTGACCACGCCTTTGACTTGGTCCCCTTCAACGATTAGATCGTCAGCTGCTTGCTGAAATATCCACAGGTTCGCCTGGTTCTCCAAGGTCTCGCGGACTGCGGCCTTGTAGAGCACGCGGTCAGCCTGAGCACGGGTCGCACGCACCGCAGGACCTTTGCGGCTGTTGAGCACGCGAAATTGAATGCCGCTTTTGTCCGTCGCGGTCGCCATGGCGCCGCCGAGCGCATCGATCTCTTTGACCAGATGGCTTTTGCCGATACCGCCGATGGCCGGATTGCAGCTCATCTGCCCGAGGGTCTCGACATTGTGAGTGAGCAGCAAGGTCCTCACGCCGATTCGAGCGGCTGCCAATGCAGCTTCGGTACCGGCATGGCCACCGCCGATGACGATGACGTCAAAACGGGAAGGGAAATCCACCACGCACCTCGTGCCTGTTCAGATGAGTTCTGGGGAAACGCGCAAGTATAGGGGCTCGAGGCCCGTGAAAGAAGGCCCTTGAACAAAAAATGACCAGCTCCGGAAGAGTTCGACTGAACTCAAAGCAATATATAAAAAGATAGAGATATTATTTAAAGCTTATTTTTATGTTTATAAATATGCAGCGAAAATCTGTGGATAACTCGTTGCAGGCTCCGGCTCTAGGAGCATGCAGCGCATGGGAACCTTGTGCTGAACCTGGGCTGTGCCGGTGCAGTACCGGTTCGCAGCCTGTGCACTAAACGCTTAGTTATGCACAGCTGTTTTATACGACCGGTTATCCCAAGGGTTATGGACTGGGCTCAAGGTTAGTTTTCCACAGGGCTCACAAGCTGCCCGCTAGGCAAAAAGAAGCGAGGCCACCGATAGGAGATAGAGGGAAAATGCGTGGCCACGAGGATTCAACGAGAGAGGCATGCCTACGCATGGCGCCTCTGCAGATCGTGAGCAAAGAGAGCGTGTCCCGAGGAGGAGACGCCAAAGCGAGCGATAGCGCGCCATCAGTTTCGAGCTATTTGCCGATGCAGAAGCTCGAAAAGATGCGCCCCAACAGATCATCCGAGCTGAAGGCACCGGTAATCTCGCCAAGTGCCTGCTGGGCCTGGCGTAAGTCTTCAGCCAATAGCTCTCCCGCCCCCGCTAGGGTGAGTTGCGCATGGCCATGGTTCAGGTGGTCGGCTGTTTGCCGCAGCGCGTCCAGGTGCCTACGGCGGGCGCTGAAGCCGCTCTCTGCGGTCTGGTCATAGCCCATGCAGCTCTTCAGGTGCTCACGGAGCATTTCCAGCCCATCACCCGATCGGGCCGAAAGGCTCAAAGTGCTGTAGCCGTCTGGATCGACTGAGAGAGCGGCGCTCTCCCCTGTCAAATCGGCCTTGTTGCGGATGAGGGTCGTCTTGGCGCGATCTGGCCGGACCGCGAGGAAGTCGGGCCAATCGGAGTTGTCTGGATGTGCAGGCGATGCACTGGCGTCTATCACCAGCAATATCCGGTCAGCATCCTCAATCGCTTTGATCGCGCGCTCCACCCCAATTCGTTCCACCTGATCATCGGTGTCCCGCAGCCCTGCGGTATCGATGATGTGCAAGGGCATGCCGTCGATATGAATGTGTTCTCGCAGCACGTCGCGGGTGGTGCCGGCGACGTCTGTGACAATCGCGGCTTCACGGCCGGCCAGCGCGTTGAGCAGGCTGGATTTCCCAGCGTTGGGGCGGCCAGCGATCACCACGTTCATGCCCTCACGCAACAGAGCGCCTTGACCGGCCTCGCGAATCACCTCGCTCAACTCCTGCCTGACGGCCTGCAGCAAAGCCAGCACGCGGCCGTCGGCCAGAAAATCGATTTCCTCTTCAGGGAAGTCGATCGCTGCCTCAACGTAGATGCGCAGCTGGATCAGCTTCTCCGTCAACTCATGCACTCGATGGGAAAATTCGCCTTGCAGCGAGCGCACGGCGTTACGCGCCGCCTGGGCTGAGCTGGCTTCGATCAGATCGGCGATCGCCTCGGCCTGTGCGAGGTCCAGCTTATCGTTAAGGAAGGCCCGCTCGCTGAACTCGCCCGGCCTAGCCAGCCGTACCCCGAGTTCAACGCATCGGCGCAGCAACATATCCATTACCACAGGGCCGCCATGGCCTTGGAGTTCCAGCACGTCTTCGCCAGTGAAGGAATTCGGGCCTGGGAAGAACAGCATGATCCCCTCATCAATGACCTCACCGTCATCGGAGTGGAACGGACCGTAATGTGCGTGTCGGGCGATGGGTTCGCGCCCGCTAAGCGTGATGGCCACCGCCTTTGCCCGCGCCCCGGAAACTCGCACGACGCCGATACCACCTCTCCCCGGCGCGGTGGCGATTGCAGCAATGGTTTCGCGATCTTGGCTCATGCGTACTCTCCTAGGAGGGTCAGAAAAGCAAAACGCCCCAATCAAGGGGCGTTCTGTTGACTCAGCAGATCAGGCTGCGGCCGCGGTCTGCCTCTCGATCTTGCGGGTAATGTACCACTGCTGTCCGATCGACAAGACGTTGTTGACTACCCAGTACAGCACCAGACCAGCCGGGAACCAGAGGAAGAAGAAGGTGAAGATGACCGGCAGGAGCTTCATCACCTTGGCTTGCATCGGATCCGGCGGCGTGGGGTTCAGCTGCTGCTGAATAAACATGGTCACGCCCATGATGATAGGCAGGATGAAGAACGGATCCTTGATTGACAGATCAGTGATCCAGAACATCCAGGGGGCCTGGCGCATCTCGACGCTTTCCAGCAGTACCCAGTAAAGCGCGAGGAACACGGGCATCTGCACCAGAATCGGCAGGCAACCGCCCAAAGGATTGATCTTCTCCTTCTTGTACAGCTCCATCATCGCCTGGGACATCTTCTGGCGATCGTCGCCAAATTGCTCCTTGAGCGCCTGCATCTTCGGCGATACCGCACGCATGCGTGCCATCGACTTGTAGCTGGCAGCCGAGAGCGGGAAGAAGGCCAGCTTGATGACGATCGTCAGTACGATAATCGACCAGCCCCAGTTGCCTAGCAGCGCATGAATATTTTCCAGCAGCCAGAATATCGGCTGGGCGATGAACCAGAGAATGCCGTAATCGACGGTCAGGCGCAGGCCTGGCGAGAGTTCCTCGAGCTTGTCTTGGCTCTTGGGCCCGGCATACAGCGTAGCGGCTGTTTCACCCTGGCTTCCCGGGGCGACTGTAACCGCCGGGCCGGTGAAGCCAATGATGTAGTTGCCTTGGCTGTCCTTGCGGGTCTGCACTTGATTGGTTTGATCAGGTGCCGGAATCCACGCCGTCACAAAGTAGTGCTGCAACCAGGCGATCCATCCGCCTTCGACAGTTTTTTTCAGGTTCTTGTCATCCATGTCGCCCATGGACACCTTGGTATAAGGCTCGTCCTTGGTCCAGAGGGCTGCGCCCAGATAGGTCGCGGTTCCGGTTGCTGTGCTGGATGACGGGTCGCCGCTGTCGTCACGCTTGAGCTGACCGAACATATAACCCGTCCAGGGCTCCTGGCTCTGGTTGTCAATCAGATAGCTGACGCCCAGATCGTAATCGCCACGGTCGAAGGTGAAACGCTTGGTGTAG
Organism: Pseudomonas sp. Q2-TVG4-2; assembly: GCF_013620795.1. GTDB lineage: Bacteria > Pseudomonadota > Gammaproteobacteria > Pseudomonadales > Pseudomonadaceae > Stutzerimonas. Next base: position 8,288 of record NZ_LGLW01000002.1, on the reverse strand, counting down.
TTGACGCCGCCTTCGTTGTACTTCAGATCAACGACCAGCTGATCTTGACCTTCTGCCAGTTGATACTGCTGTTGTTCGCTGCTGTACAACGGCCGGCCAGTGGCCTTGTCTGGACCGTCACCGATCAGGCCGCTTTGGGCCTCATAGGTCCGGTCACCGCTTCGCTCGAACAGCTGGAACGGGACGTCCGGCCGATCCTGGCGACGAGGAAACTCTGGCAAGCGGAGATCGATGATATCGCCGCCACGAGGATCGATCGCGACGTCCAGAACGTCGGTGCGGACGCGAATTAGTTGCGAGCTGGCCTGGGTTTCCGGAAGCGCGCTGGCAGACTGCTCGCCTCCGACGGCGGGAATATCACCCTGCGTACCTTCTGCGCTGGCAGCTGGCGGGGTGTCAGGGAGTTGAGCGGTCGAAGGTTGTTCCTGACTTGTCTCGGCAGGCAAGGCAGCTTGGCCATAGTCCTGATTCCACTGAAGAACCATCAGGTAGGCAACGACTGCCAGTGCGACAAGCAGAATCGAGCGTTTGATATCCATGGTTACTCGGTCATCGAAGATGAATTGGAGGTGTGGTTGGAAGGCACGGGATCATAGCCGCCCGGATTCCATGGATGGCAACGGCCAAGCCTGCGCAGGCTCAGCCAGCCACCGCGCAGCAGACCATGAGTTTCAATGGCCTCTTGTGCGTAGCAGGAGCAACTTGGGTAGAAACGACAATGGCTCGCCATCATGGGACTGATGGCATACCGGTAGATCCGAATCGGGATCAAAGCCAGTTTACGCATGGGCGGGCTTGCCCTGTTCCGGATGATTGGCGGTCTGGGAGGGGGTGCGAGACAACCGCCTCCAGAGTTTGGCGAATTGCCGTGCCAATTCGGGATTATCCAGATCAGCCAATCCCTTGCGCGCGATAACCACGATGTCCCACCCCGTCAGTTCCATCTGGTGGAGACGAAAGGTTTCACGCAGTTGCCGCTTGATGCGGTTGCGCTCCACCGCGAGCTTGACGCTCTTTTTGCCGATCACCAGCCCGATACGGGGATGCGGCAGTCCGTTTTCGCGTACCAGGAGCAGGACATTCCTGCCCGGTAACTTGCCGGAAGGGGAGTCGAAGACTGCTTTGAACTGGCGCGGGGTCAGCAATCGCTTTTCCCGAGCGAAGTCTCGACTCACTACCTTTTCCGACGTGTTCAGACTGCCAGGCGCTTACGACCTTTGGCGCGACGACGCGACAGGACGGCGCGGCCGTTCTTGGTGGCCATGCGAGCACGGAAACCGTGGGTGCGAGCGCGCTTGAGTGTGCTGGGTTGGAAAGTGCGTTTCATGATGCGTTACCTGGTGATCCGTTGCGGGCCGGAATGGCCCCCTTTTAAGAGACCGGCGATTGTAGAGAAGCCGCGCTGTTAGGTCAATTTCCAGCCAGCAAGATGAGAAGAGAAAATAGTAAGAAGAAGAGAAGTTAAAGCTCTTTTTAATGCAGAGCTTATTAATGGGTAGCGAGGAATCTGTGGATAGATGCCTGTAACGGCGGCGCCGTGGTCCTTAACGCGTTCGCGAAGGCTCTGCGCAAGCGGTGTGCTCACGGTGGGCATCCCTTGGATTGCCTGTGGATTAATTTCGATGTTATCAACAGGCAAGCTTATGAGCATGCTGTGCACAGACTTTTCCTAAGGCTTCCGGCAGGGTTATCAACAAGGCTTATGCGATAGCACACTGCTGTTGTGGCCAGATTCTTCTCGCCATATCGTTTCGAACTGTGGATAACCGCTCGGTCGGGGGCTACAATGGCTGCCGTTTATGAGCTCGACAGCGTCTAGGAGATTCCGTGTCGGTGGAACTTTGGCAGCAATGCATTGACCTCTTGAGAGATGAGCTGCCGGCCCAGCAATTCAACACATGGATCCGTCCGCTCCAGGTCGAAGCCGAAGGGGATGAGCTGCGCGTCTATGCGCCCAACCGGTTCGTTCTCGATTGGGTCAACGAAAAATATCTGTCTCGATTGCTCGAGCTGCTATCCGAGCGCGCCACCGGCTTGACTCCTTCTTTGTCCTTATTGATAGGCAGTAAGCGGAGCGCTGCGGCGCTTCCGTCCGCATCGATCGCACGCACCCAACAGCAGGCGGGCTCGCCTGCCGCGTCCGCGCCACCACAGGCTTCGTTATCGGAGCCTTCGGTTACGGCGGCAATTGAATCTGCCGTTGCACCGGCGCCTGCGAGGACGGAACGCAACGTTCAAGTTGAAGGCGGACTCAAACACACCAGTTATCTCAATCGGACTTTTACCTTCGAGAACTTCGTCGAAGGTAAGTCCAACCAGCTGGCTCGCGCTGCGGCATGGCAGGTTGCCGACAATCCGAAGCATGGCTACAACCCTCTATTTCTCTATGGCGGTGTTGGCCTCGGCAAAACGCACCTGATGCATGCGGTTGGCAATCATTTGCTGAAGAAGAACCCCAACGCCAAGGTGGTTTACCTTCATTCCGAGCGCTTCGTCGCCGACATGGTCAAGGCGCTGCAGCTCAACGCCATTAACGAATTCAAGCGCTTCTATCGGTCCGTAGACGCGCTGCTGATTGACGACATCCAGTTCTTCGCCAAAAAAGAGCGATCCCAGGAAGAATTTTTCCACACCTTCAACGCCTTGCTTGAAGGCGGACAACAGGTGATTCTTACTAGTGACCGTTATCCGAAGGAGATCGACGGGCTTGAGGAAAGGCTGAAGTCTCGCTTCGGTTGGGGCCTGACCGTTGCCGTCGAGCCGCCGGAGCTAGAGACCCGAGTGGCGATCTTGATGAAAAAGGCGGATCAGGCCAACGTGGATCTGCCTCATGATGCGGCGTTCTTTATTGCGCAGCGGATCCGCTCGAATGTTCGTGAGCTGGAAGGTGCGCTGAAGCGGGTGATCGCTCATGCCCACTTCATGGGGCGCGATATCACCATCGAGCTCATTCGCGAATCGCTGAAAGACTTGCTTGCCCTGCAGGACAAGCTGGTAAGCGTCGATAATATTCAGCGCACCGTCGCGGAATACTACAAAATCAAGATATCCGACCTGCTGTCGAAACGACGTTCGCGCTCGGTAGCTCGGCCGCGTCAGGTCGCGATGGCTTTGTCCAAAGAACTCACCAACCACAGCCTGCCCGAAATCGGCGATGCGTTTGGTGGGCGTGATCACACGACGGTGCTACATGCCTGTCGTAAGATTGCGGAACTTCGTGAATTGGATGCTGATATTCGCGAAGATTACAAAAACCTGCTGCGTACTTTGACAACCTGACAGACTGCGGCCAATTAATAGGCAAGGGACCAGACCATGCATTTCACTATTCAGCGCGAAGCCCTGTTGAAACCCCTGCAGTTGGTGGCTGGCGTCGTCGAAAGGCGCCAGACGTTGCCGGTGTTGTCCAACGTGTTACTGGTGGTTCAGGATCATCAGTTATCGCTCACCGGTACGGATCTTGAGGTGGAACTGGTTGGCCGCGTGGCTCTGGAAGATGCATCCGAGCCGGGCGAGATCACGGTACCGGCGCGTAAGTTGATGGATATTTGCAAAAGCTTGCAGCCTGACGCGCTGATCGACATTCGTCTGGATGACCAGAAGGTCGTGATCAAATCAGGGCGTAGCCGCTTTTCCCTTTCTACTCTGCCGGCCAATGATTTTCCTACGGTAGAGGAGGGTCCAGGCTCGCTGAACTTCAGCGTTAACCAGGGCAAGATGCGCCGTCTTATCGAACGCAGCAGCTTTGCCATGGCTCAGCAGGATGTTCGCTATTACCTGAACGGAATGCTGATCGAGGTCTCTAGCGGCATGCTGCGTGCGGTCGCGACCGATGGTCATCGTCTCGCGATGTGTTCCATGCAAGCCGGCATCGAACAACCGGATCGCCACCAGGTCATCGTTCCACGCAAGGGCATTCTCGAACTGGCGCGTCTGCTGACCGATCAGGACGGCGAAGTCAGTATCGTGCTGGGTCAGCACCACATCCGCGCGACGACCGGCGAGTTTACTTTTACCTCCAAGCTAGTGGACGGAAAGTTTCCCGACTACGAGCGAGTCTTGCCTCGTGGCGGCGACAAGCTGGTGGTTGGCGAACGCCAGACCCTCCGAGAAGCATTCAGCCGTACGGCGATCCTCTCTAACGAGAAGTACCGCGGAATCCGTCTGCAGTTAGAAAGCGGGCTGTTAAAAATACAGGCGAACAACCCCGAGCAGGAAGAGGCGGAAGAGGAAGTCGCTGTCGACTATTCAGGCGGATCGTTGGAGATAGGCTTCAACGTCAGCTACTTGCTCGATGTGTTGGGTGTCATGACCACAGATCAGGTTCGATTGATACTTTCCGATGCGAACAGCAGCGCGCTGGTTCAGGAATTCGATAACGATGACTCGGCCTACGTCGTAATGCCGATGCGCCTGTAATCCGCTTCCAACTGAATGTCCCTTAGCCGCATCTCCGTCACCGGCATTCGCAATTTGCAGCCGGTGACGCTAACCCCCTCCCCTCGAATCAATATCCTCTACGGTGACAACGGCAGCGGGAAGACCAGTCTTCTCGAAGCCATTCATCTCCTCGGAATGGCGCGTTCGTTTCGCAGCACACGCCTGAATCCAGTCATAAGCCATGAGCAAAGTAGCTGTACGGTATTTGGTCAGGCTGAGCTGGGTAAAGAGCAGTCAAGTGCGTTGGGGATCTCTAGAGATCGCAGTGGGGAAGTACGGATTCGCATCAACGGACAGACTGTTCGTAGTGCGGCAGAGCTTGCAGAGGCATTGCCGTTGCAGCTCATTAATCCGGACAGCTTTCGCCTGTTGGAAGGCGCACCGAAGCTTCGCCGCCAATTTCTCGATTGGGGTGTGTTCCACGTGGAACCCCGTTTCCTTCAGGCCTGGCAGCGCCTCCAGCAGGCACTGAGGCAACGGAACTCATGGCTGCGACATGGTACACTGGACGCCGCTTCACAGGCCGCCTGGAGCCGCGAGCTCAGCGCTGCTAGCGATGAGATTGACGGCTATAGGCGGGCTTATATTCAGGCCTTGAAACCAGTATTCGAACGCACGCTGGCCTCCCTTCTGGATCTTGAGGGCTTTCGGTTGAGCTACTACCGGGGCTGGGATAAGCGTTCCCTGGCCGAGGTACTTGCGACTTCGATCGAGCGCGACAGGGCCATGGGACATACGCAGGCAGGACCGCAGCGGGCCGACCTGCGTTTGCGGATAGCCAACCATAACGCGGCCGAAACCTTGTCTCGTGGTCAACAGAAGCTGGTCGTCTGTGCGCTGAGAATCGCCCAAGGGCACCTGGTCAGCGAGGCCAAGCGAGGCCAATGCATTTACCTGGTCGATGATTTGCCGTCCGAATTAGATGACCAACACCGGCTTGCATTGTGCCGGTTACTGGAACAGCTGAATTGCCAGGTATTCATCACCTGTGTCGATTCAGACGTATTGAAAGAAGGCTGGCGTGACGATACGCCAGTCTCAATGTTTCACGTGGAACATGGTGCGATAGCCCAGGTCCACGGCCCCTCGGGAGTGAAGGCATGAGCGAAAATCACACGTACGATTCGTCCAGCATCAAGGTTCTCAAGGGCCTCGATGCTGTACGTAAACGTCCCGGCATGTATATCGGCGATACCGACGACGGCACCGGTCTGCACCACATGGTCTTCGAAGTGGTCGATAACTCGATCGACGAAGCGTTGGCCGGTCATTGCAGCGATATCAGCATTACCATTCACGTGGATGAGTCCATCAGCGTCCGCGACAATGGCCGTGGTATTCCCGTAGATATCCACGAAGAAGGCGTGTCCGCAGCTGAAGTCATCATGACTGTCTTGCATGCGGGTGGTAAGTTCGACGACAACTCTTACAAGGTATCCGGCGGCCTGCATGGCGTAGGTGTGTCGGTGGTGAATGCGCTTTCCGAAGAGCTGATATTGACGATCCGTCGAGAGGGCAGGGTTTGGGAGCAAACTTACCGTCACGGTGTACCGCAGGCGCCGCTGGTTGCTGTTGGCGAAACCGAGGATTCCGGTACCGAAATTCATTTCAAGCCATCGGCCGAGACCTTCCAGAACATTCACTTCAGCTGGGATATTCTAGCTAAACGGCTCCGTGAGCTGTCCTTCCTGAACTCGGGTGTAGGAATCGTTTTGCGCGATGAGCGCAACGCGAAGGAAGAGTTGTTCAAATACGAGGGCGGCCTTAGCGCCTTCGTTGCCTATCTCAATACCAACAAGACGCCGGTCAACGAGGTATTTCACTTCAACGTCCAGCGTGACGATGGCGTTGGTGTCGAGGTGGCTCTGCAGTGGAACGACAGCTTCAACGAGAACCTGCTTTGCTTCACCAACAATATTCCTCAGCGCGACGGCGGTACCCACCTGGCGGGTTTCCGTTCAGCGCTCACTCGCAACCTGAATAACTATATTGAGCAGGAAGGCCTGGCGAAGAAGCACAAGGTGGCGACCACCGGCGACGATGCGCGGGAAGGCCTGACAGCAATCATTTCGGTGAAGGTGCCGGATCCGAAGTTCAGCTCGCAGACCAAGGACAAGCTCGTCTCTTCCGAAGTCAAAACCGCCGTTGAACAGGAAATGGGCAAGCATTTTGCGGACTTTTTGCTCGAGCGTCCGAATGAAGCGAAGGCCGTCGTCGGCAAGATGATTGACGCGGCGCGCGCCCGTGAGGCCGCACGCAAGGCGCGGGAGATGACCCGCCGTAAAGGTGCGCTGGACATCGCCGGTCTGCCTGGCAAGCTCGCTGATTGTCAGGAAAAGGACCCTGCCCTCTCCGAACTGTACATAGTGGAGGGTGACTCCGCGGGCGGTTCTGCCAAGCAAGGTCGTAACCGCAGGACTCAGGCCATCCTGCCGCTCAAGGGTAAGATCCTCAACGTCGAGAAGGCTCGGTTCGACAAGATGATCTCGTCTCAGGAAGTCGGCACGCTGATCACCGCGCTTGGCTGCGGCATTGGCCGCGATGAGTACAACATCGACAAACTGCGTTATCACAACATCATCATCATGACGGATGCGGACGTTGACGGTTCGCACATTCGTACGTTGTTGCTGACGTTCTTCTTCCGCCAGCTTCCTGAACTGATTGAGCGCGGCTACGTGTATATCGCTCAGCCACCGCTGTACAAGGTCAAGCGCGGCAAGCAGGAACAGTACATCAAGGATGACGAGGCGATGGATGAGTACCTTACTCAGTCCGCTCTCGAGGATGCCAGCCTGCACGTCAACGAGCATGCACCTGGCTTGTCGGGCGAGGCGCTAGAGCGTCTGGTCAACGATTACCGAACCGTGATGAAGACATTGCAGCGTCTGTCGCGACTGTATCCTCAGGAGTTGACCGAGCATTTCATTTATCTGCCGCGAGTGACCGTTGAACAGTTGGGTGATCATGCGGCCATGCAGGTCTGGTTGGAACCTTACGCCGCCTTGTTGAAAGGCATCGAGCGCTCAGGGTTGGCATACAAGGCGAGCCTGCGCGAGGACAAGGAGCGTAATCTCTGGCTGCCTGAGGTGGAGATTGTTTCCCATGGCTTGGCCAGCTACATAACCTTCAATCGCGACTTCTTTGGTAGCAACGATTACAAGACGGTCACGGTGCTGGGGGAAAAGCTGAACAGCCTGCTTGAAGAGGGTGCCTATGTTAAGCGTGGCGAGCGGAAGAAGCCGGTTACGACCTTCAAGGAAGCGCTCGATTGGTTGATGACCGAAGGTACGCGCCGGCACAGTGTTCAGCGATACAAGGGACTAGGTGAAATGAACCCGGACCAGCTGTGGGAAACCACCATGGATCCCGCGGTTCGCCGAATGCTCAAAGTCACCATTGAAGACGCTATTGGAGCTGATCAGATCTTCAACACGTTGATGGGGGATGCAGTTGAACCGCGCCGCGATTTCATCGAATCCAATGCATTGGCGGTATCCAACCTGGACTTCTGATTAGTGCGATAAGCGTGCTACCAAAACCCGGCGTGAGCCGGGTTTTTTTGTTCCACGTGGAACACCGATAGCCTCAGTCGATGGTGCCGCTTGCTTTAATCAATTTTAAGAATTTCCTCTCGGCTCGTATGCTTTCCCCATTCAAAGCTTCTCAACTTCCAGCTAGGGGAAATTCCATGCTTGATAGCAATCTAAAAACGCAACTGAAAGCCTATCTCGAGAAGGTCACCCAGCCGTTCGAGATCATTGCGTCCCTCGGTGACGGCGCCAAATCCCAGGAAATGCTCAACCTGCTGGAAGACATCACCAGCCTGAGCGACAAGATCACGCTGC
>NZ_LGLW01000019.1 GCF_013620795.1 Pseudomonas sp. Q2-TVG4-2 | reverse complement strand
GAGCAGCTTTCTCATCGAACCGATTTGACATGTTCCTGGGCACCGGGCGGCGCCGTGTCCAGAGCAAGGGACGAAACATCGGAAGCTGCTCCGGCTGCGACGTTGGGGTTCGCTTCATACGCATGGGATGGCGGTTGCACAGATCGTTGCGAGTCCCATCCTTGATGACGTTCCAGGTATTCCGTATCCAAAGCTAGGCACGAGATTTTTGCAGGTTCGCTTCAACCACCCGGTAGGTACGGTCATTCTTCGAGCGGTTCGAGCGCCCGCCTTTCGGCACTGGCGCAGCTGACTATCAGCCAGGACGCACCGGCGCGCTCTTGGATACACCTGAACGGATCGCCGGGATTGCATCACCCTGCTTATAAACATCTGTGCTCGTCTGGAATAGGTACTACCGCTGGAAACTATGCCGTTCGGCACGTTGCCAAAAAAATGCTCCAGGGAACGTCCTTTCTGTCGTTCCGAGCCGTTTACGCAGCGCAGCAATCGCCAGCCAAAGGAAACCTGATGAAACATCCGAAACTTATCCACCACGGCGCGCGCGAAGGCGTCACCGGGTCGTGCCATCAACTTTGGATGGACGACACGTACAGTCTACTGATCGACTGCGGCCAGTTTCAGGGGGCAGACGAAGCGCAGGGCGACGACGAGTTGGCGCTCGACTTCTCCATCGAGGGCATTAAAGCCTTGATCGTGACCCATGTGCACCTCGACCATGTCGGGCGCATTCCGAACCTGCTGGCGGCGGGCTTCGAAGGGCCGATTTTGTGCAGTGAGCCCTCCGCCCGACTCTTGCCAATCGTCTTGGAAGACGCGTTCCGCCTTTCCATCAGCCGAGACCAGGAGCAACTGGAGCGTTATCTCAAGGTCTTGGGGCAACGCATTATCGCGCTGCCCTATGGCATTTGGTTCACCTTACATGAGACTGACTTGGTTCAGTCGAGGGTGCGCCTGCAGCCGGCCGGACACGTATTGGGTTCGGCTTATGTTGAACTGGATCTTAGCGCTCCCGAGTCCGGCAGCGAGCGCATCGTGTTTAGCGGCGATCTGGGTGCGCCTCATTCGCCGATACTGCCTGATCTGGTTCCGCCCGAACGCGCGGACCTGCTGGTTCTAGAGAGTACCTACGGAGACCGCCGCCACGAAGACCGCGCGCACCGCCGCGAGCGTCTGCAGGGCGCCATTGAGCGTGCGCTGGCGGATGAGGGTACGGTGCTCATTCCATCATTCAGCATCGGGCGAACACAGGAACTGCTGTATGAGCTGGAAGAGATCCTTCACGAGAAAAACGGGTCGGCCGAAACGTCCACCACCCCCAGCGAAACTAAGACGACGTCCGCCGACGATGCTCTCGATATCGACTGGCCGCATATTCCCATCATCCTCGATTCGCCTCTCGCCAGCCGATTCACCAAGACCTACAAAGAGCTGCAGGACTTTTGGGATGAAGATGCCCGGCACCGCCAGGAACAAGGACGTAAGCCACTGTCCTTCAAGCAGCTCATAACTGTCGACAACCACGACGAACATTTGCGCATCGTTGACCACCTCACCAGAACTGCGCGGCCGGCTATTGTCATCGCCGGCAATGGCATGTGCTCCGGTGGGAGGATCGTCAACTACCTGAAGGCGATGCTGGGCGATCCACGGCACAACGTTGTGTTTGTCGGCTATCAAGGTAAGGGCACGCCAGGGCGATCCATCCAGACCCATGGGCCGGACGGCGGATTCGTCGATCTGGACGGGGAGCGCATCGACATCCGTGCGGGCATTGACAGCGTAGGCGGCTACTCGGCCCACGCAGACCAAGCCGATTTGGTCGGTTTCGTCACCCGAATGACGGAATGGCCGAACGAAATCCGCCTTATCCACGGCGAAGACCAGGCCAAGCGGTGCCTGGCCGAGGTTTTGGAGACGCGATACCAAGACGTGGGTAAGCAGGGGCACGTAACCATTCCTTAGTCGGCCGTGGGGTTTGTAGAGCGCGAGTTCCGGTGCTCGAGGCCAACGAAATGATCAGCGCGGGCGGCGTGTGCGTATCGATCTGATCTTCAATGGTGCTCGCATAACCGTAGCCGGTGATTGCCACCAACACCTTGCGCTGCGTGCGAAGGCTGGCCGGTAAAGGCTGAGCCTGAGCAATCGCTGCGTCGCGGCGCCGACGCACGCCGTTGAACGTCCATCCTGCCGGATCGGTCTGAAACTTCACCCACCGCCTGGATGCTGCCATGTACCTGATCCAGCTCCTTCTGATGTTCTACGACAACCTTGACGGCCACCTTGATGGTGGTCCTCGCGATACGCTGGCCGCCCGTTTCGGTGGGCTGACCGTCCTTACTCGTGTTCCCGCGATCGGGCCGTGGCAGGGAGACGGCGAGCATACCGAGCGCGCCGAGATGGTCATCCACCGAGCGATGGTCGACACGCGGAGCCGCAGCTGGTGGGCCGGCTACCGCGACAAGCAGCAGGCAGGCTTCGAGCAGGCCGAACTGATCGTGCGCGACTGGCCGGTCGAGCAGCGCTAGTGGCCAACGCCGATGCGGTGATCGTTGGCGCCGGGATCGCCGGGCTATCGTGTGCCGCGCGGTTGGCGGAGGCCGGGCTGAAGGTCTGTGTCGTCGAGGCGTCCGATGTGCCCGGCGGGAGAGCGCGCAGCTGGAGCGACCCGGTGATGGGCGACAGCGTCGATATCGGCCCGCACATCCTGCTCAATAAATACGCCAACATGCGGGCCCTTCTCGAACGACTGGGCACGGCGGACCAGGTGCTGTGGCAGACCGAAGAGCTGCTGACCGTGTTCGACCGCGGCCGCTCGATGCACTTCAAGGTCGGCGGCCTGCCGGCGCCGCTGCACTACGTGCGCAACCTGCCGCGCATCCTGCCGAGCGTGCCGCTGCGCCATCTGCTCAGCAACACGCGGCTAGCCTGGCAGACCCTGTGCAACACGGGGCCGGAGCTGATGCGACTGGATGACCGCAACGGGCGCGAACATCTGGAACGTTGCGGGGTCAGCGAGTTCTTCATTGACTGGTTCTGGGCGTCGGCGTCCATTGCCATCCTCGCAGTGCCGGTAGAGCGCTGTTCGGCGGCGGCACTCATGCGCCTCCTGGGCCAAGCGTTGGGACACAATGACATCGTCTTCGGCATGCCCAGAGTCGGGCTCAGCGACCTTTATGCCTGGCCGGCGATCGAGTTCATTCGCCGGCATGGCGGCGAGGTGCGGCTCGGTTGCCCTGTGAACGGCCTCGTGCGCCGGGATGGGCGGGTCCGAGGCGTAAGCCTGGGCAATGGCAACGAGATCGAGACGGGGGCCGTGGTACTGGCCGTGCAACCGGCCGCGATCGAGCCATTACTACCGGCCCGGCACCCGCTGATTCAGGTAGCAGGACTGTTCCAGCCTAGCCCCTACATCAGCTGCTACCTGTGGTTCGACCGGCCAATCACCGCTTCCCGGTTCTGGGCCCGACCATGGCGCCCGGACAGCTTCAATACCGATTTCTACAATCTGAGCAATATCCGCCCGGCGACCAAGGGCGGAGCGCTGATCGCCAGCAATATCATTTGGAGTCAGCGGGTCGAGCATCTGTCCGACGAGGCGATCATCGATGCCACGCGCCGCGAGATTGCCGAGTTTGCGCCAGAAGCGCAGCGCGCGCGGCTGCTGTCGGCTTCGGTGCATCGCATTCCGATGGCCGTCCCGGCCGCGTTTCCCGGTACCGAGACCGTGCGGCCGCAGACAATGGTTGAGCCGGGGCTGTGGCTCGCCGGTGATTGGGTGGACACGGGTTTGCCGTATTGCATGGAGAGCGCGACGCGTGCCGGCGCGTTGGCAGCAGAGGCGGTGCTCGCCGAGCGTGGGTTGTATCGTCAACTGGCTCTGCCACCACCGAGGCCACGCGGCCTCGGCCGCTGGTTGCGGTCGGGTGAGGCCGGACAGGATTTCTGAGCGGTGCTAGATACCGAACGAGGCTTGCAGATCGCGCAACCGCAGGCTGAGCAGTGGCGTTCGGCGGTGCAAGAAGCCCAGCGGGCCGGTGGCGGCGAAGTCCCAGTTGGCGCGTCCGGTGACCAGCCGCCCACGCCCGCGACAGCGGGTGCGTAACAGGCCGCAATCGTTCTGCTGAATCACGAAGCCGCTGGCGCTCGGTTGCCCCGGCAGGCTCATGCTCGGCTCGAAGCTGACCGAGGCCACCGGCTGGCCACCAGCGGTCAGCCGTCCGGCGAAGCCGCTGTCGTTGGCGCGCGGCTCGATGACGAAGTTACCCAGCTGTTTGGGAACGGACCACAGCCGTCGGCCACCTTCGGCTGAGCGTTCGTCATCCACCCAGATGTGCGTCACTGTGCCAGCCGGCGCCAACATGCCGTGGCGCCGTACCACCACCGCCACGGTCAGCTCGTTGTAGGCCAACGTACCGCCAGGCAGGTACGCCGCCCATATGGTCAGCACCAGCGCATTGTCGCCGAGGGTGGCATAGGCGAGCCCCTTCGGCGGCGGTGGCAGGTCGGTCGTCGGTACGCGCCAAGCCGAGACGCAGGCGGTGCCCGTCAGGTGCCAGGGGGCCTCGGGGTAGGTGGGGTCGTCGAGTATGTCCATGTAGCACAGACGCCGCGCGGCCTGGCGGGTTCCGGCTGCCGGCGGGCCACTCGTCCGTCTCTGTACTTGCGGGGGCGTCGCCGAGTGAGCCAAGCTCAATGCCGGCGCGGTGCCGCACTGCGTGTTGTTGTCCTGGGTTGCCTTCTTAACCCATAGGCCGACCGTGAGGGCAGGCACCGGCGAGACGGTTGTCCAGGTTGCGAGCGCTGTGACAATCCCATGCGTTTCTTGGCAAGGTTAAACGTGACGAACTAACCAGACCTACCGTAAAAACACCATCTCAGGCGGTGGATGCATCAGAAAATCGCGGTGAGAGATGTTCCAGGCGTAGGCGCCGGCCAGCGGGAATACCAGCAGATCGCCAACGCCCAACGCCGCTACAGCTTGCTCTCGCGAAAGCACATCTTTAGGGGTGCAGAGTTGGCCCACCAGGGTCACCTTGGTGTTTTCCAATGCTGCTGGCCCATCACCTCGAATAATCTCGAACGGATGGTCGTGACCTTGAGCCGCGGGCGTGCGGAAATGATGCGTGCCGCCTCGAGCGACGGCAAAGTACAGGCCGTGGTTGCGCTTGATGTCCAGCACCTGCATGACGTAATAGCCACAGCTGGCAGCGATGAAACGGCCTATCTCAAATCGAATGCGCACCCCGCGCATGGCCTCCTCGTCGATCAGAGCCGCAAGCGCCTGGCAGAACGCTCTCCAGTCGAAGGAGCGCTCCGGGTCTTGGTAGTTGATGCCCATGCCGCCACCGACGTTCAAGGTCGGCAGTTGAAGGCCGTGCCGGTCAGTAATCTTGTGAAAGAAGCGAAAATATTCACGCATCAGCTTCAGATGAGCCTGGGTGTCGAGCTGATGGGAGAGCAGGTGGAAGTGCAGCCCCTGAAGCTCCAAGAAAGGCTCCGCGGCCAGCAGTGAGAACGCCTCTTCCATGGCTTCTTCATCGAGCCCGAAAGGGGTGGGTTTACCCCCCATCACCAGCCGGCTATCGGGCGCTTCTTCAAGCTTGACGTTGAGGCGCAGGAACACCGGCGCAGGATTTCCATGGAGCTTGGCTTGAATGGCAAGACGGCGCAGTTCGCCGAGGCTTTCTACATGAAAAGCCGCTACGCCGCAGTCCAGAGCCGCGGCCAGTTCGCTATCGAGCTTGCCGGGACCACCAAAAATCAGTGGTTTGTCAGGATGGTGCTGATAGAGCCAACGCAGCTCTCCACCAGAGGCCGCTTCAAACCCATCCACCCAAGGCGCCAAGGTCTGCAGAATCGGTGCTTCGGGGTTAGCCTTGGCTGCGTAAAAAAGCTCGCAATTCGCTGGCAGCACCGCCCGCATGGCTCGAATGTGTGCTTCCAACGCCGGCAGATCGTAGACATAAGCGCACAAAGGGTCCGCGCTTTTACGGCTCAGCTCGGTAATGGCCTGCCGGACGGATGAAGGCAAGCTCATCGGCAGTGCTCCACGCTTACGCCAAACGGGTTGGGCAGGGCGGTATAGCCTGCGTCGCGATCGGCGCGCATCAGTAGTCGCGTCATGAAATTTTCCTTGCTCGGTAACGGTGCGCCGGCGCACAGCTCGCGTAGCGGTAAAGGGTCGCCGTGAACGAGGCGTTGCGCCTCCAAAATTTCACCGGCGGCTCGCCAGAGTTGCTTTTCAAGTGAGGCTTCTCCGTCAGCCAGGTGGAATATCGCCTCGCCCAGATTGTTCACCAGAGCGCAGTAAGCGACCCGTTTCCAGGCTTTGTCTTCGGTGTAATAGAGCGACTGCCGGGTGCGCTGATCGAGGTGGGCGAGGCGCTCGGAGGGCCAATATTCCGGTACCAGCTTGGTACCCTCCAAATCACGAATCCAGACGCGGTTGGGCAGACCCTGATCGTCGAATCCGATCAGGGTATTTTGCAGATGTGGCTCCAGCGCTACGCCATGTTCGAACAGGCAGAAAAGAACACCGGCGAGCAGTCGTTCGGCATACGCACGCAGCCAGCGTTCGGCGGCCTGCTGATGGTTGATGCCCTGGTGCGCGGCGCACTGCATGACTGCTTCGCGACAGACGCTATGGCCGTGGAGGGTCCAGGTGAACAGCGACATCGCGACACGCGGTCGATGCCGCAAACGGCTGGCTGGGTCGAGGTTCTCCCGGTAGAGGATTCCGAAGCATTCGGTCACCTCGCGGGCTTCTTCGAGTGTGCCGAAAGCTGATAGATCCAGGCTGCTTGCGGATGGCTCAGGCATCAATGCAAAGTCTGGTTGTTCCCGGGCGAGGCTGTGCATGAGCGGCGTTAGCAAATCGGTTAACGCAACGGCACTGTCCAGCTCGTACCATGCGTTTTTGCGCACACAATTGGTCAACCGTACGTGCACCGACAGCTTTAAAAAATGCGATAAATCCGGGTGATATAGCGTGCGTACCGAGGACGTCGGGTGAAGCTCGAGCCCACGCGGCCCCAGGTATTCCAGCAATCCCTCCTGGCATACTCGCTGCACCAGCGGGTCAGCCAG
The DNA here is from genome assembly GCF_013620795.1 of Pseudomonas sp. Q2-TVG4-2. Classification (GTDB taxonomy): domain Bacteria; phylum Pseudomonadota; class Gammaproteobacteria; order Pseudomonadales; family Pseudomonadaceae; genus Stutzerimonas. The sequence continues at coordinate 11,147 of NZ_LGLW01000019.1, read as the reverse complement.
CACCCGCTGAACTTCCCAAGGATGGCAGGGGTAGAGGTGCTCGCCGCCGGCGATTTGGGTAAGCAGCGGGCGCGGGTCGCGGCCCTGATGGCGTATCAGCGTCGGATCGACCCGGAACCAATGCAGCGCAAAGCATGCGCCGACTTCCGGCGAGCACGCCAGCAGCTCGGTTTCGGATACGCCATCACGGCTCTTGGGTGTCGGGTGCAGGGCGTGACCCCAGACCTGGCCCTGCTCGGACTGCAACAGGCTGTCCCGATGTTCATGGCCCGCAGAGGCGATGTGTTGCAGGAAGACGCGGGTGATGCGAAGGCTATTGTCGATCTGCTGCAGGAGTTCCGGGTGTTTTTCTTGGCCTTCCAACGGTGCCAGTAACAATCGCGCCAGGCCATCCAGATCGAGCGGGCGCCAGCCTTGGCCATCGGCCTTGATATAAGGAGGGCTGACGAACCGGCAGCGACCCAGGGCGCTGGTTCGGTCGGCTATCAATATCATTCGTCCGCCGCCAGGTAGCTGGATACCGACCCGGTGGCCGGCAAGTTGGCGCAGGCCCATCGGGACGTCCCTCGTCTGGTAATCGAAGGTAGCCTGACCACGTGGCAGTGCATATTCGCGCAAATAGCAATTGACCAGACAATCGATGGCGTGGCGCTGGGCGTCGACGTCCAGTGCGCGGTCACGCGGCGAAAAATTCAACGCTACAGTCATGCCGGGAGCTCCTGTTGAGGGGCGACGAGAGGGCGCGCCAAGGCCAACGCGGCGAGCGTGGCCAGGCATGCGACCAGAAAGGGAGAGGCCACGCCATGGGCGTGAGTGGCCAAACCGGCGGCAACGCCAGCCAGAGCCCCGGCCCACTTGCCGCTGGCGTCATACCAGCCAAACAGGCGTCCGCTGGCGCCTTGCTGGCGACGCTGGCTCAGGCAGCGGTGCAGGCCGACGAAGCAGAGCAGCATGCCCAGCCCGCCAATCAGGCGGAGCAGCATTAACAGCTCGGCCTGCTGCACCATGAATTGCAGAAGGTTGCTCAGAGCCAAAAGTGCCAGGCCGGGAACAAGCGCATTGCCGACGCGCTGCTGGGCCCAAGGCAGAGCCAGCAGATAGACGAGATGAGGCAGGCTATAGAGCAGCCCGATCATCGCATCGCTTTCGACTCCAACGGACTCGCCATACAGCACGAAATAGGGAAAGGTCACGACCATGCTGAAGCTGAACAGAAACTGCACGCAGAGCAGACGCCACATGTCGTCCGGAAGCTCACCCGCCGGTGGCGTCTTGCTGGTACTGCTGAGCAGGCGAGGCGCATCGGCAGGCAAGGGCAGGATCAGTAGTAGCGCGAGGAGCGGTAGCCAGGTCAGGTAACGGTACAGCTCGATGCCTAGCCCCCGTGTGGCCAGTAGACCGATTACGACGGGCGCTGTGAGCATCGCCAGGCGCGCTGAGTATTGCGTCCAGTTGAGAGCGCGGGACAAGCCTTCGCCTGTCAATTGCGTCGCAAGATAGGCGTTGGATGCGGCCATGGCGCCGCCAAAGGTGCCTTGAATGACCAGCGCCAGTACGAACAGCGGCAGACTCTCGCTGAAGCCGGCCAGCAGGAAACCCAGGGCCAGCCCTGCGTGGGCGCGCAACAAGGACAGACGACATCCATGGCGGTCAGCCAGCTTGCCCCAGACCGGCGCAGCTATTGCGGTGCAGACTGTTGGCAGCACGTAAAGCACGCCGATCGCCCATCCCGGTACTGTCACCGCCAGATCTTCCAGGATGCGCGGCAGATACAGGGGGATGCCAAGAGCGGTGAAGGCGGAAAGGTAATGGCCGAGCAACACAGAGGCGATCAGTCGTTGCGGCATCAGACAGGGTTCCTGAGAAAATTGGCCGCGCTGTAGCCGTAGTATTTGTTGATATCCGCCGCGCCGGACTGCTGTTTGCTGAACAGGCTGCCGGCGCTTAGCAGGTACTTGACCGGAAGGTTCGGCCGGTCGATCAGCAAGCGTCGCGCCTCTGCGACGGGCAGCCCTTCACACTCCAGCCGCGCCAGGCAGGCCCACAGCCGCTCGCGCATCCAGGCATAGAACTCGGCGCGGGTCACCAGGCCGGCCGTAGCCATGGCCTCCAGCGGCGCGATGATGTTGAGCTGGAGCGTGATAGTGCAGAACATCTCGGCCAGCGGCTGGCAGTCGCGGACGCGGATGCGTTCGTCCAGTAGCTGACCGGGTGCGTCCGCCAGTGCCGGACAGGCTTGCGTCAGGCGCGGCGCCCAGATCCGGCCAGCGTCGTTGTCCTTCATCAGCAGGCGCATCGGTCTGCCACGTTCGACAACCAGCACGGCATTCTGCTGGTTGGCCTCCAGCGCGATGCCATACCCGAGCCACAAACGCAGATGTACCTGGAACAACAGATCCAAATACTCCCGCCACCAGCGACGCAGGTCACCTTGATGGAAACGTTCTACCAATGCTTCGAGAAACAATCGACCGTCGGGTAGGGGGCTCGCTAGTGCTGCGACGGGCACCAGCGCCGCATTTTCCAGCTCGGCGGGGTAGCGGCGCAGAATGTAAGCCAGGTGGCTTTGCCCATCCACATGAGCGCCGTGTTGCTCATCCACATGCAAGTAGCGGGACCCCAATTCGGAGTCGCTGGCCGCCAGCGTCTGGAGAATGGTTTGAAACAGGTGACCGTCGTAAAGCGTGCTGGGCTTGATCAAGCGCAGATTGCGCGCGCCCAGTGTGCGGACCAATAGTGGCAGCTTGATGTGCTCGTGCGGGTACTCGATTGGTGCCACCGTACGCACCGACAGCGTCGGCTCCACCTCCAGCGCGCAGCGCGGCGCACGCACACTGCCGTCCGGTATGCCAAAGCGATCCAGCTCCGGCCAGGTCAACGGATGTACCGGGATCAGGGCATGGGTGCTCTCAAGGTTGGGTTCCAGCCCCAGCTCGTGGAAACTGGGCCAGCCGCTCGGTGGTGGACTGGTCCGTTCGAGGGCTGCCTTGGGCACTGCCAGCCAGTTCAAGCGAAAACGAGGGGCGAACTCTGGCGCGTAGCGCTCGAGCGCCTGAGCGTTAAAGCCACTTTTTGCGCGGGCGGTGGGATAGAAGGGATGGTCCAGGTAGCTGGCCAGACGATCGATGCCGAGTTGGCGTTTGCCCCACTCCGGTTCGTCTAGGATGCCGGCGATGTCTTCGGCCCTGGCGGCATAGGCTTGGTCGCACAGGCGTCGGTGTTCCACCGCGCAGTCGGCTTCCTCGATATAAGAACCGAACAGCGCAAGGCTTTCGTCGTCCAGCCCGTTGGATAGATGTTCGAGCCAGCGGTGGTAACCGTGTTCGAGTACGACAAGGTCGCCGTCTCGGTATAACCAGCGGTCAGCTACGGCGCTATAGGTCTGCAAGGGCGCATCCAGGCGAACGGGTACCCACATCTCGCCCTTGGTGAGATCGGCGAGGCATATCCAGACGGCCGAGGCAGGGCCAGGCCAACAATGCTGCAGCTCATGCGGGAGGGCAGTGGGACGGGTCTGGCCGATCAGGCCGCGGATATTTTCGCGCAGGCAGCAATCGATGATCCGCTGACTGATCGCTGCATACTCTTTTACGGGGCGAACCGGGATGCGTTCGGCGTTCATGCAAACTCCCAATGCAGCTGTTCGCATGACTGAGCCAGATGAGCCTGCAGGCCGCCGGCATCTGGCGAGATCAAGCGCAATACGCCCAGATAGTCCTTATTGGAATGGCTGATGCGAATTTCCTCGCCAGCTTGGCGCAATGCCTGATAGTCCGTCAGGTAACCGTTCTGCTCCTGTTGAAAGCTATCGGTGGCCGTGAGCAGGCGGCCAGCGCGAGGTGCGATCACATAGTGCACGAGGGCCTGTGCATCGCCGTTTTGATGTTCCGTCAGGGCGTCGCCAAGATGCAGGCCCATGATTCGATCGAACCATCCCTGTGGCAGTAGACGGTCAAGCAGAAATTCACGGCCGTCACCGATGCTGCGGTAGTTGATTTCCACCAGCACAGGGCCATCAGCAGTGAGAATGAATTCACTGTGGCAGACCCCGAAGTTGATGCCGAAGGCCGCAACCTGGGCTAGAGCAGCCTGTCGGTGCATCTGGGTCAGAGGCCCGTTCCAGCGGGCTTCCAGTTCGACGAAATGCGGTGGAGCGCTGAGATTGACATCGAACCCGCCAATGGCCTGAAGGCGCTGCCCATCGCCCAGCGTCTCCAGGGTGAATAGGGGGCCTTCGAGGAAGGCTTCGAGCAGCACTGCACGGTTGGGCTGGCGTTGCCAGAACGTGCTGCAGTGATCGGTCAGCTCGGCCGCATCCCGGCATAGGCGAACGTCCAGGCTTGCCACCCCCTCGCGAGGTTTGGCTACCACCGGGAACGGTATGTTCGATGGGATCGCCGTGTCTGGCGTAATCACACTGAACCACGGGCAGGGCAAGCTAAGCTGGCCCAATCGCTCACGCATGACCGCCTTGTTCTTGGCTGCATAACACAACCTCCAGCTCTTGCCGGGGCAATCGAAGGCTTCAGCTACCAGCGCCGTGCTGGTTTGCAGGTGATCGCTGTTCGAAAACACCGCCAATGGCTTCTGACCGAGCGCCTGCAGGAGCTCGATTGTCGCGAGTGGATTGAACACATCACACTCGTGGATCTCCAACCCCTCAGCCGATTGGCCAAGCTTGTCCAGCTCACGCCAATGGTCCTGCGCATGATCGGTGAGCAGCAACACAGGATGACCACGCCTGTGGGCCGCGGGAAGAAACCCTTCAGTGATGGACAGTGTGGCGATGTGACTGAGGATGACGATAGGCCGCGGCATGTCGGTCTCCGAAGATAAAGGAAGTACCGCCCGGAGAGCCGGGCGGTGAGGTGGTCAGAAGCGGTAGTTGGCCCCCAGGGTCAGGGTTCGGCCGGGGGCGGGCTGACGGCCCCAGGGGCTGGTATCGATGCCGCGGAAGTAGTACTCGCGGTCGAAGAGGTTGCTCACGCCAGCGGAGGTGGTCAGAACACCATCCTGGAGCTTGAACTCACGCTCGATCGCAGCGTTCCATACCCAGTAGGAAGGAATCTCGCCGACCGAAGCATTTGCGTTTTCCTCTGTCGTGTTTCCCGCATCGGTGTAGGCGCTGCTGACGTAGAGGCCATCGACGGAAAACGCCCAGTCTTCGGCGAAGCGATAACGACCATCCACACCCAGCTGATGGCTGGAGGCAAAGGGCACATCGTTGCCGCTGAATGCGCCCGCGCGCTGCTCGGCGTCCAGATAGGCGTAGCTGGCATGCAGGTCCAGACGGGGCATCGCAGCTGGGGTCCAGAACACTTCCGTTTCGATGCCTTGGTGGCGAGTGCTGCCCAGGTTTTCGAAGCGGTCGTTGGCACGGTTGTATTCGATCTGGTCGTCAAAATCGATGCGGTACAGGCCGACGTCCAGGCGCAGGTTTTCGCGAGGGGTGAAGCGCACGCCGGTTTCGTAGTTCCAGGCAATCTCGGCCGCCACGTCACCATCCTTCACGATCGAGGTGATCTGCGGCAGGCGCAGCGATCGCTGGGCATTGGCATACAGGAACCAGTTGTCGTTGAGCGCATAGCCGACGTTCAGGCCGGGCAACCACTCCTCGGCCACGGTTTCCTGCTCGACGCCGCTTACGCCATCGGCATACTCCATGCGCGCATGCTCGTAGCGCACACCCGGGGTGACAGTCAGGCGCCCATCCAGCAGGCTGATGGCGTTGCTGATGTACGCGGCCCGGGCTTCGTCATCGAAAGTCCAGTCGCGGATGACGCTGTATTCGCCGGTGGTGCGGTTGGTGCGGTTGACATCGAAATCGACATCCTCCTTGACCAGGCGAGCCCCAACCAGCCAGGTTTGGCTGACCTTGTCGCCATGAATGGTCATGCTCAGGCGTGGCTCGCTGCCCCATACACGGAAGTCCCGAGGCGCATCTTGTAGCGTGGCCGGCGTTGCATCGGGAGTGAAGGGCAGGCCCACGATGAAGTTGCGGTAACTGTGCTGGGCGAAGTTGGTCCAGCTGAACTCCACGTCCTCGAAGGCGCCGACACTTCCCAGATATTGGCTGTAGGTGCCCCATACGCGGTCGGTGTCGCCCTCGAAGCGGTCCAGGTCTCGGGTCGACTGGCGTCTGTCAGCCTTGTAATCGGCGACGCTGAGTGCGCCGGCGAGATCCATGTCTGCCTTGTAGCGCTGCACACCGAAACTCAGGGCGCGCAGGTCGTCGATATCCCACTGGCCACGCAGTCGGAAATTTTGAACGTCGGTATCGGAATGCTCTCGGCCGTATTCGCCGTTGATCGTATTAAGGTCCAGTTGCAGGCCGAAGTTGTCGGTCAGGTAGCCCCCGGTACCGATATAGCTATCCCACAGACGGCGCCCGCCAGCGGCGAAGGTGACGCGCTCCTGCAAGGTGGTTTCCCAGGTTTCAGGTATCGGCGGGCTGATGAAGTTGATTACGCCACCCACGTTGTTCGGCCCGTACTGCACTGCTGCACCGCCACGCACGATGTCGATGCGCTCGACTGTCGCCAGGGTCTGCGGGAACAGTGACAGGCTGGTCTGACCGTAGGGGGCCAGTGCCAGAGGAATACCATCGGAGAGTACCTGCACCCGCCCGCTGCGGCTCTCGTAGAGGCCACGTACCGACAGCTGCGGGAGAACCCCGGTGCCGGTTTCATCAAAGATCCTGATGCCTGGAACGCGTTGCAGGGCATCGTCGAGGCCGCGGGTGCTGGCCTGATCCAGCGCCTGAGCATCAACCACGCTACGGCTGCCCGGATAGGTGAGCACTTCCTCGTTACTTGCCGTGCCGAGTACATCTCCTTTGATGGTCATCGAGTCGAGGGCAATCCTTCTCTCCGTCGACTCCTCGGCCAGGGATGCCTGTGCCACGGCTGCGGCAAGCAGACCGACGGAAAAGCAGAGCTCACGGGATTTCCTAATCATTAGGTTTCATTTCCTTTTTTTATAGGGTTGGGGTTGTCAGGGTTTGCAGCCGGCTTTTCAGGGCGTTGAGTAACAAACCGCGATCTTCGCCAGCGAGGTAGCTGCGAATGCCTCTGGTCCTCCAGTACTGCAGTTGTTCCGGATTGCGAGGGTTGGCACAGAAAGGAACATCTGCATCGGCACAGGCATCGGCCATTTGCTGAAGGGCTTGCCAGACATTGGGATGAAGCGGATTCGGCCCAAGACCCAGATCAAGCGCAAGGTCAAGGGCGCCCTCGAGGATCATGGCTACGCCGGGCAATTCGAGGATGGACGGCAGCGCGGCGAGGCCTGCCGCGCTTTCGATCATCGGAATGATGCGCGGCTCGCCATTGACCCGCGCGATATGGCCATCAAGCGACAGAGCACCGAACCCGGTCGCCCGCCCGCCAGTGATGCTGCGTCGACCCTGCGGCGGAAACCAGGCGGCTTCCACGGCCGTCTCGACTTCGCTCGCACTTTCGACGCGGGGCAACACGATGGCCTGAAAGCCCGCGTCGAGCGCACGTCCGATCAGCTTTGGATCGGCCGCAGGCACACGTAACCAGGCGGCAATGCCCCCGCGCTCGCATGCCCGAAGGCAGTGCATAAGTTCTTCTTCGGAGCGTAGAAGATGCTCCATGTCGAGAATGAGGAAGTGATATCCCGCCGCAGCGATCATCTCGCATAACAAAGGGGAGGGAACGGAGTTCAACAAGCCATAGACATCCTGTCCATTACGCAGATGAGTCTGGGGGGAGATGGGCTCTGTCATTTTTGATTTTGTAAAAGCGGTATGTAAGGTGTTTGTAAACCCTAAACGATAATGTGTATCGAATGCAAACGAGAATTGATGTTGCGCCATCGGATGCCGACGATCACGGCAAGCACGGAGATTCCCTTCGGAATAGCATCGGATTCCTAGGGCCTTTGCGGCTAGGAAAGCAGTTCTGCTCAAGAGCGAAGGGCACGAGGACGAAGCTGGGCAGGGCGGTAAGATCGATAAAATGAGCGTTAAGACGAGCTGAGTCGACAGGAAGACGAAGCTGATGAGCGCTACCAGCTAGGCCAGGAAGACCACAAAGCTGCTGTCCAGGCTGCTGACCGTCTTGGTGATGCCGTTCAGGGAGCCGGTGTGCTCGCGCAAGCCACCCGCTCAATCAGGTCTTCATTCGAGGCGGTATGTGGCCAAGACCGCCGCGAGCGGCCCATTGGTGACTGGCTAGGCACCACCGAGGCCTCGACCCCGCGAGGCGAGAGCGGGTAATGCGCCACATTCGTTAGGCCCGCATGCGCGCTGCACTGGATCGCGCAAGGACTCTGGCAAAGAACCGGTGCGGGTAGTACACCCGCGAAAACTTAATTATCGAGCTCGTCAAGTGTGTATCCCATCCCTCGCGCAGTCTGAATCAGCTTTTTATCAAACGGATCGTCAATCTTGGCACGTAGGCGTCGAATAGCTACTTCAATAACATTCGTGTCGCTATCAAAGTTCATATCCCAGACTTGCGAGGCAATGAGTGATTTGGAAAGTATCTCGCCTCTTCGCCGCATCAGTAGTTCAAGCAGCGAGAATTCTTTAGCGGTGAGATCAATTCTTTTCCCCGCACGCGTAACACGTCGCTTGAGTAGATCTAACTCAAGGTCCGCGATCTGCAGCATTGTCTCGTGAGATGAGGCGCTTCCCCGACGCAGTAGTGTGCGCACTCTCGCGAGCAGTTCAGAGAACGCAAAAGGCTTGATAAGATAATCGTCTGCACCCAGCTCAAGACCTTTCACCCGGTCATCGACCCCATCTCGAGCGGTAAGAAATAATACAGGCATATTCTGACCAGCTACCCGGACGCGCCTCAATACTTCCCAACCATCCATTTCTGGCATCATTACATCCAAGATAAGCAAATCATATGACTCACCTAATACTTGCTGGATAGCATCAGCGCCATTAAGAACCAAATCGACAATGAAACCCGCCTCGGTGAGCCCCTTTTGCAGATAGTCTCCGGCTTTGGGCTCATCTTCTGCTACAAGAATCTTCATGCGTTCCCCTTGTGCCCCGCTGGGCTGTCTCTATGGCGGCAACGCCGGCAGGTCCGGCGGCTCTAGGAGTGGGATGCCAAACCCTACGGGTGCCGTTGCGCTAGTGCAAAAGAATCATCCTTGTGCTTTTGACCCTCTAGCTCCGCTAGTTTTGGCATGGCCGCTCGACCTGCGGCGTGACATCGTCAGGCTTGTTGGGCAGGTAGATGCTAAACGAGGTTAGCCTCTCAGAGGAGTTACAGAAAATCTTTCCTCGGTGTGCTTCAATAATAGAGCGGGTAATTGCCATGCCAAGACCCGCATTGTTAGTGCTACCTTCCCGCCTGGCGGTGTCCACCCTATAAAAACGGTCGAATATACGAGCAAGGTGGAATTCCGGAATTTCAGCGCCTCGGTTGCTAACTACGATACTTGAAACGTTATGTTTTGCGCTTAATTCAATGGTAATGGTGCTGTCTGGGTCTGCATACCGAATAGCGTTTGAGATGATATTGGATAGGGCTCGTTGTAACATGGGAGCGTCGACAAGGGCTGCTGCATTCCCACTAAGGTCAAAATTGACTCCTTTATCTTCCGCCAAATACTCGTGATACTCCACGACGCTCTCCGCCAACTTGGCGAGGTCGGCTTTCCCCAGGTTAGGAACAATTAAGCGATTGTCAGACTTCGCCAGAAAAAGCATGTCATCAACCATGCGTGACATGCGGCGGAGCTCTTCGAGGGACGAAAAAAGCATTTCCTTATAGTCGGCTTTGTCACGATCCTTAATCAACCAAACTTCATATTGTGTAAGCATGTTATTCAACGGCGTACGCAGCTCATGAGCGATGTCTGCTGAAAACCCTGACAGCCTCACAAATGACTCATCTAGCCTAACGAGCATTTCGTTGAAGTTATCAACAAGTTCATGCAACTCTTCTGGTATGGACTCTGTCGATACGCTGGTATCAAGGCACTTGGCAGTAATGGTTGAGGTCGTCTTGGAGAGCGAGCTAATTGGCTCAAGCCCTTTCTTGATCAGGAGAAATCCGAGAATTCCGCTTAGTAAGGCGCTTGCGAAAAGCGTATAAAAGAACCATTCCATGATCATGTCGAAAAAATGAACTCGATGAGTAACATCAAGCGCTAAGAAGGCGGTTACATTGTCTTGGTCTATCGTCGCATCCAGAGATTTAGTTATTCCAGAGTACTGGCTTCCGCTCACATCTAGGGCCCAGCGTTGGCCGAGCAGACGACTCAAGGAGTTTATGATCTCCTCGGAAGCATTGCCGGATGCATATATAGGCCGATCTTCCGCCATAAGCACTGCTGTGATGCCGTATGAGTTCTCGACAATGTTATTGATCGATGCGGCGATACGTCTGGAAGGTATTTTCTCCGTTGAGAGAATCTGCTCGATTGCGGATACTTTGCTTGTTAATACCAGGGTGTCTTTACGTTCGAAATGTAGCCTGCAGAAATAGCTAAAGCTAATTGCGGCTAGCACCAAGACAATCGTAACGACCAATGTAAATAGGATTGCGATCCGGCTTCTCAACGATGTTTTTCGCATATTCAACAAAGCCCGCCAGCTGGTTATCTACAGAACGCAACAAAGGCAGCGACCACATGGTTGCTGCCTTTCGGTGCCGCAGGAGGTTGGGCTATTCTCAGACGCCGGTGTCTTTTGCTGCGGCGGCGTTCTTCTCTGACATGCTGTCCATCATACCTCGACAGTCATCCATCATTTTGCGCATATCTTCCATCATTCCCATATGCATCCCGCCGCCCATCATATGGGACTCGGACTGGCTCTGGCCTTCTTTATCCGCAGCGGCGAAGCTCAAGCCGCTCGCCAGGGTAATCGCGATTGCTGTTACGGTAAGGGATCTACGCATGTTATGCCTCCAAATTATGGACGAGTTATTCACTCTTGCTTAACAAGGCCTTCTCGCTGGCCTCTGGCTCCTTGGTCTTGTCACACTTTCCGCCGGACATATGCTTCATGCATACGACCATCATCAACAGGCAGGGCAAGAGAAAGAGCAGGCTTGGTAGCGTTGTTGCCAAAGCCTCGGGGCTCTGGTTCATAAGCAGGTAGCCAACCACCGCCGCGGTTAAACCCGTCACGATCGGATTGCGCTGCAGTATGC
>NZ_LGLW01000018.1 GCF_013620795.1 Pseudomonas sp. Q2-TVG4-2 | reverse complement strand
AGCATCGTGAACCACAAAATCAATATCCATCGCACTCTCCTCGTGGGCAACGTTTCGAATTGCATGTCATATATAGGATATACTATGAATGATAGTCAAGCGGTTATGCATACTCAGCACAACAAGCCTGCTGCAGATTCCCGACCCGATATTCCAAGGCTGCTCAGCGCGGCGGAGTGGTGCCAAAGACGCAGAAATAACGTCATCTTGGTGCAGGTTCGCGATTTGATGCTTGGACGGATCGCGTCACTCATACACAGCGAGCCGCATTATCGGCGCGCGTTAAGAAGCAAGGATCGGCAGGCCGAAGCCTTTCAAGGTGCTAGGCACGGTAGAACTCGCTAGTCAGCAGGAGAGCAAGGGAAATGGTCGACAGCGATCACGAGAGAGGCCGCGCATTGCTCCGCCTGCCCGACCTGCGGGTTTCGAGGCGTTTAAGGCAGGCATGCGACGGGCGCCGAGATCGTTCCTCCAAGCGGCGGCTTGGAAACGGACCGTGGCTGGTACCGCATCCCCTTCTTGCGCTGGGAAAGATAACCAGAACCTGCCCTGCCCGACGCCCGACGCCCGACGCCCGACGCCCGCATGTCAGGATCAGCTGTGCTTCTTTGATAAGGAAAGCCGATCATCCGTAACTTCTGCCGGGCCGTGCTGAACAGCAGAAGTTCGCCGTGCTGACACGTGACTATGGCCTACCTCGGCATGCAATGAACACAAAGGCTACAAGGTTACGCTCAGTTAATCGCCGAAGCTGATCAAGCGCTTCTTGACGCTTTCGTGCAGTTATATATCATATAGATGAGATATGTTTAACGCACAAGGCGGCGCTCGTACCGCCTTTCCGGCCTCGCATCGCCTGAGGCCCCAGTAAACCGGCGCTACTCGCTTGCCAGTCGCCCTCATGCTCCGACTACGATATAGAGGAAGCCGTACAATGGATGCTCCAAAAGGCCCGATCTTCCAGCCCCTGTATCAGCAGATCCGGGACCTATTGCTCGAGCGCATCACCAGTGGCGAGTGGTCCCCGGGCACATACATCCCCAGCGAGGCAGCCCTCGCCGCGAGCTACAACGTCAGTGTCGGCACGCTGCGCAAGGCACTTAACGAACTGGTCGAAGAAAACGTGGTGATCCGGCAGCAGGGCAAAGGCACTTCGGTAGCTACCCACGATGCCGATCGTGCACTGTTCCGCTTCTTCAATCTGCGCCGTCATGACGGCGAACGCGCGCTTCCAATGTCGCTGATCCTCAACCGCAGTGTCCGCAAGGCGACCGCCGAAGAAGCAAGTGATCTGGGCATACCGGCAGGCGCCAAGGTCATTCACATCCGCCGCGTACGCGAGCTGGACCGCGAGCCCGTGCTGCTGGAAAGCATCACCTTGGACGCGGCCCGCTTCGCCGGGCTGGATAAGCAGCCCGAGGTTTTGCCAAACACGCTCTATCAGCTTTACCAGCAGCGTTTCGGAATGACCGTCGCACACGCCGACGAGACCATAATTGCAATATCTGCCGGCAAGCAGGAAGTTGAGTTCCTCGGGGTAAAAGAAGGCGAGCCACTGCTGCAGGTTCGTCGGATTGCCCGCGACTACCAAGGTGTTGCGATAGAGCGGCGTATTTCAGCCGTGCATACGGGCAACTATGGCTACTTCCACCAGATCTAGCCGTCGCCACAACCAGAGGCGAGATATCGAAAACGTTAGCTACCACAACTTCATATCAAGCGGTCAATAGCGTTGCGACCGGCCGCCGCCACGGCCGTCAGCTCGTTGAACAGCGCGGTAGTCAGACCTGTCTTCAGGTTCTGCTGACGCTCAATCAACCCGATGGTACGGTGAATGGGATGATCCCCAAAAGGCACCCAGCGTAGCTCCTCGGCATCGCTGCTTTCGGCACACCTGTATGGCACTATCGACACGCCCAGGCCGTGGCGAACCATCTGCCGGATCGCCTCGAGCGAATCCAGTTCCATCGCTTCGCGCACCTGAATATTCATGTCTTGCAATCGGGTCTGGATGATGTGCCCCACCCAGGCGCTGCGATTGAAGCGGATAAACGGCATAGATCTGAGAAGTTCGGAAGCACCGCTGATCTCGCTGCTCTTTGGTGCGATAACCATCAGCGGTTCGTCCGCAACCGGGCGCCAGAGCATCCCACTGGGCACCGGCTTGGGCTCGCTGACGATGGCAGCGTCGAGATCCCCCCGATCGACTTTCGCCATTAGTTCAGCCGACAGTCCGCTGGAAACTCGCACCTGTAGGGTCGCTTGAGTTTCGCGCAGGCGCACCAATGCGCGCGGTATGATGCTTGTTAGGGCGGTTGGTACAGCACCGATCTCAAGTAGGCCTACCAGCGAGGAGCCCTCTTCGCCCTGATCGAGCAATTGGTCGTATAGGTAGACTAACTGACGAGCCTGCTGAATCAGTGCACGACCGCGCGCATTAACTTCCAGCGGCCGCTGATTGCGGTCGAAGAAATTGACGCCAAACGCGTCCTCCAGCGCCTTCATTTGCTGGCTCACTGCCGACTGGGTGAGGCACACCGCCTCGGCCGCAGCCGCAAACGACCCATGCTCGGCGACGGCGATCAAGGTGCGAAGATGACGAATGGACATGGCGACAGGCATCAGCAGTTCGGCTCGTCAAACTAGTTAATCACTCGCCCAGACGGAATAGCAACCGCTAGACGCCGCCACGGTCTATACCGCATCGATCACACCGTCGGCGGATTGGGAGGGACCCAACGGAACGGCCTCTCCGGTCGGCAGATCAGGGACGATCAAAGTCGCTCCGGGACGCACACGCGTGAAGCACACCGGTTCATGACGGACCTTGATCTGGTTGTCGGCACTGCGTGTCACCAAGGTGTAGCTAGAATTTTCAGCACTGCCGAATTGCGTATGATCCTCACGGAAATGCGCACCGCGCGAATTCTCCCGCGCCAATGCAGCCTGGGTGATAGCCCGGCTGACTAGCAGCTGATTCTTTAGATTCAGCCAATCATGCCAAGCCAGGTTATAGGCCAGATCGCTGGAACCGCCTATACCCTGCCCGTCCAGCTCGTTTTCCAGTTCCTCCAGGCGCATCAGCGCGCGGTTCAGCCCTGTCCCGTTGCGGATAATGCCAACGTCTTCCCACATCAAATCGCGGAGCTTTTCCTGTACACCGAACAAATCGCCTTTGGGGAGCTCCAACGGGCGCCGACAAGCAGCGACAGCTGCGTCGAGAATAGACTCGTCGGGCCGGCGATGGCAGCCTTTTGCCCGGACCCAGCTCGCCATGCTGTCCCCGGCGATACCGCCGAAAACGGTTGAGTTGGCAACACCATTGCCGCCCAGGCGATTGGCTCCATGAACCCCGCCGGTGTCCTCCCCAGCCGCGAACAAACCGATCATGCCGGTCCGACAGTCCGACTCGAAGACCACGCCCCCCATCATGTAGTGCGCGGTGGGCACCACCTCAACCAGCCCTCCCGCGAGATCGAAACCGCAATCGCCACAGCGCTCGACCATACCCTTGAATTGCTTGCGGACCGAATCCGGGCCGAGGTGCGACATCGAGATATGAACGCCGCCATTCTCGGTACCGCGGCCAGCACGGATCTCCTCGTATATCGAGCGTGATACGATATCGCGTGTCGCCCTCTCGCAGCGCTCGTCATAATTGTGCATGAAACGCTCGCCGTGGCCGTTCAGCAGATGGCCGCCAGCGCCTCGCAAGCCTTCCTCCAGCACAGTTCCAGTCATCCGCGTGTGCGTTCCAGCCAACAAGCCAGTGGGATGGAACTGAACCATTTCTAGGTCGCGCAATGGCAGTCCGGCACGCAACGCCATGGCCATACCGTCGCAGCTCTTGTCGCCGGACGGCGTGTGATAACGGTACATGGTCGGGCCGCCACCAGTGGCGAGCAGTACTGCCTTCGCACGAACCAAGCAAAATTCACCAGTGCGCATATCGATCATCAGCACACCCGCGAGCGCGCCGCCACCAGCCGCCGGAATAAGTTCTACGGCGCGGTACTCTTCAAGCTGACGAACCCCGTCGCTCCATACTCGCTCGGCGAGCCGGCCGATGATCTCGATACCGGTGAGGTCGCCTTTGTGCACGGTGCGATCAAAGGTCTGTCCTGCAAAAGCCTTCTGGTGCACGCTGCCATCCGGATTACGGTCAAAGAAGCAACCGAGTTCATTCTCCAACTCATGGATGCGTTCAATGGCGGTCGATACCAGTGTCCACGCCAGATCCTGGTTGGGTAGCCACTTACCGCCCTCAATGGTATCCATGAAGTGCCGCTCGATGGAGTCGCCAGGCGCCAGTGCGACGTTGTAGCCACCTTGGACCATTCGCGTACAACCGCACTTGCCTAGAAGCCCCTTTACCGCAATGGTGATATCCAACTCGGGTGCCGTCTGGTGCGCGTGTAGCGCAGCGAACAATCCTGCGCCGCCGCTGCCTAGAATCAGGATATCCGTTTCGATGGTACGCATGATCAGCCCTCCGCAGCTTGATTGAACACCGCCAGCGCACTAGCGCGACGGGCTTCCGCTGCATCACGCACGTCGCGATGGAGGCTATTGCCGTGGCTATCCATGGCAACCATTAGAGGGCCGAAGCCAGATACCCGAAATTGCCACAGCGACTCGGGATGCAGATCATCCATGTCCACGTCCTCAATAGCTTCGATCCAGGTGGTTTCCAGCGCTGCAGCACCGCCAACAATAGCCAAGTACACGCCGCCAAACTCGGCGAAGGCCTGTTGTGATCCTTCCAGCAGACCGCCCTTGCCGATGATCATCCGTACGCCGTAGTCGCGCATCAGCGGATGGCTGAAACGCTCCATCCGCGCGCTAGTGGTTGTGCCGATGCATATCGGGCGATATCCCGCCGGGTTCTCTGAAGAGGGCGTGACCCTTACGACATTCGGCGCAGTGTGGATGACCGCATGACCTCGCATGTCGAAGCGCGGCACCCGGCCATGGTCGAACATGTGGATCTGCGTCGCGTCGCGGATGCCGAACAACGTGCCGTTGAGGGTGACGGTGTCGCCTGCATTCCAACTGCGCACCTGTGCTTCGTCTATGGGCGTAACGATATCGTGATGAGCCATAGTCAAACCCCGTATTCAATGCCGGTGGGCGTGAAGGTCGCGCGGGAGCGGCGTGCAGAATGACACTGCATGTTCACCGCGATTGGATTCATGCTGATGTGGGTGGCGGCCAGTTCTACGTGCACAGCGAATGCCGTGGCATCGCCGCCAAGGCCCTGCGGCCCGACCCCTAACTTGTTTACCGCTGCGGACAGCTTGCGTTCAAGTTCAGCGCCCTCGGGGTCTGGACAGGACGAACCGAGACTGCGGGTCGCGGCAATCTTTGCCAAGTGCACGCAAAGGTCGGCAGTGCCCCCGATGCCGACGCCAACCACAACCGGAGGGCAGGTCTTGGCGCCGGCACGCAGGACACAATCGACGACGAATTCATGGATCGCACCGACGCCTTCGGCTGGCAGCGCCATTTTCAGCCAGCTGTTATTTTCCGAGCCGCTACCCTTGGGAATCATTTCGAGCGATAGGCGTTGGTCGGCGTCGTCATAATCGAAGTGGATGACCGGCACCTTGTACCCACAGGATGTCTGATCGTTGCTCCGGTTGAGCGGATGGACCACTGACGAGCGCAACGGATGCTCGCGAGTGGCCCGCTCGCAACCGCTTCGGATGGCTGCTTTGAGCGCCGCGCCGTCTAGCTCGACGTTGCGTCCAACCATGACGTTATATATCGGTACGCCAGTATCCTGGCAAAGCAGATTATCGTTGACTTCAGCTACTGCAATGTTGCGAGTCATAGTGTCCAGCACGGCCTTTGCCGTTTCATTCCTCTCGTTTTGCGAAAGACGCTGGAACCCGGCCTTGATGTCGTCTGGCAGCACTTTCAACGCGCGGATATAAAGATCGCAGGCGGCCTGTTCGATATCCTTTGGATTAATTTTCATGGCTAGTCTCCTTTAGGTGAGGCGAAGGGCAAATAGCAGGGCGACCGCTACACTAAAAGTGAGCGCCGCTGCAGCGAGACTCTTTTGCCAGTCGCGCCAGGCCAGAAATTCCAGCATCAGAAGGCGAATGCCGCCGCCAAGATGCAACGCCAATGCCAGCACCAGACCGGTTTCTGCAAACTTGACCAAGGGCTTCTCGGACCAGATTAGAAAGGCGTCCAGCTCGTTTACTGCACGGCCCAGCGTCCAAAGATGCAGGGGTATGAACAGGCCAAGCACTAAACCGGAGACCCGGTGCACCAAGAAAGCGATATAGGCCGTATGCCCTCGAGCACGAGATCGCGACAGCAAGCTCATAGGTACACCCCCATTACGCCACGCGCGCCGAGACCGAGAATCCCGAGGGCGCAGAACAGCATCGCCAGGTCCAGCGAAGGCCCTCGCCAACCGAAATGCTCGGACAGGATGTTGCGCAGGCCGATCGGCAAATGCATCGCAACGGCCGCCACAAAGCTCATATAGAAAATCAGCCAGCTGAGGCTGCCCTGGGTGCGACCGAGTATTTCCGCAGAAGTCAGGCCGCCTCGGATGGCATAGATGATGGTTATCAGATGCACGATAACCGCGATCGCCAAATAGGCGGCCGAGATCCGCTGGACGATCCACAGCCGTGCAACGGTTCGAGGATTCATAGCTCCCCCTTGAGTGCGGCGCGGCTGACCAACCGCTTGAGCCCGGCGATCGAGGCGGTGGGAGAAAGCTGCTTCGGGCAACGCTCTGTGCAACTCATGTGCGTATGGCAAGAATGACAGCCGCCATCTCCGGAAACCGCCAGCAGGCGTTCGGCATGTGCGTCATCACGGCTGTCCTGCATCAGTGTCCAGGCCCGGTTCAACGCGGCGGGACCGAGGTATTCTGGGTTCCAGGCTACCGAGTCGCAGGAGGCGTAGCAGACGCCGCAACCGATGCATTCGATGGCCTCGTCGATAGCGATACGAGCAGGTGAGTCGGGCTTGATGACAGCGAACGGATCCTGGCGGGTCTGGGTTGGCACGAAGCTGCGCGCCTTGGCGAGCTTGTCGAAGAATGGCGACATGTCGCACGCGAGATCCTTAATCACTGGCAGATTATTTAACGGCGCGATTTCAAGTCTGCCATTCTCAACCACCCGGTTAACGTGGGTGCGGCAGGTCCATCGCGCCTTGCCATTAACCGTCATCGCACACGAACCGCACATACCGACGCGACATGCGTAACGATAAGATAGCGAAGGATCGATCTCTCGCTGGATATGAGTCACCACATCCAGCACCGTCTGATGTTCACGGTGAGGAACGTCATACACTTCGAACCCTCCCGACTCTGCTCCCCGCCAGACCGATACCTCCAGGCGTTGGCTCATGTTTTCACCTCCGTTGATGCGCGCGGGACTTTTTCAGCCCAGGCTGCAGGTTGAAAAACCTTATTCCTAAAGGTTTCCTAACGGCCAGCGAAAATATCTACATCTCTTATTAAGATAATCTTAAACAAACGCCTTCGGCTCTCTAACTGGCGCAAAGCGCGCGCAGCGCACCGCTACTTAAGAAAAAGTGATTTTATCCTTCGATAAAAACGTCGGCGCCACATAAACCTATGAACGATAGTGTTTAGAGGTCTTGGCGGAACGGAGGGGAAAGTCCTGCTCCGGCCAGCAAGCTCGACCAAGCACCAAATCTCTTCAACAGCTAGAGGACAAAAATAATGAAGCTGCTCGCCCTACCCTCTGTGATGGCTGCGCTGTTCGCCTGCTCCCTCGCCAGCCCAGTTCACGCCAATGACGATTATCCCAACAAGAATCTGCAGTACGTCGTACCCTTCGGACCTGGCGGAGAGGTCGATCTGGCCGCTCGCCTGCAACAGCCACTGTTCGAAAAACTTACCGACCAGAAAATGATCGTTTCCTACCGGGCGGGTGGCGGTGGCGCGGTGGCCTGGTCTCAGATGCGCGACATGGAGGCCGATGGGCATACTGCGGTGGCGTTTAGCTTGCCGCATATCATTCTCAAGCCCATGGCCGAGCGGGCCGGCTTCGAGACAAAGGACGTCGGGGTAGTGCACGTGTTCCATTTCTCACCCGATGCGATCGTGGTTGCCAAGGACAGCCCCTACAAGACGCTGGAGGACCTACTCGAAGCCGCGCGTGCTCAGCCCGGCGCATTTACCTTTTCAGGCACAGGGACCTATACCGCCAATCATGTCGCGCAGGTTCGTTTCGACAAATTGGCTGGGATCAAGAGCACCTACATTCCGTTCAAGGGCACAGCCGAAGCGGTGACCGGACTGCTCAATGGTTCGACCAAGGCGCAGTGGGGCTACACGACAGTGGCGGCGGCGCATTCAGACAAGGTGCGGATTCTGGCCGTGGCCCTAGAGGAGCGGCACCCCATGTACCCGGACGTGCCGACGCTCAAAGAAAAGGGTTTTGATATGGTCGGCGGGGCCTATAGAGGTGTAGCGGTGCCGGCGGATACGCCAACCGAACGCAAGGAGGAACTGTCACGAATATTCCAGGCCATTAACGACGACCCCAAATTTCGCAAGGCCATGGAAGATCTCGGCTTCGCAGTATCAGATATTACCTATGACGAGGTCGATTCGTTCCTTACTGAACGACGCGCCGAATACGAAGACGTCGCCAGCGAGCTGGGCCTCAAGCCCTAATCTGACAGCGGACGCCATCCCCCGGATGGCCGGCTGGCGTCCGCTGACACCTAATTTGCTTCCTGCAGAAACACCTTGAAGGCCTGCCACAGCGGACTGCGATAGCGTTCCGGGTGCCAGATCAACGAGAAGGTTCTAGTCAGTTCGAGATCGCTGGTCAACGCGACCAGCTCGCTCCGCTCCAGCTCGCCGGCCACGCTGAGACGCGACATGCAGCCCAGGCCAAACCCAGCCCGCACCGCCTGCTTAATGGCTTCGTGCTGGTTAAGCTCCATGCGCACCCGCAATCGCTCGGCGTGATGCATAACCGCCGATTCGAACACGGCGCGTGATCCAGAGCCAGGCTCTCGAAGAATCCACTGCTCCTCGCCCAGATCCTTGTCGCTCAGCCGTCCGGCAGCAGCCAGACGGTGGTTCGGCGCGCAGATGATTACCATCGCATCCTCCCGCCACACTTCTGAAATCAACCGCTGTTCGCTGCACTGGCCTTCGATTAGACCGAGGTCGGCCTCGAAGCGCAGCACGTCTCCCACCACCTCGCCGGTATTGCGAAGGCGCATCTGGATGTCCACGCCGGGGTGCAGCTCACTGAAGCAGCCAACAAACGAAGGGATCAGGTAGGTACCGATGGTAGCGCTGGCCGCTACGGTCAACGAGCCCTGCAGCGAGCCTTCCGGCTCCTGCGAGGCTTCGATGAACTGGATCAGATCATCAAGCAGTCTCTCGGCCCGCGGCAGTAGGCGGCGACCGACATCGTTGAGCTGCAGCCGGCGACCCAGCCGCTCGAACAGCACCTGCCCCAGCTGTCGTTCCAAATCCGACAGCGACTGGCTCGTTGCCGACTGGGACAAATTGAGATTTCTGGCCGCAGCTGCCACCGTGCCGCCTTTCGCCACAGAGACGAAGACTTGTAATTGTCGAAAACTCACGCTCGGGTGCATATCGGTTTTTCCATTTAGTTATATCGTTATAACCCGTTTTTCGCTTTTATTATCTGCCCATACCCTGACCTCATTGGCAAGCACAAGGAGCATCCCAATGTGGCAAGGTCTGGCTTTATGTGGAGTACTGACGGCAGGCGGCTATGTGCTGGCCAAGGCGCCTGGGTTGGCTGATGGGGGCTTCAGTCCGCTTGTATTCGCATTATTGTTGGGGTTGGTAGCCGGCAACCTGCCGATCACTCGCAACGTGCCAAATGCTCGGCCTGGACTGCTGTTCTCCATGCGCTGGCTGTTGCGCGGTGGCATCGTACTGTTTGGTCTTTCGTTGACTGTCCAGCAGATATTTGCGCTCGGCCCGAAGATCCTGGTGCTTGATATAGCGATCATCACCAGCGTGCTGGTAGTCGGCTATTTCTTCGGTACGCGGATACTGAAAATGGAACGAGATGTCACGCTGCTAACATGCGCTGGCAGCGCAATCTGCGGTGCGGCTGCAGTTCTCGCCACCGAGGCGACCATCCGCTCGCGCCCTGCAGCCACTTCGATGGCGGTAGCCACCGTCGTGCTGTTCGGTACGCTAGCAATGCTGACCTACCCACTGTTCTATCCGTTGACGGGCATGGATGAAGGTTTATTCGGCATCTACATCGGTGCCACCGTACACGAGGTTGCACAGGTTGTGGCTGCAGGAGATGCGGTCGGTCCGGCAGCGCTAACGAACGCAGTGATCGTCAAACTGGTGCGGGTAATGCTGTTGATCCCCTTCCTGTTAATCGTCGGCCAATGGTGGAAGCGGCGCAGCGCGGCCAGCGAGTCGAGCAGTACCGGTCTGGTCATCCCTTGGTTCGCCTTTGGCTTCCTGGCGATGGTCATCTTTAACAGTTTTGTCACGCTGCCGGCAAACCTGCATCAGGGGCTGGTACTGTTCGGCCAGGTTGGCCTGGCGATGGCGATGGCCGCACTCGGCTATGAAACGCGCTTGGAAAAACTCGCCTCGCTGGGCATCAAGCCTTTCGTACTCGCGCTGTGCCTGTTCGCCATGCTTATGATCGGCGGGCTGTTCGCGGTCGGCTTGCTTTCGCCGACCTGACGGGAACTGAACGTGACGGGTTGCCGCGTCGCTCGCTTACTTACAGACGATCCACCACCATGAACCCGCCCGCCCGGGCGGGTTCCGGTTCGATCTAGGCCCGTACTCCCGCCGGTCTTCTCTATCGCTGGAGGCATCTTGGAATCGTTGCTTGCCACTCCTACGTTGATCCTCTTTATCATTGTCTCCCTTTTCCTCGGCGGCGCCGTGAAGGGCATGGTCGGTGTGGGACTACCGCTTGTGGTGGTTTCCATGCTGGGCAGTCTGCTGGACCCGCGACTTGCAGTGGCGCTAGTCACTATGTCCGTGGTCGTCAGCAACATCTGGCAGAGCGTACGCTCGGGCATTATGTTCAGCGCAATGCGACGCTTCTGGCCGCTGATTCTTACCTTCTCGCTAAGCACTTGGCTTGGCGCACATATCCTCGTCTCGATGGATCCAAGCTTGATGCTTGGCCTGCTCGGAGTCATGGTCGTGTTGTTCTCGTTATTGGGCTTGCTGCAACCCGAGTTCAGGCTGAGTACCAAGCAAGAGCGATTTGCCGGACCTGGCGTGGGGATCGTCGCTGGGGTGCTAAATGGTGTGTCGACCGTCAATGGGCCTCCGCTAGCGATCTATCTTGTCTCGCTCGGATTGGCCAAGGAAGCTTTCATCGGTAGCTATGGATTGATTGCCCTATGCGGCTCATTTCCATTGCTGCTTTCCTACGTAAGCGTCGGTCTGCTAGGGCCTACAGAGCTCGCTGCCTCACTGCTAGCCGTGGCTCCCGCCATAGCTGGTCTGGCTATCGGTGAGCGGCTACGCTTTCGAATTAACCCCGAACTGTTTCGCCGAATACTGCTTTTGGTGCTTATCATCCTAGGCCTCAACCTGATCCGCAGAGGGCTAATGTAGTCGGCGCCTTTCGGGAGCCGGCCCCAATTTCTGAGTGCTTGACAAAGAGCCTAGGCCAAGTCGGTCGCTTGGTCTGCGGGCCGCTCAGATGCCTGATGCAAAAGACAGCGCTTCCTACGCCCACGGCCAGCCCGGCGACGGTCCATTTCGTAGAGAAAGGGAAGCGCCATCGGGCGTTAGAAAAGGTAGATAAATGATCACTTTCATGCCGCATGCCGTTTGATCAGCTGAACGTTTGGGTTAAGCGTTTCTTTCGGCTGTGTTCGCTACAATAGCCACAAACGCCGGAGCCATCATTGGTTCAACTTGAGATCTGGGTATGAGAACAGGGGCAAGTCATATAGGTTGCCAAACAGCCGATATAGCTTGGCGGAAGCTTTAAGAAGGTTAAGAACCACCAACACCAAGAATTATTCCCTGAATGTAATCGAGCGGGTCGAGAAAAGCTTTTCGCCTAGTGCCGTCGCAGATTTCATTGATAAGCGTATCGTTTTTGTCGCGCTGCAAGACCAGACGGTTGTTGGAACCGCTAGTCTCGATGGCCCAGTAGTCAGGTCCGTATTCGTGGCTCCCCAAGCGCACCGGCAAGGTATTGGAAGCCAGCTTATGAGCACCGTCGAGCAAAGAGCGAAAGCTCTAGGAATCATGACGTTGCATGTTCCCTCCTCCGTAACCGCGGAGCGGTTCTATCTGAAGCTCGGCTACTCGGCTGTCCGTGAGACCTATCACGGCGAGGAGCGAACGATCGTGATGGAGCGGCGCCTGATAGATCCTGATTCCGTATAGGCCATACGCCAGAGGTACGCTTTCGTCTGATCCTTCAGCCAGTCGCGGGTCGCTGAAGCGGCAGCAAGCCTTGGCGCTTGACGAGAACAACGCCTTCAAAGCTGAAGCCACCTCTGCAGACCAGTGAGTGAACACAGCCCACGCCCTAACCGTCGACTTAGCGGAATCAGCGCCTCCGGCGGCCCTTCGGGAACTCTCGGCGAGGCCAGGGATGATAGGGGGTGGAGCATCCCTCTCATCCCTAGCTAAGAGTACTGGTGTCGGTGTGGGGCTCAAGGGTGCGCTGCGCCCGTACCTCCGTTCGCCGGACAGGTGAAGCGCTTGTCCGACGAGCCTGGGGTGCGGCCCTTGACCTAGCTGGACCAGCAGCAGCGGTTTGGTGAGTGTCCTTCGGCATGCTCACAAGAGCGACTGCAGTGGAAGACCGCGTGATCGTTTACGAAGCAACCTAACAGCAGTGCCTGCACGACACCTGCAAATGACGACATGGAGGATGTGATTCTCGCCCACTTCACTGCTCGCACCGGCAAGCGAGTCGGGCGGTTGGAGATCAATTCGTGGAAAGGATCGCTCGGTGGCAAGTACTTGGCGAAGAACGCCGCGCCGCGCACGGCCTATGAGACGAAGCTGGTCGGCTCGATCACGCGGACCAGCTTCTCGCACATGCTCACAGGCTTTCGTCGCTGACGCGGGAGTGATCGGGCGGCGACTGGTTTCGGCCATTAGCGCTCCCTCGAATCGCCTAGTCACAGCTCTTACATGCCCTGCCAGTGTCTGGGCTGATTGGGCGTGTTGGTGCCGAGCGCAATTGTTCTAATCCGCAATCTTTTTCGCAGTGGTCTCAGCTGCGGGGATACGTTCTTTCGGCTTTGACTCGTTGCGTCGCGCTTGTCCGCGTTGCCGCTTAGCCTGCTGCTTCGCGTGTAGCGCTTGGGCGGCCGTCACGCTGCCAACCGCCTGGCCGTTTAAATCCAGACGCGGAGCATTCTCCACCATGCTTGCCCAGTATCGACTGCCCCTGCACCAAGTGGCGATGCCCAACTTGAGTTGTTCGCTGGATATTCCAAGCAGCTTCAGGTGTTGCTCAGCATCTTTGAGAATACCCTCCTTGAGCGGAACCTTCGGGGCCGGGTTGACCGAGAAGGCCAGCGGAAAGTGCTTCTGCAATCGCCATATTGCCGCCACGGCAGGATCTTGCTCGCGAGGCTTCGTATGCAAGGCAGGTTCCCGCTTGCGCTGCTCCGTGCTTTCAGTCGGTACCTGCTGCTTTTCAGCCCGCAGGCGATCACGTAGCTCAGCTAGTTGCTCAAAACCCATCTTTCAGCTCGCCGCTTCATGGTTGATCGTGACGCAAGATTATCCCATGCAGCCATTCGGAGCAGCCTCGCCAGGCGGCAACACGATCAAGCAAGTGATCACGGCACAATGCCCGCTAACCAACTGGCCGGCCACAAGCTGCGGCCTTATGTGACCTTCCGCACCACAGTCATGTCCGGCGTGAGCTCGGAGCCAAGCTTTGTCGTGGGAGCCATAAACGGAATCCGCTTACCGGTGCGCTTATCGATGAGCTCTGAGTGTCTCTCGCCATGATTGAACAAATGCTCCTCACCCCACTGGCGCAGCGCAACTACCACCGGAAACAGGCTTTTGCCCTCCGGCGTCAGCACGTACTCCTGATAGGCCGTACCATCGGAAGCTTCACGAGTCTCGAGAATGCCTGCATCGACCAACTTGCGCAGACGGTTGGACAGGATGTTTCGGGCCATACCCAGGCTGCGCTGAAAGTCGCTGAAACGGCGAGTGCCGTCGAACGCATCACGTACGATCAGCAGTGACCAGCGATCGCCAATGACATCGGCGGCTCGGGCGACGGGACAGGGTTCATCGTTGATGGACTGACGGCTTGGCATGTTCTCTCCAGGCGTATAGCCCCAACTTGGTAAGTGGTTGCATTTTAAAACCGCTCACCCTAGCATTCAACCAGTTTCATTTTGAAACCGGATTGAGTGGGCGATAAACCATGGAGTCATCCCAAGTATCGATAGCGCCGGGCTCTCGGGCGACGGTGCAAACCCGGGCTTCTGATATGCCGCGCGGGCTGGTGCTGCTGTTTGCCGCCGCCAGCGGGCTGAGCGTGGCGAACGTGTACTACGCCCAGCCATTGCTGGATGCGCTCTCCCATGACTTTGGCATCAGCCACGCCGCTATCGGCGGTGTGGTCACGGCCACGCAGGTCGGCTGCGCCTTGGCCCTGCTGCTGCTTGTCCCGCTGGGGGATCGGCTAGACCGCCGCCGCTTGATGGTAGTGCAACTGTTGGGCCTCGTTGTGGCACTTATGACAGTCAGCATGGCGAAGTCCGCACATGTTCTATTGGTAGCCATGCTGGCGGTCGGGCTGCTGGGTACGGCGATGACGCAGGGGCTCATAGCCTATGGGGCCCGCGCCGCGGCGCCCCATGAGCAAGGCCGCGTCATAGGTGCTGCGCAAGGCGGTGTGTTCATGGGCCTGTTGCTGGCGCGGGTATTGGCAGGTGGAGTGAGTGACCTGGCGGGATGGCGCAGCGTGTACGTCTTCGCCGCCGTACTGATGCTGGTGATCGCGCTGCCCATGTGGAGGCGGCTACCGGCCTTACCGCCAGCTCCGAGCGTGATGACCTATCCACGCCTGATTGCCTCCATGCTGACATTGCTACGCCAAGATAGGGTGCTACAGGTGCGGGGCATGCTTGCGCTGTTGATGTTTGCCGCGTTCAATATCTTCTGGAGCGCGCTGGTACTTCCGTTGAGCGCCCCGCCCTACAATTTCTCTCACACCCTCATTGGTGCTTTCGGGTTGATCGGCGTTGTCGGTGCCTTGGCCGCTATGCGTGCCGGGCAGTGGGCTGACCGTGGACATGCCGAGCGCATCAGCGCGGGAGCGCTCATGGCGCTGCTGCTGGCTTGGTGGCCGCTGTCGCTACTGGAATGGTCGCTCTGGCCGGTGGTGATCGGCATCGTGCTGCTCGACCTGGGCGGTCAGGCGCTGCACGTTACCAACCAAAGCCTGATCTTCCGCACCCGACCCGAGGCTCACAGCCGGCTGGTTGGCCTCTACATGTTGTTCTACGCGGTGGGCAGCGGACTGGGAGCGATCGGCACCACCATGACCTATGCCCATGCCGGTTGGCAGGGTGTATGTGCATTGGGAGCGGCGGTCAGCGCGCTGGCGGTGTTGTTCTGGTGGGCAACGCATCAACCAACACCCTCGACTGCTCAACGATGAAGCAGACAGGAGGAACGCTGCACAGTGAAACAGCCGCAACAGGCCGTGCGTGTAGCGATGGGCATGGACCGCGCACGCTCAACGCCGGGGCTTGCACCCTTACAACCCCTTGAGGCTGACGTATGATATTTCGTCCCTCCTGACACCAAGGAATCCACGTGCCCAAAGATGCCCCGCTCTCCCCTGCGCTCATCGACACGACGCGGCTTGCCGAAGCCCTCGAGGCCTTCGCCGATGCGCGCAACTGGGCGCAGTTTCATTCGCCCAAAAACCTGACCATGGCCCTGACCGGGGAAACGGGTGAGCTCTCCGAGATATTCCAGTGGATGACTGAAGAGCAGTCGATCACTGCGGCGCAGACACCTGAAACCGCCCAGGCGGTGCGAGACGAGTTGGCCGATGTCTTGATGTACCTGGTTCGTCTGGCTGATGTGCTGGGTGTCGATCTGGATGAGGCCGTGCAGGAAAAGCTCAAGCGCAACGGGGAGAAATACCCGGTGGACAAGGCACATAACACGAGCAAGAAATACGACCAGCTCTAGACTCGGCCAAGGAAGACCGCGTGATCGTTTACGAAGCAACCAAACAGCAGTTCCTGCACGACACCGACAATGACGACATCGAGGATGTGATCCTCGCTCACTTCACCGCTCGCACCGGCAAGCGGGTCGGGCGTTCGGAGATCGATTCCTGGAAGGGATCGCTCGGCTACATGGCCAAGGTGCTGCGAGACGAGGCGTTGCCCGGCGACACCGGGCTTGCCATTGAGCTCCACATACCGCAATCGTCCAAGCGCATCGACTTTACCTTGACCGGCCGTGACGACGCCGGTGGCAAGAACGCCGTGCTGGTCGAGCTCAAGCAATGGAGTACGGCCAAGGTCACGGCCAAGGATGCGATCGTCGTCACCGCCCTGGGCAAGGGTTTGAGGGAGACGGTTCATCCGTCCTATCAGGCCTGGTCCTACGCCTCGCTGCTAGAGGGTTTCAACGAGGCGGTATACGACCAGAGCATCTCGGTCAGGCCATGCGCGTACCTGCACAACTACGTGCGTGACGGCGTCATCGACGCGGCCCATTACCAGCCCTACATCGACAAGGCGCCGCTTTTTCTCAAGGGCAAGGATGAGCTCGAGCAGCTGCGCGCCTTTATCAAGAAGTACATCAAATACGGCGATGACAAGGCGGTGCTGTACGAGCTCGCCAACGGCAAGATCAGGCCGTCCAAAGCACTGGCGGATTCACTTAAGGGGTTGCTGGCCGAGAAGCCTGAATTCGTGCTGATCGATGACCAGAAAGAGGTCTACGAGGCGGCCATTGCTGCGGCCAAGGCAGCGTCTTCTGCGCAGTCGCGGGTGGTCATCGTCGAAGGCGGACCCGGGACCGGCAAGACCGTGCTGGCCATCAACCTGCTGGTGCATCTCACCTCCTTGGGACTGGTGGGCAAGTACGTGTCCAAGAACGCCGCGCCCCGCAAGGTCTACGAGACGAAGCTGGTCGGCTCGATCACGCGCACCCGCTTCTCGCACATGTTCACCGGCTCTGGTGCCTTTGTTGAGGCCGATCCTAACGTCTTCGACATGCTCATCGTCGATGAGGCCCACCGCCTCAACGAAAAAAGCGGGCTGTACGCCAACCTAGGTGACAACCAAATCAAGGAGCTTATCGGCGCCGCCAAGTGCACGGTCTTCTTCATCGACGAGGACCAGCGCGTCACCCTGAGCGACATCTGCAGCAAGCAGGCAATCCGGGAGTTTGCCGAGGCAAAGGGTGCGGTGGTTGAAGAATACAACCTGGCCTCGCAGTTTCGTTGCAGCGGCTCGGATGGGTATCTCGCTTGGCTCGATCATGTGCTCGACATCAGGCTGACGGCCAACGAGCGGCTCGATGCCAGCGAGTATGACTTTCGGGTGTTCGATACGCCTGAGGCGCTGCATGAGGCGATCGAAGCGCGTAACGGGGAGAACAAGGCACGGGTGGTGGCCGGCTACTGCTGGCCTTGGCGCAGCAAGAAGGATCCGCTGGCCGATGACATCGTGATTGGTGACTACCGCCGGCAGTGGAACCTGAGCCAGGACGGGAGCCTCTGGATCATTGCCGATGAATCCATCGAGCAGGTGGGCTGCATCCATACGTGCCAGGGGCTCGAGGTCGACTACATCGGCGTGATCATCGGACCAGACTTGATCGTGCGCAACGGTGAGGTTGTCACCTCCCCCAATCAGCGCGACAAGCAGGACCGCTCGATACGGGGATACAAGAAGCTCATGAAGACGCATCCGGATCTGGCCAGGCAGGAAACCGATCTGATCATCAAGAACACCTACCGCACGCTCATGACCCGTGGGATGAAGGGGTGCTACATATACTGCACGGATGCGGAGACGGCAGAGTATTTCAGGGCTGGGTTGGCCGCTGGGCCTGGTTGAAAGTTTGGGAACGGCAAGGGCGTCTCCCGGCTTTGCCTGGCCGCGCTATCGTGGAGCGAGCGGACACCGTCTCGCCCCTTTGGGCTTCCATCATGCACTCTCCCTCCCCGTGTCGGCTGACGCGAAGGGCGAGTTCACCAAACGTAAGCAGTAACGCTAAGAAAATCGAGGCGCCTGATCTAACCCGCATAATTCTGCCATTGGCTGGATAAGCAGAGCCGCTTTTCTCGCATTCTGCCTTACGGGTCAAATATTCGTCTGAGTGCCGAGAATGGCAGTGCGACTAGAAAGAGGAGCGCCATCGCCAGCCGTGGCACGAACATGACTACAGGAGATTTAGCTCGCCAGCGTTTCTCGACAGAAAAGCGTCCCTGAGGTGCAAAGAACCCAAGGGGACGCGTAAGAAAGCTATACCAAAGACCGTTCTTCTTGATCAGCTCCGCCATGTTCTGGTAAAGAAAAAAATCAGAATGGCCGAACGAAGAGTTCCGAACGTTAAATACCTCGGGCGACGTGTAACCGATTTTCCCGCCAGGTCCTGATCCAGGGATCGTCCACTCTGCAAATGGGACCGCTGTATCTTTAGCCGCGACGTGGTTGAAGAGTGCCTCTACCCTGTCTTCGCGTAAGTGGCGTGCCCAATCAAAGTCTGGCCGCACAATGCTTCCTGCCGTGATGATGCGGCCCAATTTCAAGTCCGCGAACTCAGGGTCATCCAGTACCAGCGACAATAGACGCGTCCCAAAGCTGTGGGCAATTACATCAGGTCTCTCGGTACGGCCGACTTGCGCCGCTTGATCGATAGCTAACGAAATTCGCCGCCCCAAGCGTTTTGCCATACGACGGTGCGTGAATGTCAAAAGCACTTCTATGGTTGCCCAGCCGTACTTATAAATTAAGACCGGTGCAGAGTGTTTCAAGCGGCTCGTAATTTCCCAGGTAAACGCTTCTTGCCAAGGCGCCCTGCTGTTCATGCCATGGATGACGATCATCCAACGGATATCCCGACTTAGCTGTCCATTCAACCTGTAGAACTGAGCGAACGCTGGCGATATAGCGTGCTCGCGGTAATCCGTCCTGCAATACGGACACTCAGTGAGGGCATCTGCGGAAGGGAGCGGTCGCGCACATGATGAAACGGGGCAAATGTAAGCAGGAACGTGAGCAGCCGACCCTGCATCGACCAACTCATCGAGAAATTTTTCAAGCCCGGCAACGTCATGGTCGCCGAGCTGCCGCGCAAACTGCGCAACAGTGAATTCGAGGTTGTTACCAAGCTCTAGGCGGCTGAGTATCTCGCTCGCCCACCGCTCTCTCCGGAAGTCCATAGCGCTCATGAGGCTTCGTTAAAACCCCAGATCAAACGCAGAATCCGAAGCACGTCATCTCTTTTACATTGAGCCCATATTCGTAGCTTTGACTGATCACCGAAGACCTCGACAGATAGACTTCTGCTTGTGCCGTGCTCTTCAGCTGCGAAGTTAAGCATGCCGTGTGCCCGATCAAACTGGCTCATGTCCACGCTTTGCAGAACAAGTCGTACAGGCTCTACCGAATCTATTCCGCCGCCCGGCGTCGTCGCAGCTACCTCAACGTACCCGCTGTCCAATTCGAACCTGGTCGACTGAAGGCCATTCGTGCGCCGAGACGATACGTGTATTGCGCGAGTAAGCGTGATTCGTTTAAACGGCGCACTCATGACGCGTGTATCTGCGAGGAGCGATTCGATTGAAGCGATGACGGCTTCGTGGTCGATATCAGGGCTCCGCTGAATCAGGATCGCGCAGTATGGCTCGTCATAACACCATTCAAATCTGACGACGCTTCGATCGAGCCGTTGGCGATATGCTTGAAGCCACACGCGATCTAGCTCTTCCACACTGCGCACGTCACGCGCGGGCCACCGATTCCAACCTTCTTTCCTTTGATGCCAAACGATTGATAACCCATTTTCGCTTGACTTAACTGCTTTGAGTTCTAGCTTCTCCGGAAAGTCGAGACTGAGCGGCGCATCGAAATACCGCGCAAGGGGGCTACTCTCAATCAAGTCGGAGGCATTAGAAGTATCAATCGAAGGTGGCGCAAGCACGTATACATGCTGATTGCCCCAACCTTCCACTTCATCCAGCCATACATCCAACTTCTGTTGAGTCAGATTTCCTTCATCAATCGCATCATCCAGATTAGCAATGAATTCGTCTTTGGTAGCCCCGATTCGAGTGTGATGCTGTCGAAGCAAGTCTTTGATAAAGGCATTGCCCTGAGCATGGACAACACTGCGGACCAAGTCCTTTAGTTGCTGAGCTGTAAGGGTTTCTTTAGGCATGCAGACTCCTGTCTCGATGTGGCTTCCAGCCCTAACCGAAAGTGCTAACGTTTTTACATGGCAACATGCCATTACACAACTGCCGTTTGGATACCAGGTCTATGCGCAGCGGCAACGCAGCTCACTAGTCAGGGTCGCGCAGAGAGACGTTCTCAGTCTCGTCGTTCGGACCCAACGACCCTCGGCACTACCAATTCCCAACGCTCGCACTTATGCCAGGCCCGGTACTGCTCCTCGCAGTGCGCCGATTGCCTGACCAGAACGGCGGACACCTCGCACTGCTCGACCTCAAGCGGCAGCTTGAACGCCTTAGCGGTACGGCCAAGCGTCTGGCCCTGGCTGTTTTGGATGAGGTACCGGTCTTCATGGGGTACCAGCGTAAGCGAACCCCCGACTTGTAGTTGTGCGAGGGCCGCATGAATCGGCGCGTGTTGGGGCTGACGCCCCACGTAGTCCAGATCAATGTCCCTGAGTGAAAGCTGCAGGTAGCGTTTCTCAAGCTCAGGAAGGTACCGGCCTACGTATTCACGCTTTTGGATACTTGTGGGCAGATGGCGGCTGAACGGATTGCTATTGGGGAATTCACACAGGGTCAGGGTTTGCTCGGCACGTGTCATGCCTACGTAGTACAGGCGGCGCTCGTCATTGAGTACATCCGCGCCGGTGGGCCAGCCACCGTCGAGCAGCACCACGTGTCGAAACTCCAGCCCCTTCGCTGAATGCACAGTGCCCACGTACAGGCCTTGCTTGGGCTGCTGCCGCAGTTCCCGCGCGTAGTCGTAGACTACCTTGGTTTCGGCGTCGCGGTCATCGGCGTTGAAGCTGGTTTCGACCTCATCATCCAGCAGCACCTCGCCAGCGGTGATGACCAGCTTGCCGCCCTTGCGACGATCACTTTCCCGGCGCAGCTTACGCAGGATCTGCTGGATGTCGCGCAGGCCAAGCTTGGAGCGTTCGCACATGCCGAACTGGGTTTCGATGTCCTGCAGGTCATAGAGCAGCACGCAACGGGCGTCGCCTTGGTCGCGCCCTGCCCGCCCGGCTTCCTGCAGGTAGTTTTCCAGCGAACCCGGAATGTCGGCATGGACCACCAGGCGAATGTCGGCCTTGTCCACGCCCATGCCAAAGGCATTAGTGGCCACAATGACCCGCAGTTGGCCTGCCTTGAACGCATCCTGTATGTCGGTTTTCTCGTGGGGTTCGAGGCCGGCATGAAAGTGCTTGCAGGGCCAGCCCTGTCCGATCAGAAAGTCTGACAGCTCTTCGGCGCCCTTACGGCTTGAGACAAAGACCACCGAACCGCCGTCCTGCCGACCGATATGGTCTTCAAGCAGCTGGTGGGTGCGCGCCCACTTCTCGGCACGGGTGCACGGCAAGACCTCAAAGCTGAGGTTGATGCGCTCGTGGGTACCCACAAAGGTCTTGAACTCGATCTTCAACTGCTCTCTGAAGTGCTGCTGAATGTCCTCAAGCACATCCGGTTTGGCCGTGGCGGTAAAGCAGCCGATGGGGGCCAAGGGGCCGTCGCCGGTGTGCTCGCTGATGAAGCGCGACACGTACTGGTAATCGGGCCTGAAGTCGTTGCCCCATTTGGACAGGCAGTGCGCCTCATCGAAGATCCAGGCGCCAATCTGGCGCTGCTTGATCGCCCGGCGAAAGGCCTTGTTGCGAAACTGCTCGGGCGAGACCAGCAAGATGCCGACGTCGCCCATTTGGACCTTTTCCAGCACCTCGGCCCGCTCGGGCATGGTCAACAGGCCATTGAGGGTGGCGGCACACTGCACGTTGCGCTCAAGCAAGCCGTCGACCTGATCTTTCATCAGCGACTGCAGCGGCGAGATGATGATGGTCAGGCTGCCGTTGCGGTGAAAGCGGTTCAGGGCTGGGAGCTGATAGCACAGGGACTTGCCACCGCCGGTGGCGAGAATGGCCAGCACGTGTTGGCTGCGCATGCCGGCCAGGACCACGTCGTGTTGCAGGGTGCGGCCATCCGGTTCGGTCCGAAAGTCATCAAAGCCAAAGTAGCGCTTGAGCTCATGACGCGGGTCATGGGTGGTGGCGCAGTACTCGCAATCGCTGCGTCCACACGGCACGTCCCGCAGCTCGGCGATCAATCGCCCCACTTCCGGAAACTGGTAGCGCACCCAGGGTGCCAATACTGAGTTACCGCCTGACACTCGGAGCCAGGCCAGTGCATAGGCCAACGGCAGGTGCAGGGACTGTTCCAGCAGGTCGTTTTCTAGGAGCTGCTCCAGCCGCGTGCTACAGACCTTGAGGCTTCGGGTCAGGGTCGGGTCGTTTTCAACCAGCAGTTGGGGAATCAGGCCGCGCAGCTCGGTGACCGGTTTGGGGCTGGTGCCACTGAGGGAAGCGAAGAATGAGCCCAGGTCGCTCTTTAGCGTGGGGGCCAGCAGCGTCTGGTAGCACAGGAGCTCGGCCTGGTTGGTCTCGTTCAGTTGGGCAAAGGCTTGGCGCTGGTCCTGAAACAAGGTGAGGGTCGAGCGGCAATCGGACAGCGGTGAGTTGAGGCTGTCCCGAATGAGCTTGTAGTCCTTGACCAGGCGGTGATACGGGTTCTGCGGAAAGGCCAAGGGCGACAAGCGCAGGGTGTCGATCACGGGGAGCCCGTGCAGGGCCAAGTGTGGGGCCTGTTGTTTAAGGATCGGCAGGTCATGGTCGATGACGTTGTGGCCAAGGACGAAGCTGGCGCCCTGCCCCAGGCTGTCCAGCGATTCGAGAACGTCGGGTAAGTCCCGGTCGACTTTGCGCTCGAGTTGGGCGCCTGTGTCGGGGCGCAGGGCACCGACCATGAAGATCCGGTCGGGCTTATCGGCTTTGCCGGGGGCGACTTCCAGATCGAAGATCAGGCTTTTGGGTTGAGACGGTGAAGCCATCCGGACGGCGATCCTTGCAACAGACTACGGGGCTGCCTGCACTGTAGCGGCAAATGCCCGGTCTAGGTAGGTGCGTGGGGTCGCGGTGCGGTGTGGTTGAGGGGGTTTCCGACGGGTGTGGATCGCTTCAGCGCTGGAGCAAAGGCAAAAGAGCAAAAGAGCAAAAGAGCAAAAG
>NZ_LGLW01000017.1 GCF_013620795.1 Pseudomonas sp. Q2-TVG4-2 | reverse complement strand
ATTCGAACACTCGACCCCTTGCACCCCATGCGGGTGTGACTAGTCGTAAGCTTTTGATTTTTAATCATTATACAAAAGGCGTTCGCTGCAAACAGTGCCGAATAATACCTAACGATCATCAGCGAATCCCCGCAAACCCCCCTCATCAAATCCTTGCGTTCAGGTCGTTTTTCCAAACGGGCGAGGGCCGGAGTGCTCAGACGCAGCGGATTCTACTCATAGCATGAGCCGAATAATCGATCCATTCGGCTCAAGCACTTCCATCAAGCAAATGTGTGCTGTCGTTTTCTTGGGTAAAAGCGAAGCCCTGGTCGCGAATCAGCCAGTCGACTCAAGGCCCCAATGGATCTAGCCTCAACGTGCCATAAAAGGAGGATATGCACATGCTTTCCCACAGATCTATGGATTAAGCCGTTAATGCCCCTACCCCCACATCGGTCGGATTGAACCACTGTATGGCGTTGCACTACGTCTGAACTGGCTGCGCTTGGTTGAGCCTCTCACGGAACGCACGACTCTATGCCTAACGACGATGTCAGATCGAGCGCTTGGCTGCCGGAAATATCCTTAAGCGGAGCAACGGCTACGCATGTCGCGTGATCCCAGCAACTGGCGGCTGGTGTCTTGAGTCGGCCAATTCTCCTGTTCGGGCGGTCAGCCATGCGTCCTTGAGTCGTCGTGAATCCTGACGGGATTGGACCTGGGCCCGCAACCGTTCGCACCGAACATTTTCCCCGCCGGCGAGCGGCTTCCTCGCGCAACAAATTGTTCGGAGCTCAAGGTCCTTCTCTACGTTTCGGCTGCATTGGCAGTGCGTTCGGCCCTCACCCGTCGACCGGTTCACAACAAGGACGCGATGGGCGCGACCTTGAATCCGAAAGGAGCACATCATGGCCATCATCGGCACCTTTACCACCTCTAAAGACGGCTTCACCGGCACCCTGCGCACCCTCTCGTTCCAGGCGAAGGTCAACTTCGTGCCCAACAACAAGAGCAGCGAGAACGCCCCCGACTACCGAATTCTGGCATCTGGCGGATACGAGATTGGCGCAGCTTGGGAAAAGCTCAGCCAGTCCGACCGTCCTTACCTGTCGGTCAGCATCGATGATCCGGCTCTACCTGCCACTGTCTACGCGAACCTTATCGAGGGCGATGAAGGCAGCCACACTCTGATCTGGAGTCGAAAAGCCGAGTGATCGGCAACAGCGCCCTGCCCTGGCAGGGCGTGTTTCGACACAGAAAGCCGCACGGCGACACTCGACATACGCCGCGACAAGGCAATCAGATGCAGCACGTCGTTCTGGATTCAGGTCCACAAAAGCGTGAGGATTTACTGGTTACACAAGGGCCGAGGTCTGCAAGCATACGTCGAAGCCGCCTCTAGTAACGGCGCTTCGGCAAGTGGCAGCTGCGAACTGGCGGCTGCCCCTCACCTAATTAGCGTTCGCTCAATTGACCTCCATAGCCGGCGCACCGCAACGCTCCTTGGGGGGAGCGATGGCATCCGCTAATGCAGCATGACCACAAACTGGCGCTTACCAGTTATTCTCGCTCAAGGTGCCGAGCGTCCGAACTAACCGCTTCCATGATCGAAAGGAGCTCTTCCAACAGATCGGCGTGGTGTCGCTGCAGATAACCTGCAATTGCTTCGTTTCTCAGGATCCGCAGCAGATATCCCTTCGCGACGACCAACACCAGCATGGTCTCCCCCAGGGTATCCTCGACCTGCTTATAGTCGTGCTGCAAATTTTCCATCTCCCGCTCCATACGCGCGATGTCCAGAGCGTTAGCATCGCCCGTTGGCCTTTTCTTCTCTTCGACGAGCATTTCGGGACGCGTCGCTGCGAGGACCATTTGCGCGTAGTTCTGCGTGAAGCAGTTGGCCGAAATCATCATCTCCACGGTCTCGATCTGCCGCATCGGCTTCATCTTACGTAGCACGCGAAATACCTCATGGGCGATCATCCTGACCTTGAGCATTTCGGCGACTTCTGGAGCGATCCCATTGAGAAGGTTCTGCCGTTGACGAATGCGGTCGACATTGACCCCAAGAACCCGTGCTATCCGAGCGGGTTCAATTCCCTTTTTCAAGGCCGCCATAATCATTTTGTGTTCTTGGATCGGAGTCAGACGGTTGATTTGTCGGTTGTAGGTAAACCCTTCGTCGTCGGTTGAAATCAGGCATAGCGCATCCACTCCACCTAGCTCTTTTAAGGCCTCTAAGCGAAGGTGCCCATCGAGGAGAATGTAGGAAGACACACCACCTGCGGCGACCGGCTGCGGATGAACCGCTAACGGCTCGATCATCCCCAGCTCACGAATCGAGCTGAGAATACTTGCGTACTTCTTACTGCCTTGGACGGCTTTGTCGAATTGACGTGTTGGCAGTATTCGCGTCAGTGGAATCGCAACGACATGCTGCTCGAACGCCTGCTTCACATGTCCCATCAGGAAGCCTCACGAGGCATACGGTCGGCCAAAGGCCGTGGCATATCCTGAATGTCCTGGTTTCGCAGCAAGGCCGCAAAATAGTCATCAGCAAACAACTTTCGCATGGCAGTGATGATGATCAGCAAGCGTTGTTCGTTTATGTCCGCCTTTTTGATCATAACCTTCTGGCGTCTAACCTCAGCTTGATAGGCGTTGAGCAGCTTTTGAGGAGTGGTCAGACGATCGGAGTTGGAATGCTGACCGTAGCGCCTTCCCAAGACATTACGCCTATCGATAAGACGGCGAACCTTGATCAGCTGCTCTCCTCTCAACACGCCTGTCTCATAGGCCTCAATCATGGCCTGCTGAATTTCACCATCGTCGGACCGAGCGATTTCCGTCGCTATCTTGATGGGCAGCCAACCTTTCTCGACGGCGCCAATCAATCGCTCTTCTCCCTGACGTAGCAGCAGCAGAATTCCGTTGATGTACGTTACGTCAAGGCTCGTTTTGCTAGCGATTTCCTTGGCCGAGTAGCCTCGTTCTGCGAGGATCTGGATTGAAATTAGCAGATCCCGGTTTGAATGCTTCCGGCGCGCCAGATTTTCCACCAAGCCGATTAGAAACCGATCTGCCTCGCTGGCATTCACCACGATGCAGGGAATCCTCGTTTCGCCGAGTGCCTGAAACGCTTCGAAACGGCCTTGGCCGCAGACGAGTTCGTAATTCTTGTCCTGGCTATCCGCAGCGTGCGCAACCGTTATCGGTCGCTTGAGCCCGATGACGGATATGTTCTCGACCAGCTTTGCAAAAACCTGCTTGTTGCGATTACGGGGATTCAGCACCCGGATTTGATCAAGTGCAATGAGCTGGATCGCGGACACATCAGCGATATGCAACGATGCTTTTTCGTGGAGGAAGGTCGTTGTCATGCTGCCCTCCGGTAGGCAGCTCGGCGTGACAGTTCCGCAAGTACCTCCAACGTGTCGAAGCGGTATATGTCTATCTCGGCCTGATTGCTTTCAGCCACTCGCAGCTGCAGTGAAGGCATATCGATCGTCGGAAGGATGTAGTAGTCGAGCGCGTCTCTTCCGTCCTCGGTCATGCGCACCGCTACAGTAATATCGGGACTGAGACCCAGGTCGAAGCGAATCTTCCAACGTCTGGATCCTCCAGAGGTGAATTGGCACCGGCACAGTACGAGGGACAGCAGCAGCTCTTGGTTGATCATCAGCAGATCCGTATCAGGATTTACCTCGACCCGACCGCCGACGGCTGCAATGTCGGCTATCGTCTGCTGCAATACGATCGGATGCAGTTCGCGCAGCCGCCGATTGGCTTCAATGTATTGGTAGTTACGGCTGGGTGTGTAGCCGACCAGCGAGTAGCACCGAAGCAAACTACCGAACCTATGTTGATAGGCGCTGCTTGACGGGCATCCTTCCGCCTCATCGATTACCAGCCCGGACAAGAATCCACAGCGCCTGTAGATGCCCTCTAGGAGCCTGAGCATTTCCTCGTCAGCCATGCGGTATGAGCGAGCGCGGATAATCTCCTGGGCAGCCCTGAATAGCAGGCTGCTGACGACGGGTTGGAAGACCCCATCCGCTCTTATCCATTGCTCAGGCTTGTTTCGTACGCGCGTCTGCTTCAGCTTGAAGGAAAAGCGGTTCCAAACGTTGTTCCCGATATATTTTTCATTGATCAGCACTTGGTGCACAGCGCCTCTCGACCAGCGACGTGAGTGGTCCGTTAGAACGCCGCGGGTATTCAGCCAATCGGCAATTTCGCACTCGGTTCTGCCCTGCTCGACGAATAGTCGATAGATCCACTGAACCACCTCGACCTCGTCTTCTGGCCCAGGAACCAGCACAACCCGATCAGTCTGGATGCTCTTGTGCTCACCGGGCCCCAACTGGTTTTTGGGCGAACCCGATGAGTCTACCAACTGGCGCCTTAGGCCAAACCCAGCGGGACCACCCTGTCTGTATCCCATTTCTATAAGGCGGGACTGACCGGTGAATACCTTGACCGAGAGCTCACGACTGTACTCCCCCGCCATCATCCGCTTGACGCTTTTAATGATGTTAGAAACTGGCGAACCATCATTGGTGAATTGCTCTGCGCAGTACTGAACCGAAACGCCCATCTGGCGACAGCGCACTTCGTAGCTGGCGCTAATGTCTGGATCCTGAAAGCGGCCCCATCGACTGACGTCGTAGACCAGTACCGTTGAGTAACTGGCCACTCCGCTCTCGACGTCTCGGAAGAGTTGCTTAAGGGCATCGCGGCCTTCCAGGCTAAGGCCGCTTTTCCCCGCATCGGTGTATGTCTGAACAATATCCAGAGAGTGGGCGGCGGCGTATAGCCGGATGGTATCGAGCTGGTTTTGCGTCGAGTACTGCTGATGCTCTGTGGACATCCGGACATACGCGGCCGCCAGCGATGAGCCGGGAACCTTCTGTTCGGTGTAGCCAATGTTTCTCTGCATCGACAACTCGCCCCAAGAGGGTCAACGTTAAAGTAGCGGCTGGGAGTGATCAGCTAGTAACCGCAGGGCCGTTCAATCGCTTTCAAAAAGATAGAAGACGGAGAGCTGAAAAATGGTTACGAAAACGGGCAATTCTTTTCTCAGTCGTGAGCAGTACGCAGCCGGTCTCGCCAAGGCATTGCGTGCGGAACTGGGTGCCACCCACCAGGCGACCAAGACGCTAATGCGCTGGACGAACGCCAACGAAAGGACGGTGAAGAACTGGATGGCAGGCACCAGCGGCCCCAGGGGGGAGCATCTAGTTGCCCTAATCAGACACTCCGACCTGGCGCTGGCAGCAATACTCTGTATGGCAGAGCGACCATTTGCGGGAACGGTTCTGGAGCTACCGTTGCTAAGGAGGAAGCTTCAGGCGGCGGTAGAAGGCATTGACGCCTTTCTGTACCTCGGCGGCCTGCGGGACCCGTTGCATTTTTCTAGCTAGGCCCGGCGATGCGCCGGCCCGTTTGTCCAAGCCGGTCACATTCTTAAATGTCGTCGCTTTACCCGTTTCGACCGTCCGATAACGTTCCGCGCCTGGAAAACAGGGAGGTTCTCCAATGACGACGAAACATCCATTTCGAAGCGCCCGCGCCGAACTCGAGTGCGCGTTCGCTCCCTTCGCCGGCAGCTACCAACACGATCAGTCGAGTGTTCGGCTCCGCCTGTATGAGCGGGAAACCAACCAGACCCAACTCGTCGTCGCAGGGGTACCCTTCTATCAACTCTCGACCAGGCAGAACCTGGCAAAGCTGGTAGATGAGCTCCGGCATGAACTTAATGGGACCGTATTACGTCTGTGATCTCCACCGGCCTTGGCAACCGGGGAAGCTACGAAAAAACCAGTGATCTATTGAGGCGACGTTGTTCCAAGCGCGAAGCAGGAGGTCACCGCCGACGTTCAAGTAACGCACGTTGAAGATCCTAGCGCTGATCATTTTCGTCTAGGGTGTGCTGTTGCTTCCGGCCCTTCAATTTCCTTCATATCTGGAATCGCCGGCCGGCCTCCTGTTGGCTGGTCCAATGTGATCGGCGTTCAATAAACTGGGCATTCCTGGTCTTCTGGAGCATGACGGCCGCTGCGGTTCGGGCTGGTGCCCACACATTGTTTGGCTGGTTCTTTTTTCGCCGTCGTTTGGCTCATTGCTGCCTGGCTTGTTGCCTGGACATCAGCTCGTTGGCTGGCCGTGTAGCTAGGCGCTAGGGGCGGTTTGAAAATTCGCCTGAGAAAGCCCTAAAGCTCAATGCCGCTGCGGTGATCACCCGAGCGGGCATCCAGAGCCAAGCGAGGCGGATAAACGGCTGACAGGGCGGCTGAAGGAAGCAATGGGACTCGTGGATGTGCGAACGCTGGATCACTTATGGCGGGTCACGAGCGGGTGTCACTCGCGGAGCTTGGTCTGCTCTAGTAGCAGAGGGGACTTCCGCCCCCTTTTCTCAACATCGGCGTGTAGCGGCTGCCCCAATAAGGGCCCTCGCTAAACGCGGGGTCCGCCTCAAAAACAAATATTTGGTTGGCGCGCCAGAGCAGCGCTGCTACTCAACCGACTCGATATGCCAACTCCACTTGCCCAAGACGCTGTCCTCATGAGTCGGCAGGAACATCCCATAGTCGCCTGCGCGCCGAATACGCCCTCCTGCTTGAGCACAAGCCGCTTTAGGTTCTGGATATTCCGGATGACCACCGCTTCATGGATCGAGAACTGGTGGATGTAGTGGTCAACCCATCCCGGACAGTGAGTTAAGTTTCTCTTCGGCCACCGCTGGCGGTAGCCCACCGTTGAATTGATGCGGTCTGATCCAGTTGTAGCGGTGCATCAGGTAGTGGCTGATATCCCGCTGAGCTTCCTGTGCCGTCAGGTAGCCAGTTGCCGGAATCCACTCTGACTTTAAGCTGCGAAACAGGCGCTCCATCGGCGAATTGTCCCAGCAGTTTCCTCGGCGGCTCATGCTCTGCTGCATCCGGTAGCGCCATAGCCGCTGCCGGAAAAACGGCTGGCGTACTGGCTGCCCTGATCAGAATGAAACAGCACCTGCTGTGGCTTGCCGCGCTGCTCGTAGGCCATATCGAGGGCTTTGATTACCAGCTCGGCATCCGGTTTGGCGGAGAACGCCCAGCCAACCACCCGACGCGTGTGCAGATCCAATACCGCGGCCAGGTAATGCCAACGACCTTGCGCCCAGACGTAGGTAATGTCGCCGCACCACACTTGGTTCGAGCGCTGGACAGCGGAATCGCGGTTCAGTCGATTCGGGATATCTGGCCGCTCAACCGTGGCCTGCTTGTAGGCGTGCGAGCCCGGCTGCTTGCAGACCAGCCCCAACTCACACATCAGTCGACGCACACGGAAACGGCCAATCGTCACGCCGTCCTCGCGCAGCATGCCCAGGATGCTTCGGCTGCCGGCCGAGCCTCGGCTTTGGCTAAACAACTCGTTGACCCGACTACGTAGCGCGACGCGACGAGCATCGACACGGCGACGTCGAAGGCGATGGGCGTAGTAGCAAGACCGCGCCACATCGAAGGCTGAACAGACCACTTACCGCACCAGACCTCGTTCGGCGCCGACACGCTGAACGCTCGATCCAACACATTCGGGATTCCCGGCCGTTCCACCGTAGCCTTCTTGCGGGCATGTGAATGGGGTTGTTTGCTGACCAGGTTCATCCCGTTCATCAACTTGCGCACCTTGTGCCCATCGACAACAACCAAGTCGAGAACCAGATACGACCATGGGCGCTTGGCAGCTCGAACTGGTTGTTTGCCGAGTCGCTACGCAGCGGTAAACAGGCGGCAGCAATCGTGAGTCTGTTCCAATCGGCGCGCATGAATGGACATGATCCGTATGCTTATCTCAAAGATGTGCTGACGCGGCTGCGACACAGCGGGCCCGTGAGATCGGGAAACTGCTACCGCATCAGTGGATGCCGGCCTGACTTACTAAACGAGAGTTTTGAATGGACGACATTTCGAGAATCCAATCGATTATTTCAAGTGACCCCGTACGTTGGCGTTTACTTGAAATTGTTGACTCGCTGAAATTGCCAGATTGCTGGATCGGAGCAGGTTTCGTTCGAAACGCAGTTTGGGATTATTTGCACGGACGCGCTCCGTCCCCAGTATCAACAGACGTTGACGTCATCTGGTTCGATGCTGAACGCTGCACCCCCGAGGAAGATGCAGCATTCGAGGCCGTCCTTAGCGGATTAAAACCGACCGTAAAGTGGTCTGTAAATCAAGCGCGAATGCATATTGAAGGAGGCGCTGGGTCTGGTTGATGTCCGGACGCTCGATCATGTCATTATCGCCGGTCACGAACGGGTATCGTTCGCGGAACTGGGGCTGCTCTAAAGGCAGTGGGGGCTTCGCCCCCTTTTAGCCGATGGCCAAGGCTGGCCGCTCCTGAGGCTGCTCATGCGTAGAGCCACAAATAGGCGGAAACATTCAGTTGCCCAGACACTGGATGAGCGAGGTTCTTTAAGCGTCATAAATGCTCCCACGGAGTTCCTGCAAACCTGATC
Organism: Pseudomonas sp. Q2-TVG4-2; assembly: GCF_013620795.1. Lineage (GTDB taxonomy): Bacteria > Pseudomonadota > Gammaproteobacteria > Pseudomonadales > Pseudomonadaceae > Stutzerimonas. Next base: position 21,145 of record NZ_LGLW01000017.1, on the reverse strand, counting down.
AAAAAAATCCCAACAACGCACGGGAAAACTCTTCGCCGAACATAGGCCGTTGCGGAAAGCTCGCGGGCTGACCTGCGCCAAGAATCTGGAGATAGCCCGATTCGACACGGTAGACAAGATCCGGACGCTGCCGATGAATCGTGATTGCCTGATCGAGCAGGACATAAACACGACCATTTGCCTATCCCTTCTGGTAAGGAGGAACGGTGTCCGGAGTTTCAGAGCCTGTCTAACCCTAGCAGGTCCGATGTTCACTCGGACGAGTTACTGACCGACCTCGAATGATCGCTGTTAGGCGTGTCACATTCCAAAGCGGAATGCATAAGCGACTAAATTTCTGTTGTCTGTTTTAGCTTGGGTATGAACAATGACGAAAAGCTCTTGCCATGCGGACTCGCCCACGTGCCGACGTGTCTGCACCACCCCGAGTACATCGCCTCGCCCGGGGATACAAAACAATAAGACTGGATACAGGAGAGAGTATGAAACCTACCCTTCACATCACTTTGGTCGGTCTCGCCGCTGGCATGCTGTTGGCCGGCTGCGGCGAAAACGGTCCAAACAAGCCGAATATTGCTATCGGTCCACCTGCAAGTACCACCCAGAACGTGTCGCAAATGATTTTCGATGCCTATGGCATCGACAAGGATGCCTATACCACCTATCAGGAAGGCTTCGGCGCAGCTCTGGACGGCGTGCAGGATGGCAACATCGATGTTTCGATTGGTATTCTGGGTTTGCCCTCGGGAAGCATCGAGAACCTCCAAGCGGCTGCTGGCGACGCCCGTTTGGTCAGCCTCAGCGACGCGGCAATCGAGTATCTAGAAGCTAACAGCGCCTATCGCCGTTTCACCATCCCCGCTGGCAGCTATAACTTTCAAGACGAGGACGTCAACACGATCACTGCTTATGCTGTGCTAGTGGGCAATACCAGCACAATAAGCGAGGAACTCGGCTACGAGCTGGCCAAAGTGATGCACGAGCATGCTGAAGAAAATACCCATGCTCAGTCGTCGTTCATAACATTGAAGAACGCTCTGAATGGCTCCGAAGGGCTGCCAATCCATCCTGGTGCCAAGCGCTATTACCAAGAGCAAGGCCTGACCGTCGGCAATCCGGTGGCAACCCTCGGTGACATCACTCAGAAGCAGGAGTTCATCCTTGGCACCGGTAGCCAAGGTGGAACCTACTACCCGCTAGGCGGCGAAATGGCCACCATCTGGAATCGACATCTGAGTGGTCGGAACTTCACGAATATCGAAACCGGCGCCTCCATTGAAAACCTAGTCAGCATCCGAGACGGCCGCATGGACCTTGGCATGACCGTCCACGCACCAGCACAAGACGCCGTTGCGGGTCAGGGCGAGTTCAAGGAGGCACAGGTAACCAACGTAGCCTTTATTGGCCACATTTATCCAGAGGTGATTCAGATCGTTACTCGAGAAAGCTCGGACTTCAAAGCCTTCGATGATCTTGCCAACTAATTTGACTTCATCCGAAGCCGCCGGGACCCGGCGGCATTTCACTCGCGAGGCCTTGGAACCGTGATAAAAAAAAAGCTGACGATACGGTAGCGCTCGAAGGATACAGCCGCGAGACGGACACCCGCCCCTACCTCGGCAAGTGGGCTTGGCTGGTAACGCTCATGGGCGTAACCCTGACGTGCTTCCACCTCTATACGGGCTACTTCGGAACTCTTCCTTCCCAACTTCAAGGTGCCGTTCACCTAGGCCTAGCCCTAGGCATGATATTTATCCTTTATCCGGCTACTCGGGGAAAGGGCAATCGGACCCAGGTGCCCATTTACGATGTCATCCTGGCCTTCGCAGCCACTTTCACCGCTTACTACAAAATCCTGTTCTACGAAGAGGTATTGCGTGCCCGGGTCACGGGCTACTCGACTTTGGATCTGACCACGGCCGTTCTCGGCGTGCTCTTCGTGCTGGAGGCGACCCGCCGCACCGTCGGCGTCCCCATTGTGATCATGGCCGGCCTAGCCATCGGCTATGCACTATTCGGTAATTTCATTCCCACCCAGTTGCTCTCGCACTCGGGTTTCGCACTGAGCGAGATATCGCCGTATCTATGGTTCCGTGAAAGTGGAGTCTTCGGCACTCCCCTTCAAATTTCGGCGCGCTTCATCTTCCTTTTCCTATTCTTCGGCGTGGTACTGATGCATACCGGAGTGGGCCAGTATTTCAACGACCTAGCTTTCGCTATTACTGGCCGTTTTACGGGCGGTGCGGGCAAGGCCGCGGTTGTGGCCAGCTGCCTACAGGGCATGATTTCCGGCAGCTCCATCGGTAATACCGTAGCCTCCGGCTCGTTCACCATACCGATGATGAAGAATGCTCGTTTCAGGCCCGAAGTGGCCGGTGCGGTAGAAGCCTCGGCCTCGACAGGCGGCCAGATCATGCCGCCGCTGATGGGAGCTGCTGCCTTCATTATGGTGGAGTACGTCGGAGTCTCCTACCGCGAGATCATGATCTCAGCCCTCATTCCCGCCCTGCTCTATTTTGTGGGTATCTTCATCGGTGTACATTTTGAGGCCAAGCGCCACCACATCCTTGGTTTACCCAAGGAGCAATTGCCGAGCAAGCGCCGGTTGATGCTGGAAAAGGGCTATATGTTGCTGCCCCTGTTCGCAATAGTGAGCACCATCATGCTCGGCTTCACGGCCCAGCGCGCCGCCCTGTTGGGTATCGCCTGTGCTTTCGCGGTAAGCCTTATTCGTAAGGATACTCGCCCGTCTCTGATCGGCCTGCTGAAGATCGTTGAGCAAGGCGCTCGGGTCGCCCTTCCGGTGATTGCAGCTGTCGCTAGCGCCGGCATCATCGCCGGGGTGGTGGGTATGACGGGCCTTGGATCGAAGTTCGCCGCTGGCATCATCAGCCTGGCCGACGGAGTACTTATTCTGGCGCTATTGTTTACCATGCTGGCTTGTATCGTACTGGGCATGGGCCTGCCAACTACTGCCAATTATGTTGTAACCGCCACGATTGCCGCCCCCGCCTTGATCAACGAGTTCGGTCTGGCACCCATCGCCGTTCACCTCTTCGTGTTCTATTTCGGCATCATCGCGGATATCACGCCTCCGGTCTGCCTGGCTGCGTTTGCCGGGGCCGGTATTGCCGGGGCGAACCCCATGAAAACTGGATTCACAGCGGTGAAACTGGCCATCGGCGCCTTCATCATCCCCTATGCCTTTATATACAACCCAATGCTGGTCATGGTGGACGCTACCGTGCCCGGCCTGCTTGCAACAGTACTCTTCGCGCTGCTTGGCATCATGGGAGTCAGCAGCGCCATGATCGGACACCTGATAAGAGACTCCCTGCCCTGGGAACGTTTGGTATTGTTGGCGGCCGGGTTGGCCATGGTTGTGCCTGAACTGGTGACCAGCGGCATCGGGCTGCTGGCCATGGCCGCTGTGGTTTGGATACAGTCACGGCGTCCCGCCCATGCGAATCTTGAATCTCTGGCATCTTAAGCCAAACCCAGCGAGCCCAGGGCATCGCCTCGGCAACGTATGCCGGGCGCCCGGACGTCTATCAGGAGCCACATGTTTGACCTCACGCACTCTACCGTCAACCGCCGCTATGCAGTGCTTCGAGGCGGCGGCCCGCCATATGAGCTTTACACGCGCCGCTGACGAGCTGAGCTTGACTCAAAGTGCAGTCAGCAAACAGGTGGCCCAGCTCGAGACCCATCTACAACACAAACTGTTTCGGCGTGTGCGGCGCAACCTGCTGCTGACTCCGGAGGGCGCGATCTTCCTGAGCGACGTCCGTAAAGTACTGGCTCAGATCGAGATGTCGACGCGGACGATCATGACCTATAGCGGCAATAGCGAAGTGCTCAAGATCGCCACATTGCCCAGCTTCGGCGCCCGCTGGCTCGCGGACAGGCTACCCGCCTTCTTGCGCGACAACCCAATCATTAGTCTGGAGTTTCATGATCGCGTCGAGGATTTTGATCTAGAGCAGCAGGATATCGACGTCGCACTCTTCTATGGTCACGGGAGTTGGCCCAACCTGGCATGCCACAAGCTCTTGGAGGAGGAAATGATTGCAGTGGCGGCGCCCACGCTGCTGGCGCGCCATACACCCAGCAATGTCGCTGAGCTGACCGAACTCCCGCTTCTGCATTTGTCGACTCGTCCTGACGCCTGGCATCGCTGGTTTTCCGAGCAGGGAGTGGCGACAGACCGCAGCTACCATGGCACTCGCTTCGAATCGTTCCCCATGCTGGTACGTACCGCGATGGCGGGTGGCGGCGTAGCCTTGGTACCACGCTTCGTGGTGGAAGAAGATCTGCAAGACCATCGCCTAGCCATCGCCTCTCCATACCGGTTACACAGCGATAGCGCCTACTACTTGGTCTACCCGGAGCACCTCGGTGAGCTGGCTAAAGTGAGATGCTTCGTCGAGTATATCGTCGGTACGACCACTTGATCTTTCTATACTGAAGACACACCTCTTTGGGCAAGCAGCAAACGGAGCTCCCCTAATGGGGGAGCTCCGTCAGAGGCTATCAATCTTCCCTTGTTAGCCTGCCAGAGCTTCCAGCACCCACCGGCGGGAGGCCTCCTCGCGCTCGGCATATAGCGCCAACTCGTCGATAACCGGAGCACCGAGGGCGTCCTCAAAGGCGTCACGGTTGGCTGTTCCGGCATAGTCCTGACTTTCACCGCCGCCCAGGTTGGACTGGAAGATCCCCGCCGCGCTGACTGGTAGAAAGTCTTCATAAGTGATCGGATGCGCTATCACTAGGCCGCGCTCAATCAGCTCCTCCATGTCGGCGCCACTTTGCCTACCGCCGATTTTCCCCGCCTCGGTCAAGCGGTAGCAAAAGAAGGCCAGTCCTTCACTGCGCAGTGCCTCGTTAGTATCAGGAAAGTCAGCGAAGACTTCACCCAGCACACGCTGGTGTTCTTCGTTGGCCAGGCCAGAGGTCTGGCGGCGTGCTATGTTGAGCAGGTAATCGTAGCGCGCACGCCCTTTTGCAGTGAGCGCAATACCACGCTGTTCGATCTCACCGAAGCGGGCTGTATGTGTGCCCTGCTGCTTATCGGCGAAGCAAATCGGCTCCTCAAGCGCCTTGAAGCTGGTCTGGCGTAGCAAAACTGGACAATCGCGACGTGGCGGCCCTTCGATTACCTCCTTAGGGTTTATACCCACCGACGCCATGCGCCGCTGAACCTCGTCTATATCCAAGGTACGGGGCGTCAGGTGGTTGATATGGGGGCCGCGGAAGCACACCACGTCGGCGATCAGGCGATGCTCGCTCTGAAGGGCCCGGTAGGTAGCGAGGTCGACAGTGGCTTCGTGATGCCAGCGGAAAGTCTCTAGGGCCTCGATCACGAAACGCTCGGCATCGGCCTCGTTCAACCCGTGTTGGGCCTCATAGCGGGAGATCAACTCACGCACCCCGGGCGTGAAGATATCTCGCTGGGCGAGGATTTCCTCCGCGCGCTGGCGCAGCTCCGGTCTCTCGATCAGCTCCAGGCGTAGCAGGGAGGTGAAGACACGGAAGGGGTTGCGGGCCAAGGCCGCGTCCTCTATGGGCCGAAATGCAGTTGAGTGCACAGGCACGCCGGCTTCGGAGAGGTCATAATAGCCCACTGGATACATCCCCATTACCGCGAAGAGACGTCGAAGCATGACCAGCTCCTCCGCGGTACCGACGCGAATGGCGCCATGACGCTCCACACCAAGACGGGCCAGCCCACTATTAACGCCGAGCCGCTCAGCCAGGACCGGATCCTTCTGTAGGACCTCCCGATTAACCGACTCCACCAGTTCAAGCAGCGTCGAGTATTGAGGCACCTCGGCCTGGTACATGGCCGACATAGCGTTAGAGAAGCGATCTCGAATCTCATCGTATGAAAGAAAGTCTTTGCTCATGGCTCGTGCCTCACGCTCGTGATAAGAAGAACGCAGCTTGATAGGTCAGTGACTGATGTCCGCAGCGCACCGATGGCAAATATCGTGCAGTTGGCGGGTTACATGACGCCCTCACTCTCTAAGCCGACGGCCTCAAAACACTGCAATCGCAAGCACCCAGCTTCGAAGTGCTCGATACCCTGGCATGTGGTCATGCCTGCAGCGAATCCATCGCCTGCTCTATCAATGTCAGGCCTTCTTTCACGATGGCCGGCTCGGCGGTTAGCGGCAGCAACAGCCGCAACACGTTACGCTTGCGCCCGCTAGGCATTAGAAGCACGCCCGCCTCACGCCCTGTCTCTAGCAGCGCTGCCAGATAATCGGCTCCAGTGGCATTCGCGGTATCCTCAAACACTATGCCTCGCATCGCGCCTATCCCGGTCAGAGCCCCCAGCATGGGGAAGCGACCACTGCCCCGCCAGCGCTCGTGGGCCTCGAGGATTAAGGCCTCTTGGCATTTGGCCCAGGCCGAGAGGCTTTCTTCCCGCATCACTTCCATGACCGCTAAGGCCGCGGCGCAGGCCACCGCATTGCCGGAGTAGGTTCCGCCAAGCGCACCCTTGGGTAGGTTGTCCATGATTTCGGCACGACCTGCCACGGCGGCTAGGGGAAGCCCCGCAGCCATGCTTTTGCCCATTAAAAGCAGGTCGGGCTCGATGCCGAGGCGGGTAAATGCGAAAGGCGTGCCGGTGCGTCCGAAACCAGACTGAATCTCGTCAAAGATCAACAATATTCCGTGGCGATGACAGATTTCGCGAAGCGCCAACGCAAAATCAGGGCAAAGCACGCGGAAGCCACCCTCCCCTTGCACCGGCTCAACGATGATACAAGCTACTTCTTCGGCGGAAACTTCTACCTCGAACAGGCGGACCAGCGCCTTGAGGGCCTCGTCCGCTGATATTCCACTATCACGACTGGGAAACGGCAGATGAAAAACAGTGCCTGGCAGGCTGCCCAGCCCAACCTTGTAGGGCTTAACCTTACCGTTGAGGTTGAGGGCCGCCAGGGTTCGCCCGTGGAAACCATCCTCGAAGGCCACCACAGCCTGGCGACCAGTCGCCCCCCGCGCCACCTTCAGGGCGTTCTCAGTAGCCTCGGCACCGCTGTTGGTTAGCATACAAGAGAGCGGGTAGGAGACCGGCACGAAACGTTCCAAGGCTTCGGCCACCGCCAGATAACCACGGTGAGGAACGGCGTTGAAGGCTGAGTGCATGAGGCGCTCAACCTGGGACTGGACAGCCGTGACAACGGCAGGATGCCCATGCCCCAAGTTGAGCACACCGATGCCACCGATGAAGTCGATATAACGCCGGCCAGTCTCATCCCAAACTTCGGCATTTCTGCCATGCTCGATGCACAAGGGGTGAACGATGCCGAGTGAACGGCTGATGTAGGGGAGCTCCATAGCGCAGCCTGTCGCCTTTGTTATCTGCCAACGTGTTGATCAGTATGGAATCAGACTAAGCAGATAGGCTGCAAACGAAAATAAGCTTCCAATCCAGTCCTAAAGGGAATAGATAGCCAGACTTGACTACGGTTGGTATGGCTACGGCGAACCTGGCATGTCTCGACTCTGCATCTCATAAAGAAGTTGGCCAAGCTACCGCTATCATGACCTGCCCCAGTTCTAGTACTGCCGCCTGGTTACTAGACCCTGGGGATTGATATCAGTTTTTCATGTTGCGATTCGTGCTGACTTGCTCGTCAATGCGCAGCGAACTCTGCCGGGGTGTGATTACCAATGATGCTTGGCGGGACCTTCAGCCTGGCGCGCACATCCTATTCATACCTCTCGGCTAGGACTTCACCGTTAGGGCAGCGCCGCCCTTGGCCCAGCGGACAGAACTGATTGCTTTGAATTGACTGATTCCAACCGAACCGCGCTCGTTACGTGCCTTGGACCCAGGCTTGGTTAGTAGCGCTTCGATGGCGGCGCGGTCAGCTTCATACATGACCTGCGCATTCATATCCATGTCCAGTAGGACCAAGAGCACTGTATCGAAGGGCTGCCTAAGGTCGATCTTTCCAACCCGCCCCGTTTGTCGCTTGAGATCAGCAACGCAACGCCCTTTGATCTGCACCCGAACGAGTTTTCCATCGCAAATCTCAGTTGCGTCGTATCCGGCGGTCCGGGCCGCGTGCAGATCTAGACCTAGTATGGCAGCGGCCTCAGCTTCCGCGACTTATCCAGTGATGCCCAACGGTTTCCCGGTTAGCTGGCGATAACGTACCGCAAGCAATTTCGCCTGACGCAGCAACGCCACGATTTCTTGATCGACAGTGCTTGGAGTAACTTGCAAGAGATTGCTCATGTCGCGCAGCTCCATGCCCGGCGTATGTCATCCACTGCGCGGGGACCCTTTGGTAAAGGAGTCACCCTTCGCCTTTACGTTGCATGCAATCTAAAAAAGTCGTCCGATGCATATACCACACTGCCATTGCCATCAAACCGTGCGTCGACCTTACAAAGTGCGTTATTGGCTGATACTTAGCCTCGAGCAGCTTAACGATCTCTCGGTAATCGAAGCAACGTCCGTAGATCTGATGGCTCCAGCGCTTGCCTTGGGCGATCTTCCGCTTTGCTACTGGACTCTGCGTGGACCAGGCCAGTACCAGAGCTCCGGCCGTGCTGCAGGGAATCTCGTGGATGAATACGGAGCCAGGTGTGCGGCTTGGTGTCAGCTTCGGTACCGACTCCGGATTGAGAAGCTCAACCGTATGCCAGAAGCGGATGATGGCGGATTGTTCGGTCGTGCGCGGAGGCATGCATTGTCCTTTGCGATCTGGTGCAGGCGCAAAGATTACCCCGATCGACGGCCTACCGGCGCTCTGTTGCTCGTTACAGGGGGTAAAACTTCATCTGGAACATGGGGACGACAATTTCCGCCTGTCGCGCTTAAGCGGCTGATGTGCCGTTTATGATGGTTCGAGCGCGCGCTCCGACGGCCACCGCGCCTGCTCAGCACCTGGAGTTCCGCCGGTGCCCCCTCTCACCCTGCTCACTTTGGGACCAGGCTGTGTGACAACGTCGTCCTCGCCTGAACCAGGGTTGATTCACGGGCCTACCTAAGATCAAGGAAGTCATCTCTGTGACGGATCCTTTGGCCAACATTCACCTGTCTCGGCCGACGGCTCCTGGCCATCAGCTGTCGCTCATGGACATCTAGGGAAGCAACGTTCCTGTCACGTAGTCAAACCGGTAGACCGACTGATTGAAATCTATTGCTTCAATATGCTCGGAGCTGACGATATCGAGCCGCCCGTGAGGGTGATCTCGAAAGCATAGGATTGGGCAGTGGAGTTGAACGAGTAGTTTGGTTCGTCTTCAACGACGATCAGTCCGTATCTGCTGTGCGTCTCATTAGGGTGCTTCATCGCATCTACCACAGCTCAGGCTCTGGCCGGAGCAGGCGATCAAGACTGGCGGCTATCGGCAGGAAGCGATATTGATTGAAATCTGAGCAAATCCCGCAGTCCTGCGAGGAGCACAGCGTGTCGCGTGATTGCAGCGAGCGCTTCGCTACGAACAGAACTTGCGTCCAGCGGTAGCGACACGCAGCCTCTCACTGTAACGGATCTGAGTCATCAAGAGCGCAGCTTGTTTGACTCATCCGAAGATGGCCTCGAGATCCGCTTCCGAGTCCTCGGGAAGCGAAAGATCCAACGTGGACTCAATGTGATCAAGATGATCTAGCATCAACGCAATAGCTCTATCGGAATTCCCCTCTTCCATCGCTGCGATGATGTCGGTGTGCTCATGATTGGGGCAGGCCGGAACGTTGGGCGAATCATAGAGCAAAATAGTCAAGCAAGTCAGGGACGCCAGTTCACGCATGAGCCGAATCAATGGCGGACTACCAACCATTTGTGCGATCAGCATATGAAATTCCCCGGATAAGCGAATTATTGCGCGCTTGTCGCCATCCCCACGGGCTGCCCGCTCTAGGGCCACATGCTCATACAGCCGTCTGAATGTACTGCCATCAGCCTTGGCAACAAGAGCGCGAATTAGTGCGGGCTCAAGAATACGGCGCGCTTCAAAAACGTGCCTAGCCTCCTCAACGGAGGGGCTAGCAACATAAGCACCACGGTTGGGGATGGTGGTAACTACACCCTCATATGCGAGTCGCGCCAGTACTTCGCGTACGCGTGTGCGATTCACCTCGAAAACGCGTGCGAGCTTCTCCTCAACCAATTTAGTACCCGGCATCAAACGGTGTTCCATCACCGCATTAAGGATGCGTTCATAGATGCTGTCTCGCTTGTCTGCGGTAGCAGGAATCTGGCCCGTGCTACGAGCTTTGCGGGGGCCTGTCGGCGAGCTTCCTTCGGTAAGCACGAGAGATATCCTCAGTAATGAGTGGCATGTTCTGGGAAAGATTGTCACAAAATCATCGAAATTTCCCATTCCCTTGCTAAAACTTACCACTGGTTAGCCTTTTTCGCACCAAGTACATGCGGCGTTTCAGCGGTGCACAATCGATCTAGCTCGTTGCAAAAATGCTCAGAAGCCCATGCTGTAGCGGTTTTCGGCGCATTGCAGCTGGCGGCATCGTTAAAGCGGTATGACACATCACTGGCACAGCGCTTGCTTTTCATTGCGACAAAACCATATTTTTTTTGCCACAATTTTATTTGTGAACTAGCCTCCATTACCGATGGCTTGACGCGCTACCGAGGAGCCAACGATGTCTTGCAGCGGTTACGTGCAAGGCGCGACAGCTTTTTTGAAGGCTTAATCTAAACCACCAGCGAAGTGACATACGGAATGAAAAATAAAATGATGCACCTCTTCAAGAGGCCCACTGCCGTTGCCCTTACGTTTTTTTCGCTCCTCAGCATGACGGTAGTTCCGGACGCGCTTGCTCAGGAGAGAAATTCGATCCTGGTAGTGGCGGGGCCGCGAACTCCAGAATCGCTCGACCAGGAATATCCGCCAACTGAAGCGACTCACGAGGCCAAAAGGAATATCTACGAGCGCTTGTTGGCCTATGAATCAAAAAAAATGGACGGCGTTCAGACCGAGAATTTTGACAAGCTCGTCGGTGCCTTAGCTGAAAGCTGGGAAGTCTCTGACGATATGACGAGCATCGTCTTTCACCTGCGTGAGGGGGTTAAAAGCCCCGCAGGCAATACGCTCACCGCTGACGATGTCATGTGGTCGTTCGAGCGCGGCTGGAACAAGAACGCCAACTTCCGCTGGTATATGGGCCAGATTCTAGGCATCCACAATTACAACGACGCATTCAAAAAGATCGATGACATGACGGTTAAGGTCACCGTACCTAATACCTCGCCGCTGATCGAACGGATCTGGGTCAACAATGACCTAGGTATTTTGGACGCTGAAACTGTCAAGCAGCATGTCACTGACGATGACCCCTGGGCTTCCAGTTGGCTCTCGACCCACTCTGCTTCGTTCGCCCCATATCAAGTGACTAAGTTTCGTTCCGGACAAGAGGTCGTTTATGAGGCCAACCCTAACTACTACCGCGGAGCGCCACGCCTCGAAAAAGTCATTTTTCGCGAGATGCCGACCTCTGCCAATCGGCTAGCCGCGCTTCAGGCCGGCGCGATCGACGTAGCGGAATGGCTTTCTCCGCGAGAGCTCACCATGCTGGAGAAGAACCCCCAGTTAAAGATCTGGCAGGTGTTCGGCAACTACATCCAGCGCGTGGAGATGAACAATACGACACCGCCGTTCGACAACCCCAAGGTCCGGAAGGCGTTGAACTATCTAGTACCGCGTGAAGACATTTTGAAGGCCGTCTATTACGGTAAAGCACGCCAGACCAAAAGTCCTATCTCGGAGATCTACCCGTCCTACACCGACGAGTACTTTGAATATGAACAGGACGTCGAAAAGGCAAAAACCTTACTTAAAGAAGCGGGACAAGAATCAGGCTTCAAAACTCAACTCGGTTACCGCACCGGTGATCAGATCGAGGAAGAAATAGCTGTAATTCTGAAAACCGCCTTCGCCCGTGCGAACGTCGACTTGGAGCTCGTAAAGTTACCGGCTTCCACCCTCGTAGAAAAGTACTCGACTGGAACAATCCCCATGTACTTCTACCGCGACATGGCCATTGTCCCCGATGCAGCATACGTCGCAAACCTCTGGTTAAACAGCGCCTCGCTTATCAATTATCCAAAGTTCAGCAGCGAGGAGGTCGACCAACTCATCAACGAGGCATTGTCCAGTACCGATGAAGCGAAGCGTGATGCCGGCATGAAGCGTGTCCAGCAGATAGTCATGGATCAAGCGCCTTGGATATTCCTGATGAACCCTGGTTATCAACTCGCCACCCGAGCCAACGTGGCCGGCTTTAGCTGGTACACACCAAACAGCAACAGCTGGTACGACTTCTACAAAGAGTGAGAAGGCCAAAGGGGGCACAGATACTTGTGCCCTCACGCTTCGCGCGATTACAAGGACAACCCTATGAAATTCGGCATGTTGCTAAGGTCACTACCGCGCCCGCTACGCATCGTCTTGGGGAGAATAGGCATACTCGTTCCGCAGATGTTCGGCGTTCTGCTCGCAACATTTCTGCTTATCCGCCTATTACCGGGCGACCCTGCCCTGCTAATGCTTGGCAACATGGCCACTCCCGATCAGATCGAGAGCCTGCGAGATAAACTCGGACTGAATGCCAGTGTCTGGACGCAGTTCACCAGTTATCTGTCAACGGTTATCCAAGGTGATCTTGGAACATCCATGTTCACCTCCAACCCGGTGGCGTTAGACCTGCTCGACCGGGTTCCAGCAACGCTTGAGCTGATTACTTATGCGATGCTGGTAACCATTATTATCGCCGTCACGCTCGCGGTAGTTTCTGTAATCAAGCCCAAGGGGCTGGTGAGCAAGTTCAGCAAAGTATATGGGCTTGCCGCGGGTGCGGTGCCTGACTTCTGGGTCGGACTATTGCTCATCTACTTCCTCTTTTATGTTGCCGGCATCGCCCCTGCACCATTCGGTCGCCTGGACCCGATAATTTCAGCCCCTCCTCCTGTTACCGGCTTCCTGACTATAGATACGTTGTTAGCAGGCGACACCGAGGCGTTTGCCTCTGCAGTGGGTCGGCTGTTTCTGCCTGTGCTTACGTTGGCCACTGTCAATGCAGGCGCGTTGATGAAGATGACGCAGATGGTCTTCGCAGACAGCTATCGCAGCGAATACATCCGGCACGCACGTGCAAGTGGATTATCCGAGTGGAAGCTAGTTCGTATTGCGTTGCGCAATAGCCTGCCGCCGATCATCACGATGGTCGGGTTCCTCTTTGGCTTCCTGCTAGGCGCCGCTGTACTTGTAGAAACGATCTTCGCCTGGGGCGGCCTTGGGCAGTACGCCGTCTCCGCTGTAATGAACAGTGACTATCCAGCATTGCAAGGATTCGTCCTGGTGGCGGCCGCATTCATCCTTATTGTTTACACGGTGGTGGATGTCCTCTATGGCATCGCCGACCCGAGGATTGAAGTATGAAAATATTTCCTGGACCCCGCAGAGCCCCGGCGAAGGCAACCTTGACGATCGGATTGTTATTGCTCGCAATGCAATTCCTGGCGATTGTGTTCGCTCCCTGGATCGCACCGTATTCGCCTGTAGATGCAAACCCAATCAACGCGCTTAAAGAACCATCCCTGCAGCACCTGTTTGGCACTGACGTATCGGGCATGGATATCTTCTCTCGCGTTGTTTTCGCTACTCGCATCAATTTGCTAATTAGCGTAACGGCTGTTGCGATCGCATTCATTATCGGCGTTCCGATTGGCCTTGCCATCGGATACTACAAGGGCTGGATCAGCTCGTTAGCGATGCGCATATTTGACTTCGTGCAGTCGTTCCCGGTGTTCGTCCTAGGCATGGTACTGGTGTCGGTAATGGGCCAGGAGATCTGGAACGTTGCGATCGTCCTGGCCGTTCTTTTCACACCGGTCTTCGCTCGTTTGATCCGCGCAGAGGTTTTGTCACTTCGTGACCGCCCTTTCATTGCGGCCGCGCGGTGCAGTGGTGCGACAGACCAAACGATCATGTTCAAACACATCCTGCCCAATGCGCTTACCCCCGCGATTGTACAAATCTCGATCAGTATCGGTATGGCCATTTTGCTGACAGCGGGTCTCTCCTTCGTCGGCGCCGGGGTAAGGATGCCAACGCCGGAATGGGGGCTCATGGTGAGCAACGGTGCTCAGCATATGATTCTCGGAATCTGGTGGGTTGCTTTGTTTCCCGGTCTAGCCATTGTCTTTTCGGTACTTACTTTCGCCTTGCTCGGAGACGCTGCGAAGCAAATATTCGACCCACAGAACAGGAGCATCTCATGATGGATGCCAAGGAACTGCTGCTCGACGTACGCAATCTTTCCGTCTGCTTTGCCAACCCTGCAAAGCCGCCCGCATTGAGTGACGTAAGCTTTACGTTAAGCAAAGGCGAGATCCTGGGAATCGTGGGCGAGACGGGCGCGGGTAAGTCCCTACTGGCAAGAGCCATTATCGATATGCTCCCCGCAGAGGCACGCATCACCGATGGCGAAGTCTTGGTGAACGGTCAATCGATTTCCAAGATGACTGAGGAGCAGAAACGAGGATTTCGCGGGGGTGAGGTCGCGCTCATCGGCACAAATGCCAAGTCTCTTTTAGACCCGGTGGTAAAGGTTGGCGAGCAGATCGCTAGAGTTCTGCGCGCGCACCGAGGCATTGGTAAAGCAGAAGCTTGGCGTGAATCGATCCGCCTGTTCGAACAGGTGGGGATTGTTAATCCCGAGCGAAGAGCCCATGCCTATCCACATGAACTCTCAGGTGGCATGGCGCAGCGCGTGGTAATTGCCATGGCGCTGATCGCGCAGCCGAAAATACTGCTTGCCGATGACGCAACACTAGGCCTGGACGCAACCATACAGTTGCAAGTGCTGGACTTGTTGGTGCAGAAAGGCCGCGAGCTCGGGCTGGCTGTCGTGTTGATTACTCATGATCTCGGCATGGTAGCGAGCTATTGCGATCGCGTAGGGATCATGAGGTCAGGGCAGTTACTGGAGCTCGAAAGTATCCGCTCATTCCTGACCGACGGCCCGAAACACCCCTATAGCCGCGAGCTACTCGAAGCTGCGAAAGTCAGGCCGCTTCCTATGGGCGCTAAGCATGTGCATAGCGAGGTGGATGCAGCACCGTTGCTCGAGGTTACAGATCTCGTGAAGACATTCCATATCAAGGGGACATCGGACGTGGTTCGTGCGGTCGACCACGTGTCCCTTTCGATCCGACGTGGTGAGACGCTGGCGCTTGTCGGCGAAAGCGGATCCGGCAAGACGACCATGGGGCAATGCCTTGTTCGCTTGTTGCAGCCCGATTCAGGATCAATCCGGTTCGACGGCACCGAGACTTCAACATACTCAGACAAGCAATTCATGGCGGTGCGCCGTCGTATGCAGATGGTCTTCCAGGAGCCCTACGTGGCCCTGAACCCGAGGTGGCGAGTTCGCGATCTGGTGGCCGAGCCCCTAAACCTTGGAGAGCCGTTGACGCGCTCGCAAAAAGCGATGCGTGTGCTGGAATTGCTGGATCTGGTCGGCATAGCCAGATCGAAGGCAGAGGTTTATCCGCACGAGCTGACGGCCGGCGAACAGAAGCGCGTCGGCGTCGCCAGAGCTTTAGCCGTCCGTCCTGATTTTGTAATTTTCGACGAGCCGACGACTGCTCTAGACATCCGCGTACGAGCCCAGATCATCGACTTGGTGCGCGATCTTCAAGAGCGCATGGGGCTATCCGCCCTGTTCATCACTCATGACCTTAACTCTGTTCGATCACTGGCCCATTACGTCGCGGTAATGCGTCATGGAAAAATCGTCGAGCAAGGCCCGACCGAGCAGATTTTCTCTAACCCGAGAGAATCTTACACACGCAAGCTTCTGAATGCGGAGCTCCCCATCGAGATTCGGCCCGGCGTAGAGGCTCGTAGCGTCCAGATCGCGGAGGAACTATGAACCACAATCGCTCGTCGGAAAAACCGATCCTCGTGACCGGTGCGGGAGGGCTTGTAGGCCGCCAGTTAGTGCGCCGCCTGTCCGAACAGCAGCGCTCCGTTCTGGCAATCGACCGGTTTTCTTCGGTAACTGAAGAGGGAGTCGAGATCCAGGAATGCGACCTGGGTGACGTGCACCGACTACACGCAATAGCTCAACAGGGTATCGATTCGGTCGTGCACTGTGGCGCTTATTCGGGCCCGATGGTTGCACGAGATGCGCCCTATTCAATGGTCCAAGTGAACATCGTTGGCACTGCCAACATGCTTGAGCTTGCGCGCATTCATACAGCTCGAAGGTTTGTGTACTGCTCCTCGACTAGCGCCTATGGCGTTACCGGATTGCCGCCCGTTATGGAAGACAGCGTGCTTAGGCCAGCCAGCCTCTACGGCGCCAGTAAAGTCGCCTCTGAATATATAACCACTGCCTACGCCAATCAGTACGGACTTTCCGCTGCGAGCATTCGGCTCTCTTGGGTATACGGACCTGGTCGGACCACTCCCTGCGTCATCCGCACCATGATTGAGGATGCCCTTGCGAAGCGCCCCACCAGGATGCCTTTCGGTTCGGACTTTCCTCGCCAATTTATCCATGTCGACGATGCGGTTGATGGGCTGGTGAAGGCACTAGATGCTCCTACCTTGCCAAGGCCGACGTACAACGTCACGGGAGGCACCCGAACGACGCTCGAGCAAGTCGCAGCCTTGGTGCGCGCCGTGTTCACGGATGCTGTCATCGAGTTGCAGCCTGGCCCGGATCCAGTCGATGAATTCCAGGAAAAATTCAGCATTGAAGCCGCGCGGCGAGATCTTGGATACGAGCCCAAGATTGCTCTTGAGCAAGGCCTACGCTCCTACGCGACCTGGATCGCGATGGCTCAGAGAAAGGATTCTTGCTGATTCTTTCAAGAGCGCAGGCTAGAGCCGGACCGCAGATCGAACCCAATGCACATACGTTTTAAAGCCTGCGTTCGGGCGACTCATCGCTGGCACAGCGGGCAACCCAAACCCATTACCGACTTTACATGCTCGACGACGAAACCCTCGTCTGTGTGAAATCGGCCACGATCTCAACCTTAACCAGGTATCGCGCGCATGAACGATTCTGAAAGAGATTACGTCGGCTACGGCCGCAATCCACCAGACCCCAAATGGCCTGGCGGCGCACGGCTCGCTTTGAATTTCGTCCTCAATTATGAGGAAGGGTCGGAGCCATCGATACAAGACGGTGAGAGCTCCACCGAAACCTGGTTTACCGAAAGCAGCGGACTTAACACCGGCGTCCAGGGCCGTGACCTCGCGGCCGAGAGCTTATTCGAGTATGGAAGTCGCGTCGGCTTTTGGAGGGTCATGCGGCTCTTTCAGGAGCGTTCGATGATGGCAACAGTATTCGGATGCGCACTCGCACTTGAGCGGAATGCGGATGCCTGCGCAGCCATCAGGCAATCGGGCTTCGATGTTTGTTCGCACGGCTGGCGATGGATCAAGCATTACCAGCTATCCGAGCAGGAAGAGAGAGAGCATATCCGCCGCGCTATTGATTCTCTTGAGCGAACAATCGGTACTCGTCCTCAAGGCTGGTATTGCCGTTACTCGCCAAGCATCAATACACGGCGTCTGCTCGTGGAGGAAGGTGGGTTTCTCTATGACTCGGATTATTACGGAGACGAGCTACCGTTCTGGTCACAAGTCTGCGGAAAACCGCATCTCGTTGTTCCTTACTCTTTGACCAATAACGACGGGCAGTTTGCCGCAGGCGTAAGTACCGGGCAGCAATGGTTTTCCTTTCTCAAGGATGCATTCGACATGCTCTACAAAGAGGGTCGAGCTCAACCCAAGATGATGTCTGTCGGGCTTCACCTGAGACTTGTGGGCCACCCAGCCCGAGCAGCAGCGCTCGAGCGTTTTCTCGACTATGTCTCAACCTTCCCCGACGTCTGGATCACGCGGCGCATTGATGTTGCCAAGCACTGGATGAGCGTTCATCCCGCACCACACAATTAAGGATGCATCATGGGTAATGTATTTGATCTGACGGGTCACAAGGCTGTTGTGACAGGCGGTAGCCGAGGTATTGGCGGTGCGATAGCGGAACTCTTCCTGGAGCACGGGGCAGAGGTTGCGATCTGCCATCTCGGTGACCACGCCAACGCGGAGAGTTTCAAGGATCGGATGAAAACCAAAGGTCTTGAGCTTCATTCCGCCGAATGCGACGTATCTGACCCCGCAGCGGTAGCGGCCTTCGCAGAATGGGCGCAGGGGCGGATGGGCAGTGTTGATATCGTCGTCAACTCTGCAGGTTTAGGCGGCGGCGACCGCCCGTTCTCGACGACCGACGACAGCGATTGGGATCGAATCGTTGGAGTGAATCTCCGCGGAACCATGTTAGTCACGAGAGCCTTCTTCGCAGCGATGGTTTCGCGCAACTATGGCCGCATCATCAACGTCGCGTCTCAATTGGCCTATAAAGGCGCACCCGGCCTTGCCCACTATTGCGCGGCTAAAGCTGGGGTCGTGGGCTTCACGCGAGCGCTCGCCTATGAAGGGGCGCCATACAACGTGATGGTGAACGCCATTGCCCCTGGCCCGGTAGACACCGAACTTCTGCGCAACCATAGCAAGGAATGGCTTGAAACCAAGAAGGCGCAATTGCCAATCGGACGATTCGGGCATGTAGCCGAAATAGCCCCAACTGCCCTCCTTCTGGCATCAAGGGCGGGCGCGTTCTATGCCGGCCAGACACTGTCACCAAATGGTGGCGATGTGATGCTTTGAATTCTTATGTCAGTACATGAGTAGCACCATGCGGTAACTCTTGGCGGGCCGCATGGCGCAACGGCGCACGGGAAGACTTCCGTTCCAACATTATGGAATCGAGTTTGCCCACGCCATTACCGGCGAGGCCGGTCAAAATTTTAGGGACTTGAATGAATACATTCGACACAGTCATCCGCAATGCCCGCGTAGTCACCGCGGCAGACACCTTCACCAGCGACATCGGCATTCGCGATGGGCGCATCGCGGCGCTGGGAATTGACCTGCCGACTGGCATCAAGGAAATCGACGCCAAAGGCCGTCATGTGACGCCAGGAGGAATAGACAGTCATGTGCACCTGGACCAGCCTACCGGAGACGGTTCGATCATGGCCGACGACTTTCTCAGCGGCACCATCTCCGCAGCCTGCGGCGGCACCACCACGGTGATCCCGTTTGCTTGTCAGCAAAAAGGCAAGAGCCTGCGCGCCGCCGTGGAGGACTATCACCGCCGCGTCGGTCAGAAGCCGGTAATCGACTATGCCTTCCACATGATCGTAACCGACCCGACGCCGGAAGTCCTGCGCGACGAGCTGCCGGCTCTGATCGCTGAGGGTTACACCTCTTTCAAGATCTACATGACCTACGACGCCCTGAAACTCAGCGACCGCGAGATTCTGGATACCCTGTCGGTCGCCCGCAGCGAAGGTGCGATGGTCATGCTGCATGCGGAGAACGCCGACTGCATCGCCTGGCTCACCGAGCGCCTGCTCGCCGCCGGCCACACCGCGCCGCGCTACCACGCGACCTCGCGGCCGATGCTAGTAGAACGTGAGGCGACGCACCGCGCCATTGCCCTGGCGGAACTGGTCGACGTGCCAATACTGATCGTCCACGTTTCTGGGCGAGAGGCCGTCGAACAGATTCGCTGGGCGCAAAGCAACGGTCTTAAGGTGTACGCCGAAACCTGTCCGCAGTACCTATTTCTCACCGCCGACTCGCTGGGTTGCGACGATAGCTTCGAGGGCGCAAAGTGCATCTGCAGCCCGCCGCCGCGGGACAAGGCCAACCAACAGGTTATATGGGACGGGCTGGAAAACGGTTCATTCGAGGTGTTCTCCTCGGATCACGCCCCCTTCCACTACGATGGCCCGGACGGCAAGAAAGCACACGGCGAGCAAGTGTCCTTCGACAAAGTCGCTAACGGTATTCCCGGTATCGAAACGCGCATGGCCCTGCTCTGGTCCGAAGGCGTACGCACCGGGCGAATCACTCCCCAGAGCTTCGTAGCCCTCACCTCGACCAATGCCGCCAAGCTATATGGTTTGTATCCGCGCAAGGGCAGCATCGCGATCGGTTCGGATGCAGACCTGGTAATCTGGGACGAAGGCCAAACCTTCCACCTGGACAATGATCGCCTGCACCACAATGTCGATTACACCCCCTACGCAGGGATGCATCTCAGCGCCTGGCCAGCAATGACACTATCGCGTGGCGACGTCGTGTGGGATGGCGAAATACCGCGCGGTGGCTCGGGCCGAGGCCAGTTCCTGCCTTGTGCTCGGCCAGACCCGGCGAAGCCACGTCGCCGCGAGACGGAAATCCCGCTATGAGCGAGACGCTAATCAAATCCGTGGCCGAACGACTGATCGACGGCTGGCACAGCGGTCGGCGGCAGC
The DNA here is from genome assembly GCF_013620795.1 of Pseudomonas sp. Q2-TVG4-2. Classification (GTDB taxonomy): domain Bacteria; phylum Pseudomonadota; class Gammaproteobacteria; order Pseudomonadales; family Pseudomonadaceae; genus Stutzerimonas. The sequence continues at coordinate 749 of NZ_LGLW01000017.1, read as the reverse complement.
CTTTGGCAGGGCTTTCACTGCCGGACGCGGATGCTGCCTATGCAGTACAACGGCTGGTCGCCGAAAGTCTAGGCTGGTTTGGCGGCACCCGCCCATGCGCTTGGAAGCTCGGCGGCGCGCCCGGCGGACTTGCCAGCTGTGCCGCCACACCGGCCAACGCGATCTACTCATCGGGGTGGCAGGTTCCTGCGCGTTATGCCGTGGGGCTGGGGATCGAAGGCGAACTGGCGATCCGGCTGGGACGGGACCTATCAGATACGCCGGACCTAGTCGAGATTCGTGCTGCCATCGACGCTTGGCTGCCCGCAATCGAACTGTGTGACACCCGCCTGGAGGGAGGCGCCAGGGCCGATCCGCTGCTGCGGTTGGCCGATCAGCAGCTCAACCGCGCACTAATTCTGGGCGAGCCTGTGCTGCTGGTGGATCTCCCGGAGTGGACACGGCAATCGGTCGTGTTGGAGGTAAATGGTCACAAACAGCTCGCTGCGACCGGCTCGCATCCCTTCGTCAATCCGCTGGCCTCGTTACCCTGGCTGGCCCGACATGCTGCCGAACAAAATACGCCTTTGCGTGCCGGCGACCTGATTGCCACTGGCAGTTGGACGGGCATCTACTGGGCTAGCTGGGGGCAGCGTATTGAAGTCGGCTTTGGCAAATTTGGAAAAGTCACACTACTGACCTGACGATGTGAAGCTGTTCCGAGAGAGCTTACAGCTCCGGCCGCTTCTGGCCCAGAGTGTGTAAAAACG
>NZ_LGLW01000016.1 GCF_013620795.1 Pseudomonas sp. Q2-TVG4-2 | reverse complement strand
TCTCCAGTGGGGTTGGTTACTTGCTGGGGGGAGGGGCACGCAATTGCTGGCGGCGCATCAGCAGGTAGGCTGCCGGCAGAACGAACAAGGAGAGCAAAGGTGCGGTGATCATCCCGCCTACCATGGGCGCGGCGATACGGCTCATGATTTCGCTGCCGGTCCCGCTACCCTCGAAGTCCGGCGATGATGACTGCGACAGTCCTGGCCTGAGGGCGCACCGCGCCTTCGCGGATCGCCTCGAGGAGGGCAGGCGCGCTGTTACTGATTGCCCCTGCGCTATATTTGCGTGCGCCTCTGGTACTGCAACTCCTAGCCAAGCCGTGCCCAGACCACTTGTGCGAGCGAAGGGGCGTCGACTGGTAGGGTCATGCCCTCACGGGCATTAAGGCTTTCTACTACGCGACCGATCGGGCTCGTCACGGTCCAAACGGGGCACGCATTGCCGGTCTTTCCAGTTGGGCAATGACATTCGACGGCATGCCGGCGAGCCGTAACCGCTGACGGGCCGCCGCGAGCAGTTGGAATGTCACGGCCGGCAGCCGACAGGCCTCAAACAACATGCGCTTGACGGAGCCGGAGGGCATTGAACACCACCGATGCTGAGCTGAGGCTCATGGCGGTTTTAGGCGACAGGCCAAGCAGGGACTTGATTGCCGAGGATGTCTGAGTCCGGGCCTTCAACTCGAGCAGCTGGCCTAGCAGGGTCAGCGAAATGATCACTGCGGCGGCTTCGTAATAAACGCCTATTCGACCGCCCACCGTGAATGACGCTGGAAATATGCTCGGTAAGACGGTCGCCACGACGCTATAGATATACGCAGCCCCCGTGCCTAACCCGATCAAGGTCCACATGTTCGGGCTGCGATATTTGACCGAGGCGAGGCCGCGCGAAAAAAATGGCCAGCCTGCCCACAACACAACAGGGGTCGTGAGGGCCAGTTCAACCCAGTTCTGGCTAGCCCCGTGAAACAGCGGTATCGCATGTCCCGCCATGGCCAATAACGTCACAGCAACCGTTAACGGCAAGGACCACCAGAACCGCTTTGAGAACTCCTTTAGTTCAGGGTTCTCCTCCTCGTCGAGTTCAGGGATCAGAGGTTCCAATGACGTCCCGCAGATAGGGCAATCACCTGGTCCCATTTGGCGGATTTCAGGGTGCATTGGGCAGGTGAACTCGGTCGTTGCATCACCGGCGGGTGCCTTCTGTGCGGACGGCGCGGGTGCCTGAGATGCCGGTCCTTGAGCCTGCTGTGCAGCGATATATCGAGCAGGATCAGAACGGAACTTGGTCTGGCAGCCCTGGCTGCAGAAGCGGTAAGTACTTCCCTGATAATGCTCTTGATGTTCATTGTCCTCTTTCACCTTCATCCCGCAGACCGGGTCTGTGAGTGCTGCTGATCCTTTCGTTTGGTCAGGCTGATGATGGCAATGCGTAGAAGACATGCGGGTACCTTATAGATTGGTTAGCGAGGAACATCGCCTACTGCAGGGACGTTTGTATTTTTCTTCCGATGCTCGCAACGTCTACATCAATATATTCAAAGCGTCCTGACTTGGGGCTGAAGTAACGATTACATTTCTGTCAGGTTGACCTAATCAGAGGTCATATGTTGAAGCAAGCTAAGCCTGTGCTTAGCCCCTGAAGATAGCGTGACTAAGCCTTAGCTGGCTTTTAAAACGCCGTGTATCCGTGAGAAAACGATCACCTCCCAAATGCCTGGCGGGATGAAGTGTTGGAAGACGGCGATGTAGTTGTTCGCCACACGTCGATAGGCCACGCACCCATCCCGCAATAGCGGAAGTGATACTTGGCTAGTTGCCGTCATTGAAGTCAAATGGCGCCATCCGATGCCGTCGCTTACCGTCACGGGCCGGCAGAGGAAAAGAGTCAGGTTTGGAAGGCAGCTCAGTCATCGCGCACCTCGCAACGCAAGGTGATGCCAATCCGGACAGAAACCAACGAAAGGACAGGGCGAGTGCGAGCGTTAAGACATACCGGGGGCGTAGTATAAAAAGGTGCGTCGGCGCGTGCGGATGTAGGCTGCGCCTAGCGCAGCGTAATCATGCTGAAAGATTAAAATATCTAGCGATTGGTTATTGTGTAGCTAGAGTCGTCGCGCCCACACCACTATCCAATTTGCGCACCAGCCGAGCTGGATGATGGTAAAAGCGACGGTAATAGTCACATCAATCGATATCTAATCTCTTTAGCCACGCGGGTTTAGTGACCTATTGATGATCGAGTGGGTTATTTTACCCCATGGCTCAGATCGCCTAAGAGAGTGCTGACAACCGCTTCCTCTGGAATTGCGAGTCTTTGGGTGTTCATAGCTGTGTGCAGCTCCTTGTCCCATAAAGCCTCGATCCCGTTGATGTCCAAATCGCGCGGCCGCGTCGGCGCCACCATCACCGCCTCGAGGTGTTCTCCGCACCCGAATCGCCAAGGGACCGCCTGCCAAGTACGTATAACGTGATTTTCAATGCCGATCCCTGGCCAGTCGGTCGCCGTGGTAGTGCAGTCGTGCGCCAGCCAAGGTCAATCGGTCGAGCAGAATTCGTCAAATAGCCCATCCCACGAGCGGTTTGTATTAGTTCAGCGCGAATTCATCAATCAATCAATTTTGCTCGCAGATGCTCGCTACCCTGTCCTAGCTAGCAGACAGAACGGATGACTTCTTGAGCATCAAACGGCGTAACGCCTATGGCCCGATCGAAAGCAGGTCGGCCCTCGGCCAATGTTCGGGCGGCTGCCATACGGGCAGTGGCTTTTAGCTCAGGCACTCGCAACTGACCGCTGGTGCTTCCCTTGGCTGGCGCTGCCGGAGTCCATTCGTGGACTAGCCGCAGCGGCTGTGATGACAAACTCGGAGCGGTGTGCCGAAAACGGCGGCTAGTGGCAATTCGTCAAAATTACAGCGCCATAAATACATGCTTTTTCGGGATGCCTCGGATCGTTTCCCTGCTATGCTCCAACGGGGTAGTCAACGTATCTATCGCTGTACAGAGAAAATTTGATCGGGTGGCTATGGAATGGTTTTCGGTATTACCTTTCATGATCGGTAAGCACCAGTGCGCCGTACCGCTTGAGACTGTGATCAAGGTTCTGCCTGCGCTTCTCAGCACACCGCTGCCAGGCGCTCCAAAATCAGTTTGTGGGCTGGTTAATTTGCGCGGACAGATTCTGCCGGTGATTGACCTGTCGATACGTTTCGGCATCCGTCCGGCTCAGCGGTCCCTTTGGCAACCTTTGATCTGGCTGAAGACCAGCCGACGCGAATTGCTGCTTACGGTTGAGTCGGTTGCGGTCGTGCTCACATGCGATCCAGAGTTGTTCGTCCCGGCACCCGATCCGAGGGTGCCTTGCGACCAGCTGCGGGGCGTGATGCGAAGCGCGGACGGCATGCTGCTAATTCAAGATGTGGAGCAGCTGCTCTCGGATAACGATGAACAGCGTCTGGCCAAGGCGTTGACGCAGACAATCGAGGCTGGCAATGAGAGTGTCTGACAGCAACTGCTCGCCGCGCCTGCTTGATGCATTGGCTCACAAGGTACATCAGCATCTGGGTATGGACTTCTCAGGTGAGCGGCGAAGCGATCTCTTGCGCCGCCTGCTCAGGCTGGCACAGGACCAACAACCGACCGATACCGACCGCTGGCTGGAAGAGCTGGCGTTTGCCGATTGGAATAAGTCGCAAATTCAGGCGCTGGTCCCGTTGTTTTCCGTAGGCGAAACCTACTTCAGACGTGATGCGCAAGCGTTCGACTGGCTGGCACAGCATCATCTGAAACCGCTGTTGGAGCGTCGTCGAAAGGAAGGGCAGCGCTCCCTTCGGCTCTGGAGTGCGGCGTGTTGCACGGGAGAAGAAGCGTATGGGTTGCTGTTTCTAGTAGACGAATTGCTTGGCTTCGAGCGTGACAGCTGGCAGGTGGATTTGCTTGCCACGGATATCAACGAGGATTTCCTGGTGCGTGCGCGCCACGGCCTGTATGGCCGCAATGCCTTTCGTGGCAATGACGAGGCGTACCGCAGTCGTTACTTCCAGGCGGAAGGGTCACGCTGGCGCGTGCGCACGGCTTGGCGGGACCGTATTCGCTTTGTCCGTTTCAATCTGGCCGACAGTCGGCAGCCGAGCCCGATGCCGGACGCCGACCTGATTCTCTGCCGAAACGTTCTGATGTATTTCTCGCCGGCGCGGGCCGGCGCCGCGTTGCGACGGCTACTCGCCAGTCTGGAGCCCAACGGTGTATTGATGTTGAGCTCAGTCGAGGCCGGCATCGCGACCCGCGCCGGGCTGAAAGGACGCATGGCGGCGAGTAATTATGCGTTGACCAAGCAGGGCTCGATGGGCTTGAGCGAAGGCAGCGCGCCTCAGCCAGATACATCGCCCATCCCGCCGAGCTGGCTTGCGGCGGCAAATCCAGCACCAGGTCTTTCACCGCAGTCAGTGCCTGCGTCGAAAGCCGTTACGAGCCCCGCAACGGCCCCCAGAATTCAACTTCGCCCAGCCGAAGCCAGTCCCGCAGCCGAAACCGGCCCAGCAGCTCTATGGGACAAGGCGCAACAGGCCTTGGCAAACGGTCGGCCCGAGGCGGCCCGACAAGTTTTGCATGCTTATCTGGATTGTCCTGCCCTGAGTCCGGCCCAGCAACGTCAAGCCTGCCTGCTGCTGGCCAGGAGCTGGGCCGATGAGCATCAAATCGAACTGGCCCGACAGAATCTAGAACGAGCACTGACACTGGACGCTGCGTCAGCGTCTGCTTACTGGCTATTGGCGTTGCTGGAGCAGCAGGTCGGCAACAATCGCGGAGCGCTCTCAGCCTTGCAGAAAGCGCTTTATCTGGAGCCAGACTTCGTCCTCGGCTACTTCCTCCAGGCCCGTCTGCTGCAAAGCGAAGGCCAGACGAAAGCGAGCAGCAAGTCCCTTCAGGTGTGTCGACAACTTCTGGGTGAACAGGCCGAGGATGCTCCGGTGCCCCGTGCCGACGGCATGAGCTGCGCTCAGCTGCTGCGTCTTTGCGAACAGATAAGCATGGGAGATCAGCTGTGACCGACGCAGAGAACGGCGCCGACCATTGGGCCGCGATTCATCAACGGCTGGCGGAACTCGACAAGCGCTTGGACGCAGGCTTCACGCCAGATGCCGCGACGCTCGAGGCGCGACTGCTTGAACGGACACAACAATGGGCCGCGGTGTCCGAGGCCGAGCAGCCGGACAGTTGGCTCGAGGTGCTGACGTTCAGTCTGAGTGGCGAGACCTATGCGGTCGAAAGCGAGCACATCACTCTGGTGATGCCGCTAACGCACTACACGCCGCTGCCTGGTACTCGGCCCCATGTGCTGGGGATCGTCAACGTGCGCGGCCGTATCGTCTCGGTGCTGGACCTTCGCGTGCTGTTCGAGCTGCCGATCGGTGGGCTGTCAGACAAGAACTTCCTGGCCGTGCTCCAAGGGTCGGAGATGGAGTTTGGCCTGTTGATCGACCGTGTATTGGGTATCAGAAAGATTCAAAAGGCAGCCTTGCAAAAAGAGGTGGCCAACCTGTCGGGCATTCGCTCGGCCTACCTGCTCGGCGTAACGGCCGATCAGTGGACGGTTCTCGACGGCGCCCGGCTGCTGGGCGATCCGGATATGCGCGTCATCATTGAATAAGAGGAAAGAGGCATGGGGCAAGCGTTGCGGTTCAGCATCGGCAGCAAGCTGGTGATTGTCTTCGCCATACTGATTTTGGGGTTCGGCGCTTTGCTGTTCAGTACCCTGGACCGCTTCGCGAGGTTGCAGGAAGCGGAGGAGCAACAGTTTCAGCGACATTACCAGCGGGTCACGCTGGTAAACGAGCTGCGCACAAACCTTGCCAATCTGCGTGGCGACCTGTTGTTGGCGTTGGATGCCGACACGCAGGGTGAACAGGACCTGCAGAACAGAATTAACCGGGGCACCGGAGCCAACGATCGGATCGTCAACCAGCTGCAAGCCGATGCGTCTGGTGATGCAGAAGTCGCCAAAATCATCGACCGGATAGTGGAGCTGCGAACGACGCTCGTCGAGGTGCGCATGCAACAGCTGCGACTGATTCAGGAGGGTCGCTTCGAGGCGGCGGGACAGCCAAAGCAGCAAGAGCAGGCTGAACGGCTCGATCGAATCAATGAGCTTGGCTCGGAGCTCACCCGACTGACCGATCGCCGGATCAAAGACGCGCTTGTGGCTTCGCAGCAGCAACTCGAGACTACACGTACCAATACCTTTCAGTTATGCCTGATGTTGGTGATTATCAGCGGCGTGTTGGCTTGGCTGCTCAGCCGGCATATTTCCAAGCCATTGGCATGGTTGACGGGGCTCGCCGAGCAAATTGGTCGCGGAGACATTCCCCGCACGGTTCCCACCAGCGCGCGCCAGGATGAAGTGGGTAGTCTGGCGAAAGCCTTCGCCGACATGAGTCTGTACCTTCGGGAAATGGTGCAGGAAATCAATGAAGGCGTGTCGGTGTTGGCCAGCTCCAGCGAAGAGATTCTTGCGGCTACCAGCCAGGCCGCAGCCAGCACCCAGGAAACCGCCACGGCCATCAGCGAGATCGCCACGACGGTGGAAGAAGTCAAGCAGACCGCTGTACTCGCCAGTACAAAGTCGAAGAGCGTGACCGAAAGTGCCGAGCGGACCCGGCTAGTTGCTCAGAGTGGCTTCCAGGCGGTGGATGAGGCACTCAAGGGCATGCAACAGATTCGCGAGCAAATGCAGGCAGTGGCCGAAAGCATCATGCGGCTGGGCGATCAGACCCAGGCTATCGGCGAGATCGTTGCAACGGTAGGCGACCTTGCTGAACAATCGAACTTACTCGGCGTAAATGCTTCTATCGAGGCCGCGAAAGCCGGCGAGGCGGGCAAGGGGTTCTCAGTGGTGGCGCAGGAAGTCAAGGCGCTGGCCGATCAGTCGAAGCAGGCCACCGCGCAGGTGCGCGGTATCCTCGGCGACATCCAGAAAGCGATGACCAAGGCCGTACTGCTGGCGGAGCAGGGCAGCAAGGCGGTCGAGACAGGCTACGAGCGAGCCCGTGTCAGCGGCGAGTCAATTCGCACGCTGAGCGGCAGTATCGAGGAATCGAGTGACGTCGCCCTGCAGATCGCGGCCACCAGCCAGCAACAGATGGCCGGGATGGATCAGGTTTCCAGTGCCATGGATTATATTCGTCAGGCGAGCCAGGACAATGTCGGGGGCACCCGTCAGGTCGATGAAGCTGCGCGCAACCTGCATGAAGTGGGGTTGAAGCTCAAGACGCTGACCAGTCGCTTCAGGTTGTAATGCCATGAATCTGGACCGCACGGCGCTGCAGCAACGGCTGCGGGAAGGTTTCCGGACGGAGGCGCGCGAACGCCTACTGGTGCTTGCGGACGGCCTGGCGAACTGGCGTGAGGGTGCGGCCGATCAGCACTCGATCGAGCCGTTATTTCGTGAAGTGCATAGCCTGAAAGGGGCCGCGCGAGCGGTAGGGCTGAGCGCCATCGAGCGGATCTGCCACGCGTGGGAAAGCCTGCTTGGTGCAATTCGTAACGGCGAACTGCAACTCACCCCAGAACGCGTAGACCTTTGCCGAGAAGCACTGCTTGCCGTCCAGACGCTAGAGGCCGACCGCGCGCTCGATCGTAACCAACAGCGTCAGTTGATCGAGCAGCTCGAGTCCGCATCGCGTGGCGAGGTGGTTGAGGCCCGAGAAGGTGTCGCCACCTCCACACCTCCCGCTGAGTCGAACATGGTCCGGGTCTCCACAGCTAGTCTGGATGCCCTGCTGTTTCACGGCGAAACCCTTCTGCAACACAAACTCGATGCCGTCGCGCTGGCACAGCGTTTACGTGAGCACACGCGCGGTTTCGAGCTCCAGCGTGGCAGGGCGCTCTCCGCTGGAATCCAGGGCTGGACGCAACTACGCGAGGAGCTAGAAACGCTGCCGCTGGCGATCCGTGATTTGCTCAAGGGGTTGCTCGATCAACTGGACTGGAGTCAGGCGCAATTGGATCGCCTGCATTTCGAGGCGATTAATCTAGACAAGGCCAGCCGTCAGCTCTCCGCTGGGCTGTCGCAGCTGTCAGACAGCCATGCCGCCGAGATGCTCGCTGTCCTCCTGCTACCGGCCAGCAATCTTGTGCAGGGCATTCCAGCGATGGTTCAGGACCTTGCAGTCCAATCGGGCAAACGTATCGAATTACAGGTGCGCGGGACGGAGCTGCAGATTGACAAGCGTATTCTCGACGAGCTGCGTACCCCCTTGACCCATCTGTTGCGCAACGCCATCGACCACGGGTTTGAAAGCCCTTCGCAACGCGAGGCGCATGGCAAGCCACCGGTAGGGCGGCTGCAGATCGAGCTTAACCAGGAATCGGCGGATCGCTTCCAGCTGAGCGTGCGCGACGATGGTCGCGGGATCGATATCGGCCAGCTGAAGGCGCGGGCACTTGGAGCCGGCTTGTTGAGCGAAGAACAGGCGGCACAAATGTCAGGGACGGAGGCCTACAAGCTGATTTTCGCGTCCGGTTTGTCGACCAGCGCGATGATCACCGAGCTGTCCGGACGTGGCCTGGGTATGGCCATCGTGCAGGAAGCGGTCGAGCGCATCGGAGGGCACATCGAGATCCAATCGAGCCCCGGCGAAGGCACCAGTTTTCAATTGCATCTGCCGCTTAGCCTGTCCACGTTTCGAGCGGTCATCGTGCGCAACGCTGAGCGCACCTTTGCCATTCCCGCATTGGCGGTCGAGCGCTGCCTGCGGCTGCCTCCTGAGAGCATACGGACAATGGAAAACCGACCGTCGTTGTCATGGCAGGGCCAAGTATTGCCTGTGTGGCCTCTGGCCGATGTGCTCGGACTTGACAGGTTGGAGCCGGACAGCAGCGAGTTGACGTTGCTGTTGCTACAGGTACGCGGCGAGCGCTTCGTGCTGCTGGTGGATGAGCTGCTCGGCGACCAAGAAATTACAATCAAAAGTCTCGGGCTTCAGTTGCGACGGGTGCGTAACCTGCTTGGAGCGACGGTGCTCGGTGACGGCCGGTTGGTGCCAATTCTTCATCCGGTCGACCTGTATCAGAGCGCGCTATCAACAAATGTCAGTACGCTTACGAGGCCCGATGGCGGCAAAGCTGACAGTAAAAAGGCGCAGCGTTTGCTGATCGCCGAGGACTCCTTCACTTCCCGGGGCTTGCTCAAGGCAATTCTCGAAGCCGCCGGCTATCAGGTCGCTACCGCAAACGATGGCCTCGAAGCATGGAACGCCTTGAAACAGGAACCGTTTGACTTGTTGATATCTGATGTGGAAATGCCACGCATGGACGGCTTCACCCTGACCGACCGCGTCCGCTCCGATCCAAACCTGGCGCGGCTTCCGGTGGTTCTGGTCACGGCGTTGGAGTCGGCCGAAGACCGCGCCCGCGGGTTGGAGGCGGGTGCAAATGCTTACTTGGTGAAAAGCGGTTTCGCGCAGGACAGCCTGCTCGACGCCATTCGGCGTCTGATCTGACTGAGGGCCAAAAATGCGGGTGCTCGTTGTAGATGATTCGGTAGTCGTTCGCACGCTGCTCCAGGCCGTATTGGAAAGCAATGGGGCGGAGGTACGGGTGGCGGAGTCCGGTGAGCAGGCGCTGGAGATGCTTGAGCGTTATACGCCCGACATCGTCACCATGGATGTGCACATGCCAGGCATGGATGGTTACACCACCATTTCCCGCATCCTCAAGCAGTACGCGCTGCCGGTGGTTGTGCTGACGGCAAGCGCCAGTGCGGCGGATTCAGCAACCGCCATGAAGGGACTGGACGTCGGGGCGTTAGCGGTACTGGAGAAGCCCACCGGGCCGGATGCGCCGGATTTCGCTCAGCGCATCGATCAGCTAATGCGCACCTTGCGCGTCATGTCGCAGGTAAAGGTCGTCCGGCGGCATCGGCCGGTGACCGAACGGATCTCCGCTGCGCCAACTGCCTTGGTCGGCCAGGCAGCGATATCGGCGCCCAAGCTCGTGGCGATTGCCGCCTCTGCTGGCGGACCCGCGGCGCTCAAGGCATTGCTGCAGCGTTTGCAACCCGGCCAACCTTGGGCATTAATACTGGTGCAGCACATCGCACCGGGCTTTTTAACCAGCTTCTGCCAATGGCTGCAAAGTATTACTTCGATGTCCGTGGAAATTGGTCGTGATGGGCAGCTGTTACAGGCCGGTAGGCTGTATTTGACCCCTGATGGTCACCAGGTCGGGGTCGCCTCGGATCGCCGTTTGCGCCTGGAAGCATGCCAACCCGAGCAGGTGTTCTGTCCATCGGCCGACTATCTGTTCCATTCGGTCGCCAGGACGTTAGGCAGAGCGGCTATCGGCGTTCAGCTGTCGGGGATGGGGCGTGATGGTGCTGTCGGGCTGGCTGAGCTGAAGCGTGCGGGCGCGCTAACTTTAGTTCAGGCGCCAAGTGATGCGGTGATCGATTCGATGCCACTGGCCGCTATCGATCTGCAAGCAGCGTGCGAGGTTATGTCTGCGCAAGGAATTGCCGAAATGCTCAATACGATTGCGGTGCAATTGACAACATGAAAAAAGGACTGCGCCAGGAAGTGCTGATGAGTCAGACTGCGGAAATACTGATCGTCGAGGATAGTCCAACCCAGGCATTGGAGCTGCGCTATTTGCTCGAAACTGCCGGGTGCACGGTACGTGTCGCATGTAACGGCGTCGAGGCGTTGGCGAGGGTCGCAGAGCAGCTGCCGACGATCGTCATCAGCGACATCGTGATGCCTGAGATGGACGGCTACGAGCTTTGCCGGCGTCTTAAGAACGATCCGAAAACCTCGCAAATTCCTCTTATATTGGTCACCCACCTGAGCGATGCCATGGACGTCGTTCATGGTCTTGCGTCGGGCGCGGACAATTTCATCGTTAAACCCTACGACCAAAATTATTTGATGTCGCGCATCCGATACTTCTTGGTGAACCTGGAGATACGTACCCAGGAGCGGATGCAGATGGGTGTCGAAATCATGCTGGGCGGCGAGCGACACTTCATCACCGCCGATCGCCAGCAGATCTTCGACCTGCTTATATCTACCTACGAGCAGGGCATCCGGCTGAACATTCAGCTACAGAACAAGCATGACGAGCTCGCACACAGCAATCTCCTACTCAGTTGCCTGTTCGACTTTACCGCTGCCTTGAGTAATGGACGAAGCGAACGGGATGTAATCGAGGCTGCACTGGATCATATTCTGGACTTCCCCGATGCCAGTGGTGCCTGGCTAATGTTGGCTAATGCCGGCGGCGGCGAAGCTGCCGTGCAATTGGCAGGTGTGCGTGGGTATGAATTGGCTAAGGCGAATCACTCGTTGCAGCGTTGCATTGAAGACTGCACCTGCATGCAGGCCTGGCGCAGTCGGCGTCTGCTCACACCGGCCAATATTGAATCCTGCCCGGCACTGGAACACATCTCCGGCAGCAACATACACGCCGGCATACCACTCCTGCTTGGCGATGAATGTATCGGTATGCTCAACGTGCTGCGGCGCGATGCCGAACGTTGGCCCGAGGAGTCGCTTGACGTACTGACCTCGATTGGTCAACAGCTGTCTATGGCGCTTGGGCGGGCGAGGCTTTTTGCGAGCATGGAAGAAAAGGTTCAGCTGCGGACTCAGGCGCTGGCGCGCAGCGAATCGCTACTGCGCAGTGTTCTCGAGAGCTTGCCTGTCGGCGTCATGGTTGGCGACCGGGAAGGGAGGTTGGTGGATAGCAACGCCGAGTTTGGACGCATCTGGAGCTCCAGCCAGCCGCTTCAGAGTACCGATCAGAGTCGCTTCCAGGGCGCATGGGCTGAAACCGGCGAGTGCTTGACGGAAGAGGACTGGCCGGTGTGCCTTGCCGCCAGGCAGGGTAGGGAATTACGCGACCAGGTGCTGGACATCGAGGCGTTCGATGGCGCGCAGAAGACCATTATGGCTTCGGCAGTGCCGTTCCGCGACGAGCACGGATTCCCGCTCGGATCGATCTCGGTTATTCAGGACATCAGCGAACAGCGCCGCCGCGATATGAGCATGCGGATGCGGACCCGCGCAGTGGAAGCGAGCTTCAACGCCATCGTCATTACCGATAACCAGCAGCCGGACCAGCCCATCGTTTACGTCAACCCTGCCTTTGAGCGCATCACTGGCTACGGGAAGGAGGAAGTGCTGGGCAAGAATTGCCGCTTCCTTCTGGGGGATGACAGGGACCAGGTGGACCTTCTCTGTATCCGCCAGGCGCTGCTGACCGAACAGGAAGGCTCTGCAGTCATACGTAATTACCGGAAGGATGGGTCCGAGTTCTGGAACGAGCTCACCATATCCCCTGTAGTCAACGACCGGGGCAAAGTCAGCCATTTTGTCGGAATCCTTCACGACATCACCGAGGCCAAGCGCTACCAACAGGAACTGGAGCACCAGGCCAACCACGACGGGCTGACTGGTTTGGCGAATCGGAATCTGCTGAACGACCGCATCCAGCAGGCCATTGCCTTCTCCACACGTAATCAACACTCGTTCACGTTGGTCTTTATCGATCTGGATCGTTTCAAGGTCATCAATGACAGCCTTGGACACAACGTCGGCGATCGTTTGCTGAAGCTGGTCGCCGTGCGCCTTCGCGAATGTACGCGGGAGACCGACACGCTAGCCCGGCTTGGCGGTGACGAATTCGTCATCCTACTGACCGATAGCCGCATGGGTGCCGAGCAGATCGGCTGGCTGGAGCGGCTGCGCGCGCGTATAGCCGAGCCAATGATGCTCGATGGCCATGAACTGGTAGTGGGCAGCAGTATTGGCTTCTGCTGCTATCCGAACGATGGAGAGGATATCGATACGCTGCTGCGAAATGCCGACACTGCGATGTACCGGGCCAAGCACCAGGGCCGCAACCGCATCTGCGCCTTCATGCCCGAGATGAATGAACAAATCCAGAAGCGTCTGGTTCTGGAAAGGCAGATCCGCCATGCGCTACAGAACGCGGAATATCACGTGGTCTATCAGCCGCAGCTCGACCTGGTCAGTGGGCGGCTATGCGGCTTCGAGGCGCTGGTACGCTGGCAGCGCGAGGGGAGGTTGATTGCGCCGGACGAGTTCATTCCGCTGGCCGAAGAAACCGGTTTGATCGTGGGTATCGACTTCTATGTGCTCGACGTTGTGTGTCGGCAGCTGAGCATTTGGCGCGACGTGATGCACGGCGTGAGCGTGGCGGTGAATGTCTCTGCATTCACCTTGGCGGAGCCGGATTACGTCGAGCGGGTAGAGCGGGCGCTCGGACGACATCAGGTCACACCGAGCCTGATAAAGCTTGAGGTGACCGAGAGCTGTCTGATGACTGACGCCGATCAGGTCTTGGCCAAAATGCTTGCGTTGAGTGCGCTAGGTATCCAGTTCTCCATCGATGATTTTGGTACGGGATATTCCTCGCTTGGCTATTTAAAACGGTTTCCCTTCAGCCAGCTCAAGATCGACCGTAGCTTTGTGAGCGATATCCATCTAGATAAGGACAGCGCTTCACTGACACGCTCAATGATTTCTATCGGTCACAACCTGGGCATCAAGGTGATCGCCGAGGGCGTGGAAACGATCGAGCAAGTCAACTTTCTTCATCTCGCTGGCTGCGATGAATTGCAGGGCTACCACTATTCTTGTCCGCTGCCGGCTGAGGATTGCTTGACGTTCCTCACCAGCAGATCGAAGCTGCAGTTGCCTGCGCGCATCCTCGATGAACAAGAGCGCTATCTGCTGCTGGTTGATGAAGATCAAACCGTTCTCGATTCGCTGCAAAAGGCGTTGTGTCAGGAGACTTACCGAATTCTGACCGCCACCAACCCTCGCTTGGCGTTTTCCTTGCTGGAGTCGTATCCCGTAAAAGTAGTGGTGACAGGTCTGAGAACCGAGGAGACGAGTGGGCTAGAACTGCTTAGCCAGATCAGGATGTTGTATCCCGATGTCGGACGCGTTGCGGTTACCGACCCGGCCCAGGCCGGAACTGTTCTCAAGGCAGTTAATGAAGGGGTTGTGTATCGCTTCGTCATGATGCCTTGGAAACTGGATTCGCTCAGTTCCAAAATTCGGGACGCTTTCGAGCAGGGCGAGCTGATTCGCGAAAATATGCGAATGCGGATCCTATTGGCTAGTCAGCCGAACTTATTGGAAGCCAGCCGCTAGATGGCGGTACACAGGGCGCTCTATGAGATACCAAAACGGCTTTGTTCGCATCAGGTCTATTGAGAAAGCAAGCTAATCAGTGCTCTTTGCAGGCTATCTGTGCTCCTGACTGAGCCACTACAAGCGTTACGAGCGCTTACAGCAAAGATGACGCGGGTGGTCCGCTGGATCGCCCCGTGACACCGCACGTGCCGGTAGTCCAAACCATTCCATATCCGATACCTGATGTTTCGGGCCAAGCGTTTTTCGTGCTGCGCCGGCAGCGATGCCGATTGGTACCCGGCCGGCCGTCGATTCAGGCGCAAATGATATGGATGTCACGGCCGAGTTCATGCCCTAAGCGAGTTAGGTCTGGATGAGGCCGTTAACAATCTGACCAAGCAACGAACGAAGTTTCTCAAGCAAATGGAAAAGGCCGCAGCGCTTCGTGCCGCACACTAGTCGCTGTCGTTTGGCGGGTCCTTGCGCCAGCTACGGTTTTCGACCTTTCCCGGCTCACGCGAAACCAAAGGCCTACCATCCGTCTGATAAATGACGCCAATAACGTGGCAGCTCAATAAGTATGCTATGTTAAGCACGCCACGAATAGCCGTTATCGTCTCCGCTGGATATTTCGACCACATGAGTAAGTTCACGATGAAGCTGATCGTAGGCCTTTTGACTATCATTGTGTTCGGTCAGTGGATGTGGATAGCGCTCGACGAGCGTCCCTCGGTTTCTAGCTGCCCCGTCGTTGACCACGAGGGCCTCGCGCATCCAACTCCCATCGCCAACCCTCAGAACAATTCTAAGGATCCAACTTTAGCGTATGACGCTGCGCCCGGTCGTCAAGCGCGAACGGCCGAGCAGTACTCACCGGTCGTTGCAGGGCCTTCGAGCTTCAAACTTGCTTCCGCTTCCGCTTCCGCTTCCGCTTCCGCTTCCGCGCAGAGCAAGGTCCCTACGTCTGATGGCCATAACAGTTGGCCAGCGGCTTCTCTCAAACATATCAATCAGTCTTTAAAGGACTTGTCCGCAAAACTAAGGCATACCACTGTCGATGGCTTGATTGTAATAGCGATTCTAATGGGTGCTTTGTTATTGTCTTATTTTTGGGCGAAAAGGCCGTCACGCAACGTCGCGCTTTCGGCTTCCCCTGCTGAAGTATTTGTCGAGCCAAGAGAAGAACGGCAAAGCGGGTTATGGATTATCGAGGTCAATCTTGACGAAGCAAGCCGGCAAAAAATCTTTAGAGCGATTCGATTTATGGGGCTGCGCGTGCTCCGTCGAGGGAAGTACTCGCTGGCGCTAGGTAATTACACAGATAAAATCGAAGCATCAAGAATTGTACAAAAACTGTATAAAAGATATGGTGTTCGTGGCTGGCTTGTTGACGCACCGGCGAATTCGACTCGATCCGATCGGTTTAAGATTTGACCTCGATATAGGCAGCGCTACTATTTTCTTGCGTAACCTATTTCTGGGCCATGTTTAAGCGGAAGAACTCGTTCAGTTGACCCGCTCGGTAGATAACGCTGATGTATTCTGCAGGGTTTCAGCGACTCGGTGTCGCTGTGATTTAAAGAAAGCACGGAGATTACGTTCGATTGGGGCTGCGATACAGGCGCTCCATCGGCGAATTATCCCAGCAGTTTCCTCGACGGCGCATGGTCTGCTGCATCCGGTAGCGCCATCACCGCTGCCGGGACAGCCAGCTGGCGTATTGGCTCCCTGAACCGGACCGTTACCACCCAATCAATACCTTGGCGACGGCACTGGCGGTGCCAGCGATGCTATTGGCTAGCTAATCAAGACCTGGGCGAGGCGGGTCGCTAGAAAAAACGCTTGTATTGCCAAGAGAGGCCGGCTGCGACGAGGCACGCGGCTACCTGTTCACACGACCGATTGCTTAGCTCACGACCTTTAATAAAAGTTCGGCTGTATCCACCGTTGGGATAGTCGATGGCATTGGTGCTCATCGAGTGTAGGCAAACCCGCAGTCAGCGCAGTGGATAGTTGTAGCCGCCTTCGTGGCGCTGGGACGCGCTTCGCTGCTAGGATCACGGATATCTCTATTTTCGGTAACGCAATGCTCAGGCACCGCTGCACCCCGACGAAGCGCTACGACAATACATGCTCGACTGCCTGAATTTGCTCGACACGGCTGGGGACGTGTACCTAGATACGTTGGTGAGGGTCGCGCAGACCGCATTCGGCGTCGAAACGGTGCTGATTAGTCTCATCGACCGTGATCGTCAGTGGTTCAAGGCACGCCAGGGCATTGATATCAGCGAGACGCCCCGCGACATCTCGTTCTGCAGTCACACTATCTTGCAACCGGATTCGTTGATTGTGCCGGATGCGCTCGACGACCCAAGATTCAGCGACAATCCATTGGTCACTGCGGCACCGCGTGTGCGGCTGTATGCCGGACACCCGATTGTCATCAACGGATTTCCGATCGGCTCGCTCTGCCTGCTCCACCCTCGGCCGCGCCAGCTGAGCGATGCCGAGCAAGCGATGCTCAGAGATCTGGCGACACTCGCCGAGGGGTACGTGATTCAGCGGCTGCAGAACACCCATATTCGCACGCTATACGAGGCTCTGGATGCCGAACGCCTAAGGGCGATGACCGATCCACTTACACGTACCTGGAACCGAGAGGGGCTCGAGTACCTTGCCCCAGTTCTGCTCAGTGAAGCTGGCGCCAGCAACATGCAGCTGGGTGTGCTGTGCTGCGACCTTGATCATTTCAAGGCGATCAATGATCGCTACGGTCATGCCATTGGCGATCAGGTTCTGGTGCAGGCGGCCCTTAGGCTCAAGGCCGTGCTGCGCGCGGATGACTTGCTAATCCGCTTGGGTGGGGAGGAATTCGGAGTGCTGTTACTGGTGAACCAGACCGATGAGCTGGAGATACTGGCAGAGCGCGTTCGGCTGGCGCTACTTGACAAGCCAATGACCTGCGGGTCGGACGCAATCTCAATCACGGTCAGCGTTGGTGCAGCCATCAAGCGCGATGAGGAATTAATCGAGGGCACCTTCAGTCGTGCGGACCAGGCGATGTATCGGGCCAAGACAAACGGTCGAAACCGCATCGAGCTGGCCTGAGCAGGCCAGCGCCGTGACGTCGACGAGACCCAGCGCCTCGTTCAGCCGTTTGGTCAACTTTCCGTCCGTCCGTCCGTCCGTCCGTCTGCTCGCTTGGCTCCGCATGCCGGATCCCTTGGAGGCGGGCTCGCAGTGACAATGTGAAGGAAACTAGCAAGACTGCCCATACCCACCTTTTGGCACGGACAGCCAAGCGGGGCGGGCGGGCGCCAGCCGACCACGCGGAGTTGGATGATCCCAAAAGGGTGAGATGGCCTGCCAGCATGATGCGTAGCACGACAGCGCGGCCCGGCAATGCCGGGACACACCTTTAACCTCAGTCTCTAGCGTAGGCGGGGCCAAAGGTCAGGCGAAGCCGGCACTCGATTGATGTTTTTCGGCGAAGGTGAACATGCGCTGAGTGAGGCTCACGCCCCGCTGTGTAGCCAATAGCGCGTTGTGGCTTTTAGAGAACGGCGCATACCTGACGTGAAACCGCGAAGCGCTTTACACCTCGGTCGCTCGTGACCGGCGCGTTACCAGGACTACTTCAGCTCGTTAGTAAATCGCCCAACCGCGCCTACGACTTGCTTCGCGCCGTCCTGAATCTCGACTATCACCTCGCCGGCCTGGCTGGCCAGCCCCAGGCCTTGCGCCGCCTGCTCCCGGCTATTGATCATGTCTCGTACGGCTTCGTCGGCCAGCGCCTGATTCTGCTGAACCACGCTAACGATCTCTTCAGTAGCTGCGCTGGTGCGACCGGCGAGCTGCCTCACTTCGTCCGCCACTACGGCGAAACCGCGTCCCTGTTCTCCCGCTCGTGCCGCCTCGATGGCTGCGTTGAGTGCGAGCAGGTTCGTTTGTGCTGCTATGCCACCTATGGTCTGAACAATCGAACTGATCAGTAAGGATTGCTTGCCAAGTGCCTCGATGCTCTGCGTCGCCGACTCAACTTCCTCGGCGATCTTTTGCATAGTCTCGATCGTTTTCGTAACCACCGAGGCGCCTCGCTTGGCGGTGACATCCGTCTGCAACGAGATCTCGTAAGCGATGCCCGCTGCTTCCTTTATCTCCGCTTCGCGAGCGACCTGCTCGGTGATTACGCTGGCAAATTTTACAATTTTGCAGAGTTTTCCTTCTGTGTCATGGACGGGGTTGTAGGTAGCTTCCAGCCATACCTCACGGCCACGACTGTCGATACGCTTAAATCGATCCGCGACGAACTCGCTGCGATTAAGGGTCTGCCAGAACGATCTATACTGGGAGGAAGTAGCTTCTTCCGCGGTACAAAACATACTGTGATGCTTGCCGACAATCTGCTGGAGCGAGTACCCCATTGTTTGCAAGAACTGATCGTTAGCGGTTATTACTTTTCCATCCAGGCTGAATTGAATAACTGCGGTGGAGCGAAGTAAGGCCTTGATGAACCCCTCATTCGCCGTCGCCAGCTCTACCGCCTTGCTGACTTCGGTAGCGAAACCCTGGATATGCATGAGTTCGCCGCGTTCGCTCTTGATGGGGTGCCACTGAACGTTCAGCCACGCCAGACTTCATCGGCCCGAAGATACCGATAGTCATCACTGATTGGTTCAAACTTGGCTACCGCTGCCCTGAACTGTTGGAAACACGGCAGCGTTTTCACGTATGCGGGAGTGATTTCAGACATGGGCCGGCTCTGCAACTGTTCCGCAGCATAACCGAGGGTCCGCGCGAAGTTTTGGTTGAAAGCCGTGATGTTGAGCTCGTGGTCGAGAGTGATGGAAAGCCTATTCGAGCTCATCTGTTCGTACAGCTGACGCAGCCTGCATAGCTCTGCGCTTTGGTCTTGCAATTCCTTTTTCAAGCGGCTGTTAAACATGACGACACCTAGGACGACTGGGGGATTTTTTCTCTATCGGCACTCGCGCTGCCTTCTTAAGCGGTTCCGGTAAATATGCAGATACCTCCCGTGCAGCCTCACTCACCATAGGTTCATACAGCCGAGCAGGCGAATCCTGCGCTCAGGGCTGGCGCGACGGCATGGTCACTTTCATACATTTATTCGTGACTAGGCCATTCCCTTCGAATTGCAACCTTTGTCCCGGCAGAGGCCGGCGAACTGGCCGAGTGGCGGCGAGGCCATCGCTTAGCTGATCGTCGTGTCGATGGTTGCCTGGGGGACAACCAATAGGCCTGTTCGCCTGCAATCGCTGGATGACTGGCGAGACCGGGTATCCTGCCGAGGCGGTAAAGCAGATGCTGCCCGGCTTTTCGACTGACCATGGCTATCCGTCCTGGCCGACCAATCTGTGGTTGACCGCATTGCTGCAGCTGTTCCGACCACATACCGAGGCTTTGCTCGAGCATAGCGATCGGGTTGTCGAGGCCTGGCGGGCGGCGCACCCAGGAGAGGATGTCTTCGAGGACCGCGCGCTGGAGATCACTCGCTATCTGTCTCGGTGAATGAATGGTCGAGGCGCTGACCCAGGCCTGATGTGCGTTTGCGGAGGCCGTCCGGATAACTGAAGTAGGCCTGCCCAGGGCAAAGGCTACGCGTTCACGCCCGGTACTCACTCTGACGCTCAGGTCGAGGGTTGGCGTCAAATCACCACGGCAGTGCATGAGGCGGGCGGGCGCATCCACCTTCAAGTGTGGCACGTAGGGCGCATCTCTTATCCACAACTGCAGCCCTATGGCGAGACACCGGTTGCCCCTTCGGCGATCAAGCCCAAAGGCGCGCAAACCTTCATCACCGCTGAATCGGGGATGATTGATATCTTAGAGCCGCGAGCATTGACTACAGACGAAATTCCCGCAATGGTGGAGCAGTTCCGGATCGGCGCGGAGAATGCCAAGCGCGCGGGTTTCGATGGCGTGGAAATTCATGCCGCCAATGGCTATCTGATCGACCAGTTTCTTCGCAGCGACAGTAATCAGCGGACCGATGAAAATTGCGAGCGAGGGGAAGATGAACAGCACGGTGTTAAGCATGTGCAGCCTGCGGAAGACCAGCAGCAGGCCTCCGATCACCTCAAAAGCTTCTGGTAACGCTCCAACCGGCCCTGGGTCTGCAGGATCCAATGACAACCGCACCTGTGACGAGCGGCACCGATCACTTAGTCCAAAGGCGAGAAGCAGCAGCTATCGAAAATCGGCGAGCCGCCGCCCGCTGCCGTCTGCCGTGGCTCCGCTCCAATGGGGCGGCCAACACCCAAGATGGCATCTGCGTGACCCGTTGATGCCCTGAGCGCGGCTCACCTCGTACGCAATCTTCGCCAAAGCGTAGAGCGGCTGATGCCCAGTTGGCGGGCTGCACGCTCCAGGTTGCCTTGGCAGCTTTCGACCGTCTGCCTGATGTGTTGAAGCTCCGCCGCTTTGCCCAGCGCCTTGAGCGTCGGTTCGCCATTGTCTCTTGCGGATGTCATCACGGTGCTGCTCTGGTTGCCTTCGAAAAATTCGGGAATCAGCAGTGCCAGGCGCTGCTCCTCGATCGCCTCGCCCGTCATCAGGTCGGCCGCTGACAAGATGGCGCGCTCGGTAATGTTTTCGAGTTCGCGAATATTGCCTGGCCAGCTATAGGTTACGAAGTAGGGCAGCAATGCCTGCAATAGCTGCTCGGTTTTTTTTAGCGAGCTGTCGTCGAGGCTGAGCCGCTTAACGATGCCTTGTGCGATCAGTGCAATGTCCTCGGCGCGCTCGCGAAGCGGCGCAGTTTGCAGTCGAAGGATATTGAGTCGGTAGTAGAGATCCTTGCGGAACCGGCCAGCTTCGATCGAGGCGCGCAAATCATGATGAGTGGCGGCGATGATGCGCACATCAATGCTGGTCGGCTCGGTTGCGCCAAGGCGTGTCACTTCCTTTTCTTGCAGCACCCGCAAGAGTCGGGTCTGCAAGGAAACCGGCATGTCGCCGATCTCGTCGAGGAACACCGTGCCGCGATGGCCCACCTCGAACAGTCCGGGCTTCCCGCCCTTGCGTGAACCGCTGAACGCGCCTTCCTCATAGCCGAACAGCTCGCTTTCGAGCAGCGATTCCGGAAATGCCGCGCAATTAATCGCGACGAAGGGACCATGCTGCCGTCGACTGGCATTGTGGATGCCCTGAGCCAGGAGCTCCTTGCCGGTGCCGCTTTCGCCGGTAATAAGTATGGTCGAATGAGTAGCCGCGTAGTGCTCGGCCAATCGGAGTAGTTCACGGTGCGCATGATTGCTCCCGCTGATCTGGTCGAGCCGATATCTAGCCGCTAGCTGCGAGGGGCGAATGGTCGAGCGGATGCGCCGGTCGGCGCGCTGCACGGCCGAGGCCTCCATGCAGGTCAGCACGAGGCCGGTGCGCTGGCCGTTTTCCAGGATCGGCAGGATGTTACAAATTACCGAACGGGCGCCCAGCCGAATCACTTTGTTTTCTTCACCGATACCGCTGCGCAGCGCGTCCGCAACGTCGATGGCAGGGTTGAGCTCATGGAGCGGACGACCGAGCGCGAGGTTCGCCTGCACGCCCAGCAGTTGCTCCAGGGCAGGGTTGATTGAGCGGACGATACCGTTGTTGTCCAGCGCCGCGACCCCCGTGGGTATGTGCCGCAACACGCCATCGAGATGGCGCCGCTTGGCGATCTCGATTCGTTGGCTATGCAGGATGCCGAGCGCTTCCTCCAGTGCCTTGCGCGCCGTGTCGGCGCTCACGGACAAGACGCCATGCAGCCCGTCTTGTTCGGCCAGTTCAACCACAGTGGATGAGCCGATTATTGTCTCGCAGCCCAACTCGCGCATCCGTTGAACCGCCTTCCGGGCACCTTCCAGGGTGGTATAGGAGGCTTGCTCCACCTGTACTGTCAACAGTGGGGCCACGGATTTGAGCTCAAGGTTGATGTGGTTGTAGCTGACGATCGCGATCTGGGCTGAGCGGGCGCATGCCTGATCGAGCGACCTGAGCAGATCCGAGCCGCCGACCCGCATCGATAACACAGGACGGGTCAGGTGTTTGCGAAGGTAGGCGGCCGTCGCGCCAGCACATATGAAGACATCGACCTGGCCACGTTTTTCCAGATCTGTGGCGGTTTGTAGCGCTTCATAAACGGAGGTATCGATCACGCGGATGGTCGTTTCGTCCGCATAGTCGGGCATCACGCTACGTACCACCTGCGCCAGACGGCTCGATTGAGCTGGGCGCTGTAGGTGGCTGATGAGCACGACGATTTGCGGGCGTGGCAGTGTTTCCATGAAAGCAAACCCTTTCGTTACTGAAGTGTTTTTTTCAACTATGAATGAAATCGTTTCATAAGTGAAATGGAAACCGGTAAGCCATTGTCGCGAAGATTGCCAGGTGGCTGCTGAAAGCCTTGCTATCAGCGGCTTTGAAGCGTCTTTGTTAAAGCCGAGCAGCATTGGCCCGACGCTTGCTCTGTTCTCTATAGCCGTAAGCGAGACCCCGACAAAAAAGCTAAAGGGCAGGCGCATCGACTCATGAGCAATCTGAACGAGGCAACAAAGGCGGCATCGGCCCGGGCCGATGCCGAACTGAATAAGAGCCGTCTGGAACCCGTCATACAGGAAATGACATTCGCGCAGCGTGTCAGCATCGACAGCTGCCGACGCCTGTCAGGTGGGGCGATTCAAGAGAATTGGCTGCTGGAGGTCCATCTGTACGGCGGGCCGTGGGCGGGAAAGCATCGCTGGGTACTGCGAACCGATGCCGCATCGGCGGTGCAGGCCAGCCTGAGCCGCGCCCAAGAATTCGCGGTGCTGTCAGTGGCCTACCAAGCCGGGGTCAAAGTGCCTCGGCCGTTGTGGCTGTGCGACGACCCAGGCGTGCTCGGACGGGCATTCTTCCTGATGGAGATGGTTCCGGGCGTGGCCGCGGGGCATGTTCTCACCGGAAAAACCGCTGGTGCCGCCAGCAATGCGCGACTCGCTGAGGAGCTGGGCGCGAACCTTGCGCACCTGCACAGTATCGAGCCGCCACGAGCCGAACTAGGTTTTCTGCCGATGCCCGATGGTTCGCCGGCGCTGGCTGCCATAGCGGCTTACCAGAACTTTCTCGACACGCTCGAACAGGCGTTCCCGGTGCTGGAATGGGGCCTGCGCTGGTGCCAGCTCAACGCACCGAAGCATGCCTCGGTATGCCTGATCCATCGTGATTACCGCACCGGCAATTACCTGGCTCATGACGGTGAATTAACCGGCGTGCTGGACTGGGAGTTTGCCGGCTGGGGCGATGCCCGCGAGGATTTGGGTTGGTTCACCGCGCGCTGCTGGCGCTTCGCCAGGCCCGATCTGGAGGCCGGCGGCATTGGTCGTCTGGAAGACTTTCTCGCCGGTTATGAAAGCCACTCGCAACGTCGTGTAGATCGGCACGAGCTTGTCTACTGGCAAGTCATGGCGACTCTGCGCTGGGCAATCATTGCCCTGCAGCAGGCCCAGCGGCATCTGTCGGGCGAAGAGACCTCGCTTGAGCTCGCGCTGACAGGGCGGCTGGTCCCTGAACTCGAGCTCGACATTCTGCGCCTGACCGGGGGATTCGACCGATGAGCGACCGCCTTGATGCCTGCGAACTATTGAACGTGGCGCGGCAGACGCTGCTGGAAAAACTCCTACCCGTGCTGCCTGCGGACCTGCGCTACGAAGCGTTGATGATTGCCAACGTCATGGCGATGGCCAGGCGCGAATACCAGCTGGCTGCTCAGACCGAGCATGCCGAAATGGACGCTTTGCAGTGCCTGTCGATCAGCCAGGCCGGTATCTCCGAAAACCTAGACGCAGCGCGGCGACAGGTTGCCGGTGCCATTCGCGCGGGCCATTACGACACGGCATGCCCCAGCCAGAACGAGCTGCTGCGGTCTCTCGAGCGGGTCACGTTGGGCCGGTTGGCGATCAGCAACCCTAAGGTGCTCGGCAATGAGCGTTAACTGGCAGTTGATCTTTGGCAGCTTCCGGCCGACGGGCCACGACGCGGGCCGCTTGCGCCGCGCCCACCGATAACCGTACTGCACCGATAACCGCACTGCACCGATAAGAAGGACAACCATGAATTTCACGATCCCTGATGAGTTGCTGGCCTTGCAGGAAAAAACCCGGCGCTTCATCGCCGCCGAGGTGATCCCCATGGAAGGCGATTCCCGAATGACACCGCACGGCCCATCCGAAGCCCTGCGCCAAGAGCTAGTGGAAAAAGCGCGCAAGGCCGGGTTGCTTTGCCCCCACGCCAGCCGCGAAATGGGCGGCCAAGGGTTGACCCACGCGGCGAAGGCGATCGTTTTCGAGGAGGCCGGATATTCGCCACTGGGGCCCGTGGCGCTGAACATCCATGCTCCCGATGAAGGCAACATCCATTTGATGGACATCGTCGCCACCGAGGCGCAGAAGGATCGTTGGCTCAGGCCCTTGGTGCAGGGCCGCATTCGCTCCTGCTTCGCCATGACCGAGCCGGCACCGGGCTCTGGCTCCGATCCGTCAATGCTGAACACCACGGCGGTGAAAGACGGCGATGATTACCTCATCAGCGGCCTCAAATGGCTGATCACCGGCGCTGACGGGGCCGGATTTGTGATCATCATGGCGCGCATGGAGGACGGCAACGCCACCATGTTCCTGTCGGATATGCAGCGCCCCGGCATCATCCAGGAGCGTCAGCTCGATTCCCTCGACAGCTGCTTCACCGGCGGACACTCGGTATTACGCTTCGACAACCTGCGTGTCCCAGCCAGCGATGTGCTCGGTGAAGTCGGCAAGGGCTTTCGCTACGCCCAGGTGCGGCTGGCTCCGGCACGCCTGACTCACTGCATGCGCTGGCTGGGCGCGGCGCGGCGGGCCAACGACATCGCGTGCGACTATGCGCGCAGTCGCCACTCGTTCGGCAAACCCCTGGGCGAACACCAGGGGGTCGGCTTCATGCTGGCCGATAATCAGATGGATCTGCACGTTACTCGCCTCGCTGTCTGGCACTGCGCCTGGGTTCTGGACGAGGGTCAGCGCGGCAACATTGAATCGAGCCTGACCAAAGTGATCAGCTCCGAAGCGCTCTGGCGGGTCGTGGATCGTTGCGTGCAGATTCTGGGTGGCAGGGGAGTGACCGGCGAAACTGTCGTCGAGCGAATTTTTCGTGACATCCGTCCGTTCCGTATTTATGACGGCCCCAGCGAAGTTCATCGCATGAGCCTGGCAAAGAAAATAATCGATCGCCGGGGGGAGTCATGATGCGCGAACCAATCGCCAGCCTGTTCGATCTCAAAGGCCGTCGTGCCCTGGTAACCGGCGCTTCCAGCGGGCTGGGTCGGCACTTTGCCCACACGCTCGCGGCCGCCGGCGCCGAAGTGGCAATCGCCGCCCGCCGCATCGAACAGCTACAGCAGGTCGTCGCGGACATCGAGACCAGCGGCGGCACGGCACGCGCCTTCGCGCTGGATGTGACGAGCCGTGCAGCGGTCACTAGCTGTCTCGACTCGATCTGGCAAGGTTTCGGCCCGCTGGATATCGTCGTCAATAACGCAGGTGTCAGCGACACCAAGAATGTCTTCGCATACCAGGATGAAGACTGGGATCTTATTCTCGACACCAACCTCAAGGGCGCGTGGGCAGTCGCCCAGGAAGCGGCCCGGCGAATGGTCGAGCGGGAACAAGGCGGCAGCCTGATTAATGTCACCTCCATTCTGGCCAGCCGCGTTGCCGGTGCGGTAGGCCCTTATTCGGTGGCGAAAGCTGGGCTGAGCCAACTGACACGATCGATGGCTCTGGAGCTGGCGCGTCATGGCATCCGGGTGAACTCGCTCGCCCCCGGTTATGTGAAAACCGAGCTGAACGCCGAGTTCCTGCATAGCGAAGCCGGGGAACGGTTGCGGGCACGAATACCGACCCGTCGCTTCTGTGATTTCGGCGATCTCGACGGCGCCTTGCTGCTGCTCGCATCCGATGCCGGCAAAGCCATGACCGGCTCCGAGATCGTCGTGGATGGAGGACACCTGTGCAGCGGCCTGTGAGCCTGTATCTCGCTTGCGCGCTGCGTGTTGGCGGCGAATGAAACGCTAGGCCCTCTAGCCGCCGCTTGAGCTCCAGACAAGAACAACAGGCCTGAACGGCCAGGAGGATCGCATGCATCAGCTCATTGTTCTGCCCGTGGACCTTATAGCTCCCGAATCGAATCGTAGGCGCACCGCGGCGTGCCGCATATCCGGAGGACGGGCTCTATGACCCACTCGATGTTTGAAGCGGATCTAGGGCGTAACGCCGCCAATTACGTGCCGCTGACACCGGTATCCTTTCTCAAACGCGCCGCTCATATCTATCCCGAGCGTATCGCCGTCATTCATGGCCAGCGCCGTTACAGTTACCGGCAACTTCACGAGCGCTGCCGCCGGCTCGCCAGCGCCCTGACGGGAGCAGGAGTCGAAGCGGGGGACAGGGTGGCTGTATTAGCGCCCAACGTGCCGGAGATGCTGGAAGCTCACTATGGAGTTCCTGGAGCAGGTGCGGTGCTCGTCAGCATCAATATCCGCCTTGAACCTCAAACCATCGCTTTTATTTTGCGCCATTCCCAGGCCAAGGTTTTGATCTGCGACCGGGAATTCAGCGCCACGGCAGAGCAAGCCCTGGCCGAGTTGGAAACGCCTCCGCTCGTGGTAGATATCGACGATGCTCAGGCGAGTGGCGGACGGTTGATTGGTGAACTGGATTACGAGGCATTTCTCACTCGGGGCGCAGCAGCACGCGAACTCATGCTACCTGCAGATGAATGGCAATCCATTGCGCTGAACTACACCTCCGGCACCACTGGCAACCCCAAAGGCGTTGTGCTGCATCATCGCGGCGCCTACCTCAACGCCTGCGCCGGCGCGCTGGTTTTCCAGCTAGGACCCCGTAGCGTCTACCTTTGGACGCTGCCGATGTTTCACTGCAACGGCTGGAGTCACACATGGGCGGTGACACTCTGTGGTGGCGTCCACGTTTGCCTGCGCAAGGTCCAGGCGGGCCCCATCTACGCGGCGATCGCCGAGCATGGCGTGACCCACCTGAGCGCGGCGCCGATAGTGTTGTCGATGCTGATCCATGCCGATGAACAGTTCGAGCGCCGCCCCGGACAACCGGTGGAGGTGATCACCGGCGGCGCGGCGCCGCCGACAGCCGTACTCGCGGCCATGGAGGCGCGCGGCTTCAGCGTCACCCACGGCTACGGCATGACCGAAAGCTATGGGCCGTCCACGTTATGCCTCTGGCAACCTGGAGTGGACGAATTGCCACTGGCCGATCGCGCGATTTTCACCAGTCGTCAGGGTGTCATCCATCCAATGATGGAGGACGCCACCGTGCTGGATGTCGACAGCCAACAGCCGGTGCCTGCCGATGGCCAAACGCTTGGGGAGCTGGTGATGCGCGGCAACACGGTGATGAAGGGCTACCTGAACAATCCAGAGGCAACCCAGGCCGCCTTTGCCGGGGGCTGGCTGCACACTGGCGATCTGGCAGTACTGCATCCGGACGGCTACGTGGAGATCAAGGACCGCTCGAAGGACATCATCATTTCCGGTGGCGAGAACATCAGCTCGCTGGAAATCGAGGAAGTGCTCTACCAGCATCCGGATGTGATGGAAGCGGCGGTGGTGGCGCGGCCCGACGAGCATTGGGGCGAAACGCCGCATGCCTTTGTCACGCTGCGGGCTGGCGCGGCCGATAGAACCCAGGCCGAGGATCTGATCGCCTGGTGCCGCTCGCGGCTTGCGCATTTCAAGGCGCCGCAACACGTCTCGATGGTCGAGTTGCCTAAAACATCCACAGGCAAGATCCAGAAATATCTGCTGCGTGAATGGGCGAAATCTGCCAAGGAAGTCTCGGCAGAGGCAGAGCACTGAGCCTTTCGGCACAGATAACGAACAACAACAATGCTGGCGTTTCCGAGAGGTGTCCTATGTCCAATCCCTTATATGCACGCGTCCGTCGTCATTCCGTTTTCAGCGAACTGGTAGCCAGACGCAACCGCCTGACGGCAAGCTTGCTTGCCATCATCGTGGTAACGTTCTGCACCTACATGGGTCTTGTGTCCTACTGGCCGGAGCTAATTGGCCGCCGCCTTTCTGAAAACTCCAACCTTACGTTCGGTGTCCTGGCTGGCGCCTTTCTCTTCGTCTTTTTCTTTCTGATGGCCTGCCTGTATGTCTACAGGGCCAACGGCGTGTTCGATGTCATGACGCGGGATCTGATCGCTCAGGTCGAAGGGGAGGATCGCGCATGAAATTCGCCCCGCGCATCGCTCCCTTCATGGCTCTCAGCCTGGCCGCCTCGGCGTCGGCAGTCGCCGCTCCCGCCATCGAAACGGCCGGCCGGCAACCGCTCAACTTACATGCGATCAGCATGTTTCTGCTTTTCGTCTGTTTCACCCTGGTCATCACCTACTGGGCGGCCAAACGCACCCGTTCGACTTCCGATTTCTACAGCGCCGGCGGCGGTATCACCGGTTTTCAGAATGGTCTGGCGCTGGCGGGGGACTATATGTCCGCCTCGACGCTTTTGGGCATCACTGCGCTGATCTACACATCGGGCATGGACGGCTATATCTATCTGATCGCCTTCTTCGCCGGCTGGCCTGTTCTGCTGCTGATGATGACCGAGCGGCTGCGTAATCTTGGCCGTTACACATTCGCCGATATAACGTCCTACCGTCTCAATCAGGGTCAGGTGCGAACCATGGCGGCGATCGGCTCGCTCACCGTGGTTTGCTTTTACCTGGTGGCGCAAATGGTGGGAGCCGGCCAGCTGATAAAGCTGCTGTTCGGACTCGACTACCAGATCGCGCTGTTCCTGGTGGGTGCGCTGATGATGCTGTACGTGACCTTCGGCGGCATGGTTGCTACGACCTGGGTACAGATCATCAAGGCGTTTTTGTTGCTCATCGGCGGCACGGCAGTGATGGTGCTGGCCATGCGCGAATTCGACTTCAGTTATGACAAGCTGGTGAGCCAGGCCATGGACGTGCACAAGCTTGGTCCGCAATTGCTGGCCCCGGGAAGCCTGCTTGCCGACCCGCTCACGGCCTTGTCCCTGAGCCTGGGTGTGGTGTTCGGCACTGCCGGGTTGCCGCATATCCTGATGCGCTTCTTCACTGTCAGCGACGCCAAGGAAGCCCGCAAGTCGGTGCTTTACGCCTCAGGCTTCATTGGCTATTTCTTCAATGTCATCTTCTTGCTTGGCCTGGCTTCAATTGTCATTGTCAGCCAGAACCCACAGTTCTTCGAAGGAGGGGAGGTTGGCGGCACGCTGATAGGCGGTGGCAACATGGTCGCCATGCATCTGGCACAGGCGGTGGGCGGTGATTTTCTGCTCGGTTTCCTCTCGGCGGTAACCTTCGCCACCATCCTCGCCGTGGTGTCCGGGCTGGCCCTGGCGGGCGCCTCGGCCATCGCTCACGATCTCTATGCACGGGTCATCAAGAAAGGAACGGCGAGCGAAGCACAGGAATTGCGGGTAACTAAGTTCGCGACATTGACGCTCGGGGTCATCGCCATTGGGCTGGGCATCGTTTTCGAGACAACCAACGTGGCGTTCATGGTCGCGCTGGCCTTCGGAATTGCGGCCTCGGCGAATTTCCCGGTGCTGTTCCTTTCGATGTTCTGGCGCGGCCTGACGACGCGTGGGGCGTTGGCAGGCGGTTACCTGGGCCTGATCAGCGCAGTGGCATTCGTAGTGCTGTCCAAATCGGTATGGGTGGACGTCTTTGGATTTGCCGAGGCATTGTTCCCTTATACCCAGCCGGCACTGTTCTCCATGCCCCTGGCATTCGGTGCTGCCTACCTTGTGTCCAGGCTCGATCACAGCCCTCAAGCCAAGGCCGAGCGAGAGGCATTCGAGGATCAGTACGTGCGTGGCCAGACGGGTATCGGAGCCACGACGGCTTCCGCTCATTAGATCGTGGGGCGAAGGTAAACGTGCGATCAGTTTGAAACACCAATCGCGCCGTCAACTGTCGCGACGCTGCGAATCGCTGCGTGTAGTGGCTGACTGCGAGAAGGTATCCAGGCCCATTCGTTTACCCGCCACGATTCTTCACGATCGAGGTGATCTGCGGCAGGCGCAGCGATCGCTGGGCATTGGCATACAGGAACCAGTTATCGTTGAGCGCCTAGCCGACGTTCCGGCCGGGCAACCACTCCTCCGCGACGGTTTCCTGTTCGGCGCTGCTTACGCCATCGGCGCACCACATGCGCGCCAGATACTGGCTGTAGTTGCCCTATTCGCGGTCGGTATCGCCCTCGAAACGGTCCAGGTCTCGGGTCGACTGGCGTCTGTCAACCTTGTAATCGACGACGCTGAGTGCGCCGGCAAGAACCATGTCTGCCTTGTAGCGCTGCACACCGAAACTCAGGGCGCGCAGGTCGTCGATATCCCACTGGCACGCAGCCGGAAATATAGAGGATCGCTTTTTCTGCAGTGGCGTGGCGGAACATGAGGAGCGCGATAGGGCAGCCTTGGCGCTAATAGAAGTGGTTTTGGCGCGGCAGTAGTTCACCGCTTCTGCGTGCACGGCCCGACTTCCAGGGCCGTGCTTGAGTCGTCCAGCTAGGGCGCGTGGCATAGAGCGCCGTGGCCTCGTCGGCGTGCCCGACTCTGCCGTCTTCGCGCACGTAGAAACCGGAGAAGGCAAGGACGACATTGAGTTCGTCGCGCCGCCACGAGAACGATCGCGGGCGTAGCTCACCGGGTTCATCGCGCGATTGATGAACATGATGAGATGGTTGCCGACCTGGTGCCGGTTCTGTGCGCCGACCAGCGCATTGAACAATCGCTTCCGCTTGGTCATGCCGGGCGACGTATCGGTAACCTCGATTTCTTGCAGCAGCCGCTCGATCTGCATGCCGCTCTGGCCGCGCTCGGTAACCGCGAGCACGCGGCATGTGGCTTCAAGGTGCCTGTGAGCTGAAAGGGTCAATTCGCGTCGCTGATGCCTACCTCCCTCGTCAGCATCAGATGATGGCCTGCAAGCCCTTGTCGGCGATGACGTTGAGCAGCTTGAGGGCCGGCCCGGTGGGATGGGTGTCACCTTGCTCCCACTTGCGTACGGTCGAGGCCGATGTGTGCAAATGAAGAGCGAACACCGGCTGGCTGAACTTCAAGGCTTCGCGCAGGCCTTTGATGTCGGCAGCGCTGAACTCCCGTACCGGTGGCGGGCAGATAGCCTCGAACTCGCGCATCGTTACCTTGCTGATTGCTCCCGCTTCGTGGAGCGCAGCTAAGTCGCCACGTAGGGATTCAATGATCTTGCTCACAATGCACCTCCACTAACACGCCTGAATGCAACGCCTTCGACAAGGTTTCGGCGGACAGTTCCAACAACACCTTGCCGGCGAATTGCAGCGCTTTCTTCTCGTTCTGTGTGATGTTCGCCTTGTCGCTCTTGGGAAACCCATGCAGAAATACATAGCGGCTGCCGACTCGGGCCGACAGCAAGGTGCGGTAGCCGCCGCTCTTGCCGCCGCCTGGACGCGCCACCCGTTTCTTGTAGAGGTGGCCGCCCAGGTCCGCGTCGATCAGGCCACCTTTCATCTCCTTGACAGCCTTGCACAAGGCGGCGTCGGGTAGCTTCTCGTCCGCCTGCCACCGAGCAAATTCCTTCCGCTTGAAGATGCAGGTCATCTCCACCTCCGAACTATACCCGTAACGGGTATGGTTTTCCAAGTGTAGGCGCGCGGCGCGGACGGGGAAGGGTGGCGAGACGGAGACACCGCTTGGTACAGGTCACTGATCATATGGTTGCCTCTTTCGAGTTTTGGCTAGCACCGATAACCGTCTTGCGTCGGTGTGCCACCAGTTCGGCTGCCTTGCGCACCGGGTCGTCTTCGGTATGGACGTAGCGCATGAACATTGCCACGGTTTTGTGCGCAGTCAGCGCCATGCCGACCTTGACCGAGATACCGGAGTTGGCGATGTCGGTGGCCGAGCGATGACGGATGCCGTGGCTGCCCACTCTCGGCACACCGGCGCGATCGAGGATGCGCCGCCAAGCGTTGTAATAGGCGTGGGGGCTGAGTGGTTTGTCGCGGTTACGTGTCGCAGGGCAGACGTAGAACGAATTGCCGTAGCGAGGCGCTTTTTCAAGCAGGCGGCGGACTTCCATGCTCAAGGGTTTGGACATATCGCAGGTCTTGCTATCCGGCCAGACGACCCGGCTGTTCGGCAGGTCGAGCCAGTCCCATCGCAGCAGCAGAATTTCTGACATGCGGGCTGCGAATTCGAACTGGAGGCGGATAGCCAGGAGGTAGGTCGGATGTTCCAGCTCCTCGGCCTCCGCCTTGTCCAGATAGGCAAACAGCTTGACCATTTGTTCGTCAGTGATAAGTCGGGTTGAGCCTTTCTCCGGGTACTTGGATACGTGACGGCATGGATTCGAGCCATCGGCTCGGTAGCCCCACAGCTCAGCCAAGTTGAACATTTTCCGCACGCAAGCCAGTACCCGATTGGCCTGCGTCGGGGATTTCTCCATGCACTTCATCAACGCCGTGATGTCGTGGCGCGTTACTTCGTGGGCCTTCTTGCTACCGAAGGCTGGGACGATGTATCTGTCGATATGGTACCGGTAGCTATATTGCGTGCTCGGCTTGTTGCGCACCTTGGAGTGATCTTCCATGAATCGGTTGCAGAGTTCCTTGACCGTCGGCGCCCTGCGAGCCTCTGCCTTGTCGTGTCCGGGATCGCCGCCGCGCCGGACTTCGGCCAGCCAGTCCTGCGCCAGTGAACGGGCCTGTTCGACGGTCAGCTCGCCGAACTGGCCGAGTGCCGGCTTGCGGCGCACGCCAGAGTTCGTGCGGTACTGAAGCATGAACACCTTTCGCCCGGTTGGTGTAACTTTGCACAAGAAGCCCGGAACGATCGTGTCCCGAAGCTCAACGTCGCAGGTTCGTGCTTGAGCCGTGGCAACAACGCTTTTTGTCAGCTTGATCTTCGCCATGGTGTGCTCCTGAAAGCCCCAATCCCAAGGGCCTGCTAGGAGCCAGGCGAAAGAGGGTCGGGGCGGTTTGCGTAGCGCACCGGCATATGATCCAAAACGTGGGCTCTGCGGAAAACCTGCTGCAGCAAGCTGTATCCAAGCCGAGAGAATGCCCGGTGCGGAACTCATGCTGTCGCTTGAAATCCGGCATCAACCGCCCAGTCAGCCACATCAGTTCGACGTTGCGCTGAGTCTCTCGCTCAAGGCGCCGACTCGATTGAATACGGTTGAGATAGCCGTAGATATAGACCTTCAGCAAGATCGCAGAGTGGTAAGCAGGCCGGCCTGTATCCGCTGGAGTTGCGCTTTCAAAACCCAACGAAACCAGGTCGAGTTCATCAACGAAGACATCAACCACTCGCACCGGATTGGTATCGCTGACGTAGTCGTCAAGGCATTCAGGGAGCAACGTACTATTGCCTCGATGCTCGCCTTGAATGAAGCGCTTCATGGTCGACCCTTACGATGAATCCTCGAAATAATAGCAAGGGTTTGATCAGACGTTTTTACACACTCTGGGCCAGAAGCGGCC
>NZ_LGLW01000015.1 GCF_013620795.1 Pseudomonas sp. Q2-TVG4-2 | reverse complement strand
TGCCACACAACAAATCACCTTCCCAGTGCCCGGGCAGTAGAGTTCCTCCACCGCTGGCTCGACGGTAAAACGCGAATTCAGTGGAAGCCTGAGATAATTACTTTTTATACGGCTAAAAAAACCCGGTGGGGACTCAGCGGCTTGGAGCAGATCTCTGTCCAGGAAATCGGCGTCGCTGATGTCGTGCTGGATGTTGCTCGAATGCTCACGACACCAAAGCTCGACCGCTCGTGGTTTGAGAAAGCGCCCAAAGAGGTGGTGCAAAAACTTGCGACACTTCAAGCCGAATTCGAAGTGTCACGAGACAACCACCTGATCATTCTCGACAACACTGAGACCATGGCCAACAGCGATGCCGACGTGAGGGCACTCGCAGCTCAAATCAACGAACTGACCAGACGAGTCGGCAGGGTCATTCTGACATCACGTCGTCGTGAGTTGATTGAGGCTCTTCCGGTTCAAACCGAGAACTGGAATGACGACGAGGGGGCAGAATTCCTGAAACGGGGCGTAACCCTTGGATGCAATGCTATTGCGCAGGCCGGCCCTGCAACGCTTAAAAGATATTCTCGGGCTTTAATCAACAAACCGATCGCCTTGGAAGTCTTTGCCCAAGCTGCCGCCACCCAAGGAACAGGGCTTGAAGCAGCATTTCAACGTGTGCAGAAGATGCAGCGCCAAGATCTTGGGCAGTTTTTGTATGACGACGCATGGAGCCGTCTCACTTCAGATCTTCGACGCGTCCTTCTGCTTATGAGCCGACTTGGGGACAACCACGACCAGTACCTTTTCCAACTTTGCTGTCAGCGAACTGGTGTGACAGTTGCCGCTGCGAGTGAAGCGATTGAAGAGAGCCGTGGCATCGGTAGCTTCTCTAGGGTTGAGGGGACCTTGCAGGTCAGCCTAAGTTCCGAGTTTTACAACTACTGCGTGGAGCGCTACGAAGTTACAGACGGCAAGCGGGAGCCGACCGATGATGACGTCAACTGGGTTAAGCGCCGCTACCAAGAGTTTCTAAACAGCGCCGAAGCCAAAGTATCTGACCGTGCGATTGAAGCATTCCGCACCCCCGCTGCGCGCGCTGCCTGGAAAAGCTACAACGAAGGCAACTACACCGCCGCTTGTGAGTACTACGAGACGGCAGTGCTCGAAGACCCCAAGAATGGCTGGCTCTTTGATCGGTATGCATACACTCTAATGCGCAAGCGCCATTTGCCTGCTGCGCTGGAGCAGTCGCGTAAAGCGAAGGATCTCCTTCCTGGTGAAGCGGAGGTGTACTTTACCTTGGGCATGATCGAGAGCCGGATTGGTGATGAGGCCAATGCTCTTGAACACCTCAACACAGCAGAGGAGCTAGGCAAGCCGAAGCACCTATGTGAGCTGCAAAAGACTTATGCCTATATCAATAGTGAGCCCCAGAACGTGATTAAGGCTCAGGAGTGTATCGATCGAGCACTACGCCTTGCCCCCAAAGGCCGCTTCTATAACCGGTTTATGGAGGAAGTCACGCGGCTACAACGCCGCTGGCTCTGACTGCGCGACATTCGAACGCAATGCCTCTGAAAAGGGGCCTTGATCGCCATGGATTGCTTACTGGCACAATGGCGATCAAGCAACCACATCGCCCAGCCAAGTGCGCCATGCGTGAGCGCCCAGCCTAGAGTCGTTTAAGCCCAGATCGCTCACCAAATTGAAACACTCCCCTACCTTCATGCCGCTCCCAAAGCGCGTCTGACGAAGCTCTGGTCGACCTCTCCCATAAACTCCCAGGCTTGCTCGTTCTGCCGAAGATAATCTGCCAACTCATCTACCCCTGCCCCTTCTGGGAAGTCCAGCAGCTCAGACATACGGTGCAGCGTCTGAATGGGAATGCCTATTTCCTCAAGCGCATTCACCCCTGAAGGGAGATGGAGGTTCTCAAAAGTCATTCTGACGTGGCTGTAGTCAACTTTAGCGCGAACGCCTTTCTTGATCGCGTGCAAGCGAACTACGTCTTCCAGCAGCCCCAATACCTTAGGGATGGTATAGCCGAAGGTATTGCTCACCAGCTTCAGATCATTGTTGAGCGTCGTGGAAAGGTTTACCTCCTCACCTGCCTTGAGCCGCAGCTTGGTGTAATCAATCTGACCTTTCAGATATGCCGAGTAACTTTCTGCTTTCTGATAGCTCGTCAGTTTGGCCAGAATGGTATCTGGGTATTTGGTCGTCAGCCCATTAGCGGTGAACGCCTTGGGCACAAGCTTGCTGCTGATATTGGCCAGGGTTTTCAAAAAACCAGTCGCTGGTGACCAGTGGAACACGAGCGACTCGAACTCGTCCTCACTGAGCATTTCGACCATGCTGTATAACTGCTCGAACTGCTCCATACGGAAGTAGGAGTGCTTCTTGACCAGATCGATAGAAAACCGATCCTGGGAAAATGCGGCTTCGAACCTTCCTTGGGAATATTCAGTCAGGTGATCGGGCTGCGCACTCGCGAGCAGGTTCAGAGGAGTATCTGCATCCTGAATCCCCAGAGGCACATCGACCTCCTGATTCAGGTTGTCTTGCGGAACATCTTCCAAGCAAAACACCTTGCCTACGAAATGGATGCCCATCCGGCCTGCACGGCCTTTGATATTGCCATGAGTGAACTTGTCGATTGCGCGTGTTCCGTTTCGGTTGTCGTAGATGACGACATTTTTCGCAATCGTATTCACCCCCTCAATGATGGTGGAAGTGCACAGTAGAAAGCGCAGGTCGCCGGCATTGAACCGGTCAGCGGTGTACTGCTGAAGAGCACGAGGGAGGCCGCCGAAATGCAGGCCAATACCGTTCCTTAGGGCATAGGTGTAGTCCCATTCGGGGTCAAATTCCTCGGCAACCCAGTCAATATGCTCACTCTGGAATGGCTGGCCGTACCCAAGCCGGACGAGCTCGCGGGCAACCTTCCCTGCTACTTTAGATGACTTGCAGTAGATGATCGTGGCTCCTTTGCACTGAGGTGCGATAGTCGCCAGCATTTTCAGCTTGCCCGCATCGTCATCGGGACTTACACCGAACGTCTGTACATCGACGGCCACGGTGTTGAAATCAGCGGAGATGAACGTGTGGTCGTGGCCTAGCTCCGTCAAGCCCCGAATACTGTTTACGAAGGGCCCGGTGAGGTAGAACTGCTTGGACACCTTCAGCAGCTTGCTAAGAGCAATATTCAGCTCAATGACCCGCTCGTCCTTGAAGTCCGTGCTGCCATTTTTGAGCTGCTGAAAAGCCAGTTTGTAAAACTCGTCGATGACAAAAAGATCGATGGCCTTGATGTCCTCTCGCTCGTTGACCCGCTCTTGGGTCAGGACGTACACGACCCACTCACTACGGCACTCTTGCGAGCTGTGGTGGATAATCTGATAGACCTCACCAAAGCGTTCTTGAAAACGCCTGCGCGTCTCGTCAGCTAACGCAACGGTAGGTACCACTAGTACGACACGTTTAAGGCGTCCGAGCCCTAGCAGCGAGTCGACGATAGCGCTCTTACCCATGCTGGTTGGAGCACTGAGCACGACGTTGCGGCCATCCTTGAGTAAGTCGAAAATTCGAAACTGCATCGAGTGGAAGACGTAGTCTTCAGAGAACGGCGTTCGGTACACATCCAGAGCGATCCGATCCCCTTGGGAAAGGTCAGAAAACTCTTTCTTCAGGTAAGGGAACAGCCCAGCCTTCCTGACCATGTTGCGCAAAATTGCAGCATGGTCGATAAACTTTTCACGGGCATCGAGCGCCCTAATCGTCAGGTCTCTGCCGAGGGAGGTGGAGACTGGGTTAGACAATAGGGAGTTGACCGTAGCCAGGTACCGGAACGCTGAGAACCCATCCCCATCCAAGCTCTGTTTGGCTACATCGTAAACGTCTTTCATACGGCCTTCCTGACCTGTTCGTCCACTAACTGGGTCAAAATCTCCAGGCTTGGCGCGGGATAGATGAACACATCGATCGTGAGCTTTGCGAACGTCGGATTGTGTTTAAGATCGTCGGCAAATGCTTCGAACAGAGCAGCCGTCTCCCGCTCCAAGTTATCTTCATGCCCAGGAGTTTCGGGATCGGTCAGCAGCGAAGAATCGTATCCGACGAACACGACAAATCTGAATCGATCCAGGTGTGCATCGAACGGGGTGCTCTCGTCGAGGATGACGTCGATGTCATGACGCAGCAGGTAGCTATCATCCTTGATATCTAGAATCTTGCCCCGAGCGTTACTGAAACACCCGCTGATCTCCTCATAGAGTTCCTCGCGGATCTCAGGCAGGCGCGTGGTGATATTGGCAGCAGTCACGAGCTCACTGAAGCCAACCCATAGCTGATCGCCTTCCGGGTCTCGCCGAACGATATGGACGTTCTCAAGGACTTTTGCTTCGTTCTGGCCTTCAAGATAAAGCAAGCACGGAATGGGCTGGCTCGCGTGCATCTGCCGTATCGTGGCATGAAGAAGCACTCGCCCCAGGAATGAACGAACGTCTGCCAAGGAGGCGAACACAGTGCTCCTTAAACGTTGACCTTGCTCGACAAGCGACAACTTATTGATGTCTGCGAGTTCATTGGGGCGAAGGAACACCTCATCCAGCCATTTACACACGTTGTCGACGATGTGTTTGTAGCGGTAGCGCGTGAGACTGTACTGCTGGTGCAGAACACGACCATTCCGCCTGGCGCACGAGGTAGCCAGCGGATTGCGAAACGGAACCAGGATGTGAGGTAGCTGGCGTTTGACGTAGACCTTACGACCTGCTCGCTTCTGATCCTCCTCGACCAGAACTTCGAACCACTTATTCAAATCTGCGCGAAGGTAGGATTTGCTGTCGACGGAGTGGATTCTGCGCGACAAAGCTCCTTTGCGGGTAACCGTGTCCAGAATGTCTCGCCAGATGTCCTCTGCCGAGGCCTCTGTGCTCAATATCACACCGTGAAGGTCATACGCCGCTCTTCGAATGTTGCTGATCCCCAGCAGCTCGATCTCGCGCATGGTTCGGAACACTTCCCAGAGCGTAGCGTCTACCCAGGCCGCTACGTTCACTCCACTGGGGGCGACATAGCTGTTGGTCTTACCATTCAGGTAGTCGACTAGATCTTCGCGCCCAGGTTTTCCGGCGCGCTCGTCATGGTTGATGAGCAGGTACTCAAGAGTGACGTTGACCGGATGCTCTGTGACGATCCTGAATTTTCTAGGCACGGTAAGTGAGGGTTCGCTCTTCATGGACTTATGCATGATTGAGCTGCCTGGAATCTTCTTTTTGTCGGCACCTTTGCTGAGGACTAAAAGATCGTTTCTTGCCCAATGGGCCTTCGTGGTCGTTTTCACCTGCACGAATTCGACGAAGTCGTCACAGACGACATCAATATCGTCTGCGACTTCACATCGAATACGTTGAATTTTTTTGTCACGCAGCATTTGAGTGACGTAATAGGCGGCGACACAATCCTGGAAGATGAAGCCGTGCTTGGCAGCGACTCCGCCAGCGTCATTAGGTTCCATCTCGACATCCATGGCAGCTTTGGCCATGGAATTTATGGCAATAGCCTCTCTGCGTCCAGATTACAGATGGCACATTGCCTTATTTTGTTGGGCCACCACGGTCATGTGGATCAATCCGAAGACTGTTAACCCGAAGCGCCGGAACGACTTGCCCCCCAAAATAGTCAAGGTAATCACCTGCGACTTCAGCCATGGCGATTAAAATCCAAATTGCTTGGTGTCAGGCCTTGCGATTGAGCAAATTGTGCAGGAATGACGTGTTCAGAGTTCCAGACCAATCAATCGGAAGCAAATCAATCCAACTCAGCGCTTGAAGGAGCACTACAAGCCCCAGGCCGTACGCATTACCGACGGCGGGCTCCACACGAAGCCCCGACCAATATTTGGTGTCATAGAAGAGCGAGGACTTGATGCCGTCTGGGCCTAGATTAATGGTCTGAGTCGCGATGTAGTCATTCCCAAGAATCAGCAAATCTGGCGTGTACTCATCCCCAACTGCGCACGGAAGGACAACGTCAGAAGAGTATTTGCGAGAAAACACTGCGCAGAACGGTTGATTCTTGAGCGGCGGAAACTCTCTCGGCCAGTCACGTACCTTATTGCCGTATCTTGGCCCTTCTGCCTCGTAGTCAGGATTGGATAGAGATCGCCGGGTCAGCACCAGTCTCTTCACGGCTTCGGTTTGGCTGATGGCTTTTTCTAATACAGCTGCATCCGATATGGAATGCTTGCACTCGATGTAGGCATACACCGCATCAACCGGAATCTGCTCCTTGACTGGAAACTGACGGCTCATGCCAGGACGCAAAATGGGGCTAGCCATCCTGTCGTAGATGATGACGTCATCCCCAGCGGTTGAGCCGTCCTCAGCAACGACAAAACCTCGACATAAGCCATATTTCGCGGGCAGCAGATCCTCCAACAGGGCGCAGATTGCGAGTTCAAACTCGTCCCCTAAGTCGAAGTTGTAGATCGCTTCAATATCCTGCA
The DNA here is from genome assembly GCF_013620795.1 of Pseudomonas sp. Q2-TVG4-2. Classification (GTDB taxonomy): domain Bacteria; phylum Pseudomonadota; class Gammaproteobacteria; order Pseudomonadales; family Pseudomonadaceae; genus Stutzerimonas. The sequence continues at coordinate 41,137 of NZ_LGLW01000015.1, read as the reverse complement.
GACGAGCCTCTACTTTCCTGGCCAGTCTCTCGATGTACCCGCCGTACGAACCCATTCTCCCTCCTGCCATTTCGTGGACAACACCAATCAAGTGCCTCTCAGCCGCCAAAAACTGATGACGTCGAACCAGGCGAATATTACCTATAGATTCCTCAAGCCCAACACGTGCTCTGATAACGCGGATAAATGCACCAAAAACGGCAAAGCGCGTACGAACGGCAGGCTAAAATGCGTCGAATTGACCGTAGTACCCCTCAGCGCAAACGGCGATCACACAGGGTTGAAGTGTGCTGGAGTTGAGGTGGCCGATCAGCCAGTCCCCGGAGGCTCGACACTTGATCAAAGTAGCTGGGCTCCAAGCCCACACCTAAGTGCCAAGAGCCGCACTGAAACTTCATCGCCACTGCAGCTATTAGCCGGTTCCTGCTTGTTGGCGACAGGCAGGAACCGGCCAATAGCGGCCGATCCGAGGCTGGACTTGCGCTCATCTGATTGAGAGGAACCTCACCCCTCTTTCCGCATGCTGGCGCTAACAAATCTTTCTCAAATCCGCCTCTAGAGCCTCCACCAAATCCTCTACGTTCGTTAAGCTTGGCGCTTCCAAAAGTTGCTGGGTAAAGGGGGGCACTATGCCGGGCCTGTTGCAGCACATTGACGCTATTGCGCGATCGAAGGGACGTGGCGTTCTTTTCCTTACTTTCGAAGATAAAAGTTCAGAGCTTTTTCATGTGCCTGACTTCGAAGAGCATCTTGGTCGAATCGACATCATAAAGTGGCTAGACGAAACCCGGATCGCCTGGTCGGAATGCGCTGGTATTGCATGCGTCAATGCACTGCTGCCGTACTCCGGGCAAATCTACATTGACCTTCCCCTCGACAACACCTTGCCAGAGTATAGAAAGCTCGAAGCCTTTTTGGAGCATCCAGACCGCACGGTGCGGTTCGACAAGGTGCAATTTTGCTACCTTCCGTTGGATGTTGCGATGAAGAATGCCGAGCACGATGAGCCCGGCTTCTGGGATAAATGGGCTAAAAATTTCTGAATGGCGTTGAGTTCAGAACCGGTTCACCCAACAGCACGAGATGCGGCCAGGGAACACTGGCGATCTCATGCCGAATTTATGCACCATCAGGTGCGGCGATCGGCTTTCCAGCGCCTTCTCCACGTCGTTGTATAAGGGAAGGGATAACTCGATGCCACAGAGGATGTTCGAGTAGAGCGTCCGGCACCGCGGGCTTGTCTGCCCGGCCAATTTTCCTTTATTCCAGGGCTGACGGCTGCAGGTAGCGATGATGTTCATGGCAAGTCCTCCAGGTGTGGGAAGACAAGGATGGCTAGCTAGAGCAGTGGTCGCTAACCGTCAATAGAAGCAATTCAGTCCCGAGCCTAAGCTGTCACTGTTTACATTGATGCGGAACGCCATCTCCAGCTATCGCCGACAGTTTCGAAACCGTTCTCTGAGAATAGTAATGCATCCGGATGCGATTCAGGCCCTACGCATGTGTCATCCCGCCATTTATGGAAGCACTTTGCGTACTAAGTGCGGCGATGGCTGGTTCGGTATCTTGGATGCGCTGGGCGAGCAGTTGGCTCGCCAGGCGGAACTGGCACACCGTCCCGCTACAAAAATACGAATGTCCAAGGAGAAGTTCGGCGCCCTTCAGCTTGGTATAACTGCTCAAACTGTTGCTGTTGCTGCCGGTTGCGAACCGAGTATTACGATGAGTGCTCGTGTACGCGAAGTATGCGGCTTCCCCGAAAATCACTTCGGCACCCTGGTGCGCTGTGCCATGCACCTGCCAGATCCGCGAAGCTTTTGCCTATGAAGGACGCTCCGGAAATTGAGTGCATCAGTCGGCAGTGGGCTTTTGCATTGCTATCCCTGGGTTGGTGGTACCCACCGTTGCAAGAAAACCTCACTGAAAGCATCGTCAGCATTACTGCGACAGCTCCCGCCTTAGTACTAGCGCAACGCTGTTATCGCAAGTGTATTATGGCATCGAAGCGACGTGAGAGCGCTCTTGCTACGGCGCTCGGAATGCTGGTCAAGCAGTCTACGACAAGGGCCGATTCACCAAGCTGCCGCTCGGACTCAAGGCCTTTATCAAAACATTGAGGAAGAACCCCTCCATGCTTTACCCCGACTCACGCATGGAAACCTATAGATCCACTCATGTCACCTTAGATGACCCATGCCAAGTCAGGGTTGAGGCCGGCATGATCATTGTCGAATACATGAGTGACGGCGAACCGGTCATTTACAAAGGACATGAAAAAGGCCCTGGGCATTATGAACTGCATGCAGTGGGTTTCGATGGCAGGGCAACCCTGCATACATTCGATGGGTCAGCGCTACTCGAGGGTGGCTGGACTGAAGAGGGTGCTAAGGGGATGTGGAGAATTTGGCTGCGCTGAGATTGCTTACGGGACTAGAGAGGTATTGTTATAAGGCGCAGCGTCAGGCATTCACACGCGAGCAGCTCTAGACACACTAGAGATTATTCGTTGTCTTCGCCAGATTACATAAAAAGCTTATAGCTTTAATTTTTTGAAGCCCCTGCAGGAAGTACGGGCAGGGGATCAAGAATAGAATCAAATAGCCCATATACGAATTAGACAAAATCCCAAGTCAAGCTCGTGTGGGGACTTTCCCCCTACCCATGCCTCCGTACGCAAGGCTCGTCCTATGTTTGTCTCCACCTCATTTTTTTCGATCACAAGAACAAAGAGCCGAGTGGGGCTCTGAATAGAGTGAAGACGATCAATGTCGGAGCGCACTGACCAATCTCCTTCTAGGCACTTGGCTTGTGAGAAGTCGCTGAGACATTTAACCTCAGCAACCATTGAGATCGATCCCTCACCATCTTCTGCATATAAATCGGCTTTGCGGTTGCCTCCAATAGGGAAATCCGTCCAGATCTCTACTTCATCCTTGAACCAGGCATGGAGGCTAATCTCGGCTTGAATCCAATGCTCTCGGCAGCTATTTAGCTGAAGTACTTGCTCGAGTCTCTCCCCCATGCATTGAAATGCATTATCAAAAAGTTTAATCCATTCAGGTGTTGTCATTTTAGTCCTGTTTTTTGTGTGTGTCTAATTTATGGAGATGCTTAGATGGTTAATTAAATATTCAAGTATGTTCAACACAGCTATTTAGCCATTCTCCTGAGCCCCTTATGCAGGTACATGTCGACCCTGTGCAGATGCTTCGGAGCTAATGTGAATATGCTGGTCGCCACTTTTCCCTTGCATCGCCGGGAAGCGCAGCTGCTAGATGAACATTATTGAAGTGGCACCTGCTAAAAGTTAGTTGCCATCAGTGCTGGTGGCTTAACGCTACCATAGAGGCGAGGAGCCGCAAAGCAGCACGGCTGACACTACACGGGTAGCACTCCGGAGCTGCCCAGCTGCCTTAAGAAAGCACATCGACGTTACTCGTCGTAAAGCTCCAGACCACGGCGCAAACGCTGCAGCAGGCGCTGCCTGAGTGTCTCAGGCGCTGTTACGGCAATCGATCCAGTGTGCGATAACAACCACCATTCCAGTTCCCAGCTGTCCGCCACAGTCGCACGTATCCAGCCTCCGTCCTCATCGGACATCGCTTGCATATCCTCGGAAAGAGGTGTCTCCCGAAGTAGCCCTAGGAGGCCGGTATTCACCCATGCCTCAAGGGTGATGGTACGGCCAACATTGTCGCCAAATTGCATCGCTCCGGACGTGGCGTAGTCATGCAAATCGAACCCGTTGGAGGGCTCGCTAGGGATATCCAGCAGTTCGGGATTGCAGATTCGGTGCAACGCAAACTGCCGCACATCTACATGAGGGGGCGCTGTCGCAATGAGATACGTAATGTTTCCTCGTTGAACCAAGCCCAGCGGCGAAAGTGTCAGTGCGCTAACCAGATCTCGATGAGCGGAGTAATAGCGGCATTTGAAAGCCTTCTCTTCGAGCAGTGCCTGCTGAACGAGCGCAAGCGTGGCGGTATCAATCTGAGGAGGTATCAACGGCAGATAGGCCGGTACGCTCGCGACCTTGCTAGGCCAATCCGCAATTGGCGATATTCGGGCTAGTGCCTTTAGCTTTTTGTTTGCCTGCTCGAAATGCGGCTGCAGCGCAGTAAGCATTGCGGTGGGCATCAGTGGCCGAAGCATTTCCTGCACCAGTTGCAAGGTCAACGCCTCATAAACACTGATAGCTGACAGTTGCAGGCTGGTTGGTGGTGACCAGCTAAAGCCATATGGCTTGCTCTTGTCGTTGATACGCAAGGGAAAGACGCTCGACAAGTCCACCAGGTCGCGCTCAACCGTGCGTTTGGTGGTAGGAAAGCCCATCTCGGCTAGACGGCGTTGGAGTGAGCTCGCAGTTTCTCCACTGCCCGTGGTGGGTAGTAGTTTCAACAGCTCCCACTGGCGGCTGAGAGTATCCCTGCTCTTATTGGACGGCACGATAGCGACCCTTGCATCTAGGTGTGAGATTGGCGTGGCGTGATTGTGCATCAAGCTGCGACGAAATGTGTCGCATGGAGGTGCGACGCATGTTGTCGTGGCGGTAGTGAAAAATGACGGAAAGCAGAGGAGCATTTCATTATGCGCCGCAACGTTCCAGCATTCTCTCATGCGCAAATTGAACGCCTTATTTCCCTAAATAGGCAACTCACTCAATTGGAATATTGGTGCATTCAGCGTGCAAAAAAGCTTGTCGAAGACTTCCGAAACAGACCTACCCTCTCTGACTGGGCTGCAGAGGAAGACTTCGAGCTTGAAAGCAAAATCGGCTACTACCGTGCTGAGTACTCGGAACAAGGGCAAGAAGAACTGATACTTCAAGCCGACTTTATCTTTATGCCGCCGCTCAAATTTTACTATCTCAACCCGACGCCAGAGCAAGCGTTAGAAATATTCGCGCTATTCCATTACAACTGGCGCGATGGGGTAGAAGACATTCCTCGCCTCAATGAAGAGCGCATCTGCTGGTCATTTCACGACCTGCACGATCATCATGGACTTGATTGGTATAAGGTACTCGAAATAGAGCGAGTATGGCTAGACGTGCATGCCATTCATCAATTAGAAATGAAATCTCCACACCCTGGGAAAGGCAGCGCCGATGTTTTATGAACTACCTGCCAAACACGTTATTACTCAGATGCTATGGCTAAGAGGAAATAGAGAACCGGCCCTGTAGTGTCGTTACCAGTGGCTGCTTCCGGCCAAAAGCAGTCGCTCACTGCAACCACTTCCGACCCATAGGAGCCCCCGCAGTTATGGAGATAACGACAATCGCCCCCCTTGTAGGCATCAGCGGGCGGAATACGGTGGTAGCGCTTCTGGGGACGGAATCACGCTAGAGGCGTTGGTCATGAAATATGGCAGCACCGCAGTGTCGCCTGCGTAAACTTGGCAGTGCGGAAGACTGTTATTCAGAACCTCAGTGTAGCGCTGGAGGAGCGACACACTTATGGCACATCGAATAAGGAGCCACTTATAGTGAACCAGCTAAAAAAATTATGTTCAGGGATTCTCTCAAAGGGCTTGGCTAGCCCTAAGTTCTCTAGGCTCAGTCTCTGGCTGGAGAGCCGGAAAGATCACTTCCTTCATCGCATACAGAATGACTGTGCCGAGCATGCAGTCGATATCATGCAATCTGTTCTGGCCTATTTGGCCTATGAAGACGATACGGCTCTGAATGAGCTAGTACGCCTTATTGGTAGCTTTCAGTACAGAGCCTTTCGCCCAATTAGCGTTGAGCAGATTTTCGAGTACCTGTATTTGGAGCAAGACGTAAAAAATCAATTCGATTGTCTTGCTATAAAGTATGGCGATCCGACTTACCCCTTGCCGATTATTCGTGATGTCACCGAGCTTGTTTATTGGCGAATGAGTCGACAAATAGCTCTGCGCACTTCCGGTCGGCAACCAGATATAATCCCTACAGACGTGTACGCATGGTTTTGTCGTTAAACCCTTTCGTTGACACATATGCAAAACATGATAGTTCGCCTCCGATGGAAGCCATTCCTTAGCATTGCAGTTGCGCCGCATGGTGGAAAGATTTGTGACTTGCTGATAAGCCTGATGTAGTGGTCAACTAATTCCGGACACTGCGTTAAATTTTCTTCGGTCACCGTAGGCGGCAACCCGTCGTTGAATGACGCGACCTAATACAGTTGGTCACCTGGGTGACCGCAGCCCGCTGGTCGTGGCTGGCGGCTGTGGGTCGGTTAGCTACCGTCGCCACGAACCTTAAAACAAGGAAAGCTAATCGGGCAGACAAGTACCACTTCGGCTCAGAGAATTTGGGCTATCCGAATCAGGCTCCAGATCGGAGAGAAACTCGGGATCTCGCTCTGTTTGATCTTGCCATCGAAAGCAGGATTCGGGCTTATGATCTAACGAAGCTCCGGGTTCGCGACATCGTCCACGGAACTCAACTGTCAGCATGAGCCATTGTAATGCAGCAGGAAACCCGGCGACCGGTACGGTTTAGCTATCGAGCTTAAGATACAGCTAGCAGTATGAAGCGGCCCACATATCCTAGATAAATTCGAGTGTCCGCTTCTGGCCGGAAGCAACCTTGCCTGAAGGGCAGCTACTGGCCGAGAGCCGCCATGCGAATCCGACCTCGACGAGATTCACCAGGCCTCCTCCCCACTGCTCCCCAGCATGTTTGCCCTTCTCCAACCCCCGCGCTAGACTGCGCCCGTCGTGGTAAATCCCACGACCGGGCGTGACAACTCGGGAACTAGGCGCGGTAGCGCCATAGCGGCTAGCCAGCACTTCAGTGTCGGCTATCGCTTGTCTATGGTGGGCCGTGCGGGGCAGGCTTCGGCCTGGCCGGTTCCCTTGGTTCCCGGTTGTCACCCCCGTGCGGTCCACCTCCATTCCGCGTGACAACGGGTGGTTGTGGCTCCTTAATCGAACCAAGGAGCACCATCAGCATGCGATACATCCTTTTTACGCCCGCGCTCCACCTTGATTCATCAACTTTGTTTTGTGTCGCCTCTTTGGAGGTGTGCCATGGCTGACGTTGAATCCAGGCTTCTCCCCTTCCCTCACCGTTCAAGATCACCTTCGTCGCCCTCGTTGTCTGCGGCCGTGTCTGCACGACAGCCTGTGCTGGCTGAGGCCGAGCTGCGTGCCGATATGGTCAAGGATCTGCTGCAGCAGATCGGCGGGCCTGATGGCTTCTATCCCCACGACCTGCGGCTGAAGATGACGCTATATGCCGCAGAGGCGCTGCTCGACGAGATGGTTGTGCTGTATAGGCGCTCAGTATCCTGCGCGGCTACAGTCTGAGCTGTTTGGGTCGGGTCGTTCCTTGGACGGCCCGTCTCCTCAGTCTTTCGTTGAGTTCCGCTGGATTGTTCCGCCGGCTTGTCTTCTGACTTGCGCGCCTAGGCGCGCCGGTGTGCCTAGGTTACCGCCTCGTTACGCGCATCTCTTCGGGGACGTTAGCTTGCTGTAGTAGCCATATGGCATTATTGGCTAAAGCGAAGGGCCGCACCGGCCAGCGTCGCTGAAGAGAGTGAGTGAAATGGAGTTTCTAAAGAAACCTGTAGTGAGGTGGATAGTCTTCTTCCCTGCCGCCGTGATTGCTGCAATGCTGTCCATATTCGTTATTAGGCTATTTAACGGAATCTGGGCCGAACCGCCAGGGCAGATGAGTTTCTGGAGCGCCTTTGGTGAGTCGATAGTATCTAGCTCAGCGATCTTCGTTCTAATGTACGTCTCGGCTCTGATCGCACCGTCCGGCAAGCTCGTCGTCACAGTTGTGTTAGCGACCTTGCTAGCGCTGCTGAACCTGCTTGGGCTGTATATGGCTTTTATCGATAGCAATTACCCCCAAATCCTTCTAGTCATAATTAGCTCAGCTGCGATCATCTACACTACGAAGAACATACTTGATAGTCCCCCGGATCTAACCTGAAAAACGATAGGGCGTGAACTTCGTTCAAGCTGGCCTAAACCGAACAGCGTATATCCCATTTTGCCGTTGGCCTCGAACGGTGCGTCGACCTTGTGCAGGACCATGGTGCTTGCTTGGGCAGGCGACGTCGGAAAAAAAGCACCACCCGCTCTGAATGCATATAGAAGTCGCCGAGCTTCGCCCCGCAGTGCTCGCAATGATTCATGTAGTAGGTTTCGCCAGCCTGCTGGCTGTAGGCGGGCTTGTAGCGGCTTGTATGGGATCGAAGCTGCGCTAATACCGAGGGAGACAAGCCATAGACGTTTGACACCTTTCCTCTCTCACCGTAGCGCTGCCAGTAACCGCGGGGGCTGCCTAGGGTGAAGCCCTCATCCTCCTCGTCTGCGTATTCGAACTGCTCGTGCCCCTCGGGCAACATAAACGCATGTACCGCGTTGAGCTGCCGCATTTCCAACAATCGGATTTCGACTCGACAAGAAAGTAATACGGCGACCGGAGGGGGTATTCAGGCTCGGGCTCAAAATCCGACTCGCCGTGCTGGGGGAGCCATCTCGCCAATGGTGTTGAATCTCTACCTTCGGGGACGTACCAGACCTTCGCTTGCGGATCCCAGCGGGCACCGAGTGCTTTCGCCTCGTCCTTTTCGGAAAACGGAACGTCTAGCTCAACGCGAGCCACACGGGATCTCCTGGAGAATCAAATAGCATCGGCAATGGCAGTGTTCTGTCCGAGGATAGCAAGCCTTCCCATCGGCTGAGCAACCTTACGAAAGCCCCCAATCATAGGTTGTGTAGTTCCGGTATCCCAGCCGCTCGCCCGGCATTTGCCTGTCGGCTGTGTCCGCGTCTTGAAGGTAAGCCAAGGTGCGGGAAGGTCTTTTATCTAGGTGTGGCCCCAAAGGCGGCCGGGTGCTGTGGCGGTAGCGTGGGTGAGTACGGATGAAGCCGCTGGCCCGATGCCGCACGCTCGGAATGAGCTCAAAAACACGGTCATGGTGACAAATAGGCGGATAATCTTCGGCAGCTGCGTTTGGAAGAATAGACGTGATTGGAATACGAGACTGGCTCGATAGGTTGACGACAAAACAGGGGCCTGTGGACCCCTGGACCGACAGTCGACGAGCCGAAGCACTGGAACTGGTGAGCCAGGTTGGTAACGGAGTCACATGGGTCGACCTGACACGCCATTACAACGGCTTCGTGCGAGAAATTGCCGTGAGGGAGTTGAGCCGCACGTCTTCTCCTGACGCGCTGGTGGCGCTGATCGATCGGCTTAACGATTGGGTGCCACAGGTGCGCGATCTCGCAGCGGCTGGGCTTAAGCTATATCTAACTCCCTCCCAGGCCCCCGCCCTGCTTTCGGCGCTTAAGCCTCTCATCCTGCTGGCAGCACGGCAGCGGGTCGATCATGGCCCTACGCTCACGGCTGCGCGTGCCGTGCTGCAATCTCCGGCAATCCGGGACGAGGTCTACCGAGACTTTTTAACGCGACAGGGTAAAGCTGCGCGCTATCTGTTCGAGCTCCTGCTGGAGCACGACGCGCAGCCGGAGGCACTGCTTCGGTGTGCGCCGTCCGCATGACGCGTTTAGCCGGGGACGCTGGGCCCTAAATTTCTGATTCAACTCACATTGTTATGCGGGCGCATGGCGATCGCACTGCCTATGATGGGACGCGAACGGTCTACCTCTCTTCAAAACCGACCGATCTTTTCCCCGCGCTGCATGGCGCGGTTTTTTTTGGTAAGCATCAGGAATGGCCCTCCGGACTAGGAAACTGTATATTTGTACAGTCTTCTCTGCCGCCAAGGACGTGATTGCTCGCACCTACTTTTACATGGCCGACCGATACAAGTTGCGGTTATCCAAGCAGGACCGACAACTCTTTACTGCCTGGAGCAAAACCTACCCGCCCCAGCCCTGGGAGCTGGCCCGCAACCAGCGCGTCGCTTGCGTGATGGGCCATGGCAACGCTTATGTGGGATCAGTTGATTTGGCCCATTGCCCGTGAGACGCACCGCTGCCGCTTGGCAGAAAAAGGCTAGCTGACCCACTGACGTTTGGGCTCAGCCCCAACTTTATCAGCGTCAGGACCACCCTCGTTGTAGCGATCTATGCCTGCGCAGAAAGATCGTTTTCCGCCCTTACCTATGCTCTTGGTCTGACGCGCCCTGAGAGGCTGGCAAACGGTAACAATTCGAGAGTATAGGGTGGCCGGTGCCCGCTAAGGCCCGGTGTACTTGGGTCCCGAGTGTTATCCACAGAACCTGTGGATAACACTGTGCACATATCTTGGATGGCTTGTCCAAACGCCCATTTGGCGCGGGCTCCGAACAGATCGACGAGTTTTTAGTCAGTAGCTACAATTGTTTTAAAATCAATCACTTAAGTTAATCGCGCGGAACACTCGTGACAGCGTATAGGAGTGGCACGTCGCCGACCTGTACGAATGTGCATAAGAATTCTTGTCAACGGTTTTTTAAGATAAATTCGCTGCTATAGCGCTGGACAAGTTAGCCCGATTGGTTATAGGTGATGGCGAAATGCAACTGCCAAGACCAACGCGTACACCGCCCAATGCGGGCGCTATGTAAGGTGCCTGCAGTGCCAGGTATCCTTCGCGTACAGCGATGCCGCGCCAGCAGGTTGCGCGGGATGATCGGGCTGCGGCTCCAAACGGGATCGGCTACTGTGCGCTCGGCGCAGTTTGTCGAGTCCGAGTCCGCCTCTTCATTTGGTCACTATCGCCTCTCATATCGAACCGTTGATTGAAACTCAAAGGAATCCATCCCATCCAGCGTTTGCTTAGTCGCTGATGTTCATCAAGGGGCTCGCACCTGCAAGGTAGTTTGGTCTAGACCGGCCCATTACAGATGCTAGTCCGGTTAATCCGACGGCTCGTAGTGTTCAACTAGTTCATCTCGCAGGATCAACAACCCGTCTGGCGCCTCGATCGCCAAGCGAGCCCTGCCTGCCTCAGTCTCTACCACGGTGATCCAGATGCCTTCGTCCTCGAGTTGATCGATCAGAGCATTAACTGAAGCGCCTGGTTTTACAGTGAGCCGCACCTGTTCGCCGGCTCGCCTTGTCAGCATCAACCTACCCATACGCACTCCTTTGCGGGTTATGCGCCGCAGCGGCGCTGCGTCGACCTTAACGTACCTTGCCTCGTCTTGAAGCGCGCGATCGCGGCATTGCGCAATCGGTCACAGTCACCGGCCCGGGTAGTACTTTCCAGGGCATGCAGCGACCTGCGGCAGTCGCCGGCTCAAACGCCCCAAGACCTCACCTGCTCGGCGCCGTATTCTGCCTTCCAAGCATTGATCACCTTGTGGTTGCCGCCCTTGGTCTCGACGACTTCGCCCGTATGCGGATTCGTATATACCTTCAGGGCGCGTGGACGGCGAACACCCTGCTGAACCGTCCTGTTTGCTACAGGCTCTGGGTCAAGGATATCCAGGACGGTTTTCAGGCTGAAGCCGTACTCTTTCAGAAGCGCCTTTAACTTGGTTTCGAATTCGATCTCCTGTTGCAACTTGTCATCGGTCTTGAGTTTATCCAAGGCGGCGAGCTGCTCGGCGAGTTGGGCTTCAAGGCGTTTGTATTCGGCAATCTTGCTCATCTTAAATCTCGTCAGTCGTGAAAACACTTTAGCGGCGACAGTTCGTACCGAACTCATAATTCATCGCAGTTCGGCCCCATCATATAATTTCTACGCTTTTAAATGACGACGCCAATTCGAAGTATTCAGACCGATTCCACCCTGTTTATTTACGTAGAGCTGAACAATCCGCTTTAGCGCAAATACGCTTTTGTGCTTTCGAGTTTTTGCGCATTTACGGTTCTACAGAAAGGCTCATTTGGACGATTCCCGAAAACGGCTCCATCGCTCGAGGGTAAGCGCTCGAACGTTACTCCAGCGTCCGCAGGCATCTTCACCGACGCGAGCATTGATCGATCACTCACGAGCCTGACCGGCTGCGCTGCAATCTGATCCAGGCTTGGAACCGCCTCGTTTCAGACCCAAGGCGACATGATCAAGCGCACCGAAACGGCACAGGGTAGGCCTCCACCCACTGGAGGTCAGACCATGTCGCATCCAACCCATCGTAACTCCCGCCTTCTCCTGCCTGGCTCGGTTCCGGCCCATCGGCGCTTGGGTCGATCGTCGCCAACCCCGACTGACACCGGTATTACTGGCGTATCGATCACGCCGAAGACTTCGCAATACCTGAACAACGACGAAGCGGCCGATTATTTGCGCCTCTCCCCGCGCACGTTGGAAAAGCAGCGGGTGATCGGGGGCGGCCCACGGTTTCGCAAGTTTGGCAGACGCGTGATGTATGCCCTCGCCGATCTCCAGGCCTGGGCCGACGAACGCTGCTTCGAGACGACATTCGATCCGGAGTACTTGGAACGCCACCAAGGAGGGGCTCGCGATGACCTTTGAGTTCGGCCACCCCGATGCGCATGAAGCGACCGACAACCTGCCGAGCGGAGCAGCTTCCGCTGTTTCGTGCCCTGCCGGGCGACATGGCACCGCGCGATGCCCAGGACCTTATGGCACATCCCTTCTTCGCCCTTGGCAAGTCCCGCCGCACCGTACCGATCGATTTCCGTTCTGGTGCGGTCACCGTGCGCGTGGAAGGGACGCTCGAGCATGGCATTGCGACGATCTGGGATGCCGACGTCCTAATTTGGGCCGCGAGCCAGCTCGTCGAGGCCAGAGACGCCGGTATCCCTACGTCCCGACTGATTCAGGCAACTCCCTACGAGATCCTGCGCTTTATCGGTCGCGGAACCTCGGTTCGCGACTACCACCGCCTGAAGGCGGCCCTGGACAGGCTTCAAACTACGAGTGTGGCCACCTCGATACGCGAGACCACAGGGCGCCGCCTGCATCGTTTCTCCTGGATCAACGAATGGAAAGAGCTCGCGGCGCTCGATGGAAAGCCGCTCGGCATCGAGATGATCTTGCCCGACTGGTTCTACACCGGCGTGCTGGACCAGGCGCTGATCCTTACCATCGACCCGGCCTATTTTCGCCTCACCGGCGGCATCGAGCGATGGCTCTATCGATTGGTGCGCAAGCATGGCGGACATCAGGTGGATGGCTGGCAGTTCGACTTCCGACACCTGTATCGCAAATCCGGCAGCTCGGCACGTTACTCCGACTTTGCCTACGACCTGCGTGCGCTGGTTGTCCGTCAATCGCTCCCGGGGTACCGCCTGAACACCGTGCGCATCCCTCCATCGACGGAACTGCTGGCGTTCCGACCCGTGCCGTATACGGCACGGGGATAAGTCGCGGACAAGCTGTGAAACCTCTCGTGCTATCAGGCGCAAACGAACTCGTGCTATCAGGAGTACGGCTGTCGTGCTATCGGGAGCACCAAAACCCCGCGAGCCCAGAGGTGGCGCGTCTTGCAGCGCCCCTTAACTTAACTAACCGAAAAGCTCTAACTTGTTATTGGCGCGCTGCCGCGTGGAAGGAAACTCGTAGCGGCTGCGCAATACGAGCCGGAGCAGGCTCATGATTGTTGCCCTGCTCAACCAGAAAGGCGGTGTCGGCAAAACCACGTTGGCCATCCATATCGCCGGTGAACTTGCCTTGCGCGGACACGCCGTCGTCCTGCTCGATGCGGACCCGCAAGGCTCGACGTTGGACTGGACACAGCGGCGAGCCCAGCAAGGTCTTCCCAGGCTGTTCAGCGCGGTGGGACTGGCACGCGAGACGCTCCATCAGGAAGCGCCGCAGCTGGCCAAGCGAGCCGATCATGTGATTATCGATGGGCCACCTAGAATTGCCGCCCTGGCCCGATCCGCCTTAATGGCTGCCGACCGGGTGCTGGTCCCGGTGCAACCCAGTCCCTATGACTTCTGGGCCAGCGCGGAGATGGTCAGTCTTATCCAGGAGGCTCAGGTATTCAGGCCTTCGCTTCGCGCCGCATTTGCCATCAACCGGCGAGTCAGCACTACGCTGATTGGCCGTGAGGCTCGCCAAGCGCTTGCCGAGCAGCCGCTGCCGGCGCTGCGATCGGAGGTACGCCAGCGCATTATCTTTGCCGACAGCGCGGCGGCCGGCCGCCTGGCGCGCGAGCTCTCACCGGACAGTGCCGCTGCACGCGAGGTCAGCAGTCTGGTCGATGAACTCCTCGGGTGGACGTCATGAGCGGGAAGCGGGTCGGAATCGGTGCACGGCCATTGGCGGATCCGCAGGCCGAAGCCTGGATCCGCCAGAGCACGAAAGGAGCGCTCGGCAAAGGCAGTCGGTACACCGCGCGCCTGACACTCGACATCACCCCGGCGCTACGCGCCCGTATCAAGGTTGCGGCCTTCGAGGAAGGCGTCACCGTGGCCGAGATGCTGCGTAATTTGCTGGAGTGTCGGTTTCTGGAGGACGAGACATGACGCTTCGATCCGGCCCTGCGGACAACCGACCCAGCGGACGACCGACTGGCAAGTCTCGAACCGCCAGTCGACTCACCACAGTGCTCGCCATCGTCAGCGTTTGTGCAATGGGTTGGTCGACGTTGGGCGATTGCCCGGTGCGAGTCGTCTACAACGCGTCCGACAGCGTACCCTCCGGCTGGTACCGCATCACTCCGGCAGGCTCGATCGCGGTGGGCGATGTAGTGCTCGTCGAACTACCGCCTGCAGCGGCCGCGTTGGCTGCGTCGCGCGGCTACCTGCCACGAGCGGTCCCCCTGCTCAAACCCGTGGTCGCTACGGCGCCACAGAAGGTGTGCGCAGTCGGACCGAGAGTGTCCGTTGATGGCATGGACGTCGCCAACGTATTGGAGCACGACCGGCTGGGACGCCCGATGCCGCGATGGGGCGGCTGTCAAAGGTTGGCCGGCGATGAAATTCTCCTGCTCGGTGTCGACAACGCCGAGTCGTTCGACGGTCGCTACTTCGGCCCGGTATCGCTCGGCTCGGTGCTGGGTAAGGCGCATCCGATGCTGCTGGACTAGCGAGATCCTCTGTGCAGTTGGTGCAATGGATTGGATTTATCCGCAACGAGCACAGATGAAAAGCCGGGGTAAGGCAGAGGGCAAGATAAAAGGGGACGGCACTTCTTGCTGTGCGAAGCCCCTCTGCACGTTGGGTAAAGCGGCACGGATAGGCGATGGAGATGTGCCTGTTTGCTGCAAAGCCACGCCGCCTATAAATCAAAGCGATGCAGACATGCTGCATCACGCGGGCATGGGAGCCTTGAAATGAACAATCGGCGAGACAGGACGCGTGATGACCGACTCCAGCCCAAGGTTGGATCTCCCAAGCAACGCGGCCAGTCGTTCGTGACGCGAATCCTTCGGCAAGCAAGCAAAGCCGGCGCTGTCGGTCGCAAAGCGGGCCATCAGCCAGGCGCCCGCCTCGGCCGCGGCCACGTCGCCGCACGATTCAACGACCGCGGCAATTCGGCTTATGCTCGACGGGTGACGATCAAGACCCGGCTCGTGAATCTTCGAAAGGCTGGGCAGCGTTCCACCGCATCACATCTGCGCTATATCGAGCGCGAGGGTGTTGGGCGTGACGGCGAGCCCGGTCAGGCCTATGGCCCCATGACCGACCGGGCAGATCTGGAAGCGTTCGAGGCGCGCGGTCGTGACGATCGCCACCAGTTTCGCTTCATCGTTTCGCCCGAGGATGCGGAATCGCTGGATGAGCTGCGCACCTTCACGCGCCATCTGATGGACCGCGTCGAGACCGACCTGGGTACTCGCCTCGATTGGGTCGCCGTGGACCATTGGAACACCGATAACCCGCACACACACATCGCGCTGCGCGGCAAGGACGACACTGGCCGGGATCTCGTCATCGCGCGCGGCTACATTGCCCAAGGCATGCGTGATCGTGCCTCGGAGCTGGCCACCGAATGGCTCGGCCCCCGCACTGAAATCGAGATTCAACGCAGCCTGCAGCGAGAGGTCGATCAGGACCGAATGACCAGCCTGGACCGTACACTTTTGCAACGGGATCAGGCCAATGTCGTGCGGCTGGAGGATCTCGCTCGGCACCCCCGGCGCCAGCAGCTCATCGGTCGCCTGCAGCATTTGGAGCGCTTGGGACTTGCGCGGCAAGGCAAGGCTGGCCAGTGGCACATCAACGACAATACAGAGCGCACACTGCGCGCCTTGGGAGAACGTGGCGACATCGTGCGGACGATGCAACGGGCCATGAGCGGGATACAGCGGGAGCAGGTAGTGTTCCAGCCAGGCAAAGGCCATTGCGTCACGGGACGGCTGCTTGCCAAGGGTCTTGCCGGCGAGTCACATGACCGCGTTTATCTGGTGCTGGATGGCACCGATGGAAAAGCACACTACCTGACCTTGCCTGAGCGCACGGACCTGACCCAATACCCGCTGGGTGCGGTGATTGAGGCCAGTGTATCGCCCAAGCCGCGAGAGATTGACCGGCGCATCGCCGCGCTTGCCATTGATGGCCTGTACCAAAGAGAGCGCCACCGCGCGGTACTGGTAACAGATCAGGCTTCGGGGTTCGACCCGCAGGTATTGCTGGATGCCCATGAACGGCGGCTGGAAGCATTGCGCCGAGCGGGTATCGTGGAGCGGACAGGTCATGGGCTGTGGCGTGTGCCCAGCGATCTCGTCGAGCGTGGCTGGGAATATGATGCGCAACGCTGCGATGGATTGTCGCTCAAGGTTTGCACCCCGCTTTCCGTCGAGCGGCAAGCCCGGGCAATGGGAGCCACCTGGCTGGACCAACAGCTCGTTGGGAATGCTCGGGCCATTGCAGGATCTGGATTCGGCGCGCAGGTAAGAGACGCACTTCGCCAGCGTACGGTTTATCTGGTCGAGCAAGGGCTAGCTACGCGCCAGGGAATGCAGGTAATCCTTTCACGGAATTTGCTGGCGACGCTCCGTGGGCGTGAGCTAGAGGCGATTGGGCGGAACTTGGAAGCGAAGACCGGTTTGCGCTATCGGCCTGCAGCCGACGGAGCGCCCATTACCGGCATCTACCAACGTAGCCTGCAACTGGCCAGTGGACGCTACGCCCTGCTCGAGGATCGCATGGGCTTCAGCCTTGTACCTTGGAAACCAGTGATCGAGCCCAAACTCGGACAAAGCGTGACGGCCGTCATCCAGGGAAACAGTGTTTCCTGGCACATCGGACGGCCGCGCGGCCCCGCCGTCAGCTAAGCGCCGCGGCGTCAATGTTGGCCTGCTCCGCCTCCTCTTGCAGCCATTGTTCGAAGACCTCGCTCTGAACTTGGCCCTGCTTGGCTGCGTAGTAGACCAAGCGCAGATGCCGATCGACGTCGATGGTCAGCGAGGTGTGATCGAACACCACCGGACCAACATCGCCGATGTGGAAATGGCGAATGCCCTGGCATGGCCCATGGATGTCCTGTTGTTGCCACCAGCTCTTGAAGTCCGGGTCCACTTTCTCCAGGTCCCTTACCAGCGCACCGATCTCGGGGTCCTGAGGCGCTCTGACGAAGTCACGGCGAAAGCTCGACAGTATCTGAAGAGCTTGATCATCCCAGGGGTCCAGCAGCGCTCGCATCGCCGGCGCGGTGAAAAGCAGCCAGAGCAAGTTGCGCCGCTCAACCGGATAGCTTGAGAAACCAAATACCTTGTCCGCTGCCGCGTTCCAGGCCAGCACGTCCCATCGCAGATTCAATACATAGGCCGGCCGCAACGGCAGGTCGCTAATCAGCCGGTGCACCAATGATGGCACGACACACCAAGTCTTGCCCGGCTCAGGTGGCAAGCGCTGGTGAGCCAGGAGAAACAGGTAGCGGCGCTCTGTCGCATCCAGCTTCAACGTGCGGGACAGATTTTCCAGGAAAGAAGCCGAGACGCTGATCTCTCGGCCCTGCTCGAGCCAGGTGTACCAGGACAATCCGACCCCCGCCAACGCCGCCACTTCCTCGCGCCGTAACCCAGGGGTACGGCGACGCCCGCCTGCGGGAAGCCCAACCTCCTGCGGTGTGATCCGCTCGCGTCGGTTACGCAGGAAGTCGGCCAGCTCTGCTCGGTTTCGCTCAAGGCTGCGTGGCGCACTCATCCGGTTACCTCCAGTAATAGCATAAGTTGTCAAATTGTAACCCCATCAAACCGGTACTAAGAATAGCGCCCTGTCGTTTAGAAGGTCCGGGCCAGAGCCACACGGACCGAGCCAATTCGCTCACTCAGGAGATATACGGATGTACCAATCTTTACTTCGCGAACAGTTGGAGCTGCTGAAGTCATCCAACCAATACCGCACCTTTACCACCTTGAGTCGGATATGCGGGCAGTATCCGCTGGCGAAGGTGGAGGGCAAACACCAGGATCCGGTAGTGGTCTGGTGCAGCAACGACTATCTCGGTATGTCGCAGCACCCATTGGTACGTGAGCGGATGCATCAAGCTCTGGAAACCTATGGAGCTGGCTCCGGTGGTTCACGCAACATTGGTGGGTCCCATGAGCTGTACGCCTGTCTCGAAGGCAGCCTGGCGGACTGGCATGGCAAGGAAGCGGCACTGGTTTTCCCCACCGGGTTTGGCTCCAACGACGCGACACTTCAATGCCTGCTGCGACAGATACCTGATTGTGTAGTCGCCAGTGATGCGTTGAACCACGCCTCGATCGTCAGCGGCATCCGTGCGACGCCGAACGAGCGCAAGGTCTTTCGGCACAATGACGTGCGTCATCTGGAGCAGATCCTGGCGAGCTATCCGCTCGGCCAACCGAAGCTCGTCGTGTTCGAGTCGATCTATTCCATGGATGGCGACATTGCACCCATCGACGAGATCATCGAGGTCGCAAAGCGATTCAACGCCCTGACCTACCTAGACGAAGTTCATGCGGTCGGCATGTACGGACCTCGCGGTGCCGGCATAGCCGCTGAGCGCGGCATTGCCGAGCAGGTCGATATCATTCAGGGCACCATGGCCAAAGCCATCGGCGTAATCGGGGGCTACATCGCCTCAACGCAGATCATCGTCGATGCCGTGCGCTCCTTTGCGACCGGCTTCATCTTCACTACATCCCTGCCCCCTGCCGTCACAGCAGGCTGCCTGGCGAGCGTAGAGCACCTTAAGGTCAGTAACGAGGAGCGCGACCGGCTTCACTGCAACACGGCGTACCTGCGCGAGTACTTGAAGCGCTACGACATCCCCGTCATGCCCTGCTCGCAAACGCACGTCCTACCGGTGTTGGTTGGCGAAGCGGAGCGGTGCAAGGCGGCCGCGCAGCGCCTGCTGCATACCCATGGCGTGTACCTGCAGCCGATCAATTATCCATCAGTACCCGTGGGCACCGAGCGGTTCCGGATCAATGCCACTCCGAACCACGGTCACGGGCAAATCGAGCATCTCGCCGCCTCGCTGCGCGAGACCTTCGAGCATTTCTCCATACCGCTTGCCTCAAAGGCGTTCGGCATGGAGGTAGCGTGATGAGCGATCTATTGTTCCTCGTTCGAAACGCGACGCCTACCGACGTGGGCAGCCTGATAGAACTGCGCGCGTATTTGCTCGATGGGACCTCGGCCAGTTATTCCAGCCGCACCCCGGAAGATTGCGCGCGTTGGCGCGCGGCCTACCGTGGGTGGTTGATGAGTACGCTCGGCATAAACGACGCCGTGCAGATTCTTGCGGTCGAACACCGCGACTCGGGACAGATTATCGGTTGCGCGACCGGCATCATCGATGTTCGTGCGCCCGCCCCGGGCAGCCTCAACGGTCTCTCCGGCTGGATTCAGTCGGTCGTGGTGGCCCCCCAATGGCGAGCGAAGGGAATCGCAACGCAACTTATGCATCAGCTGCTTCGCTGGTTCGCCAATCGAGACGTTGCCGCCGTGGTGCTGCAGAGCACCGAGGATGCTGGCCGGCTTTACGAAGCCCTTGGTTTCAAGACCAGCAACGAACGCCTGCTGATCCGTCAGGAGGTGCTCGGATGAACGTTCTGATTATCGGCCTCGGATACGCCGGCCAGCGCTTCCAGCGCGCCTTCGAGCACATTGGCGCCACCTGCGGCAACCCGGTCTCGCTCGCCTATGTCGATCGCCAGCAGAAAGCCACGACGCTGCGTTATTTCGATCGTATCGATGGCGCGCTCCAGGATTTCTTGCCCGACATAGTGGTGGTGAGCGTCAACGATATTAGTCACGCCAGCGTTTTGGAGCAGTTAGCGGAGTTTCGAGGCTTCGTCATTTGCGAGAAACCTCTGACGACTCCAACCGATAACCTCATGAGGGTGGAGGCAGCCCTTACCAACATAGACGGATTCGCCCTGGATCTGGTCGAGCGGTATTCGGATGCGAGCAGAGTGCTGCGTGACTGGGTCGCTCGGCATGATTGGCGGCTGGTGCGCGCCAGCTTTCATTGGGGCAAGGACCGCATCAACGACTATCGTCCCACCTGCGGGGTAACTAGCGAGGCAATTCACGCATTGGATCTGCTGACCTGGATCTGCCCGACCGCAGGCCCATTGTGCCTGGCTGACGTGCTGGGCATCAGGTCCGACTTTTCCATTTCAGGCAACGCGGTACTCGACACCCTACAACTGACCGCAACGCTCGGCAATGCTCCAGTCAGCGGCTACAGCAGCTTCGTCAACATCGTTCGGCAGCGCACGTTGGACTTTTCCTTCATCGATCGAGAGGACCAGTTGATCCAGGCGCGG
Source organism: Pseudomonas sp. Q2-TVG4-2 (assembly GCF_013620795.1). Taxonomy (GTDB): domain Bacteria; phylum Pseudomonadota; class Gammaproteobacteria; order Pseudomonadales; family Pseudomonadaceae; genus Stutzerimonas. Next base: position 20,579 of record NZ_LGLW01000015.1, on the reverse strand, counting down.
CTGATCTTCGACACGCCTCGATGGGATCACGATCACCTTCGTATCTGGATGCGCGATACGGACGGTACGGAGCTTGTGCTGCACGAACTGGTGACCTCGCCCACTCAGCCAGGCTTGGAAACGCTACACAAGCTTTCTCAGCTGTGCAGGCAGGTCTTGCGGTGGGTCAGGCATCGGGAACCACCCGCCCAGCCATTTGCCGACCTTCGCACGGCCATCAATCTGCAGCGCATGCTCAACGAGCTGGAAGCTCGTGCCCAGACCCCGCCCCCGGCTCGCTACAACCATGGCGAGACACGCACCTTGCTAGCCGAGGACAGCAACTTGGAAAGCCTTGGCTAACAGAAATCGTTGGGAGAACACTATGTGTGGAATCGCAGGATGGCTGTCTTACAGCCTCAACATGCAGACGCAACAAGACACCTTGCAGCGCATGACAGACACCATGGCGTTGCGGGGCCCGGATGCCGAAGGCGTCTGGACGAGCGGACCAATCGGCTTAGGGCATCGTCGGCTGTCGATCATCGATCTGGACGGCGGCAAGCAGCCGATGCTGGTCCGCCAGGCTGATGGCCGGGAGACTGCGGCCATCACCTATAGCGGTGAGGTCTACAACTTTCGGGAGCTTCGTGCGGAGCTTCGGGTTCGAGGACACCGGTTCGAAAGCCGCAGCGATACAGAAGTCGTTCTGCGCGCCTATCTCGAATGGGGCGAGGGCTTCGTTGATCATCTGAACGGCATGTTCGCATTTGCGCTGTGGGATATGCGCAACCAGCAACTGCTCTTGATCCGAGACCGCATGGGCGTAAAGCCATTGTATTACTACCAGACGGCAGATGGCGTGATCTTCGGATCTGAGCCCAAGGCGCTGCTGGCCAACCCACTCGTGCCGCGCAAAGTCCGGGCGGATGGGCTGCGTGAGATCCTGGAGATGGTGAAGACGCCTGGGCATGCCGTTTTTCAGGGTATGCGCGAGGTGTTGCCTGGCGAGGCAATCCGGATTGATCGACGGGGTCTCGTCCGTCGACGCTACTGGCAGCTCGAGGCGCGAGACCATACCCATTCTCGGGAGCAAACCGTCCGTCATACCCGGGACCTGCTGGAAGATATCGTCGAGCGGCAAATTATCGCGGACGTCCCCTTGTGCAGCCTGCTATCGGGTGGACTCGACTCGTCGATCATCACCGCCCTTGCCTCCAAGAAGCTGCTCGCCTCCGGCAAGGACAATATTCGGTCCTTCTCGCTCGATTTCCTCGACCATGGTAATGGCTTTACCAGCGACGCCGTTCGCGGCACACCCGATGCCCCCTTCGTACGGGACTTGGTCGAGCGGATCCACTCCAGCCACAACGAGATCATCCTCGACAGCCGCGAATTGGCCGACCCAGCGCTGCGCAGGCAAGTCATCCATGCGCTTGACCTTCCACCAGCCTATTGGGGCGACATGTGGCCATCGCTCTATCGGTTGTTCCAGGAGGTGCGTAAACACTCGACCGTCACACTATCCGGAGAGAGCGCTGACGAGGTCTTCGGTGGCTATCGCTGGTTCCATGATCCAGAAGCCATAGCGGCCGATACCTTTCCATGGATGACATCCGTGACGGGCAAGTATTTCGACGGCAAGACGCTATTCGACAATGGTCTCCTGCGTCAGTTGGACATGCCGGGCTTCCTGGGCGACAGCTACAGCCAGGCGATCGCCGAGACCCCCACCCTGGCCACGGAAAGTCCGGCAGAACAGCGTATGCGCCAGATGAGCTACCTGAACCTGACCCGCTTCGTCCAGACGCTCCTTGATCGTAAGGACCGGATGAGCATGGCCGTTGGCCTGGAGGTCCGGGTGCCGTTCTGCGATCACCGGCTGGTCGAGTATGCCTTCAACATCCCTTGGGATATGAAGGCATTCGACGGGCGCGAGAAAAGTATCCTGCGCGCGGCGACCCGCGATCTCCTGCCACAGTCGATCTCCGATCGGGTCAAAAGCCCTTATCCGTCGACGCAAGATCCCGCATACGAGCAAGCATTGCGCGCCTCGTTGAAGGAAATCATGGCCAGCCCTGACGCTCCTGTGCGCGTGCTGCTCGATACCGCGCGCGTGAGACAAACCCTCGACAGGCCAATCGGCGACATATCGCCCATGTACGACCGCATGGGCATGGAACTCGCCGTGGGACTCAACACCTGGCTCGTCGAGCAGGACGTCAGCCTCGACCTTTAACCCATCCGGACGCGGTCCCCGATGGGGCCGCGTTGCATCTGACCTCTAGTGGAGCGCCATTTATGAGCAACCCCACCCCCAACCAGCTCCCCATCTACCTGATAGCCCTGGGCGCATTCGCACTTGGCATGGCGTCCTATGTCACGGCCGGGCTTATACCCATGATCGAGGCCTCGTTTTCGGTTTCGGTCGCTGTCGCCGCGCAACTGGTGACGGCCTTTACGTTGGCCTACGGTCTCGGGTCCCCTGTTTTCGTAGCACTGACACCACCCGATCGGCAGCGCACCGGCCTTCTGCTCGCCCTGGGGCTGTTTGTTATCGCCAACGCCGCAAGCGCGATGGCGACGGGCTTCGATGCGTTGATGATCTGGCGAGCCGTGGCCGGTATCGGCGCTGGTGTGTATCTGGCCATGGGCATCGCTGCGTCCGCCGCGCTCTCAACGGCTGAGCGGCGCGGCAAATCCATCGCAATCATAATGGGCGGCATGGCTAGCGGCGTGGTGATGGGTGTTCCGCTCAGCCTGATGATCGCGGATCAGGTGGGGTGGCAGGCTGCACTCTGGCTGGTCACGCTGCTTGGCCTGCTGGCCTTTGCAGGCCTGTCGATCATGCTGCCCGCCTTACCCGCAGCGCCTGCCAGTTCGTTGCGTCAAAAGCTGGCGATTCTCGCCGACGGGCATGTAGTAACGATTCTGCTCGTATCGCTGTTGGCAGCGATTGCGAGCCTGGGCATGTATACCTTCATCGCGCCTTTGCTCGCCGATCCGGACCATGGCGCGATCCGCTCAGTGACACCCTATCTCTGGATCTGGGGCATTGGCGGCGTTTTGGGTAGCTTCTTCGTTGGACCCGTCGTGGATCGTGTAAGGGGCCCCGTACTTGTCTTCGCAATCATGATGATCCTGGCTGCGTCATTGTTTCTGCTGCCGTTTGCCACTGCGCTGAGCGCTTGGCTAGCGGTACTGCCCATTGCGATGTGGGGCGCAGTCGGCTGGGCGCTGCAAGTCCCTCAAAACAACGAGCTGATCCTGGCCAGGCAGCGACATGGCGATGGAAATCTTGCCATCGCGCTCAATGAATCGGCGTTGTACCTGGGTAGCGCCATTGGTGCAGCAGCAGGTGGTTTCGTCCTGCTGCTGAAGATGCCTACCTGGACGCTCGCGGCCAGCGCGGGCGCGGTTGCGCTGGCCGGAGCCCTGCTTCAAGTCGTCAATTTACGCCGCCAGCCGGGCTGGCCCGGCGTGACACAACCCAACCACTGATCGATGCGGGAGGTAGAGAGGTGGAGCTTCGTCATCTTCGCTGTTTCGTCGCGGTTGCTGAGGAATTGCATTTCGCGCGCGCCGCGGCGCGCTTGCACATTGAGCAGTCACCCCTTTCGAGGATCATCAAGGACCTCGAGTACAAGCTGGGCGTCCAGCTCTTCGAGCGAACGACACGTCGCACCCGTCTGACCTGGGCCGGTACCGTTCTGCTGGACGAGGCGCAACGCATCTTCGCCGTGGTCGATCAGGCCAAGGCCAGCGTCAAGGGCGCCGCAGCGGGCTATCGAGGGCGGTTGCGCGTCGCGCTGTCAGATGGCGTTCCCCAGTCACGACTGGCCGCCCTTCTTGCCTTGTGCAGGGAGGAGGATCCGGAGGTTGAAATATGCCTCTCCGAGGTCCCGTCCTCTGCTCAGGTGAAAGGCCTGCAGGAAGACCTGTTCGATGTTGGCCTAGCCCAGAGCGATCGTCATGCCGAAGGCCTCGTAGCAACACCCGTGTGGCTTGATCCGCTAGTCGTCGCCCTGCCTGCCCGGCACCAGCTACTCGCGCATCGTCAGATTCCGCTGGAAGAGGTTGTGCGCCATCCGCTGATACTGTGCGATCCACAGGTGTGCGAAGGCTTCTGGCAGCAACTTCAACCACTGCTGAGGCCTGTCGAATTAAGGCTCACCATTGCGGAACGGGTACCCACGCTGGACTTGATGATGGCCCTGGTGGCTGCCGGCTACGGCCTCGGGTTCTCGAGTCTGGCTCGGATTGCTGAGCTCAATAACCCAGATGTAGTCACTAGGCCCCTGGCGGGAAAAACGACGATGCTTACCACATTCCTAGTCCGGCGTGATATCCAGCCATCGGAGCCACTCAACCGGTTTATGAGCCGTGTCATCCAGGCGGGCGATGACAATTGCTCAACCGAACCTATCAGCGCGATGGCAGCGCAAAATAGAGAGCGCCAATCGTGACGCGCCGGGAATTAAACATGAGTGAACCGAAACACCCGAGCGAGCAGTACAGCCAGACGGCACCTGGAACATTTGGGCTTGGCGTTCGGATGGCTACCTCACCCCTGATAACGCCACCTTTCTCTTCAGACGCAAAACCTGCTAGATTTGTCTCTACAGACACAAAACAGGTTCCTGCCATGACAGCAATTCCGCAAACAAAGGCGCTTACGAAGGATCAATGCGCAACGGGACTGAAGGCTGCCGTGAACATCCTAGAGAAGTGGCATGCGACTACTGACCAGGCATGCAACATCCTGCGAATCTCGCGCAGCACGCACGCCAGGGCCAAGTTGCGTGACGCTGCGTGGTCCGTGAGCCTCGATTCGGACCAGATGCAACGCGTCAGCTTTGTTCTCAACATCCATGCCGCTCTGCGGATGGTTTTTGACAACCCTGAGAATGTCTACGGGTTTCCCACGATGGCCAACCATAACGGATTTTTCAATGGGCGGTCCCCGCTGGAGGTCATGGCCCAGGGAGACATGATTTCGTTGTACGAATCGTTTCGGCGTATCGATAGCCTACGAGGCGCTCAATGGTAGCTCCGAGCCATTTATCGGAGCGATCCAGCGCGCAGCTGCAGGCCTATCGACTGGTCAATTCGAAGTTTCCGCCCATTGCGTTGTTCGATGATGTAGCAGACGCCGCCGAGTTTGAAACGCTGTATCAATTGCAAGCCCTGACGAACCCAAGGCTGCAGAATGAAACCGGACGCATCGAGTTGATCCCTCGTTCGGAAATCCCCTTCGGCATCCCTGGCTGTTCCTACGCCACGGCCCCGTTTACTCACGTGAACCCTGCAGGGTCGCGGTTTAGCGACGGCACCTACGGCGTGTTGTACCTGGCTAGCACAATGGAGACGGCGCTTGCCGAAGTTCGCCATCACCAGGACCGGTACTGGTCGAACGTCGAGGGCCTCAGCTATGAGCGATTCGTCTTCCGAGGCCTGTCGTGCCTATTCAACGAAGCCGGAATGCTGGATGCGACGTCCGTCCCGACGACTGATCCGATCTATGACCCTGACGATTACTCGCATGCCCATCGCCTCGGACGCTTGGTAAAAGACGCCGGAAACCCCGGGCTGCGTTACCGTTCCGTACGCAAGGCGGGGCAGGATTGCTGGGCGCTCATGACCCCGAAGCAGGTGGCCTCTGTCATCCAAACTGCGCATTACGAGATGATCTGGAACGGTCGCATTTCAAGCGCTAATATCATCAGCGCTGTTTGAACGCTGCCAACACCTACCAGCAGCAATATTGGCTTGTCCCCCACTTCGACTGCTGCAGCGTCCCCACCCACGCCACAGTTTGACGTCTTGTTTTTCCGGACATAATCCGCACTCAAACGGTCTTTGATGTCTTCTTGCTGATTACCGAACCTCTCAATCGCGGCACAGTGGCGTGCCGCGCAGATAAGGGGTTTTGTCGCGGTGAGACAAGCAACGAACGTGCTGTACGGGCAAGTGACGGTGGTCATATCCATCGTTCTTTGCGGCATCTGGGCCGCTACCCAGTGGACGGCCTCCGCCCTTGGTTACCAGCAGCGGTTAGGGGCTCCCTGGTTCGAATTGTTCAGCACGCCCGTCTATCACCCCTGGCGCCTGTTCGAGTGGTGGTTTTTCTTCGACGCGTACGCACCGCAGATCTTCGATACCGGCGGGATGATCGCCGCGTCCGGCAGCGGCTTGGCTGTGCTGGCGGCGATCACCATGGCGCTCTGGCGCGCCCGCCAATCCCAGCGTGTCACCACTTACGGATCGGCGCGCTGGGCCGATGCCACGGAAGTGAAGACAGCGGGGCTGACGGCAGCCGCAGGTGTTTTCCTCGGGCTATTCCAGCATCGCTATCTTCGCCACGAAGGTCCCGAGCATGTCCTGGCGTTCGCCCCGACACGCTCGGGCAAGGGCGTAGGGCTGGTCATCCCCACCCTCCTCTCCTGGCCGGCCTCTGCAGTCATCCATGACATCAAGGGGGAAAACTGGAGCGTGACAGCCGGTTGGCGTTCACGATTTTCACACTGTTTGCTATTCAACCCAACCGACCAGGCTTCGGCAGCCTACAACCCGCTGCTGGAGGTGCGCCGCGGTGCCCATGAGGTCAGGGACGTCCAAAACATAGCTGACATCTTGGTGGATCCCGAGGGCGCGCTTGAGCGGCGAAACCACTGGGAGAAAACCAGCCATGCGCTACTGGTAGGCGCCATTCTTCATGTGCTCTACGCCAGTGAAGACAAGACGCTGCGGGGTGTCGCTAACTTTCTGTCGGACCCGACGTGCACCTTCGAGCTGACCCTGCATCGGATGATGGCAACAGCCCATCTCGGTGATGGGCCCCACCCGGTAGTGGCCTCGGCGGCTCGTGAAGTACTCAACAAAAGCGAGAACGAACGTTCGGGCGTTCTTTCTACCGCCATGTCCTTCCTTGGCCTGTACCGCGACCCGACCGTTGCGAGTGTGACGTCACGCTGCGACTGGCGTATCGCGGACCTGATCTCGGCCCCCACTCCCGTATCGCTGTACCTGGTCGTCCCGCCTTCGGATATCAGCCGGACCAAGCCACTGATCCGCCTGATCCTGAACCAGGTGGGGCGACGCTTGACCGAATCGCTGGATGGCGCGGACGGGATAAACCGCAAGCACAAACTGTTGCTGATGCTCGATGAGTTTCCAGCCCTGGGACGCCTGGATTTTTTCGAATCGGCATTGGCGTTCATGGCCGGTTATGGCTTGCGCGCCTTTCTTATCTCGCAATCGCTCAACCAGATCGACAAGGCCTACGGCCAGAACCACTCGATCCTGGACAACTGCCATGTCCGAATCACCTTCGCCACTAATGATGAACGCACAGCCAAGCGTATCTCCGAAACGCTGGGCATGGCCACCGAGCTTCGCGCACAACGCAACTATGCGGGCCATCGTCTGGCGCCCTGGCTCGGACACTTGATGGTGTCCCGCCAGGAAACCGCCCGCGCACTGCTGACGCCGGGCGAAGTGATGCAGCTGCCCTCGGACAAGTCAGTCGTGATGCTATCGGGGCATTCACCAATCCGTGCAGACAAGCTCCGCTACTACGAAGACACCAATTTCACGCAGCGGATATGCCCTGCCCCGTCGTTGGTACCGGGACGATACCTCGACGCTCCGCCAGCCAGGCTCGATGACTGGAGCGACCTCGCATTGCCAGGAGCTGCGTCAGGGTCACCACCAGGCGCTGTACCGGGTCATCTATCGGAGGACGGTGGACCAAGTCACCAGCCGGAGCTGAATGAGGCGATCTACCTGCCAGAGCCTCCTTACGCCTCTAGTGACCTCGGCCTGCTGGATGACGACGACGAACCCACCGCATTACCCGCTCAGTGCGGCCCGCGCAGGAGTGGTCCTGCACGCATGGCCTCGCTTGACCCTGACGATGGAATCACCTTATGAGCCGTGCACGCTTGAACCTCTTTATACAACCCGAGCACGCCAAGCGGTTGAACGAGCTGGCCATCAAGAAAGGCGTCTCGAAGTCCTCGATCGTGGCAGCGGCATTGGCCGCCTGGCTGTCTCCAACATCGGGGGACCAGCGCGAAACGGCAATGGCCAAGCGCCTGGATCGCTTGTCGAGACAATTCGAACGGCTGGAACGGGACCAGAACATCCTGATCGAGACCGTGGCGCTATACGTGCGCTACTACCTCACCGTGAGCACTCCGGTACCGGAAGCGCATCAGGAGGCCGCCAAGGCCCAGGGCCGGCTTCGATTCTCCCAGTTCATCGACCAACTGGGCCGCCGGTTGCAGAAAGGCCGCAGCCTACTCGCTGACGTTCAGGTGGATGTCCCCCTCGACACGTCGCCCCCTGAAACGGGGCCCGGACGAGGCGCGTCGTGATGGCGCGTGCCTTTGACCGGTCGTCGGTCGCAAGCACCGCTCTGGGCCGCCGCATCCTGATGTTACGAACGGCCATGGGCGCGCAGATAGCCGACGCGCTGGATGATCCCGATGTCCTCGAGATCATGCTCAACCCGGACGGAAGACTTTGGATCGACAGGCTTTCAACCGGACGCAAGCCCTTGGAGGCGGTGCTGGCCCCGTCTGACGGTGAGCGCCTCATCCGCCTGGTCGCCGCGCACATCGGTACGGAAGTGCATCGGGCCAAGCCCTTGCTGAGCGCCGAACTTCCTGAAACCGGCGAGCGTTTCGAAGGGGTGTTGCCACCGGCGGCGTCCGCGCCTGTCTTTGCGCTGCGAAAGCGAGCCAGAGGCGTGATTTCGCTCGAGGAATACGAGCGCGACGGCATCCTCGCACCCTTTCAAGCCCGGGTCCTGCGGGAGGCCGTACACGAACGGCTGAACATCCTCGTCGCTGGTGGCACCAGCAGCGGCAAGACGACGTTGGCCAATGCCCTGCTTGCCGAGGTCGCTAACACCGGCGACCGGGTACTGGTTCTCGAGGATACCGTGGAGTTGCAGTGTGCCGCCCAAGACCAAGTCTGCCTGAGATCGCTGAGTGGTGTCGTGACCATGGCCGACTTGCTCCGTAGCACGCTACGACTGCGACCTGACCGCATCATTGTCGGGGAGGTGCGCGGGGGTGAGGCACTGGACCTCATCAAGGCATGGGGCACCGGACACCCCGGCGGTATCGCCACCATTCATGCCGGCTCCTGCCTTGGCGCGCTATTGCGCCTGGAGCAGTTGATCCTCGAAGTCGCTTTTACCGCGCCCCGCTCGCTGATAGCCGAGGCGGTAGATCTCGTCGTGTTTCTTTCGGGTCGAGGTCGCGGACGACGGGTGCAGCAGATCGTCAAGGTCGCCGGCCACGACGATCACGGCTACCAGCTACTGCCGATCGGCCCTTGCCCACTCCCGTTAAACCCAGTGCAAAGGTAAACCAGCCATGACCCACACCTATTTCAGCCCTTCGATCCGAACCTCAACGCTGCGCGGCCTCGTGCTCATCCCGCTGGTGGCTGTCGCGATGCCAGCGCTGGCGGCTGGATCCGGCATGCCCTGGGAAGGCCCGCTGCAATCGATCCTTGATTCGGTGCAAGGTCCCGTCGCGAAGATCATCGCGGTGATCATCATCATCGCTACAGGGCTCGCCCTCGCTTTTGGCGACACCAGCGGTGGGTTTCGCAAGCTCATCCAGATCGTGTTTGGCCTGTCGATTGCCTTCGCCGCTTCGTCGTTCTTCCTCAGTTTCTTCAGCTTCGCTGGCGGGGCAGTGATCGCATGAGCGGCCCAAGCGAACACCTGCCCGGCTTCGAACAGCCACTGCATCGGTCGCTGAGCGACCCCATCCTGCTCGGCGGCGCTCCGCGCAGTGTGGCCATCCTCAATGGGACCCTGGCTGCCGTGATCGGCCTGGGCCTGCAGCTTTGGATACCCGGACTGGCGCTCTGGCTGGCCGGGCATGCCTTGGCGGTTTGGGGCGCACGGCTGGATCCACAGTTCATGCAGGTGTTTGCTCGCCATATCAAATACCCCGCGCTACTCGACGTCTAGGAAGACAACGATGCTGAGCCTTCGCGAATACCGCGACCACCCCGCACGACTCGCCGATTGGCTCCCCTGGGCCGGACTCGTTGCGCCTGGCGTCGTGCTCAACAAGGATGGCTCGTTCCAACGCACCCTGCGGTACCGCGGGCCCGATCTGGACAGTGCCACCGATGGAGAGCTAGTAGCTACCACTGCCCGCCTGAACAATGCGTTGCGACGACTTGGAACAGGCTGGATGCTCCACATCGAGGCCGATCGCCAACCCGCTGCGCACTACCCAACCAGCTCGTTCCCCGATCCGTTGTCCTGGCTGGTGGACGAAGAGCGACGCGGCACATTCGAAGCGACGGGTAGTCACTTCGAGAGTACTTATCACCTGACGCTGGTTTACCTGCCAAGGGAAGAGGCACAGTCCAAAGCGGCCAACCTCCTGTACGCAGACAGGGCTCGCCACGGCGTGGACTGGCACCAGCAACTGACGGACTTCATTGCCGAGACCGACCGCTTCCAGGATCTGCTCGACGGCGTAATGCCGGAGTCCGGCTGGCTCGATGATGGGCGGACCCTGTCCTACCTGCACCGTACGGTTTCGACTGTTTGGCAATCGGTGGCGGTCCCCGACATTCCCTTCCATCTGGACGTGCTACTGGCCGACCGCCCGCTGACGACTGGGCTTTCTCCCATGCTCGGCGACCAGCAGCTACGGGTTGTGTCGGTTCGTGGTTTTCCGACCTCTACTTGGCCGGGCGTCCTGGATGAATTGAACCGTCTGGGTATCGCCTATCGCTGGTCGACCCGTTTCATCTGCATGGACAAGGACGCTGCGCTGAGCGAGCTGATGCGATTGCGGCGTCAATGGTTTGCCAAACGCAAGGGCGTGCTGGCATTGCTACGCGAGACGGTATTCCAACAAGAGAGCCCACTGGTTGACAGCGACGCCGCCAACAAGGCGACGGACGCCGATACCGCTCTGCAAGAGCTCGGCGCCGACCAGGTCGCATTCGGCTACGTGACGGCTACCGTCACGGTATTTGATGGCGATGCCCGACGGGCAGAGGACAAACTGCGCCTGGTGGAGCGGACGATCCAGAGCCGTGGCTTCGTCACGATCCCGGAACACCTGAATGCCGTCGAAGCATGGCTGTCCTCCATTCCCGGCAATGCCTATGCGAATGTCCGCCAACCGATCATTTCCACCCTCAACCTAGCCCACCTGATACCCGTGTCGGCGGTATGGGCCGGTCCTGCGAACAACGAACACCTCAAGGGACCGCCATTGATGGTCACCCGCACCGAGGGTGCCACCCCGTTTCGACTGGTCACGCATGTCGGCGATGTCGGACATACCCTCGTCGCGGGGCCGACGGGGATGGGCAAGTCCGTGCTGCTCGCCAATCTGGCCATGCAGTTCCGACGCTATTCCGGCTCTCGCCTGTTGATTTTCGACATGGGCCGATCGTTGCGTGCCACAACGCTCGGGCTTGGCGGTGAGTATTACGACCTAGGCCGGGATGGCGACATCGCCTTCCAACCACTGTCCGACATCGACGACGAAACTCAGCGCACCTGGGCAAGCGAGTGGGTCCAGGCGCGGCTCCTGCAAGAAGGAGTCGGCATGGGTCCTGAGCAAAAAGCCGCAATCTGGACCGCGCTCGAAAGCCTCGCTGGAGCGCCCAGGGCGCAACGCACCATGACCGGCTTCTCGGTGCTTGTGCAGGATGCGCATCTGCGCCAGGCGCTACAGCCCTACATACTGGGCGGCGCCCATGGACGGCTGCTAGATGCTGATGAGGAACGCCTTGGTCTGGCCGATGTGCAGTGCTTCGAAATGGAGCAGCTCATGCATAGCAAGGCCGCGATGGCTGGTGTGCTCGGTTACCTATTTCACCGGTTCGAGGAGCGTTTCGACGGCTCGCCCACGCTGCTTATTCTCGACGAAGCCTGGCTGTTCCTCGACGATCCGCTATTTGCCGCGCGCATACGTCAGTGGCTGAAGACGCTTCGCAAGAAAAACGTTTCGGTCATTTTCGCAACCCAGTCGCTCACCGATATACAAACATCGAGCATCGCAGCCGCAGTCATTGAAAGCTGCCCCAGCCGAATTTTTCTCCCGAACCCGCAAGCAGAAGAGCCCCAGATTCGTGGCATCTATGAAGCGTTCGGCCTCAACGCGCGCCAGATCGAAGCCATCGCCAGGGCCACTCCCAAGCGGGATTACTACTACCAATCCCGACAGGGGAACCGGTTGTTCGATCTGGACCTGGGGCCCGTCGCGCTGTCCTTCGCGGCAGCGGCAAGTCCGGCCGACCAACTTCAAATGGATCAGGTCCTGGCGCAGCGCGGAACCGCCGGATTCGCCAGCACCTGGCTGGAAGGTCGGGGGCTCGCGTGGGCAGCCGAGCTTCTCTCTTCCTACCACCCAGTGACCGAGGCGATACAGCCATGAAGCCAGCGCTGCACGCACCGCTGGCTCAGGCACTGGTCGCGCTTCTCGTATCGCTCACCGGATCCGCAAATGCACTGACGGTAATCGACCCGACGAACCTCATTCAGAACACGCTGACTGCGGTGCGCACCCTGGAGATGACCAGCAACCAACTTAGCCAGCTGCAGAACGAGACACAGATGCTGCTGAACCAGGCACGAAACCTCGCCACGCTCGATTTCAACGTTATTAACCGGCTACGACTGTCCATTGCCAACAGCGAACGTCTTCTAGCCGAAGCCCAGGGACTGGCCTATGAGGTCACGCGGCTCGACCAGGAATTTGCACGCCTGTATCCCGACCAATACGCCACCACCACCACGGGAGCTCAGTTGGCGCAGCAGGCCCTGGAGCGCTGGAATCACGAGCGCAACGGCCTTCATACGGCGCTTCGGATCCAGGCTCAGGTCGCGCGGAACCTCGGCACGGATGAAGCCGTCTTGAGCGACCTGGTGACCCAGAGCCAGTCGGCGGTCGGGTCGCTGCAGGCCAGCCAGGCTACCAATCAACTTCTGGCCCTACAGGCAAAACAGGCGATACAGGCGCAGCAGCTGGATCTCAGCCAGAACCGTGCCGTCGCCCTCGAGCATGCACGCCAGGTAGCCGCAGAGCATGAAGCACGGGAACAACGCCGTCGTTTCATGGGCAACGGCATCCAGTACACCCCTCGCCCGGTCAGGCTCTTTGCGAGATGAAGCTGCCTTTCACCGTCCCCATTTCGGCTGCCATGACGTTACTGACGCTGAGCGCCTGCGGTCAGAACGAGGGACGCATATCGGTACACGCCGAGCGTCCCAGCCCATTGGGGTTATCGCAGCAATTCTTCGCTGGAGAAGCCGCACCCGGCGAATTTCTCACGCTGCAAAGCCTGCCGCCGATACCGGGGAGCTTCGAGGAAGCGGAACAATGAACGACGTCGGTGTAATCGACCGCTTCCTAGAGGTGTTCTCGCTCTATATCGATTCGGGCTTCGGCTTGCTTGGCTCGGAAGTCGCGTTCTTGTCGGCCACGCTCGTTGCCATTGATATGACCCTGGCGGGATTGCTCTGGGCTACCGCTGGCGATGACGTCATAGGCAAACTGCTCAAGAAAACGCTCTATGTCGGCGCATTCGCATTCATCATCGGTAACTTCAATTGGCTCGCCGAAATAATCTTCAGCTCGTTCGCCGGGTTGGGCCTGCTGGCCTCGGGCTCGTCATTGACGCAGGAGCAGTTTCTTCAGCCAGGTCGGCTCGCCGCCATCGGCGTCGAGGCGGGGCGGCCGTTACTCGAACACATCGGCGGCCTGACAGGTATCACCAAGACGGTCATCAACCTGGACAGCATCATCGTGCTGTTCCTGTCCTGGCTGATGGTGCTGATCAGTTTCTTCATCCTGTCGATCCAACTGTTCGTCACGCTCATTGAATTCAAGCTAACGACCCTCGCCGGCTTTGTTCTCGTTCCCTTCGCGCTCTGGAACAAAACCGCCTTCCTCGCCGAGAAGGTCCTCGGGAACGTGGTGTCGTCCGGAATCAAGATCCTCGTGCTCGCCGTGATCGTTGGCATAGGCAGCGGGCTGTTCAGTGAGTTTCTAACCGCACCGGAGGAACCATCGATCGACCATGCCCTGGCCACAATGCTTGCATCGCTCGCGATGCTCGGACTGGGTATCTTCGGCCCCGGTATCGCCACCGGGCTGGTGTCCGGCGCGCCGCAGCTGGGCGCGGGCGCCGCGGCCGGGACAGCGCTGGGCGTCGCCGGCATGGCCGCGGGTGCCGCAGCCCTGGCCACGGGCGCGGGCGGCGCCGCAGTGGCCGGGGCGCGAATGGCGCCCCAGGTTGCAGGCCTGGCTCGCTCGGGCCTTTCGACATCTATATCGAACACGGCCCAGCACGCCGCTGCTTTCAGCACCTCATCCAACGACGCCTCTAAAAGCATCTCGCCCAACACTTCCTCGACGCAGCCAGGCTGGGCCAAGCGGCTTCAGCGCCGGCAACAGCTAGCGCAAGCGGCTTCGACCGTCGCCCATACCCTACGCGGCGGTGACGGCGGTGGATCCGCCCCGGGGCCTCAATTTCGCGACCCATCCGACTCTTAAGGAGACCAGCATGCGATTCAAGCGAGCCAGGGTTCGCTATTCAGAGACGCCGCAACCCATCACGCCATATCAGGCCGCCGCTCAGGCATGGGACGAGCGTTTGGGCAGCAGCCGGGTTCAGGCAAAAAACTGGCGTCTGATGGCGTTCGGCTGTTTGAGTCTGGCCCTGCTGATGGCTGCGGGGCTGGTCTGGCGCTCAGCCCAGTCTCTGGTTACGCCCTACGTGGTGGAAGTCGACAGCGCCGGCCAAGTGAGGGCAGTCGGTGAGGCGGCCAGTGCGTACCAACCTCAGGACGCACAGATCGCCCATCACCTGGCGCGCTTCATCGACTTGGTGCGTTCCCTGTCCATCGACCCGGTAGTGGTACGTCAGAACTGGCTAGAGGCCTACCAGTTCACGACCGATAGAGGCGCCGCCCGCCTAAACGACTACGCCCGCGAGAACGATCCCTTTACCCGTGTTGGAAAGGAGTCTGTGACGGTTGAACTGACCAGTGTCGTGCGTGCCAGTGACCGCTCTTTTCAGGTGCGCTGGAACGAGCGCCGTTACGTCAACGGCACTACCGCCGGCCAGGAGCGCTGGACGGCGGTAATTTCGGTAGTGCTGCAGCCGCCCCGTACCGAGGAAAAGCTGCGGCGCAACCCGCTGGGCATCTACGTCAACGGCCTCTCCTGGAGCCGTGAACTGGACACTACGGAAGAAGCCAAGAAGCCATGAAGACCACCGCACATCTTTGCGTCTGTCCTATCTTGCTTACCCTACTGACTGGCTGTGCCAGTCAGGGCGAGCCGCCGCCAGTCATTGCTCTGGACGAGCCAATGGAAGCCCAGCGCCTATCCGAGCCACCCAAGCCCATTGAGGTGGTGGCGGTGCCGCAACCGCTGGCTTTGCCCGCGCAGCTGAAACCGCTTTTGGGCGCCAAGGCCGCCGAATCACCCGCGGAGCCCGCCGATGAGCGTATACGGGTCTCTCGTGCAAACCGCGAAGCCCGAGTAGCGCCGACCCGAGAGGGCTACATAAATGCCGTCCAGATTTGGCCCTTCTCGGATGGTGCGCTGTACCAGGTGTACACCAGCCCGGGCCGGGTAACGGCAATTAACCTGCAGGCCGGCGAGCAAATGATCTCCGTAGCCGCAGGGGACACCGTGCGCTGGATCCTCGGCGACACCTCCAGCGGCAGCGGGGACAAGCTGCGGGTCAGTATTCTGCTCAAGCCGACTCGTACTGACCTCAAAACCAACCTGGTCATCTCTACCACACGGCGCACTTACCTGATTGAGCTGACCTCCACTGAGCAGGCGTGGATGGCCTCGGTGTCATGGGACTACCCCAGGGACCGAATGCTCGCCCTGCAACGCCGCGCAGAATCGGCACAGGCCGCCGCACCGATCGATGCCGGCCTGGATCTGGATCGGCTGCGCTTCCGTTATGCCATCAGCGGCAGCAGTCCGCCCTGGAAGCCGTTGCGTGCCTTCGACGATGGCCGGAAGGTGTATATCCAGTTTCCCGCCGCCATCGCGACAGGGGAGCTACCGCCGCTGTTCGTGATCGGCCCGGAGGGCGACGGCCAACTGGTCAATTATCGCTTCCACTCGCCCTACTACATCGTGGATCGGCTGTTCGGTGCCGCCGAGCTGCGCCTCGGCGCAGCCAAGGGCGACGTGGTGCGGATCGAACGCACCGATGGCAAGCTGCGGAAGCCCTGAGCATGAGCGCTATAGACACCAGCCAGGTCACCCAGTCCTCGAACCTGCCGCCCAAGGTAGCACCGGAAGCCCTCGAACTGCGTGCGCAACCACGCCCTGTCACCCGCCTCAATCCAAGGACGCTAGCCGTACTCGCCGGTGGGTTGGCCACCACGGTGCTCGGCGCCATGCTGTGGTCGCTGCAGCCCCAAAAGGGCCGTAATGGCACGGAGCAGAGCGAGCTGTACAACGTCGATCGCGTGGCCCGCTCCGAAGGGCTGGAGCAATTGCCAGTCGACTACTCTCAGCTGCCACGTCAGGTATCACCCAGGGTGCCCGAGTTAGGACCACCCCTGCCCGGCGATCTCGGCGGTCCCATACTCAGTGCCAGGACCTCAGACCAGGGGTATCGCGCAGGGCCCAATGCAGTCGAGGCCGAGGAGGCAGCAACGTCCTCGATATTTTTTAGCTCGAGCACAGGCCGAACCGTGAACGCCAATACCCTAGCTCGCGGTCCGTCTGAACATTCGCAACCGGCAGCTGCTGTGGTTGCGGGAGCCGCAGCGGACGCGGGCAGGCCTACGTACAGCACAGTCACCTTTAACAAGCGACAAGCGCTTCCAAGTAAATCCGCAGATCCACAAACATGTAATTCCGGATTTCTGCAATTTCCAAATTCGCCCTTCCACGTAATGGCTGGCACCGTGATCGCAGCCGCACTCGTTACGGGTGTCAAATCGGACCTGCCCGGCGATGTCATCGCCACGGTAACCGAGCCGGTCTACGACAGTGCGACTGGCCGGCACGTACTGATTCCTCAGGGCTCGCGCCTGCTTGGCCGCTACGACAGTCAGGTCAGCTACGGCCAACGCCGAGTGCAGATAGTCTGGCAGCGCGTCATCTTCCCCGACACGTCATCATTCCAGCTGGATAATCTGGTCGGGAGCGATGCGGCGGGCTATGCAGGGCTTGAGGATGGGGTTGACTGGCACTGGGATCGCCTTGTCGCCGGAGCCGCCATGACCAGCCTGCTGGGTGTCGGAGCCGAACTGGCTTCGCCGTCCAGCCGCACCGATGGCGACCGAATCATCATTGCCGGACGCGACAGTCTGCAGGACACGGTGAACCAGGTCGGCCAGGAAATGACCCGCCGCAACCTTGACATCAAGCCCACCCTAACCCTGCGCCCCGGCTTACCCCTTCGCATCGTCGTGAATCGGGATTTGGCGCTGGGTCCTATCCAGTCACCGGACTAGTCGTATTTCACTGAGCTTATATCTGAAGCGACGACAAGCTTTACGCACGGGCTTACGAAGAGCGGGAAAGCTCGGTTTGTCGTCGAGTCTACAAACGACGCAACGGCCTGCGCTCGCCGGGAGTCTTCCATTCTGACAACGCTTCCAAGGCATCGGCATCCGCGATGAGTGCCCTGGCCTGGTCTAGCCTGTCGAGCAGGCGCGCCTTCTCATCTTCTCCTCGGAGAGCCGCCTGGCGCTCGGCCTCCTCGAAAAATGCTAGAACGCGCTGGGACTCATTCCAGCGATCGATGATCTCGAGCATTTGCTGCCGGGCCTCCAGCCTGGCTTTCTCCCGACCCCTTACCTCTTCCTGCTCCTCCAGCCGCTGTCGCTCCTGTTCCCATTCACGCCTTCGGCTTTCCTCCGCGCGCTGGCCCGCTTCCACTAAAGTCGCGATAGTCGGTGCCGCCTTGGCAATGTCGCCAATGATCGAGGTCATTCGGAGGCGCATCTCGCCGGGCTTGCGCTCCATCCAGCGCTGACTCCAATCCGCAAGCGGATAAGGCGAGTAAAACTGCAGGCAAAGACGTCCCGTCACAAAGGCATGTTGTGTCGTCCATGCCCACTGTGACCAGCCACCGCGAGGACGATGCCTCTCCGCCTGGCCCAGAGGCAGGTAAACGCCGTTCACGTAACGGGCTTCCTTGGCCTCCGTAAGCTCGAACAGGATCAGGCCGATTGCCACCGTACCGAAGAACACCACGGTCGGACGCGACGGTGCCCAGAGCGATGGATACCGCTTGTTTACAAGCTTGCCGGAACCTCACGCTCGTCGATAGCCCTGGGCATGTAGATCCAGTCCCTGGGAGCCAGCATTACCGTACCGCCCGCCTGCTCAAGCCCATGGAGCAGATCGTTGAACATGGCCAGGGCGTCCTTGAGCATGCCCTCGCTGACGACGACGTCGGCTAGCCGACGCTGACCTGGCTTTAGGAAGTCCTGTTCGATCTTGCGTCCGCTCCCAAACGCCTCGGCCGCCCCGACAAGCACCGGATGGAGCAGATCGCCTGTGCGTCGTGGCGGGACGCGCCGCGGCCGACTCGCCGGCGGCCTGGGCAACGGCCCATGCGGGGCAATCTTCTCGCCTCGTCTCCATGTTAGCCCTACGCCGGGTCCCGCATCTGGCAGCGAAGGTTTTGGACTGGGCTTTCCATGACTCAGCTTGGCCCAATGGCCCCTCGGCGGTCTGGGGACATCCAGGCTCTGGCAGACCCGCGCCATGAAGCTCGAGGACACTCCGTAACGATCCGCTACGTGCAACATGGGTTTTCGCCAGACCAGGTCGTACAGTTCCTCTCGCGAAACCCGTTCAGCCCTCTCCTGCTCCGCCACCTTCTCGCTCCTTCTCGCTTAACTGTTCTACCGGCCTCGCCTGACTGAGCTCAGGCAGGTTGAGACTAATGATCGAGCCCTGCAGCATCAAGTCAGCACATCCGCTGCGTTCAGGTCGCAGCTGTCGAGTCTTCCGGAGGTGAAAAAAATGCCAACAGCCTCGCCATTGCGCGTCGCAGCCTGTTGTCCGCCGCGCATCCTGCGAGCGGCGGCGGCCCCTGCCTACCTGGGCATGTGCCGCGACGAGTTCAACAAATCAGTCCGACCCCATGTTCGAGAATTTCCGATCGGGGCCCAGGGCATAGGCTTCGATCGCCATGATCTGGACGCTTGGGCCGATGCCTATATCGAAAAAGCCAGCATTGATAAGCGCGGCGCGTGGGGAGAAGATCGACCCTGCAGCGAGCGCCATGGAGGACAACCATGGCAAGAAAAACGATCGCGGGCCTGCACCTACGGAATGGGATCTGGTACGTCGACAAGGTCTATCGAGGTCAGCGCATTCGAGAAAGCACTGGGTCAAGTGACCGGAAGGAAGCGGAGCAGTACCTGATCCACCGCCTGGAAAAGCTGCGCGAGCAACGGATCTATGGCGTGCGTCGCACGCGCTCCTGGAGGGAGGCGGCAACGAGATACCTCGTCGAGTTCAAAGATCAGCCCTCAATCGGACTGACCGCGTTGTATCTGGAGCAGCTCGATCCCTACATTGGCGATTTGCCCGTCGACCATGTCGATGACGACTCGCTCACTCCCTATGTTCGGGACCGATTGGCTGGCAGGTTGAGAGGCCCTTCACCGCGAGCTTCGGGTCCAGTAGCGCCGAGGACGATTAACATCGCGCTTGAGCGCGTCATTCGCATTCTCAACCTCTGCGCCCGGAAATGGCGCGATGAGTCGAGACGGCCATGGCTCGATACCGTACCGATGATCACCCGGCTGGATATACGTAAAACAACGCGTAAGCCACACCCGCTGTCCTGGGAGGAGCAAAGCCTGCTTTTCGCGGAGTTGCCGGACCATTTGCGCAGAATGGCCCTATACAAGGCCAACAGCGGCTGCAGGGAACAGGAAGTGGTCAAGCTGCGCTGGGATTGGGAGATACCGGTACCGGAGCTCGAGACCAGCGTCTTCCTGATTCCCGCCGATTTTGGCGGTCGTCATGAGGGCAGGGGCGTAAAGAATGGCGATGAGCGCCTGGTGGTAATGAATACGGTGGCCAAATCGGTGATCGAAGGTCAACGGGGGCTGCATCCGACCTGGGTGTTTCCGTACGGACAACCCGACGAAAACGGCAATCCGACATCGATGCACCGGATGAACGACTCAGCATGGAAGAAAGCCAGAGCCAGAGCAGCAAAGCGGTATCAGGAGAAAATCCTGCGGCCGGCTCCAGCCGGTTTCGCCTCGATCAGGGTGCATGACCTCAAGCACACGTTCGGCAGGAGGTTGCGGGCGGCCGGAGTGACAGAGGAAGACAGAAAGGTCCTTTTGGGACACAAGAACGGCAGCGTCACAAGCCACTACTCAGCTGCCGAGCTCGGCCATCTGATCAATGAAGCAAACAAGATATCTGCAACGGATTCCCGAGGTCCGGCGCTCACCATATTGAGGAGAAAAGCAGGATGAAAAAAAGTCCCCCCAAAAGTCCCCACACGAAAAAGGCCGGAGCTTTCGCTACCGGCCTAAGTCGTTGATTTGTTGGTCGGGACGGAGTGATTCGAACACTCGA
>NZ_LGLW01000014.1 GCF_013620795.1 Pseudomonas sp. Q2-TVG4-2 | reverse complement strand
GCCAGGTCGAGGGGTTGTAATCCCAGCCCGGCGGCACCGCAGCCTTTTGCAGCATGCCCGGCATGCTCATGCCGGGCATCATTGGTACTAGTGTGGAAAAGGCAATCACCAGCCCGCCGACCAGCAAGGCATTGCCGTAGCTCGCCGGGGAAGGAGTCCAGAACAGCAGCGGCGCGAACATCAACCACAATCCCATAACCGTGTTGGCCCATTGCGCCCAGCTGATCCGTTTGAGCGAGAGGATGGCGAACAACACGATCAACGCGCCGCTGACGACGTCGTTCCAGGTCATCAGCAGCGCGCGAGTGGCGACCTCGGGTAGATCACGCTCGGCTGCGAGGCGTGGCAGGTCGAGGTCGCCCGGCGCTACGTTCATGTAGCCGAAGATGAAGGGCGCACTCAGCACCCAAAAGCCGAGCAATACATTGACGAAGTGGCACCACAGCGTCGCGAGATGGCGTCGCTCCATCATCTGCATATGCGCATCCATACCCATATCGGACGACGTGGCGCCTTGGCGTAGATATTCCCCTTGATGCTCCATAGATCTAGTCCCCAGCACTGAAGTATTGGTTACGTTGCGGCAAGAGAAAAAGCGTTACGGTGTTGCGACCGCGTGCAGGTTTGGGTGAGCTCGGCCAGCGGATATCTAGGCCTTTTCTGCTAGCAAGTCAGCTGGCTTAGCTTCAACTGCACATGCTGGGATATAACGGTCAATCCGGCGAAGCGGCTCTGGCAACGAGATATGAGCTTTGCCAGAGCAGCAAGTCGCGAATGTTACGCAGCCATGCGCTCGCATTCTTCAGCGCACTTCATGCACGCTTTGGCACACTCTTGGCAGTGATCCACTTGATGTTTCGCGCATTCCTCTCCGCATGCACGGCAGATCTTGGCGCAAAGGGCACAAAATTCTTTAGCGTACTCACTTTCGCGACTCATCAGTGTGGCGGCCAACCTACAAATGTCCGCGCAGTCGCGGTCAAGCTCGATGCAGCGAGCCATCATTTTTACGTCATCCTCACGCAGGCAAGCAGAGGCGCACGTTTCGCACACTAGGGCACAGTTCGAACAAGCTTGGATACAGGAAGCGAACATTGAGTTTGTCATTGCGTTCTCCAGGGTTCGATAGTTGTATGTCGTTGGTGCCTACTAGCCGAATACACCTCATCAGCGTATTAGCAGGCACAAAAATACGACAGACTCCTGCCAAACCCGTTTCGATCAACTTCATTACAATGCTGTAAGGTGACCCACGGGCCGCAAGTCAGCCACCAGTTCCGGCAGGGCTTCGCAGCCCTGCCGGAACGATGACACTACCTCATCCTTCGATGGCCAGCGTTTCCTAGTAGAGGCTGTGTATTTCAAATGACTCGTTTGACGCTCAGGTACTCGCCCTTGGTCTTGAGCGTGATGGTTACGTCGCTGTTGCTACGGTTACGCCAGAACCAGCCGTGGGTGCCGTCGAAAATGGCAGTGAATTCGCCTTTGTCAGCTTTGACCTGCTTGGCCTTGCTGTAGCTGTGGTAATAGCCCTTGGGGCCGTTGTAGGGCTCGCCATGGGTGTCGTGATTGACCGGAACGCCATTGGTTGCCCACTCGTAGCTGACTGTGGCCTTGTTCAACATTTCCAGCTTGATTTCACTGGCCTCGCCCGGCTTCAGCGTGACAGTCACTTCATCGGACTTCAGGGCTGGCTGTGGCTCTGCTACCGGCTCAGCCACAGTTGCTGCCGCAACTTGTTCTTGAGGTGCCAGCTGAGTAGGCGCGGGGGCCTGTACGACCGGGGCCGCCGCTGGCTGAACAGCTGCATCCGCTGCCGCTTCTTCGGCCAGTATTTCCTTCATTTCGCCCATCTGGGTCAGGCCAAGTACGCGGCCGACGCCCGTTGGGTCGATGGCGTACTCCGACGGCATAACTACGGTGACCAGCAAGGCGGCGGCAACACCCACCGCGATCACAGTGGAGCGCAGCAGTTGGCGGCTGGTCGGCAATTCGCTTTGGGTCGGAAGCTTGGTATTGAACATGCTGAGAGTTCCTTATTAAGACACGATCAGGCCGGTGAGCTGGTAACCCATCAAGAGGAAACCGGCGCTCATCATGGCGACGTTGGCGGTGTAGGCATGGCGCCAGAAGCTGGCAGTACGCCGCCAATAGCCCATGACAATGAGGATGGCGCTCAAGGCCAGGAGCTGGCCGATCTCGACGCCGACGTTGAAGGCAATTAGGTTGGGGATCAGGCCGTCTGCCGCGATCTCGTACTCCTGAATCTTCGTCGCCAGCCCGAAGCCATGCAGCAAGCCGAAAATCAGCGTGGCCGCTTTGGTGTTCGGCTGATGGCCAAACCAGCGCTGGAAC
Source organism: Pseudomonas sp. Q2-TVG4-2 (assembly GCF_013620795.1). Taxonomy (GTDB): domain Bacteria; phylum Pseudomonadota; class Gammaproteobacteria; order Pseudomonadales; family Pseudomonadaceae; genus Stutzerimonas. The sequence continues at coordinate 55,848 of NZ_LGLW01000014.1, read as the reverse complement.
GCGCCCAGGTTATCCAGCGCCTTGTACACCACCGAGAAACCGATGATGGCGTCGATCACATAGGAGCTGATGCTGATTTCCGCCAATACGCCAAGCAGCAGCGTAACGGTATGGCCCACGGCGAACAGGGTAACGTAGAGCCCCACGTCCTTCAGGCGGTAGAGAAAGAAGATCACCCCGAACAGAAACAGTAGGTGATCGTAGCCGGTAATCATGTGCTTCGCGCCCATGTAGATGAACGGCAGCAACATTACCCCGGAGCTTTCCTGGATAAAGCCCTTGTCGCCCTGGGCGACAGCGTGGGCCAGTGCGTCGGGCATGCCGAGAAACAGCGATGCCGAGAGCAACAGCAACAGTAGTAACGAGCGATTCGGACGCACAGCAGATGCGCCCATTGCGCCCATAGATAGCGAATGCATGGTTGAGTCCTAAATTGCAGTGGTCTTGGGCCGCACGGCGGCCTATGTCAGAGCATGAATATTCGGCGTGGTGGCCGTTCGATCAAGAAGATTGGATTGGGAGGGATGGAGTAGCGAGGGGCTTCTATTGGCTGCGCACGCTCTGGCAGCGCACTGATACTGAGCAGCGTGTTCAGGTACGGTGTTTCGTGCACATGGTCAGCGGCCAGCAAGGAATGGTAGTGATCCGCACATGCCGCACAGGCGGAAACGCCATGACCATGAATGTGCGACTGAACGCTGTCCTTGCCGCTCCAGGCGGATTGGCTCGCTCCCATGAACAGTGCAGAGGTGTGTCCGGCCCAAGCCATCAGCATGACGAGGGCAAAAGCAAACATCATATGAACGCTGACGGGTTTAGTGCGCATGTGACGTCTCTTCGATGACAGATCGGCAGGCTTTCCTGGTGCGACGGCAGGTTTGCCCTATCCCCCCGGGAGGGATAGGATCGGAGCGTAAGTCATCGACGCATGAGACTCAAGGCATGAGCGATCACCAACACACCCATCAGCACCAAAGTCATAGCGATATCATCAAAAGGTTGAAGCGTGCCGAAGGACATCTACGCAGCATTGTCAGCATGATCGAAGCCGGCCGCCCCTGTGTGGACCTCGCCCAGCAGCTTCATGCGGTGGAAAAAGCGGTCTGCCAGGCCAAGCGCACGCTGATCCAAGACCACATAGACCATTGCCTAGAACACACGGTCGAAGCCCTCTCTACAGGCGAGCGCGCACCGCTAGAGGACTTCAAGCAAATCACCAAATACCTTTGAGGGCGATTCAAAGCAAAAGGCGCCAATAATAGCGTTCTGGGAGATGCAAGATGGCTTGGGTTATCAGCAAATACTTTCTGACAGCGATCGTGGTCGTCGTGGTGTCGGAGGTCGCGAAGCGTAGTGACAAGTTTGGTGGCCTGATTGCGGCGTTGCCTCTGATAACTGTACTGACGCTGATCTGGCTAAACGTTGAAAACCAGCCAGCAGAGAAGATCGCAAATCATGCCTGGTACACCTTCTGGTATGTGTTACCCACCCTTCCAGCGCTACTCGCATTTCCAATGCTTCTGCCCCGGTTCGGCTTTTGGCCAACTCTGATGATCTACATCGTTGCCACCGCGAGCTGTTTCGGCTTGCTTGCCTTATGCGTCCGTCGTTTCGGTATCGAACTGCTCTGATAAGGTCAGGTTTCTCGTACGGCGCACATCCAGCAGAGTGCACGCCCGACCTGCTGGCTGCCGCTCCGCCAGTTCGCATATCGAGATTCTGCTCATTTTCCACCTCTCAGTTTTCTTGCAGCAGGTGTATCACCATTCCGGCTAACCCATAGGCCGTCAGCACCTGGATGACGCCGCGCTTGAAGCGGAGCAAGGCCACCGCTGCCGCCACGGCAATTAGTGCCGAAGGCCAGTCAAAGCGACCACTAAAACCTTGCGGCCAGAGCACGTGGTAGCCGAAAAGCAACGCGAGATTGAGTGCAGTGAACTTCAGTTCGTTGTGGGTCGACCCAACACTGTCGTTGGGTCAACCTTGCGGGCTGTGCTCGACCTGTTCGCAATAGCGACGAAACTCGTCCGTCAGGTTAGGTGGGCACACGCCGCACTGGCGATTCCCAGGGACTGCGTGATCAATGAACTTGGGATACGGCAGGTTCAACCCCGCCATGATTTCCTTGAATCGCTCCAGGGATATCGCTTCGCCTAGCCGAGGGTTGCGTTGCTTTTCCTGCGCGATGTTCGTGACCCGACGGCTTTGATAGTCATGGCCGGGATAGACAAGGGTGTCATCCGGCAACGCGAAAAGCTTGGTCCTTACGCTGTGAAACAGATCATCAGCGCTGCCGTTTTGGAAGTCTGTCCTGCCGCAGCCGTCGATGAGCAAGGCATCACCGCTGAACAGGCGATCCCCGAGCAGATAGGCAAAGTGCCCATCGGTGTGTCCAGGTGTATGCAATGGTTTGAAGTGCAGGCTGCCGACCATGAAGGGGGCCCCTTCCTCGATTCCAACGTCCGTACATGGCAGCCGATCAATGGCTGGAGCAGCGATACGGCAGCCTGTTTTCTTCTTCAGCTCCAACGCGGCGGTAATGTGATCGGCATGTATATGAGTGTCCAACGTGAACGCCAGATTCAAGCCCAGTGCGGCCAGCTCGGTCAGGTCGCGGTCCGTTGCTGAAATGACCGGATCGATGAGGACGGCCTGCCCTGTGTCCTCGCACCCGAGCAAGTAGGTATAGGTGGAGGACACGGGCTCGAACAATTGGCGAAAGATCATGATGGCCTCGGCTAGTGGTGGGTTTGCAGCGGTGCCTGTTCCAGCGTATCGAGCAACGAAAATTTTTCCTGATCGATCTCGCCACGCGTGCGAACACCCAGGCGGCGCAGAATTGCCAGCGGTGGGCACCATCCCTGCAGGCCGTGTTGCAGAAGAAACGGCAGCACGACGCCAGGCAACAGGAACCACTTTCTATTCACCGTAAGTCCAAGCAGCAGGCCTGACAGCGCAAGTGAGGAGGCATTGACCTCAAGTACACGTTCGACGTCCCACTCACGGTCAAGGACATCGATGCGCTGAAGTATCGCGCTTCGCCCCATCCCGCTGAATCGACGAATGTTCTCGTCGGTTTGGCGATCGATTTCCTGGTTAACAGGTTGGGACGTTGAGCGGCGGACCCGGTCCGCCTGGTCATGGTTCGTACTGTTTTGCTGTATCGATGACATTTCGATCTCCTGATTCGCGCCGACGGGGTGGCGCTGCGGGGTGAAGAGCCAAAGCGATGCTGCACATTTTTAGGGGCTGTATTGGTCGCGGAGTTCCGGCCGGGCATCCGCTGTCTCTGCCTATACGTAATATTGAAATATATATAGATAAAGTATATTGTCAAATCTATATGACACACTGAAGAAAAAGACCTTCATGGCAGATCTCGATATCGAAACGCTTCGTCGCAGCGCCACGGATGCCTGTGGTTTATTGAAGGCGCTAGGGAACCCTGACCGTCTATTGTTGCTGTGCCAGCTGACCCAGGGTGAGTACTGCGTGGGTGATCTCGCTAGTGCGACGGGCGTTGAGCAACCGACCTTGTCTCAACAGCTCACGGTCCTGCGTCACAATGGCTTGGTCAGCACGCGACGCGTGGGCAAGCAAGTTCACTACAGCATCGCCAGCCATCAGGCGATGGAAGTCATGCAGGTGCTTTACAGGCTTTACTGCCAGCATCCCGAAATCGAGGATCCATCGAAATGACGATCGACTGGGCAAATTTCACACCGTGGTCCTCGCTCGCCGGAGGCGCGCTTATCGGCCTCGCTGCGACCCTGTTTATCCTGCTGAACGGGAGAATCGCGGGCATTAGCGGTGTGATTGGCGGGTTGCTGCGGCCAGCCAAAGGTGATGTGTTCTGGCGTGTTTCATTCATCGCCGGACTGGTCATCGCACCGGTGCTGTTTCAGGCGGCTTTCGAGCAACCAGACATTGAGATTAGTGCGAGCACCTTGACTCTGATTGCTGCCGGATTGTTGGTCGGCGTCGGCACACGGTACGGCTCCGGTTGCACGAGCGGGCATGGCGTATGTGGATTGTCGCGACGGTCGCCGCGCTCGCTGGTCGCGACGGCCGCGTTCATGGCCAGCGGCTTTCTGACCGTGTTCGTCATCCGTCACTTGCTGGGCTGAGGAGTTGCCATGAAATTGCTGAGCGCATTTGTAGCGGGGCTGGTTTTCGGCCTGGGCCTGCTCCTGTCAGGGATGGCCGACCCATCCAAGGTGATCGCGTTTCTCGATCTGGCCGGGGCGTGGGACCTCTCGCTCGCGTTCGTCATGGGCGGTGCGATCATAGTCGCCAGTATCGGGTTCTTCTTCGCGTCAAAACGATCCCGGGCGGTGCTGGGAGATGTCATGCGGATGCCTACCGCTACTCGGATAGATCGCCGTCTCGTGCTGGGTAGCCTGGTATTCGGAGCGGGTTGGGGGCTGGCCGGTTATTGTCCGGGGCCGGCAGTAGCGTCGCTCTTGAGCGGCCGGAGCGAGCCACTGATCTTTGTCATCGCGATGCTGGCGGGCATGACGCTGTACGAGCTGCAGACGCGCTTTTCGGGCAAGCCGCAGTGATCGGTTGCACTCTAATTCGCGAAGCCAAGGCGTGCGAAAGAGAACGGTGCCGATGATTATTGAAATGGGGCTCGGACTATCGGTCGGAGTCGTCTTGGCGCTGACCGGTGCCGGTGGCGGTATCCTCACCGTACCGCTGCTCATATTCGTGGTTGGCCTCGACCTGCCCCAGGCTGCGCCAATCGGCCTGATGGCGGTCGGCCTTGCCGCATGGGTCGGCGCGATGGTCGGACTACGGGACGGTATTGTCCGTTACAAGGCCGCGGCGCTGATGGCCTGCTCCGGTGTGCTGCTCGCCCCTGCCGGGGTATGGGTGGCCGGGCGGGTAGCGCACGATATGCTCGCCCTACTGTTTGCACTGGTGATGTTCTGGGTCGCGTTCAAAGCATTCAGACGTCCGCCGACCGATGATTCGGCCCCAAAAGCGGTTCCATGTCGGCTGAATCCGCAGACCGGCCGCTTTCATTGGACCTACCGCTGCGCGGCAATCGTCGCAGCATCCGGCACCTTGGCGGGTTTCCTCTCGGGATTACTGGGCGTAGGCGGTGGCTTTGTTCTGGTTCCCGCACTGAGCCGCTTCAGTGATCTCCCTATGCGCTCGATCACGGCAACGTCTTTGGCCGTCATAGGCCTCGTATCGGTCAGCGGCGTGTCGTCTTCGGCCTTAGCGGGGAACATCGACTGGGCGGTGGCCATACCCTTTTCGGTGGGTGCGGTTGCTGGCATGTTAATGGGTCTTCTGATCTCCGCCCGATTGCCCGGACCACTGCTGCAGAAAGGTTTCGGTCTGATTGCAATCATTGCTGCCACTGCCCTGGTAATCCAAAGTCTGGGCCAGTGAGGCACGGAGCGATAGTTGCTAGTTTTTTTCCCCTAGCGGGTGGAAACTCGTCGTCCTGCTCTGCCGGTAATAGCTGAGATGCAGAATGATAGAGCCGACCGCCACATAGCAGAATCAGAGCCGGCATTGAGGAAATGGTGCCCCCACGCCCGGGAGAGGAGACTCACGTCGAATCTCTGATTTGTACCCGATCGTTTCTTACCGCTATATCGGATCTGCTTGCTGCTACTGCTCTTTAGTACAAGCCCTGCCTTCGATCGGCGAACGCCACTGGAAGAATGTTCCGACGGCGAAACCACATCGCAAAGAACGCGATTATCAGCAACAGCTCAGCAAGATCACCGCCGTAATACATCCATTGTGCAGCCGCTTGGAGTTCGCTTAGATCCGCCATGGTGCCGCGTGGATAGCCGTAGCCGTACATAAGCTTACCTAGATTTGCGTGCGCTGCTGTCGCAAGAAATACCACCGTTAGCCTCATAGTCATACCGGCTCGGTGCGGAGCGGGGTCGGGGCCGGCGATTGACCACGTGAAAAGATAACCTGAGATCACAAAATGCAAGTGCAAGAGAACATAAACGAGCGGGTCCGTCATGCTTAAGACATACAGGGGCGTTAGGTAGAGAACATACATACCACCTATGTCGAGTAAGGCTGCCGTTATAGGGTGTATCAAGAAACGGATTGGACGCGTTGCGAGAAACGCCACAATACGGCGCGCGATAGTAACGGGAATATTTCGAAGCAAAAGCGTACCAGGGGCACCGAGAACTAGCGCGAGCGGACCGAACATACCGAGAAGCAAATGCTGGACCATATGACCGCTAAGATCGCGGTGAGCCCAATCAGAGAGGGGGGGGTGATAACGCGGCAATGATCAGCAGAATTCCGACAGCGAAGCTGGCGGTTCGCCAGCCGCTCCACGTTGTTCTTCTGAGCTCCTGGCCCGCAACGACCAAATAAATGATGAGTAAGACAGACGGTAGAACCACCAACAGCACAACGAGCGCGGCGGAGTCACCCATGCTGCCGTTATGCACTCCGTGATCCATCAGTCACCTATTTGCTGAGTTGCGCAGTGATATGGTGCCGTGCTCTGCGGAGAAGTACGAAACCGATCACAAGCAAAAGAACCCCAAAACCGTTCCATGCCAAGTCATACGGTAAAAGGTTATCGACGTAGCGGACTTGATGCAGGCCTAGCAGCTTATGATCAACGATTCCGTCAAAGAGCTGGAAGATATCCAGCCCCAAAAAAAAACCTGCCCAAGCATGGGTTCGCGCGAGTGAATGACGGGCACGCAGATCGGAAAACATGAAAAAACCTAGCACGAAAAAAATTAACTCTGCCGAATGCAGTAGACCGTCGGAAACCAAGCCAAGTGCTGGAGTAGATAGGTCGTAAAAGTGGTGCCAAGCCAATATTTGGTGGAACACAATCTCGTCTATCGCAGCCATAACACCAACACCGAGCAGTATCGTTGCCAGCATTGAGCGACGCGGGTCTAAGGTGGGCCTCGATTCGGAAGCAGCCATAGTCATCACCTATTATTTGGTTTGAGCAATCGCTCCTCATGATCCCGTGTTGTCACTTGTAAGCTGCGAACTCAAACTGCGCGCCCCCTCTATCTGGAAACCGGTTCCGATTGCGCCGGAGACTGACTTGCGGCTTGTTTATCAACAACACCGGGGATGGGCCGGGTTGGTCCTTCAAATTGGCCCTTGAGCGCATCAACACCGTCCTGGGGCTTGGCCAGTGGTACAAGATCCTGTCTGGCCTTACGACGTTCCTCAGTATTGATATCCATACGTTTGTCTCGGCTTTCCACCAATCCCTCTTTGGCCTCACCAATCCGATTTAACGACCACGCCAACTTCGGCTCTCCTAATGGCAGCGACTCACCTGGTTTGCCTTGGGTAGCGTCCCAGGTATGCCATGTTTTGCCGTAGGCTATTCATCTTGCTCTTCATCAGCGCGTGATCAGCCTGCTCCGGCAAACCGGGCGCAACCAACTGTCCGGACAAAATTTCGCCATTGTGCGGATGCCAGTACTGCTTTTCGGCGGCCGGCAACTGCTCAAACAGGCGCTCGGAGATGATGTACTCGATACCGTTGAGGTTAGCGTCTCGAGTATTGCCATCAAACAATGCGCATTGAGCAAGATCTTCATTGACTTGATTACAAAAATGGTGCGCTTCCATTTGGTGAGATGGGTCATCTTTCATGGGATGAAAGCCGACCAAATAGACGTTCATGGGATCCAGAGGCGAATCCGTTTGGAGCATCGCTGCTCCCGCCTCCAAAACATTGGTTTTGGTAGATTCTGCTCTTTCAGCGGGTTCAGTTGACGAGCTGACCGTGCCGAAACCGGTACAGCCCGAAACTACCGCCATGGTTGCGATACATAAAGCTTTCTTGTTCTGCTGAACTAAATATTTTCCGCAAGCGGGCAAACGCTGATAGGTTGTTTTCAGCGGAAAATTTTATGGCTGCATGCTTTTCATCCTCTTTTTTTGCTTGGTTTGTTATGCCACAGGCAAGTCTGCTGCTCTCCAAGCAGCCCATGAGCCAGGCACATTGACTACTTTTTTAAAACCGTTCTTTTTCAAGATGCTCGCTGCGATCGATGCTCGGTATCCAGAACCGCAATACGTTGCGATAGTTTTATCCCGGTCCAGGTTGCCAAGGGCTGTGTATATATGAGCGACGAACGCATGATGGGCATCGGGGATATGGCCTGCCTCGTATTCAGCAGGACTGCGCACATCAAGCAACATCACATCGGAATCGTTTCGTTTGCGATCGAGCTCATGGACTGACCATTCACCAATGGACTCTAGGGGTAGCGCCGCGTTCTGCCAGTCCGTCATGCCATTACGCAAATAGCCCTTAATATCGTCCAGGCCTATCCGGTAGAGCTGGGTGACAGCCTCATGAACATCGTCAGCCGACTCGCCTACCAGCAGGATCGGGCGAGTGTCATCGAGCATCCAGCCAGCCCAGTTCACGAATTCGTTACGCAACGCAATGTTGATCGCCCCGGGCACATGCCCGCCACCAAACGCGAGGATCGAGCGGAGGTCTATGACCTGCACGTCTTGCGCGGCAAGTGCCTCGAAGTCGGACGGCGCGAGGGGTGGCGGAATCGAAGGTCCTTCCATCTGTACGGCGGGACGCACGTTCAGTTTTTTCAGGCGCGCATAGTGACGGGGTGGCTCCGGCATGGCGGCCAGCAGCCAATCGATGAATTCCTCTTCGCTTCGCTGCTCGCGCAAGGCTGGGTTGAAGAGACGCTCGTTGCCGATCGTGGAGTGGCGTCGGTCGCCGATAGACTTGCCGCAGGCCGAGCCGGCGCCGTGGCAGGGGTAAATTTCCGTCCGGTCGCCAAGCGGCAGGTAATGATCGAACAAGGTGCGGTATAGCTCGCCAGCCAGCTTTCGTTCGCTGCCTTCGCCGAGCAGGTCGGGCCGCCCTACGTCCAGATTGAATAGGGTGTCGCCAGTAAATAGCGCGAATGGCTGGTTTCCCTGCTGGGCGTCAAACAGCTGCAGGGAAATGTGCTCAGGCGTATGTCCCGGCGAATGCATGACCTGCAGCCTCACCTGCCCGAGCTCTATCGTCTCTCCATCGCTGGCCTGACGAAGGTCGAACTGATAGCTATCCGAACGGTCACCGATGATCTGCGCCCCGGTGCGCTTCGCTAATGCTTGGGCACCTGAAACGAAGTCCGCATGGATATGTGTTTCGATGGCATAGGCGATTCGCAGGCCCCGCGCTTTCGCCATTTGCAGGTAGACGTCGATATCGCGACGGGGGTCAACGACCGCAGCCACGGCCGCTTTGCTGTCGCCAACCAGATAGGAAACTTGCGCCAGGCCGTCCGTATAAACAGGCTCGAAAACAAGCATCGTCACCTCCGATGATAGTTAACAGGATTGTTCAGTTAACTATTCGGACGGTGTGGATGGCCGGACGTTCAGGCTATCGACTTTTCATCTTCAGATTGATCGGTGAGTTGCAGGCTGACAACCAACTCGACGACGAGGCCATCCGCTTGCACGAAACGCAGATCGCAGCCACAGCGCTCAGCGATCGCCTTGACGATGGACAGGCCCAGCCCACTGCCTTCACCGTCGTCACTCCGCCAGAAGCGTTCTGTCAGGCGCTCGACCAGTTCCGGTGCGACGCCCGGTCCGTGGTCCTGCACGCTGAAGCGAACCCTGCTTTCGTCCAGCTGTGTGAGCGTCAAGTGAATGACAGTGCCATCACGGGTATGGCGGCGGGCGTTGTCGAGCAGGTTGCGCAATGCTGCGACTGCCAAAGCCGGCGGTATCGCCAGAGGACAGAGCGAAACGTCTTGCGCCCCGCACAGTTCGATGCGCGGCCCAGGCTGCTGACTGGCGTCAGCGATCGCCAGCCGCGCGACTTCGATGGCCGCGCAACGGAGGCCGTCATCAAAGGACACGCGACCTTCCACCCGTGCCAGCATGAGTAACTGCTCCAGGATCCGGTGCAGACGATCCGTGCCGATCTCGGCCTGGGCCAATGCCCGTTTCGCGGTGTCGCCCTCGGTCATGGCCGCCACCTGCAGGTGGGTCTTGATGGCGGTCAATGGGCTGCGCAGTTCATGGGCGGCGTCATCGGTCAGCCGACGTTCACGTTCGAGCATTTGCGCGATTCGGGCAAACAGCTGGTTCTGTGTTTCGACCAGGGGCGTCAGTTCTCGCGGCAACCGATCGATGTGCAACGGCTCCACTGAATCGGCGCTGCGTTGCGCCAGGGCCGTGCGGATTCGTCTGAGGGGCGCAAGCCCGTTGCCAATTCCGATCCACAACACGATCAGGCTGCCTAGCAACGCGACGAAAACCGGCAGCGCCGCAGCCAGAAGGACAGAACGCTGCAGCGTGGTGCGCTCGTCGAGGCGATCGGCGGTGGTGATGCGCATGCCGTTTTGGATGAAAGTAAAGCTACGCCAGGCGGTATCGCCAATCAGTTGGTTATGAAAGCCTGTGCGCTGGGCATCGAGAGCGCGATCGGGCGCTGCATGGCTACGCGCGAGGATCTCACCCCGTAAGGAGCTGACCTGGCACGCCAGCCCGTTCTCGATACCCAGCTGCTCTGCGCTCAGACGCCTAATGCCGCCTTCGCTCAGTTGCGGCTGTGGCAATTGCACGAGCAGACCCGCCACCATTCGGGCCGACGCGGCAAGGCGCTGATCGAAGGACTGCATCAATTGATTGCGAACGTCAAAGAGCATCCATGCAGCGGCGAGCGCCCAGAGCAACACGAAGGCGGAGCCAAGAGTGAGGGTCAGGCGAAGGCGCAAGCTCATTGGTCGGGTGCCCCGGTGGGGTCTGGCGCATGGCCGGCAGGCCCCAGGCGATAACCAAGCCCTCTGACGGTTTCGACGATGCCATTACCGAGCTTGCGCCTCAGATGGTGGATGTGGACATTCAGGGCGTTGCTTTCGACGTCATCAGCAAGACCGTAAATCGCGTCCTTGAGCTGCTCGGCCGATAGCACGTGGCTGGGGTTTTGTAGCAGCGCCTGCAGCAGTGCCTGTTCGCGGCGCGACAGGTCGACGGGTTCGCCTGCCATGAACGCCGTGCAGGCGGCTGGGTTGTAGCTCAGCGGACCGTGCTCGATAACTTGCGTTGCCCGGCCGGCAGCACGGCGCAGCAGGGCATGCAGGCGGGCGGCGAGTTCACGCAGGTCGAAGGGTTTGACGAGGTAGTCGTCAGCGCCTGCCTGAAGCCCGGAGACACGCTCGGCCACTGCATCCCGGGCGGTCAGAATGAGTACTGGCAGCTCGAGGCCCCGACGGCGCAGGCGCTGGAGAAAGCGCAGCCCGTCTTCGTCTGGCAAGCCCAGATCGAGAATCATCAGGTCAAACCTGGCGGTGCGCAGCAGCGAGTCGGCCCGTCCGGCCGTAGCGGCATGGGCCACGCTGAAGCCCTGGGCTTCGAGCCCAGCGACGATGCCACTGGCGATGAGTGCGTTGTCTTCTGTCAGCAGTACGTACATGGGTGGGATCGCTAGATATACAGCGGTCAGTATGATCCGCCTGGATTAACGGCGCGTTAGCAGATGGTACGCCGAGCTGATCATGCCTAAACGCTTCACCGCCTTACTAATTGTGTCCGGACACGCCTTGTTAATCGCCTCTTAATCCCGAACCGCCAAGCTCGCCTCCGAATCGGGTAATCGGATGTGGTGCATGCGAGCGATCATTATCTTTTTGGCCTGTTGCCTCTGGGTCATGCAACTGGCGAACGCTTCGCCGTTCACGCTTGATCCAAAGCAGGAGGACTTCCTGCCTGTGGACCAGGCATTCACGCTGCATATCGAAAGGCCCGACGCTGGCGGCACCGTGCTTCGATGGGACATTGCCCCCGGCTATTACCTGTACAAGGAGCGGCTGAGATTCGTAGGGCTGCCATCGGCGAGCGAGCCCGTGTTACCGCCGGGCGAGCCTTACCATGACGAGTATTTTGGTGACTCGCGAATCTATCGCGACAGTCTGGAAGTTGAGATCCCAGATGGAGATGTTTCGACGCTCGAACTCGGCTGGCAAGGCTGTGCCGATGCCGGGCTGTGCTATCCACCGCAAACTCGCACGGTAGAACTGACAGGTAGCAGCTCTCCTCCGCCCGCGCCTGTTCAGGCTGACGATCAAGCCTTGGTGAGTGGTTTGCAGCAGCAGTCGCTCGGCTGGAGCCTGCTGATCTTCTTCGGACTGGGCCTGCTGCTTGCCTTTGCACCCTGTTCGCTGCCGATGTTGCCAATTCTGGCGGGCATTGTGGTGGGCAGCCAGGCCGGTCCTCGCCGCGGCATGGCGTTGGCTGGATCCTATGTCGTCAGCATGGCGTTGGTCTATGCCGCCCTTGGTGTGGTGGCGGCGCTGCTTGGCGCGAATCTGCAGGGATGGCTGATGCAGCCTTGGCTGATCGCGAGCTTCGCTGGGCTTTTCGTGCTGCTGTCCTTGCCCATGTTCGGATTCTTCGAGCTGCAACTGCCGGCGGGCCTGCGCGATCGGCTGGAACAGGCCGGACGCAAGCGTAAGGGGGGCAGCCTCGCGGGGGCCAGTGCGTTGGGCGTTCTGTCCGGGCTGCTTGTAGGACCTTGCATGACCGCACCACTGGCCGCGGCGCTGCTGTACATCGCGCAAAGCGGTAACGCCGTGAACGGTGGCCTCGTACTGTTTGCGCTGGGATTAGGGATCGGTACGCCGCTGGTGTTGCTGGTGACAGCGGGCAATCGCTTCCTGCCCAAGCCTGGGCCATGGATGGACCGCGTCAAGGTTTCGTTCGGTTTCCTGTTTCTGGTCGCGGCCCTTTATGTACTCCGTCCGCTGTTGTCTGACTCCTTGTGGGTGGGGCTGTGGGGTGCGCTGCTGGTGGTGGGCGCCAGTGGATTGCTGCAACTGTCGCGTCAATTGGTGCGGCATCAGGCGTTCAGCCGGTCAGTCGCGGCGCTAGCCGGGGTATGGGGCGTAGCGCTGCTGCTGGGGGCGGCAGGCGGCGCGCAGGATGTCATGCGACCGCTCGGTGTGTTCACAGGCGGCGTTGCGTCCGTTCAAGGTATAGAGCCTGCACACGGATTTGTCGGTTTCAGCGAGCCGGCTGTTCTCGATCGTGAACTGGCTGCCGCCAAAGCCGCCGGCCAGTGGGTATTGGTGGACTATTACGCGGACTGGTGCGTGTCCTGCAAGGTCATGGAAAAGGAAGTGTTTGGCGACGCGCAGGTGCAAGCCGCGCTTACCGGCGTGCGGATTCTTCGCCCGGATGTGACGCAAACCAATTCCGCCAGCCGTGAGTTGCTGAGCCGCTATCAGGTCATGGGGCCGCCGACGCTGCTCTTTATCGGCCCGGATGGGATCGAGCGGCGCCCGCAGCGCATCACCGGCGAGGTCGACGCGATCCAATTTCTAAGCAGATGGAACGAAACAATGGAGCGAGGCTGATGCTTACGATCAACGTGGGGCCCTTGGCACTCGCCGTTCCGCATGTGCTGATGGTGGTGAGCCTGTTTCTGGCGATGCTCACCGGCTGGTGGGTCGGGCGGCGCAGCGAGCGGAATCCGGAGCAGCAGCTGTTCAGGCTACTGCTGGTGGCGCTAGTGGTCGCCCGGCTGGCCTTCGTACTGATGTATGTCGAGCATTTCAGAGAAGAGCCCTGGCGCGTGATCGACATACGTGACGGCGGCTTTATTGCCTGGCCGGGCCTGCTGGTGGCCGTACTGCTGGGCACTTGGCTCGCTTGGCGCGATGGCGGGCTACGCAGACCACTTGGCGCTGCGGTGATGGTAGGTATGCTCAGTTGGGGATTTGGGATATTCGCATTGCATGCCTTCGAGCAGGGCACGCGACTGCCCGAGATGGGGTTGCGGGACTCCCATGGCGAGCCGACCGCCTTGCAGGATTACGTCGGCAAGCCGCTTGTGGTCAACCTGTGGGCCACCTGGTGCCCTCCCTGCAGGCGGGAAATGCCGGTCCTTGCGAAGGCGCAGCAAGACAACACGGAGGTGAATTTCCTGTTCGTCAACCAGGGTGAGGGCGAGCGATTGATCGCCGACTTCCTTGAAGCCGAAGGGCTCAGCTTGGAAAACGTCCTGCTCGACACCGGCGGTCGCCTCGGCCAGCACGTAGGTTCTGCAGCACTGCCCACCACGCTTTTCTATGACGCCGAGGGACGCCAGGTTGGCAGTCATCTCGGTGAGCTTTCTCATGCCAGTCTGGCGCGCGCTCTTGAGCAACTTGAGGTAAAAAACCAGCCATGAAATCCGTACGATCACTTTCCTTTTTCATTTCTACGCTGGCCTTGCTACCGGCGCCCCTGGTGCTGGCAGAGGCTCTACCTCCTGCGGTTCAGGCCATTGAAGCGCGTGGGGCCAAAGTAGTCGGCAGCTTCGACGCACCGGGCGGATTGACGGGCTATGCGGCGCGTTATAACGGACAGGGCATCGCGCTGTACCTGACACCGGACGGCGATCATGTCTTGATCGGCAGCCTGCTGGATGCTAACGGGGAAGACCTGACCAAGGCCCCACTTGAAAAACTAGTGTACGAGCCGATGAGCAACGAGATGTGGCAGCGACTGGAAAGCAGCACCTGGATTGCTGACGGCGCGGCAGACGCACCGCGAACCATCTACATGTTTTCCGACCCGAACTGCCCGTTCTGCAACATGTTCTGGAAACAGGCGCGGCCCTGGATTGAAGCCGGCGACGTTCAGCTTCGTCACGTCATGGTTGGCATGCTGCGTCCGGATAGTGCCGGTAAAGCCGCCGCATTGCTGGCGGCAAAGGATCCCGAAGAGGCCCTCAATGCACACGAAGCAGCGGGCAAGGCGAGCAAGCTCAAACCGATCGAGCGCATATCGCCAACGGTGAATGAGCAGCTAGAGGCGAACCTCACCCTGATGGGTGAAATGGGCGCCTCGGCTACGCCAGCGATTTATTACCTGGACGATGACGGACGGCTGCAGCAACATCAGGGCGCGCCTCGGCCCGATGCGTTGAATGGCATCATGGGGCCGTTGTCAAAGCGCTAGATCGGCAAAGGTCCGCCAGCACCGATGCTGCTTAAAATAATAATGATGGAGGCTACATGAACGTCCCCCTCTTGCCCTTGGCTGGGCTCTTCCTTGCGGTTTCCGTGTCCGCGCAAGCTGCGGATGCGACTGCGGTCTACAGCAAAGGCGGGGCCAACCCCGCCGCCATGGCGTGTGCTACCTGTCACGGAGCCGAGGGTGAAGGGATGGCCTCTGCGGGCTTCCCCCGCCTTGCGGGCCTGTCAGCCGAGTACATGCGTAAGCAGCTGGCTGATTTCGCGTCCGGTGCACGCGCCAACCCAATCATGCAGCCCATTGCCGCGGCCTTGAGCGCCGACGAAGCCGATGCGGTCACAACCATGCTGGCCGGCAAGCCGCATCCGCAGCCCGATCGAGTCGACCGTACCGCTTTGGCCGACGGACCTGGCCAGACACTTGCCCTGCGCGGTGCGTGGGATCGCAATATTCCAGAGTGTGTCGCCTGCCACGGTCCCAGCGGAACAGGAGTCGGCGACGCCTTTCCACCACTGGCCGGGCAATCCGCGCAATATCTGGCCTCGCAGCTGACTGCCTGGCGTCAGGGCACCCGCAAAAATGATCCAAACGATTTGATGGGGCACATTGCACGTAGCCTGACAGAGGACGAGGTCAAGGCCGTATCGGTGTATTTCGCAGGTCTGACCGACACAGGAGCAGCAAAATGAAGCCCCAGACAAGCGCACTGCTGTTGATTGCATTTGCCTTCCCTGTCTTGGCGGACGAGATCGCGATGGAAGATCAGTCGCAGATCCTAACCGGGGCCGGGGATCCCGCCAGCAGCCGGTACTTTCAGCCGCCCAAGGAAAGCGAACTGCCTGACAATGCCTACGGGCAGTTGGTACAGCAAGGGCGGGCCATATTCGTCGATACCAAGACGCATGCGCCCGACTATGTGGGCAACGGCCTGGCCTGTGCGAACTGCCACCTCGAACAAGGCCGGAAAGCCAACTCCGCACCGCTCTGGGCCGCCTATACCATGTATCCGGCGTACCGAAAGAAGAACGACAAGGTGAACAGCTATGCCGAGCGCCTCCAGGGCTGCTTCCAGTTCAGTATGAACGGCAAGGCCCCCGAGGCCGATGGCCCGGTGATCGCCGCGCTCTCAGCCTATTCCTACTGGCTTGCGACCGGAGCACCCACCGGACAAGAGCTGCCAGGCCGGGCCTATCCTGAAGTTCCGCAACCCGAGGGCGGATATGACCTGGCGAAGGGTGAGCAGGTTTACGACGCACAGTGCGCCGTCTGTCATGGTTCAAATGGTGAGGGGCAGAAGTCTGGTGACACTTACGTATTCCCACCGCTCTGGGGGGCGGACTCGTTCAACTGGGGTGCAGGCATGCATCGGATAAACACGGCCGCGGCGTTCATCAAGGAAAACATGCCACTGGGCAAAGGCGGCACCCTATCAGACGAGGACGCCTGGAACGTGGCTGCATTTATGAACAGCCACGAGCGACCACAGGACCCGCGCCTGATCGACGGCTCGGTCGAGAAAACCCGCGACAAGTACCATGCCAATGATGGGATAAACCTCTACGGAGAAATCGTTAACGGGAAGATGGTCGGTAAGGGCATTTAGCTAGCTGGATTGGTCTTTTCCCGGGAGTGTATCGATTACCTACCGGTGATGCTCGCCTTCCCGCTAGCCTCTAAACACGGTGCGTAGACATGCGTCAAAGCGCTGGGTGTGATATGGATGCTCCCTGTCGCCACGACTTGGAGCCTCCATTGGAACCGGCCGGAAAAGCCGCTGTGTTACGTCAGTTACCAGCCTTGCAGGCTAACGCCGGGAGGGAAGAAGCCGAAGCAAAGCCCTCCGGTACCGTTGCGTCGACTAGGATGGCCTAGGGCCGACCCCTCTGCTTATGCTGAGGCACCTTTATAAGAGCCTGGTCAGAACCGCGTAGGCACACACGTACCGGATGTTAGTGCTCGTGTTGCTTCCCGTCTGCGTGCGCATGGTGTTTTGAAGGGGATTTGCCTTCCGCATCGGCACGGTCATTGTCAGTGCTATGCTCTGCCGTCTGGGGCTGGTGTGACGCATGATGGTCATCGCTTTCTTTACCACCATGATGCCCGGAACCTGATTGGCCGGTTGCTCCACCTGGGCGGCTCGAGCCGTGGTGATCCGAGCCGCCACTGTCGCCCTGATGGTGGTCGTCCAAGGCCATCTCACCATGTTGGGTCTCCCCACCACCATGCTGGTGACCACCGCTAGACGCAACGAGCGCTCGATATGCTCCCTCATCTAGGTCGGGAAGCTTCTGCAGAAAAGCCACCATTCCCCAGATGTACGGGTCAGCCATGCTTTTACCCCACGCAGGCATCCCAGTTGCCTTGATGCCATGCTTGATGACCCAAAACGTCTTTGCTGGGTCATCGTATATCCCTGCTTCAGCCAAGTTGGGTGGAGCAGGATAAAGGCCGTTGCTTAGCTCGGTCTCAGCCATGCCTGGCGCCAAATGACAACCCACACACATCGAGTCGTAGTTCCCCGCCCCGGCGCGGATTTGGTCTTCATCGTCGAGGGATGGCACGGCTATGTCTTCGGAGCGAACCTCAATCGAGCGATTGCGAGCAGTTTCCAGGAAAGCGTGAACGGCTCCGGTATGGGGATCATCCGCGGCAACGCTAATCAGTCCTGAGAAAACAACTCCGGCCACTACCAACAGGCCTAGTGCGCAGAAGGCAGCGAAGCTAATAATTATTCTTTTCATCGAAGGTCCTTAAAACCAAAGCCTGATGCCAGCAACGAACCGCGCCTCATCTACGTCTTCGCCTTCATCTCTCGCCATATCAGCGGTATTACCGTATGCCCGGCCCCACGTGACGCCAATGTACGGTGCGAACTCACGAACGATTTCGTATCGTAGGCGGAGCCCCACCTCCGTGTTTGCGAGACCAGCGCCTACTCCGCGCGCAGGGTCGTCCTTGCCATAGAAATTGAACTCGGCAGTCGGTTGGAGGATCAGCCGGTTAGTGAGGAGAATGTCGTACTCCCCTTCAAAGCGTGCTGCTGTCTGCCCACCTTCACCGACGAAGGCGGTGGCTTCCGCCTCAAACCCATACAGAGCCATCCCCTGGACGCCTAAAGCCGCCCACGTCTGCGGCGACTCGGGCTTAAAGTCCTGGCGAACACCTGCTACCACATCCCACCAGGGGCTGATGGCACGTCCGAAGAGCGCCTGGATTTCCGCGTCTTCAGTAACGCCATTCGTTCGCTCACCTTCCGAGCGAAACCAGAACCGATTGATATCGCCACCAACCCAGGCGGTAGCTTCCCAACTGAGGGCGCTACCTTCATCTGCGTCCTGGTACTCAAGTTGATCTAGCAAAAGGAACCAGGCCAGATACTTGTCATGGACCGTATGACCCTGAAGACCAGGGAGAGCCGCTTCTCTATCCGCATCGGTCAATACTGGAATGAACGAGGGATGAACCATGCCAGGCATTTCGAGCGTATCGTCATGCTTCATTTCGCCATGGTTCATCTTGCTATGGTCCATCGCACCATGACCCATTGCAGAATGGTCCATTTGCCCACCGGAGCCATGATTCATTGCCGCGGGCTTGGCAGAAGATGCAGGGGCTTGAGCTGCCGGAATAGGAGGGGTTTGATGCATCGAGTGATCCATCATCTCGGCGGCGTTGGCTGTCCCTCCAGCCGCTGCGCTCAACGAAACTCCGAGCGCAATCAGAGCAAAGCGAGAAGATCTAGTGGTCATGGTGCGAATCCACCTCAGTACCAGTAGCCTTCGGGTCATGATCCATCTTGCCGTGGTCCATTTCACCATGGCCCATCGAGCGATGGTCCATGTCGCCGTGGTTCATTTCTGAGTTAGAGGTGTCTGGTGTCTGAGATGCCGGCTTGTTGCCTGGATTTTGCGATGAAGCCGATGATTGCTTGTGCTGATCATGCTTTTGCTCTGCAAACGCAGCTGACATATTCATTACGCCCAGCAGACTGAACATTAACGCGCTGCCGATAAGAGTTTTACGCTTCATAAAATTTCCCATATAAAGTTCCTCTTACTCGTCCACTCGGACTTCACGAAACATGCCCATTTCCATGTGAAGCAGTAGGTGACAGTGATAAGCCCAACGCCCGAGTGCATCGGCTGTCACGCGGTAGCTGCGCTTCGAACCTGGAGGCATGTCGATCGTGTGCTTGCGAACCATGAACTCTCCATTCTCATCTTCAAGATCGCTCCACATACCATGCAGATGAATCGGATGGGTCATCATGGTGTCGTTGACCAAAGTGATGCGTACCCGCTCGCCATATTTGAGCCGCAGGGGCTCCGAATCAGAGAACTCTATGCCGTCAAATGACCAGGAGAACTTCTCCATGTGGCCGGTGAGATGGAGTTCGATCGTCCGACTGGGCTCACGGCCGTCCGGATCGGGGAAAGTGCTTCTCAAGTCGCCATAGGTCAGGACTCGGCGGCCGTTGTCTCGTAAGCCGATACCGGGATCGTTCAGCCTATGAGTTGGGCTCATGGTCTGCATGTCCACCAGTGGGTTATTGGACTCTGAGGGCGGGTGCGATTGCATATCTGCGCTCATCCCAGCCATTCCAGAGTGGTCCATTCCGGACATCCCAGCCATTTTGCTGTGATCCATTCCGGCCATATCGCCCATGTCGCCCATCCCTTGCATGTCACCGTGGTTCATGCCGGACATGTTGCTATGGTCCATCGCGCCCATGTCGCCCTGCATGCCGTCGCCGTGGTCCATGCCCGCCATACCGCCCATGCTGCCGTGATCCATCCCCATGTCGTCCATGGTGATTAGTGGTCGAGGATCGGTTTCTAGAACAGGAGCGCTCAGCCCTTCGGCAACCGCTAGCGTGCCACGGGCGTACCCTGTGCGGTCCATCGATTGAGCGAAGATCGTGTAAGCCTCCTCGGTTGCAGGCTCGACAATCACATCGTAGGTTTCTGCCACGGCAATGCGGAATTCGTCGACGCTAACTGGGTTGACGTATTGGCCATCGGCTGCGACTACAGTCATCTTCAGCCCTGGAATGCGGACATCGAAATAGCTCATGGCCGAGCCGTTGATGAACCGCAGACGAAGCTTCTCGCCGGGCTTAAAGATACCGGTCCAGTTCCCGTCGGGAGCTTGGCCGTTCATTAGATAGGTATAGGTGTAGCCGCTTACGTCGGCGAGGTCGGTGGGACTCATTTTCATCTGAGCCCACATTTTCCGATTCGCAATCGTAGCGGCCCAGCCGTCTTCGCTCACGTCGTTAATGAAGTCTCCGACAGTGCGCTTGTGGAAGTTGTAATAATCGGACTGCTTCTTGAGCTTAGAAAGGATTCGAGCGGGATCCTCATCGGACCAATCAGTCAACATCACCACATAGTCGCGGTCATAGCTGAACGGTTCGGGATCCTTCGCATCGATGACCAACGGGCCATAGACACCAAGCTGCTCTTGTAGGCCTGAATGACTGTGGTACCAATAGGTACCGTTCTGTTTAACCTGAAACTTATATACATACATGCCATCGGGAGAGATGCCGTGGAAGCTCAATCCAGGCACGCCATCCATGTTGGCCGGCAAGATCATGCCGTGCCAATGAATCGATGTATCTTCGCTCAGCTTATTCCTGACTCGTAGCGTGACGGTATCCCCTTCACGCCAACGTAGAAGCGGCCCTGGGATAGTCCCATTGATAGTCATCGCCGTCCGGGCCGCGCCGGTGATGTTGACCGGCGTCTCCCCAATCAGTAGATCGAACTCCGTGCCGGTTAGTACGCTGGGCTGGCCGGGGCTACTCACTGCCCAGACCGGAGCTCTCCACAAGCCAAGACCGCCAAGGAGGCCTGCAGCAGTCAAGCCTTTAACAAAGGTTCGCCTAGAGGTTTTACGTTGCATGTGTACGTTCCAATCAAGCTAAGGAGCCCAGCCGAAACCAGCCCTAAGGGTTGATGTTGCCAGCGTTAATTGATCTTAGAAGCTCGCGCACGGTCTGCCTTATCAAGCGACTCGCCTTTATCGTAAATATGGCATGCCTAAGAAAGACGTGTGATTACATTTTTGTAAGCTTAAAGCGCGCCAGAAATCGCCCAAGAAATCGCCTGCGAGCATGTTTCCGGTCACTTTAACTGGCTTTATTTAAAGTTGCAGGCTTGATAAGAACCGTTTAAAAGGATGTGATCTGAAAGTTACATCCCGTCATAAACGAGCGGTTCTTTAGGGTTCTTTGACGCTCCCCCACCCTTTCAGCGCGTTTTTCAGGCTGTGCGGGTGATGTAGAAGGCCTCGATTAACCGAAAGAAGATAGAAGGTTCGATAGTTATCAATCTCAGCCATTGAACAGGATGTTAATTTAACTAGCCATATAAGGTTCCTCGGCTCGGTGCGAGGATACCAGGTCACGTTTTTAACGAGCCAAGGTTCGAAGTAGCTAACAACGGTTTCGCCGGTTCTTCCAACTAATATTGCAAGCACCCACACCGTGGCAGCTACAACATTCGTGGAAGCTGCCACAGCTCAGAGAGCTGCATGGTCACATTTGCGTAAGGTTTCGCTTCAGCAATTAGCGTGAGCGTGCTTCGCTGAAGTTTCCTTTGAGGCTACCTCTTGAGCTTGGTCCTTCTGGTCAGCCTGATAACCAGCGATCGCTAGTTGGCGAGCCTGCTCCATACGAGCAAAGGTACGATCACCACCACCTTCTGCCATTGCATAGGAAGAGCTTGCTGCGATGGCGAGCAGTACAGAAAGGGATCTGAAAAATTTCATTACTTGTTACCTCGTTCGAAGTCACGGAAGACCCAGCGCAGCTCCATAAACAGAGGCTTGGGCTTGTGTCTAAGCTAACCGAGCGTTCCTGTCTGAACCCTGATTTAGACATTACGGTTTCGTCAGTATGCAGACAAGCAGTGAGCACAAGCAAAAGCGCAGGTTGCGTGTATGGCGCCTTTTCGTTCTGGCAAATAGGTCTTGTTTCCAGCTGGCAAAAAAAAGGCGCCATCTAGTAGGCGCCGATAGGCCAAAGGAGCATGGAAAGGCCGAAAGCAGAGTGTGGGAGCAACTGCTGATGTAAACGTTAACGTTGCAAGCTGTCAGACAGATGATGCGAGCATTACGTTTCTGTAAGGTACTGGCTGCACGCCCTGACAATCGGCACACTGTTCAAAATGCTGGCGGGAGTACTTTAATGAAGCTTCTTGTTGCTGAAGACGAGCCGAAAACGGGCACCTATCTACAGCAGGGGCTCTCAGAGGCAGGCTTCACTGTCGATCGAGTTGAGAACGGGACCGATGCCGCTCAGCATGCGCTTAATGCGGCATACGACCTGCTCATCTTAGATGTGATGATGCCTGGCTTGGATGGGTGGCAGGTTTTACAGAAAGTCCGCGCTGCCGGTAATGAGGTCCCCGTGCTCTTTCTCACCGCCAGAGACGGGGTCCAGGATCGAGTAAAGGGATTGGAGCTGGGCGCTGATGATTATCTCATCAAACCGTTTGCATTCTCCGAATTGCTAGCCAGGATCCGTACGTTGCTTCGACGCGGCAACCATGCCCCGAACCAAACAATACTCAAGCTCCTCGATCTTGAGATGGACTTGCTAAGACGTCGGGTTACGCGTTCGGGGAAACGCATAGACCTAACCGCAAAGGAGTTCGCACTTCTTGAGCTATTGCTTAGGCGTCGCGGGGAAGTGCTCTCAAAGTCACTTATCGCCTCCCAAGTATGGGACATGAATTTCGACAGCGATACCAATGTGATTGAGGTGGCGGTACGACGGCTGAGAGCAAAAATCGATGATGAGTTCGAGCCTAAGCTCATACAAACGGCTCGTGGGATGGGCTATTTGATCGACGCGCCGGACGCCTAAGGGTGCTACTGCCTAACGGAAGTGCCACCAAGCTGAGCAATCGGATCAATGCTTGCACGGCGGCCTCTGCCGGCACGACCCCCATAAATCGCAACAGCGCGAACAACCCGGGTTCGATAACTATTCGATTGTGGATCGATATGCCATGCGCTTGATTCAAAACGCCTACTATTCTACTGTTCTGGAGCCGGCTAGCCGAAACCTATAAGGTTAGACTTTATAAATACCGTTCTCTGTGGCTTACCCGAACCCAACGGTGCTAGAAAGGCCCGGCAACGCCAGTCAACGTCACGCTTGCCAACGCTACGCTTCGACCCGTTGGGTAACATGCATGGTACTTGCTTCAGGAAGGGATAACTCTTTTTTAACAGAAGTTATCAAATGGCTTATAGATCTAGCATCGACCAAGTGCGATGATTTTATGCTGGCGATATGTCGTATTCTGCCCTTGTCCATAATAGCAATAGATAAGTTATCTTCGGCACCGACTTCACATTTACATTCAAGGGGAAGGAAGGAGGCTTCAATAATATGGCGAAGCTCAATAATGGAAAGCATCACGGGCTCCGGAATCCTGGCAGTTCCGCTTACGCTCGATCTGTTCGTCTGCCTTTTTGTGGCCTCGATATATTTCAAAGCGTTTTACTGCTACGTCTTTTTTAAGCAGCCTGGTTCGTTGCTTCCACCTGGTTAACTCCCAGCAGCTTAGTTCTCCGTGCCGTATTTTGCCATTCTGGCACCCATAGAATTAAAGATTAACGGCGTACGGTTTTGGAATAAAACGAGGCGCCAATAAAGCGTGATGATTGAAAATAGTTATTGAGCAATGCTTTCGGCGAGCCAGTTCCGCCATTAACTGGTACGCGCCGAGGGCGGGCGACGCCAGGGTAAGCGTGCGTTCGGACTATTGTCGTTACGCTTTCCAATTCAGTGTGTCCCACAGAGGCAGTCACAGCCAACTTGAAAGGTACTTTCTAAGTTCTCTGTGGATCGGACTCATGCAATAGTCAACAGCTATGGTCGATAGCAGCTTCACCAGGTAAGCAGGAAGCTCTATGGCTTGGGTCAGTTGAAGAGAGCGGTCACCGTGTACCGAGCTGAGGGCAATGTGCAGTCAGCTCAATAGCGGATCGAACATTCACAGCTGAATCTGGCTGCGTGATTGAATTTTTGCGCTCCGAGATAGCCCAAATACTTCTTCAAAAAATGGCCATAGTCGGTGTTCCATCAGAATATCAACATGAAAAACCCAACGACTACGAGCAGGCCAATCAGGAAAATGATGCCAGCGGTACTAGCGAGAAATTTAAACATGAGACGCTCTCCTAATTTGTTCAGTCGCGAGTTTTGACCGCTAACGATGCAGTGATGTTCAAATATTTTCCAGTCGGGACAGCCCCGCCCAGGCAGCGCTACCTCTATCGAACTGCGGTGAACCCACCCATGACTTGTGCTCGATTCTTGTACTCTAAGCTCTAATTCAACGTTCACCCGATTGGAGGATTCACGTGGAATGGGTTGCTGATGCCACCGCCTGGCTTGGCCTGCTCACCTTGATCATTCTTGAGCTTGTTCTTGGCATTGATAATCTTGTATTCATTGCAATCCTTGCCGATAAGCTCCCTCCCGAACAGCGTGACCGCGCACGGCTCATCGGCCTGTCTCTTGCCTTGATCATGCGGTTAGGTCTATTGGCGAGCGTTTCCTGGCTAGTAACCCTAACCACGCCGCTTTTCGAGGTGTTTGGTAGAACCCTCTCTGGCCGCGACTTAATCATGTTGTTCGGAGGACTGTTTCTGCTGTTCAAGGCCACTATGGAGCTGCATGAGCGCCTCGAAAGGCGGGGCACGTCCAGCAGGGCAGTAAAACCTACTCGGCGTTCTGGCCGGTTGTGGCACAAATCGTGGTTCTGGATGCCGTTTTCTCTCTGGATGCGGTGATAACAGCCGTGGGAATGGTTGACCACCTTTCGGTAATGATGATCGGGGTGATCATTTCCATCGGATTGATGATGGTGGCCAGTAAACCGCTGACCGCTTTCGTTAATGCGCATCCCACCGTCATCATGCTTTGCCTGGGTTTTTTGATGATGATCGGCTTCAGTCTCACTGCCGAGGGACTAGGCTTCCATATACCCAAAGGCTACCTATACGCGGCGATTGGCTTCTCAATTCTTATCGAAGTCTTCAACCAGACGGCTCGAAGGAAGCGTAAAAGGTTCCTCCATGGCCAACATTTAACCATGCGAGACCGCACGGCCTTTGCCGTCATGCGGCTTTTGGGCGGCCGCGCCGTTGAGGCGGAAGAGGTCGGCGAGGAGGTTGTTGATTTGGTCGAAGGCGGAGACACGAACGATCTCTTCGGCCGCCGCGAGCGGTTGATGATTAGCGGCGTCCTTCAGCTAGCTGAACAATCTATTAAGATGGCCATGACCGATAGGATGGAGGTAGACCATCTGGCACTGGAAGCTCCGATCGAGCAAATTCATCAGGCACTGCTAGACTCGCCTTATTCACGGCTGGTTGTGGCCCAGAGCACATCAATCGATCAGCCTTTAGGCTACGTACAAAAAAAGGAACTCCTGCGCGAGATGCTCCGCGGCGGTGAATTGGATATCGAGCCATACATCCGCGCCCCGATTAACCTTCCAGATAGCTGCACTGTTCTGAATGCCTTAGATCAGATGCGCCAGGCGTCCACGCACGTTGCCTTCGTCGTGAACGAATTCGGGAATTTCGAAGGCTTATTAACGTTGACGGATATCCTTGAATCCATCGCTGGAGAGCTGCCCGATGCTAGCGAGGTTGAAGGTCCAGATATCGAGGAAACAAGAACCGGCTACGAAGTTAATGGCGGCCTTCCGCTGAGTGTCGTTCGTCAACGGATCGGCTTTCCTGCACAAGCCACTGACGACTATCAAACCTTAGGAGGTCTGGTCATGAGTCTACTGGACCGGCTACCCAGGACAGGTGACGAAGTGTCTTGGAGTGGGTGGAGTCTCAAAGTATCCGACGTGGAAGAACGTAGGGTGACGCGCGTAGCGCTGACGCGACCGGAATCAGCGGGCTGACCGCCCTACGTGATACGGCTCCATTGCTTCGCTACAAACAACCCAATGGGATGGGTAGATTAACAAAAGAGAAACAAGCATGAACCTGGAACAAGTGCTGGCGAAAATAGAAGAAACGCCGGCAGATCAGGGCCAGGTATCGTTGAAAGCAATACTAAAAACACTGGGTGGTCGCTCATTCGGGAGCTTCCTGCTTGTCTCGGGCTTGATAATCCTTTTGCCGCTCGTGGGCGACATCCCCGGTGTGCCGACACTCGTGGGCGTAATGGTTTTTCTGGTGGCGCTACAGCTCTTGTTGGGCCGGGAGCACTTCTGGTTACCCAAAATTATATTTAAGGCGCAGCGTAGATAAGACCAAACTGGCCAAGGTCATGCAGCGCCTGGGCCGGTATGCGAAATGGCTAGACCGCTTGCTAAAACCAAGACTGTCGGTCTTCGTCGAAGGTATCGCTCGCTATTTCATCGCAGGCAGTTGCCTATTTATCGCCGTAGTGATGCCACCCATGGAGCTTGTCCCCCTCTCCGCAAACATCGCTGGCATTGCACTGACCGCTTTTGGCTTAGCCCTGATTGCTAGGGATGGTCTTTTTGCGCTTATAGCATTCTGCTTCACTGCTGGTGGGCTTGTGGTCGCCACGTCCGCCCTTCTTTAGAAGCCCAAACCAAGGCTCCTGCTTAGTCGGCAATAATTCGTTCGATGGCGCGACTTAGAATGCCGGCGAACGAGGTCATGTACCGCTGAGTTGTCGAACGCTGCTGCCAGCTCCTCGCAGTGATTTCCAAACTAGAGCGCTGATAATTTCCAAAGAAAGTTCAGCCTGGTCGAGCAGCTTGGGATCCTGGATCTCAAGATTGGCCTCTCGGTTCCAGCCGATTCCCCAGAAATCAAAATTACACGAGCCTATGCTGACCCGGGTGTCAATGAGTAGCGCCTTCGTGTGGGAGAAACGCTCGTTTCCTTCGAAGATCTTAACCCCAGCATTGAGGAAGGCCTCGTAATGGCTACGCCCAGCCAGGCGGACCGATGCATGGTCGGTGTTTGCTCCAGGAAGATACAACCTGACATCAACCCCGCGCTCGGCAGCGCTGGTAAGCAACCGGCATGCTTCGATACGGGGAAGAAAATAAGGTGTAATGAACCAAACACGTTTAGTTGGCTATCCACTGGTTGGTTCGTCTCACTAGGCCTTTATGGCTGCTTGCCACAAACGACAGCAATCCAGAACCTTTAGCACCTTCGGGAGGCCCGGCTTCAAAAGGAGGCTCTTCGATGCGAGTATCCATGTTCCCTTTCCGGAGGCGCTCGAACAGATCCAATGCATCGGCAACAACCGGGCCTTGTGCCCAAACCATCGCCTCACGCCATTCGAAGCTGTTACGGTCTGGATTCCAGAACGAATCCGTTATGCCGGCACCGCCGATAAATATTTCTTGGCCATCGACTATCAATTTTTTGCGATGGTCACGGTGAAGCCGCTTTATGGGCGAAACGCTTGCAAGCGGGTTAAAGACCCGTAGTTGGATCCCTGAGAAATCCAACCCCTGCTGGCAGGCTTCGATAAACCGCTTACTCCCGAGGCCGTCAACGAGCATTCGGACAGTGACCCCTCGTTCGGCCGCCTGCTGAAGAGCGCTTAAGAAGCATCGTTGATTGGCTCCCTCCTCGATCAGGTAGACTTCCAAGTCAACGCTATGAGCCGCCAGGTGCGTTTCGGCCCGCGCTGCGAGCTGTGCCATGATTAAGCTACCTTCCAGTCTCTTAACCTTCCCTCCCAGTGCTAGACCATTTTGTTCGACTGATCTGACCGCGTCTGGCCCCCTTGGCCGAGGCGGAATGCGTACCGAGATGATCATGGAACTGCTCTGTCAGCTCATTGGACACGAAGACGTGCAGACGCTCGATCATCGGGTCCATCTGCATGGTGAGGATTGCCTGTTCCAAGCCGGTTACACGCTCACCGCCAGGCAATACGCTCGCATCGTCAAAGCCTGGGTAACAGCGATTGGTCTCGATCCGCCCTATACGGCACCCACACGCTGCGGCGATCCAAGGCGCCGCTGATCTATCCCAAGGCGAAGAACCTCAGGGCCGTACAACTGCTACTGGGCCACACGAAGCTGGAAAGCACCGTCAGGTATCTGAGAATCGAGGTAGACGATGCTCTTGAGATGGCGGAACAGACCGAGGTCTGACCATGAATAGCTACGGTCGAAGCACTGATTGTCCAATCAGTACTTCAACGGCACTTGCTAAGAATTAGAGGCCACCGGGAGTACTCGTTTGAGGATGTCAGCAAGCGTTACAACGCCAAGCAAGCGACCCGCGCTCATGATCAAAGCCAGCTGAACGCTCGACTTACGCATGCGAGCAAGTGCTTCATAGACGGGGGTTTTTGCGTCAAGCACGAAAGCAACCCGCGCAAGTTCATGAGCAGGCCGAGTTGTCGGCTCAAGCAAAGTATCGCGCACGTGAACAACCGACGGCTGGACTCCGTCATTTCCCAACACGAGAATGCGAAGATGGCCAGATTCGATAGCCGCAGCGCGAACATCCGCCACCGTCGCATCCCGAGTTACGTGTACCAGCACCTCGCCCTCGATCAACAAATCTTTGACCGGAAGCGTGCCGAGGTCAATCAGGCCTGAAATCTGCTGCTGCATCTGCGGCTTCAGCGTGCCGACCTCCGCCGAATGCTCGACGAGCTGCCGAATAGTCTCGATATCTCGACCGCCAACAGCGGCGCTTTCGACGGGTTCAACACCTGAAGCCTTCACGAGACGGTTAGCGACTCGATTAACCCAGCTCAGCAGGGGACGCAGGGGCAAAATATAGGCGCGCGAGACTATGCCAATTGCAAGAGCGGACTTTTCCGGGTGCGCAATGGCCCAGGACTTGGGTGCCATCTCACCGACAACCAAGTGGAGGAACGTCACCAGGAAGAGCGCGAGACCAAAGGCTGTGCCACCAGCCGCCCAGTCGGGTAAGCCCCACGCGGTAAGCACTGGGCCGAGCCAATAGTCGACCGCAGGTTTCGTTACCGCACCAAGAGCAAAAGTGCAGAGGGTGATACCCAACTGAGCACCGGCAAGCATCAAGGTCAAATCATTCATGCCGCGCAGCGCGGCCCGAGCGGACGAGCTGTTGACGGCCAGCTCTTCAAGGCGATGCCGGCGAGCGCCCAGCAAAGCAAACTCGATGACGACGAATAAGGCACTCAGAGCGATGAGCGCGACTGTCGCTATGGTGACTACCAGCGGATCATTCATTGGCCTTCCTCCGCCATAGGTACTTTGACCAGCCGCACGCGAACCTCAGTCGGAACATGCCGCTCAATGCGTAGCACATCAACTAGGAGTCGATACCTTACGGGCTCGTCAGAAACCAGCTCGGCTGGATCGATAGGCAGATCAACGGAGACTGTGTCATTTTCCTCGGGCAATGCGCCAAGCTCGGCGATCAGCATGCCGGCTACAGTTTCGACATCTACGCGTGGAAGGTCGTGACCTATAACCCGTCTGACCTCGTCGAGGTGAACGTCGCCTTCCATCGTCCAGGTGTCGTCGCCTTCGGACACGATAGCATCGCCGCCCTCGGCATCATGCTCATCGGTAATCTCACCGACGATTTCCATGGCAAGATCTTCAATGGTAAGCACCCCAGCGAAACCGCCGTACTCATCAATGACGCAGGCCAACTGGTTGGTTGTCTGAACCAGCTGGTCAAGCGCGTCTGGCAAGAGCATCAGTGTCGGCAATACCTTGGCAGGTCTCATCAACGACGCAACGGTCTCGTTACCTTGCCCGGCGGAGAGACGCGCGAGAACATCGGCCAGATGCACAACGCCCACTGGGGCATCATCGTCATCGATCACCGGGTATCGGGTGTGAGCTTGCGCCATGAGCCCTCGCAGCTCCTCTAGCGTCGTGTCTGGCTCAACCCAATCAACTTGTGATCGCGGGACCATAGCGTGCTCAACGTTGCGGTGCGGGAAGTCGAGTATGCGATCCATCATGAGCGAGAGTTCGCGAGGCAGATCTCCGCTATCGCGTGAGTCAGCGATTATGTGCGGTAAATCTGTAGCGGAGGCACTCACGTCCAGATCATGAATTGGCTCGATGCGCAGTAACTTCAGAAGCAAGTTGGCAGACCTGTCGAAGAAACTGATTAGCCAGCCGAAGGCCGACATATAAAAGAGCGTTGAGCGGGCAAGTCCGAGCGACAGCGGCTCAGGGTTCGCAATGGCGAGGTTCTTGGGATAAAGCTCACCCATGATCATTTGAATGATGGTGGCCGCAGCCAGAGCTACTCCTGTCCCGACGGCGACCCTGGCATCAGCCGGAATGCCTGTTCCGCCAAGCAGAATGCCTAACGATTCGCCGACGAGCGGCTCTGCGACATAACCAACAAGGAGGCCTGTAACGGTGATGCCGAGCTGAGCACCCGACAGCATGAAGCTCGTGCGTTTCGTAACGGCCAATGCACGCGTTGCCGACGCGTCACCGGCAGCGGCCAAAGCTGCGAGCCTCGTGCGATCGACCGCCATGTATGCGAATTCTTGCGCAACAAAGTAGCCGTTCGCGGCGATTATCGCCAGGATGACCAGGACGCCGAGAAGGAGTGTGAGAATAGGTTCGATCATTTGGTCGCTGAGGCCAGTTCAGGGAATAGGCATAGACCGTGTGTTGCGGGGCTTGGGTCCACGAAGGATTCCATGCGGATAGGGGAGCGGAAGAGTAATGGCGATGCACCACGCCGTCTAGCAAGATAGTTTTTCCGTTTGTGAATGCCGTTTCCTAAATGGTAACGTCAATCAACTCGAAAGGCGCAGCTACGTCCGCTTCAGGGGTAGCCAGCTCCTGCGCAATTCAGTCTGACTGCTGCGACAGACGAGGTTTAACTGGAACGCAGGTTATATATTATCTTCCCCGCGCCGACGTGGATGCGCCCTTTCCTTCGCCGCTTGTCTGCTTTTCAAATTCGAGGGACTTTCTTGGCCAACGCTCTGCCCTTGCGAGCTCAGTGCAACGCTCCAGTCTTCAGCATCAAGAAAACCTAGAACATCTAAAGAGCCCCGTTTAGAACTTTCGCTAAAGAACAATGAAGTCCCATACGCAGGCGTGTCACTGTCGTAACCCAGCTCCTGCTCGAAAGCGGAAATACAACTGCTATGGGTAACGAGGATCAAGTTTTTATTAGGCATTTTATTCTGAAGAGCGTCATGCACCATCGTCTCTCGACACTTATACAACCAGTCTTCATCTACCCCCACGTCGTCAAACACAATTGCTTCTGTCTGGGCCGTCCGCGTGAGGGGGCTGTTGTAAATGTCGGTTTTACCGAGGCCAAGCTGGGCGAAACTGCCGGCTAGAATATTTCCAACCGCCACGGACCTAGAGGTCACACCTTTCGTACCCTCCAGGCAGGGATAATCTTCTTTGTCGCACCGTTCAAGATGCCGAAGGAGAACAATCACATCGCCATTTTCCCATCGGGCCAACAGTCTGGGCAGCTTGTGTCCGCCCTCTTCTGAGAGGTCGACAATTTCAGGTGGATGAAAAATGAGCGCAGCCACTGCAACCGCAAGAGAAGTCCCGGCCGACCAGATCAGTGCACGTTTGCGCTGGCTGGCATTGAGGGTGTGTAACCGCCTAAGCAGGCTTATCAATGGAGCCTTGAACATGACACCTTCTGAATAAATGGCATGAGAGGATTATCACGCAAGGACGAGCTTTATAGACAGTAGCAATGAATAGTTGCGAATGACGATGGGGATCACGTTACTGAACATTTACGGCATGTAACCAAGGCGAGTGCCGCTGATCTGGCATCGGCTATCCATCATTCATTTCGCCATAGATGGCACATTTCGACTGTTTCCATTTCCACCGGAAGCGATCAAGCACCGCCTGTAGAACAGGGTCATTCTTGCCTTCCCCCACACAGCTGCTTTGGGTCGAAAGCCCTCTAGTGTAGTGGCCGCTTCTGGCCCAGAGTGTGTAAAAACGCCTAATCGAACCCTTGCTATGATTTCCGAGGATTTCATCGTAGGGTTGCCCATGAAGCGCTTCATCTAAGGTGACCATCGAGGTCAGAGCATCCCGCTGATACAGGCCGACCTGCTTACCATAGTTCCGTTCGCGCAAATGGCGCTGCTTCAAATGCCATAGTGTAGCGCTTTGCTATCAATCGTCAGCAAGCAAGGGCTAGTACGGGTTAGGCTAGTGAAGCGCAGCCGCCATCCGCGACAGGGAAAGAGCGGGAAACGACCCTAAGCCATCTGGTTGCACCCTACAGTCTTGACCGGGAGCAGAGCATTTGACCACTCCTTCGCCTGCAGCTTTCTAGCATGATCCTAATTCCGTACTGGCTCATTCAGACTGGCCCCATCGACGCCGGAAGCGGATTGTGCAGGTCAAAAACCGACGGTATCGCTGGCAGTGTTCAGCCAATGTCGTTTTTGGACATCCCTTCGCTCAGCTGCGGGCCGTGCAGCTGTGAGATCTGGAAGCTCGCGTAGCGGCAACAATTCACGCGGTAGCCCATGCATGTTTGCCTTCCCGTAACCTGCGCGCTAGAGTGCTCGCGTCGCGGTAAATCCCGCGGCCGGGTGTAGCAACCTGAAACCGTTCGAGGGCGCGGCAGCGCCATAGCTGTGTGGTCGACACTTCACTGTGTCTGGCCGCCGCATTCTATGGTGGGCCGTGCGGGGCAGGCTTCGGCCTGGCCGGTTCCCTCGGACGCCGGTTTGCTACCCCCGTGCGGTCCGCCACCCATAACCGCGTAGCAACGGCGGGTGACGGCTCCTTAACCAGTTCGAGGAGCATAAGCAGAATGCGCTATCCCCTTTTTACGCCCGCGCTCCACCTTGATTCATCAGCTTCGTTTCATGCCGCCTTCTCGGAGGTGTGCCATGTCTGATTTCGAATCCAAGCTTCTCCCTTTCCCTAGACGCCCAACGTCGCCGTTGTTTACATCATCACTCGCGTCTGTACGACAGCCCTTGCTCGGGGAAGCCGAGATGCGTATCCACATCGTTAGGAATCTGCTGGGACAGATAGCGGGACCTGACGGGTTCTATCCCGAAGACCTGAGGCTGAGGATGATGGTCTATGCCTCCGAGGCACTGCTCGACGAAATGGTCGTGCTGTACCGCCGGGCGCTCGGATCCAGCGCTGTACAAGGCTAGGCAGGGCCAATTGCCGGCCGTCCGCCGGAGGGCGGCCTCCATCCTGGGCGTAGCGGATTCTGAGCGCGCCTGGTAGCAAGGTCGCCACCAACAACTGAAACAGCATGCAGCTTCACACGGCCGCGTTCCGCAGATTTCCGGAGCTAAGCGCAGCTGATTGCCACAGAGAGCCGGTTCATGAGACTGCATCTCCTCAGGCCCATATGTACGGCATCTGATACGTAATTCCGGCAAACTGAAGCTCTCATAGCTCCGCCTGCAAGTCCATCCCAGCACGCCTTGGCCGGCCACCGCCTCACTACGGCTGAGTCAAGAGGCAAACGAATCTTGGTGAATGCGAGGAAACCTGAACGCATTGGAGCACCAATGGAAGGGATCAGCGGCATATTCACGCACGAATTGGCGAAGCCCACAGAGCAAATGCTTCTCGCCGACATCTCGACTTAGAAAGCGGCAAAACGCTAGATCTCCAATTTTATTTAAGCCGTGAAGTGGCTTTGGTCATCTGCCTGACGATTCCGGCTCAGCGATGGCGGGCTGGCTTCATTGGCGAACTTCGCGTTGGACTTAGGGCCGGACGAGCTGGCGGACAGCCTATGTGAAACGACTTCGCCAACGCCTCCGCGATGGCGACAAGTGATGCTGTGCCGGCCTTATTGGGCGCCGCAGCAAAAAAGGGGGCCGAAGCCCCCTGCGGCTAGAGCAACCCCTGCTCTGCGAACGAAACGGTTGCCTCGCCGCCGACGATGATGTAATCCAGCGTGCGTACCTCCATCAGCGCCAGGGCCTCCTTGAGGCGCTGGGTCAGCACCTTGTCCCCCTGGCTTGGCTCTGGATTCCCGCTCGGATGGTTGTGCGAGAAGATCACCACCGCGGCGTTGACTCGCAATGCCTCCTTCACCACTTCGCGCGGATACACCGAGGCCTGGTCGATGGTGCCGCGGAACAACTCTACGTACTCAAGCAGCCGATGCTGGCTGTCGAGGAACAGTGCCGCAAACACCTCATGCTCGAAACCGACCAGCTTGGTGCGCAGGTAGTCCTTGGCCAGTTCCGGCGTGGTGAACAGCGTCCCGCTGGTATTCTGATCAATCGCCTGGCGCGCCACGCTCAGGATCTGGTCCACAGACGTGGGCAGGTAGCGTCCCTGCGCGTCACGCACCAACAACATGGAATCGAACGAGGAAAAGGAAAGTTGCGACATGGTCGTGCTCCGGTTGCTCGGGCGGAATTGCCCGGAACCGGCGCCAGCACGGCGCAGCGCAGCTGACAAGGGTCAACGACGGTCGCCAGGACGCCAGCGTGCACGCACGCGCAGCCCTTGACGGCGAGAACGCCGTGATACGGTGAAGGGAACAGCAAGACCGCCCCCACTCCACCCATGCCACAGATCGGCAAGCGGAGCGCGCAGGCCCGCAAGGGCCAGAGGCATCAGGGATCAAAGCCGAATGGCCGCGACTCGGCATGAGGCGTGGGCGCGGGGCGCAGCGTGCGAGCCCGGCTCCGAGCGCCAGGACACAAGCTAAGGAAGCGAATAAGGCTTCCTTATCAGTAAAAAACCTGCCGGGACGCCACCCGCCGAGCTCTTCGATAAAGCAAATGACCTTCGTCGACGCCGGCAAGCGCAAACAGACCAGCAAAGAGCTGTTCCTGATCGAGATGAATCCGCCCGATCGCTCCAAACGCAGGCTGCAAGGTAAATCCGATCCTACTGATGCCGAGAACGCAGCACGCACAGAGCTTGCTGACAACTCAAACCCGATTCCCAAGGCCCATTAGGCGCCGCTGAAGCCATGCGTGAGATTCCTGTCTTCAGGCGCAGCGCGGTGAAGGCTAAAACTCAAGCCAACCAGCTCCGGCCCTATTGGTCAGTGCGCCACAGGAGATCAGGCAGGCCTTTTGGACGAGCAAGCCTGGCGACCGTGCAAAGAGTTGTGCCCGCTTGCGTTCGCTAGGTAGCACCCCCTTGCTGGCCGCCTTGACAATCGCTTTGCGCCTGCTGGGCAAACGTTGGCTGGCCTTGACAGAGGAGATCAGCGAACTGGACAAGGCCCTGGAGCACTTGACGCGGGAACATGCTACTCGGCTAAGTCGACAGTTCGGCATCGGTCCTCAAACGGCAGCCCTACTGCTCGCAATTGCAGCTGACAACCCGGAGCGCCTAAGAAACGAGGCAGCCTTGGCCGCCCTCTGTGGTGTTAGCCCTTTACAGGCTTCGTCGGGGAAGACCGTGTGGCATCGTCTGAATCGGCGCGGTGATCGAGCTGCCAAAATGCCTTGTGGACGATCATCATGGTGCACATGCGGGACGACCCAAGAACACGGGCCTAGAATATTCTCGAAGCCGCAGGTAACGGACATTTTGCGCGAGTTGTGGTCGCCGCCGACTTGGACGTTAAGGACGAATGAATTCATCATTCTGTGCTCGTCTTGCAGCGTTACGAAGATTACCCCGCTGGCGATCGATGATCGAGCACACAAGTCTAGAGCAGCAACGTACTTACGCAATATCAAGATTAGGCATTTCGTTATCGCTAGTATTCTCCGGTAGCCCAACGGTTGGCGGGCTCAATGGTAAAGAAACGGTGAACACCGTTCCCTTGTGACCTTCGCTGGTAAGACTAATAGTGCCACCATGCGCCTCCACGATTTGCTTTGTGATGTAAAGCCCCAAGCCGAGCCCGGCATAGGAGGACGCCGACTTGGCCCGCCCAAAGCGATCGAAAATTCTTTCCTGAGCTTCCAGCGGGACCCCGACACCATAATCACGTACTGTCAGGTAAGCCGTGTCCTCTTTTTTTCGGACCGAAACCTCAATCGGCTTGCCCGCACCGAATTTTATCGCGTTGGTCAACAGATTAGTCAGAACTTGCTCGATTCGAACGGCATCCCAGTGTCCACCAACCGGCCCTGCAATATCCAGCGTTACACAACTTCCTGCTTTTTCGGCATCATCCGCGTACCTGTTGATGATTTCATCGGCGATCGTCGCCATGTCGAGCGGTTCGGGGCAGATTCGGAACTGGCCACTGCTGAGCCGAGAAACGTCGAGCAATTCGTCGAATAACCGGGCCAGCTTGCCGATCTGTCGTCTCAGCAGGCCTGTAAGTTCGCATTTTCGGCTTCCCTCGGCCGTTCCCTCCCTGCTGAGTTGTCGCTCAAGAAGCTCCGCCTGCAGACTCAGCGATGTTAGCGGGGTGCGCAACTCATGGGAGGCAATGGAAAGAAACTCGTCGCGGATCTCCACGGCACTCAGCGCTTTCTGATAAAGAAACTCCCGCATGGCCTCGGCCTGCTTGCGGTCTGTGATATCACGAGCGATGGCGATAACGCGGTTTCTGTGGCCGACGACAAGTTGTAGGGATAGCTCCATTTGTATATTTTCCCCATCTTTGCGCAGACAGCTTGTTTCCATGGCGGCCTTGCGGTCGGCATGCGCATCGAGCATAGCCTGCAGATTGTCGCTGGCGAAACGCGGAATCATGGTTGCCGCATGAGCGGCCATAAGCTCATCGAGTGGATAGCCGAACAACAAGCCGGCGCCGTCGTTGGCGTATTCGACCGCCCCTGTGTCGGCGTCGAAGATTAAGACGGCATCCAGCGCTGTGTCGAGCATGCCCTTGAACTCGACCAGCGTACTCTGAAGGCGGGTCTGCTCGTCGACATCAGTAAAAGTTCCGAGCCATGACAGCAGCTCGCCGTCACTTCCGCGCTCAGGCAGGGCGCGCCCCAGATGCCAGCGATAGCTGCCATCGTGCCGGCGCAGACGGCACAAGGCCTCGAATGGCTTGCTATCTTTCAGACTGCGCTGCCAATCCGCTTCGCAGCTGGCCAGATCGTCCGGGTGCATGGTGGTAAGCCACGTTTCGGCGACGCCATCAACCGTAGCGCCGGTGTATTCGAACCAGCCCCGGTTGTAATAGTCGATTCGGCCATCGGCCTGGGCAGTCCAGACGATATGAGGAACGGATTCGGCAAGATTACGATAACGCCGTGTACTGGCAAGCTGCAGCTCGCCGTAGCGCGCCTCGCCCTGCCGTCGTTCTGCCTCCACGAGTAGCTCAGACTGCTTCTTGATGTGCTGCCGTTGGCGGTATAGCTCTGCGAATACTGCGACTTTCGCCTTCACCATCTTGGGCATCAGCGGCTTTATGAGGTAGTCGGCCGCCCCTACGTCGTAGGCCCTGTCGACGAAGCCGGAGTCCACTGCCTCGGCGGTCAGGAAGATGATGGGTACCGTCGCCATGCGCTCATGTTCCTTGATCAGCAAAGCGAGTTCGAAGCCGTCCACCCCCGGCATCACCACGTCCAGCAGTATCACTGCGCATTCAGCCTGCAGCAGATGGCGCAGCGCCTCCGTTTCGCAGGAAGCCTCGAGAATGCGGTAGTTCTGCGAACTCAGAATTGCCCTCAGTGCCAACCGGTTTTCTGCCCGATCATCGACGACCAGCACATTGACCGGATCGTTCTGTTGCGCGCTCGTGTTCATCGAGCCGCCATCGCTAAAGGAATTGAGCTATCAGACCTTACCGCACTCCAGCATGGCACCGCCAAAGTGCCATCGTGTTTGCACAATCGTGCGGACGTTTGCGCCGATTGCCCTTGTCCCCGCCTGTTGCTTGGCTTCTTGTTAACCGCAGCCATGGGCTCGTTACCTTTCTTAGAAACTGGAAGTAATGCGGTATTGCTAGTTACCTATAAGCTGGCTCATTGGTTATCTACGGTTGCTTCGCTGTGGCGCTGTCCGGAAGGCAGCTTTGGTCCAAATGCTTCGTCCTTAGCGTTCAGCGCGGCTGTGGGTTCGGAAGCCGCCGGGCCGCGTTGGCTAATGCCGTTCAGGCCCGAGGTCAGCAAAAGGTATTCCACTGTCATTTACCCAAGGAGCTCCATCGAGCAGAGACACTAGCTTTTCCGCCGGTAATGGTGCGCTCCAATAATATCCTTGCGCGAAATTACAGCCTTGCCCGCGCAGAAACTCCAGCTGTTCTACAGTTTCGATACCCTCAGCGATCGTCTCGATGCCAAGGTTGCGCGCCTGGCCTGATTTGAGAATTCGTGACGTTTACCGACGACCTCCTCCACTTGAAAATCGGTGATCTGTACGAATGCCGGATTGACGTATTCGATGCCCCTTCTGTATCGGTAATAAAAATAGCGTCGGCCACCTTTTCGATCGCGCTGGTGAAGCCTTTGTCTCTGCCTGCTTGCGCTCGGAAATTTCCGCCTTGAGTGCCTCAGTGCGCTCGGCAACGGTGATTTCAAGGCTCTTCTCGTGACGCCTGATCGTTTGAATCTGCTTATAAAGATCCACAAACACCGCCACCTTGGCGCACAGCACTTCGGACACGCTCCAGCAACGCCCGCAGGGCATCCCGGCCAGACACGACGGTTTCCACGTTCAGATTCAGTCGTTCCAATATCGAAGCCATGGCCAGTCGCTTTGCGGCGTTGTCATCGACCACCACCAGAATGCTCGCTTTATCTGTTATCTCCACATCGCACTCTATCCGGCCTACGTGCCGCCTGGGGCCGGTATACATGACGTTCGCACGGTTACGTGGCGATAAGCAGGCCGCAGACCGCCAACATCATAAATACCGCTGTTATGTCCGCATTTGCCGCTATTTTCTAGCCGCCTGTCAATTCGCCTTGCGATACCACTTCGTGGTGCTGTCCAGCTCGGCATAACAGTCCTGGTACGGAGTGAAACGGATGTCCTCCCGCTGTCCTAGGCCGAGCATGCCGGAGGTAGCTAGGCTGTCGTAGAGCAGCTCGTGGACACGCGTCTGCAACGTCCGGTCGAAATAGATCAGGACATTGCGACATAAAATGACAGCAGAATGGCGAGGGAATATACCTCTTCGCCAGTGGAACAGCCGGCGTGCCAGATGCGGATGAATGGTTGGCTGCGTAATTGAGGTACTACCTTCTCGCGGAACGCGAGATAGAAGCCAGAGTCCCTGAACAAGGCCGTGACATTGATAGATAGTGCGCCTAGGAAACGGCTCAGGCAGAGCGGGTCGCGTAGCAGCTTTTCCTGCAGGGCGGACATGCTGCTCACCTCCTCACCTCGGACACAATGGCGGATCCGGCGCTTGAGCGAGCCCAGCGCGTAGCGGCGAAAAATCAATGCCGTAACGCTGAAATATGCCTTCAAGCAACAGCCGGATTTCGATGTTCTCGACAATGTTCTCCGGCGCACTCATTTAGCCGCTTTCCTGCAGCCTCCGCTGCCGGCCGCAGCGGCCGCCGCAACGCCCGTTCTGGCCCGCGAATACAGCCAGACCCGCAGCAAGGATAGCAATTGTTCTGTCTGCACTGGCTTTGAAACATAATCAGAGGCGCCGGCCTCGATGCACTTTTCCCGATCCCCCATCATTGCTTTCGCGGTCAGAGCAATGATCGGCAGCGATTTAAATTTGGCGAGCTTGCGGATGGCTCTCATCGTCTCGTAACCGTCCATTTCCGGCATCATGATGTCCATCAATACGAGGTCAATATCTGGCGTCTCCTTCAGAAGAGCGATGCCATCCTTGCCGTTTTCAGCGGAGACGACCTGTATATGATGCCGTTCAAGCACAGCGTTGAGCGAGAAGATATTGCGGACATCATCATCCACGACCAGCACCTTTCTTCCCCGGAGCAGCGGATCGATCTTGCGCACCTGCTCCAGGATCTTTTGCTTCGGCTCCGGCAGATCGGCCTCGACCCGGTGTAGAAACAAGGTCACCTCATCCAGCAGCCGCTCTGGTGAATTCACGTCTTTGAGAACCGGGGTCCCAGTGATG
This sequence comes from Pseudomonas sp. Q2-TVG4-2, assembly GCF_013620795.1. Classification (GTDB taxonomy): domain Bacteria; phylum Pseudomonadota; class Gammaproteobacteria; order Pseudomonadales; family Pseudomonadaceae; genus Stutzerimonas. The sequence continues at coordinate 15,960 of NZ_LGLW01000014.1, read as the reverse complement.
TCCTGGAGCCGTTTTGCTTCCTCGCCAGTAAGCTCCCGTGCCGTGTAGACGACAATCGGCAGGCTGCGTAAATCAGGGTCTGCCTTGATTTTCTCGATAACTTCGAAACCGTCGTCCGACCCCGGATCCAGCACCATACAGTCAAAGTGCGTCTGTCTCAGCTTGTCGAAAGCCTCGGTGCCGTTGATTGCTGTCGTGATCTTCACATCGCCGTTGCCGATGACGTTGATAATGCGCTCGCGTTCAACAAGGTCGCCTTCCAACACCAGCAGATTCTTCACCTTGCGCAAGAGGAATTCGTCGATCCGGGCGAAAGCCCGGCTCAGCTCCGCTTCATCCGCCGGCTTCGCCAGGGTTGCTAGTGCGCCCTGGCTACGGCCCCGTTCCTCTTCCCCATCGACCGAGATGACGTGCACCGGGATATGACGCGTGGCCGAATCATGTTTCAGCTGATCGAGGACCGCCCAGCCACTCATGTCAGGCAACTGAATGTCCAGGGTTATGGCATCCGGGCGATATTGCCGGGCCAGCGCCAGGCCGTTTTGTCCCTGCAACGCCACCAGCGCCTTGAAGCCACGCTCTTTGGCGAAATCGCGCAGGATGCGCCCGAAATGAGGATCGTCTTCGATGATCAGCATCACCCGGTCGCCTTCCGCGATCCCAAAGCGATCATCATCGACCATGACCGCCACCAGGGGTGCGGACACGTCATCTTTTTCGCCCTGGTACGCTCGGACTGCAGGCCACCCGATACCCGCCCCGGCATTGCCGCGTTTGCCCATATCAGGGACCGGCCCGCTCACGCGCATCGGTGAGTGGTCATGGTCACGGCCAGGCGGTGCAATGTGATGCAGCGGGAGATAAAGTGTGAATACGCTGCCCACTCCCGGCGTGCTCCGCAGCGTAATCTCGCCGCCCAGCAATGCCGCCAGCTCGCGGCTGATCGCCAGTCCCAGTCCGGTGCCGCCATAGCGCCGACTGGTGGTGCCGTCAGCTTGCTGAAACGCCTCGAAGATCGCTCCCTGCTTCTCCGGGGCGATGCCGATACCCGTATCACTGACGGCGAAAGCAACCACAGTCGCGGCGCGATCGAGCGTTGGATGACCAACCGTCCAGCCTACCGTTGCCGGCTGGATCTCAAGGCTGACACTGCCCGCCGAAGTGAACTTGAAAGCGTTCGACAGTAGGTTCTTGAGAATCTGCTTCAGACGCCTCTCGTCGGTGAAGAGCGTGGATGGCAAAGCTTTCGCCAGATCGATGGCGAACTCGACCCTCTTGTCTTCAGCAATATGGCGGAAAGTTTGCTCCACGAAACCGCGCACACCGGCGAATGGTACTTCGTCGATATCGGCCGCTACCATCCCGGACTCGATCTTAGACAAGTCAAGAATATCGTTGATAAGGTTCAGGAGATCATTGCCGGAGCCGAAAATTGTTCCGGCGTATTCCACTTCTTTATCGCTGAGATTCTGTTCCGGATTGTCCTTCAGTTGCTCGGCAAGCAACAGCAGACTGTTGAGCGGCGTGCGCAGTTCATGCGACATATTCGCAAGGAATTCCGACTTATATTTGGAGGTCAGCGACAGCTGGGCGGCCTTCTCTTCCAGCGAGCGCTTGGCCAATTCGACCTCTTCATTCTTGCGCTCCACCTCGGCGTTCTGCTCGGCCAGCAGGCGCGCCTTTTCTTCGAGCTCCTCGTTGGTCTGCTGCAGCTCCTCCTGCTGGCTTTGCAATTCGTAGGCCATCTTTTGCGATTGCTGCAGCAGCGCTTCGGTGCGGGAGTTGGCCTCGATGTTGTTGAGCACGATGCCAATACTCTCGGTCAGCTGCTCCAGAAACGCCAAGTGGGTGGGGCTGAAGCGCTCGAAGGACGCCAGCTCGATCACCGCCTTAGTCATCCCCTCGAACATGACAGGCAGCACCACGATATTTAGCGGTGGCGCCTCGCCCAGGCCGGAGCTGATCTGTACGTAATCGCTGGGAACGTTGGTGAGAAGGATGCGCTCGTTCTCCAGGGCGCACTCGCCGACCAGCCCTTCACCCAGGCGAAAGTGCCTGGACAGGTGCTTGCGCTCCCTGTAGGCATAGCTTGCCTGGAGGGTAAGCAGGGCCTCTTCGCCCTCGCCCTTCATACCGTAGAAGGCACCGTGATGAGAATTGACCAACGGCGATAGCTCCGAGAGGATCAGCTTGCACACCGCCAGCATGTCGCGCTGACCCTGCAGCAGGCGGGTGAAGCGGGCCAGGTTGGTTTTCAGCCAGTCCTGCTCGGTGCTCTTGTCGGTGGTTTCCTTGAGATTGAAGATCATCTCGTTGATATTATCTTTGAGCATCGCCACTTCGCCCTCTGCCGCCACCCGGATCGAGCGGGTCAGATCCCCTTTGGTAACGGCCGTTGCCACCTCGGCGATGGCGCGTACCTGGGTAGTGAGGTTGGCGGCCAGCTGGTTCACGTTTTCCGTGAGGTCCTTCCAGGTGCCGGCGGCGCCCGGAACCTTGGCCTGGCCGCCGAGCTTGCCCTCTACGCCCACCTCGCGCGCCACGCTCGTCACCTGGTCGGTAAAGGTGGCAAGCGTATCGATCAAGCTGTTGATAGTATCCGCCAGGGCGGCGATTTCGCCCTTAGCCTCCACCGAAAGCTTTTTCTTCAGGTCGCCATTGGCGACCGCTGTCACGACCCTAGCGATACCGCGTACCTGATCGGTCAGGTTGGTCGCCATCAAATTCACGTTGTCTGTCAGATCCTTCCACGTACCTGCCACGCCCGCGACCTGCGCCTGACCGCCCAACTTGCCTTCCGTGCCCACATCGCGTGCCACGCGGGTAACCTCGGCGGCGAAGGTGCGCAGCTGTTCCACCATGCCGTTGATGGTGTTCTTGAGTTCAGAGATTTCGCCCTTGGCCTCGACGGTGATCTGCTTGGAGAGATCGCCATTGGCTACCGCGGTCGTAACCAACGCGATATTCCGGACCTGACCGGTCAGGTTGCCGGCCATCTGGTTAACGTTTTCCGTGAGATCCTTCCAGGTGCCGGCAACGCCCACTACTTGCGCCTGGCCGCCCAACTTGCCCTCGGTGCCTACCTCACGCGCCACCCGCGTCACCTCTGAAGCGAACGAGCCGAGCTGGTCTACCATGGTGTTGATCGTGTTCTTCAACTCCAGGATTTCACCTTTTACGTCCACCGTGATCTTCTTCGACAGATCGCCATTGGCGACCGCGGTGGTGACTTCGGCGATGTTACGCACCTGACCGGTCAGGTTGCTTGCCATGGAATTAACGTTGTCGGTGAGATCCTTCCAGGTGCCGGATACGCCCGCCACCTGCGCCTGGCCGCCCAGCTTGCCCTCAGTGCCTACTTCGCGCGCCACCCGCGTCACCTCGGAAGCGAACGAGCCGAGCTGCTGCACCATGCCGTTGATGGTGTTCTTGAGTTCGGAGATTTCGCCCTTGGCCTCGACGGTGATCTGCTTGGAAAGGTCGCCATGGGCCACCGCCGTGGTGACCAGCGCAATATTGCGAACCTGACCGGTCAGGTTGCTGGCCATGGAATTAACGTTGTCGGTGAGGTCCTTCCAGGTACCGGATACGCCCGCGACCTGTGCCTGGCCGCCGAGTTTGCCGTCGGTACCTACTTCGCGCGCTACGCGCGTTACCTCGGAGGCGAACGAGCTGAGCTGCTCAACCATGGTGTTGACGACGTCCTTGATCTGCAGAATCTCGCCCTTCACTTCCACCGTGACCTTCTGGCTGAGATCGCCCCGGCCGATCGCGGTGGCGACCTTGGAAACGTCTCGTAGCTGCACGGTGAGATTGCCGGCCATTGCGTTCACATTGTCGGTCAGGTCCTTCCAAGTGCCCGCCACGCCCGCCACCTGGGCTTGACCACCGAGCTTGCCGTCGGTACCCACCTCGCGCGCCACCCGCGTCACCTCGGAAGCGAACGAGGCAAGCTGCTCGACCATAGTGTTGACGACCTTAGCAGTGCGCATGAACTCGCCCTGCATTGGCATACCGTCCGCTTCCAGCACCATTCGCTGGGTCAGGTCACCCTTTGCCACCGCACCGATGACGCGCGCCATCTCTGTGCTCGGGCGGCCCAGATCGGCAACCAGCGTGTTGATTGACTCAACCTGACGCGCCCAGCCGCCATTCACCGACCCCAGCGATAAACGTTCCGATAATTTCCCCTCCCGGCCTACGACCTCGCTGAGCCTAGCAAGGCCATTGGAGGCATTTTCATTAAGCTCGATAATATCGTTGAGTACGTCTGCGATTTTGCCATCAACGCCAGTCCAGTCCATGGGCATGCGGGCCGAGAAATCACCTTTTTTTACCGCGATCAAAACAGCCAATAGTAGCTTGCGGTCGAACTCTCCCTCGGGCACTTGCTCCCTGATCTCGGTACTCATTTTTGCTCTCTATAAAAACGTTCGGTTTTCGATAGGCTCGAAGCGCGAGTATTAACCTGCTAGGCCGCTATCGATGTATTCGCTGTCAGTTGCGGGGTGATTCGAACCGCTTATTATCGCGACGTACCGATTGTTAAACTGTGACCGATGACCCGAATATCAGTCCCCCAGCAAAGCCCCTTTCAACGGCCAGCCCCGTCGGTCTGCCGCTTACTCCCGCTCTGGGACAAGCCGCTATAAGGCTCTCCGCCCATACAGTTATCGATAAGCTCTTTTACGCGGACAGCAAGATCCTGCATTAGGAACGGTTTGATCATGATGTGCATGCCGGCCTCAAGCTTGCCGTTACCCATCACAGCGTTTTCCGCATAGCCCGTGATGAAAAGGACCTTTAGCTCAGGCTGTTCGACGCGGGCTGCATCAGCCAATTGACGCCCATTCATACCTCCCGGAAGGCCTACGTCTGTCACTAACAGATCCATCCGTGCGCTGGACTGTAGTATTTTCAAGCCCGACGCCCCATCCGACGCCTCAAGCACGGTAAAACCTAGGTCTTCAAGCACCTCCGCCGCCAGCATCCTCACCGTTGCTTCATCATCTACAACCAGTACCGTCTCGCCGTTTCGGGCGATGGTTTCAGGTGCCTCAGCTTGTTCATCGCTGACCGGCGTGTCCGTTGCTTCCGAATCATAACGGGGCAGATATAGGCATACCGTCGTCCCGTCGCCAACGCCAGACGAAATATGGGCTTGCCCGCCGGACTGATTTGCAAAGCCGTAGACCATGGAGAGCCCCAGGCCGGTCCCGAATCCTAGCGGTTTCGTGGTAAAGAACGGCTCGAATGCGTTGGCAACCACATTCGGTGGCATACCCATTCCGTTATCAGCCACACAGAGAGAGACGTACTGCCCAGGCGCAATATCCAGCGCGTTCGCTGCCTCGTCATCCAGTCGGCGGTTAGCGGTCTCGATCTTCAACCGGCCACCGCTGGGCATCGCGTCACGTGCATTGATGCAGAGATTAAGTAATGCATTGTCAAGCTGACTCTGATCTACGCACGTTATCCATAGCCCTTTTGCTGCAGCTATCTCGATATCAACCGCAGGTCCTACGCTACGGCGGATCATTTCCTCCATGTCCGCTACTAACCGGTTTATGTTGGTAGGTTTCGGATCAAGGGTTTGACGTCGAGAGAATGCGAGCAGCCGGTGAGTCAAAGCTGCCGCGCGCCTGGAGGCGTTCTGGGCGGTTTCGATATAGCGATTAATATCAGCCAGCCGACCTTGCACTATTCGCAACTGTAGCAGCTCTAGGCTGCCCGCTATGCCGGTGAGGAGATTGTTGAAATCATGAGCCAAACCACCTGTGAGCTGGCCAACCGACTCCATCTTTTGGCTTTGTCGGAGCTGTGCTTCGGCCTTGGCCAGCGCATCTGCTTGCTTTTTTTCTTCCGTAATATCTCGGCCAACCGCATTGATCACATCGTCGGCTAATCGAGCCGACCAGCTGATCCAACGGTAACCACCCTGTTTGCAGCGATAGCGGTTCTCGAAGGACGTATCGGGTTGTTTTTCCGGCGATAAGTGAGCTCTTTCCTGGGTCCTCTCAAGGTCGTCTGGATGAACCAAGTCAAAAATACAGGTCCCGATCAGCTCCGCCTCGGCCCAACCTAACAACTCTTTCCACGCTGGATTAGCAGCTATGACCGTGCCGTCAAGCTTGGCACGAATCATCACAACGCCCGAGAGTTCCCACAGCTGATTACGGTCCTGAGTACGAGCGGCCACCTCATTTCGGAGCGATGCTGTGAGCTCCTCAAGCGCAAGCTCTGCTTTGCGCCGTCGCGAGATATCGTTAAAGAAAATCGCGACCCGATGTGTGGCTGGATCGCCTATTCGAAGCGCGTGTACATCGTACCAACGGCCAAGTGCTTCGGCAGTCTGCTCAAAGCGCACCGCTTTACCGGTCAAGGCTACTTCACCGTAGATTTCGAACCAACGTTGCTCGTGTTCCGGGATAAGGTCCCGCATCCACCGACCTTCAGCCCCGACAAGGCCAGTTTGCTGTTCGAAGGCAGAGTTCGTCTCGATGTATCGGAAGTCTACCGCCCTGTCTTGCTGCTCAAATTTAACTTCAATGACGCAAAAACCTACGTCGATCGCTTCGAACAGGGTGCGATAATGCTCCTCACTTGCTTCGAGTCGCTGGCCGGCCAGATGCTCTTCCGTTCGGTCGCGGAGAATTTTCATGAACCCAATGAGTTGTCCGTCACCGTCTTTTCGCAGCGGGGTAAGAACTCCGGAGGCCCAAAATAGTGAGCCGTTGGCCCGGAGATGCCAGCGCTCGTCGATCGCACGGCCGCTTGCCAACGACAGGAGCATCTCAGCCTGAGGCCGGCCCTCTGCTCGATCTTCAGGCGTAAAGATGCGTTCTACCGACAGCCCTCGCATCTGCTCCCCCGACCAGCCGAAGATACGATCAGCGCCGATATTCCAATCAGTTAACCTGCCGGCTTGGTCCGTGACGATGATTGCAAAGTCTGGCGAACTGTCGAAAATAGCGTGACGTTGTTGCTCGATCGCTGATCGACCACTTTCAAGTTGCTGCGCTTCCAAGCGTGCAACTTCTGCTTCCAGCGCCTGGATGCGGCGCTTTAGCTGTTCAATCTCGTACAACAGGCAAACCTCTCGGGCAATTCTTTCTAACCGGGATGCAGCGGGCAGGAGTCGAAACATGCACCCCCAGCGTAATCGTGATGGCTACATGCTTACGACCCGCAACAGAAAGCAAGTCTTGCTCTCTTGCCCAATTGCAAGCGGTAACATCACCCCGTCCATGCTGTTGTTGGCAACATCAGGCTCAGGCCGCACCTGCGGTACCGTGCCATGAATGATAGGCCCCACATCTTTTTACAGGCGCTGACAAGCACCACCATGACAATTGAGCCACCCCATCGACCGAAGCGCAAGCTGATAAAGGGGTACTGCCTGGATTGAGCTGTTCAATCGCGAAGGGCTTATGAAGCTGTAATAGAGCCCCGTTTTATCAGAGGCCAGCATTAAAGCTCCTGCCACCGTAGCCGATATATCGACCACATCGCCGTCATGCTCAGTGGGATGGGGCAAAGGTTCCAGGTCTCTCGCCGCGCTCCTATTCTGGGGAATTTGCATACCCATGCGACGCATTATCCTGTTGCTTAATTGCTTGGCCGTGCTGGCGATTATTGCGGGCGCTTTCCTCTACTACCGAGCCAGCTATCACGCCCATGTCAATAGCGATTATGCACTGGCCCGTGAGGAGTTATTACGCCTTAGCGATTACGTGGAGCAGCAGTCCGCCTCCCGCCGCCGAGCCGTTGCCGCCCTGGTGGTGGCAACCGATGCCTCGGCTTACCTTGAGAGGCCAACACCGGCGGCCCAAGAGGCACTGATCTCAGAATTCCGCGCGCTGAGTGAAACACTTAACGTAACCACTATCTATCTGCTCGATGCCGAGGGCGAGACCGTAGCGTCAAGTAACGCCGGCGAGCAGCGCAGCTTTATGGGCCAGAATCTCAGCTTTCGGCCTTATTTCCAGCAAGCCATTGCCGGTAAACCTGCACAGCAGATTGCAATGGGAAAGGTGTCAAAGGTTGTCGGCACATACTTCAGCCATCCTGTACCTGGCGCGAATTCGCCGCAGGGGGTCCTGGTTGTCAGAGCGACCACGCCGCCGATACCGCTTGGGGTGTTGGTGGTAAAAGCACCCCTCGAAGTGCCACAGCTCGAGGCATTCGCGACAGCGCCGCAAGCCTCGGATCCATTGCGCAATTCGATCATGATGGTGGTAAGCCCAGAGGGAAACATACTGGCAGCAAACCGCGCGCGCTGGAAAAATCGCCAGCTGCCAGTAGCGGCGCTACACGGCGCCGATAATCGACGGCTGGAGCTGTACGACGAAGAGTATCGCGTAATAGGTCAGCCGCTTGCCGATTTCCCTGGTTGGCAACTGGTTAGGCTGAGCACGGCACACCATTGGGCGCGACATATCTTGACGCCACTGCTTGCTCCAACCGGGCTACTTTACCTGCTCCTGCTTACAGCACTGGCGATTGGCATGGTGATACTTAATCGCACGGCGGCGCGAGAGGTGCGTCGTCGTCAACTGGCAACGCTCCGATTGCAGCGGAGTCGGGCACGCTATCGCAAGCGCAGTGAGCAGGACTCACTGACGGGGCTCTACAATCGCGGGCGATACGACACGGATCTAGTTTTAGAGATGCAACGGAGCGAGCGCTACTCGCGCCCACTGAGCATGGCTCTGCTCGACCTGGACCACTTCAAGAAAATCAACGACCTTCACGGGCATCATGAGGGTGACCAGGTGCTGCGCCTGATACGCGTCTGATAAAAGAGAGTTTGCGAGGAACTGATTCAGCTTATCGAATAGGTGGAGAAGAGTTCCTGATACTGCTGCCAGAAACAGGATCAGACGCGGCAAAGACGTTACATCGGAATATCCAAATGCCCCGCTGCTTCGCCTGCGGCCGGGGCCATGATCTTGCGGAACATTCAAAAAACTATGAAGTTGGACTGCGTATCGAACCGCCCCGGTGTCGGCACTGCAATGGCAAGATTCGTCCCGGAGTCGTCTGGTTCGGCGAGTCGCTACCCGACGCGCCTATCCGAGCGGAATTCGACGCGGCTCGCCATTGTGGATGCCTCCTGTCGATTGGCACCTCGGGCGTCGTACAGCCTGCGGCACGCATTCCTCACGTCGCGCTTGAGCATGGCGCAACGGTCATTCATATCAACCCGAGACCGTCAATATCTAACACCGGCGAGAGTTTTACCTGTAAGGATTGGCGGGAAATGTATTACCGGAACTGGTCCGCCAAGCATTTCGTTCAGTTGGATAATCCGACCCACACTCCTACAAACTAAGGGTACTGTGGGCGATGCATCGTTCAAACGAACCTGGCGCTCCCTATCGCGCTCCCTGGCGTCCGAACATTGGACTGCTCGCAGCCCACAGCCCATCCTCCACTGTCTGAATGACCTCCCCGGAAACATTGCTAGCAAAACGCCAAGCCTGAATATGGAGCTCCCCCTCCACCGGTGGCAACCAATGGGAGACCTGCATTGCATATGTCCCTCTAGGTCCGAAGCCAAGATGCTGCTTCAGTCGGGTCATCAGAGAGCGCGAGCTGCCAACATATAGAACTCGCGAAGCTTGGTGGAGCCGAGCATAGGCCCGGTTGCCGAGCCGCTTTTCCTTTGCGTCGCTAAATGCTGCATGGAGCAGCTGAGCGCAAACCTGCTCCGACGCGTCGATGCGGTAGATGTACTGGGCGTCAGTCGAAGAACGCTCGGCCCATTGCTGCATCGTAGCCAAGCTCGCGTGGGAGTAGCCGACACGTATTTCATTGAGCGGCACGGAAAGACTGCAAGTGGAGTCAATAGAGGCAGCTTCAACTTGCTTCGCGAGCGTGCAGAGGTTGGATGCAATTAATCCCAACAGTTTTTGATCGATCATTGCTTCACTTACGTTCAGGCGCTCTACCCTTTGTTAAAATCGCGCTTGTATTTCTAGGACGCCGACCTGATCCACCACGACGCAGGCGGCAATGCACGTCTGCAACAGGCAGGTTTCAAGGAACGGGTGATATTAAGAGTTTCAGATTGGTGAAGAAGCATAGCTCACGCGCGCGTCAATTGGGTAAGTAACTGCGCTTCGATGAAACGCGTCCTTTACTGACAGGCCTTCATGATGTTCTCGATAATGGTTTCTCGCAAAGCAGAAATACCGCTCGGGTAACCGTTTGTTGGGTCTCGGAAATGGGCGGTCGTCGCATTACATGCACGCCTATCAAAGCTGGTATTGTCACAAACGATTAAGAGACTCCGTCCATTCTAAGAAGAGCCTGCCCTTGCCAGGGCCTCTTGGGGACTTTGGGCGAGGAGCAATGGAGCGGACTGACTCACCTTTTAGTCTTTAGTGGCCCGCTTTCCTAGGCGTACGGCGAGCACGTCGCATGGAGCAGAATGCAACATCCCGTTGGCGGTAGAGCCGAACAGCAAGGCCATGCCGTGCCGACCATGGCTGCCCACCATGATCAGGTCAGCATGCAGCTCGCGTGCAGCACGATGAATCTCATCCCGCGCGTCGCCGTAAGCTAGCCGTGGTGGCTCTGTGGGCAGGCCCGGGCATTCCGCCGCGAAGGATTCCAGGTATTGCTGCGCCTGTTCAAACAGCTCCAGTTTGAACTTAGGCAGGTCCAGCGCTGCCTCACCACCGAATGCCATCTCTATCAGTTCAACAACGTGAATCGGTACGATCTTCGCACCATTGGCGATAGCCAAGTCCCGAGCGCGCGCCAGGATCTGGCTGCATTCCTCGTTCAGGTCTATCGCGACTACTATGTTTCGGTAAGGCATACGGCTCTCCATATAAGTGAAAGCACCTTGGAGCAACCCGGCAATTAAGCGATGTAGTCTTTCAACTCGTTTACCAATGCGGCTGGAACGCTAATCTCGCTGCGATGCCTGGCACGCGCTGCATAGCGACGCTGGCCAGGCAATCGCACGCCGTCTTGAGCAAGCATTGCCTGAAACAACTGCTCCGCATGTCTCACATAGCCGGGACCGAAAAATTCAGCGTCGATAAGTATCATTAGGTGCGCCACATTTGGCGCCTCACCCTGCGCATCGAAGAACGAACTGGCCTGGAAACCGAAATGGCTGCCGGTCAGTCCGGCAGTCAGTAGTTCGATCATCATCGCTAGCGCCGCACCCTTTGCATCGCCTGCAGGAATCATGCTGCCCGCCAAGGCTGCGTCAGGGTCAGTGGTCGGACGCCCTTCAGTATCGATGGCCCAGCCATCCGGAATTGGTTGCCCGGCTTTTTTTGCGATCATTACCTTTCCACGCGCGACTTTCGATAATGACAGGTCAATCACCATCGGATCTTCATCGGTGCGTGGTGAGGCGAATGCTATAGGATTGGTGCCGAACAGCGGCGTGTGCCCGCCCCAAGGAGCCATAGCCGAAGGTGCGTTACTAAAAGCCAACGCCAGCAGACCTTCACGCGCCGCCTGCTCGACATGGTAGCCGGCCACCCCGAAATGGTGGGAATGACCGATACCGAGGGCCACAATGCCGTGCTGCTTGGCCAGCGGAATCGCTTGCTCGAGCCCCGCTGCTACTGCCGCAAAGGCCAGCCCGAAACGAGCGTCGACACGTACCACCGCCCCGCGAACATCGACCTGCGCGCATGCGCGCGCATTTACCTTGCCGGTTTTCGCCTGTTCAAGATAGAACGGCAGCCGTGATAACCCATGTGAGGACAATTCGTCGCGCTCGGCCATCACGAGCGCGTCAGCAGTAATGCGAGCTTCCTTTTCGGGCATGCCGACCGAACGTAACGCCTCAAATGCGAGCGAAACAGCCTGATCTACTCCAATAGTCTGGTTCATGCATTCGCCTCCAGTGCCCGACGGACATTGTCGATGGTGATCCAGCTGATACGCGTGTTCGATTCCTGAGTGACCCCGGCGATATGTGGCGTCAATAACAGATTCGGTGCCCCCTCCAACGGCGAACCGGCTGCTAGTGGTTCCTCAGCGAAGACGTCGAGCATAGCGCCCGCCAACGCGCCATCACGCAGAGCGGCAGCTAGCGCCGCTTCGTCGACGATACCGCCGCGCGCAGTGTTGATCAGTACGCTATCGGCGCGCATCGCTGCGAGGCGGCTGGCATCCAGCAGGTTACGGGTCTCGTTGTTAAGCGGGACATGCAGGCTCACTGCGTCCGCTGCGCTAAGCAGCGCCTCAAGGCTCTCCAGACGTTTGACGTCTGCCCATATCGCGTCGCCAGTTTCTACAAAGGGGTCAAAGGCCATCACTTGCATGCCCAACTGGCGCGCCCGTTGCGCCACCTCGCGGGCAATCGCGCCGAGACCAACCAACCCCAAGACAGAACCTGACATTTCGTGGCCCATCATCGCCTGACGCGGCCATTGCCCGGCGAGCACCAACGCTGTGCCCTGGTAGGCCTTGCGGCGCAGCATGAGAATGCCAGCAATCACATATTCGGCAACCGCAACGGTATTTCCGCCCTGCGCTGGTAGTACCGCAATGCCCGCTTCGCGACAAGCCGCGACATCGATGTTATCGAGCCCGACGCCTAAGCGGCCGATCGCCTGCAAGGTCGGAAAACATTCGAGCAGCGCCCGGTCCACTTGGGTGCGGTTGCGAACAATGATTGCCTTGACGCCAGCCCCGAGGGAAAGCAACCGCTGCCGATCATCGACCAGCGCAGGGTCAAATAGCACGTTATAGCGCCGACCAAGTTCGTCCGCCGCAGGCTTGTCCATGAACTCGGTAATGATCACATCGTACATTTGAACCTCCACTTTAAAGGTTTCGCCAGAGCACGCCATCAGGCAGCGGCACATCGAGCAAAAGGGCGAATAGGCCGTAAAAGAAACCAATAATGGCCAGAATCGCGAGCCCATAGATGAGGGCGCGCTTGGTATTCCATTCATGAAAGTGCGCTACCACGGTCAGAGCGATCGTGCCGAGCAGGCTGGAGGCCAGGAAGCCAAGCGAGTTCAACGCGAACGCCCAAGCTAGGATGATGCCCACCAAGGCCAGACGGCGACCGACACTGCCACCTTCAGGCCTCGCATCGTGCGAGCGGACGGTGAAAGCCTTCACCAGCAGTATCAGGCTGAGCAGCAACAGCAGCGCTGCAATGGTCCGTGGGAACACGCTGGCCATGGCCGAGATATCACGGCTAAATACGATCGCGCCAACCGCCACAACGGCCATGATGGTCGCGAGAATACGGTCAGAAGCGGTGGTATCGCGGCTGGTCGCAAGGTTTGGCGCGCTCATGACAGAACCTCCTTCGATTGCTGACGACGCCATGCATTCCACAGCGGGAGGAGCGTGGCCGCGAGAATCAGCACGATGATGCCGATCGAGATCGGGCGACCAAAGAACACAGCTCCCAGTGAGCCAGTCGCATTACCCATCAGGTAGCCCTGAACAAACCCCTGTTCCGCGATCGGACCGAGGATAATGCCCAACACGATCGGCGAAGGCTTGATGCCAAACCGGCAGAGCAACCAGCCAAACGCACCGAGCAGTACCATCAGCACGACGTCGAAGGGATTGTTACGGATCGCGTAGGTCCCGATGATTGTCATAAAGGCGATCGCCGGTACCAGTAGCGCCTTAGGGATCGCAACGATTGACTTGAATGCATAGCGACCGATCAGCAGACCGATTGGCAGCATTAATAGCGTTGCAATCGCCAGTCCGCCGATGAAGGTGTAAGTGACGCCCGCCTGCGCGCCAAACATTTCCGGTCCGGTACGGAAGCCCTGCACTAGCAGCGCACCGAGGATCACTGCATCCGGCGGCGTTCCTGGAATACCGAGCACAAGCGTGGGAATGAACCCCCCCCCTACCGTCGCGTTATTAGACGACTCGGTAGCGATCACGCCTTCAGGCGCGCCCTTGCCGAACGACTGAGGATTTTTCGAAACGCGGCGAGCTTCGGAGTACGAAACCAAGCTGGCTATGGAACCGCCTGCGCCCGGGAGAATGGCAACGATGGTGCCAATGATGCTGCTGCGCATTGCATTGAACTTGCCGCGCCAGACCAATGCCAGACCTTCAGCAAGACGCAGACCGCGTCCCTGTTCCGGCGGGTCGAGATGAGCACCCGGCTTAGAAACCAAGTCAATCAGCACCGGAATGCAATACAAGCCTATCAGCGCGGAAATCTGCTCCACCCCGCCCAGCAGAAACTGCGAACCGAAGGTATAGCGAATGTCACCGCCGACCACAGCAAGGCCCACCGTGGAGAGCAGTAAGCCGATTGCCGCACCAATGAAGCTCTTCAGCATCGAGCCGTCGGACAGCGCCGAGATAACAGTCAGGCCGAAAATCGCCAGCCAAAAATACTCCACCGGCCCGAACTTCAGGGCAATCTGCGCAAGCAGCGGGCCCAGCGTCACCAGCGCGAGGATGCCGAACATTCCACCCATGGTTGACGACAGCGTCGACAGCGTTATCGCCAGGTCGCCGTTGCCGCTGCGCGCCATCGGGTAACCGTCGAAGGTAGTGGCAATCGCAGCCGGTGTCCCGGGCGTGTTGATCAGGATTGCGGAATAGGAGCCTCCGTAAATAGCACCGGTGTAGATGGCACCCAGCATAATCAACGCGGCTTCAGGCGACATGCCGAAGGTGATCGGCACCAGCACCGCGACGGCCATGGTTGCAGAGAGGCCCGGCAAGGCGCCGATCGCGATGCCTGCCGTAACCCCTAGTACCGCCAGCAATAGGTTGAACGGAGATAATGCCCCGGCCATGAGCGTGAGAATTTCCATGACACACCTCGCGGTATCGTGCGTGGATGGACTATTTGAGCATGCCCATCGCGCGGGCTGAATTCGTATAGGCCGTCGTCTGCTTGGCCAGGAAAGCGGGGATCTGAGGCAGCGGCACATCGATCAGAACGAACCCCAACTCCTCCATCTGTTTGCGGAATTCAGGGTTCTGGTTGATCTTGCCGAAGATCCCACTGAGCTTCTCTGTGGTCTCGGTGGGTGTATCCTTGGGTACCGCCATCCCCCGGTACGCGCCACCCAACATGTCATAGCCAAGCTCCTTGAAGGTCGGCACGTCCGGGAACATTGGATGGCGCTCTTCCGAGGCAACGGCCAGCATGCGCAGTTTTTCACGATGGTTGGCTGCCACGGTGGTGTAGCCCCAAGATGCACTCACTTGGTTGCCGAGCACTGCGGTAACCGCCTCACCGGTGCCTTTAAAGGGAATATAGGTTGTGACAATGCCGGCCAGCTTGTCGAAGGTGGTCTTGGCGACATCATTGGCGCCCTGCGTTCCGCTGCCGGAAAGCGTCACTCCGCCTGGCATCTTCTTAGCGGCCGCAACGAAATCGTCGAGGGTCTTGAATGGGCTGTCGTTATTTACCACTAATGCGTCTGGTGAATAGTGGAAGTAATAGAAGTCCTTTATGTCTGCCGTCTTGAAGCCGGCAGCCTTGTCGAGCGGCTTGAGAATCAACTGCGGCAGGTTGGTTCCCATAATCGTGTGACCATCGGGCTTCATACTGTTGAGTTGCGACCAACCAACCGCTCCGCCACCGCCGGCCATGTACTGGATCACCAGTTGCTCGCCGGTGAGTTCTTCGAAGTATTTTTGCTGCAGGCGCGCACTGATGTCGGACTCGCCACCCGGTACAAAGGGAATAATGTACTGCACGTTTCGCTTGGGGAAATCCTCGGCTGCGCTGGCCGAGCTGCTGAATAGGGAAAAGCCAAGGACCGCGCTGAGGAATGAGCCACAGCACATTTTTTTTGCAGATGAGAACCGGCGCATAATCGTCTCCGTTATTTTTGTATTCGAGACAGGCCCTTCGTGGGCCAGCTGTTTTCTGATGCGGTTACGTTTTTTCGCCCCTGGTCAATAGCCAGGGAACACCGCCCGCAAGGCGGGCAGATTTAGGGTCAAGCGCTTTCAAACAGACGGGTCAGCACG
>NZ_LGLW01000013.1 GCF_013620795.1 Pseudomonas sp. Q2-TVG4-2 | reverse complement strand
GCAGCGTGATCTTGTCGCTCAGGCTGGTGATCTCTTCCAGCAGGCTGAGCATTTCCTGGGATTTGGCGCCGTCATCGAGGGACGCAACGATCTCGAACGGCTGGGTGACCTTCTCGAGATAGGTCTTCAACTGGGTCTTGAGATTGGAGTCCAACATGAGCAGCGATCCCCTTCTTGCAAAATTCGGTCAATAAAACGCCCGGACGGTTCGCGTCCAGGCGTTGGAAGCTCGGATCGATAAATCGTCCGAAAAAACAGCGCTGTAGGCGCTGCGACTATGCGCAGCGCTCACTGACCGTTTAGATCTTGCCGACCAGGTCCAGCGACGGGGCCAGTGTGGCTTCGCCTTCTTTCCACTTGGCTGGGCAGACTTCGCCCGGATGAGCGGCGGTGTACTGAGCGGCCTTCAGCTTACGCAGGGTCTCAGAGACGTCGCGAGCGATCTCGTTGGAGTGGATCTCAACAGTCTTGATGACGCCTTCCGGGTTGATCAGGAAGGTGCCACGCAGGGCCAGACCTTCTTCAGCGATGTGGACGCCGAAAGCGTTGGTCAGCTGGTGAGTAGGGTCGCCGATCAGCGGGAACTGGGCCTTGCCGACCGCAGGGGAAGTCTCGTGCCAGACCTTGTGCGAGAAATGGGTATCGGTGGTGACGATGTACACCTCGGTACCGGCCTTCTGGAACTCGGCGTAGCTGTTGGCAGCGTCTTCGATCTCGGTCGGGCAGTTGAAGGTAAAGGCTGCCGGCATGAAGATCATCGCCGACCACTTGCCCTTCAGGGACTCTTCGGTAACTTCGATGAACTTGCCATTATGGAAAGCGTTGACTTTAAACGGCTGGACGTGTGTGTTGATCAGAGACATCTGCTAACTCCTTTTGGGATTCAGAACTTTAACGGGGCCTACGATACCGCAGGCAACCGCATACGGTTAATTGATTGAGGAAATCGCGACGATAGCCTGTGCCTATCAATGCGCTCTTCAACTGACGACGGTACTCGATACGACACCGATTTCGACCTGCAATTCGGGCAATGACTCGCTTTCGACTCGATTGCCGCAAACGGCTGGACAAAGCCAGTTTATTGCGGCCAGAGCGCCCGGATAGCCGCCACGCCTTGCGCGCCCACGCGCAACGCTTGTGCCAGATCGTTTGGACCAAGACCGCCTAGCAGATAGGCGGGCTGGCCGAAACCTGACAGTAATTCGGCAGCCCGGCGCCACCCCAACGGCTGCGCCTCGGGGTGGGTCGCGGTACGCAGTATCGGCGAGACAGTAATGAAATCAACGTCCAATGTCGACGCCATGCCCATTTCGGCCGCATCGTGGCATGACGCCGCCAGCCAGCGTCCCGGTACTAACGGCCGGCCCTGTCCCGCATGCTGGCGTAATTGCTGAACAGTCAGATGCCAGCCGGCCTCGGGAAACTCGTCCGCCCACTCCAGAGGCCCTTTGAGCATTACCTTCGCACGGCCGAGACACATGTTCGAAACCTTGGTTGCCAGCGATCGGTAATCGGCGTCATCAAGGGACGGCGCACGCAACTGGATGAGTCGAACGCCTGCGTCCAGTGCCAATGCCAACCCGTCTAGCATTTCCCGAGGGGCGAGGTGATCCGGTGTGATGAGGTAATGATTCGGTAAACGCGCTGCAGTCACTATCGGCCGGTTCGCAGGAGGAAAGCTGTAACTCGGCAAATCCTCGGGATCCACCCAGGCTAACGTCTGCCCCTCGGCGCCGTACGCTTCGCCAGAGAATCCCAGGACTTCCCAGACATCCAGCAAAACCTGCTTGTCCGGGTAATCGTAGCTGACTTGAATCAACGGCCGCGACGCAGCGACGGCGATGCCTAACTCTTCAGCCAGCTCACGAGCAAGCGCGGCCTCGGCTGTTTCTCCTGCCTCGACCTTGCCTCCAGGAAACTCCCACAGCCCTCCCTGATGCTTGTCCAGCGGGCGCCTGGCGATCAGTACATGACCATCACCCCTACGGATTACACCGGCAGCTACATGGAGTCGTTTCATGCCTCGGCTCCACGCCACGAGCGGCACGACGGAAGCAGTAGCCGGTCCCGACCTGTCAGCCAGCCAATTGCCGCAGCGACATCAGGTACGGTATTCGGCATTGATACGCACGTATTCGTGGGACAGGTCGGTGGTCCAGATAGTCTCGCTGCAACTGCCTCGTCCCAGCTCGATACGAATTTCGATTTCCTCCTCGGCCATCACCGCGGCGCCCTGCTCTTCGGTGTAGCTCGGCGATCGTCCGCCTTGGCTGGCAATGCAGACAGAACCGAGATAGACATCTATTTTGCTGACGTCCAGCTCAGGCACCCCGGCACGGCCAACCGCCGCCAGAATGCGCCCCCAGTTGGGGTCGGAGGCGAACAGCGCGGTCTTGATCAGCGGTGAATGCGCAACGGCATAGCCGACGTCGAGACATTCCTGATGATTTTTCCCGCCTTTGACTATCACCGTGACGAACTTGGTCGCGCCCTCGCCATCCCGCACGATGGATTGCGCCACTTCCATGCTCACGTCGAACACGGCCTGCTTGAGCTTGATAAACAACTCGCCACTGGCCTCGGTGATTTCCGGCAATGCCGCCTTGCCGGTCGCCACCAGCATGCAACAATCATTGGTCGAGGTGTCGCCATCGATGGTGATGCGATTGAACGACTTGTTCGCCGCATCGCGCACAAGATCCTGTAGCACCGCCTGGCTGACCTTGGCATCCGTGGCGATGTAGCCGAGCATGGTCGCCATGTTCGGGCGGATCATACCCGCGCCTTTGGAAATGCCGGTAACAGTGACGGTGATACCCTGATGCTCGAATTGCCGGCTGGCCCCCTTGGGCAGGGTGTCGGTGGTCATGATGCCGGCGGCCGCTTCGGCCCAATGATTTTCGCTCAGGTCTGCCAGGGCCGCCGGTAGCGCGGCCTCGATCTTGTCGACAGGCAGCGGCTCACCGATAACACCGGTGGAAAACGGCAGAATGCCCTTTTCATCGACGCCCGTAAGCTTAGCGAGGCTGGCGCAGCTGCGCATCGCCGCTTGCATGCCCGGCTCGCCCGTACCAGCGTTAGCGTTACCGGTATTGGTCAGCAGATAACGAACCGTGCCCTGTGCCCGCTGCTTGGCCAGAATCACTGGCGCAGCGCAGAAGGCATTCAGCGTAAACACACCGGCAATTGTCGATCCTTCGGCGCAGCGCATCACCACGACATCCTTCCGCCCCGGTCGCTTGATGCCAGCCGAGGCGATGCCAAGCTCGAAACCGGGAACCGGATGCAGTGTAGGTAAGGGACCAAGACCGACAGCCATTGATGCACTCCTCAGGACATTTGGATGGCTTTCAGCCACCACTAAAAAACAGGGCGAAAAACGCCGCGAGCGGCTAAGCCGGTCGCGGCGCGGGTCATAACAAAACGGCTCCGGTTATTGAACCTGTCCGTGACAATGCTTGTATTTCTTGCCGGAGCCACAGGGGCACGGCTCGTTGCGCCCGATCTTCTGTTCGGTACGCACCGGCGCGGAGGCGGCTACGCCGCCCTCGGCTTCCGGCTCATCGTCGGATTGCTCCAGCGCCGACACCTCGGCGTGTTGGAACTGCATACGCTGCGCCAGCGCTTCGGCTTCACGGCGCAGGCGCTGTTCTTCCTCGGCCGGATCTTCACGACGAACCTGTACGTGGGACAGTACACGGATGCTGTCGCGCTTGATGGATTCGAGCAGATCCTGGAACAGCGCGAACGACTCGCGCTTGTATTCCTGCTTAGGGTTCTTCTGGGCATAACCACGAAGGTGGATACCATGACGCAGATGATCCATCGTCGACAGGTGATCTTTCCACAGATCATCGAGTACACGCAGGACGATCTGTTTCTCGAAGGTGCGCAGCGCTTCGGCGCCGGCCAGCTCTTCCTTCTCGTGGTAAGCGTCGGTCAAAGCCTGGAGGATGCGCTCGCGCAGGGTTTCCTCGTACAGCTTTTCGTCTTCATCAAGCCACTGCTGAACCGGTAGGCGCGTACCGAAATCGCTGTAGAGGACTGCTTCGAGACCGGCGATATCCCACTGTTCCGGCAGCGACTGCGGCGGGATGTGCAGGCTGATTGCGTGATCGAGCGCCTCACGACGGAACTCGGAAATGGTCTCGCCGATTTCGTCGGCAGCCAGCAGGCTATTACGCATGTGATAGATCACCTTGCGCTGCTCGTTGGCGACATCATCGTACTCGAGCAGTTGCTTACGCATGTCGAAGTTGCGGCCCTCGACCTTGCGCTGGGCCTTCTCGATGGCGTTGGTAACCATACGATGCTCGATGGCCTCGCCGGACTCCATACCCAGCGCCTTCATGAAATTCTTTACCCGATCCGAGGCGAAGATGCGCATCAGGCTGTCTTCCAGGGACAGGTAGAAACGGCTCGAACCGGCATCCCCCTGACGGCCTGCACGGCCGCGCAGCTGATTGTCGATACGACGCGATTCGTGACGTTCGGACGCAATCACATGCAGCCCGCCCGCTTCCAGCACCGCCTGATGGCGCTTCTGCCAATCGGCCTTGATCTGCGCGACCTGCTCGTCGGATGGACTTTCAAGCGCCGCGACTTCGACTTCCCAGTTGCCACCGAGCAGGATGTCGGTGCCCCGGCCGGCCATGTTGGTGGCGATGGTCACTGCGCCAGGACGCCCGGCCTGGGCAATGATCTCGGCTTCCTTGTCGTGATGCTTGGCGTTGAGCACCTTGTGCTCGATGCCTTCCTTTTCGAGCAGGCGCGACACGTATTCCGAGCTCTCGATCGTCGCTGTGCCAACCAGAACCGGACGACCATTATTCTGGCAGTCCTTGATGTCAGCGATGATCGCGGCGAACTTCTCTTCCTGCGTCAGATAGACCAGGTCGTTGTAGTCCTTTCGCGCCAGCGGCTTGTTGGTCGGGATGACCATCACAGGCAGGTTGTAGATCTGCATGAATTCGAAGGCTTCGGTATCAGCAGTGCCGGTCATACCCGAAAGCTTCTTGTACAGGCGGAAGTAGTTCTGGAACGTGGTTGACGCCAGGGTCTGGCTTTCCGGCTGGATCGGCAGCGCTTCCTTCGCCTCAATGGCCTGGTGCAGACCTTCAGAGAGACGGCGACCCGGCATGGTACGACCGGTGTGCTCATCAATCAGCAGAACCTGGTTGTTCTGCACGATGTATTCAACGTTACGATGGAACAGCTTGTGCGCACGTAGGCTGGAATAGACGTGAGTCAGCAACCCTAGGTTGTGCGCGGAGTAGAGGCTTTCGCCTTCTGCCAGCAGCCCCGCCTGGGTCAGCATTTCTTCGACGAACTGATGCCCCTGCTCGTTCAGCTCAACCTGCCGGGTCTTTTCATCGATACTAAAGTGACCTTCCTGGGTAACGACACCCTCTTCTTCCTCGATGTGCTGCTTGAGCAGCGGGATCAGCTGATTGATCTGCTGGTAGAGCTTGGAGCTGTCCTCGGCCTGACCGGAAATGATCAGCGGTGTACGCGCTTCGTCGATGAGGATCGAATCCACCTCGTCGATGACCGCGAAATTGAGCTCGCGCTGATTCTTTTCCTCGAGACTGAACGCCATGTTGTCGCGCAGGTAGTCGAAGCCAAACTCGTTGTTAGTGCCGTAGGTAATGTCGGCAGCATAAGCCGCTCGTTTTTCTTCCGGCGGCTGGAACGGCGTGACGATGCCCACCGATAGACCGAGAAACTCATAGAGCGGACGCATCCAATTGGCGTCGCGGCGCGCCAGGTAATCGTTCACCGTCACCACGTGAACACCCTTACCGGCGAGGGCGTTGAGATAGACTGCAAGCGTCGCCACCAGGGTCTTACCTTCACCGGTACGCATCTCGGCGATCCTGCCTTCATGCAAAGTCATGCCGCCGATCAGCTGCACATCGAAGTGACGCATGCCCATCACACGCTTGCCGGCTTCACGGCAGACAGCGAAGGCTTCGGGGAGAATCTGGTCGAGGGTCTCGCCTTGGCCGAGGCGGGCCTTGAACGCTTCGGTCTTGCTCCGCAGCTGCTCATCGGAGAGAGACAGCATCTGCTCTTCGAGCGCATTGACGGCCTGTACCGCCTTGAGCATGCGCTTGACCTCGCGGTCATTCTTGCTACCAAAGAGCTTCTTCATTAAAGGCGCAAACATATCGACAAAGACTTCCATGCTGGGGATGGAGGCACGACCGCAGGGCCACCGCGGCTGCGTGCAAAGGGGGCATTCTACTCGGAAACGCACGTGAGGAAAGGTGCCTGCTGCGCAGCTGCGGCAGCCAGCGAGGCAGTAATTTTGCGACCTGACGGTCACACCAACAGTCAACCAGGGCGATCTGCCAGTACGGACCAGCGCGATTGCATGCAACGGTTGGCTCGCTCGTTCGATCACAAGCCTATAGATCGCGATATGCGACCAGCCCGGCGCCTCGGGCGCTTCTGCTAAGATTGCCGCTCACCTTCCCTCCCCGGATGCCTGCTATGTCGTTGCGTCCCCCGCCAGCCCGAGCGCCCGCAACGTTGCTGCGCGAGGCAAAGCCGCTGAAAGCCTTGTTCGGTGAGGCAAGACGACTCGACCGCCTGCAACAACTGGTCGAAAGCCAACTGCAACCAGCCGCACGGGAGTACTGCCGAGTCGCCTCATGGCGCGAGGGCACGCTCCTGCTCATCGTCACGGATGGTCACTGGGCGACGCGCCTGCGCTATCAGCAACGCCGCCTGCAGCGTCAGCTACAGGGCATGGAAGAATTCCGAGCGCTGAGCCGGATCCAGTTCAAGGTGCAGCCTCCCGAGACGCCTCGGCACAAGCCTGGCCCGGCTCCGGAACTGTCGGTACGGGCGGCGGACAACATCCAGGAAACCGCGCAGGGCATCACAGACCCTAAACTCAGGGCGGCGCTCGAGCGACTCGCCAGCCACGCGCGGCCCTCTGATAGCTGATCGGCGTCGATAAGTGCTTGGTTGTGTCGCAACCCGCTGCAGCCAGCGTTAGGATGTCTGCGAACTCATCGAATCAGAGGTACCGATGCCTATCTATCCGCAAGGCGATTCGCCATGCTGATTGGCGCCCTGCTGATCGCCACCTGGGTGATCTTGCTGGTCCGCTATCCGCTTCGAGCAGTTCCGATTTCGCTAGGCGCGCTCCTCGGCTTGGGCCTGGTTGCCGCATGGGTCATCTGGCAGGAGCAGCGTGAAGAGCACCTGCTGGCTCAACTCGAGTTGCGACTGGCATATGCGCCTTCCACCTGCCCACCTGCGCAGCCACTGCGTATCACGCTCGACAACCGTAGCCCGAGCCCTTTGCGAAGTTTGCGCTGGGAGGTGGCCGCCTACCCGCCCGGCTCTAACCTGAACCTGGTGACTTCTAACTATGATGCACCGCAATACCGTGGCCCCGGCGATTTGCAACCCGGCCAACGTTGGGCATCCTGCGCCCCTTTGCCGCCGCTGCGCCCGGGTTACCGTAGCAGCAGCCTGGAGTTTCGCGCCGAGCGGCTTCAGGGCCGATTCGCCAACTGAAGATGGCCATCTGACACGCAGCGCTTTCCATTCTTCGCCAGGCGACTTATCCTGTACAAACAACCAGTACTTATTCAATTCAGCCGAGGTGGTAGATGGCCGTCGAAGTGGTATACCGCAGCAGCCGGGACCTGGAGCGCTTGTTCATGGATAAAGCCGAAGCCGATCGTCACGACAAAATGCTTGAGCTGGCGGAGGCTCTGGCCGCTGCGCTGCAAAAGGCCTCGCCATCACTGAGCGAGCAGCAGGCCGACGACATCGGCATTTTCATGGCGCGGCACCGAGATCTGTTTGCCAAGGCATTCAAGAACAATCCTGAAGCGCTGGCGGAGCTCCCGACGTTGATTGAGGCGTCCTGAGGCGAGCGGCAACCAGGCACAGCGGCGAATCGCATGCTACGTTTTGCCGCTGCGGAACGCGCCCAGCGGGCGAAACTAGTTAATCCAGACTCGGTCCATTGGTGCAGGCATCCAATCAGGTAACCGGCGTGGACAGTCCATTCAAGAAAATCAGCGATGTGTTTCAGCCAGACTACAACGTCAATTTCAGCATTGAGAAACCTGACGGTAGCATTCTGCTGACTCTGACCGACGCCGCTGGCGTGGCGGTCAAGCGCTTCATCAGCTCTAGTCAATGGCGGGACCAGCAACAACTCGAACGCTTAATTACCAGCCTGCAATTCAGCCTCGCGATTGAGCGCGGCGAACAGTCCAGCTCCTATCGTTTGACCAAGCATTCACACTCAACCGCTCAGTAGCTCTGCCTGACCGCCGGCCTGCAAACGGCCGCCCCAGCCCACCTTCCGACAACAATAATAAGATCTGTTGATCCGGCACTCCACCGGCGCGGTGCGTTTCTGTGCCTGGCGGGCCGGCCGATACGACTCACAACCAGGCCAACGCCTTGGCTCGTGCGACGGCCTGCGTGCGCCTGGCTACGCCTAGCTTGGTATTGATCCGCCGCGCATGGGTCTTGACCGTGTGTAAGGAAATAAAGAGCTGCTCGGCTATTTCCTGGTTCGAACAGCCTTGGGCGATGAGGCGCAGTACCGTGAGTTCCCGGTTGCTCAGAATGACCTCGTCACCCGAGGCGAGGGCGTCCTCAGGCTCGCGTTCGAATTGCAGCAGGCGATCACGAAGACTTTCCCCCTTGCCGTTGGGCAGCACGCTGGCGAGCCACTGCGGCTGGCGATGCTGCAATTCGTACAGAGGCTTGGCCAGTTGCTGTCGCGCGGCCTCGCCAAGTGCCTTTCGTAGTTCCAGCTCCGCTTCGTCGCGCCGACCGTCCAGCTGAAGGGCTTCCGCAAGGGTAAACCGGCATTCACAAGCCAGGCCCAGCCGCTGCGAGCGAAGATTCTGCTCGATCAGCTCCCGAAGGGTGTCGATGGCTAACGCCGAGCGTCCCGAGAGCAGGTCGACCACCGCGAGATAGCGTTGAACCCGCGGCAGCAGCTCATAGAACCCGGAAGGCGCCAGATACATATGCCCTTGATAAAGCTCTAGTACCTGCAGGAAGACGCATCTCGCCTTTCTCAGCTGCCCCTGATGCAACCAGGTCAGCCCCGTTATCAAAGGCAAGATTCCGCGAAAGCGCGCCTCTGGCACGTGCCGCCACTGGGTGAGCCGCTCGGCTTCGCGTAACCAGTGATAGGCCGTAGGGAACTCTTGATTACGCGCAGCCAGCTCCGCCAGCCCCGCGTAGCCGAAGAAAACATAGGAATCACCACAGGTTTCAGTCTCGATTCGCCCTTGTTGAAAAGCCTCACGGGCTGGCTCATCGAGCCCTTGATAGGCCAGCAGGTGCCCCTGTAGCAGTTTCAACCGACCGATAATCGGGCTGTGCCTGACGCTATCGCGCAGCACTAAAAGCGACTCTTCCAGTACGCCGACCGCCCGCTCGAATTCTCCGGTAAGTTCCAGCAGCTGGATTCGATCGACATTGAGCATCGCTTCATACAACACGCTGCCCTTGAGCCGCGCCAGCTTCATCCCTTCGCTGTTGTACTGCTGCGCCAGTTCGAGCTGACTCTCCGCCATCGCCTGCTGAGACAGCGCCTGGTAACAGAGTACCCGCTGCGCCCATGCGTGATCGGACAGAACTTCCAACGCCTGGAGACAGTAGCTGCGCGCCTCGGGCTCTCCACGTAAGCGCGCCAGAAAGCCGCGCAGGGCCTGCCACTGAGCCAGTAACTGTGCCTGGCGCCGAGCGTCGGGCTGGGGGAAGAACTTCGCCAGCCCGGCAAGACAGTCATCCACCTCATCGAGCCGGGCAGAAATAATCAGCGCCCAGCCATGCAGCACGATCAGCCGAGTCGTACTATTGAACAAATCCTGTGGCAGCTCGCTCCGCCATTTCATGAAATGCGAAACGTTATCGCCGATAAGCAACTGTTCCTGCCCGTAGCGCTGCAGAAAATTGGCTGCGGCCTCAGGCTGCCCCGCCCACAACGCATGCTCCACTGCCTCGCGCATCTCACCGCGATTGGCAAACCACTGACACGCACGCAGATGAGTCTGAGTTGGCGATACCGCTTCGGGTATCCGTTGCAACATCAACGCTAGCGGGCGCCACAGGCGAAACCACTCGCCGCAGTTGTCGGTCTGGCGGATGAAAAGCTGGAAAGTCTTCAGAACGTCAAGAATTTCACTGCCTATCCCGTCAAGCACATGCTCGCAGAGCGGCGGTGAGAAGCGGGGCATCCGCGCCAGTGCAAAGAGAGCCCGGCGAACATCTTCGCTCTGTCCTTCGAGGACCTCCCGCTGAATATAATCTCTCAACAAAGGCGTCCCCGCGACCAATCGCTCGCGCACGGCCTGCTCGTTCGCATTCAATAGCAGCAAACTGACACCGGCCAACCACCCCTCGCTGCCCGTCAGCAATTGCTTGAATGTATCGTCGGCTACATCCAGGCGGTGCGCCTTGAGTACTTGCCTAAGCTCGCCGGCGGTGAGAGCCAACGCCTCGGCCTCCAATTCGAATAGGTCGCCCTGTAGTAAAAGCCGAGGCAGTTTCCAGGCAGGTTGCCGGCGGCTACTCACCCACCAGCTGACAGATTCAGGGCCCCTTTCAATAAGCTGGTCGAGGCACGCATCGAATTGCACTGCCGTGTCACGCGGGTAATCGTCCAGCATGATCCACAGCGGCCGCGGAAAGCCCTCCATGAGTGCGATGAGGTCCAGCTGCACGTCCCCGCTGGGTATGGAAGAAGTATTGAGAACCCGGCTCAGCTGTGCATAAAGCGCTTCGGCGGAAAAAGGCCGGCCACCGAGATCGAGCCAGACGAGATGGGTGTCGGCAGGTACCAGCCGAGCACACTCGTTCATCAGCACGCTTTTGCCGAAACCTGCCGGCGCGCAGATCAAACGCAGGCGACAGCGGGCCTCGAGTAACGCCTCAACCAGCCGAGGCCTTGGAATATGTGAAGGAGGAAGGCGTGGAATAGTCGCAACTTGAACCTGCGCGGCGGCTTCTGTGCCGAGTACACCAGGATTGAAGCGTACGGACATAGCGAGGTTTCTCTTATTCGTATCAGTCCATTGAGGAACGCGACGCGCGCAGCCATCGGTCGAGTCTTGACCTGGCACACTGACCAGGTCGGTGCGTGTGCAACAACCTGCACGATTACGCGTCTTTTGTCGACTCGCCCGAATCGCCGAACCCTGTCCGACCCGATCCCCTAATGGCTAAAACCTATCACCCTCCTCCGAGCCTGAACAAAAAAGGCGGCCAACTGGCCGCCTTATTCACAACATGGATGCTAGATGATCAGCGCACCCCTGCGTTACGCAGTGCAGCCGGTGTGAAGTCTCGCGCCGAGGTCTTGTAGCCGAACTCGTGCGCTTTCTCCTCGTTGCTCATGCCGATCGCAATATAGCGCCCGGAGATCACATCGTAGAGCGCTTCGAATGCATAAGCCGGAACCTTGTGCTGGTAATACTGCAGCATGTGGGCTTCACCGACGCGCCACAGCTGACCACGGCCGTCATAAAGCTCGGACTGCACGATGGTCCAGGTATCTTCGTCCACGAAGAAACGGCGCTTGGCGTAGATATTACGTTCGCCATCTTTGAGGTTGGCCTCGATCTCCCATACCCGGTGCAGCTCATAACGCGCCAGATCCTGGTTGACATGACCGGCCTTGAGAATATCGCTGTATTTCACCTCGCTCGAATTGATATCGAAGCTGTTGTAAGGAATGTACAGCTCCTTTTTGCCGACCAGTTTCCAGTCGTAACGATCCGGGGCGCCACTGAACATGTCGAAGTTATCGGTCGTCCGCATGCCGTCGGCCGCAGTACCGGGTCCGTCATAGGCGACCTGCGGGGCACGACGCACGCGACGCTGACCGGCGTTGTAGATCCAGGCCTGGCGTGGCTCTTTGACCTGATCCAGCGAATCGTGCACCAGCAAGACGTTACCGGCGAGACGCGATGGAGCCGTCACCCGCTGCTTGAAAAACAACAGTGCGTTCTTGGCGCGATCCGGGTCCAGATCCGACATGTCGCTGGGAAACGCCACTTCGTCCTCGAAGTGCACCAGGGTGTAGCTGCCATTCGTTTGTGGGGTGGCCTGCACGATGTTACGGCGTACGTTGCCACCGCGGTAACGGGTGATGTGGTTCCAGACGACCTCCAGGCCGTTCTTCGGAATCGGGAACGCGTAGTAGCGGCTGTCAGCAAAGTTGGCGATACCGTTACCGCCATCCACCAGCTCGGTATTCAAAGCACTTTTCTTTGCGGCCTCATAAATGCGATCCGGCACGGCAGCGCTGCGATGTGTCGGAAACACGCGAATCTTGTAGGTGTCTGGATAACGCTTGAACATCGCCTGCTGGCCTGCGGTCAGCTTGTCCTTGTACTGGTCGACGTTCTGCGCAGTGATGACGAACTCGGGCTGCTCATCCTTGAAGGGGTTGGTTATATGCCCGTCTTTTAACGGCGCTGCATCAGTAGGGAGACCGCCAGTCCACTCGGGAATGGTTCCATCGGCGTTACCAGCCTTCTCGGCGCCGAGTGGGGTCAGCGAGTTGCCGAGCTTTGCGGCTTCTTCGGGAGATACGGCAGCCATAACGCTGCTTGCCAGCAGCGAGAGGGCCAAGACACTGAATAGTTTTCTTGTTGTTTTCATACGTTTCCAGTTCCTCTTGATCTTGTTTTGGCCGGAGGCCTTGCATAACCGAGCCACGTGCGGAGCCCTGAGCAGGGCTCTGCGCCGGGATATCTGAAGCGGCCTCCTTAGAAGTTCACGCCCATGCTAAGCGCGAGGAAGTCACGGTCGACCAGGGTGTTGTAGTCGCCACCGAAAAAGTCGGTGTAGGACAGGCTGGCGGTGTAAGTATTCTGGTATTCAGCATCGACACCCACACTAACGGCCTTGGCGCCTTCGTTGAACAAACCGTTCGGTCCGTAGCCATCGACATCATGGGAGAAGGACAGGTTAGGTGTCAGGTTCACACCGGCAAAGACGTTGCTGTAGCTGGCCAGTGCGCGTAAGCGGTAGCCCCAGGAATTGGCGGTTACGAAACCGTCATCTCCATACGCCGCCAGTTGGCCAGCATCATCAGGCGTGCCGTAGATTGCGTCACGGCCATAGCGGAGTTCGCTCGTGCTCTCCAAACCGCCGACATGCGCGTAACCGACCTCGCCAACCAGAGTCACGCGACCCGCGCCAAGCACCTGATCGATGAAGTGAGTGAATGTGGTCTGGACCTGAGTGATTTCCTTACGGTTATAACCGCGGTTGTCCGCACCGAATGTACTCGAGACGGGAGAAATGCCCGGGGCAATCGGATTGAGCAGCGCCCGCGTCACGTCTGTCGTATTGATCTGAACTGGAGCATTAGGACGATAGCTCACCTCGCCCGACCAGGCGGTGCCTGTAGGGAGAGTGGTCGAGAAGCTCAGACCATACAGGCGAATGTCTTCTGGGTACTCCAGATAGTACTGGCCATTACCCAGCATCACGCTTTGGGCCAGACCGCTTCCGGAGCCTGGCACGATGCTCTCGGCCGTACCGATAATGCTCGGCAGGGCTGCGGCAGTCCCCAAGCCTGCTGACTGCGTACTCACGTTTGGCGTGCGGCTGTGGTAATTCATGAAATACGCACCGTACTCGGTGGCATCACCGAGCCAGCGCAATGCCAGACCGAACTGCCCGGAATCACGGGCGTCACGATCGCCGCCACGAGGCAGCACGACCCCCTCCGGGGTTACCTCAAAGCCCTGCCCGAACATCGCGGCAACAGGCTGCAGCGGTGCGATAGCCGGATTACCGACGTGGTAGTTGTTATCGCAGCCATCTTGGGCAACGTCGACTGCGAAGAACGTGCCGCAGTTATCGATAATTGTCTGGTCCCATTCAAGTTGGTAGAACGCCTCCATGCTCAGGCGATCACTTACACTCTGAGAGACGTAAAGCATATTTACCGGAATCAGACCCTCTTTAATCTCCGCACCGGGGCGGCGGAATGCTGCAGCATCGAGAGGGTTAATCGAGTTAATCGAGTTACCGATAAAGGTGCTCTCCCCCCAGCTCACAACTTGGCGTCCGACACGGACCGTGCCAGGCAGATCGCCTAGATAATAGTTGTGGTAGAGAAAAGCATCGAGAATCTGCGCACCGGAAGATTGCGCAGCTTCCTTGCGGTTGCTGTCACTGATGTCCTTGAACAGGCGATTTTCATCCTTCAGCTCAAAGTCATACCAATACTTACCACGAATAAAGGCGCCGCTGTCACGGTAGCGCAGCTCTAAGTCATGAATGCCCTTAAAGATCTTCGAAAAAGTTTCGCCTTTTTTAAAGTTCAGACGGCCATCATCACCGGTCTGAGTGTATCCCGTCCCACCATTGTTGATACCCACCAAATCCATATCCCGGTCCGTCGTTGACCAGCTGGCGCCTATGGACATGGCCGAGTCGAACTGCCCTTCAATTTCCCCAATATTGAAAGTAACCGCATAAGCCGGTGTGGCGATGCCCAGCGCGACCGCGAGGGCCAATGTCTTGGGCTGGAAGATTCCTTGCCTTGTTGTTTTTGTCATGAGGCGCTCCTGGTTGGTTCGAAGTACGCTCACCCTAACCACACGGCAACGGGGGGTTAAGCGCACTAAGGTTTGATTTGTCTTGTAATTCGAAAGTATGAATAGCCTTCCCACTACTGGCCTGCAACGGAACCTCACGGTGATTGCAGCGCGGCCCCTAGCGAAGCTATCCGAGAGCTTAGCCGCAAGCGAAATTGGCGCAACCTCCGAAATAGAGCAGCTGCGACGTTGTTTGCGGAAAATTCAGCTGAACGTGCCCGATCAAGCATTGGCGGCTCGGATTAGAACGCGCTGTAAGGCCCTACATCTCGTCACCTCGACGGCTGGAAACGACACGCAGCGCGCGGGAGCGTTACCGAAGCGCAGCGACTGGGACGAAACGAAACATTCAGCCGGAGCAGACTGAAATCAGGCGCTCGCGCGGATGAACGAACCACACGCGGGCCTACGAAGAGAGAACGCCGAGCCAGAGCGGTGCGCACTGAGGTGCGAAGGCTCCTCAACCGAGGCGAAGAGGGTTGCGGCACGGCATCCGTTGCCGGCCAGCGCTCAGGACCGAACGACGTCCGGCCCCTTCACGCAGATATTAATAGACCGCCCTACATGCCTTTAACAGCGTAGATACCGGGTGCATTGCGCCAGTAACCCTTGTAATCCATGCCATACCCGAACACGTATCGATCATCACAGCTGAGCCCGACGTAGTCGGCTTTCAGATCCGGGCGGGCCTTGCGCTGATGATCCTTGTCGACCAAGACGGCAGTATGCACAGAGGCTGCACCGGCATGCCGGCAGAAGTCGATGATCGCGCCAAGCGTATGCCCTTCATCAAGAATGTCATCGACGATCAGCACGTCGCGGTCGATGAATGAAATCTCCGGCTTGGCCTTCCAGAACAACTCACCGCCGCTCGTCTCGTTGCGATACCGCGTCGCGTGCAGATAGGAGAGCTCCAATGGAAAGTTCAGCTTGGGAACCAGCTTGCCGGAGAAAATCAGCCCGCCGTTCATCACACAGAACACCACTGGATTTCGCTCGGCCAGCTCGCCGTTGATTTTTGCGGCCACCGCGTCGATCGCCGCTTCAACTTCGGCTTCGGCATAGAGGCAGTCTGCTTCGGCCATGATCTGGCGGATGTGTGCGAGATCGACGGACATCGCGATGCTCCAAGATTGGTTAGAAGATGGATGCAGCTCGGTCGGCTGCCCACAAATAAAGGGCGCGACGATACCGATGCCGCCGTGGGCAGGGCAAGTCCTGTTTGACACATCAATAGCCGCTAACAACTTGATGCATTAATCTACGGCGGTTTATTCGACCGCCGGAGCCACCCATGACCATTCGAGAGATCCGCCACCCGCTTATTCGCCACAAACTTGGGTTGATGCGTCGAGCCGATATCAGCACCAAGAATTTCCGCGAACTGGCGCAGGAGGTTGGCTCGATCCTCACGTACGAAGCGACCCGCGATCTGCCGCTCGAAGACTACAGCATCGATGGCTGGTGTGGCCCGGTCCAGGTCCAGAAGATCTCCGGCAAGAAAATTACGGTGGTACCCATTCTGCGTGCGGGCATCGGCATGCTCGATGGTGTGCTCAGCCTGATTCCCGGTGCCAAGGTCAGTGCGGTAGGCATCGCGCGCAACGAGGAAACCCTGCAGGCCCATACCTACCTTGAGCGTTTAGTAGACGATCTCGACCAGCGGCTGGCGATGATCATCGATCCGATGCTGGCTACCGGTGGATCCATGGTCGCTGCGATCGACATGCTAAAAAAAGCCGGCTGCAAGGAAATTCGCGCTTTGGTGCTAGTCGCCGCACCGGAAGGCATCGATGCCGTCGAAAAAGCACATCCGGACGTCACTATCTATACCGCCTCCATTGATGATCGCCTGGATGAAAACGGCTACATCATGCCTGGGCTGGGCGACGCGGGAGACAAGATCTTCGGCACCAAGCAGAAGGACGTCTAAGATGTCGCAACCCATGGAAGAACCGCTCGGACGCCAGGTATTGGCCGGCGCGCAGATGCTGTTCGTAGCCTTTGGCGCCCTGGTACTGATGCCACTGATCACTGGCATGGACCCGAACGTCGCGTTGTTCACCGCTGGTATCGGCACCCTCCTGTTCCAGCTAGTCACCAAGCGCCAAGTCCCGGTATTCCTGGCCTCAAGCTTCGCCTTTATCGCACCGATCATCGCCGCCAAAGGTGACTTCGGCCTGCCTGCTGTACTCGGCGGCGTGGTTGCAGCGGGCATCGTCTATATGATTCTCGGTTTTGCGGTCCGCCTCAAAGGTCCTGGGTTCATCGACCGACTGCTGCCACCCGTGGTAATCGGTCCTGTGATCATTTCCATTGGACTGGCGCTGTCACCTGTCGCGGTGAACATGGCCATGGGCAAGGCGGGCGACGGTAGCGCTCAACTGATCCCCTACGAGACGGCAATGATGATCTCGATGCCAGCCTTGCTCACTACGCTGCTGGTTGCGGTGCTCGGCAAGGGGCTGTTCCGCCTGGTGCCGATCCTGGCAGGCGTCGCAGTGGGTTACGGTCTGTCGTTCGCCTTCGGGGTCGTGGATACCGCCGGTATCGCCTCGGCACCGTGGCTGTCAGTGCCGAACTTTGTCGCGCCGGAGTTTCATTGGGGCGCGATCTTATTCATGGTCCCGGTGGCGCTTGCGCCGGCGATCGAACACATCGGCGGCGTCGTGGCGATCGGTGGCGTGACGGGTAATAACTTCATCAAGAAGCCGGGCCTGCACCGCACCCTATTAGGCGATGGCCTAGCAACCTCGGCCGCAGGCTTGTTCGGCGGCCCACCCAACACAACCTATGCGGAAGTCACCGGCGCGGTCATGCTGACCAAGAATTACAACCCGAAGGTAATGACCTGGGCGGCGATCTTCGCGATCGTTCTTGCCTTCATTGGCAAGTTCGGGGCCGGGCTATTGAGCATTCCGGTACCGGTCATGGGCGGTATTCTCTGCCTGCTGTTCGGATCGATCGCCGTGGTTGGCCTGAGCACGCTGATCCGCCATCAGGTGGATCTGGCCGAAGCGCGCAACCTCATCATTGTTTCAGTGACGCTGGTGTTCGGCATCGGTGGCATGGCTTTTGGTTATGGGGAATACAGCCTGTCCGGTATTTCGTTATGCGCAATCATCGCCTTGATTCTCAACCTGGTGCTCCCAGGCGGTGAAGGCTGGAAGAACAAGCAGCTCGAAGAAAACAGCTGAAACCGCTACCGCCAGCACGGCTCGTGCTGGCACCTTCCTGTCGTACCGGATTCAGCTTCTGCAGCCATCCGGGCGCGAGACGCGTAGACTGCCGCGATGACCTACGCCGTGATCCCCCACCGCCAGTTGCCAGATGATAGTTCCGTCAGTTGTTCAACCTGTGCCGCCTGCTGCTGCCGGCTCGAAGTCTTGTTGCT
This sequence comes from Pseudomonas sp. Q2-TVG4-2, assembly GCF_013620795.1. Taxonomy (GTDB): domain Bacteria; phylum Pseudomonadota; class Gammaproteobacteria; order Pseudomonadales; family Pseudomonadaceae; genus Stutzerimonas. The sequence continues at coordinate 48,371 of NZ_LGLW01000013.1, read as the reverse complement.
CACCGATACCGGGGTCCCCGAGCGCTTCATCGTCGAAGACGAGTGGGGCGGGCAGGTCATGCACCGTCTGGATGATGGCTGGTGTGCGGCGCTCGATCGCGACAGCATGCGCTGCACCATCTACCCTCAGCGACCGCTGATCTGCCGGGAGTTTGAGCTGGGTTCGGAAGATTGCCTGGACGAGCGTAAGGGCTCCGCGTCAGCCTATCTGAACGGAGACTGACGGCGATACCAGCGCCGTCAGCAACACTGAATGGCGTCGCTCAAAACGATGCGCGATAGTGCACGGCGTAGCTTTCGACGCCATCATTCGGGTTTTTGAGACCTGCGTTGGAGTAGTGGATCGCCCGCACGCCGATTTCATGGCCGCCAGCGAACCGCAGTCCTGCACCGAAGCGATCCTCGAATTGGAACGACGAGCCTAGATCGTTGCCCTCCACTTCGGTGTTTTCGAAAGCTGCGATACCGATACCCGCCTCCAGGTAGGGCTTCACCGAATCGCCGGCGAACTCGTAAACGAAAACCGGAGCCAGCGACAAGCTATGGTTGCTGGCGGTTTCATCGCCTTCCCAGTAGGTGTACCCGGCGTCCCAATAGCCTGTCAGCCGCCCGACGCTGGTCTGAAACCAGCTGCGGTTGAAGTCGAATTGCGCACCGAGGCGATAGGTCATGGTTGACTCACCAGTCCGCCCAACGGCAGCGGTCAGATCCAACGCCTGAGCGGCAGCCACTTGCCCCAGAGAAACAGCCGCGACCGCAGCGAGGGAGATCAGTTTTTTCATTGGGAATTTCCTTATCGAAAATTTTGGCATCGCTTGTTGTTTTTCGAGCTTTAACCCAAATACAGAAAGCAGGCGCGACGGGGAGTTCCTACTTAGAATAGTAGTCGACCGCCCCGCTTTCGCCCCAAAGTACCGGCAGTACGCCGGCCAATCGGCGGGGATCGCCGCTACTCCAGAAGCGCGTGATCGCCGCGCCATCGCCCAGCTGGTTGTGCGCCGCCAGCACCGTTTCGAGATGCCGAGCCACAGCCGCCCCGGTATCGACCAGGATAACCGTCGAAGGCAGCAGCTCGAGCAGCAGCGGCTTGATAAATGGGTAGTGGGTACAACCGAGAATCAGCGTGTCGCAGCCCTGCTCGATCAAGGGCTGGACGAAACCCCGTAGCAATGAACGCGTCGTTTCGGTATTAAGCTCGCCGGCCTCAATGCATTCAACCAGACCAGGACAGGGCTGGGTTATGACGCGAACGTCGCTGGCAAAGCGATCCAGCAAGGCTGCAAATTTCGCGCTTTTCAATGTACCGGTGGTAGCCAACACCCCGACTACGCCACTACGGGTGGCCTGAGCGGCCGGCTTGACCGCCGGCTCCATGCCTACGAGCGGGATAGCTGGATACAGCTCGCGAAGCTCCGCAATACCTGCAGCCGTGGCCGTATTGCAGGCCAACACTAGCGCTTTGGCACCCTGCCCCAGCAGAAAAGCGGCGATCGACCGGCAACGCTCGCGAATGAACTCCGGGCTCTTTTCGCCATAGGGCACGTGGCCGCTGTCAGCCAGATACAGCAATGATTCCGCCGGCAGACGCGCGCGTATTTCCCGCAGTACCGACAGACCGCCGACACCCGAATCGAAGACACCGATCGGCGCGCTGTCAGCCATTGCGGCTACCGCAGACGGTACAGGCCGGGTCCCGCTTGACTTTTAGCTCGCGGAAACGACTGGACAGTGCGTCCACCAGAAGAAGCCTGCCCACCAGCGGCTCACCAAACCCAACCAGCAGCTTGATTGCTTCAAGCGCCTGCAAGCTGCCAATCATCCCGACGACAGGTCCTAGCACGCCTGCCTCGCTACAGGTCAACTCGGCTTCGCTGCCATGCCCATAGAGGCAGTGATAACAGGGGCTGGTCGCCACCCGTGGATCGAACACCGACAGCTGCCCCTCGAGGCGGATCGCGGCGCCGCTCACCAGAGGTTTCTCGGCGATGACGCAGGCCGCATTCACCGCTTCGCGCACGGCGAAGTTGTCGGTGCAATCGAGCACCAGATCCACAGCAGCCACTGCCGCCCCAAGGGTGTCAGCATCCATCGCCGCGCGATGCGGCACTAGCTTCAGCAAGGGATTCAGCGACGACAGGCGCGCGATAGCCGAATCCACCTTGTGCATGCCAACCGATTGGGAATCATGAGCGACCTGCCGTTGCAGATTGGTCAGGTCAACACTGTCGAAGTCCGCCAGGTGCAGTTCGCCTACCCCGGCGGCAGCCAGATAAAGCGCCACGGGAGAGCCCAACCCGCCCAGCCCGACGATCAGCACCCGGCTCTGCTTGAGCTTAAACTGCCCCTCAATGTCGACCTGTTTCAACAAGATCTGCCGGCTGTAACGCAGCAGCTCGTCATCGCTCAGCATGTCATTCTCCCTAGATGATGAATCATGGTCGGCGGCCCAGGCTGATACGCTCGTGCCCGCCGAAATCCCTGCGGCTCTGGATATCGACGAAGCCGCTTTCCGCGAGCAGTTCGCGCACCGCCGAAGCCTGATCGTAACCGTGCTCCAACAGCAGCCAGCCATCGTTCGACAAATGATTCGGTGCGCTCGAAATAATCTGGCGAATGTCGTCCAGACCATCGTCCCCTGCAATGAGCGCAGTGCTTGGTTCGAAACGCACATCGCCCTGCCGAAGATGCGGATCGTGCGCGGGGATATAAGGTGGATTACTGACGATAAGCGCATACCGCTTTCCATCGAGCGCGGAAAACCATCGGCTTTCATAGAACAACGCATTGTCGAGCCGCAGTCGCTGGGCATTGCGCGTCGCTAGGGCAACCGCCTCGACGACGCGGTCAACGCCAGTGACGCACCAACCCGGGCGCTCGTGAGCCAGGGCCAAGGCGATCGCACCAGTGCCCGTGCCTAGATCCAGCACATCAGCCGGTGTTACCGGCAGCAGCTGCAGCGCGGTTTCGACCAGCAACTCGGTGTCCGGTCTGGGGATCAAGGTGTGAGGCGCAACCTCTAGATCGAGACTCCAGAAACCCTGTCGACCGAGGATATAGGCCACCGGCTCACCGCGACGGCGGCGTGCCAGATCAGCGGTAAACCGCGCTTCGCATTCCGACGACACCTCGCGCTCAGGCCAGGTACGCAGATAGCTGGCCGGCTTATCTAAAGCCGCAGCCAGCAGCCATTCGGCATCGAGCTTGGCGCTTGGAGAGTCCGGCAGAGCGGCGGCACGTAGCAGGGATTCGATGGTGGCCATATTGGCGTTTCCGTAAGAACCTTATGGCAGACGCGGCACGCCCGATTAAGTCAGCCTCGTCACTGGCCGAAATGAACGCGCCTTGCTTGATCCGCTAACAACTTGTGATCAATCGCCCAGGGCTGCCAACTGGTCCGCCTGGTACTCCTGCAGCAACGGCTCTATTACCTGCTCGACCGCACCACCGATGACTTCGTTGAGCGAGTACAGAGTCAGGTTGATGCGGTGATCGGTCACTCGTCCCTGCGGAAAGTTATAGGTACGGATGCGCTCGGAGCGGTCACCTGATCCGACCAACAGCTTACGCGTATCGGAGATTTCCTTATGCGCGGCGCTGTCCTGGACGTCCTGCAGCTTGGCTGCGAGCCAGGACATGGCCCGAGCACGATTCTTGTGCTGTGAGCGCTCCTCCTGGCATTCGACGACGATGCCGCTTGGCATATGGGTGATCCGCACCGCCGAGTCGGTCTTGTTGATGTGCTGACCGCCGGCACCCGATGCGCGATAGGTGTCGACACGCAGATCGGCCGGGTTGATTTCAATGGCGATCTGCTCGTCAGGCTCTGGCAGTACCGCGACGGTACAAGCTGAGGTGTGGATGCGGCCTTGGGATTCGGTTTCCGGGACGCGCTGCACACGATGCGCGCCGGATTCGAACTTGAGCTTGGCGAACACGTTGTCGCCCTCGACGCGGGAGATAACTTCCTTGTAGCCGCCGTGCTCGCCGGGACTTTCGGACAGAATCTCGACGCGCCATCCCTGCCGCTCGGCATAGCGGGAATACATCCGGAACAGATCACCGGAGAAGATCGCCGCCTCGTCGCCACCGGTACCGGCGCGAATCTCGAGAAAGACGTTGCGCCCATCCTTGGGGTCCTTCGGCAGCAGCATACGCTGCAGGCGGGCCTCGATGTCATCAAGCTTTCCGCAGGCTTCGGCAACTTCCTCCTCGGCCATTTCGCGCACGTCCGGATCACTGTCCTTGAGCAACGCCTGAGCGCCTTCGAGATCGGATTGCATCTTGAGGAACTCGCGATAGGTGGCGATAACCGGCTCGACCTCGGCGTATTCGCGCGAGTAAGCGCGAAAGCGGGTCTGGTCGCTGATCACTTCGGCGTCGCCAAGCAACGCCGTCAGCTCTTCGAAGCGGTCCTGCAAGATGTCGAGTTTGTTAAGCAGCGACGCTTTCATGGTTTGTCCGTGCTGTCCTGCAAAGCGAAGAGCTCCTGAACGATGCCCAGTGCCTCTATGCGCCCTTCGGCAGAAAGTTTTTTCAGCTGAACGCTGGGTGCGTGCAGCAGTTTGTTGGTCAGTCCGCGAGCCAGTTGCGCCAGCGCATCCTCGGGAGTGCCGCCGTTGGCCAGTAGTCGCTGGGCCTTGAGCATTTCTTCGTCACGAATCCGCTCGGCATGCTGGCGGTAGGCCCTGAGCACATCCACAGCTGCGAGCTCACGCAGCCGCGCCATGAATTCATCAGTGCCGGCGGCGATCAGTTCCTCGGCGGCTTGGGCGGCACCCTGGCGGCTCTTGAGGTTCTCCGCCACTACTTCGTGCAGATCGTCCACGGTATAGAGGTAGACATCATCCAGCTCACCGACCTGCGCTTCTATGTCCCGGGGCACGGCAATGTCGACCATGAACATGGGCTTGTGCTTGCGCTTCTTCAGCGCCTGCTCCACGGCCCCCTTACCCAGAATCGGCAGTTGGCTGGCGGTCGAGCTGATGACGATATCGCTGTTGTAGAGCTCTTGCGGGATGTCGGCAAGCAGGATCGCATGCGCGCCGAACTGCTCAGCCAGGGCACTGGCGCGCTCGAGCGTGCGGTTGGCGACCACGATGCGCTTGACGCCCTGCTCGTGCAGATGACGGGCGACCAGCGTGATGGTTTCGCCAGCGCCGATCAGCAAGGCCTGACTGCGATGCAGGTTGGCAAAGATCTGCTTGGCCAGGCTGACCGCGGCAAAGGCCACCGAGACCGGGTTCTCGCCGATGGCCGTATCGGTCCGCACGGTCTTGGCGGTGCTGAAGGTGGCCTGAAACAGACGCCCCAACAGCGGCCCGACGCTGCCAGCCTCGCGCGCAACGGCATAGGCGGACTTCATTTGCCCGAGAATCTGCGGCTCACCCAGCACGAGGGAATCCAGGCCCGAGGCGACCCGCATCATATGGCGCACAGCCTGATCGTCAGTATGAACGTAGGCGCACGCCTTGAGTTCCTCGAGGCTCAGACGGTGATAACTGGCCAGCCACGCCAGCACCGCCTCGGCCTCAACCTGATCCTGTTCGAGGTAAAGCTCGCTGCGATTACAGGTCGATAGGATCGCTGCCTCGCGCGTTGGCGTAACTCGGCAAAGCTGTTGCAGCGCCTCGACCATCTGTTCGGGCGTGAACGCAACACGCTCGCGCACATCCACCGATGCGGTCTTGTGATTGATGCCAAGCGCGATGAAAGCCATGCAGATCGCTGATTCGAAAAACGGAGCGCGCGATTCTCCTACTTCGCCTGTCTCAGAACAACCGTTGCCAGTTATTGTCTGTAGGTATTCGAGCCACCCGATTCGCCTGGCAAGCCCGCCCATGTGCTTGCCTGACGGCTTGTGTCATCATGCCGCGACCGCAGACCAGCCTATATTCCCTATGAAAAAACTCCTCGCCCTCAGCGCCGTCCTGCTTCTCGGTGGCTGCCAAAGTTTTATGCAGAGCACTCCCGACAGCAGCCCGCCGGTCGAGGAGACCGCACCGAAAAACGTGGAAACGGGCCCCAGTTCGTATGGTTCGTATGGTTCGTTCAGCAGCGACACACTGTATGCGCTACTGGTGGCGGAACTGGCTGGCCAGCGCAATCGTTTCGACATCGCGCTGGGTAACTATGTCCAGCAGGCCAATGCGACACAGGATGCCGGCGTAGCCGAGCGCGGCTTCCGAATCGCGGAATATCTCGGCGCCGAGCAGGCGGCACTGGACACGGCGATGATCTGGGCGAGCAACGCACCGGAGAGCCTCGACGCCCAGCGGGCCGCAGCCGTGCAGCTGGCACGTGCCGGGCGTTACGAGGAATCCATGGAGTTCATGGAAAAAGTGCTGCGGGGCCAGGGCGATACACATTTTGACTTCCTCGCCCTGTCCGCGGCGGAAACCGATCCGGATACGCGAACTGGCCTGCTTAGAAGCTTCGATCAGTTGCTGGCCAAACACCCTGACAACCCCCAGTTGAAATTTGGCAAGGCGGTGCTCCTACAACAGGATGGCCGCCCTGAAGAAGCACTCGCATTGCTCGAAGAGCAACCCGCCAGCCAGCAGGAAATCCCCTCGACCCTGCTCCAGGCTCGCTTGCTGCAAATGCTGGAGCGCGGCGAGGAAGCGCTGCCATTGCTGGAAAAGAGCCTCCGTCGACACCCCGAGGACAAGCGCCTGCGACTGACCTATGCACGACTGTTAGTCGAGCAGGATCGCCTTGAAGAAGCCATGGGCGAATTCGCCACCCTGGTCCAGCAACACCCCGGGGACGACGACCTTCGCTTCTCGATGGCACTGGTGTGTCTCGAAGCACAGGCCTGGCGTGAAGCGATCGTTTATCTGGAAGAGCTGATCGAGCGCGGCAGTCACCTCGATGCGGCCCACTTCAACCTTGGCCGCGCTTATCGCGAGTTGGGCGAACACGAGCAGGCGCTGGCGGCGTTCGCCAAGGTCGGCCCCGGCAACGAGTATCTGCCAGCGAAACTCATGCAGGCGGAGCTGCTGTTTTCCCTGAGTCGCAATCAGGAGGCATCACAGCTGTTGGCCAGCGCCCGTAACGAGCAGCCCGATTACGCGATTCAGTTATACCTGATCGAGATCGAGGCCCTTTCAAAGCAGCAGCAGATCGACGCGGCCTGGCAACTTGCCGAACAGGCTCTAGAACAGTTTCCCGACGACCTCAATCTGCTCTACACCCGAGCCATGATCGCCGAGAAGCGTGGCGATCTAGCCCAACTGGAACGGGACCTGCGCTTCATCATCGAGCGTGAACCAGACAATGCCATGGCGATCAACGCGCTGGGCTATACGCTGGCTGACCGCACCGACCGATACGATGAGGCCCGTGCTCTCATTGAGCAGGCTTACCAGCTCAATCCCGATGATGCCGCCATTCTCGACAGCCTCGGCTGGATCAATTACCGCCTGGGCAATCTCGAAGAGGCCGAAACCCAGCTACGAAAGGCACACGAGCGGCTTCCAGACCACGAAATCGCCGCCCACCTCGGCGAGGTGCTCTGGGCCGCTGGCGAGCAGCGCGAAGCACGGACTATCTGGGCTGAAGCGCTGAAGCAGCAACCGGACAGCGACGTGCTGCGCGAAACCATCAAACGCCTGACAGGCTCGGAGAAACCCTGACTCATGAAGTTGATGCGTAACCTGCTGACCCCTGCCCTCGCCCTGCTGCTGGCTGGCTGCGCCGCTCTCGCCCCGCAGGAATCCGTCGAAGGCCCCGGCAACGCGGAAGATTGGAAGGCGCACAAAGCGCAGGTCAGCGAAATCGATGGCTGGCAGATCAGCGGGAAGATCGGCATTCGCGCACCGCAGGATTCGGGCAGCGGCACCTTGTTCTGGCTGCAACGCCAGGACTACTTTGACATTCGCCTGTCTGGCCCGCTGGGCCGCGGCGCCACTCGCCTGACCGGGCGCCCCGAGGCCGTCGCGCTGGAGGTCGCGGGCCAGGGCCGATTCGAAGCCAAGTCGCCGGAAGCGTTGGTTGAAAGCCAACTCGGCTGGCAGTTACCCGTATCGAATTTGCTCTGGTGGGTACGTGGCCTCCCCGCTCCGGATAGCCGCAGTCGCGTTGCATTGGACGCCAACGGCCGCCTTGCCGGCCTTCATCAGGATGGCTGGGATGTTCAGTATCTCGGCTACAGCGAGGAAGACGGCTACACCCTGCCGTCACGTATCAAGCTGGCCGGTCGAGACCTGCAAATCACCCTCGTCATCAAGGACTGGCAGCCACGCCGGCTCGGCCACTGATGGTTAGGCTGACCTTGCCGGCTCCGGCCAAACTCAACCTGATGCTGCACATCCTCGGTCGCCGCGCCGACGGCTATCACGAGCTGCAGACCCTTTTCCAGTTTCTCGACTACGGCGACGAGCTCAGCTTCACCTTGCGTACCGATGGCCAGATCCGCCTATGCACCGAGCTGCCCGGCGTCAATCACGACAGCAACCTCATCGTGCGCGCGGCCCGCCTGCTGCAGGCACATAGCAGCTGCGCACTTGGCGCCGACATAGAGCTGACCAAGCGTTTGCCCATGGGCGGCGGTATTGGTGGTGGCAGCTCCGACGCGGCGACCACTTTGCTGGGCCTCGACCATCTGTGGCAAACCCGTCTGGGCGAAGACGCTCTGGCGGAGATTGGCCTCTGCCTTGGGGCCGATGTGCCCGTGTTCGTCAGAGGGCGCGCGGCCTTTGCCGAGGGGGTGGGCGAGCGCTTGCAACCGGTCAATTTGAGCGAACCCTGGTTCCTCGTTATCGCCCCGCAAGTCTCTGTTAGTACAGCGGAAATATTTTCCGACCCGGAGTTGACACGTAATACCCCGGCCATTACAGTTCGCAGCCTTCTTGCAGAGGGCGGTCATAACGACTGTCAGCCGGTGGTCGAGAAGCGTTATCCAGAAGTGCGTAACGCTTTGAGCTTGTTGAACAAATTTGTTCCAGCAAGAATGACCGGCACTGGAGCTTGTGTGTTTGGGAGCTTCCCAAACAAAGGTGAGGCTGATAAAGTTTGCCGCCAACTTCCAGCCGATTTACCAGCTTTCGTAGCTCAAGGGCGCAACATTTCGATGCTGCACCGAAGGCTCGCGCAACTGGCGCAGGAAATGAGTGGTTAGAGGTTGTACATTACAGGGGCGTCGCCAAGCGGTAAGGCACCAGGTTTTGATCCTGGCATGCGTTGGTTCGAATCCAGCCGCCCCTGCCATAACCTTTCGAGGTTGTACAACTGCAAGCACATTCAGGGCTACATCTACAGGGGCGTCGCCAAGCGGTAAGGCACCAGGTTTTGATCCTGGCATGCGTTGGTTCGAATCCAGCCGCCCCTGCCAAACATCACGAGAGCTGTTCAAAACGCCTGGCCTTTTGAACAGCTTTTTGTTTCATCGGATCCACCCTCAGGCAGGTACTGCGCGTGTCCAAGATGATGGTCTTCACGGGGAACGCCAACCCCGACCTGGCCCGGCGTGTTGTACGTCAGCTGCATATTCCCCTCGGTGACGCCTACGTCGGAAAATTCTCCGACGGCGAAATCAGTGTCGAGATCAACGAGAACGTTCGTGGTAAGGACGTCTTTCTGATTCAACCGACCTGCGCCCCCACCAATGACAACCTGATGGAACTGGTCGTGATGGCAGATGCCTTCCGCCGGTCCTCCGCCACCCGCATTACGGCCGTCATCCCCTACTTTGGTTACGCCCGTCAGGATCGCCGTCCGCGTTCCGCACGTGTGCCGATCAGCGCTAAGGTCGTGGCCGACATGCTCGACGTAGTGGGTGTTAACCGCGTTCTTACCGTTGACCTGCACGCCGATCAGATCCAGGGCTTCTTCGACATGCCTGTGGACAACATCTACGGCTCGCCGGTCCTGGTCGACGATATTCAGGCTCAGCGCTTCGAGAACCTGATGATCGTCTCCCCCGACATCGGCGGTGTGGTGCGTGCTCGCGCCGTCGCCAAGTCCCTGGGTGTTGATCTGGCGATCATCGACAAGCGTCGCCCGAAGGCCAACCAGTCCGAAGTGATGCACATCATCGGTGATATTGAAGGCCGGACCTGCATCCTCGTAGACGACATGGTCGATACCGCTGGCACCCTGTGCCACGCTGCAACTGCTTTGAAAGACCACGGCGCCGCCAAGGTCTATGCGTATTGCACTCACCCGATTCTGTCCGGTCGTGCCATCGAGAACATCGACGGTTCGGTCCTCGACGAACTGGTAGTAACAAATACCATTCCGCTGTCGGCTGCCGCTCAAGCCTGTACCCGTATTCGCCAGCTGGACATTGCGCCAATGGTGGCTGAGGCGGTTCGCCGCATCAGCAATGCTGAATCGATCAGCGCGATGTTCCGCTAAGCCGAAAGCTTAGCCATTCGCGCAGAACGAAAATGTGCCCCGCCTCGTGCGGGGCTTTTTGCCCAACCGCCCGGTAGTGCTGGTCGCGAGCACTTCGGGCGCGTTGTTATCCTGGAGAAACACAATGACTGATTTCACTCTGAATGCCCAAGTGCGTTCCGACCTGGGGAAAGGTGCGAGCCGCCGCCTGCGTCGTAACGCCAGCCTCGTCCCGGCCGTCATCTACGGTGGCGACAAGGCCCCGCAGTCCATCAGCCTGCTGGCCAAAGATCTGGCCAAGATGCTGGAAAACGAAGCGTCCTTCAGCCACGTGCTGACCCTCAACGTCGACGGCCAGAGCGAATCCGTTCTGATCAAGGCGCTGCAGCGTCATCCGGCCAAGAGCTTCGTCCTCCACGCTGACTTCGTCCGCGTCGTAGCCGGCCACAAGCTGACCGCTACCGTTCCGCTGCACTTCATCAACCAGGAGACATCGGTTGGCGTGAAGCAGCAGGGTGGCGAAATTCTGCATAACATCAACGAAGTGGAAGTCTCCTGCCTCCCACAGGATCTGCCAGAGTTCATTGAGGTCGACATGGCCAAGGTTGAAATCGGTCAGGTTCTGCACATGACCGATCTCAAGCTGCCGAAAGGCGTCGAGTTGGTTTCCCTGTCGCACGGCAGCGACCTGCCGGTCGCCAACGTTCATGCGCCACGCGTGAACAAGGAAGACACTCCGAAAGAAGAAGGCGCTGCCGAGTAATCCACTCGCAAGCATCTGAGGAAGGGCCTCTGTCGTGACTGCCGTCAAACTGATCGTCGGCCTGGGTAATCCAGGCCCTGAATACGACCAGACCCGGCATAACGCAGGGGCCTTTTTCGTTGAGCGTCTGGCCGCCCACAAGGGCGTCAACCTCAGCATCGATCGTAAATACTTCGGGCTGGTCGGCAAGTTTCGCCACCAGGACGAAGATGTCCGCCTGCTGATCCCCACCACGTTCATGAACCGCAGCGGTCAGGCGGTGGCGGCACTGGCCGGATTTTTCCGAATTCCTCCTGAGTCCATCTTGGTCGCCCATGATGAACTCGACATGCCCCCCGGCATCGCCAAGCTCAAACAGGGCGGCGGCCATGGCGGGCATAACGGGCTGCGCGACATCATCGCCAGGCTCGGCAATCAGAACAGTTTCTACCGCCTGCGTCTGGGCATCGGCCACCCCGGGCACAGCAGCCTGGTGACTGGCTATGTGCTGGGACGCGCGCCGCAGGCGGAGCGCGAAAAGCTGGATGCCAGTATCGATTTCGCCCTTGATGTGCTGCCCGAAATCCTCGCTGGCGACTGGACACGGGCCATGCAGCGGCTGCACAGCCAGAAGGCCTGACGTGCAAGCCTGCGGCAAACACAAGACAAAGCAACGGCTGGGATCGGGCGCTTCTCTCTTATCCACGCCCAAAGCCGTTTAACGTAGTTTGGCAACGCCGGTAGCTCAACGCTGCCAGCCAACACCGAGGCAAATACACCATGGGATTCAATTGCGGCATCGTCGGCCTGCCCAACGTCGGCAAGTCCACTCTGTTCAACGCGCTAACCAAGTCCGGTATCGCTGCGGAAAACTTTCCCTTCTGCACCATCGAGCCGAACAGCGGGATCGTACCGATGCCCGATCCACGCCTTCAGGCGCTGGCGGAGATCGTCAAGCCCGAGCGCGTGGTGCCTACCACCATGGAATTCGTCGATATCGCCGGCCTCGTCGAGGGCGCCTCCAAGGGAGAGGGACTGGGCAATAAGTTCCTGGCTAACATCCGCGAGACCGACGCCATCGCCCACGTGGTGCGCTGCTTCGAGGATGAAAACGTCATTCACGTTTCCAACTCGGTCGATCCTAAGCGCGACATCGAAATCATCGAGCTGGAACTGATCTTCGCCGACCTCGACAGCTGCGAGAAGCAGCTGCAGCGCGTCACCCGCAACGCCAAGGGTGGCGACAAGGAAGCCGTGGCGCAAAAGGCGTTGCTGGAGAAGCTGATCCCCCACTTCACCGAAGGCAAGCCGGCCCGCACCCTGTTGAAGGCGCTCGGCGACGATGAAGTTCAACTGGCCAAGGGCTTCCACCTGCTGACCAGCAAGCCGGTGATGTACATCGCCAACGTCGCCGAGGACGGCTTCGAGAACAACCCGCACCTGGACGTGGTCAATGCCATCGCGGCCGAAGAAGGCGCCGTGGTGGTGCCGGTGTGCAACAAGATCGAAGCGGAAATCGCCGAGCTGGACGATGGCGAGGAGAAAGACATGTTTCTCGAGTCGCTCGGCCTCGATGAGCCCGGCCTGAACCGCGTGATCCGCGCCGGTTACGAACTGCTCAACCTGCAGACCTACTTCACCGCCGGTGTGAAGGAAGTCCGCGCCTGGACCGTGAAGGTTGGCGCCACCGCCCCCCAGGGCGCCGCCGTCATCCATACCGATTTTGAGAAAGGCTTCATCCGCGCCGAAGTGGTCGCCTATAACGACTTCATCCAGTACAAGGGTGAAGCTGGTGCCAAGGAAGCCGGAAAATGGCGCCTGGAAGGCAAGGAATATATCGTCAAGGATGGCGACGTGATGCACTTCCGCTTCAACGTATAGCGAGACGCAGGAAAGCCGTACTACGGCGGCCTTCGCAGAGCACACCGAACCCCGTAATCACTGAAGTGATACGGGGTTTTTTGCGCCCAAGGAATCCAGAGAAATCACCGGAGCCTCTCGATCCGCGCCCCCCGTGGCCGACGCCTCGCTCTCCTGCACTTCGTCGGCCGGCTCAACGGCTGCCGCCAGGGTAGCGCTGGCGAGTCCATTGGGTGTGGCCTGGTGCTGCAGCGGAGCATCCGCCTGCAGATGCTCGCCGGTCACCCGGCCCTGCCCCACCGATAACGCCAACAGCGCGCTGCAGCCAGCGAAGAAGTAATACAGGCTTGGCGCACCGAAACCCTCCATCAACGCACCGGCCAGCAGCGGCCCGACGCACGCACCGACGCCGAATGCACCCAGCAACAGGCCAGCCAGCGAAACCCTCAGCTCAGGTTCGATATTGTCGTTGGCAAGAGCGACACCCAACGGGTACAGACAGAACTGTAGAAAGCCAATGCAGCCGCCGAACAGTAGCAACCAGGCGAACGTCAGGTGCTGAAGATATGCCAGCGGCAAGCAGGCAAACATCAGCAGTACCGCCACGCATCGAATCAGACTGGCACGCGGCAGCCGATCCGATAGCCAGCCAAGGGGCAGCTGCGCCACAAGACCCGCTGCGATGGACAATGCCATGAACTGGCCGATCTCGACGGTGCCCAGGCCCTGCCGGGCAGCGTAGATCGACGCCAAGCCATAGAAGCCCCCGTTGACGATGCCCGACACCAGGCAAGTGATCAGCGATTGCGGCACCCGCTCCAGGAAAAGACGAATGTCGATGGGAGCTGGGTGCAGATCGGCCGGATGCATGCTACGAGTCAGCGCCACGGGCACCAGACACAGCGCAAATGCAATGGCGACGCCGAGCATCAGGCGAATATCCAGGTCACCGCCAAGGCTCAGGGCCAGTTGGCCGAGCATCATGCCGATATACACCGCGACCATGTAGATGCCCAGCACCTTGCCTCGCTGATCGCTCTGCGCGCGATCGTTGAGCCAGCTTTCCAGCACCATCAACTGGCACATCATGGCGAGCCCTACCACGCCGCGCAACAACAGCCAGAGCGGCAAAGCACTGCTGAACTCATGGGTCAGGACAGCGGCACAAATGACGCCCGCACAGGCGACATAGGTACGGATATGCCCGACCCGCTCGATCAGCACGTGGCCTACCTTGCCGCCCAACACCATCCCCAGTGCATTGGCCGCCATCAGCGCGCCTGCCCACAGCTCGGCCACGCCATCGGCATTCAGCCGCAGCGCCAGATAAGTCATCAACAGGGTCGAGCCAAGCTGCATCAGCAAGGTGGCCAGGTACAACGCGCCAAACGTCTTGGTCAGTCCGAGCACCGGCCTGCCTCCCTTTCAATAAGCGTCAACCCTGCGCGCGCCAATTCGTGACCGGCGTTACCATGCGGTCACATTCCAATCGACCAAACGGAATGACAAGCACACCGAGCGTTCAGCGCTGACGCTAACGCTCGTCACCTGCCTCGGCGCGTTTCAGACCAGGCCGTGGCGCTGCTTCCAATCGCCCGGGTGCACCACGTAGCCGAACAAGGCATGGCCGCCATAGACCAGTTCGGTGCCTTCGGGTATCCACAGCAGCTGCCCCGGTTCAACCCGATACAGCTCGCCGTTGGCCTGCAGCTCGAAGCAGCCCTCGATGACGAAAATCACCTCGTCATAAAGCAATGTCCAGGCGACCTCGGCGCCTTCCCAGCGAGCGAAGCCAATGCCGATGTTCGGCGACACCTCGTTGCTGATCGCGCGCGCCACGTAGGCCGCGCCCGGTGGGCCGCCACGGGGGATGAAATCGAGATCATGATGATCCACCCGCAACACGGGTCCACGTCCGGAAACGACCTTGCTCATAGCTCACTCCGACTGTTCCAGGCTGCCAGGCGAATGCGCGAGCGCACCCCTAAGCCGAGAAAGGGTTCAGGCGGATTAAGCGACGGCATGCCCGTCACCGCCTGGATGTCGCGCAGCTGCGCCGAGTCGGCCTGCACCGCGAGATCCGCCAGCAACGTCCCAGAGATAGTGCCCCAAGCCGCACCGACGCCGTTGTCACAAGCCGAGGCGTAAACGCCCTGCTCCAACTCACCGAAGAAATTGGTGAAGTTGCGAGAGATGGCATAAACCCCACCCCAGGTGTGGCTGAAGGGCACCTCAGCCAACTGCGGAAAGCGCGCCAGGAAGGCCTTGCGATGATCCTCGCGGATACTGGTGCGCATGGCCTCGCTGCTGCTGCGCCCATACTTGGGCACATGCTTGTAGGTGTTGCGGATGATGATTCGACGGTCCTGGGTCATGCGCACCGTGGTGCCGGCATGGTCCGCCGGGGTCAGGCCCCAGTCGAGCTGCCCGCCATAGGCCGCCAGCTCGGCGTCGCTCAACGGCCGGGTCCAGCTGGCGAATGTCATCACCGGCAGCAAACGGTTGCGCAGGTAACCGAACTCCTGGGTGAAGATGCTGGTGCCGAGCAGCAGTTGCGGGGTGCGGATGCGCCCGTTGCTACCGTGCAGCAGCCAACCGCCCTGACCATCACGCTCGAGACGCTGGATTGGCGACTCTTCAAGCAGCTCGACATTGCCAGGCAGCGATCGAGCCAGACCGGTGACCAATGCCGCCGGCTGCATCAGGTAACAGCCCGGCGTGTAGATTGCGCCGCTGTAATGCTGGGTGCCGAGAACCCGGGCCAGCTCGCTGCGCTCGACCCACTCGAAGGATTCGCCGAGGCCCTTGAGCAGATGTTCGAAATGCTTGAGATAGGCCAGCCCGCGAGGGCCCACCGCCCCCTGATATTTCCCGGCGTGCGACCACTGGCATTCGATGCCGTGGCGCTGGATCAGCCCCTGCAGTTGTGCGATGGCGGCGCGGTTGAGCCCCAGCAGACGCTGCTTATGTGCTGGCTCGGGATGTTCCAGCGCGAACTTGTGCGGCAGGTCTATGACGAAACCGGAGTTGCGCCCCGAGGCGCCATAGCCGACGCGCTGGGCGTCGACCAGCAGAATGCGCGCCTGCGGATGGTGTTCGGCGAGGCGTCGCGCGGCAGCCAGCCCGGCGAACCCGGCGCCGATAACCGCGTAATCGGCACGCTGCTCACCCTGCAAACGGGTACAAGCCTGTGGTTCGGGCAATGCGCTATACCAGCCACAACTGGCGTCGTCATGGGGCAGATTGATTGAGCTTTTCATGATGAACCCTCAGGCGACGGCCCGTTGTGCGTTCTGGCAGGATTGCAGCCAAGCGTTGCGTTGCAGCTGAGCCTGACGACCGAGCAGCACGAAGCCGCACAGTTGCCCTTCGCTATCGTAGAAACCGGCACTCAGACCGTCATCGGCGGGTGTCACCCGCCATTCACCGGCACAGCCAGCGGCAGGCGCCAGCAGGCACAGCGGGGCGACGGGCGTCTTAACCGTGACCGGCATCAACGGATAGCTAACCTCCGTCGGCTGCCCCAGCAGGGTCTTGCTGAGTGCCTGTATGCCCTGATTGATCGGCGCCAGGTACGGCAGCAGCTGACCTTCGATCTCAATGCCATCACCCAGAGCGTAAATTCCTTCCTGCGAGGTGCGCAGCTGCGCATCGACCCGTATGCCGCGCCCCACCGCAACCCCAGCACTTTCGGCCAGGCCCAGGTCCGGACGCAGGCCCACCGCAGAAAGCACGAGATCGGCATCCAGCTGCCGGCCATCGGCCAGGCTCAGACGGTAGCCCTGCTCCAGCGGATCGATCCGCTGCAGCGTGTTCTGCAGATACCAGTCCACCCCCAGCTCGGCCAGCGCCGCCTGCAAGTGCCGGCCCGCTTCGACTGGCAGCAGACGCTCCATCGGCCACTGGCCGAGACCGATCACGCTGACCTCGAAACCGCTGCTCGCCAGGTCATTGGCGAATTCGCAGCCGATCAGGCCATCACCGAGAATCGCCACCCGCCGCGCACCGACCAGACGCTGGCGAAAGCCCTGGTAGTCATGCAGATTGTTGATGCTGCACAACGCGTCGGTAGTGCCTGCGATAGGTAGCCGGATCGGCTGAGCCCCACAGGCCAGCACTAGCTGGCCATACTCCATCTCGCCGAAACTGGTATGTAGCCGCCGCGCGGCGCTGTCGATACGCTCGACAGAGCAATGCGGGTAAATGCGAATATTCAGGCGTTTTTCGATGGCCAGAGGCGGCTCACCCGCCATCGCTTCGGCAGTCTTGCCTTGAGCCAGACCGATCGATAAGCCCGGCTTGGAATACAGATGCCCGGATTCGCGAGTCAAAACGCGAATCTCGACCTTCGGATCAGCCTTGCGCAGCGTCTGAGCCAGCCCGTAGCCGGCATAACCGCTACCGATGATGACGATCGGCTGACGCGGCGTCGGAGCGGATTGCACGACCGGCGGCTGCGGCAATGGCGTGCTGGCGGCAACGTCGGCGATCACCGACTCGCTGACATCGAGCATCTCGAAATCGCTCTTGCCGACGCCGCATTCGGGGCATTTCCAGTCTTCGGGCACATCAGCCCAGCGCGTGCCGGCGACGATACCGTCCTGCGGCCAGCCGAGGGCTTCGTCGTAAATCAGGCCACAAACCACACAAAGCCAAGTCTTGAACATATCAATTACTCCCCCGCCACGCGGATCGCCACGTTCTTGGTACGAACGTAGCTGTACAACGCCTCCTGGCCTTTTTCCCGGCCGTAACCCGACAGGCCGACGCCGCCGAACGGCGTCTCAATGCCGCCTGCATACCATTCGTTCACGAACACCTGGCCCGCCTTCAAACGGCGCGAACAGCGCATGGCGCGATTGATGTTCTGGGTGAACACGCCAGCGACGAGGCCGAAATCGGTTCCGTTGGCGATGGCGATGGCCTCCTCTTCCGTGTCGAAGGGAATCACCGTCAGCACCGGACCGAACACCTCCTGCTGGGCGATAGACATCTCGGGGCTGACATCACGAAACACCGTCGGCCGCATGAAGTGTCCGCTTCGGTCGCTGAACGCCTCGCCTCCGGTGGCGGCCACGGCTCCCTCGTCAGTCGCGCGTCGGCACAGAGTTTCGATGCCGGCCAGCTGGCCGGCGCTGATCACCGGAGTGAGGTCGGGGTTGTCCTGGCCGAGCCCGACGCTGAGCCCTTCGGCCAGCGCCACCACGTCCGAGACGATTTCCTCGTAGATGTCACGCTGGACCAGCAAGCGCGACATGGCCGAACAGACCTGGCCAGCGTTGAAAAAAATCCCGCCCTTGACGCTGGCCAGCAGCTGCTCGCGGTCGGCATCGGCAAAGACGATCGCCGCCGACTTGCCGCCGAGCTCCATGACACAGGGAATGGCGTGCTCTGCCGCAGCGCGCAGGATCGATTGCCCGGTTGCAACCGAGCCGGTGAAGACGATCTGGTCCACCTTGGCGCTACTCACCAGATGCGCACCGGTTTCTCGACCCAGACCGCAGATCAGATTGACCGCCCCATTCGGCAAGCCCGCGTTGGCGATGGCGCGGATCAGCACGCACATGCCCAACGGCGAGAGCTCCGGGGATTTGATCACCACCGCATTGCCGGCAGCCAATGCCGGCGCCAATGAGCGCGCGCAGATGGATACAGGGAAATTCCAGGGCACGATCTGCGCCGAAACGCCGATCGGGTCGTAAACGGTGAAATCCATGTAGCCGTCGCCCAACGGAATCGAGGTGCCCTCGATCTTGTCGGCCATGCCCGCGTAGTACTCGAAATAACGTGCGGCCTCGGTGAACTCATCTCGGGCGTCGGCCAGGCTCTTGCCATTCTCCTGACACAGCACCCAGGCGCCTTCATCCGCCAGGTCGCGAATCTCGTTGGCGATCCGCAGCAACCAGCTGACGCGCTGAGCCGGGCGCACCTGGCTCAATGCGCCGCTGTCGGCACAACGCCGCGCCGCCAGCAGCGCGCGCTCGGCGTCGGCGACACCGGCCCGAGCGACGGTGGCCAGCGGCTCGGCAGTGCCTGGGTTGTTCACCACCAGATGCTGCGGGCTGTCGACCCATTCACCATCGATGTAATTCAGCCAATGGGAGGCAATCGAATGCATGGCGGCTTCCTCAGGCGGACGGCGTGATTTCGAGCAGCTGACGCGCAGCCCACTGATGGAAGAAGTGCGTCGGGACATCCATCACCGGCGAGAAGACGCCGCCGGTATAGCCCGGCGAGAGGCGGCCTTTCTGCATACCTTCCACCGAGCTGATGTCCTCGGCGAACACCACCTTCCAGGACTCTAGAATCGCGCTGCGGCAGGCGGCATACTCGTCGCTCAGAGCCTCGTCGCCAACGTAGAACAACCGCAAGTGTTCAATTGTCCGGCCCGGCGCGACCGGCTCCAGCTGCATCGCGAAGGCGTGATCGGCCTGGATACCGAGCAATACGTTGGGGAAGAAGGCCACATATTCGGCGTTGCGCAAACGATCCTGCGGCCAGCTGGGAAACTTCGGCAGGTGAGTGCCGGCAACATCCGACAGGTTGTAGGCGTGGCTGCCCTGCCCGGCGAAGCGCTCGTCGAACAGGATGTTGTAGTGATCTTCCAGCCTCGAATAGCTGTTGAGGCTCGGGTGTACCCACGGCAGGTGGTAGGCCTCGCAATAGTTCTCGACAGCCAGTTTCCAGTTACAGTTGATGTCCAGGGTGGTGGCGTCCTGGCCTGGCCGGCGACGCAGCAGGCTCATGCCATCCTCACCGAGGAACTGAGACCAGCGCGCGGTCAGCGGCGCCAGCATCTCTTCCAGCGGCTGAGCATCGCCGGACAGGTTGATGAACACCATGTCCATCCAGATCGAGCTGCGCAGCGACTTCAGGCCGTGCTTCTCGCAGGCAAAGCGTTCGTCCTTGTGGTTATCGATCCCACCGACATGCGGCGTGCCGCGCAGGTTGCCGTTGAGGTCATAGGTCCAGGAGTGATACGGGCAGCGAATCACGCCCTGCACTTCGCCCTCTTCCTGCACCAGCTTCATGCCGCGATGACTGCAGACGTTATGAAATACCTGTACCAGGCCTTCGCGGTTGCGCATCAGCAGCAAGGGCAATCCCATGAAGTCGATCGGCTTGACCGAGCCATTCTTGACCAGATCGCTGGCGAAGCCGACGCACGCCCAGGTCTTGCCCATCACTTCGTCGCGCTCCAGCTCAAAATAGCGCTGGTCCGTGTAAAACTCATTGGCAAGCCCGGTAGCTTGGTCGATCGGGTTGAATATGCGTTCCAGTTGTTGAACCGGAATGAGTCGAGAGCTGGAAGTTGTCATTGTTGTTCTCCCCTGCAAGGCACGGTTTTTTTATGATCGACTGGCACGCTGGTCCAGTCCGTTGGCAGGGAGTTTCATCAACCGCTGGATGCCTCCACAAACGATTTTTCCGGCGGCATTAATGATATTTCCTCATGAGACGAGCTGCCGCTCGTTTGGATGGACAAGTCATAACGACGGGCAACGAGTGGCCGCTCGATCGATGCGGAAAACTCATAAGTCAATGAGAAAAAATGGCTTGTTGATTACCGGCATCAGCGGTCACTTTGATGCCGCAACAAGGGCAGCCGGGATACCGGCTCCATCTGCCACATGCCTGTCTTGTGGCTGTCTTCGACCGTTTGGCCGAGGCTGTGGGATGGAGCTCTCCACGGGCTGCACCAAAACCCTTTACAACAAACACAAAAAGGGACATTTGCGATGCATGCACAGTCAGGCCCGTTCCGCGGCCTCAACCCCACCGTTACCGTGGTTTCCAAGCTGCTTGTCATCGGCTTCGTAGTGCTTTGTGCAGTACTCGCCGAACAGGCCGGTGCCTTCTTCCAGAACACCTCGGATTTCATTCTCGGCAACTTCAAGTGGTTCTACCTGAGCCTGGTCAGCAGCGTGTTGGGCTTGCTGTTGTATCTGATGGTCAGTCGCTTCGGGCACATACGCCTGGGTCGCGACCATGAGAAGCCGGAGTTCTCGTTCGTGTCCTGGATCGCCATGCTGTTCAGCGGCGGCATGGGCATCGGCTTGATCTTCTGGTCAGTTGGCGAACCGATGTTGCACTACGCCAGCAACCCGCTCACCGAAGGCCTGACCGACGAGGCTGCCACCGCCGCCATGCGCCTCACCATGTTCCACTGGGGTCTGCATCCTTGGGCGATCTTCACCATGATTGGCTTGGCCCTGGCCTACTTCGCCTATCGCAAGGGCTTGCCATTGACGATGCGCTCGATCCTCTACCCGCTGATCGGCGATCGTATCTACGGCCCCATCGGTCATACCGTCGACATCATCGCGGTCGCGATCACCGCGTTCGGCGTGTCTCAATCGCTGGGGCTCGGCGTGACCCAGATCAACACCGGTTTCAATCAGGTGTTCGGCCTGCCGGTCAACTTCGGCGTGCAGGCGGTGATGATTGCGCTGATCAGCGGCTGCGCCATTGTCTCGGTAATGTCCGGCGTCTCGCGAGGCATCCGCCGCCTGTCTGAATGGAACATGGTTCTGTCGATTCTGCTGATCGCCGTGGTGCTGCTGCTCGGCCCTACCCGTTACCTGCTCAATCTCACCCTGGAAAGCACCGGCGATTACCTGCACAACATCGTCGGCCTGAGCTTCTGGAGCGACACCCAGAAAGACAGCGGCTGGCAGAACTGGTGGACCGCGTTCTACTGGCCCTGGTGGATGACCTGGGGTCCTTTCGTCGGGCTGTTCATCGCTCGGGTTTCCCGTGGCCGCACGATTCGCGAGCTGGTTGCCGGCACGCTGCTGGTACCGACGCTGGTGACGGTCGTGTGGATGTCCGTTCTTGGCGGCTCAGCGCTGAAGGCCGAGCAGGATGACCGTATGGCGCACCAGCAGAAGGTCGAGAGCGGCCAACTGGTTGGCGAAGCGGCGGTGTTCACTGGCGGCGAGGTACTGACGGCGACCAAGGCGGAAACCACATCGGCAATCTTCACCCTGATGACGCGGATAGATGCCGGCGTGATCGGGCAGCTGCTCAGCATCCTGGTCTGCCTGATGCTGGCAACCTACTTCATCACCTCGGCCGACTCCGGCACATTGGTGCTCTGTACCCTGTGTTCCAATGGCGATGCCGAACCTCCACAAGGCATTCGCCTGCTGTGGGGCGTGTTGCAAGCCTTTATCGCCATGGGGCTGCTGTATGCAGGGGGCTTGAAGACGATCCAGATGGCCTCGATCGCTGCCGGTTTGCCGATTGCCGTGTTTATTCTGGTAATGAGCTACAGCTTGATGCGCTGCCTGCGTCAGGAGACCTTTATCGGACTGCCGATGCCAACCCCGCAGCCGGACGACTCGCTCGACGCTGATCAGCAGGAGCAAGATCCGAATCGCCGTGGCCAGAGCATGGCTGCTCGGCCGGCATCACGCGCGCAGGATACGCAGGTGCTTCAGCCGGTCACCTGAATCACTAGCGCCCCTCGCCCCCACGCTGCCGCCGGCCAAAAGCCGGCGGCGGTTCTTTTTCGGCTTCGGTAGGCCTATTCCTCGGCAATCGCCGTCGGCAGCTGCTCGAGCAGCCAGCTGCGAAACCGTGTCACGCTGTGGCGGCTGATGCCTCGGCTCTGGGGTTCGAGCAGGCAGAATTTCGCCTTTGTCCTCAGCACGGCCTCGATGGGTCGAACCAACGCCCCGCTCTGCAAATGAGCATCGACCAGATTCGACCACCCGAGAGCAATCCCCTGACCACTCAGCGCAGACTGGATCAGCATTGAATAGTTGTTGATATTGATGCGTTGCTTGGGCTCCGGCGCCTTCTGCCCAAGCTGCCGGAACCATTCCTGCCAACCGATCCAATCCATCTGCGGATCTTCCAGCCACAGCCAGGTACAGCCGGCCAGCTGCTGCGGCTCGGTCAGCCCAGGATGTTTGGATAGGTAACCGGGGCTGCAGACTGGGAACACCTCTTCGGAAAACAGCGGCATCACCTGGATACCCTTCGGCGGTGTACTGCAGTAGTACAGCGCCAGATCGCAATCCAGGCGGGCATAATCCTTGACGTGGTCGTAGGCGATGATTCGCAGATCAATCTCTTCGTTATCTCGCTGAAATTCGGCCACCTTGGGCAATAGCCACAACGAGGCCATCGCCGTACTGGTAGCGACAGTGACCTGCTGCGCGCCACGCCAATGTCGAATCTCTCCGGTGGCCTGGGCGACCTGGGTAAGCGCGTCACGCACCGTCTCGTAGTACTGGCTCCCGGTCGGGCTCAGGTTGATCGACCGAGTGGTGCGCTCGAACAGGGTCTTGCCCAGATAATCTTCGAGCAGGCGGACCTGCCGGCTGATTGCCCCCTGAGTGACATTGAGCTCGTGCGCGGCGAGGGTAAAGCTCAGATGCCGCGCGGCCGCTTCAAACGCCACCAGGCTGTTGAGCGGAGGGAGCGGATGGATTTTCATAGGTGAACCACGCTTAGTTTGTCTCGGGTCATGCCGGGATCAGAAGGGTGACTTGTCTCGCCAGCCATGAAAAGCGCTCGCGGCAGAACATCAATCACAGACGACGGGTATGTCGCGCCAGGCACCATCGATTGTTTGTTTGCGCGTGTACGCCATAACTGGATAGTGGATTCGAAGCCCAGTCCTCGCCAGGTTTTTTGTGGAGACCCGGCGCAACTTGAAACCGCTAGCTTATGCCAGACTCCAGAGATGCCCCGCTCCGTGCGTTCGGCCGGACAGCGAACGGGCACGACTTCGCTCTACAGCACACCTTACTGACGACTGGTACGGCAACTTGTTCTCAGCTAGGGAAATTCGTCCCGCTTGTGTGGTCGGAACAGGCAGATTTGCCGACGCCGGAGTATTGATGAACAGCCTCACCGAACCACCTCTGCACTACCTGAACGACGCGTTTTTCGATCGGGACGCGCAACTCGTCGCCCAGGATCTGCTGGGAACCGTGATTCGTCATTGCGTCGATGGTCTGTGGTTGTCGGCGCGAATCATCGAGACCGAGGCCTACTACGTCGACGAGAAGGCCAGCCACTCCTCGCTCGGCTACAGCCCGTCTCGGCGGGCGATGTTCATGCCGGCCGGGTATCTCTATCTCTATTACTCGCGTGGCGGTGATTCGCTGAACTTCAGCGTGCAGGGCGACGGCAACGCGGTGTGCATCAAGGCCGGTTATCCCTGGGTCGATTCGCTGTCCTGTGAAGAATCCATCGATCGCATGCGCTGCAACAGCCCCGCTGCGGCTGGCGGCCCGCGGCCGCTGACCCGCCTCTGCTCCGGCCAGACGCTGCTGTGCAAGGCGCTCGGCCTGACGGTAAAGGAATGGAACGCGCAACGTATGGACCCCGCGCGACTTCGTATCGACGATATCGGCGCACGCCCCGATATCGTCCAGACTACGCGGCTAGGTATCCCGACCGGGCGCGATGAGCATCTGCCCTACCGCTTCGTCGATGCGGGCTTCGCCGCACACTGCACACGCAATCCGCTGCGCCGTGGGCAAGTGGAAGGCGACGACTATGCACTGCTGCGCCGCGAGCTATTGGCGAGCTGAAAGGCCCTTAAGTTGCCGTCCTGATCAAACGAATACGGGTGATCTCCGATGGCGCGCCGAAACGCAGCGGTGGTCCCCAGTAACCAGTCCCGCGGCTTATATAAATCTGCATCTCGCCGACACGCTGAAGGCCCGCCACCCATGGCTGCTGCCAACGCACGAAATGCATCCAGGGCCAGAACTGCCCGCCGTGCGTATGGCCGGATAGCTGCAGATCGCAACCAGCGGCCAACGCGGCCTTCGCCGACCGCGGCTGATGCGCCAGGAGGATGCGCGGCACATTCGGCGGTGCACCCGCGAGCGCCGCGGCCGGATCGCTGCGATGACCGGGTCTGAACAGCTCGGCCGAATAGTCCGCAATGCCCGCCAACACCAACCGAGCGCCCGCCTGTTCGACCAGCACGTGACGGTTGAGCAGCACCGCCATGCCCAGCCGCTCGAATTCAGCAATCCAGCTGTCCGCACCGGAGTAGTACTCGTGGTTGCCGGTCACCACGTAAACGCCGTGACCAGCCCTCAGCTGAGCCAGTGGTGCGATGTCGTCGGCCAGGTCGGCGACGCTGCCGTCCACCAGGTCGCCAGTAATGACCACCAGGTCGGGCGACAATCCGTTGACCCGCTTCACGATCGCCTCGATATAGCCTTGCTTGATCGTCGGGCCCACATGGATATCGCTGAGCTGAACGATTCTGAACCCGTCCAGCGCGGCAGGCAGATTGCGCATGGCGATGTCGCGCTCCACTACCCGAGCGGTTCGCCGTGCGTTTAGCAGCCCGAACAGCGTCACCGCCAGCACCGCGGCGATCACGGCCAACGCTGAGTTCTGCGTGAACGCTGCCGACTCCCAGCCCAGCAGCGATGCCAGCGCCAGCATGAAGGCGCGAACCAGCGAAAAAACCGCCAGACTGGAAAAGATTCCCATGGCCAGCAAGCCGGACCATGCCAGCAGCGCGCTACCCGACCCTCGCACCAGCACGCCATAGCGCATCAGCACTGCAGAAAGCACGAGGTACCCGCAGGCCAGAACGCTGCCCGGCAATCCAAGCGATAAAGCCGGAATCAACGTGACGCCAACGAACACATGCAGGCCAATCAGCAGTACCCCAACCAGCAACCGCCTGTTCATGCTTCTGCTCTTTAGAGAGATATTTGAAGAATTTGGAATCGACCGCTCACGCCGGCAGTTACGCATCTGGCCTTAGCGCTCGCGCAATGGTGTCACGGAAGCGGCAAACGCTGCAGCGGCTATGCCAGCAGGCTGAGACATAGCGTGCCAGCCTACCCCACGCAGGCGCGTGGGTACGATGAGTGCGGAGTCGAAGACCGATGGTTTCTACGCATTCGCGTGGGAACCAGTGCCAGGTGCATCCTGGGCGGCGATGAGCCTATCGATCAGATACAACCGAACCGCTACATCACCCCTGGGTCAGGCATCGGATCGGGCGGCGGCGGCTCTTTTTCCAGTTGCTCGACCACTTCATCGGGCAGCGTATCGCCGTCGTCCAGTTCGGTGTCGCTCTCCGCCTCGTCGAGATCGTTCAGCGGCGACTCGTCGGCCAGCCAGGGATTAAGCGGCGGATCGCTTGGAAAGGTGATGCTGAGCATGAAGTTCTCCTCGCAGATGTGCCTGCAGCGTTAGGCAAAGTCACGCAGGCATCGTTCGGACCGGTTATCCGTCGCACGTCCACGCCTGCTCTCCCAGGCAATCATTCAGGTAATCAAGGAAGCAGGTGATGCGCGCCGCCAATGCGGTATTGCGGTAGTACACCGCGTGAATCGGTTGCAACACGTTGGTATTGGCCTCGGGCAGCACTTCCACCAGCGCACCTTCGGCCCGATCCCGTGCCGTCATGAAGTCAGACAGACAGGCGATACCTTCGCCGGCCAACGCCAGATGCCGCACCGTCTCCCCGCTCGACGCCCATAGGCTCGGCACGATGGGCCAGGTTTCACCGAGCGGATGGCGCAGCGGCCATTGATTGAGACTCTCCGGCTGGGTGAAGCCGATCAGGCTGTGCGCCGCCAACTCCTCCACCTGCTGCGGGGCACCCCTTCGCACCAGGTAATCCGGACTGGCCACCGCACGCAGCCGGCTGCGGCCCAGCGGTCGGGCATGCAAGGTGGAGTCGCGCAGCGGGCCATGGCGTAGCGCCAAGTCGGTGCGATGCTCCAGCAGATCGATGATCTGATCACTGCTGTGCAGTTCCAGTTCGATATCCGGGTAGCGCTCCCGAAACCCGCCAATCAAGGGCACCAGCACGTGCAGCATGAACGGCGCCGAGGCGTTGACGCGTAGGCGCCCGGCCGGATGCTGCTGGCGTCGCGACATCTGCTCTTCGGCCTCTTCCACCGCGTCGAGAATTCGCCGCGCCTGAATCAGAAAGGCACTGCCCTCCTCGGTCAGCTCCAGCCGTCTTGTCGTGCGGCGCAGCAGCGTGGTGGCCAGCTTGGCTTCGAGCCGACTTAACGCGCGGCTGATGCCCGAGGCGGTCTGCCCCAATTGCACGGCGGCGCTGGTTATCGAGCCGGTATCGATGACGGCTGTGAAGGCTTGTAACTCGTCGAGCGTGGTTTTCATCTGTGACCCACAGTCAATTATGTTTGGCCTGAGGCCCGCTTTTTCCGCACGAGTCTGCAGTAGACACTGGACGGCATGCAATCCAACCGGAGTTCAATCCATGCCCATCGCCCTCCTCGCGCTGACCCTCAGCGCATTCGCCATTGGCACGACGGAGTTCGTCATCGTCGGCCTGATCCCCACCATCGCCAACGACCTCAGCGTCAGTTTGCCGTCGGCTGGTCTGCTGGTCAGCCTCTACGCGCTCGGCGTCGCGGTCGGCGCCCCGCTGCTCACAGCCCTGACCGGCAAGGTGCCGCGCAAGCTGTTGCTGCTGTCGCTGATGGTGCTGTTCACGGCCGGCAATCTATTGGCCTGGCAAGCGCCGGGCTACGAGCCGCTGATCCTGGCGCGCATCGTGACCGGGCTCGCACACGGCGTGTTCTTCTCCATCGGCTCGACCATCGCCACCAGCCTGGTCTCGAAGGAAAAGGCCGCCAGCGCCATTGCCATCATGTTCACCGGGCTTACTGTCGCCCTTGTCACCGGCGTGCCCCTGGGCACGTTCATTGGCCAGCAGTTCGGCTGGCGGGAGACCTTCCTCGCGGTATCACTGCTCGGCGTGATCGCCTTTATCGGCAGCCTGATCTTCGTGCCACGCAACATTCAGCACAGCAAGCCCGCCTCGATCGTTCAGCAACTGGCCGTACTGAAACAGCCGCGTCTGCTCTTGGTCTACGCAATGACCGCGGTCGGCTATGGCGGCACCTTTATCGCGTTCACCTTCCTCGCGCCAATCCTGCAGGAGATCAGCGGCTTCAGGGAAGGCGCGGTAAGTCTAGTGCTGCTGGTCTACGGCGTCTCGGTGGCAGTAGGCAACATCTGGGGCGGCAAGCTGGCCGACCGTCGCGGGCCGATCAGCGCCTTGAAGCTGATCTTCGCTCTGCTGGCTGCGGTGCTGTTCGCCCTCGCCTTCACGGCGAGCAATCCCTGGCTGGCACTGGCGACCGTATTGCTCTGGGGCGCCGTAGCATTCGGCAACGTGCCCGGCCTGCAGGTCTACGTGGTGCGTCAGGCCGAGCACTACACGCCAAACGCCATAGACGTCGCCTCGGGTCTGAACATCGCCGCGTTCAACCTTGGTATTGCCGGGGGCGCATGGCTCGGCGGACATATCGTCGCTTCCATGGGGCTGATACATACCGCCTGGATCGGCTCGCTGGTCGTGCTGATTGCCCTGGCCCTCACTTACTGGAGCGGCCGGTTGGATAGCCTGGGCATGAGCCCCGGCAACGACACGCAAGACTCGGCCTTCCCCGCTTCCCATTGATCAGTTCCAACCATCGCCCGTACGCAACAAGCCATCGATGCTCCTGGCGTCGAGAACATAGCCACCAACTTCGCTGCATGGCAGCTGCGCTTGAGCGATGAAGAGATGCAACACATCGCCGCGCTGGACCGCCACGAGCGCCTGGCTAACCCCGGCTTCGCGCTAGAGTGGGATTGATCGGCACGAAAACAGACGCGCCATCATGCTGGCTCTGAGGCCCGCGGGTGGCACCGCATAAGCATTTGATAGACGGACGAAAAATCACCGAGGAAGGCTTGACAGCTACAGGCGCGACGAGAATAATGCGCGCCACTTGGCTACGTAGCTCAGTTGGTTAGAGCATAGCATTCATAATGCTGGGGTCCGGGGTTCAAGTCCCTGCGTAGCCACCAAATTCAAAAAGGGTTCAGCGAAAGCTGAACCCTTTTTTTGTGCCCGCTATTTAGCCAAGCATCACCGAGAACGCACCATGAGAGACAGCTTCGACAACATCCGCGCTGAGCGCGAGACGCCCTACCGCACCGCCGCTGCTACCCCATCCAATCAATACGCCGGGCTGTGGAAACAGATCGCCATCGGAATCGTCGTCGGGCATCTGTCGCTGGGTTTGATTGGAGCGGTGGTCTGGATGCTTGCGGCGCAGTTGCTTGTTGGCGATTTGCAGATCGTTATGCCGTGGACGGGGAAGCACGGGTGAAGCTGTTGCCGCCGTCGTTAGACGCATAGCTGCAAAAAGCAAAGTCCGCCCCCTTCCTCGCTCGGGTACGAGACCTCGTCGAGCGGGCCTCTCCGCGGCTGGCGCCGGCTACGCCAGCGACGAGTGAAAGCTAAAGCTAATGGCTGTGGATTCAACCATCGACGCAACAGCGTGGTTAAAATACTCGGCGGGAATCGAGTACCCCAAAGTCTTTCGGGGACGTTCGTTCAGCTGCCGAGCGACTTGATCCAGCTCATCCTGCGAGTAGAGCGAGAGATCAGTTCCCTTCGGGAAGTACTGCCGTAGCAGGCCGTTGGTATTTTCATTCGTCCCGCGCTGCCAAGGATTCTGCGGATCACAGAAATAGACCTGGATGTCCGTCATCAGGGTGAAGCGCTTGTGCCCAGCCATCTCTTTGCCTCGATCCCAGGTCAGGGATCGGTATAGCTCTTGAGGCAGTCGCTGAGCATTTTCGATCAGCGCATTCACCACTGTCTCGGTGTTCTTTGCTTCCACCTTTACCAGCATTACGTAACGGCTACGGCGCTCAACCAGCGTGGCAATCTGACTGTTCTTGCTGCCACACAACAAATCACCTTCCCAGTGCCCTGGTACAGCACGATCTTCAGCCACGGCTGGCCGCTCGCTGATGGAAACGTGTCGTTGATACGGCCGTGGTTCTCGGTCTTCTGGGTGTGGTGACGCGAGCGGCGCATGGCACGGCTGCGGCGCAGATGCTCCAGTAACTCCTTTTTCAGCGCGCCACGGGCTTGGATGAAAAGGCTGCGGTAGATAGTCTCGTGTAACACCTGATAGGTCGCGTCCGGGTAAATACGCTTCAACCAGCCAGCGGTCTGTTCGGGCGACCACTGGATCTGAAGCTTCTCCGCAACAAGCTGCGCTAACTTCGGGAACTGGGCAAGCTTGCAACGCTTAGGGCGACGGGCCCGCTCCCATGCCGCCTTGTTCAGCTTGGTTGGCGCGGTAAGACTGACGACCGCCGTTACGGTTGATCTCGCGACTGACGGTGGATGGCGCGCGCTAGGCGCAGCGCGATTCGCCGAATCGACTGGCCCACTGCAAGTGCGCGCGAAATAAGTGCGCGCGAAATCTCCTCGCGCTCCGTCTGGGTTAGCGCCAACCTGGAACGTCGTCGCGCAACTGGGCGAATGCCTCCCGTCTCCGCGAGAATCCGCTGGATCGAGGAATGGTTTCGATCAAACAACTGCAATCTGCCGGAGCGAATCACCTGCCTTCCAGCGATCCCACATCAGCGCCTTCTGGCTTTCGGTGTAGTAGATCCGAGGTCGTTGCTTCATTTGCAACACCCTCCTGCTTACGCAAGATTTAGTGTGTTGCGTTCACCGGTTGAATCCACAGCCGAAACCTGCCTCTCGCAGCGGACAGCGTCCGGCCTTTGCAGCCGATCGCAGTCTCTACGAAACTAGAGGCGAATCAATAAGGTGATTTGGGCTTCTGCCCCAGCAAGATACCGGCTAGATACCGTCCCTTGGAGGGAGCCATGGCTCAACTCACAGCTACAGAAAAACGTGCGGTATTTCGTGAGATGCATCGGACAGGATGCTTTTTTGTTACCCAACCCGTGGGACGCTGGCAGCGCCCGTATCCTGGAGACGCTCGGTTACAAAGCGCTAGCGACTACCAGCTCTGGCTATGCGTGGTCGCAATCACGAGCTGACGGTCAGCTGTCCCGCTCCGATACGTTGGCTCATATGCGTTATATGGCCGCCATTAGCAACCTTCCTATCAATGCGGACTTCGAAAGCGGTTATGCAATGACCGCCGAGGGGATATTCGAAAGTGTCAGCATGGCTGTCGATACCGGCGTGGCAGGCCTTTCGATTGAAGACTCAACAGGCGACTCAAGACAGCCGTTGAGAGACAAATCGGAAGCTGTGGAGCGCATGCAGGCAGCCCGTGCAGCTATCGATGCAAATGGCGGCGACACCCTCTTGGTCGGACGTGCAGAAAACTACTTCGTGGATCGCCCAGACCTAGACGATACCATCGAGCGTTTACTTGCCTATTCGGACGCGGGGGCCGACTGTTTGTATGCCCCTGGCCTCAAGACGCGGAAAGAAATCCAGACGGTTGTCAGCGCAGTAGCACCTAAGCCTGTGAACGTCCTCATCGGCTGGGCCAGTGACTTGTCTGTACAAGATCTGGCCGATCTTGGCGTGAGGCGAATCAGCGTGGGCGGTGCCTTGGCTCGAGCAGCTTGGGGCGGTTTTATCACCGCCGCCCGGACGATGAGTGAACAGGGTCGATTCGATGGTTTTATCGATACGCCCTCAGGTGCGGAGCTCAACAAACTATTCGGTTCACCTCGCTGAGTCGCATTAAGCAACTCTGACACGCCGCTCAGGATGGGCGCGCCACAGCAAGTTGCTACGCTTCGGAAACGCGCCGACTCAGGCTTTCGAAACCGTTACCGGCTGCGGAAATGTAAAACCATTCAACGGCAGCTTTAGCGAAACCACTGCGGCAATCAAAAGCAGCCCGCCTGAACTACCAAAGGCGAGCCAATGGGTACCGAATTGCTCGAACCCCCACCCGCCTAGCCATGAGCTGATCATTGCTCCGACCTGATGGCCCAAATAAGCAGTTCCGTACATAACGCCAACCAGCCGCACGCCATATACGTCCGCGAGTATGGCCGACGAAGCTGCAATACTGCCCGCCCAAACCATTCCTCCAATAGCCGCCGCGATGTACAGCTCCCAATGGGTACCTACTAGGAGTAGCGCAAAGAATCCCAGGCCCCGAATGAAGTAAATCGCCCCTAGGATGTTCCTTCGAGGGAGCCGGTCGGACAATCGACCCAGTACCAGCGTTCCAGCAATGGCCACAAGACCGATGAGCCCGATGCCATAAGAGCTCGTCATGGCGTCGAATCCGTGATCCATGAGCATAGGTACGCCATGAGTCCCAAGAAGATTCATGCTGTATCCGCATGCGAACAGGCCGAGCACGATTTTCCAAAAGGGCGAAGTGCGCATAGCGGCACCGAACGTGAACTCCCCAGGCGCCGCATTGTTAGCTGAGGGCGCAGAACTAGGCGTCGCTTGTAGCAGATCCGAGTTTTGCGGCACCTCGTCCTTAATGATGAATAAGGCTGCCGGCACGGTTACCACAGCGAATGTAATAGCGAAGCCAACAAGTGTGGTTTGCCAGTCAAATAACGTAATAGACAGCGTCAGCAGCGGCGTCAGTACCGCCATACCAGCCATTGAACCAGTAGACAGGAAGAACAGCGCCATACCACGTTGCCGAGTAAACCATCGGCTAATGACCGGCGTTAGCGCCACTGGGCTGGTGAACGCAAGACCAATCGAGAGCAGCACACCGAATGAGAGTAGAAAGGTGAAAGGCGTACGTGCAACGACTGTCCATATCGTTGAGGCAACGACTATTGCCGTTCCGAGCAACAACACGGAGCGCGTTCCTATTACCCCAACAAGGTATCCCGCGAGAGGCATCGCTAAGCCATAGAACAGCATGCCAATCCCAACGATGGTAGCCAGAAGGCTACGGCTAAAGCCCAGGTCCTCCGCCATCGGCAGGAAAAATGGCCCGATCCCGAGGCGCATTCCAACCGTCAGCAGCGTGAGGACCGTGGCGGCAGCAACGATGTTCCAGCCGTGGTACCAGTTACCTTTTCGAAGGGATGAGGACACAGATCGCACCTCTGAAATGAATTTCTTAGCTGCTCATCCAAAGCTAACAAACAATCCTACGTCCGACCTCATGCATTCTTCGTACGAATATTCAAACCATGCAGATTCGCCATAAGGCTGCTCGGCCAAAGGCGGGTGTTCAAAAAGGCTGCTACACATCACTTTACGGACCGTAGGCACAGGCAGTTCTTGTACTGAAAAAACCAGGAACTGGGTTCAACGTGTCGGACTCTCATTTTTATTCGCCCAAAGGAGCATGATTATGTCCGTATCAAGCGAAAGCCGAACCGCCACCCGAGCAATCACCATCACCGCGCGCGATGTTGCGCATCGTATGGTCTTAACGCTTTGCGTCACAGCGATGGTGCTGTTTGCAACGCAGGCCTTCGCTCACCACGGCTGGGCCTGGGCGGAAGAAGAGCAGTCGGAGTTGAAGGGCACGATTACCGAGATTTCGATGGCGCCACCTCATCCGGTCTTGCGCGTAAAGGCTCAAGACGGCCGTTTATGGCAAGTCGATCTGGGGAATCCGAACCAGACGCAACGTTCCGGTTTCACCGGCGATACCGCCAAGGTAGGAGATGGCATCACGGTACTCGGCAACCGCACCAAGGAGCCGAACGAAGCGCATATAAAAGCCGTGCGCATCACGGTCGGCGGCAAGCAATACGACATGTATCCGGAGCGTATCAAGGAATGACGACGCGGCGATGACGGTTTTTCTGCAATCAGTTGCCGGCTGGCCCGGTGCCGTCTTCCTGCAGGAATACTGGATCGCCTATCTGGTCGTCAATGCAGCGCACATCCTTGGCATAGGGCTACTCCTAGGCGCGATCCTGCCGCTCGATTTGCTCCTTTTGCGTTCAACGCACGGACGGGATCTGCCGGTCCTTGGACCCTTTCTTGTACGCGCAGCGACAACGGGCGCCACACTTGCGGTGATAACGGGGCTTTGGTTGTTCTCAGTGAAGCCGGCGGAGTACGCAGAGAACCCAGCCTTCCTCTGCAAGGCCGCACTGCTAGTGCTAGCAATCTGCAACATCGCACTCCAGCATCGCGGCGAGCGCTTTGATATCGCCCTGTGCGGCGGCCAACCAACTGTGCGAGTTCGCGCCCTGGCCGTCGCATCCGCCGTTCTTTGGCTTTCTATCCTCATAGCCGGCCGCTGGATCGGCTTTGTCTGACACGAGGATATCGGCGGGAGGTTAGCGGCGCCACCGGTTAGCGACTCAGCGCAGTCGGCATTCCAGGAGAACGGTTTTCATTTGGCCGTTCGTATGGGCCCGCTCCGGAGCAGCAGTTCGCTCGCCGCCACGCGGCTTATGTCTGTGCCGTTGCGGGTTCTCGCAGGCCTATGCTGTTGCGGACCATGGGGCCAATTAGTAGTCCCACGGATCTTCCGCTGACGGATTGTCTGCGGCTATCGAATCGGCGTCGATTATCTGCAGGCCCAAGTTCCAGTAACCCCCGCTCCTGGCCAAAAGTCGACTCCGCCAAAGCCTGCTATCGTCCGTTGCATCGCT
Source organism: Pseudomonas sp. Q2-TVG4-2 (assembly GCF_013620795.1). Taxonomy (GTDB): domain Bacteria; phylum Pseudomonadota; class Gammaproteobacteria; order Pseudomonadales; family Pseudomonadaceae; genus Stutzerimonas. The sequence goes on along the minus strand of NZ_LGLW01000013.1, from coordinate 14,077 downwards.
AAGACGCTGCCCTGCCTCGCCCAACTCCGCTACCAATCAGCACATGCGATAGCTGGCAAAGACATCCGCAGCGCAAGTCGATTTCGCCACAAACGTTTAGCCGCCGATGGGACCCAGGCGAACACCGCCACAAACCTTGTTCTCGCTTCACATCACCGCAAACGCTGCCCCGATATCGCCGGATGGTACAGCGGCTGAACCGTATTACCGGCAGGGTCGAGTATATGAAAGCTATGGGCGCCGTCACTGTGAGCGAAAGGGCGATCGAGCAGCGTTACCCCTTGAGTTTGCAGGTATTCATACCAGGCGTGGAGCTCTTCCAGGCTGTCGACGATGAAGCCGTAGTGATCCATCGCCTGGACGCCGCTGCTTTTTGCAGAGGCGCGTCCCAGAGAAAGGTTGTCGTTGCCGCAGGTCAGGTAGACGAGATCCTTGCTGGCGCGGTTGAGCACTTCCATGCCCAGCACGTCGACATAAAAGCGTTCGCACTCTTCGAGATTCGGAGCAGTAAGCGCCAGGTGACGCAGGCCATTAAGGCGACCGGGACGGTTTGGCATGGCTTGATCCTTTTTTGTATACAATTAATCAACAACCATAAAACAAAATAGGATGTTTATGTACTGTCTCATTTTGAAAACTCAGCTCAAGCCCGGCTCGTTCGCTCAGTTCATGGTGGCTATGCGCGCCAATGCCGCTGCTTCGGTACAGAACGAGCCGGATTGCCTGGTATTCGATGTCGTGCAGGATCTGAATGATCCTGATCTTGTATATCTCTACGAGCTATACCGCGACGAATCGGCCTTCACCTACCACAAGACCACCGAGCACTACCTGCAGAGCCGTCCGCTGGTAGGCGAGTACATCGTCAAGCAAGAGGCTATGAAGGGCCGCATGGTCTGCGCCAATAGCAAACGCTAAGTAACTACTGCTCTCATTGCGTCCGCGATCTGACCACTGGCATGAACATCGCCCTGCAGGCCTGTTCAAAATCTTGAGTCTTCCACAACCATGAGGTGCAGCATGGCCAAAGACGACAAGACGACCCCGCACGAGAAGAGCGATCACGAGCTGGCGAATACCGCCGACGAGGTGGAGATCGGCAACACCGCCCATACGGACCGTACGCAACCGGTCGGGCATAGCCTGAAACCCACGCGTACCCGCATGAACGGCAGCGACGAAGACGATCCGGACAACCACAAGCGCAAATGACAAGAGCCCCCGCGCACGCGGGGCTCTTCTTGTTCGGCTTGGCGTTAGCGGACTGCGCTACGCGCAGCAGGTCGGGTTGCCAGCAGCAGCCCGGTGAAGATCAGCCCACCGCCCACCCAGTGGAACGTCCGCAGCCCCTCGCCCAGCACCAGCCAGCCGAGCATCGCGGTAAAGACCGGCATCAGATAGGTCGCCATGGCCGCTTTCGCCGCGCCGACCGTTTTAACGCCGTGGTTCCACGAGAGATAGGCCACCAGCGAGGCGAAGATGGCGGTGTAGGCGATGGCGGTAAGATTGGTCAGGGTTGGCGTGAAGCCACCGACCTGGCTCAGTTCGAACAGGTAGAACGGCAGAATCAGCGGCGTGCCGATCAGCATCAGCACACCCAGTAGCGTCAGCGGTGGAACCTGCAAAAAGCTGCCCCAGCGCCGTAAAAGCAGGGAATACAGCGCCCAAACCACTACCGCCCCGAGCATGATCAAATCGCCCGTCTGGAAAGACAAGCTGCTGAAAACCACCCAACTGCCGCGACTGATGAGATAGATCAGACCGCCCGCGGCGATCGCCATGCCGAACCAGGCGCGCCGTGCGGGCCATTCACCTAGCAACAGCCCGCCGCCGATAAAGGTGAACAGCGGCAGGCAGGTGTTGACCAGGGTAAGGTTGATGGCTTCGGTACTCTGCGCCGCAGAGTAAAGCAGCGAGTTATAACTGCTGATACCAAGCGCGGCGATGATCAGCAGGCGCCAGCTTGCGGCGCGCAGGGTTGCGCGGTGGGCCCAGATCGAACGCGCGACGAAAGGCAGTAACAGACAGGTCGCCAACACCCAGCGCCAGAACGACAAGGTCAGCGGCGGGATTGCCTCGTGAAAAGCACGTGCCACCAGTGCATTACCGCTCCAGCAGAGCACAGCGAGCAGCAGGCCGGCGTAGGCCCATCCTTGGCGGCTGGCCATCAGACCGGTCGGTACGGCCGAAGGCGGTATTGCGCAGGCAATTGTTCGGGACTGCTGATGGTGACGTTCAGGTTTTTCCAGATGCCGTCCTTGATGCCATAGATGCATCCGTGCACGGCCAGCGCCTGGCCTCGGTGCCAGGCATTCTGGACGATGCTGGTATGGCTGACATTGGCCACCTGCTGGACAACGTTGAGCTCGCACAGGCGGTCCACCTGCGCTTCCTCGGTCGGGAAGCTGGCGATATGGTCCCGGTGCTTGTAATACAAGTCGCGAATGGTGCGCAGCCAGCCATCGATCAGGCCGAGCTGGTCGTCGCGCATGGAGGCTCTTACGCCACCGCAGCCGTAATGCCCAGTGACCAAGATATGTTTCACCTTGAGCACGTCGACTGCGTACTGGATGACCGACAAGCAATTCAGATCGGTATGCAACACGACGTTGGCAACGTTGCGGTGAACGAACAGATCCCCTGGCAGCATGCCAACGATCTCGTTGGCCGGGACTCGTGCATCGGAGCAGCCGATCCAGAGATATTCCGGTGCCTGTTGCTTGGCCAGCTTGGCGAAGAAGGTCGGGTCTTCCTCGTTGATGGCTTTTGCCCAGCGCGCATTGTTCTCGAATAGCTGATCAAGATCGTTCATATCTGTTCTGGCCTTGCATTCCGACACGCACGTTACGAATCGGTCTGCGTTTTGACAAGTGTGCGGACCGGGACGTCACAGCTTAGACGGTAAACAGCGGGTTCGACTGCACATCGGCCCTGGGCCGGGAAGAAAACGCGCGCAGATCACGTAGAAAATTGTCGCGCCAGGCGTCGAGGTCCGCGGCGCGAATCGCCCGCATCATGTGCTCGTAGCGATCCTTGCGTTCGGTGAGGGACATACGCAGCGCTCGGTCGAGGGCCTCGGCCATGCCAATGCAATCATAAGGGTTGACGATCAATGCCGAGGTCAACTCGCGGGCGGCGCCCGCAAAGCGCGACAGCACCAATACGCCCGGGTCTTCGGGATCCTGCGAGGCGACGTATTCCTTGGCGACGAGGTTCATGCCGTCGCGCAGCGGCGTGACGAAGCCGATATCGGCACTGCGGAAGAGCCCCATCAGTACACGCCGATCATGGCTCTTGTTGAGGTAGTGCAGTGGCGTCCAATCAAGGTCTGAGAGCCAACCATTGATGTGCCCCGCCGCGCTTTCCAGCTGCTGGCGGATGTGCTGGTAGGTTTTTACATCAGAGCGGGAGGTGGGTGCGATCTGCACGAACTCAACGGCACGTCGGTGTTCCGGATAGCGTTCGAGAAAAGCCTCGTATGCCTTGAAGCGCTCCAACAGCCCCTTGGAATAATCCAGCCGATCGACGCTGATGATTTTTTTGCGTGCCACATCGGTGGTACGCCGCATAGGCTTGCGGCGGGTTTTATAGGATTCGGCCAGGTCTTGAATCTCATCCGGCACCACGCCGATTGGATAGACCCCAGCCCGGAAATTCTGTCCGTAGGCGGTCAGGCTGCCGTCGGACTCAAGAATGCCGCGCACCTCGCGGGTCATGTAGTCCTGAAAAGCCAGCCGGTCGGTTTCGGTTTGAAACCCGATGAGGTCGTAGAAGCAAAGCGTCTTGAGCAGTTCGTTATGGGGCGGGATCACCGTGAGGATTTCCGGCGGCGGAAACGGGATGTGCAAGAAGAAGCCGATACGGTTGCGGATGCCCAGCTGACGACAGGCTTCGGCAAACGGAATCAGGTGGTAATCGTGAATCCAGATGATGTCGTCGGGTTTGAGCAGCGGCTTGAGCTTCTCCGCCAGCATGGCATTGACGCGCCGATAGCCTTCGTATTCCTGACGGTTGTAGCGGGCCAGATCAATGCGGTAATGAAAGATCGGCCACAGCGTAGCGTTTGAAAAGCCGCGGTAATACTGGTCGTAATCCTGCTTGGTCAGCCCAAGGGTCACGTAGGTGATGTTGCCGACGGTCTCGGTGTCGGTTTGCGGGGCGCTGCCTACGTCGCCGCTCCAGCCAAACCAGATGCCCCCCGCCTGGCGCAGCGCATCATAAACACCAACTGCCAGCCCGCCAGCAGCGACCTTGCCCGCCTTGATCGGCGCTACTCGGTTGGAAACCACTACTAGTCGGCTCATGGGTCGTTCTCGCTTCAGTCTGGTTTTATTGGTTTTCTGGCTGCTCTGACAAGGCGCTGAGCAGGCTATCGAGCCAGGTCCCGACGGCGGCTACCGAGTCCAGACGCTGCTTGGCCTCGGTCGGGCCTGCGCCGACTTTGATGGTAAGCCCGCCCAGCTCGTTGACCACTCTGAAGCCCGCCTCGTCGGTCAGATCGTCGCCGACAAACACAGGCGTCCGACCCTTGAAGGGCGCCTCCTGCATGAAGGTGCGAATCACCTCGCCCTTGCTGGCACCGCGCGGTTTGAGTTCGAACACGCACTTGCCCGGCTGCAGTGCCAACACGTCGCCGTAGCGCTCGACGAAGCCCTCAGCCAACACTCGGGCGGTGTCCTCCAGTTCGGGGGCCAGGCGAAAATGTAGGGCGAACGCGACGGTCTTGTTTTCCAACGACAAGCCGGGATGCTGGGCGCAGGCCTGCTTGAGCTCCTGCTCGATGGCATGAAAAACGCCACCGTCGAGGACCAGGTTCTGCATCTTGCCTTCGGCAGTGCGGCGCTCGGCCCCGTGCACGCCGGCTGCCGGCAGGCGCAATGGTGAGAGCAGTGCATCGAGCTGGCTGAGTGGCCGTCCGGAGATGACCGCTACGGGAATTTCGCTCAGATGCAGGTGCTCTAGCGCCACCAACGAGCGAGGCGGGATGGAAACAAGCTCGGGACGAGGCTGTATCTCGGCCAGGGTGCCGTCGACATCGAAGAAAAAAGCGCAGCGCCGGACCTCTCGTCCGGGTCGGTCATTAGGTTCGTTCATGCTCCGTGAGACTCCAAATGGTCGGCTGTGGTTCGCGCTTTTTTTTGCACCAACACAAGCGCTTAGGCGCTAACAGCCGGATTCATGCAGCTTGGTTCATAAAGCCCGAACCGGCCAGCAGTCAGCCTGAATCTTCGCATCGACGCCGGGTCACAACCTGCAAGACCGTAGTTCAAGCAGGAGGTTGTCATGAACGATCGCAAGCCTTATACGCCTACGGAAATCGACGACACCGAAGACCGCATGGGTTCGATGGAGCAGCTCGATTTCGACCAACATCGCGACGACCGAAAGGGCCGTATCGGTGACGAGGTACCGGCCGAGGAGGTCGAGGATAAGTTCCCACCGGAACGGGTCGCCGAGGCCGGCATGACCACGGGTGAAGTGCCAGACGGCGACACCACCATGGACGATTTGGCGCCGGAAACGTTGATTCAGGAGGACGGCTCACGCTCGCCACGCGAGCGCGGCCACGGCGGTCCGGCCGATCAGGATCTGAGCGAGGTTTCCGAGCATCGTATCGGCGCTGACGTGGACCTCGACGAGGCGGAAGAGGCTCGCTATGACCCGTTGGACGGCAAGCCGTGGGATGGTCCGGCCAAAGGCGATTCGGACACCGGGCTCGGTGGCGGCGATGCCGTGCTGCACGAGAAGGACAACGTAATGGATGACAACGAGCTCGAAGGCGACGCGCCGCTGGATTCCGGGCGGGACAAGGCGCCGGGCCGTTAACCCGGGCGTCAGGCCGTATGACGGGTGAGCGCAGCGAAACCCGTCAACGCCCGCCCTGGTTACTCGCTGAATATAAAGCGCCACTACGCAGCAATCGCGACGAGGAATATCGTAGCGTTGCCACCCGCAAGTCAGTCCAGCAGGGTACAGGCCATTACCAGCGCATCTTCACGCCCATCGGCAGACGGATAATAGGCGCGCCGACGGCCAACTTCGTTGAAGCCGTAGCGCTCGTACAGTCGATAGGCCGAGGTGTTGCTGGCGCGCACTTCGAGGAAGCACTCACGACCACCCCGCTCGGCTGCCCTCTGCATCAAATGCTCGAGCAGGCGCAATCCCAGCCCGCGCCCCTGGCTCTGAGGCTTGACCGTGATGTTCAGCAGGTGAGCCTCATCGATGATCACATTGATCACACCATGGCCGACCTGCTGCTCGCCTTCGAACATGACCCAGCATTCGTAGGCAGTCAGGGCGTCGGTGAAAATACCGCAGGTCCAGGGATGACTGAAGGCGGCGTATTCGATTTTAAGGACTGTTTCGATATCCGCCGCTGTCATGGGGCGAAAGTTGACTGCATCACTCATGAAGCACTACTCATAAACCGGTAACCCAGCGCGACATGCTGCGACGCATCGCTTTCCATAATGCGACCTTGCTGTCTGGTTGCTCCATCAGCTGCTCGAGCCCGGGCATCGCCAGGGCATGCCCGATGCCTTCGATATGCAGCTCGCGGTAGCAGGCGTCCTCCTCCACTTCCCCGGCAAAACGCAGCGCCGGCAAGCCGACTAGCCATACACAGGCACACCCCGTTCCCTCCAGCTCGGCAGCCACGACACCTTGTACATAATCCCGCGCGGCTTCGGCGCCCTGCTCGAGGCTGCCGCGGTGCAAAAGCGGCCAGCGGATCGGCTCGCCATCCCCGACCTGTTGAGGCTTGTCCGGCAGCTTCGCGGCGCGAAGCATATCCTTGAGGAGCAGGTACGCGGGGTCGCGGCTCTGAAATGACTCGCCGGTGGGCAACTCCACCAAGAGCAGGCAATTGCCCGCGCGCAGCAATTGCAGGGCGAATCGCGGCGGCGGCACGGTGACCTTCTGCTCAGCCGCTGACGATTCGACATCACGGGCTTTCGTGGCGGTTTTTTTCGGCTCGGGCATAACAATGCGTGGCATGACCGCGCGAACCGCATCTGCCGCCGGGCTCGCCGCAGCCGCTGGTGAAGCAGTTATAGCCGGCGGCATCGATGGGGCCGGCTGCGCAGGTGCCTGATCGAGCTCGACGACTGATGCAGGTGCCGACTCGGGCTTGACGAACTGCAACAGCCCCGGCCGCGACGGCGCGGCAAACGGCAGCTCGGCTCGCGGCAGCCACGTGGCTATCTGCATGGCGTCGAGGAAGGCCCGCCGCCGGCTTTCGGTAATCAAACCCCGGCCACCTGTGGATGAGCTTTGGCGCCAACCTGCATGAGATTCAACGCATTCAGATAGGCCTTGGCTGACGCTACGACGATGTCGGTGTCAGCACCGTTGCCGTTGACGATACGCCCGCCCTTCTCCAACCGCACCGTGACCTCGCCCTGCGAATCGGTGCCCTTGGTGATGGCGTTGACCGAATAGAGCTGCAGCGTGGCGCCAGAATTGGCCACGGATTCGATGGCCTTGAAAGTCGCATCGACCGGACCCGAGCCCTGCCCCGAGGCAGATTGCTCGTTCCCGTCAACGCTCAGGACGAGCTTAGCGTCCGGCACTTCGCCGGTCTTGCTAGCCACCTCCAGCGTGACCAACTTGAAATGCTCCTGAACGTCTTCAGCAAGGGTATCGGAGACCAGCGCCTGCAGATCTTCATCGAAAATCTCGTGCTTCTTATCGGCCAGCTCCTTGAAGCGGGCAAAGGCGGCGTTCAGCTCACCCTCGCCAAGCAGGACGATGCCCAGCTCCTCAAGCCGCGAGCGGAAAGCCGCGCGACCTGAGTGCTTGCCCATGACCATCTTATTGGCATTCCAGCCCACTGATTGCGCGGACATGATTTCGTAAGTTTCGCGGTGCTTGAGCACACCGTCCTGGTGGATGCCAGATTCATGAGCAAAGGCGTTGGCGCCGACGATGGCCTTGTTCGGCTGCACCGGAAAGCCGGTGATACCTGAAACCAGACGCGAAGCGCTGAGGATGTGTTCGGTTTCGATGCGGGTGTGAACGTCCAGCAGGTCCTGACGGGTCTTAATCGCCATGACGATTTCTTCCAGCGCGGCATTGCCGGCACGCTCGCCCAGGCCGTTGATGGTGCACTCGACCTGTCGCGCACCTGCGACAACGGCGGCCAGCGAGTTGGCCACGGCCAGGCCCAGGTCATTGTGGCAGTGCACCGAGAACACCGCCTTGTCGGCGTTAGGAATGCGCTCGATCAATTGGCGGATCATGTCAGCGTATTGATGCGGAATGGCGTAGCCGACCGTGTCCGGGATGTTGATCGTGCGGGCACCTGCATCGATGGCCGCTTCGATGATGCGGCAGAGGAAATCGATTTCGGAGCGGCCGGCATCCTCGCAGGAAAACTCAACGTCGGCGCAAAGGTTGCGGGCTTTGGTGACCGCGCGCACCGCCTGTTCGACCACCTGTTCCGGCTGCATCCGCAGCTTGTATTGCATGTGGATCGGGCTGGTGGCAATGAAGGTGTGGATGCGCCCGGAATTGGCGCCGGCCAGCGCCTCGGCCGCGCGCTCGATATCGGCGTCGACGGCACGGGCCAGGCTGCACACGGTGCTGTCCTTGATGTTGTCCGCTACCGCTTTGACGGCGGCGAAATCGCCCGGACTGGCAATGGCGAAGCCCGCTTCGATCACGTCCACCTTCAGCCGTTCGAGAGCCTTGGCAATGCGCAGCTTTTCTTCACCGGTCATGGAGGCCCCGGGGCTCTGTTCGCCGTCTCGCAGGGTGGTGTCGAAGATGATGACGCGGTCGTTGCTGCTCATGTCGAACTCCTCTTGGCCAGCCGTGCGGACTCAGGTGGCGCCTCAAGTGTGAATTGTGGCCGGAAACCAGCAAAGCGGGAAGGCCGAGCACCTCATCGCGTCACTCCAACGATCGGTTTGGGCTGATTTGCAGAGGGGGCAGGCAGTACAATTGCCGATTATTTTGCAGCTGACAGAACCGATTCAGATGATCGAACCCAAGCGCGTACTGCGTGCCCTCGCCGAACACTGGACGTTGCTCGAGCCGCTGTGCGAGCGCTTCGATGCCGGCACCTTGAGCCTGGTCGAACTTCGTCATCAGCTCGCCGCACAATTACCGGACGGCACGCCTACCGACATCACCGCCCTGCTCGATCAGTGGATCCGCCTGGATATTCTGGTGCCGGTGGCGAAAAGCCCGAATCGCTTCGAGCTGAACGCACAGATCCATGACTTTCTAGCCTACCTGCGCCGCGAACATCGGCTCGGCCTGTGCCTGGAAATCGAAGCCTACCTGCGGCATCTGGAACGACTCGCCGGGCATATTCAGGACGCCTTCGAGATCCGCGACGGCCAGGACCTTGCACGCCAACTACGCCTGCTCGACATGCGTGTGCGCGACGTGCTGAAAAAGCTCGCCAATGACGAACAGGCACTGATCGGCGTGGCCGATCGCGCCAAGACCAGCGATCGACAGATTCCGCTACGGCAGCGTTATGCGGAAGTGCTGGCGACCTGGGACGAATACGTCGAGCCGATGATTCAGCTGGTCGCGGCGGATGGCGCGTTCGAACAAGGCGTTTACCGCGTCGAGCAGGTCCTGATGAAGCTGCTCGGCGAGCAGCAGCGACTCGGCCAACTGGTCGATGACGACCTTTTACTGCGCACCCATGCGCGCATCCTTGAAATGCAGAGCACCGCCCAGCTCACCCTGCGGCACGCGCGCGAGCTGTTGCTACCGCTGCGAGAGGAAGCACGACGTCATAACGCGGTAACGCGCGGCGCCGCGCTGGCCTTGTCGGCCATCCGCAAGAAGGGACTCGACGCCGTGCCTCAGGCCTCGCTGCCACTGTTCACCCGACCGCAGAGCACCTTTCTCGGCTCGGCCAGCCAGGTTGAAGCCTACGTCTACGCACTGGCTCGCTTCGAGCCCAAGCCGGCGCAGTTCCCACGTGCTGGCAAGCGCAAGACCGATGCGACGCGTTCACCGCTGACGGCGCGTGAAATGCTCACTCGTTGTGAAGAGGCGCTGCCGCTGCCTGATTTGATGCAATGGCTGCTGGAGCAGGAGCCGGAGGGTGCGACTGATGAGTTGCTCTACTGGTTCTCGCGCCTGTCCCGCGACTCCCGTTTCCAGCGTGACCGCCTTGAGCGACGCGAATACCTGACGCGAGAGCACCAGGTCAGCCTCAGCTCTTTCGCCCTGTTGGTTAATACCAATGGTTGAGCTTCGCTTTGGATGGGCAGCGCCCTGCCCGTCCCGACTCGAATTCCTTTTTGTGGAAAGCGCTTCGCGGTTTTCACACGATGATTGCCGTGAGCATTGCGTATGAACATTGATCTGAAAGAAATGACCCAGCTGGCGCCGATCTTTCGCGAGCTGTTCAAGGGCTATCACCTGTCCCGCAGCGAGCCGGAATGTTACGCCCAGCTATCAAACATGCAGGACCAGTACCGAGCGCTGTTCAGGGCGCTCGGTTTCGAACTGGTGTGCGATCCGCGCGGGTTTTATTACTTCGTACCCGAGCAGATGGGCGCGCAGGTCAACAAGACCGCCCAGAGACTGGCGCTGTTCACCTTCATCTTGGTCGAGCATCTGGCTGATCAGGGCCGCGATCCGCTCGCGGTACTCGACGGCGGGACCCTGGGCCGGGACGAACTGCCGTCATTGCTGGAGAAGTACCGGGACCTGTTTCTGCAGGCCGAGGTGACGACCCAAGACGAACTGGAAGAACGGGTCATCCGCCGCCTGACCCAGCTGGGCTTCGCCGAAGACAGCAACGGCATCTACCGATTCCTGCCTCCCATGCATCGGTTTCTAGACGTCTGCTTGTCGGTCCAGCAGGACCGCGATCTCGCGGCGAACCTGCACAGCAGTGACCTACCGCTGCCGGCCCCTCAGCTAATCGCCGAGGAGGAAGAGGACGATATCATCCTCCTCCACCGTGACCCGGACGAAACCGAAGACGTTGCCCTGGCGCGTGCCATCGCCGAAGACAAGGAGCATGAAGCATGAGCCAGGAACGCTACGGCATCCGCCGCTTTGCCCTGCTGAACACTGCCGGCTACAGCCTCGGCATCTTCCCGCTGGAAACACCGCTGTCGGTCTATGGTGCCAACAACCTCGGAAAATCGGCATCGATCAACGCGTTGCAGTTTCCCATTCTGGCGCGCATGTCGGATATGAGCTTCGGCAAGTACAGCCTGGAACAGTCGCGCAAGTTCTATTTTGCCAGCGACACCAGCTACATCCTTGTCGAAGTAGCCCTGCCCCATGGCCCGCACGTGATTGGCGTCGCTGGTCGGGGGCCGGGTGGCGGCTTTGGCCATCAATTTTTCGTTTACCAGGGCTCATTGGACCTGGACCACTATCAGCAGAACGGCACTTGCCTGCGTCAGCGCGAGTTATTCGCCAATCTGGAACGCGCCGGCATCAAGGCGTACGAAGCCAAGCCGGACGAGCTTCGCCGGCTGCTGGTAGGCGGCCATACCGCGATACCGCTGGACATGACGCTGATCCCGCTGCGCTCGACCAGCGAACAGAGCCTGAAGACCTTCCGCGCACTGTTCATCAACCTGCTGCACATGCGCGAAATCACCGCGGCCAAACTTAAGCAACTATTCCTCGATGCGTTCGAGCACAGCCTGCGCTCGGGCAGCGTCGACTACATCGCCGCCACCGAAGAAGCCTTTCGCGACGTACGCCGCATGGAGCAGGACTATCAAGCTTTGGTTGCGGCCGGCCCGTTGGTCGAAGCCCTTGCCGCCGGAGTGGCTCAGCGTGAACTGTTACGCGGTAAGCTGCATCGCCTGTCGCCCCTGCTCGACTCGCTGCTCGGCGCCTGGCAGGACTATGCCGGCGCGCGCAAGGAAGAGTTGGTTATCCAGGCCGAACACTATCGCCGCGAGCAGGACGGCCTGCAGAATGAACAACGTGGCGGCACCGCCGAACTGATGCGCCTGGAGCGTGAGATCAGCGAGATTCAACGCTGGCTGGGCGAGCTATCGGCCCTGAAGAATCGCTTTGCGCTGGTCGACGATGCCCAGGTGCTCGAGCAACAATTGCTCGCAGCCAAGGACGCCCACGATGAACTGGCCGGCGCGCTATCGCAATCGCGTCAGTTCTCAAGTGAAGACCTCGACGAGCGCCTGCGGGATCTGGAGAAACGTCTCAAGTCGGTCCGGCAGCAATTAGACCATGCGGACAACAACAGCTATTCGCGGCTGCGCGAAGAGTTCTCCCAAGCCGACGTTGATCGCCTGATGCGGCTGTTTAACGGCCAGCTGTTCAGCCTGCCGCTGGGTGAGAAAGGTATTGCGGTGGACGATGGCGATACTTGGGTCAAATCGCTCGAAGCGGTGCTCGACGGTTTCAAGGGCGAGCGGTTTGAGGCGCCCGGCCTCTCCATCGACCTTTCACACATCGAACCACCCGCTCTTCAGGCGCTGGCCGATCGCGCCGCGCTGCGTGACCAGAAAGATCGGTTGGAGCGTGAGCTGAAACAACTCAAGGCCCAGCATTCGGTGGCGGTCGACCGCGCCGCGAGCAAGGCGCAGGCCGAACAACTCTACCAGCAGGTGCTGGACGCGCAGAAAGCGTTGGAGGACTTCCGCCGTTGCCAGACGCTCTCAGCCGAAGAAGACAGTAAGCTCGAGCAGCTGGCCCAGGCCGAGGCGGCGCAGGACGAACTCAAGCGGACCAGCGATGCCTTCACCGAACGGGTGCAACACCTGTCGGCGAAACTGCAGCTAGTGGGCCGTCAGCTGGCGGATCTCGAAGCCAAGGAGCGCACGCTAGAGGACGCACTGCGCCGCCGCCAGCTGCTCCCAGCGGATCTGCCCTTCGGCACGCCCTTCATGGACCCGGTGGACGACTCGCTGGACAACCTCCAGCCGCTCCTGAACGACTACCAAGACAGTTGGCAGGCATTGCAGCGGGTCGATGGCCAGATCGAAGCGCTCTACGCGCAGGTGCGTCTCAAGGGCGTCGCCAAGTTCGACAGCGAAGAGGATCCTGAGCGTCGACTCCAGCTGTTGGTTAATGCCTATGCGCATCGCCAAGACGAAGCCCTGACCCTCGCCAAGGCGCGTCGCGCAGCGGTTACCGATATCGCCCGGACCTTGCGCAACATCCGCAGCGACTACGACAGTCTTGAGCATCAGCTTGCACTGTTCAACCGCGAGATCAACAAGCGTCAGGTATCCAACCTCGAAAGCTTTCGCATCGTGCTGGCGCCGAACAAGGAAGCGCTCAAGCATATCGACCAAATCATCCACAGCGCCGGGCAATACGAGCAAGGCGAGACGCTCTCCGTATTCGATCTTCAGCAAAGCAGCGAGCAGGACAGCAAGAACGAGGAGGCCAAGGAGTACCTGGCGCGCCTGGTGGCTGCCAACAATAACCAGTTGGGCCTGAAAGACCTGTTCGAACTCGCCTTCGAGATCACCAAGGTGGGCGGCCAGCCGGTGATTCACACCGACATCGACGGGGCAGCATCAAACGGTACGACAATGACCATCAAGGCGTTGACCAATATGTATCTGTTACTGCACCTGATGGATCGCGAGCAGGCCGGTCGCATTCGTCTGCCCTACTACCTGGACGAAGCCGCTGATATTGACGAGCGCAACCAACAGGCACTGATCGAAACCAGCTTGCAGCTTGGCTTCGTGCCGATTTTAGCCTCGGTAAAGCCGCAGGTTTCGGCACACGTGGCCATCGACCTAGAAGGTGGTAGCAGCCCAAGCGGGATCTATATCGACGAGGCGGACTGGAAGTTGATCAAGCGCCGCGAGCAGACGGAGCATGTCAGTTCGACCGCCACGGAAAATAAAACAGCGGCGGTCGCCGAGCCCGTTGGCTGACGAATTCAGCGGGCGCGTACTCAGCCTCATGCGGGCTGAGTGCCGCGGCTATCCCTCCTACAGCGCGATTGTCCCTGCCTTCAAGTCGCTCCCGGTCATGTTGAGCGCCCCCATCAAATAGCCCTCACGAAAAGAACCGTCGATCGGTGCAGCTGGCACCATTCAGGCAGCACATCAACGAGATTTTCCACCACGCAAAGACAAACCCCCGGTCCTCTTAC
>NZ_LGLW01000012.1 GCF_013620795.1 Pseudomonas sp. Q2-TVG4-2 | reverse complement strand
TCGAGTGTTCGAATCACTCCGTCCCGACCAATATGATCAATGACTTAGCCACCTTCGGGTGGCTTAGTTGTTTTTGGCCTAGCAACTTTCCGGGTGCCTACGCTGTTTTTTTCTATCCCTGTCTCCTCTTCAGGATCGTGAGCGCCGGAGCGCGTGAATCGGTTGCTGATACCTGTTGGCGGCTTCAATCAGCTGACCGAGCTCGGCCGCTGAATAATGGCTAGTGACGCTGCCGTTCTGGTGCCTCTAGAAGCACTTTCCTGTGTTCGTCCTTTACCCTCGGCGGCCCGCAGCCTCCTGCCGAACGTGTGTTTGAGGCCATGTATCCTGACCAAGGCGAAGCCGTCGAGAGGCGGCCGAAGGTATTCGTCCTGATACTGCTTCGCTGCCTGGCTCTGGCCTTTTTCCAGACCGAATCGTTCGTACGGTGCAGCGACGACGTCGGATTGCCGTTCTCATCGAATTGTCCGTACGGACCGTCGATGACCAAGCCCCCACGAGTCAGAGAAAGTACTCCCCCCGCTTTCTTACCGGCGGTATTGGCGCAGCCGATATCAGGGAAGTGGTTGAGCACATCCTGCGCCACGTGGCCGAACTCAATATGCAATCCGTATCGCTTTGGGTGGCCCGACATCTCCGGCGTGGCCGGCATCTGGCGATGCCGAGTAGATTCGGGGGGCTGAGAGGCACGGGCAGACGGGGAGACCGCGCTGCGCGCGTGCTTCGAGCAGGCCGGGAGGAGGGCGGCCTACCGGAGACAACCAGCTGCGCAGCGCTGACGGCATTCGTCATGGCGGTCACCCGCGGTATTGCAGTCCAGGCGAAGGCAGGCTTAGCCGCGAAACACTAGGGACAGTGGCCGACCAGCGTTGTCGACTGGCTATCAAGATCAGCCAGTCATCTGTGCCAGGACAGACGGATGTTTGCGGCCAGGGGGGGCCGCATTATCCCAAACATTCTCGGCGTTCTGCTTAGAAAATTCTGCGGAGCTTACCTATCTGTCAGATAACGCTAGGTTGGCCCCAAGCCCTGCGAAAGACGCAGCAAACCCCCGGCGCAGCCAGGCCCGAACTCGCTCCGATTCGATGACCGCTTTGCGGAAGGCGTCGGCCAGAAATCCGTAGAGCGCGAAGATAACGAAGGTTATAAGCATGAAGGTCGCGCTGAGTCCGAGCAGCTGTGCGAGTTCACTATCCCCGCCTGGCCGGACGAATTGCGGCAGGAACGCCAGAAAGAAGATCGTCAGCTTTGGGTTGAGAAGGTTGATCAGCATCGCCTTGGTCACCAGGCTTCGGGCACTGAGCGGTGCGCCATAGGCCTCCGCCGCGAGGGCGGATCGATCCCGCCAGGTGGCATAGGCGAGGTAGAGCAGGTAGGCGACACCGGCGTACCGAAGGGCTTCGAAGACCAGGGCGCTGGAATGTAGGATCGCTGCGATTCCGAAAATGGTTGCTAGCAGATGAGGCAGGATCCCTAACGTGCATGCCAGGGCCGCCAGGACGCCCGCGCGACGCCCGTGCACCAGCGCCGTTGAAACCGTATAGATCACGCCAGCGCCCGGTACCAGTACCACGACCAGGCAGGTGAGCAGGTATTCGAAGCTGGGCATGCGGGCTCCTCGGCATTCAGGATAGCTCGGCGGA
The DNA here is from genome assembly GCF_013620795.1 of Pseudomonas sp. Q2-TVG4-2. Lineage (GTDB taxonomy): Bacteria > Pseudomonadota > Gammaproteobacteria > Pseudomonadales > Pseudomonadaceae > Stutzerimonas. The sequence goes on along the minus strand of NZ_LGLW01000012.1, from coordinate 51,620 downwards.
CGGCGCGGCCATTAAGACCACACCAGCATAGAACATCAGCCAAATATGCAGGCGTCACGACCGGCCGAGTTAGACGAAACGACCGCAGCCACGTTGAATCAAGGAAGGCATTCATGCGGGGTCTACGCACTTCGATGAGCGGTTAGCTCGGGGAATGGTGTTGACCAGCGGCTCGTACCGCAACGAGGTATCGACTATCCTCGCTCCCGCTGATGCCGTACTGGATGGCACAGTAACCGTGCGCTTAGCCGGACCTGAAATGAAAACGCCCTCAGTGCCAAGAGGGGGGGAGGGCGTTCGATGCTAAGGCTAGGGCCGGTGATTATACTTGCCCAGATCCATGTGGCGGTTCACGTCCTTATATAGAAGATAACGGAACTTGCCGGGGCCGCCAGAGTAACAAGCCTGCGGGCAGAAGGCGCGCAACCACATATAGTCGCCAGCTTCCACCTCAACCCAATCCTGGTTCAGGCGATAAACGGCCTTCCCTTCGAGTACATACAGGCCGTGTTCCATGACGTGAGTTTCGGCAAAGGGAATCACTGCACCGGGCTCAAATGTCACGATGTTCACGTGCATGTCATGCCGCATGTCGCGCATGTCGACGAATCGGGTGGTGACCCACTTGCCGTCGGTGCCCGGCATCGCTATCGGCTCGATATCCTGCTCGTTGGTCACAAAGGCTTCGGGGTGAGGTAGGCCTTTGACCGCCTGGTAGTACTTGCGAATCCAGTGAAAGCGCGCAGGGGAGGCGTTGTTGTTGCGTAGACTCCAATCGGAGGCTGGCGGGATGAAGGCATAGCTACCGGGGCGCATGGCGTGCTTGGTGCCTTCGAGCGTCAGAGTGAACTCACCATCGACCACGAACAGCACGCCTTCGGCATTCGGGTCTTGTTCGGGCTGGTCACTGCCGCCTCCTTCGGCCAGTTCCACGATGTATTGGGAGAAGGTCTCCGCGAAGCCGGACAGCGGGCGGGATAGAACCCACATACGCATGTTGTCCCAGAACGGCAAGTGGCTCGTGACGATGTCGCGCATCACGCCTTTCGGGATGATGGCATAGGCCTCGGTGAACATCGCACGGTCGGTCAGCAGTTCGGTCTGCGCTGGGTGGCCCCCAGTGGGTGCGTAGTACTTGGTGTTTGCCATATAACTCCCATCTTGGTTGTTGGCGCCCGCTGGCGTGATTGCCGCAAGCTGGTAAGGGGCGTTTTAAGATTGTATACATGATGCGGTGAAAACTATACACAAATGTATACAACATCTTTCACGCTACCGAAAGCCATTCCAACGTTATCGAAAGAGCGGGACGGGCGAAAAAAGAGGTTCGTCGAAGCCCTCCACACCTAAAACACCGACCTAAGGGATGTGTGGATTCCCTCGTATTGGCAACCGGCTTGTGACGCTCAGTCTGGTCGGCATGATGTGGATGGTGTTTGGGCTCGCTCTGGTATTCCAGCAAGCGCCGGATCGTCGCTAGTCGTTTCGGGGGCAGGCATCGCCACAGTAGTGGCCGGCGCTTGCTTCAGCACAAGCCAGAGCGCAACGGCGATCAGCGCGCCGCCGTAGACATAGGCCCAGTCCAACGGCTCACCAAGAAACAATGCTCCCCAAAGCACACCGAACGGTGGAATGATAAAGGTCACCGTCAGGGTTCGAACCGGGCCGATATCAGCAAGCAGCCGGAAGTAAAGAATATAGGCGAACGCCGTGCAGCCGATACCGAGCCCGAGCAGGCTAAGCCAGACCGCCCCGCCGCCCCAGGAAGCCGGCGGCGATATCAGCAACGATATGGCAAACAGGGGCAGCAGACACAGCACTGCTCCGGCCTGACTGCCGAAGGCAACCAACTCGCTGCTCAGTCCGCCGTGCTGGTTGATCCAGCGCCGGGTCAGGAAGCCCCCGAATCCATAACATGCCGTTGCGCCGAGACATGCGAGCGCACCAATCAGCAGCTGTGCGTCGAACGCCACGGGGCCAGTGCGAGTTAGCAGCGCCACGCCGCCCAGCCCAAACAGCACGCCGATCATTTTCTCCACCGTTAGCGCTTCGGCAAAAAACAACGCACCGATGAGTACACCCATCATCGGCGTAGTCGCGTTAAAAATGGCGGAATAGCCGGTTGGCAGAAACTGCGCTGCCAGTGCATAGAGCGCGAAAGGGACACCGGAATTGATCATTCCCAGAACCAGACATAGCTTCAGCTTGCCGCGAAAATCCCAGCGAACACGCATCAGCGTCAGGATCGCCAGCAGGCCAACGCACGCGAATAGCACACGGAAGAATGCGGTGGGGAAAGTCCCGAGCTCTGGTGCGATGATCCGCATGAATAGGAAACTGGCGCCCCAGATAGCAGCGAGGCCGAGAAGACGCAGAAGGTCTGAAGGGCGCATGGGAAGGCTCCGGAGGCGGGACATCGGAGTGTTGGCGAGTGCTGCCTATCTGGCAAGCCGGATCGCGCTTTTAAACTGCTTCCCATCCCCGTTGCGATACCTTTCATTACGGCCAGCCACTGGCTAAGCTCGGGCTTCCGCCGTAGCGAGACCAATCAAATGGACCAGATATCAGTGGATGCCGAGATTGCCCGGCAGATCCTGCTGGGCTTCGATGACTATCGTGAGCACTTCCGCTTGATCACCAACGGGGCAAGGTCTCGCTTCGAGCAGGCCCAGTGGCAGGAAGCCCAGCGTGCATCGGCGGCTCGTATCAATCTGTATGAGCAAAAGGTCGGTGAAACCGCAGCGACCCTGCGCTCGGCGTTCGACGCCGAAGCGCTATTGGATGTGCAGCGCTGGCCACGGGTAAAAAGTGCCTATATCAACCAGATCAATTTACGCTTCGACGATGAGTTGTCAGAGACCTGGTACAACTCAATTTTCTGCACGCTGTTCAGCCATGACTGCATCAGCGACGGCACCATGTTCATCCATAGCACTCGGCCAGGGAATCGTGCCCATGAGCGGATGACGCAGACGCGCCGGTATCAGCCCGGCGGTGACTTACACGACATGCTCGCGCAGATCTTCGATGACTTTGCTTTCGCTGTGCCATACGCGGACCTGAGTGGAGACCTGCAAAGGCTCGAGGCGCAACTGCAAGTGTCCTTGCCGGACTGGGTGTGCAAGGACCCAGAGCTCACGGTCGAACTCTTCTGCTCGGTACTGTATCGCAACAAAGGCGCCTACCTGATCGGGCGGGTCTTCACCTGCGATGAGCAGTGGCCACTCGTGATCCCGCTGCTGAACCATGAGGGCGCCGGTCTTGTCGCCGATGCGCTGATCACTGACGAGGCGGAAGTCTCGATCATCTTTTCTTTTACGCGCTCGTATTTCATGGTCGAGGTACCGATTCCGGCGGATTTCATCAGCTTCCTCAAGCGCATCATGCCAGGCAAGCATATCGCCGAGCTCTATACATCCATCGGTTTCTACAAGCATGGCAAGTCGGAATTTTATCGCGCGTTGATCAACCACCTGGCAACCACCGATGACCGCTTCATCATGGCGCCGGGGGTGCGCGGTATGGTGATGAGCGTGTTCACGCTGCCGGGCTTCAATACGGTGTTCAAGATCATCAAGGATCGATTTTCCCACGCCAAGAACGTCAGTCGCGCAACGGTGATCGAGAAGTACCGACTGGTGAAGAGCGTCGATCGGGTAGGTCGCATGGCCGATACGCAGGAGTTTGCGGATTTTCGCTTTCCCAAGTCGAAGTTCGAGCCCGACTGCCTGGCAGAACTGCTGGAGGTTGCGCCCTCAACAGTCGAGGTCCAAGGCGATACGGTTCTGGTACGGCACTGCTGGACAGAGCGGCGGATGACCCCCCTGAATATCTACGTGGAGAACGCCAGCGAGCAGCAGATCCACGAAGCGCTGGAAGATTATGGGTTGGCGATCAAGCAACTCGCTGCGGCCAATATCTTTCCGGGCGACATGCTATTGAAAAACTTCGGCGTGACCCGTCATGGCAGGGTGGTGTTCTACGACTACGATGAGATCTGCTTCCTCACCGAGGTGAACTTCCGCTACTTCCCCGAGGCGCGTTACCCCGAAGATGAGATGGCTTCCGAGCCTTGGTATTCCGTCGGCCCGAACGATGTATTCCCTGAGGAGTTTCCACGCTTTTTGTTCGCTGATATTCGGCAGCGCCGGCTGTTTGCCAAGCTGCACGGTGAGCTGTATGACGCCGCTTATTGGAAAGGTCTGCAGCAAGCGATAAGTGACGGCAAGGTGATCGACGTCTTTCCGTACAGACGTAGGCTGAAAACCACCCAGTGAGTAGCGCGGCGCGGTGAACGCCTGTAGATAGTCTGGGTCGCATTTTATAGAGCCGGAAGAAGGGCACGGCGGCCACAAACTGCAACATCTGCCGCAAGCGACCGTGCAATTCTTGGGTTATTCTGACCATGAAGCCCATGGCTCTACTACGACCCGTTACCAAGCAGGAGGGTTCATCATGAAAGCATGGCTCAGTAGCATGTGGTGGAATCTGGCAGTGGCGCTTGGCTTCATCGATCCGCCTCGGCTGCAGCCGATTCCGGTGCGCGCCCAGCGAAGCGATTCAGCGACGCCAAGACGCTGACTCGTTGAGTCTCCGGGACTGAATTGCTCAGTGCCCGGGCATTACCGGACCACCTCGTTCTATGGCTCGCTGATAGGCGGGGCGGTCACGTATCCGTTGTAGAAAAGCGTTCAGCCTCGGGCGGCTGACGCCAAGCCCGGCGCGGGCTTGGGCAGCTTCCAGCGGGAAGCTCATCTGAATATCCGCAGCGCTGAACTCTTCTCCTGCAAACCATTGGCTCTTCTCCAGTTCGCTCTCCATGTAATCCAGATGGAGTTTTAGCTGTGGGCCGATAAATGCCTTGTTGGCGCCTTTGGTGATGGCTCGGGCCACCGGCCGGATGACAAATGGCATAGGTCCGTTGGCAATGCGGTCGAATACCAGCTTGAGCAGAAGCGGAGGCATCGCCGAGCCCTCGGCGTAGTGCATCCAGTAACGAAAGCGAAGATTTTCAGGTGAACCCACAGGTGGGGCTAATCGGCCCTGGCCGTAGCGCTCGACGAGGTATTCAAGGATGGTCGCCGACTCAGCCAGCGTCAGCTCGCCGTCCGTGATGACGGGCGATTTACCCAAGGGATGCACCTTTTTCAATTCGACCGGTGCCAGCATGGTCTGCGGGTCCCTGGCGTAGCGCTTGATTTCGTAAGGCAGCTGCAGTTCTTCCAGCAGCCAGAGCACGCGCTGCGAGCGGGAATTATCCAGATGGTGCAGGGTAATCATCGGTGAGCCTCTCGGTATCGGCAGTCGCGACTAGCTTAGCGGACCGCTACGTTCCTGTCGGATATGGCAGACTTCGCCTTCTATCCAGGAGAAACTATGCCCCGTCCGCAATGTCCGCGTTGTCAGCGTCCCCTGAGTCACTGCCTCTGTATCTTGATTCCCTCGCTTGCCAGTCGCACGGCTGTGTTAATCCTGCAGCACCCGAGCGAAACCGGACATGCGCTGAATACGGCGCGGCTCGCAGCGCTTGGTCTGGTCAATGCCGAGCTGCGAACCGGAGAGGTATTCGACGAGCTGCCGCTCAATGATGGCGTTGGAAGCTATCTGCTGTTTCCAGGCGAGCATGCCGTGCCACTCGCAGAGTTGGCGCGAGAGCCTAAGCCGTTGCGGCTAATCGTCCCGGATGGAACTTGGCGCAAAGCCCGCAAGCTGCTGCATCTCAATCATCACCTCGCGAACCTGCCTCGGGTGGCGCTTCCAGAGGGGCTGACATCCCGTTATCGGTTGCGAAAGGCTCCGATGCCCGGTGCGCTGTCCACGCTTGAAGCCATAGTGGTTGCGTTGAACACGCTGGAAGGCGCGGGGCGATTCGACGCATTGCTGAGACCCTTCGAGGTCATGATCAGCGCCCAGATCGAGGCCATGGGCGACGAGGTCTTTCAGCGCAATCACGGCGGCTGTCGCGCGCGCTGAGCGCACGAAGTAATGGATTAGCGCGGCGGAAGAGTTTTTAGGCGGAGGATGTACAAGGTCACCAAGGTCGCGGTGAACAGCATGGCGATGCGGGCCCAGAACAGCGGCACCAGCCAGCAGGACAGGCTGATGCTCAGCCACATCGTCGTGATCGCATAGACCTTGCCCTTGAGCGGGACGCCATTGCCCTCCAGATAATCTCGGAACCACGGGCCAAGCCGTGGATGTGTCACTAGCCAGTTGTAGAAACGCTGTGAGCTGCGCACGAAGCAGGCGGCGGCGAGCAGAAGGAAGGGCGTGGTAGGCAGAATCGGCAGGAAAATGCCGATGACGCCGAGCGCGACGCTTAGCCAGCCGACCACCAGCAGCGCATAACGCGCTACCGGATTGCGATACGTCGGGATATCGCGGTGGGCCAAGAGAGAATCCGTGTGTCAGTGCTTGCGCGGTTTGAGAAGCGCCGGCTTCTCTTCGGGTGCGTGACAGATCAGATACAGCGCAGTAAGGATTTCCGGAATTTGCGCAACCATTTCGTCGACCAAGTCGCGGTCTGCTGCGATGTCGCTGAACTCGGGTTGCTCGTCGAATAATCCGGAACCGACCATGATCGGCAACAGCAGCTCGCTGACCTCTTCCTCGGAATCTTCGAACCACACCGACTCGCGCATGAACACGCCTTCCATGAATCCGATGCACCAGCCGCGCATGTCAGATTCATCCGGTTCGTCACCCAGGTCCAGGTCGCATGGCAATTCCATGTCTTCGTCGCTGGCCAATTGGCGGGCGATATGCGCCTTGAGTTGGATCAATGTGGCTTCGATGGCTTCGCGTTCGGTGTCGTCGGCGTACTTGGGCGGCTCGGCGAACAGCGCGTCGATCCACTCACGCTCGGGTATCTGCTCCGAACAGATGCACAACGCAGTCAGGTAGCCGTGCGCGGCGATGTAATCCAGCGCCTCTTCGTGCAGATCATCTGCATCCAGAAACACTTGCAGGCGGGCGAGTTGCTCGGCGAATGACATCGATGACTACCTTGGATAGAAGACAGCGGTGATTCTAGACGAGCTGGGGGTCCCCGGCTACCGCGCGCTCAAAGGCTACGGTGGCTGTGTCAGTTTTCAGCTCCTTCGTCTTCGACAGATAGAAAAATCCGTACGGAGTTCCGCCGTAACGGCGCTGACCACCCGGCTATCGCGTCATCGTGGTGTTCCGCCTGAACCCAGCGCTCGTGTCGCGTATACTCGCGCGTCTTGTTTCGGAGACCGGCATGCTCGATCAGGCACAGCGCATTCTAAAAGACGTTTTCGGCTATGACGCGTTTCGTGGCAACCAGGGTGCGGTCATCCAGCGTGTGGCCGGCGGCGATGATGCGCTGGTTCTGATGCCCACGGGCGGCGGCAAGTCGCTCTGCTACCAAGTGCCTGCATTACTTCGTGATGGCCTGGCTGTGGTGGTATCGCCGCTGATTGCGCTGATGGACGACCAGGTGGCCACGCTCGAGGAGCTTGGCGTTGCGGCGGCTGCGCTCAATTCGACACTGACGGCCGAACAGCAGCGCGACATTGCCGATCGCCTACGGCGCAACGAAATAAAGATGCTCTATCTCGCGCCTGAAAGACTGGTTCAGCCGCGCATGCTGGCGTTTCTCCAGCGCCTGCAGATCGGTCTGTTTGCCATTGACGAGGCCCATTGCGTCTCGCAATGGGGTCATGATTTCCGTCCAGAGTATCTACAGCTCGGGCAGCTCGCTGAATTTTTCCCCAGCGTCCCGCGCATCGCGCTCACTGCCACGGCTGACAAGCGGACGCGGGAAGAAATCGTCCAGCGGCTGCATCTGGAGAACGCCGAACGTTTCCTTTCCAGTTTCGATCGGCCAAATATTTTCTATCGCATCGTGCCGAAGGAGCAGCCGCGTAAGCAGCTGATGACGTTCCTGGCCGAGCGCCGCGGCGATGCCGGCATCGTCTATTGCATGTCGCGCAAGAAGGTCGATGACATCGCCGCCTTCCTCACCGAGCAGGGTTTTCCGGCGCTGCCCTACCACGCGGGGCTGCCGAATGATCTGCGGGCCCTCCATCAGAAGCGCTTCCTCAATGAGGAAGGCCTGATCATGGTGGCGACCATCGCCTTCGGCATGGGCATCGATAAGCCCAGCGTGCGTTTCGTCGCCCATCTGGACCTGCCCAAGTCGCTGGAAGCCTATTACCAGGAAACCGGCCGCGCGGGTCGCGATGGTCTGCCCGCCGATGCCTGGATGGCGTACGGCCTGCAGGACGTCATCTTCCTCAAGCAGATGCTTAACAACTCTGAAGGTGACGAGCGGCACAAGCGGATCGAGCAGCATAAGCTCGACGCCATGCTTTCACTATGCGAGGAAACCCGCTGCCGTCGCCAGGTCCTGCTGGCCTATTTCGATGAGCAGATGCCGGAGCCTTGCGGCCATTGCGATAACTGTGTCGATGGAGTCCAGACCTGGAATGCCACCGAACCGGCACGGCAGGCTCTGTCGGCCATCTACCGCAGCGGGCAGCGCTATGGTGTCGGGCATCTGGTCGATATCCTGCTGGGCCGCGACAATGAAAAGATTCGCAGCCTGGGTCATCAACACCTGTCCGTGTTCGGTGTTGGCAAGACGCTATCGGAAGGGGAGTGGCGCTCGCTGTATCGCCAGCTGGTTGCCCGCGGTTTGGCGGATGTCGATCTGGAGGGTTTCGGAGGGCTGCGGCTCAGCGATAGCTGCCGAGCCTTACTGCGCGGCGAGGTGACCTTGGAGCTGCGCCGCGAGCTGGCTGCCAAGGCGCCGAAGTCAGCCGTCAGCGCCGCGAGTCAGTTGGTGCGCAGCGAGGAGCGCGAAACCTGGGAGGCGCTGCGCACGCTGCGCCGTAAACTGGCTGAAGAGCATGGCGTACCGCCCTATGTGATTTTCCCGGACGCGACCCTGTTGGAAATGCTCCGCAGCCAGCCGGGCTCCCTCAGCGATATGGCGCGCATCAGCGGCGTCGGTGCTCGCAAGCTGGAACGCTATGGCCAAGCGTTCCTGGAAGTTCTGCAAGGCACGGCGAGTACCGTCAGGTCGCCCGCCGACATCCGCCATGAGCTGATCACGCTGGCTCGCGCCGGCATGACGCCGGCACAGATCGCTCGTCAGCTCGATTGCAGCGAGAAGAATGTGTACGCCATGCTCGCCGAAGCGATTGGCCAGCAGCAGCTCAGCTTGGAACAGGCCCTGGATCTGCCAGAGCAATTGCTCGGAGAGATTCAGGAGGCCTTCCTCGATGGTGAAGGCGAGCTACCACCCGTTGCGGCAATCGCTGAGCACTTTGCCGGGCGTGTTCCGGAAGCCGTTCTGTTCTGTGTCCGGGCATCGCTGCAAGCCGAATTCGAGCTCTGAATCGCTTCGGATGCTGCCTTTCGGCCGGCGGCGCCTACTAACGCTCCCCTTTTGAACATGCGCCCGGAGCGGAGCTCCAGCAATTCACGGTTACGTTCTTGCATCGATGGTAGCCTTGCCAGCATTCTGGAGGTGTGGTTAGCTCGCTAATAATTAGTATTTGCGGGAAAACCGTTCCATGTACCCTGACCAACACCGCTTCGCCATGCAATTGGCGCAACTTTCGCGTGGCTGGCGCGCTGAGCTGGATCGTCGACTCGCAGATCTTGGCTTATCGCAGGCTCGGTGGCTGGTTCTGCTGCATCTGGCCCGATTCGATCATGACCCGACCCAGCGCGAGTTGGCACAAAGCGTAGCGGTCGAGGGGCCGACGCTCGCAAGGTTGCTGGATGGCCTTGAGGCCCAGGGCTTGGTGCACCGCAAGCCGGCCCCCGGAGATCGGCGGGCCAAGCTCATCACCTTGGGCGCTCCGGCCCGCCCACTGATCCAGAAGATCGAGGCGATCTCCACCCAGGTTCGGGAGGAGCTGTTCGTCGGGATCGCCGAAGAGGATCTGCGCAAGTGTCAACAGGTGCATGAACACATTCTTGCCAATCTGGTTAAACGATAGCCAGCGGCGTCCTGACTATCAGGCTCTCTAAAAGTCTGAAGGCCAGGACAGCTGCCTAGAAGCTGCGACCCAGATTCATGTATAGCGCACGCTCGGATTCATCGTTCAGGCCATAACTGAAGTTCAACGGCCCTAGTGGCGTCTCGTAGCCGACAAAGACACTGCCGGCATTGATGTAGCCGCTGTCGAACTCGTTATCGTTATTCCAGGCGCGACCGCGTTCCAGCGATGCCCCCAGGTACAACGGAAAGTCCAGCGGCAGAAACGAACGCGGTGTCATTCGGCGAAAGTAAATCATGCGTGCCAGGCTAATGTTCTGACCGGAGAGGGCGTCTTGGCGAAAGCCCGAAAGCTGCCGCGCGCCGCCAAGTAGAAAGCTTGAGGTTATGATCTCAGCATCATCCAACGTGCGTCCGTAACGCCCCCCAACGACCAACGTATTCAGGCCAAAGCTGACGGCCTTGTCCAGATTGAATTCCCACTGCCGATAGCGTTGATCGGAACCAAGGCTGGGGTCGTATTGGCGCAGGTTAAGTCCGATATTCTCGCCTTCATGAGGGAAGTCGACATTGTCCACCGTGTCGAACGAATACTGCAGCTGGTAGTACCCTTCTTCGAAGGTGAAATCCGGAAGTTGCTGGTCGCCGACCCGTACATCCGCTTCGCCCCACGCCTGACCTACGCCGAAGCGAATTTCGCCGTTATTGGCAATCTGGCGACCGATATTCAGTCCGTAGCCGTAGCGCTGAAGACGGTACTCGGCGATAGGGTCGTTATCCAAGATCGCCTCTACGTTCTGCGTTTCAGCGAACAAATTAGGCGCGACGAACCAACGCGAGCCGGCATCCAGTGGTTGGTAGAACTCGCTGAACAGCTCCTGGCGATCACCCAGCTGCAGACGCGTCAGCCACTCGGCGCCCAGCTCGTTTATCCCATTTTTGCGATAACTCGCGCCGATGTTGAATGCACTGTCGCCGCGAAAATCATCCGAGAGGTTGATGCCTAGGCGAAGGTAGTCGGTGCCGGAGCGCTTCTCACGGGTGGTGATGACGAGCGTATTGCCTGGGTTGCCATGCACGACGCGGTATTCGACCTGTTCGAAGTAGTCCAGTCCGTACAGGGTACCCATGTCTTTCTGCAGGTCCTGAAGGTCCAGCCGCTTGCCTAGTTGCTGGCGGATATGCCGGCGGATCACTGCGTCACCGACTTTCGAGTCATTCTCGATCCGCACAGCGGTAATCAACGGGGTGCGAGGCTCGGCTGAGCGGGCAAGGCTCAGCGCAAGATTGCCGCCGCTCTCGCTGCGCATGGCATTAAGCCGGCCGTTCATCGCGCTGGCGGCTCGGTAGCCCGCATCGATGAGCTGTTGGGCCCGGCCGAAATCGGTCGAGCCGAATCCCGCCAGCATCGGTTGCACCAGCACGTCTTCCGGGCGCAGGGTCGCCAGCTGTGCTTCGGAATTGCGCCGGGTCATCATCGTGATCGATTGGTTGAGTACATCGACAACAGTGAGTAGTTGCTCACGAGGCTGCAACGGCGAGCCGATGTCCACCACGATCAGTCGATCCACGCCCATGTCACGGGCGACATCCATGGGAATGTTGTCGACCATACCGCCATCGACGAGCAGGCGACCCTCTATCTCGACCGGAGCGAACACCGCCGGGATCGACATGCTGGCCCGAATCGCCTGGGGCAGGTGGCCGCTGCGGAAGATGACCTTCTTGTCATTGGCGATATCCGTTGCGACCGCGCGGAAGGGAATCGGCAGACGATCGAAGTCACGGGTGTCGCTGGTGTGCACAAGAAGGCGCTCGAGCAGCAGGGCGAGGTTCTGCCCTTGAATAACGCCAAGCGGCAATCCGAGGCTGCCATCGTCACGAAAGCTGAGTTTGCGCTTGACCAGAAAGTCGCGGTCGTCCTGCTTGCGTCGGAAAGGAACATCCTGACGCGGCGGGTCGTCAGACAGCACCTGCTGCCAGTCGAGACCGAGTGCCAGCTCTTCCAGTTCTTCCACGCTATAGCCCGCCGCGTAGAGCCCACCGATGACTGCGCCCATACTGGTGCCGGCAATCGCGTCGATGTGCACACCGTGCTCCTCCAGCGCTTTCAGCACGCCGATATGCGCCAGCCCCCGTGCCGCACCGCCGGACAGCACCAGGCCGGTGGTGGGCTGGGCGTCGGCGAATCCTGTCAGCGGCATCAGGACGATCAGCAGAAACAGTAGGCGGGACATGGCAACACCGGCGGGATGGCTGCGAAAAGGCGGCTATTATAGGCGTCCCTTCAACAGCGAGCGCCCCGTCATGTCCGATGCCAAGCCGGAGATCGTCATTACCTACTGCACTCAATGCCAGTGGCTGCTGCGTGCTGCTTGGTTGGCGCAGGAGCTGCTGTCCACCTTTGCCGCTGATCTGGGCAAGGTCTCGCTGGTACCGGCTACCGGCGGTACATTTCACATTGCCTGCAACGGGGTGCAGTTATGGGAGCGCAAGCGGGACGGCGGTTTTCCGGAAGCCAAGGAGCTGAAACAGCGCGTGCGTGACCAGATCGATCCGCAACGGGACCTCGGACATAACGACAGGCAAAGATAGAACAGTGCACCCGAATCGAACAGTGACCGCTAGCGCGGCTGCGCCGTGCTTTCGCGCGCAAGTATCCGGTAGTCGACGATCGAGACCTCGCGGGGTCTCGGCGTGCCTTCGCGCTGTGCGGCGGCGCTGGCCTGCAACAATTCGCCGGCGCGCCAGCCGATTCGGTAGGGATCGACCGAGACGGTAGTAATCGTCGGCGTGCAGTGGCGCGATACTTCGAAGTCGCCGAAGCCGGCGATGCCGATATCGTCCGGTACGTTCAGGCCTTGACGATGGCAATGCATGATCGCGCCGAACGCGGAGAGATCGCTGACGCACATCACCGCATCCGTGTCAGGCCATTGTTCCAGTAGGCGGCGTATGGCTTCGCCGCCATGGCTCATGGTGATAGGTGACTCGCCGTGCTCGACGGCCCTTGGATGGAGATCCAGCTCGGCGAGCGCTCGCAGATAGCCTTCACGTCGTTGCAACCCGCGGTGGTCAAGCGATGACGCACCGCCGATGAAGCCGATGCGCCTGTAGCCGCAACCATGCAGGTAGCGGACCATGGCTGCGGCGGCTTCGGCATTGGAAAAACCCACGGATTGGTCGATCGGCTCGCCAGGTACGTCCCAGGTTTCAACCACCGGCACGTTGGACTGCAGTAGCAGCTTGCGCGTGATATCCAGATGCGCGCTACCGGTCAGCATTACGCCCAGCGGCCGGTGCCGCAGCAATGTCCGCACCAGCAGCGCTTCCTGATCGGGATGATAATCGGTGTCACCCAATAGCAGCCGCAGTCCCTGCGCTCGGATGCTGTCGTTAAGGCCCCGCACCGTGTCGGCGAAATTCGAACTGTTCAGCGACGGTACCAGCGCGACGATGAATTCGGAGCGCCCGCTTGATAGGGTGCCGGCCGATGCATCGAGGAGGTAACCAAGGCTCTCGATCGCTTCCTGAACGCGCGTTCGGGTCTTTTCGCTGACGTTTCTGCCAGCAAGCACCCGCGAAACCGTCATCTTCGAGACACCGGCGAGCTTGGCAACATCCGCCATACGTGGAAGCGATACATCAGTCGCGGGGATGTCTTCGGTCATCGTCGTAGGTTCCGGCAGTCACGGGAGGCATCGGAGTATACCTGTGGCCCGTTGTCGGTCTGGTCGTTCATCGCGCTTTACAATGCGGATGTTATCGGTAACATTTTGAGCCGTGTCGAGCGGGCTTGCTGCTCCTTGAATGTGTTGTGGACGATCCATCTGATCTCCACTCTGCGTTTCGGCGGCTGGCGCACCCACAACTGATCGGCCGCGGAACCGTCCCGGCCGGCGAGAACAAGAAGGGCTCCCATGACTCAAGCTCACAAACGACCGCTCCGCAGCCAGCAATGGTTCGACGACCCCAGCCACGCCGACATGACCGCCATCTACGTCGAGCGCTACATGAACTACGGGCTGACTAGGGGCGAGCTGCAATCCGGCCGCCCGATCATCGGTATTGCTCAGACCGGTAGCGACCTGGCGCCCTGTAACCGGCACCATCTCGAGCTGGCCCAGCGAGTCAAGGCGGGCATACGCGATGCGGGCGGCATTCCCATGGAGTTTCCCGTGCATCCACTGGCCGAGCAGACCCGCCGGCCTACGGCAGGCCTGGACCGCAACCTCGCCTATCTCGGACTGGTGGAGATTCTTCACGGCTACCCGCTCGACGGCGTCGTGCTCACCACGGGCTGCGATAAGACCACACCGGCGTGCCTGATGGCGGCCGCCACAACTGATCTGCCCGCGATCGTTCTGTCGGGTGGGCCCATGCTCGACGGCCACCACAAGGGTGAACTGATCGGCTCGGGCACCGTGCTGTGGCACGCCCGTAAGCTGTTGTCGGCCGGCGAGATCGATTACGAGGGGTTCATGGAGATGACGACGGCAGCGTCACCCTCCATTGGTCATTGCAACACCATGGGCACTGCACTTTCGATGAATGCGCTGGCCGAGGCGCTGGGCATGTCGCTGTCGGGTTGCGCGAGCATTCCTGCGGCCTATCGCGAGCGCGGTCAGATGGCTTACCTCACCGGCAAGCGGATCGTCGACCTGGTTTTCGAGGACGTTCGTCCATCGCAGATTTTGACCCGAGAGGCATTCGAGAACGCCATCGCCGTGGCCTCAGCCCTCGGTGCGTCGAGCAATTGTCCGCCGCATCTGATCGCCATCGCTCGCCATGCGGGCGTTGAGCTGTCGCTCACTGACTGGCAACGCGTCGGTGAAGAGGTGCCGTTGCTGGTCAACTGCATGCCAGCCGGCAAGTATCTGGGCGAAGGGTTTCACCGTGCCGGCGGCGTGCCGGCCGTGATGCACGAGCTGCTTAAGGCGGGTCGCTTGCACGAGGGTTGCGCAACCGTTTCTGGCAAAAGCATTGGCGAGATCGTTGCCGCGACCCAGGCCCATGACAGCGATGTGATCCGCCCATATGGGGACCCGCTCAAGCACCGCGCCGGCTTCATCGTGTTCAGCGGCAATTTCTTCGACAGCGCCATCATGAAGATGTCGGTGGTTGGCGAAGCCTTCCGCAAAACCTATCTGGCCACCCCAGGTGCCGAAAACCGTTTCGAGGCGCGGGCGATCGTGTTCGATGGGCCGGAGGACTATCACGCACGGATCAACGATACGGCGCTGAAGATCGACGAGCATTGCATCTTGGTCATCCGTGGCTGCGGCACCGTCGGTTATCCGGGCAGTGCCGAGGTGGTCAACATGGCGCCGCCATCCGATCTGATCCGTCGCGGGGTAGATTCATTGCCATGCCTGGGCGACGGTCGCCAAAGCGGTACCTCGGCCAGCCCCTCCATCCTCAACATGTCGCCGGAGGCTGCGGTGGGCGGCGGGCTGGCCCTTCTTCGCACCGGCGACCGGCTACGCGTAGATCTGGACAACCGTAGCGTCGATCTGCTGGTCGACGAGCGTGAGTTGGATCAACGGCGCACGGACGCCGCACCGATGATCCCGGAATCGCAAACCCCCTGGCAGGAGCTGTATCGGCAACTGGTCGGCCAGCTCTCGACAGGCGGTTGCCTAGAGCCTGCCACGCTCTATTTGCGCGTGATCGCCAACCGTGGGGAGCCGCGCCACTCGCATTGACCTTTGCACCCAATCCCGGCTGCAGGCCAGCCGGGCAGGGTGCGCCTAGTCGGCTGCGGTCCGCGCTTGCGTCGGAACGATGCGGCCGGCATTCATCAAGTCCAGGGGGTCGAACAGGGCCTTCAGGCCCTTGAGCAGCTGTACGTCCTCCTGCGTGATTCGAGACAAATAGGCATTTCGCTTGACCCGCCCGATACCATGTTCGGCGCTGATGCTGCCATTGAAGCGATCCAGGACGGTGAATATCACCTCCTCGATCTGTAGCAGCAGGGCTGTGACTGAAGTGTTGGCGAGCTCGGCTGGCGGCAGGATGTTGAAGTGCAGGTTACCGTCGCCGATGTGTCCATAGACCAGGCTTGTCGCCTGCGGCGAGACCTCGGCGACCGCCTTGCTCGCCTGATCGACGAACGCCGCGATGGACGAGATGGGCACCGAGACATCGGTTCGTAGATGCTCGCCGCGCAGGCGCTGGCCTTCGACCATGCCCTCACGGATCAGCCATAGCCTGCGCGCCTGTTCACCACTGCTGGCAAGCGCGCCATCGTGCACCAAACCGTCGCTCATGGCCCGTTCGAGGAAACCGTCGAACAAGCCTTGTAAGTCCAGCGGCCCGGAGACGCTCAGCTCCAGCAGCACGTAGAAGGGGGAGGGCTCGGCCAGCGGATTGGACAACTGAGGATTGGCTTCGAACGCCAGCTCCATGCCGATCCGAGGGATCAGCTCGAAGGCCGACAACATCTCGCAGCACTCTCGCCGCGCACGGGTGTACAGCTGCACCGCATCGGCGGCCGACGCGACGGCCAGCCAAACCGTGAGGGTGCGCTGCGGGCGCGGCGAGAGCTTGAGTACGGCTCCGGTGACGATGCCCAGCGTGCCTTCGCTGCCGATGAACAGCTGCTGCAGGTTGTAGCCGCGGTTGTCCTTGCGCAGGGCATTCATGCTTTCCCAGACACGGCCGTCAGGCAGCACCACCTCCAGTCCCAAAACCAGCTCGCGCATCATGCCGTAGCGCAGCACATTCACCCCGCCGGCGTTGGTGGCGATGTTGCCGCCGATCTGGCAACTGCCTTGGGCGCCCAGCGCCAGCGGGAAGTAGCAATCCGCCGTCTCGGCGGCCTGCTTGACCTGTTCCAGCACGCAACCCGCATCAACGGCCATCGTGAAGCCGATGGGGTCGATCTGACGAACGCGGTTCAGTCGTTCGAGACTGATCACCAGTTCCGGTCGTGCGCAGTCGGGCAACGCGCCGCCGACCAGACCGGTATGCCCGCCTTGCGGCACCATGGGAATGCGGTGCTGCGTGCAGAACCGGACGATCGCGGCTACCTGCGCTGTGTCGGCCGGCCGGACCACGGCCAGCGGCGTGCCCAGGTGGCTGCCACTCCAATCGCTGACGTAGCGTTGAACATCCTGCGTGTCGCGCAGCACAGCGGTGTCGCCGAGGATTGAAACCAGCCCTTCGAGCATCTGCTGGCGGGAAATCTTCATGGGTTATTACTCCGGTGGGAGCCGGTCCGGCGCGCTAGCGATACCACAGCACCAGCCCCGGAAAGGCGAGGAACAGCACCAGCAGCGCCAGCAGCGTGAAGTAGAACGGCAGCAGTCGATGCACCAGCTGCTCCATGCCGACCTTTCCAACCCCGCACCCCACATAGAGCACTGTGCCGACGGGCGGCGTAATCAGGCCGATGCCGAGAACGAAAGACATCAGCACGCCGAAGTACACCGGGTCCACGCCGAGCTTCACCACGATAGGCGTCATCAGCGGGGCGAGAATGACCATCGCCGGCGTCAGATCCATGAAGAAGCCAACCAGCAGCAGAAACAGGGTAAGGATGCCGAGAATGACGAACTTGCTTTGCGAGAGGGCGCCGAGCGCCTCGACGAGTTGTTGCGGGATCATGTTGGCGGTCAGAAGCCAGGCCAGCACATTGGCGAATGCCAGTAGCAACATCACCACGCCGGTGAGTTTGCCAGTGGCGATACACAGCTCGAAGAAGCGTTTCACCGTCAGGCTGCGGTAGACGAACATCGAGATGCCGAGCGCATAGACCAGGGCGAAGGCAGCGCTTTCGGTGGGCGTGAATATCCCGGTAAGGATGCCGCCGACGATGATGAGCGGCAGTAGCATCGCCAGCAGTGCGCCCCGCAGTGCCGTGCCCAGTTCGCCGATACTGAAGGGCTGCGCTTTGCCAATCTTTTTCGACTGGAAGTAGGTGGTGATGGCCAGACCCAGGGTGATCAGCACGCCCGGTACGATCCCAGCGAGAAAAAGCTGGGAGATCGACGTGTTGGTCACCACGCCAAAGAGAATCATCGGAATCGACGGCGGAATGATGATGCCGACAACCGACGAGGCTACGATGATCGCGGCAGCCAGTGGTGCAGGGTAGTGATGGCGCTTCATGGGTTCGATCATCATGCTGCCGACCGCCGAGGCATCGGCAACTGCCGAGCCGCTGATGCCGCCAAAGAACATCGACGTGAGCACGGCGATCTGTCCCAGGCCACCGGAGATGAAGCCGACCATGGCACTGGCCAGGCGCACCAGACGCTTGGCGATACCTCCTTCGCTCATTACCTCGCCGACCAGGATGAACAGTGGGATCGCCAGTAAGGGAAATGAGTCCAGGCCATTGATAGCCTCGGAGACGATGGGCGTCATCGCGTAGTCGGCGTAAAAGAAGATGAACAGACTTATCGCCGCAAGGCCGAATGAAATCGGCACGCCCACCACAATGGCAGCCAGCAGGCCGATCAGAATGCTCCAGAGGATCATGTCGAGCTCCGGCTGAATATCGAGAACAATGCGATGGTGTTGGCGATCAGCGTCAGCACCGCCATGACCGGCATGGCGCTATAAATGAAGGTCTTGGAGATCTGCAGCAGAGGCGTGACGCTGACGAAGCCGGAAAGGATGTCCTTGAAGCCGATCAGAATGCAGATGCAGACCGCATAGATGACGGCGACCGTGATCAGGCTGAATACCTTTTGCACCGGGGCCGCGACCAGGTTCTTGAAGTAGGTCACCGAGACATGCTCGTTGTTCAGGCTGGCGAGCCCCGCACCAAGGAGGATCACCCAGATGAACATGATCCGGGAAAACTCCTCGGCCCAGATGAAGGAGTAGTTCAGTACGAAGCGACCGAAGACGTTGGCGGCGACGCAGAAGACGACGCCCACCACCAGCAGGCCGATCGTCACTTCCAGCGCCGAACGCAAAACGCCCAGTATTGCCTGGAGAGCAGATGAGTGAGGGATCATGGAACTAAACCTGAATGCTAGCGGGAGGGCGGGCAGGCATCGGATGCCGGCCCGTAACGAAGTGACGCATCAGCTCTTGTTCAGGATCGAATCCAGTAACTCTTCGCCGATCTGTTTCTTCCACTTCTCATAAACCGGCTTCAACCGCTCCTGGAAGACGGCTATCTGCTCGGGTGAAAGCTCGATGACATTCATGTTCGATGCTTTCATTTCGGCCTTCAGTTGGTCGTTCATGGTGCGGCTGACATGGCGTTCGTAGAGCGCCATTTCCTTGCTCGCATCGACCAGCAACGCTTGGTATTCGGCAGGCAGACGATTCCAGAAACGCTCGGAAACCAGCGTCATGAACGGCGTATAAACGTGGTTGGTTTCGGTCGCGAAGGGCTGAACCTCGTCGAAACGTGAAGCCGAGATAGTGATCCAGGGATTTTCCTGGCCATCGACGACGCCCTGTTCCAGTGCGGTGAACAGCTCCGCAAATGACATCGGCGTCGGGTTCGCCCCGAGTGTCCGCCAAATATCGATATGAATCGGGTTCTGCATGGTGCGTACTTTCAGCCCGGCCAGATCGTCAGGCGTCTGCACGGCTTTCCTACTATTGGTCAGCTGACGGTAGCCGTTCTCCGCCCAACCAATGGCGACGAAACCCTGACCGGAAGCGTCCTTGAGCATCTTCTGACCGATCTCGCCATCCAGCACCTGGTCGGCATCGGCGGGGGTGGGAAACAGAAACGGCAGGTCGAACACAGCGAGTTGCGGCAGCATGCCGACCAGCGGCGACGTCGACGGAGCCGTCATCTCCAAGGTGCCGGCCTGTAGTGAGCTGACCGCCTGCAGGTCATCGCCCAGTTGCGCACTGTGGAAAAGCTTTACATCGATACGCCCTTCGCTGCGCTGCTCGACGATTTTTTCGAAATACTCCAGGCCGCGATATTGAGCGCCGGACTGGGTGGTGCCGATGCTGAACTTGATATTGAACGTACCCTTGTCCGGGACGGTATCGCCCGTCACCTCTGGAAACGGTGGGAACTGCGGCTCGGCAGCTGCATTCAAGCTCGCAAGGCCGATGCCAAGCGCGCCGAGTATGGAAATCACCTGTTTTCTTGTATTTGTTTTCATCGTGGTATTCCGTTTGGGTTGAGGGCCTGCGGGACGTGGTCGTTCATGTCGGCCGGGTTTGTAAGACTCGGGTGTGGTTTGTCTCCTCACTTCAGGGGGTGCGTGGGGCGGTGCTGAACTGCCAGGCAGGACCGTCAGGGAATAGATGTTCGGTGAGTGACGCAGCATGCATGGCGATGCTGCTACCCGGTGCGGTCGGCACTCGATAGCGACCGCGCTCCACACGGACGGGATCGGCGAAGTGCTCGTGCAGGTGATCGACATACTCCAGCACACGGCCCTCAAGTGAGCCGGACACGGCGATGTAATCGAAAAGCGACAGATGCTGGATGTATTCGCACAAACCCACGCCGCCTCCATGCGGGCATACCGGTACGCCGAATTTGGCGGCCAGCAGCAACACCAGGATTGCTTCGTTGAAGCCACCAAGACGGGCGACATCCACCTGGCAATAATCGATCGCACCCGCTTGCAGCAGCTGTTTGAACATTACCCGGTTGTGGCAGTGCTCACCCGTAGCGACGCCGATGCCGTTGAGTCGCCTGCGAATTTCGGCATGGCCGAGAATATCGTCGGGGCTGGTCGGCTCCTCAATCCACATCGGGCTGAACTGCGCCAGCTGACGCATGTTGAAAATCGCTTCGTCTAGATCCCAGACCTGATTGGCATCCATCATGAGGACGGCTTGCTCACCGATTTCTTCACGCAGAATGCGAGCACGCCGGATATCGTCCTGTAGATCGCCTCCCACCTTCTGCTTGAAATGGGTCCAGCCTTCTGCCAGCCCTTCGCGGGCCAGCCGGCGAATTTTCTCTTCGGAATAACCGAGCCAGCCGGCCGAAGTTGTGTAGGCGGGATAACCGAATTCGATCAATTCACACTCGCGTATGGCCTTGCCGCCGGCCTGACGTCGGAGCATGGCAAGCGCTTCTTCCGGCGTCAGGACATCGCTGACGAAGCGAAAATCGAGACACCTCACCAACTCATCGGGCGGCATGTCAGCCAGCAATTTCCACAAGGGCTTGTCTTCGACCTTGGCCCATAGATCCCAAATGGCATTGACGATGGCGGCGGTGGCGAGATGGATGACGCCTTTCTCGGGCCCCAGCCAACGTAGCTGACTGTCCCCTGAGGTCATCTGGCGCCAGAACGCACCCATGTTTTCGGTGATAGATGCCAGGCTGCGGCCCTCGACCATGCCTGACAGCGACCGGACTGCAGTGACGCATATTTCGTTGCCTCGGCCGATGGTGAACGTCAGGCCATGACCGGCGAGGCCGGCGGGTGCATCGGTATGCAGGATGACGTAAGTCGCAGAGTAGTCCGGCGCGGGGTTCATCGCGTCCGAGCCATCCAGGGAACGCGACGTCGGGAAGCGGATATCCTTGACCTCGACACGGGTGATCGCCGGCATTGCGGGTTTTCCTTTGCGGTGCGTCTTGTTTTTGTTGTTGCTGTCGCGTCTGTGCGATGCGGCAACGATGGTTGGCTGGGGCGGTGGGATTGCCCTCGCCAGCGCTGAGGAAGGTATAGACGGCTTCGACTGATCGACTAATGAGGCTTCTTCATTAATCGATAACGAGCGGTTATCCCGACGAACCTCGACTCGTTCGTCGGCGCGATCCGCGTCGTCATGCCAGACGCGGGGAGACTCAGCTCTCGGTGCGGCCTTGCAACAGGATCTCCATCAGTTCCTGTGCGTTGCTCGACGGCGCCTGGTGCTTGCGGGTGAGGATGCCGTACTTGAGCGATTGGGTGGCCAGACTGGTGGACAGCTCACAAAGCAACCCCTGCTCGACCTGTTGCCGGGCGATGGCTTCGGGTAGCAGTGCCAGCGTCTCGCTGTTGCGCAGCAGATAGAGGGTTGTCTGCACCGAGGTGGTTTCGACAACATTGCTAGGTGGCGCGACGTCGAGTTGGCTGAGAAGCTGCTCCAGCATTTGCCGCATCGGTGTGTCGAACGGGTATAGCACCCAAGGCCAGCGCGTCAGTTCCGTAGGGTGGATATCGCGCTGTTTACTCAGCGGATGATCGCGTTTGCAAATCAGCCAGAACGGTTCTTCGGCCAGCGGCTGGAAGTCGAAGCGCTGCTGCTGGCGGGCGTTGGTGAAGCGACCCACCACCAGGTCGAGCTGCTTGTGTTCGAGCATCTCCAGCAGATGGTCACTGGTCTGCTCCACCAGCTCGATCATCAACAGCGGCCTGCGGCGCTTGAGCTCGACCAACGCCACGGGAATGGTGGCGGCGGTGGCAGCTATGATCGCGCCTATCCTGATGTTGCCGTGGCCACCCTTGCGCAGGGTGTCGAGCTGATGGGCGAAACGCTGCGTATCGTTGAGTGTGCTTTCGGCGTGCTGGATGACGACCTGACCGAGCTCGCTAGGTACCAGCTTGCGCGACAAACGCTCGAAAAGCGCGAAGCCGAACAACTCCTCGATATCGCGTAGCATCTTGCTGACCGCCGGCTGGCTGAGGCCCATCTGCTCTGCCGTGGTGTGCATGTTAGCGGTCCGTGCCAACGTGGAAATCAATACGAGATGGCGGTATTTGAGCCAGTTTCTCAGTGCGGGCAGATTGCCCTGTTCAGCACTCATGATTGGTCTGTTCGGCGGTGTGATGATAACAAAGTCATATCGGACCCTGAGAAATTGTCATTAGAAGCCCGACGGAGAGGCTGCCTAAAGTGGCGATTGCCGCGCACCGCCGAGCCCGCAGCACCGGATATTACTGCAGGCTGCACCGGCATGGGCCCGTTGACCGGGTTATAGACGCGGCATCCTATCTTTACCAAGGTAAACGACCTATGCCCTGCCGGATTCAGCTCACCCCCGAAAACACCCTGCCTGTCGATGGCGTGCAGGGCACTCTTGTCGGACGCGCCTGGCTGCCCGGTGAGGTTGCCGGGCCGGTGCCTGTGCTGTTGCGCGAGGATGATGTCTATGACTTGTCCCACCTGGCTCCGACCCTGAGCGGCCTGTTCGAGGAGCCCGAGCTATTGCAGCGCTTGCAGCAACTGGACGCACCGCGGATCGTCAGCATCGAGGCGCTGCTGGGCAACAGCGGCGAGGATGCCGACCCGACTCGGCCGTACATACTGGCGCCAGCGGATCTGCAGGTGATCAAGGCCGCCGGGGTGACGTTCGCAGCCAGCATGATCGAGCGCGTGATCGAGGAGCAGGCCGCCGGCGACCCGGCCAAGGCCGAAGCGGTGCGCGACCAGGTTCGCCAAGTGCTGGGGACTGATCTGTCGCGTATACAGCCTGGCTCCAACGCAGCGACGCGACTCAAAAAGGTGTTGATCGAGCAGGGCCTCTGGTCGCAATACCTGGAGGTCGGTATTGGTCCGGATGCCGAAATATTCACCAAGGCGCCAGTGCTGGCGGCTGTCGGCACCGGCGCCCAGATAGGTATCCACCCGGGTTCGGCGTGGAACAATCCCGAGCCGGAGGTTGTGCTGGCGGTCAACAGTCGTGGTGTAGCAGTGGGCGCGACCCTGGGCAACGACGTGAATTTGCGCGATTTCGAGGGCCGTAGTGCGCTATTGCTGAGCAAGGCGAAAGACAACAACGCCTCGTGTGCGATCGGGCCCTTCATCCGGTTATTCGATGAAAGCTTCGATATCGAGGATGTGCGGCGCTGCGTCGTTGACCTACGTGTGGAGGGGGAGGACGGCTACATACTCAGCGGCAGCAGTTCGATGGACCAGATCAGTCGGGACCCGCTGGATCTGGTGGGTCAGGCAATCAACCGCAACCACCAGTATCCCGATGGTTTCCTGCTCTTTCTGGGTACGTTGTTTGCACCTACCGAGGACCGCGATACGGCGGGCTCCGGTTTCACCCACAAGCTGGGTGACCGGGTCAGTATACGTAGCGCTCAGCTGGGCGCTTTGCACAACCGGGTCAATCACACCGACGTGGTGCCGCCTTGGGAGTTCGGTGTGCTGGCCCTGCTCAAAAACCTCGGAGCGCGCGGCCTGCTTTAGCCCACGCTGGGCTCGGCTATCGCAGCCGGGCCGCTTTCGTCCTGCAGCTCTTCGAGCAATAACCGCGCCGCTGGAGACAGGCTGCTCCCGTGCCGGGCAATGACGCCATAGGGCTCGCTGCGCGAGTGCAGCTTTAGTGGCAATCGGCGGATCATGCCGAAGCGTTCGCTGAAACGCGCCACCGACAGCGGCATGACGGCGACCAGTTCCGGGTCTTCCTGCAGCAGGCTGAGTGTGGTGAAGGTGGATGCGGTTTCGACCGGGTATCGTGGGAATTCAAGACTGGCTTCGCTGAATTCACGCTCCAGCAACTGGCGCATCGGCATGTTCGCCGGGTAGATGACCCAGCGATACCCGCTCAGATCAGCCAGGTTCAGCGGTGCGGGGGCGTCGGCCATCGGATGGTCAGGGTGGGCGACCACGGCCAGCTGTTCCTCGTGCAGAGTCAGGCAGTCATAGGTATCCGGACGCCGGCTGACGCTGCTCCGGCAGATCGCCAGATCCAGTCGGCCCTCATCAATCAGCCCGAGCAGGCGAGCGCTGGTGTCCTCGACGATTTCCACCGATAGCTCCGGCTGTTTGCGCCGCAGCCGGCCCAGCGCATGCATCAGCAAAGGAACGGCACCCATGATCACACCCACCGAGAGGCGTCCGCCATGCCCTTGCAGAATGCCGACCATCTCTTCGCGCAGATGTGCCAGATCGCTATGGATGAGTCGTGCATAGCGGATCACGCAACGGCCTAGATCGTTGGGCTGCAATCCCTGGCTGCTGCGGGTAAACAGCTCGGCGGCGAACGTCGTTTCGATTTCATGTAACGCCTTGGTGGCGCCAGGCTGACTGATCGAGATCTGCTCGGCGGCTCGGTGCAGCGAGCCCTGCTCATCGAGCGCGATGAGAAGGCGCAACTGCTTGAGGCGCAGGCGAGACACGATGGAGGGCAGGGCAGCGATCATGGGGATGACTGGAAGTTATCACTCAATCAGAAGCTTTCATTAGGCACCACCTATGGTGCTTTTTAAAGTGGTTGCAGCAGATGCCTGCAGTTGCGGGCACTTCAGGAAGAGGAAGCCTCATGCGGTTGATTCAATTCGAGAACGAACAGGGCCAGCGTCAGGTAGGCGTGGTGGGCGCCGAACGTATCGAGGTGTTGCGTGGCGTGAGCAGTACCCGCGAGCTGGCACTCACTGCAATTCGTAACGGTAACAGCCTGGCAGCGCAGATTGACGCGCAAGGCTGCGATGCCGGTCCGTCGTATCGTCAACTTCTGGAAGCCGGCCGGGTGCTGCCGCCGGTGGATCATGACGATCCGGCGCATTGCCTGGTCAGCGGTACTGGCCTGACTCATCTGGGTAGCGCCTCGACCCGAGACAAGATGCACCAGCAGGTGGAGCAGACCGAGGAAAAGCTCACCGACACGATGCAAATGTTCCGATGGGGAATGGAAGGCGGCAAACCGCAACCGGGAAGCATCGGGGCGCAGCCCGAGTGGTTCTACAAGGGTGATGGCAGCATCGTGGTTCGCCCCGGAGCGGATTTCCCAGCACCCGATTTCGCCGAGGATTTCGGCGAAGAGCCTGAGCTGACCGGTCTCTACGTCATCGGTGACGACGGCCAGCCATATCGGCTCGGTTTCGCCCTGGGCAACGAATTCTCCGATCATGTGACCGAACGCAAGAACTACCTGTATCTGGCCCACTCCAAGCTCAGGTTCTGTTCATTCGGCCCGGAGCTGCGCATTGGCGAGTTGCCCTCGAACCTGGCTGGCATCAGTCGTATCCGCCGGAACGGGGAGGTGCTCTGGGAGAAGGAGTTTCTTTCCGGCGAGGAGAACATGTGCCACAGCCTGGAGAATCTCGAATACCATCACTTCAAGTACGCCCAGTTCCTACGTCCTGGTGATGTACATGTGCATTTCTTCGGAACGGCCACTTTGTCGTTCGCGGATGGGGTCAAGGCGCAACCGGGTGACCAGTTCGAGGTCAGCCTCGATGCCTTCGGTGAGCCCCTGCGCAACGGCATTTCCATCCGGCAGCCCAGCATCAGTGCCGGTGGGGTGAAGGCGCTCTGACTTGGATCTGCGCAGCTGTATCGTCATACAAGGCGAGCCGCTGACCTAGTCTTCAAGGTTGGCGGTTCTGCCCACGGGCCGTCGGCCATCCTCCGCGCACCATGCGGAGCCCCCTGAACCAACAGGTAGAGGAGATATTCCATGTCCGCCATTCTCGGCCACAACTACATCGCCGGTGCCCGCAGTGCCGCCGGTACCCAAAAGCTGCAGAGCCATGACGCCACCAGTGGCGAAGCACTGCCGTTTGAATTCGTACAGGCCACGGAAGACGAAGTGAATTCCGCGGCCGAGGCCGCTGCAGCTGCATACTCAACCTACCGCGCGCTCCCAGCCGAGAAGCGTGCCGGATTTCTCGACGCCATTGCCGATGAGCTCGACGCGCTGGGCGACGACTTCGTCGCCCTGGTTTGTCAGGAGACCGCATTGCCGGCCGGGCGCATCCAGGGGGAGCGCGGGCGCACCAGCGGGCAAATGCGGTTGTTCGCCAAGGTGCTGCGCCGCGGCGATTTCTACGGGGCGCGTATCGATCGCGCCTTGCCGGAGCGCAAGCCGTTGCCGCGTCCGGATATACGCCAATGCCGTATGGGGCTCGGCCCGGTAGCGGTATTCGGTGCCAGTAACTTCCCCTTGGCATTCTCTACGGCCGGTGGCGACACCGCATCGGCGCTGGCCGCCGGTTGCCCGGTGGTGTTCAAAGCGCACAGTGGGCACATGGCAACCGCCGAGCAGGTCGCCGACGCGATTCTCCGCGCCGCCGAGAAAACAGGCATGCCCAAGGGTGTGTTCAACATGGTCTACGGCGGGGGCGTCGGCGAATGGCTAGTCAAGCATCCGGCGATTCAGGCGGTCGGCTTCACCGGCTCGCTGCGCGGTGGTCGTGCGCTATGCGACATGGCGGCGGCGCGCCCGCAGCCGATCCCGGTGTTCGCGGAGATGTCCAGCATCAACCCGGTGCTGGTCTTGCCCGAGGCATTGAAAGCGCGCGGTGACGCCATCGCCAACGAGCTGACCGCCTCTGTGGTGTTGGGCTGCGGCCAGTTCTGCACGAACCCGGGCATGGTTATCGGCATTCGCTCGCCAGAGTTTTCCACGTTCATCGAGCGGCTCACGGGCTTCATGTCCGAGCAACCGGCGCAGACCATGCTCAACGCCGGTACGCTGAAGAGCTACGTCAAGGGGCTGGAACACCTGCAGGCACACCCGGGTATCGCCCATCTGGCCGGCGCTGCTCAGGATGGCAACCAGGCGCGGCCGCAACTGTTCAAAGCTGACGCACAGCTGCTCATCGACGGCGACGAGCTGCTGCAGGAGGAGGTCTTCGGACCTACCACGATCGTGATCGAAGTTGCCGACAAGGCGGAGTTGCTGCGAGCGTTGCATGGCCTGCGCGGGCAGCTGACCGCTACCCTGATCGCCGATGAGGCGGACCTCGGCGGCTTCACCGATCTCACCGCGGTATTGGAACAGAAGGCTGGACGCTTGCTGCTCAATGGCTATCCGACCGGCGTCGAAGTCTGCGATGCGATGGTTCACGGCGGGCCGTATCCGGCGACTTCCGATTCGCGAGGCACTTCGGTGGGAACCTTGGCGATCGACCGCTTCCTGCGGCCAGTGTGCTATCAGAACTTTCCCGAGGCGTTGCTGCCGGAGGCTCTGAAGAACGCCAATCCGCTAGGCATCAGCCGTCTCGTGGATGGCGAGATTACTCGGGACGCGATCTAGCTCAACGTGACGGGCCGTTGGCTGCCCGTCAGTCCGCGACCACGCGGGCGACATGACGAGGCAGAGCCTCTGCTGCTCGAAGGCGGCGCTTATCCTGGCATTTATTGAAAACTGTCGGGACGCCGCCTAGGTGACCGTCGGCATCGCACCCAGCGTCGTCTGCCGTGCGATTTCGCGCAGCAACTCCAGCACGTTGCGTGCGGCCGGGGAGAGCAGCTGCTGGTTTTTAATGATGATGCCGTAGGCCATCAGCCCCTGATTCAGGTCGGTATCGATGCTGGTGTCGACCTCGATCTCGGCGAGCATTCCGTAACGCGCATAGTGCGCCAGGACATCGCGCGGTAGCACGGTAAGCATGTCGTTCTTTTCCACCAGGGTGGTCACCATCAGCAGGTTTTCGGCGTTAACGACCTTGGTAGGTGGGCGCATGCCGACGCGCTGGAACAATGCATCGAATTCCTGACGCAACACGCTTCCAGCCGGCGGTAGCACCCAGTCCGCGGCGTTTAATTTGGCGCGCGACAGAGGACCTTCGATCAGCCCGACGCGCGCGCAGATCTTAAGCGGCTCTTTGGCCAGTGGCTCGAAGTGCAGGTCGTCCTGCTGACCGCCGGCATAAAACCGAGCTACCAGAAAATCCAGCTCCCCGTCGTCCAGAATCGCCAGCAAGTCGCGGCTCGAGCCCGTACGAATAGTGATCTCCAGGCCCGGGAAGCGCTGCTTCGCGCGGCGGACGGTTTCTGGCAGCAGTTCCGCACAGGGCGTCAGGATAGTGCCGATGCGTACATGTCCCTGTTGCCCTTGGCGCAGCGCGTCGACCTCGCTATACACATTGTCCAGCGTGCTCTGCAGGCGCCTGGCATGGCGAATCATGGTTTCGCCGTAGAGCGTCGGGACCACCCCACGCGCATGCCGCTCGAAAAGTGCGACGCCCAGCCCGTCTTCCAGTTCCTTCAACAGCTTCGAGATGGCCGGCTGGGAAATCCCCAGCCCTTCAGCCGCGCGATTGAGATTGCCCGTGTCCCCCAACGCCACCAGCAGAGGGATGTGGCGGTTCTTCAGGCGGGCTCGAACGAACCAGTTGCTATTGATCGGCTTCATGTTCGCTATATCCGTTTGGGTATCGGTGCGGCTGGATTTTGTATTTGTTGATGATGGCTGCGCTCACTAATCTTTTCAACGGCGGTACGGGCTGGTGTAACAAAGCCTGTCATCGCGAACTGAAAGTGCCGAATAACAATAATTGGAGAGGCAACCATGCAACCGAACACTCCCTGTGTCGGTCTTGCCCTTGCGGCGAGCCTGATCCTCACTTCCGGAAGCGTCGCCGCTGCCCAGGAGTGGAAATTCCAGATCAACGTCAACGCCGGTGACGACGAGTACCGCATCGCCCAGCAGTGGGCCAAGAGCGTCGGTGAGAAAACGGGCGGCGAAATCACCATCGAGGTGCTCCCGACCGGCACCATCGTGGGTAACAACGAGACACTGGACGCCGTCGGCGCAGGCATCATTCAGGGCCATATCACCGATCCCGGTTATTTCTCAGGCAAGAATCCCGCCTTTGCGGTGTACGGCAACATGGTCGGTGCCTGGGGCGGCCCGGCGCCGTTTCTCGATTACATGCGTAACGCGGGCGGGGAGGCGGGTTACAACCGCCTGGTCGAGCCGTACAACGTTCATCTTATCCGTGCTGGCGCCGTGGGCGCCGAATCCTTGATCAGCAAGCGCAAGATCGAGACGCTCAACGATCTCGAAGGCCTCAAGGTGCGTGCCCCGGAGGGCATGGTCTCGAACATATTCAAGCTGGTGGGTGCGGCGCCAGTGAATCTTCCGACATCTGAGGTGTACACCGGACTGGAGAAGGGCGTGATCGACGCGGCCGACTACACGGTGTTTTCCACCAACTACCAGCAGGGCTATCACAAGTACGCGCCGTTTGCCGTCTACCCCGGCTTTCATTCGATGCCGATGAAGGACATCTCGCTCAACAAGGCGCTGTGGGACGAGCTTTCCGCAGAGCAGCAGAAAATTCTCGAAGACTCGGTCGATGCGTTCACCGAACAGCTGGTCAACGACCTGCAGAAAAAGGACGAAGAGCAAGTGGCGCTGGCCAAGCAGAAAGGCGACGTGACCCTGGCCTCGCTGCCCGAGGACGAACTGAAGAAATTCCGTCAGTCCGCTCGGGACGAGTGGTCGCGCTGGCGTGATCGCAGCCCTCAGGCCAAGGAGGCGGTGGACTCGATCCAGGCCTACCTGCAGGACAAGGGCATGCTCTGAGTCGCGCATCGCGGCTCCTTTCTTCGATGACCAACGACTTTCCGGCCTACGCCGGGCAGTCCGAGGAGTTTCGCTGTGAAAAAATCTCAATCCTCGTCTGACGATCATCTCGATGCCTGCGCCCCCGAGCCGGGGCGCGGGCTGCTTGATCGTGGTATTCGGCGCGGTGGTCAGGTGGTTGCCTGGCTGGTGTTCCTCGCCATGCTGGTCAGTGTGTTCGAAGTCATCATGCGCTATGGCTTCAACTCGCCGACCGAATGGGCGCACGAAACCACCACTTTTCTGGTCGCTGCCATTTTTGCGCTGGGCGGGCCCTACGCCTTGGCAACCAACCGGCATATCCAAATTCGCATCCTGCTCGACCGTCTTTCGCCGCGTAGGCGGAGTTGGCTGGAACTGCTGAATCTGCTGCTGGGCATCCTGTTCTGTCTGGCGATCGGTTATGCCGCTTGGGTGCTGGCCTATAACGCGACCCACGCACCCGATGGCAGCTGGCGCCTGGAAACCTCGGGATCGTCCTGGAATCAGCCGCTGCCAGCGTTCACCAAGATCGTCATACTGATCTCCGTCGCGCTGATGGCTGTGCAGCAGACCGTGCGGATCGCTACTCATCGGCGTGCGCGTCATGATTCGGATGCCACGCGATGAGTATCGACATCGCAACCTACCTGATGGTTTTCGCGATCTTCGCGTTGCTGGTCCTGGGCCTGCCGCTGGCCTTCGTGACCGGCCTGGTCGCCGCCGGCTTCACGCTTGGATGGTTTGGCCCCGTGGCGGTGCCTCTGGTGGCGAGCCGCGTGTTCGGCTTCATCACTGAGTATTCGCTGGTGGCCGTGCCAATGTTCGTCTTGATGGCGGGCTTGCTGGACCGATCGGGGCTGGCGCGGGATCTGTTCAATGCCATGCGCTTTTTCGCCGGCCGCCTGCCGGGCGGGGTCGCGGTACAGACCATCGTCGTGGCGTTCTTTCTCGCCGCAATCTCCGGAATCATCGGTGGTGAAATCGTCCTGCTCGGCGTACTGGCGCTGCCGCAGATGCTGCGCCTGGGCTACGACAAACGTATCGCCATCGGCGTGGTCTGCGCGGGTGGTTCCCTGGGCACCATGGTGCCGCCATCGATCGTCCTGATCATTTACGGGTTGATCGCCAGCGTCTCCATCGCCGATCTGTTCAAGGCCGCGATCATTCCCGCCGCACTGCTGATGGGCAGTTACATGCTCTACGTGGTGGTGATGTGCATGCGTTATCCGCATATGGGCGGCGCGCACCTGGAAAAGGACACAAGCCTGCCGCACCTGACCCTAGGCGAGGCGTTCAAGGGCATGTTCTTTCCGATCGCCATCGCCGGGCTGGTCCTCGGCAGCATCTATGGCGGCATCGCTTCGGTCACGGAAGCGGCGGCCATGGGCGCGCTGGGTGTGCTGTTGGCGGTGCTGGTGCGGGGTGAATTCAGCCTCAAGCTGCTTCAGGAAAGCCTGACCCAGACCTTGGAAACTTGCGGGATGATCGTCTGGATCGGAATCGGCGCCGCCTGCCTGGTCGGGGTCTACAACCTGATGGGTGGCAATCGCTTTGTCTCGTCGGCGATCACCGGACTGGAGGTGGCGCCCTTCGTCATCGTGCTGGTGATGATGCTGATCTTTCTCCTGCTGGGCATGTTTCTCGACTGGATCGGCATCGCCATGCTCTGCCTGCCGATCTTCGTGCCCATCGTCGTCGAGCTCGGCTACGACCCGGTGTGGTTCGGCATCCTCTTCGCGGTGAGCATGCAGGTCTCGTACATCTCGCCACCGTTCGGGCCGGCCGCGTTCTACCTCAAGAGCGTGGCGCCGCCTGATATCACGCTGACGGATATCTTCCGCTCGATGGTGCCCTTCATCGTCATCCAGATAGCGGTGCTCGGCCTGCTGCTGTACTTCCCTGCCATCTCCACCTGGCTGCTGTGAACCCAACCCGAACGTTCAATCTGGCAGGCCCGGCGGGTCGGCCGCGAAAACAGGTGTATTGCAATGACTGACAAACGCCCCCTGCGCTCCGCTCAATGGTTCGGCACGACTGACAAGAACGGCTTCATGTACCGCAGCTGGATGAAGAACCAGGGCATTCCGGATCACGAGTTTCAAGGCAAGCCGATCATCGGCATCTGCAACACCTGGTCGGAGCTGACGCCCTGCAACGCGCATTTTCGCAAGATCGCCGAGCACGTAAAGAAGGGCGTGCTGGAGGCAGGCGGGTTTCCGGTGGAGTTTCCGGTGTTCTCCAACGGCGAATCGAACCTCAGGCCGACCGCCATGCTGACCCGTAACCTGGCCAGCATGGACGTCGAAGAGTCGATTCGCGGCAATCCCATCGATGCGGTGGTACTGCTCACCGGCTGCGACAAGACCACTCCGGCGTTGCTTATGGGCGCCGCCAGCTGCGATGTGCCAACGATCGTGGTGACCGGCGGGCCGATGTTGAACGGCAAGCACAACGGCCGCGATATAGGGGCCGGCACCATCGTCTGGCAGATGCACGAGGCGTACAAGGGCGGGCTGATCAGCCTCGACGAGTTTCTTTCAGCCGAAGCTGGCATGTCGCGCTCGGCCGGTACCTGCAACACCATGGGTACCGCCTCGACCATGGCCTGCATGGCCGAAGCGCTGGGTACGTCACTGCCGCACAACGCGGCGATTCCGGCGGTGGATTCGCGGCGCTACGTGCTGGCGCATCTGTCCGGTATGCGCATCGTCGATATGGTGCACGAAGACCTGAAACTATCGAAGGTGCTGACCAAAGCGGCATTTGAAAACGCCATTCGCGTTAACGCCGCGATCGGTGGGTCGACCAATGCGGTGATCCACCTCAAGGCTATCGCCGGGCGCATCGGCGTGGAGCTCGATCTGGACGACTGGACACGTATCGGTCGAGGAATGCCAACGCTGGTCGATCTGCAGCCATCCGGACGCTTCCTGATGGAGGAGTTCTACTATGCCGGCGGCCTGCCGGCGGTGATCCGACGGCTAGGCGAGAATAAGCTGTTGCCCAATCCCGATGCGCTCACCGTCAACGGCAAATCGCTATGGGATAACTGCGCCCAGGCCCCCATCTACGGGCAGGATGAAGTCATCCGCGCCCTGGACAATCCACTGCGCGCCGATGGCGGCATCTGTGTGCTGCGCGGCAACCTGGCGCCCAGTGGCGCGGTGCTGAAACCCTCAGCGGCGACCCCGGAACTGATGCAGCATCGTGGCCGCGCGGTGGTTTTCGAAGACTTCGACGACTACAAGGCGCGCATCGCCGATCCAGATCTGGATGTCGATGAAAGCTGTGTACTGGTAATGAAGAACTGCGGACCCAAGGGTTATCCCGGCATGGCCGAGGTTGGCAACATGGGCCTACCGCCGAAAGTATTGGCCAAGGGTGTTACCGATATGGTGCGGATATCGGATGCGCGCATGAGCGGCACTGCCTACGGCACCGTGGTGTTGCATGTAGCACCAGAAGCGGCTGCAGGCGGCCCTTTGGCGGTGGTGCGCAACGGTGATTACATCGAGCTGGATTGCATGGCCGGACGGCTGCATCTGGATATCTCGGATGCCGAGCTGCATGAGCGTCTGACGGCATGGCAGCCACCGCAGGGCCTGTTGTGGGACGGTGGTTATCGGCGGTTGTTTGTCGATCATGTATTGCAGGCCGACGAAGGCTGCGACTTCGACTTCCTTGTCGGCTGCCGGGGCGCGGAGGTACCACGTCATTCCCACTAAGGA
This sequence comes from Pseudomonas sp. Q2-TVG4-2, assembly GCF_013620795.1. Lineage (GTDB taxonomy): Bacteria > Pseudomonadota > Gammaproteobacteria > Pseudomonadales > Pseudomonadaceae > Stutzerimonas. The sequence continues at coordinate 17,755 of NZ_LGLW01000012.1, read as the reverse complement.
GCCACTAACGGGGCGCTTCGGGTATCTCCGCCAGTGGTGTAGCGGCATTCGGCGCGGCCGGAGCCTTCAGGCGGCTGGTGATTACCGTAGCAAGGATGATCAGTGTGCCGCCCATCAGCATGCGCAGGGTGGGTTGTTCATTGAACAGCCACCACGCGAAGGCGATGCCGTAGACCGGTTCGAGGGCGAAGATCACTGCGGTTGTCCGAGCCTTTAGTACCTTGAGGCTCGCTACGAACAGGCTGTGCGCCAGGCCCGTGCAGAACACGCCGAGCAATACTAGCCATAGCCAATCCAGCGCCGGTACTGCTGGCAATGAGCTCCAAGTGAAGGGCAGCAGGCAGAGCAGGATGGTGCCGTTCTGCCAGAGGGCTGCCTGTACCGGATCGACGCCGCGCGTAACGGCACGGTTGAGTAGTGAGAGCAGTGCGAACATCAGCCCCGACAGAACGCCATAGAGCAGGCCCACTGTGCTTTGGCTGGCAAGATCGAAATGCGGCGTGACCAGCAGAAGACCTGCGCATACCAGCCCCACCATGGCGAACTCGATGGGGCGGGTTCGCTCGCGGAACAGCAGACCTTCGAACAGCACTGTGAACGCCGGGAAGCTGGCGAAGCCCAACGTGGCAATGCCGACGCCGGCGACTTTCACTGCCATGAAGAAGGTGAGCCAATGCCCACCCAACAGCAGACCGCCAAGCAACAGGCCGCTGCGCTGACGCCAGTTCGGTCGGTTACCACCGGTACGCAGGAAATACGCTGCCAGTACTAGCGCGGCGACGGCAAACAGTGCGCGGCCGAAGGTGATGAGCAGCGGCGGGCTTTCGGCCAACTTGCCGAAAACGCCGGAGAGGCCAAACATCAGCGCGCCAAAGTGGATCGCCAGTAGCGCGTTGCGATGGGTCATGGGGCCTCACGATAGGATGCGTTTGAGACTGTCAGCTGGCACCCATAGTAGTGCGCCGGGGGCGGCCCGTCTGTCGCGTCAACGTTGTGATTTGCCGAGCGCCTCGCGCCGGACTGCGCGCGGCGTCGTGCCGTACTGACGGTTGAGGGCGGCGGTGAAAGCGCTTTGCGAGGCGTACCCGACGCGCGCGGCGATTTCGCCAACCGCTAGCGAGGTGCTGATCAGCAGCTGTCTTCCCTGTTGCAGACGGCGTAAGCGGATGAACTCCTGGGGAGTCAGGCCCGTTTCGCTGACGAAGCGCGCATGGAAGCGCGGCACGGAAAGGCCGGCCAGTCGTGCGAGATCACTGACTTCAAGCGGATGCGCCAAATGCCGATCGACGTGGGCGTAGAGGCCGGCCAGAGGGAGCGGATGCTGCCGGCCGGCCGGCTCGCAGCCCGACGCAAGACTGGCTAATAGTAGCGTGGCGCCTTGCTCATTGATGATCGGGTCGTTAATCGGGCTGGCTGAAAGCCAGCTGACGAGCTGGCTCTGGGTGGTGCTCAGGCGCAGCGCTGCGGGCCGCTCCAGCAAGCGCTGCGCAGGGTCGGCATGGTGTCCGAGACGCTGCTGCAGCCAGCCGTGATCAGGTATATCCACGACCAGGCACAAGCTGCCATCGACGCTACCGCAGGCATGGTGCGCGTCGCTGGGGACAACCGCCAGGAGCTGTTGCTGGATGCGGCTGCCGTGGCCGTCGATCTCGAAGTCCAGCTGCCCTCGCAGGCCGAACACCAGTTGTGTGTGCTGGTGACTATGGATGACCTGGTCGTGGCTGTAGTGGCGCAGCGATAGGATGGGCGACATGGGTGACCTCGACTTTGAGGTAGCGCCGGCGGCCTAGGCTGTGATTGCCGTGGACCGTCGCCGGCACCGGCGGTGCTACATTATGACCTTGTCGCGAAGTTTGTCGGCAGCCTGGTTGAGGGCCTGGATAACGCGCTCCTTGTCGAAGTTCTGCACGCCGTTGGTGTCCAGGTACATCGAGAAGCCCGGCAATTCATGCTCGACAAAGCTGCTGGTCGCACCCAGATCGCGGCGGAAGTCCACCACTTGATAGATCTGCACCGGACGCGAGAAGCCCTTGACGCTGATCTGGCCCTTGTCGCGGCACATGATCACGTCTTTGACCAGTGAATAGGTTTCGTGGGAGATCAGGATCTCCCCGGCTTCGGCGGAACTCTCCAATCGGCTGGCGAGGTTCACTTCGCGACCGATGATGGTGTAATCCATGCGGGTATCGGCACCGAAGTTGCCGACTGTGCAGTAGCCGGTGTTGATCCCCATGCGGATTTCCATCGGCTTCGTGATGCCTTGTGCGCGCCATTGCTGGCGCAGCACTTTCATGTGCTTGCGCATGGCGATGGCCATCGATACCGCGGCCACCGCATCCTTTTTGGCACCCTGACTGGCGGGGTCGCCGAAGAAAACCATCACGCAGTCGCCAACGAACTTGTCGATGGTCCCGCCGTACTTGAGGGTGATCTTCGACATCTCGTTGAGGTAGGTGTTGAGCAGATCGGTCAGGGCTTCGGCTTCCAGTTCTTCTGACAGCTCGGTGAAGCCCTTAATGTCGGAAAAGAACACCGTGAGCTTCTTGCGCTGGGTCTCCAGGCGTACGCTGCGTTTGCCGGAGAAAATCGACTCCCACACCTGGGGTGATAGATATTTGGCCAGATTACGGGCCAGCCGTGCGGCCTTGGCCTGCTGGGCCTCGACTTCGCTGCGAGCCTGGGCCAGCCGTATCCCTTGCTGATGCACGTAGTAGGCCGTGACGCACACGTACAGCGTGGTGAAGAGAATGCTGACGGCGGATACTAGGACGGGGGTTGAGTCGTCGAAGCGCAAAGGCACCAGCAAGCTGGTCAGCCCGACGCCGATGGTGACCATCAACATGGTCATCAGGAAATGGCGCAGGCTGCCGATGACCAGCGCACTGAAGCCCAGCGTCAGGAGGAACATCAGGCTTGGCACCAGGGCGCAGCCGAGCAGCACGATTCCTGCTCCCGCATTCAAGGCGTCGAGGCACAGCAGTGTTTGCGAAGTTTGCTCCGGGTATCGGCGCTTGAAGCGATAGCTCAGGTGATAGGCGAAATGTGGATAGAGGAGGGTGTAGGGCACCATCCACAGCAGGCTGAGTGCGAACTGCTGGGTATAGACACCAGCGGCGAGTGTGGCGGCGCAGGTCAGATAGGCGAAAACCCGGGCGTAGTACTCGCGCAGGGGGCGAGTCGCGAGGCCGTTACGCCGTTCACCGGTCACGGTTGACATTATGATTGCTATCCCTGAAAGGTTCCGGCGCTCTGGCATGCACCGTTGGAGGCAACAGCGCATCGGCCGGCGCTGGCCCGGCGATCATAACTAAGTCGCCACCATTGCGCCAAACCGCCCGTCCAATCCGTGACGGTCCGCGGCTACCAACCGGATATGGTCGGCCTCGGTGATTCAGAATCGGATCTTTCCGGTAAGCATGTCCTTGAGCATCACCCAGTCCCCGAGAAAGCTGTAGAGCGGGTACTGGAACGTCGCCGGCCGGTTCTTCTCGAAAATGAAATGCCCGATCCAGGCGAACCCGTAGCCAGCCAACGGCATCGCTAGCAGCCATAACCACTGCTGGCTGATTAGCGCGTAGGCGAGTATGGCCAACACGAGTAAGCTCCCTATGTAGTGCAGTCGACGGCAGGTGGGGTTGCTGTGCTCGGCCAGATAGAACGGATAGAACTCCGCAAAGCGGGTAAAGCGTTCGGCGGTTTGCGTGCTCATGCCGCACCTCCTGTCATTGTGGTCAGCGCAGTCTAGATTCGCTGGTATTTTTTGGCCACTGGCCAGGATAGTTGGTTTGGTCGCGCTGCTAGCTCACTGCTAGAACCCACAGGCGACATCATGCTGGCTTGCGAGGCGTGCCGGCGCCGGCGATGCCATGCCGGAACTTGTCTTGCAGCAGGAGGGCCTTAGTTTCCATACCCCCGTTTAGCGGCGTGTTGAATGCCGTTCCCGTGAATACATCACCAAAGGACGCCCAGCTTTGGCCAGTAGCCTGCTTGCCCTGATTGACGATATTGCGACGGTTCTGGATGACGTCTCGGTCATGACCAAGATCGCCGCGAAGAAAACCGCCGGCGTGCTGGGTGATGATCTAGCGCTCAACGCCCAACAGGTCACCGGCGTCAAAGCCGACCGGGAGTTGCCCGTCGTCTGGGCCGTGGCTAAAGGGTCGATGCGCAACAAGTTGATCCTGGTACCGGCTGCGCTGTTGATCAGCGCATTCGTTCCGTGGGCGATAACGCCCTTGTTGATGCTCGGTGGGGCGTTCCTGTGTTTCGAAGGCTTCGAGAAGCTTGCGCATCGTTTCCTGCACCGGGACGACGACCAGCACGCGCAGCAACTGAAGGCCCTGGCAGATCCGAGTGTCGACATGGTCGCCTTCGAGCGAGACAAGATCAGTGGCGCGGTGCGCACCGATTTCATCCTCTCGGCCGAAATCATCGCCATTACCCTTGGCACCGTGGCCGCTGCAACCTTCACTGAGCAAGTGGCGGTGCTCGCGGGCATTGCGATCATCATGACGGTAGGCGTGTACGGGCTGGTCGCTGGGATCGTGAAGCTGGACGATGCCGGTCTAGCGCTGAGCAAAAGCAGCAGTGGCGCCGCGCAGGTGATCGGACGGGGCATCCTTGCGGTTGCGCCGTGGCTGATGAAGTCGCTGTCGGTGATCGGTACTGCGGCCATGTTCATGGTCGGTGGTGGCATCCTTACCCACGGCATCCAGGCGATTCACCATTTCATCGAGAACAGCGCAGAGCATACGGTTGCGCTGCCTTATGTCGGCTCGGTATTGGCCGGGTTGCTGCCGACAATCCTGGACGCGGCATTCGGCATCCTGGTCGGTGGCTTGGTATTCGCTGCGGTTACGCTGGGCGGGCGTCTGTTCAAGGGAAAGGCCGACGCGGCCTGAACCGAAGCCTTGGCTTGCACACTGTCGTGCGGGCCTGGGCCAAGCAAACCATGTTCTGAACATCACAGGAGCAAAGGGATGGATGCATTCATGCAAGCGGCAATCGACGAAGCGAAGAAGGGATTGGCTGAAGGCGGCATTCCGATCGGCTCGGTGATTGTTCATCGTGGACAGATCATCGGCCGCGGGCACAACCGGCGCGTGCAGCAGGGCAGTGCCGTGCTGCACGGGGAGATGGATGCCTTCGAAAATGCCGGCCGACAACCAGCCAGTGTCTATGCCGAGTCGGTTCTTTACACCACGTTATCGCCCTGCTCGATGTGCAGCGGGGCCATCCTGCTCTACGGAATCCCCCGGGTCGTGATCGGCGAAAATCAGACCTTCATGGGCGAGGAGCTGTTGTTGCGCGGTCGCGGCGTTGAGGTCGAAGTGCTGCAGGACGCCACCTGCGTAGAGATGATGCGCAGCTTCATCGCCAACAGCCCCGAGCTGTGGAACGAGGACATCGGCGAGACGAGTCAGTGACGCCAGAATGACGGGGTCAGCATCACCAGCACGGTGATGATCTCCAGTCGACCAAGCAGCATGCCGACCGACAGCAGCCACTTTGCGGCATCCGGCAGGGTCGAGAAGTTGCCCGCCGGACCGATGATCGGACCCAGGCCAGGGCCCACGTTGCAAACCGCCGAAGCCGCTCCCGTGAGCGCGGTGATCGGGTCCAGGCCAAGCAGCGCCAAACACAGCGCCAACACACCGATGGTCATGGTGATGAAGAACGAAAAAGTCAGAATCGAACGGACGATTTCTTCATCGAGGTTGTGCCCGTTGTACTGCTGACGAATCACCGCGCGCGGGTGAACCAGCTGCTTGAGGTTCGAGCGCAACAGGGCGTAGGCGACCTGGAAACGGAACATCTTCAAGCCGCCGGAGGTGGAGCCGGAACATCCGCCAAGGAACGTAAGGTAGAAGAACACCATCACGGCGAATCCACCCCACTGGGTGTAATCGTTGACCGCGAAGCCCGTCGTCGTAATTACGGATACCACGCTGAAGGTCACGATACGCAGCGAGTCGAGTAGGTTGTCGTCATGGTTGAGCCAGTACCAGCCGCTGAACAAAAGGCTGGTAATGGTCAGCATCAGCAGGAAACCACGCACTTGTTGATCGCCGAGCAATGCGTTGCGATTCCCACGTGCCGTGGCGACATACAGTGTGAACGGCAAGCTACCCAGGATCATGAAAAAGATCGCCACCCAATGCGATGCGGGGCTGAACTTGCCGAGCGAAGCATCTGATGTCGAATAGCCTCCCGTCGCCACGGTCGACATCGCGTGGTTGATGGCGTCGAAGCCGCTCATCCCCGACAGCCAGAATGCAATGAAGGCTGCCAGCGTGAATGTCAGGTAGATCGCAATCAGATACTTGCCGGCCATGTGCGAGCGCGGCATGACTTTCTCTGACCAGTCCGATGACTCGGTCTGGAACAGCCGCATGCCGCCGACCCGCAGCAGCGGGAGAATCGCCACCGCCATGCCGATAAATCCAATACCGCCAAGCCAGTGCAGCAGCGACCGCCACATCAACAGGCCGGGCGACGCGCTATCCAGCCCTGAAAGCACCGTCGCGCCGGTCGTAGTGATACCGGACATGGTTTCGAAGAATGCGTCGGTATAGCTGATGTGCTGAATGAGCATCAGCGGCAAGGCAGCGAAGCAGCAGACAGCCACCCAGCTGACGGTGGTCAGAAAGTACATGTCGCGCGGGCGCAGATGGGTGTTGGCCGGTCGCCCTGGCGCGACCAGGGCAAAGCCGCAGCCGAAGGTAATAAGGCTCGCCCAAAGGAATGCCTGGAGATCGTCGGTGCGATCAAAGGCAAACAACGTGATCATCGGAATGACCATGCTGACTGCAAGAGTAATCAGGAAAATGCCGAGAATGAAACCGATGATACGCAGGGTCGGCAAGGCCATTGGTGATTGTTGCTCGGCTCGAAAATGAGGCCGCCATTCTACGCCAGTCGCAGCGGCAGTAAACCGGCGATCGGCCTACCGAAAAATCTTTTACAGCGCGCTCTGCGGGCCTCTTCCCAAGTTCGCTGCGATGGATAGAATAGCCGCCCGGCGCCGGCCCTTTGCCGGTTTCTCGGTGTTCACCTTCCATGTCGATCGACAACCCCTGCCTCACGTGTGGCGCCTGCTGCGCGTATTTTCGTGTGTCTTTCTTTTGGGGCGAATGCGCCTCGTCCGGCGGTACTGTTCCCGATAGCGCCACCGTGCAGGTCAGCCCGTTTCATGTGGCGATGCTCGGGACGGAGTCCAAACCTGCACGTTGCGTCGGTTTGATGGGCGATGTGGGGTGCGGCGTGCGCTGCACGATGTATGAGCAGCGCTCGAGCACCTGCCGCGAATTTGAGGCGTCCTGGGCCGATGGTCAGCACAACGCTCACTGCGATGCGGCCCGGGCAGCCCATGGCCTGCCACCGCTGACACCGCCATTGGAGCCGCAGTTAGCGCCTGATCGGGTGGCTTGACGGTCTCCGCCGGCAGGGGCGTTGCCATTGCGACTGCGCAAAGAACGTATCGGGGCCCTAGAATGTCCGATTCGTTTTTGGAGGTGGTGATGGACGCTCTTGACCTGTTACTCAACCGCGTTTCTGTTACGCGGCTCGCTGATCCGGCACCGAACGCCGCTCAGCTGGATCTGATTTTTCGCGCGGCACTGCGCGCTCCGGATCATGGCCAGCTTCGTCCGTGGCGTTTCCTGACGGTTCAGGGAGACGCTCGGGAGCGCCTGGGTGAGGTGTTCGTCGAGGCACTTGGCTTGCGCCAGCCGGATGCCGCCGAGGAAGCGCTACGCAAGGCGCAAAAGATGCCGCTGCGCGCGCCAATGGTGCTGGTGGTTATCGCCCGGGTCTTGCCACACCCAAAGATTCCTGGTTCCGAGCAGGTGCTCGCGGTCGCCTGTGCGGCCCACGGTGTGTTGTTGGCAGCTCACGCGCAGGGCCTGGGCGCGGTCTGGCGTACCGGCGAGTTTGCCTATGATCGGCATGTAGCCCAACAGTTAGGCCTGGCCGAGAACGAGCAGGTGCTCGGCTTCATCTACCTGGGCACGCCGGAAGGTAATCTGCGGACCCCTCCGGAGTTGGATCCTCGTTCTTTCGTTAATCAGTGGGACCGCGCTCGATAGTACTCAAAGCGGATGCGGCAGGGTTGACCCTGTCGCGCTCAGCGGCAGCTTCAAGCTAGCGATGAAGCCACCCTCCGGGTGATTGCCCAGCAGCAGCTCACCGCCATGGCGTTCGGCGGCGCGGCGGGCTATCGCCAGCCCCAATCCATGGCCGGCGGTGGTCTGTCCCGGCGCGCGGAAGAACGGCTCACTTAATTGCGCGAGGTGGGCTTCGTCCACACCGGGCCCGTGGTCGCGGATGCTCAACAGCAACCAGTCATTATCGATACTGGCGCCTAGCTCGATCGGCGCACCCTCGGGATTGAAGCGCAGCGCATTGCGCAGCAGATTATCCAGTGCTCGTTCAAGCATGTCCGGCCAGCCGCTCAGCACGATATCGGGGTCCATCCGAGTTTCGACGCGCTGGGCGGGCGCGACGATGCGCGCATACTCTTCCAGCTGCTGAAAGATCGAGGCCAGATTGACGGGAGCCGTCGCGCCTGGCTCGGCGTCCAGTCGCGCCAGTTCCAAAATCTCGCTGATCAACGCTTCGAGCCGGTCACATTCCTTGGCCAGTCGCGGCCAGATGACTTCACGTTCTTCCGGGGTCGCCCGTTCGGCGAGCGCCAGGGCGATACGCAGGCGTGCGAGCGGTGAGCGTAGCTCGTGTGAGACGTCACGTAGCAGCTGCCGCTGACTGCCGATCAGGCTTTGCAGCCGCGCGCCCATCCGGTTGAAGTCCTTGGCCAGCACGCCGAGTTCATCGCGTCTGGTGGCCAGGCGGGCGAGCGAGTTCTGCTGATAGGCAGTCTGTCCAAGGTCGTGCACGGCGCCCCGAAGGCGATCGAGGGGGCGGGTGATCGATAGCGTAAGCAGCAGGCTGAAGCCGGCCAGCACGACCAGCGCGATGGCAATCGCGCTCAGCGGCCAGAACAGGCTATCGCGATGCCAGGCCTGCAGTTCAGAGTTTGGAATGCGATAGATGAATAGGTAGGTTTCGCCGCTGAGCGGGCTGGTGTAATCGGCGGTGAGTCGTCGCCAGGGTAAGCGCCCCGAGCGGTTTTCCTGACGCGCTTCAAACGCGGCGGCGCGTGCCGGAAACGTTCCGCGGATGACCGGTTGGCCATTCTCGGCAAGCACCTGCACATCGACGTGGAAGCGATGCCGGTGTCGTTCGAGCAGAAACTGCGCAGGCAGAGGGCCTTGGCGCTCATAGACTCTGGTCCAGACCTCGGCCAGATCTTTTACCCCGGGGTGCCGGTTGATGATCCAGGTGTCCTGGTTCAGTGCATGACCAAGCAGCATGGCGAGGCCGGCCACCAAAGCGATGGCGAGCCAGAACGTCGCTAGGATGCGCCAGAACAGAGATCGCACAGGTCATTTCTCCACAGCAAAACCCGGCGCGGCGCCTTAATGTCAGGCGGGCCGGGTGGGTTGGTTTCGGCTAGCGGTCAGTTCTTTTGGTCGCGCTCGGCTTTCCACTGTTCAAACTCGGCGCGCTCGGCTCGCTTGGCTACCATTTTCTCGTGCATTTCGTCGAATTGCTTCTGCTGCTCAGGCTTGAGCAGATCGCGAATCTGCTTGTGGGTATTTTCTTTGCTGTTCTTCAGCTCATCCTGCATCGCCTTGCGCTCGGCTTCTGGCAACTTGTTCAGATAACGCTGGGTGATTTCACGATGGTTCTTCATCTGTTCGCCCATCAATTCGCGCATTTCCCGCTTCTGTTCCTTTGTCAGATCCAGCTGTTCGAAGGGGGCGTGTTTGCCATGATGACCGTGGCTGCCGTCGGGCATGGCCATTGCAATGGCGGGAAGAGTCGAAGCGAAAAGCACGGCGATAAAGGTCTTGCGCATCATGAGGTCTCTCCTGTGTATGAAGCCGATCGCGAGAAGCGCTTGCGCACGTTCTGGCTTCGACCGGATGAGCTCAGTCTAGGGCGCGCAAGGTCAAGGCCCGTCAGCAGAGGGTAAAGGCTGGGTAAAGCCGATCAGGAGGCGTAAAGGTAACCGCGGCTGCGCAGCGCGACGATGCGCTGGCGTCCGTCGGGGTGCGGACCGAGCTTGCGGCGCAGGTTGCTGACATGCATGTCCAGACTGCGGTCATACAGGGTCAGCTTACGACCGAGGGCGAGCTGGGCCAGTGCCTGCTTGTCCAGCGGGTCGCCTGGCTGACTGAGCAGCGCCTCAAGAATGCGACCTTCGGAAAGCGTCAGGGTCACCTCATGCTCGCCGACGCTGGCCACACCACGGGCCGGGCTATAGCAAAGATCGCCCAGCTCCAGCTGGGTCGGCGTGCTCGCCGGCTGGCTGCGCCGCAGCACCGCGCGCAGCCGTGCGGTGAGCTCGCGAGGGTCGCAGGGTTTGGCCAGGTAATCATCGGCGCCCAGCTCCAGGCCGAGGATGCGGTCGAGTGGCTCGCCGCGCCCCGAAAGCATCAACACCGGTAGATCAGGGTGTTCGCTGCGAAGCTGCTTGAGCAATTCGAGACCGCTGCCGTCAGGCAACATCACATCGAGCACCACTGCCGCCGGCTGATGCTCGGCCAGCGCCGCCCGTGCGCTCTGCCCGTCATGGCAGGCGTGGGCGACAAAACCCTCTTGCGACAGCCAGCTCACCAGCAATTCGCAGAGTTCCTCGTCGTCATCTATCAGCAGCAGTTCGCTCATGCTTCGCTCGTATCCGCTTCAATTCAACCATTGCCGACGACGACGTCCCCGCGTGGTCAGGACGCCCAGCAGGAAACCTAGTACACCGACGCCACCGCCCACAGCAAACCATTGTTGCTGATCATTCAACAGTTGCGGTTGAGCGTTCGGCTGCGCCTGTTGCAGCTGCATGCGCAGACGATGATTCTCCTGACGCAGGCGCGCCAGCTGTGCTCGCTCGGCATCCGTAACGGCGATGTCGAGACTGCCGGACAGCTCTTCACGCCGCAGTTCGTTCTCGGATAGACGTTGCTCCAGCTCGGTCCGTCGTTCGGTGGTGGGATCGGTTGTACCTTCCTCGGCATGCACGGATAGCATGGCGAAACTCACGATAAGCAGCAGAGACAGCAAACCTTGGCGCATCGGAACTCCTTTTTCCTCAACAGGCCGTGGAAACCCTACGGCTTGACAGATACCTGGCGGCGTTAGCCGATCCGCTCAGGGAAAGACTTGCTTGAAGGGCTTGACCACTACCTCGCCGTAGACTCCGGCAGCTTTGTACGGATCAGCCGCAGCCCAGGTTTCGGCGGCCTGTAGGGACGCGAACTCGGCGACCACCAGACTTCCGGTGAAGCCGGCAGCGCCCGGATCGTTACTGTCGATTGCTGGGTGCGGACCGGCCAGGACCATTCGACCCTCGTTTTTCAGCTGCTCGAGACGCGCCAGGTGAGCCGGGCGCGCAGCCAGGCGGTTTTCCAGCGAGTCGGGTACATCGGTGGCAATGATGGCGTAGAGCATGTTTACTCCTATGATTCTTCAGGTTCGGGTTGCATATGGCGGACCAGATACACGGCTTGGCCCGCCATGAAAAACAGCGTCAGCCCCAGGCTGCCGAAAACCTTGAAGTCGACCCATATAGAGGGATAGACGAAGGCAACGAACAGATTGGCGAAGCCGCAGACGAGAAAGAACAGGATCCAGGCGACATTCAGTTGCGCCCATTGTGCGGATTGCAATTGCACAGCGTGACCCATCATGCGCTGGATTAGTGGCTTTTCGCCAATGAAATGGCTACCGGTGAAAGCCAGCGCGAACAGCCAATTCAACACCGGCGCCTTCCATTTGAGGATGGTTTCGCTGTGTAGCACCAGCGTCAGTCCGCCAAACAGCAGGCATGCTCCCAGCGTCAGCCATTGACTCTTCTCGAGCCGGCGCTGGTAAACGAACAGCGCGGTATACAGGATCAGCGAGCTGGCAACGAGCACTGCTGTGGCACTGAAGATACCGCCGACCGTGAAGCTTAGATCCGCCAGTGCAAGGGTCCTCGGCTCGAGCTTATAGGCCACGAAGAACAGCAGCAGCGGAATGAAGTCGACGATTTGTTTCACGAAGAGAGCCAGAAGCGGTATGTGGCCGGCATAATAACAAACCGCGCTTTTGGCGGAACGCTGTCAGCCGGCCATTTCCTGAACATGGCGCAAGCTTTGGCGAAGTGGATGATGGCACGAGCGCCGGCACGGACGGTCAGTAACTGTATGTCGCCAGCCCCATGGAGAAGGTCCCGAATGATTGTTGATCTGCATTGCCACAGTACCGCGTCGGACGGCGTATTGGCGCCTGATGCGCTGGTTGAGCGGGCACATGCACGCGGTATCGGGTTGCTCGCCCTGACTGATCACGACACGTTGGAAGGCCTCGATGTTGCCCGCGCCGTGGCGGACTCGCTAGGGGTCCGGCTGGTCAACGGTATCGAACTTTCATGCGTGTGGGGCGGCGCGACCGTTCACATTCTCGGCTATGCCTTTCGCCGGGACGCGGCCGCCTTGCAGGAGGCCATCGCGCAACTGCACGAGGGTCGTTGGCGTCGGGCGGAATTGATCGCCCAACGCCTGGAGGCAAAGGGAATGCCAGGTGCGCTGGAAGGGGCACGGGCCGTCCAGCAGGAGCTGGGCGACAGCGGCAACGCCCCGGCGCGTCCGCACTTCGCCGATTTCCTGGTGCGTGCCGGTCATGTGCGTGACCGTGCCGAAGCGTTTCGCAAGTGGCTTGGCTCGGGCAAGCTTGGCGATGTGAAACAACACTGGCCGAGTCTCGAGCAAACCGTGACTACGCTGCGCGAGGCCGGCGCCTGGATCAGCCTGGCGCACCCTTGGCAGTATGAATTCACTCGTAGCAAGCGGCGGCGCCTGGTGACAGAGTTTGCCCAGGCCGGTGGGCATGCGCTGGAAGTGGTCAACGGCATGCAGCCGCTGGAGCAGGTTGGTGGCCTGTCGATTCTGGCGCGTGAGTTTGGCCTGATGGCCAGTGTCGGCAGCGATTTCCATGCGCCCAGCGACTGGTCGGAGTTGGGGATGTATCGGACCTTGCCGGAAGATCTGCAACCGCTGTGGAGGCATTTCGATCATGAACCATGCGAGTCTGTTGCCCGCTGAACAGGGAGTTTCCATGAGCCAGTTTTTTCAGATACACCCGGAAAATCCGCAGGCCAGGCTGGTCAAACAGGCCGTGGAAATCATTCGCAACGGCGGCGTGGTGGTCTATCCCACCGATTCGTCCTACGCCATCGGCTGCTCGATGGGTAATAAGGCAGGCATCGAACGTATTCGCCGCCTGCGTCAGCTGGACGACAAACACAATTTCACCTTGGTCTGCCGTGACCTATCCCAGCTCGGCCTCTTCGCCAAGGTGGATACCGCGGCCTTTCGCCTGCTCAAGACGCACCTGCCGGGGCCATATACCATCATCCTCACCGCCACTCGCGAAGTCCCACGGATGCTTCTGCATCCCAAGCGCCGCACGATTGGCTTGCGGGTCCCTGGGCAGCCCATCGCTCAAGCGCTGCTCGCCGAGCTGGGCGAGCCGCTGATGAGCGTCAGCCTGATTCTGCCCGGTGAAACCGAGCCGATGAGCGATCCTTACGAAATGCGTGATGCGCTGGAGCATCAGGTAGACCTGATCATCGACGGCGGTTACGGTGGCGTCGAAGCGTCCACGGTCATCAGTTTGGTGGACGGCGACCCGGAAGTGGTGCGTGTCGGCTGTGGGGATCCTGCACCGTTCGCCGCCTGATCTGATTCGCCTTTTCGAAACACTACGAAGGAAACCCTTTTGAGCTCCATGGATTCGCAGCGACGTGTGGTCTCCGGAATGCGGCCTAACGGCCGTCTTCACCTTGGCCATTACCACGGCGTATTGAAGAACTGGGTCAGGATGCAGCATGAATATCAATGCTTCTTCTGCATTGTCGACTGGCACGCCCTGACCACAGATTATGCGACCGGTGCCGATATCGCCCGGAATGTGCAGGACATGGCAATCGACTGGCTGGCGGCAGGCGTCAGCCCCAGCTCGGCCACTCTGTTCATTCAGTCTCAGGTGCCTGAGCACGCCGAACTGCACCTGCTGCTGTCGATGATCTGTCCTTTGGCTTGGTTGGAGCGAGTGCCGTCCTACAAAGAGCTGCAACTCGATTCACAGCAGAAAGAGCTTGGCACCTATGGCTTCCTCGGTTATCCGCTGCTACAGGCTGCAGACATCCTGGCCTATCGCGCCGGGGTCGTGCCGGTGGGCGCCGATCAGCTGCCGCACATCGAGTTCGCCCGTGACGTGGCGCGGCGCTTCAACCACCTCTACGGCAGCGAAGAAGATTTCGAAGTGAAGGCCGAGGCGGCGGTCCGCAAGCTCGGTAAGAAAAGTTCCAAGCTTTACTCCAGCCTGCGCAAGAGCTACCAGGAGCAGGGCGATCTGGAAGCGCTGAATACGGCCCGCGCATTGCTCAAGGATCAGCAGACCATCACCATCGGTGACCAGGAACGCCTGTTTGGGTATCTGGAGGGCAGCGGCAGGTTGCTGCTCCCCGAACCGCAAGCCCTGTTAAGCGATTCGCCCAAGGTGTCTGGCCTGGATGGTGGCAAGATGGCCAAGTCGGCGAGCAACTCCATCTTCCTGCGCGATACGCCTGAGGAGATCGAAGAGAAGATCAAGCGCATGCCTACTGATCCGGCACGGGTGCACCGCCACGATCCGGGTGAGCCGACGCGTTGTCCGGTCTGGCAGATGCACCTCGCCCACTCGGGAGAGGATGTTTGCCAATGGGCCGAGCAGGGCTGTCGCAGTGCTGGAATCGGCTGTCTGGAATGCAAGGCGCCGCTGATCGAATCAATCAAGCTCGAGCTGGCTCCGCTTCAGGAGCGGGCCCAGGACTACGAGCAGAATCCGGATCTGGTTCGCAGCATTCTGGCCGAGGGTGCCGAGCAGGCCCGCGATGAAGTTCGCGAAACGCTCGTGGTTGTGCGTCAGGCAATGGGCCTGAGTTACCGCTAGAGCCCATACGGCGGCAGCATTACTTGCCGCCGCTTCATCTGTTCGTTCCGTGGAGAGATCATGCAGGATTCACCGACCGAGGCGACGATCGATCCGCCCGGTGAGCAGCTGCGGCTGGCATTGGTCTATGGCGAGGCGTTCAACAATCTGCCGCAGGATCTCTATATTCCTCCAGATGCGCTGGAGGTGTTTCTCGAGGCGTTTGAAGGTCCGCTGGATCTGCTGCTCTATCTGATCCGCAAACAGAACATCGACATCCTCGATATTCCGGTTGCAGAGATTACCCGCCAGTACATGGGGTACGTCGAGCTGATGAAGACCGTGCGCCTGGAGCTGGCCGCCGAATACCTGGTGATGGCCGCGATGCTGGCTGAGATCAAGTCGCGCATGCTGCTGCCGCGTTCGGCCGAGGTGGAGGAGGACGAACTCGACCCGCGTGCCGAGCTGATACGTCGGCTGCAGGAATACGAGCGCTTCAAGGCAGCATCCGAAGACCTCGATCAATTACCGCGCGTTGGCCGCGATCTGTATGTGCCGAGAGTCGATGCGCCAGACGCTCGGGCGCGCAAGCTACTGCCTGAAGTGAGCCTTGAGGAACTGCTCATCTCCATGGCCGAGGTGCTGCGCCGTGCCGACATGTTCGAAAGCCATCAGGTCACGCGCGAAACCTTGTCGACCCGCGAGCGTATGAGCGATGTGCTGGAGCGCCTCAAAGGCGGGGCCTTCGTTCCTTTTGCCACGCTGTTCACCGTCGAAGAAGGCCGGCTTGGCGTGGTGGTGACCTTCATGGCCGTACTCGAATTGATCAAGGAATCGCTGGTCGAGTTGGTGCAGAACGAACCCTTCGCGCCAATTCATGTTCGCGCTCGGGTCGAATAGCCTGTGCGCACGGTTTAGGTATGAGTCGAGGTAATCAAGGTTGAATCTCTCTGATCCCAAGGATCTCGCTTCGCTACTGGAGGCTTTCTTGCTCGCCTCGGGGAAACCGATGTCGATCGAGCGAATGGCCGAGCTGTTCGAGGATACCGAACGGCCCGCGCCGGCGCTGTTGCGTAAAGCGCTGGAAGTGCTCGACAAATCTTGTAAGGGACGCGCGTTCGAGCTGAAGCAAGTTGCCAGCGGCTACCGCCTGCAGGTGCGCGAGCGCTTTTCGCCCTGGGTGGGCCGGCTCTGGGAGGAGCGGCCGCAGCGCTATTCACGCGCATTGCTGGAAACCCTGGTGCTGATCGCCTATCGCCAGCCGATCACCCGAGGAGAAATCGAGGACATTCGCGGCGTTGCGGTCAACAGTCAGATCGTCAAGACGCTGTTGGAGCGCGAATGGGTGCGGGTGGTTGGTCATCGCGACGTGCCGGGACGGCCGGCCATGTTCGCCACCACTAAGCAATTTCTCGATCACTTCAGCCTGAAAAACCTCGACGAGCTGCCGCCGTTGGCGGTACTGCGGGAGATGGAGCCCGAGCCGTTGCCTGTCGACGTCGAAGAGGCGCCGGTGCCGGCAGCATTGCAGGCACGCGTCGACGCCGAACTGGAATCGGGAACGCCGCGCGAGCAGACCAGCTTCCGCAGCCTGCTGGCGGAGTTGGACAGCATGGAAACCGGCCTCAAGACCGACTTCGATGATTTGCGCGACGAAGCGGAAGATGAAAGCCAAAGCGTTCCGGACGAGGAACGCCGCGACTAGTTTTCTGTTTTCCGGCCTGCCAGGTAGTTGTCGTAGTCCGGAATGCTCAGCGCGTGGGCTTCGTCAAGTAATGGACTAGATAGTAAGTAATCGGCGCTGCTCTCGTTGGCGGCAAGCGGAATATTCCAGACCGCAGCAACCCGCAGCAGCGCTTTAACATCAGGGTCATGCGGCTGCGGCTCGAAGGGATCCCAGAAGAACACCAGCATGTCGATGCGCCTTTCGGCGATGCGCGCACCGATTTGCTGATCCCCACCTAGCGGACCGCTGATCATGCATTCCACCGGCAGCTCCAGGCGACGCCCAAGTAGCAGGCCGGTGGTGCCGGTGGCGAGCAATTCGTGGTTCGCCAGTTTCTCTTTCTGTCGGTCCGCCCAATCCAGCAGGCGCTCCTTGCAGTGATCGTGCGCGACCAGCGCGATGCGTTTGCGGGCGGGCAGTGTCGCGGTAACGAAATCGATGCGGTTCATGTTCTTCCCTGGCTTGCTGAATGGGCGGCTGAGCCGAATTGCCGGTTACGGTGCTTCGTGCAAGGCGCGGCAGGTGTCCAACATTCGATTGGAGAATCCCCACTCGTTGTCATACCAGGCCATCACTTTCAGCAGTCGTCCGCTAACCTTGGTGTGGTTGGTGTCGAAAATCGAGGACATGGGGTTGTGGTTGAAATCGCAGGAGACCAGCGGCAACGAGTTACAGGCCAGTATGGGCGAGCGCTGGCTGGCGTCCAGCATCAGCGCATTGACCTCGTCTGCGGTGGTTTCACGGCTGAGTTCGAGGGTCAGATCTACCAGCGATACATTGATCACTGGCACCCGGACCGCCATGCCGGTCAGCTTGCCGGCCAGTTCCGGCAGAACCAGACCCACGGCTTCGGCTGCGCCGGTCTTGGTCGGAATCATCGATTGCGTGGCCGAGCGCGCGCGGTAGGGATCGCTGTGGTAGACGTCCGACAAATTCTGGTCGTTGGTATAAGCATGGATGGTGGTCATCAGGCCGTGCTCAATACCGTATTCGCGTGACAGGATCTGGGCGACCGGG
>NZ_LGLW01000011.1 GCF_013620795.1 Pseudomonas sp. Q2-TVG4-2 | reverse complement strand
AGGCAGTTGGTGGTGCAGGACGCGTTGGAGATGATCTGATGCGACTGGCGCAGGATGCCGTGATTGACTCCGTAGACGATGGTGGCATCGGCGCCGGACGCCGGAGCGGAAATGATGACCTTGTCGGCACCTGCTTCCAGGTGAGCGCTGGCTTTCTCGCGGGAGGTAAAGAGACCGGTACACTCGAAGACCACATCGACCTCGTGCTGGCGCCAGGGCAGTTCAGCCGGGTTGCGGATCGCACTCACCGCGATCGAATCTCCGTTGACCACCAGCCGGTCATCATTCACTTCGATTTTGGCATCGAAATGGCCATGGACGCTGTCGTACTGCAATAGATGAGCATTCATCGCCGAGCTGCCGAGGTCATTGATCGCCACGACCTGAAGATGCTCGCGGTAGCTCTGGCTGTACAGGGCGCGGAGGACATTGCGTCCGATACGGCCGAAGCCGTTGATGGCGATGCGAATAGTCATAAGAGGGTCCTGGGCGGAATTTGTTGTAGGAATCACAAGATTATTCCTGTCAAAATAGAAATCAAGCCCAGATACATGTTGTTTTGTTGGTAAAACTACAGATTCACGAGCAGGAGTGATGGCATGCACCCGCGGATTCAAGAAGTTACCGAACGTTTGATCGAGCGCAGCCGCCCGTCGCGGCAGCGCTACCTTGCCCAGATGGCTGGGGCGGCGAGTGATGGACCTCAGCGTGGCAAGTTGCAATGCGCCAACTTCGCTCACGGCGTGGCGGGCTGTGCGTCGTCCAGCGACAAGCAGAAGCTGCGCCTGATGAATGAGGCCAACGTCGCAATCGTCTCGGCGTACAACGACATGCTGTCGGCGCATCAGCCGTACGAGCATTTCCCGGACATTATCAAGCAGGCGCTGCGTGATGTCGGCTCGGTCGGGCAGTTCGCCGGCGGCGTCCCGGCTATGTGTGATGGCGTGACGCAAGGTGAGGCGGGAATGGAAATGAGCCTCGCCAGCCGCGAGGTGATTGCCATGGCGACGGCCATTGCGCTGTCACACAACATGTTTGACGCTGCGCTGTATCTAGGTATCTGCGACAAGATCATCCCGGGTCTGATGATTGGTGCCTTGCGTTTCGGTCACCTGCCGGCGGTGTTCGTGCCGGGCGGGCCGATGCCTTCAGGCATTCCAAACAAGCAAAAAGCCGAGGTTCGTCAGCGCTATGCCGAAGGCAAGGCCAGCCGCGAGGAGCTGCTGGAATCTGAGATGTTGTCCTATCACAGCCCCGGCACGTGCACCTTCTACGGCACGGCGAATACCAATCAGGTGGTGATGGAGATCATGGGGCTGCACTTGCCTGGATCTTCGTTCGTTAACCCGTACACACCGCTGCGTGACGAGCTGACCCGCGAGGCGGCGCGCCAGGTGACTCGTCTGACCCCTCAGTCCGGCAACTACCTGCCGCTGTGCAAGATCGTCGACGAGAAGGCGATCATCAACTCAGTGGTGGCGCTGAATGCCACAGGCGGTTCAACCAATCACACCTTGCATATCCCGGCCTTCGCCCAGGCAGCGGGTATTCAGCTGACCTGGCAGGATATGGCGGATATCTCCGCGGTAACGCCGACCTTGGCCAAGGTCTATCCCAACGGGCAGGCTGACGTGAACCATTTCCACGCCTGCGGCGGCGTGCCATTCATGGTGCGCACGCTGCTTGATGCCGGACTGTTGCACGAAGACGTCTACACCGTCATGGGGCATGGTCTCAGGCAGTACACCCAGGAGCCCTTTATTGAAGAGGGTCAATTGATCTGGCGGGAAGGTCCGGAAGGCAGTCTCGACGAGGCGATTCTGCGCCCGACCGAGCGACCGTTCTCGCCCGAAGGCGGCCTGCGTGTGCTGGACGGTAACCTCGGTCGCGGTGTAACCAAAATCTCGGCGGTCGCGCCCGAACACCGTGTGGTCGAGGCCCCGGCGCGGGTGTTCAGCGATCAGACCGAACTGGCGCAAGCATTCAAGAAAGGCGAGCTGGAGAAGGACTTCGTCGCCGTGGTGCGCTTCCAAGGGCCGAAGGCCAACGGCATGCCAGAACTGCACAAGCTGACACCGTTCCTCGGTGTGTTGCAGGACCGTGGCTACAAGGTGGCGCTGGTCACCGACGGGCGTATGTCTGGCGCGTCGGGCAAGGTGCCGGCGGCGATCCACGTCAGCCCCGAGGCGCTCGATGGCGGCCCGCTGTGCCGAGTGCGCGATGGTGACATCATTCGTGTCGATGGCGAGACAGGTGAACTGCGCGTGCTGGTCGATCAGGCAGAGTTCGACAGTCGTGAGCGGGTGATGGCGCCGAGTGACCTAGGAATTGGTTGCGGCCGGGAGCTGTTCGGCTTTCTGCGTTCGGCGTTCAGTCCGGCGGAGAAGGGCGCCAGCGTGTTCACCGAGGAGCTGGAGGCGCTCAAGTGACGGCACTGGTAGGCGATATCGGTGGGACCAACGCTCGCTTTGCTTTGTGGCGCGATCAGCAAATCGAATCGGTGCGGGTGCTGCCGACCATGGAGTATCCACGTCCGGAAGACGCCATTCGTGCCTATCTTCGGGGAGTTGGGCAAAGCGTCGAGGCGCTACAAGCAGTTTGCCTGGCCTGTGCCGGACCGGTGTGCGGCGATGAGTTCGCCTTCACCAACAATCACTGGCGCCTCAGCCGCAACACCTTCTGCCAGGACCTTGGACTGAGCGATCTGCTGCTGATCAATGACTTCACCGCCATGGCGCTTGGCATGACCCGTCTGCGCGAGGGGGAGCTGATTGAGGTCTGTTCCGGAAAATCCGAAGCCGGGCGGGCACGCCTGGTGA
This sequence comes from Pseudomonas sp. Q2-TVG4-2, assembly GCF_013620795.1. Classification (GTDB taxonomy): domain Bacteria; phylum Pseudomonadota; class Gammaproteobacteria; order Pseudomonadales; family Pseudomonadaceae; genus Stutzerimonas. The sequence goes on along the minus strand of NZ_LGLW01000011.1, from coordinate 18,485 downwards.
TCGGGCCTGGCACCGGACTGGGCGTCGCCACGTTGTTGCCTCTGGAAAACGGCGGATGGCGAGCATTGCCAGGTGAAGGCGGACATGTTTGCCTGCCGATTGGCACGGCCCGGGAAGCCGCATTGTGGGCCCACTTGCATCAGAAACTCGGTCATGTAAATGCCGAGGCGATCCTCAGCGGTGGTGGTCTTCTCGAGCTCTATCGAACCTGCTGCGCGCTCGATCAGCAGCCTCCACGATTTACGACGCCGGCCGAAGTGACCGCAGCCGCCTTGGCAGACGATGCCTACGCCGTGGCAGTGCTGGAGCAATTTTGCATCTGGCTGGGTCGGATCGCGGGTGACAACGTGCTGACAACCGGCGCGCAGGGCGGTGTCTATATTGCCGGTGGGATGGTGCCGCGTTTCGCCGAGTTCTTCGTAAAAAGCGGTTTTCGCCAGAGTTTCCGCGACAAGGGCTGCATGAGTCGGTATTTTGACGACGTTCCGGTATGGGTCGTGACGGCGGAGTACCCTGGGCTGGAAGGCGCAGGCATCGCTTTGCAGCAACTGCTGGAGGGCGCGTCTGGCGGGCACTGACCTGTTTTGAAAAAAGAACAAGAGAAGGGATGCCAGGTGAACCAGGCTGGAAGATCGATTCTGCTGGTCGACGACGACCAGGAAATTCGCGAGCTGCTCGACGCCTACCTCAGTCGGTCCGGTTTCCAGGTGCGAACCGTGGGCGACGGTGCGCAATTTCGCGAGGCCATGGGCAGTGATCCGGCGGATCTGGTGATCCTCGACGTGATGCTGCCCGACGAAGATGGCTTCAGTCTCTGCCGCTGGGTACGCGGCCATCAACGTCTGGCGCAGATGCCAATCATCATGCTGACTGCCAGCTCGGACGAGGCTGACCGGGTCATTGGCCTGGAGCTGGGCGCGGATGATTACCTGGGAAAACCCTTCAGCCCCCGTGAATTGCTGGCCCGGATCAAGGCGCTGCTGCGCCGCGTCAACTTCGGTCAGGAACGCACCAGTGATGTGCTGGCGTTCGATGAGTGGCGGCTGGATATGGTCAGCCACCGGCTGTTTCATCAGGATGGCGAGGAGGTGCTCTTGTCCGGCGCCGATTTCGCGCTCCTCAAGCTGTTTCTCGATCATCCGCAGCAGATACTCGACCGCGACACCATCGCCAACGCTACCCGCGGTCGCGAAGTGATGCCGCTCGAGCGCATCGTCGATATGGCCGTCAGCCGTCTGCGTCAGCGACTACGTGATACCGGTAAGTGCCCTCGTTTAATCCGTACCGTGCGCGGCAGCGGTTACCTGCTGGCTGCCCAGGTTGCGCCACATCATGACGCGCTCGGCTAAGCGCCGTTGGTTGCCGGTGCCGCACTCGCTGCTCGGCCGGATGCTCTTTCTGACCCTGCTGGTGGTGCTGCTGGCGCAGGCGCTGTCGAGCTTCATCTGGGTATCACAGCTGCGCGCGAGCCAGATGGAAGGGCTGCTGACCAGCGCTCGCAGCCTGGCGCATTCGATGGCTGCCAGTGTCAGTTATTTCCGCTCGCTGCCGCTGGGTTATCGCCCGCTGGTGCTCGATCAGCTGCGCAGCATGGGCGGTACGCGCTTTTTCGTATCGTTGAACGACAAACCCTTGGAGATGCAGATTCTGCCGCCGACCGAGCGCAAACAGGCAGTCCTGGCGGAAGTGGACGAGGTGCTGCGTGAGCGCCTCGGCAACGACGCAGACATGTCGGTGAATTTCGTCAGTCCCGACGATCTGCGCATCTTCAATGGCGGGCTGAAGCTCGACGAACTGCCGCGATCCTGGGCCCACTACGCGCTGAGTCTGGAACCGCTGAATCCACCCGTGCTGGTGACGCAGATCCAGATTGCCCCGGGCGAGTGGCTCTATCTTGCATCGTTGATGCCGGCCCCCTACGTCAGCCTGGAAGACGACGGCATCCCGACCCAGCAGCTCTGGTTCATCTTTCTCACCACCAGCTTTCTGTTGTTGTTCATCGGCATCCTTGTGCACTGGCAGAGCCGTCCGCTCAAGCAGTTGGCGCAAGCGGCGCGCGAAATGTCGCTGGGTAGCGAAGTGGAGTTGCTGCCCGAAGCGGGCGGCAGTGAGGTCGTCGAGGTTAGCCGGGCGTTTAACAGCATGCGTGAGCGCATCGGGCGCTACCTGACCGAGCGCAGCCAGTTGTTCAGCGCGATCTCCCACGATTTGCGCACCCCGATCACCCGGCTCCGCCTGCGGGTGGAGCTGCTTGAAGATGAGGCCCTGCAGAACAAGTTCAGCCGTGATCTCGATGAACTGGAGCTGCTGGTCAAAGGCGCGTTGCAATGTGTCAAGGACACCGACATCCACGAAAACATCGAGCCGCTGGATCTGAACGTGTTGCTCGATTGTGTCACCGAGCCATACCTGGCGCCTGCGGGCAACGGCCGTGTAACGGTTCAGGGCAAGCCCGTCGCGCCCTACGCCGGCAAGCCGCTCGCGCTCCGGCGCTGTATCGGCAATCTGCTGGATAACGCCCTGAAGTACGGCGAGCGAGCGCATCTACACATTGTCGATGATGGCGAAACGTTCGTGCTTCACGTCGATGACGAAGGGCCTGGAGTGCCGCAGGCGTGGCTGCAGCAGGTCTTTGAACCGAACTTTCGTCTGGCGGCGAAGCAGCCCGGATACGGCCTCGGTCTCGGTATCGCCCGCAACATCGCACATGCCCATGGCGGCGAGATCAGCCTGCGCAATCTACCCGAAGGTGGTCTGCGGGTGACCTTGAGTCTGCCGCGCCATGCAGGGTGAGGCCACCTGCCATTCTCGGGCTCGTTACAGAGGCGCTCGCTTTGTAACGAGACGGTGACCATTTGCTATCCCTTCGTTACCTGCCGCGCCGACTGGCGCGCCTAAAATCGATGCAACGCAAGCAGAGACTTGCATCGATAACAAAAACAAAAGGAAGACCAATGAACACGATTCATCGTCTGGTTACCGCAGTTTCCCTTGCCTCCCTCGTTCCGTTCGCTCACGGCGGTGAGGTCGAAGTCCTGCATTGGTGGACATCGGGCGGCGAAAAGCGTGCTGCCGATACGCTGCAGCGGCTCGTCGAAGAGCAGGGACACACCTGGAAAGATTTCGCCGTAGCTGGCGGCGGTGGCGAGGCCGCGATGACGGTTCTGAAAACACGCGCTGTATCCGGCAACGCGCCTGCCGCTGCCCAGATCAAGGGGCCGGATATTCAGGAATGGGGCGAGCTGGGCCTACTGACTGATCTCAATGACGTAGCCGAAGAAGCCAAGTGGGACGAGCTGCTGCCCAAGCAGGTATCCGCCGCGATGAAATACGACGGCGATTACGTCGCCGTGCCGGTCAATGTGCACCGGGTCAACTGGTTGTGGATCAACCCGGACGTCTTCGAGAAAGCCGGTGCGAAGCCGCCGCAAAGCCTCGACGAATTCTTCACCGCCGCGGATAAGCTTAAGGCCGCTGGCTTCATGCCGCTGGCCCACGGCGGTCAGCCCTGGCAGGACGGCACCGTGTTCGAAGATTTGGCGTTAGCCATCCTCGGGCCGGAGGATTTTCGCAAGGCATTCGTCGACCTCGATCGTGATGTGCTGACCGGCGAAAAGATGGTCGAGGCGTTCGCTGCTCTGAAAAAGTTGCGTGGGTATGTCGACAACAACGCTGCGGGCCGCGACTGGAACAGCGCGACCGCTATGGTGATGAACGGCAAGGCCGGTATGCAGATCATGGGTGACTGGGCCAAGAGCGAATGGAGCGCGGCCAACAAGATTGCGGGTGACGACTATCAATGCCTTCCCTTCCCCGGAACTCAGGGCAGCTTTGCTTACAACATCGACTCGTTGGCCATGTTCAAACTCAGCAAGGACGAGGATCGCCAGGCTCAGAAGGATCTGGCGCGAACCGTGCTGGAGCCTGAATTTCAACAGTTCTTCAACCAGAATAAGGGCTCGATTCCGGTGCGGCTCGATCAGGATATGACCGAATTCGACGTCTGTGCCCAGCAATCGATGGAGGACTTCAAGTCCGCGGCGCAAGGCGCGGGACTGGTGCCAAGCCTGGCCCATGGCATGGCTGCATCGAGCTACGTTCAGGGCGCTGTTTTCGACGTGGTCACCAATTTCTTCAACGACCCTTCTGCCGACCCGAAAAAGGCGGCGCAGCAATTGGCTGCGGCGATCCAGGCGGTTCAGTAGCGCGTTTGGGCCGCTGTCCTCGGCGGCCCTTTTTTATCTCGAACAGCCGATGCCGATACATCGGCTCCAGCGGCCAGTCCACGAACTGGCCGTGACGGGCGAGTCGCGCCTGCTAATAACGATTGGAGCTGCGTTAGGGGTCTTGTATGTCCACGGAGCCAAGCATGAGCTCAACTGCCGTCTTCACTAAAACGTCACCGCTGGATGCGTTGCAGAACTGGCTGCCCAAGCTGATGCTGGCGCCGAGCATGCTGATCGTCCTGGTCGGTTTCTACGGTTACATCTTCTGGACGTTCCTGCTTTCTTTTACCAACTCGCGCTTCATGCCCAGCTACAAATGGGTCGGGCTGCTGCAATACGAGCGCCTCTGGAACAACGACCGCTGGTGGGTCGCGAGCAAGAATCTGCTGGTGTTCGGCAGCTTGTTCATCGCCATCAGTCTTGTCATTGGCGTACTGCTGGCGGTGCTGCTGGATCAGCGTATCCGCCGCGAAGGCTTCATCCGCACCGTTTATCTGTACCCCATGGCGCTGTCGATGATTGTCACCGGTACGGCCTGGAAGTGGCTGCTGAATCCGGGACTCGGTATCGACAAAATGCTCCGTGACTGGGGCTGGGAAGGGTTTCGCTTCGACTGGCTGGTCGATCCTGATCGCGTCGTTTATTGCTTGGTGATCGCCGCGGTATGGCAGGCCTCGGGATTCGTCATGGCGTTATTTCTGGCGGGATTGCGTGGTGTCGATCAGTCCATCGTGCGGGCTGCGCAGATCGACGGTGCAAGCCTGCCGAGCATCTACCTGCGGATCATCCTGCCGAGTCTACGCCCCGTGTTTTTCAGCGCGTTGATGATCCTCGCGCACATTGCGATCAAGGCCTTCGACCTGGTGGCTGCGATGACCGCCGGTGGGCCGGGGTACGCCTCGGATCTGCCAGCAATGTTCATGTACGCCCACACCTTTACCCGTGGCCAGATGGGGCTCGGTGCCGCCAGTGCGATTCTCATGCTCGGCGCGGTGATGGCGATCGTCGTGCCCTATCTCTACTCGGAATTGAGGAACAAGCGCCATGACTAGCCTTGTAGGACGCAAGCGCCTGACGTTCAGCCGGGTTGCGATCTACGCGACGCTGTTGGCCGCGGTCGCGATGTATCTGGTGCCGTTGGTGGTCATGCTGCTGACCAGCTTCAAGACGCCCGAAGACATCCGCACCGGCAACCTGCTGTCCTGGCCGGATGTGATGACGGTGATCGGCTGGATCAAGGCTTGGGACGCGGTGGGTGGTTACTTCTGGAACTCGGTAAAGATCACTGTGCCGGCTGTCATCATTTCCACGCTACTCGGTGCGCTAAACGGCTATGTATTGGCCATGTGGCGCTTTCGGGGTTCGCAGCTGTTCTTCGGGCTGCTGCTATTCGGCTGCTTCCTGCCGTTCCAGGTCATTCTGCTACCGGCATCCTTTACCCTTGGCCAGCTCGGCCTGGCCAACACTACGCCGGGGCTGGTGCTGGTACATCTGGTCTACGGCCTGGCCTTCACCACGCTGTTCTTCCGCAACTTCTACGTCAGCGTGCCGGACGCCTTGATTCGCGCCGCGCGGCTCGATGGGGCAGGGTTCTTCACGATCTTCGCGAAGATTCTGCTGCCCATGTCGATCCCGACCATCATGGTCTGCCTGATCTGGCAGTTCACCCAGATATGGAACGACTTTCTGTTCGGCGTGGTGTTCGCCAGCGGCGATACCCAGCCAATCACCGTGGCGCTGAACAACCTGGTCAACACCAGCACGGGCGCCAAGGAATACAACGTCGATATGGCTGCGGCGATGATCGCTGGGCTGCCAACGCTGGTGGTGTACATCCTCGCCGGCAAATATTTCCTGCGCGGGCTCACAGCCGGCGCGGTCAAGGGTTAGGAGAAGACCATGGCTGCACTTGAACTCTGCAACGTCCGCAAGAGCTACCCGGGCAGTGCCCATGACACCCTGAAGGACATCGATCTGAAGATCGACGACGGAGAGTTCCTGATTCTCGTCGGACCTTCCGGTTGCGGAAAATCCACGCTGATGAATTGCATCGCCGGGCTCGAAGAAATCACCGGCGGGGAGATCCGTGTCGATGGCGCTGATATCAGTGCCGCCAGTCCCAAGGATCGGGACATCGCCATGGTGTTTCAGTCCTACGCGCTGTACCCGACCATGACCGTGCAGGAAAACATCGCCTTTGGGCTGAAGATGCGCAAAGTGCCGGCCGCCAAGATCCAGGAAGAGGTCTCCCGAGTCGCCCAGTTGCTGCAGATTGAGCACCTGCTGGGGCGCAAGCCGTCGCAACTGTCCGGTGGCCAGCAGCAGCGTGTGGCCATGGGACGAGCGCTGGCGCGGCGCCCGCAGATTTACCTGTTCGACGAGCCGTTATCGAATCTCGACGCCAAATTACGAGTGGAGATGCGCACCGAAATCAAACTGATGCACCAACGGCTGAAGACTACGACGGTCTACGTTACTCACGATCAGATCGAGGCGATGACCCTGGGCGACAAGGTTGCGGTAATGAAGGACGGCATCGTCCAGCAATTCGGCACGCCGAAAGACATCTACAACAATCCGGCCAACCTCTTCGTGGCGAGCTTTATCGGTTCGCCACCGATGAACTTCATACCGCTGCGCCTGAGCAAACAGGTTGGCGGTTGGCATGCCTTGCTCGATAGCGGTCAAGACCGCTGCGAGCTGCCGCTTAATCTCGCGCACGGCGAGTCGCTGGAGGGGCGTGAAGTGATGCTAGGCATTCGTCCCGAGCAGATCGGCATCGGTACCGATGCCGATTTGCCGTCGCTGCGAGCCGAGGTGCAGGTCATCGAGCCCACCGGGCCGGACACCATGATTTTCGTCAGCCTCAACCAGACCAAGGTGTGTTGTCGCCTAGCGCCGGACGCCGCACCCAATCCCGGCCAGACGCTGACGCTGCAGTTCGAGCCGGACAAGGTCCTGCTATTCGACGCTCAGACCGGCGAGCGACTGGGTGTCGCGCCCGGTAATGGTTCGGCGGGGCGTAACGGCACGGTGACGCGGCTGGTTGCCCGTTGATTGGCGGTCTTGGCTTTGAGTGGAAAAAAGGCCCGGTGGCGTGGCGTCTGCGTACCGGCGTCGAGCTTGTTTGAATGTTATTGATGGTCTGGTTTCAGCGGCTGCGGCGAACGCCGCTGGCCGCGAAAAGACGAGCCGCAGCATGCATGGCGCTGCGTGCGGGTCGTAAAGGAGAGCCTTCACCGGCTCGATCCAACGGCAGTAACAACAATAAGAGCTAATTGGAGCGGATATGAAAAAAACCACACGCCTGGGCCTCGCGGCATCGCTGGCGAGCCTTGCCATGCCATTCACCGTTCAGGCATTGGATTTCAATGGTTACGTGCGCAGCGGCGTAGGCGAGTCAAGCGGAAGCGCTTCGCAAGCCTGTTTCCAGTTGCCGGGAGCCCCTTCTAAGTTCCGTCTCGGCAACGAGTGCGAGCAGTACGCGGAGCTGGGCTTGCGCCACGACTTGTTTACGCTGAGCGATGGTTCGGTGGTGAGCCTTGAGGGCATGGCGGCGCTCTACAATGAGTACGATCACACACCGAAATTCACCGGTGACCACGGTTGGGCGCGCATGGTCCAGGCCTATGCCGAGTGGAGCAAGGTACCGGTGCTTAACGGTGGCTCGTTGTGGGCAGGGCGGCGCTTCTACAAGCGGAACGATATCCATATCTCCGACTTCTATTACTGGAACCAGAGCGCCACTGGGGCCGGCATTGAGGACATGGAAATCGGCGGGCTGAAATACAGCTATGCGTTCTCACGCAAGGACAACGTTTTCCAGGAAAACTACATCAATCGCCACGACTTCAACGTCGGCGGCTTTGACAGCAACCCCGGCGGCGAGCTGGAATTCGGGGTCAGCTATATCGACGAGCCGGATCGTGACAACGCTAACAGTGGCTGGGCTGTTACCGCCCAGCACAAGCAGATCGGCTTCCTTGGCGGCAGCAATACCTTCGCTGTCCAGTATGGTGAAGGCCCGGGTACCGGCCTCGGCTATACCGGCGACGTGACTTTGGGCAGCAGCGACACGAGCTGGCGAATTGTCGAGTACTTCGATTGGCAGGTCACGCCGCGTTTCGGTGGCCAGATCCAGGCGGTGTATCAGAAAGACAAACGCCAGGATGGCGGTGATCAGGATTGGATCTCGGTAGGGGTACGCCCAGTCTATGCGCTGACCGAGCAGTTCAAGCTGGTCGCTGAGGTCGGACATGACCAGATCGACGCACCGGAAGGCACCCGCAAATTAGCCAAGTTCACTGTGGCGCCGACTTGGTCGCCGGCAGGTCCAGAGTTCTGGGCGCGTCCGGAGGTGCGCCTGTACTACACCTACGCTCAGTGGAACGACGCGGCTCAGGACGCGGCAAACCTGATGGCAGCCGGCAGTGCGCTGTCTGACACCGGTGCTTTCGGTGGCGACCAGCATGGCTCGAACTTCGGCGTGCAGGTGGAGTATTGGTGGGACTGATCGAGCTCATAGCTTAGTTTCGCTAGAACCTCGGGGCGAAGAGGGCCTCTACTTAGCCAAGGCGGTAGGGTCCTCAAGCTGAACCGGAGGTGGTTTTGGGCGATAAAGCAAAGAACCCGTGCATCAGCATCTGCAAGCTCAAGGGCGATGTCTGTATCGGCTGCGGACGTAGCCGGGATGAAATGAAGGACTGGAAGCGCATGAAGAATAAGGAGCGCAAGGCGGTCAACGAGTTGGCCGCCTTGCGGCTCAAGGCCCTGGGCAAGGCCAGGAAGAGAAAGAAGTGATCAGCTTTCTTCGTTCGGATAGCGAGTCGCCATCAGGCTTTCCTTGATTTTGCGCAGGTGCGGCTGGAAGTCGACACCACGGCGCAGAGTGACGCCAGCGGCGAGCACATCGAGCACTGTCAGCTGGATGATCCGTGAGGTCATCGGCATATAGATATCGGTGTCTTCGGGCAGGGGTATGTCCAGACTCAGCGTGCAGACCCTGGCCAGTGGAGAATCCGCGGCGGTAAGTCCCAGCACCGAAGCCCCGTTGTCGCGCGCCACCGTCGCCGCCTCCACTAATTCGCGGGTGCGCCCGGTATAGGAGATGATCACGAACAGATCGCCGGTGTGTGCAACCGATGCGAGCATCCGCTGCATGAGCACGTCGCTGTGGGCGGTGACCGGCAGGTTGAAACGAAAAAACTTGTGCTGGGCATCCAGCGCGACCGATGCAGAAGCGCCAAGGCCGAAAAAATGAATTTGCCGTGCCTGAATCATCAGGTCCACAGCATGACTGATCACCTGTGGATCGATGGCCTGGCAGGCGCTATCGAGCGAAGCAATGGCGCTGCCGAAGATTTTCCGGGTGTACGCCTCGGGGCCGTCATCGGCCTCGACGGCGCGACTAACATAGGCCGCCCCACTGGCCAGACTCTGGGCCAGCTGTATTTTGAGAACGGGATAACCGGCAGCACCAAATGAGCGGCAGAAGCGATTGACTGTCGGTTCGCTGACCTTGGCTGCCTGCGCCAACGCCGCGATGCTGTAGCGGGTAGCCTGCTGCGGGTCGCTCAGTATCACTTCCGCGACTTTCTTTTCCGCTTTATTCAGCTCGTCGAGCCGATTTTTTATCTGTTCCAAGAGATTTTTCATGCGATCCATGTCTCTTCTTTCAAGGGCCTGCGTCCGCGGCGGTCGTTGACAGCCGGTTTGGGACGTAAAAAATCGGATATGTTGTTTTAATAACAACATTATGTGCTTAAACTGCGCAAACAAATCTGTCACGCAGCCTAATTTGGTTAGTATTTAAAATATGCCTGCTATCACCGTTGACGCGACTTCCTTTGCTTTGTTCGGCGCCCTGGGCGATCTGGCGCTGCGCAAGCTGTTCCCCGCACTTTACCAGCTGGATCGAGCGGGACTCCTCAATAGCGATACACGCATATTGGCGCTTTCGCGCGATAAGGGAGAGCCTTCTGCTCACCTGGACCGGATCGACCAAGCGTTGCGCCGGTATATACCCGCCGCTCAGTTGGATGAAGCGGCGCTTGCGCGGTTTCAGGCGCGGCTGGAGTACCTGACCATGGACTTCCGCAACGCAGAAGATTACGCGGCTCTGGCAGAGACGGTGTCGCCCGAGATGCCGCTGATTGCTTATTTCGCCACGCCTGCCTCGGTTTACGGATCGATTTGTGAGCACCTTGCGGCGGTGCGACTGGCCGAGCAGACACGCGTCGTGTTGGAAAAACCGATTGGCCACGATCTTGAGTCTTCCCGGCTCGTCAATGACGCGGTCGCCCAGTATTTCCCCGAGACGCGGATTTACCGGATAGACCACTATCTTGGCAAGGAGACGGTGCAAAACCTGATCGCGCTGCGCTTCGCCAATAGCCTGTTCGAGACGCAGTGGAATCAACACCATATTTCGCATGTTGAGATAACCGTTGCCGAGACCGTCGGCATCGAAGGGCGCTGGGGGTATTTCGATCAGGCTGGTCAGCTGCGCGACATGATCCAGAATCATCTGCTGCAGCTGTTGTGCCTGATCGCGATGGACCCACCGAGCGACCTCACCGCCGACAGCATTCGCGACGAGAAGGTCAAAGTGCTCAAGGCGCTGGCACCGATCACGCCGGAGCGTCTCGGTCAGCAAGTGGTACGCGGCCAATACGTGGCCGGGTCGGTCGGTGGCAAGGCTGTTCCTGGGTATCTGGAGGAAGAGAATTCCAACGCTGAAAGCAGCACCGAGACGTTCGTCGCGCTACGTGCCGACATCTGCAACTGGCGCTGGTCAGGTGTGCCGTTTTATTTGCGGACCGGCAAGCGCATGGCAGAGAAGGTCTCGCAGATCGTCATCCATTTCAAAGAACCGCCGTTTTATATTTTCGCGCCTGAACAGCGTTCGCTGATCAGTAACCGGCTGATCATTCGCTTGCAGCCGGATGAGGGCATCTCGTTGCAGGTGATGACCAAGGAGCAGGGGCTCGACAAGGGCATGCACCTTCGCAGTGGGCCGTTGCAGCTGAACTTTTCCGAGACCTACAAAAGCTCGCGTATTCCCGATGCCTATGAACGCCTGCTGCTCGAGGTGATGCAGGGCAATCAGAACCTGTTCGTGCGCAAGGATGAAATCGAATACGCCTGGAAATGGTGTGATCAGCTTATCGATGGCTGGTCACGCCTCGGCGACGCGCCGAAAGCCTATCCGGCCGGATCCTGGGGGCCGGTCGCGTCTATTGCCCTGATTACACGTGATGGGAGGTCCTGGTATGGCGATCTCTGAACTTGAGTTGCCGTCAGACGTGGTCGCGCATAGCCTGCCAGACCCGGGCCAGTTGGCCGAGGCGCTGGCTGATCGCGTCGCCGAGGCGCTGAGCTATGCCATTACCACCCATGGCCGAGCGAGTTTGGTGGTATCTGGCGGGCGCAGTCCGATCGCCTTTCTTGAAGCGTTATCGACGCGCCAGCTGGACTGGGCGAGGGTGCAAGTGAGCCTTGCTGACGAGCGCTGGGTAGATGTCAATGACCCCGACAGCAATGAAGGCCTGGTGCGCCGTCATTTGTTACAAAGCGCTGCGGTCGATGCGCAACTGCTTGGCCTTTACCAGCCCGCCGAAACACTGGCACAGGCAGCTGAGTTGGCGAACCAGCGGCTGGGAGGCCTCAGCCAGCCAATCGACGTGCTGGTGCTCGGCATGGGTAACGACGGCCACACCGCTTCGTTGTTCCCGAACAGCCCACTGCTGGTGCAGGGGCTCGCCAATGACGGGACTGCTCGTTGCCTACCGATGCTGGCGCCCACGCCTCCTGAGCAGCGCATCAGCATGACCTATTCATTGCTGGCGTCCGCCCGGGTCCAGTGCCTGGCGATTCAGGGCTCGGCCAAGTTGGAAACCCTGCGTCAGGCAATGCAGCTCGACCCGTTGCAGATGCCCATTCGCGCATTCTTACATTCTCCGTTAGAGATCTATTGGTGCCCGTGAGGCCCGAGGACTTTTCCATGACCATGGACCAGAAAAACGCACTGATCGAAAAGATCTGTACCGAAGCTCGTATCCTTCCCGTCATCACCATAGGCAGCGAAGACCAGATCCTGCCGTTAGCTGATGCGCTTGCCGCTGGTGGGCTGACGGCCCTGGAAATCACGTTGCGCTCAGCACACGGTCTCACCGCGATCCGTCGCTTGCGCAAAGAGCGGCCTGAGCTCTGTGTCGGCGCCGGTACGGTGCTCGACAAGCGCATGATGGACGAGGTCGAGGCGGCGGGCGCGCAGTTCATTGTCTCGCCGGGCTGCACGGACGAGCTGTTGCGAGCCGGCGTGAACAGTTCGGTGCCGTTGTTGGCCGGCATCAGTAACGCATCCGACATCATGCGCGGCTACGCACTCGGCTACCGGCGCTTCAAGCTGTTTCCTGCTGAGGTGTGTGGGGGCGTTGCGGCTATCAAGGCCCTCGGTGGCCCGTTTGCCGATGTGCGTTTCTGCCCGACCGGTGGGGTCAACGCCGGCAATGCGGCGCAATATTTGGCGCTCCCTAACGTGATGTGTGTTGGCGGCACCTGGATGATCGACGGCGCGGCACTCAAGAACGGCAACTGGGCCAGCATTCAGCAAGCCACGGCTGATGCGTTGGCAGTGCTGGACCAGCGTCGAGCATAAAAACACTGCGCGCCGCGCTCGCACGGTTCAGGCTGCTAACCTGTCTAGGGCCTGTTCCGGTTTTATCGCAAGCCGCGAACAAAACCGGAGCAGGCCTTAGTGCTTTGGCGGACCGGTCCGCGTATAGTGCGCGGCCTTTCTATCGGAACTGCCACACCGGGAGGTGCTCAGATGACCGAACACGAAGATACAACCCCTCATATTGCCCACGGCGAAAAGCTACAGAAGGTTTTGGCCCGTATTGGCCTGGCCTCGCGCCGCGACGTGGAAAACTGGATTGCCGCGGGCCGGGTCAAGGTCAACGGCGCCGTCGCAACCCTCGGCCAACGTGTCGATCTGCATGATGCGATCGCTGTCGACGGCCGACTGCTCAAGCGCGAAGAAGCCGCTGAAGTGGTCCGCCGCGTGTTGATCTACAACAAGCCGGATGGCGAGATTTGCACCCGTGATGATCCTGAGGGCCGCCCGACGGTCTTCGATCGTTTGCCTCGCCCAAAAGAGGGACGGTGGATCAACATCGGCCGGCTCGATATCAACACCACCGGCCTACTGCTGTTCACCACCGATGGTGAGCTGGCCAACCGCCTGATGCATCCTTCTTACGAGATGGATCGTGAATACGCAGTGCGAGTACGTGGCGAGGTCGACGATGAAATGATCGAGCGGCTGAAAACCGGCGTCATGCTCGAAGACGGACCGGCACGTTTCACCGATATCCAGCAAGCGCCCGGTGGTGAAGGCTTCAACCACTGGTATCACTGCGTGGTGATGGAAGGCCGTAACCGTGAGGTGCGCCGTCTTTGGGAATCGCAGGGGCTCGTCGTCAGCCGACTGAAGCGTGTACGGTTCGGGCCGGTATTCATGACTTCGGACTTGCCGATGGGGCGCTGGCGCGAGATGTCCCAGAGCGAAGTCGACATCCTCAGCGAGGAGGTCGGTCTCAAGTCGGTGGCATTGCCTGGCATGAAGGCAAAGACCAAGGACAAGCTCGACCGTATGCAGCGCAAGGTGGCCAAGCCTATCGGGCGCGGCGAGCGTCGCCCGCGGGTGCTTCGTTCGGCTCATGAAGCGGACGTGCCAAACGGTGGCAACAAAGGCCGTCGCTCGCACGACGATCAGCCCGCGCGCAAGCCGCGTGATGCCGATGAGCGCAGCAAACCAGGTCGCGGCACACCAGTGGCAGAGCGGCCGAGCACTGTCGGTCGTAACCGTGGCAAGCCATTGCCGGCCAAGCGCAGCGGTCCGCCAGCGTCCGACGGGCAGCGTCCCGGTTTCGGGCGCGGTGACCGCTCCAAGCGCCCCTGAAGGTAGAGCGTGAGAGGATCAAAGAGGGCGAGGCCGTAATGGCTTCGCCCTTTTTAATTGCTCATCTCATGGGACTGCACGTTATACCGAGGCGACAGGCGTCCGGTTGCGACCGTCGCGTTTGGCTTGGTATAGCGTCCGATCTGCCGGGGGCAGCAGGTCTTCGCGGGATTCGCATGGCTGATAGGTGGCGTTGCCGAGGCTGGCGGCACCGAACCTCCTTTTTTCAGACGAGAAAGCACAGATTCCGAATGGCCGCTCTGATGCACTCGACTCTGACAGCTGCGGCCCCGAGACCAGCCTTCCCTAATTGACGGTGGAGGCTGGTGTCGACGTGACGGTATGAAGGGCGCGCAACGGAATCAGATCGCAGACTTCGTTTGAAGCGGCAGATTGATACCAATTGGCAGGTCTACCGTCGCGGACGGCAGGCAAATCGGAACTTTTGAAGCATGCAGCTTACTGGGCATCTAACGCTTGTCCGTTAATAGCTGCACTGTCCGGACCCATTAGATAGAGATAGACCGGCATGATATCTGCCGGTAGCGGATTGTTCGCTGGGTTCTCGCCGGGGTAGGCTTTTGCGCGCATGTCCGTACGTGTCGCCCCAGGGTTGATGCTGTTGCTGCGTACCGGGGCGCTACCGTCAAGCTCGTCTGCCAATACCTGCATCAGGCCTTCGGTTGCGAACTTCGATACGGCGTAGGCGCCCCAGTAGGCGCGGCCTTTCCGCCCGACGCTGCTCGATGTGAAAACCACCGAGGCGTCATTGGATAGCTTGAGCAGGGGTAGCAGCGTACTGGTGAGCATAAAAGCTGCGTTGACGTTCACTTGCATAACGCGCATGAAGTTATCGCCAGACAATTGCTCGATAGGCGTGCGCGGACCAACGATACCTGCGTTATGTAACACCCCGTCCAACCGTCCAAATTCACGCTCGACGGTTGCTGCAAGCTCGTCGTATTGATGCGGCAGCGCTGTTTCCAGATTGAACGGAATCACCGCTGGTTGAGGCCAGCCGGCAGCTTCAATCTCGTCATATACCCTGTTGAGGTTGTCCTCGTTTTTGCCCAATAGCAACACAGTTGCACCGTGCGCTGCGTAGGCTTTGGCTGCGGCTTCGCCAATTCCACGGCCTGCACCGGTGACCATGATGATCCGACTATTAAGCAGGTCGGGGCGGGCTGAGTACTCGAACATCTAAAGCCTCATATTGCAAAGCGTGGGCAGTAACCCACCAATGGTTATCGTAAAGAGTGGCAAATGCCGGGTTCAGCTATTTCAAGCTGCTCGAATCCAGCAAGGCTCGCAATTCAAGGGGGTGATCGATGACCAAATCTGCGCCCCAGGTATCTGGATTGTCATCCGGATGGATGTATCCATAGCGCACCGCCGCCGTTCGGCTGCCAGCTGCACGCCCCGATTCGATATCGCGCAGGTCATCGCCTACGAACAGCACAGTCGACGGATCGAGGTCCAGCTGGCTGCAAGCCAACAGCATCGGTTCCGGATCGGGTTTGCTTTTACTGACGTGATCGGGGCAGACCAGCACGGCAGAGCGCGATGCGAGACCCAGCTGATGCATGATCGGCTCGGCGAAACGCAACGGTTTGTTAGTGACCACGCCCCAGATCAGGTTCGCCTTCTCGATTTCGGCCAGTAGTTCCGCCATGCCGTCATACAGTTGGCTTTCAACCGCGCAATGGCGCTGATAACGGTCCAGGAATTCCAGGCGCAGCGTTTCGAATTCTTCGGACAGAGGGTCGACGTCGAACGCGCTGAGCACCATCGCCCGAGCTCCCCCGGAAACGACGTCGCGTACTTGCTGGTCCGGAACGCGATCAAGGCCGCGGGCCAGGCGCATGGCCTGAGCCACAGCGATGAAATCCGGAGCGGTATCCAGAAGCGTACCGTCCATATCGAACAACACTGCTCGCAGACGCATCAGGCCTCCCGACGCGTCTGGATCATGTAGTTGACATCCACGTCCGGTGACAGCTTGTAATGTTTCGTCAGTGGGTTATATGTCAGGCCGATAATGTCGTTGACCGCAAGCCCGACCTCTCGGCTCCAGCTGCCGAGTTCCGACGGGCGAATGAACTTGCGATAGTCGTGGGTACCGCGCGGCAACAGTTGCAGAAGATACTCTGCGCCAACGATGGCGAACGCATAGGCCTTCGGGTTGCGGTTGATAGTAGAGAAAAATACCTGCCCGCCAGGCTTCACCATCTTGTAGCAAGCGCGGATGACGGACGCGGGGTCGGGCACGTGCTCAAGCATCTCCAGGCAGGTCACGACATCGAACTGCTCCGGGGACTGTTCGGCCAGCGCCTCGGCAGTGATCTGCCGATAGTCGATTTCCAGCCCGGACTCGAGCAAATGCAGCCGAGCAACGGACAGAGGGGCTTCGCCCATGTCGATACCGGTCACCGTAGCACCACGCTGGGCCATGGCCTCACTGAGGATTCCGCCGCCGCAGCCCACGTCCAAAACTTTCTTGCCAGCCAACGAAACGTGCTCGTCGATCCAGTTGACCCGGAGCGGATTGATCTCATGCAGGGGCTTGAACTCGCTTTCGCGGTCCCACCAGCGATGGGCGAGGGCTTCGAATTTGGCTATTTCGGCGTGGTCGACGTTGCTCATGATCTGTTCCGTTTGAAAGCTTGAGGGAGAAGCTTGGGCCGCAAATGCTTAGTTTGCCAGCTTCTATCAGGTGAGGGCGCTCTGGTGGAGCGCTTCGTATACGTCAGTTTGTCGCGGAGGGCAGATACAGGTGACTGCTCAATGCTTGGAGCGGATCTTTTCACCCCATTCCTTGGCAGTGGCGATGAGGCTCTCCTCATCCATACGGGTTAGACGACGATCATCAAGCAGCTGCTTACCGCCTACCCACACATGACGTACACAATCACGGCCGCTGGAGTAGATGAGCTGCGAAACAGGATCATAGACGGGCTGCTGCGCCAGACGCGATAAATCAAATGCGACCATGTCTGCAAACTTGCCGACCTCCAGCGAGCCGGTGTGGTCGTCCAGCCCAAGTGCACGTGCACCGTTGAGCGTAGCCATGCGCAGAGCACGATGGGCATCGAGCGCGGTAGCCGAGCTGGCCACGGCTTTTGCAAGCAGTGCGGCGGTTCGGGTTTCGCCCAGTAAATCGAGATCGTTGTTGCTGGCTGCGCCATCGGTTCCTATGGCGACATTGACGCCAGCTTCCCACAAGCGCTCGACGGGACAAAATCCGCTCGCCAACTTCAAATTGGATTCAGGGCAATGAATTACGCTGCAGTTGTGCTCGACCAGTAGGGCGATGTCTTCGTCACATACCTGCGTCATATGAACGGCCTGGAATCGGGGGCCTAGAAGCTGCAGACGAGCCAAGCGGGCCAATGGGCGCTCGCCATGCTTGCTCAGCGCTTCCTCAACTTCGTGCGCCGTTTCGTGAACATGCATATGAACGCCAATATCCATTTCCGCGACGAGTGTACGAATGCTCTCCAGCTTATCGTCGGCTACGGAATACGGAGCATGCGGCCCGAAGGCAATGCTCAGCCGTGGATGGTGTTTGAGGTCGTCGAATAATGCGACGCCTTTGCGAAGCGCTTCATCGGCATCCCGAGCGCCTGGAATAGGAAAGTCTAGAACCGGAATCGTTATCTGCGCCCTGATCCCATGCTTATGCACAAGCTGACTGACTATCTCTGGGAAGAAGTACATATCCGAGAAGCAGGTGATGCCACTCTGTAGCTGCTCTGCGATTGCCAGCTCGCTACCGGCCTTTACGAACGCTTCATCGACCCACCTGCTTTCCGCCGGCCAAATATGCTCACGCAGCCAAGTCATCAGCGGCAAGTCGTCAGCCAGCCCGCGAAACAAGGTCATGGCTGCGTGACCGTGTGCATTGATGAGTCCCGGTGCTAGAAGCATTCCGGTGAGATCCCGTGTTTCTCGGGCAGGGTAACTGACAGCTTCCTCGCGGGGGGCTATGAGTACGATGCGTCCATCGCGAACGCCTAGCGCATGGTTTTTCAGTACGACACCGGCCGGCTCGACTGGAACGAGCCAGGTAGGTAGCAGTAAAAGATCGAGCGGATCGGCAGGCGTATGCGACATGTAGGTCATCGGGCTGATCAAGGGGGCGCCAGTGTAAAGCCTGACGAACCTAGTTTGAAGGAAGCCGGCGGAAACTCTAAGCCAAAAGATCTAGCAGGGCCTATATATAAGGAGGCTTACCAACCGCAATGTTCCACGTTCGGATATTGCCTGCAAACAACCGTTGACGTGTAATTGTGAGG
>NZ_LGLW01000010.1 GCF_013620795.1 Pseudomonas sp. Q2-TVG4-2 | reverse complement strand
CATCCCGCGTCTGTGAGGCGGCATTCTACAGCTTTCGGCCGTCCTGTCACGGCTTAATTGCGTAAAGCTTCTTTTTCTTCAAGCGCTTAGCGAAACGTTGATGCCTGACGCCGTCTTCCCGGCCGGAAGTTGCCGGCACTGGGGCGCTTCCGGAGCGGGCTTGTGATGATAACGAGCGATCCGCAACATCCCCCACAGCATCGCGAAGGCCGCGGCGCCCCAGCCGATGATGATTAATAGGATTACCAGTGCCGGTGTGATCATTGTTGGATTCCTTTCTAACCTGACAATCAACTGCTCTCTGTCAAGTGGGACCCCAGCCCTGGGCTAACGGTTCCGCTTGCCATTGGTCGGCCACCTGGATCGACGGGTGCACGGCTGGAGCGTCCAGCTGCCTAAAGACTGTCGCAAACTCTGTAAAGGAGGAGGTATGCGGACTTATCTGCTGATCGCGCTTGGATCCGTGGCTGGGCTCTTCGCGATGACAGGCGCTGCTGCCGAGCCAATTGATCCTGCAGTTTCCAATGGCACTCAGTTGACGCAGAACACTGGCGCGGCCGATCGCACCTTGGGCAATAGCTCCATGGGCCTTGGCGAGGGGATCAAACGACTACCCGAACGCCCCGACGAGGATCGCGACGAAGGCGGGGACCAGCGGACGCATAAGACCTATGACGAATCGGGTCATGGCGACAACGACACTGATATGGAGCATCGCCCGCGTCGGACCCTGAATGATCGAAACGACGATTGATCGAATCGATAGAAGCGGAGGAGCACGTAATGAACAGAATCCTGTTGATGGGCGCCGGCCTGATGTTTGCCTCTGGCGTTACGTTGGCTGATGCTGATGGCGACCTGACCAACCCGTCCACCACCGGAACCGAGGCGATGGAACAACCATCCTCAGAAATCCGGGATGCGGGGCTGGGCGAGCCGGGCAACGTGAATGACCGACCCGGGGAAGACGGGGCCGAGGCTGGAGTCGGCACGATGGGTACCGGAACCACCGGAACCACCGGCGGTATGGGTGCAACAACCGGAACCGACACCATCGAAAACCGCGAAGACGAGACGGAACAGTAGCCTTCCAGAAGGCATGCGCGGAACGTTCCTAAGCGCGCCATGGCTCCGTACAATGCGGCCTTTTTCCGATGGGCCGATCTGATGCAAATTGCCTTGGCGCCGATGGAAGGGCTGGTGGATGAGATCCTTCGCGACGTCCTGACCGGAATCGGCGGAGTCGATTGGTGCGTGACTGAGTTTATTCGCGTCTCGGATCGATTGCTGCCGGCGTCCAGCTTCCACAAGCTCGCGCCGGAGCTCGATAGCGGCGCCGTGACCCGAGCCGGCACGCCGCTGCGTGTCCAATTGCTGGGCTCTGATCCGCTTTGCCTGGCCGACAATGCCGCCTTCGCCTGTACGCTCGGTGCGCCCGCCATCGACCTCAACTTCGGTTGCCCGGCCAAAACTGTCAATAAGTCGCGTGGTGGTGCTGTGCTGCTCAAGGAGCCCGAGCTGCTGCACTCGATTCTGCGGGAAGTGCGCAAGGCGGTACCCGCGCATATTCCGGTTACGGCCAAAATGCGGTTGGGTTTTGACAGTCCAGATGGCGCGCTCGACTGTGCCCGCGCATTGGTCGACGGCGGCGCCGAGCAGCTGGTGGTGCATGCTCGGACCAAGGTGGATGGCTACAAGCCCCCCGCGCACTGGGAGTGGATCGCCAAAGTTCAGGAAGTGGTCACGATACCCGTGTTTGCCAATGGCGATATCTGGTCGCTGGAAGACTGGCGTCGCTGCCGCGAGGTCAGTGGTGTCGAGGACATCATGTTGGGTCGCGGATTGGTCTGCCGGCCGGACCTGGCCCGTCAGATCAGTGCAGCGAAAAGCGGTGCAGCCGTCGAGCCGATGAGCTGGGAAGAGTTGCAGCCGTTGCTCGCCGATTTCTGGCTACAGGCGCGCCGCAAGATTTCCCCGCGCTATGCTCCGGGCCGCCTCAAACAGTGGCTGTCCATGCTCACCCGCAGCTACCCGCAAGCGGTTTCGCTCTTCGCCCTGTTACGGCGGGAGAACGATTGCGAGCGACTCGACGCACTGTTGGGTATCGACAGCAAGGCGCCGGGTTTCGACGCGGCCATCTAGCGCCCGCCACTAACGTCCAACAGAGCGCCGCTGATGTAACTGGCCTTTTCGCTGGCGAGCCAGAGAATCGCTTCAGCCACTTCTTCGGCCTCACCACCACGGCCCATGGGCACGCTGACCTTGACGCGTTCAACGCGCCCGGGCTCACCCCCGCTGGCGTGGATCTCCGTGCGGATCACCCCAGGCCGCACGGCGTTGACCCGAATACTTTCGGCGGCCACCTCCTTGGCCAGGCCAAGGGTCATGCTGTCGATCGCGCCTTTGGCGGCTGCGTAATCGATGTATTCGTTGGGCGCGCCGAGTTTCGCTGCGATCGACGAGACGTTGATGATGGCTCCGCCGTCTCCGCCGTAGCGGGTCGACATGCGTTTTACTGCCTCACGCGCGCAGAGAAAACTGCCGGTCACATTGACTGCGAACACCCGCGCCAGCCGCGCCGCATTCATTTCGTCCAGGCGCATCTGGGGCTCCAACATGCCGGCATTATTGACCAGCACGTCGAGCCTGCCGAACTCGTCATCGATCGCGGCGAACAGGCTCGCGACTTGCGCCTCGTCAGCAACGTCGGCGGCGATCGCGATGGCTCGGGTGCCGTTACGTTGAAGCTCTTCGAGCAGTTGCTGTGCGGCGTCCTGGCGGTGGTGGTAATTCAGACACAGCGCATAGCCTTCGCTCGCTGCAAGCCTGGCAGTGGCGGCGCCTATCCCTCGGCTGGCACCCGTGATTAGCATGACTCTGGACATAGAAAACTCCGACGAACGGTCTTGAAAATCTACGGGCGGTTCCTATTTAGGGCATCACAGGATGCCAAATTCGGGTCCTGGATGAACCACTCGCTGATATCAGGAGATAGCAAGATGACTAGTTTTTCGATGGCTCCACTGTTTCGCCAGTCCATTGGCTTCGATCGTTTCAATGACCTGTTCGAGTCGGCTCTGCGCAACGATGCGAGCAGCTCATTTCCACCTTACAACGTGGAAAAGCACGGCGATGATCAGTACCGCATCATCGTAGCAGCCGCCGGTTTCCAGGAATCTGATCTGGACTTACAGGTTGAACGTGGCGTACTGACCATCAGTGGCGGCAAGCGCGAGAACGGCGGTGACGATGTCACCTACCTGCACCAGGGCATCGCCCAGCGGGCCTTCAAGCTCTCGTTCCGCCTCGCCGACCATATAGAGGTCAAAGGCGCGGCGCTCAACAACGGCCTGTTGAGTATCGCACTCGAACGCGTCGTGCCGGAGGAGGCCAAGCCTAAGCGCATCCCGATCAACGGTGAGCACCTGGCGCTGGAAAAGGCCTGATCTGGCAAGTGAGGGCGTCGTAAAGCGCCCTCCGGCTGATGACGAACCCCGCTACCCGGCGGGGTTTCGTTTTTCAGGTTCAGTCATTGCCGAGCGGTCGTCTGTATGGCGTCTCAGGAGGTGAGTGAACTCGGCCAACGGCAGCGGACGGCTGAATAAATAGCCCTGATACAAATGGCATCCCTGCAGTTGCAACAGATCGAGCTGCGCCTGTTGCTCGACACCTTCGGCGATCACTTCCAATCCGAGGCTCCGGGCCATTGCAACGATTGCGCGAATGATCTCGGCGTCATTGGGGTCCTCCAGCGCGTCTCGAACGAAGGACTGATCGATCTTCAGTAGATTTACCGGCAGGCGCTTCAGATAGGTGAGCGAGGAGTAGCCAGTGCCGAAATCGTCCATCGCAAAGCTCACCCCGTGTCGGCAGAGGCGTCGCATCTTGGCAATCGTGTCGTCCAGGTTCTGAATCACGATGCCTTCGGTGATTTCAAGCTTGATCATCTTGTATGGAAACCCGGCGGCCTTCAGCGCCTCGAGGGTGCGTTCGACAAATTCGTTCTGACGGAATTGGCGCGGGCTGATGTTGACGCAGAGGCTGAAAGTGTCGGGATGCACAAGCCCGCCGGCTAACAGCGAAGCCCCGATTCGGCAGGCTTCCTTTATCACCCAGTCGCCGACTTCGACGATCAGGCCGCTTTCTTCCAGCACATCGATGAACTGGGCAGGCGAACGCACGCCATGTTCCGGGTGCTGCCAACGCAGGAGGGCCTCGGCGCCAATCACTGCACCTGAGCGCGCATCTACCTGGGGTTGCAAATGCAGTTCCAACTCGTTGCGTTGCAACGCCAGGCGCAGTTCGCTCTCCAGCATCAGACGCGCGCTAGCGGCCTCCTGCATCGTCGTACGAAACAGCTGGATGGCGTTGCGTCCGGCGTCCTTGGCCCGGTACAGCGCGATGTCGGCCCGCTTCAGTAGATCGGCCGGGGTGTCGCCGTGGTCCGGCATCAAGGCAATGCCGATGCTTGGGGTGACCTGCAGCCGGTTGCCCTCGAACACCATGGGCTCGGCGAGCAGGGTACGCAGCTTTTCAGCGACCTGACGAACATGGCGCTTCACCTCCGAGCGCTTGCCGCTCAGCCCGGTCAACAGCACGACGAACTCATCGCCACCGAGGCGGGCGACGGTGTCCTCTTGGCGGGTGCTGGCTTCGAGGCGGGCGGTGATCATCTTCAACACGGCATCGCCGACGGGATGCCCGAGCGAGTCATTGATGTGCTTGAAGTGGTCAAGATCGAGAAACAGCAAGGCGCCACGCAAATCGTGACGTTTGTGTAGCGCGGTCTGCTGGGTCAAACGATCCATCAGCAGTGCACGGTTGGGCAGGTTGGTCAGTGGGTCGTGATAGGCCAGGTGTTGAATCTGCGCGTGAGCAGCCTTCAGCTGGCTGATATCTCGTGCTGACAACAGCAGGCAATCAACGTTGTTGAGTTCAATCGGCTCGACCGATACTTCGATGTGCTTGGGTCTGCCATAACGATCCTGGCCAACCATCTCCCAGTTGGCTACCCGACCGTCGCGCTCCAACAGTGCGAGCAGTTCCTGACGTTGGGCGCCAGGCCAGACGCCCAGCTCGGCGGAAGTCCGACCGATGGCCTCCTCTGGACGGTAGCCGGAGAGGCGGTGGAAACCCTCGTTGACCTCGATGAAACGCCCCGTGCTGCGCTCGCTGATGATGATGGCGTCGGGGCTGGAGTGAAACGCTGTCGCGAACTTGGCTTCGCTGACCTTCAGCGCCGCCTCGGCCTGCTGGCGCTTGGTGATGTCGCGAAAGGTCGTGACGATGCACAGCCGCCGATCGATTCGGATGAAACGGCTTGAGACCACGCAGGTGACGTACTGACCGCTCTTGGTGCGAAACTGCGCCTCGGCGTTCTCCAGGCGCTGATCGCGAGTCAGCTGCTGGTAGAGCGCCTGTCGCTGTGCCTCATCGCGCCAGATTCCCACTTCGGGGGCTGAGCGACCTACGATCTCACTGCTCTGCCAGCCGAACACGGCGCTGAAGCTCGGGTTGATGTCGATGAACATGCCGTCGCGGATGCGCGAGAGCGAGATGGGATCAGGGCTGCCCTGGAACAAGGCGGAGAACTTGGCTTCGGATGCGGCAAGGTGTTGTTCGCGAAGGACCCGCTCGGTGGCGTCGATGATAATGCCGGCCATCCGCAGCGGCGCGCCGTGTTCATCACGGTACAGTTTGGCGGTGCTTTCCAGATGCCGTGCCGTGCCGTTCGGATGTTCCGCCTGGTAGGTAGCCTGATATGTCTGGCGCCGCCCGGCGAGCAGGTCGCTGTAGGCGTCGCGCATGGTCTGCCGGTTGTCGGCCGCGACGCTGCGGAAAAATTCGCGAAACGACCCGTCAAAGGGCCCGTCGACGATGCCATGCAATTCAGAAGCCCGAGCCGAGGCATAGAGTCGGTCGCCGGGGATATGCCACTCCCAGTGGCCCAGCTCTGCCGATGCCAGCGCCAGTTCCAGGCGCTCTTGGCTGTCTTCGAGGGCTTGGGCCTGGACATGCTGATCGGTGATGTCGCGAATGATGCCCACCAGCATCGAGGGCTTGGTGCCGCTGTTCTGTTGTTGGCCTTCAATCTCCAGCCAGCGCTCGCTCGAGTCCGGCCAGCGTACCCGGTGGCGAAAGCGTAAACGCGACTCGCGGCCCTTGAACGCGGAGCGGACGATGGCCTCGATCAGGGGGCGGTCTTCCGCCGCGATGAGGCTCAGGTAAAAATTCTCGGTAATTTCGACGAGTGGTTCCGTGAGTCCGAAAAGCCTGCCGGTGCCGAGGGACCAATGCACGATGCCGCGTTGAAGGTCCCAGGACCAGACGCCGAGCCCTGCATCGTCGAGTACCGACAGCAGGCGGGCGGCATCCTGCCAGGGCGTCGCTGCTTCGTTTGCGCTGGCGTTGTGTCGCGGCTCAGGAGGCAGCATGAACGGCCTCGATCGGGTGGATCAAGAAAGCGCGGTTTGGTCGATGACAGACGATGCTCATGGAATTCGGATGACCTTGTTGTTATGTCCCGAACTTATCCGTTGCTAATGGCAAAGTGCAAGTGCGGTTAGTCGGCATCCAACAATGACATGAAGGCCTTGGCCGCATTCGATAGGGTGCGCTCGGTATGCGTGATGTAGCCGAGCTGCCTTGATAGCTGGATTCCCGGCAGGGGCAAGCGCACCACCTGTTCGTCGAGCATGGTGCGGGGCAGCACGCTCCAGGCGATGCCAATGGATACCATCATTTTGATCGTCTCCATGTAATTGGTGCTCATCGTGATGTTCGGCGTAAGGCCCTCGCGCTCGAACAGCCGATGAGCGATATGGTGGGTGAAGGTGTTGCCGCCCGGGAATACCGCGGGATAATCGGCAATGTCCGCCAGGCTGATACTGGCTTTTTGCGCCAATGGATGTTCGGGCGCCACGACGAAGTCCAGCGGATCGTCCCAAACCTTCTTGGCACGCACCGGCGCCGCCGTTTGTGGCGCCAGGGTGATCACCGCGAGCTCGGCGCGGCCATGCAGAATTTCTTCGTAGGCGATTTCCGAATCAAGAAAGCGGATATCCAGATTCACGTCCGGGTAGGCGCGGGTGAACGCCCTCAGCAATGGCGGCAGGCGATGCAGACCGATGTGGTGGCTGGTTGCCAGGCACAGCCGCCCGCTGACGTCACCGTTGAGGTTGGTCAGCGCACGGCGGGTATCGTCCAGTACATTGAGAATCTGATAGGCGCGAGGAAGCAGTGCTCTGCCTGCCTCGGTCAGCCCGATCTCACGCCCCAGTCGATCGAATAGCCGGACATTCAGCTGTGATTCCAGCGTCGCCAGGCGTTTGCTTACGGCAGGCTGAGTCAGATGCAGGCGCTCGGCAGCCAGCGAAAAGCTGCCCATCTCGGCGATGGCGATAAAGGCGTTGAGGCTGGCGAGGTCCATCAGCTTAGCTCCGGGCGGGTCGGTTTGGCGCATGTTTGCGACGACGTCGGAGCAGCATAGAGCTATTCCAGTATGGAATGCATCGAATGAAAAATATGAATTTGAGTAATTCGACGCTAGCCCATAGGATCAACCCCATAAGCAAAAGGGCCATTGCCCAACGCACTGATGAGGAAACGTCCGATGGCCGGCAAAACGCTCTACGACAAGCTTTGGGAAATGCATGAGGTCAAACGTCGCGATGATGGCTCGTCGCTGATCTATATCGATCGTCATATTCTCCACGAAGTGACCTCGCCACAGGCCTTCGAGGGGCTGCGTCTGGCCGGCCGCAAGCCGTGGCGCATCGACGCCAATATCGCGACCCCGGATCACAACGTGCCGACCACCAAGGCCGAGCGTCAGGGCGGCTTAGAAGCCATCGCCGACGAGGTCTCGCGTATTCAGGTGCAGACGCTGGACGAGAACTGCGATGACTTCGGCATCCTTGAATTCAAGATGAACGACGTACGCCAGGGCATCGTCCATGTCATCGGCCCGGAGCAGGGCGCGACGCTGCCGGGCATGACGGTCGTCTGTGGCGATTCGCACACCTCAACGCACGGCGCATTCGCCGCGCTGGCCCACGGCATTGGTACTTCCGAGGTCGAGCATGTGCTCGCCACCCAGTGCCTGGTCGCCAAAAAAATGAAGAACATGCAGGTGCGCGTCGAGGGCAAGTTGCCCTTCGGCGTGACGGCCAAGGACATCGTCTTGGCAGTGATCGGCAAGATCGGAACCGCTGGCGGCAACGGCCATGCGCTGGAGTTCGCCGGTAGCGCGATCCGCGACCTGTCGATGGAAGGCCGCATGACCATCTGCAACATGTCCATCGAGGCCGGCGCACGCGTGGGTGTGGTGGCAGCCGACGAGAAGACCATTGCCTATGTCGAGGGACGCCCCTATGCACCCAAAGGGGCCGATTGGGAGCGCGCCGTGGTGGCCTGGAAGGACCTGGTCTCCGACGAAGATGCGGTATTCGATACCGTTGTCGAGCTGAAGGCCGAAAACATCAAGCCGCAAGTGAGCTGGGGCACCTCGCCGGAAATGGTCCTGGCAGTCGATCAGAGCGTGCCGGATCCGGCTGCCGAGGCTGACCCAGTCAAGCGCGACTCCATCAGCCGTGCGCTGAAGTACATGGGCCTGCGCGCCAATCAGCCGATCACTGATATTCAGCTCGATCGCGTATTCATCGGCTCATGCACCAACTCGCGCATTGAAGACTTGCGCGCTGCTGCCGAAGTGGCCAAGGGCCGCAAGGTCGCTGCTACGGTCAAACAGGCGATGGTCGTGCCGGGTTCGGGGTTGGTTAAAAAGCAAGCGGAGGCGGAAGGGCTGGACAAGATCTTCCTCGAAGCTGGTTTCGAATGGCGCGAACCGGGTTGCTCCATGTGCCTGGCCATGAATCCGGACAAGCTGGGGAGTGGCGAGCATTGCGCCTCCACGTCCAATCGCAACTTTGAAGGCCGCCAGGGAGCTGGTGGCAGAACGCATCTGGTGAGCCCAGCGATGGCTGCCGCGGCTGCCGTAACCGGCCGTTTCATCGATGTACGTGAACTGATCCAGGCCTGAGGAGACCGACATGAAAGCATTCACCCAGCACACCGGTCTTGTCGCGCCGCTCGATCGCGCCAACGTCGATACCGATCAAATCATTCCGAAGCAGTTTCTCAAGTCGATCAAGCGCACCGGCTTTGGTCAGAACCTGTTCGACGAATGGCGTTATCTGGACGTCGGGCAGCCCAATCAGGACTGCTCGAACCGCCCGGTGAATCAGGAATTCGTGTTGAATTTTCCGCGTTATCAGGGCGCCAGTGTCCTGCTCGCGCGCGAAAACTTCGGGTGCGGCTCCTCCCGTGAGCACGCACCCTGGGCGCTCGAAGAGTATGGCTTCCGCACGATTATCGCGCCGAGCTTTGCTGACATTTTCTACAACAACAGCTTCAAGAACGGCTTGTTGCCCATCGTGCTGGAAGAAGAAGAGGTCGACGAGCTGTTCGAGCAGGCCGAAGCCGCTAAGGGTTATCAGCTCACCGTGGATCTGGCAGCGCAGACCGTAACCCGACCGGATGGAAGGCAGTACAGCTTCGAAGTCGATGCGTTCCGCAAGCATTGCCTGCTCAATGGCTTGGACGATATTGGCCTCACACTGCAGGACACCGATGCCATCAGGGCCTTCGAGGCCCGGCATCAGCAGAGTCAGCCCTGGCTGTTCGGCGCTATTAAGTAAGCGCAAGTCGAACCCATAGGTAGGTGGGCTTCAGCCCACCAGTCACCAAAATACCGCACGGTGGGCTGATGCCCACCCTACGACGCATCACTTTTCAAAGGACAACAAATGTCTAAACAGATTTTGATCCTCCCCGGCGACGGTATCGGCCCTGAGATCATGGCCGAAGCAGTCAAGGTGCTGGAGCTGGCTAATGACAAGTTCCAGCTCGATTTCCAGCTGAGCTATGACGAGCTGGGTGGGGCTGCGGTCGATAAGTACGGCGTGCCGCTGGCCGATGAGACTCTGGAGCGCGCTCGCGCCGCGGATGCCATCCTGCTAGGCGCGGTCGGCGGGCCTAAGTGGGACACGATAGACCCAGCCATCCGCCCCGAGCGCGGTCTGCTGAAGATCCGTTCGCAGCTGGGGCTGTTCGGCAATCTGCGTCCGGCGCTGCTGTATCCACAGCTGGCCGAGGTCTCCAGCCTGAAGCCGGAAATCGTGTCCGGTCTGGATATCCTCATCGTTCGTGAGCTGACCGGCGGTATCTACTTTGGCCAGCCACGCGAGAGCAAGCTGTTGGAGAACGGCGAGCGCATGGCGTACGACACACTGCCCTACAGTGAAAGCGAGATCCGTCGGATTGCCAAAGTCGGTTTCGATATGGCACGGGTCCGCAGTAAGAAGCTTTGCTCAGTGGACAAGGCCAATGTACTGGCATCTAGCCAATTGTGGCGCGCGGTGGTCGAGGAGGTCGGCAAGGATTACCCGGATGTCGAACTCAGCCACATGTACGTCGACAACGCAGCGATGCAGCTGGTACGTGCACCGAAGCAATTCGATGTGATCGTCACTGACAACATGTTTGGCGACATCCTGTCGGATGAGGCTTCCATGTTGACCGGCTCCATCGGCATGCTGCCGTCCGCGTCCCTCGATTCCAACAGCAAGGGTATGTACGAGCCTTGCCATGGGTCGGCTCCGGACATCGCGGGCAAGGGCATCGCCAATCCGCTGGCGACGATCCTCTCGGTTTCGATGATGCTTCGCTACAGCTTCAACCAGATCGCTGCCGCCAATGCGATCGAGCAGGCTGTCAGCAACGTGCTCGACCAAGGGCTGCGCACCGGTGATATCTGGTCCGAAGGCTGTCAAAAAGCCAATACCCAGGCGATGGGCGACGCAGTAGTCGCGGCGCTCTCGAAGTTGTAATCTCTCTGGCCCCGGTGCACCGGCCGTTGATAGAGCTTGCGGGGCGACGGCTAGGCGGAAACGTCGAGTGAGGCGAGGCGTAGCTGGCTAAGCAGCATGCTCTCGCTTTCGAACCCGAAAGCGTATCTTGTTATCGACGGCCTGCCAGGCGGGCCACATATATATAGGTGTAGTTTGTGATGAAACGTGTAGGTCTGATCGGGTGGCGCGGCATGGTTGGTTCCGTCCTCATGCAGCGGATGCTGGAAGAGCGGGATTTCGACCTGATCGAGCCGGTGTTCTTTACCACTTCCAACGTCGGCGGTCAGGGCCCTTCGATAGGCAAGGACATTGCTCCGCTGAAAGATGCCTACAGCATCGATGAACTGAAAACCTTGGACGTGATTCTCACCTGCCAGGGTGGCGATTACACCAGTGAGGTCTTCCCTAAGCTGCGTGAAGCCGGCTGGAAAGGCTACTGGATCGATGCGGCGTCGACGCTGCGCATGGCGGACGATGCCGTCATCGTGCTCGATCCGGTCAATCGCAAGGTCATCGACCACCAGCTGGACGCGGGTATCCGCAACTATATCGGCGGTAACTGTACCGTCAGCCTGATGCTCATGGGCCTCGGCGGTCTCTTCGAGAATGGTTTGGTCGACTGGATGAGCGCCATGACCTACCAGGCTGCCTCCGGTGCCGGTGCGCAGAATATGCGCGAGCTGATCAAGCAGATGGGCAGCATTAATGCGTCGGTTGCCGATGAGCTTGCAGATCCGGCCAGCGCTATCCTGGAAATCGATCGCAAGGTAGCTGAATGCCAGCGCTCCGAAACATTCCCGGTAGATAATTTCGGGGTTCCGCTGGCTGGTAGCCTGATCCCTTACATCGACAAGGAACTGCCGAACGGGCAAAGCCGTGAGGAGTGGAAAGCGCAGGCGGAAACCAACAAAATTCTCGGTCGATTCAAGAGCCCAATTCCGGTCGATGGAATCTGCGTGCGCGTCGGCGCGATGCGTTGCCACAGCCAGGCACTGACCATCAAGCTGAACAAGGACGTGCCCATCTCGGATATCGAAGGCATGATCAGTCAGCACAATCCATGGGTTAAGCTCGTCCCGAATCATCGTGACGCGAGCATGCAGGAGCTGAGTCCGACCTCGGTAACCGGCACCTTGAGTGTTCCGGTGGGCCGACTGCGTAAGCTGAACATGGGCTCGCATTACCTGGGTGCGTTCACTGTGGGTGATCAGCTGCTCTGGGGCGCGGCCGAGCCGTTGCGCCGTATGCTTCGCATCCTTCTGGAGCGATAAATCCGGAAGAAGTCTGGAAGCGCCCCGGCGATGCTGCGGCGCTTTTTTTACGGCCGCCAAAAGGCATTCGGCTTGCAAGGTCACGATGCAGCGAAAGGATCCTCGTTATATCGCGCGACTCGTCGGGTTAAGCCTTAATTGCTCTGCCGGGCGAACGGTTTCGGCTACAGTGTCAGCCTTTCGGTTGCCGACGATTCATCTGCGTTCGATTGTTTATAGGCTCGCGCTTGTCGTGCTGCTATGGCGTCGCGCAATTGCTGGAAAGTGGCGGGACTTCGTTCGCTGCCGACATCGCGCTGGCTTGGCGGGCGAATTTCGACTCTAGTGCTGACTTCGTCTACAGCGAGCCTTTTTTAACGGCAATGATGCCCGAGACTGCTCGACGATCGCATTGGACTTGCCCGAAGCGGTGCGAACGTAATTTGTGGATTGAGTCTGATAACTGCGAAAAGGCGCGGCGGGCAATGCCGCGCGGTCGGGTGAGTTGTTGATAAAACACTATCTGTAAAAGATACTTACTGGAAATTCGAAGAACTATTCTAGCTGACAACGCTGTTTAGGCTTATCGCTGACGGGGGACCGCCACCTGGCGGGCGCAGGCAGTGACTATAAGACCCTCTCGAAGATCCGAGAAAAGTTAAACAAGGGATTACATAATGGTTCGGGTTCGCAATCTGGTGCTGGCAATCGCGGCTGCTACCGCGCTGACTTCCGAAATGGCTTACGCGCTGGGGCTGGGAGAGGTCACGCTGAAATCCGCATTGAATCAACCATTGGTAGCGGAAATCGAACTGCTGGACGCGAAGACACTGGCACCGGGTGAAGTGGTCCCGGTTCTGGCATCCGCGGAAGACTTCAATCGGGCGGGGGTTGATCGCCAGTACTTTCTGACAGACCTCACCTTTACCCCTGTTTTGCGACCTGATGGAAAAAGCGTCATTCGGGTGTCATCGACCAAACCGGTTCGTGAGCCCTATCTGAATTTCCTCATCGAGGTGCTCTGGCCCAGCGGCCGCCTGCTGCGCGAATACACGTTGCTGCTCGATCCGCCGCTCTATTCCCCGCAGATTGCGGCGTCTGTTGCGCCTCAACTGCCGGTTGCGGCCCCGGCTTCTCGTCCTGCCTCGACGCCTCGCCAGACGGCCCGGCCGGCACCGGTGTCATCCGGCGCTTCTGCGCAACAAGGCGAATACAAAGTCACACCCAATGACACGCTCTGGGAGATAGCCGAGCGAGCGCGTCAGGGTGGGGCCGTGCACCAGGCCATGCTGGCGATCCAGGACCTGAATCCGGACGCTTTCATCGGCGGCAATATCAACCGCATGATGAATGGCCAGGTGCTTCGCTTGCCGAACGCCGAACAAATTGGCCGTCGGTCGCAGGCGGAAGCGATTCAGCAGGTCGCACAGCAGAACGCTAGCTGGCGCCAAGCTGCTGGTTCTGCGGCAACGGGTACTCGTCAGCTCGATGCCACCCAGCGTGGTTCGGCCGGGGCGGCGCCCTCTCGTAGCGAATCGGGCGACAATCTCCGCTTGGTCGCGCCGGAAACCGGTGAGTCCACCACCGGTAGCGACACCGGGACTGGAAATGACGCGAACGCGTTGCGTGACAAGCTAGCGGTTACGGAGGAAAGCCTCGATTCCAGCCGTCGCGAGAACGTCGATCTCAAGGATCGTCTAAATGACCTGCAGGGCCAGTTGGACAAGCTGCAGCGCATCATGCAACTGAAGGATGACCAGCTTGCCAAGTTGCAGGCTCAACTTGCGGCAGGGGCAGAAGCGGGTGCAGACACTGGAGCGCCGGTAAGCCCCTCGGACGAAGGGGTTGGCTCAAGCACAGCCGTAGCGCCGGAAGCCATCGAAACCGCACCAGAAACAAGCGTCGATACGGAAGCAACTGCGGCAGAAGCCTCGAAGCCAGCCGCCGAGACGCCCGCAGCTCCCCCAGTCGCAGCGCCGGCCGCTGCTACACAAGAACCTGAGGGCGATAGCTACGTCGACGAAGTGTTGGCCAACCCCGTACTGCTTGGTGTTCTGGGTGGCAGTGCGCTGCTGCTGTTGCTGGTCGGGTTGATGGCTTTGTCTCGCCGCAACGCCATGAAAGAGGCGGAACTACAGGAAAGCCTAATGGCTGACAATGCGCCGGACGCTTTCTACGTGGCGCAACGGGACCTCGAGACATCGAACAGCGAGTCCGTTGATCAAGGCGTTGGGCTGGATGCCGATGGGCATTCGTCCGAGTTGCCTGCCGGTGCTGGCAGCGATCCGCTTGCCGAGGCGGACGTTTATATCGCTTACGGTCGTTTCAATCAGGCCGCCGATCTGCTGCAGAACGCATTGAACGATGAGCCGCAGCGCAGTGATCTGCGTCTGAAACTCATGGAGGTTTACGCCGAGCTCGGTGATCGTGATGGTTTCGCTCGGCAGGAAGCAGAGCTTCGCGAAATTGGCGGTTCCTTGGCTGCTATCGAGCAGACGAAGGCTAGATATCCCGCGATGGCCGTTGCGGCAGGCGCTGGCGCCGCCGCGGCAGCATCGGCAAGTGATGATGATTTCGAGAGTTTCAGCCTGGACGATCTGGAGCTTGAAGAGCCTACCTCTGCTGTCGAGCAAGATAAGGACGATTCCTTTGATCTGAGTCTGGACGATCTGGCGCTGAATGACGCGCTGGCTGACACTGCGCGGCCGCCGGCTGGTGAGGCCGGGTCGGAGCTGGGTGAGTTTAACTTTGATGAGTTCAGTCTCGACGCTGAAGCTCAGGAACAGACCAGTGGTGACTTCTCTTTCGATCTGGATGAGTCGCCTAAGTCGAACGAAGTCTCCCTTGAGGACGAATTGGCCGGCTTCTCGCTCGATCTGGACGATCAGCCGACGACTTCTACCGTGGACGACGAACTGCTGCTGAGTCTTGAAGACGAGCCGTCGAAGCCCGCCGCGATCGATCCGGCTGATGATTTTGACTTCGAGCTCTCCGAGTCGGTGCAGCCGGCTAGCATGCCGGAGGAATTCGACCTGTCGCTGGATGGCGAAGCAAGCGAAGAAGAGGCCTCAGGAAACCTCGCCTCGGAACTGGATGAAGTCGAGGCTGAACTTGACGATCTGTCGCGAGACCTTGAGGAGTCGTCCGATCAGCCGGTAGTGGCACCAGCGGCTGCGATCGAACCTGTAGATTCGTCCTCCGAGGCGCTGGATGATGACTTCGATTTCTTCTCGGATACTGATGAAACCACCACCAAGCTGGATCTCGCTCGCGCCTATATCGATATGGGCGATGCGGAAGGTGCTCGCGATATCCTCGATGAGGTAATGAACGAGGGTAGCGATACTCAACAGCAAGAGGCGCGCGAGATGATCGCCAAACTAGCCTAGCCATGACTGATGCAATACCTGAAGCGGCAGCCCCATTGGCTGCCGCTGACGTTTTTAGAATCGCCCTCGGGGTTGAATACAAGGGCTCTCGCTATCGGGGGTTTCAGCGACAACGCGATGGCGTGCCGTCTATTCAGCTCTCACTAGAACGCGCATTAAGCACGGTGGCCGGCGGTCATCCAGTAGTGCTGAGTTGTGCAGGACGCACCGATGCGCTCGTTCACGCGTGCGCGCAGGTCGTGCACTTCGATACGCCGGTGACACGCTCCATGCACGCTTGGGTCATGGGTGCGAACATGAATCTGCCCGGTGATATCAGCGTGACTTGGGCCAAGGAAATGCCGAAAAGCTTCGATGCACGCTTCAGTGCCATGGCGCGTCGTTATCGCTACGTTATCTACAATGACCAGATTCGACCCGCACACCTCGCCGAAGAGGTGACCTGGAACCATCGTCCGCTGGATATCGCCCGAATGCGCGAAGCGGCCAGGGCCTTCGTTGGTACTCACGATTTCAGTGCCTTCCGGGCGCGCCAGTGCCAGGCCAAATCGCCGATCAAAACCATCCATCATCTTGAGCTGCTCGAGCATGGGCGGCTTATTGTGATCGACGTTCGAGCAAATGCCTTTCTGCATCATATGGTGCGCAACTTCGCGGGGGTGTTGATGACCATCGGCGCGGGGGAGCGTCCAGTGGAGTGGGCTCAGGAAGTGTTGGAGTCGCGGATAAGAAGAACTGGCGGCGTAACGGCGCATCCCTACGGGCTGTATCTCGTCCAGGTGGACTACCCGGACCAGTTCCAGCTACCTGAGCGCTATCTCGGGCCGCACTTTTTATCTGGCCTGCCGGATGTTCGAAACCCCTGAGCTGATACCGCGCCCATGGCAAGCCAGCGGGAGTGCGGTTGGCTCGTTCGGCTTGCCACCTTGCAGAACGATGCTGGTTGCAGCCTGTGGCGCTTTTGTTACCATCCGGGATCTTTCATCGAAGGTGCCTGCCGTTGCCTATCGTTCGTAGCAAGATATGTGGGATCACCCGCGTTGAGGACGCGCTCGTTGCGGCTGAAGCCGGAGCGGACGCAATCGGCTTGGTGTTCTATGCAAAGAGCCCGCGAGCGGTAAGTGTCCAGCAGGCGCGCATGATTATCGCTGCGCTGCCGCCTTTCGTGACGACTGTTGGCTTGTTCGTCAACGCCTCGCGTTGCGAAGTCAACGAAACCCTCGATGCTGTGCCGCTGGATATGCTCCAGTTTCATGGCGATGAAGCACCCGCCGATTGCGAAGGTTTTCATCGCCCTTGGTACAAGGCGCTCAGAGTCAAGGCTGGTGAGGATATTCGGATGCAGGCCGCCCGCTATGCTGGGGCCAGTGCGATTCTTCTCGATACGTTCGTCGCCGGCGTTCCCGGTGGGACGGGCGAGGTATTCGACTGGTCGTTGATCCCAGCGGATCTGCCCAAGCCACTGATCCTAGCGGGCGGGTTAACCCCGCGGAATATCCAGCAGGCTCTGGCCAGCGTGCAACCCTTTGCCGTTGATGTAAGCGGTGGAGTAGAGATGAGCAAGGGCATCAAGAATGCCGAAGACATTCGTGAATTCGTTCGGTTGGTAAGAGCGGCGATGTGACGAACGGCGGGTCATTGCCGTCCAGTTACCATTCGCTGGATAGGCGGACCCGCCATCGATGCCGTCCCATGACCGGACGATAGTCGAGTTTCAGCGACAGCGCCCTTTGGGCTATCGCATGCGCGACGCAGTGAGCTCCGACTGGAGACCGGTCGCAATAATGATTTTCGCCGGTGCGTGCAGTCGTTACGCGCGGGACTGACAAGCTGTGGAGAATAAAAGCATGAGCAACTGGCTGGTAGACAAGCTGATCCCTTCGATCATGCGCTCGGAAACGCAGAAAAGCTCAGTGCCCGAAGGCCTGTGGCACAAGTGCCCGTCATGCGAGGCGGTGCTGTATCGTCCGGAGCTGGAGAAGACACTGGACGTCTGCCCAAAATGCCAGCACCACATGCGTATCGATGCGCGCGCGCGTCTGGATATCTTTCTCGACAAGGAAGGGCGCGAAGAGATCGGCGCCGACCTCGAGCCTGTCGACCGTCTGAAGTTTCGTGACAGCAAAAAGTACAAGGATCGCCTCGCTGCGGCACAGAAGCAGACCGGTGAAAAGGATGCGCTGATCGCCATGCGCGGGACCTTGATGCACATGCCAGTCGTGGCCTGTGCGTTCGAGTTCTCCTTCATGGGTGGCTCCATGGGCGCGATCGTCGGCGAGCGCTTCGTTCGCGCGGCCAATGCTGCGCTTGAGCAGCGCTGTCCGTTGGTCTGTTTCGCCGCTTCTGGCGGTGCCCGGATGCAGGAAGCTTTGATCTCTCTCATGCAGATGGCGAAGACGTCCGCGGTGCTGGCCCGGATGCGCGAAGAGGGATTGCCCTTCATCTCCGTGCTGACGGACCCGGTTTATGGTGGCGTGTCGGCTAGTCTGGCCATGCTCGGCGATGTCATCGTCGCGGAGCCCAAGGCGTTGATCGGCTTTGCTGGGCCTCGGGTCATCGAGCAGACCGTGCGCGAGAAGCTTCCGGAAGGATTCCAGCGCAGTGAGTTCCTGCTTGATCATGGTGCGATCGACCTGATCATTCCGCGCGCTGAGCTGCGCGCTCGTCTGTCACGTCTCCTGGCGCAGCTGCAGCAGCTGCCAACCCCTGGGGAACCTGCTCGGGTGACGGCTGGCGCATGATCCGGCGGAGCCTGCAGGATTGGCTCGATTATCTCGAGCAGCTGCATCCTACCGCGATCGATATGGGCCTCGATCGCTGCCGCATGGTGGCGACAAGGCTTGGACTCACCCGTCCGGCTCCACAAGTCGTAACTGTCACCGGTACCAACGGCAAGGGATCGACCTGCGCTTTTATCGCCGCGATGCTGGCAGAGCAGGGCAAGACCGTGGGCGTCTACAGCTCACCGCATCTGTTGCGCTACAACGAACGCGTGCGTCTCAATGGAACCGATGCCAGTGACGATGCGCTGTGCGAGGCGTTTGAAGCGGTTGAGTGCGCCCGCGGCTCCGTTTCCCTGACCTATTTCGAGATGGGCACCTTGGCCGCTTTTTGGCTTTTCGAGCGTGAGGCACTGGACGCCGTGGTGCTGGAGGTCGGCCTCGGCGGGCGTCTCGATGCGGTGAACCTGATCGATGCGGACGTGGCGGTGGTCACCAATATCGGCCTGGATCACGCCGAATGGCTGGGCACTACGCGCGAGAGCGTGGCGTTCGAAAAAGCCGGAATATTCCGTTCCACAAAGCCTGCCGTATGCGGTGATCCTGCCCCGCCGGCTATCATGCTGGACTATGCAACTCAGTCGGCTGTCCCCTTGCTCGTGCGTGGGCGCGATTTCGATCTTGAAAAAGGAGCAGGCTGTTGGCACTGGCACGGCAGGAACGGGGCTGGTCATCCGCTGACACTCAGAAATCTGCCGATGCTCGTGTTACCGCTAGAAAACGCGGCGTTGGCATTGCAGGCATTTGCACTGCTCGAGCCATCCTGGCAGCCGGAGCGGTTAATCGAGGCGTTGCGGAACACCCGGGTTGCCGGGCGGCTGGATCGCCGAGCGATCCGCTGGAAGGGTCGTGATCTGTTGATACTGCTCGACGTCGGGCACAATCCGCACGCCGCCGCCTATCTGGCCCGGCAACTTCAGTTGCAGGCGAAGCCTGGACGCAGGCTCGCGGTGTTCGGTCTATTGGCAGACAAGGATCTGACTGGCGTGCTCGATGAAATGCTGCCGGTTGTGGATATCTGGGCGGTTGCTCCGCTGCGGACATCTCGCTCGCGCACTTCGGCCGAGCTAAGTTCGGTGTTGATGGAGAGGGGTGCGGACGTCACTATCTACCCGGGAATAGCTCAGGCGCTCGAGCGGCAGTGTGATCAGGCTGTCGAGGGGGACGAGATAGTGCTGTTCGGATCTTTTTATTGCGTGGCTGAAGCGCTGGCCTGGCTTGATCTGCACGCAGCGAGTGGAGGGCATGGTCATGGTGGATAAAGGATTGATGCAGCGTATCGTTGGTGCGCTTGTGCTTGTTGCGTTGGCAGTTATATTCGTTCCGATGCTTTTCAATCGTGAAGATGCCAACCAGCAGATTGCTGTGGATGCGCCGGCAATGCCCGAAGCGCCTGCTGCGCCGGCGATCGAGATGCAGCCTGTCGAGGTGCCCGAGCCGGAGGTTGAGCCTATCCCGGAAAAGTTTGAGATCATTGAGGAGGGACCGGTAGCCGAGCCTGACGCGCCCGCCGCGCCCATCGATCCTGCCCCGGTCCTTGTTGAGCCAGAGTCCGAATCTGAACCGGCTACTGTCCAGATGCAGCCGGCTACACGGGAAGCGACTAAAGAAAAGCGACTGGATACGGCGAACCTTCCAGTCAGCTGGTCGGTTCAGCTGGCGAGCCTGTCCAATCGAGAGAACGCCGAAAAGCTGCAGAAAACGCTGCGTTCCCAGGGCTATAACGCCTATATACGCACTGCGGACGGGATGAATCGTGTGTTTGTTGGGCCGTTAGTGGAGCGGGCAGAAGCCAATCGCCTTCGTGATCAGTTGCAGCGACAGCAGAAATTGGACGGCTTCGTTGTGCGCTTCAAACCTGAGCAGGGCTGAAGCTGGTCCGCCGTCCAGGCTGGTTTTCAGTCTCCTCGAATCCGCCTGCCAGTAAGAGCAAGCTCGCAATGCTTACTCCTTGGCAGGTGCTCTGCTAAAATGTGCCGCCTTTCTCATGTGCAGGAAACCCTGTGACATTCACCTGGGTCGATTGGGCGTTCATCGCCGTTGTGGTCATCTCCAGCCTGATCAGTTTGAAGCGCGGTTTCGTCAAGGAAGCGCTTTCCCTGCTCACCTGGATCATTGCTGGCGTCGTCGCCTGGATGTTCGGTGGTGCGCTGTCTCACCATCTTGCCGACTTCATCAGTACGCCCTCGTTTCAAGTCATCGCGGCATGCGCGATTCTGTTCGTCGTAACCTTGTTGGTCGGCGCGTTGATTAACTTTCTCATCGGAGAGCTGGTTCGGGTAACCGGCCTGTCTGGCACGGATCGCTTTCTCGGAATGGTGTTTGGTGCGGCTCGAGGTGGGTTGCTAATCGTGGTGCTGGTTGGTCTGCTCAGCCTAGCACCTGTCCAGCAGGACCCCTGGTGGCGTGAATCGACACTGCTGCCGCATTTTCTGTTGGTTGCCGACTGGT
This sequence comes from Pseudomonas sp. Q2-TVG4-2, assembly GCF_013620795.1. GTDB lineage: Bacteria > Pseudomonadota > Gammaproteobacteria > Pseudomonadales > Pseudomonadaceae > Stutzerimonas. Next base: position 82,718 of record NZ_LGLW01000010.1, on the reverse strand, counting down.
CAAAGAACCTGATCCTCGGGTTTGGAAGCCAATGGGTGGCCGGCTCGCTCGATGCTTCCGGCTGAGACGAGCTTTACTACGACGGGCGTGCCTAGGGCCTTCAAGCCTGCCCCATGTCCGGATCAGCCTGTAACAACTGAGAGGTTCCTTGCATGTGTGGCATTGTCGGCATCGTCGGTAAGTCGAACGTCAATCAGGCGTTGTATGACGCGCTTACCGTACTGCAACACCGTGGGCAGGACGCAGCCGGAATCGTGACCAGCGACGGCGGCAAGCTGTTCCTGCGCAAGGATAACGGGCTGGTCCGCGACGTGTTTCAGCAGCGTCACATGCAGCGTCTGGTCGGCAACATGGGGATTGGTCACGTGCGCTATCCCACCGCGGGCAGCTCCAGCTCGGCGGAGGCGCAGCCGTTCTATGTGAACTCGCCTTATGGCATCACACTGGCGCATAACGGCAACCTGACCAACGTCGATCAACTGACCAAAGAGATCTACGAGTCGGACCTGCGTCACGTGAACACAAATTCCGATTCGGAGGTACTGCTCAACGTGTTCGCGCATGAGCTGGCCGTGCGTGGCAAGCTGCAGCCCACCGAGGAGGATGTGTTCGCGGCGGTGGCAAAGGTGCATGAGCGTTGTGTCGGTGGCTATGCGGTGGTCGCCATGGTGACCGGTTATGGCATTGTCGGCTTCCGCGATCCGCATGCAATTCGCCCAATCGTGTTCGGCCAGCGTCATACTGACCAGGGCGTCGAATACATGATCGCGTCCGAAAGCGTTGCGCTGGACGTGCTGGGCTTCTCGCTGATCCGCGATCTAGCGCCGGGCGAGGCGGTCTACATCACTGCGGATGGCAAGTTGCATACCCGCCAGTGCGCACCCAATCCTCACTATGCGCCCTGCATTTTCGAGCATGTTTATCTAGCGCGTTCCGACTCCCTGATGGACGGCGTTTCGGTGTACAAGGCGCGCCTGCGCATGGGTGAGAAGCTAGCTGACAAGATTCTCCGTGAGCGCCCTGATCACGATATCGATGTTGTCATCCCGATTCCCGACACTAGCCGCACGGCGGCGCTGGAACTGGCCAACCGCCTGGGTGTGAAATTCCGCGAAGGCTTCGTCAAGAACCGTTATATCGGTCGGACCTTCATCATGCCGGGTCAGGCAGCACGCAAGAAATCGGTGCGACAGAAGCTCAACGCCATCGATCTCGAATTTCGCGGCAAGAACGTCATGCTGGTGGACGACTCTATCGTGCGCGGTACCACCTGTAAGCAGATCATTCAGATGGCCCGCGAGGCGGGCGCGAAGAATGTCTATTTCTGTTCCGCTGCGCCGGCGGTCCGCTACCCGAACGTCTATGGCATCGACATGCCCAGCGCGCATGAGCTTATCGCCCATAATCGCAGTACCGAAGAAGTCGCCGAATTGATTGGCGCCGACTGGCTGATCTATCAGGATCTTCCTGACCTTATCGATGCGGTTGGTGGCGGTAAGGTGAAGATAGAGAGCTTCGATTGCGCTGTATTCGATGGCAAGTATGTGACCGGCGATATCGATGATGCCTACCTGCATAAAATCGAGCAGGCACGCAACGACCTGAGTAAGAACAAGGGCGTTGCGAGCAATGCCATCATCGACCTATACAACAACTGATCGATAACTCGGCGGCATCGCCGCCTCGGCTCAGGATGGGAACGACTATGACAACCGACTGGGACGCTGGCCGGCTGGACAGTGATTTGTCTGGCGTAGGCATGGATACCTTAGCCGTGCGTGCGGGCCAGCATCGCTCACCAGAGGCTGAGCACGGCGAACCGCTTTTCTTTACGTCCAGCTATGTGTTTCGCAGTGCCGCCGACGCCGCTGCGCGCTTTGCCGGGGAAATGCCCGGGAATGTCTACTCGCGCTATACCAACCCCACCGTGCGCACGTTCGAAGAGCGTATCGCTGCCATGGAAGGTGCCGAGCAGGCCGTGGCGACTGCTTCTGGCATGGCTGCGATCCTGGCAACGGTGATGAGTCTGTGCTCGGCCGGTGACCATGTGCTTGTGTCGCGCAGTGTCTTCGGTGCGACGGTTTCCTTGTTCGAAAAGTACCTGAAGCGCTTTGGTCTCGAAGTCGATTACGTCCCGCTCACGGACGTGGACGTTTGGGAGCCCGCATTCAAACCCAACACCCGTCTGGTCTTCGTCGAGTCTCCATCCAACCCGCTCGCTGAGCTGGTCGACATCGAGGCTTTGGCCACGCTCTGTCACACCAAGGGCGCCATGCTGGCGGTGGATAACTGTTTCTGCACGCCAGTGCTGCAGCAACCATTGGCGCTCGGGGCCGATATCGTCATCCACTCGGCGACCAAATATATCGACGGGCAAGGTCGTTGCTTGGGTGGGGTGGTTGCCGGCCGAGCCGAGCAAATGAAGGAAGTGGTGGGTTTTCTGCGCACAGCGGGCCCTACACTCAGTCCGTTCAACGCCTGGGTATTTCTCAAAGGGCTGGAAACCCTGCGGCTGCGCATGCAAGCCCATTGTGCCAGTGCGCAGGCATTAGCCGAGTGGCTTGAGCAGCAGGCGGGCGTGGAGAAGGTCTACTACGCCGGGCTGCCCGGCCACCCGCAACATGAGCTAGCCAAGCGGCAACAGAAAGGCTTCGGTGCGGTGCTTAGCTTCGAAGTGGCGGGGGGTAAGGAGGGCGCGTGGCGTTTCATTGATGCGACTCGATTGATCTCTATCACGGCCAATCTTGGCGACAGTAAGACCACAATCACTCATCCGGGCTCGACCACACATGGGCGGCTCTCGCCAGAAGACCGTGCGAATGCTGGTATTCGCGACAGCCTGATCCGTGTGGCGGTGGGCCTGGAGGACGTGACCGATCTGAAAGCCGATCTCGCTCGAGGGCTGGCCGCGCTCTGATGCCGGTTCGAGTGGCCCGCGAGGGCCACTTTGAACCAGCGGCGCACTCTTGCCATCTGCCGAGGTTTCGCTTTCGCGCTCAGCTCTCGCTCCTGAATTGCCCGCCTCGGAGAGCAGTCAGTTGTCCGCACCTTCGAAGTTCACCACGAAGCCGTCCAGGCGTTGTTCCTCGGAAAGCTGCTCGCGGAGTCGATTGGCTTCCTGTCGCTGATCGATGGGCCCCACGAAGACGCGATGAGTGCGGCCCGTGGTTCTGATATAGGCATCGAAGCCTTCAGCGCCTAGCTTTTTCTGCAGCGCCTCGGCGCTATTGCGATCCTGCAGGCTGGCGACTTGTACTGCCCAGCCCGAACGTATCGACGTCTGTTCGCGGGGTTGCGCCTGCGGCGTGTAAGTGTCCGGTGCGCGTCGAGTTGCCGGAGCGTCGGGGACGGCACGCCGCTGAGCCGGTTCGTTGGAGCGGAGGTCGATGGCCGGCGCCGGCTGCCCCTGGCCGTCGAACAACCGCTCGGGGGTGGCGGGAAGGATGCTCGGGCTGTCCGACCCGGTTTCGATCACCCGAATGTCGCTGTACTTCTTGCCGGAAAGCGCCGCCAGTCCCGCACGATCCCGGATGACGGTCGGGCGGAGGAACACCATCAGGTTGCGTTTGACATGGGTTTCCTGAGTGGAGCGGAACAGCGCGCCGAGCCACGGTATGTCTCCCAGCAGCGGCACCTTCGATTCGGTCCGGGTTACGTCGTCCTGAATGAGGCCGCCCAGCACGATCACCTGGCCATCCTCGGCAAGAATGGTGCTTTTGATCGAACGCTTGTTGGTCACCAGGTCGACGGCCTGCGCCGACAGGCTTGCCGATGGGGCGATCGATGAGATTTCCTGCTCGATTTCCAGGCGCAGGGTTGCGCCGTCATTGATATGCGGCACCACCTTGAGCGTTACGCCGATATCCTCCCGCTCGATGGTCGTGAACGGGTTGTTGGCTCCGGACGAATCGGTCGTGTAGCTGCCAGTCTGAAACGGAACGTTCTGCCCGACGAGAATTTCTGCTTCCTGGTTGTCCAGCGTCAGCAGGCTTGGGGTCGATAGCAGGTTGCTCTTGCTGTTAGCGGAAAGTGCAGTGATCAATGCGCCGAAGCTACGCGTGCCCAGGCCGATGATGGCGCCGTCGGGAAGCTCGTTGGGGATTTCATCCTCTCTGATCGCATTGAGCACACTACCGACGGAAATGCCGGTGTTGCCGAAGCTAACGCCGCCAGCGCCACCCGTGCTGCCGCGAGCGTCTACCGCCCACTGCACGCCGAGCGCGTCGGTGATATCGCCGGAGACTTCGACAATGGCAGCCTCCACCATGACCTGCGCGCGGGGGATATCGAGCTGGCGCACGATGGACTCGAGCGTGCCGATCAACTCGGGTTCGGCGAGCATCACCAGGGCATTGAGGCTCTCGTCTGCGCGAATGAGTATGTCCTGCTGCCTTCCGCCCTGAGTCTCGCCATCAGCAGGTGCCGCGAGGCCCTCGGAAATATCGCCAAGGGTCTCGGCCAGCGACTTAGCGTCGTTGTGGCGCAGACGGATGACTCGCGTGTTGGCCGAGCGGGTACTCGGCGTATCGAGAGTTTTTGCCAGGCTGGCGAGTTTCTGCCGCGCCTGTTCCGGTCCAGTGAAAATAAGCCGGTTGGTGCGCGAATCGGCGATGATCTGCGCACCCGCCGTGTCTCGCGCTTCGCCGCGAGCCAGGGTGTTACGCAGCACCTCGGCAATGTCCACGGCCCAGCCGTATTGCAGGTTGACCACGCTGTGGTCGTCGGTCTGGGCTCGGTCCAGCTGGCGAACCAGATCCTCGATGCGAGCGATGTTGGCGCTGCGGTCGCTGATAATCAGTGCATTGGCAGAGCCGACGGCGGCGAGATGGCCATATTGCGGCACGAGCGGGCGAATCAGCGGAATCAGCTCGGTGGCCGAAGTGTGCTGAACCTGAATCACCCGGGTTTCCAGTAGGTCACCGCCTGTTGGCCCGCCACCGGCCTCCGATTTCGCTTCGGCGTTAGGCACGATTCGCGCGACTTCCCCTTGCGTCAGCACGCTGTAGCCGTGGGTCGCCATGACTGACAGGAACAGCTGATACACCTCGGATAGCGAAAGGGTCGTCGACGACACTACGCTGACCTGCCCCTTCACGCGTGGGTCCACGATGAAGGTCTGCCCGGTCAGCTGGCTGATCTGATCGACGAAGGCCCGAATATCGGCGTCCTTGAGATTGATCGTCCAACCGTCCTGTTGGGTTTCGCTCGGCTCAATTCCGGGATCGGCCGCCAACAAGGGCAGGGGAGCGGCAAGCAGACCGGCGGCGAGCAATGCAATGAGCGGGCGGGAGGAAAAAGGCAGCATCAGTCAGTTGTCTTCCGTGGGCTGTTCGTCGGTGGGCATGGATTCTGGCGGGCTGGTGGCCCCTTCCATCTGTTGGCGGAGGGCTTCCATCTGTTGTTGGAGCATCTCCGCTTGCGGATCGAGTGGTTCCATTTCTGCTGGTTCACTGTAGTCCGGCAGGTTGTCGGGCACAGCTGTCGCGGAGCGAACACTCGGAAAATACAGGCTTTCGAGGCGACCGCCGCGCATTACTTCGACTCGGTCCGGGTGAACGCTGTGCAGGCTCACGCCCGATTCCAGTTCCTCTTCGACCCGATAGAGCTGCGGTGGTTGGCCGCTCAGCTGGATGATCGCCGTTGACCGAGATGGATCAGCATGAACGAAGCTGCCCAGCAAGGTTAGATCAGAACTCGATGCACCGGGTGCATAGCTTTGGCCGGCTGAGGTGGTTGTACCGAACAGGCTCTCCATACGTTGCAGGTCAGGAGCGACTCCAGCGGGTTGGCCGCTGTCCGTGGTCGCCGCAGGCGGTGTCTGGGTAAGTTGCAACCAATCGCTGATCTGACCGGCAAGATAGAGCCCGAAGAGCACGACGATGGCAACGCTGACGATCAATGGCGCATGCTGGCGAACTTTCTGCAGTGCTGCGGGGGAAGCCAAGCGAGGCACTCCGTGAAGCTGAATGATGATGGTCTTATCGCGGGAGCAGCATCGGCCACCTGCGAACGATCGGGCCTCCAGGCAGTCTAGACCGGGACCATGACAAAGAAGCACCTGAGTATGCAGTGCAACTGACTGTTTTTCAGGCGAAAGGTGCCCGGCGGATCGCGATTTCCAAGTGTGATTGCAATTGGCCGTTTTTTTTTAACAAAAAACGCAGCGTGCAGTTGACTTGGTTCCAGGGGCTGCGTAAATTGCGCGCCTCGCAAGGTGATCAGCCAGTTGGCTTTACGGTAGGTCGCTGCAATTGCAGGCTTTGCGAATCGGACGAAAGTCCGGCCGACGCGCAGCGGTAGTTCAGTCGGTTAGAATACCGGCCTGTCACGCCGGGGGTCGCGGGTTCGAGTCCCGTCCGCTGCGCCATATATTTCTTCCAGGCAACTGAACGCCAGGAAGTCTCGCTGAAAGCGGCCTTAGGGCCGCTTTTTTCGTTTCTGGTTCTCCGTTCACTGCCGCTCCTCATTTTCAGGCTGTCCTGGCGGCCTTGTCTGGTTCCTTTTCGCGTCAGTAGGCGGCAGGGCCGCCTACATCGCTTCGAAACATCTGTTCGAGAGCAGCCCCAGCCATCTTCGTCCTCGAATCGCTAAGGCGAAACGCAGCTCTGCGTGCGGTTGGGGTTCATCTTCGCGTCCGCGATGCGTGAGTGCCCCCTCTCTTTTTAGTCGCCCGCGGCGACCGGTCACGGCGATCAGAGCGCACCCTTGTGCTTTCCTGCTGTCCTTAATGCGTGACGACATCAACTAGCCAGGGGCACGCGGCTAACTGACGAGGGGTTTTTAATGTTCGGCTTGGAAGCTCTTGAGCTTGCGCGAATCCAATTCGCATTCACCATGTCCTTTCACATCATCTTTCCCGCAATCACCATCGGGCTGGCCAGCTTTTTAGCTGTGCTGGAAGGGTTATGGCTTAAAACCAAGCGTCAGATTTATCGCGACCTTTATCATTTCTGGCTAAAGATTTTCGCGGTCAATTTCGGTATGGGAGTGGTGTCCGGCATCGTCATGGCCTACCAGTTCGGTACAAATTGGAGTGCTTATTCGGAGTTTGCGGGCAGTGTCACCGGACCTTTGCTGGCCTATGAGGTGCTCACCGCGTTCTTCCTGGAAGCTGGGTTCCTCGGGGTCATGTTGTTTGGCTGGAACCGAGTCGGTCCCGGATTGCATTTCTTTTCCACCCTGATGGTGGCGATAGGCACGCTGATCTCCACGTTCTGGATCCTCGCGTCGAACAGCTGGATGCATACCCCTCAGGGTCACGAGATCATCGATGGCATCGTGGTGCCGGTGGACTGGTTCGCCATCGTGTTCAACCCGTCCTTCCCATATCGGCTAACGCACATGGCGATTGCGGCGTTCCTCACCACGGCGTTCATCGTCGGTGGCTCTGCGGCCTGGCACTTATTGCGCGGGCGGGACAATCCGGCGGTTCGCAAGATGCTTTCGATGGCCATGTGGATGGCGTTGCTGGTGGCGCCGATCCAAGCGGTGGTCGGTGACTTCCACGGCCTCAACACACTGGAGTACCAGCCGGCGAAAATCGCCGCAATGGAAGGGCATTGGGACAATTCCTCGGGCGAACCGACGCCACTCTTGGTGTTTGGCTGGCCGGACATGGAGCGTGAAGAGACGCGATTCAAAGTAGAGATTCCCTACTTGGCCAGCTTGATACTCAACCACAGCCTGACCGAGCCGATTCCGGCGCTCAAAGATTTTGCTCCTGAAGACAGACCCAATTCGACGATCGTGTTCTGGACCTTCCGGGTGATGGTTGCGCTGGGCTTCCTGATGATATTCACGGGCCTATGGAGCCTATGGCTGCGGCGTGGAGGGCGGCTGTACCAGTCCCGCCCGTTCCTTCGGCTGGCCGTGTGCATGGGGCCGTCAGGAGTCATCGCAGTTCTCGCTGGCTGGTTTACCACCGAAATCGGCCGGCAACCGTGGGTGATCTACGGGGTTATGCGCACTGCAGACGCGGTATCCAATCACGGTGCCGACCAGCTGGGCCTGACGTTGGTCATGTTCGTTCTGATCTACTTCGCCGTGTTCGGCATCGGTTTCGTCTATGTGCTGCGGCTGATTGCCAAGGGGCCGGTGATCAACGAGGGCAACGAGAAGGGCGCCGGCGGCCCCGGTGAAAAGCGCACGCCGATGCGGCCGCTATCCGCCGCCGACGAGGCGATTCCCCACGAACACGGCGATCAACTGGGCGAGAGGAATTAAAATATGGGTGTCGATCTTTCGCTGATCTGGGCCGTCATCATCATCTTCGGCATCATGATGTACGTGGTGATGGATGGCTTCGATCTGGGTATCGGAATTCTTTTCCCGTTTCTGGCCGACAGTTCCGAACGTGACGTGGCGATGAACACGGTGGCGCCGATCTGGGATGGCAACGAAACCTGGTTGGTGCTGGGTGGGGCCGGGTTGTTCGCCGCCTTTCCGCTGGCTTACTCGGTGGTGCTTTCCGCCCTGTATCTACCGATCATCTTTATGTTGATGGGGCTGATTTTCCGTGGTGTCGCCTTCGAGTTCCGCTTCAAGGCGAGCGCCGCGCGCCAGCACATCTGGGACAAGGCGTTCGTCGGTGGCTCGCTGGCGGCGACGTTTTTTCAAGGTGTCGCGCTAGGGGCTTTCATCCACGGGTTTCCGGTAGCTGACCGCGCCTATGCCGGCGGTCCATTGGATTGGTTGACACCTTTTTCGGTGTTCTGCGGCCTGGCCTTGATCGCCGCCTACGCCCTATTGGGCTGCACGTGGCTGATCATGAAAACGGGCGGTGAATTGCAGAAGCGTATGCACGATATTGGCGTTCCGTTGGTTTGGGCGGTGCTGGCGGTGACCGGGATCGTAAGTATCTGGACACCCTTGACGCATCCGGACATCGCCGAGCGCTGGTTCAGCATGCCAAATCTGTTCCTCTTTATGCCGGTGCCGGTTCTCGTGCTGCTGTGCACCTTCGGGCTGCTACGGTCGATCGCGCGCTACGCTCACTATTCGCCGTTCCTGTTCACACTGGCGCTTATTTTCCTGGGCTACAGCGGCTTGGGTATCAGCCTTTGGCCGAACATCATTCCGCCGTCGGTCAGCATCTGGGAGGCCGCATCGCCAGCGGCGAGCCAAGGTTTCACGCTGGTCGGGGCGCTGCTGATTATTCCGTTGGTATTGATGTACACCGCGTGGAGCTACTACGTGTTCCGCGGCAAGGTAAGCGTTGAAGATGGCTACCACTGAGTTGGTCTCGTTATGGAACGTTTTATGCGGAAGAAGCACGAAAGCGGAGCGCCAGCGCAAAAGCCGTTATGGAAGCGCATGACCTGGCTCGTACTGATCTGGTCCGCTAGCGTGCTGGCGCTTGGCATCGTCGCCTGGCTGCTGCGTCAGTTCATGTCCGCCGCTGGCCTGGCGACGCCATGAGCTGCACCCGTAGGCTCTGGAACGAAGGTTGTGATCTAGTGCGGCGATTGGGCGCGTTGAGTCGGTTAAGCGTTTGGGCTATTCAACCCAACGTCAGCGTGACGCGGTTCATGGTTTCGTCATGAATCCTCGTTAGCTTGGCTGGCATGGACTTTGTTTGCACCTGTAGACCCCAGCAAGAGGAGCGCTCCTATGGATGACTACCAGGACGAGATACTTGAATGGCATGCCGCGGAGCAGGACGGCCCCGAGCCGGCCGAAGACGCGTTCGAGCTTTAAGTGATCACTCAGCGAGCCGCTGCGCACGCCGGTATTCTCCAGGCGTCTGCCCGCTCCAGCGCTTGAACGCGCGCTGAAACGCTTCCGCCGAAGAGAAACCCAGTAGCCAGGCGATCTCACCGAAAGCCGATTCGGTATCACGAATGTAGGCCATGGCCAGATCACGTCGCGTGTCGTTGAGGATGGCACGGTAGCTGGTGCGTTCTTCTTCTAGCTTGCGGCGCAATGTCCAGGGCGGCAGCTGCAGACGGCTGGCGATCTGTTGCAGGTCGGGCTCCTGCCCCTTGAGCATCGGCCCCAAGAGTTGTGTGACCCGCTCGCGAAGGCTGCGCGTACGGGTGCGCTGTTCCAGTTCTGCCTCGCAGAGCTCCAACAGCTGGCGCCAGGTGCTGGGACAATGTTCTGGGTTGCGCAGTGCCAGCGCAGCCTTGTCCAGTCGCAACTGATTGTGTTCGGCTGAAAATTCCACTGGCTTCGCTAACAACGTCTCGTAGCGCCCCGCGTACTCAGGTCGATCGAACTCGATATGAACCGCGACGGGCACCAGCGGATATGCCGCAACCGCGCTCAGCTGCGTTATCCAACTGGCCAGTACGGTATCCACGACGAACCGGTTGTAGCTGTTGTAGGGGCTGATCGAATAGAACCGCAACCAGGCGCCACCAGCATCCTCATGAAACGTTGAGGCGCCACGGTAGTTGGACGCGTACAGCGGCTCGTAGCGAATCAACGCACGTGCCGCTTCGCGTACCGTCGGCGCCTGAGTGGACGTCACACCCACTAGCCCAAGGTGGCCGGCCTTGCGTAGTCGTCCCATCTCCAAGCCTAGGCTTGGGTCACCGGTCAGCTGAATGGCTGCATGACCCAGGCGCATGTAACGTGGAATCGAAAGGCGCGCGCGTGGTTCGGACAGGCGTGCCAGGTCCAGCCCGTAGGCATCCAGCAGCGGCTGCGGATCGATCTGTTTTTCCTGCAGGGCACTACTCAGGCTGTGCACGAAGCCGACCGAGAGGTCACCGAGTCGCACCCGTTGGCGGTTCATGGGCGCTCCGGTAGCCAGAGGTTATTCAGTTGTACCGGCTCGCTGTGATGTGGCGCAGGTCTGCGGGGTGATCCGACGAGGTTCCAGGGCAACCCAAAGGTGCGTACCTCCATGCGCGGCAGTGCCGTTTCCGGCTGGGTATCAACCGCGCAGCTTGTGGGCGGATCGTGCCGTGCCCCCGGTATGGCGAGAAGTTCGGCATCGGCTGGTGGCGATTGGACATACGCATCGCAGCCGATCAGTACGGCGAGGCGTCCGGCGGGGGTCGGCAGCGTGGCTGCAGACGCGTCTGAGGCCTCGCTGTAGCGGCGCTCATAGCGGCTGAGCGTGTTCTTGTACTGTAAGGGGCCGATCGGCTGCCCGTTCGAGGCGAAGCTCAAACTGACCTGCCGGAGTGGGCCATTGCCGGTTAGCAGGCGACCGTTCTCGAGCCGCGGTTCGGGCAGCACGATAGACCCGGCCACCATGGTCACCCCATACGTCTTCGCCAGGCCACCGAAGATGAGCTGATAGTCATCGGCCATCTGTCTTCCCTTGATCCTTAGAACGGCCTCGGTACGACGGTCGTCGCTCTCATTGCTCAGCAGTGCCCGCAGGTAATCCCAGGGATTGCTCAGGGCCATCCACTGCATGGCGTCGCGCAGCGTGCGTGCCTGTTGAACCTCGGGTTTCTCGCCGAGAGCAAATAGCCCGGTGCCGACATGCTCTGGCAGCACCACAACCGTGCGTGAGCCCAACAGACCGGCAGTGCGCGCCTGGTCCAGGTAGGTGGTGAATTTCAACTGCAGCCGCTCCCGGCTCTGGTAGTCGGCCGGCATCAATCGGGCCTCCATGCCGAGCAGGTTGCCGGCTGTTCCCGGTTGCCCCTGGCTGTTGATTGGCAGCGTTCGTAGATCGGACAGAAGGGGACCGCTACGCCGGTCAACGGCCCAATTCAGGTAGATGATGAGTGCGGCGACGGCGAGCGCCGTCAGACCGAGCAATTTGCTGTAAGTACGCATGGATGAAGTTGCCGGCAAGTGTGCGAAGAGACTAGGCGCAGAGCCATTGGTTGCCAAGCATTTTTGAGCGATAAGGTCAGGCAGTTGTAAGTTTCGATCATTGAGCGAGTCTCTGCGCCTGTTTATCTTCGCTGCATAGCGACCACGGCCCCATGAGCGCGTGGCGATCCTACCGCTGACTACAGGGCACCGCGTGCCATCTGATAGAGGAACGAAGATGACTGCTTTTCCGCACCTGCTGGCCCCGCTGAACCTGGGCTTCACCACGTTGCGTAACCGCACCCTGATGGGCTCGATGCACACCGGCCTCGAGGAAATGCCCAACGGTTTCGAGCGCATGGCCGCATTCTTCGCCGAGCGTGCGCGTGGCGGTGTCGGCCTGATCGTCACCGGTGGCGTGGGCCCCAACGAGGAAGGCTCGGTACGTGCGGGCGCTGCCAAACTGTCGACCGTCGAGGAAGCCGAGGAGCATAAGGTTGTTACCCAGGCCGTTCACGAGGCGTGCGGCAAGATCTGCATGCAGATCCTCCATGCTGGCCGTTATGCCTACAGTCCGCAGTTGGTGGCGCCGAGCGCCATCCAGGCTCCCATCAACCCCTTCACGCCGCGCGAGCTGGACGAAGAGGGCATCGAGAAGCAGATCCGTGACTTCGTCAATTGTTCCAGCCTAGCGCAGCGGGCCGGCTACGACGGCGTTGAGATCATGGGTTCGGAAGGCTACTTCATCAACCAGTTCCTGGTCGCCCACACCAATCATCGCAGCGATCGCTGGGGCGGCAGCTACGAAAACCGCATGCGTCTGCCGGTGGAAATCGTGCGCCGCGTGAGAGAGGCGGTGGGGCCGGAGTTCATCATCATCTACCGCTTGTCCATGCTTGATCTTATGGAAGGCGGCAGTACCTGGGACGAAGTCGTGGTACTGGCCAAAGCCATCGAGAAAGCCGGCGCGACGCTGATCAATACTGGCATCGGCTGGCACGAGGCGCGTATTCCAACCATCGCAACCAAGGTGCCGCGTGCGGCCTTCACCAAGGTGACGGCCAAGCTGCGTGGCGAAGTCAGCATCCCGCTGGTGACCACCAACCGCATCAACACACCGGAAGTCGCCGAGCAGGTGCTGGCCGAAGGCGATGCCGACATGGTCTCGATGGCGCGCCCGTTCCTCGCCGACCCGGATTTCGTTAACAAGGCGGCAGCTGATCGCAGCGACACCATCAATACCTGCATCGGCTGCAACCAGGCCTGTCTCGACCATACGTTCAGCGGCAAGCTAACCACCTGCCTGGTCAATCCGCGTGCCTGCTACGAGACTGAGCTGAACTACATTCCTACCGCGGCGGTGAAGAAGATCGCTGTGGTGGGCGCCGGTCCCGCAGGATTATCGGCGGCAACGGTGGCAGCGGAACGTGGCCATCAGGTGACCCTGTTCGACTCGGCCAGCGAAATCGGCGGCCAGTTCAACGTCGCCAAACGTGTGCCGGGCAAGGAAGAGTTCTACGAGACCCTGCGCTACTTCAACAGCAAGCTCGAGAGCACCGGCGTCGACGTCCGCCTGAACACTCGCGTCAGTGCGGCGGACCTGCTGGCTGGCGGCTACGACGAGATCATCCTCGCCACCGGCATTGCGCCGCGCACACCGGAGATCCCTGGCATCAAGCACCCGATGGTGATCGGTTACCTCGATGCGATCCTGCAACGCAGACCGGTGGGGCAGCGCGTCGCGGTAATTGGCGCCGGCGGCATCGGCTTCGATGTTTCGGAGTTCATCACGCACCAAGGCCAGTCGACCAGCCTGGACCGGGAAGCGTTCTGGAAGGAATGGGGGATCGACCTCGGGCTCGAAGCGCGCGGTGGCGTCGCCGGGATCCAGCCGGCACCGCATGCACCGGCGCGCCAGGTCTACCTGCTGCAGCGCAAAAAAAACAAGGTCGGCAATGGTCTGGGCAAGACGACCGGCTGGATTCACCGTGCCGGTCTTAAGAACAAGCAGGTGCAGATGATCAGCGCGGTGGATTATCTCAAGGTGGATGACCAGGGTTTGCATATCCGTGTCGGAGAAGGCGAGCCGCAGGTGCTTCCGGTGGACACCATAATCGTCTGTGCCGGGCAGGATCCGCTGCGTGAGCTGCGGGCCGAACTCGAGGCCGCGGGTGTCAACGTGCACCTGATCGGCGGAGCGGATGTTGCGGCTGAGCTGGATGCCAAGCGCGCGATCAATCAGGGGTCCCGCCTCGCTGCACAGATCTAAGCACCCAGGCCCCGCTTCGAGCGGGGCTCTTTTCTTGTTGCACTGGAGCTTCGCATGACCGTTTCTTTCTCGCTGCAGCCGACCGTCGCCGCCACGCTGGAACGCTGGCATCAGATGATTGAATCCCAGGATCTCAGCCTTCTGCCGGCACTGCTGCACCCGCAAGCAAGGTTTCGCTCGCCGATGGCCTTCAAGCCGTACGAGGGTGCTGCGGCAGTCAATCTGATCCTCAACACCGTGGTGACGGTATTCGAAGACTTTTCTTACCACCGTGAGCTGGCCAGCGCCGACGGTTCCAACGTCGTGCTGGAGTTCAGCGCACGCGTGGGTGATCGACAGCTCAAAGGCATCGATATGATTTGCTTCGACGAAGCTGGCCTGATCACCGATTTCGAAGTCATGGTGCGCCCGATGAGCGGACTGCAGGCACTCGGTGAGGAGATGGGCAAGCGTTTGGCGTCTCAGCTTGCAGTACTGAAGCGTTGATCGGTTTTCCAACTCCGTCACAGTTCTCTGGCTGTGCATCTCTGCGGTTATGAATGCCGAACTCGCTGCCAACCCAGTCACATCGCTGCTTTCGGTTTTTCCCCTAAACTTGCGTCGACCAATGGGATAGCGGCTTCGACGTGATCGCTGTCTCGGAAATATTCGCTGGCCGATCAAGCCGTTGAGGGTGCGAGCATGCAGATCAAACCGCAGACGGTCGAAGCCGTGCTGTTCTTCAATAATGGCGGCGTCTGCAAGGAAATGCTCTATCCGGAATTCGAGGCCGTGCTCGATGGCATGGTGAGCATGCCCGAGTTCGCCGATCAGCAAATGCGCGTTGCTTATGTATTGATCAACACCCGTCTGCAGATCCGTGCGGCGGTGTTCTTCTATCTCGATTTCAACGAAGACGGTTCAGCTGACAGTGGCTGGAACATTCCGCTGCGCAGCTTGGCCGAACGCACCGGGCGCGGCCCGGATCTAGGCGCCGGACCGATTCGCCTGGCCTGTCGCAGCCAGTGTCCGGTGTCCTGGCATCAGATGCACCTCTGGGATCCGGAGCTGACGCAGGGCACGAATCACCTCGTCATGTTGCGCGATCGGGTCAAACGCAACCAACTCGGCCTGCTGGTCGAAGAGGATGTTCCTCAGGCAGTACCGGCCGAGCGGCTGCAGATGGTGGCTGAGGACACCTGGTACGCGGCCGATCCTGCCAAGCAGATCGCCACCCGGCGGGCTGAGAAGCTTGAGCAAGAGCAGCGACTCAAAGCCGCGCAACTGATCAAGCAGCAGCGTCTGCGCATCGCCAGTCTCGAGCAGCAGCGCGAAGCCGATATCAACAGGCTCCGTGAATTGGCGGCGCAGCAGCAGTCCAAATTGCAGGACGAGATCGCCCAGCTGCGTCACGAACTGCTTCAAAAGGAGCAGCTCTCCGCAGAGCTGCACTCGCAGCTCAACGCTCAAACCGAGGGATTCCAGAAAACCCGCGAGGAGATGAGCCGACAGCTGAGGGCGCTGGAGCAGAACAGCCGCGCCGAAGCGCAAGCCTCACGCGCGCAGTTCGATGAAGAGTTGAAGATACAGATTGCAGCAGCGGTGGCCGAGTACAAGGAACAGGTATCCATTCGTGACGTAGAACTGGCGTACCGCAACGAGCTGGACAGCCAGCTGCAGGAGGAAATCGAGCAGCTCCAGAAGCAACGTGATGCACTTATCGAGCACAGTGGTGATCGTGTGCTTGAGCGTCTTTCAGCGCTTGGCGTGGCGTTTATGGCCTATCATCCCGGCGCAGGTCATCTGACCATTCCACTTTCGGACATGGCGCGCTATCAACAAAACCCACTTGCTTATGCCGCGGCCAAATGCGCCGTCTCCGAGGAACAGTACGGTCAATGGGTACTGCATTACCAGCAGCCCACCTGCATCGCCACGCTGACCAGTGGAGAACGCTGCAATATGCCACTGGACAAGGTGGACGCACCCGGACGCTTCCTTATCGGTGAATCCAATTGCTGCGCCAGGCATAGATCGCAGGAACGGCTGCGCACGGGTAGCTGACGACTTGCCTGGATTTCTACCGTTTCTGCCTGGGTTACAACCAGCGCCGTTGCAGCTCGTCGACCTGCCCTGGCTGCAGCAAGCGCGCGTGCAGCTCGCCGTACTGCGTCTGGATCTGATCGACGCCGAATTATCGGGAAACAAATGGTTCAAGCTCACCCACCACCTGCAAGCCGCACATAACGCCGGCGCGGCAGGCCTCATCAGTCTCGGCGGTCCGCATTCCAATCATCTTCACGCGCTGGCGGCTGCGGCCAAACGCCTCGGCCTCGATAGTGTAGGCCTGCTGCGAGGTCATCCACAGCTGACCGCGACTGTGGAGGATCTGCAACGCCTCGGCATGCGGCTGCACTGGCTGGGCTACGGCGGTTACCGGGAGCGGCATCAGCCGGGTTTCTTCGATACTTGGCGCAAGCGCTATCCAGGCCATTACTGCATACCTGAAGGTGGTGGGGGCCTTGCCGGCGCAATGGGCTGTGCATCCTTGGTCACACAGGTACGGGAACAGCTTGGCGCGCTTGGCTGGGACGATCATGACGGTTGGTGGTTGGCCGCCGGTACCGGTACGACGCTGGCCGGGTTGGTGATCGGTGAAGCGGAGCAGGGCGGCCGCCGGGTATATGGGGCGTTGGCTGGTCCGCCGTCCCATGGCGTAGCGCAGCAAGTCGACCGACTGCTGAGCGAGTCCGGAATCGACTGCGCCAACTACCAGCTGATCGATGCGAGTCGGGGCGGCTTCGGCCGGTTTGACGAGGCGCTTGCCCGCTTCATGTTCGAAACCGAGCGAGCGGCCGAGCTACCGCTCGAACCGGTCTATACGGCGAAAGCGATGATGGCATTCCGGCATCTTGTCCGTGACGGTTATTTTAGCGTCGGCACGCGGCTCATATTCGTCCACACCGGTGGCCTGCAAGGTCGGCGGGATGCCCAGGCGCAGCTGGATGAGCTGCTGCGCTGACCTACGTATTTGGAATTCATGGATGAACAAGCCGCTGCTTCCCAACCAGCTACGCAGTCTGATTCCGCTCAATGCGCTTTCGCCCCGCCGCTTGCAGATGCTCCGCGAGCAGCCACTGGTCCCTCGGCCCTTGCTCGCTGGTCAGCTGCTATTCGAGGGTAAGACCGGCGCCAGTTCGAGCTACTTCCTGCTAACCGGCGCTTTGTCCATGCAAGGGGCGGATGGCGCGCAATGGCAAATGACCGCTGGCTCCCCCGAAAGCTGCCATGCGTTCAGCGCGGGTAGCCGGCTGATTCAGGTGCGGGCGCTGGAAGATTCCAGCGTGCTGGCGCTCGACAGCGCCTTGTTGGATGGATTGCTGTCCTGGCAACAGGCCAATGCCGATCTGCTGTTGGAACTGGTCACCGCTGGCGAACTGACCGATTGGCTCGAGGAGTTGCTGGAAACCCCGTTGTTCGCCAAGGTTCCGCCGGAAAATGTGCGGAACATGTTGAGCAAGCTTGAACCAATCGAATTGCCGGTCGGGCACGTGCTGCTGCGTGAAGGTGAATCCGGTGACTGCTGCTATTTCCTCAAGAGCGGCCGCGCCGAGGTCATGATCGGCTTGGGTCGAGACGAGCAAGTGGTCGCCGAGTTGGGCGTCGGTAGTTGCTTCGGTGAAGAAGCCTTGCTGACCGAGCATGCTCGCAACGCCACCGTGACAATGCTCGAAGACGCCTGCGTATTGCGTCTGGCGCGGCAGGACTTCATCACCTTGCTGAGTGCGCCGGTGATCGACGAGCTAGACCTTGCGCAGGCGAATGGACTGCTCGCGCAAGGCGCGCAATGGCTGGATGTTCGCCTGATCGACGAATACCAGCGTGGCCATGCGCTGCAGGCGCTGAACATGCCATTGCATCTGTTGCGGCTGAAGACGCGGCTGCTAAAACAGGATCGGGTCTATCTGTGTTACTGCGACAGCGGCAAGCGTAGCGCCAGCGCAGTCTTTCTGTTGACCCAGCTGGGCTTCACTGCCTACCCGCTGCGCGGTGGCCTCGATGCGCTGTCGGCCGAGGAATACGCGACCCTGCTCTGTGAGCAGGGCAGCGGCTACCTTGCCCGCTCCGGTGGCCGTACCGAGCGTAGCGGCTGATCGTACCCTGGCACGACGCAGTCAATAGAGCGCAGCGAGTGCCCAACCTGCGATGCCCCCTGCCAACACCACCAGCCAGGGCGACAGCTTCCAGACCAACAACGCGACCAGCGCGATCAGTGCCAGAGCAAAATCGCCGCTGCTGAAGATGGCGCTGGTCCAGACCGGATCGTAAAGCGCCGCCAGCAGCAGGCCGACCACCCCTGCATTCACACCCGTCAGCGCCGCTTGTACATGACGGTTGGCACGTAGCCGATCCCAGAACGGCATGGCGCCGAACACCAGCAGAAACGAAGGGATGAATATCGCGACGAGACATACCGCTGCACTTATCAGACTGGTTATCCCGTTGTTCATCGATCCGCCGAGAAACGCGGAAAAGGTAAACAGTGGCCCCGGCACCGCTTGGGCGGCGCCGTAGCCTGCGAGAAAGGTGTCGTTGCTGACCCAACCGTTGGGCACGACCTCGGCCTGCAGCAGCGGCAACACCACATGACCACCACCGAAGACCAGCGCGCCGGCTCGATAGAACGTATCGAGCAATACCAGCAGCTGGTTAGTCGAGGTGGCGGCCAGTGCCGGCAGCGCCACCAGCAGAGCAAAGAACAGCAGTAGAAACAGGCCGGCAACCGATTGGCCTCCGGGCGGCTCGCCGGGCGCGGTTGAAGTTTTGATAGCCGGGCGAAACAACATCAGCCCGATCAAGCCTGCCAGTGCAATGATCCCGAGCTGTGCCCAGGCGCTGGGCAGAACCAGTACTCCACAAGCCGCAAGCAGCGCAATGGTGGTGCGCATTCCGTCGGTACATAGATTTCGCGCCATGCCCCATACGGCCTGAGCCACGACCGCCACCGCGACGATCTTCAGACCATGCAGGAACCCCTCCGGAACGGCGTCTCCCCAACTGGCGATGCCCAGGGCGAACAGTGTCAGCGCGATTGCTGAGGGCAAGGTAAAACCGGCCCAGGCGGCTAGCGAGCCGCGGTAACCGCCACGCAGCAATCCAACGGCGATTCCGACCTGGCTGCTGGCCGGCCCCGGCAGGAACTGGCAGAGCGCAACCAGATCGGCATAGCGCGTTTCATCCAACCAGCGGCGGCGGGTGACGAACTCCTCACGGAAATAGCCGAGATGGGCGACCGGGCCGCCAAAAGAGGTCAGTCCCAGGCGCAGGAATACCAAGAAAATGGTCCAGGCGCTCGAATGCTGTGGGGGGACTGAATCGGATGGTAAAGAGGACATCTGTGGGCCGTTTCGGTTACCGGAGGATCAGTTCGGCTGACGCGATAGTGTGCACCAGGATGATGACAGTTCAATGAGCCAAGGCGGCGCTGTTCACCTTGGCCAGCTGTCAGGCACCACGAACAGGCGTGCGCGCTCGACCCAGCGACCATTGGTATCGGGTTCGAGGCGCGCCAAAAGCCTTGCCTGTTTGCCATCGGCTCCGGCAATCCAACGCTCGACGTCCTCGGCTGGCCAGACCTGGCTGTCGTTCAGGTGCGCCGGGGCCAGCCAGGCTTGGCGGGGTAGAGGCTGCCAGCGCACAGCGCCACCGGCGAAAGCCGAATGCGCCCAATCACGTTGCCGCAGCCAGCGCCCACAAAGGTGCAGCGGATTGACACCAGCGGGTGGCTCGCAACCGGTCTGCCAGGGCTGAAACAAGTAGCCGCCGAGCCAGAGCGCGCTGTTTATTTCACAGCAGGTCAACTCGGCAAGGAGCGCCTTCGCGTGTGCGCTTGACGGAAGCTGCAGCTGGTGTTCACAGAGGCGCCGTAGCTTTATATCCAGCCGGTCATGGCTGCCGGGTCCCAGCCAATGATCATGCCGGCGACGGTCGCCCGCCTCGAGGCCCAGATAGAATTTCACCGCCAATTCGAGGTGATGCACGCCTTCGGCGTCATGCAGAATCAAATCCAGCTCGCCTAGAGTATGACCTTCGTGACGGATCGGTAGATTGGCCACCAGCAGTTCGACATCCGGAGCCTGGCCCAGCGCGAACTGCCAGAGACGTTCGTAATACAGGCCTAACCGGCGAATGCTGTGTTGTGCCAGCCAGGCCTGAAGCACGGTCGGCTGGCTGTCATGCGACAGCAGCCAATCCGCCAGTTCGCCGGGTCGAGAAGTCCAACGGCTGGCCGCGAGCGGGTAGCGCTGGGGCGCAAGCGCATCGCTCAATAGCGGCGGTGACAGTAACACCCACGCGAGATCCCGCACCTGAGGGTGCACTAACCTGGGCATCAATTCGGCAAGGCAGGGAAGGCTCATGCATCAAGCATAGCTGGGTTGGTTTGCTGCTACTTCCCGGTTTCGCTCATAATCCCTGCGCCGCACCGCAACGGGATTCCGGGCCAAGCGCGGCGTTGAACTCAAACACGCCCGCGCGACACCAACCTAGTGCCTGTTACGCTCCGGCCGGCCGCGAACCCTCGGCGCTCGCCTGCCCGTTACCAGCCACGCCTATCAGGGAGCTTCAATGGATCAGTTCCGTAATATCGGCATCATCGGTCGCCTGGGCAGTTCCCAGGTGCTGGATACCATCCGCCGGCTGAAGAGATTCCTTGTAGAGCGTCATCTGCACGTCATTCTCGAAGAGAACATCGCCGAGGTGTTGCCGGGCCATGGCATGCAGACCTCGTCGCGGCAAAGGCTGGGCGAGTCCTGCGATCTGGTGATTGTGGTGGGCGGCGATGGTAGCCTGCTCGGTGCTGCGCGGGCGATGGCCCGGCATCGGGTTCCGGTGCTGGGAATCAACCGTGGCAGCCTGGGCTTCCTCACCGACATCCGGCCCGACGAGCTGGAAGAGAAGGTCGCCGAGGTACTCAGTGGCCAGTACACGCTGGAGAATCGCTTCCTGCTCGAAGCTCAGGTACGGCGTTTCGAGGAGTCCATCGGGGAGGGCGATGCGCTCAATGATGTGGTGCTGCACCCGGGGAAATCGACGCGGATGATCGAGTTCGAGTTGTATATCGACGGCCAGTTCGTCTGCAGCCAGAAAGCCGACGGGCTGATCGTGGCGACGCCGACAGGCTCCACGGCTTACTCGCTCTCCGCCGGCGGGCCGATCATGCACCCGCGTCTGGATGCCATCGTCATCGTGCCGATGTATCCCCATACCTTGTCCAGCCGGCCGATCGTGGTGGATGGCAACAGCGAACTGAAAATCGTGGTCTCACCGAACATGCAGATCTATCCGCAAGTCTCGTGTGACGGCCAGAACCATTTCACCTGTGCGCCGGGCGACACCGTCACGGTGCGCAAGAAGCCACAGAAGCTGCACCTGATTCACCCACTCGACCACAATTATTACGAGGTCTGCCGTACCAAGCTTGGCTGGGGTAGTCGCCTCGGTGGAGGGGATAGTGATCGTTGATCCGGAGCGCAGCTACGATCTCATCGGAGACGTACACGGTTGCGCCCATACCCTGGCACGCCTGCTCGACCAGCTCGGCTATCGCCAGCGAAATGGCGTGTGGCAGCACACTCGGCGGCAGGTGATCTTTCTCGGCGACATCATCGATCGCGGTCCGCGCATCCGCGAAGCGCTGCATCTGGTGCATGACATGGTCCAGGCGAGCCAGGCGTACTGCATCATGGGCAATCACGAATTCAATGCGCTGGGCTGGTATACGCCAGCTCCGCCAGAAAGCGGCAAGGCCTTTGTCCGCGAACATACGCCGCGCTATGAAATGCTGTTGCAGCAGACCTTCCAGCAGTTCGAGCACTATCCGGCCGAATGGCAGGCGTTCCGCGAGTGGTTCATGGAGCTGCCGCTGTTTCTTCAGAGCGAGCGTTTCCGAGTGGTGCACGCCTGTTGGGACAACGCCGTGATTGATCAGCTGCGCCAGCGCTTGACCGAGGGGCGGGTCGATTCAGAGTTTCTCTGTGATGCGGCGTTTTCCGAGGGGTTTGCTGCCAAGGCGCTGGATCGTCTCCTGCGTGGCACAGACATGCCGCTGCCGGAGGGCCTGACACTGACGAGCGCCGAGGGATTTACCCGCAGCTTCTTCCGCACCAAATTCTGGGAAGAGAACCCCAAGACTTACGGCGATATCGTGTTTCAGCCCGACGGTTTGCCAGAAAAAGCGGCGTGTCTGCCGCTCAGCGATAGTCAGAAGAGTCGCCTGTTCCTTTATGGCCCTGACGACCCGTTGTTGTTCGTCGGGCATTACTGGCGTAGCGGTGAACCCGCACCGATACGCCACAACTTGGCCTGCCTGGATTACAGTGCGGTGAAATTCGGCAAGCTGGTCGCTTACCGGCTCGACCAGGAAACCCGACTCGACCCGGCGAAATTCGTCTGGGTGAATGTGGAGCGCTAGATGGCCGTAGTAGAGGCGTTGCGCCTGCCATTGTCAGAGGATCTGAGTGGTTTCATAGCCTTGCTGCAGCGGCTGCGGGTGCCCTGTCGGGTTTCCGAGGAGGCGGGTCAGCAGGTACTGCGTGTACCGGCGGAGACCGCCGAGCAGGTCCGCGAGCTCTATCAGCGCTATCCACATGGAGACGGAGCGGTGATAGCCGAGCAGCCGGCACGTCGCGGCGCGGGTTTCGTAGCGAGCCTGCGCCGCAGCCCGCTTACCGCTGCGGTCCTGTTGCTGACGCTGATAGCCGCTGCCATCACCATGCTCGGCGAGAATTTTGACACCATCCGCTGGTTCAGCTTCAGCGACTTTCGCATCGATGGCGAGTACGCCTATTTCGCGACCCTCGAACAGACCCTGGCAGAAGGGCAATGGTGGCGGTTGATCACTCCGATCTTCGTCCATTTCGGTTTCCTCCACCTGGCGATGAATGCAATGTGGTACTGGGAGCTCGGTCGGCGCATCGAGTATCGCCAAGGCGCCTTGATGCTGCTCGGGTTCACGTTGCTTTTCGGCATAATCTCCAACCTGTCGCAATATATCTTCGGTGGGCCTGGCATCTTCGGTGGCCTGTCCGGCGTGCTCTATGGGCTGCTGGGTCATTGCTGGTTGTTCCAGAAGCTGTCGCCGGACGAGGCTTACCGGCTCCCGCCCGGAGTGGTGGTGCTGATGCTGATCTGGTTGGTGGTGTGTCTGACTGGCGTGATCGAGGTGCTCAGTTTCGGCGCTCTTGCAATCGCCAATGCTGCGCATGTCGGTGGGCTGATCGCTGGCTGCGTCACTGGCATCATCGGTGGGCTACTGGCGAGAAGGGGCTAGCGCCAAGCGTCGAACCGCAAGCGACAGCACGCCGCCTTTACGGAAGACCTCTGTGCTTTTCTTGCAATTGAAGCTTGCGGCTTATAGCGGCGTCTTCCGTTAGAATGCGCGCTTGTTCACCGGGAGCCGGCCATGTCGTCCTTTATCGAAGCCATCGAAAACATCACCCCCGAAATCTACGAAAACTTGAAAGCCGCCGTCGAACTGGGCAAGTGGAGCGACGGTCGCAAGCTGACGCCCGAGCAGAAGGAAATCTGCCTCGGTGCGATGATCGCCTGGGAAATCCAGAACCTGCCGGAGGAGGAGCGCACCGGCTACATGGGCGGTCAGGAATGTGCCTCCAAAAGCAAAAACAAGGCGCCTATCGATACCAGCCTGTTCGCACCGGCTTCTGGAACGCGGCACTAAGGGTCTGCTCCCGTTTCGTTCGCGGCCGCGCCGGAGCCAGTTTTTGCGCGGGGCAAGGCATGAGGAGAGAAGTTTGGTTATTTCAAATAAACGACGAATAACGCAGCACCGCGCAAAAACTGGCCCGGCCCTGCGGGTTGCGCGTCAAATCGCGCCATGCGGCGTTGCGGGACTTGGCAAGGGAGTGACCATTACCCGCGTCCCGCGCCTTGCCTGGCGCAATTTGACGCTGCAACGCGGCTCGCGACGAAGCGGGAGCAGACCCTAATGCTTGAACTAGGACGCGGCGCCCTGAGCAAGATGTCGATTCAGCTGGGCGCGCAGGCACAGTACTCATTCCGTCTGAATGACCAGCTGGTGCCGGTCAATCCTCTGATCGGCAAGACGCTGCGGCTGGAATACCTTGGTGCCATTCATTGCAGCCACTGCGGTCGCAAGACCAACAAGAGCTTCAGTCAGGGCTATTGCTACCCCTGCTTCAAGAAGCTGCCGCAATGCGACATCTGCATCATGAGTCCGGAAAAGTGCCACCACGATTTCGGCACCTGCCGGGACCCGCAGTGGGGTCTGGACTTCTGCATGACTGATCATGTGGTCTACCTGGCCAACTCGTCGGGCATCAAAGTTGGCATCACCCGCGCGACGCAATTGCCGACTCGCTGGCTCGATCAGGGCGCGAGCCAGGCGCTGCCTATCATGCGCGTCGCCACCCGCCAGCAGTCGGGTATGGTCGAAGACCTGTTGCGCAGCCAGGTGGCCGACCGGACCAATTGGCGCGCGTTGCTCAAGGGTGATGCCGAACCGCTTGATCTGATCGAGATACGCGAGAAAATCTTCGATGCCTGTGCCGATGGGCTGCATGCCCTGCAACAGCGTTACGGGTTACAAGCGATTCAGCCGGTGGCGGACGCTGAAGTGCTGGAGATTCGTTATCCGGTCGATGCCTATCCAACCAAGATCGTCAGCCTCGATCTGGAGAAGACGCCGGTGGTTGAAGGCACCCTACGCGGCATCAAGGGTCAATACCTGATCCTCGATACAGGCGTGATCAACATCCGCAAGTTCACGTCTTACCAAATTGCCGCAAGCAGCACGTCATAAGCTTCAGGCGTGTCGCTATTGGGGGTAGGGTGGATCACGCTTGGTCCACCTACGAACGAACGCTATTCACCTGCAGCTTCAAGCTCGCTGCTTGAGCTGCCCCGAAGAGGCCTACCAGATGCGTACAGAACAACCGAAAGTCATTCATCTCAAGGACTACCAGGCGCCTGAGTACCTGATCGATGAAACCCATCTGACCTTCGAACTCTACGAGGACCGCACGCTGGTCCATGCGCAACTGGTGATGCGCCGCAATCCGGACGCTGGCGCCGGGCTGCCGCCGCTCGAATTGCATGGTCAGGATCTGGAGTTGCTGTCGCTGTCGCTCAATGACCGCCAGCTCGGTCTTGGCGATTACGCAATTGCTGATGAAAGCCTGACGCTGCAGCCCGACAGCCCCAGCTTTACCCTTGACAGCACCGTGGTCATCCACCCCGAGAGTAATACCGCACTGGAGGGCCTGTACAAGTCCGGCAGCATGTTCTGCACTCAGTGCGAGGCCGAGGGCTTCCGCAAAATCACCTATTACCTCGACCGCCCGGACGTGATGAGCAAGTTCACCACCACGGTCAGCGCCGACAAGCAGGCCTATCCGATCCTGCTGTCCAACGGCAACCCGCTTGCCAGTGGCGAAGAAGATGATGGCCGTCACTGGGTGACCTGGGAAGACCCGTTCAAGAAGCCGGCCTATCTTTTCGCACTCGTGGCGGGCGACCTCTGGTGCGTCGAGGACAGCTTCACCACCATGAGCGGTCGCGACGTGGCGCTGCGCATTTACGTCGAACCGGAGAATATCGATAAATGCCAGCACGCCATGGACAGCTTGAAGAAGTCGATGAAGTGGGACGAGCAAGCCTATGGTCGCGAGTACGACCTAGACATCTTCATGATCGTTGCGGTGAACGATTTCAACATGGGCGCCATGGAGAACAAGGGCCTCAATATCTTCAACTCCAGCGCCGTGCTGGCGCGCGCCGAGACCGCCACTGATGCGGCTCATCAGCGCGTCGAGGCGATCGTCGCCCACGAGTATTTTCATAATTGGTCGGGCAATCGGGTCACCTGCCGCGACTGGTTCCAGCTGTCACTCAAGGAAGGCTTCACCGTGTTCCGCGACTCGCAGTTCAGCGCCGATATGAACTCGCCGACGGTCAAACGCATCGAGGACGTGTCCTATCTGCGCACCCACCAATTTGCCGAGGATGCCGGCCCGATGGCTCACTCGGTGCGCCCGGAATCCTTTATCGAGATCTCCAACTTTTACACCCTGACCGTGTATGAGAAGGGGGCCGAAGTGGTGCGCATGATCCAGACGCTGCTGGGTGAGGAGGGCTTCCGCAAGGGCAGCGACCTCTATTTCGAACGGCATGATGGGCAGGCGGTGACCGTCGACGATTTCGTCAAGGCCATGGAAGACGCCAACGGCGCTGACCTGACCCAGTTCAAGCACTGGTATAGCCAGGCCGGCACGCCGCGTCTGGCCGTTAGCGAGCAGCACGACGCAACGACAAAGACCTACACGTTGACCTTCCGCCAGAGCTGCCCGCCGACCCCTGGGCAGAGCGAGAAGCAGCCATTCGTGATTCCGGTAGCGCTTGGCTTGCTCGATGATGCTGGCGAGGAGATCCCGCTACGTCTGCAAGGTGAGGACACTGCCCTCGGAACGACGCGCGTGCTGGCGGTGAGTGAGGCCGAGCAGGCCTTTACCTTCGTGGATGTCGCCGAGCAGCCGCTGCCGTCGCTGCTGCGTGGCTTTTCCGCTCCGGTGAAGCTGGAATTCCCGTATAACCGCGATCAGCTGATGTTTCTCATGCAGCATGACGCCGATGGCTTCAACCGTTGGGAGGCGGGACAACAGCTGTCCGTGCAGGTGTTGCAGGAACTGGTCGGCCAGCATCAGCGTGGCGAAGCGCTGCAGCTGGATCAACGTCTGCTTGAGGCGCTGCGCAGCCTGTTGCAGGACGAGTCCCTTGATCCGGCCATGGTTTCCGAGATGCTCGCGCTGCCCAGTGAAGCCTACCTCACTGAAATCAGCGATGTGGCTGATGTCGATGCCATCCACGCGGCACGCGATTTTGCCCGAGAGCGCATCGCCACGGAGTTGTTCGATCTGCTCTGGAAGCGCTATCAGGCTAATCGCGACGTTTCGCGGCAGACGCCTTATGTCGCCGAGGCCGGCCACTTCGCCCGGCGTGCGCTGCAAAATATCGCGCTGTCCTACCTGATGCTCAGCGGCAAGCCGGACGTGGTCACCGCCTGCGTCGAACAGTTCGAGCAGGCCGACAACATGACCGAGCGTCTGACGGCGCTGGCCGTGCTGGTCAACTCCGGTTTCGAAGCCGAGCGCGACAAGGCACTCGAAGCCTTTGCCGAGCATTTCAAGGACAACCCACTGGTGATGGATCAGTGGTTCAGCGTGCAGGCTGGCAATACGCAACCGGGCGGGCTGGAGCGTGTCCGGCACCTGATGCAGCATCCGGCATTCACGCTGAAGAACCCGAACAAGGTGCGCGCATTGATTGGCGCCTTTGCCAACCAGAACCTAATCAACTTCCATCGCGCGGACGGTGCTGGCTATCACTTCCTGGCTGATCAGGTGATCGTGCTGAATACCCTCAATCCGCAAATCGCCTCGCGCCTGCTGGCACCGCTGACCCGCTGGCGCAAGTACGATGCCAGCCGCCAAGGCCTGATGAAGGCTGAGCTGGAGCGGATCCTGGCCTCGGGTGAGCTGTCCAGCGATGTTTACGAAGTGGTTAGCAAGAGCCTGGCCTAACCTTCGATTCGCTTTTCAACCCGGCCAATCGGCCCCAAACGATTCCCGCGCCCAGCCGCGGGAATTGTGTTTTGCTTACTGGTCGGTGAGGGGGGCTTTTGAGGTGCTACCCATGGTGCTGCGAAGTGCTATGCCATAAGGCTTGTTTATGGCCTGACATCAGTCGGCGCGGCTTAACAAAACATAACGTCCCGCTAATTGCGGCCGCTTTCGAAAGCCCTATAGCATGGCCCAGCCTGGTACCAAACGCAGGCCTTACCTAATAAGAATAAAGGGGGTATGTATGAGTGAGCCCGTTATGTGGCGCACCCAATTCGGCTGTGCGGCCAAAACGCTCCGCAAACCGAGATTCAGCCATTCGCCACTGGCCAGAACGCTCTCGCTCTGCAGTGTTCTCTCCATCCTGTTTCTCGCTGTTGCTCCTGCTCATGCCCAAAGCGCTGGCGAGCCAGCTATCCGCTATTCAATTGAATCGAATAAGGCCGCGTCCACGCTCATGCTCGATGTCGCGCATGCTGGCAAGCGCCTGGTCGTGGTCGGGGATCGCGGACATATCCTTTACTCCGACGATGATGGCAATACGTGGGTTCAGGCCAAGGTACCGACTCGCCAGTTGCTTACTGCCGTGTATTTCGTCGATGACAAGCATGGCTGGGCGGTTGGTCACGACGCACTGATCCTGGCCACGAACGACGGCGGCGAGACCTGGACGCGTCAGTACGAAAATCGCGAAGGCGAAGTACCGCTGCTCGACGTCTGGTTCGAGAATCCGCAGCACGGCTTCGCCACCGGCGCCTACGGGGTGCTGTTGGAAACCACTGATGGGCAGAACTGGGAAGACGTTGCTGATCGACTCGACAACGAAGACGGCTCCCACCTGAACGCCATTGCCGAGATCAAAGGCTCCGGCCTGTTTGTCGTCGGCGAGATGGGCGGCATGTTCCGTTCCGCCGACATGGGCGAGACCTGGGAGCGAGTCGAATCGCCCTATCAAGGATCGTTCTTTGGCGTCGTGGGTGGTAGCGACCCCGGCGTTGTGGTGGCGTTCGGCCTGCGTGGCAACCTGTTTCGCTCTACCGATTTCGGCGACAGCTGGCAGCCGATCGAGCTGCTCGACGATGGCGACGCCCTCGAAACGGGTCTGGCTGATGGCAACCTGCTACCGGATGGTCGTATCGTCGTGGTCGGCCATGGCGGTACCGTACTCAGCAGCGACGACAAGGGGCGGAGTTTCAAACTGTTCAGCCGCCCGGATAGGCGCTCGCTTTCAGGCGTCGTCACCAACCAGGACGGCAATCTGGTACTGGTCGGACAGAGCGGCGTCAGGGTCGTTTCGCCGAGCGGCGCGAACCTGCCTGTAAAACAACAATAAGCCGGAGCCAACATGAGCAAGCATCAACAGAAACCGGCGTCCTTCCTCGAGCGCCTGATATTCAATAATCGACCGGCAGTGATCCTCGTTTGCCTGTTGATCAGCGTATTTCTTTTCTACCAGGCTGCCCAGGTTCGTCCTTCGACCAGTTTCGAAAAGATGATCCCGCTGGGGCACCCTTACATTCAGAACATGCTTGAGCACCGTGACGATCTTGCCAACCTGGGCAACACGGTGCGGATCTCCGTGGCGGCGAAGGATGGCGACATCTTCTCCAAGGAGTACATGGAAACGCTGCGCCAGATCCATGACGAAGTGTTCTATATCCAGGGCGTCGACCGCTCCAACATGAAATCGCTGTGGAGCCCGAGCGTCCGCTGGACCGAAGTGACGGAGCAGGGCTTCGCCGGCGGTGAGGTGATTCCCCAGACCTATGACGGGTCGCCAGAAAGCCTCGACGACCTGCGTAACAATATCCTCAAATCCGGCCAGATCGGACGTCTGGTGGCGAACGATTTCAAGTCGAGCATCATTGACGTGCCGCTGATGGAGTCCTATTCGGATCCGGATGACCGCAGCAAACAGATCACCCTCGATTACCAGCAGTTTTCCCATGAGCTCGAAGAGAAGATTCGCGACAAGTACGAGGCCCAGAATCCGAATGTGGAGATCCACATCATCGGCTTCGCCAAGAAGGTCGGTGACCTGATTGATGGTCTGGTCGGGGTTGCGCTGTTCTTCTTCGTCGCTATTGGCATCACCCTGGCGCTGCTGCTGTGGTTCACACGCTGCTTCAAGAGCACCATCGCAGTGGTGGTCACCACGCTAATCGCCGTCGTCTGGCAGCTCGGTCTGTTGCATACCCTGGGCTTCGGACTCGATCCGTACTCGATGCTGGTGCCGTTCCTGGTGTTCGCCATCGGTATTTCCCACGGCGTGCAGAAGATCAATGGCATCGCCATGGCCTCGGGCGAAACCGATGATCCGCTGGCGGCGGCGCGCATGGCGTTCCGTCAGCTATTCATCCCCGGCATGGTGGCGCTGGCCTCTGACGCTGTCGGTTTCGTGACCCTGCTGCTGATCGATATCGGGGTAATCCGTGAGCTGGCCATCGGCGCGTCGCTGGGCGTGGCGGTGATCATCCTGACCAACCTGATTCTGCTGCCGGTGGCGATTTCCTATATGGGTATCAGCCAGCGCGCGGTCAAGCAGGCCCGCGAAGAAGCGGCTCGCAACCATCCGTTCTGGCGCCTGCTGTCTAATTTCGCCAACCCGGTGGTTGCACCAATCTCCATCGTCATCGCGTTGCTGGCGGTGGGTGGCGGCCTCTGGTACGGCCAGAATCTGAAGATCGGCGATCTCGATCAGGGCGCTCCCGAACTGCATCCTGACTCGCGTTATAACCTCGACAACGATTTCGTGATCCGCAACTACTCAACCAGCTCCGACGTGCTGGTGGTGATGGTCAAGACCGCGCCTGAAGGTTGTGCCCACTACGACACGCTCGCCGCCATGGACGAGCTGATGTGGAAGATGGAAAACACCGAGGGCGTGCAATCGGCAGTTTCCATGGTCACCGTCGCCCGCCAGAGCATCAAGGGCATGAACGAGGGCAGCCTGAAGTGGGAAACGCTGTCGCGTAACCAGTTCGTGCTCAACAGCTCCATCGCCCGTGCCGAAGGCATGTACAACAGTGATTGTTCGCTGGCACCTGTGCTCGTGTTCCTTAACGATCACAAGGCCGAGACGCTGGAGCACGTGGTATCCGCGGCGCGTGAATTCGCTGAGGAAAACAACCGCGAAGGGCTAGAGTTCGTTTTGGCCGCCGGCAATGCCGGTATCGAAGCGGCGACCAACGAAGTCATCGGTGCGTCCGAAACCACCATGCTCATTGCGGTCTATGCCGCGGTGAGTTTCATGTGCCTGCTGACCTTCCGCTCCGTCGCGGCGACGCTCTGCGTGATACTGCCGCTGGTACTGACGTCCATCCTTGGCAACGCGTTGATGGCCTTCATGGGCATCGGCGTGAAAGTGGCGACGCTGCCGGTGATCGCATTGGGTGTGGGCATCGGTGTCGATTACGGCATTTACATCTACAGCCGTCTGGAATCCTTCCTGCGCCAGGGCCTGACGCTGCAGGAAGCCTACTACCAGACCCTGAAGACGACTGGCAAGGCGGTGATTTTCACCGGTGTCTGCCTGGCGATCGGCGTGTTCACCTGGGTGTTCTCGGCGATCAAGTTCCAGGCGGATATGGGGCTGATGCTGACCTTCATGTTCCTCTGGAACATGGTCGGTGCGATCTGGCTGCTGCCGGCTCTGGCTCGCTTCCTGATCAAGCCGGAGAAGCTGAGTCAGAAGGCGTGAGGTCCAGGCATTAGAGAAGAAGCCGCGGCCCTTGGGTCGCGGTTTTTTTTAGGGTTCGGCCCCTCGCGGACCCAGTAGGCGGCGCGACCTCGCAGCGAATTGATTGGCCCTTGTCAGGCCGTCTGGCTCAGTTGTGTGACGGCCTGTGCCGCCACTTCACCGATCACCAGGACCGCCGGGCTCTTGAGCTTGAAGCTGGTGGCATCAATACACATCGCGCCAAGCCGCGAGCGGCATTCGCGTTGTCCGGGCAGGGAGGCGCTCTCGATCATCGCGACGGGGGTATTTGCTGGCAAACCTCCTTCGATCAACCCGGTCTGTATCTGCTGCAGGCTGCCGACACCCATGTAGACGACCAGCGTGGTGCCGGTTTTCGCCAGCGAGTTCCACTCGGGGCTGCTGCCATCGAGCGTATGCGCGGTAATCAGCGTCACGCCGCGGGCGACGCCACGTTGGGTCAGCGAAATACCGCATTGGGTAGCGGCGGCCAGGCCTGCGGTGATGCCGTTGACCATTTCCGCTTCAATGCCGCGATTGGTGAGCCATTCGGCTTCTTCGCCGCCGCGGCCGAAGATGCATGGGTCGCCTCCCTTCAGACGTACCACGCACTTGCCCTGACGCGCGTAGCGCAGCATCAAGCGGTGGATGAAGGCTTGCGGTGTGGAACGGCAGCCGCCGCGCTTGCCCACTGGAATCACCCGCGCGTTCGGGCAGTGTTCGAGCACGGCAGGATTGACCAGATCGTCGATCAGCACCACCTGCGCCTCGCTCATGGCTCGCACCGCCTTCAAGGTCAGCAGTTCCGGGTCGCCGGGGCCAGCGCCTACCAGCCAGACTTTTGCGCTCATGTTGCACCTCTCGTCGCTATAGCTGTTCGTTTGGTGATCCGCCATCAGGCCACCGCTAACCGTTTCACCAGTAGACGCTTGATCTCGGGTACGCATGATCCGCAGCGGGTGGCGCAACCCAGTTCATTCTTCAAACCATTCAGATCCAGCCCGCGATCGATGCCTGAGCAGATCGCCTTCTCGCTGACGTTCATGCAGTTACACAAGGTCTTGCTTGCCTTGGATTCGCTCTTTCCGGGCGGTGTGCTCACGGGCGCGAGCATCCAGCGGCGCAGAGCCGCGTCGGCTTTGCCATCATGCCAGAGCGTTTTCAGCCAATGGCGGGCAGCGGTTTCGCCGGAAAGGCTAAGGGCAACGATGCGCCCATCCTCGATCCGGACCCGCTTGCCGACTGCACGCTGTGGATCGTCGTAGGTCACCACCGGGCCTTGGTCGAGCCCGAGCATCTGAACGATCCGAGCCAGCTGCGCAGCACCTGGGGCTTCCATACAGGCCGCTCGGATCACCAACGCCGGTCGCTCACGACCGGCCAGGCTGAAGCTGGCGTAGGCGAACCCTTCGAACAGCGGGCGCAAGGCTTCGAAGCGTCGTTGTACCGGCCCTTCGGTCAGGGCAAAGAATTGCCAGGGCAGATCGACATGCTCCACCTCGATACAGGCATGCTTCAGCTCGGGTTGTTTCGAGAGCGGATCGCAGACGGGGAGGGTGAGCGCATTGATGCCTAGTCCTTTCAGGAAGCGATCGCCCCAGTGCATCGGCATGAATGTATGGCCGACCCGCAGGCTGTTGTCCTTTTGCACCGGCACTACGAGACTGCCTCGGCGGCTCTGGATGCTCACCAGCTGGCCATCGAGCAGGCGACGGCGGCGCATGTCATCGGCGCTCATGCTGAGCACCGCTTCTTCCACATGACCGAACAGCCGCGCCGCCGTGCCGGTGCGGCTCATACCGTGCCAGTGGTCGCGCAGCCGGCCTGTGTTGAGGATGAGCGGAAAGCGTGCTTCGCATTTTTCCTGCGGTGCTTGGTAATGTTCGGCGAGGAAGCGTGCCCGACCGGTTTCGGTAGGGAAGATGCCATCATCGTAAAGCCGCGGTGTGCCACGTGTGCTGCCGACTGGGAACGGCCATTGCTGCGGACCGAGTTGATCGATCAATGCGTGGCTGAGGCCGGACAGATCCAGATCTCGGCCCTGGGTAAGCAGCTTGTATTCCTCGAACAGCGCGGCTGGCGTGTCGAAGGCGAACAAGCTGGATAAACCCGGACGCATCAGCTTTTCCAACCGGCAGGCGAAATCGCAGGTGATCGACCAGTCCGCGCGCGCTTCGCCCGGTGCAGCAATCGCTGGGCGTACATGACTGATGCGACGCTCGGAGTTGGTCACGGTGCCTTCCTTTTCACCCCAGCTGGCGGCGGGCAGGAGCAGGTCAGCGTAGCGGCAGGTTTCGGTGGTGAAAAAGGCTTCCTGTACCACCACGAAGGGGCAGGCCGCGAGGGTTTCGTGAATTCTCTGCTGATCCGGCATGGACTGCGCAGGATTGGTACAGGCGATCCACAGCGCCTTCACCTCGCCGCTGCGCACGGCCTCGAAAAGTTCGATAGCGGACAGGCCTGGAGAGTCCGGTAATACCGGGATACCCCAATAGTCGGCCACCTCGGCTCGATGCGCCGCGTTGCCTGCCTCGCGATGACCGGGTAACAGATTGGACAGGCTGCCGGTTTCGCGACCGCCCATGGCGTTGGGTTGACCGGTCAGCGAGAACGGCCCGGCGCCGGGTTTGCCGATCTGGCCGGTGGCGAGGTGCAGGTTGATTAGCGCGCTGTTCTTGGCGCTGCCGGCGGTGGACTGATTGACGCCCATACACCACAGGGACAGGAAGCTGGGCGCGTTGCCAATCATCCGCGCGCAGTTCTGCAATTCGTTAACGCTTATGCCGCACAGGTCCGCCACCATCGACGGGTTGTAGTCGCGCACAAGGTTTTTCAGCTCATCGAAGCCATCGGTGTGAGCATCGATGAATGCGCGGTCGACCCAGCCTTCCCACAGCAGCAGATGCAGGATGCCGTGGAATAGCGCGACGTCAGTACCCGGCAGGGTCGCCAGATGCAGGTCCGCCAGGTCGCAGGTGTCGGTACGTCGTGGGTCGACGACAATGACCCGCATGTCCGGGCGCTTCGCCTTGGCCTCTTCCAGGCGGCGGAACAGCACCGGGTGTGCGTAAGCCATGTTGCTGCCGACGATAAGCAGGCATTCGCTCTGCTCGATGTCTTCGTAGCTGCAGGGCGGTGCGTCCGCACCGAGGCTGCGCTTGTAGCCAACCACGGCCGAAGACATGCACAGGCGCGAATTCGAGTCGATGTTATTGGTGCCGACCAGCGCGCGGGCAAGTTTGTTGAACGCGTAGTAGTCCTCGGTCAGCAGCTGGCCGGATATGTAGAAAGCGACGCTGTCCGGGCCGTGTTCGGCAATGGTATCGGCAAATACGGTGGCGGCATGGTCCAGTGCGCTGTCCCAATCGGTGCGAGTGCGGGCCAGGCCTTTGCCCAGGCGGAGCTCGGGGTAGAGCGCACGCGCGTCCAGGTCGCCGGTCAGGTGAAGGGTCGAGCCCTTGCTGCACAGCTTGCCGAAGTTGGCGGGGTGATTCGGGTCGCCGGCAACATCGAGGATGCGCTCGCCGTCGTGCTCGATCAGCACGCCACAGCCTACGCCGCAGTAGCAGCAGGTCGAGGCGGTTGTCTGGGTCGGCCGTGTCATGCAGTCGCTCCATGTCGTGACGCGGGTGACGTCCTGCCCATCCAGCTCGCCGGCGATGGCAAACGTTGCGCGGTTTTGTCCCGGTACTGCGGGCCGGCATCGACGATGGCCTGCTCCCCGTAACTAGCGGGGTCGAACATCAGATGGTCGCGAATCCGCGACACGTTGCGATGCTCGCAGATCTGCCGGAAGTACCAGCCGGCGTCCGCCGTGTCGCCGTAGAGGCAGGCGCCGACGAGGATGTCATCCTTGATCACCAGTTTCTTGTGCACACCGCCGATGGGGTCGGAGAGGGTGATGGTTTCGGTGCCTTCGCCGCCCATGAAATCGCCGGTGGAAAACAGATCGATACCCGTGACCTTGAGCTTGGTTGAAGTGACCGAGCCGAGGTAACGCGAGAAACCGAGCATTGCCAGATGGTTGGCACAGACCTCGGCCTGTTCGAACAGGGGCGCTACCAAGCCATAGGCCGTACCGCGATGGTTGGCGCACTCGCCGACGGCGTAGATGCGCGGGTCGTAGGTCTGCAACGTATCGTTGACCAGAATGCCGCGATCACAGGGAATTCCGGCGTTCGCCGCCAGCTCGCTGTTGGGACGAATACCGGCGGCCATAACTACCAGATCGGCGTCGATCACCTCGTTATTGGCGAAGCGCACCGCCTGGACGCGGCCTTGCCCGCCGCCAATCAGCTCGGCGGTCTGCTTCTTCATCCTGAAGTTCAGGCCGCGCGCTTCCAACGCCCTCTGCAGCAGGATGCCCGCGGCCTTGTCGAGCTGGCGCTCCATCGGCCACTCACCGACGTGCACCACGGTGACGTCCATGCCGCGCGCCTTCAGGCCGTTGGCCGCTTCCAACCCGAGCAACCCGCCGCCGATGACCACCGCGCGCTTGTGCGTCCTGGCGGCGTTCATCATCGTCTGGGTGTCTGCGATATCACGGTAGCCGATCACCCCATCGAGCTGAGTACCCGGTATCGGCAGGATGAAGGGATTCGAACCGGTGGCAATGAGTAGGCGGTCATATTCGGCTTCGCTACCGTCCGCTGCGGTCACTCGGCGCTTGCCCCGGTCAATCTCGACCACCGTTCGGTTGAGCATCAGGCGGATGTTGCGTTCGGCATACCAGTCGAGATCGTTTAGCACGATTTCATCAAATTGCTGCTCACCCGCGAGGACGGGGGACAGCAGAATGCGGTTGTAATTTGGGTGGGGCTCGGCACCAAACACGGTGATGTCGTAGAGCTCAGGGGCGAGCTTGAGCAGCTCTTCCAGGGTACGGACCCCAGCCATGCCGTTGCCAATCATCACCAGCTTGAGTTTCTTCATGCCGTTCTCCGTGCTGGGTCAGGCTGCCCATGACGGCCAGCCATGCCTTAGAAAATGCCAACAACAAAAAAGGCGTCCCACCGGTTACCCGGTGAGGACGCCTTTGTCCCTGTTCCCGCTATCGCGAGCCGGACCCTCTACGTTGAAGGTGCGGCTTATGTTGAGGATGTCTTTTGCAGAGGTTATGCCAAGTTCGTTAATAGTCGATATTTCAAGCGCTTGCAGAGCCCCATCGATCTTCGTATTGGACTGTTCTCGCACCCATATGAGGCAGCTCGCGCAGCGCTGGTGCAGCCGAGCAGCACGGCTTGCTGGAATTGGGCGTTGACAGCGCCCGTGCCGCTTTCCTATTGTTTAGCCCATGCGCCGATTTAGTCAGCTACTTGCGGGGCGCCTGGAGCCGAGGCTTCGAAATACCGCTAAAGCGCTGGTTCGGTGTCGCCTCCCACCGCTGCCCAGCGGAATTCTCGAGGCGGGATCTCCCACATGAATGCATTACCGCGTACCCCTATACGGCTGGCCCCGATCACCAGCGGGCTGGTTCGCAGCAACCCTAAAATTCTCCTGGCCGGCAACCATCAGCCTTCATTGTTGCGTTATCTCGACGGCTGGGCGAAGCGTTGCGGCCGACCGCGCGCTTTTCTCGTTCAGTTCACTGGCGCCGATGAATCACTGGCTCACTTTGCTGCGGACAGCTTCGACCTTGCTGTTATCCAGGCGCCGACAGCTGAACGCCTCGATGATTGCGTACGCGAACTGACGCGTGTCGCGCGCCAGGGCCTGATTGTTCGACGCTGAGCGAGTGTGGCTTGAGTGTTAGCCGGCTTTACCTAGCCACACCAGGAGCCCCAGATTTAGCAGCAGCGAGAGCAGGGCCAGGGTTCGCCAGAGCTTTAGCGGCTCGCGCTCTAACAGGGGGCGTACGGGTATGTTCGCTACCAGGCGCTCCCCCTGTTCCAGGGTCAACAGCCATTCTTCTGCTGTTTCGAGGCGCTGCGCGGGGTCAGCTGCGACGGCGCGCTTGAGCATTTCATCCAGCCACTGGGGCAGATCGGGTCGATAACGGCTGGCCGGCATCGGTGTGCCGAAACGGGGCCGCTGAAAGGCCTCGATTTCGCCATAGGGGTAGCGCCCGCTGAGCAGGTAATAGAGCGTGACACCTGCTGCATAAAGGTCTTGTTCACGGCTCGGTGATATGCCGCTATAGGCCTCGGGCGCGATATAGCTCGGCGTTCCTGGAAGATGGTGCGGCAGGTCTCGGGACAAGCCCGGACAGTAGGCGAGGCCGAAATCCAGCAGTCGCAGCTCGCCGTCATCGCCCTGATGAAGGTTTTCCGGCTTGATATCGCGGTGCAGGAGGTTGCGCCGGTGCAACATACCCAGCGCCCGGATCAGGCTTGGGGCCAGCTGCAGCCAGTCGGTCAGTGCCATTGGGCCCTGCTGGCTGTACTGCTGCGCAAGGGTCTGGCCGCTGTACTCCCGCTGGACGTAATACAAATGTTGTCGCTGTGGCAGCCCGTGAATCTCGGGAAAGTGGCGCCCGGCGACGCGGCGCAGAAACCATTCTTCCTGCAGCAGGGTCGGCCCGGCTTCGGGTTCATCGTTGCGGTTGGCCGGCAATGTTTTCAGCAGCCAGGGCTGACCGGATTGGTCACGCACGCGGTAGACGAGTGACTGGCGCGATTCGGCCAGCAGCGCCTCGACGGTCCAGCCTTCGAACGCCTGGCCGGGGCGCAATTTCGGTGGCAGTGGCCACGCCGCCAGTTGCGCGAACGAGTCGGCAGGAGCCGCTTCCGGCAGTTCTTCGACCCGCAGCAGCAGAGCGCTGGCGTTGTCCTGGCTACCGGTCTGGTGGGCGAGGTTGACCAGCGTCCTGGCCGCGTTGGGCAGATCAGGCTCGGCACTCAGCACGTTCCGGATATCGCCCTCGGTGATGCTGGCCCAGACGCCGTCGCTGAGCAGCAGGAAGGATTCGCCGAGACGGAGCTCGCCGTCGAGATAATCCACCACCAAATGCTGGTCCAGGCCCATGGCACGCTTGAGCACGTGCTGCATGTACGGCTGTTCCCAGACGTGGTCTTCGCTCAGCCGCTGCAGCTCGCCGTCGAGCCAGCGGTAGGCGCGACAGTCACCGACATGGGCGAGGGTGAAGCGGCGGCCGCGCAGCACGAGCGCCGTCAGTGTGGTCAGCAGAGGCTGCCCGCCGCCGTTGGCCTGCAACCAACGATTATGGGCGACCAACAACCGATCGAGGGACTGCGCGACGGTCCAGGTTTCTGGCGTGGCGTAATAATCGGTGGCCAACGCCTGCAAGGTGGCCCGTGCCGCGAGGCCGCCATCGGCGCATTGACTGACGCCGTCGGCGATGGCAAACAGCGCGCCTTTGCTCGACGCAAGCCCCGGTGTCGGCGTGACGATCCGCAGCGCGTCCTGGTTCTCCTTACGTGGGCCGGTTGCGGTGGCCTCGCCAAACGACAGCTGCAAAGGCATGGCGGCAACACTCCGGATCGCACTAGGGGAATGAGCGGTAAAGGCAGGCCCCATGGCCTGCCTTGGTTAGCATATTCGAGCTCAGACGCGCGCGGCGGTCATCGCGACAGAGCCCCAGGTGGTTCTCCAGCGCCGCTTGACGCCATAAAGGCCGAACCAGGCCAGCGCACCCAGGCTGGCGAACAGCCAGAGGCCCATCTGGTAGTCGCCGGTTGCCTGCTTGACCGCGCCCAGGCCTGCGGTGAGCAGAAACCCCCCTATGCCGCCGGCCATGCCGACCAGCCCGGTCATCACGCCGATCTCCTTGTTGAAGCGCTGCGGCACTAGCTGGAACACCGCACCGTTGCCCGCCCCAAGGCTGAGCATGGCGACGACAAACAGCGCCAGCGCGGCCGTTGAGCTTGGCAGATTGAAGCCGACTATGAACAGGCAGGCGGCGGCGACCGTGTACATCACCAGCAGCGAACGGATGCCGCCAATGCGGTCAGCCAGCGCACCACCGAGCGGGCGCAGTAAACTGCCGGCGAATACGCAGGCGGCGGTGTAGTAGCCGGCTTTGACCGGATCGAAGGCGTACTGGTCGTGGAAGTAGCCGGGCAGGGTGCTGGCCAGGCCGAGGAAGCCGCCAAAGGTCACGCTGTAGAAAAACATGAACCACCAGCTGTCGCGATCGCCCAGCGCTTTCATGTAATCGGCAAAGGACTTCGGCGCGGGACGGTTCGGTGCGTTCTTGGCCACACTGGCGAAGATGACGAGTGTCAGCACCAGGGGGATGAGCGCCAGGCCGAACACATTGCTCCAGCCGAACATGGTTGCCAATACCGGTGCGAACAAGGCCGCTAGCACCGTGCCGGAATTGCCCGCACCGGCGATGCCCATGGCCTTGCCCTGATGCTGCGGCGGGTACCACTGTGACGCCAGCGGCAACGCGACGGCGAAGGAGGCACCAGCCATGCCGAGGAACAGACCAAGTAGCAGCACCTGCTCGTAGCTGTGCACACCGTGGAGCCAGGCCACGAACAATGCGGCGATTACCACAATCTGGCCGAACAGCCCGGCGGTCTTTGGTGAGCTGTGATCGGCCAGCATCCCCAGAACGAGGCGGAGCACCGCGCCGGAGAGAATCGGGGTGGCGACCATGAAGGCCCGCTGTTGCGTGGTCAGACCGAGGCCGGCGGCGATCTGTACGCTCATCGGGCCGAGCACGTACCAGACCATGAAGCTCAGATCGAAATAGAGAAAGGCGCAGAGCAGCGTCGGCGCATGGCCGGCTTTCCAGAAACTCGTATTCATGGACACCTCACTAGACAAGGGCACGCGCCAATTTGCGCGATGGGGATGCGGTGGCCGCCAACCGGTTCGGTATGGCGGAGCAAAAAGACTGCTGCGAGCCGCGGTCGCTGCCGCTCGCGCCCCGGTCCGTGGGGCAAAAAAAAGCGCCGCGAAACCACCGCCATTTCGAGCGGGGCAACGCGACGCCTTTGTCATGTCTGTGAGTAACCGCCTTTGGCTACCTATAAGCACTTAGCAGAAGCTGTGCCAAGAGAAGAAGCCGCGTGGTTATGCGGCTCTGGTGGATGCTTGCGGTGCTGTAAGGGTAAAACGGCGTACGTCTGGTGCAGTGTGCGTCGAAGCGGGGCGTTTCAAACGATGCGGTTGACCTTGGGAAACTTTGCGTCGAACTCGCTGGGCATCGGCACGACGCGCTTGTCCAGGTAGTTGTAGAAAACGAAGCCAGACTTGGCCATGGCGATGAGCGTGTCGTCAGCGGGACGGGTGATGCGGAACGTAATGTCACCACCGTAGCGATTGAAATCCATCACGCCGACTTCAAATAGCAGCACGTCACGCGAGTGGGCTTCGGCCTTGTAGGTAGTGGCGAGGTCGGTGACGATGATTCCCGTGCCGTCCTTGCTGGTTTCGGCGATGCCATAGGCAAACAGGAACCGTGCGCGGGCTTCGGAAATCATCGAGATCATCGAGTCGTTGGCCAGGTGATTGCCGGCATTAATGTCAGTAATGCGTACGGTCAGCTGAGTGGTGAAGCAAAACTGGTCTTCAGGGAATGTCAGGGTCAGGCGGGCCATGGTGCTCTCGTTGCTGGGTTCACTACGCGACATGCGGCCGGCGATTTTACAGACTGGCGCAGCACCGAGGTGTGTTCAGCTGGCTGACGCCGTCGTTGAGGGTGTCGGACCCGGGCGCAGCCGAGGTGCCGGATCGATCGGCGCCAGGCAATGTTGCCGCGCACTCCCTATCAGTGCGCCAGAGCAAAGCATCTTCGCTGTTCTGGTTCGTTGTTACGGGTTCGTAAATGACAGACTCGCCAAGGGCTGCGTGTGGCATATGGGCACTACTGCCCGAGCAGCTCATTCATGGCGATGATTTGTTCAGCCACCTGGATCAGCTTCTGCTGACGGCTCATGGCCTGGCGGCGCATCAGCGTGTAAGCCTCTTGCTCGTTGCAACTGCGCATTCTTATCAGCATGCCCTTGGCCAACTCGATTCGCTTGCGTTCGACCAATTGCTGGTCGCGCGCCTGCAGCTGTGCCCGGATCGCCTGGTCACTTTCGAAACGGGCCATGGCTACATCGAGGATCGGTTTGAGGCGCTGCGCCTGAATGCCTTCAACGATATAGGCGCTGACGCCGGCGCGGATCGCCTGGCGCATGGCGTCTGGATTGTTGTCATCGGTGAACATGACGATTGGCCGCGGTTGATCGCGACTGACCACCACAACCTGTTCCATCACGTCTCGGCTGGGGGAGTCGGTGTCGATCAGGATCACATCGGGGCGAATCACCTCGACCCGCTCGGGCAGGTCGATGGTCAAGCCCGATTCTTCGATCACCTCCAAGCCTGCTTCTATCAGGGCGGCGCGTAGACGGCCAACCTTGCGTGGGGTGTCGTCAATCAGGAGGACGCGGAGCATGGCAGTCTCCCTCAGCAAGGTACGTGGCGCACGGCGGAATCCGCCAAGGCATGCAGGGCAAAACTACGGGCGTAGGCGGCCGGATCGCTCCCGTCCCAACGGCTGCCATCCATGAGCAGGGTGTTGCGCATGAGTGAATCCGGCAACGGGATGTTCAGCGCTGTTGCCGCATCGCGATAGAGGCTGGCCTGTTGCACGCTCTGCGCAACGGCCTGGTAGTCCGGGTCTTCACGCAGCAGGCCCCAGCGGCGCAGTTGGGTCATGAACCAGAGGCCGTCGGAATGGTAGGGCGCGTTGACTTCGCCATCACCGAAGAAGCGTAGCGGGTGGTGGTCCTGCCAAGTGTGGCCCAGCCCGTCCTCGTATTGGCCGAGGAAACGCGGCTCGATGGCCGCCACTGGTGCGTCGACATAGTCGCCGCCGGCGATCAGGCGTGCAGTGCTGCGGCGGTTTTCCTGGCTTTCATCGATGAAGCGGCTGGCCTCGAGGACGGCCATGACCAACGCGCGGGCGGTGTTGGGATACTCCTCGACAAAGCCACGAGTACAGCCCAGCACCTTTTCCGGATGGTCTGGCCAGATCGACTGGCTGGTGGCCAGCGTGAATCCCATGTCCTCTTGGATCGCCTGGGCCCCCCAGGGTTCGCCGGCACAGAAGCCGTCGATGCGTCGTGCTCGCATGTGCGCAACCATCTGAGAGGGTGGCACCACCAGGGTACGTACGTCGCTCAGCGGATGGATGCCGTGTGCTGCCAGCCAGTAATAGAGCCAGAGCGCATGGGTACCGGTGGGAAACGTCTGTGCCAGGACCAACTTTGCACCGCTTTTGCGCACGCGGCTGCTGAGTGCCTCCGGATCGGTCACGCCAGCAGCCTTGAGCGAGCTGGACAGGTTGATGCTCTGACCGTTCTGGGCCAGCGCCATAAGCACCGCCATGTCGACCGGTGCGCTGCCGCCGATGCCCAAGTGCACGGCATAAACCAGTCCGTACAGCGCATGGGCTGCATCGAGCTCACCCTCGATCAGCTTGTCGCGCAGGTTCGACCAGGATGTCTGCCGTTGCAGATTGAGCGTCAGGCCATAGGGTTGAGCGAAGCCTTGGGTGGCGGCGACGATCAGCGAGGCGGCATCGGTCAGGGGCATGAAGCCAAGGTTGACCACACGCTTTTCCGGTGCATCGCTGCCTGCGACCCAGGCCAGCGAATCGGATCGTAATGGGGTTCTGGAATAAATCATGCGGACGGGGCCCTTGACATAGGCGCCATCGCTGCGGGGAAGCAGCGGCTAGCGCGCTTTGAAATCATATGATTGCCAAAGCAAGCCATATGCCAAAGGAGGGCGCGCCAGCCCCATCAGTATCCAGATGGTGGCCGTAACTCACCATTCAACTGGTGAGCTTCATGTCGCCTGCGTGCAGCCCGCAGTTGCAGTTCGCTTCAGCGCGGGTACAGCGGCGGCAAGGCGCCTGTTTCCTGCTCGGTGGTTGCTGGGTGTGCAGTCGGCAGGTTCTGGATGGCCTGCCATAGCGCTTCGCCTTGCCAGCGCTGGCCGGTCTCGCTGTAGAGCGCGCCATTCAGCCCGTCAAGGGCATCGGAGAGCGGGATAAAGCGTGCGGCCATGTCCGCCAACGTTTCCGGTTGCTGGCGTGCCCAGGCATCAAGCGCGTGGCGGGTCGCCTGCGTGTCGTTGGCCAGACAGGCGCGTTTCAGGTCATCGAGCAGGCTGCGCGGGGTGGGACCGCTCTGTACCGTGCGGATCACCGCCGGCTGGCTGCGTGCGCGTAGCCACAGGCCGAATCCGAGCAGGGTGGTCAGAGCCAGCGCAGCGCTGCTTAGCTGCCACGGCCACAACAGGCGTGCTGGGAGCTGCGGCTGAGCGGCAGCGGAGTCTTCGATCGATGGTTGCTGGAGTTCGGGGTTTTCTGCCACTTGGAGTGGTCGTTCGGGCAGCGTGGTGCGCTCCAGCCGGTCCTCGGTTGTGTTCCACCAGACCAGTTGCACGGCAGGAAGCACGAAATCGCCGGCTCGCGTCGCCACGAGTGCCTCGCGTTGCTCGCGGCTGCCACTGACTCCGTTGTCGGTGACGGCATCGTTCAGGCTCGGTTGATCGGGATAGCGACGCAGGCCGGGCACGGACGGCGTCTCGATCGGCGGCAGTTGGGCGCTGGACAGACCGTCGGCCTTCACCAGCAGGCTGCGTGTCAGCGCCTCACCCAGCTGCGCGTCTTGCGGCTGCGGGCTCCAGGCTTCCACCAGTGTCAGGCTGGTTGCCGGAAGCCAGGGGGCGTCAGCGGGATAATCGGCCGGTTTCGGTTTGACGTGCAGCGGGATTTCGGGTGATTTGACCTGGGTGGATTTACCGAAGCGAGAGCCGTAGTAGTCACCGGTGGCGGCAACCGTGGTGGCGCTGAACAGCTGCGCGGGGATGGTCAGCGCTCCGCTCTGCTGGGGGAACAGTGCATAGCGGATCTCGATCACACCGTGGCGAATGCCGTTGATATCTTTTTCATAGGTGCGCGGTTCGCCGAGGCGTTCGACCAGCGCATTGTTCATCTGTAACGGCGAGAGCGTGCTGTCATCGTAGAGCGAAACGGAATGGTAGATGCGCAGCGTCAGCACCACCTGCGCTTGGACATAGACGCTGTCCTGATCGAGGCTGGCGTCGATGAATATCGGGGCCAGCTTGTCGCCGCCCTCGGCGCTGGATTCGCTGACGTTTAGGGTGATGGGTTCACTGCGCCAGTTGCCCAACTGCAGCGGTGGGATGATCACGTAGCCAGTCTGGCGAGGCTGAAGGGTGATCAGCCATTGGGTAACGGCTCGCGCCTCGCCGTTGCTGCCTGAGAGCTGGCTGACCTGGCGGGTGCCGAATACCTTGAAAAGGCTGTCGAGTGGTTGGAGGTCCGGTTTGCCGAACACCGTGGTGTCACCGGTCTCGAGGGTAAGCTCGACGGTTTCGTCCAGGCTCAGCTGAGTGCGGTCGACCCTGGCGATGAGTGACGTGGCGCTCGCCTGGCAAGCGAGCAGGAGCAGGAACACCAGTGTTGTTAGCCGCGTCATCGATTCATTCCTGGCGCTTGCGTTGTTCATAGAGAAACTTGCGGCGCAGCAATTCACCGGGATTGTCGGGAATCTTGCGTAGCCACTGATTCATCGCCTGTTCTTGCTCGGGATCGAGCGCCGCTTCGCCCGCCTGGGCAAGGGTCTCGCCGGTCTCGTTCTGCTCACCCGAATCGGTCGGCGTTTCGGCCGTTGCCT
Organism: Pseudomonas sp. Q2-TVG4-2; assembly: GCF_013620795.1. Lineage (GTDB taxonomy): Bacteria > Pseudomonadota > Gammaproteobacteria > Pseudomonadales > Pseudomonadaceae > Stutzerimonas. Next base: position 37,790 of record NZ_LGLW01000010.1, on the reverse strand, counting down.
TGCTCGTGCCTTCATTGCTCTGGCCGGGCTCATCTTGCGTGGGGGGCTCGGTTGCTTGTGGTTGGGTGGCCGCCGAGTCTCCTGTCGACGGCCTCTGCTCGGTTTGCCCGGCATCGGGTGGCGCATCCTGAGAGGACTGGTCGTCCGCGCTCTGCTCCTGCTGCGCTTTTTGCTGGCGCAGGATCTCCTCGACGGTGGCCTTGTTGCGACGGGCCGACTCCAGCTCCGGGTCAAGCTCCAAGGCCTGATCATAGGCTTCGATGGCCGCTTCCAATTCTTGGTTGCGGGCCAGCGCGTTGCCGCGATTGTAGTGGTCCGCCGCGGTATCACCTTTGGCGAACTGCTCAGCGGCGCCAGCATAATCACCGGCTTGGTAACGGGCGTAGCCTTGCCACTGCGGATTGTCGAAACGTGCCGCCGCTTCGGCCGGGCGCTGGGATTCCAGCAGGCGCATGCCCTGTTGGTCCGGACGTAACCATAGATCCTGCATGCTCAGCGCGCTGGCCGGCTGCGGCATGAAGACAATGAGCGGCAGGCAGAATAGCCAGCCACGTCGCCCGGCGCACGCGGCGAGCAACAGCAGCGGTAACAACAGCCAGTGCCCCTGATCCAGCCAGGCGTTGAGTCGGGTAATGTCGTCCTTGGATACCTGTTCGCCGTTGCGTGCCAGCAGCCCCAGGGCATCGAAATCCGCGTCATCGAGTCGCGCCTGCTGATAGCGCCCCCCGACCTCGGCGGCAAAACGACGCAAGACGCCGTCATCCAATCTCGGGATCAGGATGGCGCCCTTATCGTCTTTCAGAAAGCGGCCATCCTCCTGGGCGATTGGAGCGCCTTGCTCGGTGCCTATACCGAGTATCAGCAATTGCATAGGGCTGTCGTCGAAAAGCGTGCCAATCGCGGTGCGCTCCTGTTCGCTCAGGCTGCTGCCGATCAGGAGTAACCGGCCGCGCCCGTTTGCGCCTCGTTCAAGGAGCTCGATGCCGTGCGCCACCGCCAGGTCCGCGCGGTGTCCGGGTTCGGGCATCAGGTCAGGCTGAAGCACGTCCAAAAGGTTCTGCGTCGTGGCGATATCGTTTGATAGCGGCACCAGGGTATGAGCGCTACCGGCGAACGCCACGACTGCCGTTTGGGCGTCCTGACGGGCTTGCAGCAGATCGAGAACCTTATGTTTGGCCTGCTCTAAGCGATTGGGACGCACATCGGTCGCCAGCATAGTGGACGTTGTATCCAGCAGTACCACCAGCGGGTCGGCACGTGACAGGCTCGGTTGTTCGACGTGCTGCCAACTCGGTCCCAGCAGCGCCAGGCAGGCGAGCATCCAGGCTGAGCCAAGCACCAGCCAGGGTCGTCTGCTGTTGCGCAGTTTGCCGCGGGTCAGCAATGCAGCATGGAAAGCCTCGGGTAACAGGCGCTGCCAGCGGCCGATCTGCCGTTGCCGATGCCAGAGCCGCCACAACAGCCAGATCGGCAGCGGCACGATCAACAGCCAGAACGGCCGGAGCAGGTGAGGCAGAAGTTCGATCATGGCTGTTTCCGGCGCCTGAAGAGGCGGGGCAGCGCGGCGTGCCAGAGATTGTTTGCGACCAGCATCAGGCTAATCAGCAACGCGGCCGATAGAGGCCAGACATAGAGCGCATCGGCAACGCGAGCCTGCGTCGGTTGCTGCGCAACCGGTTCGAGCTGGTCGAGCGTGGCACCGATGGCTTCTAGTTCGTTGCTCGAGCGTGCCCTGAAATATTCGCCACCGGTTTGCTCGGCGATCGCCCTCAGGGTCGGCTCGTCCAACTCTGCGCCGGTGTTGAAGCCAAAACGCTGGAGCACGCCGCCGGCTTCCGCATCGGCGCCAATGCCGATGGTATGTATCTTTATGCCTTCTCTTGCAGCCAGGCGGGCGGCTAGCAGGGGTTCTATTTCACCGCCATTGTTGGCGCCGTCAGTGATCAGCACCAGCACCCGGCTTTCTGCAGGTCGCTCACGCAGACGCTTCACCGCCAGGCCGATGGCGTCGCCGATGGCCGTGTTGCCGCCGGCGATGCCGATGACGGCCTCGTCGAGCCAGGTGCGCACGGTCTGCCGATCGAACGTCAGCGGTGCCTGCAGGTAGGCCTTGCTGCCAAATAGGATCAACCCGACGCGGTCGCCGCGGCGCTCTAGGATGAAGTCGCCAAGCAGATGCTTGACCAGCTCCAAGCGACTGACTTCGTCGCCCTGCCATTGCATGTCCGGATAATCCATAGATCCGGATACATCCACCGCCAACAGCAGATCGCGACCACTGGTGGGCAGCGGCAGGGGCTCGCCGAGCCATTGTGGCCGGGCGGCGGCGAACAGCAATAGAAGCCAGACCACCAGATACGGAAGCTGCTGGCGCCACGCGGGGAGGGCGACAGCGGCGCGGCGCCCGGCTAGCGATTCCAGTTCACCGAGAAAGCTGACCTTCAGGGCCGCGTCACCGCTGTCTGCAGCCGGCAACAGCCAGCGCAACACCCAGGGCAGCGGTAGCAGCAGAAAGATCCACGGCCAGGCCAGCTCAAACATGCTTGCGAATCCAGGTCTGCACTGCGTGCTCCAGACCCTGAATGGCCTTGTCATCCAGTCGGCATTCGGCGCGGTAGACCCCTTCGACAAGCACCATCCAGCGTGTCAAGCCGGCTGCCGGACAGCGGTTGTCGAGAAACGCCAGCCAGGCGCGGCCGCTGAGCGTGTGCGGATGATCGTCTGGATAGCGGGTGCGACAGAGGCGCTTGAGCACCGCATTGAGTTGTTGCAGCCACTGGTTGGCCGGTTGCCCCCCGTAGGGTCTGTTTAGCCGGGCGACTTCGTCCAGTGCGGTCTGTCGCTGAGGGTCGATCGCCACTTCGGTTTCGATTCTGGCTCGCTGTCGCTGCCAGGGACGCAAACGCAGCAGTAGAAAAATGCTGAGAATCAGCGCGGCCAGGAACCACCAGCCGGGCGCTGGCGGCCATCCGCTTATGGGGGCGGGGGCGATGAGGGGCTCGAGCTGATCGAGGGAGCTCATCGGTGCGCTCCGGGATGCTGCACGCTGAGGTGTTCACGCAGCTGGTCGATCAGATCCCGTTGGGTATCCAGTGGCATCAGCGGCAATCGCAGGCGATCGGCCAACCGCCGCCACCGAACCGTGCGGGCTTCTCCCTGGAGGCGGTAGGCCTTGCGGATGGCTGCATCGTGGCTGTCCAGCTCCAGTCGCGCGCCGAACTGGGCAAAGCGCAGCAGACCGGCAGCAGGCAAGGCGTGATCGAGGGGGTCGAAAACCGGGACCAGTAACAGGTCGACGTGGCGGGCAAGCAGGGTTAGCTGCTGTTCGGCTGCATCGCTCAGCGCGCGCTCGTCACAGATGATTACTGCCAGGCTGCCGGGGCGCAGCACTTCGCGGGCGCGTCTCAAGGCCAGGCCGAAGGCATCCGGATCGTTGTTCTGATCGGCGTTCAGCCCGGCATTGGCGCGGGTCAGGCGGTCAAGCAACTGCAGCAAGCTTTGCTTGCTGCGGCGGGGTTTGATCTCGTGATGTTCACCGTGTCCGAAGACCAGGCCGCCGACGCGGTCGTTGTGGCTCAGCGAGGCCCAGCCGACCAAGCTGGCAGCCTGAGCGGCAAGCACGGATTTGAAGGCCAGTCCACTGCCGAAGAACAGCCGCGGGCTTTGCTCTACGAGAATATAGATGGGACGTTCGCGCTCCTCGTGGAACAGCTTGGTGTGGGGTTCCTGGGTACGCGCCGTCACCCGCCAGTCGATGGTGCGGACGTCATCGCCGGCCTGGTAAATCCGTACCTGATCGAAATCCACTCCGCGCCCGCGAAGCTTGGAGTGATGCAGGCCAACCAACGGGCTGCGACGGTGCGGACTGGAGAACAAGGGCACCTCTCTGACCCGATGACGGATGTCGATCAGTTCGGCCAGGCTCACGTGAATCCCTGCGCCCGGCGAGGAGGGCTCATGGCCGCTGGCCGATGGGGAGGGTTGCATCAGGCCACCGCCACCACGTCGAGGATGCGTTGCAGCACTCGGTCTTGATCAATGCCAGCGGCTTCCGCTTCGAACGAAAGAATCAGGCGATGACGCAGCACGTCGAACAGCATGGCCTGAATGTCCTCCGGGCTCACGAAATCTCGCCCCGCCAACCAGGCGTGGGCGCGGGCACAGCGGTCCAGCGAGATCGAACCACGAGGACTGGCGCCGTAGGCGATCCAGCCGGCCAGCTCGGCATCAAACTTGGCCGGTGTGCGGGTCGCCATGACCAGCTGCACCAAGTATTCCTCTACTGCATCGGCCATGTACAGACCGAGGATTTCCTTGCGCGCAGCGAAGATGGCTTGCTGTGAGACGCGATGATCCGGCGGGGTCTCGCCGTGGATGGCCTCGCCACGGGCCTGCTGAAGAATGCGCCGCTCCACGGAGGCATCGGGGAACCCCAGCTTTACGTGCAACAGAAAGCGATCGAGCTGTGCTTCGGGCAAGGGGTAGGTGCCTTCTTGCTCGATGGGGTTCTGGGTGGCCATCACCAGAAACAGCGGCGACAGGTCATAAGTGCTGCGACCGACGCTGACCTGGCGCTCAGCCATGGCTTCGAGCAGCGCCGATTGGACTTTCGCTGGGGCGCGGTTGATCTCGTCGGCTAACACCAGGTTATGAAAGATTGGGCCCTGCTGAAAGACGAAGCTGCCGGTTTCCGGGCGGTAGATCTCCGTGCCAGTAATATCGGCCGGCAGCAGGTCTGGCGTGAACTGGATGCGGTGGAATTCGGCCTCGATGCCACCGGCCAGCTCCTTGATCGCTCGGGTCTTAGCCAGGCCCGGGGCGCCTTCAACGAGCAAATGACCGTCGGCCAGCAACGCAATCAGCAGTCGCTCGATCAGCCGTTCCTGGCCAAGAATCTGGGTTGAAAGAAACTGTCGCAACGCGACTATTGCTTCACGGTGGTCCATCGCTGAGCTCTTCTGAGGGGCGTGTCTGGGCGGGCGCTCGACAGTCACGACTTTAATTCATTTGCCGAGCGACAGGCTATGCGCGGTTCGGCAACTTCATCACGCCGAAGGGATGCTGATGACGCATCAGAGCGGGGTGGATGCGTCGCCGTCACGTTGCAAGAATTTAAATGTGACGGCTCAGTAACTGGCGTCGCCAGACAAGGGTAGGGCCGCGTTGATGCAATCCCTGCCTGCTGAACTAACGTTGAACTTAAACGTTGCGGGGCCGGTCAGGTCCCCCGACTGCCCTAGTCGAATCCCAAGCCAGAATGGAGCGAACAAATGGCGTTCTTTACAGCTGCCAGCAAAGCCGACTTTCAGCAACAACTGCAAGTGGCCCTGGCGCAGCATGTCGACGAGAAACTCCTGCCACAAGTGGGACTTTTCGCCGAGCAATTCTTCGGAATTGTCGCGCTACCCGAGCTTACCCAGCGACGCATGACCGATCTGGTCGGCTCGACACTGGCCAGTTGGCGCCTGCTGGAGCGTTTCGATCCGGGCAGTCCGGAAGTTCACGTATTCAATCCTGACTATGAGAAGCACGGGTGGCAATCGACCCATAGCGTGGTCGAGGTGTTGCATCCGGATATGCCGTTCCTGGTCGATTCGGTCCGGATGGAGCTGACCCGTCGCGGCTACGCGATCCACACGTTGCAGAACAGTGTATTGCAAGTTCGCCGGGACGCCGATGGCAGCCTGCTCGAGCTCCTGCCTAAAGGAATCGCCGCGGAGGATAGCAGCGCCGAGTCGTTGATTTTCGTCGAGATAGACCGCTGCGCCAGTGCCGCTGCCTTGCGCGAGCTGGAGCTGTCGCTGCATGGCGTGCTCGCCGATGTGCGAATCACCGTGAATGATTTCCCATCGATGAAAGCCAAGGCCGAGGAGCATCATGCTCGGCTGAGCGCTTCACAGCAGCACGCCCAAGCCAGTGAGGGGCAACTGGCTGAAATCATGGATTTCATGCGTTGGCTCGCCGACGATCACTTCACGTTCCTCGGCTATGAGGAATTCACGGTGGTGGATCAAGGTGAGGGTGGCCGCATCGTCTATGACGAGTCATCACTGCTGGGGTTATCGCGCACGTTGCGTACCGGGCTCGAAGAAAGTGACCAGCTGATCATGCCGCCGGCACTGGCCTACCTGCGTCAGCCTCTGCTGCTGTCGTTCGCCAAGGCGGCGACACCCAGTAGGGTTCATCGGCCGGCCTATCCCGATTTCGTCTCCATCCGCGAATTCGACGAACAGGGGCATGTGGTCAAGGAATGTCGCTTTCTCGGTCTGTTCACATCCTCCGTCTATACCCAGAGCGTGCGTCGAATCCCGTACATCCGCAGCAAGGTTGCGGAGGTTGTGGAACGCTCCCATTTCGAAGACTCGGCGCACCTGGCCAAGGAACTGATTCAGGTGCTCGAAGTGCTGCCGCGCGACGAGTTGTTCCAGATGACGATCGATCAGCTTTTCGATACCGCGATCGCCATTGTGCAAATCCAGGAGCGCAACAAGCTGCGGCTGTTTCTGCGCATCGATCCTTATGGCCGCTTCTGCTATTGCTTGGCCTACGTCCCGCGCGACAGCTATTCGACCGAGACGCGGTTGCGGATTCAGCAGGTCTTGGTCGATCGGCTGGAAGCCAGCGACTGCGAGTTTTCCACTTACTTCTCCGAATCCGTACTGATTCGCGTGCAGTTCCTGTTGCGTCTGGATCCGAACAAGCAGGTGCAATTCGATCCGGTGCAGCTGGAGCGGGAAGTCGTGCAGGCTTGTCGAACTTGGCAGGATGACTATTCCAGCGTAGTAATCGAACGCTTTGGTGAAGCCCAGGGCACCGGCATCCTCGCCGACTTCCCCAAGGGGTTCCCGGCCGGCTACCGCGAACGTTTCGCCCCGCATTCGGCCGCGGTGGACATGCAACATGTGCTCAGCCTGAGCGAAGATCGGCCGTTGGTGATGAGTTTTTATCAGCCGATCACGGCGGCTGAAAATCGCCTGCACTGCAAGCTGTATCACTTGAATACGCCGCTGCCCTTATCGGACATGCTGCCTATCCTGGAGAACCTCGGCTTGCGCGTGCTCGGGGAGTTTCCGTTCCACCTGCGGCACAAGGACGGGCGCGAATACTGGATTCATGATTTCGCCTTCACCTATGCCGAAGGTCTCGAAATCGATCTGATGGAAATCAACGAGCCGTTGCAGGATGCGTTTATTCACATCCATAACGGTCAGGCGGAAAACGACGCCTTCAACCGATTGGTATTGACCGCAGGACTGACCTGGCGCGAAGTAGCGTTATTGAGGGCGTACGGTCGCTATCTCAAGCAGATTCGTGTGGGCTTCGACCTGGGCTACATCGCCAGCGCACTGCTCAACCACACCGATATTGCCCGCGAGCTGGTGCGCCTGTTTAAAACGCGCTTCTATCTGGCGCGCAAGCTCGGCGAAGAAGATTTGGCGGACAAGCAGGCGCGGCTCGAGCAGGCGATCATTGCGGCTCTGGATGATGTCGCAGTGCTCAACGAGGACCGCATCCTGCGGCGCTATCTCGCGCTGATCAAGGCGACGCTGCGGACCAACTTCTACCAGGCCGACGCCAGCGGCAAACCGAAGAGTTATTTCAGCTTCAAGCTCGATCCGCGGTCGATCCCGGAAATGCCGCGCCCGGCCCCTAAGTTTGAGATTTTCGTCTACTCACCTCGGGTCGAAGGCGTGCATTTGCGTGGCGGCAAGGTGGCGCGCGGCGGGCTGCGCTGGTCTGATCGTGAAGAGGATTACCGCACCGAAGTGCTGGGCCTGGTGAAGGCTCAGCAAGTGAAAAACGCCATCATCGTACCCGGCGGTGCCAAGGGCGGCTTCGTACCGCGTCGGCTGCCGACCAGCGGTTCGCGTGATGAGGTACTGGCCGAGGGCATCGCGTGCTACCGGATATTCATCAGCGGGTTGCTGGATATCACCGATAACCTGAAGGATGGCAAGGTCGTTCCGCCGGTCAATGTGCTGCGCTACGACGAAGACGATCCTTACCTTGTGGTGGCCGCCGACAAGGGCACCGCGACCTTCTCCGACATCGCCAACGGCATCGCCGCCGAGTACGACTTTTGGTTGGGTGATGCGTTTGCCTCCGGTGGCTCTGCGGGTTACGACCATAAGAAGATGGGCATTACCGCCAAGGGCGCCTGGGTCTCGGTGCAGCGCCACTTCCGCGAACGCGGCATAGACGTTCAGCGCGACCATGTCAGCGTGATCGGCATCGGTGACATGGCCGGTGATGTCTTCGGTAATGGCTTGCTGATGTCCGAAACCCTTCAGCTGGTGGCCGCGTTTAACCACTTGCACATTTTCATCGACCCTGACCCGGATGCAGCGCGCAGCTTCATCGAGCGTAAACGTTTATTCGATCTGCCGCGCTCATCCTGGGCCGACTACGATGCTTCTCTGATCTCCGCCGGTGGTGGAGTCTTCTCTCGCTCGGCCAAACGCATCGAGATCACCCCGCAGATGAAGGCTCGGTTCGATATCGAAGCGGACCAGCTCACCCCAGCCGAGCTGATCCATGCGTTGCTCAAGGCTCCGGTGGATTTGCTCTGGAACGGCGGCATCGGCACCTACGTCAAGAGCAGCCTGGAGAGCCATGCGGATGCGGGAGATAAGGCCAACGACGTGCTGCGCGTCAATGGCAACGAAGTACGGGCGAAGGTAATCGGCGAGGGCGGTAATCTTGGGATCACCCAGCTGGGCCGGGTCGAATACTGTCTGCATGGCGGTGCGGCGAATACCGATTTCATCGATAACGCCGGCGGGGTCAACTGCTCCGATCATGAAGTGAACATCAAGATCCTGCTCAACGAGATCGTGGGTGCCGGCGACATGACGGGCAAGCAGCGCAATCAGTTGCTGTTTGAGATGACCGACGCGGTAGCCGAGCTGGTGCTGCATGACAACTACAAGCAGACCCAGGCGCTGTCGCAGGCGGAGCACCGAGCTCGCGAGGGCGGAGGGGAGTACAAGCGCCTGATTAACGCGCTCGAGTCCGATGGGCTGCTGGATCGCGCCCTCGAGTTCCTGCCCAGCGACGAAGCCTTGGCCGAGCGCGCGAACCTGGGCAAGGGCCTGACGCGCGCAGAGCTATCGGTTTTGATCTCGTACAGCAAGATCGATCTGAAAGAAGCGCTGCTGCAATCCCGCGTGCCGGACGATGCCTACCTCGCGCGGGAAATGGAAAGCGCGTTCCCACAGCTGTTGGCCGAGCAGTATCGCGAGGCGATGCTGCAACATCGCCTCAAGCGCGAGATCGTCAGTACGCAGATTGCCAACGACCTGATCAACAACATGGGCCTGACCTTCGTCCAGCGGCTCCGAGAGGCCACAGGCGTGAGCGCTGCGAACGTTGCCGGCGCCTATGTGATCGTTCGCGATGTGTTCCACCTGCCGCATTGGTTCCGCCAGATCGAGGCGCTGGATTACAAAGTGCCGGCGCAATTGCAGCTCAATCTCATGGAAGAGCTTATGAGGCTGGGCCGCCGCGCGACTCGCTGGTTCCTGCGTAACCGACGTAACGAACTGGACGCGGCGCGTGATGTCGGGCATTTCGGGCCGCGTGTTGCGGCACTTGGTTTGAAACTCGATGCGCTGCTGCAAGGTGGTACGCGGGAGCTCTGGCAGGCCCGTTACGAACGTTACACCGAGGCAGGCGTTCCCGAGCTGCTGGCGCGAATGGTGGCGGGCACCAATCACCTGTACACGCTGTTGCCGATTCTCGAAGCGGCAGATGAAACCGGTCAGCCACCGGCTGAAGTGGCCGCGGCTTATTTCGCCGTTGGCGGGGCGCTGGAGCTGCCTTGGTATCTGCAACTGATCACCGGGCTTCCGGTCGAGAATAACTGGCAGGCGCTGGCGCGGGAGAGCTTCCGTGACGACCTCGACGGCCAGCAGCGTGCTATCACCGTGTCGGTGCTGCAGATGAGCGACGCACCTGAAGATCTGGATGCTCGGGTTCAGCTTTGGCTGGAACAACGGGAATATCAGGTCGAGCGGTGGCGTCGGATGCTGGTCGAGTTGCGCAGTGCCAGCAGCGTCGATTATGCGATGTACGCCGTCGCCGGGCGCGAGCTCCAGGATCTGGCGCTGGACAGCGCACGGCGTTAGTGCGGGATCGGCCGCCGGGTAACTCTGGCGGCTGCGGATTGAAAAACGCCGGTGCTTTTGCACCGGCGTTTTTCATTCAGCTGTCGGTTATGCTGCTAGGCATGCGCACCGTTGGCCGTTGGTATGCGAGCTGGCAGATCCGAATCAATCCGCGCAGGCCATCCGGTTACCGAGGCGGAATCGGGTGATCTGTGGCAGGTCGTGCAGGTAGCGAACCATGTCCGGTGCACCGGCGAACTTGAGACCTTCGCCAAGGGCGTTGGCAGCGGGCTGTCGCTTGTCCAGCAGGAGCAGTTCGGAGTTGTTGGCGTTGCGCAATAGCGTCAAGCGCGCGTAAGGAATCTTCGCATCGAGCAGTAAACTCATGAATTCACGATCATCCCAGGCCTGTGCCGGCATGGTTACGGCGTGGTATTCATTATCGAGAGCATGCAATCCACCTGCGTCGAGTCGATAGTCGATCAGCTCGCAGGGCAGGTTTACTTCAAGCCCACGCAGTCGGGCATAAGCGATGGCGCAGGCGAAGGCTTCTGCATGGTGCTCGCCCGACCAGTAAATGCGTTCGCCGAGCCAGCTGGCCTGGCGAAGCTCGATGAGTGCCTGGCTCTGGAAATCGGGCAGGGCTGCAGTGATGGTCCGCACGAAATCGTTGTAGCTGATTACGCGTAACTGACGGCAGGCCTGGGTGGCGGCAAAGGCTTCGAATGTCGGATAGGTCGTTCCATCGGCGCTCTGGCCTCCGAGGCCGTCGATCTGCCGTAGATCGAGCGCTGAGTGGTTGCTTTGCTCCTGGCGCACAAGCCGGGTCAGGGCGGCGCGAGCTCTGGCTTTGTCTTCCTGAATCGGACCGGAAAGCGCGCTTCTGGGCAGGTCGACGAATCGCTGCAGGCAGGGCCCGTCGTGCCAGAAGATGCTTGGCGTCGACTCGGAGAGCGGAGCGAAGGGCAAGCGGATCTGACTGGCGCGCTCAAGAATCTGGCGCGGCGATCTGCCGCTCAATCCAAGGCGTTGGGCAAATCTGGCGATTCGGGAAGTCACGGGCGGCATCGGCTCGGGCAAGCTCATCATTGTGGATGAACGCGTAGGGCAAGGGTCGAAGTGTGGCAGAGCCGACGGTGCTGTGCACCGAGTTTGCCGAGCTTTTGTTCATAGATGACAGTTTTTGACACCTTCGGTGTGCCATTGGAAGAGTGTCGGTATGGCAAAATCGCTGTGCTGATCATTGAGGAGCCTCCATGCCAAGCCTCGTGCTGGATATCGTGCTGCCCGCCGAAAAACTGCTGGCGGTTTATCAAGGGCGCGCCAATCGTATCCTGATCAAGAGCCGGGAAGGGACGAGCGTCAGCTTGCCGGCACATCATCTGCGACCCTTTCTGACAATGGCCGGCGTGTTTGGTTCATTCGAATTGGAGTTTTCTCAAGAGGGCAAGCTAATTCGATTGCGCCGGCTCGATTAGGGGTTTCGATCCGTAGTGATACGACAACAAGGTTTGGCTCTACCCTCTGAGCATACCGCCTGCCTGCTATACTCCCGCGCCACACTTTCCAGGATTTAGGCTGCGTATGTATAACCTGGCCCGCCAGTTGCTGTTCAAGTTCACGCCCGAGACTTCCCATGAGCTGTCGCTCGATCTAATCGGCGCGGGCGGCCGTCTGGGACTTAACGCCATGTTGAATAAGGCCCCAGCCAATTTGCCGGTGCGGGTGATGGGGCTGGATTTCGCCAACCCGGTGGGCTTGGCAGCCGGACTGGATAAGAACGGCGAGGCGATCTGCGGCATGTCTCAGTTGGGTTTCGGCTTTGTTGAAGTAGGCACAGTGACCCCCAGGCCACAGCCAGGTAATCCGAAACCGCGCATCTTCCGCCTTCCCGAAGCCCAAGCCATCATCAACCGCATGGGATTCAACAACCATGGCGTGGATGCGCTGCTGGAGCGGGTCGATGCGGCTCGTTTCAAAGGCATTCTGGGCATCAATATTGGTAAGAACTTCGACACGCCGGTCGAGCGTGCTCAAGATGACTATCTATTGTGCCTGGACAAGGTCTATCACCAAGCGAGCTATGTCACCGTAAACGTCAGCTCGCCGAATACCCCAGGGCTGCGCAGTCTGCAATTCGGCGACTCGCTCAAGCAGTTGCTCGGCGCGCTCGGTCAGCGCCGTGAAGATCTAGAAGTGCTGCATGGCAAGCGTGTGCCGTTGGCAATCAAGATCGCGCCGGACATGACTGATGAGGAAATCGTGTTAGTTGCTGAGGCGGTCTTCCAGGCCGGGATGGACGCCATCATCGCGACCAACACGACGCTGGGGCGAGAAGGCGTTGCGGGGCTTGCTCATGCCGACGAAACTGGAGGGCTTTCAGGTGCTCCGGTGCGCGAGAAGAGTACTCATACCGTCAGGATACTGGCTGAAACGCTGTCCGGTCGCCTGCCCATCATCGCCGTTGGCGGCATCACGGAAGGGCGAAATGCGGCGGAAAAGATCGAGGCAGGGGCGAGTCTGGTGCAGCTGTATACCGGTTTCATTTATAAGGGGCCGGCATTGATCCGTGAGGCGGTGGATGCCATCGCTGCGTTGCAGTCTCGGAAGGATATGAATCGCTGATCTGTTTCCCGGTGGGGCTCCCTGAGGGAGCCCCGGGCTTCAAGCCCGCCGCCCGGGTGGGGCGTGCCAGTTGAAGTCGGTGTGATCGTATCAGCCGACCGCGTGAAGTTCGTTCAGTCGATGAAGACCGGCCGCGCCAGTCAGACCATCCCAGTTGTCGCCGCGACCCTCCCGCCAGCCGTTAATCCAGGCTTGGCGCACCTCCGGATGAGAAAAGGGACATAGATCGCGAGATTTACCGTGTATGCCATGCTGATAACCGCGTAGAAATGCTCGTTCCATCGGATCACGCTTGAGTCTTCTCATTGGGTATTGCCCTCAGTGGTTGACTGGTGTTCCTGTTGACCTCATGGCGAGATCGGCAGATAGACTGCCAGCGAAGCCCGCTGCCGGCGTGGCGGGGTTCTACCAGCATCGTTGCGATGCCGGACTGAGTCGAGTTCTAACCCAATGGCTCCGAGGCGGGAATGATCGTTTTGTCATAAGCAAGTAATCAAACCGTAGTGCTGCCCATAAGGCACGCGAGACGCGCTCTCGCGGTGTCTATCACCCGCTCTGTTGCGTCTGCTTCTCGACGAGAACAGTCGAGCCGCGCAAATATCGAAACGAGATCCGAAATGGCACGCCCAAACGGATCGAACAATTCTGGACATGCCATGACTGATCGCCACGAACTTATCCTCACCTGCCCCAAGGGGCTCGAAGGCCTGTTGCTTGAAGAAGCCGTCGGGCTCGGCCTCGAGGAGGCCCGTGAGCAAACCGCCGCGATCCGCGGGTTCGCCGGCATGGAGGTCGCCTATCGGCTGTGCCTGTGGTCGCGTCTGGCCAATCGGGTGCTTCTGGTGATCAATCGTTTCGCTACGGTAAATGCCGAAACGCTATATGAGGGGGTTCAGCAGGTCGATTGGTCGGAACACCTCGAGGCGACTGGCAGTCTGGCAGTCGAATTCAGCGGTCACGGATCGGGTATCGACAATACTCACTTCGGCGCGCTCAAGGTCAAGGATGCGATCGTCGATCGCCTCCGCACGGCCACAGGCGAGCGGCCCAGTGTCGACAAGCTTAATCCGGACCTTCGTGTTCACCTGCGTCTGGACCGCGGGCAGGCGGTCCTGTCCCTGGATCTCTCGGGTCACAGCCTGCACCAACGCGGCTACCGTCTTCAACAGGGCGCGGCGCCGTTGAAGGAGAACCTCGCAGCGGCCGTGCTGATTCGTGCTGGCTGGCCTCGCATCGCTGCTGCGGGTGGCGCGCTGACGGACCCTATGTGCGGCGTGGGCACCTTCCTCGTCGAAGGCGCCATGATCGCGGCCGACATCGCACCCAATTTGCGCCGTGAGCGCTGGGGCTTCAGCGCCTGGCTCGGGCACGTTCCGGCATTGTGGAATCGACTACATGCTGAAGCGCAGGCGCGTGCCGAGGCGGGGCTGGCCCGGCAGCCCCTATGGATACGGGGTTACGAGGCGGACCCGCGATTGATCCAGCCGGCCAAGAACAATATCGAACGTGCCGGCTTGGCGAGCTGGATCCGTGTGTATCAGGGCGACGTTGCGACCTTCGAGCCGCGGCCCGACCAGAACCAGAAGGGACTGGTGATTTGCAACCCACCTTACGGCGAGCGTCTGGGCGATGAGGCGAGCCTGGTCTATCTGTACCAGAACCTGGGTGAGCGCCTGCGGCAGGCCTGCCTCGGTTGGGAGGCGGCGGTTCTAACCTCCGCACCCGACCTCGGCAAGCGCATGGGCATCCGCAGCCACAAGCAATACGCCTTCTGGAACGGCGCGCTGCCGTGCAAGCTGCTGCTTATCAAGGTCGAACTGGATCAGTTCGTCACAGGCCAACGCACGGCGCCCGCTGAGCGCCAGTCCGAAGAGAAGCCCGCCGTAGAGCTGGCGCGCCTCAGTGAAGGCGGACAAATGTTTGCCAACCGGCTGCGGAAGAATCTGAAGCTGCTCGGCAAATGGGCTCGCAAGGAAGATATCCAGTGCTATCGGCTATACGACGCCGACATGCCTGAATATGCCTTGGCCATCGACCTGTATGGCGACTGGGTGCATGTTCAGGAGTACGCTCCGCCACGCTCGATCGATCCGGAAAAGGCCCAGGCGCGCCTGTACGATGCCTTGGGTGCGATTCCCCAGGCGTTGGGCATCGCGCGCGAGCGCGTGGTAGTCAAGCGGCGCGAGCGCCAGAGCGGAACGCGCCAGTATGAGCGCCAGGCCAGTCAGGGCGAGTTTCTTGAGGTCAGGGAGGGTGACGTCAAGCTTCTGGTAAACCTCACCGATTATCTCGACACCGGGCTGTTTCTCGACCATCGCGCGATGCGCCTGCGCATCGCGCGGGAAGCGGCCGGCAAGCGCTTTCTGAACCTGTATTGCTACACCGCGACCGCCACGGTGCATGCGGCCAAGGGCGGCGCTCGCAGCACAACCAGCGTTGACCTATCGAAAACCTACCTGGACTGGGCTCGGCGAAATCTGGCGCTGAATGGCCTGTCCGATCGGCAACGTCTGGAACAGGCCGATGTGATGACCTGGCTGGAAGAGGACCGGGGCGAATACGACCTGATTTTCATCGACCCGCCGACGTTCTCAAACTCGAAGCGCATGGAGGGCGTTTTCGACGTCCAGCGTGATCATATTGCCTTGCTCGACCTGGCAATGGCGCGATTGGCCGCGGGCGGTACGCTGTATTTTTCCAACAACTTCCGCAAGTTCGTGCTGGACCTTGGCATCGCCGAACGCTACGCCGTCGAGGAAATCACCGGTGCCACACTGGACGAGGACTTCCGGCGCAACAGCAAGATTCATCGCGCCTGGAAACTGCAAGCGCGCTGATGGCGGTCCGGTGGAGGGCGCGGTTGATACGTCGTGCTGTGGCGATAAGCAGCGGGGCGGCGCGCTCCCGGTAGAGGAGCGGCTGGCTAACCGGTGCCGACGCCTCCCAGTCATCGGCACCTTTAAAAGCTAGCGTTGTGCCGTGCTTTCGTTCCCTGGGCGGTTGTAGAGGCTTACCAGCACCTGATCCAACACCGAGGAGGCGCCCCACGGACGCGGATGGTTGAGAATTGCAACGACTGCCCAGGTGTTGCCATCGTTATCACGGCTATAACCGGCAATTGCCCGCACTGTGTTCAGGGTCCCGGTCTTGATATGCGCCTTACCGGCAACACCGGTGTTGCGTAGACGCTTGCGCATGGTGCCGTCCACCGCTGCGAGCGGCATCGATGAAATGAACTCCGCCGCGTAGGGGCTCTGCCAGGCCGCCTGCAGCAAGCTGGCCAATTCCCGCGCGCTGACGCGTTCGGCGCGCGACAGGCCCGAACCGTTCTCGATAACTAGATGCGGTGATATCAATCCTTTTTTCGCCAGCCATTGGCGAATCACTCGCTGCGCGGCCATGGAGTCGTCGGCATCCGCTTCGTTGCGAAACTCTGCTCCCAGGCTGAGGAAGAGCTGCCGCGCCATGGTGTTGTTGCTGTACTTGTTGATGTCGCGAA
This sequence comes from Pseudomonas sp. Q2-TVG4-2, assembly GCF_013620795.1. Lineage (GTDB taxonomy): Bacteria > Pseudomonadota > Gammaproteobacteria > Pseudomonadales > Pseudomonadaceae > Stutzerimonas. Next base: position 21,560 of record NZ_LGLW01000010.1, on the reverse strand, counting down.
TGATCTCGACCAGGTCCGGCGAATAGGCGCGAGCGATCATTCGCGCTTCCTTGGGCACCGGGGCGACTCGATCGTTGCCGAGAATACTACCGCCCAGCTCTTTCCAGATTGCGCGGACGGCGCCAGCGGCATAGCGCTGATGGTCGAGAAGGGATAGGTAGGTTTGGCCGCTGCATCCGGCCGCCAGCTTGCCGCTCACCACAACGGTAACGCCTTCTGCGTCCTCGATCGGGTTGTAGCGTATGTCAGGCCAGCCCGGGCATTTGGCTTTTGGCAAGGCCTGGATGCGATTGTCGACGCGAACCGTGGCGATTGGCGGCTCGACCACTACGTTCACCTTGCCGTTATCGTTGCGGGCGATGAAGCGAAGCGCCTTGAGGTTGACCAGCAGAGAATCGGGGCCGACCAGGAAGGGCTTGTTTTTATCATTGCCGTCATCATCGAATATTGGCAGCGACGGTTGCACGAAGTGGCTGCGGTCGAGAATCAGGTCACCGGTTACGGTCTGAACGCCATTGGCGCGCAGATCGCGCAGCAACAGCCAGAGCTTTTCCATGTTGAGCTTGGGATCACCGCCCCCTTTAAGGTAGAGGTTGCCATTCAGCGTGCCATTCTCGATGGGTCCGTCAGCATGGAATTCCGTTTTCCATTGATGATTAGGGCCAAGCAACTCCAGCGCCGCATAGGTGGTGACCAGCTTCATGGTCGAGGCAGGATTCACCGACACGTCGGCGTTCACGAAGGTCGGCGACGCGCTGCTGTTAAGTGGCAACATGACGACGGACAATGCGCTGCTCTCAATCTTGTTCGCCTTAAGCGCCTGTGCAACGCGGGGTGGTAGGGTCTGATTGACCGTTTCAGCAAAGGTCGAAAATGCCAGCGGCAATGTCAGCGTGGCGATGGCGACACGGCCAATGAATGTGCGGATGACTCTGCCCTGATCGGTTGCGGCAGACAGACTGAAAATCAATGACATGAAAGTTCCCTACAGCGTTCAGGGAAGAATGGCGGGCCATTATGCCCACGTCCGAGAAGTGACGTACTTCTCATCCGACAAGCGTAGTCGGCGAATCCGATACCCTGCAAAAGAACCCGACAGTTGCCGTTGTTTTCAACGGATCGGCCAACAGACCGACGCCTGTAATCGCACAAGCGCGGCGTTGCTGTTAGAGTGCGCGCCGTTATCACGTTAGAAAAAGGACCGATTCAATGGCTACCAATCGCTCGCGTCGCTTGCGCAAGAAACTCTGTGTCGACGAATTCCAAGAATTGGGCTTCGAAGTCAACTTGACCTACCGTGACGGTCTTGATGCCAAGGCAGTGGACGAGTTCCTCGAGGCCTTTCTGAACGAGGCCATCGAAGCCAACGGTTTGGGCTACATCGGTGGTGAGGATTACGGTTTCGTATGCCTGGCCAGCCGTGGTTCGGTCAACGACGAGCAGCGCGGTCAGGTCGAGGCGTGGCTCAATGGGCGCAACGAGCTTGCCGAGTTCAACGTAAGCCCGTTGATGGACGTCTGGTATCCGGAAAACGAGATCAACGCTAAGGCGTGATCGAGTCGTTCCTGTCCTGATCGGTTGCGGCTGTTTGTCCGGATTTGCGCGATGCAATCCGGGCGATCAGCCGACGTAGCAAATGCATTAGCAACGTGACGGTCAGCGCCACGCCCACGCCGATAGCCGCGTTGATCAGGCGTAATTGCGGTAATTCCCAATCTTGCGCCAGGGTCTCGGCCAGCAGCACGAAGCTCAGCGTTGTCTGCAGGACGAAAAGCCCGTAGTGATGTGCCTGGAATGCCCGACTGAGCATCACTAGCGGCAGCATGATCATCACCATCACCGGCGGATCGGCCAGGCTATGGCCCATGTAGATCAACATCGCCGCTGCACAGAAAATACCGATGCCGGCTTGCAGGGCGCGGACGAGGCTAAGTTGTAGGTCCATCTGCAACGTGGTGAATACCGCTAATGTCAGCCAATAACCTCGTGGGAGCCCGGCCAGGTTTACGATCAGGCCGCCGGCCGCAGCGGCCAACATGTAAGCCAATGCGTGCAGACGCCATTGACGGATTGGCGTACGCCGCGCGCGACGACGCAATACTTTGACCAGGCTGAGCACTCGAGGCATGTATGGCCACATGCGCAAGCCATGCATGCCGCGTAACCCGAAGGCCAGCAAGGTGACCCACAGGCCCCCCAGCGCAAACAGCGCGGCAATCGCCTGCGGATTATTGAAGTCGCCTATGCCATGCTGACCCTGGCCAAGGCACAAGCAAATGGCCAGGCCGATTCCGAGCTTGCCCGCCTCGCTGCCATAGCGTTGCAGCCATGCCAGTAACAGGCCATAGAAAGCGAATAGGCCTAGGCTGATCAAGGGGTGGGTCGCTGACCAGAAGCCGAGGCCGGCGCTACCGGCACCAAGACCTATCAGCAACAACATTCGCAGCATGCCGAGGCGGTGAAGCGGGTTGGCCTTGGCCGCCTGGAATGCGCCGACCGTCGCCCAGAGAAAGCCGGCATGGCCACTGAAAAGCCCGAGCAGAAGCGGTAACGCACAGCCCAGGCCGGCGACGGTCGCCGCGCCCCAAGCCGGGCGGCCAGGTTGCCAACCGATGAGCTTCCACAACGGCTTCTTCATCTGGATCACGTCGGGCTCGAGCGTCCGGTCATTTCACCAGCCATCTCGGTCGCGTAGCTGTCGGTCATGCCGGCGATGAAGTCGATCATTCGCACAAAGGATTGATACAGTGGCCAGTCGGGATTCGGCGCATTGCTGCCGAGCAGGTCGAGTATGCGGCGGTTCTTGAATGACGGTGTACGTCCGCCGTGTTGCTCCAGCGCAGCACCACAGAAAGCGTTGAGTAATATCTCAAGTGTGGTGTAGGCGCCGATTTCGTGCAGCGTCTTGCGTTTGTCCTGAAAGATTTTCTCCCGCGCCATAGCCTTGGCTTGCACCACGCATTGTTTGGCTGGGCCATGCATATGCTCGACCAGATCTCCGGCCAGGTTGCCCGCCAATAATGCCTGCTGCTGCTCAACGAAGGCGCGCGCAGCTGCATTGGTGAGATGCTCGATGGCCTTTCCTCTGAGAATCGCCAGTTTGCGTCGGCGCGAATCCCGGGGGCCGAGCTGCCGATAGGTTTCTGGTAGGTCGTCGCCCACGAGGTTCAGCAGGAGGGCCTCGACTTCGGAATAATCGAGCAGATCCATCTCAAGACCGTCCTCAAGATCGATGAGGCCGTAGCAGATATCGTCAGCTGCTTCCATCAGATAGACCAAGGGATGGCGCGCCCAGCGTTGCTCGTCCAGCTTTGGCAGTCCGAGTTTGGAGGCGATCTGTTCAAGCAGCGATAGCTCGCTCTGGTAACAGCCGAACTTGTGCTTCTTGTAGCCGAGCGCCTCAGCATGACGCGACGTCCACGGATATTTCAGGTAGGTGCCAAGCGTTGCATAGGTAAGCCGGGTGCCGCCGTCGAACTGGTGGTATTCGAGCTGCGTAAGTACTCTGAATCCTTGAGCGTTACCCTCGAAATTAAGAAAGTCGGCTCGCTCGGCATCGCTCATGTCATCTAGCCAGCCACGCCCGGCAGCCTGTTGAAACCAATGGCGAATGGCGTCCTCACCCGAATGCCCGAACGGCGGATTACCGATGTCATGGGCGAGGCAGGCGGACTGAATGATCATTCCAAGGTCGGCCGGATTGCACCATTCCGGCATATCGTCGCGCAGCACTTCGCCCACGCGCATGCCGAGCGAGCGCCCGACGCAACTGACCTCCAATGAGTGGGTGAGGCGTGTGTGGATGTGATCGTTGCTGGAAACCGGATGTACCTGGGTCTTGCGTCCAAGCCGGCGAAAAGCACCGGAAAAGATGATTCTGTCGTGGTCCTTGTGGAAAGGACTTCGACCGAGTTCTTCATTGCTGTGAACAGATTTTCCGAGCCGTTCGCGGTTTAGCAGGGTATGCCAATCCAAAGAGCAATCTCCTGATGTCGCCAGTTGCGGCCGGTTTGCCGGTTCAGTAGCGTGGCCGACAGCGGACGCGGCGGCGAGTCCTTTTTACGCTTCGTGCGCATAATGTCAGCCTACAGCACCTGCTGATCATTAGGCATGCACAATGTCGCATGGACTGGCCGTCAGCTGCGTCCGCTACATGTCGGCTTATCGTAGGCTAGTGGCGAAGCCTGCGAACAACCGGGTACAGCAGGAGGCCTAGCCGGGCGAGTTTGCCTACCTTGCCGAGGCGACGACCGAAGAAGGTCAGTGCCAGGGTTGTCGCGATCATCAGCGGTCCCTTCGGCACATGATGCTCGGAAGCGGCACTGCGATTCGCGACCATCCCCTTGATCCGCTGGAATGGATGGGCGAGCGGCTGCGAATGATAAAGCAGTTGTTGGCGATTCATCTCCATGCGCAACCGGACCAGGTCCTTGCGCATGGCTAAATCGCTGGAGCTACTAAGGGGAAGGCTCATGGCAATAAACGCTCCCTATTGCGGGCCAGTTCTTCTACTGTCGCCTGGAAAGGCGAAGCACTCTCCTTGGCGAGGCGGATTGCGCGGCTGATGCATACCGCAAGGACAGCGCCGTATAGCACACAGAGCACCAGAATTGCCGCGATAGGGTTGCTGTCCCAGAAGGCAATCACAATCGCGGCTGAGAGTCCTACCAGAATCAACAGCCCGAGTATCAGGCTGATACTGGCGAGTAGAAAGAGCTTGAACACCCGCGCTCGTTCTTCCTGAATTTCGATTCCGACCAGTTCCAGATGCCCTTGTACGAGGCCGGCAAGCGCACTACCCATCTTCTTGATGGAGGGCGCTGTGGCTTCGTCGGCGTGCTTGGTTTCCATTGGATCCATTCCCCACATCAGCGGCGGGTGATCAAGCCGAAGAGAAAACCGACACCTGCTGCGATACCGATCGATTGCCATGGATGCGTATGAACGTACTCTTCAGTGCACTGAATAGCCGCCTGGCTTTGCTCGCGCAACGAGCCTTCCTGCTCCTTGAGCATTTGACGAGCGCGGCTCAGATTGGCGTTGATCTTGCCGCGTAGCTCTTCAGTCTGGGTACCGGCGGTGTCCTGCGTATGTTTGAGCAGGCGCTCGGTATCGCCGATCAGCGTATGGAACTCTTCGATGAGCGCATTCTGCGCGGCCTGAAGGTTGCGGCGATGTGCTGATTTATCGAACAGTGGTGCGGTGGTTCCCGTCGTTCCCGTCGTTGCGTCGGGAATCGGGGTGTTGTCGCTGGTGCCGAAAGTCGATTCGGTAGACATCTGCAGCTCCTCTTGAATTCTCCAGGGACGACAGGTCCCAGTGCCTAGAGTTTCGAGCATGCTGTTAGCACAAGGTTCCCGCTTCGTTTGAGTCGATTTGCTGACCCTAACGTTTATCTCGTGCGCCAGCCTTCGTATGGCTTCGCGAAATGGTAATGCGCAGAAAAGAAAAAACCCGCCGAAGCGGGCTTTCTCATCTACTGCACTTGCATGCCGTAGCCGCTATTACATCAGCGGGATCGTGTAGCTGACGATGAAACGAGTCTGATCGACCTCGCGACCTTCGCCACGGTAGGTACCGTTACGCAGTTTGACACCCAGGTTCTTCAGGGCGCCGCTCTGCATGACATAACCGATGTCGGTGTCGCGCTCCCACTCGCTGCCGTTGCCGGCGCCGGTGCCGGTGTCCGTGCCTTTCAGGTAACGCGTCATGAAGGTCAGACCTGGAACGCCCATAGCGGCGAAGTTGTAGTCGTAGCGGAGCTGCCACGACGTTTCGTCCGGATCGGCGAAGGTCGGGTCGATCATTACATAGTTGACCAGGAACGCGTCGCCGCCAGCGATGTAGGGGTAGCCGGTGTTACCGCTCATGTCCTGATAGGCTGCACCGAATGCATGGCCACCCAGGCTGTAGGTGAACATGGCACCGAAGGCTTTGTTGTCGACATTGGTGTTGCCGTCGTCAGTGGAATGGGCGTAACGGATGTCGCTCTTGAACGATTGCTTTTCGCCCAGCGGCAGCACGTGAACCAAGTTGAAAATGTGCTGCTTGTAGTTCTTGTCGAGATTGCCGTAGTCGTAAGAAGTAGTCAGTTGCTTGTTCCACTGATACTTCAGACCGGCGAAATCGAACTTATCGGAGGCTACACCACCAGTACTACCCGCACTGGACATTCCAAGATCAGCAAAACCGGCTTCGCTGCGGGAGCTTGTTTCGGTCATCCGGCCAAGGTTGACGGTTAGGCCGTCAATTTCCTGAGAAGTTAACATGCCACCGCGGAAAGTCTGTGGCAGCAGACGTGAGTCGCTCGGCAGAATGGTCGGCAGCTTTGGAATCATCTCGCCGACTTTCAGCGTGCTCTTGGAGATACGCGCTTTTGCAGCACCGCCAATACGTCCGTAGTCGTCCGGTGCATAGCCATCATCATTGGTGGGCAGAAGGCCGGTGCCGGTGCGATCTGGGCTGGAGTCGAGCTTCAGACCCAACAGGCCGATCGCGTCGACGCCGAAACCGACGGAGCCCTCAGTAAAGCCCGATTCATACTTGAGGATAAAGCCCTGTCCCCACTCTTCGAGTTTGGACTGCGAGGCGCCGTCTTGACGGTTGTCACCGTTGAAGTAGAAGTTACGCAGTTCCAGGTTGGCTTTGCTGTCTTCGATAAATGCAGCCTGAGCCATGGTTGGAATGGCCAGTGTTGCTCCCAGAGTGGCTAGGGCCACGCCCCGGGCGATTGGGGTCTTGAGCATTTCTTATTTCTCCTCGTTGGATGATGCTCTGAAGTCGCTCTTACGGCGCCATGCAATTAAGCACTACATAGATATATAAGCCCTTAGACTTTAGTCTTTGAGGCTTATAGGGAAGCGTCAGCTGAATCGCTCGGCAGTTGTGTTTACTTCAATCCGATGCAGGCATCAAGTGTTGCTGCCGATGCGCGCGTACACATCCGGCCCGGCGGCTCTGTGACCGCTTGGGTTGGCGCATCCTAGCTGTTTGCCAGCGCCGCGTCGATTCCCTAAATCAAACTGTCGTTTGAGTGAGTTGAAGGTCACATTTTTTCTTTTTACTGCGCCGGAAAGGAATGATCGGCGACTGACAGCCGCATCATGACGAGCCTGCTAGAATTGCACGGCCAGTTTCGATGAGCCGTACTTATGCATCTTCCCGAATGCCAACTGTTTGGAACGCTGGGCTGCCACCTATGTGAGCAGGCTGAGGCGGTGGTTCTGCCATTGGTGGAGCGTGGGTTGTTAGTAGAGCTGCTGGATATAGCTGATAGGCCAGAATGGGTCGTTGATTATGGCTTGCGTATACCTGTATTGCGGCGAGTCGACACGGGCGCGGAGCTGGACTGGCCGTTTGAAGTAGAGCAGGTCGTATGGTTTTTGCGGCGCTAAGTGGGGTTGTCTGTTGCAATCGCCGCTGGCGATGACCTAACTGACATCGCTGGCACACGACATAGGATTGCGCGGTATTTGCGTATAGAGAGGTAGGCCTGGCTGTTCGGGCCCCGAATACTCTTGGCCCAGAAATAAAAAAACCGGCCAGTGGCCGGTTTTTTTGCATCAGACTTTTCAGTCCAATGCCGGGAGTTTGGTCGGAGCGACTGGATTCGAACCAGCGACCTTCTCGTCCCGAACGAGACGCGCTACCAAGCTGCGCTACGCTCCGAAGATGGCGCGCATTTTACATAAAAACGTTTGCTCCACAAGAGCTTAGAGAGCGCTTTTCACGGCGCCGGGCGAGGTGCCTGGAGCCGTTAGTGCGGGTTATCATAGTTCCTGAACAGTACGAACCTGATCCTTGTTGACCCTCCCTGGCTTGCCGTCGATGCCTTCGAACTCGTAGAAGCCGGCTTCATCGTCGTACTCGGGGTGGTCAAGCGTCTGAATTTCGCGACCATCGTTGAGCGTGATCACGCTGGGGTTTGAGCAGCCTGCAAGGAGGGCTAGGCCGGCCAATAATGCAAGGGCGGGTCCGGTTGCTGCGCGCATGGTGATTCTCCTCTGATGGTTGCGTCTGTGACGGTGGCCAGCAGCCCTAAGTTCCCGAGGGAGGCGCTTGCTGGGCAAGCAGTTCGGGGGAGTTCAGATTGGCTAGTCGGGGATCATCCATGGCGAGATCCAGGGCTCCCGCTTGTAGCGCGAGCAATATCTTGCGGTTGCTTCGCTCCCCGGATTGCCAGGCGTTCTCGATAGTATTCGCGAGCATGACCGGAATGATGCAGAAAAGCGGCTCCCATTGCGTGCCTCGTCGGGTCATTACGGGAATGTCCGGTTCCGCTCGAGCCTTCTCGTACAAGTCTGTTATCAATGCCTCGTCGATCAAAGGTGCGTCGCACGGCAATACTATGAGCCACCGATGACGCGCCACTGCCAGGCCGGCGCGTATACCGGCAAGTGGGCCCGGAAAGTCCGCTTCATCATCGGCAACCAACCGATCCGCGAAGGCTGCGTAAGACAGCTGATTGCGGTTGCAGGAAACGAGCAGATCATCCGTCAGCTGCCGTGCAATACGGTGTGGCCACGCCACGAGCGGCTTGCCGTGCCACTCGACCAAACCCTTGTCCTGTCCGCCCATCCGCTGCCCGCGCCCGCCGGCCAGTAGCAAAATCGAGCAATCCTTAAGCCTGCCTTGCTGCATCAAGTGCCCCATCAAAAGCCTGTGATATAACATTCGGCAACTAAGTCCAACAACCGGGAAACCCGAATGAGCCACCTCGCAGACCAATCCTTTGTTCCGTTGAATATCGCTGTCCTGACAGTCAGCGACACTCGCTCCGAGGAAACCGATACCTCGGGGCAACTGCTCGTCGATCGCGCGCTGGCTGCTGGACATCGGCTCGCGGCGAGGGTACTGCTCAAGGATGATCTATATCGGATCCGCGCGCAGGTCGCGAGCTGGATCGCTGAAGACACGGTGCAGGTGGTGTTGATTACGGGCGGGACGGGGTTCACCGCGCGGGACAGCACGCCGGAAGCGGTTGGTTGTCTGCTGGACAAGCAGGTCGACGGCTTCGGTGAGCTGTTTCGCCAGATCTCAGTAAGCGATATCGGCAGTTCCACCGTCCAGTCGCGAGCACTGGCCGGGTTATCGAACTCAACACTGGTGTGCTGCCTGCCTGGCTCGACCAATGCCTGTCGCACCGCATGGGATGGCATTCTTGCCGAGCAGCTCGACGCGCGCCATCGCCCCTGCAACTTCGTGCCTCATCTCAAGCAGGCCGCGCCCTGCGAGAGCCGTTCATGATGGCGGGGGAGTCGACGGTGCTGATGCCGATGGAGCAGGCGCTCGAGGCATTGCTCCGGCAAGCGGAAGCTGCACCGATCGAGGACGTCGAAAGCGTTTCGATAGACGATGCTGTTGGCCGAATACTGGCTGAACCGTTGGTCGCGCCGCTGGACCTGCCGCCATGGCCGAACAGCGCCATGGATGGTTATGCCATCCGTGAAGCTGATCTGCATGCGCAACCGCTACGCGTCAGCCAGAAGATCTTCGCCGGGACCCAGCCGGAGCCCCTGGAGCCTGGTAGCTGTGCACGCATATTCACCGGCGCGCCGATGCCGGAGGGTGCCGATAGCGTGGAGATGCAGGAAAACGCCGAGGTGCTCGACGATGGCCGAGTGCGCTTTGTCGAGTCGGTACGAAAGGGGCAGCATGTCAGACCTCAGGCTGGCGAGGCGCGGGCGGGGGAGCAGGTTTTAGCCGCCGGCGTGCGCCTGGGACCAATTGAATTAGGGCTCGCCGCTTCACTGGGAATGCCGCGACTGAAGGTGAGCCGCAAGCTCAGGGTCGCTCTGCTTTCGACCGGTGACGAGCTGGTCGAGCCGGGTGAAACGCCACAGCCAGGCCAGATCTATAACAGCAATCGCGTGCTGTTGCGTCATTGGCTTCAGCGCCTGGGGTGCGATGTAAAGGACGTCGGAATCGTACCCGATGATCTTTCTCAGGTTCGCCAATACCTGACGGGCCTGCATCAGATTGATCTGATTCTATCGACAGGAGGGGTGTCGGTTGGTGAGGCCGATTATCTCGGTCAGGTGCTTCGGGAAGAGGGCGAGTTGACGCTGTGGAAGTTGGCGATAAAGCCGGGCAAGCCGCTAACCTGCGGCAATTATCGTGGTGTTGCGGTCATCGGATTGCCTGGAAATCCTGCGTCTACGCTGGTCACCTTTGGTCTGCTGGCACGGCCTTATCTGCTGCGGCGAATGGGTGCTTCAGAGATCGAACCGTTGAGCTTCCTGGTCCCGGCGGGCTTCAGCTGGGCTAAGCCAGGCAAGCGCCGCGAATATCTGAGGGCGCGTCTCGAAGCCGGCAGGGCTGTTCTGTATGCCAACCAAAGTTCTTCCATTCTTCGCAGTGCCGCCTGGGCGGATGGGGTGGTTGAAGTGCGCGAGCATAGCCAGCTCGAGGAAGGCGAATCCGTGCGCTTTATTTCATTTGCCGAATTGCTCGGCTGAGCGCTCGCATCGTTCGCGTTTGAATCAGGCGCCGATGCATTACGTCGGTCAATACCGGCGGCTCGGCGTCGACAATAAACTGATCGCATTTTCCATTGTCTACCTTTCCCATCTGCGCCAGCTCTGGCTGCGGTGTGTCTGGTATTGCCCATAACAAGGAGAATGTGATGCAGGAGAGAAACGCCTGGGTCGATTACGCCAAAGCCATTGGGATCATTCTGGTGGTCTACGGACATGTCGCGCGCGGGGTATTCAATGCCGGCTTACCTATGGATGAGGGTACCTACCTTCTCGTCGACAGCATCATTTACAGTTTTCACATGCCGCTGTTTTTCTTTCTGTCGGGGTTGTTTTTCTACGACTCTTTGATGAAACGAGGAAAAGCCGGGCTAATCGTCAACAAGGTAGACACAGTCGTTTACCCCTTTATCGTATGGTCTTTGCTGCAGGGCCTAATCGAAGTGGCGCTATCGAATTACACGAATGGAGAGGTCACGTTAGGACAGGTGTTCTCACTGCTCTGGTCACCGCGTGCGCAGTTCTGGTTTCTCTATGCGTTGTTTCTGGTCTTTGTCGTCTGTTCTTTTGTCTACGCCAAGGCCGACCGCCGCTACTTCTTGCCGATATTGTTAGCGTTCGGTGCGCTTTACGTATTCAAGCAGGACCTGGCGATGGGCGATTTCGGCAGGTTCATTTTCGGTAACGCCGTGTTTTTTGCGCTCGGAATCTGGTTTAACGAGATCAGGACATTTTTTCTCGCCCGTTATGTTCCGCTCACCTTGCTGTTCGGCGCTTTGTTCGTGGCTGGCCAGTATCTGTTCCACATTACCTTTGGCTTGAACTGGGAAGTCGGAGGCTTGCCGGTGCTTGCGCTGGCGACCGCTTCGATCTTTTTCATGATCGCGCTATCAATGTGGCTGGGCAGGATCCGCATGCAATGGCTGCTATTCATCGGAGCCTCTTCGATGACTATTTACCTGATGCATATTCTCGCAGGGAGCGGAGTGCGGGTAATTCTCAGCAAATTCATGGGTATTGATTCGATTCCGGTCCATCTGCTGCTTGGGACGCTGATCGGGCTCGTTGCACCCCTGGTGGCCCAGGTCATCATCAAACGCTACGACCTCTACTTCTTGCTGTCCCCACCTAAGTGGTTCTCTGCGACGAGTCTGCGAACACGGAGGGCAGTGGCGCCCTGAGCCGTTTGTGGCCCATGCCAGCGAAGGAATGCTCCGCAGCTTCGACAGTCACAAGATGAGCTTGGCATCGGTGAAAAGCGCCCGCCAGCAGATCAGGAGGTTTCTTCTTTGGGATGCTCGCTTTCGACACGGCGGCGCCGCCGCTTACTGGACGATTTACGGCGCCGCTTCGACGGCTCCGGCTTCTGCCGCCTTAACTGGGTGGCGCCGAGCCCAGTCAGGATCCCGACTATATTGACCGTCATGTCAGCCAGCGAGGGGGTGCGAGATGGGGCAAGCGCCTGCAGTAACTCTATCGATGTGGCGCCGACGAATATCCAAATGAATAACGAGCCAAGCCGGGCGCGTGGGAACGCCAGGTGGGCGGCGTACGTCAGAACGCTAAAGCCAATCCAGTGATAGAGCTTATCCGCGCCCAGGTAGAGCTGTGAGGTTGGTGAGTCTTTCAAAGCCATGACGGCGAGAAATAGCAGGGCAAACCCAAATAGCGCCATGTTGCGTGCGTGTTGGTACTTCAATGCGGGCTCGCTCGTCATTCGGTCGTATGAGCTCGACACGACCTTCGCGAAAAGGGCTGCCATGGCTTCTGTCATGGCAATAGGCTTTCATTAGCCTACTAGCCGTTTCGCTTGAACTTCAACCTTAAACCGACTTTTATGATTGTTTATGCGACCAATGGCTGAGTGAATTACCCACAGTTAACTCGTTGAATTTCCAATGCTTCATTCGTCGTCAGTGTTAATCGTTGAGCGTTGTACTCAAGCGTGACGATGTCTCCGGGGCGAAGAATGCGAGCGACGGCAGCCCCACTTTGGCGACGTGCCTGGTCGAGAAGCGCAGGGCTTGCCCGCTCCCCGATAAGCTTCTGCAGAGCAGAGGCGTTGCATTGTCCTACTGACTCTCCTGGCGTTTGCACCGGTTCCGATGGTGATGATTGACAGCCGAACAGAATGGCGCTGTACAGCATCAACGCGGTTGAGCGAATGGCTTGCATATGGCTTTCCTTTGGCTAGGTGTATCGGGTACGAAATAGCCGTTGTCGGTAGGTGAACGGATTGATGACTTAAACCATAGCGCGCAAGGGAACTGGCGGAACAGCGGCACCGTCTTACTTCTGACGGCCCGTCGCAAATTGCGCTGGGCTACCGAACAAAAAGATAAGGAGTTCCGCCATGTTCAATTCGCCCATAATGAAGCGTGTGGCCAGCCTGTTGGCCGTGATGCATTTCATGCTGTTTGCACAGATCCCATTGGCCCAGGCGGCAATGATCGGCACCCCGGAAGTTATCGCCGAGCAACAGCAACAGGTAGATCGCCAGCAATTGCTGACAATGCTTGATGATGAAGATGTACAGAAGAAGCTGGTGGCGATGGGAGTCGAGCGTAATCAGGTCGAGCAGCGAATCAACAGCCTGACGCCGGCGGAGCTCGCTCAATTCAACCAGCAGTTGGATCAGGCGCCGGCTGGTGCGGGTGTAGTCGGTATCATCGTTCTGTTTTTGGTGATTTTCATCATCACCGACCTGCTTTGCGCCACTAACATCTTCAACTTCGTCAACTGTATCAACCGTTGATTCGGCGACTGGCCCTGCTGCTCGCGGTAATCCTCCTCGGGGCGTGCGCGCGGGCTCCGATCGTTCCGGTTGGGTCTGCGGGGCTCCCGGGGAGCGTTGAGCTGGATGCGGTTCCTTTCTTCCCTCAGGAAGACTATCAATGCGGGCCCGCTGCGCTTGCAACGATGCTGACCCAGCGGGGCGTCGACACCAGGCCGGAGCAGCTCGTCAAGCGCGTCTATCTTCCGCAGCGTAAGGGCAGTCTGCAGGTTGAAATGGTCGCTGCCGCCCGCGCCCACGATCTGCTGGTCTATCAGTTGGAGCCACGGCTAGAGGCTGTGCTGTCTGAAGTGGCGGCCGGAAACCCGGTGCTAGTACTGCAGAACCTTGCCTTCGATCGCTGGCCTCAGTGGCATTTCGCGGTTGTGGTGGGGTACGACCTGACGGCTCAGACCCTTGTGTTGCGGTCCGGAACCACACGACGCAGGACCGGGAGTTTTCGTCAGTTCGAGCGAAGCTGGGCCAAGGGAAATCGCTGGGCTGTGGTAACGGTTGCGCCCGATCAACTGCCCCGTACCGCCAAGGAAGCGGTGTGGCTGAAAGCTGCAAGTGATCTTGAACAAACCGGCCACGACGATACTGCTCTAAAGGCCTATGAAAAGGCTGCAGAACATTGGTCCAGCGGCTTGTCCTGGCTCGTGCTTGCCAATGCTCGGTACGCGCAAGGCGACAAGCTGGCGGCGGAGCGAGCCTTGCGAACCAGCATTCAGCGTGACAGTTCCTTCGCGGCAAGCTGGTTCAATCTATCGCAGGTGTTGGCGGAACGGGGTTGCCAAGCCCAATCATCCGCAGCGCTTGCATGTGCGGCCCAGCTCGCCCCTGACGACAAGCGATTCAAGGCAGAACTACCCTCGGGACGTGACGGGGCCAGCATGTGTGAGGCGTCTCCGGCGTGCCCGGTTCAGTGAGGCATCAGAACCCGACTTTGTCCCGCAGGCTGTAGTAGAGCGCGCCGAGGGCGCTCAGCGGCGCGCTGAGCTTCTGCCCGCCGGGAAACGGGTAATGCGGCAAGCTGGCAAAGGCGTCGAAGCGCTCGGCCTGTCCCCGCAACGCCTCAGCGATAACCTTCCCGGCGATATGGGTATAGGTAACGCCGTGGCCGCTGCACCCTTGCGAGTAGTAGAGGTTGTCATCAAGCCGGCCGACCTGCGGTAAGCGAGACAGTGTCATCAGGAAATTACCGGTCCAGGCGAACTCTGTCTTGATGCCCTGCAGCTGTGGAAATGTCTTGAGCATCTTCGGGCGGATGATCGACTCGATATCGGCCGGATCTCGCGCGCCGTAGACCACTCCGCCGCCATAGATCAAGCGCTTGTCTGCGGACAGGCGGAAGTAATCCAGCAAATAGTTGCAGTCCTCAACGCAGTAATCCTGCGGCAGCAACGTCGCCGCGAGCTCCGAGTCGAGGGGTTCCGTAGCGATCACCTGGGTGCCGCAAGGCATGGATTTGGCGGCCAGCTCCGGAACCAGGCCTCCGAGATAGGCATTTCCGGCAACAACCACAAACTTCGCGGTCACCTGGCCATGCTGGGTATGTACTCGCGGGATGTTTCCTCGGTCAATGCGGGTTGCCGCGCTTTGTTCGTAGATGACGCCGCCGAGCGATTCGACCGCGGCCGCTTCGCCTAGCGCAAGGTTGAGCGGGTGGATGTGACCGCCCCCGTGATCTAGCATTCCACCTATGTATCGCTCGCTCGCCACGACGTTTCGAATGCCGTCGTGATCGAGTATTTCCAACTGACCGTAGCCGTAACGCTCCCAAAGGGCCTTCTGCGCCTCAAGGTGGTGCATCTGCTTGGAATTGAAAGCGGCGAATACGCCTCCGTCCTTCAGGTCACAGTCGATGCCGTAACGCGCGACTAGCTCACGAATGATTTGCCCGCCCTCGAATGCCATCGCCCCAATCAGGCGTGCTTCATTGCTTCCGGTGCTGCGCTCGACCGTATCGATATCGCGGCTGTAGCTGTTGACGATTTGTCCGCCGTTGCGCCCGGAAGCGCCGAAGCCGACCTTGGCAGCTTCCAATATGACGACGCGAAAACCCTGCTCAAGAAGAAACAGTGCGGTTGATAGCCCGGTGTAGCCGGCGCCGATCACGCAGACGTCTGTCTCGACATTACTGCTCAGAGCGTCGCGAGCAGGTGCCGGGTTCGCTGACGCTGCGTAATAGGACGAGGGGTAGGGGGTGTGCGACATTCTGATTGCCCTGTTCCGAATATTTGACGAGATGCTATCTCGACAAGCCCCTACGATGCTATAGCGACGCCAGAGGCGTTCCCTCATCCAAAAATTACGAATATCAGTGGCTTAGCTAAAAAAGCGCTTGACTCTCTCAGGCGTATCTCTAAAATGCGCGTCCATCGGAGGCACATAGCTCAGTTGGTTAGAGCACCACCTTGACATGGTGGGGGTCGTTGGTTCGAATCCAATTGTGCCTACCAATTCGAAAGCCGCTTAGCGCGGTACATAGAGGGGAATCCTAGCGGGTTCCCCTTTTTGTTTGTCCCTAGAAAACCTTCACAATTTACAGCCCCTTTTCACACTGGGCAATGTGAACGTGTGAAGGGCATCCCCTCATTCACACCGATCTAGTGTGAACGTCAATACCTAAGTCTTTGTTCTGTATGGGAATATCCCCACCTAGTGAAGGTGGTCCTCACTTCGTTCGCCCCGGATTCGCTACGCTCAGGTGCTCTAACCAACTGAGCTATGTGCCTTCGATGGGGAGGCCCTACAAGCTCGTATACGAGGCGTTAGACCTGATGCCTAGGCGATGCCATAGGCGAGGCACCACCAGCCCTTATGCGTGATTTCTGGGGCTTGCCCTTGATGGCTGTCTAGGGATGTGGGGAGGGATTGTCGAGGGGGTAGGAGGGGGGATGGGGGGTGCTGCTCTATGTACATTGCAGCTTGAGAATTTCTAGCAAAAATGGCTAGATGCTTGTGATGCTTAAATGCTATCAGGCAAGGGAATGACAATGTTCAACCTCATCAAGTCTATGCTACTTGCCCGAAAGGGAAAGGCATTCGGTAACGAGGTGGCTGATTACATCGGGATGCATCGTAGCCTTTACCATGGGGCGATGGAGGAGGGAGGATGCCGGCTACACATGATTCAGCTAGCTTCGTATAAGGCCGGTGGGATGAGCGTTGGAGAGGTCGCGCACCTGTCAGTCCCATTTCTTCTTCCAGGGCTTCGTAATCTGGAAGAGAGGTTCGGATCACAAGAGCTGATTCTTGATGCTAGGCGTCACGTTTATGGGTTGATGAAAAACCACATGGTGAGTATCGTCTCTTAGCAAGAGGGAAACGGCCCTGTTAGCTCGGTGAGCTAGCGTCTGTATGTCTGGAGAGCAGGCGGGATGTGGTGAGTAGATGCAGAAGCGAACCTTAAATGCGTGTAGTGAATGCATGAAAGCCATAGCCACAATGTGAGGATGGTTGGTAGAACTCACCAGTGAGCCATTGACTAATAAATGGCGCCTTCATCCTGATGGGTTGGTTATCAGGACGGGAACCACTACCGAATAGCGGGCAATGTTGAGCTGATGTCTAAGCTCCCATTGAAGAACGGGACCATTGGTAACAGTGGTTCACCCTCACAGGGCAACCGGAATCCTTCCGGAATTTATCTAGGCGAATGTGGTGAGCATTGCTTAGGTGTAATGCATCTCTATTGCCTAAATAAATAATTATGCTTGCTTAGCATAAGAGGCAAGCCTAGCAATATCAGCAGAGAATTCTTGTTCTATCTTAGCTTCGATAGCTATCTGCTTTGTCACTTCTGTTTTACTAGGTCTGCCTACTGGTCTACTAATGCCCATAGCCTTAAGAAGCTCCCTCACTGCTGTGATGTTATCTTCACAAGCTGCATTCTTAAGCATCTCAATAGCCTTGTCTTGCCAATAGAGTTTGTGCTCTCTATCCCATCCTTGTTCGTTAGCATACGCTTCTAGCGTTACTAAAGAGACATCCCATTCTTTAGCTAAAGCTACAAGCGACTTAGCTTCTATGTATCTCTGTTTTCCATTATCTGGAATATTCATAAATTATCCTTGTATTGTGGTAGAGCAGAAGCATATGCCTGCCGGCGGCAGAAGCATGCATTAAAGATAAGAAGCAAGAAGCGACTGATGTCTAAGTATGTATAGGTGCTGTCGCTTTTGATCTTCTTTTAAATGCATGCTCTTAAACGCCGTAGGCATGCTTTTGCTTTTAAGTATTGCTAGTAGTATATATACATTCCTTTAAGGGGGATGCTCTACAACCCGCATGGTTGCTGGGCTAAATCTAATTCACGCACCAAAAAACAGCAAAAGTTGGTGCGTAAATTATTCTGCTAGTTTTCTAGCCATTTCTCTAAGAGTGATTTCATCCTAAGGCTAGTGATAAGAAGATGCATTTCTTCGTGCTTTCTGATTGATCCTCGGAAGATAAATTGAATTAAATGTCCTAGCGCATACCTATCGGTGTCTATCTCAATACCTAGATTCTTGTAGTGATTTAGAATGGATGTATTGGGGAAGACGTTGTATGCATAGAAGCAATTCGTTCTGTCTGCATAGTCATTAGTGGCTCTAGTATTCCAAGCTATGAAGGTTCGATGCTTGTTGCTGTCTAAGCCTTCAAGGTCAGTTTGCCATCTACGATTAGCCATCACCTTAAGCTGCTTATAAGGATCGGAGCCAATAGGAGCAGTCCAGAAGAAATCTCCTTTAGGCATTTTGGTCCGCTTAGTATTTTCTAAGCTATGACCTAGTGCTTTAAGCTCATCATCCTTGGCATTCTCAAACCATGTATAAGAGAAAGTATGTGGTGTATACAATCCCCGGTCATCAGTTTGTAGCTCTAGGATTTTCTTAGGAATAGGCAGTAGGTGTAGCTTATCCCTAATAATTGCTTTGATCTCTTGTTCTGAGCGTAGACCTTCGGGGTAGTGATAGGAATAGCTCAGCTTGTTAACTTTAAACCATGCTGCCATTAAGCTCCCTTCGAACTGGTAGGTAAGAACGGTAGTGGTCTTGGCTGCATTGATAACATTAGGTGGTGTTCGAGCAATGAATATGTTTCCTCCGTAAAGCCACAAGCTACCAGCATCACACTTGTTCTTTACTGAGACATCACGTCCATTATAGTTGGGATATTTAATGTGGTCCCATTCCACCTTTCCATTATTCGCTATGCTAATCATGCCTGCTGCTTCTAGAGCAGTGATGTCTTGATGGTGGTATTCCTTCCAGACTTCAATCATGTCTAGCGTCTCATCAATGATTAGATGGTAGTCATTCTCATAGATGAGTTGGATGGTCTCTCGATCAATGTCTTCAAACAGTGCATGGGTGCATGCGATGTTGTGACCCGCTGAGAGGAGGGTTTTGAGGTGGGATGATTTGGTCTGTGAGTTGGTGCCTGGGGCCTTGAAAGCAAGGTCAGGTAGCTCCGTTTGTATCCTTCCTTTGGTCCTCCCGTCTCCCACCTCCGTTAGGTAAGGAGACACGAACAACCAACGCTTGTCGCTATTCTTCTTTATGTGGTCAAAGACCCAAGTTGTCTTTCCCGCCCCACATATGGCGTCAACTATTCTTATCAATACTTTCCTTTATGCATAAGTTATCGGCCTCCTAGCTGGAGCTAGAAAGATGGATGCTGATAGGTAGAATTACAATAGGTGTTTCAGGAGGGAGGTGAGCAGGTAGGCTATTGAAACTAATAGAGCTAGCGTAGCTGGAAGTAGTAGATGCTTAAGCATTCTTGCTCTTCACATTGTGAGCAGGCTTACCGCGAGCTTCCAGCTTGTCGATGATGGAATGTAGAATGCTAGCGGAGGTAAACACACCATTGAGAGGTGATGTGGTATTGATGTTAATGCATTCATACAGTCCCCTTTGATTCATCGAGTAGGTGATTCCTTTGTATTCCTTAGGCTCATCCACTAAGGCACTATTCCTTTTAGCAATGTGCTTATCAAGCTGCTCCGTCTGAATGCGTTTCTCTTCTAGCATTTCTTTCTCTGCATCAGATAGATAGCTGCTCATGCTCGACTCCCTACACCATATTTCTTATAGATGTTATCCTTAATGGCTTTCATCAGCTCAATCTGATTGGCTTCGGTTGCTTTAATGCCAGACACAACAGATGCCTTGATACTTTCAATGTTTCCCTGCTCATCGTATTGAATGTTAGAGGGCTTGGTCTTGGTGCGTCTGGAGGCTTCAATAGCAATCTGAGCATCAATGCCTTCTCTGATGTAAGGATCATTCTTGTACAGCTTCTTGATGTTGTCTTCCTTAAGCTGCCGCATCAGTTCGATGGCTCCCTTAGGATCATGCATGACAGACTTGCGTTCTGTCTTCTGTGTAGGCATAGGAGGAGCATCCTCTACAATCTCCCATCCTTCCTGTTGAGCAATGTTATAAATGTCAGAGGGGCTGCGTCCTGTAGAGCGAGCAATCTCGAAGATATCTGTAGGGTTAATTTGCTTAGTCATTATGGTTCCTTAGGTTAGCGATCAATAACACGATATTGATTGACATCGTTACATTTAGATTTGTTAGGGTTCTTCTCGATCAGTCCTGCTGACTGAAGACGAGCTAGGATTCTCACGACAGAACGTCTAGCCATGCCGGTAGCTTCTGAGAATTTGTTAAGGCTAATAGATGACCAGCCTTCTTCATCTGCTCCATTCCTAATCATTAGGTAGATGAGCTTGGATGTAAGCGTTGCTAGGTGTTTATGCTGTACTGCTACAATTTCTTTCATTGTGATCATGTTGTTTCCTTTTGTTATGGATTCCCCCTACATCCCCCATTGATGGGACAGCACAGGGGAAGGTGCTGGCCTGCTGGTTAGTGTGGTTGAGGGTATGTGCTTTGCAGGTGATATAGGGACAGAAGTACACCTGATATTTATATATACTGAAAATCTAGTATAAAGGGGACATGTATAGGTAGGGGTGGGTGTCACTATCTTGGCTGTCTATAGCTTAAGATAGGATGCTAAAGTCTTGTTCGGGAATGAGTGTCAATACTGTCGATGCTCTGTCTACCTGTGCCAATGCCTAAGTCCAAAGCAAGTGGGGTAGAGGTTGGAACCTATTGCTTGGTTGTGCGGCTAGCTCCTGTAAGCTTCTGTGCTGGGTGATGGCTATAGTATCCTGCTCTTTACATTGCTCATAAAAGAAAGGCCCCTTGCGGAGCCTTATAGGAGCTTATAGCTATGGTTGCAGATGCTAGTCTATTAGATGTAATACATCCTTAGCATTTAGATGTGAATATCTAGCCACTGATCTTGTGTCTCTATGTCCAGACACTATCATTATCTGTGCATTGTTAAATCCCTTCTTGGCTACGTTAGTTATCCTTGTGTGTCGTAGCTGATGCAGCCTTACGGAGCTGTCTAGCTTAGCTTTCTGTCTAGCCCTCCTGACGGCAGTAGAGACGCTGTGAGGGGTGATATTGAATAGCCTTCCCGTTGCTGTGCGTTTAGATTTAGCAAGGCGTATAGCGTCTTGTAGAAGCTCTACAGCTCTCAGTGTAAGAGGAACAGACCTTGTTCCATTTTTACCATCAACAACATCTGCTATCCGTTCTTCTAGGTGCACATGCTCAATGGTTAGCTTTACTATCTCTGACCTACGCATAGCGGTTTCATAAGCAAGCTCTGTTATCAACCTCATGGCTGGGCTTAGATGCTCAAGCACCAGAAACAATTCTCCCTTGCTCACCACCTTGTCACTGGACTTAGATGCTTGGGGGAGGGCTATGTCTGCTAAGGGATTGGCTATGTCTATCAGCAGCTCACGCTTAGCCCATCGGTAGAGACGGGACATGAAGGCTAGCTGTGTTCTGCATGTAGCAGGCTTAACGGTCTTGAGACGTTCAAGCTTGTATGCATTGATCTGCTGAGGGGTGATGTCTTGGATGGGCTGAGGGAAGGCTACGGACAGATGCTCCACCATCTGTAGAGCATGGTGATAGCTTCCCCTTCCTAGGAGGCGGGCTTGGCAATAAGACATACCAAGGGAATAGATGGTGTGGGACTTGTGTTCCTTCGTTAGGGCTTCCTGCTGCTTAGCCCAATGCTGGGCTGCTTCCTCTGTCGGGAAGGTCTTAGACTGAGCAGGCTTCCCCTTCACCCTTACCTGTGCGTTCCAGTTTCCTGAGGAAAGCTGACGTATCGTTGCCATTTAGAAACCTCCTGTGTGAATGGATGGTTCCTAGGGGCTGCGCCGTGTATAGTGCGCGTCGCTTTAAGCAGCCTGCTTGACATGGTGGGGGTCGTTGGTTCGAATC
>NZ_LGLW01000001.1 GCF_013620795.1 Pseudomonas sp. Q2-TVG4-2 | reverse complement strand
CGGCGTGGTTGCCAAGATCATCGAATAACCGTTCGGTGTCGAAAAGGGCCCTTCGGGGCCTTTTTCTATTGCTGATCATTTATTGACACCCCCTGGACGCATCCGTACAATTGCGCCTCCTTTTACCGGGCGTATTGCGTTTGGTAGGGATGGCTAATTGGAGTCTGAGGTCAAAATGCAAAACCAACAAATCCGTATTCGGTTGAAGGCTTTTGACCATCGCCTGATCGATCAATCAACCCAGGAAATCGTGGAAACCGCGAAACGTACTGGTGCTCAGGTGCGTGGTCCGATTCCACTGCCGACCCGCAAAGAGCGGTTCACCGTTCTGGTTTCTCCGCACGTCAACAAGGACGCGCGCGACCAGTATGAGATCCGTACTCATAAGCGTGTGCTGGACATTGTTCAGCCGACCGACAAAACCGTCGATGCGCTGATGAAGCTTGATCTTGCGGCTGGCGTGGAAGTGCAGATCAGCCTCGGCTAAAACCTGGAGTTTTAGTCGTGTAACGCTCTGAAATGGGCGGCCATAGCGGGTGAAAGCCCCGTACACTCAAGAGGTTACAACATGACTATTGGTGTAGTCGGTCGTAAATGCGGCATGACCCGCGTTTTCACCGAAGATGGTGTCTCTGTTCCGGTTACGGTCATCGAGATCGAGCCGAATCGCGTCACCCAGTTCAAGAATGAAGAAAGCGATGGCTATCGCGCTGTGCAGGTTACTGTCGGTGTGCGTCGCGCCTCTCGTGTCACCAAGGCTCAGGCCGGTCATTTCGCCAAGGCGAACGTGGCTGCCGGTCGTGGCGTCTGGGAATTCCGCCTCGATGGCGAGGAGTTCCAGGCTGGTGATCAGATTAATGCTGAGATTTTCCAGGCTGGACAGATGGTGGATGTCACCGGTCAGTCCAAAGGTAAAGGCTTTGCCGGTACCATCAAGCGCTGGAATTTCCGTGGTCAAGACAATACCCACGGTAACTCCGTATCCCACCGCGTTCCGGGTTCGATTGGCCAGTGCCAGACTCCTGGTCGTGTTTTCAAGGGCAAGAAGATGTCCGGGCACATGGGCGCCGAGCGCGTAACCGTGCAGTCCCTGGAAATCGTGCGTGTCGATGCAGAGCGTAACCTGCTGCTGGTGAAGGGCGCAGTGCCCGGTGCCACGGGTGGTGACGTTGTCGTGCGTCCGGCCGCCAAGGCTCGCGGGTAAGGGGGAGTTCACATGCAACTGAATGTAAATGGCGCACAGGCCATCGAAGTCTCCGAGCAAACCTTTGGTGGTGAGTTCAACGAGACGCTGGTGCACCAGGCAGTCGTAGCCTATATGGCTGGCGGTCGTCAGGGCAGCAAGCAGCAGAAGACTCGCTCCGATGTCTCGGGTGGCGGTAAGCGTCCCTGGCGTCAAAAAGGTACTGGCCGCGCTCGTGCGGGTACTTCGCGTGGTCCGATCTGGCGTGGCGGTGGCGTAACTTTCGCTGCTCGTCCTCAGAACCATGAGCAGAAGCTCAACAAGAAGATGTACCGCGCGGCGCTGCGTTCCATTCTTTCTGAATTGGTTCGTTCCGAGCGTTTGGTCGTCGTTGAAGACTTCGCCGTCGACAGCCCTAAGACCAAGCTGCTTGCCAACAAGCTGACCGGTATGGGTCTGAATGACGTACTGATCGTTTCCGATGCTGTCGATCAGAATCTGTATCTGGCGGCTCGCAACCTGCCGCACGTCGATGTTCGTGACGTCCAGGGTTCCGATCCAGTCAGCCTGATCGCCTATGACAAGGTGTTGATCACCGTGTCGGCTGTGAAGAAATTCGAGGAGCTGCTGGGATGAACCAGGAACGCGTATTCAAAGTCCTGCTTGGTCCGCACGTCTCCGAGAAGGCAACCATGCTGGCTGACAGCAAGAGCCAGTTCGTTTTCAAGGTTGCTACTGATGCAACCAAGCTGGAAATCAAGAAGGCCGTCGAAAGCCTGTTCAACGTGAAGGTCGCCAAGGTCAGCACCCTGAATGTTCAGGGCAAGACCAAGCGTACCGCTCGCGGTCTGGGCAAGCGCAATGACTGGAAGAAGGCGTACATCGCGCTTCAGCCGGGCCAGGATCTCGATTTCTCCGGCAACGCTGAGTAAGGAAGGGGTGCATCATGGCAATCGTTAAATGCAAACCGACTTCCGCGGGCCGCCGTTTTGTGGTCAAAGTGGTCGGTCAGGAGCTGCACAAAGGCGCTCCTTATGCTCCGCTGCTCGAGAAGAAGTCGAAGTCTGGCGGTCGTAACAACAACGGCCGCATCACCACTCGTCACATCGGTGGTGGTCACAAGCAGCATTACCGTCTGGTCGATTTTCGTCGCAACAAGGATGGCATTCCAGCCATTGTCGAGCGTGTTGAGTACGATCCGAACCGTACTGCGCACATTGCGTTGCTCAAGTACGCGGACGGTGAGCGCCGTTACATTATCGCCCCCAAGGGCGTGAGTGCTGGCGATCAGCTGCTCTCCGGCGTTAACGCGCCGATCAAGGCTGGTAACAGCTTGCCGCTGCGCAACATTCCGCTGGGTTCCACCGTTCACGGTGTTGAACTGAAGCCGGGCAAGGGTGCCCAGATTGCTCGTTCCGCTGGCGCTTCGGCTCAGCTGGTTGCGCGTGAAGGTGCTTACGTAACACTGCGTCTTCGCTCCGGCGAGATGCGCAAAGTGCTGGCTGAGTGCCGTGCGACCCTGGGCGAAGTCTCGAACTCCGAGCACAGTCTGCGTTCGCTGGGTAAAGCGGGTGCTAAGCGCTGGCGTGGTGTTCGCCCAACCGTTCGCGGTGTGGCAATGAACCCGGTCGATCACCCCCACGGTGGTGGTGAGGGTCGTACCTCCGGTGGTCGTCATCCGGTGTCGCCATGGGGCTTCCCCACCAAGGGCGCGAAGACTCGCTCTAACAAGCGCACCGATAACATGATCGTCCGTCGTCGCAAGTAACTAGAGGGATACGACAGTGCCGCGTTCTCTGAAAAAAGGTCCTTTTATCGATCTTCACCTATTGAAGAAGGTCGAAGTGGCGATGGAAAAGAACGATCGCAAGCCGGTTAAAACCTGGTCGCGTCGTTCGATGATCCTGCCGCAAATGGTCGGTCTGACCATCGCTGTGCATAACGGCCGTCAACATGTTCCCGTTCTTGTGAGCGAAGACATGGTCGGTCACAAACTCGGCGAGTTCGCTGGTACCCGCACTTATCGCGGGCACGTGGCGGACAAGAAAGGCAAGCGCTAAGGGGTAAGGAAAGATGGAAGTAGCCGCTAAGTTGTCGGGCGCTCGCATCTCCGCCCAGAAAGCCCGCCTGGTCGCCGACCAGATCCGCGGGAAGAAGGTGGGCGAAGCGCTCAACCTGCTGGCTTTCAGCAGTAAGAAAGCCGCCGAGATCATGAAGAAGGTGCTGGAGTCGGCTGTAGCCAACGCCGAGCACAACGAAGGCGCTGACGTGGACGACCTGAAGGTCTCTACTGTTTTCGTCAACGAAGGGCGTTCGCTTAAGCGCATCATGCCGCGTGCCAAAGGCCGCGCTGATCGCATCGTCAAGCGGTCTTGCCATATCACTGTCAAGGTTGCGGACAAGTAACGGAGTCGATCAGATGGGTCAGAAAGTACATCCCACTGGCATTCGCCTGGGAATCGTCAAGGAGCACACCTCCGTCTGGTACGCAGACGGTCGTACGTACGCCGATTATCTGCTTGCAGATCTGAACGTGCGTGAGTACCTCCAAGACAAATTAAAAAGCGCGTCCGTAAGCCGTATCGATATCCATCGTCCGGCTCAGACAGCACGCATCACCATCCATACCGCTCGTCCCGGCATCGTGATCGGCAAGAAAGGTGAGGATGTTGAGAAGCTGCGTCAGGACCTGACCAAGCAAATGGGTGTGCCTGTGCACATCAACATCGAAGAAATCCGCAAGCCGGAACTCGATGCAATGCTGGTAGCACAGAACGTCGCTCAACAACTGGAGCGTCGCGTGATGTTCCGTCGCGCCATGAAGCGTGCGGTACAGAACGCGATCCGCATTGGTGCCAAGGGCATCAAGATCCAGGTTAGCGGTCGTCTGGGTGGGGCTGAAATCGCCCGTACGGAATGGTATCGGGAAGGTCGTGTGCCGCTGCACACCCTGCGTGCCGATATCGACTACAACACCTACGAAGCGCACACCACTTATGGTGTGATCGGCGTCAAGGTCTGGATCTTCAAAGGCGAAGTGATTGGTGGTCGCCATGAAGAGCTCAAGCCTCAAGCGCCTGCGCCTCGTAAAAAAGCTGCCAAGTAAGGAGTACGCCAAATGTTGCAACCAAAGCGTACAAAATTCCGCAAGCAGATGACGGGCCACAACCGTGGCTTGGCACAGCGCGGTAGCAAAGTCAGCTTCGGCGAGTTCGCTCTGAAGTCTGTCGCTCGTGGTCGTCTCACCGCGCGCCAGATCGAGTCCGCACGTCGTGCGTTGACCCGTCACGTGAAGCGTGGCGGCAAAATCTGGATCCGCGTATTCCCCGACAAGCCTGTCACCAAGAAGCCTCTGGAAGTCCGGATGGGTAAAGGTAAGGGTAACGTCGAGTACTGGGTAGCCCAGATTCAACCGGGCAAGGTGCTCTACGAGATCGAGGGTGTTTCCGAAGAGCTGGCGCGTGAGGCATTCGCCCTGGCTGCTGCAAAGCTGCCGCTCGCCACCTCCTTTGTTAAGCGGACGGTGATGTGATGAAAGCGAATGAACTTCGTGAAAAATCCGCTCAGCAGCTGAACGAGCAATTGCTCGAGCTGCTGCGCGACCAGTTCAATCTGCGTATGCAGAAAGCAACTGGCCAGTTGGGGCAGTCTCACCTGCTCTCGCAAGTCAAGCGCGACATCGCTCGTGTCAAGACTGTGCTCAACCAGCAGGCAGGTAAGTGATCATGGCTGAAGTTGAAAAAACTGTCCGCACGCTGACTGGCCGCGTCGTCAGCGACAAGATGGACAAAAGCATCACCGTTCTGATCGAGCGTCGCGTCAAGCACCCGATCTACGGTAAATACGTGAAGCGTTCGACCAAACTGCACGCCCACGACGAAACCAACCAGTGCCGTATCGGTGACAAGGTCACGATTCGTGAGACTCGTCCTCTGGCGAAGACCAAGTGCTGGATGTTGGTTGATGTCGTTGAACGTGCCGTCGAAGTCTAAGGGCTAGGGGTCGGAGAAACTATATGATTCAGACTCAATCAATGCTCGATGTGGCGGATAACAGTGGCGCTCGTCGTGTCATGTGTATCAAGGTTCTCGGCGGTTCGCACCGCCGTTACGCCGGCATCGGCGACATCATCAAGGTTACCGTCAAGGAAGCGATTCCTCGTGGCAAGGTCAAGAAAGGCCAGGTGATGACCGCTGTTGTGGTCCGCACCCGTCACGGTGTTCGTCGTCCAGACGGCTCCATTATTCGCTTCGATGGCAACGCTGCTGTTCTGCTGAACAACAAGCAGGAGCCTATTGGCACCCGTATTTTCGGGCCGGTGACCCGTGAGCTTCGTTCCGAGAAGTTCATGAAGATCGTCTCGCTCGCGCCTGAAGTGCTGTAAGGAGAAGCCGCATGCAAAAGATTCGTCGCAACGACGAGATCATCGTCATCGCCGGCAAAGACAAGGGCAAGCGCGGTAAGGTGCTCCGGGTTCTCGCCGACAACCGTCTGGTTGTCGGTGGTATTAACCTGGTGAAGCGTCATACCAAGCCGAACCCGATGTCGGGCGTTCAAGGCGGTATCGTCGAAAAAGAGGCTCCTCTGCACGCCTCTAACGTCGCTATCTTCAACGGCGAAACCAACAAGGCTGATCGCGTTGGTTTCAAAGTAGAAGACGGTAAGAAAATTCGTGTCTTCAAGTCGACCCAAAAGCCGGTTGAAGCTTGAGACTGCTAGGTAGATAACCATGGCACGACTAAAAGAAGTTTATCGGAAGCAAATCGCTCCCAAGCTGAAGGAAGAGCTTCAGCTTGGCAATGTGATGGAAGTTCCGCGCATTACTAAGATCACCCTGAACATGGGGATCGGCGAAGCGATCGGTGACAAGAAGATCATCGACAACGCAGTTGCCGACCTGGAAAAGATCACCGGCCAAAAAGTCGTCGTGACTCACGCTCGCAATTCCATCGCTGGCTTCAAGGTCCGTGAAGGCTGGCCGATCGGCGTCAAGGTGACTCTGCGCAGCGATCGTATGTACGAGTTCTTGGATCGTCTGCTTTCGATCTCCCTGCCTCGGGTTCGCGACTTCCGCGGCCTGAACGCCAAATCCTTCGATGGCCGCGGCAACTACAGCATGGGCGTGAAAGAGCAGATCATTTTCCCGGAAATCGATTACGACAAGATCGATGCCCTGCGTGGTCTGGACATTACGCTGACCACTACTGCTCGAACGGACGAAGAAGGTCGTGCGCTGCTGCGTGCCTTCAACTTCCCGTTCCGTAACTAATTGGAGTAGGAAATGGCTAAGCAAAGCATGAAGAACCGCGAGCTGAAGCGTCAGCAGACGGTTGCCAAGTACGCCCAGAAGCGTGCTGCGCTGAAGGCTGTCATCGCTAACCCTGAGTCGTCTCCAGAGGCGCGTTGGGAAGCTCAGGTGGCGTTGCAAAAGCAGCCGCGTGACGCCAGTGCTTCGCGCTTGCGCAACCGGTGCCGTCTGACCGGTCGTCCGCATGGCGTGTATCGCAAGTTCGGTCTTGCGCGTAACATGTTGCGTCAGGCTGCGATGCGTGGTGATGTACCAGGCTTGGTTAAGGCCAGCTGGTAATAAGCGCTCCGGCAGTTTCTGCTGGAACCGCTGTTGTCGAATCAAGCCCCTTATGGGGCTTGATTCGTTTCTGAACTGTCTCTAGAATGTCCGGCTCGCCCGAGCCACGCCTTCAGGCGTCCGCTCATCTAGCAGGCGACACGAGCCCTAGCGGGCTTATTTTTTTGAATTAGGAGCCAAGCGCCCATGAGTATGCAGGACCCGTTAGCGGACATGCTAACTCGTATCCGTAATGCCCAGATGGCCGAAAAGTCCGTCGTAAGCATGCCGTCTTCCACGTTGAAGGTGGCTGTAGCCAACGTTCTTCAGGGTGAAGGCTATATCGCAGGATACAACGTCAGCAGCGACGCCAAGCCGCAGCTGTCTATCGAGCTCAAGTACTTCGAGGGCCGTCCGGTTATCGAAGAGCTGAAGCGCGTAAGCCGTCCTGGCCTTCGCCAGTACAAATCCGTTGATCAGTTGCCGAAAGTACGCGGCGGTCTGGGTGTTTCGATCGTGTCCACCAATAAAGGTGTGATGACTGATCGGGCTGCTCGCGCTGCTGGCGTTGGCGGCGAAGTGCTTTGCACAGTGTTCTAAGGGGGGATAAGCATGTCTCGCGTTGCTAAGAACCCCGTCAAGCTGCCCGCTGGTGTTGAATTCAACATGGCCGGCCAGCAGCTTTCGGTGAAGGGTGCCAAGGGCGCTCTCGAACTGAACGTGCACTCGTCTGTGGAAGTGATCCACGAGGCCGGTGAGCTCCGTTTTGCTGCGCGTAATGGCGATCAGCAGAATCGTGCCATGGCCGGTACCACCCGTGCGCTGGTTAACAACATGGTGATCGGCGTCAGCCAGGGCTTCGAGCGCAAGCTTCAGCTGGTTGGTGTTGGTTACAAGGCGCAAGCCAAAGGTCAAGTGCTGTCCCTGGCTCTCGGCTTCTCGCACCCGGTGGAATATGAACTGCCGCAAGGCATTACCGCTGAGACCCCCAGCCAGACCGATATTCTGATCAAGGGTGTCGATAAGCAACTGGTCGGTCAGGTGGCCGCTGAAATCCGTGACTTCCGTCGCCCTGAGCCTTACAAAGGTAAAGGCGTACGTTACTCGGATGAAGTGGTCCGTCGTAAAGAAGCTAAGAAGAAGTAGGGCATAGCAAATGAGCGTAAAGAAAGTTACTCGTCTGCGTCGCGCTCGCAAGGCACGCCTGAAGATGCGCGAGCTGGAAGCCGTACGCCTTTGTGTGTACCGCTCTTCCCAGCACATCTACGCCCAGGTCCTTTCGGCCGACGGCGGCAAGGTCCTGGCCAGTGCCTCGACTCTCGACAAAGAACTGCGCGGCGGGGCCACCGGCAACGTCGACGCTGCCAAGAAAGTTGGTCAGCTGGTCGCTGAGCGTGCTAAGGCCGCAGGTGTCACCCAGGTGGCGTTCGACCGTTCTGGCTTCAAGTACCACGGTCGTGTTAAGGCACTGGCTGATGCTGCTCGTGAAGGCGGGCTGGAGTTCTAAGTTATGGCATATAACGAGCAAAAGCGCGACGAAGGCTACATTGAGAAGCTGGTTCAAGTTAACCGCGTCGCCAAAACAGTAAAGGGTGGCCGTATCTTCACTTTCACTGCGTTGACCGTAGTGGGTGACGGTAAGGGTCGTGTAGGGTTCGGTCGTGGCAAGTCCCGCGAAGTGCCGGCTGCCATTCAGAAGGCCATGGAAGCGGCTCGCCGCAACATGATCCAGGTTGATCTGAACGGCACCACGCTGCAATACGCTACCAAGGCCGCTCATGGCGCCTCTAAGGTGTACATGCAGCCTGCTTCCGAGGGTACCGGTGTTATTGCCGGCGGCGCGATGCGTGCCATTCTGGAAGTTGCTGGCGTGCAGAACGTCCTGGCTAAGTGCTATGGCTCAACCAATCCGGTGAACGTGGTGCATGCCACCTTCAAGGGTTTGAAAGCCATGCAGTCGCCTGAGTCGATCGCTGCAAAGCGCGGCAAGAGCGTTGAGGAGATTTCCTGATCATGGCTAACACCGTCAAGGTCACGCTGATCAAAAGCGTCAGCGGTCGTATCCCCAATCACAAGCTTTGCGTCAAAGGCCTCGGTCTGCGTCGCATTGGTCACACCGTTGAAGTTCAGGATACTCCTGAAAATCGCGGCATGATCAACAAGGCTTACTACATGCTCCGTGTGGAGGGCTAAGCCATGCAACTGAACGATCTGCGTTCTGCGCCAGGCGCCCGTCGCGAAAAGCTGCGTCCGGGTCGTGGTATCGGCAGCGGTCTCGGCAAGACCGGTGGCCGTGGTCACAAGGGTCAGACTTCCCGCTCCGGCGGCAAGATCGCTCCCGGGTTTGAAGGCGGCCAACAGCCTTTGCATCGCCGTCTGCCTAAGTTCGGCTTCGTCTCCCTGAAGGCTATGGATCGTGCAGAAGTTCGCACCTCCGAGCTGGCTAAGGTGCAGGGCGATGTTGTAACTCTGCAGAGCCTCAAGGATGCCGATATCATCAACCAGAACGTGCAGCGTGTGAAAGTCATGCTGTCGGGCGAGGTTGGTCGTGCGGTAACTCTGAAGGGCATCGCCGCCACCAAGGGTGCGCGCGCGGCTATCGAAGCAGCTGGCGGCAAGTTCGAGGAATAAATGGCTAAGCAAGGTGCTCTCTCCGCGCTGAGTAATGGCGGGCTGTCTGAACTCTGGGCTCGTCTGCGTTTTCTGCTGATGGCGATCGTCGTCTATCGGGTTGGTGCGCATATCCCGGTGCCGGGAATCAATCCCGACAGGTTGGCCGAGCTGTTCCGTCAGAACGAAGGGACCATCCTTAGCCTGTTCAATATGTTTTCCGGTGGTGCGCTGGAGCGCATGAGTATCTTTGCGTTGGGGATCATGCCGTACATCTCGGCATCGATCATCATGCAGCTCATGACGGCTGTCAGTCCGCAACTGGAACAATTGAAGAAAGAAGGTGAGGCCGGTCGTCGCAAGATCAGCCAGTACACGCGTTACGGTACGCTGGTGCTGGCTATCGTGCAGGCTATTGGTATGTCGGTCGGCCTCGCTGGCCAGGGTGTCGCGTTCAGTACTGACTTCGGCTTCTACTTCGTGGCTATCACCACCTTCGTGGCTGGTGCGATGTTCATGATGTGGCTGGGCGAGCAAATCACCGAGCGGGGTGTCGGTAACGGCATTTCGATGCTGATTTTTGCCGGGATCGTTGCAGGCTTACCAGGTGCTCTCGGGCAGTCTTTCGAGTCCGCTCGGCAGGGTGACGTCAACATCATCGCTCTGCTGGCTGTTGGGCTGCTGGCTGTTGCCATCATTGGCTTTGTGGTGTTCATTGAGCGTGGTCAGCGGCGGATCGCTGTGCATTACGCCAAGCGTCAGCAAGGTCGCAAGGTCTTTGCTGCGCAGACAAGCCACTTGCCGCTGAAGGTGAACATGGCGGGCGTCATTCCCGCGATTTTTGCTAGCAGTATCCTGCTATTCCCGGCGTCGCTCGGGCAGTGGTTTGGGCAGTCGGAGAACATGGGTTGGCTGGCTGATATTTCTCAGTCCATCGCCCCTGGTCAACCGTTGAACATCCTGTTGTTCAGTGCCGGTATCATCTTCTTCTGCTTCTTCTACACGGCATTGATGTTCAATCCGAAAGACGTTGCGGAAAATCTGAAGAAGTCCGGTGCGTTTATCCCGGGGATTCGACCTGGTGAGCAATCGGCGCGCTATATCGATGGTGTGCTGACTCGCTTGACCATGTTCGGTGCCCTGTACATGACGGCCGTATGCCTGCTTCCGCAGTTTCTTGTGGTGGCTGCAAATGTGCCGTTCTACCTTGGCGGGACGTCGTTGTTGATCGTGGTTGTGGTTGTCATGGACTTCATGTCCCAGGTTCAATCGCACCTCATGTCTCACCAGTACGATTCCCTGATGAAAAAAGCCAACCTGAAGGGCTATGGCAGCGGAATGCTCCGCTGACTCAACCCGTAAGGTTCCAGGAGTTGGTCATGAAAGTTCGTGCATCGGTCAAAAAACTGTGCCGTAACTGCAAAATCGTCCGGCGCGAAGGCGTCATTCGGGTGATCTGCAGCGCAGAACCGCGTCACAAGCAGCGCCAAGGCTGATTGTGAGCTAAGGCTCGAGCCCGGCAGCTAGTGCGCTGCCGGGTTGATTATTTGTTATTACAGCGTTAGTATCTCGCGCCCTTTTCTTGGCTTCCGGGGCGTTGGGTAGCTGTCAATTGGAGTTTCACTGAATGGCCCGTATTGCAGGCGTAAACATTCCGGATAACAAGCACACTGTTATCTCGCTGACCTACATCTATGGTGTTGGTCGCACTCGCGCGCAGACTATCTGTGCAGCTACCGGTGTAAACCCGGCAGCAAAAATCAAGGATCTTTCCGACGAGCAGGTCGAACTGCTTCGTGGCGAAGTGGGCAAGTTCATCGTTGAAGGTGACCTGCGTCGCGAAGTCAACATGAAGATCAAGCGCTTGATGGACCTGGGTTGCTACCGCGGCCTGCGTCATCGTCGTGGTCTGCCGGTACGCGGTCAGCGCACCAAGACCAACGCTCGCACCCGC
Source organism: Pseudomonas sp. Q2-TVG4-2 (assembly GCF_013620795.1). Taxonomy (GTDB): domain Bacteria; phylum Pseudomonadota; class Gammaproteobacteria; order Pseudomonadales; family Pseudomonadaceae; genus Stutzerimonas. The sequence continues at coordinate 1,022,590 of NZ_LGLW01000001.1, read as the reverse complement.
AAGGGTCCGCGTAAGCCGATCCGCAAGTAATCGCGTTAGCGCATCGACAGGAATCTAATCATGGCAAAACCTGCTGCTCGTCCTCGTAAGAAAATCAAAAAGACGGTGGTTGATGGCATCGCCCACATCCACGCGTCTTTCAACAATACCATCATCACTATCACCGATCGCCAAGGCAATGCATTGTCCTGGGCTACGTCCGGTGGTTCCGGTTTCCGCGGCTCTCGTAAGAGCACACCGTTCGCTGCCCAGGTGGCTGCCGAACGTGCTGGTCAGGCGGCACTGGAATATGGCCTCAAGAACCTCGACGTCAACGTCAAAGGTCCTGGTCCGGGCCGTGAATCTGCCGTTCGTGCGTTGAACGGCTGTGGTTATAAAATCGCCAGCATCACCGACGTGACGCCAATCCCGCACAACGGGTGCCGTCCGCCGAAGAAGCGCCGCGTGTAATCAGGAGACAGTGAGAAATGGCTCGTTATATTGGTCCCAAGTGCAAACTGTCTCGTCGTGAAGGCACCGATCTCTTTCTGAAGAGTGGTGTACGCGCGCTCGAATCGAAGTGCAATATCGAAACCCCACCGGGTGTTCATGGTCAGCGTCGTGGTCGTCTGTCTGACTACGGCACTCAGCTGCGTGAAAAGCAGAAGGTTCGCCGTATCTATGGCGTACTCGAACGTCAGTTCAGCGGTTACTACAAGGAAGCGGCCAGCCGTAAGGGCGCTACCGGTGAAAACCTGCTCCAACTGCTGGAATGCCGTCTGGATAACGTGGTTTACCGCATGGGCTTCGGCTCTACTCGTGCCGAGTCGCGTCAGCTGGTTTCCCACAAGGCAATCAGCGTCAACGGCAAGACCGTGAACGTCCCGTCCTTCCAAGTGAAGGCGGGTGACGTGGTTGCCGTCCGTGAGAAGTGCCGTAACCAGCTGCGCATCGCCCAAGCCCTGGAACTGTGCGCACAGCGCGGTCGCGTTGAGTGGGTCGAAGTAGATACCGACAAGAAATCCGGTGTTTTCAAGAGTGTTCCGGCTCGCAGTGATCTGTCTGCCGACATCAACGAAAACCTGATTGTCGAGCTCTACTCCAAGTAAGGGCTAGAAAATAGGTGTATCCATGCAGATTTCGGTAAATGAGTTCCTGACCCCCCGCCATATCGATGTGCAGGTGGTCAGTCCGACCCGTGCCAAAATCACCCTCGAGCCTCTCGAGCGTGGTTTCGGCCATACCCTGGGCAACGCGCTGCGTCGTATCCTGTTGTCCTCCATGCCCGGCTGCGCTGTGGTCGAGGCTGAGATCGACGGTGTGCTCCACGAGTACAGCGCGATTGAGGGCGTGCAGGAAGATGTCATCGAAATCCTGCTGAACCTCAAAGGTATCGCCATCAAGCTGCACGGCCGTGATGAAGTGACCTTGAGCCTGGTGAAGAAGGGCGCGGGCGCTGTTACCGCTGCCGATATCCAGCTGGATCACGATGTCGAAATCGTCAATGGCGATCACCTGATCGCCAACCTGGCGGCTAATGGCTCGATCAACATGAAGCTAAAGGTCGCTCGCGGCCGTGGCTACGAGCCGGCTGATGCGCGTCAGAGCGATGAAGACGAAAGCCGCAGCATTGGCCGTCTTCAGCTCGATTCGACATTCAGCCCGGTCCGTCGCGTCGCTTATGTTGTCGAAAACGCTCGTGTTGAGCAGCGTACCAACTTGGACAAGCTGGTTATCGATCTGGAAACCAACGGAACCCTGGATCCCGAAGAGGCGATCCGTCGTGCCGCGACCATCCTGCAGCAGCAGTTGGCCGCGTTCGTCGACCTCAAGGGTGACAGCGAGCCGGTCGTGGTCGAGCAGGAAGACGAGATCGATCCGATCCTGTTGCGTCCAGTTGATGACTTGGAACTGACCGTACGTTCGGCCAACTGCCTCAAGGCAGAGAACATCTACTACATCGGTGATCTGATCCAGCGCACCGAAGTCGAGTTGTTGAAAACGCCGAACCTGGGCAAGAAGTCTTTGACCGAAATCAAAGACGTTCTGGCTTCTCGTGGTCTGTCCCTCGGCATGCGCCTCGACAATTGGCCGCCGGCTAGTCTCAAGAAGGACGATAAGGCTACGGCCTGATCGCCCATAGTCACCGAACTGATCGTTTGGTAAGGAATTTCAATCATGCGTCATCGTAAAAGTGGCCGTCACCTCAGCCGCACAAGCGCTCACCGCAAGGCCATGTTTCAGAACATGGCGGTGTCGCTGTTCGAGCACGAACTGATCAAAACAACCCTGCCCAAGGCCAAGGAATTGCGTCGCGTCGCCGAGCCGCTAATTACCCTGGCCAAGGAAGACAGCGTCGCCAACCGTCGTCTGGCTTTTGACCGTACTCGCTCGAAGGCTATCGTCGGCAAGCTGTTCAATGATCTAGGCCCGCGTTACGCCACCCGTCAGGGCGGTTACCTGCGTATTCTCAAGTGCGGTTTCCGCGCTGGGGACAACGCACCGATGGCTTACGTTGAGCTGGTTGACCGTCCGGTTACTGGTGAAGTGGAAGCTGGCGAGTAAGCGTTCGTTCGTTGCTTGCATAAGAAACCGGGCAATTGCCCGGTTTTTTTTGGCTCCGAATTTAGGCTAAGTCTATCGGGCCGCTTCACTTAATAAATTAGATCATTCCAGCTGCCTCGCTAGAATTGCCACCAAGCCAACCACTTGGCAGTTCGAAGGAGAGAAAGCATGAGCGGCAAACCAGTCCTTACTACCGCATCCGGTGCTCCGGTTGCCGACAATCAAAACTCCCGTTCCGCTGGGCCTCGAGGGCCGCTTCTGCTGGACGACTTCCATCTGGTTGAAAAGCTCGCGCATTTCAATCGCGAAGTCATTCCCGAAAGGCGCGTACATGCCAAAGGATCCGGCGCGTATGGAACGCTGACGGTCACTCGCGATATGACCGGTTATACAAGCGCGAAGTTATTTGAGGCTGTAGGTAAACAGACGCCGTTGTTCCTTCGCTTCTCAACAGTAGGTGGCGAGCGAGGCTCTGCTGATACCGAGCGCGACCCTCGGGGGTTTGCGGTCAAGTTCTACACCGAGGAGGGGAACTGGGACATCGTCGGCAACAACACGCCAGTATTTTTTCTTCGCGATCCGCTCAAGTTTCCAGATTTCATCCATACCCAGAAACGCGATCCCTGGACCAATCTGAAAAGCCCGCAGGCGATGTGGGACTTCTGGTCGCATTCGCCTGAAGCGCTGCATCAGATCACCGTGCTGTTCTCGGATCGCGGGATCCCGGACGGCTACCGGTTCATGCATGGCTTTGGCAGCCATACTTTCAGCCTAGTTAACGCCGAGGGCATACGCAGCTGGGTTAAGTTCCACTTCAAGAGTCTGCAGGGCATCAAGAACCTGCCGCCTGCCGAGGCGGCCCGTCTCGCTGGTACCGACCCTGACTATGCACAGCGGGATTTATTCAACGCCATTGATCGTGGCGAATTTCCGAAATGGCGCATGTGCGTCCAAGTGATGAACGACGAGCAGGCCTCCGGCCGTGCAGAGAACCCGTTTGACGTCACCAAAACCTGGTCGCAGAAGGAGTTTCCGCTGATAGAGGTCGGTGTGCTGGAGCTCAACCGCAACCCGCAGAATTACTTTGGCGAAGTTGAGCAGGTCGCATTCGCACCGAGCAACGTGATACCGGGCATTGGGCTTTCGCCGGATCGCATGCTGCAGGGGCGGGTGTTCGCCTACGCTGACGCGCATCGCTATCGGATTGGCACTAATCATCAGCAACTGCCGGTGAATGCACCGCGTTGCCCATATCAGAATTATCAACGTGATGGTGCGATGCGTTTCGATGGAAACGGCGGTTCGGCCCCCAACTACGAGCCGAACAGTTACACCGGGGCGCCCAAGCAGGCGCCGGAATACGCCGAGCCGGAGTTGAAATTGACTGGTGCCGCGGACCGTTACGATCACCGCAGCGATGGCGATTATTTCAGCCATGCGGGCGTGCTGTTCCGGCTGATGAGCGCTGAGCAACAGGCGCTGCTGATCGAGAACATCGTCGGCGCCATGAAGCCGGTAACCCGTGATGTGCAGCGACGCCAGCTCAGCTATTTCTTCAAGGCGGATCCGATGTATGGCGCAAGCATCGCCAAGGGGCTGGGAATCGATCCCAGCGAAATAGGCTGATAGCTGGATAGGGAAAGCCGGGCGTTGTGCCCGGCTTCTTCGTACCTACAGTTCAGTTCTTGTCACGCTCTAGCAGCGGCTTGAGGAAGTGACCGGTATGAGATTGCGGCATCTCGGCGACCTGCTCCGGAGTGCCGGTTGCGATGATCTGTCCGCCTTTAGAGCCCCCTTCTGGACCAAGGTCAACCAGCCAGTCGGCGGTTTTGATCACATCCAGGTTGTGTTCGATGACCACGACGGTGTTGCCGTGATCACGCAGCCGATGCAACACATCCAACAGCTGCTGGATATCAGCGAAGTGGAGCCCCGTGGTGGGCTCGTCGAGGATGTACAGGGTTTTGCCGGTGTCCCGTTTGGATAGCTCTCGGGACAACTTGACCCGCTGAGCTTCGCCACCTGAGAGCGTGGTCGCGCTCTGCCCGAGCTTGATATAGGACAGCCCCACATCCATCAGTGTCTGTAGCTTGCGAGCCACCGCCGGGACTGGGTCGAAGAACTCACGGGCCTCCTCAATGGTCATCCCGAGCACCTCGGTAATGCTTTTGCCCTTGTACTTCACCTCGAGCGTTTCACGGTTGTAGCGCTTGCCCTTGCACACATCGCACGGCACGTATATATCCGGCAGGAAGTGCATTTCCACCTTGATTACACCGTCGCCCTGACAGGCTTCGCAGCGGCCGCCCTTAACGTTGAACGAGAAGCGCCCAGGACCGTAACCGCGCGAACGTGCCTCCGGGACGCCGGCGAACAGCTCGCGGATTGGCGTAAACAGGCCGGTATAAGTCGCCGGGTTCGAGCGCGGCGTGCGGCCGATCGGGCTCTGGTCGATATCCACCACCTTGTCCAGGTGCTGCAGGCCGTCGAAGGAATCGTGCGGTGCGACTTCAAGTGTCGTTGCACCGTTCAGGGCGGTGGCGGTAATCGGAAACAGCGTGTTGTTGATCAGCGTCGACTTGCCCGAGCCGGATACCCCGGTGATGCAGGTGAGTAGCCCGACCGGGATTTCCAGATCAACGTTGCGCAGATTATTGCCTCGCGCGCCCTTGAGTCTGAGTAGCTTGTCAGCGTCGCGTGGCGTGCGCTGTTCGGGATAGAGGATCTTCACGCGGCCCGAAAGATAGCCCCCAGTCAACGAGGCGGGATTGCTCATCACCTCGTCGGGCGTGCCCTCCGCCACGATCTGTCCGCCATGTACCCCCGCACCCGGGCCGATGTCGACTACATAGTCGGCGAGGCGTATGGCGTCTTCGTCATGTTCGACGACGATCACCGTATTACCGATGTCGCGCAGGTGACGCAGGGTGCCGAGCAGGCGTTCGTTGTCGCGCTGATGCAGGCCGATCGAGGGTTCGTCGAGGATGTACATTACTCCGACCAGGCCCGCGCCAATCTGGCTCGCCAGGCGGATGCGCTGAGCCTCACCGCCTGAAAGGGTGTCAGCGCTGCGGTCAAGAGTCAGATAATCGAGGCCGACGTTGACCAGGAACTGCAAGCGCTCGCAGATCTCCTTGAGAATCTTATCGGCAATCTCGCCACGGCGGCCGCTAAGCGTGAGGGCGCCGAAATACTCAGTGGCATCGCCAATTGGCAGTCCAGTCACCGCCGGCAGGGTCTTATCCCCGACCCAGACATGGCGGGCTTCACGACGCAGCCGGGTGCCACGGCATTCTGGGCAGGGCTGAGTGCTGAGGTATTTGGCCAGCTCTTCACGCACCGAATTGGACTCGGTTTCCCGGTAGCGGCGCTCGAGGTTGGGGATGATGCCCTCGAAGGGGTGCGAGCGTTTGACGATATCGCCGCGGTCGTTCAGGTAGCGGAAGTCGACGTTCTCCTTGCCGCTGCCGCGCAACACCACCTTCTGCTGCTCGGCGGGCAAGGAATCGAACGGCTCGTCGAGACTGAAGCCGTAATGTGAGGCGAGGGAGCCGAGCATCTGAAAATAATAGACGTTGCGTCGATCCCAGCCGCGGATGGCGCCCTCGGCCAAGGTCAGTTCGCCATTGACCAGGCGCTTGGCATCGAAGAACTGTTTGACACCTAGACCGTCGCAGGTCGGGCATGCCCCGGCCGGATTGTTGAAAGAGAATAGCTTGGGCTCGAGCTCGCTGATTGAATGGCCGCAGACGGGGCAGGCGAAGCGGGCAGAGAAAATCATTTCCTCGTGATCGTCATCCTCGTCCATCGAGGCCACCAGGGCGATGCCGTCGGCGAGCTTCAGCGCAGTCTCGAAGGACTCAGCGAGCCGCTGTTGCAGATCACTGCGCACCTTGAAGCGATCCACAACGACGTCGATGGAGTGCTTCTTCTGCTTGTCCAGCTTCGGCAGTTCATCGAGCTCATACAATCGGCCATTGACCCGTGCGCGCACGAAGCCCTGGGCGCGCAGCTCGTCGAATACCGCCAGATGCTCGCCCTTGCGCTCACGAATGACTGGGGCGAGAAGCATCAGCTTGCGCCCCTCCGGCAATGCCAGGACCTGATCGACCATCTGACTGACCGTCTGGGCCTCCAGCGGCGCATCGTGGTCGGGACAGCGCGGCGTGCCCACGCGTGCATAGAGCAAGCGCAGGTAATCGTAGATCTCGGTGATGGTGCCGACCGTCGACCGGGGATTGTGCGAGGTCGATTTTTGCTCGATGGAAATGGCCGGGGAGAGCCCTTCGATGGTGTCGACGTCCGGCTTTTCCATCATCGAGAGGAATTGCCGGGCGTACGCCGAAAGGGATTCGACGTAACGGCGTTGCCCTTCGGCATAAAGCGTATCGAAGGCCAGCGAGGACTTGCCGGAGCCTGAGAGCCCAGTAATCACGATCAGCTTGTCGCGCGGCAAAGTCAGGTCGATGTTTTTCAGGTTGTGGGTCCGAGCCCCACGAATCAGAATCTTGTCCAAAGCAGCCTCGCATGGCGGGCGAAAACCCGAAAGTATACGGCTAGCAGCGACATTGCGGCAAAGCAACGAGCCTGTGCCGAGCAGGGGATGGCTGCTAGAATCGCCGCCGGTTAATTCAAGCGAGACCCCACATGCAGGATCCCTACAGCGAGCGCATGAGCGCCAGAGAAACCCGCGCAGCTTCCGGGCTGGCCCTGGTTTTCGCGTTTCGCATGCTCGGCATGTTCATGGTCCTGCCCGTGCTGGCGACCTATGGCATGGAACTGCAGGGTGCGACGCCAGCGCTCATCGGTCTCGCAATCGGTGCTTATGGTTTGACCCAGGCACTGCTACAAATTCCGTTCGGCATGCTTTCCGATCGGATCGGCCGGTTGCCGGTGATCTACTTCGGCCTGCTTGTTTTTGCTGCGGGTGCCGTACTGGCAGCGACGGCCGATTCCATCTGGGGCGTCATTGCCGGTCGCATTCTGCAAGGAGCCGGGGCCATCTCGGCGGCGGTCATGGCGTTGTTGTCGGATCTCACCCGGGAACAGCATCGCACCAAAGCGATGGCCATGATCGGCATGAGTATCGGCGTTTCCTTCGCGGTGGCGATGATCGTTGGCCCGCTGCTGACGCGTGCGTTCGGGCTGTCCGGCCTGTTTTGGACGACGGCGGGAATGGCGCTGCTCGGCGGGGTGGTTGTCGCTACGCTACCACGCGCTCACCATCATCTGCGGCATCGAGAGTCGGGTGTTGCCAAGCAGGCGCTCGGCGCAACGCTGCGTCATCCGGATCTCCTTCGCCTGGATTTCAGCATTCTTGCCCTGCATGCGATTCTCATGGCGAGTTTTGTTGCGCTGCCGCTGGCACTGGTGGATGAGGCGGCGCTGCCCCGGGATGAACACTGGTGGGTCTACCTCACTGCGCTGATGGTCGGCTTCTTCGGGATGGTCCCGTTCATCATCTATGGCGAGAAGAAGCGTCAGATGAGGCGGGTCGTGTTAAGCGCGGTGATTGTGCTGCTGTGCGCCGAGCTGTTTTTCTGGTGGTTCGGCAGCGGACTTTGGTCGCTGGTCGGCGGCATGATCGTGTTTTTTATCGCATTCAACCTGCTGGAGGCATCACTGCCTTCGCTTATCAGCAAAGTGGCGCCGGCCGGGGGCAAGGGCACGGCGATGGGGGTGTATTCCACCAGCCAGTTTCTCGGCGCTGGTGTGGGCGGCGTCCTCGGGGGCTGGTTTTACCAGGTGGGCGGTCTGGCGCTGGTTTTTGCCGGCTGCGCCGTGCTTTGCGTGCTGTGGCTGCTGGTGGCATGGCGTATGCGTGAGCCACCTTACGTCACCGGTCTGCGATTGTCGTTGTCGGTCGATGCGGTGCGCAATCCTGCCCTGGCCGAGGACATGCTGGCGGTCCCCGGTGTGTCGGATGTCGTAGTGATCGCCGAGGAGTCGGCCGCCTACGTCAAGGTCGACATGCAGGTCTTGGATCGGGCCGCGCTCGATCGCCTGGTCGCCTAACCAGGCTGTTTGCTGAGCGTGATGGCATCGTGTGCTGTCTACTGCTCCACTGCTTGAGGTCGCGCCGGTTGGCCGAGATGGGGCGGTAAGGTAAGATTCACGGTCATTGGCTTTTCCCCGGGTTGCGGGGACTCTCTCCAGTGAGCCAACCCAATTCATGCAGAAATAAAGGAGTTACCCATGGCCAGAGGGGTGAATAAAGTCATCTTGATCGGCAATGTCGGCGGCGACCCGGAAACCCGCTACATGCCCAATGGCAATGCGGTGACCAACATCACGCTGGCCACCACTGACAACTGGAAGGACAAGCAGACCGGCCAGCAGCAGGAACGCACCGAGTGGCACCGTGTTGTGCTGTTCGGCAAGGTCGCCGAAATTGCCGGTGAGTACCTGCGCAAGGGCTCGCAGTGCTACATCGAAGGCCGCCTGCAGACGCGCGAATGGGAAAAGGACGGCGTCAAGCGCTACACCACCGAGGTGGTCGTAGATATGGGCGGCACCATGCAACTGCTCGGTGGCCGTGGTGGCAGTTCGGATGATGCTCCACGCCAGTCCCAGTCCCAGTCCCAGTCCCAGCCGCGTCCGCAGCGCGATTCGCAGCCGCAGCAGCAGTCGCGCCCGCAGTCGCAGTCTCAGCCGCAGCCTGCTCAGCAGCCTGCTCCGGACTATGACAGTTTCGACGACGATATCCCGTTCTAGAGTTCAATCCATGCGAATGCGCCTGATGCTGTTGGGCGGCGGCAATGCCCTGGGTCAGGCGCTTATCCGCCTCGGCGCAGAGGAAGACATCGGCTTCCTCGCGCCGCGCCCGCCTGCTCAGGGCTGGGATGCGTCCAGTCTGACTGAATTGCTCGATGCCGATCGCCCGGATGTCGTGATCAATCTCGCCTACTATTTCGACTGGTTTCAAAGTGGCCAAGTCGACGATGAGGTGTTGGCCAATCAGGAACGGGCGGTGGAACGGTTGGCGCATCTGTGCCAGCACCATCAGTTCGTTCTGATGCAACCGTCTAGCTACCGTGTATTCGATGGCGCTCGCACCACCGCTTACAGCGAAAGGGACGAAGTTGCACCATTGGACGTCCGCAGCCGCGCCCTGTGGCGTATGGAGCAAAGTGTCCGCTCGCTCTGCCCGCGTCACGTTCTGCTGCGTTTCGGCTGGCTGCTTGATGACAGCTCGGACGGTTTGCTGGGGCGATTTCTTCAACGTCTCGAGCAGGACGATGAGCTGTGTCTCGCCGACGACCGGCGTGGCAACCCTACGCCGGTCGAAGACGCGGCGCGGGTGGTCCTGGCTGTGCTGAAGCAACTGGATTGTCAGGCGCCGCTGTGGGGAACCTATCACTATGGTGGGCACGAGGCTTCGACCCCGCTGGTGGTCGGTCAGGCACTCCTCGCCGAGGCGGCGCATCATCGACAGCTGACAATCGACCGCCTGACCCCCGTCGCTCATGCGGCCTGTCCGGATGCGGCAGACGAGCCACAGCATGGCGTGCTGGCGTGCAAGAAGATCTTCAATACATTTGGCATCAAGCCTCGCGCCTGGCGCACCGGGCTGCCGACCCTGCTGGAGCGTTACTACCGTTATGTCTGAATCACCCATTCTGGTTACCGGGGGCGCCGGCTTCATCGGCTCGAATCTGGTCGATGTGCTAGTCGCTCGCGGCCATCCGGTGCGGGTGCTGGACAATCTGTCGACTGGCAAGCGCAGTAACCTGCCGGTCGATGCCGGGGTGGAGCTGATCGAGGGCGATGTAGCTGATGCACAGACTGTGCGGCGCGCTGTTCAGGGTTGCCGGGCCGTGGTGCATCTGGCTGCCGTGGCGTCGGTGCAGGCATCGGTCGACGATCCGCTTGGCACGCATCAGAGCAATCTGGTGGGCACGCTGAACCTGTGTGAGGCGATGCGCGAGGCTGGCGTATGCCGAGTCGTCTTTGCTTCAAGTGCAGCGGTCTACGGCAACAATGGAGAGGGGCAGTCCATTGACGAAGATACGTCGAAGGCACCCTTGACCCCCTATGCGGCGGACAAGCTGGCCAGCGAACATTACCTCGACTTCTATCGGCGCCAGCATGGGCTGGAGCCGGTGGTGTTCCGCTTCTTCAACATCTACGGGCCGCGCCAGGATCCGTCTTCGCCGTACTCGGGCGTCATCAGTATCTTTACCGAGCGTGCGCAACAGGGGCTGCCGATCACCGTGTTTGGCGATGGCGAGCAGACCCGCGACTTCCTGTATGTCGGCGACTTGGTCGAGGTGCTGCTGCAGGCGTTGGAGCATCCGACCGTTGAAGTCGGTGCGGTAAACGTCGGCCTGAGCCACGCGACCAGCCTGAATGAATTACTGACGGCGATCGGCGATGTGTTGGGTAAGCTGCCGCCGGTGAACTATCAACAAGCCCGCGGTGGCGATATACGCCATTCGAGGGCCAATAACGAGCGGTTGCTGCAGCGTTTTCGTCTGCCGGAGCCCGTCACCGACATACGCACAGGGCTGGCGAGGTTGTTGGGCGTTAGCGGAAGCTGAAAAAATAAAGGCGCCCAAGGGCGCCTTTGTCGTCTCTACGATCCAGCGGTATGCCGGTTCCGTCAGAACTTGTAGCCGAGGCCGACCATGTCAACGTCCACATCGACGTTCACCTTGGCTCCGTCAAAGTTGGTGGCACCGGTGGTATCGATGTCGATATAGCGAACCTGGGCGTTGACCATTACGTTTTCGGTGAGCATGTGACCCATGCCAACTTGTGCAGCCAGGCCTCACGAGTCCTTCATGTCCAGGTCGCTAAAGCCCTTCCTTCGGCCTCGCTGGTGAGCTTGTCATCAAAGAACCAAGTGTAGTTGAGGCCTCGCGCTCGCATAGGGTTGGAATGCCGACTTACGGTCGAGTGGGTAATACACGACGCTCAGCGTTGGTGGAAGATGCTTGAGTTCGCCCAGCTTTCCGTTCAACGATGCAAAACGGCTAGGCATACCCGCCACGCCCACGTCGTGGGTGAAAGGGCTTGCGGCGAGCAGTTCGATGCCGATCTTGTCAGTCAGCATGTAGGCGAAGTTCAGACCCAGTTGCGTGTCGCTATCGAGGCTAGCCTTGGTTCCTGGGACGTCGGTTGAAAGCGCGCCTACATAAATGTCCCCGCTATCTTCCCGGCGATCAACGTTGATCGCGCCGGCACGCAGGATGACATCACCAGCCTGATGGGCCTGGGCGAAGGGAGTGGTGAGGGCCACGGCCAGCACGGAAGCGGTAAACAGGGTCTTGCGCATAATGGAGCTCCATCGAGACATGCCTGTGTTGCAATTGCTGGTCATGGTAGGGCGCAAGGCCCCCCGATTTTGATCCAGCTCAACGAAACGCTCCGCTTTGCCTGGGCTGCGACGTCTTGCCCGGGTTGCCTTCCTTCGCGCATGTAGATGATAATGTTTCTCTTTCGAGTTTGACCTTCGTCTGCAAGGACCCATCAATGCAAGCCCTTATTCCTCGCCTTCTGGCGGTCGCCGTGCTGCCATGCTGCGTGCAGCTTCACGCAGCTCCGTTGGATGCCGCGCTGGAGGAGAGCCAGCGCCTGGCCACTGAGGCCAAGGCATCGCAAGCGCGCATCGAGCAGCTCGATGATGCGACCCGGCAGATGCTCAACGACTATCGCAGTGCAGTGCAGCAGGCTGAGGCACTGAAAGCTTATAACGAGCAGCTGACCGAGCTCACCGCGGGGCAGCGCAAAGAGCTTGATGACTTCCAGCGCCAACTGGACAGCATCGAGCGCACCCAGGAGGCCGTTGCGCCGCAGATGGGGCGGATGATCGAAGTGCTCGAAGAATTCATCGCGGCGGATCTGCCGTTCCTACCCGATGAGCGCGCCGACCGTCTGGCCAGCCTGCAGGACATGCAGGCCCGCGCCGATGTAAGCCTGGCCGAGAAGTACCGGCGCATTCTCGAGGCCTATCAGATCGAGAGTGATTACGGCAGAACACTGGAAGCCTGGCGCGGCGAACTGCCCGTCGAAGGCGGCAGCCGTAGCGTCGAGTTCCTGCGCCTGGGCCGGACCATGCTGTATTACCAGACCCTGGATGCCCACGAGAGCGGCTGGTGGAACCCACAGACCCGTGCCTGGGAACTGCTTGGCGGCAGTGCGCGCCGGCCGATTACCAAAGCCATCGCCATTGCCCGTCAACAACAAGCACCCACCTGGCTCGAACTGCCCGTGAAGACCTTGGCCAAGGAGGCTGCGCAATGAGCCGTTTGCTGACATTGCTGTTCATCGGTCTGTTGCCTGCTCTGGCTCAGGCAGCCGAGCCCTTGAATCCTGATCAGCTGCTGCAGCGCATCCGCAGCGAGCGCGCCGCGGAGGTCGAGGCCATGCAGGCGCGCGAACAGGCATTCATCCAGAATCGCAGTGAACAGGCGCAGTTGCTGGCAGGTGCCACTGCAGCGCTGGAAAAGCAGAAAGCCGAAGCCGAGCGCCTGAAGGCCGAGTTCGACCGCCAGGAAGCCGAACTGGCCGAGCAGGAAAAGCTCCTGGCGCAGCGGGTTGGCCATCTCGGCGAGCTGTTCGGCGTAGTTCGTCAGAGCGCCGGCGATATCGCCGGACAGTGGCAGGACAGCCTGCTCAACGCTCAGTACCCGGAGCGGCTCGAACGACTCAAGGCACTGGCCGAAAGCCGCGCACTGCCTTCTGCGGACGATCTGGATAGTTTTTGGATGACCTTGCTCGAGGATCTCGCCGCCAGCGGTCGCGTCGAGCAGGTTGAGCTCCCGGTAGTGGGCGCCGATGGGCAGCGTAGCGTGCAGCCGGTGCTGCGTATCGGCAGTTTCTCTGCCTTCACCGATGACGCCTTCCTGCGCTATGAAAGCGGCGCCGGCGCGCTGTTGACACCCAGTCGTCAGCCCTCCGGCATGGATCTGGTCGATGACTACCTGAGCAGCGGCGATGCACTCGCGACCCTGCCGATCGATCCGAGCCGCGGCTCGTTGCTGGCACAGTTGCAGCGCCAGCCGCAGCTGTGGGATCGCGTTCAGCAGGGCGGCCTGGTTGGCTGGGTCATCCTGGTGCTGGGAGCCATCGGTCTGCTGCTCGCCATCTGGCGCATGGTCTACCTGACCGGCGTTGGCCGCGCTGTGGGCCGGCAGATGCGCGAGCTCAATCAACCGCGCGACGACAATCCGCTGGGGCGCATCATCGGCGTGCTCGGCCCCAAGCCGCAGCTGTCGGATTTGGAAACCCTGGAGCTGAAGCTCGACGAGGCGATTCTTCAGGAAACACCGCCACTGGAGCGCGGCCAGCCGCTACTCAAACTGCTCAGCGCAGTGGCGCCGCTGCTTGGCCTGCTGGGCACCGTGACCGGGATGATCGTGACCTTCCAGGCGATCACCCAGAGCGGCGGGGGCGATTCGCGGCTGATGGCCGACGGTATTTCCCAGGCCCTGGTGACTACCGTGTTGGGCCTGGTGGTAGCAATTCCGCTGTTGTTCCTGCACAGCCTGCTGGCCAGTCGCAGCAAGTCGCTGATCCAGCTGCTTGAACAGCAGAGCGCGGGCTTGATCGCGCTGCATCTGTCGGGGACGCCACGTCGTGAGTGATCTGCACGGGCACTGGCTGCGCATGGTCGACAGTGGCTATGCGCTGCTCGACTTCATGGCGGCGGGCGGCGCGGTGATGTGGGCATTGGCTGCCTTGTGCGTACTTTATTGGACGCTGGTGTTCGAGCGCCTGTGGTTCATGCGGCGGGTATTCCCGCGCTGGGTCGACGCGCGCCGCGAGGCCTGGACACGACTGGGCGATGAGTCCGGCAGCTGGCAACGCGCGGTGCGCAATGCATGGCTGGCTCAGGCGCAGCAGCAGCTCACCGGTCCGCTGCGGATGAGCAAGACGCTGGTGGCGATGTACCCGTTGCTGGGCCTGCTCGGCACCGTCAGCGGCATGATTGCGGTGTTCGATGTGTTGGCGCTCAACGGCACCGGCAATCCCCGCGGCATGGCCGCTGGGGTCTGGCAGGCGACCCTGCCGACCATGGCCGGCATGGTGCTGGCCATCACTGGACTATTCAGCCTGGCGCGTCTCGAACGTATTTCGCGCCAGGCTCTCGACCGGCTGGCCGACCAGCTGCGTCACGATTGAGGATTACCGGATGCGTATGCGTCGCCATCATTATCAGCAGGAAGAGGACACCGGCATCGATCTGACGCCGATGCTCGACGTGGTCTTCATCATGTTGATCTTCTTTATCGTCACCAGCTCCTTCATCAAGGAATCCGGGGTCGAGGTCCAGCGCCCGCAGGCCGATACCGCCAGTGCCCAGGACAAGGGCAACATCCTTATCGCGGTGACGGCCGAGGGCCAGGTCTGGATCGACAAGCAGCCTGTGGATGTGCGCAGCGTGCGCGCTCATGTGGAGCGCATGCGCGTCGACCAACCGGAAGGCGCGGTAGTGGTTCAGGCTGATCAGGACGCGCGGACCGGTCTGGTGGTTCAGGTCATGGATCAGGCGCGCCAGGCCGGCGTCCGGGACGTGGCGCTTGCCGCCAGTTCGGGAGCGCAGTGATGGTCCGTGGACTGACCCGCGTCGGGTTGTCCTTCATCGCCGCCTGCGTGGTGGCACTGCTGCTGTTCGCCTTGATGCTGAGCATGGTCAATCCGCCGCGCAGCGATGTGGCGGAAGAAGCGGTGGCGATCGCCAACTTCGTGCGCATGGACAGCCGTAACGAAAGCACCGCGACCCGCTCGCGCCAGCAGGCGCCGCAGCCGCCCCAACCGAAGACGCCGCAGCCACCGACCCCGCCCACTCCGAGCATGGCCACTCCGAGTGCCAACCTGCCAAAGCTCGATCTGCAGCTGCCGAACATCGACAGCGGGATGGCCATAGCCAGCGCGCCGGCCCCCAGCCTGAGCGGCCTGACCGCAGCGGCACCCGCAGCAACGCCAGCCCCGCCGCCTGTAGCTGCCGACACTGGATCGCAATCCGGCGGTCCGGAGCAGGAAGTCATGCCGCTTAACGACGTCCGCCCCGAGTACCCGTATCGGGCACGTCAGCGCGGCATCGAAGGTCATATCAAGCTCGCATTCACCATCACGCCTGCCGGCAAGGTCGAGAACATTCGAGTTCTGGAGGCTTCGCCACGCAGTGTGTTCGATCGCGAAGCGCGCCGCGCCGCTGCTCGCTGGCGTTTCGCGCCGCGCACCGAAAATGGTGCCGCGGTATCGCGCGAAGCCGTGAAAACACTGCATTTTCGCCTGCAAGGAGAACGCTGACATGCCACGTTTGCTGTTATTGATCTCGTTGTTGTTCGCTGTCTCGACTCATGCTGCACAAAGCATCGACCCGGCCGTGTTCAAGGCGTTGGAGCGCGCGCAGAGCGCGCAGAAAAAGGGTGACTATAGCGCGGCACATCGAGTGCTCAAGCAAGCCGAGGCCAAGTCAGGCAGCCTTGAAGAGGCGCTTTTGTGGCGCAGCAGGGCCTATCTGGCCTGGGCTGAAGGTAATAACCGCCACGCGCTGGAGCTGCTCGAAAAAGCGGTCACGAGCGGAAAGCTCGACGAGGCGATGCTGCCGAATGAGCGTCTCAACCTGGCCAAGCTGAGCCTGATCGAGCGTCGCTACGCCCAAGTGGTCAGCCTACTGGGCTCGCCCGACCAGGCGAGCGAAGAGGTTCTGCAGATGCTGGTGCAGGCCTACCAAGGGCTCGGCCAGCACAGCAAGGCACTCCCGCTGGCTGAGCGATACGTCCAGGCCAACCCCGATGCAGCCGATACCTGGCTGCAATTTCTGGTAGCCGGCAACGCCGAGCTGAAGCGCTACGAGACCGCCGAACGTTGGCAGCGTCGACTGCTGGCGCGCCATCCTGACCAGGCCAACGCCTGGCGGCAGCTGGCGGGGCTGCAGCAGATGGCCGACGCCGAGGACAAAGCGCTTGCCACGTTGCGCGCGGCGCATGCCAAGGGCGTGCGTTTCAGTGAGTCGGAACTGGATAACCTGGTGTTGCTGGCGAGTGCCGCCGGGCAGCCCTGGCAAGGGGCCAAGCTGCTGCAGGGGATGCTCGAATCAAATCTGTTGCCAGCCAGTGCCACCCGCCGCGAGCGGCTGGGCATGCTCTGGTGGCAGGCGCGGGAACGCTCAGCTGCCGCGAAGATTTATCGCCAGTTGGCTTCGCAGTCCGGCAGCGCCAAGTTCTGGTTGCATGTGGCTCAGCTGGAGCTGGAACAGACGCACTGGCAGGCGGGGCTCGATGCGCTGAAGCAGGCCGAACGCGCGGGGGCGGAGCGGCGCAAAGTGCGCGCTTGGCGAGAGTGGGCAGAAGGCGAGCTGAGCTTTGAGCGTGAGCGTCAGGTCGCCAGCGCACGTTGAACGGTGCGCGGGCGTTGGCACCGCTGCGATCTGACTAGTTTAATCCGCCAGGGACGTTTCAGACCTCAGGAGTCGCTAATCTCTGGCCGTACCTCGTCATTTCGTAGCTCGCCGCCAGCGTACAGCGGGTCACTCCATCTCGTAGAAATAGATCTTCTGTGCGTCCATGCGATAGCCGGCTTCGGCCAGCTCGCTGCTGGCGTGCTCGACCCGCAGCAGGCCTTCGATCCAGAAGGGCTGGTAAAGCTCGTCAACCTTGACGCCCAGCTCGCTGGTCGCATGCACGATCTGGTTGGACGGCGGCGGTGGCACATGGATGCAGGCGCCGAAGTAGGGCACCAGCAGAAACTCGATGACGCGCCCTTCCTCACTCATGTCCAGCGGCACGATATACCCCGGTAGTTTCGCCTGAATGCCGTCGAGCGCTTTGACCACCGGCGCGGCCGGCGATTGCTGTGCGGCGGCAGGGCCGTTCTCGGCTGCGAGCACGTCCGCGAGCTGGGACATGTCATGGATCGCCATGGGGGGTGGTGGCGGTGGCGCATCGGCAGGAAGCAGATCCGACCATTGCAGCTCACGCACGTCGGCGTTCGCAAAGGTCGCCGCAAGGGTGAACAGCGTGGCAAGCAACAGGCGTGACATGGTTGTCCTCATAGTCGTATCGACAGGCCATCAGCCAGTGATTGTCGGTAAGCGCGCCAGGCGGGCACGCAGCCCATCAGCAGCCCGGCCAGCAGTATCGCTGCCAGCAGCGACCACTCGTAGATGCTGGGCCAGGCGAGTGGCAGATAAAGGCCATACTCGGCCTGCAGCGGTGTCTGAGCAATCGAAATGGCGACGTACAGCAACAGCAGGCCGAGCAGTACGCCCGCCAGTGCCAGGCTGAAAGCCTCGGCCACCAGCAGGCTGCCGATATGCCAGGGCCTGGCGCCTACCGAGCGAAGGATGGCCATTTCCCGGCGGCGTTCGTTGAGGCTGGTAAGGATCGCGGTGAGCATGCCGATCAGCCCGATGAGCACCACGAACAGCGATACCACGAACAACGCCTTTTCCGCAGTGCCCATCAGGCTCCAGAGCTCCTGCAGGGCGACGCCAGGGAGGATCGCCAGCAAAGGCTCGCCGCGGTATTGGTTGATCTCGCGCTGCAGGGCGAAGGTCGCGATCTTGCTGTCCAGGCCGAGCAGAAAGGCAGTGATCTGCTTCGGCTGCAATTCGAGCTGGCGCGCCTGCTCGGCATCGATACGCGCTGCGCCGCGCGCCGGCATGCCGTTCTGCCAGTCAATATGCAGCGCTTCCATCCCGGCGAGGTTGATATGCAGCGTGCGATCGACCGGCGTGCCGGTGCGCTTGAGGACGCCAACCACGCGAAACGGCTTGTCGTCATGTTTCACCAGGCTGACCGTGGCGACACCGTGCGCCAGCACCAGTCGGTCGTCCAGCTTGTAGTTCAGCGCCCGAGCGACTTCTGCCCCGAGTACCACCTCGAACGGGTCGTCGGCAAACGGCCGGCCTTCAGTCATTTGCAGGAGCTGCTTGCGCCCGTAGCGATAGTGCTCGAAGTAGCCCCTGCTGGTGCCCATCACCCGGTAGCCTCGGTGGGAATCGCCCAGCGAGATGGGAATTGCCCAACTCACCCGGGGATGTTTGGCAAAGTCTTCGAAGCTGTCCCAGCGAATGTTGTTGGTGGCATTGCCGATGCGGAAGACCGAGTACAGCAGCAGGTTCACCGAGCCGGAGCGCGCACCGACGATCAGGTCGGTGCCGCTGATGGTACTGGCGAAGCTGGCGCGCGCTTCGGTGCGCACCCGCTCGACGGCCAGCAACAGGCACACCGATAAGGCAATGGCGAAGACGGTGAGCAGGGCGGTGAAGCGGCGGTTGATCAGGCTCGCCACGGCCAGGCGCAACAGATACACAGTTCAGATCTCCGCGGCGCGGGAGGCGCGGTTGAGTTGGGACAGGGACAGGCTGCGGTCGAACAGTGGCGCCAGGCTCTGGTCGTGGCTGACGAACAGCAGGCTCGAGCCGGCCTCATGGCATTCAGCGAACAGCAGCTGCAGAAACGCCTCGCGGCTGTCGGCGTCGAGTGCAGAAGTGGGCTCGTCGGCAATCACCAGTTCCGGTTGGCCGATCAGCGCGCGCGCCGCGGCGACGCGCTGTTGCTGGCCGATGGATAGGGCTTCGGCGCGCCGATTGTGTAGGTCCTGAGGGAGGCCGAGATGCGACAGCAGACTCGCCGTTGCCTGCGCAACGCTGCCGTGCCGCTGTCGGGCGCGCTCTGCGCGGGTCTTTGAGAAATGGCAGGGCAGACCGACATTCTCGGCGACCGAAAGAAACGGCAGCAGATTGAACTGCTGGAAGATATAGCCGGTGTGGTCGACACGGAAACGATCTCTCGCTCCGGCCGAGAGTGCCGCGAGATCGGTGCCGAGCAGGCGAACGATTCCACGCCGCGCGGTCTGCACGCCACCAACCAAGCCGAGCAAGGTGGTCTTGCCGCTACCTGAGGGCCCTTTGAGAAACAGGCTCTGGTTTCGCTCGAGGCTAAAGCTCGGAATATCGAGCAGCTCTGCTTGGCCAGGCCAGGCGAAACCCAATTGGTGGAGTTCAAGTAGCGGTGCGGTCATCAAGCTGATCCGTTTCAGACGAGCCGGGAGTTTACTGCGTCAGGTCGGGCAGCGGGCAGACAGAAGGTCGGATCAGAGTTCTGCGCGCGGTTGGCCGACGCTCAGTTGCGCGCCACGTTGGCCGTTCGGGCCGATCAATTGTGCCTGGATTTCCTCGGTGCCTGGGAAGGCTTTGAACAAGCCCTGCAGGTCGATCCCCGTCAGTGCTTGGGGTGTGGCGCAATCAAACCGGTACCGCGCGTGGATCTCGCTGTGGTCCTGATCGTGGCCCTCTTCGTGCTCATGCCCAGGAGCATCCTCTTCGAACAGAGGGCTCTGCAGCTGGGTTTCAGCCAGGGCACAACCCGCTGCAGCCGACAGCCTGAACAAGGTGTCAGGCTGCTCCAGTTGCTTGCGCGCATCGGCGATCTTGCGGTTGTCGGCTTCGCTGCTCGGTGCGTGTTCGAAGCCCACCAGGTTCATGGCCGGGCTGCGCAGTTCAATTTCCAATGTGGAGCTATCCAGTGCGACATCCAGCTCAGCTGCGCCGTGCTCATGCGCGCCGAGGCTGCCATGCTGAGCGTGATGATGACCGTGGTCGTGGGTTTCGGCGGCCAGAACGAAACCGGGCAACAGAGCGAATTGCAGGGCAAGCAGCAGATGGCGCATAACAGGACTCCTGGATAAAGAAAGAGTTACGTTATAACAGGCGGCAGCTGTGGCTGGCCAGCCCAAGCCGGAGCGTGGGAGCATATCGTCCTGACTTTCAGGAGCGTGAAGATGATTCGAATTCGTGGCCATGTCGGCGAGTGGCCGGTCGACCTAAGCATTGATATGGATGATCAGGACTGGGCGCAGTTGGCGCGACAGTTGCCATTGAGTGCCAATGTGCAGGCGGCGCAGGCGCCTGCCGAGGCCGGCACCGACGCGCTGTGGCTCGGTGCTCAACAGCTGCTGCGCGAAGCGGGGCGCATGGAGGGCCCGCAGTTGCTGGCCGAACTGGAAGCCCTGAGTGGCAGCGCCCTGGCTGGCAAGCGCCTGCTGGTGCGTCTGCGCCACAGCGCCCAAGTGAAAGTGCAGAGCGGCGCAGACGCACCGATTTACAACTGGGTGACCTAGCCGGGCTGAGCGCTCAGAGCCGGCTCGCCTGAAACGTATCGCAGCGCGCCGGCTCGCCACTGTCGAAGCCGGTGCGGAACCATCTGACCCGCTGCGCCGAGGTGCCATGAGTGAACGCGTCCGGCACCACGCGGCCCTGACTCTGCTTTTGCAGATGGTCATCACCGATGGCATTGGCGGCGTTCAGCGCCTCTTCCAGATCGCCCGCCTCCAGCCAGTCATGACGCTGCTGCGCATGGTAGGCCCAGACACCGGCGAAGCAGTCGGCCTGCAGCTCCTGACGAACCAGCAGTCCGTTGTCGCCTTCCATCTGAGCGCCGCGCTGGCGTGCGGCCTGCATCTGCTGCGACACCCCCAGCAGCGTCTGTACATGATGGCCGACCTCGTGGGCGATCACGTAGGCCTGGGCGGAATCCCCGGCGACCGAGAAGCGCGACGCCATTTCATCGAAGAAATGAAGGTCGAGATACACCTGGCGATCGCCCGGGCAGTAGAAGGGACCGACCGCCGAGCTGGCGAAGCCGCACGCTGAATTGATTCCACCGCGAAACAACACAAGCGTAGGATCGCGGTACTGCTCGCCAGACTGCTGGAACAGCGCACGCCAGGTGTCTTCGGTATCACCGAGGATGGCCTGGACGAATGCCACCTGCGGGTCATCGCCGCGTGCTGGCGCCTCGCTCTGTTGGGTGGGCGGCGAGCCGGTCTGGTTGGCCAACTGGCCGAGGATCTGCATCGGGTCCTGGCCGGAGAGCAAGCCGATCACCACCACGATGGCTACCCCGGCCAGACTCAGACGCCCTCGACCGATGCCGCCGCTGCGGCCCCTGGCATCTACCACGTTGTCGCTGCGACGCGCCTTCTTCCAACGCATGTACGAATCCTCTACCAGACATAGCTGGTGGATAGACCCGCGCTGTTATCAGCTAATTCAGTCGGCCGATTGCGCTTCGCCTGATTTCAATCAGCGCGCTGGATATTCGGCCAGCACCGATTCCTTGCCATGCTTGTCCAGCCCGACCACTTTGTAGGCATCCTGGCGATCGCCCATTTCCATACCCGGCGAACCCAAGGGCATGCCCGGCACTGCCGCGCCGATCAGATCGGGCTGAGCGCGAAGCTTGAAAATATCGGCAGCGGGAACGTGCCCTTCAACGAACTTTCCATCGATCACCCCAGTGTGGCAGGAGCCCAGCCGGTGAGGCACGCCGAGGCGGTTCTTGACGGCGGCCATATCGGTTTCGACATGGTCGTTCACCTGGAAACCGTTCTCTTGGAGATGCTTGATCCATGAGGTGCAGCAGCCGCAGTTGGCGTCGCGGTGAACGTCGATGGCGATGGGTTCGGCTGCCTGGGTAAGGCTGGCGAAGAAGGCGGTGGCGAGTAGCAGATGGCGCATGAAGATTTCCTCCAAGGGATGGAGCAGGATAACGCCAAGCGAGCACCGGCCCAAACATCCGCCCGTGAGCGATTGTCACAGGCTGCTACCGGCTCTGCGGCGAACCAATACGAGCCGCTTCGGTCCGATAACCATTGTGGTGCGCAGCCGCTATCAGGGGAGTTTTCGATGCGTTTTGCCCGGTTCGTTCTGGTTGTTCAGGCCGTGATCATGATTGCTTTCAGCCTCGCCTACTGGCTGCGCCCGTATGAGATGGCCAATCTGAATGGGATGCTGTTGATGGAGACCGCCTCGGTCAGCCATATGCGCGTCTATTACGGAGGGCTGCAGTTGGGGCTGGCGCTGTTCCTGCTCTGGGCCATGCGAGTGCCAGAGCACGCCAGGGCGGCCCTGGTAATGCTGGTGATCACCATGCTGGCGCTGGCCGCCGGGCGGCTGGGATCGTTGTGGCTCGACGGCGGTGAGCTGATCGGCTTCGATCTGGCCTCGCTAATTTACCGGGTTGGTGCCGCATTGCTTGCCGCAGTTGCGCTGCTGTTGATGAGGGAGCGCCTGCGGACGGACCCGGATTCGGACGCCGAACCGGACGCAGAATTGCAATCCAAGCGGACCCGCCTCGACGATGGACCGCCCAAACCGTTTCGTCTGGGCGACGGACCTGCTCCCGTGACAACCGCCGAGCCCGCACCGGCGCCCTTTCGACGGGGAGATCCTGATGCTCAGCCGGCGGATAGGCCGCAGGATCCGCCCGGCAGATAGCAAGTGGGGCACCACCACAGCGAATGGCGCTTCGCTGCGTGAACGATCAGCACGCGACCTCGACCATCTCGGGGTGCGATGCTCACCCCTCGCTCTACTGCGTAGCGTTCACGTCAGGCCTCGATCGGCTCTGGATCACGGCTCAGTCGCGCCGCACTAACAGCACGCCCGATTCCATGTGGTGGGTATAGGGAAACTGATCGAATAGGGCACAGCGCTCGATGCGGTGGGTGTCGTGCAACTGGGCGATGTTCGCCGCCAGCGTCTCAGGATTGCATGAGATATAAAGGATGCGCTCGAAGCGGCGGGTCAGTTCGCAGGTGTCCGGGTCCATGCCGGCGCGGGGCGGGTCGACGAAGACACTGCCGAAATTGTAGCTCTTCAGGTCAATGCCGGCCAGGCGGCGGAACGGCCGCACTTCGTTGAGGGCCTGGGTCAGCTCCTCCGCCGACAGGCGCACCAGCCTGACGTTGTCGACGCCGTTGTCGTCGAGGTTGGCCAGCGCCGCGCTCACCGAGGATTTACTGATCTCGGTAGCAAGCGCCTTGCGCACACGGGTCGCTAGCGGCAGGGTGAAGTTGCCGTTACCACAGTAGAGCTCGAGCAGGTCGTCGGTGCGTTCGCCCAACACGCCGTAAGCCCAGTTCAGCATCTTCTGGCAGATTTCGCCGTTGGGCTGAGTGAAGGCGCCTTCCGGCTGGCGATAGCTGAACGTGCGACCGGCGACCGTCAGTTGCTCGGTCACATAATCTCGGCCAATGACGATGCGCTTGCCCTTGGAACGCCCGACGATGCTTACGCCGAGGCTGGCCGCAAGCAGCTCAGCCTCGGCCTGCCAGGCTTCATTCAGCGGACGGTGATAGGCGAGGGTAATCAGCGCATCACCGGACAAGGTGGTCAGGAATTCGACCTGGAACAGTTTGAAGCTCAGCGTTTCCGAGGCTTGCCACGCGGCTTTCAATTGCGGCATCAGCTCGTTGATGCGGCGGCTGGCGATGGGGAAGTCGTCGATCAGGATCGGTGTGTGCTTGTCCCCCTGTTCGAACATCGCATAGTGCCGGTGGCCGTCCTCGCGCCACAGGCGGAACTCGGCGCGCAGGCGATAGTGCTCACGCGGCGAGTCGAACACCTCGGGCGCGGGCGCATCGAAGGGCGCCAGCAGATCGACAAGCCGGGCAGCCTTTTCGGCGAGTTGGGCATCGTAGCGGGCGGGATCTACCTGAATATGAGTCATTGCGGCGGCCGTTGCGTAGTGGTAACCGGCGGCATGCCGGGTGGCAAATTGACGGAAGCCGGGCTCGTGCCCCTCCGACGGGCGCTGATTGTACGGACGCGGACCGAAGTTGTCAGGGCGACGCTGGCCTGCTTCGAGCGGTGCGTGGTGGGCTGAAGCCCACCCTACACGCGTCCCGGCACCGTAGGGTGGGCCCGGTGGCGTTCGGCTTTAGCCCACCAATACGCCCCCCGGCTGGCCCTTTAGCCAGCGAACCAGCCCAGCTTGATCACAAACAGGATCGAGAGGATCCACATCGCCGGGCTCAGCTCGCGCCAGCGGCCGGCGAGCAGCTTGATCGCGGTCCAGGCGATGAAACCGAAGGCGATGCCATTGGCGATCGAGAAGGTCAACGGCATCGCCAGCGCGGCGATGGCCACCGGCGCGGCGACGGTGAGATCGTCCCAGTCGATGTTGGCCAGGCTGCTCATCATCAGCACGGCGACGAACAGCAGCGCCGGCGCCGTGGCATAGGCGGGCACGGCGCCAGCGAGCGGTGCGAAGAACAGGCTCAGCAGAAACAGCAGCGCAACCACGCAGGCGGTCAGGCCGGTGCGCCCGCCGGCGCTGATACCCGCAGCGGATTCGATGTAGCTGGTGGTGGTCGAGGTACCCAGTGCGGCGCCGGCCATGGTCGCGGTGCTATCGGCGAGCAGGGCGCGGCCCAGGCGCGGCATCCTACCGTCCTTATCCAACAGGTTGGCCTTCTGCGCCACGCCGATGAGCGTGCCGGAGGTGTCGAATAGATCGACGAACAGGAAGGCGAAGATCACGCTAAGCAGGCCGATATCCAGCGCGCCCATGATGTCCAGTTGCATCAGGGTCGGCATCAGCGAGGGCGGCATCGAGACGACGCCGTTGAGCTGAGAGAGGCCGAGCAGGATCGACAACCCGGTCACTACCAGAATGCCGATCATCACTGCGCCGGTGACCTTGCGGTAGGCCAGCGCAGCGATCAGGAAGAAGCCCAGGCAGGCCAGCAGCGGGCCGCCTGCGGTCAGGTCGCCGAGGCCGACCAGCGTCGCCGGGTTATCTACAACGATGCCGGCGTTTTTCAGGGCGATGATCGCCAGGAACAGGCCGATACCCGCAGCGATGCCCGAGCGCAGCGCCAGCGGAATGCTGTGTATGATCCATTCGCGGATCTTGAAGATCGACAGCAGAAAGAAAATCACACCAGAGAGGAATACCGCACCCAGCGCGGTCTGCCAGGTGTAGCCCATGGTCAGCACCACGGTGTAGGTGAAGAAGGCGTTCAGCCCCATGCCCGGCGCTAGAGCGATCGGGTAGTTGGCCACCAGTCCCATGATCGCCGAGCCGATGGCGGCGGCCAGGCAGGTGGCGACGAAGACGGCGCCGTGGTCCATGCCGGTTTCGGCAAGGATGCTCGGGTTGACGAAGAGGATGTAGGCCATCGTCAGAAAGGTGGTGAGACCGGCAAGCATCTCGGTGCGCAGCGTGGTGTTGTGCGCTTTGAGTTGAAACAGCTTCTCCAGCATGGTCAATCCTCGTGTGTCCCGGTCAGGGCAGGCGGTTTGGGTATCGTTTGCCTCTTGGGGCAATTCGTTTGCTACAGCAAAGCCTAGCAGGGCGTTGCTCGCAAAAGCCGCGCATCTTACACCGGCCCCGCGTAGGGTTGAATTTCCAGTTGCGTCCGGCGGGTATCGTCAGGCGTGGCGGGCCGGACTCTGTGTGTGGGTAGGCATCCATGCACGGCGAACTAACCACTATTCCGGTCAGTCATTGAAGGCATGCCGGTTTGATCGGCGTTTCGACCGAAACCGATGAGGGAAAGATGGACAGTGTGGATCTAGCGGTGCTGCGACGTGCCCGCGACTGGCTGCGTGAAGGCCATGGGGTCATGCTTTATACCGTCCTGGAAACCTGGGGCAGCGCGCCGAGACCGGTAGGTGCGCTGCTGGCGCTGCGTGACGATGGCCAGGTGGAAGGGTCGGTATCGGGCGGCTGCGTCGAAGACGATCTGCTGGCCCGCCGCCAGGCCATCGCCAGCCGGGGCAAAGCCTGCGAGCTGATTACCTATGGCGTCAGCAAGGAAGAGTCCGCGCGCTTCGGTCTGCCGTGTGGGGGCACTCTGCGTCTGCTGGAAGAGCCGTTGCACGACGTGACCTGGCTCGACGAACTGCTGCAGCGCTGCGCCGGCCATGAGCGGCTGGTGCGCTGTCTCGACATGGCCAGCGGCGTCGTCAGCCTGGCCCCCGCTGGGCGCAGTGAATGTCTACAGTTCGACGGCACGAACCTGCGTGCACCCTTCGGGCCAACCTGGCGGCTATTGATGATTGGCGCCGGCCAGCTATCACGCTATACCGCCGACCTCGCGCTTGGGCTCGGGTTCGAAGTGCTGATCTGTGATCCGCGTGAAGGCTACGATCATGGTTGGCGTGACGCCGGCGTGCGCTTTGTGCCGGGTATGCCGGACGATGCGGTGGTGGCCATCGAGCCGGACTCGCACACCGCTATCGTTGCGCTGACCCATGACCCACGGCTGGACGACATGGCGCTGCTCACCGCGCTGCGGTCCGAGGCGTTTTATATCGGTGCGCTGGGCTCGCGGCTCAACAACGAGAAGCGCAGGTCGCGCCTATTGACGCTGGGGCTGGGCGAGCATGAGGTGAACCGCTTGCACGGGCCCATCGGCTTGCCCATCGGCAGCCGCACGCCGGCCGAGATCGCGCTGTCGCTGATGGCGCAGGTGGTGGCGATCAAGAATGGCGCGCAGCGCGAGCAGGCCGCGGCGGCGCGGCGTTGTGCCTGATTCGATCGAGGGGGTGTGCACCGTCGTCCTCGCTGCGGGACAGGGCAGCCGTTATCGTGAGCACCACGATGAGGACAAGCTGCTCTCGCCCAGTACCGACGCACTCGATGCGTCGCCAATATTGGCCGAGACGTTGAGCGCACTGAGCGGCGTCACCGAACGGCTGCTGGTCGTGACCCGCGACGACAACCAGCCGTTGCTGGCCTGGCTGGATCAAATCGGCGAGGGTCTGGATGCAGAGATCTTGTCGGTGCGCAGCAACGGCCTCGGCCATAGCCTGGCGCAGGCCGTCGCTCATCAATCGGCTCGCCGCGGCTGGCTCGTGGCGCTGGGTGATATGCCCTACGTGCGGCGCGAAAGCATCGCTCGCATCGCTGCTGCCATCCAGCCGCAGCGATTGGTGGTGCCGACCTACCGGGGCCAGCGCGGCCATCCACGCGGGATCGGTGCTCACTATCTCGATCAGCTACTGATGCTGGGCGACGACAGAGGGGCTCAAGCGCTGTTCATCGATCCGCGGGTCATTGAAATCGAGCTGGACGACCCTGGCGTACTGCAGGATATCGACCGTCCAGGAGACCGCCGCTCAGACTGAACAGCCGGTGCCGGGCCGCATGCGATGGCTTACACGGCGTTTGCCTGCCCTGATTAGCACGCTCCGCATGTGCCGGGTGGCGGTGGAACACTGGTACCCGTCATGGGATCTGCTGCCTATCTCACCCTTGGCCACTCATGGCCCGGCTGAACAATCTTCCCGTTTGGGCAGTCGTACCCCTAGACGCACGGACAGCGCACCCAATGCCTGAGGTCTTCGGCGAGCCTGCGCAGAACAGGTGCCGGACGGCCCCCAAAAACCGTGAGGCTGCCATGAGCGAAACATCCTCTCCTGCAGGTGCCGCCGCCTGCCCGATAACCCTTGAGTTGAACGGCCAGAGCCGCCAGGTTGAGGTGTATCCCTGGACCACACTGCTCGATCTGCTACGCGAGCAACTGCATCTGACCGGCACGAAGAAAGGTTGCGACCACGGCCAATGTGGCGCTTGCACGGTGTTGCTCAATGGCAAGCGGATCAACTCATGCCTGACCCTGGCGATCATGCACGACGGCGCTCGGCTGATGACTATCGAGGGGCTTGCCCAAGGCGAGGAGCTGCATCCGATGCAGGCCGCCTTCGTCAGCCACGACGCCTTCCAATGCGGTTATTGCACGCCGGGGCAGATCTGCTCGGCGGTCGGCCTGGTGGCTGAAGGTCACGCGCAGACCCGCGACGATCTGCGCGAACAAATGAGCGGTAACCTCTGCCGCTGCGGCGCCTATCCGAACATCCTCGCAGCAATCGAAGAGGCGATGCCGCAGACGCGCGACCGCCTCACCGCCGTGCGGGAGGTGAAGCCGTGAACCCGTTCAGCTACGCACGTCCGGCGTCCATCGACGAAGCTATCGGCCTGTACCGGCCGAACAGCCGCTATATTGCCGGCGGCACCAATCTGCTCGACCTGATGAAAGAAAACGTCACCCGCCCGGCGCAGCTGATCGACATTACCCGTCTGCCGATGGCCGACGTCGAGGAGACGACCGGGGGCGGACTACGTATCGGTGCGCTGGTGAGCAACTCGGACCTGGCTTGGCATCCGCTGGTGCAACAACGCTATCCATTGCTGTCCCAGGCGATTCTCGCAGGCGCCTCGCCACAGCTGCGCAACATGGCAACCACGGGCGGCAACCTGTTGCAGCGCACCCGTTGCTACTACTTCTACGACAGCACCACGCCATGCAACAAGCGTGAGCCCGGCAGTGGCTGCTCGGCGCGCGATGGCCTCAACCGTATCCACGCGGTTCTCGGGCACAGCGAGGCGTGCATCGCTGTGCATCCATCTGATATGTGCGTAGCCCTGACCGCATTGGAAGCCGCGGTGCAGGTGCAAGGGCCGCAGGGCGAGCGGCGGATCGCCTTCGCCGACTTCCATCGCTTGCCGGGCGACACGCCAGACCGTGACAACACGCTGGCCGACGGCGAGCTGATCACCGCGGTCGAGCTGCCGCCGCAAGGTTTTGCTACGCACTGCAGCTACCTCAAGGTGCGCGACCGTGCGTCCTATGCCTTCGCCCTGGTCTCGGTGGCGGCAGCGTTGGAGATGAGCGGCACCGGCATCCACAACGCCCGCATCGCCATGGGCGGTGTGGCGCACAAACCGTGGCGTAAGGCCGAAGCGGAGGCGGCGCTGGTCGGCAAGTCTCCTGACGAGGCCGCATTCACAGCCGCGGCGGACATCCTGCTGGAAGGAGCCAGTGGCTTCGAACACAACGCTTTCAAGATCGAACTGGGCCGGCGCGCCATTGTGCGTGCCCTGACCGATGCCGCCAAAGGAGCCGCCTGATGAAATCTGCCTCTTCTCCCTTCGGCCAGCCCATCGATCGCGTCGACGGCCCGCTCAAGGTCACCGGTAAAGCGCAGTACGCTGCAGAATTCCAGGTGCCCGGTCTGCTTTACGGCAGCGTAGTCAATAGCAGCATCGCCCGGGGCAGGATTCTCAGCATCGATGCCAGCGCGGCCGAGGCGGTGCCTGGCGTTGAGCTGGTGCTGACTCACCAGAACCGCCCGCCGATCGCCAGTTACGACGAACCTTACGAAGACGATGATGCCGCCGAGGGCTCCCCGTTTCGCCCGTTGTTCAACGACCGCATCCTTTACAGCGGCCAGCCGGTTGCGCTGGTGGTCGCCGTGAACCTTGAACTGGCCCGTTATGCCGGCAGCCTGGTGCGCGTGGAGTACGAGCGCGAGCCGCACCGGACCGACCTGCTCAGCGAGCTGGAAACCATGCACAAAGCGCCGGTCGAGCTGCCCCCGGCCCGTGGCAACGCGGATGCTGCATTGCGTGGTGCGATGCTCAGGCTTGATCTCGAATACACCACGCCGGTCGAGCACCACAACCCGATGGAGCCGCATGCCTCCACCGTCCACTATTTTCCGGAAGGCAACCTGGAGGTCTACGACAAGACTCAGGGCGTGCAGAACTGCATGCGTTATCTGGAGAACGTGTTCGGCATGGAAGGCAGGATCCGCGTCATTTCACCGTTCGTTGGCGGCGCTTTCGGCTCCGGGCTGCGGCCGCAGTACCAGCTGCCCCTCGCAGTGATGGCGGCGCTGAAACTGCAGCGTTCGGTACGCGTGGCGCTCAAGCGACAGCAGATGTTCACCTTCGGCTATCGGCCGCGCAGTCTGCAGCGGATCTCTCTCGGCGCGGCACCCAATGGCCAACTGGAAGCCCTGACGCATCAGGCGATCGGCCAGACCTCGAGCTTCGAGGATTTCACCGAGCATGAGGTCGAGTGGTCCGGCATGCTCTATCGGTGCCCCAATGTGCGGCTGGATTATCAGCTGGTGCCGCTGGACGTTTACACCCCGCTGGACATGCGTGCGCCGGGTGCGGCCATCGGCGTGTACGCATTGGAATGCGCCATGGATGAGCTGGCCTATGCTGCGGCCGTCGACCCGCTGGCCTTGCGGCTGACCAACTATGCCGAGCGCAACGGCAACGAGGACAAGCCGTACTCCAGCAAGGAGCTGCGCCAATGCTACGAGCAGGGCGCCGAGCGTTTCGGTTGGTCGCGCCGCTCCATGGGGCCCCGCAGCATGCGCGACGGCAATCAGTTGATCGGCTGGGGCATGGCCACCGGCGTCTGGGAGGCGATTCAGATGCCGGCCAGCGCCAAGGCCTGCATGGGGCCGGATGGTCGGCTGGTGGTCAGCAGCGCCACCGCCGACATCGGCACCGGTACCTACACGGTGATGACCCAGATTGCCGCGGAGGCGATGGGCCTGCCCCTGGAGCGTGTTGAGTTCCGCCTGGGCGATTCCAACCTCTCCCAGGCGCCTCTGGAAGGCGGGTCGGCGACCGTGTCGTCGGTCGGCAGCGCGGTGCAGCAAGCTTGCGAAGGGTTGCGGCAGAAGATCCTCGATGCGGCGCAGCAGTCGCCGGTGTCACCATTTACCGGGGCCAAGCTCGACGATGTCGAGTTCGTCGAAGGCCAGATGCGGCTCAAGGCCTCACCCGCGCACAGCGTTGAGATCGAACAGATTGTCGCCGTCAGCGGCGTGCTCGAGGCTGAGGTGAGCGTCAAGCCCGGCGAGAAGCGCAATGCCTATTCAACCGCCACTCACTCGGCCGTATTTATCGAGGTACGGGTGGACGAGACACTGGGCACGGTGAAGGTGACGCGCGCGGTCAGTGCCGTAGCGGCCGGGCGGGTGGTCAACCCCAAGACAGCGGGCAACCAGATTGCCGGCGGCGTGGTATGGGGCATCGGCCAGGCGTTGCACGAGGAGACCATGATCGACCATAACCTGGGGCGCTATATGAATCACAACCTGGCGGAGTACCACCTGCCGGTGAATGCCGATATCGGTGAGATCGACGTGATCTTCGTCGAGGAGAAGGACGAGATCGTTAATGCGCTCGGCTCCAAGGGCGTCGGCGAGATCGGTATCGTCGGTGTGGCCGCGGCGGTGGCCAACGCCATCTACCACGCCACCGGCAAGCGGGTGCGCGATTTGCCGATCACGATGGATAAGTTGTTGTAAGAGACGGGGCGGCGGAAAAGGCTTCGCCGTTTTCCACCCTACGGTTGACCGGTCACGGCTGTAGGGGTGGAGGACCGCGAAGCGTCTTTTCCACCTAATCCAGATCCCGATGCAACTGGTCCCGATTGGCGAGCGTCGGAAACAGCTTCATCCAGACGCCGGCAACGATCAGCGTACCAACCCCGCCGATCACCACAGCCGGCACCGTGCCGAACCAGTGAGCCGTCAGGCCGGACTCGAATTCACCGAGCTGATTGGATGCGCCAATGAACAAACCGTTGACCGCACTGACCCGTCCGCGCATCGCGTCCGGCGTTTCCAGCTGCACGAAGGCGCCGCGGATCACCATGCTGATCATGTCCGCTGCGCCCAGCACCACCAGCACGCCCATCGACAACCAGAACGAGGTCGACAGCCCGAAGGCGATGGTCGCCAGGCCGAACACCCCGACAGCCACGAACATGACCCGCCCGACTTGGCGGTTTATCGGATAGCGCGCCAGCCAGAAGGACATCAATAGCGCACCCACTGCTGGTGCTGAGCGCAGCAGCCCGAGGCCCCACGGGCCGGTAAGCAGAATGTCCTTGGCGAACACCGGCAACAGCGCCGTGGCACCGCCGAGCAGCACGGCAAACATGTCCAGTGAAATGGCGCCGAAGATGTCGGGACGGCTGCGAATGAAGTGCATGCCGGCGAGCAGATTGTCCATCGCAGGGCCGGTCTGCTTCGGCGGCGCGGGACGCTTCGGCAGGCTCAGCATCAAGCTGCATGCAAGGGCAAAGAGCAGCGCTACCGGCCCATACACCCACAGCGGACCGATGGCGAACAACAGACCCCCAAGCGCAGGTGCGACGATGGTGGCCGTCTGCATGGCCGAAGACGAGGCCGCTACCGCTGCCGGGAACAGCTGTGTGGGAACCAGGCTCGGCAATAGCGCCTGGGTGGCCGGGCCTTCAAACGCCCGCGCGGTGCCCAGCAGGAACGCGAGCACGAAGATCATCTCCCGCGTCACACCCAGCCCGCCCGCCCCGAGCACCAGCGACAGGGCGATCAGCCCTTGCAAGCCCTGACACAGCGCCGCGACACGGCGCCGATCGAAGCGGTCAGCGACATGACCGGTCCAGAGAATGAACAGCAGGCGCGGAAAGAACTCGGCCAGGCCCACCAGGCCGAGGTCGAGCACGCTGCCGGTCAGCTCATACATGTGCCAGCCAATAGCAACGGCCAGCATCTGGAAACCACTGGCCGTGAACACGCGGGCGAACCAAAACTTGATGAACGGGCGCTGGTGGCGGAGCAGGAGTTTGGCGTGAGTGGACATCAATTCGGGCGCAAGGTGGGCAGGGCGCGAGATTAGCATGCAGCCGCTGTAGCGCTGTGAGGCAAGCCGCCAGCAGAAGACTGTAGGGTGGGCCGGGCTGCGTTTCGCTTTAGCTCGCGAAAGGGGGCGAAGCGTGGCGTCTCTGGTGGGCTGAAGCCCACCCTACGCACTGCGTTGAGGAGAAACAGTCAGGAACATCGACATCGTGACTATGCCGCCTCGCGGGCAAGAACTAGGTGGCCCCCTCGCTCCTGCAATTGAAACCTCAGCGGCCGCGTAGGAGCGAGCTTGGTCGCGAAGCGTTTAAGTGTGGGCGAATAGCTATGCTCATGCAGGCAGCAGGCCGCGTTCGGCAAATACCGTCTTTGCTGTCGACATGCCGTTGAGCGCCGCGGGAAAACCAGCATAGACGGCCATCTGGATGATCACCTCAATGATCTGTTCCGGTGTGCAGCCGACATTCAACGCGCCATGGATATGCACCGCCAGCTGCGGTTGGCAGTGTCCGAGTGCCGTCAATGCCGCGACTGTGGCCAGCTCCCGCTGTGTCAGGTCGAGGCCGGGGCGCTGGTAGATATCGCCGAAGGGAAACTCGATGACGTAACGGGCGAGATCCGGGGCGATGGCTTGCAGGCTGTCGATGACCTTTCGGCCGGCCTCACCGTCGATCTGCTCAAGCTTGGCTAGGCCTTCGGTGTAGCGGGTTGATGCAGGCATGGCGCGTTCCTCTCGAGTGTTAGAGGAAGAGCCTGCGGGTTGGAGTCAACTCCAAGTCAATAGGTCGTTTGCTGGCGGTACCGCTCGATCTTTGCCTGCAGTGCGTCCAGATGCTCGCGGTCGCGCTCGAGGCGCGCCTGCAACTTGGCCGCATGGGCTTCGAGCAATGCCTGGCGCGCCGTAAGGGTGGAATCGCCGTCTTCACGTAGATCGGCATAGCGAATGATGTCATCCAGCGCCATGCCGGTGTCCTTCAGGCGCAGGATGAAGCCGACCCATTCAAGGTCGCGTGGCCCGTAGACACGAAAGCCGCTCGCGTCCCGAGCGACATGGCGCAGCAGGCCGATTTTTTCGTAATAGCGCAGGGTGTCGGCAGACAGGCCGGTTCGCGCGGCGAACTGCTGGATGCTCAGCCGAACCGGCGCCTCGCTCACGGCTTGATCGCCCGCAGGATGACGAACTTGGGCGTCGCCGCGACCTGCTCGACCTTGCCGAACAGCCGCTTGAGTTTGAGGTGATAACCGAGGTGACGGTTGCCGACGATCCACAGCTCGCCGCCCTTGGCCAGCGCTGTTTTGGCCTGGGTGAACATCCGCCAGGCGAGAAAATCACCCACCACCTGCTGCTGGTGGAACGGCGGATTGCACAGCACCAGATCCAGCGAATCCATCGGCTGCTCGGCCAGCCCATCGCCGGCACGGATATCGACGGGACGCTCTCCGTGGATCGCCTGCCAGTTCTCGCGCGCCGACTGCACCGCCATGTAGCTTTCATCCACCAGCGTCAGCTCGGCCTGCGGATTGCCCAGCGCATAGACGATACCGAGCACGCCGTTGCCGCAGCCCAGGTCGGCTACGCGTAGGTTGCCGAGCGCCTTGGGCAGATGCGGGAGAAAGGCGCGGGTGCCGATGTCGAGGTCTTCCCGGCAGAACAAATTGGCGTGATTGATCAATTCCAGACCCGGCTGATCGACGCGGTAGCGGGTCGGGTAGGGCGAGCGGGGTGCTGGCTTCTCCACTGGCGTAGCGGTCAGCAGACGTGCCTTCTTTACGGCTAGCGAGGCCTGCACCGGGCCGATGTACTGCTCCAGCAAGTCGCCCGCCGCGCGCGGTAGATGCTTGATCATCGCGGCGGCGACCACCTGGGCACCCGGCGCCAGTTGGCCGTGCAGCCGGATCAGCTGCTCTTCCAGCAGGGCAAGGGTCTTGGGCACGCGTATCAGCACCCGGTCGAACGGGCCCTGCGCGACTTCGCTGGCCGGAGCGAAGGTCACGGCGTCACTGGGGAGTGCATTGCGTTGCAGGTTCTTTTCGAGCGCCAGATGCGCCAGGTGGGAATCGCCACTGCTGGTGACATGGGCGTGATGAGCCAGGGAACAAGCCAGCGCGCCGAAGCTGTCATTCAGGACCAGCAGCCGCGTCGACGCCGGCAAGCCCTGCTCATGCAGCTGCGCCAACAGGTATTCGTCTGCCGCATCGAAGGCCTGCAAGGGTTCGTTGGGCTGTTCCGGCTGGCGGATCAGGTTGAGGCGGGCGTAGGCGGATTCGAGAATAGGCATAAGAACTGGCGGTGTTTGTGGGCGTCGGAATGGAGTATCAAGGGTACAACCCTCGAACCCGCAGATGTCCGCGAAGGGAGCGAAGTATGACCGTCAGCGAAGAGAAGTTCACCCGTCAGCGTCTGCTCGAGGTGCAGACGTTGACCCCCACGCTATTCACCTTGCGCACGACCCGCGACCCCGGTTTCCGTTTCACGGCCGGGCAGTTCGCCCGCCTCGGTGTGCGCAAACCCAGTGGCAACATCGTCTGGCGCGCTTATTCGATGGTTTCGGCGCCCCATGACGAGTTTCTCGACTTCTTTTCCATTGTGGTGCCGGATGGCGAGTTCACCAGCGAACTCAGCCGCCTGAAGCCCGGCGATGAGTTGCTGGTGGACAAGCAGGCGTTCGGCTTTCTTACCCTGGATCGTTTCATTGACGGCCGCGACTTGTGGCTACTGGGCACAGGTACCGGTCTTGCACCGTTTCTTTCGATTTTGCAGGACTTCGAGGTCTGGCAGCGATTCGAGCGGATCGTGCTGGTCTACAGTGCGCGCACGGCATCCGAGCTGGCCTATCAGACGCTGATCCGCGAGCTGCCGCAGCGTGATTATCTGGAAGGTCTGGGCGGCAAACTCACCTATCTACCGGTGATTACCCGCGAAAAGGCGCCCGGCGCCTTGCATGGGCGCATTACCAGGCTGATCGAGAGCGGCGAACTGGAGGGTGCTGCCGGCCTGAAGCTGGAGCCCGAGCACTCGCGGATCATGCTCTGCGGCAACCCGCAGATGATCGAGGACACCCGCACCATCCTCAAGGCGCGCGATCTCAACCTGAGTCTGACCCGGCGGCCCGGGCAGGTGGCCGTGGAAAATTATTGGTAGGTACGTGAGGCTGGAAGTGCCCAGCAGCGCAGGGCGGGTCGCGGCGCTCCGCTTCAGCCCACCAACGATTCCCGCTTTCTGTTTCCCAAAAGAAGAGCCCCCACCGGACGATCCGACGGGGGCTTTTTCTTGCAGCTTTCGGCTTGAAGCTTGCCGCTCTTTTACACCACGCCCTGCGCCAGCATCGCATCGGCGACCTTGACGAAGCCGGCGATGTTGGCGCCCTTCACGTAGTTGGTGCGGCCGTTTTCTTCGCCATAAGACACGCAAGCATGGTGGATCGATTGCATGATGCTGTGCAGCTTGGTATCCACCTCGCCGGCGGTCCAATGCATGCGCATGGCGTTCTGGCTCATTTCCAGGCCGCTACAGGCGACACCGCCGGCATTGGAGGCTTTGCCTGGCGCGAAGAGAATGCTCGCTTCGAGGAACAGGTCAACCGCTTCGAGCGTCGAGGGCATGTTGGCCCCTTCGGCCACGCAGATGCAGCCGTTGTTCAGCAGGCTGCGCGCATCCTCGCCGTCGAGTTCGTTCTGCGTAGCGCAAGGCAGGGCGATCTCGCAGGGCAGATTCCAGGGGCGCTGTTCAGGCAAGTGGGCGATGCCGAAATGCGTGGCCATTTCCTCGAGCCGACCGCGTCGGACGTTCTTGAGGTCCATCAGGTAGCCCCACTGCTCTTCGGTCAAGCCTTCAGGGAAGTGCAGGGTGCCGCCGGAATCCGACAGGGAAATCACCTTGCCGCCGAGTTCCATGACCTTCTGCGCGGCGTACTGGGCGACGTTGCCCGATCCGGATATGGCGACTCGCTTGCCGTCGAAACTGCTGTGGGTGCTCTTGAGCATTTCCTCGGCGAAGTACACGCAACCGAAGCCGGTGGCTTCCGGGCGGATCAGGCTGCCGCCGTAGGACAGGCCCTTGCCGGTGAGCACGGAGGTGAATTGGTTGGATAGGCGTTTGTACTGCCCGAACAGGTAGCCGATCTCGCGCGCGCCGACTCCGATGTCACCAGCCGGTACATCGACGTCAGCTCCAATGTGGCGGAACATCTCGCTCATGAACGATTGGCAGAAGCGCATCACTTCGCTGTCGCTTTTGCCTTTTGGGTTGAAGTCCGAGCCGCCTTTACCGCCGCCCATGGGCAGCGAGGTGAGGGAGTTCTTGAAGACCTGTTCGAAGGCAAGGAACTTCAGTACACCCACATTGACTGAAGGATGGAAGCGCAGGCCGCCCTTGTAGGGGCCGATGGCGCTGTTCATCTGAATGCGGAACCCGCGATTGACCTGTACCTGGCCCCGGTCGTCGACCCATGGAACACGGAACATGATGGCCCGTTCCGGCTCCACGATACGTTCCAGGATGCCGGCCTGCTGGTACTTGGGGTTCGCTTCCAGAAATGGCCAAAGGCTGCCGAGAACCTCTTCGACCGCTTGGTGAAATTCTGGCTGGTGCGGATCGCGCTGCTTCAGTCGGGAGAGAAACGCATTGACGGTTTCAGTCATTTAAATGGCCTCGATTACCGCCATTAGCGGTCATGAAAAAATGGTAGGCCGCCGACTCTAGCAAAGCGCATTTGCCTTGCGATAGTGCGTTCTAGCGAGCAAAGCACCCTGTTGGTGCAGATTCGTTGCGTTTCGGGCGGATGGTCGACTGTGTTCAAGGGTCGTCGGCCAGTTCGGCCTGGAGCCAGGTCACGAAGGTGCCGATCAGGCGCTGGCGCCGTTTACGCTCAGGAAGCACCACGTAATAGCCGAACTCGGTTTTCACGCTTGTCGTGCAGACGCGGCAGAGCAGGCCTTGGGCTATCAGTTCATCGACCAGATGACGCCAACCGATGGCGACGCCCTGGCCGGCAATCGCCGCCTGGACCAGTAGCGTGTAATTGTCGAAGCGCAACATGCCCGAGCCGGGGAGCTCGGCGATACCCAGCGCGCGAAACAGGCTGCTCCAGTCGAGCCAGCGCGAGCGGCTTTCCGGTCGCAGATGCAGCAGCGGCAGCCGCGCCAATGCGGACGGCGGCAAGGGCGCGGGCTGATCCTTGAGCAACTGCGGGCTGCAGACGGGGTACACCTCTTCGTGAAACAGCAGATGCGTCTCGCCATGTTTGGAGCGTCCATCGCCGAAGACGATGGCCACGTCGGTTTCCGATGGCAGCGCTCCCAGGCCGCGCTCGCTGGTCACCAGGCTGACATCCACCTCGGGATGAAGCTGGTGGAAGCGCTCCAGGCGCGGCATCAGCCAGTACGCCGCAAAGGCGAAGTCGGTGGCGACCTGGAGCACCTCGTGCTGCTGCTTTGTGGTGACCGCGGCGATGCCTGCGTCGAGCGTGCCCAGGCCTTGCTGCACATAGCCCAGTAGCAGCTCGCCGGCCTCGGTGAGGACGATGCCGCGGTAGACACGGTCGAACAGACGGGCCGCCAGCTGGTGCTCCAGACGCTTGATCTGCTGACTGATCGCCGGCTGCGTGCTCCCCAGTTCCAGCGCTGCGGCGGTGAAGCTCTGCAGGCGAGCGGCGGATTCGAATACCCGTAGCGCATCAAGGGGGATTTGGTCGATCTGATTACGCATTAGCTGTACTTATCCTAGGCATATCCTGCAGCCGGGTTTACCGCAGCGTTTCAGGGTCCAGACTGTGTTCGAAGCAATCTCGCATAAAAACCAGACATGGACCACTCGGATATGAAGCGCCCAAACATACTATTCATCATGGCCGATCAGATGGCCGCGCCAATCCTGCCGATGCATGACCCGGCATCGCCGATCAAATTGCCGAACCTTTCGCGTCTGGCGACCGAAGGCGTGGTGTTCGATTCGGCGTATTGCAATAGCCCGCTCTGCGCACCGTCGCGCTTCACCCTGGTCAGCGGCCAGCTGCCCAGCAAGATCGGCGCCTACGACAATGCCGCCGACTTTCCTGCCGACGTGCCGACCTACGCGCACTACCTGCGCCGGCTCGGTTACCACACAGCACTGTCCGGCAAGATGCATTTCTGCGGCCCGGACCAGCTGCATGGCTATGAGGAGCGGCTGACCAGCGATATCTACCCGGCCGATTACGGCTGGGCGGTGAACTGGGACGAGCCGGACGTACGCCTGAGCTGGTATCACAACATGTCCTCCGTGTTGCAGGCTGGGCCCAGCGTGCGCACCAACCAGATGGATTTCGATGAGGAGGTGGTGTTCAAGGCGCAACAGTACCTCTACGACTTCGTTCGGGCGGAAGATGGCAAGCCGTTCTGCCTGACGGTGTCGATGACCCATCCTCACGACCCCTACACCATTCCAGAGGAGTACTGGAACCGCTATCAGGACGAGGACATTCCGCTGCCGCGCCAGGATATCGCTCAGGACGAGCAAGATCCGCACTCGCAGCGCCTGCTCAAGGTCATCGACCTGTGGGGCAAGTCGCTGCCCGAACAGAAAATCAAGGATGCCCGGCGCGCTTACTTCGGTGCTTGCAGCTACATCGATGACAACGTCGGCAAGCTGTTGAAGACGCTTGAGGCGTGCGGCCTAGCCGAGGACACGATCGTTGTGTTCTCTGGCGACCACGGCGACCAGCTGGGCGAACGTGGCCTCTGGTACAAGATGCACTGGTTCGAGATGGCGGCTCGCGTGCCGCTGATCATCCGTGCCCCTGGCATCGATCCGGCACGAATCGGCGCCTCGGTGTCGACCGCCGACCTGTTGCCGACCCTGGTCGAGCTGGCCGGCGGCACGCTGGAGGCCAACCTGCCGCTCGATGGCCGCTCGTTGTTGCCGCACCTGACCGGCCACGAGGGCCATGACGAAGTGATCGGCGAATACATGGCTGAAGGCACCACCAGCCCGCTGATGATGATCCGCCGCGGGGCCTACAAGTTCATCTATTCGGAACAGGATCCCTGCCTGTTGTTCGATTTGGTCAATGATCCGCTGGAGCGCGAAAACCTGGTCGGCTCGGCCGATCACGAGACGGTGGCCGAGGCGTTTCTGACCGAGGCGCGGCAGCGCTGGAACATGCCCGCAATCCATCAACAAGTGCTCGATAGCCAGCGCCGCCGACGTCTCGTCAGAGAGGCGCTGAGCTTGGGCAAGCTGACCAGCTGGGACCATCAGCCCTGGGTCGATGCCAGCCAGCAATACATGCGCAATCACATTGACCTGGACGATCTCGAGCGCAAGGCACGTTACCCTAGACCCTGAATCATTACGACACGGCAGCAACCAGGCCGTGCCTACGGAATCCTTTCGAATAGAGAGAAGGCAGACGGATATGAGAAAAACAATAAGTGCGGTTGTGGCCGGTAGCGTGTTACTGGCCGCCACGAGTCTCCAGGCGCAGGGCGCGGTCGAAGATAAACAGTGCGCCACGGTGCGCCTGGGTGATCCGGGCTGGAGCGACATTGCCGTAACCAATGGCATCGCCAGCCTGCTGCTCGAAGGCCTCGGCTACAAGCCGCAGGTCATGACGCTGGGCGTGCCGATCATCTTCGCCGGGCTGACCAAGGATCAGGTCGATGTCTTCCTCGGCAACTGGATGCCGGCGCAACAGGACAATTACGACAAGTTCGTGGCCACCGGTGAGATCGACGAGCACAGCGTGAACTTGACCGGCACCGAGTACACCCTGGCGGTGCCGACCTCGGTCTGGAATGCCGGCGTGAAGCGTTTCGAGGATCTCGACAAGCACGCCGATCTGTTCGACAAGACGATTTACGGGATTGCCGCCGGTGCGCCAGCGAACCTGACGATCCAGAAAATGATCGCTAACGATGAATTCGGTCTTGGCGACTGGAAGTTGATCGAGTCCAGCGAGCAGGCAATGCTGGTGCAGGTCGGCAGGGCAGTTAAGCGGGACAAGGGCGTGGTCTTTCTCGGCTGGACGCCGCACCCGATGAACGTGCAACACGACATCAAGTATCTCAAGGGCGGCGAGGCTTATTTCGGCGAAAGTGGGACGGTCAATACGCTGGTGCGCAAGGGCTATGCCGCGCAGTGCCCGAATGTCGGCAAACTGCTGAGCAACCTGAAATTCACCCAGGACATGGAGAACGCCATCATGGACGAGGTGCTGGCCAGAAACGCCAGCAACGACGCGGCGGTGAAGGCATGGATACAGGCCCATCCCGAGGTGCTCGAAGGCTGGTTGCAAGGCGTCACAACCCGCGAGGGTGAAGATGGGCTGGCGGCGGTGAAGGCCTCGCTCTAGCGCTGGATTGCATACGCGCCGCCCCGGCACAGGCGATTCAACAGCCCTGGCCGCACCCACGCGGCGCATCCATTGATCAGGTGCAGACAGCTAGGGTGGGCCGGGCGGCGTTCTGCTTCAGCCCACCGCAGCGGAGTGGGTGCTGATTACCCCACGCTTTTGGGTGGGTACGTCATTAGGGGCGCTCGTAAGCGAGGTGGATATGAAAAGCACATCCACCCTACCGCCGGACGCCTGCGCCTAAGTCACTCGCGATATGCAGATCGACCGGCTGCCCCTGCAGCGCGCGCCGGGGCGGTTGCGGCATGCAGCCGGTAGGCGAACGGCACCGCGCGCATTTTGTAGAGCCAGCTTGCTGGCGATCCGGGTGTAATCGAGGATTCGGCTGATCGCCAGCAAGCTGGTCGCCGCCCTGTGGTAGACCTCGAGGCGTTCCGCCAAGACCGGGGCCGGAAGAACGGTGGATGTGAAAAGCGACATCCACCCTACATCAGGCGAGCGCGCCTAAACGCTTCCGGTCATGTGGAGATCTACCGGTTGCGCCTGCTGCATGGTGCGCACTGGGTCGGTTCCGGCGACGTAGTAGGGCGCCGTGCTGCGTGGCAGCGGAGTGCGCCCGCGGATCCGGTCGGCGAGCTTCTCGGCCATCATGATGGTCGGTGCGTTGAGATTGCCGGTGGTGATCAGCGGCATGATCGAGGCATCGATCACCCGAAGCCCGTCCACGCCATGCACCCGGCCCTGGCCGTCGACCACTGCCATCTCGTCCTCGCCCATCTTGCAGGAACAGGAGGGATGGAACGCAGTTTCGGCGTGCTGGCGCACGAAGGCGTCCAGCTCGGCATCGCTCTCGACATTGGCGCCCGGGCTCAGCTCGCGGCCGCGATAAGGATCCAGCGCCGATTGCGCCATGATCTCCCGGGTGATGCGAATGCCGTCGCGGAATTCCTGCCAGTCCTGCTCGCAGGACATGTAATTGAACAGGATGCTCGGGTGTTGCCGAGGGTCCCTCGATTTGGCATGCACACGTCCGCGGCTGGGCGAACGCATGGAGCCGACATGGGCCTGGAAGCCGTGCTCCTTCACCGCGTTGCTGCCGTTGTAATTGATCGCCACCGGCAAGAAGTGGTACTGGATGTTCGGCCACTCGAACTCGGCGCGCGAGCGAATGAATCCGCCGGCCTCGAACTGGTTGCTGGCACCGACGCCCGAGCCCAGGAACAGCCATTCGGCACCGATCAGCGGTTGGTTGTGCAGTTGCAACGCAGGGTAAAGCGAGACTGGTTGCTTGCAGGCGTACTGCAGGTACATCTCCAGGTGATCCTGCAGATTGGCGCCGACGCCGGGCAACTCATGCACGATGGGGATGTTG
This sequence comes from Pseudomonas sp. Q2-TVG4-2, assembly GCF_013620795.1. Classification (GTDB taxonomy): domain Bacteria; phylum Pseudomonadota; class Gammaproteobacteria; order Pseudomonadales; family Pseudomonadaceae; genus Stutzerimonas. The sequence continues at coordinate 980,166 of NZ_LGLW01000001.1, read as the reverse complement.
AGCTCACGCAGCAGCGCGCCCGGGCCGACGCCGGAGCGCTGCAGGATTTGCGGCGAGGCGATGGCGCCGCTGCAGAGCAACACCTCGCGCCGGGCATGCACAATGACCGGTGTGTCACCGTTACCGTGCAGATAGGCGGCGCCGATGGCCCGCTTGCCGCTGAACAGGATGCGGTCGGTCAACGCATGGGTGACGATCGTCAGGTTCGGCCGACCGCGCGCCATATCCAGATATCCGCGCGCAGTACTGGCGCGACGGCCCTTGGGCGTGACCGTGCGATCCATCGGGCCGAAGCCTTCCTGGCGATAGCCGTTGAGGTCGTCGGTTTCTGGATATCCAGCCTGAATGCCGGCTTCGATCATGGCGCGGAACAGCGGGTTGTTGCCGGATTTTGGCGTGCTCACGCTCACCGGGCCGTCGCCGCCGTGGTAGTCATTGGGGCCGATGTCGCGGGTCTCGGCCTTGCGGAAGTAGGGCAGGCAGTCGAGGTAGCTCCAGTCTTCCAGGCCGGGCGTCGTGGCCCAGCCGTCATAATCCAGGGCGTTGCCTCGGATGTAGCACATGCCGTTGATCAGCGAGGAGCCACCCAGGCCCTTGCCCCGGCCGCATTCCATACGGCGATTGTTCATGTACGGTTCTGGATCGGTCTCGTAGGCCCAGTTGTAGCGCCGGCCCTGTAGCGGAAAGGCGAGAGCGGCGGGCATCTGGGTGCGAAAATCCATCCGGTAATCGGGACCTCCGGCTTCGAGCAGCAGCACGCTGACATCGGCGTCCTCGGTCAGGCGGGTTGCCAGAACGTTACCGGCCGAACCGGCACCGATGATGATGTAGTCGAATTCCATAGTCAGATCCTCTGGACGAAAGCGGCAGCCGTCACGCCGTCGAGAAAAGGCGTGAGCAGTGCCGGCTGTCTTGCAGCTCGTGGCTGTTTTCTAAAACACCGAGGCGAAATCGCCCAGTTCGACCTGAATCGATTTTGTGCGGGTGTAATGCGCCAGGGTCGTCAGGCCGTTCTCGCGGCCCACACCGGATTGCTTGTAGCCGCCGACCGGCATCTCAGCGGGCGACTCGCCCCAGGTGTTGATCCAGCAAATGCCCGCTTCGAGCTGATGGATGACACGGTGGGCACGGGCCAGGTCGTTGGTCACCACGCCGGCAGCGAGGCCGTACTCGGTGTCGTTCGCGCGGCGGATCACTTCCGCTTCGTCATCGAAGATCAGAATGCTCATGACGGGCCCGAAGATTTCTTCGCGCACGATGCGCATGTCATCGCGGCAATCGCTGAACACGGTTGGCGCGACATAGGCACCCTTGGCGTACTCACCTTCGGTCACCCTTGCGCCGCCACAAAGCAGGCGTGCCCCTTCGGCTCGGCCCGACTCGATGTAGCTCAGTACGCTGTCCATATGCGTATATCCCACCAAGGGCCCGAAGTTGGTTTCCGCGTTCAGCGGGTCGCCTAAGCGGATGCGCTTTACCCGCTCGAGTACTTTGGCTTCGAACCGCGCCTGCAATGAGCGATGGATGAATACGCGGGTGCCATTGGTGCAGACCTGGCCAGAGCTGAAGAAATTGGCCATGACCGCAATGTCCGCTGCACGGTTGAGATTTGCGTCCTCGAAGATGATCAGCGGTGACTTGCCTCCCAGTTCCATGGTCACGTCTTTGAGCGACGAGCTGGAGGCGCTGGCCATGACTTTCTTGCCGGTGCTGGTGCCGCCGGTGAAGGAAATCTTCTCGATGCCAGGGTGCTCGGTGAGCCAGGTGCCGACTTCCCGGCCGCTGCCGGTGAGCACGTTGAATACGCCATCCGGCACGCCTGCCTCGGTGTAAATCTCGGCCAGTTTCAGGGTGCTCAGAGACGTCATCTCACTGGGCTTGAAGATCATCGCGTTGCCGGCCGCCAGTGCCGGTGCGGACTTCCATAACGCAATCTGGATCGGGTAGTTCCAGGCACCGATCCCGGCCACCACACCCAACGGCTCGCGGCGGGTATAGACGAAGCTGGTATCGCGTAACGGGATTTGCTCGCCTTCGATGGCCGGAATCAGCCCGGCGTAATATTCGAGCACATCGGTCCCGGTCACGATATCCACTGCGCGGGTTTCCGCCAGCGGCTTTCCGGTATCGAGGGTCTCGAGCTCGGCCAGTTCATCGTTACGTTCGCGCAGGATGTCGACCGCTCGGCGAAGGATGCGCGAGCGCTCCATCGCGGTCAGTGCGGCCCAGACCTTTTGTCCGGCAGCGGCGCTGGCGACGGCCTTGTCGACGTCGCTTTGCGATGCGCGTTGCAGCTCGGCGAGCACCTCGCCGGTCGCCGGGTTGACGGTCTCGAACGTGTTGCCGCTCGTAGCCTCGACATAGCGGCCGTTGATGTAGAGTTTTTGCTGTTCGAAGCGGGGCATGGTCGTCCTCACGCGGTGCGTATTAAAGGAGGGATCAGCAGCGCCTGCTTGGCCAGTTGCTGATCCAGGTAGTCGTAGGCCAGTTGCAGCGCCTGATCGATATCGAAGTCATCACCGGCCATTGCGCCTCGCAACCACAGGCCATCGATAAGTGCCGCCATGCCTCGCGCCGCCGAGCGTGCCTGTTCCTTTGGTAGCACTCGGCGGAACTCGCAGCAGAGGTTGGAATACAGGCGGTGATCATTGATCCGTTGCAGCCTGTGCAGCTCAGGCTGGTGCATGCTGAAAGCCCAGAACGCCAGCCAGGTTTTCATCGCTGGGCCGTTCACCTGGCTGTCGTCGAAGTTGCCGTCGATGATCGCCTTCAGATGTGCCCGGGGGCTGTCGTCGGCAAGCGTCTCCCTGCGCGAACGAACGGCCTGATTGAGCGCCTTCATCAGGTGCCGCATGGTCGCTTCGAGCAGACCGTTCTTGTCCTGGAAGTAGTGCGCGATGATGCCATTCGAGACACCTGCCAAACGCGCAATCATCGAGATGCTAGCGTCGCTCATGCCGACCTGATCCACCGCTTCGAGGGTGGCGTGGATCAGCTGCTTGCGCCGGATAGGCTGCATTCCAACCTTGGGCATGAGGACTCCGAATAAGATTTCGAATGGCACACAGGCTAATTTTTTTTAATTGAACGATCAATCAATAAAGAGCGAGCTGTCGAGAATGGATATGCGAGTGTCGTGCGGCGAGGGGTAGGCGATACGCGACGGGCATGCGGGCAAGCCTGCGAGCATCGATGATGTCCCATCGGTTCTGATCGCCGCCCTACGGAGATGGCCTCTCGTGTGCAGGGCGGCGTACAGTGCGGTTGCAGGGCGGACGTGAACGTCCTCAGCGATTACAGAATGTCCAGCGGGTACTCGGTGATCACACGCAGTTCATCGATGTCGCCGTTGAACCCGCGAGCCGTGGCATAGCGCACCCGGAAAGAAAGATCCTTGAGGTTGCCTTCCTGGAGCACATACTTGGCTTCGAGGTCACGCTCCCACTCCTTGCCCTTGCCGGCGTCGCCAGCGTAATAGGCGTAGGCACCATCGGGATCGACGCTTGCGCCATCGATGTCACCCTTGATGTAACGCGCCATCAGACTCAGGCCTGGTATGCCGTAGGCGGCCATGTTGACGTCATAGCGGGCTTGGACGGACTTCTCGCCGGGCGCATTGAAGTCCGACCATTGCGAAGAGTTGGCCAGGTAGATGGAATCGCCAGCGTTGGTGCCGTCCATGCTGATGTAGTCCATGGGCGAGTTGCCGTTCACCTGTTGGTGGGCGAGGGTGAAGGTATGGGCGCCGACCGAATAGCCGGCGGCCAGCGACCAGGCCGTGGTGTTGATGTCGCCAGCCTGGGCGGCGCCTTCGTCACGGGTGTCGTAGACGTTGAAATCGAAGCTCAGCGCCTGGTCTTCCGAGAGTGACAGCGCGTAGTTCAGATTGCCGTAGTACTGGGTCCAGACGTCCTCGTACTTTGAGCCGTAGAGGGTAGCGCTGAGGCTGTCGGTCAGCTGGTAGGTGCCACCCAGGTAGCCGACGGTTTCCGCGTCGATACCGCCGGCGTAGACCAGAGTGATCTCCCCGTCGCGGTTGAGCGAACGGTTGCGATCACGGAGCGAGGTGAAGTAACCCGCATCGACGGTCAGCTGCTCGAGCTCGCTGGACGTCAACTGAAAGCCGTTGGCGGTGCTGGCGAAGATGCGCCCGGTGCCCGGCGAGAAGACCGGGGCGGTGGGGGTCAGGTCGCCGTACTTCAGCGTAGTGTTGGAGACGCGCAGCTTGACCGCACCGCCAGCGAAACCGAGTTCGTCGGCTGCACGGCCGTCACTGTCCACCGGCAGCAGCCCGGTACCGCTCGTGCCACGGCCACTGTCGAGCTTGATTGCGCCGCCTGCATGGATGTCGACGCCGAAGCCGACGGGGCCTTGGGTGAAGCCGGACTCATAGGTGAGCAGCATGCCGTGAGCCCACTCTTCGATGCGGCTCGGAGTTGCTCCGGGGGCACGGTTGTCGCGGGCGAAGTAGTAGTTCTTGTTCAGCAGTGTCAGGTTGCTGCCGGCGACGAAGCCGGCCGATTCCGACTGCTCGCTGGCCATGGCCAGCTGAGTGGCGGAGGCGGTTACCGCCAGCGCCAGGGCACTCCATTTCATTGTTTGCATCAAGCTGCTCCATTGCGTCGAGAGGCGCCCGTTAGGGGCGCCGCTCTGGATGAGGGTTGGCAGGGGGATTTATTCGAGCCAGCCGGCGACGCGTTCTGGGTTGTTTTTTACCCATTCGCGGGCGGCAGCGTCCGGCTTGGCGCCGTCGCGAATGGCCAGCATCACTTCACCGACTTCTTCCGCGTTCCAGCTGAATTTCTTCAGGAAGGCCTCAGCCTCGGGAGCCTTGCTGGCCAGCGCCGGGTTGGCGACCGTGTCGACGTGTTCGTCATCACCGAAGACCTTCTTCGGGTCTTCCAGGAAGCGCAGCTTCCACTTGGCGAACATCCAGTGCGGGATCCAGCCGGTGACGACGATCGGCTCCTTCGCCTTTTCCGCACGGGTCAGCGCGGTGGTCATGGCCGGCCCCGAGCTGGCCATCAGCCGGATGTCCAGATCGTATTGCTTGATGGCATCTTCGGTGCGGCGCATCACGCCGGCTCCGGCATCGATGCCGGTGATCTTGCCGCCGAGCGCTTCGCTGTATTGGTCGAGATCGGCAATGCTTTTGGCCTCGACGTAGTCCGGTACGATCAGACCGATCTTGGCGCCTTCATAGTTGGTGCCGAGCACCACGACTTTATCCTTCAGCTTTTCGAAATACTCACCATGGGTGGCGGGCAGCCAGGCGGAGAGGGTGGCGTCGAGATCACCGCGGGCGACGCCCTGCCACATGATGGCCGGCTCGACCGGTTGCAGCTTGACGGTGTAGCCCAGGTTGCTTTCGAGAATCTCACCCGCCACGTGGGTGGCGGCGACGCTATCGTCCCAGCCGTTTACGTAGCCGATCTTCAGCTCGGGCTTGTCCGCCGCCATGCTGGTGGCCATGCCGAGCGCCAAGCTGGCGGCGCCGAGACCACAAAATAGGTGCTTGAATAGACTCATGCGTTATAGCTCCATGTCAGGATATGGCAGTGATGCCGACCGTGGTCCCGTTCTGCGAGGACTGCGGTTTGTTGCAGGGATCTCAGCGGTTGAGCGAAATCCCATGCACGGTTCGGCGCGCTGGTTCTGCTTGCGCACCGGCGAAAATGAAATGTGATCGGTTGTGTTGCGGCTGGGCGGCAGGCTCGTCTCGGCGTGCAGGCCGGGACGGGCCTGCTGGCTACCGTCGCCTGGCCCTGCGTTGCGCGGTTGCGTTCAGGCAGTCAGAGGCCGACGAATTTCTTCACGGCGGCAACGCCATCCTGGCCATCGAAGGTCGTCACGCCCGCCAGCCACTGCTCGAGGATGGCCGGGTTGGCTTTGATCCAGTTCTTCGCGACGGTGGTAGGGTCATCCCTTTCGAGCGCCAGCTCCATCAGCTCGCTTTCGATCGGCACGGTAAATTGCAGGTTTTGTAGCAACTTGCCGACATTCGCGCAGCGTTCCAGATAATCCGGCGGAACCACGGTGAACACCTTGGCCGCACCGTAATCGGGGCCGAACACATCGTCGCCACCCGCCAAGTAGGTCAGGTCGTACTGGGCGTTCATCGGGTGTGGAGCCCAGCCGAGGAAGACCACTGGCTCTTTCTTCCTGATCGCGCGCTGGACCTGAACCAGCATGCCGGCTTCGCTGGATTCGACCATGCGGAAGTCACCGAGGCCGAACTGGTCGCTCTTGATCATCTTTTCGATCAGCAGGTTGCCGTCGTTACCCGGTTCGATCGCGTAGATTTTGCCGCCCAGCTCGTCTTCGAACTTGGCGATGTCCTGGAAGCTTTTCAGCCCTGCTTCGGCCGCGTAGGTCGGCACCGCCAGGGTGTACTTGGCGCCTTCAAGGTTTGGCGACTCGAGCACCTTGACGCCGCCGTCCTTGGTGAAGGGCTCGATGACCGCGTCCATGGAGGGCGACCAGTAACCGAGAAAGGCATCGATCTGCTTGTTTTTCACGCCGGTGAAGGCGATCGGTACCGAGGCCATCACCTTGCTAGGGTCGTAGCCCAGGCCTTCGGACAGCACCATTGCGACGCCGGTGGTCGCGGCGATATCCGCCCAGCCGATCTCAGCGAAGCGCACCTTCTCGCAGCTGGCTGGCTCCTGCGCCCATGCGTTCTGCATCAATGCGCAGGAGAACAGTCCGATACCCGTGATCTTCTTGAACGTATTCATCGTAAATCCCTGTGTCTGCGGTTCGTAATGGCTACTGGCGCTGCAGTCTGAGCTTGGTGCTCACCCAGGTGTACCAAGCGGCCTTTTGGGTGGCTCGCTTGGCGGTGCCGAAGCTTTCGGTGATGCGGTCGAGGATGATCGCCAGCAGCACCACGGCCATGCCGCTCTCGAAACCGAGGCCGATGTCCAGTCGTTGGATACTGGCCAACACGTCGTTGCCCAGGCCACCAGCACCCACCATCGAGGCGATGATCACCATCGACAGCGCCATCATGATGGTCTGGTTGACCCCGGCCATGATCGACGGCATGGCATTGGGCAGTTGCACCTTGAACAGCAGCTGACGGCTGTTGCAGCCGAAGGACTGCCCGGCCTCGACGATTTCCTTGTTGACTTGACGGATGCCCAGGTTGGTCAGGCGCACCGCCGGCGGCATGGCAAAGATCACCGTGGCGATAATGCCGGGCACCCGGCCGAGGCCGAACAGCATTGCCGCCGGGATCAGGTAGACGAACGCCGGCATGGTCTGCATGAAGTCGAGGACGGGGCGGGTGATCATGGCCACCCGCTCGCTGCGCGCGGACCAGATTCCCAGCGGAATACCCAACACCAGGCTGATCAGCGTGGCGGAGAAGGTCAGGCCGAGCGTTACCACCGTCTGCTCCCAGAAACCGGTGAGCACGATGAGGATGAAGGAAACGGCGGTGAAGGCGGCGAACCGGGCGCCGATACGCCATAGTCCGAGGCCGACGAAGATGGCGATGAGCAGCCAGGCCGGCGGCAGCATCAACAGCGCCTCGATGCCCTCGGAAAATCCGCTGACCACGCCGCCGAGGCTATCGAAGACGCCGCTGTAGTTCTCCAGCAGGTGCTGAACGACGTCGTTGACCCAGCTTCCCAGATCCAATTCTTTGCTCATGCTCATTCCTCCTGCAGGCGAGTCAGAAGGCGGCCTTTGCTGATGGCGCCCGCGTAAAACCCTTGGCTATCCACCACTGGCATAGGTCCTTCGTTGTCCACCAGCCGCTCGATTACCTGATCGAGCGGCTGGTCCTCGGTAAGCGGGTCGATCTGTTTCAGCACCTCCGCTTCAAGGCTGCAGGTCCGACCGTTCTCGACCAGTAAGGCGATCCGTTCCAGGCTGATAGAGCCGCGAAACTTGTTGTCTTCGTCGACGATGAAGGCGTAGTGCTTGTCCATCGCCTGCAGCTCTTGGCAAACCTGCAGCGCATCCGGTGCCTTGCCGTTGTGTACGTAGAGCGGGACGCTATCGGCTTTGAGCTGGCCAGCGGTGAGGTAACGGCTGGTGTTGACGGTGTCGAAGAAGTTGCGCACGTAGCTGCTGGCGGGGTTGTCGATCAGTTCCTGCGGCGTGCCGACCTGGATCAGCTTGCCGCCTTCCATGATGCCGATGCGGTTGCCGATGCGCATGGCTTCCTCGATATCATGGGAGACGAAGATGATGGTGCGCCGGTGGGTCTTCTGCAGTTCCAGCAGCACGTCCTGCATCTCTCGTCGCTTGAGCGGGTCGAGGGCGGAAAAGGCTTCGTCCATGATGATCATCGACGGGTTAACCGCCAGCGCTCGGGCAAGGCCGACCCGCTGCTGCATACCCCCGGAGAGCTCGTGTGGAAACTTGTGCGCGAACGTATCGAGGCCGACCTGGGTGAGTACCACCATGGCGCGCTCCTCGCGCTCCCGACGTCCAACCCCGGCGACTTCCAGACCGAAGGCGGCGTTGTCGAGAACCGAGCGCGACGGCATCAGGGCGAAGGATTGAAAGACCATGCTCATGTCGCGTCGACGCAGATCAATGAGCTGTGAGTGGGGCAGTTTCGCAACGTTCTGCCCATCGATGAAGACGTCTCCGGCGCTGGGCTCGATCAGGCGGTTGATCAGGCGTATCAGCGTGGATTTGCCGGAGCCGGACAGGCCCATCAGGACGAAGATTTCACCTTCCTCGACACTGAACGAAACATCACTCACGCCGATGACCGCACCGCGCTCGGCGAGAATCTTGTCCTTGCTCCAGCCTTGCTTGAGCAAGGCGATGGCTTCTTGTTCCTGCGGGCCGAACACCTTGTAAAGGTTCTCGACGACGATTTTTCCAGACTGCATGGGATGGTTCCCCTCAGTAGACATCCAGATCAGCTAAACGGAGGCCGCAAGCGCCTTGCAGCGCTGTCGACTAGTGCCAACTGCTATGGCTTTTGGGTTGACATATTCTCGGGCGGACGCGGTGCGGTGGGACTCGACGGGCCGCAGCTCTGCGGGCGAGCTGAAAATTCATCTCGCGCATCGGCTGAGTCCGCATCGTTCTGTCACTCACCGCTGTGCTGCTTTCGTCCTCTGGCAGTACTAGCAAGCCAATCGTGGTCGCCGCTCCATAGGGGCTGAACCGGCTACCTATTATTGTTATGTACAGCCGTTTTTCTGGACGGCTGCGGGTTCATCTGTGCAAAGCATTCAGCGTTGTCAGGACCTGTGCTGTCCTGGCGGCTTTGGATAACCATGACTTAACGATATTCCCCTTTGGCGCTTGCGATTGTCGGGTTGCGACGCTCACGTACTGAGCGGCGACATGCCTGCCTAAAAAAACCATAACAGAAAAAAATTCATCATGGCACCGCTGGGTAATTGTTTGGGTGGGGTTGCATGTCAGCAAATGCGCCGTAAGGCCGCTATTCCGTGGCCTGGCGCCATCAGTGGCAACATGAGAAAAACTCACGAAGACGGGCCGCTTTACCAGAGCTTGAGTGCCATCGAGGGACTTTTCGCTCCGTTTCGGCTCCTTCCCTCGTCCGGCGATGGCGCCTGAAGACATGCATATGTAAGCGCGCAAATGCGAGACTGATGCGACAGGCGCGTCGCGCGAACTCCTGCCCGAATCCGATACGTAACTGTGCCGGGCGGCACCACTGAAAGGGGTGGTTGTGCGCGATGTTCTGCTGCTCGTAATAGCGCAGAGAGCAGCATCTCGTCGCTACCCGAGGTCCCGGTGGCTGGGCTGACGGATTTGGACATGAGTGCGTCGGTGCCAGACTTCTTTTCGCAGGCAAAACGATGATCATGATCCCTGTCTTGGGGCATCCTGTGGAGCGTTCAGAGTGGCGATCAGCGTATTCGATCTTTTCAAAGTCGGCATCGGGCCCTCCAGCTCGCACACCGTTGGGCCCATGCTCGCCGGCGCGCTATTTGTCGGTGCGCTGCGCGAACGCAAGCTGCTGGAGCGCGTGTGGCGTGTTGAGGTGCGTCTGTATGGGTCGCTCTCGGCTACCGGCGTCGGGCACGGTACTGACAACGCGGTACTGATGGGGCTGATGGGCGAACGACCGGATCTCATCGATCCGGAGCAGATCGCTCCGCGCATCGCGGCGCTTCGCTCTTGCGGGCAGCTGCGGCTCGATGGTCACTGGCCGGTCGCATTCGATTGGGCGAAAGATCTGCTGTTGCTCGAGGAGAACCTGCCCTACCACCCCAACGCGGTGACCTTCATCGCGCACGGGCATTCCGGCGAGCTTTATCAGGACACCTACTACTCCGTCGGCGGGGGCTTTGTAGTCAATGCAGAGCAAGCCGCCGCCGGTCAGCTGGACCAGGACAACACCGAGTTGCCCTATGACTTCTCCAGCGCCGTTGAACTCCTGCAGTTGTGCAAGCGCAACGGGTTGCGCGTCAGCGAGCTGATGATGATCAATGAAACGGCCTGGCGCAGCGAGGCGGAGGTCCGCAGTGGTCTGTTGCGCCTGTGGCAAGCGATGCAGCAGTGCGTGACCAATGGCCTGCGCCACGAAGGCGTGCTGCCCGGCGGACTGAATGTCCGTCGGCGTGCCGCCAGGCTGCATCACAACCTGCTGGAGCTAGGCAAGCCAAACGTCATCGGTTCGACCATGAGCGCGATGGAATGGGTGAATCTGTTCGCCTTGGCGGTGAACGAGGAGAATGCGGCGGGCGGGCGGATGGTCACCGCACCCACTAATGGCGCGGCGGGCATTATTCCGGCGGTCTTGCATTACTACATGAAATTTCACCCTGAAGCCTGCGATGACGATGTGGTCAATTACCTCCTCGCCGCGGCGGCGGTTGGCATTCTCTGCAAGAAGAACGCGTCGATTTCCGGCGCTGAGGTGGGCTGTCAGGGCGAGGTCGGTTCCGCGTGCGCCATGGCGGCGGCTGGTTTGGCAGAACTTCTAGGCGCGACGCCCGAACAGCTCGAAAATGCCGCCGAGATCGGCCTGGAGCATAACCTCGGGCTGACCTGCGACCCGGTCGGCGGCCTGGTGCAGGTACCGTGTATCGAGCGCAACGCCATCGCCGCGATGAAGGCGATCAATGCTGCCCAGATGGCATTGCGTGGCGACGGCGAGCATTTTATCTCGCTGGATCGGGTCATCCGCACCATGCGCGATACCGGTGCCGACATGCATGACAAGTACAAGGAAACGTCCCGTGGTGGTCTGGCAGTCAACGCGATCGAGTGCTGACCCAAGTCCGTGCCCCGGCACCGGTGAAATGAGTTTTTGTGGTGCGTTTTGCGGGCGGGCGGAGGAAGTGCAGTCCGGTCCCGGACCATTGCCTGTTACCGCTCTTTGTTACCGCCGGTTTGTTTCTACCCGAATTGAATGCTCGGGCACGTCGGGCATTGCTACCAAAGTGCTCAGGTCTGCCAAGAGCAGGCGTGCCCGCCCAACTCAAAAGGTTTCTTCTGCGGGCGCCGGACCTTGCCGCAGGGCTCTTTCGGCGCGCTGCTGGCTTTTATTGAACGCTCAATCAATATAGGCATGCGGTTTGCCTTGATATTTGCAAAACCCGGCGCCGTTACACGCCGGAAAATAAGAAAAGAGCCATCGAAGGCTCATCAATATGCTAAGCGTGAGGATCCGTCATTGTCACAGATCAACCCTGGGTCGCAGCCCCCAAATCGGCTCCCGCAGACCATCGGCTTTTTGCTGTTGGATAACTTCACCCTGATCTCCCTGGCTTCGGCCGTCGAGCCGCTGCGCATGGCTAACCAGCTTTCCGGCAAAGAGTTGTATCGCTGGTTCACGCTGACCCATGCCGGGCAGCCGGTAATGGCCAGTGACGGGCTGCAGATCACTCCGGATGCCAGCTTCGCTACGGCGCCCAGCCTTGATTCCGTAATCGTTTGCGGCGGGGTGGATATTCAGCACAGCGCGACCCGCGAGCACCTTCACTGGTTGCAGGCGCAAGCCCGCCATGGTCGTCAGATGGGGGCGGTGTGTACGGGTAGCTGGGCGCTGGCCAAGGCCGGGTTGCTCGATGGCTACGATTGCAGTGTGCATTGGGAATGCCTGGCGGCGATGCAGGAAGCCTTTCCTCGCACGACGGTGACGCCCCGACTGTTCTCCATCGATCGCAATCGCTATACCGCCTCCGGAGGCACCGCGCCGATGGATATGATGCTGCATCTGATCGGCGCGCAGCATGGGCGTGAACTGGCCGCGGCGATCTCCGACATGTTCATGTGCGAGCGCATTCGCAACGAACAGGACCACCAACGGGTGCCGCTCAAGCACATGCTGGGTACCAACCAGCCGAAGCTGCTGGAAATCGTGGCGTTGATGGAAGCCAATCTCGAAGAGCTTATCGACCTGGACGAACTGGCCTGTTACGTCAATGTGTCCCGACGCCAGCTCGAGCGGCTGTTTCAAAAGTACCTGCACTGCTCGCCGTCGCGTTACTACCTCAAGCTGCGGCTGATACGTGCCCGCCAGCTGCTCAAGCAGACGCCCATGTCGATCATCGAAGTGGCCTCGGTTTGCGGCTTCGTCTCGACCCCGCATTTCTCCAAGTGCTACCGCGAGTTCTTCGGCATCCCGCCGCGTGACGAGCGTTCGGGTCAGCACTCGGGCCAGGTGGTCGCGCTGATTCCTCGCCCCGATGAAGTCCACAAACACCCAGCCGTTATGGCCGCGTTGCAACGTGCCCAGGGTGAGTCAACCTATGCAAGCGTGCGCATCTGATCGACGATAGAACGTTCTGGCCAGGCTGATAAGCGTCTGGCCCAGACCGACCCAGCGTAGGGTTGATGAACGCCTATTGGGCCAGCCCAGCGTTTAGGACGCGTGCTGGCCCAATAGCCACAGGCTGCCCGGGCCGGGGGTACGCGAGGTATGCAGGTTAGCCATCCTTAATCCAGAACGATAACGCTCACGTCTTCAAGCGACGCGAGACGTCATCTCGCGTCGCGTGACTAGCGCGACGTGTTTCTCCAGAGCGGAACGTCATATCCGCCTCTGCGTTGTACTACGGGCGCACCAATGCCGGGAGCAACTTTCTGCTGATGGCTTCACGCACCGCGGGCAGCAGCGTTGCGGAGCCGCCGAGGAGCTCTTCGACCAATCTGCGCAGTGCCTGCGCGCGTTCCTGGGAGAGGCCGCAGACAGCCCGTTCGCAGGCCTGCTCGGCGGTAACGCCACTGGGTATCTCAAAGCCCAGCGACACGAGGCGATCACGGAAATCGTCCTGGTCAATCAGATCGGCATGCATCATCGCGTTTGCTCCTTTGGCTTCGATGCGAGAAGGGCACTGCACTCAGCGCAGCACGCCTTCCTCGCGCAACAAGTTGAAGATAGCCTCAGCGCCGGCCTCCGGCGACAGGTCCCTAAGCACCTGTCCGCCGTCGCCGGATGCCTTGGCTGTGGCGGCTTTCAAGCGATCAGCGGCGGTCTTGCCATGGATGACCTTGAGCCGCTTGGGGCGTGGGCGCGCAGGTTGCAGATGCGCCTCGGCGAACAGCTCGTCTTCGATCACGGGGACCGCTTCGGCGCTGATTTCGCCACGGCGGGCTGGCCCGAACGCGCTTTGCCGTGCCGGAGGGCCTGCACTGTCGATGCTGGCAAGAAACGGCAGGCGCACCTTCAGCCGGCGTCGCTGACCTCGTGGCAGCGCCTGCAGTACCAGTGCGCTACCGTTTTCGACTGTCTCCACTTCGGCCAGGCCCACGACCAGTGGCCAGCCCAGTTGCTCGGCCAGCAGGTAGGGCAGCATGCCCGAGCCCTCGCCCGTTTCGGCCTGGCTGCCAGTCAGCACCATCTGGGCGCCGGCGTTTGCCAGGTAGTCAGCGAGCACAGGCAAGGCGTCGGCCCCGGAGGGTTGTTGAAGCACAGTCAGTTCCGCCAGGCCCATGCCGAGGTAGCCGCGCAGCGCCTCTTCTTCGGGGGCACCGGCATGCACCAGCTGCAATCGCTCGCCCGCCAGGCGCAAGCCCAACTCGACGGCACGCGCATCCTGTTCGGCGCGACGGGCGCGCCCCGAGGTCGGGTGAGCGCCCACCGAAACCAGGGCGATAACGTTCAGGTGATTCATGCACGGACTCCAGTAGGGTGGATGTGGCTTTCAGCAACCAGCGTTGCCTCGACTCGATGGATCGGTGAAGCGCGATCCACCCTGCGCCACTCAAGCTGCATCGCGTGCGCCCTCGTTGCGGAAGGCCGCGACCTTATCCATCAGCGCTTGGAGAATCGCCGCCGAATCGCCGATGACCGACAGGTCCGCGCGTTTGATCATGTCGCAGCCCGGATCCAGGTTGATTGCCACCACCTTGTCGCAGGCGCCGATACCCTGCAGGTGCTGGATGGCGCCGGAGATTCCGACCGCCAGATAGACCCGCGCTGTGACCCAGGTACCGGTTGCGCCGACCTGGCAGTGACGCGGCATGAAGCCATCGTCCACCGCGACCCGGGAGGCCCCCTTGGTGGCGCCTAGCACCTGCGCGGCGCGGTGGAACAGGTCCCAATCTTTCACGCCGTTGCCGCCGGAGAGAATGAATTCCGATTCGGCCATGGGTATCTGCGCGGGATCGACGGCAACCGGGCCGAGATCTTCGAGCCGCGGCAGGCTACGGGCCACGACGACCTGCAGCTCCACCGGCAGCACTTCGTGGCGGGTCTCGGCGACGGGTTCGGCGCACTCGGCGGCGGCCAGGATCAGCTTCGGCAACGGCCGCTGCAGGTCTTCGCGGCCCGCGCCGGCACGCCCGGTGCAACGGGCTTCGTCCACCTGCCAGACACGTGTAGCCGGGCGCTCGTCCAGCTTGGCAGCCAGACGGCGGCCAAGCTCGGCGCCGCCGCCACGGCTGTCGGGTACCAACCAGTGACGTGGATTGAGATGATGTTCGACGGCAACCAAAGCCTGCAGGCGTTGCTCCGGCGCGTAGCCTTCGTACTCGCTGCCTTCGAGATGCAGAAGGCGGTCGACGCCGGCCGTGTCCAGGGCGGTTTCCTTGTAGTCGCCGAACAGCACCGCCAGTACCGCTCCTTCGGCCCCTGCCAGTTTGCGCGCCAGGCCGAGCAGGTCGCGGTCGTGGCTGGAGAGTCGGCCACCTAGCATGTCCGGCACCACGACGATGTGAAAGCTCGGCTGTTCGACGCGATGCAACGGTAGTTGCAGCGCTTCCCTGGACACGGCGCCCTTGTTGTTGCCGCCTTGCTGGGCACCGCTGCGGTCAATGCGCTTGATTCCGTTGGGGCCGATAAAACCGACGGCGTGGGGATTCTTGCGAATGACGCCGTTGGGACCCATCCAGCTCGTATCGCCTTTGGTCTGCATCGCTGTGTGCAGCGGATGCAGGCGGTTGCGGGCGATCCACTCGGCGCGGGGATCGCGACGGATGATGTTCATGACAGGGCCTCCTGGTTCGGGGCGCTTTCCCTAGGCGCGAGCGTGCTCGCGAACGGGTCAGTGCAGAAGTCCGGGCGTTTCGCGAGCAAGCTCGCTGCTGCAGGTTGGTATCGCAAAAAATGGCGCCTGCTCATGAATGCATCTCCACGGCTTTTTCACGCTTCACCGCTGGTGGCGAGCTTGCTGGGGCTTGCGCACTTTCGATCAGCACCTCGGCCACCAGCTCGGCGATGTCCTTGATCTGTGGGCGCGGTTCGACCACGCCTTCGAGCATGGCGGTGCACTGTGGGCAGCCGACGGCCACCAGCTCAGCCCCGGTCTCCTTGATGTCTTCCATGCGCATGTCGGGAATGCGCTGCTTGCCTGGGATATCGGTGATCGGCGCGCCACCGCCACCGCCGCAGCAGCGCGAACGGAAGCCGGAGCGGGCCATCTCCTTCACCTCGATGCCGATGGCCTTGAGCACGGCACGCGGCGCCTGGTACTCGCCGTTATAGCGGCCCAGGTAACAAGGATCGTGGTAAGTCACGCTGGCGCTTTGGTGCTTGCCAAGATTCAGTTGGTCACGGGCGATGAGGGTGGCGATGTAGGTGCTGTGGTGCAGCACTTCGTAGTGGCCTCCCAGTTCGCCGTACTCGTTCTTCAGGACGTGGAAGCTGTGCGGATCGCAGGTGACGATGGTCTGGAAACGGTACTGGTCCAGGGTGGCGATATTGCGCTTTGCCAGCTGTTGGAAGGTCGCCTCGTCACCGAGTCTGCGCGCCACATCGCCGCTGTCGCGCTCCTCCAGGCCGAGCACTGCGAAGTCCACCTCGGCAGCTTTCAAGACTTTGACGAAGGCGCGCAGGGTGCGTTGGTTGCGCATGTCGAAGGCGCCATCACCGACCCAGAACAGCACGTCGGCCTGCTTCTTTTCGCTCATCAATGGCAGGTTAAGGTCAGCTGCCCAGTTGAGTCGCCCGCCTGGGGCGAAGCCGCCGGGGTTGTCGGTGGCGATCAGATTGTCCAGTACCTCGGCACCCTTGTTAGGCGTGGCGCCTTTCTCAAGGGTGAGATGACGGCGCATGTCGACGATGGCATCGACGTGCTCGATCATCATCGGGCATTCCTCGACGCATGCACGGCAGGTAGTGCAGGACCACAGGGTTTCCGCCTCGACCAGCCCCTTGCCCTCGGCAAAGACGATGGGTTGGTGCGGGTTGCCGCCGTGCTCGCCGACGGGAATACCCGGATAGGGGCTGCCGAAATAGCCCTTGTCGCTGCCGCCCGCGAGGCCGATGACCATATCCTGAATCAGCTTTTTAGGATTCAGCGGCTGGCCGGCCGCGAAAGCCGGGCAGGCCGCCTCGCAGCGGCCGCACTGCACGCAGGCATCGAAGCCGAGCAGCTGGTTCCAGGTGAAATCCTTGGGTTTTTCCACACCCAGCGGTGCGTCCGGATCATCCAGATCAAGGGCTTTCAAGCCGCTGGAGCGCGCCGCGCTGGCATTGTGGGGGTTGCGGAATCGCTCCGGACGGCGATGCCAGGCCAGATGCAGCGCACCGGCGAAGGCGTGCTTCATCGGCCCGCCCCAGGTCATGCCGAAAAACATCTCGGACACGCCCCAGGCCACGCCGACAGCCAAGACGGCCGCGAGTATCCAGCCACCGAAGCCCTCGGGCAGGATGCCGGCCACCGGCAGGGTGGCGATGAAAAAGCTGAACGAGAACATCAGCAGGCTTTTCGGCAGGCGCATCCAGGGGCCTTTCGACAGCCGCGCTGGCGGGTTGCGGCGGCGTTTGGCGACGAACAGCGCCCCGACGAACATCAGCACACAGGCACCCAACAGGGCGAAACCGAGGATCCGGTTCTGCAAACCGAAGCCATGCACGACGATCGCCAGTATCGCGGCCAGTACGAAGCCGCCAGCGGTGGCGACGTGCGTCTTGGACATGTACTTGTCGCGCTCGACCACGTGGTGCAGATCGACCAGATAGCGACGCGGCATGGCCATCAGGCCGCCCAGCCAATCGACCTTCGAGGGACGCCCGCGACGCCACATGGCGAAGCGCTTGCCGGCGCCGAGTACCGCTAGCCCGAGGGCGGCGAACAGCAGGATGGGGAGTAGGGTGTCTAGCATGATGGCTCCTAGCGAACGCATCGAAACTCAAAAAGCGCCAACTGGCCGAGGCCGGCGCGTGGGAGCGAGCTTGCTCGCGATGGCGGTGCCGACGACGTGCTCCGTCAGCCATCGCGAGCAAGGACAACCGTCCCGCTCGCTCCTACAGGGCCTGGGCTGGAAGGTCAGAAGTCCTTGCAGATCCGCAGCGCGTCATATATCGCCGCATGGGTGTTGCGCTGAGCCACGCAGTCGCCGATGCGGAACAGCACATAGCCACCGGCAGTCTTGCCATCAAGGCTGCCTAGGCAGGGCTGCGGTTGAATGGCAAACAGCGCGTCGACATCGATCTGCCCCTTGTTGAGCGAGCCTTGCTTGAGGGCGTAGTAGAGTGTTTCGTCCGGCCGTACACCGTTCTCAACCACCACCTGATCGACAACCCGCTCTTCTTTGGCACCGGTGTATTCGTTCTCCAGTACCGCCACCAGCTTGTCACCCTCGCGATAGACCTTTTCCAGCACCATGTCGCCGGTCATGATCACTTCCTTCGGGTAAAGGCTGCGGTAGTAAGTAGGGAAGCTGGTCCCCCCAACGGCCACACCGGGTTTGATGTCGTCGGTGACGATCTCGACCTTGGCACCTTTCTCGGCAATGAAGTCGGCCACCGACATGCCGGTGAACTCGCAGATGGTGTCGTAGACCAGCACGTTGTTGCCCGGTGCGACCGTGCCGTCGAGGATGTCCCAGCTGCTGACCACCAATCCTTCGTCCGCACCCCAGTGCTCGTTCTGCTCAATGAACGGGTGGCCGCCGTTGGCCAGCACCACGATGTCCGGGCGCAGATCAAGGATGGTCGCGACGTCAGCACCGGTGCCCAGGCGCAGATCGATGTTCAAGCGTGCCAGTTCCAGTTGGAACCAGCGGGTGATGCCGGCCATCTGGTCCCGCTGCGGGGCCTTGGCGGCAAGACTGATCTGTCCGCCGAGGCTGTCTTTCTTCTCGAACAGCGTGACGTCATGGCCACGCTCGGCGGCAACGCGTGCCGCCTCCATGCCGGCCGGACCGCCGCCGACGATCACCACCTTGCGCTTGGCACCGTTGGTTTTCTCGATGATGTGCGGCAGCCCCATGTATTCCCGGCTGGTAGCGGCGTTCTGGATGCACAGCACATCCAGGCCTTGGTACTGGCGGTCGATGCAGTAGTTGGCGCCGACGCACTGCTTGATCTGGTCCACCTGGCCCATCTTGATCTTGGCAATCAGATGGGGGTCGGCGATATGCGCGCGCGTCATGCCGACCATGTCCACGTAGCCGCCTTCGAGGATGCGCGAGGCTTGGTTGGGGTCCTTGATGTTCTGTGCGTGAAGCACCGGAACCTTGACTACCTCCTTGATGCCGGCAGCCAAATGCAGGAACGGCTCTGGTGGGTAGCTCATGTTCGGGATCACGTTGGCCAGGGTGTTGTGCGTATCGCAGCCCGAGCCGATCACGCCGAAGAAGTCGACCATGCCGGTGGCATCGTAGTACTTGGCGATCTCTTTCATGTCCTCATGGGTGAGGCCGTCAGGGTGGAACTCGTCGCCGGTGATGCGCATGCCAACGCAGAAGTCGTCACCCACCTCGGCGCGCACGGCCTTGAGCACTTCCAGGCCGAATTTCATGCGGCCCTCGAAGGTGCCACCCCATTCGTCGGTACGCTTGTTTACCCGTGGCGACCAGAACTGGTCGATCAGGTGCTGGTGCACGGCGGACAGCTCAACGCCGTCCAGCCCGCCTTCTTTGGCGCGGCGCGCGGCCTGGGCATAGTTGCCGATCACCCGCCAGATCTCTTCCGGCTCGATGGTCTTGCAAGTGGCCCGGTGCACGGGCTCACGGACACCGGACGGTGACATCAGGGTCGGCCAGTGATAGCCGTCCCAGCGGGAGCGGCGGCCCATGTGGGTAATCTGGATCATGATCTTGGCGCCATGCTTGTGCATGGCGTCGGCCAGATTCTGGAAGTGCGGAATGATCCGATCGGTGGCCAGGTTGACCGAGCTCCACCACTGCTGGGGGCTGTCGATCGCGACCACCGAGGAGCCGCCGCAGATGGCCAGACCGATGCCGCCCTTGGCCTTCTCCTCGTAGTACTTCACGTAGCGCTCGGTGGTCATGCCGCCGTCGGTCGCGTAGACCTCGGCATGCGCGGTGCTGATCACGCGGTTACGGATGGTCAGCTTGCCGAGCTGAATGGGTTGGAACATTGCTTCGAAAGCCATGGCGGCATCCTCTGAAAACTACTGCGCTCGGTTATGCGGCGTTGGAGGCTGGAGCGAAAATGCTCATTTACAGCAGTAAACTCCGCTTTTCGCTCCAGCCTCCGCCTTGCCTACCCTTCGCTCGCTACGTTTTCGATCACGGTTGACGTTGTTTTAGAGTGGTTTGACGCGGAACAAGCCGTGGTCATGGCCTTCCTGCGATGCGCCATAGACCTGTTCGGCGACGGTACGGATGCTGCTGCCCTTGGCTTGGAGGATCTGGTCCATGGCGCCGGCGAACCAGCCGGTGAACATGTAATCCACCGGGCGTCCGCACTGGCCGTAGACGTAGACGAAGGCCGAATGATCGAGGCGTACCTTGGCGGTGCCCGCCTCGATGTCGATCTCCTCGATCCTGAACAGGCCCCAGCCGCGCTGGGACAGGCGCTTCATGTAGTGCTCGAACACTTCAATACCGACCAGGCCGTGGCATTCGGCTTCCTTCTCACACCAGTGCCAGGCTGATTTGTAGCCGGCCTTGTAGAGAATCTCGGCATAGGCTTCGGCGCCGAGTACTTCCTCGATGCCGATGTGGTTGTTGACGAAGAAATGCCGGGGCACGTAGAGCATCGGCAGCGCGTCGGTGGTCCAGACGCCGGTTTCGTCGTCGACCTGGATGGGCATTTCAGGGGCGTGTGTGGACATGTGGATCAACTCCGAATTCAAGTCAGGTGTAGGGTGGATGGGGGCGCCTAGCTGGCGCTTTATCCATCCACCGCAAAGGTGAATTGGTGGATGAAAAAAGCGTCATCCACCCTACGGTCGTTTATTCGCCCCAGACTTCGGAGAGAACGCGCACCCAGTTCTCGCCCATCACCTTGCGCACCGTGCGCTCGGGCATTCCGCGCTTGAGCAGGGTTTCGGTGAGGTTGGGGAATTCGCCGACCGTACGGATACCCAGCGGGTTAACGATCTTGCCGAAGCTGGTCAGGCGGCGGGCGTAGCCCTTGTCGTGGGTCAGCCACTCGAAGAAATCCTGGCCGTGACCCTGGGTGAAGTCGGTGCCGATGCCGATGGCATCCTCGCCGACGATGTTCATCACGTATTCGATGGCCTCGGCATAATCGTCAACGGTCGAGTCGATGCCCTTGGCGAGGAACGGCGCAAACATGGTCACGCCGACGAAGCCACCGTGGTCGGCGATGAATTTCAGTTCTTCGTCTGACTTGTTGCGCGGATGTTCCTTGAGGCCGGACGGCAGGCAGTGCGAGTAGCAGACCGGCTTGTTGGACGCCAGGATGACTTCTTCGCTGGTTTTGCTGCCGACGTGGGAGAGGTCGCACATCACGCCGACGCGGTTCATCTCAGCGACGATTTCATGGCCGAAGCCGGACAGGCCGCCGTCGCGCTCGTAGCAGCCGGTGCCGACCAGGTTCTGGGTGTTGTAGCACAGCTGCACGATGCCCACGCCGAGCTGCTTGAAGACTTCGACGTAGCCGATTTGGTCCTCGAACGCATGGGCATTCTGGAAGCCGAACAGAATGCCGGTTTTGCCCAGCTCCTTCGCCTTGCGGATGTCGGCGGTCGTGCGCACCTGCATCACCAGGTCGCTGCATTCACGAATCAGCTTCTGGCTGGCGGCGATGTTGTTCATGGTGCCCTGGAAGCCTTCCCACACCGAAACGGTGCAATTGGCAGCGGTCAGGCCACCCTTGCGCATGTCTTCGAAGAGTTCGCGGTTCCATTTGGCGATAATCAGACCATCAATGACGATGCTGTCGGCGTGCAGTTCGGTTGGGCTCATCAGGTCACTCCCCAGTACGGCGCATCGAATCTTTTGTCGACGCTTTGCGGCAGCTTATCCCTGGGGGGGATGTCGTCCCGATGCAAAAACGACCGGGGTATTGCTTAAAACGTCAGGACCGGTTCTCTGGGTGATATAGCGCCGATTGGCGGGCTCAACGAGCAACGGCCGGGTAATTCTGGTGGTGCGCCTGTTGCTAGCGCAGTGACCGGCGAAGGAGGGCGCAAGGCAGGATTGCGGCGCGCATGTTCGTCGGCGACGCTAAGCAGGAATTGCCGGGTGCTCGTGGCGATCCTGATTCGGGCTTCTGGCGAAGCGGGCCCGGTAGCAGCGGGAGAAATACGACGGGGATTCGAAGCCGCTGGCCAGGCCCACCTCCAGCACGCTCAGGTCGCTCTGACGTAACAGTTGGCGGGCCTTGTCCAGGCGCAGAGCGAGGTAAAAGCCCGATGGGGTTTCGTGCAGATGCTGGCGGAACAGCCGCTCCAACTGGCGAGGCGTGACCTGGACCAGTTCGGCCAGTGCCTGGGAGCTGAGCGGCTGTTCGCAGCAGCGCTCCATCTCGGCGATGACCCGCGTCAGCTTTTTGTTGTGTATGCCATAGCGATTGGCGATCTGCATCCGCTGGTGGTCTTGTCGCGAGCGGATGCGACCGAGCACGAACTGCTCGGAAACCGCCACAGCCAGGGCTTCACCATGATCGCGACCGATCAGTGTGAGCATCAGGTCGAGTGTTGCGGTGCCACCGGCACTGGTTATGCGCCGGCCGTCGATTTCGAAGAGCTCCTGGGTAACGGTCAGGCGCGGATAGCGTTCCGCAAAGGCATCGATGGCTTCCCAGTGCAGGGTCAGGCGTTGCGTGTCGAACAGGCCGGCTTCGGCCAGTACGAAGCTGCCGGTGTCGATGCCTCCCAGCGCTGTGGCCGTGCGGTCGGCCTGGTGCAACCAGCGCGCCAGCCGCGCATCGAACCGGGCCAGCGGCTCGAAGCCGGCGACCACCAGCAGCGTATCGTCGGCACCGAGCGGCTGCAGGGCGGCGTCAACGTTCAAGGACATACCGTTGCTGCCGGTAACCGGGCCAGCGTCGAGGCTGAGCAGATGCCACCGGTATAGCTCGCCGCGCAAGCGATTGGCCACGCGCAGCGGCTCGATGGCGGACATCAGACCCATCATCGAGAAGCCGGGCAGCAGCAAGAAGCAGAAGGTCTGGGGCATGCGTGCGTTCCTCGTACGGATTTTCCCACTAAAAGGCGGCTAAGCCATCGCAGCAAGCAAACAGGTCGTTTCCGTTCAACAGATGGTCGCTAAGGTTCGCTCTGGGCCCCGGCGCGCTGCGTAATCTGACCCCATCGGCGCCGAACAGGCCCGATTGCGGAGGGAGTCGCCTGGCTCCATCAGAACAATGACGTTAACCGTAAGGCTGGGAGTATCAATGAAAGATCTCAATGCGTTAGGGTCTGTTCCCGTTTCGTCGCAAGCCGCGTTGCTGTGCCAAATGTCGCCAGGCAAGGCGCGGGGCGCAGGCAATGGTTGTTCCCTTGTCAAGTCCCGCAACGCCGCCTGGCGCCATTTGCCGCGCAACCCGAAGGGCCGGGCCTGTTTTTCCGCGATACTGCGTTTCTCGTCGCTCATTTGGAACAACCAAACCTCGCTTCTCGTGCCTTGTCTCGCGAAAAAACAGGCGCCGGCGCGGCCGCGAACGAAACGGGAACAGACCCTTGCCACCTGTTGTTTGCTCACCCTGTTGGCTTCACCGGTCCTGGCCGCCGACGACGCCAGTTGCCAGAAGGTCCGTCTCGGCGCAGTGGGCTGGACCGATGTGGTCGCCACCACCGCTGTCGCCGCCGAACTGCTGGATCGTCTGGGATACCAAAGCACACAAACCCAAGCCTCGCAGCAAATGATTTTCGCGGGGATCCAGCGCAAGCAGATCGACGCGTTCCTCGGCTATTGGAAGCCGATCATGGATGAAAATATCCAACCCTTCCTCGCCAACGGCGCGGTCAAGGTCGCTGCCGAGCCCTCGCTGAACGACGCGGTCGCTATCCTCGCGGTACCCACCTATACCGCCGAGGCGGGCCTGCGAAGCTTCGCCGACATCGCTCGATTCAAGGACCAGCTGGACGGCAAGATCTACGGCATCGAATCCGGCTCTGGCGCCAATACGGTGATCCAGCAATTGATCGACAGCAACCAGTTCGGCCTTGGCGAGTTCAAGCTGATCGAATCCAGCGAGGCGGCGATGCTCACTGCGGTCACTCGTGCGGTGAAAGATCGCCAGCCAGTGTTGTTTTTCGGCTGGAAGCCGCACCCGATGAATATCCAGATGCCCATTACCTACCTGACCGGCAGCCAGGATGCCTTTGGCCCCAATGATGGCGCGGCGAGCGTGTCCACCGTTACGGCGCCAGACTTCGCCGCGCGCTGTCCGAATGCTCACCGGTTGCTCACCGGCCTGCGCTTCACCAGCGCGCAGGAAGCTGAGCTGATGGAGCCGATCATGGCACGCGAGGCTCCGGCTTCTGTCGCTCGCGCCTGGCTCAAGGCCAACCCGGCCGTGGTCAGTAGCTGGCTGGACGGGGTCACCAGCTTCGACGGCAAACAAGGCGCCCAGAGCGTGGTTGCCAAGGCCGAATAACGCTCCGCTCGCACCCCTGCAACCAGAACACAACCTGTGCGCGGTTCGCCGCGCATGGTTTCCGATTGCCCCGAACAAAGGACAACCCCATGAACTATGAAGTCATCGTCACGTGCGCCGTTACCGGCGCCGGCGACACCGTCGGCAAGCATCCCTCGATCCCCGTGTCTCCCAAGGAGATCGCCAGCGCCGCCATCGAGGCGGCCAAGGCTGGCGCCACAGTCGCCCACTGTCATGTGCGCGACCCCCGGACCGGTAAGCCAAGCCGCGACGTGGCTTTGTACCGGGAGGTGGTAGAGCGCATCCGCGAGAGCGACACCGACGTGATCATCAACCTCACCGCCGGTATGGGCGGAGACCTGGAAATCGGCCGCGGCGAGCAGCCTCTGGAGTTCGGCGTCGGCACCGACCTGGTCGGCCCGCTGGAGCGGCTCAAGCACGTCGAGGAGCTGTTGCCGGAGATCTGCACCCTGGATTGCGGCACCCTGAATTTCGGCGACGGCGACTTCATCTATGTCTCGACGCCGGCGCAACTGCGCGCCGGCGCCAAGCGCATCACCGAACTGGGCGTGAAGGCTGAGCTGGAGATCTTCGACACTGGCCATCTGTGGTTCGCCAAGCAAATGCTCAAGGAAGGCCTGCTCGAAGACCCACTGTTCCAATTGTGCCTGGGCATCCCATGGGGGGCGCCGGCCGACACCACAACCATGAAGGCCATGGCGGACAATCTGCCGGCCGGTGCTACCTGGGCCGGTTTCGGCATCGGCCGCATGCAGATGCCGATGGTCGCGCAGGCCATGTTGCTTGGCGGCAACGTGCGAGTGGGGCTGGAGGACAACATCTGGCTGGACCGTGGCGTGCATGCCAGCAATGGCCAACTGGTCGAGCGTGCCGTCGAGATCATCGAGCGCCTCGGAGGCCGTGCCCTGACCCCGGCCGAGGGCAGGGCGAAGATGAATCTCAGATCCCGCTGGTAGGTTGCCGAGCGCACTTATGCCCGCTAACACCCATACTCGGCCCGGATGCGATCCGGGCCAGATCGAATTGCACGTCCCGGCTGCGCTGGGGCTAGGAGCATCCATGGCCTTCATCACCGACATCAAAACCTTCGCCGTCCTCGGCACTGGCGTGATCGGCGCCGGCTGGGTCGCGCGCGCCCTGGCTTGTGGCCTCGATGTGGTCGCCTGGGACCCGGCGCCCGGCGCCGAAGCGGCGCTGCGACAGCGCATCGCCAATGCCTGGCCGGCCCTGCAAAAACAGGGGCTGGCGCCCAGTGCGTCGCAACAGCGCCTGCGTTTCGCTGAGACCGTCGAGGTCTGCGTGAGGGACGCAGACTTCATCCAGGAAAGCGCCCCTGAACGCTTGGCGCTCAAATGCGAGCTGCACGCCCAAATCAGTGCCGCCGCGCGCCCGGACGTCATCATCGGATCGAGCACCTCGGGGTTGCTGCCCAGTGAGTTCTTCGTCGACGCGGTGTGCCCCGAGCGTTGCCTGGTCGGGCATCCCTTCAACCCGGTCTATCTATTGCCTTTGGTGGAGGTGGTCGGCGGCGAGCGGACCGCACCGGAGGCCATTCAGGCGGCTATCCAGATCTATCAGGCGTTGGGCATGCGCCCCTTGCATGTGCGCAAGGAGGTGCCGGGCTTCGTCGCTGACCGCCTCCTCGAAGCGCTGTGGCGCGAGGCGCTGCATCTGGTCAACGATGGGGTGGCCACCACTGGCGAGATCGACGATGCGATTCGTTTCGGTGCCGGCTTGCGCTGGTCGTTCATGGGCAGTTTTCTGACCTACACTCTGGCCGGTGGCGATGCGGGCATGCGCCACTTCATGACACAGTTCGGTCCGGCCTTGGAGTTGCCATGGAGCTACCTGAAAGCCCCTGAGCTAACCGAGTCGCTGATCGACAGCGTGGTCGAGGGCACTGGCGAGCAGCAGGGTCAACGCAGCATTGCCGAGCTCGAGCGCTTCCGCGACGACTGCCTGCTGGCCGTGCTCGGTGCTATCAAGACGACCAAGGCGCAGCATGGTTTCGCTTTCAATGAATGAACATGCCAGCTCAACGGTCGAGCATTCGCCAACTCGATAACTCACGATGGTCTCGACCAGCCTGGCTTTGCCAAAGGACACACATCAGCATGCTCAGCACCTATCGCACCACCATCCTGCCCGAGTGGGTCGATTACAACGGTCATCTGCGTGACGCCTTTTACCTGCTGATCTTCAGCTACGCCACCGATGCACTGATGGAACATATCGGCCTCGATCAGGCCGGGCGCGAGCGCAGCGGTCATACGCTGTACACCCTTGAGTGCCACCTGAACTATCTGGCCGAGGTCAAGCTCGGTGCCGAGGTCGAGGTGCGCACCCAGTTGGTGGCCCACGATCGCAAGCGCCTGCATGTCTACCACGGCCTTTATCGGCCCGGAGATGAACAGCTGCTGGCGGCCAATGAGCAAATGTTGATGAACATCGATCGCCACGCTGGACGCTCGGTACCCTTCGATGACGCGGTGCTGGCCCAGGTGCAGGCGTTACAGGAGACGCAGGGTGGTCTACCCAGGCCCATCCATGTCGGACGGGCCATAGGGCTGCCGGGTTGAGCCTGGCATTAGTCTGGAGCCGGAAGGCTTCTCTCGGACCGCTGAC
Source organism: Pseudomonas sp. Q2-TVG4-2 (assembly GCF_013620795.1). Lineage (GTDB taxonomy): Bacteria > Pseudomonadota > Gammaproteobacteria > Pseudomonadales > Pseudomonadaceae > Stutzerimonas. The sequence goes on along the minus strand of NZ_LGLW01000001.1, from coordinate 953,363 downwards.
AAAAAAAGCCAAAGCCAAAGCTTCGCCCCAAGGGTGGGCCTCCTACAAAATCAAAAACACCCTGCCAAGCCTAAGCCGGGCCACTTGTCGTGGGAGGCGCGACCCGCGGCGAATGCTGACTTAGGCCTGTCGATGAACCATGGACGGGTCACAAGGCGGAGCGCACAAAGCAGCTTTTGAAAAAACGAAACCCGCCAGAGCGGCGGGTTCGTCTTCAACTCGAAGGGGAGTCGGAAAGCTCCAACATTGGCATCCGGAGGCTAGGTGAGTTTGCCACCGCCACACGCAATGATGTAGCTCACATTCCCGTTCAGGCGGCGCTGAACATCCGGTGCGGGTCGATGACGAATTTCTTCGGCACGCCGGCATCGAACTCGCCGTAACCCTTGGGTGCCTCGTCCAGGCTGATCACCTGTACGCCGACCACTTCGGCGATGTTGATCCGATCCCACATGATCGCCTGCATCAGGGCGCGGTTGTACTTCATTACCGGGGTCTGGCCAGTGTGGAAACTATGGGATTTGGCCCAGCCCAGGCCGAAGCGGATGCTCAGGCTGCCCATCTTCGCCGCGGCATCCACCGCACCGGGATCTTCGGTAACGTAGAGGCCAGGGATACCGATCTTGCCGGCGACCCGTACCACGCCCATCAGTGAGTTGAGCACGGTAGCCGGCGCCTCGTGCTGCACGCCGCTGTGACCATGGCCGCGAGCCTCGAAGCCCACGCAATCGACGGCACAGTCAACTTCCGGCTCACCCAGCAGGGCGGCCACCTGTTCGTGCAGTGGGGTGTCCTGGGACAGGTCGGCGATCTCGAAACCCTGGGCCTTGGCATGGGCCAGACGCACGGGATTGACGTCGCCGACGATCACTACCGCGGCACCGAGCAGACGCGCCGAGGCGGCCGCCGCGAGACCGACTGGACCGGCGCCAGCGATATAAACTGTGCTGCCGGGGCCGACCCCGGCGGTGACCGCACCGTGGTAACCGGTGGGTAGGATGTCGGAAAGGCAGGTCAGGTCGCGGATCTTCTCCATCGCCTTGTCGCGGTCCGGCAGTTTGAGCAGATTGAAGTCGGCGTAAGGCACTAGCACGTACTCGGCCTGGCCGCCGGTCCAGTCTCCCATGTCGACGTAACCGTATGCACCGCCGGGGCGCGCCGGGTTGACGGTCAAGCAAACGCCGGTGTGCATTTCCTTACAGCTGCGGCAACGGCCACAGGCGACGTTGAACGGTACCGAGACCAGATCACCGAGTTGCAGGTTTTCGACGTCGCTGCCTTTCTCGATCACCTCGCCGGTGATTTCGTGGCCGAGTACCAGGCCGGTCTGGGCGGTGGTGCGTCCGCGAACCATGTGCTGGTCCGAGCCGCAGATGTTTGTGGAAACGACGCGCAGAATCACGCCATGCTCGATCTTGCGCCCACGCGGGTCCTGCATCTTGGGATAGTCGATGCTCTGCACTTCGACCTTGCCTGCGCCGAGGTAAACGACGCCACGATTATCAGCCATCTGCCTTTCTCCTTTGTTTTTGTGAATACAAGGCGCGGCGGAGGCCGCGCGGGCTTGTAGTGGAGCTGTCAGTTGCCGCCTGGCTGGCTTGCCGAACGCATTGCCAAGCCGCTTTTATGGTTAGGGCGTATGCCGTGCTTCTGGAGCCAGCTTGCTGGCGATCCTCTGGTGGCTTGATTGCAGCAGGCTGGCTCCTAAAAATGCGAAGTGCTATCGGGGTTACAACACCACCGTTCGGTTGGCGTGAAGGAACACGCGTCGTTCGAGGAAATAGCCGACCGCCTTGGCCAGAGTCAGGCATTCGATGTCACGGCCCTTGGCGATCAGGTCCTCGGGGTAGTGGGTGTGGTCCACTGGCTCGACGCCCTGGGCAATGATCGGGCCTTCGTCGAGGTCGTTGTTGATGAAGTGCGCGGTGGCGCCGACCAGCTTGACGCCCTTCTGGTACGCCTGGTGGTAGGGTTTCGCGCCCTTGAACCCGGGCAGCAGCGAGTGGTGAATGTTGATGGCTCGGCCGTCCAGGGTGCGGCACAGCTCGGGTGAGAGAACCTGCATGTAGCGCGCCAGGATCACCAGTTCCGCGCCGCTGTCCTCGATCACCTGTAGCACCTTGCGCTCTTGCGCCGGCTTGTCCTGAGGATCGAGCGGAAAATGGTAGTAGGGGATGGCATGCCAGCGCGCCAAGGGCTCGAGGTCCGGGTGATTGGAGACCACGGCGGCGATATCCATCGGCAACTGGCCGATGCGCTGACGATAGAGCAGGTCGTTCAAGCAGTGATCGGACTTGGAAACCATGATCACTACCTTGGGCCGGTAGCCTGGGGGTGTCAGCTCGGTATGCATGTCGAACGGCGCGGCACGGTCGATCAACCCGGCCCGGAAACTCCCCTCGTCGAAGCCGGCGGGTGCGCGAAATTCGACCCGGATAAAGAAACGGCTGACCAGGCGATCATCGAAGCTGTGGTGCTCGGTGACGTAACAACTCTGCTCGAACAGATAGCGTGTCACCACGTCGACCGTGCCAAGCAGGCTCGGGCTGTGTGCGGTGAGAATCCAGGTATCGGGCGTGCGGCTCATGTTTATCTCCCAGTCTGAGCGGGCGTAGGGTGGGGCGCGTGGCTGACGCTTCACCCATCCACCTTTGCTGTACCACGGTGGACGAAAAAGGCGTCGTCCACCCTACGTTCACGCCTCGATTGCCAGCCCGTACTCGGCACTGGCGTCCTGCAGCCATAGCCAGATGTAGTCGGCAAAGCTGCGCCGCACTACCAGCTCCCAAACATCTTCGGCGGTGTGGCGGATCACCAGCTGGCTCTTGGCGAAATGGGTGCCCACCGCCTTGCCCACCGGGAAGTTGCTCGGATGCACGTCGTAGGAGGTCGACTTCATCAGCAGCTCGCGGACCTTTTCCCCGCTGAGTTCGAGCAGGATCTGCCCGCCGCTGACATTGACCACCTGGATGTGCTGCCCCGCCAAGGCGTCGCGCAGCCGCCGTTCAGTGGCGAATTCCTCGCCCTGCGGGACGACCAGCAACCATTCATCCGGGCCCGTCCACTGCAGGGAGGTTTCGCCTTCGGCTACCAGCGTCAGCGCGACGGGTAATTCAAGCCCGAGGGCCTCGTGTACACCCTTGGCGAAGGCCGGATCCTCGGCGTCGCCGCGCAGGGTCAGGTGACCGCGCAGCTTCTTTTCGCGCAGGCGTATGCCGGCGCCGCCGCGACCTTTGCCGACCAGCTCGGCGAGACCGGCGTGGTGCAGCGGCGATTGCCCCTCGAGATTGTCCGGGCGTTGTTTGTAGACGTTCACTGCGGTCATGGTTCACCTGCCTGGCGCCGCAAAGGCGCCGTTGAATTCTGGGTCGGTCGAGCGTGAGGGGCACGCGCCAGCCTCACGCTCGCCTCAAACGTTCTGCCGCTCGCCCTTAGGGTCGTAGAACACCGAGCTGACAATTTCGGCCTCTACGACGCTGCCATCCACCAGCGGCGCGAATACCCGTTCGCCGATGCGCTTGAGGCCGCCCTTGACCAGCGCCATGGCGAAACCGTAACCCATCGCCGCACTCGCGTAGCTGGAGGTGACGTGACCGACCATGGTCATCGGAATCGTCTGGTTCGGGTCGAACACAAGCTGCGCGCCTTCCGGCAGCACCTTGGTCGGATCCAGCGGCTTGAGGCCGACCAGCTGCTTGCGGTTTTCGCGAAGGCAGTCCTCGCGGTTCATGCCGCGCCAGCCGATCCAGGAGAAGGGTTTGGTGCGACCGACGCACCAGCCCATGTTCAGGTCGTCCGGGGTGACCGAGCCGTCTGTGTCCTGGCCAACGATGATGAAGCCCTTCTCGGCGCGCAGTACGTGCATGGTCTCGGTGCCGTAAGGCGTCAGGCCGTGCTTCTTGCCGGCTTCGATGATTTTTTCCCAGACGCCCAAGGCATAGTCAGCCTGGACGTTGACTTCGTAGCTCAGCTCACCGGTGAAGGAGATACGGAACACCCGAGCCGGCACGCCGCCGACCTGACCTTCCTTCCAAGCCATGAACGGGAAGGCTTCCTTACTCAGATCGATATCGGTGAGCTCAGCCAGTAGTTTGCGGCTGTTGGGACCGGACAGGGTCATGGTTGCCCAGTGGTCGGTAACCGAGGTGAAGTACACCTTCAGATCCGGCCACTCGGTCTGATGGTAGATCTCCAGCCATTCCATCACCCGCGCGGCACCGCCAGTGGTGGTGGTCATCAGGAAGTGGTTGTCGGCCAGACAGGCTGTTACGCCGTCGTCGAAGACCATGCCGTCTTCCTTGCACATCAGCCCGTAGCGCGCCTTGCCCACGTCGAGCTTGGTCCAGGCGTTTGTATAGACGCGGTTGAGGAATTCGCGTGCATCCGGACCCTGGATATCGATCTTGCCTAGGGTCGAGGCGTCGAGGATGCCCACCGCGTTGCGCACGGCCAGGCACTCGCGGGCCACGGCGGCGTGCAGGTCTTCACCCTGCTTGGGAAAGTACCAGGGACGCTTCCACTGGCCGACGTCCTCGAACTCGGCGCCGTTCTCCAGGTGCCACTTGTGCATGGCGGTGTAGCGCTTGGCCTCGAACAGCTCACCGCAGTGACGGCCGGCGAGGGCGCCGAAGGTCACCGGGGTGTAGTTCGGGCGGAACATGGTGGTGCCCATCTGCGCGATGCTGATACCCATCGAATGGGCGGCGATGGCCAGACCGTTGATATTGCCCATCTTGCCCTGATCGGTGCCGAAGCCCAGCGCGGTATAGCGCTTGACGTGCTCGACCGACTCGAAGCCTTCATGCGTGGCCAGCTTGATGCCGGCGGCAGTGACGTCGTTTTGCAGGTCGACGAACTGCTTGGGTGCACGCGCCGTGGGTTTGTCGTGGGGCACTTCGAACAGCGCGACGGTAGCTTCCTCGATGCGTTGCTCTACCTTCGGCAGGGTGCCGGAGACCGCCTTGAAGCCAGTCTCCGCGGCGGCCATGGCGCCGGCCTCGAAGCCGTCGGCGAGGGTGTCGCCGAGGGCGAACACGCCATTCACCGCGCCGGCGCAGAGGCGCTTTTGGAAGCCTTCGCCGGGGACGAAGGCGAGAATGTCGTCACGCCAGGTCGGACGGCCACCAAGGTGCGAGGCCAGGTGGACCACCGGGCTGTAGCCGCCGGAGCTGACGATCAGGTCGCAGTCGATCACTTCGCCGGAGCTGGTGACTTTATGGCTGGCAAGATCGATGGCGCAGATGCGTGCACCCGTGACCCGCTTGCTGCCGCGCGCTTCGACCACTGCGCTGCCGGAGAGAACGCGCACGCCGCGCCGACGCGCTTCCTCGACCCAGGCACCGCGTGGATTGCTGCGCGCATCGGCGACCGCGACCACCTGATGGCCCGCGTCGAGCCAGTCGAGTACCACACGGTAGGCGTAATCGTTATTGGTCGACAACACCAGCTGACGACCTGGCGCCACGCCGTAGCGGCGCACATAGGTGGATACCGCATCGGCGAGCATGTTGCCCGGCACGTCGTTGTTCGAATAGACCAGTGGGCGCTCGTGGGCGCCGGTGGCCAGTACCACGCGCTTGGCGCGTACGCGGTGCATGCGCTGGCGTACGAGTCTTTGACCGAGTGGCCCCATGGGCGCTACTTCACCGAGATGGTCGGTCAGGCGCTGGTGGATGGTGAGAAAGTTGTGGTCGTGGTAGCCGTTCACGGTAGCGCGCGGCAACAGGGTCACTTCCGGCATGTTCTCCAGCTCGGCGATGACCTTGGTGGCCCAGTCGGCGGCGGGCTTGCCGTCGAGGGTCTCGCGGGTGGCGAGCAGGCTGCCGCCGAACTCTTCCTGTTCGTCGGCCAAAATTACCCGTGCGCCACTGCGTCCGGCAGCCAGGGCCGCGGCCAGGCCGGCCGGGCCAGCGCCGACCACCAATACGTCGCAGTGCTGGTTCAGGTAGTCGTAGCTGTCCGGGTCGTTTTCCTTGGGCGCGCGGCCCAGGCCTGCGGCCTTACGAATGTACTTCTCGTAAGTCAGCCACAGATTCTGCGGGTACATGAAGGTTTTGTAGTAGAAGCCGGGCGGCATCATGCCACCGCCGACTTTGCCGAGAATGCCCATCAGGTCGGTGTTGACGCTCGGCCAGCCGTTCACGCTGTTGGCGGTCAGGCCGGCGTAAAGCGCTTGCTGGGTAGCGCGCACGTTGGGGATCTGTGTGGCTTCGCTGCCGCCGATCTGCAGCACGGCATTGGGTTCCTCGGCGCCGGCGGCGACTATGCCGCGTGGTCGCGAGTACTTGAAGCTGCGGCCGACCACATCGACACCGTTGGCCAGCAGCGCGGCGGCCAGGGTGTCACCGGCGAAGCCCTGATAGGTTTCGCCGTTGAAGCTGAAGGTCAGGGGCTGGCTGCGGTCGATACGACCGCCCTGGGAAAGACGATTGACCTGGCTCATGCCGTTACTCCTTGGTCGACAGCCTTCTTCGCAGCGAGCGGAGCCTCAGTCACATTGGGCCGCTCGCCGATCTTGTAGGTTTCGAGAATTTCGTAGCTCACCGTATGACGGGTGACGTTGAAGTACTGGCGGCAGCCCGCCGCGTGAATCCACAGCTCATGGTGGATGCCGCGCGGGTTGTCGCGGAAGAACAGGTAATCGCCCCACTCCTCGTCGGTGCAGGCGTTCGGGTCGAGCGGGCGCGGGATGTGCGCCTGGCCGCCGGCGTGGAACTCTTCTTCGGAACGCAGTTCGCCACAGTGAGGGCAGAAGATATGCAGCATGCTCGGTACCTCCAGAAAACCATCCTCCCTCTCCCGCCGGGAGAGGGGGCCAAAATCAGTGCGCGACCCCGGCCGCCCCGTGTTCGTCGATCAAGGCGCCGTTGTGGAAACGCTCGATGGAGAACGCCTTGGCCAACGGGTGCATCTCGCCCTTGGCCAGGCTGGCGGCGAACACATGACCCGAACCCGGGGTAGCCTTGAAGCCTCCGGTACCCCAGCCGCAGTTGAAGAACAGGTTCTTCACCGGAGTCTTGGCGATGATCGGGCAGGCGTCCGGGGTGGTGTCGACGATCCCGCCCCACTGGCGGTTCATGCGCACCCGCGAGAGCACCGGGAACATCTCAACGATGGCCTGCAGGGTATGTTCGATGGTGGGGTAGGAGCCGCGCTGGCCGTAGCCGTTGTAGCCGTCGATGCCGGCGCCGATGACCAGGTCGCCCTTGTCCGACTGGCTGATGTAGCCATGCACCGCGTTGGACATAATCACGGTGTCGATGATCGGCTTGATCGGCTCGGATACCAGGGCCTGCAGCGGGTGGGACTCGAGCGGCAGGCGAAAGCCGGCGAGCTTGGCCATATGCCCGGAATTACCGGCCGTGACCACGCCAACACGCTTGCCGCCGATGAAGCCTTTATTGGTCTCCACGCCGATGCAAACGCCGTTTTCCTTGCGGAAGCCGGTCACTTCGGTTTGCTGGATCAGGTCGACGCCCATGGCATCGGCGGCGCGGGCATAGCCCCAGGCCACTGCGTCGTGACGGGCGACGCCGCCGCGGCGCTGTAGCGAGGCGCCGAGAATCGGATAGCGGGTGTTCTTCGAGCAGTCCAGGTAGGGGATCATCTCCGCCACCTGCTTGGCGTCGACCACTTCACCGTCGACACCGTTGAGGCGGTTGGCGCTGACCCGACGCTCGATGTCGCGCATATCCTGCAGGGTGTGACCGAGGTTGAACACACCGCGCTGGGAGAACATGACGTTGTAGTTGATGTCCTGGGACAGGCCTTCCCACAGTTTCATTGCATGCTCGTAGAGCTGCGCCGATTCGTCCCACAGATAGTTGGAACGCACGATGGTGGTGTTGCGCGCGGTGTTCCCGCCACCCAGCCAGCCCTTCTCGATCACCGCGACGTTTTTCACGCCGAACTCTTTCGCCAGGTAATAAGCAGTGGCCAAGCCATGGCCGCCGGCGCCGACGATGACCACGTCGTACACCGGTTTGGGCGTGGGATTGCGCCACATGCGCTGCCAGTTTTCATGATGGCTGAAGGAGTGCTTGAGCAGGCCGAAGCCGGAATAACGTTGCATGTAGAATGCTCCTGAAAAACGACCGCCTCGAAGCGGTGACGCAATGCGACTCGCAAAGTGGATCGCCGGTTATCGATCCACCGGTTTGCGGTGGAAGGAAACAGCGTCTTCCACCCTACGAATCAGCGGTACACCGGATAATCAGCGCACAATCCGGCGGCCTGTCGGGCCACCTGCGCCTCCACGTCGTCATCGCCTAGGTGGTCGAGGATGTCGCAGATCCAGCCAGCGAGCTCGATGCTCTGGGCTTCCTTGAAACCACGCGTGGTAATGGCCGGCGTGCCGATGCGCAGCCCGGAGGTGACGAAGGGCGACTGCGGATCGTTGGGCACGGCGTTTTTGTTGACGGTGATGCCGGCGCGCCCGAGGGCGGCGTCGGCATCCTTGCCGGTAATGCCCTGCTTGATCAGGCTGACCAAGAACAGGTGGTTGTCGGTGCCGCCGGAGACCACATCGAAGCCGCGCTCGATAAACACCTTGGCCATGGCCTGGGCGTTGTTGATCACCTGCTGCTGGTATTCCTTGAAGCCAGGTTCCAGCGCCTCCTTGAAGCACACTGCCTTGCCGGCGATCACATGCATCAACGGGCCGCCTTGGGCACCGGGGAACACCGCGGCGTTGAGCTTCTTTTCGATCTCGGGATTGGCCTTGGCCAGGATCAGGCCGCCACGCGGACCGCGCAGGGTCTTGTGGGTGGTGGTGGTGACCACGTCGGCAAAGGGAATCGGGTTGGGATACAGGCCTGCCGCCACCAGCCCCGCAACATGAGCCATGTCGACGAACAACAGCGCGCCTACCTTGTCGGCGATGGCACGGAAGCGCGGGAAATCCAGAGTTTTCGAGTAGGCCGAGAAGCCGGCGACGATCATCTTCGGCTTGCATTCGACCGCCAGGCGCTCGACCTCGTCGTAGTTGATCAGGCCGGTGTCGGTATCGATACCGTATTGCACCGCGTTGTACAGCTTGCCGGACGAGCTGACCTTGGCGCCATGGGTGAGGTGGCCGCCATGGGCCAGGCTCATGCCGAGAATGGTATCGCCAGGTTGCAGCAGCGCCAGGTACACCGCGCTGTTTGCCGAGGAGCCGGAGTGCGGCTGGACGTTGGCGTAGTCGGCTCCAAACAGCTGCTTGGCGCGGTCGATGGCCAGCTGTTCCACTTTGTCGACGTGCTCGCAGCCGCCGTAGTAGCGCTTGCCCGGATAGCCTTCGGCGTACTTGTTGGTCAGTCCGCTGCCCTGGGCCTGCATCACGCGCTGGCTGGTGTAGTTCTCCGAGGCGATCAGCTCGATGTGGTGCTCCTGACGAGCCTCCTCGGCATTCATCGCAGCCAGGAGTTCATCGTCGTAGCCTTGGATTTGGTCTTGTTTGCTGAACATCTCGATCTCCTAAAGGCGCGGATGCGCCACTCGCCTCGGTGAAGGCCTTGGTCTGTCTGTCTGGATGCGATGGTATGGCCGGGCCTTGCCGGGAAGATGCCTGCCTGCGCCTCGTGAGAGTTCGTTTGCGACATGCTTCGTCGTTATCGGAATCGGCGTGCGGACGCCTCACTCAGACCCGCCAGGGGCGCGCCAGCGGGTAGGCGTTCCCCCTCCGCGTGAATCGCATAATTCGACGTTGGGAACGGCTTCAGCCGGGAGTTGGTCGTGACGCCGCTTCTCAGCTGAAGCCACTCCACGGGTCCAAACTGGCATGGCTTTCGTAGGAGCGAGCTTGCTCGCAAAGCAGGCGTTCAATCAGCGATTGAGAACAGGCCTGTCCTCAATGAATCCGCATACGCCGAACGTAGATGAGGCTTCACGTCTCAGTCACGAACGGCGCCGCAAGGCCGTTGTTTGCGGCTGAGGCCCACGGCTGGCGGGTCGACGGCTGCCACAAGGCGGATCGGAAGCGTGCCCGGCTGGCTAGGGCAGCCGGGCATGTGGGGATTGGGCGATTCAATAATCGATGACCACGTCGCCCTTGGGTACGCTGCAGCACGACAGGATGTAGCCTTCCGCAACGTCTTCATCAGTGATGCCGCCGTTGTGCTCCATGGCCACTTCGCCAGCGGTCTTCATTACCTTGCAAGTGCCGCAGATGCCCATGCCGCAAGCCTTGGGAATATGCAGGCCGAGCTGCGCGGCAGCCGAGTGGACGGTGTCTCCTGGGCCGACACGGATGCTCTTGCCGGTCGCGGTGAATTCCACCTGATTGAGGTCTGCGAGCGGCACATCGGGTGCGCCGGCGGCCAGCTCGGCCAGTTCTTGAGCGTCTTCGCGTATGTCTGCCGGGGTCGCGCCGAAGGATTCTTCGTGATAGCGCTGCATGTCGAAGCCATTGACGGTTAGCAGTCGCTTGATCGCGTTCATATACGGAGTCGGCCCGCAGCAGAAGATCTCCCGCTCGGCAAAATCCGGGGCAATCAGCTCCAGCATGCGCTGGTTGAGGTAGCCGCGGTAACCGGCCCAGGCTTCGCCCATGCCATGGCGCTCACAGATGATATGCAGGCTGAAGTTGTTGACCCGCGAGGCCATGTGTTCCAGCTCGCGGTGGAAGATGATGTCCTTCGGCGAGCGCGCGCTGTGTACGAAGGCCATATCGACATTGGCGTTGGTATCGAAGAACCAACGCGCCATCGACATCACCGGTGTGATGCCAACGCCACCGGAAAGAAACAGGACCTTATCCGTGGGGAAGTCGATGGCGTTGAACAGCCCGACCGGGCCGTGTACCGGCAGCTGGTCGCCTTCGGTGAGGTTGTCGTGCAGCCAGTTGGAGACCTTGCCGCCGGGGATGCGCTTGATCGTCACCGAAAAGCTGTAGGGCACCGAGGGCGAGCTGGCGATGGTGTACGAGCGCATCACCTGCTGCCCTTCGATCTCCAGTTCCAGGGTGACGAACTGGCCTGGCTTGAAAAAGAACATGATCGGCTGATCGGACATGAAGCAGAAGGTGCGCACATCCCAGGTTTCCTGGATCACCTTTACGCAGCGCACCAGATGGCGGCCGTTGGTCCATGTCTGGGTATTGACCGGATTGAGGAAATTGCTGGACATGCTCACCTCGATTGCGCGCTGGCTACTACGGCCCTTCCAGGCCCGTCTGCAGGGCCGCGACTATAATTATGCATGGCCCCTTATGGCGCAGAATTGTGCGCAACGCTCCTGGTGCCCACTTACCTATCCGCGACATCGGCATGCTTATCGCGACCAGCCAGCTCATAGCCGCGTTCTGGCGTCGGAAACGGATGTGCCTCTGTCGCCCATGGATAAGGTTTTTCTCCTGCGCCACGACAAACTCGGTCGCAGCCGAGCAGGGAAGGTGATCGAGCCGGAGTCGCTTTGCCTCCAGCGGCATGGAAATCATCTGGCTCACCGCCTTGCGTCGCCGTACAGCCACTTTTGTCGCCAGCCGAAACCGCCTACCGGGGCGCGGCCGGTTTGAGGAGTAACCGATGGATGCCACTTTTACCCTGAGTCTGGGCGATCCGCTCGAACCTGCCCGCAAGGCGACGGCCGAGATGCTGCAGACCCGCGAGCCTACGTTTTCCCTTCCGCAGCCGTTCTACAGTGATGAGCGTCTGTTCCAGCTGGATATGCAGGAGATTTTTCATAAGGAGTGGCTGATCGCAGGCATGACTTGCGAGATCCCTGCCAAGGGCAATTTCCTGACGTTGCAGCTCGGCGACAACCCGATTCTGGTTATCCGTGGCGCCGAGGGCGTGGTGCATGCCTTTCACAACGTTTGCCGCCATCGTGGCTCGCGGTTGTGCACCAGCGACAAGGGCAAGGTTGCCAAGCTGGTTTGCCCCTATCACCAATGGACTTACGAGCTGGACGGCCGTTTGTTGTTCGCCGGTACCGAAATGGGCGCCGACTTCGACATGAACCAGTACGGTCTAAAGCCCGTGCAGTGCAAGACGGCGGGCGGCTACATCTTCATTTCCCTTGCTGAGAACCCGCCAGCAATCGACGATTTCCTGGCCACCCTGACGCACTACATGGAACCGTACGACATGGAGAACACCAAGGTGGCGGTGCAGAGCACCCTGGTGGAGAAGGCCAACTGGAAGCTGGTGCTGGAAAACAATCGTGAGTGTTACCACTGCAATGGTGCACACCCGGAGCTGCTCAAGTCATTGCTGGAATGGGACGACGTCACCGATCCGCGCGCCAGCAAGGAATTCAAGGATCATGTTGCCGCATCGGCCGCCGCCTGGGACGCCGAGCAGATTCCCTACGCCCATGCCAGCTTCGGGCTGCGTAACCGCATCGTGCGGATGCCGCTGCTCAAGGGCACCGTGTCGATGACCATGGACGGTCAACTGGGCTCGAAGAAGTTGATGGGGCGGATCAAGAATCCCGAGCTCGGCTCGATGCGCATCCTGCATCTGCCGCATTCCTGGAACCACTGCATGGGCGATCACATCATCGTCTTCACCGTGTGGCCGGTAAGCGCTCAGGAAACCCGGGTCACCACCAAATGGTTGGTGCACAAGGACGCGGTGGAGGGCGTCGACTACTCGGTGGAAAACCTGCGCAAGGTCTGGGACGCCACCAACGACCAGGACCGCCGCCTCGCTGAAGAGAACCAGCGCGGAATCAATTCTACCGCCTATCAGCCTGGACCTTATTCGAAGACCTACGAGTTCGGCGTGGTCAAATTCATCGATTGGTACAGCGAGCGCATGCTGCACAATCTCGGCGCCGCGCCAGCGCCCTACCTCAGGCAGATCAACCAATGATCCGATAAGGTATTCGGCGCACCTGCACCAGGCGTGGGTGCGTCGCCTGCCTTTTCAACAGCACGGGTACAGCCACCGGTCTCCTGTCGATGCCGATCGGATCAGGCGCCGCGACACGTTGTGAAACCTCGGGACGAGGAACTTCGATACGCCCATATGACCGAAGTGGGGAAGCGCGGGCCACCCGCGCCAGGTGATGGCGCGGTATTCGAACGCGCGCGTCATCCTCCGATCCCGAATGGCTGCAACGAAGAGGTGCAAGTGATCGTCGTCATCATGGGCGTGTCCGGAAGCGGCAAAACGACAATTGGCGAGCAGCTGGCCAGCCGTCTGGGGTGCGGATTTTCAGATGCTGATGAATATCACGGACCTGCCAACAAGGCGAAGATGGCCGCCGGAATCGCGCTTACCGATGCCGATCGTGAGCCCTGGCTCCAGGCGATGCACGAAGCGATTGCCAATCAGGCGCGTCAGGGCGGGCATCATGTGTTCGCCTGCTCGGCGCTCAAACGGCGATATCGCGAATTGCTGCGTGGCGGCATCCGGGACGTGAGGCTGGTGTTTCTGCACGGCCCCCGTGAAGTGCTGGCCGAGCGCGTTGGCAACCGCCGTGGACATTTTTTCGCGTCTTCGCTGCTGGGCGATCAACTGGCCAACCTCGAGCCGCCAACGGAGGACGAGGCGCTGACCGTCGATATTCGCAACACGCCGGACGAGATTGTCGAGCAGATCGTTCAGGCCTTGGCACCAGGAAGCGGATCAGCAGGACCCGAACAGCGCTAGCCGCATCCTTCCGGTGACCACGGCGTGATCGGTGAACAGGCAGAACCACAGCGCCGGGGTGGGCCTTCTTACGTAAAGAAAGCGGCCCCGTGTCGCTGGTGTTGCTCAGGCGTGACGCGCTGCGTCCGGATTGCCGGGCGGACGCGGAGCATCCCAACGGCTGCGCTCTCACGCTGAGGACGATCAGCAAGCCGTGTCTGCCAACGAAACGACCTTCCTTGAAAACGAAACCCCGCCACAGGGGCGGGGTTCGTCGGTGACCTGACGGCGCCGTGCGGCGCCGTTTTTGGTTCTGCTATTGCGCTAGCTTCTTGTATTTGACCCGGTGCGGCTGGGCTGCGGCATCCCCCAGGCGCTTCTTGCGATCGGCTTCGTACTCGGTGTAGTTGCCTTCGAAGAACACGATATCGCCGTTGTCCTCATAAGAGAGGATGTGGGTGGCGACGCGGTCGAGGAACCAGCGGTCGTGGGAGATCACGATGGCGGCACCGGGGAAATCCAGCAGCGCTTCTTCCAATGAGCGCAGGGTTTCCACGTCGAGGTCGTTGGAGGGTTCGTCGAGCAGCAGTACGTTGGCGCCTTCCTTCAGCGTCAGGGCCAGGTGCAGGCGGCCGCGCTCACCGCCGGAAAGGTCCTTGACGAATTTCTGCTGGTCGCCGCCCTTGAAGTTGAAGCGCCCCACGTAGGTGCGCGACGGGACCTCGTAGTTGCCGATGCGGATCATGTCCGAGCCGTCGGACACCGCTTCCCACACGGTCTTGCTGCCGTCCAGGTCCTCGCGGCTCTGATCGACGCAGGCCACCTGCACGGTATCGCCGATCTCGATGCTGCCCGAATCCGGCTGCTCCTTGCCCATGATCATGCGGAACAGGGTCGACTTGCCCGCGCCGTTGCCGCCAATCACGCCAACGATGGCGCCCTTGGGCATGCTGAACGAGAGGTTGTCGATGAGGACGCGGTCGCCGTAACCCTTGGTTACGTTATTGAAGTCGATGACCTTGTCGCCCAACCGTGCGCCGGCCGGGATATAGATCTCGTTGGTTTCGCTGCGCTTCTGGAATTCCTGCGACTGCAATTCCTCGAAGCGTTGCAGGCGTGCCTTCGACTTGGACTGGCGGGCCTTGGCGCCTTTGCGCACCCACTCCAGTTCTTCCTTCATGGCCTTTTCATGGGCCGACTGCTGCTTGGATTCCTGCGCCAGGCGGTTGGACTTCGCCTCCAGCCAACCGGAGTAGTTGCCCTCGTAAGGGATACCCGCGCCGCGGTCGAGTTCGAGAATCCAGCCGGCGACGTTGTCGAGGAAGTAGCGGTCGTGAGTGATCGCCACGACGGTGCCGTTGAAGTCGTGGAGGAAATGCTCCAGCCACGCAACCGAGTCGGCGTCCAGGTGGTTGGTCGGTTCGTCCAGCAGCAGCATGTCCGGTGCTGACAGCAGCAGACGGCAGAGCGCGACGCGGCGCTTTTCACCACCGGACAGGTGCTCGACCTTCGCATCCCACGGCGGCAGGCGCAGGGCGTCAGCGGCGACTTCCAGCTGGCGCTCAAGGTTGTGGCCGTCGCTGGCCTGGAGGATGGCCTCGAGTTTGGCCTGTTCGGCGGCCAGCTTGTCGAAGTCGGCATCCGGCTCGGCGTAGGCGGCGTAGACCTCATCGAGGCGCGCTTGGGCGTCCTTGATGCTGCTGACGGCTTCTTCGACGACTTCCCGAACGGTCTTGCTCGGATCGAGTTCCGGTTCCTGTGGCAGATAGCCTACATTCAGATCGGGCATCGCCCGGGCTTCGCCGTCGAATTCCTTGTCGACGCCGGCCATGATCCGCAACAGCGTCGATTTGCCCGCGCCGTTGAGGCCGAGCACCCCGATCTTGGCGCCGGGAAAGAATGACAGGGAAATGTTCTTGAGAATTTCACGCTTCGGCGGAACGACTTTGCTCAGCCGGTGCATGGTGTAGACGTATTGAGCCATGGAGACGAATGCCCGCGACAAAGGAAAAAGGAAAGGGTGGGAATCCCGTCGCAGCGGACGGGCCAAACAGTCCGCCAAAGCTACCGGAATGCTCCAGGCAGGGCAAACCAAGGGTCATGCTTATGGGTGATAGCATTTTGCCTTCACGCCAGGCATTCTTGCCGCTATTCACGCATCTGCTGTTGGCTATTCTTGCCTCGCCACAAAGGTCCGATCCGCTTGGCAGACATCGATTCCTCTCAGTCGCTTGTGCCCCGTTCGGGAGGGCTCGCCACGCTTGGCCGGCTCGTAGCCCGGCTATGTGTCGGCTTCCCTATGCTGCGATTTTTTGCTCGTCGGCTGCAGGCACTGCGCTTCTCTATTGCGGCCCTGGATGCGGTCGAAGAGCGCATTCTCATCACTGGTTTTTCCGGCCGGCTGCGGTATATCAATAGCCAGGCCGGGAGAATGTTCGGGCTGAGCAATCGAGAGATGTCACGCTATCGGTTGCAGGAACTGCTGCCTACGCTCGATCCGCAGGCCTTCGATGCCAGCAACGCAGATGCCGATATCTACCTGGAGCCTGTGAGACTGCTGCAGGATGGAGAAACCCGAATTTTTTCGGTGACCCGCCGGGCGCTGCGCCTCGATGGCGCTGCGCAGCCCTCCGGGTTCGTCTGGGTCATGCGCGACATGACCGTTGAACAGTCGGCGCAGACTGCATTGGCCGAACGCGAGCGCTTCTGGTCGGATGTGCTGCGAGCCGTACCCGACACGCTTTATGTGCAGGACATTCAGAGCGGAAAATTGCTGTTCAGCAACAGCAATCTGGCGTCGCGTCTGGGCTACAGCGAAGAGGAACGTGGCGGGGACAGCAACGCGTTCTGGCAGCGCATCAGCCATCCGGATGACCAGGAATATATCTGGCGTCTGATGGCGCTGCGTGGGTCGATGAGGGAGGTCACAGGGCAGGAGGCGCTGCTACGCTGGCGCCACCGCGACGGTAGCTGGCGCTGGTTCAGCATCCGAGAGCAGCTGTTGTCACGCGATGATCGGGGCCGGATCAAGCGCCTGATCGGCGTGGCTCGTGACGTAACCGCGAACATGGAGTACAGCCATTCGCTACGCAACAGCGAGCGCCGCTACCGCTTGCTTGCCGATAGCCTACAGGACCTGATCTTTACCACCGACAGCTCGGCACGCATCAATTACATCAGCCCTTCAGTGCAGACCATGCTGGGTTACGGCCCTGAATGGGTCACGCGTCATGGTCTCGATCAGGTCGTGACGAAGCCGCGCCAGGCCGCACGCTTTTACGACCTGATGCGTCAGGTGCGCAAGGCCACAGCCAACCCGGCAGCGCTGGCCGAGCTCGGCCAGCGCCTGCAGGGGCAGACGCTGCACTTCGATTGTGTTGCCGCCGATGGCCGGGCGGTGGCGATCGAACTGCGCATCATGCTGATCAAGAATGAGAACAACCGCTTCGACGGCGCGCTGTGCATCGGTCGCGATGTCAGCCAGCAGCGCCAAGCGGAAAAGGAGCTGCGCCGCGCGGCGACGGTATTCGATCATTCCACCGCCGCCATCGTGGTGACCGATCCGGCTGGCCGAATCGTCCAGGTCAACGCCGCGTTCCAGCGCATCACCGGCTATGGCTGCGAGGAGATAGTGGGCAGGTTGCCAACCGCGCTGAGCGCTGATCGTCAGCAGGCCAACCAGATGACCTTTGTGCGCGACCAGATCCTCCAGGCTGGTACCTGGGAAGGCGAACTCTGGCTCAAGCGCAAGGATGGCGATACCTATCCCTGTTGGGTCGGGATTACCGCGGTGCGCGACGCCGAGAACGATCTGGTCAGCTATGTCTGCTTTTTCAGTGACATGAGCGAGCGCAAAGCCAGCGAGAAACGCATTCATCGGCTGGCTTACTACGACAGCCTGACCCAGCTACCCAACCGAACGTTGTTCCAGGATCGCCTGCACAGTAGCTTGCAGGTGGCCGCCCGGCGCGGTGGCTGGGTAGTGCTGATGTTCCTCGATCTGGATCGCTTCAAGCCGATCAACGACTCGCTCGGTCATGCGGCCGGCGATCGGATGCTTAAAGATGTCGCCATGCGTCTGGCGTCCTGTGTCGGGGAAGGCGATACGGTGGCTCGCATGGGCGGCGACGAGTTCACCTTTCTGCTGCACCCCAGCGGCGATCGCGATGAGGCCCTGAGCCGCGCCATCCACGTCGCCGAACGCATCCTGGTCAGCCTGACCGAGCCGTTCACACTCTCCGGCCGTGAGTTTTTCGTCACCGCCAGTATCGGCATCGCTCTGAGCCCGCAGGATGGCGATGACCTCAGCCAGCTGATGAAAAACGCCGACACGGCGATGTATTACGCCAAGGAGCGCGGCAAAAACAACTTCCAGTTCTACCAGGCTGAAATGAACGCCAGTGCACTGGAGCGCCTGGAGCTGGAGAGCGACCTGCGCCATGCCCTTGATGAGCAGCAGTTCGTGCTGCATTACCAGCCGCAGTTCCTCGCCGATGGCCGCACCCTGACCGGTGTCGAAGTGTTGCTGCGCTGGCAGCATCCGGCCCGTGGCCTGGTGCCGCCGGGCGACTTCATTCCGGCGCTGGAAGAGCTGGGGCTGGTGGTCGAGGTGGGCGACTGGGTGCTCGGCGAAGCCTGCCGACAGATCGCCGCCTGGCAGGCGCAGGGACTGGCCGTGCCGAAGGTGTCGGTGAATCTCTCCGCGCGGCAATTCGCCGATGGTCGACTTGGTCAGCGCATCGCGGCGATCTTGACGTCCAGCGGCATCCCTCCGAGCTGTCTGGAGTTGGAGCTGACGGAGAGCATTCTGATGCAGGATGTGGCTGAGGCGATGCGCACCCTCGAGTTGCTTAAGCGACTCGGTCCTTCGATCGCCATCGATGATTTTGGCACCGGTTACTCCTCGCTGAATTACCTGAAAGCGTTCCCCATTGACGTGCTGAAGATCGATCATAGCTTCGTCGATGGCTTGCCGGCGGGCGAGCAGGACGGGCAGATCGCCCGGGCGATCATTGCGATGGCGCACAGCCTCAATCTGTCGGTGATCGCCGAAGGAGTGGAAAATCAGGCACAGTTGGACTTCCTGCGCGAGCATGGCTGCGATGAGGTGCAGGGCTTCTTCCTCGGCCGGCCGGTTCATGCCAGCCAGTTGCAGGCGTTGCTTGGCTAGGCTTGTAGTCTGTCGCTGCGCTGGCGCCGTTTCATGTTGCACATGATCACGTCTCATACCCGCACTCGGGCGGATGAGGTAGAATCCGCGCCTCTCTTTTTACCGCCAGCTGATTCTCAGAGGACTGCCATGTTCAGCCGTGATTTGACCCTCGCCCGTTTCGACGCCGATCTCTTCGCTGCCATGGAGCAGGAAGCCAAGCGCCAGGAAGACCACATCGAGTTGATCGCCTCGGAGAACTACACCAGCCCGGCGGTAATGGAAGCCCAGGGTTCGGTACTCACCAACAAGTACGCTGAAGGCTACCCGGGCAAGCGTTACTACGGTGGCTGCGAGCATGTCGATGTGGTCGAACAGCTGGCCATCGATCGCGCCAAGGAGCTGTTCGGTGCCGATTACGCCAACGTCCAGCCGCACGCCGGTTCGCAAGCTAACAGCGCTGTCTATCTGGCCCTGCTCAATGCCGGCGACACCATCCTCGGCATGAGCCTGGCCCACGGTGGTCACCTGACCCACGGCGCCAGCGTCTCTTCTTCAGGCAAGCTGTACAACGCCGTCCAGTACGGCATCAACTCCCAGGGCCTGATCGACTATGACGAAGTCGAGCGTCTGGCCGTTGAGCATAAGCCGAAGATGATCGTTGCCGGCTTCTCCGCCTATTCGCAGAAACTGGATTTCGCCCGCTTCCGCGAAATCGCCGACAAGGTTGGCGCCTACCTGTTCGTCGACATGGCTCACGTGGCCGGCCTGGTTGCCGCCGGAGTCTACCCGAACCCGGTGCCGTTTGCCGACGTGGTGACCACCACCACCCACAAGACCCTGCGCGGTCCTCGTGGTGGCCTGATCCTGGCCCGTGCCAACGCCGACATCGAAAAGAAGCTGAACTCTGCCGTGTTTCCAGGTGCCCAGGGTGGCCCGCTGGAGCACGTCATCGCGGCCAAGGCGGTGTGCTTCAAGGAAGCGCTGCAGCCTGAGTTCAAGGCCTACCAGCAGCAGGTGGTGAAGAACGCTCAGGCAATGGCCGAGGTGTTCATCCAGCGCGGCTTCGATGTGGTGTCCGGTGGGACCCAGAACCATCTGTTCCTGCTCAGCCTGATCAAGCAGGACATCACCGGTAAGGATGCCGACGCGGCCCTTGGCAATGCGCACATCACTGTGAACAAGAACAGCGTGCCGAACGACCCGCGTTCCCCGTTCGTCACCTCCGGTTTGCGTATCGGCACCCCGGCCGTCACCACCCGCGGCTTCGGCGAATCCGAGTGCCGTGACCTGGCGGGCTGGATCTGCGACATCCTCGATAAGATGGGTGATGAGTCGGTGATCGAGGCTGTGCGCGCCAAGGTGGAAGCCGTCTGCGCCAAGTTCCCGGTTTACGGGAAGTAATATTGCCTAATAGCAGCGAAAGCCCGGCCATTGCCGGGCTTTTTCGTTTCTGCCCAAGTTTGATGATTTAGGTTGGCAAGAGCAGTGGAGGTACTGGGCGCGCCAAGTCGCCTGGGTTAAGTTCGCAAACGCCCCGCTTGTGGGCATGTCATTCCGAAGAGGCTCGATGCAGCTCAGACACAAAATCGCCGCACTCAGTATCCTGCCATTGCTGCTGGCGGTGGCGGTTGTCTGTGCGCTGGTGATCGTGCAGAACCAGCGGCTTGGCGAGCAGCAGGCACAGCTGATCGAGGCCAGCATTCTGGCCAGCAAGCAGGCCGAGCTGAAGCACTACGTAGAGATGGCCACCAGCATCATTGCGCCGCTTTATGGCAGCGGTCTGGACGACGAAGAGACCAAGCAGAAGGTGCTCGCAGCATTGAGTCGATTCAGCTTTGGCAGCGATGGCTACTTCTTTGTATATGACCGGAACGGGCGCAACCTGATGCACCCGCGGCAGCCTGAACTGGTGGGGCAGGACTTGTGGAATATGACCGATCCGAACGGGCTGCCGGTGATCCAGGCACTGATGCAGAGTGCAAAAAGCGGCGAGGGCTTTCAGCGCTATACCTGGCAGAAACCCTCGTCCGGGCAGTTCGCGGCGAAACTCGCGTATGTGGTGATGCTCGACCGCTGGGGCTGGATGCTTGGCACCGGGCTCTATCTCGAGGATGTCGATCAGGCGATTCTGAAGGTCCGCGAAGAGGTATCCGGCGGTATCCACACCACCATGCTGGCGATCGCCGGCGTGGCCCTCGTCGCGGTGCTGCTGGTCTTCGCCAGTGGCCTGACACTGAACGTCAGCGAGCGTCGACTGGCGGATCGCAAGCTGCAGGCGCTGACCCAGCGTATCGTCAGCTTGCAGGAAGAGGAGCGCTCGCGGGTGTCCCGAGAGTTGCATGACGGCATCAGCCAGCTGCTGGTGTCGATCAAGTTCCAGTTCGAACTGGCCAGCCACGAGCTCGCCAGCGGCAACGCTAACGCGCTGACCACTCTGAATACCGGTGTCGAGCGGCTGGCGGGCGCAATCGGGGAAGTCCGGCGAATCTCCCACGACCTGCATCCCTCGCTGCTGGATACACTTGGCCTTCCTGCCGCAATCGGCCAGCTCGTGGCGGAGTTCGAACAGCGAAGTGGGCTGAAAATGCTATACAGCGAGGACCTCGACGGCGAGACACCGGACGATGCCGTCGCCGTGGCATTGTTTCGCGTATTGCAGGAAGCCCTGACCAATATCGAGCGGCATGCCGCGGCTCGTTCGGTGCACATCACGTTGAATGGCGACGACGCGGCGGTCCGGTTGCGCGTTCTCGACGATGGCATCGGTTTCAATCCACGTCGGCTCGACAACATCAAGGGTGGCATCGGTCTGCGTAATATTCGCGAGCGAGTCGAGCACTTCGGCGGGCGTTTTAGCCTGGCCTCGGCTCCCGGCTGCACGGTGCTGGACGTGACCTTACCCGCCCAGGTCGGTTGAGTCCGGGTGGGACAGATGAATAAGAAGAGGCTCGCTTATGGAACCGAAAGATCCCATCAAGGTGGTACTCATCGATGATCACGCGCTGGTGCGTGATGGTATTCGTGCGCTGCTTATGGCTCTACCTGAGCTAGACGTCGTGGGAGAAGCCGGCTGTGGTGCCGAGGCGATCGAGCTGCTGCGCCGGGTGCCTGCGGACGTGGTGCTGATGGATATTGGTCTGAAAGACGTTAACGGGCTTGAGCTGACCCAGTCCCTGCGCGAGCAGTTTCCTGATATTCGCGTGCTCATCCTGAGCATGTACGACAATCAGGAATACGTGAACACCTCGGCGAAGGTCGGCGCGCGCGGCTACGTGCTCAAGGATGCGCCGTCGCGGGAAATCATCGTCGCCATCGAAGCCATTGCCGCTGGCGGCACCTACTACAGCGAAGGGATCGCCGAGAAGCTGGCCAGCCGCGGCGCCGAGGAACGTGAGCTGACCCCACGTGAGCGAGAGGTGTTGTTGATGCTGGCCCAAGGTCACAACAACAAGACCATGGCGCGCGCGCTCCAAATCAGCGTGCGCACGGTCGAAACCCATCGGCTGAGCATTCGCCGCAAGCTCGATATCGATCGGCCCGCGGACCTGATGAAACACGCCATGATGCATGGCTGGTCGCCGGGCCAGCACTAGCGGATTCTCTGCGCCGCTCCGTCGTATAACCGTTTGGCCGCTGACATTTGACTGGGCAGACGCATTGTCCCTGGCTTCTGTAGGATGGCCTCAATCGAATCGCCTGCGGATCATGCCAATGTCTGTCAAACCTTCCGGCGTGATCCTGCCGCCGCCGCTGATCTACCTGGTTTTCGTGGCTAGCGCCTGGGGGCTGGCACAGTGGGTGCCGCTCGATCTGCCGGAGCACGAACTGTTGCATTATGCCGGCTGGGTTTCGATTGCGGTCGGCATCGTGCTGATGCTCTGGGCGGCGCTGGCGATGTTTGGCCATCGCACCACTATCAATCCCTACGGTAAACCGAGCAGTTTGCTGCAGACCGGCCCGTTTCGCTTCTCACGCAACCCGATCTATCTTGCCGATACGCTGATCTATTGCGGTATCGGGCTGTTGCTGGGCAGCCTCTGGCCATGGCTGCTGCTGCCCTTGCTGATCTACTGCGTGCAGCGCACCGTGATCATCCACGAGGAGCACATGTTGACCCGATTGTTCGGCGATGAGTACCGGAGCTACCGGCGGCGCGTACGGCGCTGGCTCTGAGCATGTCTGGGCTAACGCCTGATCTATAGTTAAAACGAGAATTCCCTGGAGTGGTTCTGATGAACGAAACAAGCAGCGACCGCCGGCGTTTCCAGCGCTTTGCTTTTGATGCCGAAACCGAGCTGGCGCAGGGCGCGCGTCGCTGGCCTGTCGAGTTGCATGACCTGTCGCTGAAGGGCTTGCTGGTGCATCGTCCGGCGAATTGGGATGCTGACCCCGCCCAGCCGTTCGAAGCACGGATACGGCTCGCAGATGATGCCGAGGTGCGCATGGCGGCAGAGATGGTCCATCGAGAGGGCGAGCTGATCGGCCTGGTGTGTCGGCATATCGACGTCGACTCCATCAGCCATCTGCGGCGGCTGGTCGAACTCAACCTGGGCGACGAAGCCTTGCTCGAGCGCGAACTGGCGGCGCTGGGGGAGGGAGACGAGGCAAGCTGATAAGCGCTCGTCACGTCAACACAGGCCAGGTTGGGCGGGTTGAGGCAAACGGCAGGACAGGTGGCCGCGTAGCTGAAGCCTGCCGGTGTGTCAGAACGTGGCCGGCTGGATGAATGAGGCGCCATCCACCCCATAGCCGTCCCGCGTAGCCTGTCGTCTTATTCGAACAGCGCGTCCAGCGCCTGTTCGAGTCGGGTCACGGCGATGATCTGCAACCCGGCGGGCGCCTCCTTCGGCGCATTGCCCTTGGGCACGATGGCGCGCTTGAAACCGTGCTTGGCTGCTTCCTTCAGTCGTTCCTGGCCGCTCGGCACTGGCCGAATCTCACCGGACAGGCCCACTTCGCCAAATACCAGCAGATCGGTATCCAGCGGTCGATTGCGCAGGCTGGAAATCACCGCGGCCATCAATGCCAGGTCGGACGCTGTTTCCAACACTTTCACGCCACCCACCACGTTGATGAACACGTCCTGGTCATAGGTAGGAATGCCGCCGTGGCGATGCAGCACCGCCAGCAGCATGGCCAGGCGGTTCTGGTCTAAACCCAGGGTGACGCGTCGTGGATTGGCCATATGGCTGGTGTCGACCAGCGCCTGCACCTCCACCAGCATCGGCCGGGTGCCTTCCCAGGTGGCCATGACCACGCTGCCAGGCACCGCTTCCTGCGCACGGGTGAGGAAGATCGCCGAGGGGTTGGTGACTTCTTTCAGGCCCTTGTCGGTCATGCCGAACACGCCCAGTTCGTTGACCGCGCCGAAACGGTTCTTTACCGCGCGCAGCAGCCGCAGGCGGCCGTCTGACTCGCCTTCGAAATACAGCACGGTGTCGACCATGTGTTCCAGCACGCGTGGGCCGGCCAGCGCGCCTTCCTTGGTGACATGGCCGACGAGAAAGATCGCCGTGCCGCTCTGCTTGGCGAAGCGCACCAGCAGCGCCGCGCTTTCACGGACCTGGGCGACGCCGCCGGGCGCCGACTGCAACTGCTCGGTGAAGATGGTCTGGATAGAGTCGATGACCATCACCTTGGGCTTTTCCAGGCGAGCGGTGGCAATGATCGATTCGATGCAGGTTTCGGTCATCACCTTGAGCTTGTCTTGCGGAAGATCCAGCCGCCGCGCGCGCATGGCCACCTGCTGCTGGGATTCCTCGCCAGTGACGTAGAGCGCTGGGAATTGTCGGGCAATGTTGCACAACGTCTGCAGCAGGATCGTCGATTTACCGATCCCCGGATCGCCGCCGATCAGCACCACCGAGCCATCCACCAGCCCGCCGCCGAGCACGCGATCCAGCTCGCCGGACGCGGTGGAGAAGCGCGGGACTTCCTCGACGCTGACTTCGGCCAGGGTCTTGATGTTCGCCTTGTCACCGGCCCAGCCAGCGCGACCGCTCGGTGGCGCGGCGCCGTCGATGATGGTTTCCACCAGCGTATTCCAGGCGCCGCAATCGCCGCATTGGCCGGCCCACTTGGGGAAGGTCGAACCGCATTCGGTGCAGCCATACATGCGCTTGGCCTTGGCCATGGGAAACTCCGCGTCTGACGAATGGAGTCGCATGATAGCGGCTGGCTTGATCCACATCAGCCACAAGCGCCACATAAGCCGCCAGCCTGTAAACAAACCGAACAGGAGTCAGCCCCATGCGCCATGTGTTGTTTCTGCACGTGCTGACAGCTAGCGTCTGAGTTGGCGGTCATTTGGTGCTGCGTGTTCAGTGTGCTGCCCGGCGCGCTTGAGGTCACGGACGATATCGTTCTTGAGCGCCACACGCTCTGCCCGACGCCGATAGCGATTCCAGCTTGCCCTGAAAGGGTCTGGCCTGGGGCCTGAACGCAAACTATGCTGCACCAGTCGAAGCGCTACGGCGTCGTTTCTGACCGCACTTTTAAACGATCGAAGGAAATGTCAGATGGGCATGATCAACGAATTCAAAGCGTTTGCAGTCAGGGGCAATGTGATTGACATGGCCGTTGGCATCATCATTGGCGCGGCGTTCACCAAGATCGTCTCGTCATTTGTCGCCGACGTCGTGACGCCGCCGTTGGGCTTGTTGATCGGCGGGGTGGATTTCTCGGATCTGGCGGTCGTGCTCAAGCAGGCGGTCGGCGATACGCCGGCAGTGACCTTGAGCTATGGCAGCTTCCTGCAAACTGTGTTCGACTTCGTCATCGTGGCCTTTGCCATCTTCCTCGCCGTGAAGGGCATCAACAGCCTCAAGCGCAAGGAGGCCGAGGCGCCTTCCGCACCGCCAGCCCCGAGCAAAGAAGAAGTATTGCTCACCGAGATTCGCGATGCGCTGCGGGCGCAGAATCGGTCCTGAGCCGGGCGCGATTCGAGATTAGGGTCTATTCAGACGCTTGCTTCTGATCGGGCCGCAATCAGCCGCTTGGATCTGTTCAGCAATGTGCTCGCAGCAGCTTTGATTTCGGAGTTGGGTGTACTGTCGGGCGCCGACGGCCTTCGGCAGCCAGCTGGTGGCTGTGTACTTCGGTAATCTTGGCCGGAATCGGTTTTGAACGGGGCCTGGACCCGTGCCGCTCATCGGCAGTAGCAGCCTTGGTGAAACATCGGCGCTGATCAAGCCTGGCAGGCAAACCGGCAATCGCTCAGATCGCTGGACCGGAAGCCGGTCCTTGACAGCCGGCCAACCGCGACTCGTGGCCTTGCCGAGCCTTGCAGGCTGATAGAGGCATCGCCAGAATGGCGGCATCAATTGTGGCCATCAGGTCACCCCAGCAAGGATTACCAATGCCCGAAACTGTCGCTGCAGGCCTGCGCCTGGCGCCCGAAGCGCTGACCCGTCCCTTCGAACCCAGCCAGTTCGACTTCAAGACAACCGATGAGCTGGAACCTTTTCTTGGCGTGCTCGGCCAGGAGCGAGCTGTCGAGGCGCTGCAATTCGGTGTGGCAATGCCGCGTCCCGGCTACAACGTCTACGTGATGGGAGAGCCGGGCACGGGGCGCTTCTCGTTCGTGCGGCGTTACCTCAAGGCCGAAGGCAAGCGCCTGGATACGCCGTCGGATTGGCTTTACGTGAATAATTTCGACGAGCCGCGTGAGCCTCGTGTGGTGGAATTGCCGCAGGGTGGCGCCGTTGAGTTTATTGCTGACATCGGGAAGCTGATCGACAACTTGATGGCGACCTTTCCCGCGGTATTCGAGCATCCGAGCTTCCAGCAAAAGAAGAGCGCTATCGACCGCGCCTTCAATCAGCGCTACGACAAGGCGCTGGATGTCATCGAGAAGCTCGCGCTGGAAAAGGAAATTGCGCTCTACCGCGACAGCACGAACATCGCCTTTACGCCGATGAAGGATGGCAAATCGATGGACGAGGCTGAATTCGCGCAGCTGCCGGAGGCGGATCGCGAGCGTTACCACGAAGATATTTCCGCGCTGGAAGTGCATCTGAACGAAGGGCTCGCCAGCCTGCCGCAGTGGAAGCGCGAATCGAGCAATCAGCTGCGACAGCTCAATGACGAAACCATCAGTCAGGCCCTGCAGCCGTTGCTGGCTCCGCTGTCGGAGAAGTATGGAGAGAATGCCGGCATCGA
Source organism: Pseudomonas sp. Q2-TVG4-2 (assembly GCF_013620795.1). GTDB lineage: Bacteria > Pseudomonadota > Gammaproteobacteria > Pseudomonadales > Pseudomonadaceae > Stutzerimonas. Next base: position 926,495 of record NZ_LGLW01000001.1, on the reverse strand, counting down.
ATCTTATCTGCAGGCCGTGCAGGTCAATCTTCTGAAGACCGTGGTTGAGCAGCTGGTTGACGAGAATCGCCCAGACGCCCAGACCCGCCAGCTGCTGGAAGAGCAGTACAGCCCGAGCCTGGTGGTGGGGCATCCGCTGGATGGCGGTGCGCCGGTGGTATTCGAGCCGCATCCGACCTACGACAACCTGTTCGGCCGCATCGAATACAGCACCGATCAGGGCGCGCTCTACACCAGCTACCGCCAGTTGCGTCCCGGCGCGCTGCATCGCGCCAATGGTGGCTTCCTGATGCTCGAGGCGGAGAAGATGCTCAGCGAGCCCTTCGTCTGGGAAGCACTCAAGCGTGCCCTGCAGTCGCGCAGGCTGAAGATGGAATCGCCGCTGGCAGAGCTAGGGCGTCTGGCCACCGTGACCTTGAACCCGGAAGTCATTCCGCTCAACGTCAAGGTGGTGATCATCGGCTCCCGGCAGCTGTACTACACGCTGCAGGATCTCGATCCGGACTTCCAGGAGATGTTCCGCGTGCTGGTGGACTTCGATGAAGAGATTCCGCTGGCCGAAGACAGCCTCGAGCAGTTTGCCCAGCTGATGAAAACCCGCACCTCGGAAGAGGGCATGGCGCCTCTGACGGCGGCTGCTGTGGCGCGTCTGGCGACTTACAGTGCGCGGCTGGCCGAGCATCAAGGGCGCCTGTCGGCGCGCATCGGCGATCTGTTCCAGCTGGTCAGCGAAGCCGATTTCATCCGCCAGCTGGCCAAGGATGAAGTGACCGACGTCGGCCATATCGAACGGGCCCTGAAGGCCAAGGCTACCCGCACCGGGCGCGTCTCGGCGCGCATCCTCGAAGATATCCTCGCCGGGGTTATTCTTATCGATAGCGAAGGCGCGGCGATCGGCAAGTGCAACGGTCTAACCGTCCTTGAAGTCGGTGATTCAGCCTTCGGCATGCCTGCGCGTATTTCCGCCACCGTCTATCCGGGTGGTTCGGGGATTGTCGACATCGAACGTGAAGTCAACCTCGGCCAACCGATTCACTCCAAAGGAGTGATGATCCTGACCGGTTTTCTCGGCAGTCGCTACGCCCAGGAATTCCCGTTGGAAATTTCTGCCAGCATCGCGTTGGAGCAATCCTACGGCTATGTCGATGGTGACAGTGCCTCGCTGGGCGAGTGCTGTGCCCTGATCTCCGCCATTTCGCGCACGCCGTTGAAGCAGTGTTTCGCCATCACCGGTTCGATCAACCAGTTCGGTGAGGTGCAGGCGGTAGGCGGTGTCAACGAGAAGATCGAAGGGTTCTTCCGCCTCTGCGAAGCTCGCGGCCTGACCGGAGAGCAGGGCGCGATCATTCCGTTCGCTAACGTCACCACGCTGATGCTCGACGAGCGCGTGCTGGACGCCGTGCGCCAGGAGCGGTTCCACATCTACGCGGTCCGTCATGTAGATGAGGCGTTGTCGCTGCTGGTGGGCGAGGCGGTAGGGGCTGCAGACAAGGATGGACAGTTTCCCAAAGGCAGTGTCAACGCCCGGGTGGTGGAGCGTTTGCGCGATATCGCTGAAATCGAACTTGAGGATGATCATCGGAGTGATGCAGCCTCTCCCGAGGAGGTACTGGCGGCGGCGCAGGCGAAGGGAGCAGAGCAGGGCTAGCGGCTTCTGATTGAGCAATAACTGGACGGAACGATACGGGCGGCGGCAGGTCTGCAATGGAAGAGGGTTCCCACTCTCTGTCCACATGGTTATCCACAACTTTTGGGGATAAACAGGTTGGCCCGCCCATTCATCCAGGATGACGGTGCGCAACCTAGCGCGAGGATCGCCGTCATGTCTCACACGCTCTGTCTGAACCGCCAGTGTCTGGGCCTGGTTACCCGTATCGAATGCGTCATTCGGCCGCTGGCTGGTGGCAATGGCTTGTGGACGTTGCTCTGTGCGGCCGGTATCGATGCGGGCCAACCGACTGCGATCAAGGCGCAGGGCCCATTCCACGGCCCTCGCGAGGCCGAATCGGTGCTGAAGGCGATTGCCACTAACCTGTACGGACAGGGTTATCGCGAATCCGACTCCCCCTCGATCTGGCAATTGCACATGCAGGCGGAGTTGCGCAAGATCAACGCCAACCAGGCCCGTTATCTCAGTGGCTGGCAATCCAAAACCTGATAGCGGGGCTCGTTCCGCGTTCAGCGCATGAGCCGATTCGGCAGATGTGGCGTCACTCTCCGTTTTCTTATCCACAAGGAAAACATGCTGCCACAGGAGCCTTCTTGAAGACTCCGCGGTGCTGCGTATACTCGCTTGCCGGTATCCGCTCATAGTGAGAACAGATGGAACGCCTCATCGAAAACGCCATGTACGCCGCGCGCTGGTTGCTGGCACCTATCTACTTCGGCCTGGCGTTCGCCCTGCTGGCGCTGGCGATCAAATTCTTCCAGGAGATCTGGCACATTCTCCCAGCGGTGCTTTCGTTGAGCGAAGGCGATCTGATCCTCAAGTTGCTGTCGTTGATCGACATGGCGCTGGTGGGTGGTTTGTTGGTGATGGTGATGCTTTCCGGCTACGAGAACTTCGTCTCGCAGCTCGATGTCGACGAAGGCAAGGAAAAGCTCGACTGGCTGGGCAAAATGGACTCCGGCTCGTTGAAGATGAAGGTTGCGGCCTCGATCGTGGCGATTTCGTCGATCCATCTGCTGCGCATGTTCATGGATGCTCAGCAGCTCGAGAGTGAGCAGCTGATGTGGTATGTGATCATTCACCTGACGTTCGTCTTCTCCGCTTTTGCCATGGGCTACCTGGATAAGCTCACCAAGCACTGACACTGCCGTCGGTAGTGCCGCTGAGCTGCCCTCGTTCTGCCCTCGTTCTGCGAGTGGACCGTCGCGGTGTCACAGCGCCACTGGACGATGGATCAGTGATCGAGGCTTGCCTGTGCTAGGCTGTCGGCCCTTTTTTTCCCCGGAGCGCAGGCATGACCGACCTCAACCTATCCACCGACGAAACGCGCGTAAGCTATGGTATCGGCCGCCAGCTGGGTGATCAGCTGCGCGAGAACCCACCGCCAGGCATCAGCCTGGATGCTGTGATCGCTGGTATTCGTGATGCCTTTACCGGTACAGCCAGCCAGGTCAGCCCGGAAGACTTGAATGCCAGCTTCGCCGTCATCCGCGAGCGCATGCAGGCTGAAGCGCAGCGCAAGGCTGAAGCCGCCGCGGGTGAAGGCAAGGCTTTCCTGGCCGAGAATGCCAAGCGCGAGGGAGTTACTACCTTGGCGTCAGGTCTGCAGTACGAGGTGTTGACCGCGGGCGAAGGCGTCAAGCCGGCCGCCGAAGATCAGGTGCGTACCCATTATCACGGCACGCTGATCGACGGTGCCGTGTTCGACAGCTCCTATCAGCGCGGCCAGCCGGCCGAGTTCCCGGTTGGCGGTGTGATTGCCGGCTGGACCGAGGCCTTGCAACTGATGGGCGTGGGCAGCAAATGGCGTCTCTATGTGCCGAGCGAACTGGCCTATGGCGCGCAGGGCGTTGGTAGCATCCCACCGCACAGTGTGCTGGTGTTCGACATCGAGCTGCTGGCCGTTCTGTAAGAGCGATCGCTACGGGCGCAATGCCCGGGCATAGGAGAATAGGAACAGGTTACGTACCTGTTCCTTGAGCACACAGGGTTCGCTGGTGCTCAGCTCCTGCAAGTCTAGATCGCCCTGGTCGCGAAGCTCATCCAGGGCCTCGCCCTCCAACGAAATGCAAACCGCTCCGGTGTTGCGGTTGAGTATCCGCAGATAAGGTTGCGGACGGTCCAGCCAGGCATCGATCAGATAAGTCATGCTCGCCTCCAGTTGATCTCTTTAATGAGAATAATTGTTATTTGCGAACATGCAAGCGCAAAAATCCTCAGCGTCGATCAGTGGTGGCCGAGCCGGTGTTAGTGGGAGGCTGAGGCGGGGAGGGTTAGGGCTGAAGAGCGCGCAGTCGCACCCTTCGGTGAGGCTGGCTCAGTGAGTGCGAGCAACAGCGAAGCGGCTGAGTTCCACTAGGGCGTCGCGATAATGGTTGGCCGGGATGAGCTCGAGGCAAGCGATGGCGCGATCGGCATATTCGCGAGCCAGGCGGGCGGTGTATTCCAGCGCGCCGGATGCTTCCACGGCGCTGCGGATGCTTTCTAGATCTTCGATGCCACCTTTCTGGATGGCCTGACGCACCAGCGCGGCTTGTTCCGCTGTGCCTTCGCGCATGGTGTAGATCAGTGGCAGCGTTGGCTTGCCTTCGGCAAGGTCATCTCCTACGTTCTTGCCCAAGGTTTCGGCATCGCCCTGGTAATCGAGCAGGTCATCGACCAGTTGGAATGCGATGCCCAGGTAATCGCCGAAGGTCCGCAGCGCCTCGCGCTGCTCGTCGCTGGCGCCGGCCAGGGTGGCGGCACTGTGCGTTGAGGCTTCAAAGAGCATGGCTGTCTTGCCGCGGATCACTTCCATGTAGATTTCTTCGGTGGTGCTGGCGTCGCGCACCTTGGACAACTGTAGTACTTCGCCTTCGGCGATCACTCGGGTGGCCTGGGAAATGATGCGCATGACCGGCATCGAGCCCAGGTCGACCATCATTTCGAACGAGCGTGCATAAAGGAAGTCGCCGACCAGCACGCTGGGCGCGTTGCCCCACAGGGCGTTCGCTGTTGAGCGGCCGCGACGCATGCCCGACATGTCGACTACATCGTCATGCAGCAACGTCGAGGTGTGCAGAAATTCGATGATGGCTGCCAGCAGGCGCAGTTGCTCTCCCTTGAGTCCCAGCGCATTGCCGCTGAGCAATACCAACAAGGGGCGCAGGCGTTTGCCGCCGGCCGAGGTAATGTAGTCCCCGATTTTTTCCACCAGCGGTACGCGGGAAGTCAGCTGATTGCGGATGATGCCGTCAACGGCGGCAAAATCTTCAGCTACTACTTGGTAAAAGGCCTGGGGTTGCATCGGCGACGAGTACTCCTCGGAGATTGCGCGGCATGCTATGGGGCGGGTCAGGCACTGTCAAGGCAAGGCCTGGCGGCTATTGCGCCGACTCTGGTGGATGCGTACAATCGCGGACCCTGAACTTTCCCCCTGGGCATTTCCCTGCCTTACGCAATTGCAAGGGCGTCCTTTCCGGCCCCGAGCAGCCATGCCAGCCACTAACTATTTCACTTAAGCGCTGGGTGAGCAGGATCAACGGAGATACACAGATGTACGCAGTTATCGTTACCGGCGGCAAGCAATACAAGGTCGCCGAAGGCGAATACCTCAAGATTGAAAAACTCGAAGTTGCCACTGGCGAAGCAGTCACCTTTGACCGCGTTCTGCTGATCGGCAACGGCGACGATGTCAAAATCGGCGCTCCGGTGGTCGATGGTGCCAAGGTTACTGCTGAAGTGATCGCCCAAGGTCGTCATGACAAGGTCAGCATCATCAAATTCCGCCGTCGTAAGCACCACATGAAGCGTCAGGGCCACCGTCAGTGGTTCACTGAGGTCAAAATCACCGGTATTCAGGGCTAATCGGGCCTGAATCCCCCTATAGGAGTATTGAACTCATGGCACACAAAAAAGCTGGCGGCTCTACCCGCAACGGTCGCGACTCAGAAGCCAAACGTCTTGGCGTGAAGATGTACGGCGGTCAAGTCATCAAGGCCGGTAACATCATCGTGCGTCAGCGCGGTACCCAGTTCCACGCTGGTTACGGCGTTGGTATGGGCAAGGATCACACCCTGTTCGCGAAAGTGGAAGGCGTGATCAAATTCGAAGTGAAAGGCGCTTTTGGCCGTCGCTACGTGAGCGTCGTCGCGGCCTGATTGCGACGTTGCTGGAAAAGCCCTGTCATGCGACGGGGCTTTTTTGTTTCTGTATTCTCTGTAGGGCTCTTGCAAAACACTGCTTTGCTCTAGTTTTCGCTGGGTTTCGCAAGACCCTTATGTTCCTGTTTTCTAGCCCGTCCTTGCGGCGGGAGGCGTTCCCATGAAATTCGTCGATGAAGTATCGATTTTTGTAAAGGCCGGCGACGGCGGTAACGGCATGATGAGCTTCCGTCGTGAGAAGTTCATTGAGAAAGGTGGCCCCAACGGCGGCGACGGTGGTGACGGTGGCTCCGTTTATCTGGAGGCCGACGAGAACCTCAACACACTTGTCGATTATCGCTATACACGCCGCTTCAATGCGCCGAATGGCCAAAAAGGCGGCAGTACCGAGTGTACCGGTGCCAAGGGTGAGGATCTGATCCTGCCGGTGCCGGTCGGCACGACGGTGATTGACGCTGCCACCCAGGACGTAATTGGCGACCTGACCAAGGCGGGGCAGCGGTTATTGGTTGCTCAGGGCGGCTGGCACGGCCTGGGTAATACCCGCTTCAAATCGAGCACCAATCGCGCGCCGCGGCAGACCACGCCGGGCAAGCCGGGCGATGCTCGCGACTTGAAGCTCGAATTGAAGGTGCTGGCTGACGTCGGTCTGCTGGGGTTGCCGAATGCCGGTAAGAGCACCTTTATTCGCTCGGTATCGGCCGCCAAGCCGAAGGTTGCCGACTATCCGTTCACGACGCTGGTACCGAACCTTGGTGTGGTCAGTGTCGGGCGCTACAAGAGCTTCGTGGTTGCCGACATTCCAGGTTTGATCGAGGGCGCATCCGATGGTGCCGGCCTGGGGATACGCTTTCTCAAGCATCTGGCGCGTACGCGACTGTTGCTGCACCTGGTCGACATGGCGCCGCTCGATGAGACTGATCCTGCTGATGCAGCGGAAATCATTCTCAACGAACTGGAAAAATTCAGCCCAGCACTGGCTCAGCGCGATCGTTGGCTGGTGCTGAACAAGGCCGATCAGTTGCTCGAGGAGGACCGTGACGAGCGCGTGCGCCACGTGGTAGAGCGCCTTGAGTGGATCGGTCCCGTATTCGTTATCTCTGCGCTGGAGCGTGAGGGTACCGAGGAGCTGAGTCAGGCAATCATGCGCTATCTGGATGAGCGTACGCTGCGTATCAGCGAGGAGCCGGCTTATGCCGAGGCGCTTGCCGAACTGGATCAGCAGATCGAAGATGAGGCCCGTGCGCGTCTGCAGGAGCTCGATGATCAGCGTGCGTTGCGTCGCGCTGGCGTCAAGGCGGCGGTCGATGCGGATGAAGACGACTTCGATGATGATGACGATGATGAAGGCGGCGCGGAAATCTTCTACGTTCGCTAGGGGCTTGTTCGCGTAGTTGCGTAGCTGTAGGTGGGTGGTCGTTGGGCTGGCTCGTCTGCTGCTCGTCGACCTGGTTTGGCCGGATATGGGATAGAAGGCGGGATCGATGCGGGACAAGGTGAGCGGCGCGCGGCGCTGGGTGGTGAAAATCGGCAGTGCTTTGCTGACGGCTGACGGCCGCGGCCTCGATCAGGCGGCAATGGCGGTCTGGGTTGATCAGATGGTGGCGCTGCGGCAGGTCGGGGTCGAGTTGGTGCTGGTCTCGTCCGGTGCGGTTGCGGCCGGCATGAGCCGCCTCGGTTGGACGGCACGGCCCAAGGCCGTTCACGAGTTGCAGGCTGCTGCTGCGGTGGGGCAGATGGGCCTCATTCGTGCTTGGGAGGCCAGTTTTGGGCGCTGCGATCAGCAGACCGCTCAGGTTCTGGTGACCCACGATGATCTGTCGGACCGCAAGCGTTATCTCAACGCGCGGAGCACGCTGCGCACGCTAATCGACCTCGGTGTGGTTCCGGTTATCAATGAAAACGACACCGTCGTCACTGATGAGATCCGCTTCGGCGACAACGATACCCTTGCGGCGCTGGTGGCGAACCTGGTCGAAGCTGATTTGCTGGTGATCCTCACGGATCGCGACGGGATGTTTGACGCGGATCCACGAAATAACCCCGACGCCAATCTCATCCGCGAAGCTCGCGCCGACGACCCTGCGTTGGACGCGGTAGCGGGCGCTACGGGCGGTGCGCTGGGGCGCGGTGGCATGCAGACCAAGTTGCGCGCGGCGCGCCTGGCGGCGCGCTCGGGGGCCCATACGGTAATCATTGGCGGGCGCATCGATCAGGTTCTGGCGCGGCTGAAGGCCGGTGAGCGGCTGGGCACCCTGCTGGCGCCGGAGCGCAGTCGTCACGCTGCGCGCAAACAGTGGCTCGCCGGCCATCTGCAAACGCGGGGCTCGGTCACGCTGGATGCCGGGGCGGTGCATGCGCTGAAGCAAAGCAATCGCAGTTTGTTACCGGTTGGCGTCAAGGCCGCCCAAGGTGGTTTTCGCCGTGGCGAGATGGTGGTCTGCGTGGGGCCAGAAGGGGAGGAGGTTGCTCGCGGTCTGGTTAACTACAGTGTTGCTGAGACTCAGAAAATCCTTGGTCATTCCTCCGACGAAATCGAGAAATTGCTCGGTTACGTCGACGAGCCCGAGCTTATCCATCGCGACAACATGATCCTGTTGTGAGGTACCCGATGCGATTGGCAAACGCATTGATCGCGCTGCTGGTCTGGCCGGCGGTCGGTATGGCGCGGGAAGTGGGTGAGGTCGATACGGTCTTCAAGTGGCTTGGGCCGAACCACAAGATCGTGGTGGAGGCCTTTGATGATCCCAAGGTCGAGGGTGTGACCTGTTATCTATCGAGGGCCAAGACCGGCGGGATCAAGGGTGGGCTCGGGTTGGCAGAGGATCGCGCCGAAGCGTCGATTGCTTGTCGCCAGGTCGGGCCGATTCATATGAATGACAATCTCGAGGATGGCGAGGTGGTCTTCAGGGAGCGGACTTCGCTGGTATTCAAGACCATGCAGGTGGTGCGCTTTTTTGATGAGGCGCGCAGTACGCTTGTTTACCTGGTTTACAGTGATCGCGTAATCGAGGGCAGTCCGCAAAATGCGGTGACCGCCATTCCAGTTCTTCCCTGGGTTCAGTAGCGATCAGTTTATTTCTGTCGATGCTGCTTGCATCGAAGAGCGTTCGCTGGCCGAAATGCAAGGCACAAAAAAACCGGCGCTAGGCCGGTTTTTTTCAAGAGCGTGCAGTTTAAGCTGCAGCAGCTTCGCCGAGGGCCTTGATATGGCCGTTCAGGCGGCTTTTATGCCGGGCTGCTTTGTTCTTGTGAATGATGCCTTTGTCGGCCATGCGGTCGATTACAGGCACGGCTGCAGTGTAAGCAGTACGAGCTTTTTCCAGATCTTTTGCATCAATGGCTTTGACCACATTCTTGATGTAGGTGCGAACCATGGAGCGCAGGCTGGCGTTGTGGCTGCGACGCTTCTCAGCCTGAATTGCGCGTTTTTTGGCGGAAGGGCTGTTGGCCACCGTCGAACTCCTCGAAAACGTGGGATTACAAAGCAAATAAGGCCGCGAATCATGCCGATGCATCGAGCCCTTGTCAAGCCCGAGTGATTCCTCCGAGACACTGGCCGGACAGATGGGCTGCCGCTAAACTCGCGACCTCTTTCACTGTCGTAACTGGCCATCGACTCGATGGCCAGTGCCTGGCCGGAATCATCCTGCTGCAACTCTAGGAAGACAAATGTCCGATACATCCGGCAAAGGCGGCTTGCTGCGGTCCAGTGCGGTAGTCAGTGTGATGACACTGCTGTCCCGGGTGCTGGGCATGGTACGCGATATGGTGGTGGCCAGCTACTTCGGTTCGGGTGCCGCCGCCGACGCCTTCTTCATTGCGTTCAAGATTCCCAACTTCCTGCGTCGTCTGTTTGCCGAAGGTGCTTTCGCCCAGGCTTTCGTTCCGGTGCTATCTGAGTACCGCACCAAGCGGACGCTGACCGAGGTCAAGCTGCTGGTCGATCGCACGGCCGGCATGCTCGGGTTGATCCTGACCGGTATTACCGCCATCGGGGTGCTGGCCTCACCTTATGTGGTAATGGTGTTTGCGCCGGGTTTTCATGATGAGCCGGCCAAGATGCAGCTGGCAGGAGAGCTGCTGCGCATCACTTTTCCGTATCTGCTGCTGATTTCCCTCACGGCATTCACTTCCGGCGTGCTCAACACCTATGGACATTTCGCGGTGCCGGGCTTCACCCCGGTACTGCTGAATGTATCCATGATCACCTCGGCGGTGTTCCTTACGCCCTATTTCGATCAGCCAATCATGGCGCTGGCCTGGGGTGTGTTCATTGCCGGCTTCGCTCAGCTGGCCTTCCAGCTTCCTTATGTTGCCAAGCTGGGGCTGTTGCCGCGGCCTCGGGTGAAGTTCGGTGATGAAGGGGTGCGGCGTATCATGCTGCTGATGGTCCCAGCGTTGTTCGGGGTGTCGGTCAGCCAGATCAATCTGCTGCTCGACACGGTGCTCGCTTCCTTTTTGCAGACCGGTAGCGTGTCGTGGCTCTATTACGCGGATCGGCTTTCGGAGTTGCCGCTCGGCGCCTTCGGTATCGCCATCGGCACGGTGATCCTTCCGAGCCTGTCGCGCCAGCACGCTGGCGAGGACCCTAAGGCCTTTTCCAATACCCTCAATTGGGCGCTGCGAATGGTGTTACTGGTGGGGATTCCCGCCGCGCTTGCGCTGGGTATCCTGGCCGAGCCGCTGATTGCCAGCCTGTTCTTCTACGGCGCGATGAGCGAGGAGGCCGTGGTGCAATCGGCCAATGCGCTTGAGGCTTACTCGCTGGGTGTGCTGGCGTTCATGCTGATCAAGGTGCTGGCGCCGGGTTTCTTCGCGCGCCAGGATTTGAAGACGCCGGTGCGCGTCGCCATCATCTGCATGATTGCCAACATGGCGCTGAACTTGATGCTCATCTGGCCGCTCCAGCACGTTGGGCTTGCGCTGGCCACGTCGTTGTCGTCGATGCTCAATGCCGGGCTGCTGTTCTGGGGGCTGTATCGGATCGGCGTGTTTCAGTTCGCGCCGGGCTGGGGGTTGTTTCTGCTGCGCCTGGTCGGCGGCTGTACCGCCATGGTGGCGATGGTCTGGTGGCTCAACGCGCCGTCGGTCGAATGGTTCGCCTGGAGCTGGCAGCAGCGCGCGCTGCAGCTAGGACTGCTCGTGGTGGCGGGACTGGGCGCTTTTGCGGCAGGGCTGGTATTGCTCGGCTTGCGGCCGCGGCATCTACGTCATTGATCCGCAGGTAGGCGGGTGGCAAACCTGTCCGCGGCTGCCGGCTCATGCGTATAATCGACGACTTTTCAAGCAAGAAGTGCGGTATGCAGCTGGTTCGAGGTCTTCATAACCTGCGACCCCGGCATCGGGGTTGCGTCGCCACCATCGGCAATTTCGACGGGGTTCACCGGGGGCATCAAGCCATCCTGGCGCGCCTGCGCGAGCGTGCCGCCGAGCTCGGCCTGCCTAGCTGCGTGGTGATCTTCGAGCCGCAGCCGCGAGAATACTTCGCGCCGGACAAGGCGCCCGCGCGGTTGACCCGGCTGCGCGAGAAACTTCGGTTGCTGGATGAGCAGGGCGTCGATCTGGTGCTCTGCCTGGCCTTCAACCGCCGTTTACGCGAGTTGAGCGCCGCTGAGTTCGTCCACGCGACGCTGGTTGAAGGGCTTGGCGTGCGGCATCTGGAGGTCGGTGATGACTTCCGTTTCGGTTGTGACCGTGCCGGCGATTTCAACTTTCTGTTGAAAGCGGGCGCTGTGGAAGGCTTCTCGGTCGAGGCCGCCACCACTATCGAGGTCGACGGTGAGCGCGTTAGCAGCACGCGACTGCGACAGGTACTTGCCGATGGCGATCTGACGCTGGCGCACAAGCTGCTCGGCCGAGCGTTCAGCATTACCGGGCGGGTCATGCATGGGCAGGCGTTAGGGCGTCAGCTTGGCGCGCCGACTGCCAATATCCAGCTCAAGCGCAAGAGCACGCCGCTCAGCGGGGTGTTCATGGTGAGCACGGAAGTTGACGGCATCACTCAGCCGGCAGTGGCCAACATCGGCATGCGGCCGTCGGTGGAAAGTGACGGGCAGCCGCATCTGGAAGTGCATCTGCTCAGCTATCAGGGCGACCTCTATGGCCGTCTGCTGCGCGTGACTTTCCATAGCAAGCTGCGTGACGAGCAGCGCTTCGCCTCGCTGGAGGCACTCAAGACGGCGATCGAAGCAGATATCGCCGCGGCTCGCGAATACTGGCGAGCTTCACCCTTTACCACGAGTCAGGACTGAAATGACCGATTACAAAGCGACCCTCAATCTGCCATCCACGGCATTTCCGATGAAGGCCGGTCTGCCACAGCGCGAGCCGGAGACCCTGCAGCGCTGGAACAGTATTGACCTCTACGGGAAGCTGCGGCAGATCGGCGAAGGTCGTCCTAAGTTCGTCCTGCACGATGGCCCGCCGTACGCTAACGGCAGCATTCACATCGGTCATGCGGTGAACAAGGTCATCAAGGACTTTATCGTCCGTTCCAAAACCTTGGCCGGTTTCGATGCGCCCTATGTGCCGGGCTGGGACTGCCATGGCCTGCCGATCGAACACAAGGTCGAGATCACCTACGGCAAGAATCAGCCGGCTGACCTGACGCGCGAGCGCTGCCGTTCCTATGCCGCGGAGCAGATTGAGGGGCAGAAGGCTGACTTCATCCGCCTCGGCGTGCTTGGCGAGTGGGACAATCCTTACCGCACCATGGATTTTGCCAACGAGGCCGGTGAGATCCGCGCGCTGGCGAAGATGGTCGAAGGTGGTTTCGTCTTCAAAGGCCTGAAGCCGGTGAACTGGTGTTTCGATTGCGGTTCGGCATTGGCCGAGGCGGAGGTCGAATATCAGGACAAGAAATCCGATGCCATTGATGTCGCCTTCCAGGTCGAAGACGCGGGCAAGCTGGCCGCGGCCTTCGGTGTCGCTGCGCTGGCCAAGCCGGCCAGCATCGTCATCTGGACCACCACCCCCTGGACCATTCCGGCCAACCAGGCGCTCAACGTACACCCTGACTTCGTCTATGCGTTGGTCGACACTGGCGACAAGCTGCTGGTACTCGCCGAAGAGCTGGTCGAGTCTTGCCTGCAGCGCTACGAGCTGCAGGGCAAGATCATCGCCCGCTGCGAGGGTAAGGCGCTGGAGCTCATCCGCTTCCGTCACCCGTTCTACGAGCGTTTCGCGCCGGTCTATCTGGCTGAGTACGTGGAAACCGGCGCTGGCACCGGCATCGTTCACTCTGCGCCCGCGTACGGTGAAGACGACTTCCGCTCCTGCAAGCATTACGGCATGGAGAACGACGACATTCTCAGTCCGGTGCAGAGCCACGGCGTTTACGTGTCGGACCTGCCGTTCTTTGGCGGCCAGTTCATCTGGAAAGCCAATCCTGCGATCGTAGAGAAGCTGCGGGAAGTCGGCGCGCTGCTGAAACACGAGTCGATCCAACACAGCTACATGCACTGCTGGCGACACAAGACGCCGTTGATTTACCGCGCCACGGCGCAGTGGTTCGTCGGCATGGACAAGGTGGCGCACGACGGCAGCTCGTTGCGTCGCCGCGCGCTGGATGCCATCGAGCAGACCGAATTTGTTCCGGCATGGGGCCAGGCACGACTGCACGGCATGATCGCCGGACGTCCTGACTGGTGCATTTCGCGCCAACGTACCTGGGGTGTACCGATCCCGTTCTTCCTGCACAAGGAAAGCGGCGAGCTGCATCCGCGCACCGTCGAACTGATGGAAGCCGTGGCGCAGCGTGTGGAACAGGGCGGCATTGAGGCCTGGTCGAAGCTGGATGCAGCCGAGCTGCTGGGCGACGAAGCGGCGCAATACGAGAAGATCAGTGACACGCTGGACGTCTGGTTCGATTCCGGTACCACTCACTGGCACGTCATGCGTGGCTCGCACCCGATGGGGCACGACCAGGGCCCGCGTGCGGACCTCTATCTGGAAGGCTCCGACCAGCATCGTGGATGGTTCCATTCCTCGTTGCTGACTGGTTCGGCGATCGACGGCCACGCGCCCTACAAGGGGCTGCTGACGCATGGCTTCGTGGTCGACGAGAACGGCCGCAAGATGTCCAAGTCACTGGGCAACGTCGTCGCGCCACAGGAAGTCACCGACAGTTTGGGCGCCGATATCCTGCGCCTGTGGGTGGCTTCTACTGACTATTCCGGGGAGATGGCGGTTTCCAAGGTGATTCTGCAGCGCAGCGCAGATTCCTACCGGCGCATCCGAAACACCGCACGTTTCCTGCTGAGCAACCTCGACGGTTTCGACCCGGCGCGGCATCAGGTCCCGGCCGACCAGCTGATCGCGCTCGACCGCTGGGCCATCGACCGCGCACTGTTGTTGCAGCGGGAAATCGAAGAAGCCTATGGCACCTACAAGTTCTGGAACGTTTACCAAAAAGTACACAACTTCTGCGTGCAGGAGCTAGGCGGCTTTTATCTCGACATCATCAAGGATCGTCAGTACACCACCGGTGCCGACAGCCTGCCGCGCCGATCCTGCCAGACCGCGCTGTACCACATTGCCGAGGCACTGGTGCGCTGGATCGCGCCGATCCTGTCCTTCACAGCCGACGAGATCTGGCAGTACCTGCCAGGCAAGCGCAATGAATCGGTGATGTTCAATACCTGGTATGAAGGTCTTGCCGAACTACCTGCCGGTGTGGAACTGGGTCGCGGATTCTGGGACAAGGTCATGGCGGTCAAAGCTGCCGTGAACAAGGAGCTGGAAACCCAGCGCGCCGCCAAGACCATCGGCGGTAACCTGCAAGCCGAAGTGGTGCTCTACGCCGAAGACGCACTGGTGGCCGATCTGGCCAAGTTGGGCAGCGAGTTGCGTTTTGTGCTGATCACCTCGGCGGTGGCGGTAGCGCCTCTCACCGCAGCACCGGCTGAGGCCGTACAGAGCGAGCTTTCTGGCCTCAAGCTGCAGATCAGCAAGACCGGCCACGCTAAATGCGGCCGATGCTGGCATCACCTGCCCGATGTCGGTACTCACGCGGTGCACCCGGAAATTTGTGGCCGCTGCGTTGAGAACATCGAAGGCGCAGGCGAGGTCCGTCACTATGCGTGACCGAGAGCATGATTGTAGGAGCCAGCTTGCTGGCGATCACGGCTCGATGATCGCCGTAGGGTGGGCTTCAGCCCGCCGCTGGCGCCACGGCGGGACTGCCGGTGGGCTGAAGCGGAGGGTCGTTCAGCCCACCCTATGGCGCCATACCAGTTCCGTGGCGGGGAAGACCCGCTGTGCTATTTCGAGGAAAGCAGCATGACCGCCCGTCTCGGTAAGCTGTCGTGGTTATGGCTCAGCATCTTGGTCATTGCGCTGGATCAGGCCACCAAGCATTACTTCGAAGCCAATTTCAGCCTGTACCAGAAGGTTGACGTGATACCCGACTACTTCGCCTGGACCTTGGCCTACAACACAGGCGCGGCCTTCAGCTTTCTGGCCGATCATTCCGGCTGGCAACGATGGCTGTTCGCTCTGATCGCCATTGGTGTCAGCGCCGTGCTGGTGGTCTGGATGAAACGCTTGAAGCCTTATGAGACCTGGCTCGCCGTTGCCTTGGCACTGGTTCTGGGTGGCGCGCTTGGTAATCTCTATGATCGTGTGATGCTCGGCCATGTCGTCGACTTTATTCTGGTGCATTGGCAGAACCGCTGGTATTTCCCGGCATTCAATATTGCCGACAGCGCCATCACCATTGGTGCCGTGATGCTGGCGCTGGATATGTTCCGTAGCAGTAAAACGGGAGAAACGGTAAATGACTGAACAACGCATCGGGCCAGACATGCAGGTTACCCTGCACTTTGCGCTCAGCCTGGAAAACGGCGAGCAGGTCGACACGACCTTCGACAAGCAACCGGCCACGTTCAAGGTCGGTGATGGGAATCTGCTGCCTGGATTCGAACAGCAGCTGTTCGGACTCCAAGCCGGCGACAAGCGCACCTTCCAGATCGCGCCGGAGCAGGGCTTCGGCCAGCACAATCCGCAGAATGTGCAAGTCATGCCGCGCAGTCAGTTCGAAGGCATGGAGCTATCCGAAGGGCTGCTGGTCATTTTCAACGATGCTGCCAAGACGGAGCTGCCAGGGGTCGTCAAAAGCTTTGATGATCGTCAGGTTACCGTTGACTTCAATCATCCGCTGGCAGGCAAGGCACTGACCTTCGAGGTAGAGATATTCGAGGTAGAGATATTCGAGGTCAAGCCGGTCTGACCGTTAGATCGCGTGCAGCCGCTGTTGTAGGAACCAGGGGGGACGCCTAGTTCTTGCTGGCGATTATGTCGCCTCATTGTGCGTGTGCTCACTGCTGACCCACTGCGCTTCATCGCTATAGGCAGTCGGTACACTTCACAACTTACCCGCTAAGAGCGTCGAGAATTCATATGCAAATCAAACTCGCCAATCCGCGTGGCTTCTGTGCCGGTGTTGATCGCGCCATCGAGATCGTCAACCGCGCCCTGGAGGTGTTCGGGCCACCGATTTATGTGCGTCACGAGGTGGTCCATAACAAGTTTGTGGTGGAAGACTTGCGCGAGCGGGGCGCCATTTTTGTTGATGAGCTGGACCAGGTGCCGGATGGCTTCATTGTGATATTCAGTGCTCACGGCGTGTCCCAGGCGGTGCGGATGGAAGCCGACAAGCGCGGTCTCAAAGTCTTCGACGCCACTTGCCCGCTAGTGACCAAGGTTCATCTGGAAGTGACCAAGTACAGCCGAGAAGGACGCGAATGCATCCTCATCGGCCACGAAGGTCATCCGGAGGTCGAAGGCACCATGGGCCAATACGATACCGCCAACGGCGGCTCGATTTATCTGGTGGAAGATGAGGAAGACGTCGCCAAGCTGCAGGTACGTAATCCCGAATCGCTGGCCTTCGTTACTCAGACCACTCTTTCGATGGATGACACCAGCCGAGTCATCGACGCCCTACGCCGGAGATTTCCCAGCATTGGTGGCCCTCGTAAGGACGATATCTGCTACGCCACCCAGAACCGTCAGGATGCGGTAAAGCAACTGGCCGGTGAGTGCGATGTAGTGCTAGTAGTCGGGAGCCCCAACAGCTCGAACTCCAACCGCCTACGCGAACTGGCCGAGCGCATGGATACGCCAGCCTACCTGATCGATGGCGCCGAAGACCTCAAGCGAGAGTGGTTTGAGAGCATCGAGCGAATAGGCATCACCGCCGGCGCTTCAGCTCCCGAGGTGCTGGTGCGCGGGGTAATCGATCAGCTCCGCGAGTGGGGGGCTACGGGGATGGATGAGCTCGATGGGCGGCCGGAGAACGTGACGTTTTCAATGCCGAAGGAGCTGCGGTTGAAGGCGGTATAACTGCCGTAGCTTTACGTGACACGCTGAGTTGCGCTCGTAGATGTTTTTACTCGCCAAATTCGCCAAGGGTTTGCATAGGGCGGGGCGGGTTGCGCCCGCTCGGCATACATCCTAAAAACTTTCGCATCCATTGACAGGGTTCACTGAGAAGCGACCAGCGTTGTTTAATCGAAGTTGGTATCCCTTTTTGCTCGTGTTCTCGCAAAGCGAAAGGGTACCCATCTGATAACCGCCGTTAACCAGCGTGGCTCTGCCGCTCGGCGTATAACGGATATAGTGCCGCAACGGAGTATTGCTGCTTAGTGAAAGGGTGTCGGGAAGCGCCGGAACCTCCCGTAGCAAATGTTCTCCTACGTCCCAAATGCCATCATGGTCGGTGTCGCGGAATATTCTCCATCCGTTTTGCCAGTGATTGGCTGAGGGCGCTATCGATACGCTACTGCCTGTACGTATGGCTTCCTGCCTTGTTAGCGCCAAGCCGCCTCGCAGGTCAGAGAGAACCGAAGCTAAGTGCTGCTGCTCTCTTAATCTGCTTGCGCTAGGCATGGCGACCGAAAGAATGACGCTTATTATCGAAATTGTGACAAGCAACTCTACGAGACTGAGTCCCTTTGATGTAAGCATGGCTTCCTGCCTTTTAGCTGAGTAAGTGCGGTGTACCGGTCGTCCGGCTTTTGCTTCCGGCCATCCGCATCGGAGTGACCCGCTCCGCACAGAGAGAATACTGTTATCGAGTCTGAAATGGGAAGGTTTTGCATGTCGCGAAGTTCCGGGTTCACGTTAATCGAATTAATGGTCACGGTTGCCGTATTGGCGATAATTTTGAGCATCGCGGTGCCTGGTTTTGGTGATCTCATGCGGCAGAGTCGCGCCCAAACGCAGTCTGGATTATTGCTCAATGCAATCAACCTAGCGCGCAGTGAAGCCATCAAGCGAGGAGGTCAGGTGCGTGTGACATCGTTAAACAACGGAAACTGGCACGAAGGGTGGCGTGTCTGGGCTGACTCTAACAGTAACGCAGTACTTGACGGTGCGGAACTTATCCGGGTTTTTCCTGCATTGACAGGTGGATCAACCCTAACCTCCGCCACGACAGGCTTGATTTTAAATGGACAAGGGCGGCTTGATGGGGTGGCAGTCGGTACGGTGATTAACTTTAATTACTCCATGCCTGAGCTGGCTTGTCGTTATGAAAGAACAATCACCATTAATCTGGCTGGAAGAGCTACCGTTTTGCCGAAGGAGTGCCCGTGATGGATCGACGGATGCAGGGTTTTGGTCTAATTGAAGTGCTTGTCTCGATGCTGGTCCTTGGAGTGGGGATATTGGGTATGGTTGGCCTTCAGTTAAATGCAATGAAATATAACCAGACCGCGGCCTTTCGTTCTCAGGCTACGTTTCTTGCTTACGATATTGCTGATCGGATGCGCGCGAACGCGCCGGCGGCCTTGTCAGGTGCGTATTCCATTAATTTATCTGACTCTGCACCGGTTGGAAGTAGCATTGCGGATACTGACTTAAACGAATGGAAGGGTGCTCTCGCTGACCACTTGCCCGCAGGCAATGGCAGCATCAGCCGAAATGGCAACATTTACTCTGTGACTGTGCAGTGGGATGAGTCAAAAACAGACGGCGAAGAAGCACAGCAGTTCGTTTTCGCAACCAGGCTTTGTGAGAGGGATTGCTCGTGAGGACGCGCTATAGCAAGGGATTAAGCCTGGTAGAGCTGCTGGTGGCTTTGGCGTTAAGTTTGATTATCGGCGCAGCGGTTCTGCAGATGTTTTTAGCTAGCAAGACTACCTACAGAATGCAAGATGCGATGTCACGGCTTCAGGAAAACGGTCGGTTTGCAGTAGGCTTGCTTGCCGCCGAAGGCCGGATGGCGGGTTATATGGGGTGTGGCAATCTAGAAGATATCAGTATTAATGTAATCGCTTCTCCGCCACCGTTGGATGCGAGTAATCCCTTGGGGCAAATCATGAGTGGGGAGAATGACGTAGATTCGGCGAACGTTTGGGGTGCTAGTCCGGGAACAGACGTATTAGTTGTCCGTAAGGCGTCGAATTTAGGGTTGCAGTTGACGGGAAATATGGCGGTTGATAATGCCAATATTCAAGTGGAGGACAATGAGCTGGGTTTGAAGGCTGAAGATACCTTATTCATTGCTGATTGCACCTCGGCTGACATATTTAGAGCCACCAGTGTTTCTCAATCGAGCGGGAAGACTACAGTTGCGCATGCCAACAACCTTAATACAAGCAATCGCCTAAGTAAGGCGTATGGCTCGGATGCCGAGGTGATGGCTTTCGAGCAAATAACCTTCTTTGTAAGAGATACCGGTAGGGTTTCACCAAGCGGAGCAGCCATTAGAGCTTTGTGGATGCAGAGACGTTTCGCATATCGAGATGATGCTAGTGCCAGTGCTGCTGAAGTTGTCGAAGGCGTTCAAGACTTCCAGGTCGAGTATGGAATCAGCACCGGTAGCCGTCCCGTGGCTGATGTGTATCACACCGCTGACCATGTGAGTGATTGGTCTGACGTGGTTAGCGTCCGCTTTCGCTTCTTGCTGCAAAGCGCTGACGATAACGTAGCGCCGAAAGCCGGCGCTGGTTCGCAAGTGTTCAGCTTCAATGGCGCTGCGATTGCCGCGGATGGACATTTGCGGCAATCGTTCGGATCCGTTGTAGCCATACGTAATCGTCTTCGTTGAGGTGCGGCAATGAATAAGCAAGAACAGGCTGGTTCCGCTCTTATTATTAGTCTGGTGTTTCTGCTGATATTGACCATGATCGGTGTCGCGTCTATCCAGGACTCCACTTTGCAAGAGCGAATGGCGGGCAACGAGCGTGACCGTAATTTGGCGTTCCAGGCGGCTGAGGCGGCATTACGTGTAGGGGAGGATCACTTGCGCCAAGCCGGTATAGTATTTTCGAACGCTGGTACCAATGGATTGTTAGGGGCGGATTATGACGGTATACGGCCTATGGCCGATTCTTATCCCTGGGATGCACGGTCGCAGGGTATAACCGATAGTTACGCCGGTGTGCGAAGTGCGCCAAGATATACGCTCGAATGGCTAACCACTCGAGCGTATACCCCAAATGACGATGTCGAAGTTTCAGTTATCAATTCATATCGTGTTACAGCGCGAGCGGTTGGTGGAACTACCGATACCGTAGTTCTCCTGCAGTCCACGGTCAGTCGTTGAGGTGTTTATGGAAAAGTATAAGGCTTCAATGATGGGTGCTGCTCTAGTCCTTTACTTGGCGGCGCCCGTTTATGCTGTTGGTCCGTTTCCCAATCAGCCGCTTTCTATTTCAGGCTCTGTGCCACCTAACGTTATGCTTTTAGTGGATAACTCCGGAAGCATGTATAACGCAATTGCTCCGCTTGGGGTGGAAACTAACACTCTTGCGCCGGTGTACTATATATATCAATCCGGAGGGGGTTTTTATTGGGGAGGTGGTGTTGAAGATGGGAATATTTCCCTGTCTACTATAACTCAGCGGGACTGCGCGAGCGGGTTTAAGGCACTGTACAACACCAATGGATCTGGTGCGGTTCGCCGTTGTTATATGCTACCCGATCCCGCGGGGAGCCAGAGAACGCGGTATACGTCGAAATATCTTTCTTATATTTACTATACATATACTGCGGCTGGTGCCAGTGGTAACGATCTGCGAGCAGTCCTGCCTAATGAGTACAGAATGGAGGTTGCTCGTAATGCAGCAGAAAATATCATCACAGCCAATCGTGGTATGCGTATTGGATTATCGGCATTCAATGGAGCTACATCAGGGAACTCGGGGCCTGGCGGGAGTATTCTACGAGATATTCTCGATCTTTCCGCTGCGAAAGGTGTAACACAGGAACAGGCTGATCAGAACTATAGCGATCTGGTTTCGGAAATCGGCGCGCTGCAGCCTATAGCTAACACTCCTCTAGCCGAAACCTATTACGAAGTTACCCGTTATTACCGTGGGATTAGCCGCCATCAGGGAGCGGGTAGTGGCGACTATACTAGTCCAGTGCAATACCGATGCCAAAAAAACTTTGGAGTGGTACTGACTGATGGCTTGCCGACCCATGATTCTTCGTTTCCTGAGAATGATCCTGATGGCAATAGTCCGGATGTGGCGGGTAGTTACAATCTCCCTGACTGGGATGGGAAAAATGAGGCGTTCGGACAGCCCTATTCTGATGGAAAGAACTTGTCTGGCACGGGGGAGGGGGACACGCTCTATCTCGATGATATAGCAAAGTTTGGCTACGATATTGATTTGGTGAAGACTGGCAGCGACCTGGCAGGAAAGAGCTTCAATGATAGTGCATACCCGAAGCAGAATTTACTTACCTACACCGTAGGTTTCGCTGTCGATAACCAAATGCTGGAGGATGCTGCGGAGTATGGTCATGGCGCTTATTACATTGCGAATGATTCAAGCCAGTTGAATAATGCGCTTAACTCTGCACTACAATCGATTCGCCGGCAGATGAGTTCAGCTTCAGCAGTTTCAGCAAATACGAAGCGTATTCAGGAAGGGTCTCTCATATATCAGGCGAGATATAATAGCGCGGACTGGACTGGAGAGGTTCTTGCCTATCGTGTAAGTTTAGATGGCACAGTTGGTGACGTCGCTTGGCGAACATCTGATGCGGGTAAAATTCCTTCACCATCGGCTCGAAAAATATTTACTTACAATGACGATGCGGGCTTCACGGGTATCCGTGGGCAGGCGCTGGTCTGGGATAATCTGAACAGTATTCAGCGTGCAAGTCTGATGAAGGCGGATGAAACTGATAATGCGAACGCTCAGAAGCGCTTGACTTGGCTAAGAGGAGGTAATGATGGCGCAGTACTTGAGGCCCCCTATGAAGGGCAGCGCCTTCGTAACCGGAGCTCTGTACTTGGCGATATCGTCAATTCCGACCCGCTATTTATAGGACAACAAAATAACGGTTATAACGTCCCAAACGACGCCGACGATGTGGGCGAGCCTGCCGACAGTTACATGGCTTATGTCGAATCGAAAGAGGGCCTAACGCCGCTTGTAGTAGTCGGTGCGAACGATGGGATGTTGCATGGATTCAATGCGAACTCGGGAGGCGAAGAGTTCGCTTACGTTCCGGTCAGTCTATTTAAGACTCGTGCGATTAGTCCAGGCGCAACGCCGGGGCTTATTGCCCTCACCGAGCCGGACTACAATCATCATTTTTACGTCGATGGCTCTTTTGGTCTAGGCGACGTCTACTACAAAAGTAGCTGGAAAACTTATATGGTCGGTACGCTCGGCTATGGTGGTCGAGGGATTTTTGCCCTAGACATGACCGATCGAAACTTTGAAGGTTCCGATGTGTTGTGGGAGCGCACCGCCCCGGATACTAACGAACCGACTAACAACTGGAATGACCTTGGTTATCAATTCGGTGAGCCTACGGTCTCGAGAGTACTGGTGGGGAGCGAAGACCGCTATGTGTCAATTTTTGGCAACGGATACGCGAGTAACGCGGGGAAAGCTGCTCTCTACGTTGTTGATTCGGCAACGGGGGGGCTCATAAACAAGCTTACGGTGACTGATCCAGACGGGAGTACTGCGCCGAACGGACTGTCTACTGCTACTGCGTTTTTCGACTCCAATCGCAGGGTGACGCATGTTTATGCCGGTGATGTTTTGGGGAACCTCTGGAAGTTTGATTTGAGCTCCAGCAAAACCAGTCAGTGGTCCAGCAGCCTGCTATTCAAAGCTCGCAATTCCGGTGCACGACAGCCGATTACGGCGAAGGTGCGGGTCATGCTTCACCCTACTTTGGGCCGTTTGGTGATTTTTGGGACGGGACAGTACTTAGTTGCGGCGGACAAGGTAAATACCGAGTTGCAGACGATGTACGGAATATGGGACCGGGACTTATCCGGCACGAGCAACACCGTTGCCAAGTCGAAACTACTGCAACAAACCTTTTTGAACGAAGCCGTTGCTAACGATCGTGAGTATCGAGTGTTGAGTCAAGAGCCTATTGATTGGGATCTTCATCATGGCTGGTATGTTAACTTGCGCCTTGAGGGCGGTGTGTTGGATGGGGAGCGTGTCATAGCCACGCCGTCCCTTTCCAAGGACAGGGCGCTATTTACAACGTTCATACCTCGCAGCGACCCCTGCCTGTCAGGTGGTGAGAGTTGGGTGCTTGGTATGGACGCGCTGAGCGGGGGGCGCCTCAATGAAAGCCTGTTCGACGTTAATAACGACAAGTATTTCGACACCAAAGATGTTGTTAGCTGCGGTAGCACAAGTTGCGCTCCTAGTGGCTTTAAGCTAGGCGATGGCACTGTAGATGCCCCTGAAAACCTGTTCGGTGATGGAGGCGATTCCGGTTACGTTTCCGGCACGGGCGGCAGCATCGAGCAGTTTGATATGTCTGGAAGCGGCTCGCGTCCTGGCCGTATGTCTTGGAGGCAGTTGAAATGAAGCGTGAAAGGGGCTTTACCTTAATCGAGCTGATGATCGTGGTGACGATCGTCGGGATTCTTGCTGCAGTCGCGTATCCTAGCTACATCGAGTCGGTGAGAAAAAGTAAACGAGCGGAGGTCAAAGCGGCTTTGCTAGATGCCGCTCAGGCACTGGAGCGCCATTACTCGGCAAACAATACTTATCTGGATGCGGGCGGAGCCTTGGCAACCGTATTTCAAGCGAATGTGCCAGCCAGCGGAGCTGCGACCTATGTGCTCGCCTCTCAGGCCGCAACTGCCAGTACCTATACCCTGCGAGCCACGCGTACCGGATCGATGGCTAGTGATCCGTGCGGCAACTATGAATTGACCCATGCCGGTGTACGTGGGCTGAACGATAGTGCAGGTGGAAAGACAGTAGCGGAGTGCTGGTAATAGCTTAACGTGGAGAAAAGGGCCTATGGCCCTTTTTTTCTGGGAGAAATCATGCGAAACGGGATTGTTGGTGGCGGTGTCATCGGGCTGCTATCGGCTTATTTACTGGCGAGATCGGGCCAGGAAGTCGTCCTGCTCGAATCAGGCGAAACGGGCACCGAAGCCTCCTGGGCCGGCGGTGGGATCGTTTCGCCGTTGTACCCGTGGCGTTACAGTCCGGCGGTTACGGCGTTGGCGCATTGGTCGCAGGATTTCTATCCGCGGTTGGGGGAGCGCTTGCGAGAGCAAACCGGTATCGATCCGGAGGTTTACGAGACGGGGCTTTACTGGCTGGATCTGGATGATGAAGGCGAGGCGCTGACCTGGGCCGAGCGTGAACGTCGACCGTTGCACCGGGTGGGGATAGAAGAGGTGCATGCCGCTGTGCCGGCCCTCGGTGAAGGCTTTTCTCGCGCGGTGTTCATGCCTGGTGTGGCCAACGTGCGCAACCCTCGCTTGCTGCAGGCGTTGCGTGCGGCACTGATCAAGCTGCCCAACGTTCGGGTCGTCGAGCACTGCCCCGTAACCGGCTTCGTTCGCGATGGACAGCGGGTTGTCGGTGTGCAGACGACAAAGGGCGAGATGCGTGCCGAGCGGGTTGTCGTCGCCGCGGGCGCCTGGAGCGGCAACTTGCTGGCCACGCTGGGGTTCGAGCTGCCGGTGAAGCCCATGAAGGGCCAGATGATTCTCTTCAAGTGTGCCGAAGATTTTCTGCCGAGCATGGTGCTGGCCAAGCGGCGCTATGCGATCCCACGACGTGATGGTCATATTCTCGTGGGCAGTACGCTGGAAGATGTCGGTTTCGACAAGACGCCTACCAATGATGCGCTGGAAAGCCTAAAGGCGACTGCCCTCGACTTGCTGCCAGGGCTGGCCGACGCCGAAGTGATCAAGCATTGGGCAGGGCTGCGGCCCGCATCGCCTGAGGGCATTCCGTATATCGGCCCGGTACCCGGCCATGACGGGCTCTGGCTCAATTGCGGACACTTCCGGAACGGCCTGGTGCTTGCGCCTGCCTCGTGCCAGTTACTGGCCGATCTGATGACTGGCAACGCGCCCTGCATCGACCCGGAACCGTACGCGCCTGCCGGGCGGCTCTGACGTCGGCCGTATGGGTTGCGGAGCAGCTGAGCAATATTCGTAGCTGGGCGCTATTCATTGCAGACGAGCCCATCTCGGCGAAACTCAGTGCGTAGAGCCGAAGCCTTACCGCCAAGGCGGCGTTGCCGGTATTCGTCAGAGAGTATGGCGTCTGGCTCTACGTATGAGTCGTTTTTGCTGTTAAATTGCCTGGCTTTGTGGCGCTCGGTCTAGTCGCGCCGATTTCTTCGCTCAAGAGGTTCGTGTGGCCAAGAAAACCACTTCCTTTTCAGGCCTTGGCGGGCTGGTGTTCTCCACGGATGCGGGACGGCACTGCCCCGATTGCAGCCAGCCACTGGACGCCTGTGTTTGCAAACAGTCGGCTATTCCGGAAGGAGACGGCATCGCTCGGGTCCGTCGGGAGAGCAAGGGCCGCGGTGGCAAGACTGTGACGACCATAACCGGCGTGCCGCTGGCCGAAGCTGAGCTCAAGGAGCTTGCCAGCGGGCTCAAGCGTCGTTGTGGTACTGGCGGCGCGCTCAAAGACGGCATTATCGAGATCCAGGGCGATCATGTTCAGCTGCTGCTCGACGAGCTGATCAAGCGTGGATTCAAGGCGAAAAAATCTGGCGGTTGAGCCTGTTACGTCTCCGATTTTGCGCTTTCTTGCGTACCGGCTGTCCAATCGAGATAGCCTTCTGCCGTGTTCTACGCTCGGCAGACCCCTACCCAATTTTTCAGGAGGCTTGAATGCCTGTTCGACGCACACGTAAAGACGACGGCAGCCAATGGACCGCAGCGGACAGCCGGAGCGTTTACGGCATTCGCCACTGGGGCGCCGGTTATTTTTCGATCAATGACGATGGCCATGTCGAAGTGCGCCCCCAAGGGCCCGCTGGGGAATCAGTCGAATTCACCGGGCTGATCGAGCAGTTGCGTGAGGCCGGGCTGACTTTGCCGTTGCTGGTGCGGTTCCCTGGCATTCTGCAGGACCGGGTGCGTCGGCTGACCGGCGCCTTCGACGCTAACATCGAGCGCCTCGAATACCAGAGCCAATACACCGCTCTGTACCCGATCAAGGTCAATCAGCAGGAGGCAGTGGTTGAAAACATCATCGCCACGCAGAACGTCGCCATCGGCCTGGAGGCCGGCTCCAAGCCGGAGCTGATGGCGGTGCTCGCGTTGGCGCCGAAGGGCGGCACCATTGTCTGCAACGGCTACAAGGATCGCGAATTCATCCGCCTGGCGCTGATGGGGCAGAAGCTCGGTCATAACGTGTTCATCGTGATCGAAAAGATGTCTGAAGTCGGCATGGTGATCGAAGAGGCGGCCGAGCTGAAAATTCTGCCGCAGGTCGGCTTGCGTGTACGGCTGTCGTCGCTGGCGTCGAGCAAGTGGGCCGACACTGGCGGAGAGAAGAGTAAGTTCGGTTTGTCCGCAGCCCAGCTGCTTACCGTCATCGACCGCTTCCGCGCGGCTGGCGTCGACCAGGGCGTGCGCTTGCTGCACTTTCACATGGGCTCGCAGATTGCGAACCTGGCCGACTACCGTGAGGGTTTTCGCGAAGCCATCCGTTACTACGCCGAGCTGCGCGCGCTCGGGTTGCCAGTCGATCATATCGACGTGGGTGGCGGGCTTGGGGTCGACTACGACGGCACCCACTCGCGCAACGCCAGTTCGATTAATTACGACATCGACGAATACGCCGGCACCGTGGTTGGCATGCTCAAGGAGTTCTGTGATCGGCAGGAGCTGCCTCACCCGCATATTTTCTCCGAGAGCGGTCGGGCCATGACTGCACATCATGCGGTACTGGTGATGCAGGTCACCGATTTCGAACGTCACAATGACGAGGCACCGACGATCGAAAATTATGACGAGCTGCCCGAGATCGTCCAGGCCCTGGCTGATCTGCTCGGGCCGACCGATCCGGAGATGGTCACCGAGACTTACTGGCGGGCGACCCATTACATGAGCGAGGCCGCCGCGCAGTACGCGTCGGGCAAGCTATCCCTGGCGCAGAAGGCGCTGGCCGAACAAAGTTACTTCGCTATCTGCCGTCGGCTGTACAACCAGCTCAAGGCGCGCCAGCGCTCGCACCGCGCCGTGCTCGACGAGCTCAACGATAAGCTGGCGGACAAGTACATCTGCAATTTCTCTGTCTTCCAGAGCCTTCCGGACACCTGGGCAATCGACCAGATCCTGCCGATCGTGCCCTTGCAGCGGCTGACCGAAGAGCCGGTGCGCCGCGCCGTGCTACAGGATCTGACCTGCGACTCCGATGGCAAGATCAAACACTACGTCGACGAGCAGAGCATTGAAAACAGCATGCCGGTGCACGAAATCCAGGCGGGCGAGGAGTATTTCCTGGGCGTGTTCTTGGTTGGCGCCTACCAGGAGATCCTTGGCGACATGCACAACCTGTTCGGCGATACCGACTCGGTGAACGTCTATCAGCGCGAGGATGGCAGTTTCTATCACGCTGGCATCGAGACCCACGACACGATTGAGGACATGTTGCGCTACGTACACCTGTCGCCGGAGGAGCTGATGACCTATTACCGCGACAAGGTTTCCAGTGCTCGGCTCAGCGCCAAGGAGCGCACTCAGTATATCGATGCGCTACGTCTGGGTCTGACGCGGTCTTCGTATCTGACGCCTTGAGGGTGGCTAGAAGGTGATGTTCGTCCGCACGCTCAGTGTGCGGACGAACGGTCCCGCTTTTTTGTAGGAGCCAGCTTGCTGGCATGCTTTTTATGGCCAATTCGCGAGCAAGCTCGCTTCTACAAGACAGCAACGATCTCGCGACTACCGCGACTACGCTGAACCAGGCGATTCGCAATTAAGCCTTTCTAACAAATTCCGACTTCAGCTTCATCGCGCCGATTCCATCGATCTTGCAGTCGATATCATGGTCGCCGTCGACCAGGCGGATGTTCTTGACCTTGGTGCCGACTTTCACCACCAGCGAAGAGCCTTTGACCTTGAGGTCCTTGATCACGGTGATGGTGTCGCCGTCCTGCAGTCTGTTGCCAACCGAATCCTTGCTTATCTTGCCGTCCTCGCTCGCAGTTTGCGGCTCGGTCGAGGACCACTCGTGCGCGCATTCCGGGCAGACCAGCGTCATGCTGTCTTCGTAGGTGTATTCGGAATCGCATTGGGGGCAGGGTGGCAGAGCGCTCACGGCAGGTCCTCGGTTTGGCTACAGCGAAAAGCCGTGGATTGTATAGGGTCATCCAGCATTGCGGTTCTGCTCGGTTCCGCATGGCCCCGGTCAGTGATAGCGCCGGGCGGCCTGTGGCTGGATGAGTGCGCCACGATACCGCCCCGTAATAGGTTTGCGGGGCGGCTGGTTGCCATGACTCAGTAGTCGTCCTTGATAGCCCGATAGCGCTCTTCCAGCTCACGGCGGATCTGCCGGCGATGCTGAGCCTGGGCGAAGCGTCGCTTCTGGTCCGGGGTCTGGGGTTTTAGCACGGGCACGGTGGCCGGGCGACCATCTTCACCGACCGCCACCATGGTGAAAAAGCAGCTATTGGTATGGCGCACAGTCTTCTGGCGGATGTCCTCGGTCACGACTTTAATGCCGATTTCCATCGAGGTGTTGCCGGTGTAGTTGACCGAGGCGAGGAATGTCACCAGCTCACCCACGTGGATCGGCTGACGGAAATTCACCTGATCGACAGACAGGGTGACGACGTATTGCCCGGCGTAACGGCTGGCGCAGGCATAGGCGACTTCGTCGAGGTACTTCAGCAGCGTGCCGCCATGTACGTTGCCGGAAAAGTTGGCCTTGTCCGGGGTCATCAGTACGGTCATGGTCAGTTCGGCGTGTCCATCTAGCATTGTGCGCGGCTCGTGCTGGCAAAAAGGGCCGCTACTTTAGTCGAATACGAAGCGGCTGTGTGCGCTCGGCGTGGCTTGCCTTCAGTTTTTTTTCACAGGGTCAATGTGGCAATAACGCGCAGCTTATATTCACCAGCAATTTAACCCGCTGACGCGACGTGCGCGTCAATCGCGTCGCGGTCAACCAGGCCGCTCCAGCCATCCGCAATGCGTGAACGCTGAAAAATTGTGGACGGACTCCCGGTCCTGTCCGACCCGGCGGGCCGTTTGAGTCTTCATTGACTTACGCCAGTGTCGCTAACGCTTTTGTCCCTATAGTCCCGGCTACCCAAGCGCTTCAATTTCAACCAGTGCCGGACTCGCCATGCGCCTATTCATCCCTATTCTGCTCAGCTGCATCGTGCCATTCACCCACGTCAGCGAGGAGGCAATGGAACGCTTCAGCTATCTGATGGGCGATGCCGAGCGGCGCGAGCATGCCTATGCGGCCGGTCAGGAGCGCGCATTGTTACGAGCGCGCTGACCTCGCCTGAAGGTTCCCGCTGACAAGAGGCAGCAGCGACGACCCGCGCCGCATGCGGGTAGCGCGCGTGAACCGTCCGCCGCTATGAAACAACCAGAATCTGTCTATCGCGCCGCTTCGCTTATTCAATTTCGGCTGGGCGATGCCGGCCACTAGTCTGCTCCTCGCGTTCCAGACGCAATCAAAATGAGAAGAGGACGACTAGATGAATCGTTACCTGTCAGGCGCTTTGCCTGCCCGCATGCTCCTGGGCGTGCTTTGTGCCAGCCTGCTGAGCTTGTCGGTCCATGCCGCTCCGCTGACTCGCGACAACGGCGCGCCGGTCGGCAACAACCAGAATTCCCAGACTGCCGGGGCCAATGGCCCGATCTTGCTGCAAGACGTGCAGCTGCTGCAGAAACTGCAGCGCTTCGACCGCGAGCGGGTACCGGAGCGTGTGGTGCATGCCCGTGGCACCGGTGCTCATGGTGAGTTCACCGCCACGGCCGATATTTCCGACCTGACCATCGCAAAGGTCTTCGAGAAAGGCGCCACCACGCCAGTGTTCGTGCGCTTCTCCGCGGTGACCAACAACAGTCATTCGCCAGAAACGCTACGCGATCCTCGCGGTTTCGCCACCAAGTTTTATACCGAAGAAGGTAACTGGGATCTGGTCGGCAACAACTTCCCGACCTTCTTCATCCGCGATGCCATCAAGTTCCCCGATATGGTGCACGCGTTCAAGACCGACCCGCGCACCAACCTGGACGACGACAGCCGTCGCATGGATTTTCTCTCCCACCATCCTGAATCCACGCGCACGCTGACGATGCTCTATTCCAACTACGGAACGCCGGCCAGCTACCGCTACATGGACGGCAGCAGCGTGCACGCCTACAAGTTCGTCAATGATGAGGGCGAATACCGCTACGTGAAGTTCGGCTGGAAGAGTCAGCAAGGCGTGAAAAATCTCGATCCCAAGCAGGTTCAGGAGATCCAGGGGCGTGACTACAGCCACATGACCCGCGACCTCATCAGTGCCATCGACCAGGGCGACTATCCGAAGTGGGATCTTTATCTGCAGGTGCTGGAGCCCGAAGCGCTTGCCACGTTCGCGTTCGATCCGCTGGACGCCACCAAGATCTGGCCGGAAGAGCTGGTCCCGTCAACGAAGATCGGCACCATGGTGCTGAACCGGAACCCAGGCAACGTGTTCCAGGAAACCGAACAGGTCGCCATGGCCCCGTCGAACCTGGTACCCGGTATCGAGCCGTCTGAGGATCGCCTGCTGCAAGGCCGCCTGTTCGCCTATGCCGATACCCAGATGTACCGCATCGGTGCCAACGCCCTGAGTCTACCAATCAATAAGGCGCGTACTGACGTGAGCAATGGCAACCAGGATGGTCAATTGAATGTTGGCCACACGACCGGCAGTGTCAATTACCAGCCGAGCCGCCGGATGAACCGCGAGGAAAGCGGGCGTGGGCTGTACAGCCAGCTGCCGCTCTCCGGTACTACTCAGCAGGCAGCTATCTTCCGTGAGCAGAACTTCAAGCAGACCGGCGAGCTGTATCGCTCGTTCAGCGAGAAGGAGCAGCGTGATCTGATCAACACGCTGGGCGGCGAGCTCGCCAAGACCGACCAAGAGGCGCGCTATCACCTGCTGTCGTATTTCTACAAGGCTGACGCCGGATACGGCGAAGGGCTGACCAAGGCTGCCAGATCCGATCTTGATCGGGTAAAGACGCTGGCCGCCAGACTGCAGGACTGAATGTAACAACGGGTCGGCACCACGACGCCGGCCTCCGACCCGGGCGCATCGCTCGGGTCGCCTTTTTTGAGGAACAGAACATGAAAAGCCTGTTTCTGCTGGCCGCCTTGCTGCTCGCTGGGCACGTTTCAGCCGCTTCGGAACCCGCCCCGTTCTTGGGCAATGACGCCGAGCAGGTCCATGCCCAGCTGCGCGACTATTTGTTCAATGCCGCACGCTTCGGCGATAACGAAGTCCTCGACGAGTTCATCCAGATTGGATACGACCTGAACGCCGCTGACAATAGGGGCTACACCGCCTTGATCCTGGCGGCCTACAACGGTCACCTGGATACGGTGGAGCGGTTGATTGCCGCCGGCGCCGATGCCTGCGCCGAAGACAAACGCGGCAATACCGCACTCATGGGCGCGATCTTCAAGGGTGAGCTACGCATCGCCAAGCGCCTGCTGGCTACCGAATGCGACCCGGACCAGCGCAATAATGCCGGCCAGACCCCGGCCATGTATGCCGCGCTGTTCCAGCGACAAGCCGTGCTCCAAGCGTTACGCGAGCGCGGAGCCGACCTCGATGCGAGCGATCCGCTGGGCAACAGGGTCGAGAGCTTGGCGCGCGGGGAAATTCGTACCCGCTGATCAGTAACTCTTGTAAGGCAAGAATTTGCCGGACAAGACCACGTTGACCCGATCGCCTTTTGGATCCGGTTGGCGCTGGATGTCCATGGAGAAATCGATGGCGCTCATGATGCCGTCGCCGAATTCTTCGTGGATCAGCTCCTTGATGGTGCTGCCGTAGACATTGACCAGCTCATACCAGCGGTAGATGAGCGGGTCGGTGGGCACCGCAGTCGGCAGTGACCCTTTGTAGGGCACGATCTGCAGCCAGGCGATGGCTTCGTCCGGCAGCTCGAATAGCTTGCCGAGGGTTTCCGCCTGGGTCTTGTCGAAGGCCATCTGACCAAGGCAGCCGGCGGTCGTCCATTCCTTGGACATGCCAATGGATTCGGCTATGTCGCGCCATCTGAGGTTTTTGCGCACCTTGGTGGAAACGATCATCTGGGTAACCTGGTTACGGCAGGAAATCAATTGCGGTTCCTCTTCGAGTGGAGTGAGCGAGCCGCGTGGTACGGCTGGTCGCTCACTTCAATGCAGAGGATGTGCCAGTCGGCTGGATGAAGCCGCTACTGATCGGAAGGACTGGTCGAAGACCATCGCTTGCTCGACCCATCCCACGTTAGTACGCGAAGGAGTTGCGAGGCGTTTGTGGGGGGCGGCTTGAACCGCGATCCCCACCGGGGGCTGGCGCCGGCCGTGTCATTTCGGCTCAATCGTATTCCGACGCTTCGTGTTCACCAAGCAGACGACGCTGCCTTGGTGTGGCGGCTTCAACTACCTCAGGGTTGAAACGCCACTGCAGATAGGGCGAGAACTTCTGCGCGACCATGCGCCGCCCGTAGTGCACCTGCAGAAGATAGCGGCTGCGATCGGCCGTGCGATTACGGCTACCGCCGTGCCAGAGGTCACTGCGAAACAGCAGCACGTCACCGGCTTCGCAGAGCACCGGCTGTGGTTCGCGGCCCTGCCAATGGGTCTCACCTGGGCGTGGTTTGCGGCCGGCCCGGTGGCTGCCGGGTATCACCCGGGTAGGGCACAGGTCGGCATCGATCCGGTCGAGATAGATATGCGCGGTGCAGACTTGCATCGGCAACTCGAAGCCTGGGTCGGACAGACAGCGCTCCGGCAATTCCATCGCCAGATAATCTGCATGCAGCTCCCCGCCGATAAATCCCGGATGGCTGCGCCAGGCGGTCTGTCCGATTACATGACAGTCGTCGCCCAGGCAGGCTTCGGCGAGTTCGATGACGCCCGGCAAATCGAGGAAGGGCAGCCAGAACGGATCGCGGTTGAATACGCATTTGTAATGATCGTCGACCAGGCCCTGATAATCCCAATGGATCGGCTCGAGACGATCAATGGCGGTGCGTACGGCTTCGATCTGCTGAGGGGCCAGTACGCCGTGCAGCAGCACGAAGCCGTGCCCATGCATGGCGCGCAATAGGTCGACAGCGTGGCGGGTTCGTGGCATGGCGGCAGACTCGATGTGCTTTGGCAGTCGACAGCTGGCTGAAAGCCTGGGTTCGTATGCTGCCGCCGCTTGCGACGATCCGTCGTTGCAGCAGGCGCACGGCCACAAGCGGTGGGCCCGTTTCATCTCTCCTCGTGCGGAATCTGGCGGCGCCGCCACAAGCGACGTTTGCCGGTTTCGCTTTTATTCGTCGGCAATGAATACGGCGTTCATCGGAAACCGCACTGGCGTGGAATGCCGGCGTCGTATGAGCGAGAATCGCCGACGATTTTCAACGCACCGTTCTGGCTGGTGGAAATCGAGCCGCTACCGTTCTCCTCGGATGTTCGCGGCATCCCGAAAGACGTTCATATCGCCGACCAGTACGTGCTTTTCGCGATGATCCTGGGCCATGCCGCCATTGTCCTCTGGCATCACTACGTGCGTCGTGACGACGTGCTCAAGGGCATGTTGCCGCTGGTGCGCTGAGGCTGACCCGCACCGCTAACCCCAGATAAGCGGCTTCGCAATAGCGGGCCGCTCAACCCGCCCCACCGATGATCCGCAGCCCGCTCTGACCGTTGCCCTGCCGCTGTACCTGGATTTGCACCGGGATGCGCTCGTGCATCTCCGCCACGTGTGAAATCACTGCGACCTTGCGCCCTTGGGCCTGCAGCGAATCCAGCGCATCCATGGCGATCTGCAGCGACTCCGGATCGAGGCTGCCGAAGCCTTCGTCGATGAACAGTGACTCGATCTTCAGCTTGCTCGAAGCCATCGATGCCAGGCCCAGGGCCAAGGCCAGTGAGACGAGGAAGGTTTCGCCACCCGACAGCGAATGCACCGAGCGCAGCTCGTCGCCCATCTCCGTATCCATCACAAGCAACCCCAACGGGCTGCCTCCGCGCTTGAGCCTGTAACGTTTGGCCAGCTGACGCAGCTGCACATTGGCATGCTGAACCAGCAGGTCGAGGTTGTAGGCCTGGGCGATCTTGCGGAAGGCACCGCCGTCACTCGAGCCGATCAGGGCGGCGATACGGCCCCAGCGCTGGCTTTCGGTGGTGGCTTCGGCGATCTGCTCCAGCAATGTCTGGCTCTGGTTGCGGCGGCGATCATCGTCGAGCAACGCCGCTCGGGTTTCGGCGCAGCGTTGTTCGGCCGCGTTGAAAAGATCTTCCTGCACCGCGTATTGGCGTTTCAGGGTTTCGCCATCCGGCGCATCGGGTTGCCCAGCTTGATGCGAGGCCAGCCGCTGCGTGCAACCGTCCAGCCGTTCGCGGCTGCGGGCGAGCTGTTCGGTGTTGTCGCGCAGGCGTTCGCGGGCTTCGGTGAGCAAGGCGTCGTCAAGGTGTAGCAGTTGCGTCAGGGTCGCATCGTCCAGGTCGGGATGGTCGGCGCGCCAGGCGGCGAGCTCTTCGCCGAGACTTTTGCGTTCGGCCAGCAGCTCGTCGCGACGCTGGCTGCAGCTCTGCTGTTCGCTGGCGAGTCGGGTCAGCTCGACGCGCGCCTCGTTCAGTTGCCGGTCGACGTCGCCTTGTTGCTGGCGAGCGGCCTGGATCGCGTTCTCCAGTTGCTGCTGCCAGGCCTGAGCGCTGGGTTGCTCGCCCAGGCTTCCGCGCAGGCTCTGACGACAGGCCAGCTCGCGGGCTTCGAGTTCCGTAAGGCGGGCGACGCAGGCCTTGTGCTGGTCGAGACGATGCTGTTGCTGCAGCTGCTCGCGCTCCAGTGCGGTCTGGCGCCGCTGTTGCTCCTCGGCTACCTCGTTTTGTTGGTCGAGCTGCTGACGCCGCGCCTCGACCTGGCTGTCGAGCTGCATGAACGCCTCGGCAGGTGCCTCGCGCCAACGGGCGAGCAGCGCGGCGGGCAGCAGATTGGCGAATTCAGCCAGCTCTTCGGCCAGTCGTTCCTCGTCGCGTGCGATGGCATCGCGCTGGCTGGTGAGCGCCTGGGCCGCCTGCACGCAGGTATCGCGCGCGCTCTGCCAGGCGTTCTGTAGGGTTTCGCGGCGCTGCTGCAGCGCCAGCAGTTCACGCTGGCGGGCGTTGGCCGTGGTGATCTCGGCTTTGAGCGTGGCGAGTCTCGTATCGAACCAGGACTGACGCTCCGTTTCCGACTCTTTCAGCAGCTCGGCATAGAGGGGCAGGGCGGCCAAGTGCGGTTCCAGCGTCGCCAGCTCATCGGCAATTTCTGCCTGCCGCTGTCCGTTCTGTTTGATGCCTGTCGTCAGTGCGATGTGCTGGTCGCGCAGCGTCTGGAGCTTCTCATCATGGTTTTTCAGGTGCAGCTGGGCCTGTTCGACTTCGTGCTCGTCCCCCTGATCGAGGGCGGCGAGCAGGGCCTTGCCGTCATGCCAGGGATGCTCGAGGCTGCCGCAGACGCTGCACGGCTCGCCCAGGACCAGCGCCGCACGCAAGGCTTCGACATTGGCGCTGCGGGCAAGACGCTGGCGATCCAGCAGTGCCTGCACCACCTTGAGCGCCTTTTCCGCGTCGTCGCGTTCGCTGCGGGCGAGCTTGCCGGCTTGCGTAAGGGCGTCGACGTCCGACTTTTGGCGGCTTTTCTCGTCGAGCAACGCCTGTTGCTGATTTGCCAGTTGCTGCTGGCGGGACCAGAGGCCGAGCAGATTTTTGAGGTTGTTCTCGGCGTCGTGTAAGGCTTCGAGGTGCGCGCTGAATTTCGCGAGCTGTTCAGCCAGGCTCGTCTCCCCGCCAATGCCCGCCTGCAGTTCATCGAGCGCCTGCCGTGCCTGCACCTGTGCGGCCTCGCGGGTCTTGGCCGCTGTCTCCAGGGCTGGAAGTTCCTGACGGCCCTGTTGCAGACGAGCCGCAATCTGCACGGCCTGCTGCAGTCGGGGCCGATAGCCATTCCAGGCCGCGCACAACGGCTGCAGCTCGGCGCTGCGAGCAAGCCCTTCGGTCAGCGCTGCCAGTTGGGTGGCGGCCTGGTCCTGCTGCTCGCGCAGCTGAGCGAGGGTCTGCTCGCCGGCCTTGCTCGCGGCTTCAGCCTGTTCGGCTTGCCGGCGTACATCACTCAAGTCATTAGTCAGATGGCTCAAGCGCTCTTCATCACGGCGCGCCTGGGCGAGGCGGGGTTCGGCGGTCCGGAGTTCCTGTTCGGCGAATTTCAATGCCTCGGTCGATGCGTGACAGAGCTGTTCCAGCTCGTCGAGCCGACGCTGCACCGCACCGTGTTCACGGCCATGGCGAATCAGGTTTTCCTCGACCTTGGCCAGCAGCGGCGCCAGCTCCTGCTCGAGAAGGAAGCGATGCCGTTGCGGCGCCAAGAGTTCGAACAGCCCGAGGACACGGCGGGCGTCGGCCAGATTTTCATATTCGGTTTCGGCGTCGGCAAGCTGCTGCCCGGCGTTGTCGCGTTCACCCTGCAAGCGGGCCAGGTCCTGCAGCCATTGGCTCTGCTGTTTCAGGATATCGAGCTGCTGCTGTAGCGCTTTGAGTTCGACCTGTTGCGTCTGGTGCTGGGCTTCCAGCGCCTGGCGCGCGTCGGGCTCCAGGGGTTGCACACCGCCGGCCTGCTGTTGCAGGGCAGTCAGTGCTTCGCGGGCGCGTTTGGCGGCTTCGAAAGCGGCCTGGCCGAGGCGGCTGTATAGACCCGTGTCGGTGAGCTTTTCCAGCAGAGTGCCGCGGTCGTTGTCGTCGGCCTTGAGGAAGGCGGAAAACTCGCTCTGCGCCAGCATGACGGCACGGGTGAACTGCGGCAGCGTCAGCCCGAGCTTTTGCTCAAGCAGCTCCTTGAATTCACGCTTTTTGCCGCTGGCCAGCAGTTGATCGAGGTCCAAATCGAGCAGGCTCTGGTTGCTGGCTTGCAGGCGGCCATCGATTTTCTCGCGGGCGCGTTTGACCTCCCAGCGGGCGCGGTAGCGGTGGCCATCAACACCGACGAAGTCCACTTCGGCATAGCCACTGCCGCAGCCACGGCGCAGTAGGTTGCGTTCGTCGCCACTGCCGATCTCATCACTCCCGTCGGGCACCTTGCTCAGCAGCGAGGCACCGTCGAGCCGCGGCGTGCTGCCGAACAGGGCGAGGCACAACGCGTCGAGGATGGTGCTCTTGCCCGCGCCAGTCGGGCCTGTGATGGCGAAAAGGCCTGCGCTGGCCAGGGGTTCGCGGCTGAAGTCGATGACCTGCTCGCCGGCCAGCGAGGCGAGGTTTTTGAGGCGGATGGCGAGAATCTTCACTTCACGTCTCCTTCACTGGCGAATTCGACGTCTTGCAGCAGGCTGGCGAAGTCGTCCAGCGCCTGCTCATCGGGCGGGTTGCCGAACTGTTCTTCCCAGGCGCGGGCGAACAGCTCTTGCGGGGTGATCTGATCGAGGCCGAGCAGGACTTCCGAATCCGCCTCGCCGCGCTTGCCAGCATACTCGCTGGCGATGCGCACCAGTCGGCAGGCCTTGCCGTTGATGGCCGTTTCGATGCGCTGGCGCAGGTCCGGCAGCGGTTCGTCGAGCTGTACGCGCACTTCCAGCCAGGGCAGGTTTTCGGCAAACAGGCCTACCGGCGGCAGGGCTTCGAGCTGGCTGATCACATCGGCCAGCGGCGCGCGACCGATGCGGATCATCTCCACGGCGCGTGGCACGGGCAGGCTTTCGATGTTGCCCAGCCGATCGCCATCGAAGCTCACCAGCAGCACCTGATGGGGATAGTTGATCTCGCCAAACGACAGCGGCAGCGGCGAGCCGCTGTAGCGGATGCGCTCCTGGCCGGCAACTTTCTGCGGCTTATGCAAATGGCCGAGGGCGACGTAGGCGATGGGCTCGGAAAACAGGCTGGCCGGCAGCGCCTCGGCGTTGCCGATGACGATGTTGCGCTCCGAATCTTCGGAGACCGCGCCGCCCGCCATGTGTGCGTGGCTCATGGCGATCAGCGCCTGGCCGGGCTGACGTTGGGCTTCGGCGGCGGCGATCAGGTGCTGGTGGACGTGGCGGATACCGGCCATGTAATCCTCGCCCGCCTCGCCGCCGGTGACTTCCGCCGGGCGCAGGAAGGGCAGGGCGAGGCACCAGCCTTCAATCTGACCCTTGGCGTCGTGCAGCGGTACCAGCAGCCGGCCGTGATCGAGCTGGTGGTCCGCCAGCCAACTGATGCGGCCGATGGCGTGGGCGTTGAGGCGTTTCATCAGCGGCCCGGGCAATTCGATTCGTCCGCCGGAATCGTGGTTGCCGGCGATCATCACGATGTCCAGTTGCGGTAGCTGCTCGTGGGCGCTGACGATGAAGTCGTAGAGGCGTTCCTGGGCCTTGAGGGGCGGGTTGACGGTGTCGAAGATGTCGCCTGCGATCAGCAGGGCGTCTGGCTGATGCTGGGTCAGCTGGTCGAGCAGCCAGGCGAGGAACTGCGCGTGTTCGTAGTCGCGGTCCTGGCCGTGGAGGGTCTGGCCGAGGTGCCAGTCGGAAGTGTGGATCAGGCGCATGGGCGGGGGCTTTTTTCGTTGGAGTCGCCTGGCGCGACTGAATGCGGAAATGTGAGCGAAGAGCTCATGCGTGGATCTTGTAGGAGCGAGCTTGCTCGCGAAGCTTTTTGGCTCGGGATTGGTGGGGTACGGCCTATTTGCAGGGTCGGCTGAGGCATTGGTTTCGCCCTGCTGGGCGACTCACTTTTTTCAAACGCGAAAAAAGTAAGCAAAAACGCTTGCCCCTGCATCCGGGTTTCGCTGCGCTCAACTTCCCTCATTCCATCCGTGCTCCGGGGGCCGGCGTACAAGGGCCATCCCTGGCCCTTTACGCCTCTCGCGGCATCCATGCCGCTCGCTCCCCTCCACGCGGATTCCATTCGGCCTTCTGAAAGGGGCGTTCGGCGTCGCCTGATAGTTTGTTGGTCAACAAACGAGCGAAGCGCTGTGCGGCTATCACCGTTTAGAAACTTGCAGACAACTCGGTCCGAGATCCCCTTCAGGAGGCCGAGCGTAGGCGGTGCGTAGGGGCGCGCGAGGCATGGATGCCGAGCGAGGAGTGATGGGACAAGGATGTCCCTTCGCGACGACCCCCGGAGCAGCGCCAGAGAATGGGAATTTTGTGAAGCAAACCGGGGACGCCTAGTCCGGATGTTGGGGTGGCCTTCTTTTTGGTTACTTTTTCTTGGCCATTCAAGAAAAAGTGACGCGCCGTGCAAGGCGCAACCTGTGGGTTGGGCTGAGGAAAGCGCGGCGCCATATAAAAATGTACGTGCCGCCAGCACCATTTCGCGGGCAAGCTCGCTCCTACGAAAAGCGGCGTTGCGGCGCGGCGTAGTCATCAGTACAACCACGCCTTCAGCGCTTGCAGATTCCTCACCTGAATCTGCTGCGCCGCCGCATTGGCCTGCACGGTGTTCGGATCGATCTGATAGCGCTGCAGCACGTACTGCACCAGCGCTCCACGGGTCGCGATGCGCAGCGCACCATCATCCATTCCGTAGTCGATCTCGATGATGGCTTTCTGCTCCGGCGTCAGGCGCGTGTCGGGCTCGATGATTACCGCGACCGGTGTGTTCCAGGCTTCGTCGGTGTCCTGCGTGTTGACGCTCTCGTCCATCAGGTCCGGCTCACCGCGGAAACGGCTGAGGACGAAGTCACGGTAGCCGCGGTTCTTCTCGCAGTAGGCACGTACATGCCAGCGGGTGCCGGTGAATACCAGCGTATGCGGCGCCATCACGCGGATCTCCACCTCGGGATGGGCGAGGGAGACGTACTCGGTTTCCAGCCGCAGCCCCTCGCGACAGGCGCGCAGGATCGGCCGCAGCACTTCCGGGCGGATGCTGCGGTCGGGCATGTGCAGTACTTCGGTGTGCGCATAGGCCAACGCCAAACCTTCGATATGCGGAGCGCGATCGCGGTTCTGGTCGAGCAGGTGCAGGTAGGCGCTGGCGCTGCCATCAATGAACAGTGGTTCGAACTGTTTGCTCGGCTTGTAGCCTTTCAGATGACGGTCATATGTAAGGTTATTCGGCGCATGCTCGTTGAGATAGGTATTGATGTCCTTCGAGGCTTGCTGCCGGCTGATGCCGAAGCTCTGCATCAGGTGGCCCGTGGTCAGGCGGCCTTCCCACCAGGCCACCGTTTCGATCAGGCGGTAACGCAGCGCCAGATCCCAGCGGATCTGACTGATCGATTGCTTCCTTTTCATATTCGCCTCATCTGCCGGAAAACTTTACATGCGACTATCAGGTGGCTCGACGTGTCGCGCGAAGCTACATATATTCGGTACGTACTTCAAGCGAGCCGAGCGAGGATGACAACATGATGAGCCTGTTACTGAATGCGCTGCTTTTCTCTGCAACTGCTTTTGCCGGCATGGGCGTTCTGGCCTGGTTGGCCTACGGGCGAAGCGAGGGGAAGTGAGGCTGGACGGGCTTACCGTTACAGTTTTTTGTCGATAGGCGGTCATCCGATGAGTGGCTTGGAATCTCCAGGCTTATTGCTGGGTCTTTGTTCCAGACTTAGCGCTCGAGGCACTCATGAAAACCCTGTCCCGTCACCTTGCCGATAATTTCCCGGCTGATTACAAAACCTGCGTAGAGCCGCAGGACGACGGATACCTGGTCGTTCGTGTCGGCTATCCGATCAACGGCACCGAGGCCATTCGCATGGTGTCCGGCCGCCAGGTGCAGAATGGCCTGTTAGTGGAAACGATGCTCGAAGACATGCGCAAAGAGCTGGCGCGCACGCAATAACCTCCCGAGCCTTCCGCTTTCTTGACCTGACTATTGCGTCCTGCGCTTGTGCATCGGCAAGTAGATGCTTGCGCGTAATCCGCCCAACGCACTTTGTTCCAGTGTCAGCCGACCGCTCCAGGCGGCCAGAATATCCCGCACGATGCCAAGCCCCAAGCCGTGCCCTTCGGCACGCTCGTCGAGGCGTATGCCGCGCTCCAGAACCGCGTCGCGACGTTCGGTCGGGATGCCCGGTCCGTCATCTTCTACCCGTATGAGATAGCCGTCCGGCGACTGCGTGATGGTCAGCAGCACTTCAGACCGGGCGAACTTGCAGGCGTTATCCAGCAGATTGCCGAGCAGCTCGAGCATGTCTTCACGGTCCCAGGACAGGCGACAACCTTCATGCGCTTGCCAATGCAGATGAAGGTCGCGGCGGTGGATCATGTTCAGGGTTTCGAATAGCGGGGCGAGCTCCTCGGCGCAGTCGAAATAGGCACCCGGCAATACGTCGCCAGCCAGGCGGGCGCGTCCCAGTTCGCGGGAGACGCGCTGCTGGATCTGCTCCAGCTGTTCACGAAGATTCGCTTGCAGTTGCGGATGAGCAGCCAGCTCTTCGTGGCGAACAAGGCTGGCGAGCACCGCCAGTGGCGTTTTCAGCGCATGACCCAGATTGCCCAGGGCGTGCCGCGAGCGCTTGAGCGTGTCGTCGGTATGCGCCAGCAAGTGGTTGATTTGTTCTACCAATGGTTGCAGTTCGACCGGCGCCTGGATGTCCAGTTGCTGGCGCTGGCCCTGCTGCAACTGGGCGATCTGCTGGCGGGCGCGCTCCAGCGGGCGCATGGCGAGCTTGACCGCATAGCGTTGCAACAGCAGAAACACCAGCAGTGCCAGACCAACCAGCGCCAGGCCGCCGAGGCGAACCTGAGCGAAGCTTTTGAGGATCGGCGTGTAATCGCGCGCCACGTTGATGACGATGGCCTGGCCGTCGCGGCGATATTCGGCGCGATAGCTCAGCAGCCGCTGATCCTGCGGGCCGTCCAGCAGCTCATCGGCCAGCCCATTGTCGGTAGGCCAAGCCGGTTCGGCATCCCATAGCGAGCGCGACCGCCAGCTCTGCGTCGGCAGGTCGATACGGAAATAGTGGCCGGCAAACGGCCGCTGGTACCGAGGGTTAAGCCGACTCGAGTCTAGCTTGAAGCCGTCCGAGCCCTGCACCACGGCGATCAGCAACCCCTCGGTTTCCTCCCGCAGGTCGATGGCCAGGTTGCGCCGCAGGCCGGCTTCGAACAGCCACAGGCTGGTCTGCACCAATAGCAGGCCGACCAGCAGCAGGCCTGCAATCAGCCCGAGGCTGAGGCTGCGCTGAATGGATTTCAAGAGGCGCCGCCGAAGCGGTAGCCCTGACCGCGCCGCGTTTCGATCAGCTCGCGACCGAGCTTGCCGCGCAGGCGGTTGACGTGGACTTCAATGACATTGGAATCGCGCTCGGTTTCGCCGTCATAAAGATGTTCGGCCAGCTGAGTCTTCGACAATAGCTGGCCGGGATGCAGCATGAAGTAGCGCAGCAGGCGAAATTCTCCGGCGGTCAGCTCGATATCCTGACCATCCTTGCGGCAGCTCTGGCGTGCCTCGTCCAGCGCCAGGCCGGCGGCGTGCAGGAGCGGCTGGTTGGCCATGCCATGGGCACGGCGGAGCAGTGCCTGGATGCGCAGCAGCAGTTCTTCAGGGTGGAAGGGTTTGGTCAGATAATCGTCGGCACCGGCTTTCAGTCCGTCGATG
Organism: Pseudomonas sp. Q2-TVG4-2; assembly: GCF_013620795.1. Classification (GTDB taxonomy): domain Bacteria; phylum Pseudomonadota; class Gammaproteobacteria; order Pseudomonadales; family Pseudomonadaceae; genus Stutzerimonas. Next base: position 883,734 of record NZ_LGLW01000001.1, on the reverse strand, counting down.
CGCTCGGCCCAGGAATCGCGGGCGGTAAGGATCAGCACCGGCGTCGCCAGGCCGCGCGCGCGCCAATCGCGCAGCACCTCCAGCCCCGGCTTGCCGGGCAAGCCGAGGTCGAGAATGATCAGGTCGTAGGGCTCGCTGGTGCCCTGGTAGTCGGCGTCGCGGCCATCGGCCAGCCAATCAGTGGCGTAGCCCTGGTGCGCCAGACCGGCCAGCAATTCGTCGGCCAGCGGTACGCTATCTTCGACCAGTAGCAGGCGCATCAGTCCACCTCGTCCTTGAGCAGCGCGCCATCTTGCGCGTCCAGTTCCAGCTCGCGGGCGACGCCGTCGGCGGTCAGCAATTCGATTTCGTAGACGTAGAGGCCATCCTCCTCTTCCAATTCGGCTTCCAACAGCCGGGCACCGGGATAACGCACCATGGCGTGCTGCAAAACCTTTTCCAATGGCAGGATCAACCCATCGCGACGCAGCCGCAGGGCTTCATCCTGATCCAGGTCACGGCTCGCCACCGGGGTGGCGGCGAGCAGCAGAACGAGCGGAATGGTGAGAAGGGTGGCGGGTCGCATTAATCGTCCTGATGGTCCTTGAGCACTTCGCCGGTTTTGGCATCGAGCTCAATGTCCCATTGCACACCTTTGTCGTCGCGCAATTCAACCTGATAGATGTGACGGCCGTACTCCTCCTCCAGCTCGGTTTCTTCGACAGTGGCGCCAGGGTGTTTGGCTATTGCCGCTTCGTTGAGCTTCTCGAAGGATTGGATGGTGCCGGCGTCGCGCAGTTTGAGTGCTTCGTCCGGGCCGAGATCGCGGGCCATCGCCAGGTTCGTGCCCAGGGCGAGGGCGGCAGCGGTGATAAGCGTCGTCAGGTTCTTCATGGTTTCGTTTCCTGTGTGGGTTTCGACGGTTCACAGGTTACGAGCTGTGGCTTACACGAAGCTGAACGAGACTGTGTCGTTCAACCGCGCCCAGGGGCAGCAATAGCAGCAGCTGCATTGTCCAATGCAGCGTACGTCCACCTGTTCCGGGAGGCCTGCCATGAAACCACTCCATTGCGTCACGCTATCAAGCCTGCTGCTGCTCGCTCCGACCGTGCTGGCACAGGATCTGCTCAAGCCGACGGCTCCGGCGGGGTCGCCGGATGTCGACGCCGGGCCCGCCACCGAAATGGTGTCCGAGCCGGTCATGCGCGCCAGCGGCACCATCGAGGCCCTGGATCGCGAACGAGGCGTTGTAACCATCGCTCACGGACCCGTACCCGCGTTGAAATGGCCGGCATCGACCATGGAGTTCCAGGCCCGGCGCGAACAGCTCGAGGGCCTGGCGGTGGGTGATGAGGTCCGGATCGGCTTTCAGAGCGAAGGCGACGAAGCGGCCCTCGTCTCCATTGAAAAGCGCTGAAACAGACCGCCGGCCCCATTCCAGACGTATCGGTGAACCCCGGCCGGCCGTCGGGCTCGCATTTACAAGAGCACATCGCAGCTCATCCCGATCATGAAACAAAGGATCTCGCCATGAACCAGAAACACCTGACCGCCGCCCTTGCCATCGCCGTTTTCGGAATAGCCAGCGGAGTCGCGCTGGCGGACAAGCCGGGTGCCGACTGGATCACCCTGGAGCAGGCGGTGGAAAAGGCCAAGTCCGCTGGCTTTACCACGCTCCACTCCATCGACGCTGAGGGCGATTCCTGGGAAGGCGAGGGGATGAAGGCCGATGGCAAGGTCTGGGACTTCAAGCTGGACGGCAAAACCGGCGAAGTGACCCACGAGGAACAGGACTGATCGCAGCGGTCCGCTACAGTTCCCCCCGGCGCGCCAGTTCACGGATGCGGTCGCCGGTGCGGCAGGCGATCGCCTGGATGGTCAGGGACGGATTGGCGCCGCCAATGGTGGGCATCACCGACCCGTCGCAGATCCACAGATTACGGATATCCCAGCTGCGGCAGTCACCATCGACCACGCTGCTGGCCGGATCGCTGCCCATCCGCGCGGTTCCGGCAAGATGGGCAGTACCCTCGGCTTCGGCCCAGATGTTTTTCGCATCGATTCCCTCGAGACCGCGGCGCGTGAAGTCCAGCGCATGCTCGATCAACCGCCAATCATTGTCGCTATAGCTCCAGCTGACGCGCGCGATCGGCAGGCCGTACTGATCGGTTTCATCGGCCAACGTGACCCGGTTGTGTGCTTGCGGCAGGGTTTCGCCAACGATCTTCAGGCCCACCTGATGGTTGTAGTGCTGCATTTCGTCCACCAGCGCCTGCCCCCAGAGACCGTGGTTGCCGGTCTGGGTCGCGGCCCAGGCGCCCGGTAGCGGACCTTGGCTCATGAATGCATAACCACCGAAGAAGTCCTTGCCGCGGTCTTCGTAATTCCAGTGCTCGCACACCGCCAGCGACGGCGGGCCCTTGTACCAGCGAATCTCGTCTTCCAGCGTGCCCCATACCGCTTGATTGCTATGCACCATGAGGTTCTTGCCGACCAGCCCGGAACTGTTGGCGAGCCCGTCCGGGTATCGATCATTGGCTGAATTGAGCAGCAGTCTGGGGGTTTCGATGGCATAGCCAGCGATGACCACATGCTTGGCGCGCTGGAACTGCCACCGGCCTTCCCGATGAAAGTGCAGTCCGGTAGCCAAGCCGTCCGGGCCCGTCTCGACGCGACCGACCATCGCCAGATCTCTTATTTCCGCGCCAGCCTTCACCGCGCGGGGTATCCAGGTGTTCAGTACGCTCTGCTTGGCGTTGGTGGAGCACCCTGTGACGCAGAAACCCCGGTAAACGCAGGGCGGTGCGTCGCCGCGCGGTGCAGAGAGTGTCGCCAAGGGGGTAGGCGACCAATCCACGCCGAGCGATTCGCAGGCCTGGGCCAGCGCCAGCCCGGAAGCGTTCACCTCATGCTGGCGATAGGGATAGCGGGGACGCTTCGGGCCCCAGGGGTAGCGAACCGGTCCGGCGATTTTCAGCGTCTGTTCGACCTCGGTGTAATAACGCCACATTTCCTGCCAGTCGATCGGCCAGTCGCAGCCATAGCCAAGCAGGCTACGCGCCTTGAACCATTCCGGGCGAAACCGCAACGAGACCATGGCGAAGTGCACCGTGCTGCCGCCCACCGCCATGCCGCTATTGTTGCTCCCGAGCTTGAGCGGGTTCGCCCCGTCGCACAGGCGTTCGTCCGTCCAGAAGAGTTTCTGCTGGTGTCCTTCATCCGAGGCAAATTCCTCAAGCGGTCTCCACCAGGCGCCTGCATCGAAGGCCACCACCGAAAATCCGGCTTCGGCGAGCTTGCAGGCAAGGGTGCCGCCACCCGCCCCGGTACCGACAATGGCGAAGTCCACGGGCTCGTTCTGTGGGTACTCGCGCATGGGTATCCAACGGCCGACCTTGAATACATCGGGGGCGCGCCCGTCGCGACCGCGGGTGGTTTGCAGTGCTCGCAAAAACAACTCATCTGACACGGTGATTGAGCTCCCTGGCTTTGCCTTCGTCGTCGGGTTTGGCCTCGGCCGGTTCCCAGGCATCACGGGCGTTGGCCTCCAGCCGCACATAGCCGCGCGGACTGGCGGGCCCGCCGAAGCCGATTTCGTTCCAGGCTGTCGGATGGCTGTAATACGCGGCGGTGATGTCATGCACCACCCGCTCGCTGAAGAACACCTTGGGCGGCATCGTGCCCCACGCCGGATGGTGCAGCTGGCCCTTCTGCATGGCTGCCAATAGCGCATCCTGCTCGTGGTCGCTGAGCTGCGCGAAAGCTTTGCTGTGTAGCGTTTGCGCCTCGGCGTTCAGCGCGGCTAACCCGCTGCGCCAGGCTTGCGGCAACGGTGGCAGGCGCGCATCCCGATAGCCCTCGCCGTGCCGCTGGAAGGCCTTCGAATCGACCAGCGCCGCTAATGGCACCGGCGGTCTATTGCTCGGCTGCGGCACGATTCGCGCGCAAACCGCCCTGAGCACAAGCCATTGCGTGGAGTCAAAAAAGCGCGGCTGATCGGGTACCGAAACCCGGGTATCGATCGCCCGGCGAGTCGGCTCGTTCCAGGAGGGACCCTGGCGTTTGCTCTGTACGTCATAGCCGGGATAGCGCTGATTCATTTGTCCCACCATCGGTATTCCGACAGGTCGCGCTCTTCATCGAGCAAGGTGTGTGCGGCGAGGCCCGCCAGCGCCAGGCCGGTGAAACTCGGCGGAGCGGGGAGCGGCGGGCCGGCCTGCAGATTCTGCCGCCAGTTGCGCCAGCCGCCGAAGTTGCGGGCGATGCCCAGGGTATGGAAGCCCGCTCCGGCGAGGCCCATGAACGTGGTGAAACGCAGGGTCAAACGCGACCACCAGCGCAGACGCGGATGTTGTGGCCCGGCAAGCGCCGTGGCGACCAGCAGCCCTGCGGCGATCGGAGGCGCAGTGACAGGCAAGTACATGGCGGGGTTCTGGAACGAGCCGCGAAAATGCAGCAGCCCGGCCTCGGTCGTGGTGCCGAGCAACCCGGCGGCCGCCATCAGCGCGACCGCCTTGCCTGCCGGTAGGCCGAACACTTGCGGTATCGCGTCATCCGTTTCGGCGCGCAACCGTTCGGCGTAATAACCAAGTACGCCGGAAAGCACCAGCGCCGACGGCGCGCCAAGGGGGGCAGCATAGAACAGGTTGCTCCAGCAGAAGCCGCCGGGCCGCTTGGTGACGTTGTAGAGATGGAAGCCCGTCCCGGCCAGACCGGTTAACACCGTGCCCAGGTAGATCCCGTTGCGCAGTCGGCTGGAGGCTGGGTCCGGGTCCTGCTGCCCCTGACTGCTTGCGAGCAATGACAGCGCCGATACCGCCAGTGGCGTGTACATGGCCCGGTTCTGAAAGTCGCCGCGGTAATGCTCAGCGGCGCTGTCCATACCGACTGCAAGGGCCAGCAACCCGGCGCCACGATTGAGCGTGCGTGCCGCCGCGACGAGGCTGTCGTCCGCGGGGCGGAAGAGCAGCCCGCGACCGCGTCGTTCATGCTTTTGCCAGACCAGTGAGGCCGCAGCCAACGCCGTGGTTGCGCCAGCGGCGATCAGCTTGAGTTGAGTGCCTGAAACCATGAAGCCTCTCTTGCGCAGGTTGGGCGAGCGTCATATCTGGTACTGCCGCGCATCGGCATGCTTGAACTGCAAGCCATGACCAGGCCGACTCCAGTCTGGGGTGATCACGCCCCGATCGATTTCAGGAGCCCCGTCGAACAACCGTGACTCCAGGCGCACGTGGTCGTGAAACCATTCGATATGTCGAAGTCGCGGCACCGCGCAAGCCACGTGTCGATGCAAGGCAGGGGCGCAATGCGCAGAAACATCGATATGAAAGGCATCGCTCAAGGCTGCTGCCTGCAGAAAACCGCTGATGCCGCCGCACCGAGTCGCGTCAGCCTGCAACACATCGACGGCGCCACACTGGAGCAGCCGGCGGAAATCGTCCGGCGTATATGCGTATTCCCCAGCGGCGATATCCACCGCCAGTCCCTGTGCGCCGACAGCCTCACGCACCGCGCTCAGCCCGTTCAAATCATCCGAACTGACCGGCTCCTCAAACCAGCCGACACGGTACTCGGCGATGCGCGCGGCGAAAGCGATGGCGCTGCGGCTGCTATGCGCACCGTTGGCGTCGATGAACAGCCCGGCGTCACCGACCGCATCCCGAGCCGCGGCCACGCGCTGGCCGTCATGATCGGCATCGGCGCCGATTTTCATCTTCACCCAGCGGCAGCCGTCCTCTTCTACCCAGCGCCCAAGCTGGTCGCGCAACCTGTCGTCGGCATAACTCGTGAACCCGCCGCTGCCGTACACCGGTACTGCAGTCCGCCGCGTGCCCAGCAGCTGCGCCAGCGGCACGCCAAGGCACTTCGCCTTGAGATCCCACAGCGCACCGTCGACTGCCGAAATTGCACAGGCGGCCAGGCCTGAACGCCCCAGATTGCGCACGCTGGCCCAGAGCTGCTCGGCGATGCCGGCTATGGCCATCGGGTCGGCACCTACAACCAATGGGCGCAGATGGTCGTCGATTAGCCGCACCAACGAGGCGTCGGCATAGGTATATCCCATGCCGGTCTCGCCGGCCGCATCCAGCTCAACCAGCACCAGCGTGGTCGCGTCCCACCGAAAGGTACCGTCGGCCTCGGGCGCGTCGGTCGGAACGCGGTAGGCCCCGACCCGTAGCGCGCGAATGGCCGCGTCCGGCCGAGCGGTCATTCTTTATCCTTGTCATGCCCGGGCATCACCTTGCTGAGCACCTGCTTGGCCGATTGCTTGATGATCCCGCCCTGATCCGGGTCGCCATGCAGCAACACCGAGGCGTATTTCTTCGCCTGTTCCAGCGTGATGTGCGGTGGCAGCGGCGGCACGTTCGGGTCGGTCTTGAATTCGATCAACACGGGTTTGTCAGAGGCGAAGGCTTCATCCCATGCGGCAGCAACACGATCTTCCCGGTCGACATAGATGCCTTTCAGACCGATCGACTCGGCGAAGCGGTGATAGGGCACATTGGGGATGTTCTGCGACGCCTCGAACTTAGGATCGCCTTCCATTACCCGCTGCTCCCAGGTCACCTGGTTGAGGTCCTCGTTGTTGAATACGCAGCAGATCCATTGCGGGTTCTGCCACTCCTTCCAGTACTTGGCGACAGTGATCAGTTCGGCCAGGTTGTTCATCTGCATCGCGCCGTCGCCAACCATCGCAACGACCGGCCGATCAGGGTGCGAGAACTTGGCGGCGATGGCGTAGGGCACCGCTGCACCCATCGAGGCCAGCCCCCCAGACAGCGAGCACATCATGCCGCGGCGGATCTTCACGTCCCGCGCGTACCAGTTGGCGCAGGAGCCCGAGTCACTGGTGATGATCGAATAGTCGGGCAGGCGCGGCGACAGTTCGTACGCGACGCGCTGAGGGTTGACGGGGTCCGCCTGGGTCATGGCACGCTTTTCAAGGGTCTGTTCCCATTCCATCCGCCAGCCTTCGATGTCGCTGCGCCAGTTGCGTTCGGTCTTCTCGGTGAGCAGCGGCAGCAGCGCTCGGAGTGTTTCGGCGGAGTCGCCTTGCAGGCTGACTTCCATGGGGTAGCGAATGCTCAGCATGTCTGCCTTGAGGTCGATCTGTACGCCTCGCGCCTGGCCTTCTTCGGGCAGGAACTCGGAGTAGGGGAAGCCCGAACCGATCATCAGCAGAGTGTCGCATTCCGTCATCAGCTTGTAGCTCGGCTCGGTGCCGAGCAAACCAATGGAGCCGGTCACCCAGGGCAGATCGTCCGGTACCGCCGCTTTGCCCAACAGCGCCTTGGCCACCCCGGCCCCGAGTTTTTCGGCAACCGCGATGACCTCATCGGTGGCGTTCAGCGCCCCGGCACCGACCAGGATGGCGACCTTCTTGCCGGCATTGAGCACGTCTGCGGCGCGCTGCAGGTCAGCCTCGTAGGGCACCATTTTCGGCCGCGTGTAACCGATGCCTGAATGCACCGCGCCATGGGCGCGTGGTGGCTCGCTGTATTCGGCGTCCTGCAGATCACTGGGTAGAATGATGGTCGCTACCTTGCGCTCGCCCACCGCGGTACGAATGGCCCGGTCGATCAGATGCCTGACCTGGGCCGGTGCGCTGGCCTGCTCGACAAACGCGCCGGAAACATCCTTGAACAGCGAGACCAAATCGATTTCCTGCTGGTAATGACTCCCTAGTGCGGTGCGCGATTTCTGTCCGGTGATGGCTAACACCGGCATATGGTCCAGGCGCGCGTCGTACAGGCCGGTTATCAGGTGTGCCGCCCCAGGGCCAGAGGTGGCGATGCAGACGCCGAGGCCGCCGTTGAACTTGGCATCGGCAGAAGCCATGAAAGCAGCCATCTCCTCATGGCGTGCCTGGATGAAGCGAATCTTTTCATCCGAACGATTGAGGGCGCCGAACACGCCGTTGATGCCGTCGCCAGGATAGCCATAGATGCGGCGAACGCCCCATTGGTAGAGGCGTTCGATTAGGTAGTCACCCACTGTCATTGCCATGGAAACCTCGCTTGGTCTGGAGGATGAACCGTTCAGACAAAGGGAGGGCTGGTACACCGGAGGCGTTCGCACGCAACGCAACTCTCACGCGCAATGGAAGCGGCCTTCGCAGCCCCGGAATGCCTGCTGTCCTAATCTGGACCGGACAAGGCCGCGAGGGTTTCAGGGAAATTCACGGGTGTGACCAACGCGCGCTCCGGCTCAATGGCAACAGTCTGAAGCCGATTCTTGGGCAGCTGGAACGGCGCGCCCATCGGGGCCCACGCTGCCTCCGCTGCCGTAACGGTCATGATGGCGGACCCAATCGGTCAGGTTGTGCCGTTCGTTTTCGTTGCGCCCGTTGGGTGTCATATCGAGCAGCACATAGCTGCCCAGTAACTCCTCCGCGCCGCGCCCATATGCCGAGAACGTGTGAAAGATGCGCCCGTCCTCGTCGCGATAGAACACGCTGAAACCCGACAGCTCTTCACAGACGAACGGCTCCCAGGTGAAGTTGTAGAACACCTTGCCTTCGACGATATCCTCGGGATCGAACGAGACGTGGAAGTCGCGATTGAAATCACTGCCGGCAGACGACACCCAGCGAATCTGCCAGCCCATACGTCGGCGAAAGGCCTCGATCGCTTCGAAAGGGCCGCGCGACACAGCCACGACGCTGACGTCGTGGTTGGCCAGGTGCACCAGGGCGCCCTGCAGGTGGTCCATCTCGAAGGAGCAGCCGACACAGCCTTCCTGCCAGTCGGCGCCGAACATGAAATGTTTGATGATCAGCTGGCTGCGTCCATCGAACAGCTCCTCAAGGCCCACTGTCCCTTGTGCGTCCTGGAACCGGTAATCCGTTTCCACGAGCATCCAGGGCAATTCGCGACGGGCCGCGGCAAGGGCCTCGCGTTGACGGGTGACCTGCTTTTCCTTGAGCAGATGTTCGGTATGGGCGGCCAGCCACTGCTGACGGGAAACGATCGGATGGTTGTTCATCGTGACCTCCGTTGCGGAACGAGCGATGGCGCATCGATGAGTTCGATGCGCGCTCGGATGGTCGACTGGCATCGATGCAAATCGACAGGCCGTGGTGAAAATTGCCGTAATTCGAGGTGCTACTGTCGGAGCTGCCACGGCGCAGTCGGTTATCATCATCGGCCGTTTCCGCTCGCATACCTTAGTCATGTCCGCTCCTGCTCCCAATGCCCGCAGCACCCTGCATTTACCCCAAGGCGATTGGGCAACGGTGCTCGATTGCCTGTGCGCGCATTTCCCGGCGATCGACCGCGCGACCTGGACCGATCGCTTCGCCCGTGGCCGCGTCATGGGCGCGGATGGGCAGCCGTTGACCGTCGCGCATCCCTATCAGGTCGGGTTGAAGGTTCACTACTTTCGTGAAGTGCCGGACGAGAAGCCTGTTCCCTTCAAGGAACAGGTGTTGCATATCGACGAGCATCTGCTGGTGGCCGACAAACCGCACTTCCTACCGGTGATGCCGGCCGGCGAGTACGTCAATGAAACGCTATTGGCGCGGCTGAGCAAGCGTGTGGGCAATCCAGATCTGGTGCCGATCCATCGTATCGACCGGCTAACGGCTGGGCTGGTGCTGTTCTCCACCAATCGTGAAAGCCGCGGCCGTTATCAGGCACTGTTCCGCGAGCGGAAGATCGACAAGCGCTACGAGGCGATCTGCCCGGCGCTGCCCGAACTGGCGTTTCCGCGTCAGCAGCGACTGCACATGGTCGAGGGTGAGCCGTTCTTCCTGATGAAGGAAGGCGAGGGCGAGCCCAACAGCGAGACGCGTATCGAGGTGCTTGAGCATCGCGGCGAGCTTTGGCGCTACGCGCTCTATCCGGTCACTGGTCGCAAACACCAGCTGCGCCTGCAGATGGCTACGCTGGGGGCTGGCATTTGCAACGATCCTTTCTATCCGGAGCTGATCGAGCGCGCACGACGCGATCAGGATGACTACTCCAGGCCGTTGAAGCTGCTGGCGCAGGCATTGGAATTTCGCGATCCGCTGACGCGCGAGCGGCGCCGTTTCGAGAGCCGCTTGCACCTGGATTGGTAAGGTCACCGGCCATCTGCGCGGTAGATGGCCGGTCCTTGTTTGGCCTGGGTGCTCGGGGCCGTCAGGGCTTGTCGTTCTCCTCGTTTGGGTCATCGAGCTCTTCCAGCTTTAGCTCCATCCCCCAGTTCGCGGTCTTGGCTTCGCCAGCTGCCTGTGGCGAGGCCGGCGTGTTGCTCGGGCTGGCTGCGACGCCGCCGTCGCGGTGCAGCTTGAGCTTGAGTCGTACGTTGTTCGCCGAGTCGGCATTCTTGGTTGCTTCTTCTTCGCTCAGCACGCCTTCGTTGACCAGATCGATGAGTGCCTGGTCGAAGGTCTGCATGCCCAGATTCTTCGACTTTTCCATGATCTCCTTGAGTTCGCTGAACTCGTTGCGCTTGATCAGATCGCGAACCGTCGGCGTGCCGAGCATCACCTCCACCGCGGCTCGGCGCTTACCGTCCAGCGTTTTCACCAGTCGCTGAGAGATGAAAGCCTTGAGGTTGTTGCCCAGGTCGTTGAGCAGCTGCGGACGGCGCTCCTCGGGGAAGAAGTTGATGATGCGATCCAGCGCCTGGTTGGCGTTGTTGGCATGCAGCGTGGAAATTGCGAGGTGGCCTGTGTCAGCAAACGCCAGGGCATGCTCCATGGTTTCTCGGTCGCGGATCTCGCCAATCAGAATTACGTCCGGCGCCTGGCGCAGGGTGTTTTTCAAGGCGGCTTGGAAGCTGCGGGTATCCACGCCGACTTCGCGCTGGTTGATGATGGATTTCTTGTGCCGATGCACATATTCCACGGGGTCTTCGATGGTAATGATGTGCCCGCCGCTGTTGCGATTGCGGTGATCGATCAGGGCCGCCAACGAGGTGGACTTGCCCGAGCCGGTACCGCCGACGAACAGCACCAGGCCGCGCTTTTCCATGATGACGTCGAGCAGCACCTTGGGCAGCTTGAGGTCATCGAAGTTGGGAATATCCAGTTTGATATTGCGCGCGACGATAGAGACTTCGTTGCGCTGCTTGAAGATATTGATACGAAAGCGCCCGACACCGGGTATCGACATCGCCAGGTTCATCTCCAGCTCGCGCTCGAACTCGGCACGCTGCTCGGCATCCATCACGCCATCGGCGATCGTGGCGATGTCGCCGGGCTTCAGCGGCTCGGATGACAGCGCCTTGAGCACACCGTTGAACTTGGCGCAGGGAGGCGCCCCGGTGGAAAGGAACAGATCGGAGCCATCCTGGGCGGCCAGGGTTTTCAGTAAGGGTTTGATATCCATCGGCTACATCCAGACGAAGTCATTTTTGCCAGGCACGAGGCACAGAAACTGGCCGCAGACGCCATGGTGGCGGTCACTTTATGGCCGAGCGGCGGCTGGCACAACGTTAAACGCGCCTGAGCAGCAGGGTGGATCGATCCCGTTTCGATGCTTCGCGTGGGCGGATAACCGTGGTGCTGGTTACAGCGCGCTCCTTTTTTCGCGCCCTTCGAAGCCGCTTCTGTCCTCCGGGCCGCACCTTCGCGACCGGAACCAGTCGATATCGATATCCCCAGCCGAAGCGATATCGCCATGCCCGAAGGTCCGTCCATCGTTATTCTTCGAGAAGAAGTCGCCGGCTTCACCGGCCAGACCGTCGAGCGAGCGGAGGGCAGCGCCAAGCTAGACCAGACGCGGCTGGTAGGCCAGTCGGTGCGTTCGCTTCGCAGCTGGGGCAAGCACTTTCTCATCGAACTGGAGGACGTCTCCCTGCGCATCCATCTGCTGCTGTTCGGCAGTTATCGGATCAATGAGCGCAAGGAATCCGCTCCTCGTCTTAGGCTGGGTTTCGCCAACGGGGAGCTGAATTTCTACGGTTGCTCGGTGCAGTTCATCGAAGGCCCGCTGGACGAGGCCTACGATTGGAGCGCGGATGTCATGAGCGAGGCCTGGGACGGTCGCGCGACGCTGAAGAAGCTACGCGCGCGGCCACGCCTGCTGGCATGCGATGCGCTGCTGGACCAGACGCTGTTTTCCGGCTCCGGCAATATCATCAAGAGCGAGGTGTTGTTCCGTACACGGATTCATCCGCTGTCGCTGATCGGCGATCTGCCGGCAACCAAACTGCGCGAGCTGGTGCGAGAGGTCCGCAGCTACAGTTTCGAATTTCTCCAATGGAAGCGCGAAGGCACGCTCAAGGCCCATTGGCTCGCGCATACCAAGACCACCTGTCCACGTTGCAAGATCCCCTTCGTCAAAGCCAAGTCGCTGGGCCGCAGTAAACGCCGCAGCTTCTACTGCGAGCGCTGCCAGAGGCGCTATGGCGACAGCGAGCATGTGGCAATCGAGGCGCCAGTGACCGAGGACTAGAGGTGACTACTTTGGTTATGCTGCGGTGGCTTCTTTCTAGCTCTAGAGGCGTTCGATGCGCACTGCTTTGCTGTTCTTTCTCATGGGCCTGAGCTGCCTTTCCTCGGCTGCTGCCGCGGAGTCGCTGCTCGACCTGCAGGTCGGCGATGCGCATTTGCAGGCGGAGTACGCCCGCTCGCCGGATGAGCGGGCCCGCGGGCTGATGCAGCGTACCGAGCTGGCGGCGGACCGCGGCATGCTGTTTCGCTTCGATGATGTTCGCCGCCATTGCCTGTGGATGAAGAATACGCCGCTGCCGCTGTCGGCTGCTTTCATGGACGAGCAGGGGCGCATCGTCGATGTCATCGACCTGGAGCCTTTGAGCACGGCGATCCGCTGTTCGCGCGAGCCGGCGCGTTATGCGTTGGAGGCGAACCAGGGCTGGTTTCGTCAACACCAGCTGGGCACTGGCGATCAGGTGAAGGGCATCCCGAAATAGTTCACGGAACGCTGACAGACGCCAGTCGGCGGGCTAGAAGGCGCGCTTTGATTCGCGCCCGTCGAACCCGCTCCGCCTGTCCAGACAAGTCACCAAACCGTCATGAACGCTTCACCCAAGTGACACTGGCCGTGCCTAAGGTCATGCCTCATCAGACGGCCGCCAGGGGCTGCCGTCGTTCTCGATGAGGGAGGCGGTCCATGAATGCGGTTATCCGTGTCGACAGTCTGAACAAGACCTTCGCAGGCAAACGTGCCCTGCATGACCTGGCGCTGTCCGTGCAGCCGGGCGAGATGGTGGCGCTGATTGGAGCCTCGGGTTCCGGCAAGTCCACATTGCTGCGGCACATTGCCGGATTGGCCTGCTGCGATCGCAGCGCCGGCGGCAACATCCAGGTGCTTGGCCGAGAGGTGCAGTCGGCGGGGCGTTTGAATGGCGACGTGCGCCGCCTGCGGGCAGACATCGGTTACATCTTCCAGCAGTTCAATCTGGTCAGCCGCCTCAGTGTGCTGGACAACGTGCTGCTGGGCTTTCTTGGGCGCATGCCGCGCTGGCGCGGCTCGCTGGGCATGTTCAGCGCTGAGCAGAAGCAGCAGGCGTTGGCGGCGCTCGAGCGCGTGGGGCTGGCCAACCGTGCCGAGCAGCGCGCATCGACGCTTTCCGGCGGTCAGCAGCAGCGGGTGGCCATCGCCCGTGCGCTGACCCAGCAGGCCGAAGTGATCCTCGCGGACGAGCCGATCGCCTCGCTCGACCCCGAGTCCGCTCGCAAGGTCATGGAAATACTCGCCGACATCAACCGCCGCGACGGCAAGACGGTGGTGGTGACATTGCATCAGGTCGACTACGCCCTGCGCTATTGCCATCGAGCCGTGGCGCTCAAGGACGGCCGTATTCACTACGACGGTGCCTGTGCCGACCTCGATGCGCGGCTTCTTAACGATCTCTATGGCGCCGATCTCGACGCCAGTCTGCTGTTTTCCGATCAGACGCGCTCGCCTGCCGCAGTGGCGCCCGTACAGCTTCGCCCGCTCAGCCTGGCCAAGGCCTGAACACCAATTGCCAACCCCAACGTCATCCAATGACAGGAGCTTTTCCATGTTCAATCGTATTGGCCGCGTCCTGGCCGCCTCCGCCCTGCTGACCGGCTCATTGCTGGGCGGCGCCCATGCGGATGATGGCAAGGAACTGAATTTCGGCATCATCTCCACCGAATCCTCGCAGAACCTGCGAGCCGTCTGGGATCCCTTCCTCGCCGCGATGAGCGAGCGCACCGGGATGAAGATCAACGCCTTCTTCGCCCCCGACTATGCCGGCATCATTCAGGGCATGCGCTTCGACAAGGTCGACCTGGCCTGGTACGGCAACAAGTCGGCGATGGAAGCCGTGGACCGCGCCGGCGGCGAGATCTTCGCCCAGACCGTCGCCGCCAACGGTGCGCAGGGTTATTACAGCCTGCTGGTGGCGCACAAGGACAGCTCTATCAACTCCGTCGAAGATATGCTCAAGGACGCCGGCAAGCTGACCTTCGCCAACGGCGATCCGAACTCCACTTCCGGCTATCTGGTGCCGGGCTATTACGTCTTCGCCAAGAACAAGGTGGACGCCAACAAGATCTTCAAGCGCTCGCTCAACGGCAGCCACGAAGTGAATGCCCTGTCGGTAGCCAACAAGCAGGTCGATGTCGGCACCTTCAACAACGAGGGCATGGAGCGCCTGGAACTGACCGCACCGAAGAAGGCCGCCCAGCTCAAGGTGATCTGGACCTCGCCGCTGATCCCAGCCGACCCGATGGTCTGGCGCAAGAACCTGCCGGAGGCGACCAAGGCCGGCATTCGCGAGTTCTTCATGACCTACGGCGACAAGCCCGGTGAGGCAGAAGTGTTGGCGGGCCTGCAGTGGGGCAAGTTCCGCGCCTCCGATGACGATCAACTGCTGCCGATCCGCCAGCTCGATCTGTTCAAAAAACGCAGTGAAATCGCCAACAACAGCAAGCTCGACGAAAGCGACAAGCAGGCTCAGTTGAAGGAACTGGACGCTCAGCTCGCCGCGCTCGAGCAGCGCATGGCCGAGCTCCAGCAGAAAACCGCAGCCGCCACGGCAGGCTGATCCCACTGGCCGCCGCCCAAGCGGCGGCCAGCTTTCTCGATTGCCGGAGCCTCCATGACTTCTCTGACCGCACCTACTCCCGTTGTCGCACCGCAGAAACGCTCCTGGTTCAAGCTGATCGGCTGGGGGCTTTTTCTCGCGCTGCTGGGCTGGTCCTGGCAGGGTGCCGAAATGAATCCGCTGGCGCTGATCCGCGACGCCGGCAACATGGCGACCTTCGCCGCCGACTTCTTCCCGCCTGACTTCAGCAACTGGGAGCTGTATCTGACGGAGATGATCGTTACCGTGCAGATCGCCCTCTGGGGCACGGTGCTGGCGATTCTCTGCGCGATCCCGTTGGGCATTCTCTGCGCCGAGAACATCGTGCCGTGGTGGGTGTACCAGCCGGTCCGGCGGGTGATGGACGCCTGTCGTTCGATCAACGAGATGGTCTTCGCCATGCTCTTCGTCGTTGCGGTCGGCCTGGGGCCTTTCGCCGGCGTGCTGGCGCTGTTCGTCGGCACCACCGGCGTGCTGGCCAAACTCTTCGCTGAAGCGGTGGAAGCCATCGAGCCAGGTCCCGTGGAAGGGGTGCGTGCCACTGGTGCCAGTGCTCTGCAGGAGGTCATCTTCGGAGTCATCCCGCAGGTGCTGCCGTTGTGGATTTCCTACGCGCTGTATCGCTTCGAATCCAATGTGCGCTCCGCAACGGTGGTGGGCATGGTCGGTGCCGGTGGTATCGGCGTGATCCTCTGGGAGGCCATTCGCGGCTTCCAGTTCGGCCAAACCTGCGCCCTGCTGATCGTCATCGTGGCGGTGGTGAGCGTGATCGACATCCTTTCACAGCGCTTGCGCAAACTCTTCATCTGACCGGAGACGGACGCCCCGCGCGTCTTTTTTTAGCCATGCACCTGTCTAGACAACCTCAACCGCGCTACCTGCAACTGGCCGCTCAGTTGCGTGACGAACTGCGCCATCTGCAGCCCGGCGACCAGCTGCCCGGCGAGGTCCAGCTGGCGACCCGGTTTGCGGTCAATCGGCACACGCTGCGTCGGGCCATCGATGAGTTGGTCAGCGAAGGTCGTGTGCTGCGCCAACAGGGCAGAAGCACGCGAGTGCTGGCGCGACCGCTGATCTATCCGCTCGCCGCCGGCAGCGCCTACAGCGAATCGCTGTCGGCGCAGGGCCACGGTGTACAGGCGCGGCTGTTGCAGCGACAGCTACGTCCTGCCACCGCTGAAGAGGCCGGCTACCTGAAGCTGCGAGAGGACGCGGCGTTGCTGGAGCTGCACACCCTGCGCCTGCTCGATGAACAACCGGTGAGCCTGATCCGCCACCGTTTCTGTGCCAGCCGCCAGGCGCTGCTGGGCGATTACAACGGCGGTTCGCTGCGCCAGTACCTGGCCGAACGCGAAATGCCGCTGCGCCGGGCCTTCAGCCTGATCGGCGCACGACTGCCCACGCCCGACGAGGCCGATCAGCTGTTGATGCCGCGCCACGCGCCGCTGCTGACCGTGCTCACCCTTTCCCACGACCTGGCCGGACGGCCGGTAGAGCTGTCGTTGTCGACCAGCCGCGCCGACCGCTTCCAGTACCAGGTCGCCACCTGATGGAGACGCGAATGACCCCAGAAATAGCCACTCGCCAGCGCTGGATGGGCGTACTTGCCCGTGCCGGCGATGAGCTGGCGCGCTACGAGGCCGAGCTCAAGGACATCGATTACCAACTCGTACGCGCACCGGAAATCGGCATGACCCTGGTCCGTGGCCGCATGGGCGCTACCGGCGCCGCGTTCAATCTCGGCGAGATGAGCGTGACCCGTTGCGTGGTGCGCCTGGGGAACGGCTGCACCGGTTACAGCTATGTGGCTGGGCGCAACAAGCGTCATGCCGAGCTGGCCGCGCTGGCCGATGCGCATCTGCAGGGCCGCGACCAGGCGCGCTGGCAGCAGCACCTGATCGATCCGCTGGCAGCGGACCAGGCGGCACGTCGTGCGGCGCAGGATGCCGAGACGGCCAGTAGCAAAGTGGAGTTCTTCACCCTGGTAAGAGGAGAGGACTGATGAGCGCAGATCTGTTGCACGCGGCGTTTAACGATCAGGTGCTCGACAGCCAGCGAGTGTTTCGCACAGCGCTCAAGTCGCTTGCCGAGCCCGGCCTGATACAGCCGCTGATTCCGATGCACGCCCTTGAATCGCTGGCGCCGGCGAGCTACGCGCTGTGCCTGAGCTTGCTCGACGGCGATACGCGGCTGTGGCTGGCGCCCGCATTCGACACGCCGACGGTACGCGCCAACCTGGCCTTCCATTGCGGTTGCCCGATCGTGGCCGACCGCGAAGCGGCTGATTTCGCGCTGCTAGGCGCCCAGGAGCTGGCAGACCTGTCCGGTTTCTGCACCGGCAGCGAACGTTTTCCCGACCAGTCCTGCACGCTGCTGATCCAGCTCGATGCCCTCGTCGGTGGCGCAGCGTTGAGCTGGAGCGGCCCCGGCATCCTCGGCCAGCGCGAAGTAAGCCTGCCGGTGCCAGCGGCGCTCTGGCAGCAGCGGGCCGCTCGCAATGATTTTCCGCGCGGGTTGGACCTTTTCTTCGCTTCCGGCCAGGCCCTGATCGGCTTGCCCCGCAGCACTCGCATTGCACCATCGATAGAGGAGGTCGCCTGATGTACGTAGCCGTCAAGGGTGGCGAACAGGCCATCGACAATGCTCACCGGCTGCTGGCGAAGAAGCGCCGCGGCGACACCGCTTTGCCCGAATTGAGCGTCAGCCAGATCCGTCAGCAACTGCCATTGGCGGTGGCGCGGGTCATGGCCGAAGGTTCGCTGTTCGACGAGGAACTGGCTGCGCTGGCGATCAAGCAGGCGGCTGGCGATCTGCTCGAAGCGATCTTCCTGCTGCGCGCCTATCGCACCACGCTGCCGCGCTTTGGTGCCAGCGTCCCGCTGGAGACCGCGCAGATGCGCCCAACGCGGCGGATTTCGGCGACCTTCAAGGATCTGCCCGGCGGTCAGCTGCTCGGCCCGACCTTCGATTACAGCCACCGCCTGCTGGACTTCAGCCTGCTGGCCGAAGGCGAACATCCCGGCCCGGAAACTGATCCTCACGCCGAGCTGGCGGCCTGTCCGCGCGTGCTCGACCTGCTCGCCCAGGAAGGCCTGATGAAACCGGAGCGCGGCGATGACCACGCCGTGCCGGATATCACCCGCGAACCCCTGGAGTTTCCCAGCGACCGTGCCCAACGGCTGCAGGCGCTGGCTCGTGGTGATGAGGGCTTTCTGCTGGCGCTGGGCTACTCGACCCAGCGCGGCTATGGCCGTAACCACCCCTTCGCCGGAGAGATCCGCATCGGCCAGGTCGAGGTCTGGATGGAGCCGCCCGAGCTGGGCTTCGCCGTGCCGCTGGGCGATATCGAAGTGACCGAGTGCGAAATGGTCAACCAGTTCATCGGCGGGCAGGGCATCGACCCGCAGTTCACCCGCGGCTACGGGCTGGCCTTCGGTTACGCCGAGCGCAAGGCCATGGGCATGGCCCTGGTGGACCGCGCGCTACGTGGCGCCGAGTATGGCGAGACGGTGCAGGGCCCGGCGCAGCAGGAAGAGTTCGTGCTGATGCACTGCGACAACGTTGAGGCCGGTGGCTTCGTCTCCCACCTCAAGTTGCCGCATTACGTCGACTTCCAATCTGAACTGGAGCTGATTCGCAAGCTGCGTCGCGCGCCGGTCGAAGAGACCGCCACGGTCGAGCCCAACGCCGAGGAGCGCCGCGCATGATCGCCACCGCCAACGACCGTTCCCAGACTGCTGCGACGGAGCAGGGTTACAACTTCGCCTACCTCGACGAGCAGACCAAACGCATGATCCGCCGCGGGCTGCTCAAGGCCGTGGCGATCCCCGGATACCAGGTGCCCTTCGGCGGCCGCGAGATGCCGCTGCCCTATGGCTGGGGAACCGGCGGCATGCAGCTGACCGCTGCCATTCTCGGAGCCGAGGACGTGCTCAAGGTGATCGACCAGGGCGCCGACGACACCACCAACGCGGTGTCGATTCGGCGCTTTTTTGCCCGTACCGCCGGCATCGCCACCACCACCCGGACGCCCGAAGCGACGGTGATCCAGACCCGCCACCGGATTCCGGAAACGCCGCTGCGCAACGACCAGATCATGGTCTATCAGGTGCCGATTCCCGAGCCGCTGCGGTTCATCGAACCGTCGGAAAGCGAGACGCGGACCATGCATGCGCTGGCCGACTACGGGGTCATGCACGTCAAGCTCTACGAAGACATCGCCACCTTCGGCCATATCGCCACCAGTTATGCCTACCCGGTGACGGTGGACGGCCGCTACGTGATGGATCCGTCACCGATTCCCAAATTCGACAATCCGAAACTGAACATGAGCCCGGCGCTGATGCTGTTCGGCGCTGGCCGCGAGAAGCGCCTCTATGCCCTGCCGCCCTACACCGACGTGCGCAGCCTGGATTTCGAAGATCACCCCTTCGCCATTCAGGCCTGGGAGCAGTGCTGCGCCTTCTGCGGCTGCGATCACTCCTACCTCGACGAACTCATTGTCGACGACGCCGGCACCAAGCGCTTCGTCTGCTCTGACACCGATTACTGCACGCAACGCCGCGACGCCCAGGAGGCCGCCGAATGAACGCCGCGCTCGATCTGCAACAACCCGTCAGCCGCCTCGATCAGCCCTTGCTGTCGGTCCGTGGGCTGACGCGCCTGTACGGGCCGGATACCGGTTGCCAGGGCGTCGACTTCGATCTCTATCCCGGTGAAGTGCTAGGCATCGTCGGTGAGTCCGGCTCCGGAAAATCCACGCTGCTCAGCCTGCTCTCCGGACGCTGCCCGCCCGACCGGGGCTCGGTGAGCTATCGCGGTCGCGACGGCGCCTGGCTCGACCTCTACGCCGCCAGCGAGGCGGAACGTCGCAACTTGCTGCGCACCGAGTGGGGCTTCGTCGAGCAGAGCCCCCGCGACGGCCTGCGCATGGGCGTCTCGGCCGGGGCGAATATCGGCGAGCGGTTGATGGCCCAAGGGCAGCGCCACTACGGCCAGCTACGCCAGGCCGGGCTGGACTGGTTGAGCCAGGTAGAGATCGATCCGGCGCGCATTGACGATCTGCCGCGAACCTTCTCCGGCGGCATGCAGCAGCGCCTGCAAATCGCCCGCAATCTGGTGTCCGGCCCGCGCCTGGTATTCATGGACGAGCCCACCGGCGGCCTCGATGTCTCGGTGCAGGCGCGCCTGCTCGACCTGCTGCGCGGGCTGGTGCACGAGCTAGATCTGGCCGTGGTGATCGTTACCCATGACCTGGCTGTGGCGCGGCTGCTGGCGGATCGGCTGATGGTCATGCGCCGCTCGCGCGTGGTGGAAACCGGCCTCACCGATCAGATCCTCGATGACCCCCAGCATCCCTATTCGCAGCTGCTGGTGTCGTCGGTGTTGCAGCCATGAGGGGGCTTGCAAGCAAGCCGCACATGGCAGCCGGTTCGCCGCGAAAAGCTTCGCCAGCAAGCTGGCTCCTACAGGGGGCCGATGTAAGCCGCAAACGTGAGGAGGTTTCCGCTCTTGTAGGAGCGAGCTTGCTCGCGATCCAGGCTGCCGGTCTCGTCGGTGTAGCAGTCATGAGTGGGACTACAGGGCGGCCGCGAAAAGCTTCGCCAGCAAGCTGGCTCCTACAAAGGGGGCGGGGCAGGCGGCATGTGCGAGGAGGTTTCTGCACTTGTAAGAGCGACGGGGGCGCAGAGTCCTTGCTCGCGAATCAGGCACCTAGGGCCGGCATTCACTCCTTCCTTTCTTTGCGAGGCAATCCATGAACAGCCCGATCGAGGTCCGCGACCTCCGCAAATCCTTCACCCTTCATCAGCAGCACGGGGTGACCCTCGATGTGCTGCGAGCGGTCAGCTTTGCTGTCGCGCCGGGCGAGTGCCTGGTACTGCACGGACGCTCCGGTGCCGGCAAATCGACGCTGTTGCGTTGCCTTTACGGCAACTACCTGGCTACCGGCAGCATCCGCCTGCGCCATCGCGGTGAGCCGCTGGAGCTGGTCGGCGCCGAGCCGCGGCAGCTGCTGGCGGTGCGCCGCGAAAGCCTCGGCTATGTCAGCCAGTTCCTGCGGGTGATTCCACGGGTGCCGTGTCTGGAGGTGGTGATGGCGCCGGCACTGGCGCGCGGCTGGGACCGGGAACAGGCGCGGGCCCGTGCGCAAAGCCTGTTGACCCGGCTGAACATTCCCGAGCGGCTCTGGCAATTGGCGCCCGGCACCTTTTCCGGCGGTGAGCAGCAGCGCGTGAACCTGGCGCGCGGCTTCATGGTGCAGTGGCCGGTGCTGCTGCTGGACGAGCCCACCGCATCGCTGGACGAGGCGAACTGCCGGGTGGTGCTGGAGCTGATCAGTGAGGCCAAGGCCGCGGGGGCCGCGCTGATCGGCATCTTCCATGACCGTGCGATACGTGAAGCGGTCGCCGACCGCTACCTGGACATGACTGCCGAGGAGCATCGCCATGCCTGCTGAACTGATTCTGAGCAACGCCCGGGTAGTCACTGCCGATCGGGTGATCGACGGCACGCTGGTGATCCGCGATGGGCTGATCGCCGAGTTCGACGAAGGCAACAGCCGGCTGCCCCAGGCTCAGGATCTGGGCGGCGACTACATGATGCCCGGCCTGGTCGAGTTGCACACCGACAATCTGGAAAAGCACATGACGCCGCGCCCTGGTGTCGATTGGCCTTCGGCCTCCGCGGTGCTGACCCACGATGCGCAGATCGTCGCCGCTGGGATCACTACGGTGTTCGATGCATTGTCCATCGGTGACATCAATCCGCGCGGCAAGCGCATGCAGCAGTTGCCGGCCATGCTCGACGCCATTGCCCATGCCGAGGCCAGCGGAGACACCCGTGCTGAGCATCGGCTGCACCTGCGCTGCGAAGTCTGCCATCCGGATGCGCTAAGCCTGTTCCGCGATCTGGTGGAACAGCCGCTGGTGCAGCTGGTATCGGTGATGGATCATTCGCCGGGCCAGCGCCAGTTCGCTCAGACGGAAAAGTACCGCGAGTACTACATGGGCAAGTACCACCTCAGCGAGGCGGAGATGGATGCGTTCAGCGACCAGCAGATCGCCAATTCCAGACAGCACAGCGACCGCCAGCGCCGCGCCGTCGTCGAGATCTGTCAGGCCCGCGGATTGGCGCTGGCCAGCCACGATGACGCCACCCTCGCGCATGTCGAGGAATCGGCCGGTTTCGGCATGGCGATCGCTGAATTCCCGACCACCTTCGAGGCGGCCGAGGCCAGCCATGCGCGTGGGCTCAAGGTGCTGATGGGCGCACCGAACATCGTTCGTGGCGGATCGCATTCGGGCAATATTGCCGCGGCTGATCTGGCCCGTCGCGGTGCGCTGGACATCCTCTCCAGCGATTACTATCCGGCCAGCCTGTTGCAGGCCGCGTTTCAGCTCGCGGCGCTGGGCAATGCCTATGATTTGCCCAAAGCGATCGCCACGGTCAGTCTGGCGCCGGCTCAGGCGGCGGGTCTCGACGACCGCGGGCAGATTCGCCCCGGTTTGCGCGCCGATCTGCTGCAAGCAAGTGACAGGCATGGCATGCCGGTGGTCCGACAGGTATGGCGACAAGGCAGAAGGGTGTTTTGATGAAGGGGCGACTGATCTATCTGATGGGCCCATCCGGTGCCGGCAAGGACAGCCTGCTGCTGGCCGCCCGCGAGCCGCTGCAGGCGCGCGGGTGCAGGATCGCCCGGCGCGTTATCACCCGTTCTGCCGAGGCGGTGGGCGAGGATGCCCTGGCAGTGACCGAGGCCGAGTTCGAGCGACTGCGCCGCAACGGCGCTTTCGCCCTGGACTGGCAAGCCAACGGCCTGCATTACGGCATTTCCCGGCAGATCGATGACTGGCTGGCGGCGGGCGAGGATGTGCTGGTCAATGGATCGCGGGGCTATCTGAGCGAGGCGCATCGGCGTTATCCGCAGTTGCAGCCGGTGTTGCTCACGGTGGCGTTGCCGGTGCTGCGTGAGCGACTGCTGGCGCGGGGGCGTGAGTCGCCCGAGGAGATCGAGGCACGCCTGGTGCGCAACCAGCAGTTTCAATCGGCAGCAGAGCAAGATGAGGCGCAGCTGCTGGATAATTCCGGGGCGCTGGAGCAGACCGTGCAGCGCTTGTTGCAGTTGATCGATCAGGCCCGCGCATGCGCCTGACCATACTCGGCAGCGGCAATGCTCGTCAGGTGCCGGTGTACAACTGCGAGTGTGCAGCCTGCCAGCGAGCCCGGCTCGACCCGGCCAGGCGCCGCGGCCCCTGCTGCGCGCTGATCGAGTGCGGCTCGCAGCGCTGGTTGATCGACAGCGGCCTGACCGACCTCACCGAGCGTTTCGCGCCCGGCAGCCTCAGCGGAATCCTGCAGACCCATTACCACGCCGATCACGCCCAAGGCCTGCTGCATCTGCGCTGGGGGCTCGGGTTGCGCATACCGGTGCATGGCCCAAGTGACCCTGAAGGCCTGGCCGATCTTTACAAGCATCCCGGGATTCTGGATTTTTCGGAGCCGTTTGCCGCGCTGGAACGTCGCGAGTTGGGCGAGCTGAGCGTGACCGCGCTGCCGCTCAATCACTCCAAGCCGACCCTGGGCTACTTGTTCGAAGGGATGGGGCGGCGCATCGCCTATCTCACAGACACCCTGGGCGTGCCCGACGCCAGTTTGAGCGTGCTGCGCCAACAATCGCTGGACCTGCTGGTGCTGGACTGCTCGAGCCCGCCGCAGGCGTCACCGCAGAACCACAACGATCTGACCCAGGCGCTGGCGGTGATCGCCGAGCTTAAGCCGGCCCATGCTCTGCTGACCCATATTGGCCACAATCTGGACGCCTGGTTACTAGACAACCCCGCCGCGCTGCCGGCTGGGATCAGCCTGGCCTGGGATGGCCAGTCCCTGTGAGGAGCTGGGTGCGTTCCATTACCGGAATCGCCGCGACGATGGATGCCGAATGAACCCGACCGATGTCTCATCACCCACTTCCGAAGCGAGCCCGACTGCTCGCCGTCTCACCTTGGTGATGTGCCTCGCGGAAACCCTGGGCATGGCGGGTTTTGCGCTGTTCGCCGCGTTGCTGCCTGAGTTCCAGCTGCTCTGGGCGCTGGACAACACCGAAGCGGGCTGGATCGGCGGCGGATTCTTTCTTGGTTACATGCTGGCGGTGCCGGTCCTGACCGGGCTGACCGATCGTTACGATGCGCGGCTGATCTACCTTTGGGCGATGCTACTGACCGCATTCGCCAGCGTTGGCTTTGTGCTGGCCGATGACTTCTGGTCGGCGCTGCTCTGGCGCATGCTGGCCGGCATTGGCCTGGCCGGCACTTACATGCCTGGGCTGAAGGCCTTGTCTGAGCGCATCGAGGGGCCGGCACAGTCGCGCGCCATTGCCTTCTACACGGCGAGCTTCGGGCTCGGCACGGCGTTGTCCTTCCTGCTCGCCGGTGAACTGGCCAAGCTCGGCGGCTGGCAACTGCCGGCACTGCTCAGTGGCGGCTGCGCGCTGCTGGCCTGGGTGATGGTGTGGCGCGGGTTGCCATCTAAACCGGTCGCCCAGCATGCGCCGCGGCGCTGGCTGGATTTGGCGCCGCTGATGGAACGCCCTGTCATCGCCTATTGCCTGGCTTACGCTATGCACAACCTGGAACTGTTCGCCTTTCGCGCCTGGCTGGTGGCGTTCATCGTGTTTACCGGTGACTGGCAGGGGCAGGCGCCCTGGCTGAGCGGGACCTGGATAGCGATGCTGGCGACACTGATCGGCATGCCGGCCAGTATCCTCGGCAACGAGATGGCGATTCGCTTCGGTCGGCAGCGCTGGCTGATGTCGGTAATGCTGCTTTCCGCCGTACTGGCCGGCCTGATCGGACTCGGCGCTGTGTTGCCGTTCTGGGCGCTGCTGATGCTGATTCTCTGCTACAGCCTCACGGTGACCGCCGACTCGGCCGCGCTCACCTCCGGGTTGGTAGCCGTGGCACCTGCCAGCTACCGCGGCGCCGCCATGGCGCTGTATTCCTGCACCGGATTTACCGGTGCGTTCCTCGGGCCCTTGCTGTTTGGCATGGTGCTCGACGCGCTGGGCGACGATCAGCTACTGGGATGGTGGGCGGCCTTCGCTCTGATGGGGCTCCTGCTGTTGCTCGGACCGCTGGCGCTGCGCTGGGCAAGCCATCGTTTCGACATACGGCCGCAGCCTCAACAGGCCTGATCTTCGCCACGCTAATCCAACGGCAGCTCGGTGGTGCGCTTCACCTCACTCATCGCGATATGTGAATGCGCTTCCTGCACATGAGGGCGCTGCAACAGCTGGTCGCGAAGAAACCGTTCATAGCTGTCAATGTCCTTGGCCACCACTTTGAGCAGGTAATCCGACTCGCCCGCCATGGTGTGGCATTCGAGCACTTCCGGATAGCCGACCACCGCGCGTTCGAACTCATCGAGATTGCTGCGTCCATGGGCGGAGAGTTTGATGTTGACGAACACGGTCATGTTCAGCCCGAGCTTCTTCGGGTTGAGCAGGGCGACCTTGCGTTCGATCAGCCCTTCTTCTTGCATGCGATGGATACGGCGCCAGCAGGGCGATTGCGACAGCTCGACCTTTTCCGCGACCTCCGCAGCGGAGAGGTCGGCGTTGTGTTGCAGCAGCAGCAAAATCTTGCGATCAACGCTACTTAGCGGGGTCTGCATGATTGGTCCTATTTTGTTGTTGTTAGCGAATGGATCATGCGCTCAATGGCGCTTACACCGCAAAAGTAGAAAGAAAATCTCTCTCCGTCACGGCCAGACTCTTATTCAACGCGCAACGGTGGGGTGATCCCCTGCCGGTCGCTGGCGTGGGACGGCTTACCGTGCAGCTGCCCATGGCCGTTGCGGAGCGTTGAAAAACGTTACCGAGGCAGCCAAGACAAGGCGGCTATCGCTGAGAAAGCGGAGTTTACGAGTTGTAAATGAGCATTTCGAAGCGACAGCCAACGCTGTATTGGCAACGCAGGTAGTTTTTCAGCGTTTCGCTAGGCGGACGACGTAAGAAGTTGTCCAGACTCCGATAAAAACAAACAGGAGCGCCACATGTCACTGGCCGAGATCCGCCTGGATGACAAGTACCGGCTCGCAACCGGACATCTGTACCTCACCGGCACCCAGGCGCTGACCCGCCTGCCCATGCTGCAGCATCAGCGTGACCAGGCTCAGAACCTGAACACCGGTTGCTTCATCTCCGGCTACCGCGGCTCGCCGCTGGGCGGCCTGGACAAGAGCCTCTGGGAAGCGCGCGATTTCCTCAAGCAGAACGCCATTCACTTCCAGCCGGGCCTCAACGAGGAACTGGCGGCGACAGCGGTCTGGGGCAGTCAGCAGACCAACCTGTTCCCCGGTGCCAAGTACGACGGCGTGTTCGCCATGTGGTACGGCAAGGGGCCGGGCGTCGACCGTTCCGGTGACGTCTTCAAGCACGGCAACGCCGCCGGCGTCTCGCCCCATGGCGGCGTGCTGCTGCTGGCCGGCGACGACCACGGCTGCAAATCCTCGACCCTGCCGCACCAGAGCGAGCACGCGTTCATCGCCGCCTCGATTCCGGTGCTCAACCCCGCCAACGTTCAGGAAATCCTTGACTACGGCATCATCGGCTGGGAGCTGTCGCGCTATTCCGGTTGCTGGGTGGCGCTCAAGACCATCGCCGAAAACGTCGATTCCTCTGCGGTCGTGGAAGTCGATCCGCTGCGGGTACAGACGCGCATCCCGGATGATTTCGAACTGCCCGAAGACGGCGTGCACATCCGCTGGCCGGACCCGCCGCTGGCGCAGGAAAAACGCCTCAACCTGTACAAGATCTACGCCGCGCGCGCCTTTGCCCGCGCCAACAACCTCAATCAGGTGATGCTCGATTCGCCGAATCCACGGCTGGGTATCATCACTACCGGCAAGAGCTACCTCGACGTGCGCCAGGCGCTGGATGATCTCGGTCTGGACGAAGCCTTGTGCGCGCAGGTCGGCCTGCGCGTACTCAAGGTCGGCATGAGCTGGCCGCTGGAGCCGGTCTCGGTGCATGAATTTGCCCAGGGTCTGGACGAGATTCTGGTGGTCGAGGAAAAGCGCAGCATCCTTGAAGACCAGCTCACCGGACAGCTTTACAACTGGCCGCTGGACAAGCGTCCGCGTGTGGTCGGCGAGTTCGACGAGCACGGCACCTCGCTGCTGCCGAACCTCAGCGAACTGACCCCGGCGATGATCGCCCGCGTGATCGCCAAGCGCCTCGCGCCGATCTACACCAGCGACAGCATCCAGGCGCGGCTGGCCTTCCTCTCCGCCAAGGAGAAGGCGCTGGCCGCACGCAACTACGACACCGTGCGCACCCCGCATTACTGCTCCGGCTGCCCACATAACACCTCGACCAAAGTGCCCGAAGGCAGCCGCGCCGCCGCCGGCATCGGTTGTCACTACATGGTGCAATGGATGGATCGACGCACCGAGACCTTTACCCAGATGGGCGGCGAGGGCGTCAACTGGATCGGTCAGGCACCGTTCACCGAAACGCCGCACATGTTCCAAAACCTCGGCGACGGCACCTATTTCCACTCCGGTAGCCTGGCCGTGCGTGCCGCGGTGGCTGCAGGGGTGAACATCACCTTCAAGATTCTCTACAACGATGCCGTGGCCATGACCGGCGGGCAGCCCATCGACGGCGAACTGCGCGTCGATCAGCTCAGCCGGCAGATCGCCGATGAAGGCGTCAAACGCATCGCCCTGGTCAGCGACGAGCCGGACAAATACCCAACCCGCAACACCTTCGCACCGATCACCAGCTTCCATCATCGCCGTGATCTGGACGCCGTGCAGCGCGAGTTGCGCGAGTTCAAGGGTGTCTCGGTGATCATCTATGACCAGACCTGCGCCACCGAGAAGCGTCGTCGGCGCAAGCGCGGCAAGCTTGAAGATCCGGCCAAGCGCGCTTTCATCAACCCCGCCGTGTGCGAAGGCTGCGGCGACTGCGGCGAGAAATCCAACTGCCTTGCCGTGATGCCGCTGGAAACCGAGCTGGGGCGCAAGCGCGAGATCGACCAGAACGCCTGCAACAAGGATTTTTCCTGCGTTGAAGGCTTCTGCCCGAGCTTCGTCACCGTGCATGGTGGTGGGCTGCGCAAGCCGGAAGCGGTGGGTGCCAGCCTCGATCCGGCGCAGTTACCGGAGCCGCAGCACCCCACCCTGGAACGCCCCTGGAACGTGCTGATCCCGGGCGTCGGTGGCAGCGGCGTCACTACGCTCGGTGCACTGCTGGGCATGGCCGCGCACTTGGAACGCAAGGGCTGCACGGTGCTTGATCAGGCCGGTCTGGCGCAGAAGTTCGGCCCGGTGGTCACCCACGTGCGTATCGCCGCCAAGCAGGACGATATCTATGCCGTGCGCATCGCGGCAGGCGAAACCGATCTGCTGCTGGGTTGCGATCTGGTGGTCGCGGCCGGTGACGATTCGCTGACTCGCCTCAACGATCAGATCAGCCACGCTGTGATCAACAGTCACGAATCGGCAACCGCCGAGTTCACCCGCAACCCCGACGCCCAGGTACCGGGCAAGGCCATGCGTGAGGCGCTGGTCGATGCGGTGGGCGCGGAGAAGACCCACTTCGTCGATGCCACTCGTCTGGCCACTCGTTTGATGGGCGACAGCATCGCCACCAACCTCTTCCTGCTCGGCTTCGCTTATCAGCAGGGGCTGTTGCCGCTGTCTGCCGAAGCCATCGAGAAGGCCATCACCATCAATGCCGTATCCGTTGAGCTGAACCTGCAGGCGTTCCGCTGGGGCCGCCGAGCGGTGCTCGAACGCGACACGGTAGAAAAGCTGGCGCGTCCGGCCGAGCTGGCCGAGCCGATCTGCCAGACCCTGGAAGAGATCGTCGACTGGCGGGTGGACTTCCTTACGCAGTACCAGAACGCGGCCTACGCCAAGCGCTATCGGGCAATGGTCGAGCGTGTGCGTGAGGTGGATACCGCCGATGACCTGGCGCTTTCCAAGGCCGTAGCGCGCTACTACTTCAAGCTGCTGGCTTACAAGGACGAGTACGAAGTGGCGCGGCTGTACAGCGAGCCGGAGTTCCGTCAGCAGCTCGAAGCGCAGTTCGAAGGTGACTACAAGCTGCAGTTCCACCTGGCACCGGCCTGGCTGGCCAAGCGCGACAGCGCCACCGGCGAGCCGCGCAAGCGCGAGCTTGGCCCCTGGGTGCTGAACGCCTTCGGTGTGCTGGCCAAGCTGCGCTTCCTGCGCGGGACGCCGCTGGATGTGTTCGGTTACGGCCATGACCGTCGTGTCGAGCGTGAGCTGATCAGCGAGTACGAGCGCAACCTGGACGCACTCCTGGCCCAGCTGAAGCCGACCAACTACCGCACCGCCGTGGCCATCGCCGCGCTACCAGAGCAGATCCGTGGCTATGGCCCCGTGAAGGAGCGCTCGATTGCCAAAGCACGCCAGCAGGAAAAGTTGCTCAAGGAGCAGCTCAACCGCGGCGACGAAGTGCAGACCGTGCGGTTGTTTGAGCCCGCGGCGTAAGACGTCTCGACAGCGCTTCGCGAACAAGGACTCGGCGTCGCCCTCGCTCCTACAGGTACGGCATGTGTCTGGCCTTTCGTAGGAGCGACCTTGGTCGCGAACAGCCCGAACAAGCGCGCCACGCTAATGGTGCCAATCAGACAACAACGAATGAGGTAACCCATGTCCGTCTTCACCCATCCCGATTTCGATAACCACGAACAGGTGGTCTTCTGCCATGACAAGGCATCGGGCCTCAAAGCCATCATCGCCATCCATGACACCGCGCTAGGCCCGGCGCTGGGCGGTTGCCGGATGTTCCCCTACGCCAGCGACGACGAGGCGCTGCGTGACGTGCTGCGTTTGTCACGTGGCATGACGCTGAAATCCTCGCTGGCTGGCCTCAAGCTCGGTGGCGGCAAGGCGGTGATCATCGGTGATCCGCACACCGGCAAGAGCCAGGCGCTGCTGCATGCCATGGGCGATTTCGTCGATAGCCTTGGTGGGCGCTACATCACCGCGGCGGATTCTGGCACCGGCGAGCCGGAGATGCAGGCCTTCGCCCAACGCACCCGCCATGTCATCGGCGCCACGCCGCGCACCACGCTCGATGGCAGCATCGCCAGCGGCGACCCGTCGCCGTCCACGGCGCTCGGTGTGTTCGTCGGGCTGCGCGAAGCGGTCCGCCAGCGCCTTGGACGTGATGATCTGCAGGGGCTGAAAGTGGCGATTCAGGGCGTCGGCCATGTGGGCATGGGACTGGCTCGACATCTCAAGGCGGCCGGTGCCGAGTTGTGGGTGTGCGACATCTTCGATGCGAACGTGCAACAGGCAATGGACGAGCTCGGTGCCCACGCGGTGCGGCCGCACGATATCTATGGCCTCGATGTGGATGTGTTCGCACCCTGCGCCATGGGCGGCATTCTCAATGCCGAGACCCTGCAGACCCTAAGTGCGCCAGTGATCGCCGGGGCGGCCAACAACCAGCTGGCGAGCCCTGAGATCGGCGTCGAGCTGCAGCGACGCAATCACCTCTACGCGCCGGATTACGCCATCAACGCTGGCGGCATTATCGACGTTTACTACCAGCGCGTCGGTGGCAGCGCCGCGAGGATCGATGCGCATGTCAAAGGCATCGGCGACACGCTGCGCGAGATCTTCGACCGTGCGGCAGCCACTGGCGAGCCGACCTCGATCATCGCAGACCGCCTGGCCCTCGAGCGGCTGCGGGGCGGTGAACCGGCCGAGCAGCCGAGCGAGCAACGCTTACACGCGTGACCTTCGGGCGGCCCTGTGCCGCCCCGTTTTTTTCGGCAGCCCAGGCTTTACTGCCGAGCCATGCGGAAACCTTGATCAGGCCTGACAGACCCAGCGAAGCGTGGATCGTCCCGCCCCGCAGTCTGTGCTCGCCAGCCATGTGGTCGTCACTCGCCCATCGGTGTTTCCGCTGTACACCCGTAACAAAAGCACCCTGACAAAAACAACAAGCAGGAATCCGCAATGACTGACAAAAGCAGCCTCGTCGCCGGCACGCTCGGTGGCGCCTCCGTTCGTACTCAGCAAAGCGCGGCGCGTGGCCTCTGGTCCTCGCGCTGGGTGTTCTTCCTGGCCGCTACCGGCTCGGCGGTAGGCCTGGGCAATATCTGGAAATTCCCTTACATCACTGGCGAGAACGGCGGCGGCGCCTTTGTGCTGGTCTATCTCGGCTGCATTCTGCTGATCGGCATTCCGCTGCTCATGGCTGAAGTGATGATTGGTCGGCGCGGTCGGCAGAATCCCGATGGTGCAGTCGTGCGCCTGGCCCGCGAGGCTGGAGCCAGCTCACGCTGGCGCCTTGCCGGCTGGTTGGGTGGGCTGACCGGTTTTCTTGTCCTGAGCTTCTACCTGGTGGTGGCTGGGTGGGCCCTGGCCTACGTGCCGACCACTCTCAGCGGCGCGTTCGGTGGTGTAAGTGGCGAAGCCAGCGGCGAGATATTCGGTGCCTTGCTGGCCAGCCCTTTGCGACTAATCGTCTGCGGCAGCTTGGTGCTGGCAGCGACCATGCTGATTGTCGGTCTCGGTGTGCGCGGTGGGTTGGAGCGCTCGCTGCGTTTCCTCATGCCCGGGCTGTTCGTGCTGTTGCTGGGACTGGTCGGCTACGCCGCGGTGACGGGCGAGTTCGTGCAGGCGGTGCAGTTCCTCTTCGTCCCTGACTTCTCCAAACTGACCGCGACCAGTGTGCTGGTGGCCTTGGGGCATGCCTTCTTCACGCTCAGTCTGGGGGCCGGCGCGATGATGGTGTACGGCTCTTATCTACCGGAAGGCACCTCCATCGCCAAGACGTCGGTGCTCGTGGCACTGGCCGATACCGTCGTGGCGTTGCTGGCCGGGTTGGCGATCTTTCCACTGGTGTTCGGCAACGGCCTTGAGCCAGGCGCCGGACCGGGCCTGATCTTCGTCACGCTACCGATCGCGTTCGGCCAGATGCCGTTGGGCCAACTGGTTGGTGGGCTGTTCTTCGTCATGCTGGTGATCGCGGCATTGACCTCGGCCATATCCCTGAGCGAACCGAGCATCGCTTGGATGACCGAGCGCTTCGGCATGAGCCGCCTCAAGGCGGTGCTGATCAGCGGTGGATTGCTCTGGCTGCTGAGCTTGGGCAGCGTGTTCTCGTTCAACTACTGGTCCGATTACATGCTGTTCGGCAAGACCTTCTTCGACAGCCTCGACTACCTGACCACCAACTGGCTGATGCCGCTGGGCGGACTGGGCACGGTGCTGTTCACCGGCTGGGTGTTGAAGGAGCAGACGGTGCGTGACGCCATCGGCATAGATCAGGGCGGGCTGTTCCGCGCCTGGTGGGTGCTGCTGCGGTTCGGCACTCCGCTGGCGATCGTGCTGGTGTTTTTGAACCTGAGCGGGCTCATCTAGCAGGTTTGACGATCCTGGCTCGAACGGACACAGAGCACCTTGTATAAACCTCGGCGGGCTAAAACCCACCCTACCGAACCGGTGCTCCAACCTGAGCGAGTTGATCTGGTGCGTAGGGTGGGCTTCAGCCACCAGTTCATCCCTCGGATTTACGGAAAGTGCGACGGCTGCTCGGCCGATTGTCAGCTTTTCGTTACGCCTGAACGGCTGCGGTGTGGCTATCGGGGCGTTCCGCAGGGCTGTAACGAAAAGCTGCCAGCAGGCGAGGTGTGATAGGGCGGACGAGCGCTGTAGCGGGCTTGTGCGGCCCCTCTGGGTAGTTTGTGATGGGCCCAGCCAAGCCCGTGCAGCGGCACCTATAACAAGAATCAGGAGGCGAGATGAACGCCGTGACCAAGATCGAACAGCACAACCCCATTGGCACCGACGGCTTCGAATTCGTCGAGTTCACCGCGCCGAACGCCGAAGGCATCGAGCAGCTGCGTCAGCTGTTTAACCAGATGGGTTTCACCGAGACCGCCAGGCACCGCTCCAAGGAGGTCTGGCTGTTCCAGCAAAACGACATCAACATCGTGCTCAACGGCAGCCCCACCGGGCACGTGCATGCATTCGCCGAAAAGCATGGCCCCAGCGCCTGCGCCATGGCGTTTCGGGTGAAGAATGCCGCCCAGGCCGCCGCCTATGTCGAGTCCCAGGGTGCCAAGCTGGTCGGCAGCCACGCCAACTTCGGTGAGCTGAATATTCCCTGCGTCGAGGGCATCGGCGGCTCGTTGCTGTATCTCGTCGACCGCTACGGCGACAAGAGCATCTACGACGTCGACTTCGAGTTCATCGAGGGCCGTACGCCGAATGACAATGCGGTTGGCCTGATGTGCATCGATCACCTGACCCACAACGTCATGCGCGGCCAGATGGACGTCTGGTCCGGCTTTTACGAGCGCATCGCCAACTTCCGCGAGATTCGCTACTTCGATATCGAGGGCAAGCTCACCGGCCTATTCTCCCGCGCGATGACCGCGCCCTGCGGCAAGATCCGCATCCCGATCAACGAATCGGCGGACGATAAGTCGCAGGTCGAGGAATTCATCCGCGAATACCACGGCGAGGGCATCCAGCACATCGCACTGTCCACCGATGACATCTACGCCACCGTGCGCCAGCTACGTGCCAACGGCGTGGATTTCATGCGCACGCCGGACACTTATTACGAGAAGGTCGACACGCGCGTCGCCGGGCATGGCGAGCCCACCGAGGTGCTGCGCGAGCTGAACCTGCTGATCGATGGCGCGCCGGGCGCCGGTACGTCGGGCGATGACGGCATCCTGCTGCAGATATTCACCAACACGGTGATTGGTCCAATCTTCTTTGAAATCATCCAGCGCAAGGGTAATCAGGGTTTCGGTGAAGGCAACTTCAAGGCCCTGTTCGAATCCATCGAGGAAGACCAGCTTCGCCGCGGCGTGATCGGTGGGGAGTAAAAGCTTGGAACGAGGCCGCCGACCGTAGGGGCGGGCGGCGTTCCGCTTCAGCCCATCGATATCGAAACGGTTGCATCCCTTGCTCAACCACGCAGGAAAAGGGAGGGAAGACATCCGAGGAGATCCTCTATGGCTACCGTCTGCGGGGTTGGTCGAATGATTACGGGAATTTGCCCGCCAGAAGAAAGCAAGTACTGGGAGCGTTATGAGCAGTGAAACAACCATGACGAACGATTCGCCACCCACGCTGAAGCTCTACGGTTACTGGCGTTCCAGCGCTGCCTACCGGGTGCGCATCGCGTTGAACCTCAAGGGATTGGCGTTCGAGAATTTGCCGGTACATCTGGTCAAGGATGGCGGTCAGCAGCATTCGGCCGACTACAAGACGCTCAACCCTCAGGAGCTGGTGCCGCTTCTGGTCGATGGCCACGAGCGCATCAGCCAGTCGCTGGCGATCATCGAATACCTGGAAGAGGTCTTCCCGCTCCCGGCCTTGCTGCCGGACGATCCAGCCGATCGTGCGCGAGTGCGTTCGCTGGCATTGCACATCGCCTGTGACTTGCATCCGCTGAACAATCTGCGGGTGCTGCAATACCTTAGCGGCACGCTGGGCGTCGAGGATGAGACCAAGCAGCAGTGGATCCGTCACTGGATCTCCACGGGCCTCGCCGGTGTCGAGCAGGGGCTGGCCGCGTTCGACGGCAAGCTGTCACTCGGCAGGCGGCCGGGTTATCTGGAGGCGTGCCTGGTTCCACAGGTATACAATGCGCGCCGTTTTTCCTGTGACCTCAGTGCGTATCCACGCATTTTGCAGATGACCGAGCAGTGCGAAACCCTCGAAGCTTTTGCCAAAGCAGCTCCGGAGGTGCAGCCCGACGCTCAATAAAGGTTGATCCGCCTTGCCACTCCGTCGCGCCACGAGCGCGGCGGGTTCGATTCCGTCACAGATAACAACAAACAGGTGACGCATGACCCGTGAAAAACCCAAGAACCTTTGGCTCTCCCGCTGGGGCTTCATTCTCGCTGCGACCGGTTCGGCCGTCGGCCTCGGCAATATCTGGAAATTTCCCTACATTACCGGCGAATACGGCGGTGGCGCTTTCGTGCTGATGTACCTGGCGTGCATCCTGGCCATCGGCATTCCGGTAATGATGACCGAGATCGCCAT
The DNA here is from genome assembly GCF_013620795.1 of Pseudomonas sp. Q2-TVG4-2. GTDB lineage: Bacteria > Pseudomonadota > Gammaproteobacteria > Pseudomonadales > Pseudomonadaceae > Stutzerimonas. The sequence continues at coordinate 848,694 of NZ_LGLW01000001.1, read as the reverse complement.
CGGCCGCCGCGGCCGTGGCAGCCCCATCGACGCCATAGGCCGTGCAGTGCGCGAGAACGGCAGCAGTCCGTTGTGGAAGGGCGTCGGCGGCATGGCCATGGCGGCCGGCTTCCTGATTCTCTGTTTCTATGTAGTGGTGGCCGGCTGGGCGTTTGCCTATACCGTCAAGATGCTCGACGGCTCGCTCGCGGCCAGTTCCGTGGATGGGCTGGCGCAGGTGTTCGAGGCGCACAACGCCAATCCCTGGCAGCTTGGCGGTTGGAGTGTACTGGTGGCGTTGCTGACGCTATGGATCGTGGCCAAGGGCGTGCAGCAGGGCATCGAAAGTGCGGTGCGCTGGATGATGCCGGGCCTGGCGGTGATGCTGCTGATCCTGGTCGGCTATGCCTTTACCAGCGGCGGCTTCGATCAAGGGTTCGCCTTCCTGTTCAGCTTCGATACCTCCAAACTCACCGGTGAAGCGCTGCTGGCCGCGCTCGGCCATGCTTTCTTCACCCTGAGTCTGGCGTCCGGCGCCATCCTCACCTACGGCTCCTACATCCCTGACGGTCAATCCATCGCACGGACCACCTTCATGGTCGCCATCGCCGATACCTGCGTGGCGCTGCTGGCGGGCCTGGCGATCTTCCCGATCATCTTTGCCAACGGCATGGACCCGACCGCCGGCCCCGGTCTGATCTTCATGAGCCTGCCGCTGGCCTTCCAGCAGATGCCCTTCGGTACGCTGTTCGGCACGCTGTTCTTTGCCATGGTGTCGATTGCGGCGCTGACGTCGGCGATTTCGATGATCGAGGCCACCGTGGCCTACCTCAACGAAAAACATGGCATCAGCCGTCTCAAGGCCGCCATGGGTGCAGGCACCGTACTGCTGGTGATCAGCCTGCTGGCGATGCTCTCGTTCAACCTGATGGCCGGTTGGACGCCGATGGGCAAGAACTTCTTCGATTGGCTGGACTACCTGACCTCGCGTTGGATGATGCCGCTGGGCGGAATTTTCATCGTGATCTTCGCCGGCTACGTGCTGCGCAGCGAGATCATGCGTGATGAGCTGGATCTGCCACCGCTGGGTTACGCGCTGTGGCTGTTCATGGTGCGCTATGTCTGCCCGGTGCTGATCACCATGGTCTTCCTGCATGCCCTCGGCTGGCTGGGCTTCGACCCACTGGCGCGCTGGTACTGGATTGCCGGCGCCATCGGTGCGCTGACCATCCTCGGCGAGGGTCTGCGTCCACGCGTCATGCCGGCGCTGGCCGGGCGATAAGTTCGCCCACCGATCTGGTGGGTAGCAGAACGGCACATTCGGCAACGGGTGTGCCGTTTTTGTTTGTGGCGAAAGGCCAGTCAGCGAAGTGATACGGGATGTGTCAGATACCGCGCCGGAACCGCTGAAACGCACGGCTTACGGGGGCTCTGGCCAATTCCGACGACGCCTCTGGGTTAAAGATCCGTTGGCTCCAGCCGACACCACGGGTGTAACGCAACGATGCTCACCCAGGCCAGGGATTGCCGATTCGATCAGATCCGATCCGGACTTGCCCCATGCCTAGCCGTCTCAAATTCAGCCACAAGATTCTCCTGGCCGCGTCACTCGTAGTGATCGCGACCTTCACTTTGTTCACGCTCTACAACGATTATCTGCAGCGCAACGCCATCCGCGACAACCTGGAAAGCTACCTGGAGGAAATGGGCGAAATTACGGCTCACAACATCCAGAACTGGCTCTCCGGCCGCATCTTGCTGGTAGAAGGCGCTGCGCAGACGATCGCCAACGACAGCTCGAACGAGCGAGTGATCCAGCTCCTCGAGCAGCGAGCACTGACCTCGACGTTCAACTTCGTTTATCTCGGCGATCAGGATGGTCAGTTCACCATGCGTCCTGAGGACGACATGCCAGCCGACTACGACCCACGCACCCGGCCCTGGTACAAGGATGCGGTGGCGGCTGGCGGCACGACTCTGACCGAACCCTATGTCGATGCGGCGACCGGCCAGTTGGTCGTCACCGTTGCAACACCGGCGAAAAGTTCGAATCGGACAATTGGCGTGGTTGGTGGCGACCTGGGCCTTAAGGCACTGGTGGACATCATCAATACGCTAGATTTCGACGGCATGGGCTATGCCTTCCTGGTCAGTGATGATGGCAAAGTCCTGGTGCATCCGGACAAGACCCAGGTGATGAAGTCGCTGCGCGATCTCTATCCGGAAAATACCCCGGCGCTGAGCCGTGGTGTCAGCGAAGCAAAGCGCGACGGCGAGACCCGTATTGTCAGCTTCAGCCCTGTGGGCGGGTTGCCTTCGGTGAGCTGGTATGTTGGTGTCTCGGTGGATAAGGACAAAGCCTATGCCGCGTTGTCCAGCTTCCGTACCACGGCGGTACTCGCCACCGTCATTGCCGTGGTTTTCATTATGCTGCTGCTGGGCATGCTGATCCGCGTGCTGATGCGCCCGCTGACTGACATGGGTCAAGCGATGGAAAACATCGCTGCGGGCGAGGGCGACCTCACGCGCCGGCTCAAAGTCGAGTCGAACGATGAATTCGGTGTTCTGGCCATGGCGTTCAACCGGTTCGTCGAGCGTATCCACGGCTCGATCCGGGATGTGTCATCGGCCACCGAACAGGTCAATGAGGTCGCCAAACGTGTGCTGACGGCTTCCAATTCGTCCATGCAAAACTCAGATGAACAGGCCAGCCGAACCAACAGCGTGGCGGCGGCGATCAATCAGCTTGGCGCGGCTGCCCAGGAGATCGCCCGCAACGCGGCTGATGCCTCGCAGCAGGCCAGCGGTGCCAGCCATCAGGCCGAAGATGGACGCACGGTGGTGGAGCAGAACATCGAGGCGATGAAGCAACTGTCGAGCAACATCAGCGCGTCCTGTGCACAGATTGAGGCCCTTAACAGCCAGACCGTCGGCATCGGCCAGATCCTCGACGTGATCAAGGGCATCTCCGAGCAGACCAATCTGCTGGCGCTCAACGCTGCCATCGAAGCAGCACGCGCCGGGGAAGCCGGGCGCGGGTTTGCGGTGGTCGCCGACGAGGTGCGCAGCCTGGCGCATCGCACCCAGGCCTCGGCACAGGAAATCCACGGCATGATCGAGAAGCTGCAAGTCGGCGCGCGTAATTCGGTCGCCACCATGACCGAAAGCCAGCGCCAGAGTGAAGCCAGCGTGGGCATCGCCAACCGTGCCGGCGAGCGCCTCAGTAGCGTGACTCAGAGCATTGGCGAGATCGATGCGATGAACCAATCGGTGGCCACCGCCACGGAAGAACAGACTTCGGTGATCGAGTCGCTGAACATGGACATCACCGAGATCAACACCCTCAACCAGCAAGGTGTGGAAAACCTGCAGTTGACCCTGCGCGCCTGTGGCGACCTCGATCAGCAGGCTGCGCGGCTGAAGCAGCTGGTGGGTAGCTTCCGGATCTGATTGGTTCGGTGTCATAGGGGCGCTTCGGCGCCCTTTTTTGTGGGCGCTGGTGGGCTTTTTTAGGCTGGCCTATTGTCGGGGTTGGCTGAGGCATTGGTTTCGCCCTGCTGGGCGACTCGCTTTTTTCAAACGTCGGATGGCCGGCCCCAAAAAAGTAAGCAAAAACGCTTGCCCCTGCATCCGGCCCCGGCTTCGCCGGTGACGTTCCAGGGGGCTCTCGCGGCATCCGTGCCGCTCAACCCCTTCCTCGCCACCTGCGCTCGGCCTCCAGAAAGGGCCGATTCGGTGGTGCCTGATGGGTCGTGCAACGAAGCGGTTGTACGGCCCTGCCGTAGGGTGGTAACGCGAAGCTTACCCACCGATTTTCACGGGCGCAGGTAGCTTCCGGTCCCGTGTCGGTCTCGGTGGAAAATGCTTCGCAGTTTTCCGCCCTACAACTCGCCACGCAGCACGAAGAAGGTACACGGGCCACGCCAATCGATCGATTCCATTCACCCATGGTCGAGATGAACCACGGCCCGCGATCGAAGGGCCCCAGATAACAGGAGATTCCATGAAAGTTCTCATCGTGCTGACATCTCACGACACACTCGGTGACACCGGCAAGCCGACCGGCTTCTGGCTGGAGGAATTCGCTGCGCCTTACTACGTATTCAAGGACGCCGGCGCCGAGATCGTCCTGGCCTCGCCGAAGGGTGGGCAGCCACCACTCGATCCGAAGAGCGACGAACCGGATGCGCAGACCGAGATGACCCGGCGATTCAACGACGATACTGAAGCCAGATCATTGCTGGCCAGCACTCGCAAGCTGGGAGATGTATCTGCGCAGGATTTCGATGCGGTGTTCTATCCCGGTGGTCACGGCCCGATGTGGGACCTCTCCGCCAGCCCGACATCGATTGCGTTGATCGAGTCCTTCATCAAAGCGGGCAAACCGGTGGCTGCGGTCTGTCACGCGCCGGCGGCTCTGGTCGGGGTCCGTGGCGAGGATGGGGAATATCTGGTCAAGGGCAAGCGAGTGACTGGTTTCACCAACACCGAGGAGGAAGCCGTGCAGCTCACCAAGGTGGTGCCCTTTCTGCTGGAAGACAAACTCAAGGAGCTTGGCGGTGAGTACAGCAAGGGTCCGGACTGGTCGTCCTACGTGCTGGTCGATGGCCTGCTGGTCACCGGGCAAAATCCCGCATCGTCCGAAGAGGGCGCACGAGAACTGCTCAAACTGGTGAAGACCGGCTGATGACCCTTCAGCTTGGCCGGCCGCTCGGCCAGGTCAGGGAATCGGCCTGAGCGCAGGCTTCGAACAGTGGCTTGCTGAACAGGTAGCCCTGCATCAGGCTGATCCCCAGGTCGTGCAGGGCACTGTACTCATCCCAGGTTTCCACGCCTTCGCCAATCACCTTGATGCCCAGTTCCTGACACATCGCAACCGTCGCCCTGACGATGGCCTGACGCGCGCAGCTCTGGTCGATGCCACGGATCAGTTCCATATCCAGCTTGATGATGTCCGGCTGGAAATCGGCGAGCAGGTTGAGACCGGCGAAGCCGGCACCGAAGTCGTCTATGGCGGTGAGGAAGCCGATGCGCTGGTACTCGCGCAGTACCTCGGCCAGCCACTTGGCATCGCTAACGCGCTCGCCCTCGACGGTCTCGAAGATGATCCGCTCGACCGGAAAACCATGGGCGCGAGCCGCTTCCAGTGTCGAGCGAATGCACAGCTCTGGCCGGTAGATGGCGTTGGGCATGAAGTTGATCGACAGCCTGCTTTGCATCTCGAGTTTGGCGGCCATTTTGATCGCCTTGACCCGACAGGCCTGGTCGAAACGGAAACGGTTATCCCCGGTCACCTGCGACAGCACACTGGGTGCCGGCTCGCCACCGGTACCGCGCACCAGCGCTTCGTGAGCGAAAATCTGGCGCGCCTCGATGTCGATGATCGGCTGATAGGCGTAGCTGAAGCTAAAACCGAGGCGCTCGCCGCTGGCACAGCTAGGGCATCCTCCATGTTCACCGGCCGAATGGCAGGCGTACTCATGGGGAGCAGGATTATCGACAGTGTTGCTGTGGATCATGGGCGAGCTCGTTCGAAACCTGTTGCTGGAAGATAGCGGCCGCCCCGGCTGGCGCTGACGCCCGTTCATCACCGGACCGGCCAGTCACTGCGGAACAGCTCATCAGGCGTCATAGTAGGTGAGAAATCTAGCGCTGTAATGGCTAGTTGCTATGATTGATTGTTCCAGTTTGAGTTCCGCATACGCTCTCAAACGCCACGCTGTTCTACCCGGCTGGCAGCGTCACATGATGAGCAACGCTTGCCTGCGCCGGACTTTGTTCTCAGGTGCGGTGGCACGGTATGGCCTCCGTTGGGGCGCAGGTGACGGGAAAGCTGGTGGAGAGCGCCTCGACTGCAAGCGCCTGGTCGAAACGTCAGCGATGTCCACTGTCGATGCATGGCCCTCCTATCACCCGGTGCGGCAGGTAGGCTGTGGCCGCCCCGATCTTCGAGCTCTGCTCAGACCACTACACGTGCGATCGCCGCTGCGAGTTGATCCAGACGTTCGGCATCCAGGCCGGCGATATTGGCGCGCCCGCTTTCCACCAGATACACGGCGTCCTCGGCGCGCAGACGCAACACCTGCTCGGCAGTCAGGCCGGTGTAGGAGAACATGCCGCGCTGGCGGGCGATATGCGCGAAACGCTCGGCCAGTCCGTGCGGTGCGAGGGCTTCGACCAGTCCCTGGCGCAACCCGGCGATGCGCTCGCGCTTGGCCGCGACCTCCTGTTGCCAGAGTTGGCTCAGTTCGCTGTTGGCCAGGATCGTTGCCACCACCGCGGCGCCGTGGGCGGGGGGCGTTGACCAGAGGTTTCGCGCCACCGAGGCGAACTGGCTGCGTACGTCGATCAGCGACTGCTCGTCGGCGGTGATCGCGATCAGTGCACCGGTGCGCTCGCGATAGAGCCCGAAGTTCTTCGAGCAGGAGCTGGTGATCAGCACTTCTGGCAGCGCTTCGACAAATAGCCTCACGGCCCAGGCGTCCTCGTCCAATCCGTCACCGAAGCCCTGATAGGCGAAGTCGAACAATGGCAGCAGCTCACGCTTGCGGACGATTTCCAGCACCTGGCGCCAGTCGTCCTGGCCCAGGTCATAGCCGGTAGGGTTGTGGCAGCAGGCGTGCAGCAAGACCACGTCGCCGGCCGGAATGTGCTCCAGTGCGGCGAGCATCGCCGGCACGTCCAGCTGGTTCTGCGCGTTCACGTAGGGGTAGTGCTCGACAGTGAGTCGAGCTGCGGCGAACAGGGTTTCGTGGATCGGCCAGGTCGGGTCGCTGAGCCAGAGACTGCGACCCGGCAGGCACTTTGCGATGAAGTCACCAGCCAGCCGCAGCGCACCGGTGCCGCCGGGTGTCTGGGTGCAGCCGGCACGGTTTTCGATCAAGGCGGGCGAGCTTTCGCCAAGGACCAGGCGCAGCAGTTGCTCGCCGAATAGAGGATCACCATGGCCACCGATGTAGCTCTTGGTCTTTTCGCTGTCGATCAGCCGTTGCTCGGCCAGTTTGACCGCCTTGGGGATAGGCGTCAGGCCTAGGGCGTCCTTGTAGACGCCGACGCCCAGATCAAGCTTGGCTGGGTTCGGGTCGGCGCGGTAGGCGTCGAGCAAGCCCAGAATCGGATCGCCGGGGACCCGAGCCACATCGCGGAAATGCTTCACTTGCGGCCCTCAGCGGTTTTGGCGACCTCGTCGGTGCGCGCGGCCATGATGAAATCGTTGCGATGCAGGCCCTTGATCGAGTGGCTCCACCAGGTGACGGTGACCTTGCCCCACTCGGTGAGCAGACCTGGATGGTGACCTTCAGCTTCGGCAATTTCGCCAACGGCATTGGTGAAGGCCAGGGCGTGGCGGAAGTTCTTGAACAGGAAAACTTTCTCCAACTCCATGTGGCCATCGCGGGTCTCGATGTTCCAGTCCGGGATCTGCTTGATCAGTTCGGCCAGTTCGTCATCGGAAACCTTGGGAGCGTCGGCGCGGCAGGCTTCGCAGTGGGCTTGGGTGAGAGCAGTCATGGTTTGGTCCTTGATCGGTTGGTTAAAAAGCATGGTTCGTGAGCAGCGTAGGGTGGAAAACCGCGAAGCGTTTTCCACGCGTCGGTTTGGGCCATCACGATGCCGAGCGGCGATGCCGTCCGAAGCGGTAAACGCGTGGATGAGCCTCCGGCGTCATCCACCCTACGCCGCTTTTGGCGGAAACTTCGGCTGGTGCAGGCCCAGCTGCATGGCGTGGCGCACGTGCGCCATGATGTCTTCGTGGGCCACATCGAACAGCCGCTTGAGCTCCGGCAGGATGAAATAGACCGGCTGCAGGATGTCGATGCGATACGGCGTACGCATTGCTTCGACCACATCGAATGCTTGGTGCTCGGGCTCATCAGAGAGGCTGTAGAGCGTTTCCTTCGGCGAGGAGAGGATGCCACCGCCATAGATACGCCGGCCGGCGGGTGTATCCACAAGGCCGAACTCGATGGTCATCCAGTACAGCCGCGCCAGATAGACGCGTTCTTCCTTGCTCGCTTTAAGGCCAAGCTGGCCATAGGTGTGGGTGAATTCGGCGAACCAGGGGTTGGTCAGCAACGGGCAGTGGCCGAAGATCTCATGGAAGATGTCCGGCTCCTGCAGGTAGTCCAGCTCTTCCGGGGTGCGGATGAAGGTGGCCACCGGAAAGCGTTTGCTCGCCAGCAGTTCAAAAAAGGTCTGGAAGGGAATCAACGCGGGTACCCGTGCCACTTGCCAGCCGGTGGTGACTTGCAGCACACGGTTGACCTCGTCCAGTTGAGGAATGCGATCACGGGGCAGGGCGAGCTGTTCGATGCCATCCAGGTACTCCTGGCAGGCGCGGCCGTCGAGCAGCTTCAGCTGGCGCTCGATGAGGGTCTGCCAGACAGCATGTTCGGCGTCCGGGTAGTGAATCTGGCCTTGCGCATCCGATTCGCGGGCGACGTATTTCGTAGCTTTCATCTGACCTCCTGAGCGGGATGGCCGCGTAAGTCTTGTTGTTATGGATGCCTCATCTGATCGCGTTGAGCCCCCTATGACGAGCCGTGCGCGGCCGAGCTGCGGCAGTTCGCTCCGGTTATCCGTAACGAAATAATTACGATGTGGCGAGATTGCATGAAAATCGCCTTGCTCGCCGTCATGCCTGTCAAATAATCTTGACGAAAATCAACGGCGATCCGCAGAAAGTCCGTCGCCGGTCATAACAACAAGCCCAAAGGCACCCTTGCATGCGTATCAAGATTCTTTGTCAGAACCGCATCGGCATCCTTCGGGACATGCTCGAGCTGCTGGTGGATTACGGCATCAACGTCGCGCGCGGCGAAGTCGGCGGCGAGCACGGCAATGCGGTCTACCTGCATTGCCCCAACCTGATGAACCTGCAGCTGCAGGCGCTGCGGCCGAAGATCGAGGCGTTGCAAGGCGTGTTCGAGGTGCGCAAGGTCGGGTTGATGCCCAGCGAGCGTCACTCGCTGGAACTCAATGCGCTGCTCGGCGCGCTGGAATTTCCGGTGCTGTCCATCGACATGGCCGGCGCCATCGTTGCCGCCAACCGCGCGGCGGCGCAGCTGCTCGGCGTGCGGGTGGATGAGGTGCCGGGCATGAGCCTGTCGCGCTACGCCGAGGATTTCGACCTGCCGGAGCTGGTGCGGGCGAACAAGGCGCGGATCAACGGCCTGCGGGTGACCATCAAGGGTGACGTGTTTCTCGCGGACATCGCCCCGCTGCAATCGGAGCACGACGACCGTGAGGCGCTGGCCGGCGCAGTCCTCACGTTGCATCGTGCCGACCGCGTCGGCGAGCGCATTTACAATGTGCGCAAGCAGGAACTGCGCGGCTTCGACAGCATTTTCCAGAGTTCGAAGGTGATGGCCGCCGTGGTTCGTGAAGCCCGGCGCATGGCCCCGCTGGACGCGCCGTTGTTGATCGAAGGCGAGACCGGTACTGGCAAGGAGCTGCTGGCACGTGCCTGTCATCTGTCCAGTCCACGCGGGCAGTCGCCGTTCATGGCGCTGAACTGCGCCGGCCTGCCGGAATCCATGGCCGAGACCGAGCTGTTCGGCTATGGCCCGGGTGCCTTCGAAGGCGCACGTCCCGAAGGCAAGCTCGGCCTGTTGGAGCTGACCTCGGGTGGCACGCTGTTTCTCGATGGCGTGGGCGAGATGAGCACGCGCTTGCAGGCAAAACTGGTGCGCTTTCTCCAGGACGGTTGCTTCCGTCGGGTCGGCAGCGACGAGGAGGTCTACCTGGACGTGCGGGTGATCTGCGCGACTCAGCTGGACCTGTCCGAGCTCTGTGCCAAGGGCGAATTCCGCCAGGATCTTTATCACCGCCTCAACGTGCTGTCGCTGCATATTCCGCCACTTCGCGAGTGTCTGGACGGGCTGGAGCCATTGGCGCTGCACTTTCTCGATCAGGCCAGCCGGCAGATCGGTTGCGCCCTGCCGAGCCTGTCAGCGCAGGCGCTGGAACGGCTGGCCGCCTACCACTGGCCGGGCAATGTGCGGCAGCTGGAGAACACCCTGTTTCAGGCAGTTTCGCTGTGCGAGGCCGGGGTGATCAAACCGGAACACATACGCTTGCCGGACTACGGTACGCCAAAGCCACTGGGCGAGTTCTCCCTGGAGGGCGATCTGAATGGCATCGTCGGGCGCTTCGAGAAGGCGGTGCTGGAGGCGCTTTACCAGCGTCACCCGAGCAGCCGCCTGCTGGGCAAGCGCCTGGGCGTTTCACACACCACCATTGCCAACAAGCTGCGTGAGTATGGGATTGGCAGGGAGGGTTGAGGCTGCAAAATTGCGGGGCAATAAACGCCCCGGATCGCGAGCAAGCTCGCTCCTACGAAGAGTGAGCCGTGGCGTGTTGCATCTAATGCACCGCCTGGGTCACGGCGTCGATCAGCGCCTGCAGATCAATTGGCTTGCGCAAATGCAGGGTAAAGCCTGCGGCCTTGGCCATCTCCACGTCGCGCAGGGTCCCGTAACCGGTCAGGGCGATGCTCGGGGTCTCGGCGTTGGTGGTGCCGCGGCGTATCTCGCTCATCATTTTGTGGCCGTCGATGACCGGCATGCCGATGTCGGAGACGATCACGTCGAAGCGAGTGGTCTCGGCCTGCTGGATGCCCTGCGCGCCGCCGTTCGCGGTCGCCACGTTGGCGCCTTCGCTTTCCAGCAGTTCGCACATGGTGTCGAGGATGTCCGGTGAGTCGTCCACCAGCAGAATGCGGATGCCCGCCAGTCCGCCGGCCTCGCTGGCGTTGGCCATCTCGCTGAGCTCCAGTTCGGTCTGCAAGTGCATCGGCAGCCAGACACTGAAGCGTGCGCCCCGGCGAAGCCCTTCGGAGAACGCATCGATACGGCCACCGTGTGCCTCCACCAGCTGCTTGACCAGGGCGAGGCCGATCCCCAGGCCATGCTTGGAGCGCTGGGCGTGCTGCATTTCGGCTTGGCCGAACATGTCGAAAACCTTAGGCAGGAAATCTGCAGAAATCCCTTCGCCGGTATCGATCACGTCCAGCCGGGCCTGATCACCATCGCGCTCCAGTTGCATGCAGATGCGCTCGCCGCCCTTGGTGAACTTCCAGGCATTGTTCAGCAGGTTCCAGATGATCTGTTCGAGCCGCGTGGCATCGGCGTGGACAAAGATCGGCTGTTCCGGCTTGAAAGTCTCGAAAGTAACGCCTTCGACCTGGGCCAGTGGACTGAATACTGCTTCGATGCCCTTGAGCACATCCTGGTACTGCAGCGTGGCGAAGTTGAGTTTGAGCTTGCCGGTACGGATGCGAGAGACGTCCATCAGATCGTCGATGATCCGCGACTGGCTGCGCACCGCATTCTGGATCGCCTGGGTGGCCTTGCTCAGGCCTGGTGCACTTTTGGCCGCCTGGGAGCGTGAGATCAGATCCGTGTTGAGCTGGATGAGGTTGAGCGGGTGCTTGAGCTCATGAGAGAGCACCGCAAAGAATTGATCTTTCTGCTGATTGGCCGCCTGGGTAATCTCCAGTTCGCTTTGCTGATCGTTGCTACGCTGGCGATCCTCAGTCACGTCGCGGGCAATCTTGGCGAAACCTGTCACCTTTCCGGCCTGGTCCACCAGCGGATTGACCAGGCCACTGAAGAAGCACTGCGTGCCATCCCGGCGTATATGCCATCGTTCGTCGGCGGCCTGCCCCTGCTCCAATGCGCGTTTACGCTCGGCTTCCGGCACCCCGGTTAGACGGTCCGCCGCGGTGTAGATCATGTCGATGCACTGACCGATCGCTTCTTGCTCGGTGTAGCCAAAGATGTGTTCGGCGCCGACGTTCCAGGTGGTGATGATGCCGTCGCAGTCCAGGGTGATGATGGCATAGCCCTTGGTGCTCTGCGCCAGTAGCTTCAAATGGGCCTCGCCGGCACGCACCCTCTCTTCGGCGCGGCGGCGGTCGGTGATGTCGATGAAGGTCAGGACCGCTCCCTGGATACGATCATCCAGGGTCCGGTAAGGCAGAACCCGCGCCAGGTACCAGCGATTCCCGTCGCGGTTGCTGATCTCGCGCTCGACCAGGTGGAGCGCTTCGAACGCCTCGATGGCGTCCTTGTGCAATTGCGGATAATCGAGGCGATGGGTGATGTCCAGCAGCGAGCGTCCGGCGTCGTTGCCGATCACGTTGAAGATGTCGCGCACTCGAGGGGTGAACCACTTGATGCGCATCCTGCGATCGACGAACAGTGTGGCGATGTCGGTCGAGGAGATCAGATTCTGCAGGTCGTCGTTGATCTTGCTGGTTTCGTCGACCTTGGTTTTGAGTTCGTAGTTGACCGTCGTGAGCTCTTCGTTGATCGATTGCAGCTCTTCCTTGCTGGTTTCCAGTTCCTCCGTGGCCGAGCGCAGCTCTTCGTTGATCGCCTGCAGCTCCTCGTTCGAGGCGCGGAGTTCCTCGGTGGAAGTTTCCGAGTGCTCCATCGTCACCTGCAGCTGTTCCTTGGTCTGCTGCAGTTCGGCTTCCAGCTGGGTGAGTACGCTGTCCTTGGTATCGGCGTTTGTCAGTGTGTTGCTATCCATGGTGTCTTCGACTTCATCGAAGATCACCAGCATGTACTGGCCACCGGCTTCGTTATCGCGGAACGGTCGCACCACCATGTTCACGTAATAGTGCCGGCCGTCGCGCTCCAGCCGCACCCGCCGCGCCTCGATGCTTTTACCGGTATGGGTGGCTTGGTAGAGCGCCGTGCGCAGCTCGAGGCGGAGTTGCGGATGGACCAGCGTGGTCAGGTTCAGCGAGGGCTCGCCGCCGACATAGCGCAGGAAATTCCCGGCTCGGTCGGACATATGCACGATCTCGGCCTCGTGATTGACGATCACGCTGGGCGGGGCGTATTGCTCGAGCGCCCGCTGATGCACATCGGCAAAAGAGAATTTCCGGTTGCGCCTGGGCGGTTCGTTGCGCGGTGCCACGTTCAGCGGGGTGGCGGTGATAGGCTGGAATGGGCCTGCCGGCGCGCGGCGAAGATTGGAGGCGACGTTCTTGGCCCGGTAGATGCGGTTTTTCTTGTCCACCGGCTCGAACAGCTGGCTGCAGGCGTCCGCCGTTTCGGAACTGCCGAGAAACAGGTACCCGCCGGCGTTGAGCGCAAAATGGAACATGCGCAACACCTCGACCTGAATGTCCCGGTCGAGGTAGATCATCAGGTTGCGACACGAGATCAAATCAAGCCGGGAAAACGGCGGGTCTCGAAGAATGTTGTGACGAGCGAACAGGATGCGTTCGCGCAACTCCTTCTGCATGCGGTAGTGGTTCTGTTCCTTGATGAAGTACTGACGCAGGCGGGCGGGCGCAACGTCGGTCACGATAGCTTCGGGATAGACGCCGGTGCGGGCGGTCTCCAGGGAGCGATCATCAATGTCGGTGGCGAACACTTGCAGATGAACCTCGGCGCTGGGCCCGCTGATGTGGGCTTGATCTGAGAAGAGCATGGCCAGCGAATAGGCCTCCTCTCCAGACGAGCACGCCGCAGACCAGATTCGCAGGGACTTGTCCTCGGAGTCTGCCTTCCGCTCGAACAGCGCCGGAATGATGTCGCGTTCCAGCGCCTCGAACGCTTCTCGGTCGCGGAAAAAATTGGTCACGCCGATCAGCATGTCCGCCAGCAGTGCCGGGGTTTCCTCGGGACGATCCTGCAGGTATCTGGCGTAGCTGGGCATGTCGCGCAGGGCATTGACCTGCATTCGCCGCTCGATGCGGCGCAATACCGTAGCGAGCTTGTAGTGCCGGAAGTCATGGCCGGTGCGGGTGCGAAGCGACGCGAGTATCGCCTGCAGTGCCCGTTCGTTGGGTTTGGACTGGGTGTGCTCAAGCTTGCCTTGGGTTTCACCCGCCTGCTCGGTCTCGCCGGGCGAGGGTATCGGTTGCTGATGTGCTAGCAGTGCTTTCATATTGAGCGCCAGCTCCACCAGCCGCTGCGGCATTTCCGCCACCGGCAGTACGATATCGACCATGCCGGTTTCGATGGCGCTGAGCGGCATCGAATCATACTCGGCATCTTCCGGGCGCTGCGCCAGGGTGATGCCGCCCTGTTCCTTGATGCGCGAAAGCCCGACCGAGCCATCTGCACCGCTGCCGGAAAGCACAATGCCTACCGCGTGGCTATGGTGGACATCGGCCAGTGCGCGGAAGAACAGATCGATGGCCACCTGCGGCCCGCGTTCGCGGGTGGGTGTCACCAGGCGCAGATAGCCATCATTCATCGACAGATCCATCGCCGGCGGTATCACATAGACGTGGTTTTGCTCGATGGGCACCGGTTGGTTGACTTGCAGCACGCGCATCCGGGTGGCGTTCTGGAGGATCTTGTCCGCATTGCTTTCGTGCTTGGGCGACAGGTGCATGATGACCACGAAAGCCATGCCGCAGTCGCTGGGCATCTGCTCGAAAAACGTGATCAGCGCTTTCAGGCCACCAGCCGAGGCGCCAATGCCAACCACGGGATAATCCAGCGTGCTCCGGGCCAAGCGGGTGTTCTTCGGCGTGGAAGGCTCGGGGCTATTCATCGGTTCCTCGGCGTGGTGATCCGGCGTTTTCGTGTTCTGGCGGCATTTGAAGAAGACAGCAGACCCGTTGTGCGAATTCCTTCCTCCGGCGTCTGACATGCAGAGGATGATAAAGCGTGAGGGTGTCGATTGCCGCTATGTGCGTGAATCGATGAGCATGACCCTTTCAGCACTCGATGATGTTGACCGCCAGCCCGCCACGGGCGGTTTCCTTGTACTTGCTCTTCATGTCGGCGCCGGTCTGGCGCATGGTGCGGATGACCTTATCCAGCGAGATGAAATGGCTGCCGTCGCCGCGCAGTGCCATACGCGCCGCGTTGATGGCTTTGACCGCGCCCATGGCGTTGCGCTCGATGCACGGCACCTGCACCAGCCCGCCAACCGGATCGCAAGTCAGTCCGAGGTTGTGTTCCATGCCGATTTCCGCGGCGTTCTCGACCTGTCTTACCGTACCACCGAGTACTTCGCACAACGCCCCCGCACCCATCGAGCAGGCCACGCCGACCTCGCCCTGACAACCTACCTCCGCTCCGGAGATGGACGCGTTTTCCTTGTACAGGATGCCGATCGCCGCCGCGGTGAGTAGAAAGCGCACCACGCCGTCCTCGTTGGCGCCACGGATGAAACGTGCGTAGTAATGCAGCAGTGCCGGGATGATGCCCGCTGCGCCATTGGTGGGCGCGGTCACCACCCGACCGCCGACGGCATTTTCCTCGTTGACGGCCAATGCGTACAGGTTGACCCAGTCCAGCACGTTGAGCGAGTCGCTCAGATTGGCTTCTGGATGTTCGCTGAGTTGCCGGTACAGGCCGGCGGCGCGCCGCTGGACCTTCAGGCCGCCGGGCATCACGCCTTCGGTGCGGCAGCCGGCCTTGACGCAATCCTGCATCACCCGCCAGATTTTCAGCAGGCCGGCGCGGGTATCGGCTTCCGGGCGCCAGGCGGCCTCGTTGGCCAGCATCAGCTCACTGATGGAGAGCCCGTGTTCGCCGCAGAGCGCCAGCAGTTCGGCGGCGCTGTGAAAGGGGTAGGGCAGTGGCGTGCTGTCTTCGACGATGCGATCGTTGCCGGCGGCCTGTTGGTCGACGACGAACCCGCCACCCACCGAGTAGTACTCGCGGCTGCGCAGTTGAAGCCCGGCCGCATCGAAGGCGCGGAAGATCATGCCGTTGGGGTGGAAGGCCAGCGGTTTGCGGATGAACTGCAGGTCGCTGCTCGTATCGAAGCGAATGCTTTTTTCACCCAGCAGGCGCAGCTCGCGAGATTCACGCATCGCTGCCATGCGCTGTGGGATGGTGTCGGTATCAACCTCCTCGGGCAGGTCGCCTTCGAGCCCGAGCAGCACCGCCTTGTCACTGCCGTGGCCCTTGCCAGTGGCGCCGAGGGAGCCGTACAGCTCGACTCTCAGATGCTCGCTGGCGCCCAGCAGATCGTCACGCTTTAGCCCTTCGGCGAAGCGCAACGCCGCGCGCATCGGCCCCACGGTGTGCGAACTGGACGGTCCGATGCCGATCTTGAACAGGTCGAAAACGCTGAGTGACATGCGGTGCTCCAGGTGAATAGGCTTTGTATTCATCCTAGACCGCCGGAAAATTTCTGAACGCCGTAAATGAATGTTCGCCATGCCGCTTACCGCGTTTTTCGGGGCGGGACCGGTCAGCAGGTTCGGCAGATGCCGGGGCTGCCCTCCACCGGGCGGCGCTTCGTCATGGCGAGTAAAAAAGGCACGCCCACGCGCTGAATATGACCGAGCAGAGCGGCGCTCAGCGAGTCGCCGCCGAGCCGCCCCATGGGTTGGCTTCCAGGCTGTTGTGTACCCCAGTGGCCGCCTGTGCGGCCTGACCGATGGCGACGCTGATCTGTTTCAGACCCATGGTCACGTCGCCGATGGCATAGAGTCCGCGTACCGACGTCTGCAGGTGATCGTCGACCCGCACACCGCCACATTCATCGCACTCCGCGCCCAGCTGCAGAACCAGTTCCGAGCGAAAGCGTGCGCCGAGGCTGGGGTAGATGATATCGAAGTGATGGGTGTCGCCGCTGTGGGTGATCAACTCGATACCCGTTTCGCAGGGGTGCAGCGCTTCAACGCGGTCGCTGATCAGGCGGATGTCATAGTGTTCGGCCAGCGCGATGGCTTGATCACAGGCATCCTGCTCGCCGTGTACCACCACCGTGACGCGGTCGCTGAAGGTGCGCAGGAACACTGCGTGGCTGATGGCGTTTTCCGCCTCGCCATAGACCGCGACGTTGTCGCCATCGACTTCATAGCCGTCGCAGATAGCGCACAACCGCACCTTGCCTTCAGCGATCGCCTGCTCGACCTCCGGCATATCCGGCAGTGTGTCCTCGATGCCGGTGGCGAGGATGATTCGCCGGGTGACGCAGGTTCGATCGCCGTAGCGCACGCTGAACCCGTCCGCATGCGGCTCGATGTGCTCGACCCGGCCGTGCTCGAGTCTGGCGCCGTAGCCGCTGGCTTGCTCGCGCAGGCGTACGAGGAGATCGTTGCCGTTGATCCCCGGGGGGAACCCTGGATAGTTGTGGGAACGTGGAATCCATGAAGCTCGGCTGGAGCCGGCGTCTACCACCAGGCAGCTGCGGCGAAAGCGGGCCAGGTAGAGCGCAGCGGTCAGCCCGCCCGGGCCGCCACCTACGATCAGGCAGTCGATCAGGGTAGGTTGTGGTGAGTGTTGGTTCATGGCGTTGCCCGTCGGCTTGTGGTTGCCTGTAGAAGCGGCCGATGGCGGGAAGTTCTGTTTGCCCGATCAATGCAATGTGCTGTTTTGAGAGCTGGTTGGACTTTCTCGCGCTTGTATCAGGTGCGCCTATGACCAAGACTCTCGCTTTCGTGCGATACCGCTCTAGCATCGGTGTTTTACAATACCGCATTCCAATAAAGGCCAGCCGCCGGCGCTCCGTCGCCGTGATGAGCGGGCCATCCAAGTTCGACATGGATCCGCCGCGCAGCCGCGCGAGTCGAGACCTATCGCAATCGATAAACCACCCGAACGGTGCTCACGAAGCGCCCGATTCGAGCTTTTCCCGTGGGGGGCAGATGTTCAAGTCTTGTGTTGCTGCGCTAATCGCAGTCCTGTGTTGGTTGAGTACCCCGGCTGTAGCAGCCGAAGGAGAGCCCTTCGTCATCAAGTTCGCCCACGTGGTGGCCGATGACACGCCCAAGGGCAAGGGTGCCTTGTTGTTCCAGACGCTGGTACACGAGCGCCTGGCCGGCAAGGTAAAGGTCGAGGTCTACCCGAACTCGACGTTGGTCGGCGATGCCGACGAGATGCAGGCGTTGCTTAGTAATGAGGTCCAGATGCTGGCGCCGTCGCTGTCCAAGTTCGGCAAGTACACCAAGAAGCTGCAAGTGTTCGATCTGCCGTTCCTGTTCGACGATCAGGCCGCCGTTCAGCGCTTTCAGAAGCGCGAGACGAGCCGTGACCTGCTGCGCTCCATGGCCGATTCGGGTATCTATGGTCTGGCCTATTGGAACAACGGCCTGAAGCAGCTTTCCGCTACGCAGGCGCTGCGCTTGCCTGAGGACGCCGCCGGGCTGGCATTCCGTATTCAGCCATCGGCCGTGCTGGAAGCGCAGTTCAATGCGGTTGGCGCAAAGCCGGTGGTGCTGCCCTTCGCCGATGTTTACAAGTCACTCAAGGCGGGCGTCGTCCAAGGCGCGGAAAATCCCTGGTCGAACATTGTCAGCCAGCAGATGCACACCGTTCAGCCGTTCATCACCGAGAGCAACCACGGCGTGCTCAACTATATGCTGGTGACCAACTCGAAGTTCTGGATGAGCATGCCATTTGCGGTGCGTTCAGAGCTCGAAGGTATCGTTCTGGAAGTGACCCAGGCAGTAAACCGCGAAGCCGCGGCGCTGAATCAGCGCGATCGCGACCGGATTTTCGCCAGTGGCAGCAGCAAGCTGGTCACGCTTACGCCCGAGCAGCGCCAGGCCTGGCGCGAGAAGATGATGCCGGTGTGGAAATCCTATGAAGCGGAGATCGGCGTCGATGTGATCCGCGCCGCGCTGACGGTCAATCGCAAGCACTGATCCGTCTCACAGCTCGCCGGCATAACAGGTCGGCGAGCTCGGCGCACTCCGTCGCTCCAGCTGTTCCTCCTGCCATTCGGCCAGTACTCGCGCGTTGTTCTGCTGCTCGTCGCGAGCGGGATGGATGATACTGAGCCTGTCGAGAAAAACATTTCTACGCCGCGGTCTTCGCGGCGAAGGCCTCGCCACCGATCGATAGCACCGGGTTGTTCGTAGCACAGCGCCTGCGCACCAGGCGCGGAAGCGTGTGTTTGTTGCCTGCAGCGAGGGCGTGACCGGCAGCGGGCAGGTCGGCGATGCCGACATCAGCGGCGTGCTGGTTCCTATCCGGTGAGGGCCGCCTGTACCGGCCACGGCGCCGGAGCGGCGCTACATCAACTGACCAGCGACGGCAAGCCCCCTACTCGCAAATGACGGTTCTGAGATTGTCGATGCCGGTCTTGGCCGTTAAGCATCGGACCCTGGCTGTTAGCATTATCGAGCAGAGCCCTTTGTACGTGTGTGTTGACGTGCCAACCAAGAATAAGGAGAACGGCAGGTGGCAACTAATCTCGGACAAGACACGGCAGCGTCCGTGGAGAGTATCCCCGCGCCGACCGGAGCGGCCAATCTGATCGACACCGACTACGTCATCGGTCAGGACAATATCAAGAGCAGGTTTCTGGATATCCACAGCAAGGTGTTCAGCATTTCTGCGCTGACCATTGTCGTGTTCGTGATCCTGACGCTCGTCTTGCAAAAAGAGGTCGAGCCACTATTCACCGCCGTGCGCGACTGGCTGACCGGCAACCTGGCCTGGTTCTTCCTCGGTTCGGCGAATATTTTCGTCCTGCTGTGCCTGGGGCTGATCCTTTCTCCGCTGGGCAGGGTGCGCCTGGGCGGCAAGGAGGCGACCCCGGATTACTCCTATACGGGCTGGTTTTCCATGCTGTTTGCCGCCGGCATGGGCATCGGCCTGATGTTCTACGGCGTGGCCGAACCCATGTCGCATTTCTCCACGGCCATGGGCGGAACCACTGTGGAAAACGGTGTACGCACCGACTGGGCTCCGCTGGGCGCCGCTGCGGGCGATGCCCAGGCGGCCGCCAGCCTGAGCATGGCCGCCACCATCTTCCACTGGGGTCTGCATCCCTGGGCGATCTACGCCATTGTGGCCTTGGCGCTGGCGCTGTTCTCCTTCAACAAGGGGTTGCCGCTGAGCATCCGCTCGATCTTCTACCCACTGCTCGGTGAGCGGGTATGGGGTTGGCCGGGCCATGTGATCGATATCCTGGCGGTATTCGCCACCCTGTTCGGTCTGGCCACCTCGCTGGGCCTGGGTGCCCAGCAGGCGGCGGCCGGCCTCGAGTTCCTGTTCGGTATGCCCAATACCGACACCAGCAAGGTGCTCCTGGTTACCGGTATCACCCTGATCGCCCTGATGTCGGTACTGGCCGGGTTGGACAAGGGGGTCAAGCGCCTGTCGGAAATCAACATGGTGCTGGCCCTGCTGTTGCTGCTGTTCATCATCGTCGCCGGGCCGACCCTGGCGATCGTCACCGGCTTCTTCAGTAACCTGGGCAGCTACCTGGTACACCTGCCGGCGCTGTCCAACCCGGTCGGCCGCGCCGACGCCAACTTCAGCCAGGGCTGGACCGCGTTCTATTGGGCCTGGTGGATCAGCTGGTCGCCGTTCGTCGGTATGTTCATCGCCCGGGTCAGCCGCGGCCGCACCGTACGTGAATTCTTAATCTCGGTGTTGCTGGTGCCGTCGCTGGTCTCGGTACTGTGGATGACCGCGTTCGGCGGCACAGCCTTGGGGCAGTTGGCCACCGATGGCTTCACCGGGGTGCAGGATGCGGCGTTGGAATTGAAACTGTTTGCCATGCTCGGCGAGCTGCCGCTGACCCAGATCAGTTCCTTTATCGGAATCGTATTGGTGGTGGTGTTCTTCGTCACCTCGTCGGACTCGGGTTCCCTGGTGATCGACACCATCACCGCTGGCGGCAAGATCAACGCACCGGTGCCGCAGCGGGCCTTCTGGGCGGTCCTTGAAGGCGTGGTGGCCGTCGCCCTGCTGCTCGGCGGTGGCCTGGCCGCTCTGCAGGCCATGGCGGTGTCCACCGGCCTGCCGTTTACCATCGTTCTGCTGGTGGGCTGCGTGTCTATCGTCAAAGGCTTGATGAGTGAGCCACGCTAGCCTGGCTTAGGCATTTGCGGCGCATCCGATTGCGGCTGCGCCCTGATCGCCCTTTACCCAGACAGTGAGCATGATGTCGAAGGCGCGACCGTTAGCGGTCGCGCCTTTTCAGTTCCAGAGATCGCCCACCGCCGTCGTCGGCGGATAGTGCCTGGCCGTCTGCGCCTGCAGCAGCTCGGCGGTGGCCAGGGCATCGGTCAGGGCATGGTGGGCCTGGTAGAGCGGCAAGCCATAGCGCAGACGGCTATCGGCCAGGCGGATCGATACCGGCGGCTGCTTGCCGAGTAGCTGGCGCAGCCAGTCCGATCGGCGCCGGCGCGGGTGCAGGCACGCTTCCAGCTGCATGGTGTCGATCACCGGGAATTGCAGCCCTTCACCGAGCAGGTGGCGCACTGCCTGGTCGAGAAAGCCCCGTTCGATGTTGCGGTAGTGCACCACCACGATCTTGCCGGCCATGACGGTGAGCAGTTCGTCGAGCACGTTGGCCAGTCTCGGTGCGTCGCAGACATCCGAGTGGGTGATGTGGTGGAAGGTGACCGACTGGCTGCTCAGTTCGCATACCGGTTTGACGACCCAGTAGCTGGCCTCACGGCAGCGGATGCGGCGCAGGTCGAAGGGCACCAGGCCGAGGCTGACGATCGAGTCGCGATGGCTATCCAGGCCGGTCGTCTCGACGTCCAGTGCCAGCAAGGGCGCCTGCTCTAGCGGCGTGTCGGCGCTCACCGTGCCGGCTTGATAAAAGCGCGCCAGGCGTGGATCACGGGCCGTCTGCGCCAGCTCGGTGAATAGGCCTGGCCAGTCAGGGGCTGCCGAGGGTCCGTTACGCCTCATAGCGGTCGGTTTGGGTGTTGGCCGGGGTAGCGGAAGCGCAGGAACTGCTGCGCATTGCTCAAGACCTGGAAAGCCGACTTTAGGTTGTGCCGCTCGTTGGCGGAGATCTTTTCCGGTTCTATGTAGTTGTCCGGTTCGCGTCCTTCTAGCAGGTCCATGGCCTGATGGCGGATGCGCACGATCGAGAGGAACTCCAGGGCATTGCGCAGCTGGGTGATGGCGTCTTCGGTCAGTAACTTGGTGGCGGCGATGGCATCCAGGCGTTCCAACGAGTTCTGGGCCTTGGAGCCGACAGCCAGCGCGTGCACCCGGATCAGGTCGGTCAGTGGCGCGGTGCCGCGCCCCTTGAGGTTGATGATGTTGTTCTGCTGGCCATCCTTCTCCATCACGAAGGTGCGGAAGAAGCCCAGCGGCGGCGTGCGGTTGAGCGCGTTTCGCGCCAGGTAGGCGAGAAACAGCGGGTTGCCGCTGGCTTTCTGCGCGATCAGGTCCTTGAGGTTTTCCACCAGCCCGGCCTCGCCGTAGGCGCTGTCGAGGTCAAAGAAGATGTTGCTGTTGAGCAGGGTTTCCGGGTTGGGTTTCTCGATCCATTGGGTGAAATAGCTTCTCCAGACCCGCAACGGCTGGCGCCATTTCGGGTTGCTCGCCATGATCCCGCCCTTGCAGTAGCTATAGCCACAAGCCGCCAGGCCGTCGCTGACGAAACTCGCCAGCTGGAGGAAGTATTCGTCGTGGATTCGCGGATCGAAGCGGTTGTCGAGCACCAGAGCGTTGTCCTGGTCGGTGACGATCAGCTGCTCGTCGCGCGCCATCGATCCCAAAACCATGTAGCAGTAGGGTACCGGGGGCGGCCCCAGCCGCTGCTCGGCCAGCTCCAGCAGGCGATGAGTCAGGCTGCGGCCGATCCCCGACATGGCGCTGCCGATCATGTGTGCGGTGGCTTCTTCGTTGACCATGCGCAGGAAGGTGGCGCGCAGGTCCGGCAGCAAAGCCTGCAACTCGGCCACCGATTGCTTATTGAAAATGCTGTTTACCAGGTACAGGCTGCTTTGCGATTCATACTTGATGATGTCCGACAGGTTGATCACCCCGACCGGGCGCTGACGATGCATCACCGGCAGGTGATGGATGTTGTGGCGCAGCATGCACAGCATCGCTTCGAATACCGAGTCGTCGGCCTGGATGGTGATCGGGTTGGGCGACATCACCTCGTCGACCGGGGTATCCAGCGGCAGACCTTCGGCCATTACCCGGATGCGTAGGTCGCGATCGGTGGTGATGCCGGCCATTATCTGAGTGCTGGGCGACTCGGCGGCGGTCGCCGGCGGGCCGAAGATTACCAGCGAAGAGACGCCATGTTCGGTCATCACCTGTGCCGCCTCCTGCACGCTGGTGCCTAGCGGCACGCTCACGGTGCGTCGGGTGACCAGCTTGCGCACCTTGATCTTCATCAGCTCGCTGGCCTTGCCCTGAGGTTCTTCCACCTTCAGGCGCGACTGGCCCTCGGCCTCGACGAAGTCGGCGAAGGCGTCATTGGCCTCGCACAGCTGCTCGAACAGTTGGCCAGGGATGAAGTAGATCAGGCTGTCTTCGATCGCCCGTGCCGGCAGACGCACCTTGTGTCCGCGTAGCAGGCCGAACTGGCCAAATACCTCACCCTCGGACAGGCGGTTGTACAGTTCGCCGTTGCGCCGGTAGATCTCCACCGCGCCGCTGCGGATGTAGTGCAGTTCCTCGATCGGTTCGCCGTAGCGGAGGATATCGCTACCGGCCTTGAAATAGCCGACCTCGACCTGCCGGGCGATCTCGTCGAGGGTATCGTCCGGCAGCCCGTCGAAGGGGGCGAAGCGACTCAGGTGGTCGCGTATCTCGAGCAGCTCGACCTGCATTCGGGTCCCCAGGCGCACGTTTGTTGATGCATTGAACCATAGCCGCGGCGCCCGCCGTCGACGCGAGTCGCTGGCAGGCAGCCGCGTGTCGCTCGCTGGCGTCGCTCAGGCTCGCTTGGGCAGTGGCGTAAGCATGATGCCGGTGTGGCATCTCCATGAGGCGGAGGTCGGCGCCGAGGTGATCCGCGCCGCGCTGCGCCTCATTCGCGAGAACTGAAGCCTCACGCCATTCGCTCGCCGGCATAGCAGGTCGGCGAGCTCGGCGCACCCCGTCGCTCCAGCTCTTCCTCCAGCCATTCGGCCAGTACCCGCGCGTTGTTCTGGAGCTCATCGCGAGCGCCATAGACCAGCGTAAGCGGGCCGCGCGCGGCGATTTCCAGCAACGGCCACCAGTGCTCCGGGTGGCCTGCCAGCTCCCGGCGATAGTCGTCTCGAAAGTCCTTGAAAGCCTTTTCGTCTGCTTTGAAGGCTCGGCGCAGCTCGGTCGACGGCGCCAGATCCTTGCACCACTCATCCAGCGCCAGGGCTTCCTTGCGAATGTTTCGCGGCCAGAGGCGATCGACCAGCACGCGATATCCATCGCTGGCTTCGCAGGGTTCATAGGCGCGTTTGCAATAAATCACTCGGCAGGCTCCGTACGGGTTGGAAACGATGAAAGCAATGGCTGCTCAGCAGCGCGTATACGTGGGCGAGTGATGGTTAAATTATCTTTGCCGCTGGCCAATGGCATGGTTTATATGCGCCGGTAGCGGGCTTAGCAAGGCAGTAGGGGACGACCTATATCGCTTTGAAGGCGGCGGCGCCATGGGCGTGCCGTTGCTGCACAGCGAATTGGCCAGTTCATGTCGCCGTGCTCTGGCTGTGGCTGTTGTCGAGGGCGTTTCGCTTACGGCGTGCTCCGCAGTCGTCTGGCGTATTTCACGTGAGAACGAAACTGTAACGACGAAAAGAGCATGATCGATGCTACCAGCGCCTAATGGGTGATGGGACTCGAACAAGAACGCGATGGCGCGATGCTGGCGCTTTTCGCCGCATAAGCAGTGACAGCGGTCTGCTGTCGAGCACGGCGGCTGGTGCTGCGCTTCGAGGCTTCGATCAGTCGGTGCTTTCATACGTCCGGCCTGCATCGAGGCATGCCGGGTCACCAACAGGCTCATGCCGGTCACTGGACGGCGAAGCTACAACTCGATGAGGTAACAAAAAAATGATGGGTATCAGCATCTGGCAACTCCTGATCGTTCTGCTAATCGTAGTCATGCTGTTCGGCACCAAGCGCCTGCGCGGCCTCGGCACCGACCTGGGCGGCGCGATCAATGGCTTTCGCAAGTCGATGAACGGTGGTGAAGGTGCTGCGCCGAGCGAAACGGTAAAGCAGGAACTCAAATAGCGGCTAAAGCGGCGAGCGGGGCGGTTGATTTGATGCTTCCTACGCTCTCGTGTGAAAACCCGGACGGTGCACTCAACCCTCCGGGGTGGAGAGTGCTGCAGATAGGCGCGCCGACAAGAACGCAGGAGTCTGTTCTCAGCTAGCAGCAAAAATATTGCCCTTAGCAATCAATACTATTCATTGGCAGTGCCTCGTGGCTGCACCGACAATGTGCGCGCGATTTTGGCCGGTGCTCTTATTCAGTGCGCCGGACCGCCCTCTACGCTGCTGACGCGGCGCCCGGAGTATATTGCGGGCACCTAGCGCTATCGAATCAGCCCCAACACAAGCAGGAACCATGCAAGAACGCCTTCTCGACTGGTGCCGATCCTTTGTGCCCGCGCCGTTGTCGGCGCGTCCCGCTGAATGGCTGCGCGCCGCGGCTGGCATCGGGCTGGCACTGCTAATGGTCATTCCCCTCAGCGCCTGGGTCTTTGGCGTTTCGATCACCTTGCCTCTGGCGGCGCCGGCGGCTGCATCGGCAGTGTTGTTGTTCGTCGCCCCGTCGAGTCCCTTTGCCCAGCCGTGGTCGGTGATGGCCGGAAATCTGCTGGCGACCGCGATTGGCGTTGCGCTGGGCATCAGTGATCTGCCGGTGGCAACGGCCGCTGGTTTGGCCGGCGCCTTGGCAATCGTCTGTCTGTTCGGCCTGCGCTGCCTGCACCCGCCGGGTGCGGCGCTGGCGCTGGTGGCGGTGGTGGGCAGTCCGGAACTGCATGCCTACGGCTTTCAATTGCTCTATCCGGTGGCGTTCAATTCGCTGCTGCTGGTGGCGATTGCGCTGATTTACAACAACCTCAGCGGGCATGCCTATCCGAAGCCGCGCCCGCAGAAGGGCAACACTCATCACACGCACGATCCCCTCCCCAGCGAGCGCATGAGTTTCAGCGAAGACGACGTCGAGCGGGCGCTGGCGGATTTCGGCGAGTACGTGGATGTCACCCGTGACGACCTCGCCCTGCTGATCAAACAGACCGAGAAGCACGCGCTGCGGCGAAGCATGGGGGAAATCACCGCGAGCGATATCATGTCCCGCGATCTTTACTGGAGCACGCCGGATTGCACTATTCAGCGGGCCTGGCAGAGCCTGCGCGAACATCGCCTGCATTCTCTGCCGGTGCTCCAACCCGACACCCACCAGCTGGTGGGTATCGTGACCCTCGTTGACCTGCTCAAGCACTTCCGTCCAGCGCCGGCGCGCATCAACTTCGGGCAGCTGAAGTTTCTTCGCGGCGTCCACCTGCGCGCGATCATGAGTACGCCTGTGGTTTCAGTGACTGAAGAAACCCACATGGTCGATCTGGTGTTCATGCTTTCCGATCGTGGCCTGCATTGCTTGCCGGTGGTGGACGATCAGCAGCGCCTGGTGGGCATGATTACCCAGACCGACCTGATCGCGGCGCTCTATCGGAACTGGCTCAAGCACCTGCCTGACTGAGCCGGTAGTGCCTGACCACTAAACCCAGCAAAACAAGCAGAGCCCGGGCGAGCTGGATGAAGCGGCTGGAGTGCCGGTGGGCTCAGATCTCGTACGTCCAGCGCGACCAGTCGTAATCATCCTCGGCGACGTCGCGTAGCTGCTCAATGGCTTTGAACAGGGCTGGCGACTGCGCCGCGCGCGAATAGACCAGGTAGATCGGGTAGCTGAACTCCGGCGCCTGCTCGACTCGCTTGAGGATGCCTTCATCCAGATAGCGCTGCACCACTCGCGTACGGAAGTAGCCGCGGCCGCCGTACTGCACCAGATACTGCAACGCCAGCGGGCCCAGACTGAACGACAACTCCGCACGGATGTGGCCGGGCAGGGCGAGGTCGTGCTGTCGACGAAACGCCGGCCCCCAGTCAACATATATGTAGGGCTCCGGGTTGACGGTCTGTACGACCTGGATCAGCTTTTCTTCGAGCAGTTGCTCGACCTGCAGGCCCGGCCAGTATTCAGGCTGATGCACCAGCGCGGCGTCCAGCGCGCCGAGGTCGAGCTGCTTCTGAAGTTCGTCGCCGCTGGCCACCTCACTGCGAAACGCGTGCTCGGGCATCACTTGCCGCAAGCGCTGCACCCAGGCGAGCATCAGCGGGTTGCATAGGCTTACCTCGGCACCGAGCGACAGCAGCTTGTCGTGACCGCGTGGCAACGGCAGATCTCGCCGTGCGGTTTCCCAGGTCTGCACCAGCTGCGTGGCATAGGCAACGAAGCGTTCACCGTCGCCGGTTAGCCGCGCGCCGGCGCGGTTGCGTACGAACAGCCGGCAGCCGAGCTGCGTTTCCAGACTGCGGACTCGAGCGGTCACAGCCGTCTGGGTGACATGCAGCCGCTCGGCAGTGGCGATAAAACTGCCGCTGCGGATAATCTCGAGAAAGGTGCGGGCGAGATCGATATCCATATGCGGGCCTTGAGTCGTCGGTGAGGATGGCGATTGTAGCGAACGGGGCATGGGGCGCTGATAGCAACGACAAGCGCTTCGCAGAGCAAGGCATCTTGGGCAAGAATGGCAGTGCCGGGCCAACCGTCCGCGAGCGTGGCGGTCAGGCTGCGTGGGGTTGCCGGCAATGGCGTCCGGCGCCAATACCTAACTGAGGCGCCAGTCGTACGCAGGCCGTGGCAGGATGCGCAATCCTGCAGGCGCACGAGCTGAGGCTGGCGCTCGGCAATGGGCGCGGGCAGGGCAGCAGGAGCAGCTAGGAGGGGCGCCAGGGCGAGCCCAGACTCAATCCAGCATGCCAGGGCAAGATTATGGCGTCCTCCAGAGTGTTTTACTTGAGGCTCAGCACCCACTCGGCGAGGGTTTTGGCTTCTTCGTCAGTAACGGGGTTTGGCGGCATCGGGATTGGGCCCCAGTTACCCTGAGCACCGTTCTTGATGCTGCCCGCAAGCTTTTCTGCTGCGCCTTCCTGACCGGCGTACTTGGCGGCGACTTCCTTTAGCGCTGGGCCAACTAACTTGGCATCGACGCTGTGGCAGGCAGCGCAAGGCTTGCTCTTGAACAGCGCTTCACCGTCCTGAGCCACCGCCGGCTGCAGAACCAATGCGCCGCCGAGGGCGAGCAGGGATAATAGGACTTTCTTCATGAGTACTTCCTCAAGGCTAAGTGGAGAATCTATGTTCCCCGATTGCGCTCAGTACACTTCTCGTGCTGAGCGTTGTAGACGGTAAATTCAACGGTTGGGGTAATCAATCTTTTGTCGTTTATTACCTTTTCAGCGTTAGCTTTTGTTATTGACACGATGGTGGCCGATTCCCCTCCCTGGCCGTTCCATTACCGAGAACCAGACGTCGCCATCGGCCGGCCTGGTTGTGCTCCGGCGGTACGACGCGCTTGGAGCCCTCCTTTATGCCCGCTCAGCCGCCGGTCGGCAGTACCCGGTAGCTTTGGCCAGATATTGAATCGAACACGGTGTCCGATTGGCTGACCTTGGCATCGAGACGAGTGATCGTCGTGGCCCGAGTGGCTGGTTGTTCAGATTGGATCGTGGGTGGATGGAAGAATCTGCGCCACGGCCAGGTGTGGCTCTCGCCAGCATTCACTAGCGCGGCGACCGCCGCTGCTTAGAGTCGATGACCGCGACTTTGTTCGAGCTGTTCGATGAGCATCCTGGCGGCCCCTTGCTGGTGCACGATTACAATGGGCGTCAGCCTCGTCATGGAAGGGCAAGCTGTGGGATGCGCTCACCCCTCGGTTGATAAGGAATCCGCCGCTGCGCCGCTAATTGGCGCGAGTCGTCTCGACCACCTGGTGGTCTAAGCTCCAGACATTACCGACCGAGGAGATTTCCATGGCTCTGGACCATGACCAGTTCGACGCGCTGCTGACTGAGGCCCTTGGCCATGCCGAGCGTGCAGCCAGTGAGAATAACCCGCAGCACTACCAGCAGGCCTTTGTAGCCAGCCTCAAGGCGATGCGTATGTTGGCAGAAGAGTCCGGTGCTTGGCGGCAAATGGTGGCGCGAGCCACCGAGGAGTTCGAAGGCGACGAGGGGATATAGCCACAGCATGAGGGCGAAGCTGTGAAGCCGGCCTCAAGCGCTTCGCGGGCAAGCTCGCGCCCGCGGTCAGGTGCGTCTGCCCGGTTTGGGCCCTGACGGGTGCCGTGACGAAAACAGCGTCCAGCTTCGTCCCTTGACATAAGCGCTGCCGTTAGTGAGCAGGGCCGTCGCATTGTTGAGGATGGCTACAGCCTGCCATTACAAACTGACCAATCAGCTCCATCCCCAGAACTGCAGATACCAGCCATAGGCCACGACCGCGATGCCCAAGGTCACGCAGGCGAAGGCGGTCAGCCGACGCAGCCCATTGGCGCCGTGACGGCTGATGACCCGCCAGGCAAGGTAGAGCGTCCAGCCAGTCGCACCGGCCAACAGCAGGGCGCGTGTCGGTTGGGCCCAGGCAAGAATGAAGCCTTCGTAGCGCAACAGTTTGATGGTGGTGGCAGAGAGGCCGAGAAACAATCCAGCTCCGCCCAAGGGCGTCAGCGTCAGAGCCAGGTGCTGAAACACGCTGTCGCCGCGGTTCATCAGCCGTACAGCGCTGCGCAGCAGCAGCCACAGCGCGCCGCCGATGATGAGCGAGTAGCCGCCGATGTAGGTGAGAATCGCCGCGCCATCGAGCCAGGTGAATGCATCGTTGGCCTGCGGGTAATGGGTCAGCAGCCACCAGGGCGCGTTGGCCTCGAGCGGCCAGAAAATATCGCGCTTGACCAGCCACTCGGCGGCCGTCTGCTTGAGCGTGATGAACCAGGGGCTGACCGTCCACTGAAAGGCGCCCATGGCCAGGCCGATCATGCCGAAGAGCAGCAGCGTGCTGTCCCAATGTCCCTGTTGCGGCTGGTTGCCGACGATGAGGATCTCCTGGTTCGGCGAACGCGCGGCGAGGGCAACGGCGCCACGCTGACCGCTGCAACGACCGCAGGCGTGGCACTCGCTATTGCCCTGCATGCGGCGGATGTCGATCAGCGGGGCGCAGTTGGGGGTCGCCAGTTTCGGTCCCTGATTGGCCTGCCAGCGTTCTTCGTCGACCTTGTAGTGCATCGGCGCCAGGCGCGCGAGCAGGCCGAACACGCCGGTGACCGGGCACAGGTGCCGGCACCAGACGCGTTTGCCCCGACCATATAGAAAGCCGACGAGCATCGCGGCGACGGTCGAGCCGCCGAGAATCAGTGCGGCGGCGCGGCCATAGTCATAAACGCTGATCAGCTGGCCGTAGACGGTGGTCAGCACGAAGGCGATGGTTGGCCAGCCGCTCCAGCGAATCCATTGCGGGGTGCGCTTGTTAAGCCCGCGCCAGCTGATCCATTCGCTGAGCGAACCTTCGGGACAAAGCACGCCGCACCAGAGTCGACCGAACAGCACCATCGACAGCAGCACAAAGGGCCACCACAGCCCCCAGAACAGGAACTGGGCGAACACCGTGATGTTGTCGAGCATGCGCGCCTCGGACGGCGGGAGCGAAAGCACCGCCGGAACCAGCAGCAGGACCAGATAGAAGCCCACCACCAGCCACTGGACCAGGCGGATGGTGTTGGCGTGCTGGCGCAGCAGGTCGCCTATGCGTGCCAGCCGGGGAGCGTTGGAGATCATACGGTGCGAGCCTCCAGGCGGGCCCCCGGCTCCGGTCGCAACCAGCCCCAGACCGCCAGCCAGTACAGCGCCATGAGTATCACCGCCGCCAGCGACGGCATGGCGCGGTAACCGGTCAGCCCGGCGATGGTGCTACCCAGTGTGCCGCCGTCATCGAGCAGGGTAGAGGTATCCCACAGCGGATCGCCGAAGATTGTATAAAAGACTTCCGGCACCTCCATGCCCATCAGCTGGCCGCTGAACCGGTCGAGCCCGGCCATCAACAGCGCAGCACCGAGCAACAGCAGCAGCGCCTCGCTGACTTCGAAGAATCGCTTCCAGGAGAACAGCCGGCTGCCGGCCTGCAGCGCCGTGTAGCTGAGCAGCGCGAGGACGAAACCGAGCACGCCACCGATGACGAAGCCGATCAGGTCAGCACCTTGCTGCTGGTGACCGATGCCGTAGAGAAACACCACCGTTTCGCTGCCTTCACGTGCCACGGCGAGCATCGCCAGAACCAGCAGGCCGACGCCGCTGCCCTGGCTGAGGCTGGCCGCGGCGCTGTCCACCAGGTTGCGTTTGAGGTCGCGCCCGTGATGGTGCATCCAGCCGACCATCTGCAGGATCAGCAAGGCGGCGATCATCAGCATGGCGCACTGGAACCACTCCCCGGCCGGGCCGGCCAGCCAATCACCGGCGCTGAGAATGCCCCAGGCTAGCAGCGACGCCAGGCCCAGGCCGGCGACCACGCCGCTCCAAAGCATGCGCAGGGCGTGGCGGTTGTCCGGTTGCTGGCTCAGCCACGCATGGAGGATGCCGATGACCAGCAGCGCCTCGACGCTCTCGCGCCAGACGATGAGCATTGATTGGCCCATGTCGCTTCTCCTGTGTATGTACTACTTGGCGATGATTTCCCCTTCCGGGAGATCCAGGTGGAACTCGTCGAAGAAGGGGTAGCGGCCCGGTTTGAGCGGGTGAATGACGACGAATGAGGTGACGCCGGGCGAGAGCACCTTTTCCACCCGCAGGGGCGTGCTCTCGAATTCGGTCGGGCCGCTGCCGGCGTTGATCACGACGATCTTGAAGCGCTGACGAGCCGGCACCTCGATCATCGCCGGCTCGAAATGGCCGTCGCGGATGGTCAGCTCGTAGGTGGGTAACCCGGCCTGCGCGCCGCCGGCGAAAGCGGCAGCAAGCAAGGCGAGGGTCGAAAACAGGATGCGTTGCATGCTGGCCTCCTGCTCAGTAACCGCCCTTCTTGCCGATGCCGGCATAGGTGAACTCGTAGTTCAGCTCGCAGCGCTCAAACCACGGGGCAACGCCAGTTTCCTTGTCAACGTGACGACCGAACATGGCGTGCTCACCACCTGGCGGCGACACGGTGAACGTCAGCGTGTATTTGCCCGGACCCATCAGCTTGACGTTATCCCCGTAGTGCGGGCCATCGTTGGCGACCATCGGATGCAAGGTGCCTTCGATCTTCTCTTCCAACCCCTTCTTGCTCAGCGCATAGCGGATGTTCAGGTAGGGGACGAAGCTGCCTTCCTGCCAGCCGTTGCGGTTATCCTCGGTGGCGGCGATATCGGCTTCCAGATGGACATCGGAGTTGGCGGTGGCACGCATTATGCCGGCCGGTTCCATTTCGACTGGCTGCAGGTACACCGCACCCACTTCCATACCACCGCACTGCTGCGGTTCACCGATGGGATATTCCTTTGCCTGAGCGAGGGGAGCGAGCAACAACGAGGTGATGGCGAGGGTAGCGGGAATGCGCATGAAGCCTCCGGAAGGGCATATGAGAGTGAGCGGTGAGGCTTGCACCTGCGATGTTTAACGATAATGATTCGCGTCAATTCTGACCGAAATACTTTGTTACGTATAGCGCAAGGCCGTGTCGCTGACTTCTTCCGGAACGCTCAAGCGCGCGGGTAGCGAGCGATAGCAGCCTCCGCTGCGTTGAGTTGTCACACCCTCTGCAAGCACCTTCCTCACATCGCCCGGCAAAGGCCAACGGGATACCCCACCGGTAAAAATTGTCTGTGTGTTCGCCGGGGTGCGGCCTACCATGTGCATTTTTCGAGTCAGGGGAGCCTATGCCTCAAACCGCTGTGCTGGACGCCCGAACCGCCCGCGTGCTGCCCTGGCTGGTCGCCATCGCGTTCTTCATGCAGACCCTCGACGGCACCATTCTCAACACCGCCTTACCGGCCATGGCGCGCGATCTCGCCGAGGATCCGCTGCGCATGCAAGGCGTGGTGATCGCCTACATGCTCACGGTGGCGCTGCTGATCCCGGCGTCTGGTTGGTTGGCGGACCGCTTCGGCTCTCGGCGGATCTTTTTTTCCGCCATCCTGCTGTTCACGCTCGGCTCGCTGCTCTGCGCAATGAGCGTGAGCTTCAATCAGCTGGTGATTTCGCGGGTGGTGCAGGCCATCGGTGGCGCGCTGATGTTGCCGGTCGGGCGTCTGGTGGTGCTGCGCGCCTATCCGCGCAGCGAGTTCGTACGGGTGATGACCTTTATCGCGCTACCAGGCATGGTCGGTCCGCTGATCGGTCCGACGCTCGGTGGGTGGTTGGTGGAATATGCGTCCTGGCACTGGATCTTCCTGATCAATCTGCCAGTCGGGCTGATCGGCTGTATCGCCGCGTTTCGCTTCATGCCCGACCTGAAAAGCGCCGAGCGGATACGCTTCGATACCATTGGTTTTCTGCTGTTCGGCAGCGCGATGGTGCTGATCACCATCGCGCTCGAAGGGCTCGGCGAGATGCACATGCCACATGCACGTGTCCTGCTGTTGATGGTGATCGGCAGTGCTTGCCTGGCGGCGTACTGGCTGCGCGCTGGCCATGTCGACAAGCCGCTGTTCAGCCCGTCGCTGTTCCATACCCGCAGTTTCGCCGTCGGCATTTTCGGCAACCTGTTTGCCCGCCTGGGGAGTGGGGCGTTGCCTTTCCTGCTGCCGCTGCTGCTACAGGTGGCGCTGGGCTATTCGCCTGCGCAAGCGGGCATGACGATGATCCCGTTGGCGCTCGGCGCCATGCTTATCAAGCCCCTGGCCAAGCCGCTGATAGATCGCCTCGGCTATCGACGCATCCTGGTCGGCAACACCCTGTTGCTGGGAAGCCTGATCGGCAGCCTGGCAACGATCAATGGGAATACCTCGACGATGCTCCTGCTGCTGCAACTGGGCCTGATCGGGATGGTCAATTCGATGCAATTCACCGCGATGAACACCGTGACCCTGGTCGGGCTCAGCAACCAGAACGCCAGCAGCGGCAACGGCCTGCTATCGGTGGTTGTGCAGTTGTCGATGAGTCTCGGGGTGGCTTCGGCGGGTGCGTTACTGGGTGGTTTTACCGTTCCGGGTGCAGACGGCGAGGCCGTGTTGCGGGCGTTTCACCTGACCTTCCTGTGCATTGGCGCAATGTCGATGCTGGCCGCAACGCTGTTCTTTCAGCTGGACAGCAAGCAGGCCATGGCCGCCCGGATCATCGACGAAGAGTAACCGGCAGCAGAATCAGCCGATGCAGAGATCGGCTTCTTCTTCCTCGGGAATCTCGTCCGTCACGATGACCCGCGCGTGGTGGCTGTTTTCCTCTTCCATGCGTAAGCCGAAGTAGCGGGTGTCATACGCATCCCAGAACGCTTCGACCTGCTCCATCGTGGCGGCCTCGAGGAGTACCTCCAGGCTGTGTTCCAGGACAATGGTGTAGAGTTTTTCGGAAGACATGATTAGCAGGCTCGTGCTCGATTCAGAAGAGTCGCTGCGCCTCTGCAGCGGTGATGTCATTCTGACAGCTGGCGCCTCGATTTCAGTGCCCGCTCATCGCCTTCCCGTTGTGTTCCGCTGAACGGTTCACTGGCAATGCGGTCGCGTAGCGCGCGGCTGAGTCCACATGGGGGCCGACCGATATTCGATTCCATCTGTCGCTAATCACGACATATTGCTCGGCTCGCCTGTCCGCGTAGCGCCTGGCAAACTGGAGCGTCGCGTGTAGACATGCCAGCGGCGGATTCTCCGGCGCGTTCGCAGGCTCTCTTCCTGCATGGTTTATCCGCTGTATTTGTTTACCTGTTCAGGTAAACATTGTAGACCTGTCGCTTAACCCGACATAAGGTTCGCTGCTGCCGGGGTCGACCGGTGTCAGAGCAGAAGGAATTGATGATGAGCGCGATGAGTGTGTCCTGGCTGGCAACGGGGATCGCCCTGTGTGCGGTGCTGGTGCTGACGATACTGCTCTGGGTGCAGTGGCTACACACCCAACAGCATAAGGCGGAACTGAGCGTGTTGCGTGATCTGCTACAAAGCCTCGGCGAGGTAGTCCAGCGACTCGAGCAGGAAAAAGCCGAGCTGACCGCCGGCCTGCGTGCGGAAAAGGGTCAGGTCGAACAGCTCAAGCGACAGTTGGGGCAGTTGAGGTGACTCGGGCGGGTTCGGTCGGCGCTCACGGCCGACGCGTCGAGGAGAAGGTGGCCAGCAGTGACGCCTCGCCCTCCGCGCTGAACACGATGGCGCGCGAATCCCTGGCGCGTACCACGCAAACGACGGCATCAACTTATACGGCGAGATTGTGAATGGTCAGATGCTGAGTAAGGGCATCTAGCGCGCGCCGAAGGCTGTGCTGTTGCGGCGGGCCGAAGCTGTGTCAGCCGGCGGTTTCGTTTTCTCCGGCTAGCGTGAAGCGTGCCCCGAGACCGTCATAATGCGTAGTGCTGAGCCAAACGACCGCTAGTTGACGGGGGCGAAAAGGCACTCCGGCGGTTCGCTAATGTGCGTTTTTTACGCGAGTTTGGCTAAGCCGGGGTGATCAGTCAGTGCGCGGTTTTGCTTCACATCAGCTCCGAGCATAACGACCCGATAATCATTGGGCCGTTGCGACAATTAGACCTTGCGCTCGTTGAAGCCGTTAATGGCTATATTCATCTACCCATAATGCTCGTTCGCGAGGAGACGCAGCATGGAGCAATTCACTGGCGGTTGCCTTTGCGGCAACGTTCAAATCGTGGCGACGGGCCGCCCATACCGAGTCGGCCTTTGCCACTGTATCGATTGCCGCAAGCATCATGGAGCCCTTTTTTACGCGGCGGCGGTGTTCTCTCAAGACGCAGTGACGATCAGCGGCGAAACACGCGACTACGCCGGACGCTTCTTCTGCCCCCGCTGCGGTTCGTCCGTCTTCGCACGCACCGCCGACGAAATCGAAGTGAACCTGGGATCCCTGGATGCGCCTGACCAACTGATGCCAAGCTATGAAAGCTGGGTCGTCCGTCGCGAATCCTGGTTACCACCGTTTCCGCTCACGAGACGCTACGAGCATGACCGTGATCCCACGGGGCGCTCTGAGGACTAGGTGAGGCAGGCCGATGGTATAGAAGCAGCCGACGCAACACTTGGCGTTTGGCAGTTGCAGACAGCTCGTGGGTATAGCGCGACCGATGTCCGCCGGATGCGAACAGGCTTGGCATCGAGACGCGCGCCAGCCGGGGCTGAACGATTCGTGTCGTAGCGCTGTTCGATTGCCCATCTGGCGCCTCAGGGCAGTGGATTTCCTCGTCCTGGTTCGTTCGGATCGTTGACGCTCTGTTCTGGTGGCCCAGTAACCGGCCGACCGGATGGTCCGCTATCGTTGCTAGGTCGTTTCTGCACGTCTGGGTTATCCGTGACGAAATCGGGCTCAGGGCTATGGCTGGGATTCTGATCCTGCCCTGGGACGGGCTGCTGGTTATGGGGTCGGTCGAGCGGATCGATACTCATGGATCACCTCCGATTGAGCTAAATGGCCCTTTTGCGTTTGAGGTGATTCGCCGTGATTGGTGCGTGCCGCATGTCGCTTAGCGGCATGGCCATACCAAATCGTACTGTATGCCAGCAGGCACTTTTGCTCTCGAGAGATGCTGCCGGGCTTGCCAATCAGCCCTGACAGTCGACGTACAGCAGAGGAAACACGGAGATGCATCCTGTGTGTATCTGCAGGGGAACGTATAGAAACAAGAAAGCCCGCGCGGGGCGGGCTTTTCAGGGTGTTTCCGATCATGTGGGAACATGTGGGAATTTGCATTTGGTGGGCCGGGGGGATTTGAACCCCAATTTTTGCTCCGCGTTGTCCTGCTAAGCTCCGCAATACGGGCCTCGCACAGTCGTTGCGTCCGCATTGTGCTGCGTTAATCAGCAGTGAATTCGACACTTTGTCGACACGGCGGTTTAGCTCTGAGGCACAGAAGGTGGCGGCTGCTGGTTACGTCGCTAAACCACGAGCTACTCGTCGTCTAAGCGTCGTTCCATTCGTCTAGGCCTACGCTCATATTCTGTAGCTGATGCATTTTCTCCAAAATATATCTGCGCCTCATTCTCAAGTCGTCAAGCTGCGCGCTGAGTAAATCCAAACTGGTGGTCAGCTTCGCATGTTCAGACTCCTCCTCTGGCGATAGACCTCTAAGGCTTTTCATCTGAGCGTAGTAACTAACAAGGTCTCTAGCACCATCACGTCTGCTGCTGAGCTCACTTGTACGCACATGCAACTCTTCTAGCTCCGCTCTGTAGCTAAGCTCTTGCTCATGCCATGGTGTAACTATGTTGTCTTCTTGATTACGCCTAAGAAAGATATTATCAAGACTGAAGCTACGACTTTTGAAGGTGCTAATCTGCCGTTTCGTTTTTCTATTCTCTGACGATATATCCAGTTCTTTTTGTCGTACGTCTCGGATTTCTTCAAGGACTTCTTTTGACGGCTTTTCTTGTTCTTTTTCAGTGGCAAGCGATAAAAATCTTTCCGGCAGATACATGTGAAAAAGTTGGTTAACTTCGCTCTGAAATTCCTTTATCAGCTCTGGTCGAGGGCCTATTGTTTTACCTTTGAAACGAAGCCACCAATCCTCCTTCCCATCATCTGTAACGAATATTATCGGGGTGTCCACTTCCTTCGCTTTTCCTATTATTTCTTTCCATATGATCAAGTCGCCATATGGCCTGCATCTGGAAGTTAGTGAAGAGTCGCCGCCTTGTTTCTTAATATCTGAATATCCAGGAGGGATTTTCTGCTCATACCGGGCAGTACCCTCTTTGATAATATCTTCGAGCTCCGCGTCGCTTGAAAGGTTACCCACCCGATCTTCAAAGATATCAGCGATTTCATCCTTGATTTCGTCGGAGGTAATTCTTCTAGTGTGCACATCTTTATTATTGCTAAGTTCTTCTATTGCCTTCTCTAAACTTGCCGCTACGCCCTTCATGGTCTTGGCTGATACGAAAGGGTGCTGCCTAGAGTTTTCCAGCTTCCCTTTTAGCTTGTTTATCTCAGCTATTGCTTTCTCATATTCTTCTTGCTGCTCGTAGATAACGTTTAGTCTGTTTTCAAGATACTCATCTGCAACTCGATAAGGTATCCAAATGCGCTCTTGGAGAAGTCGAAGAGTCTTAATAAAAAGCGCGCGAGTCTCGTCAGAATATCTATATAAATTTAGTAGAATGTTTGTGTCGAAAACAAAGATGCAGCGATCCCAGAGACTGTGATCAGCTGCCGGATTCGAAAAGTGGCCTGGGAATTTATCTTTCATACCGAACGTCCTTTTTCCGATAAGCTTTTATATAGTTTCGACTAAACCCAACCTCCACGCGCTCGGGCATACCATCGCCTAGCTACTTTCCGTGTGATTGCTATCCCGCGCTGGGTTGGCTCAAGTTTCGGTTGGCTTCGTCGTAGTCGGGGCTGGTCTGGCCGATTTCCGGGGCGATCTGCCCGCTTGCAATCCAAAAAGCGTATTGAGGAAACATCTTTACGATGGCCTCTATGTCTTCTTCGTTTGCACGTCTCTTGCCGTTTCGCAGGTGATACCAGCTGCTTCGGTCGATACCCGTCAGCTTTTCGAGCTTAGGAGCCGAGAGTCCTTGGTTGTCCCAAACAGATATCAATCTCTCTCTTATCATTCCGAAAACGTCTAAAAAGCTTGCACATAGTGGTGGTTTCTATGTGAAGGCTAGCCTATATTCTTGTTCGTGCCTTGCACTATTTGTAATGCATCTAATGCCGGATATAGCAGAACAAAGCGGAGATCACGAATGCTACCACCAGAAGGGATCGACTCCCAGAAGCTGCACGGCGCCCCGCCCCTGATGCCGTGGCCGAAGTTCGCCGAGTGGATCGGCATGGGCGACGAACCCATCGTGGTGCGCACCTGGTTGGATCGTGGCTATCTGCCTTCGAAGAAGGTGGGCAAGCGCACGATGGTCAACGTGGCCCTGCTTCAGCAACAGCTTCTCGAACAGGAGTGGACGCTATGAGCAAAACAGACGACAGCCTCGACCTGTGCAGCCTCAAGACCTTCGCCGAAATGAGCGGGGTATCCGTCGAAGAGGCCGCTGACTGGGCCGCCACCGGCACCATCCCGACGATGCGCCTCGCGGACTTTCGCATGGTCAACCTGGCGCGCCTGCGGGCCGACCTGAAGAAAGGCAAAAAGGAGTTCAAGGAAGGAGACTACAGCCATGCGTAAGCCCGGCATCACCCTGGATACCCAAGCCGCCATGGCCTACATCGGCGAGTCCGTGCTGATGGAGCTGCATATGGACGAAGACGAGCCACCCTACTGGTGCTGCGTGCACATCGTCGGTGTGGTGCTGGCGAAGGAAGGCGTCTGGGATTACCCCTATTTCATGGCGGTGAGCTTCGTCGACGACGGGCGCACGCCGAGCGAAATTCCCTTCGTGGACATTCTTACCATCAGGGTGATGCGGCACCGCGACCGG
This sequence comes from Pseudomonas sp. Q2-TVG4-2, assembly GCF_013620795.1. Taxonomy (GTDB): domain Bacteria; phylum Pseudomonadota; class Gammaproteobacteria; order Pseudomonadales; family Pseudomonadaceae; genus Stutzerimonas. Next base: position 809,519 of record NZ_LGLW01000001.1, on the reverse strand, counting down.
CACGGTTCCGGCAACGTACTGGACCGTATCGCCCTCCCTAATGCTGGGAGGTCAGGGGCCGCGCTCCCGGCTCGTCGGGACAGCTTCACCGTCCCGTCGAACGGAAGCACGGGCGCAGCGCACCCTTGACCCTGCACGACCATGAAAAGCCTATCGCTGGGAGTGTGGGGTAGCTTCTCCACCCCACGCTCCCTAGCCCTCGGCGGCAAGAGCGGGATGACAAGGGCGGCGCCCTTGGTGTTCTTCGTCCTCGCGCGCCGCGCCGATCTCAAACTTCCCCACCTGCTCGCGCTGGCCAGCCTCGCGCTCTACCTCGCCTGGGCCAGCATGCCGCCGCCTGATGGTCCCCTGATGACCTTCATCCAGGAACAAACCTGTCCTGAAGATCCGACCGCGTTATTCACCGACCCGGTGACCCGTATCGATAGCCCTTGCTGCGCGCTGGCCGAGCACTCTCACACGTGCCGAGGGACGAGGCGCGTGAGCGTGCGCAGCCAGCGCGCGCCGCCGCGCTGACGTCCCTGTAGCACGTCAGATAAATACAGATTAACTACCGCATTAATCAGCATTAGGAAGTAAACGAAATGTCCAAACCAAAAGATTTTCTCCGCCTCGATATGCTTGCCCAGGAAGATCGCAATGGACGCTTGTTCGTCGATCCGGGTACGGCGGCATTCGTGGATCTGTCCAAGGTCCGTCTGCTGCGTTGCGGCGTGGATACGGTCCGTCAGCTGTACCGTGGGCTGATCCGCCCTGAACTCATGGCGTTGTTCGAGAAGCCTGGGGCAATGGTCGAGTTTGCCGGAGAGATTTGGCATGCCGGTCGTGTTGGCAGGGACTCAGGCTACCAGTACAAGCTTCAGAATGCTGACCTCGGGTTCATCCTGCTCATAAAGAACTTCAACGCCAAGCTGGAGCAGATAGGCCCACACCTGAAAATCGAAGTGTCTTCCTAAACGCTTAACCGGCTGTCTTTGGCCGATTTCTGCCTGTTGTGATCGTCGATCGGCTCTTTAATCAGCGTATCGAAACGACTTTTCTGTCCCGATTCTCTGTCATTGCTGACACTGACAGATTGCCGGTTGCTGCTTCCTGGATGTGCTCGCTCCACCAAGTCATCATCGGGCGTCTCCGGTCGATGTAGTCCGCTCGGTTGTAAGCACTGCGAACCTCGTCCTTATCGACATGGGCAAGTGCTACCTCAATCAGCTCAGGATCCCAGCCATGTTCGTTGAGAATAGTGCTGGCCATTGAGCGCATGCCGTGGCTGACCAAGCGGCCTTCGAAGCCCATTCGTTTCAGCGCCATGTTGGCGGTCTGGCTGTTGCAGTGGGTGCGAGGGTTCCGGTCTGCAGGGAACACGTATTCACGGTGTCCGCTGTAGGGTTTGATTACCTCCAGCAGTGCCAACGCTTGCTCCGTAAGCGGGATAATGTGCGTACGGCGTTTCTTCATGCGCTCAGCAGGGATCGTCCAGATACGCTTTTCGAAGTCGATGTCGGCCCAGCGTGCGGTAGCAGCCTCTGCCGGGCGAGTCATGGTGTTGAGTTGCCATTCGATAAGACAACGTGTCGTTCTTTTTATGCTGGCATTGGCAATTGCCACCATGAGCTCTTTCAGCTCATCGGGAGCAAGTGCCGCCATGTTCTTCTTTTTCGGTTTCTTGAAAACCGAGCGAATGCCACTGAGTGGGTTCGCGTGAATCAGGCCCGAGTTGACCCCGTAGGTCATGATTTCGTTGAGCCGCTGCGTCAGGCGTTTAACGGTCTCCAGGCTACCTTTGGTCTCAAGAGGCCTGAGCAGGTTTATGACCTTCGGTGCGGTTATAGCGGAGATGGGAGTGGCGCCCAGGTCCGGGAAAACGTGAAGCGTGAGCGAGCGCCAGATATCTTCGGCATAGGCTGAAGTTACTGAATCCTTTTTGAGCTCGAACCATGCGGCCGCGACGTTCTTAAATGTGTGCTCTGTGGCTGCTTTCCTCGCCAGCCGATCAGCATCGCGCATTTCCTTCGGATCTAACCCCTGCGCGACAAGCTCTCTCGCTTCTACGGTTCGTTTGCGCGCTTGTGCCAGGCTCACCTCGGGAAAGGTGCCAAGCCCCATGTTGATCCGTTTTTTCGTCACCGGATGGATGTAGTTGAAATTCCATAGCCGTGAGCCATTAATTCTCACTCGCAACTGAAGGCCGTTGCCATCAGTCAGCGTGTAGTCCTTTTCCTTAGGCTTGGCGGCCTTCACTTTAAGGTCTGAAAGCCGCGTGGCTTGGGCGCCCATGTGTATTCCAATGCTGTTTGTGTATTCCAAAAATTACCAGCTGAACGCTTGGAATACCACCTGGAATACATGAACATATAGATGCTGACGGACACCCTTGGATGCCGGTGGCGCTGGAAGCCCCGTATTTACTGAATTTTAGGCACAAAAAAGGACGTCCGTGGACGCCCTTAGATGTGTATTTGGTGGAGCCGGGGGGATTTGAACCCCCGTCCGCCAGCTCTCCACTGTCGGTACTACATGCGTAGCCAAATCTATTAAGTTAACTCCGCGCCGCCCGATTGGCAGGGTGCTTGGAGCGAGCTGCATGAGTTTTAGCCGTTACGTCTGCAGCGAACTTGGCGGCGATCCTGTTCTATCTGACAGTCATTTCGGGTTTACAGGCATCCCCTAGTGACCGCTGGCGCCGAAGCGACCAGATGAAGGTTAGGCGGCTAGCGCGTACCCTTCGTAGTTGTCGTCGTTGGCAACTATAAGTTTGCAACAGTGGATTTACGAGTTCTGTTACCAACTCGGCATGCACCTAGAGCTTTGTTACCGGCGTCGAATCCTAATCGGCCCCATGAAGCGTAGTGCAGCTTCATGTGCTGCGCAGTGTACGCCAGATGCTTGGCGACGTCGAATGCTTGGTTCCCTGATTTTGGGGCATTTCGTCGGGATTCAAAGAATGGCTGGCATTGGCAAGGCCAACCGCTGGCGGCCTTGCCTGGGCGGTCTTAGTTGCTGGCGCCTGAGCCGGTGCCGCTGGTACCGGAGCTGCCGGAGCTGCCAGGACCTTCAAGCTCTTGCAGGGCTTTGGTCGTATGCACTATGCAGGCTTCGGTATCGCCGGCCTGCTGAGCCTGACGGGCCTGCTTGACCAGATCCTCGACTTGGCTGCTAGCGGGCTCGCCGAGCGTGATTGCCTGTCCAGTGGCCAGGTTGTCTTCAATTTCTTGCATGTTGATCTGGCAGAGGTCTTTGTCGGCGGCAAACGCAGCGGGACTGGCAATCAGAGCTGCTGCGGCAAGTAGGGCAAATTTTTTCATGAGATCCTCCAGGGAGTTAACTTCCCGGCGGGCCTGCCTGATTCTGCTGTTGCGCGGCGGCGCCGAGGCGAGTCGAGCCCCGTTCTAACGCTGGGCTCATAACTTCGGACTGCGGCTGCGCTCGAGCGTTTCATCTTTTCTGATCGGCACCCTCGCCGTGCGTGGTCACGCAGGGGCGGGCGCGGCCCTGGCTCGGCTGTTTCGGTTCACCAGGTAAACCAACCCGTGATAGTCGATACCACCGTGCTGCGACAGGCCGATTTCGCAGGTGCGGCTGGTGGAGACGCCTTCTTTGCACGTCCGCACGGCATCTTTCAGGCCGCGCAGCGAGTGCGCATTGAGCTCTGGGGTGGCGAAGCCTTTGTCGCCGGCGAAGCCGCAGCAATGGATGCCTTCCGGGATCACCACCTGCGTGGCGCAGCGCCGGGCGATGTCGATCAGTGCCTGCGCTTCACCGAGGTGCTGGGTACTGCAGGTGACATGCACGGCGATCGGCGCCTGCTGAGGTTCGAAATCCAGGCGGTCAAGCAGGAAGGTGCGGATAAACCTGACCGGATCGAACACCTGCAAGCGGTCATCGGCCAGGTCCTGAACCAGCCGCAGGGTGCAGGGGCTGGTGTCGCAGTAGATGGGGTCGAGCCCGCCACGGCTGGCCTTGAGCAGCGCATCAAGGGTTTCCTGCCGCTTGCGCTCGGCCTGTTCGGCATAGCCTTTGGAGGCGAACGGTTGGCCGCAGCATAGGTTGTTCAGGTTGTCCGGAAAGACCACCTGGTAGCCCGCTTTTTCCAGCAGGATGCGGGTGGTGTCGAGTAGTGGTTCCTGCTCCTGATCGCGTGCGGCCGGTCCCATGGCACGGGAGACGCATGCGGCGAGATAGACCACCCGTGGGCGTTCGTCCTGCCCCGACGGCTTGGGCAAATGCAGGCGTTGCAGCGGTTGCGGCATGGCCGGCGTCCACTGCGGTACGCGTCCCTTGCTGGCTTTGCTGAAGGCCGCCGAGGTCTTGCTCAGCAGGCGCGTGCCCATCATCAGGTGCGCGCCGTTGGCGACGTGTAGCATGAAACGTGTGCCTTGCACGGCGGTGCTGAAATGCTCGGCCAGCCAGTTGGCGGTGCCGGCCTTGTGCGCTTCCTTGCCGCGCAGCTTGCGCACCAGATCGCCGGTATTGATGCCCACCGGGCAGCGCTGGGCGCAGAGGCCGGTGGCGGCGCAGGTCTCGACGCCGTGGTAGTGGTAAAGCTGTTCAAGCTCGGCGGTATCGATGCCGGCACGTTGCTTCGCCTGGATATCGCGCCAGACAACGATGCGTTGGCGGGGCGTTAGGGTCAGTCCGTTGGACGGGCAGACCGGCTCACAGAAGCCGCATTCGATGCACTTGTCGACGATCTCGTCGGCGGCCGGCATCGGCTTGAGGTGCTTCAAGTGAATCTGCGGATCCTCGCTGAGCACCACGTCCGGGTTGAGGATGCCGGTGGGGTCGAGCAGGCGCTTGATCTGCCACATCAGCTGGTAGGCGTCCGCGCCCCACTCCAGCTCGACGAAGGGCGCCATGTTGCGGCCGGTGCCGTGTTCGGCCTTCAGCGCACCGCCGAATTCCACAGCCACCAGTTGCGTAACATCCTGCATGAAGGCTTCGTAGCGGGCGACCTGCGCTGGATCATCGAAGCCCTGGGTGAAGACGAAGTGCAGGTTGCCCTCCAGCGCGTGGCCGAACAGGATCGCTTCGTTGTAGGCGTGTTCCTCGAACAGCTGGATTAGCCGATTGACCCCATCGGCAAGACGCTCAATGGGAAAGGTCACGTCCTCGATGATCACCGTGGTGCCGGTCTGGCGCACCGCACCGACGGCGGGGAAGGTGTCCTTGCGGATGCGCCAGAGCTGGTTGTAGATGATCGGGTCTTCGCTGAAGTCGACCTGCTTATCCACCGGGAAATGCGCGATCGACGCCATGATCAGCCCGAGCTGCTCGTGCAGTAGGCCTTGCGTGGCGGCGCGCGATTCAATCAGTAGTGCGCAGGCGGTCGATGACAGCTCCTTAACCCACTCCGGCAAGCCCTTCATGTTTTCCACCGAGCGCATGCTGCGCCGGTCCAGCAGCTCCACAGCCGACACCGGTTGCTGCTTGAGAACCGGCACGGCCAGGCAGCAGGTCTCGACATCGGGGAAGACGACCAGCGCGCTGGCCTTGTGCGGATGATCCGGCACGGTGTCGTAGGTCACCGCGCTGATGAAGCCGAGGGTGCCTTCGGAGCCCACCATCAGGTGGTTGAGGATGTCGAGCGGCTCGTCGTAATCGACCAGCGCATTGAGCGAGAAGCCGGTGGTGTTCTTCAGGCGGTACTTGTGGCGAATCTTCGCTGCCAGCTCGGTGTTGGCGCGCGTCGTGCGGCCCAGTTCGGCGAGCTGATCGAGCAACGTGCCGTGACTCTGACGGAACGCATCGACGCTGGCCGCATCCTCGCTGTCGAGCACGGTGCCGTCGGCCAACACCAAGCGCAGACCGGCGAGAGTCTTGTAGCTATTTTGTGCCGTGCCACAGCACATGCCGCTGGAATTGTTGGCGACGATGCCGCCGATCTTGGCCGCGTTGATCGAGGCTGGATCCGGGCCGATCTTGCGCTGGAATGGGGCCAGCGCCGCGTTGGCGTGGGCGCCGATGACGCCAGGTTGCAGGCGGATCTGTTCGCCGCCGTTGCGAATCTCACGGCCGTTCCAGTGATCGCCGAGGACGATCAGCACCGAGTCGGAGATAGCCTGGCCGGAAAGGCTGGTGCCGGCGGCACGAAAGGTCACCGGCACGCGCTGGGCGTGGGCCAGTTGCAATAATCCCACCACTTCTGCTTCGGACTCGACGCGCACCACCAGCTTGGGAATCAAACGGTAAAAGCTGGCATCGGTGCCGAAAGCCAGCGTGGACAGGGGATCGTCGAAGCGCCGCTCTACCGGTATCAACCGTTCGACGGCAGCGAGGAAGTCGTTCGGCAGGGCGGCAGGCGCGTTCATATACGTGGCTCCGGGGATGAAGCGGCCGCGCCGGGACGCGCGGCCTCGTGAGGCTTATTCGACGTGTTTGGTGGTCTGGTATTGACCCAGTTCGCGAACCAGCGAATCGGTGGTGATCTCGCTGATGGATTTGGCGCCGGTCAACACCATCGCCACGCGCATCTCCTTATCAATCAAGTTGAGCAGGTTGGTTACGCCGGCTTCGCCATCCGCTGCCAGCGCATAAGCGAAGGCGCGACCGAGCATGACGGTGTCGGCGCCCAGCGCAATCATGCGGACCACGTCCAAGCCGCTGCGGATGCCAGAGTCGGCGAGAATCTTCAGGTCACCCTTGACCGCATCGGCGATGGCCGGCATGGCGCGGGCGCTGGACAGCACGCCATCGAGCTGACGGCCGCCGTGGTTGGAGACGATGATGCCGTCGGCGCCAAATGTCACCGCGTCGCGGGCGTCCTCGGCGTCGAGGATGCCCTTGATCACCATCGGGCCGTCCCAGAATTCACGGATCCACTCCAGGTCCTTCCATGAGATCGATGGATCGAAGTTGGCCGCCAGCCAGCCGATGTAGTCCTCGAGACCAGTGGGGTGCCCGCGGTAGGTGGAGATATTGCCCAGATCGTGCGGCTTGCCGTGTAGGCCCACGTCCCATGCCCAGAGCGGGTGGGTCATGGCCTGCAGCATGCGGCGCATGTTGGCATTCGGGCCGCTCATGCCTGAGTGGGCGTCCCGGTAGCGGGCGCCCGGGGTCGGCATGTCCACGGTGAACACCAGGGTGGTGACGCCGGCTGCCTTGGCACGCTCCAGGGCGTTTTTCATAAAGCCGCGGTCCTTCAGCACGTAGAGCTGGAACCACATCGGCCGCTTGATCGCCGGCGCGACTTCTTCGATCGGGCAAACCGATACGGTGGACAGGGTGAAGGGGATGCCCTTCTTATCGGCGGCGCGAGCGGCCTGGACTTCACCACGACGGGCGAGCATGCCGGTCAGACCGACCGGAGCCAGCGCAACCGGCATCGACAGGGTTTCGCCGAACAACTGGGTTTCCAAACTGAGTTCGGACATGTTGCGTAGCACCCGTTGGCGCAGGGCGATGCTGGCCAGGTCGTCGACGTTGCGCCGCAGCGTGTATTCGGCATAAGCGCCGCCATCGACATAATGGAACAGGAACGGCGGCAGCTTGCGTTTGGCGGCTGTGCGGTAATCCGTGGAGGCAGAGATGATCATCGTTGTTCTCACCGGTTAAAACGAGGTAAGTCTCGTGATGCTTCCCATAAATGATGAGGGCACCGTTATCGATCTGGCTTGCCCGATCAGACCGCTTGGTGCGCGATGCACGGTGAGGCTGGTCGGGTTTCAGTATGTCCTTGCCCCGAATTCGTCGGGGCAAGGTCCCGCATCATCAGACGCCGACCAGTGGGTCCGTCACCCCCAGCAGGTAGATCGCCACCATGCCGATCACGCCGGTGAACAGCACGTAGTACAGCGTAGGCCAAACGGTCTTGCGCAGGGTGACGCCTTCGCGGCCCAGCAAGCCGACAGTGGCAGAGGCAGCAACCACGTTGTGAATTGCAACCATGTTGCCGGCAGCGGCGCCAACCGCCTGGGTGGCGACGATCATGGCGCCGGAGATGCCCAGCGACTGCGCCACACCGAACTGGAACTGGCTGAACATCATGTTGCTGACCGTATTCGATCCAGCCAGGAAGGCACCTAGCGCACCCACCGAAGGTGCCAGCAGTGGATAAATGCCACCGACGCTGTCCGCGACATAGCGCGCCATGGCGATCGGCATGCTCGGCAGATCACCGGCGTTGACGCCTGAGTTAATCAGGATGCGCACCATCGGCACGGTGAACAGCAGCACGAAGCCGGCGCTGAGCAGCACGCTGCTGGATTCCTTCACCGCAGCTTTGAGTTCGGCCGCACGCATGCCATGCATGAAGAATGTGATCAGCACGACGGCGACCAGAATGCCACCCGGCAGGTAGAGCGGCTCGATGCTGGCGCTGATACCTGCCTCGCCGAGGATGTTGGCGAAGGCGATGGAGACCGATTTCAGGGCAGCGGTGACCGGCGGGAAGATCCGGCTGATCACGAGGATCGCACCCACCAGCACGTAGGGCAGCCAGGCACGGAAGGCGCTCATTGGACGCGCGGCGAGGTCGTCGAGCTTCATCTCGATGGTACCAATCCACTCGGCTGGCCAGTCTTTCGCATCGGCAAAGTCCCAAGGCGTCTTCGGCACCAGGAAATTAAAGCGAGCGGCGGTGGTGACGATGGCCAGGCCGATCAGGCCGCCCAGCAGCGATGGGAATTCTGGACCAAGCAGGACGCCGGTGGCGACATAGGGCAGCGTGAAAGCCAGGCCCGCAAAGATCGCAAAGGGCAGGACTTCGAGGCCGGCTTTCCAGCTTTTTTCCTTACCGAAGAACCGCGTCAGCATCATCGCCATGATCAGCGGCATCACGGTGCCGACGATGGCGTGGGTGATCGCCACGCTGCTGGTGATCTGTTGCAGGAACAGCTCCCAGCTCGATCCCTGCGCTATCAGCTGCGCGCCCAGAGTGGCGGTGTCCAGGCCACTGTTCACGCCGACCACGATAGGTGTGCCGACCGCCCCGAACGATACCGGTGTGCTCTGTACCAGCATGCCCATCAATACCGCAGCCATGGCCGGGAAACCGACGGCAACCAGCAAGGGCGCAGCGATGGCGGCAGGTGTGCCGAAACCGGACGCACCCTCGATGAAGCAGCCGAACAGCCAGGCGATGATGATGGCCTGGATGCGACGATCAGGGCTGATGGTCGTGAAGCCGGCACGGATGGCGGTGATCCCACCGGAGTGCTTGAGGGTATTCAGCAACAAAATGGCGCCGAAGATGATCCACAACAAGCCAATGGTTATCACCAGGCCCTGCAGGGTTGAGGCGATTATCCGGGTGAAACTCATGTCCCAGATAAACAGGCCAATGGCGGCGGTGAACAGGAATACAACCGGCATGGCGCGACTGGCAGGCCAGCGCAGTCCAATCAACAGCACGGCGGCGAGCAGGATAGGGGTAAAGGCAAACAGGGCGAGCAGTCCGTTAGACATGTCAGGCTCCCATAGTCATAAAGTGCGAATGGGGGCCCGGCTGGACCTGCGATGAGTGGGAATCTGGAGACCGCATTGGTAGTCCTCTTCTTGTTGGGAGCTCTAACAACTTGTAAATTGGTAATACCAATTTCAAAAAGAGCTCGGCCAGCGTAAGAGTTCGCTTGCTGTTGCGTCAATTAGCAAGCTATAGACTTTGGTAGCAACGCGGCGTGTTGCCGTACGCCGAGTGCATGGATACGCTGAGTTACGTACAAGTGGTCAAACCAATCGAGGGTGAGGGTGTCATGGAAGTGGGAATGGTGCGTCAGCGACGGCTGGCCGATAACATCGTCGAGCAAATCGAAACCATGATTCTCGAAGGCACCCTCAAGGCCGGCGAGCGCCTGCCTGCTGAGCGCGTGCTGGCGGAGCAGTTCGGCGTCTCTCGACCTTCATTGCGCGAGGCCATTCAGAAGCTCGCGGCGAAGGGGTTGCTGGTCAGCCGGCATGGAGGAGGCAACTTCGTTGCTGAATCCCTTGGTTCGACGTTCAGCGATCCGCTGCTGCATCTTCTGGAAAATAACGCCGATGCGCAGCGCGATTTGCTTGAATTCCGCCATACGCTGGAAGGCAGTTGCGCTTATTACGCCGCGCTACGTGCAACCGACGTCGACCGACAGCGGCTCGGGGAAGCCTTCGCAGCGTTGCAGGACTGCTATCTGCGCGAAAGCACGGTAACCCGGGCCGAGGAGGGCGCCGCCGATGCACGCTTTCACCTTGCGATTGCCGAGGCAAGCCACAACGCCGTGTTGCTGCACACGATCCGCGGTCTGTTCGATCTGCTCAAGCGCAACGTGGTGACCAATATTGGTGGCATGTATGCCTTGCGCAAGGAGACCCGCAACATGCTCATGCAGCAACATCAGGAGTTGTACGATGCGATTACCGCCCGACGGGCCAACGAGGCGCGCGACGTGATTCATCGTCACATCAGCTATGTGCAGGAAGTGCTCGCCGAAGGGCAGCAGGAAGCACAGCGGCTAGCACGAGCGCAACGCCGGCAGGGAAAGACGGAGAAGCCTGCGGAGGGATGATCGGTTGGGGGTGGCGAGGAGAGCGAATTCGGTATGGCGAGCAGGGCGGTTGATGTGCTCCCGATCTGCTCGCAGGGGCGAGGTCAGTCTTCCTTGCCCTTGGTGCGCATGGCGCGCTGGATTTCGCGGTCGGAGTCACGTTCCTTCTCGGTGTGCCGCTTGTCGAATTCCTTCTTGCCCTTGCCCAGGGCGATGTCGCACTTGATCAGGTGCTTTTTCCAGTAGATCGACAGCGCCACGCAGGCATAGCCTTTCTGCTGCACTGCGCCGAACAGCTTGCCCAGCTCTCGCTTGTTCAGCAGCAGCTTGCGGGTGCGCGTGGGGTCGGCAATCACGTGGGTGCTGGCGGTGGTCAGCGGCGTAATGTGACAACCCATCAGCCAGGCTTCGCCGTCCTTGAGCAGGACGTAGCTGTCTACCAGTTGCGCCTTGCCGGCACGCAGGCTTTTGACTTCCCAGCCGGCCAGAACGAGACCGGCCTCGAATTTCTGTTCGATGAAGTAGTCGTGTAGCGCTTTCTTGTTCAGCGCGATGGTCCCGGGGGACTGTTTCTTCTGTTTGGCCATAGGCTGCGCATTATAGGGAGTCGCGTTGCGGCTGGCGATAACCAGCATGCTACGACGGTGCGAAACTTGAGAGGGGTGCGCTTATCCCCGACAATGTAATCTTTACGTGCGTTCTGGTCCTGGAAATTGCTCCGCGGCGGAACCTGCATGATCACCCTGCTCTCGGTGAGTCGTCGCCGGCTATGGCTGCGTTTGCCGATTGTCGAATGATGAAGTAGAAGGACTGAATGACGACGCATATTCAACGCTCGGCGCTGCTGCCGTACCCGGCGCACGCGCTGTTCGACATGGTAAATGACGTAGCCAGCTATCCGCAGTTTCTGCCCTGGTGTTCGGCTACCGAGGTCCTGTCTAGCAGCGAAACCCAGATGCAGGCCAGCATGACAGTGGCGAAAGCCGGCATGAGTCAACGCTTCCTTACACGCAACGAGTTACAGGCAGGCAAGCGTATCGAGATGACATTGGAGGAAGGCCCTTTCAGCCACTTGCATGGCATTTGGGAGTTCAAGGCGCTAGGCGAGAAGGCCTGCAAGATCAGCCTCGACCTTACCTTCGATTACGCTGGACCGCTGGTTCGGGCGACTTTGGGTCCGCTATTCAATCAGGCTGCGAATACGTTGGTCGATGCGTTCTGCGACAGGGCGAAGCAGTTGTATGGATAAGCCGGTCATTGCAGTCGAGGTTGTTTACGCGCTGGCCGATAAGCAAAAGCTGCTACGGCTGACCGTACCCCAGGGCACCACCGTGCGCGAGGCTGCGCTGCGCTCGGGCATGGATGGCTTCTTTCCGGGGCTGGACCTCGCCACGTCACCGCTTGGCATCTTCGGTAAGGCGGTGCCCAAGCCGGACGAGCGCGTGCTGGAAGAGGGGGAAAGGGTTGAAATCTATCGGCCGCTTATCGCTGATCCAAAGGAGGTGCGTAAGCAGCGCGCGGCGAAGGCGGCGCAAAGCAAGGCCAGTGGATCGGCTGTCCAGCAATGAAAAAGCCCGGCATGCCGGGCTTTTGCTTGTCTGTCTTGCCTAGTTTGTTTCCAGGCGGTCCGGGGTGGGGACTGGAACCGGCTCGGCGGCATCGACGTCCCGCTGGATCTGTTCGAGCAACGAACCGGGTTTGGTGGCTTCTGGCTCGGTGCGAACCGGTGCCTCGCTGGCAGGAAGATCAGTGCCGAGGATCGCTTCGTCGCGGCTGACGCCAGGCTTGAAGTCGCCCGCCAGGCCTGCCAGCTGGTCGTTGGCATTGAACATCAGGCTGACCCGCTCCTGCTGGCGCTGACTGCCGCCAGGCTGGATGCTGTACAGGTAATCCCAGCGATCGGCATGGAAGGTATCGGTGATCAGCGGGTTGCCCATAATAAACCGTACTTGTGAGCGGGTCATTCCAGGGCGTAACTGGTCTATCATGTCCTGCGTAACGACATTGCCCTGTTGAATGTCGACCTTGTAAACCCCGGGGAATGAACAACCGGCGAGTGCGAACAGGCCCACGAGTGTGAGACTGGACAGCATGAGCTTGGTGTTTTGCATCGGTAGGTGACTTCCACTATCTTGGCTGGGCAAAGCCCGGATCATACCCGTATTGAAGGAGGCTGCGAAACAGCAGCAACGAGAAAGCCAACCATGGTTGAAAATAGCGAACTACGCAAAGCGGGCCTCAAAGTAACCCTGCCACGGGTCAAAATCCTGCAGATGCTGGATACCACCGATCAGCGCCACATGAGCGCTGAAGATGTCTATAAGGCATTGATGGAAGCCGGCGAAGATGTCGGTCTGGCAACGGTATACCGTGTGCTGACTCAATTCGAGGCGGCCGGTCTTGTGGTCCGGCACAACTTCGATGGCGGTCATGCGGTGTTCGAGCTGGCTGACAGCGGCCATCACGACCACATGGTCTGCGTTGACAGCGGCGATGTGATCGAGTTTTTCGATTCCGAAATCGAAAAGCTGCAGAAAGAGATCGTTAAACGACACGGTTATGAGCTAGTTGACCATAACCTGGTGCTCTACGTGCGCAAGAAGGCCGACTGATTTGTCGATGCCGGAAACAAGAAGGCGACCCGAGGGTCGCCTTCTTTATGCCTGTCAGGCCTGCGCTGAACCGATCATTTGCCGGGCGTGGGCCAGTGCCTGCTCGGTCAGATCGACGCCGCCGAGCATTCGGGCGATTTCTTCGACGCGTTCGCCTCCTTCCAAGGCCGCCACTGCCGTGTGGGTCTCGTCATTGCCGCGAGCCTTGTGCACGAACAGATGATGATGCCCTTGCGCAGCTACCTGAGGTAGGTGGGTCACGGTAAGTACCTGGCCACGCTCGCCGAGGCGGCGCAGCAGCTGACCAACCACTTCGGCGGTGGGGCCGCCGATGCCGACATCCACTTCGTCGAATACCAGGGTCGGTGTTCGTGAGGTCTGCGCCGTGATGACCTGGATCGCCAAGCTTATTCGTGACAGCTCGCCTCCAGATGCAACCTTCGCCAGCGGGCGTAGTGGCTGCCCTGGGTTGGCGCTGACAAGAAACTCCACCTGCTCCAGCCCATGCGGCATAAGGTCGCCTGTCGGTGTGGGCCTGAGTACCACATTGAATTTGCCGCCAGGCATTCCTAATCGCTGTATCTCCGCTTCGACCGCGACAGCAAGGGATTCGGCCGCTTGTTGGCGGGCGCGGCTCAGCTCTTCGGCCTTATCCTGGTAGTGCTGAGCGTAGGCGGCGAGCTCTTCGCCTAGCTGCTCCAGCGCGTCATCGTCAGCGTTCAGGCTTTCCAGCTCTTCGAACAGGCTCTGTTGCAGGGCGGGTAGCTCCGGCGGTTGTACACGATGCTTACGCGCCAGGGTATAGATGCTGTCGAGGCGCTCTTCCAGCGCCTGTTGACGCTGCGGATCGGAGTCGAAATGGTCGAGGAAGCGATTCAGCTCGCCGACGGCTTCTTCCACCTGGATCTGCGCGCTGGACAGCAGGTTGACTGCCTCGCCAAGCGCGCCCGGCTGGTTCTGAAAGCCGGTGAGCCGCTGAAGGCTCGAGGTCAGAGCTGACAGCACGTTCCCCGCATCGCTCTCGCTGCACAGGTCGACCACCTGGCGGCAGGCGCCGAGCAGGTGCTCCGCGTTGGCGAGGTTTTTGTGCTCATGTTCCAGTTGTTCCAGCTCTCCTTCGCCGAGCGCCAAGCTTTCCAATTCTTCGAGCTGATAACTCAATAGCTGGTGGCGGGCACGCTGTTCATCGCTACTGTTGCTCAGGCGTTCCAGCGTCTGCCGGGTCTGGCGCCAACGCTGCGCTGCTAGTTGCACCTGGCGGGCCAGGTCCTGGCTGCCGCCATACTCGTCGAGCAGTCGCCGGTGGGTGTCGAGCTTGAGCAGCGACTGGTGCTCATGCTGGCTGTGAATGTCGATCAGCAACTCGCCGAGCGCCTTCAAATCACCCTGCGGGCAAGGCGTTCCATTGATGTAGCCACGAGAGCGGCCTTCTGCGGTAATCACCCGGCGAAGGATGCATGGGCCTTCATTGTCCAGGTCGCGCTCGGCCAACCAGGCGCGCGCATCCGGGATGTCATCCAGATCGAAGCTGGCGAGGATGTCGGCCTTGTCCGCGCCAATGCGCACCACGCTGCTGTCGGCGCGATCGCCAAGTGTCAGCCCCAGGGCATCGAGCATGATCGATTTGCCGGCGCCGGTTTCGCCGCTGATCACGCTCATGCCTCGCTTCAGTTCGAGGTCGAGGTGCTCGACGATGGCGTAGTTGTGGACAGACAGATGAACCAGCATGGCAGGGCTCCCACTCAGTTGACTGGGTATTTATACAGTGCTTCCGCTTGGCGCTACAAGTTGCTTAATAGGTTGTATGTAAACAAAACGTGCAATTGGTCGTTGGCCCGCGATTGAAAGCTGATGTCATTTTCGCCCTTGAAGCTTGACTTGCCGCCCCCATATAGCCGCACAAGCGCGGGCCGACCGCTCGCTGATGTGTTGATGAGGAGGACCGCATGGCGGACGAGCAGAACCTGGAAAACCAGATCCCTGAAGAGAATGAGAGCGCCCAAGCTGAGGTCACCGAAGATCTGACTGCCCGTGTGCAGTCCCTCGAGGAGCAGCTCGCGGCGGCGCAGGATCAGTCTTTGAGAGTGGCGGCGGAGCTGCAGAACATTCGACGCCGTGCCGAGCAGGATATTGAGAAAGCACACAAGTTTGCGCTGGAGAAGTTCGCCGGCGACCTGCTGGCTGTCGCTGACAGCCTGGAGCGCGGGCTCGAGCTATCGAATCCGGATGACGAGGCCGTCAAGCCAATGCGCGAAGGCGTCGAACTGACGCTCAAGCTGCTCATCGACACCCTGGCGCGGCATCAGTTGGTGCCGCTCGATCCACAGGGCGAGCCCTTCAACCCCGAGCATCATCAAGCCATGGCCATGGAAGAAAGCACCCACGCCGAGCCGGGTAGCGTGCTCAAGGTGTTCCAGAAAGGCTACCTGCTGAACGGTCGTCTGCTGCGTCCGGCGATGGTGGTGGTCAGCAAGGCGCCAGCCGAAACACCGCCTTCGATTGATGAGAAGGCTTGAATTCCGGCTACTGACCCCCATCTGGTAGCCAAGCGTATTTGTGTTACCCGCAGCCGGTAAACAGGCGCGGACCAATCAAAGTTCGGAGAGAAGCATATGGGCAAAATTATCGGTATCGACCTGGGAACGACCAACTCCTGCGTCTCCATCCTGGAAAACGGCAAGGCCAAGGTGATCGAGAACGCCGAAGGCGGCCGCACCACCCCGTCGATCATTGCATACGCCAATGATGGCGAAATCCTGGTCGGCCAGTCCGCCAAGCGTCAAGCGGTCACCAACCCACACAACACCCTGTACGCCGTGAAGCGACTGATCGGTCGTCGTTTCGACGAAGACGTCGTGCAGAAAGACATCCAGATGGTCCCCTACAAAATCGTCAAGGCGGACAACAACGACGCCTGGGTTGAAGTCAGCGGCCAGAAAATGGCGCCGCCGCAGATCTCTGCCGAGATCCTGAAGAAGATGAAGAAGACCGCCGAAGACTACCTCGGCGAGCCAGTGACCGAGGCGGTAATCACCGTTCCAGCCTACTTCAACGACAGCCAGCGTCAGGCCACCAAGGACGCCGGCCGTATCGCCGGTCTGGACGTCAAACGCATCATCAACGAGCCGACCGCGGCCGCGCTGGCCTATGGCATGGACAAGGCTAAGGGCGACCACACTGTCATCGTCTATGACCTGGGTGGCGGTACCTTCGACGTGTCGGTGATCGAAATCGCCGAAGTTGACGGTGAGCACCAGTTCGAAGTGTTGGCCACCAACGGTGACACCTTCCTCGGTGGTGAGGACTTCGACATTCGCCTCATCGACTACCTCGTCGACGAGTTCAAGAAAGAAACCGGCATGAACCTGAAGGGCGACCCGCTGGCCATGCAGCGCCTGAAGGAAGCTGCCGAGAAGGCCAAGATCGAGCTGTCCTCCAGCCAGCAAACCGACGTCAACCTGCCGTACATCACTGCAGACTCGACCGGTCCGAAGCACCTCAACGTGAAGATTTCCCGCGCCAAGCTGGAAGCATTGGTCGAGGATCTGGTGCAGCGCACCATCGAACCGTGCCGCATGGCCATGAAGGACGCCGGTATCGACGTGTCGAAGATCGACGACGTGATCCTGGTGGGCGGTCAGACTCGTATGCCGCTGGTGCAGCAGAAGGTCGCCGAGTTCTTCGGCAAGGAAGCGCGCAAGGACGTCAACCCGGACGAAGCCGTTGCCATGGGTGCTGCCATTCAGGGCGCCGTTCTGGCGGGTGACGTCAAGGACGTGCTGCTGCTCGACGTATCCCCGCTGACCCTGGGTATCGAAACCATGGGCGGCGTGATGACCGCGCTGATCGAGAAGAACACCACCATCCCGACCAAGAAGTCGCAGGTATTCTCGACGGCTGATGACAACCAGAGCGCGGTAACCATTCACGTGCTGCAGGGTGAGCGCAAGCAGGCGGCGCAGAACAAGTCGCTGGGCCGTTTCGATCTGGCCGAGATTCCGCCGGCTCCGCGTGGCGTGCCGCAGATCGAAGTGACCTTCGACATCGACGCCAACGGCATCCTGCACGTATCGGCAAAGGACAAGGCCACCGGCAAGCATCAGTCCATCGTGATCAAGGCCAACTCCGGCCTGTCCGAGGAGGAAATCGAGCAGATGGTGCGTGACGCCGAGGCCAACGCTGAGGAAGACCGCAAGTTCGAAGAGCTTGTCACGGCGCGCAACCAGGGCGATCAGCTGGTCCATGCGACCCGCAAGATGCTGACCGAAGCCGGCGACAAAGCAACCGAAGAAGACAAGGCCAGCATCGAGAAGGCTATCGGCGAGCTGGAAGTGGCCATCAAGGGCGACGACAAGGCTGAGATCGAAGCCAAGATCGCTGCGGTTTCCCAGGCTTCCACTCCGCTGGCGCAGAAGATGTACGCCGAGCAGCCTCAGGGCGGCGAAGGTGAGCAGGCTGGCGACAACGGGCAGTCCGGTGACGACGTGGTCGATGCCGAGTTCGAAGAGGTCAAGGACAACAAGTAAGCTGCGGCTTATGGCCCCCATGACTTGGGGGAAAGCAGCGACCATATCGTTGTCGCTGCCTTCGCTCCGACCCGCAACGGCAATGCCGCGGCGGGCTTGATCGCCGCGCGGGGGCTTGCTCCCGCGTCGGCGCGTCTGGAGGGTACGAATTTGAAGGTTCAGGAAATTTATGGCCAAACGTGACTATTACGAAGTGCTGGGTGTCGAGCGCGGCGCTAGCGAGGCGGAGCTGAAAAAAGCTTATCGGCGCCTCGCGATGAAGCACCATCCGGACCGTAATCCCGGAGACAAAGCCGCCGAAGATGCGTTCAAGGAAGCCAACGAGGCTTACGAAGTGCTGTCCGATGCGAGCAAGCGTCAGGCCTACGACCAGTACGGTCACGCCGGCGTCGACCCGCAAATGGGTGCGGGGGCGGGTGGCGCTTATGGCGGCGCCAACTTCTCCGACATCTTCGGCGATGTATTCAGCGATTTCTTTACCGGCGCCCGCGGCAGCTCGCGTGGCGGTGCCCAGCGCGGCAGCGATTTGCGCTACACCCTGGAGCTGGATCTGGAGGAGGCTGTGCGCGGCACGACGGTGACCATCCGTGTGCCGACGCTGGTCGAGTGCAAGACCTGCGATGGTTCGGGCGCGAAGAAGGGCACCAGCCCGGTCACCTGTACCACTTGTGGCGGTATCGGTCAGGTGCGCATGCAGCAGGGCTTCTTCTCGGTACAGCAGACCTGCCCGCGCTGTCATGGCAGCGGCAAGATGATCTCCGATCCCTGTGGCAGTTGTCATGGTCAGGGCCGCGTCGAAGAGCAGAAGACGCTGTCGGTCAAGGTTCCGTCGGGCGTCGACACAGGCGACCGTATCCGTCTGACTGGCGAGGGTGAGGCGGGTGCCCAGGGCGGCCCGGCTGGTGATCTCTATGTCGTGGTCAACGTGCGTGAGCATCCGATCTTCCAGCGCGATGGCAAGCATCTGTATTGCGAGGTGCCGATCAGCTTCGCTGACGCAGCGTTAGGCGGCGAGCTCGAGGTTCCAACGCTGGATGGTCGGGTCAAACTGAAAATTCCCGAGGGCACCCAGACCGGCAAGCAGTTCCGCCTGCGCGGCAAGGGCGTCGCACCGGTGCGCGGCGGTGCTGCCGGTGATTTGCTGTGTCGTGTCGCGGTGGAGACGCCGGTAAACCTGGGCAAGCGCCAGCGCGAGTTGCTCGACGAGTTCCGCAAGACGTTGCAGAGCGACAGTTCCCACTCACCCAAGGCCAGCGGCTGGTTCGAGGGTATGAAGCGCTTTTTCGGCGACCTTTAACTCGGTGGCGGGCTGCGGGCGAAAGGCCTGGAAAGGCGCTCCTGCAGCTTGAGCCTTGCAGCTTGGAGCTGTTTTTATGCGACGTATAGCAGTGATGGGCGCCGCGGGGCGCATGGGGAAAACGCTGGTCGAGGCTGTCCAGCAGACCGGCGGCGCCGCCGGGCTTACCGCGGCGATCGATCGGCCCGACAGTACCTTGGTCGGGGCTGATGCCGGGGAGCTGGCAGGCATTGGCCGGCTGGGCGTTCCGCTGATCGGGGACGCGGCGAAGGTGGTGGAAGAGTTCGATGTGCTGATCGATTTCACCCATCCCTCGGTAACGCTGAAGAATCTCGAGGTCTGTCGCCGCGCGGGGAAGGCGATGGTGATCGGGACCACCGGCTTTTCGGCTGAGGAGAAGGAGAGGTTGGCGGCGGCGGCGAAAGACATCCCGATCGTCTTCGCCGCCAATTTCAGTGTCGGCGTGAATTTGTGTCTGAAGCTGCTCGATATGGCGGCTCGGGTGCTGGGCGACGAGGTGGATATCGAGATCATCGAGGCGCATCACCGGCACAAGGTCGATGCGCCCTCGGGTACGGCGTTGCGCATGGGTGAAGTTGTCGCCGAAGCGCTTGGTCGCGATCTGCAGAAGGTGGCCGTGTATGGCCGCGAAGGGCAAACCGGCGCGCGAGCACGCGATACCATCGGTTTCGCGACTGTCCGCGCCGGCGATGTGGTAGGCGATCATACGGTGCTGTTCGCCGCTGAAGGCGAGCGGGTCGAGATCACCCACAAGGCGTCCAGTCGGATGACTTTCGCTAAAGGGGCAGTGCGCGCTGCGTTGTGGCTTGAGCGCCAGCCGGCGGGTTTGTACGACATGCAAGACGTGCTCGGACTGCGTTGAGAAGGCTGTCGCCTGGCGTTCGAAATGGATTTCGGCTAGACCTGAAAGGGCGTTTTCTGTAAGCTTCCCGTTTTAGTGTGTCCACTAAAAGTTGCGCAGAAATGACTCAAATAAAAAGCGGGATGACCTTCACACGTCATCCCGCTTTTTTACAATCTGCGCCTGCTTCAGCCTTGATCTTTGGGAGGTCTCTTGACTAAGCCAGCCCTTACGCCAGCCATTTTGGCCCTTGCCGATGGCAGTATCTTTCGCGGCGAATCCATCGGCGCCGATGGGCAAACCGTTGGTGAGGTGGTGTTCAACACCGCCATGACCGGCTATCAGGAAATCCTCACCGATCCTTCCTATGCCAAACAGATCGTCACTCTGACGTATCCGCATGTTGGCAATACCGGCACCACGCCGGAAGATGCCGAGTCCTGGAAAGTCTGGGCTGCCGGCCTGGTGATCCGCGACCTGCCGCTGACTTCGAGCAGCTGGCGCGAAAAACAGTCGCTGCCCGACTACCTCAAAGCCAACGGTACCGTGGCGATCGCTGGCATCGATACCCGTCGATTGACCCGCATTCTTCGCGAGAAGGGCGCTCAGGATGGTTGCATCCTCGCAGGGGATGACGCGACGGAAGAAAAAGCGCTGGAACTGGCGCGCAGCTTTCCTGGGCTAAAGGGCATGGACCTGGCCAAGGAAGTCAGCGTCAAAGAGGCCTACGAGTGGCGTTCGAGCGTTTGGTGCCTGAAAGATGACGGCCACGCCGAGATCCCGGCCAGCGAGCTGCCCTACCATGTCGTGGCTTTCGATTACGGTGTTAAGTACAACATCCTGCGCATGTTGGTCGCCCGCGGCTGCCGCATTACCGTGCTGCCGGCCCAGGCTACCGCTAGCGATGCCCTGGCGTTGAAGCCGGACGGTGTGTTTCTGGCCAACGGCCCGGGTGACCCTGAACCATGCGACTACGCGATTAAGGCGATCCAGGAGATCCTGGAAACCGATATCCCGGTGTTCGGCATCTGCCTCGGCCACCAACTTCTGGCACTCGCCTCCGGCGCCACGACGGTGAAGATGCCTAATGGGCACCACGGCGCCAACCACCCGGTACAGGATCTGGACACTGGCGTGGTGATGATCACCAGCCAGAACCATGGCTTCGCTGTAGACGAGGCCAGCCTGCCGAGTAACCTGCGTGCGACGCACAAGTCGCTGTTCGACGGCACCTTGCAAGGCATCGAGCGCACCGACAAAGTCGCCTTCAGCTTCCAGGGGCATCCCGAAGCGAGTCCCGGGCCGCATGATGTGGCGCCGCTGTTCGACCGCTTCATCGATGCCATGGCCAAGCGCCGCTAAGCCCGCCGAGCACAGAATTCGAGAGAGACCATGCCAAAACGTACAGACATCAAAAGCATCTTGATCCTCGGCGCCGGCCCCATCGTCATCGGGCAAGCCTGCGAGTTCGACTATTCCGGCGCCCAGGCCTGCAAGGCGCTGCGTGAGGAAGGCTTCCGCGTCATCCTGGTGAACTCCAATCCAGCCACCATCATGACCGACCCGGCCATGGCCGATGCGACCTATATCGAGCCGATCAAATGGGCCACTGTGGCCAAGATCATCGAGAAGGAGCGCCCCGACGCGCTGCTGCCGACCATGGGTGGCCAGACTGCGCTGAACTGCGCGCTGGATTTGGAAAAGCACGGCGTTCTGGAGAAGTTCGGCGTCGAGATGATCGGCGCCAACGCCGATACCATCGACAAGGCTGAAGACCGTTCGCGCTTCGATACGGCGATGAAGAACATCGGTCTGGCCTGCCCGGTCTCCGGCATCGCGCACAATATGGATGAAGCCTATGGCGTCCTGGAGAAGGTCGGCTTCCCTTGCATCATTCGGCCCTCGTTCACCATGGGCGGTACTGGCGGCGGCATTGCCTACAACCGTGAAGAATTCGAAGAAATCTGCGCGCGTGGTCTCGACCTGTCGCCTACCAGCGAGTTGTTGATCGACGAGTCGTTGATCGGCTGGAAGGAATACGAGATGGAGGTGGTCCGCGACAAGAAGGACAACTGCATCATCGTCTGCGCCATCGAGAACTTCGATCCGATGGGCGTGCATACCGGTGATTCCATCACGGTCGCCCCAGCCCAGACCCTGACTGACAAGGAATACCAGATTCTGCGTAACGCCTCGCTGGCGGTATTACGTGAGATCGGTGTGGAAACCGGCGGATCCAACGTGCAGTTCGGTATCTGTCCGGATACCGGCCGCATGGTAGTCATCGAGATGAACCCGCGGGTGTCGCGTTCGTCGGCGCTGGCCTCCAAGGCCACCGGCTTCCCGATCGCCAAGATCGCCGCCAAGCTGGCCGTTGGTTACACCCTCGACGAGCTGTCCAATGACATTACCGGTGGACGTACGCCAGCGTCCTTCGAGCCGGCGATCGATTACGTCGTTACCAAGATTCCACGTTTCGCCTTCGAGAAATTCCCTAAGGCCGATGCTCGTCTGACCACTCAGATGAAATCTGTCGGTGAGGTGATGGCGATCGGCCGTACCTTCCAGGAGTCCATGCAGAAAGCGCTGCGTGGATTGGAAGTCGGCGTTTCGGGCTTCGATCCGAAGCTGGATTTGGCCGACCCCGAAAGCGAGGGCACACTCAAGCGCGAACTCACCGTACCCGGCGCTGACCGCATCTGGTACCTGGCCGACGCCTTCCGCGCCGGCAAGTCGGTCGAGGAGGTTTTCGACCTCACACGGATCGATGAGTGGTTCCTGGTGCAGATCGAAGATCTGATCAAGGAAGAAGAGCGCATCAAGACCATGGGGCTGTCCAGCATCGATCGCGATGTGATGTACAAGCTCAAGCGTAAGGGCTTCTCCGATGCGCGCCTGGCGAAATTGCTTGGCGTCACCGAGAAGAATTTGCGCAATCATCGTCACAAACTCAAGGTCTTGCCGGTCTACAAGCGGGTCGATACGTGCGCCGCGGAGTTTGCCACCGACACCGCCTACATGTATTCGACCTACGAGGAAGAGTGCGAGGCCAACCCGTCGAATCGCGACAAGATCATGATTCTCGGCGGCGGTCCCAACCGCATCGGTCAGGGCATCGAATTCGACTACTGCTGTGTGCACGCGGCGCTGGCGATGCGCGACGACGGTTACGAGACCATCATGGTCAACTGCAATCCGGAAACCGTATCCACCGATTACGACACCTCGGATCGCCTGTACTTCGAGCCGGTGACACTGGAAGACGTGCTGGAAATCGTTCGGGTCGAACAGCCCAAGGGTGTGATCGTCCAGTACGGCGGTCAGACCCCGCTTAAACTGGCTCGTGCGCTGGAGGAGGCGGGCGTGCCGATCATAGGGACCAGCCCTGACGCCATTGACCGTGCCGAGGACCGTGAGCGCTTCCAGCAGATGGTCGAACGTCTCAATCTGCGCCAGCCACCAAACGCGACTGCCCGTAGCGAAGAGGAAGCGTTGGCCGCATCCAAGGTCATCGGTTATCCGCTGGTGGTGCGCCCGTCCTACGTACTGGGCGGTCGTGCCATGGAGATCGTCTACCAGGAAGAAGAGCTGCGTCGCTACATGCGCGAAGCTGTCAAGGTTTCCAACGACAGTCCGGTACTGCTCGATCACTTCCTTAACTGCGCCATCGAGGTCGATATCGACGCGGTGTGCGACGGCGAGCAGGTGGTGATCGGCGCGATCATGCAGCACATTGAGCAGGCGGGCGTGCATTCTGGTGACTCCGCGTGCTCACTGCCGCCGTATTCGCTACCGGCGCACATCCAGGACGAGATCCGCGACCAGGTCAAGAAGATGGCCCTGGAGCTTGGAGTCGTTGGCCTGATGAACGTGCAGATGGCCGTTCAGGGCGAGGATATCTTCGTCATTGAAGTGAACCCCCGTGCGTCGCGTACCGTGCCCTTCGTGTCGAAATGCATTGGCGTATCGCTGGCAATGATCGCGGCGCGCGTAATGGCGGGCAAAACGCTTGCAGAAGCGGGGCTGACCGAAGAAATCATCCCTAACTTCTACAGCGTCAAGGAAGCGGTGTTTCCCTTCTCCAAGTTTCCCGGCGTTGATCCGATTCTCGGCCCCGAGATGAAGTCCACCGGTGAGGTGATGGGCGTTGGCGACAGCTTCGCCGAGGCTTTCGCCAAGGCGCAGCTGGGTGCTAGTGAGATTCTGCCCAATAGCGGCTGCGCCTTCATCAGCGTCCGCGATGATGACAAGCCGCACGTGGCCCAGGTCGCGCGGGATCTGATCGAGCTCGGTTTCGAGGTGGTCGGTACTGCAGGTACGGCCAAGATCATCGAGGCGGCCGGGTTGCCGGTGCGTCGGGTGAACAAGGTGACCGAGGGTCGCCCGCACGTTGTCGACATGATCAAGAATGACGAAGTCACCCTGATCATCAATACCACCGAGGGGCGTCAGTCCATCGCTGACTCCTACTCGATCCGTCGTAACGCTCTGCAGCACAAGATCTGCTGTACCACGACCCTCGCGGGTGGACAGGCGATCTGTGAGGCGCTGAAGTTCGGTCCCGAGAAGACCGTGCGTCGCTTGCAGGATCTCCATGCAGGAATCAAGGCATGACTAAATACCCGATGACTGTCCAGGGCGCACGCGCCCTGGAGGACGAACTCAAGCATTTGAAAACCGAACTGCGCCCGCAGATCACGCAGGCCATTGCCGAGGCGCGTGAGCTTGGGGATCTGAAGGAAAACGCCGAATACCATGCCGCCCGAGAACAGCAAGGTATGGTTGAAGCGCGCATTCGTGACATCGAAGGTCGCCTGCAGAACGCACAGGTCATTGATGTGGCCAGCATTCCGCAGACAGGCAAGGTGATCTTCGGCACGACGGTGGATATTGCCAACATCGAAACGGATGAAACCGTGACGTACCAGATCGTCGGAGACGATGAATCGGACATCAAACGCGGCAAATTGTCTGTCAGCTCCCCCATCGCCCGTGCCTTGGTGGGCAAGGAAGTTGGAGATGTGGTGGCGGTAAAGACGCCCAGCGGCTTGATCGAATATGAGATCGTCGAGGTTCGTCATATCTGATCAGCGGTCAATGCGAGCAGGTGTGATCAGCTGGCAGCTGGCCCAGACGTTCTGGGTCGGTGGCCTCTGGCTGTTGCAATTCGTGATGCTGCCGGCGCTGGCGAAAATTGGCCTGGCACCGCTTCTGATCGAAGAGATCGCTGGCAGCCTGAGGCCCTTGCTGGTGGGCTTTGCAGCTTTCTGTGTCGTGCTCCAGGCGGTCGTGCTGATCCAGCTCAACGGTGTTCGCAGTTTGTGGCGAGACTTGCGCGGGCAGTTGCTCTTATCGGTGCTGCTGCTTGCCGCGAGTTATTTCGCGGTGCGGGCAGGAGTCGTCGAATCGCCCTATTGGCTGGCGTTCAGTTACTTGGTGATGGGGTTGTGCGGGCTGATTCTGGTGCTGCAGGTCGCTCCCGGGCGGGAGCGATAGCGGAAATACGGCGGGGCTGTGGATAGCTCAACCCTGAAAGCGATGCACGTTCGACAGTTGCTTGTTTACCTTTGGGTTCTTGCGGTAAATCAGTGCCATCTTGCCGATGGACTGGACTAATTCGCAGCCACCAATTTTGCAAAGCTCTTCAATCACGGCACGCCGATCGTCGCGTTCGCTGATTCGAAGCTGTACCTTGATCAGTTCGTGATCGCTCAATGCGCGCTCCAGTTCGGTTTGGACACCTTCGGTCAGACCGTTCTCAGACACGATCAAGACCGGCTTCAGATGATGGCCGATGGATTTGTACTGTTTCTTCTGCTCGTTAGTGAGCGGCATAATTCGACCCTTGCGTCAGAACTTTGAAAACGGCGGCTAGTGTAACTGACACGCCCTGAGCCGCACAGATGAGGTATCAGCTTGGCACGCTCCAAGACCAGCCCGCGTTGGCTGAAAGAACATTTCGACGACCCCTATGTGAAGATGGCGCAGCGTGACGGCTATCGGTCCCGAGCAAGCTACAAGCTGCTCGAGATTCAGGAAAAGGATCGCATCCTGCGGCCGGGCATGACCGTAGTCGATCTCGGGGCCGCCCCAGGGGGTTGGTCCCAGGTCACCAGTCGAGTCATCGGCGATCGTGGGCGGCTGATCGCATCCGATATCCTGCCGATGGACAGTATCGCGGACGTGACCTTCGTACTCGGGGATTTTACGGAGGACCAAGTGTTCGCCGAGATTCTCCAGGCGATCGGTGAAACGCAGGTCGACCTTGTGATTTCCGATATGGCCCCCAATATGAGTGGAGTGAAGGTTGCTGACCAGGCGCGGGCGATGTTTCTCTGCGAGCTGGCTCTAGATCTGGCTATGCGGGTACTGCGTCCGGGTGGCGACTTTCTGATCAAGATCTTTCAAGGAGAAGGCTTCGATGCCTACCTGAAAGAGGTACGGCAGAATTTCGACAAGGTACAGATGCGCAAACCCTTGTCCTCACGGGACCGCTCGCGGGAGCAGTATCTTTTAGCGCGCGGCTACCGTGGTGATGGCAACGAGGCGCTCGGGCCGCGGTCCTAACTGGAACGGCAATAGCCCTGTACGGCAGATTGAATCCCGGGCGAGCGTGTTTCATATAGCGTTACAGACCAAGCTGCCCGTTCAGCAACGTTGTGTAGTAAGTTAGGCCGAAAGCGAACCATCGGCCGTCATGCAGGCTCCGGACAACGCGCCTGCTCTAGAGGGTAGTGAATTGAACGACATGGCAAAAAACCTGATTCTGTGGTTGATCATTGCCGCTGTCCTGGTGACGGTGATGAACAACTTTTCCAGCCCGACCGAGCCGCAGACGCTCAACTACTCGGATTTCATCGAGCAGGTGAAAGAAGGCCAAGTAGAGCGCGTGACCGTTGATGGATTCGTCATCACAGGCAAGCGCAGTGATGGTGAAACCTTCAAGACGATCCGTCCGGCGATTCAGGACAACGGATTGATCGGCGACCTGATCAATAACAGTGTCGTAATCGAGGGTAAGCAGCCAGAGCAGCAGAGCATCTGGACGCAGTTGCTGGTCGCCAGTTTCCCGATTCTGGTCATCATCGCGGTGTTCATGTTCTTCATGCGTCAGATGCAGGGCGGTGCGGGTGGCAAGGGCGGACCGATGAGCTTCGGCAAGAGCAAGGCTCGTCTACTTTCTGAAGATCAGGTCAAGACTACCTTCGCTGACGTCGCCGGCTGTGACGAGGCCAAGGAAGAAGTTACCGAGCTGGTCGAATTTCTTCGCGACCCGGGCAAATTTCAGCGCCTCGGTGGCCGCATTCCACGCGGTGTGCTGATGGTGGGCTCGCCGGGTACTGGTAAGACGTTGCTTGCCAAGGCAGTTGCCGGCGAAGCCAAGGTCCCCTTCTTCACAATTTCCGGTTCCGACTTTGTTGAAATGTTCGTCGGTGTGGGTGCTAGTCGTGTGCGTGATATGTTCGAGCAGGCCAAGAAGCACGCCCCCTGCATCATCTTCATTGACGAGATCGACGCTGTAGGCCGTCATCGGGGCGCCGGTCTCGGCGGTGGTCATGATGAGCGCGAGCAGACCCTCAACCAATTGCTGGTGGAAATGGATGGTTTCGAGATGAATGACGGTATCATCGTCATCGCTGCAACCAACCGGCCAGACGTGCTCGACCCGGCGCTGCTGCGTCCCGGTCGGTTCGACCGTCAGGTGGTGGTCGGGTTGCCGGACATCCGCGGCCGCGAACAGATTCTGAAAGTTCACATGCGCAAGGTCCCGCTCGGTGACACTGTCGAGCCGGCACTGATCGCCCGTGGTACGCCCGGTTTTTCGGGAGCCGATCTAGCTAACCTGGTCAACGAAGCTTCATTGTTTGCTGCGCGCGCCGGCAAGCGTGTGGTGGAAATGAAGGAGTTCGAATTGGCCAAGGACAAGATCATGATGGGCGCCGAGCGCAAGTCCATGGTCATGTCCGAGAAAGAGCGTCTCAATACGGCCTACCACGAAGCGGGCCATGCCATCGTCGGGCGCGTCGTGCCGGAGCATGATCCCGTCTACAAGGTATCGATCATTCCACGTGGCCGGGCGCTGGGCGTTACTATGTTTTTGCCTGAGGAAGATCGTTACAGTCTTTCCAAGCGTGCCTTGATCAGCCAGATATGCTCTCTGTTCGGTGGCCGCATCGCCGAAGAAATGACCCTTGGTTTCGAAGGGGTCACTACGGGGGCGTCGAATGACATCATGCGTGCCACTCAGCTGGCTCGTAACATGGTCACGAAATGGGGATTGTCCGAAAAACTCGGTCCGCTGATGTACGCCGAAGAAGAAGGAGAGGTGTTCCTCGGACGCAGCGCGGGTAGCCAACATACTAATGTCTCTGGCGACACGGCCAAGCTGATCGACCTGGAAGTGCGCAGCATCATTGATCAGTGCTACGGCACGGCCAAGCAGATCCTTGCGGATCACCGCGACAAACTCGATGTGATGGCCGAGACGTTGATGAAGTACGAAACCATCGACGCCGATCAGATCGACGACATTATGGCCGGGCGGACCCCGCGTGAGCCTCGTGACTGGCAGGACGGCTCCGGGCCGACCGGAACGCCGCTACAGCCGGAGAGCGGTCGCCCGCCGCAGACGCCGATCGGTGGTCCCGCTGGCGAGCATTAATCTTCTAAGGCTGTTTTGATGACTGAAATGTTTCATCCAACCCGGTTGCCCTGTGGCAGCCGGGTTCTTGATTTGTCACGCCCTCACGTCATGGGCATTCTCAACGTCACACCCGATTCCTTTTCCGACGGTGGCCAGCATATCGGTGTTGACGCAGCGCTACGCCACGCCGAGGCAATGGTGGCCGCCGGCGCAACATTGATCGATGTAGGCGGCGAGTCAACTCGCCCTGGGGCGCACGTCGTTTCGCCGATCGAAGAGTTGGAGCGTGTGGCGCCGGTGGTTGAAGCGATCGCTCGTGAGCTTGACGTGGTGATCTCGGTAGACACGTCTACACCTTCGGTAATCCGCGAGAGCGCACGTCTCGGGGCGGGCTTGATCAATGACGTTCGTTCTCTTTCCCGTGATGGTGCGCTGGACGCGGCGGCCGACAGTGGGCTCCCGGTATGTCTTATGCACATGCGAGGTGAGCCGGGCAACATGCAGGACGACCCGCGGTACGACGATGTCACCGCTGAAGTATTGAGCTTCCTGCGTGAGCGTATGCAGGTTTGCGTGGCAGCCGGCATTCCCGTCGAACGTATTGTGCTCGATCCGGGGTTTGGCTTCGCGAAATCCCTTTCGCATAACCTCAATCTGTTCAAGCATATGGAGCACCTTCATGTATTGGAGCGGCCATTGCTGGTCGGGGTTTCGCGAAAGAGCATGATCGGGCAGGTGCTCGAGCGCGACGTGGCCCATCGCTTGTATGGCAGTCTTGGCCTTGCTGCGCTGGCCGTTGCCAAGGGAGCCTGCATTCTTCGCGTGCATGACGTGGCTGAAACGGTTGACGTGGTTCGAATGATTGCCGCAGTACAGACGGCAGAATAGGGATTTTCCATGGGTAGAAAATATTTTGGTACCGACGGCATTCGTGGGCATGTCGGGCAGTTTCCGGTCACTCCAGACTTCATGCTCAAGCTTGGGTGGGCGGCCGGGATGGCTTTTCGCAAGCATGGAAAATGCCGCATTCTGGTCGGCAAGGACACTCGCATATCCGGCTACATGTTCGAATCTGCATTGCAGGCCGGGCTTTCCGCAGCGGGCGCCGATGTGTTGTTGCTCGGCCCTATGCCGACCCCAGCTGTTGCCTATCTAACTCGTACCTTCCATGCGGACGCCGGTATCGTCATCAGTGCTTCGCATAACCCACATCACGACAACGGCATTAAGTTCTTCTCCGGGCGAGGGACGAAGCTACCGGACGAAGTGGAGCTGATGATTGAGGAGTTGCTGGATACTCCGATGACCGTGGTGGAGTCGGCACAGCTTGGCAAGGCATCGCGAATCAACGATGCCGCCGGTCGTTACATCGAGTTCTGCAAAAGCAGCGTGCCGACCAGTACCGATTTCTCCGGCATGAAGATTGTGCTTGATTGCGCCCACGGCGCCACCTACAAGGTCGCGCCCAGTGTTTTCCGTGAGCTTGGAGCGGAAGTAGTAGTTACCGCCGCTCAGCCTGACGGGCTAAACATTAATGCCGAGGTGGGATCGACCCATTTGGCGCAGTTGCAGAAAGCAGTGGTGGACCAAGGGGCTGATCTTGGCATCGCGTTCGATGGGGATGGCGACCGCGTCATGATGGTCGATCATACCGGTGCTCAGGTGGATGGTGACGAGCTGCTGTACATCATCGCGACCGATCTGCAGGATCGTGATCGTCTGGCAGGTGGCGTGGTCGGAACGCTGATGAGTAATCTGGGACTTGAGTTGGCACTGAAGGCGCGCGACATCCCCTTCATTCGAGCGAAAGTGGGTGACCGTTACGTGATGGCTGAAATGCTTGAGCGTGACTGGGTGCTTGGCGGGGAGAACTCGGGGCATATTGTCTGTGCGCAGCACGTTTCTACCGGGGACGCCATCATCGCGGCGCTGCAGGTCGTGCTCGCGCTCAGGCGTCGCGGACAGAGTCTGGCGCAGGAGAGGCTGGCGTGGAGTAAATGCCCGCAAGTTCTGATCAATGTTCGCTTCGCCGGTGATCGAGATCCTATTTCTCACCCTCAGGTTCAAGCAGTTTGCGATAGCGTTACCGAGCGAATGGCGGGTCGTGGTCGAGTGCTGTTGCGCAAGTCGGGAACCGAGCCTTTAGTGCGAGTAATGGTGGAAGGCGATGATGAAAAACAGGTTCAACGTTATGCCGAAGAGCTGGCGAACGCGGTTACCGAAGTTTGTGCGTGATTGCTGCTTGCCAGGTTTGTTTTCGTTGAGTACCATCTGCGCCCACTTTGACCGACGAGGTAAAGCATGCGTCGCCCACTGGTAGCTGGTAACTGGAAGATGAACGGTACCCGGGCCAGCGTCGCAGAGCTGATCGAGGCGCTCCGCACACAGAGCGTTCCTGCTGCGGTAGAGGTGGTGGTGTTTCCATCCTGTTTGCATCTGGCACAGGTTGTGTCTGGTCTTGAAGGCGAGTCCATTGCTGTGGGCGCCCAGGACTGTGCAGCGGAGTCCGGCTTCGGGGCCTTTACTGGTGAAGAATCCGCTGCTCAGCTGGCTGATGCGGGTTGCAGGTGGGTGCTGGTCGGCCACTCCGAGCGCCGTCTGATTCTAGGCGAAAGTGACGAGGTGGTAAGCAGGAAGTTCGCAGCGGCACTGGAGTGCGGCATGACTCCGGTGCTGTGCTTGGGTGAGACGCTTGAGCAGCGTCAGTCCGGGCAGACTCTGGAAGTGGTAGAGCGTCAGTTGGCTCGCATAATAGCTGACGCTGGAATTGCCGCTTTCGAGCGGGCGGTTGTGGCATATGAGCCGGTCTGGGCGATAGGGTCCGGGTTGACGGCGACGCCGCAGCAAGCTCAGGAAGTACATGCGGCCATTCGGGAACGGCTAGCGCGTGAGGATCAGCGTATCGCTGGGGGCGTGCGTGTTCTGTATGGTGGTAGTGTCAAGGCGGAAAACGCCGCCGAGCTTTTCGGGATGGCGGATATCGATGGGGGGCTTATCGGTGGTGCCTCTCTGAAAGCGAATGATTTCGGCGCGATCTGTCGTGCCGCAGGGAACTGATCAGATGTTGCAAACTGTTGTGATTGTGGTGCATCTGCTGGTTGCCATTGGTGTAGTTGTGCTGGTGTTGCTGCAGCAAGGTAAAGGGGCGGATGCAGGTGCGTCTTTCGGGTCGGGTGCTTCTGCAACTGTATTCGGAAGCCAAGGTTCCTCTACCTTTCTTAGTCGGTTTACTGCTATACTTGCCGGCGTTTTTTTCGTGACTAGCCTCGGGCTGGCATTCTTCGCGACGCAGCAGGCTGATCAAGCGTCACGGGCAGGTCTGCCGGATCCGGCAGTACTGGAAGTTCCGGTTAGCAAGCCTGTTGTAGAAGATGTACCTGTTCTGGAGTCCGCCCCGTCCGCCCCTGCTGCAGACGAAGTGCCTCAAATCCAAGAGCAGCAGTAAAAAGGTTTTTGCCGAGGTGGTGGAATTGGTAGACACGCTACCTTGAGGTGGTAGTGGCCATAGGCTGTAGGGGTTCGAGTCCCCTCCTCGGTACCAAACAAGCAGGCCCGCAGATGCGGGCTTTCTTGTTTTTCAGGGTTTGGGTTGACCTGTTTCTGGCGCGGTCGTATAATTCGTGCCCAGTTTGACGCGGGGTGGAGCAGTCTGGTAGCTCGTCGGGCTCATAACCCGAAGGTCGTTGGTTCAAATCCAGCCCCCGCAACCAGTTGATGAAAAGCCCCTGTCGAGGGGCTTTTTATTAGCTTCAAGCCAGGTCGCCGGCATCTACAGGCGATCATCAGGGATGGGCGTTTCGCCCATTTTTCATTTTTACGGCATGCACGAGGGACTTCGATGTCGAGCAAGCTAGAACAGTTGCAGGCCTTGTTGGCCCCGGTGGTCGAGGCGCTCGGCTATCAATGCTGGGGTATCGAATTCATTTCACAGGGTCGGCATTCCTTGTTGAGGGTCTATATCGATCATCCCAACGGAATTCTTGTCGATGACTGTGAAAAGGTCAGCCGCCAACTCAGCGGTGTTCTCGACGTCGAAGATCCGATCAGCTCCGATTACACGCTTGAAGTGTCCTCGCCTGGTATGGATCGGCCGCTGTTCACGCTTGAACAGTACGCCGCGCACGTGGGCGAACAAGTCAAAATAAAGCTGCGCTCGCCCTTCGAGGGCCGGCGCAATTTCCAGGGTCTTCTCCGGGGGATCGAGGAGCAGGATGTGGTGGTACTGGTCGATGATCACGAGTATCTGTTGCCGATCGATATGATCGACAAGACCAACATAATTCCCCGTTTTGAGTGAATCGCGGATCCCGCGGACCCCAATGGATTGCGAAAGGCGAGGCGTA
Organism: Pseudomonas sp. Q2-TVG4-2; assembly: GCF_013620795.1. Classification (GTDB taxonomy): domain Bacteria; phylum Pseudomonadota; class Gammaproteobacteria; order Pseudomonadales; family Pseudomonadaceae; genus Stutzerimonas. The sequence goes on along the minus strand of NZ_LGLW01000001.1, from coordinate 776,781 downwards.
CGATGAGCAAAGAAGTACTGCTGGTTGTGGAGTCGGTATCCAACGAAAAAGGTGTACCGGCCGGTGTGATCTTCGAAGCATTGGAGCTGGCTCTGGCCACTGCTACCAAGAAGCGCTTCGAGGACGAGGTGGACCTGCGGGTTGAGATCAACCGGCAGAACGGTAGCTACGAGACCTTCCGTCGCTGGACGGTGGTCGAGGAAGAGGACTTCGATGATCCGGCACACCAGCTGACCGTCGACATGAAGCAGGCTAGCGAAGCCGACGCCAAGGTCGGTGACGTCCTGGAAGAAAAGATCGAGTCGATCGAGTTCGGCCGTATCGCTGCGCAGACAGCCAAGCAGGTCATCGTGCAGAAGGTTCGGGAAGCCGAGCGTGCACAGGTGGTCGAGGCCTATCGCGATCGTCTGGGTGAGATCATCTCTGGCACGGTGAAAAAGGTTACTCGGGACAGCGTCATCATCGACTTGGGTAACAACGCCGAGGCATTGCTGGCTCGCGAAGACATTATTGCTCGCGAAACCTTCCGTGTTGGCGCGAGAGTACGTGCACTGCTCAAGGAGATCCGTACTGAAAATCGCGGTCCGCAGCTGATTCTGTCGCGCACCGCGCCACAGATGCTGATCGAGCTGTTCCGCATCGAGGTACCGGAAATCGCCGAAGGGCTGATCGAAGTGATGGGTGCTTCTCGTGATCCGGGTTCGCGCGCCAAGATTGCTGTTCGTTCGAAGGACAAGCGTATCGATCCGCAAGGTGCATGCATCGGGATGCGTGGCTCGCGCGTTCAGGCCGTATCCGGAGAGATCGGTGGCGAGCGTGTCGATATCGTGCTTTGGGACGAAAACCCGGCGCAGTTCGTCATCAATGCAATGGCGCCGGCTGAAGTAGCCGCCATCATTGTTGATGAGGACGCCCATGCCATGGACATCGCGGTCGGCGAAGACAATCTGGCTCAGGCCATCGGTCGTGGTGGCCAGAACGTGCGCCTTGCCAGCCAGTTGACTGGCTGGACGCTGAATGTGATGACCGAAGCGGACATCCAGAACAAGCAGCAGGAAGAAACCGGCGACATCCTGCGCAATTTCATCGAAGAGCTGGACGTCGATGAAGAGTTGGCACAAGTACTGGTCGAGGAAGGTTTCACTTCGCTCGAAGAGATCGCCTACGTCCCAATGGAGGAAATGCTCGGCATCGAAGGCTTCGACGAAGACATCGTCAACGAGCTGCGAACCCGCGCCAAGGATCGCCTGCTGACGAAAGCGATCGCAACGGAAGAAAAACTGGCAGACGCCCAGCCGGCCGAGGATTTGCTCGAGCTGGAAGGCATGGACAAGGAACTGGCGGTCGAGTTGGCAATGCGGGGTGTTATTACCCGCGAAGACCTGGCCGAGCAGTCGATTGACGACCTGCTCGACATAGACGGCATAGATCAAGAACGTGCCGGCAAGCTGATCATGGCCGCCCGAGCCCATTGGTTCGAGTAAGTAATTAGCGGCCTGAGGAGAGAGATGCATGACGCAAGTCACGGTGAAAGAACTGGCCCAGGTGGTCGACACACCGGTCGAGCGACTGCTGCAGCAGATGCGTGAGGCAGGACTGTCGCACACCAGCGCCGAGCAAGTAGTGACCGATAACGAAAAGCAGGCCCTGTTGGCGCACCTCAAGAGCAGTCACGGTGCCAAGGTGGACGAGCCGCGCAAGATTACCTTGCAGCGCAAGACCACAACGAAGCTGAAGGTCGGCGGCAGCAAGACCATCAGCGTCGAAGTGCGCAAGAAAAAAACGTTCGTCAAGCGCAGCCCTGACGAAATCGAAGCCGAGAAGCAGCGCGAGCTCGAAGAGCAGCGTGCGGCGGAAGAAGCGGCTCGGCAGAAAGCTGCCGAAGAAGCGCGCGTGCGTGCCGAAGAAGAGGCACGCCTTCAGGCTGAGGCGGTAGCCAACAAGACCGAGGCGCCCGGGACCAAGGAGCCGGTCGCAGCCGTTGCGAATGAGCCCGCTCCAGCTGTGCCTGCCGCTCCGGTCGAAGAGCGCAAGAAGGACGAGCCCCGTCGCCCCGATAAGGCTCGTAGCGATGATGACGAGCGTCGTGATCGCAAGCAGGCGCAGCATCGTCCTTCGCTGAAGGCGAAAGCTCCCCTGTCGCGCACCGTACGCAGCGGCGAAGACGACGCCGACGGATTCCGTCGCGGTGGCCGTGGCAAGTCGAAACTGAAGAAGCGCAATGCGCATGGTTTTCAGAGCCCGAGCGGCCCGATCGTTCGCGAAGTTGCCATCGGTGAAACCATCACCGTCGGCGATCTAGCGCAACAAATGTCGGTCAAGGCGGCTGAAGTCATCAAGTTCATGTTCAAGATGGGTAGCCCGGTGACCATCAACCAGGTGCTGGACCGGGAAACTGCCCAGCTGATCGCCGAAGAGCTCGGCCACAAGGTCAAGCTGGTCAGCGATAACGCCCTCGAAGAGCAATTGGCCGAGCTGCTGAAATTCGAAGGCGAAGCCATTACACGTGCACCGGTCGTGACCGTGATGGGGCACGTCGACCATGGCAAGACTTCGCTGCTCGACTATATCCGTCGTGCCAAGGTGGCGGCCGGTGAGGCGGGTGGTATCACCCAGCACATCGGTGCCTATCATGTAGAAACCGATCGTGGCATGGTCACCTTCCTCGACACCCCAGGTCACGCTGCGTTTACCGCCATGCGAGCCCGCGGTGCCCAGGCGACGGATATCGTCATTCTGGTGGTCGCTGCGGATGACGGCGTAATGCCGCAGACCATCGAGGCGATTCAGCACGCCAAGGCTGCGGGTGTCCCGTTGGTCGTGGCGGTGAACAAGATCGACAAGCCGGGCGCCGATCTCGATCGGATCCGTAGCGAGCTGTCTGTTCACGAAGTGACCTCGGAGGAGTGGGGCGGTGACACGCCATTTGTCTCGGTGTCCGCCAAGATGGGTACTGGCGTCGACGATCTGCTCGAAGCGGTGCTGCTGCAGGCCGAGATCCTTGAGCTGACGGCAACGCCTTCGGCTCCGGGTCGCGGTGTGGTCGTCGAATCGCGTCTGGATAAAGGACGCGGTCCAGTTGCTACCGTGCTGGTACAGGACGGTACGCTGCGCCAGGGCGACATGGCACTGGTCGGCTCCAACTATGGCCGTATTCGCGCCATGCTTGACGAGAACGGCAAGCCGATCAAGGAAGCTGGGCCGTCGATCCCGGTCGAGATTCTCGGCCTCGACGGCACGCCGGATGCGGGCGATGAGCTCAGTGTGCTGGCCGACGAGAAGAAGGCGCGCGAAGTCGCCTTGTTCCGTCAGGGCAAGTTCCGTGAGGTGAAGCTGGCCCGTGCGCACGCCGGTAAGCTGGAGAACATCTTCGAGAACATGGGACAGGAAGAGAAGAAGACACTCAACATCGTGCTCAAATCCGATGTCCGTGGTTCTCTCGAGGCGCTGCAAGGTTCGCTCAGCGGTCTGGGTAATGATGAAGTGCAGGTGCGTGTAATCGGTGGCGGTGTCGGTGGTATTACCGAGAGCGACGCCAACCTGGCCTTGGCGTCCAACGCCGTGCTGTTCGGCTTTAATGTTCGTGCCGATGCCGGTGCGCGCAAAATTGTCGAGCAGGAAGGTCTGGATCTGCGTTACTACAACGTGATCTACGACATCATTGAAGACGTCAAGAAGGCCCTGACCGGTATGCTTGGCAGCGATGTTCGAGAGAATATCCTCGGCATTGCTGAGGTTCGCGATGTGTTCCGTTCGCCGAAGTTCGGCGCCGTGGCGGGTTGCATGGTCACCGAAGGTATGGTGCACCGCAACCGCCCGATCCGTGTACTGCGTGACGATGTGGTGATCTTCGAAGGCGAGCTGGAGTCCTTGCGTCGCTTCAAAGATGACGTTGCAGAAGTACGTGCCGGCATGGAATGCGGTATTGCGGTGAAGAGTTACAACGACGTCAAGGCTGGCGACAAGATCGAAGTGTTCGAGAAAGTCGAAGTGGCGCGTTCGCTCTAACAGCAGCTGTAGGGCAATAAGGCGGCAAGCTTTCGGGTAACCCCCGAAGCTTGCCGTTTGCCTTTGCAGCATGATGATTTTTTAGGCTCGCAGCTTGCTGCTCGAGGCAGATTTTATGGCCAAAGAATTTAGCCGTACCCAGCGTATCGGCGACCAGATGCAGCGCGAACTGGCGCTGCTCATACAACGTGAAGTGAAGGACCCGCGCCTGGGTTTGGTGACCATCACCGCCGTCGAGGTCAGTCGCGATCTGTCCCATGCCAAGGTGTTCATCACCGTTATGGGCAAGGATGATGACGAGGATGCGGTCAAGACCAACCTCAGGATTCTCAACGATGCAGGTGGCTTCCTGCGAATGCAGCTGGGCAAGGCGATGAAGCTACGCACCGTGCCACAACTGCATTTCAACTATGACGCCAGCGTGCGTCGTGGGGTCGAACTGACGTCGCTCATCGAGCGGGCGGTGGCTGAAGATCGCAAGCATAGCGACGACGTTGGAGAATAAGGGTGGCCCAGGTAAAACGCATCCGCCGCGCGGTCAGCGGCATCATCCTGCTCGACAAGCCCCGTGGGTTCACCTCCAATGCAGCCCTGCAGAAGGTTCGGTGGTTGCTCAATGCCGAGAAGGCCGGGCACACCGGTAGCCTGGATCCGTTGGCTACCGGTGTGCTGCCGTTGTGTTTCGGCGAGGCCACCAAGTTCTCCCAATACTTGCTCGATGCCGACAAGGGCTACGAAACCGTCGCCCAGCTCGGTGTTACCACCACGACGGCCGATGCCGAGGGTGAGGTGATCGAGCGTAAGCCTGTCGATGTCAGCCTCGCGCAGCTCGAGGCGCTGCTGCCGCAGTTCCGTGGCGATCTGCAGCAGGTTCCGCCGATGTATTCGGCACTCAAGCGTGACGGCCAGCCACTGTACAAGCTCGCTCGCGCTGGAGAGGTAGTGGAGCGCGAGCCGCGTTCTGTTACCATTGCCCGCTTGGATCTGCTCTCGCTGGAAGAGGACAAGGCGCGTTTGGCTGTCGCTTGCAGCAAAGGTACCTATATCCGTACGTTGGTTGAGGATATAGGGCAAGCGCTGGGTTGTGGTGCACACGTGGCCGAACTGCGGCGAACTCAGGCCGGTCCATTCGACCTGACCCAGACGGTCAGTCTCGAAGAGCTGGAACGTGTCCATGCCGAAGGTGGGGCAGAGGCGGTGGACGCCTTCCTCAAGCCGGTCGATAGCGGGCTCGAACACTGGCCGCTGCTGCAGCTTTCAGAGCACAGCGCTTTTTATTGGCTGCATGGTCAGCCGGTACGTGCACCGGAGGCGCCGAAATTCGGCATGCTGCGTGTGCAGGATCATAATGGTCGCTTCATCGGTATCGGTGAAGTGAGCGAAGATGGGCGCATTGCGCCGCGTCGACTGATTCGGTCGGAATGACCGATACGCAGCGCGCCTCAAGGCGTGCCGCGTTACGAGGATGGCTGTTGGCAGGCACGGTCACGCCTCTTTTAAAACACGGGACATGTCCCGGCCTGTTCATAGAAGGAGCCCATCATGGCACTTAGCGTTGAAGAAAAAGCCCAGATCGTTAACGAGTACAAGCAAGCTGAAGGCGATACCGGTTCTCCGGAAGTGCAGGTTGCCCTGCTAACCGCCAACATCAACAAGCTGCAAGGTCACTTCAAGGCCAACGGCAAGGATCACCACTCGCGTCGTGGTCTGATCCGTATGGTTAACCAGCGCCGCAAGCTGCTGGATTACCTGAAGGGCAAGGACACCACTCGTTACAGCACCCTGATCGGTCGTCTGGGTCTGCGTCGCTAAGCGATGCTTGTGCGAAGCTGAATGCCGAAGCTGGAAGTGGGGCTCATCCCTGCTTCCAGCTTTTGCCTTTCAGCGGAGCACGTTTGGACAGCGCTCGGGTTCGACGCCCGCCACTGCCCAAGAATTTGCATGAAACGCTTCGCGCGAGGCATCGCCCGCGAGGCGCGAAAAAGTTTCCCCAAGGCAACATAGAGAAGGAACCACCGTGAACCCGGTAATCAAGAAATTTCAGTTCGGTCAATCGACCGTAACCCTCGAGACTGGCCGTATTGCCCGTCAAGCCACTGGTGCGGTGCTGGTCACCGTTGATGACGACGTGACCGTACTGGTTGCCGTCACAGGCGCCAAGACGGCCGACCCGAGCAAGGGCTTTTTCCCGCTCTCGGTCCACTATCAGGAAAAAACCTACGCTGCCGGCAAGATTCCAGGCGGCTTCTTCAAGCGAGAAGCGCGTCCTTCCGAAAAGGAAACCCTGACCTCGCGCCTGATCGATCGTCCAATCCGTCCGCTGTTTCCGGAAGGCTTCCAGAACGAAGTCCAGGTGATCTGCACCGTCGTATCGACGAGCAAGAAGACCGATCCGGACATCGCTGCGATGATTGGTACTTCCGCAGCGCTGGCGATTTCGGGCATTCCGTTCAACGGCCCGATCGGCGCTGCGCGCGTCGCTTTCCACCCGGAAACCGGCTATCTGTTGAACCCGACCTATGAGCAGCTCAAGGCCTCCAGCCTGGACATGGTCGTTGCCGGTACCAAAGATGCCGTACTGATGGTCGAGTCGGAAGCCAAAGAGCTGACTGAAGATCAGATGCTGGGCGCGGTGCTCTTCGCTCATGACGAATTCCAGGCCGTGGTGCAGGCCGTTACCGAGTTGGCAGCCGAAGCGGGCAAGCCGACCTGGGATTGGCAGCCAAAGGCTGAAAACACTCAGCTGCTCAGCGCAATTCGTAGTGAATTCGGCGAGGCCATCTCGCAGGCGTACACCATCATCATTAAGCAGGACCGCTACGCGCGCCTGGGTGAGCTGAAAGATCAGGTCGTTGCCAAGTTCTCGGGTGAAGAAGGTCAACCCTCTGCCGGCGAAGTCAAAGAGGCCTTCGGCGAAATCGAGTACCGCACCGTTCGCGAGAACATCGTCAATGGTAAGCCGCGTATCGACGGTCGCGACACCCGCACTGTTCGTGGTCTGAACATCGAAGTCGGTGTACTCGACAAGACCCACGGCTCGGCGCTGTTCACCCGTGGCGAAACCCAGGCTCTGGTCGTTGCCACTCTCGGCACTGCCCGTGACGCGCAGCTGCTCGACACCCTGGAAGGCGAGAAGAAAGATCCCTTCATGCTGCACTACAACTTCCCGCCTTACTCGGTGGGCGAGTGTGGCCGCATGGGCGCTACCGGTCGCCGCGAAATCGGTCACGGCCGTCTGGCTCGTCGTTCGGTTGCTGCAATGCTGCCGAGCGCTGACGAATTTCCCTACACCATTCGCGTGGTGTCGGAAATCACCGAGTCGAACGGCTCCAGCTCCATGGCCTCGGTCTGCGGTGCTTCGCTCGCGCTGATGGACGCCGGTGTGCCGATGAAGGCACCGGTAGCCGGTATTGCCATGGGTCTGGTCAAGGAAGGTGACAAGTTCGCTGTACTGACTGACATCCTTGGTGATGAAGATCATCTGGGCGACATGGACTTCAAAGTGGCCGGTACTGCCAAGGGTGTGACTGCCCTGCAGATGGATATCAAGATCCAGGGCATCACCGAAGAGATCATGGAGATCGCCCTGGGCCAAGCTCTGGAAGCTCGCCAGAACATCCTCGGCCAGATGAACCAGGTGATCGCTCAGTCGCGTACCGAGCTGTCGGCCAATGCACCGACCATGATCGCGATGAAGATCGATCAGGACAAGATCCGCGACGTGATCGGCAAGGGTGGCGCCACCATCCGCAGCATCTGCGAAGAAACCAAGGCGTCGATCGATATCGAAGACGACGGCTCGATCAAAATCTTCGGCGAAACCAAGGATGCTGCCGAAGCCGCCAAACAGCGCGTTCTGGGTATTACTGCCGAAGCCGAGATCGGCAAGATCTACGTCGGCAAGGTCGAGCGCATCGTTGACTTCGGTGCCTTCGTCAACATCCTGCCGGGCAAGGACGGTCTGGTGCATATCTCCATGCTGAGCGATCAGCGTGTGGAGAAGGTAACCGATATCCTCAAGGAAGGTCAGGAAGTGAAGGTGCTGGTACTGGACGTAGACAATCGCGGCCGTATCAAGCTGTCCATCAAGGACGTGGCGGCAGCCGAAGCTTCTGGCGCTTAAGCGCACCAGCAGCAAAAGAAAAAGGACCCTTCGGGGTCCTTTTTTCGTTCATGTGCCGTTGCGAGTGCCCTGGGCTATGGCTAAGGCCGACCAAGCAAGCGTCAACGTAATTGCAAGTTGCACGCCTCGCTGAGGGCAAACATGCAGTGTGCTAGTGGCCTTCAGCTATCCATAATTCTTAAACGATTGATTCATAAGTGGTTTCAAATAGCTAGAAAGTGGCATGCCGCTTGCGACGTTACCTGTGAATCTGCGGTCGGAGTCATCCCGCAGGCATCTGAAGAAAAACAGGAGTGCCATTATGAACATGATCCAGAACTCTTTTACCGCTGCTGCTGCCGTCGCTGCTGCGTTGAGCTTGCCTATGGCAGGTGCCGCTTTCGCCGACGCCACCCCTGCGCTGGATAACGCCGATACCGTCATGCTGGCCACCAACGAAACCATGAAAGACGCCGGCGACGCTACGTCTGATACTTGGATCACCACCAAGGTGAAATCCTCGCTGCTGGCTGAAGACGCCACGCCGGGCATGGATATTGAAGTCGAAACCAAGGATGGCGTCGTTTCGCTGTCCGGCACAGTGGCCACCGAGGCCGAGCGTGAGGCCGCGATCAACAAGGCCAAGGCTATCGAAGGCGTACGTGAGGTGTCGGCAGATGGTCTGAAAGCCGCCGATTAACCGAACGCTCTCGTCGCAACAGCGGCGTACGTGAAAACCCCGCCTCGAGCGGGGTTTTTATTTTTCAGCGACCGCGCTGGCTATCGATCTGGCGTAGGCGGTTCCCCTCGAATCGCAGGAAATGGTACATCCCATTGGTGGGTCCATAGATCCATTCTTCGACCTGAACCTCATGACGAAAGCCATAGTCGTCGAGGACTTCCTTGTAGCCCACCAGAGAAGCGCTCGCAGGCTCGCCGCATTTTTGCCGGACCTCGCCGGTAGACGCTTCGAGGCTGACCAGCGCGCTGCCGCAGCGATGGGTAGAAGACGCCTGGACACTACAGGCGAACGCGACAAGACTCAGCAGGAACAGCGGGAGGGCGAACGGCATGAAGGAGTCCTTTTTCCATTCAACGGTCGCGGCGAGACTCAATGCGTACGAGTCGATTGCCTTCGAAGGTGAGGATGCTGAACATACCGTTATTTGGCCCGTAGAGCCATTCCTCCAGAACCAGTTCCTGCCTGGCATAAGGGCCTAAGGTGTAGCCGATCGGATCCCTTCGCACAGGTGTACCGCACTTGCGCTCAACTTCGAAAGCCCTGTCGCCGGTACTGATCAGCTGACTACCGCAGCGTAAGGTTTCCGCGTGCAGCAGAGGGGCCGCGAGTATGAGTACGAGCAGCGGGGCGCAGCGACCGGCGGCTGGCATCACTCGACTCCCAGTTGCAGTGCCGTCGGGATCCGGCCTTGTTGCTCAGTTTGCGTAATGCCGGTGTCCAGCAGGTAGATCCGCGAATCTCCGAGACCTGCCTGGTCGACAAGATAGTCTTTGATCGAGGCGGCACGGGCACGGCTCAGCCGGCGCAATAATGCAGTGCTGTCCGCTCGGCTAGTCACCACCGCGTTGCGCATTCTCTCGCTGCGCTCTTGCTCGTCGAGCTCGCGCCACTCAGACGGTGGCTGTTGGCCGAGCCGGCTGCGGTAAATGCCCTCCAGCATGGCAGCTTTTTCCTCCTCGCCGATTTCCAGCTGCGCTGCTTCGGCAGGCACCTTGTCACCTCGACGTTGCAGCACTTTGTACCAGGTTTCTTGATATTCACGTTGCAGCCATTGCTCTGCCAGCAGTGGCCCGTCCGCTTGAGGAGAGCTTTGACCTTCGATTTCCAGGCGCAGCACAGGGCGCTCCTGTAGCGCACGGGCGAGCGTGTCGAGGTTGCCGCGCGCCTGCTTATCAAGCTCGCTGCTGCCTGGGGCGAAGAGTATCTGGCTGAGGTCGTCCTGATCAGAACCGGCCAAGCCTGCGAGAAATTTGAAAGGCGCCTTGACTGCCCGTGTTATCAGATTTCGCAGCGTCTGCCAGACGATTGGCATGACATCGAACTGGGGATTGTTGAGGTCACCTTGCACCGGCAGCTCGAGCGAAATCGTTCCCCGACTGTCCTTGAGCAGCGCGACGGCGAGCCGAATCGGTAGATCGACGGCCTCGGGGCTTTCCACCTGCTCGCCGAGCTGTAGCTGCTGCAGCACCACCTTGTTTTCAGCGTTCAGCTGGCCTTGCTGGATGCGGTAGTGCAGATCGAGGTCGAGGCGGCCCTTACGGATACGGTAACCGGCGAACTTGGCGGAGTAGGGAGAAAGAGTGGTCAGTTCAACCTGTCTGAAGCGTGTGGCGATATCGAGGCTTTGCAGCGGATCAAAAGGCGTAAGGTTTCCCTTGATACTCACCGGTGCGTAGCGATCAACCTTGCCGTCGACGTCGACCGTGGCCGGTTGCTGCGCGCGATTGTCGATCGTGCCGATCTGCCCGTTGAGCTCCTGCACCGCCGTGATGAAGGGTGGACGCAGACTGAGGTCGGAGAAATTGGCCGAGCCATCATCGATGTCGATTCCGCCGATGTGGATGGCCATCGGTTCGGCCTGGTCGGTTGCGTCAGCCGCGACAACCTTGTCGTCCGGGGGCGACTTGTCTACCAATAGGTCATTTATGTTGGTGGTCAGGTCGGGGTTGATGATGAAACGTGCATAGGGCTGGGTCAGCTCGATGCGCTCGATCTGCAGCTGTTGCGGGTACTGGTACTCCAGCCCGCCGAGCTTCAAGCGCTGCCACCTGATGAAGTCGCGATTTTTGATGGTGTCCAGCGTGTGCAGCTGGGTAATTTCGGCCGCGCCGTCGACTCTGAACGCCAGGGGCTCGGTGCCGGTCAGCTCAAGCTCCAGCTGGCTGGCCAGCATTCCGCTGCGTAATTCGAGGTGAACGAAAGGGGTCAGGTAGGCCTGGGCGATGCGCAGGTCGATGTCTTGGGTGCTGATATCCAGCTGGCCCGTAGTCGGTTGTAGTTGCAGTTGTCCGGCAGCTTGGAAAATACCTTGATTACCGACCCCCGTCTTCAGTTCAAGATTGAAAGGTGAGGTCCCGAGGCTGTCGAAATCGGATACGTCCAGATTCAGCGGGGCGAGCTCCAACGTGACATCCTGTTCCGGCACCTGATCGCTCAGGTGCACCTGGTAATCGCGTAACTGTGCGTCACGCAGCAGGACCTGCCAGGCGCCGTTGCTTGCGGCGGAGTTGCCGTTTGCTGCCGGCGATTGGGCAGGCTTCGCGTTTTGCGCGGCGGTTTGTGTAGTGGGGGAATCCTGGCTGGCCTCGGTGGGTTCGGAGGGTGCCAGCAGCTTTTGCCAGTTAAGCGCGCCATCAGGCTCACGAATCACCCAGGTTTCCAGTGCGCGGCTGCGTAACTTGCCGATCACGACCCGCTGCTTAGCGAGATCCAGCGACGACTCGCTGATCTCCAGGTTTTCCAGGCGAACCAGCGGCTCTCCCTCGGCAGTGTCGAGCTTGAGGGGCGCCAATTGTGCGTTCAGGTTGCTTAGCTGCAGCTCGGCGCGTTCGGCAAAATCGAGCCGATAATCGCTGGCGAAACTCAGTCGGCCTTCTTGTAAGCGAAGCGGTACGGCGTCACGCGCGTAGGCCCAGAAATCTTTCAGTAGCAAATTGCTGATCTTCAGCTGCCCGGATGAGCGGACCGGGGCCAGGTCGAATTGCCCGGTCCAGTCCACCCGGGCACCGCTGGGGCCGGTTGCGACCAGCACCGCATCGGCTGCCTCGTCCGAGCGGGTGGCAAAGTTCAGCAGTTCGAAATTGAGCGAGTCGAGGAGGAAATCGATAGGCTCGTCGGGGCGTCGATCAGCGAAGCGGACCGAGCCTTCCACCAGCCGAAGCCGGCCAATGCTCAGCGCGAAAGGCTCTTCCTCCTTCTCGTCCGATTGCTCGTCAGCCGCAGGCAGGTCGAACAGCTGCGTCAGGTTGAGCACGCCGTTCTGGTCGAATACCACTTCGGCTTGAAGCTGAATCAGTTCGATGTCTTCGATCTGCAAGGCACGGCGCCAGAGGCTGCTCCATTGCAGGTCTAGATAGAGACGCTCGAAGCCGAGCTGCGGTTGATCCGCTTCGCCGAGCCGCAGGTTGAACAGTGTCAGTTCAAGACTGAAGGGGTTGAATTCGATTCGCTCCAGACGCGCCGGCACCGTGGCGTACTGGATCAGTTGCTGATTGACCACCTGCTGGGCGATACCAGGCAGTATCAGGAAGCCGAGGAGGCAATAGCAGACCAATGCGGTCATCAGGCCGATGAGCGCGCGCTTCATTCCGTTGGGCATGCGGACCTACATTCCGGGCGGTGAACTGCCTTGGAGTATGGCACGGCATGCGGGTTCCTCTAAGGTGTCGGTGTTCTGTCCCGCGTCACAATTGCAGCGTCAACACCTTCAATGGCGTCCGCCCATCAATGGACGGAAAATCTGCGGCCGGCGATAGCACCTGGCAGTCGCGTACCGGTCGCCCCGCCTTCGTTGCGCAGCGCAGGACCTGCTCGCGCCAGTCCTCCAGGCTAACCTTCGCCAGGTTGTTGCAGCAGACCAGCACACCGCTTTCCGCCGTGGCGAGCAGGGCGGGCTTGAGCAGGCTCTGGTAGTCGCGCAGCAGGTCGACCGTGCCGAATGCACTTTTCGACCAGGCCGGTGGATCAAGCAGTATCAGGTCGAACTGCTTCGGTGCCAGGTGCGGGTAATCGGGGAGTGCGCGTCCGCGCCGCTGCGGAATCGGCAAGCCCGCCAGCTGACGGATCGCCGGGAAATAATCCGACTGGATGAACTGCATCGGCGCCAACTCGGGGTTGAGCGCACCGTTTTCCCGTCCGACCGCTAAATTGCTTTCGGCGAAGTCCAGGTTGCACACTTCGCGTGCACCGCCAGCGGCTGCGCAGAGCCCGACGCCACAGGTATAGGCGAATAGATTGAGCACTGACTTTCCGGCACTGTTGGCCTTGACCCAGCCGCGAGCGTTGCGCAGATCCAGAAACAGCAGCGGATCCTGCCCGCTGTGGCGAGCGCGGACGCGGTAGTTCAGGCTCCATTCGCGACCGACCTGACCGTCCAGCGCCGCTTCATCGGCACGATATACCGGATCGTCGCGATCAATACGCGAGTTGCCCTGGGAGCGGTCGTTGTAGACCAGCATCAAGGACTGGCCGAGACTGCTGCACAACTGCTCATGCAGTGCTAGCAGTGCGTCGCGCTCGAGTGGCTGATGGAAACTTTGCACTAATAGCAGCGGGCCATAACGGTCGGCCGTCAGGCCTGGCATGCCTTCCTGGCTACCGTGAAAGAGTCGATAGCAGTCGGTGCTCTGGGCGTGCAGCTCGGCCAGGAGTGCTTCGCGGTTATGAAAGGCGGCGCGCAGCGCCTGTTGGAGAGAAGGCATGCGCGGCGACTCGGGAAGGTGGCCGCGCAGTTTATCGGAAATTGCCAACGCAGGGATGGCGGAGCGATCAGCGCTCGATTGCCAACGCGACGCCCTGACCACCGCCTGTGCACAGCGTGGCCAACCCTTAGTGGGCATCTCGGCGAATCATTTCGTGCAGCAGGGTGATGAGGATGCGGCAGCCCGACGCGCCGATTGGATGGCCAATGGCAATGGCGCCACCCTTTACGTTGACCTTCTCCGCGTCCCAACCGAGCTCCTTGCCGACCGACCGACCGACCGACCGACCGACAGCGCCTGCGCCTGCGCGGCGAAGGCCTCGTTGGCTTCGATCAGATCTAATTCGTCGAGTGACCAGCCAGCTTTTTCCAAGCAATGGCGGGTTGCGGATACCCGGCCGATGCCCATGATCGCCGGATCGCCGCCAGCATTGGCATAGCCGGCGATGCGCGCCAGCACCGGCAGACCCAGCGCCTTGGCCTTGTCGGCACTCATCAGCAACACCGCGGCGGCACCGTCATTGAGGCTTGAGGCGTTGCCTGCGGTGACGCTGCCATCCTTCTTGAACGCTGGCTTGAGCTTCGCCAGGCTTTCAGCCGTGGTGCCGGCGCGTGGCTGTTCATCGGTATCGAACACCAGCGGCTCGCCCTTGCGCTGCGAAATCTCGATTGGCGTGATCTCATCGCGGAAACGCCCAGCCTCGATAGCGGCAGCCGCCTTCTGTTGGGAAGATGCGGCGAAGGCATCCTGCGCTTCACGGGAAATTCCGTACTTAGCCACCAGGTTTTCTGCTGTGATACCCATATGGTAGTCGTTGAAGGCGTCCCAAAGGCCGTCCTGGATCATGCTGTCGACCAGCTTGCCGTGACCCATGCGCAGGCCGGTACGTGCGGCAGGCATGACGTAGGGCGCCAGGCTCATATTCTCCATGCCGCCAGCGATCACCACCTCGGCATCGCCACAGCGGATCGCCTGGGCGGCAAGGTGGAGAGCCTTCAGACCGGAGCCGCACACCTTATTCAGCGTCATTGCCGGTACCGCGTTGGGCAACCCAGCGTTGATCGCCGCCTGGCGTGCGGGGTTTTGGCCAGCGCCGGCGGTGAGAACCTGGCCGAGAATGACTTCATTCACCTCGGCGGCTTCGATTCCGGATTGCTGTAGCAGACGGCGAATCACCGCGGCGCCCAGGTCAGCGGCAGGAATGTTGGCCAGCGCGCCCTGAAAGCTGCCGACGGCAGTACGGGTGGCGGCGACGATAACGACTGCTTGCGTGATGAAAAGCCTCGAGAAGGGTGCGAGCTCCCGCGGGGCGCCCATGTTGGCATACCGCTCGGAACGGCTCCACTTGCGAACCTGCCGGTCACGCTAGCGGCTGGGCAGTCCCATACGTCGACGCGCGCGGTGAACCGAGCCGTTGCGCACCGCCCAGCGCAACACCGGCGCGGTGCGCCTGACGCCGAGTTGTATCAGCTGGCGCTGGCGGGGGCTCTGCTGCAGCCCTAGCATGGTGCTCGCCCAATCGGGCAGCAACTCCACACCGGCCTGCATCATCAGTGCGCCGAACGGGCGGGCGAGGGTGCTAGGCGCCGGCGCGCTGAACAAAACGCGCATGACTTCCCGCGAGCGCTCGTCGCACTGCAGCTGGGGTCGTATTCCTTGCAGGTAATCGGCGATCTGCTGCCTTGAGCGCGGCACCTCGCGTGCGCCAAGTGACTCGGCGATCAGCGCAACTTCTGCGTAGTAGCGATCCTGGTCATCTCCAGACAGTGACGCGTTGAGATAGCGCAAATGCGCCTGTAGAAAACTACTGACCTCGGCGACATGCACCCAGGTCAGCAAGTCAGGGTCATAGGCGGCGTAGGGGCGGCCATCGGCGGTGTGGCCGGTGACCTTGAGGTGAATCGAGCGGACCCGCTCAATCAGTCGCTGGGCATCGGTCTGGCTGCCGAACGTCGTCGCGGAAATAAACTGGCCGGTGCGGCGCAGTCGGCCGAGCAGATCTTCGCGAAAATTCGAGTGATCCCAAACGCCGGCCAGCGCCAGCGGATGAAGCGCCTGGAGCAGCAGTGCGGAAATGCCGCCGATCAGCATCGAGGTGAAATCGCCGTGGACGCGCCAGCAGACCGAGTCGGGCCCGAACAGCCCTGGATCACCCGGCGGGTTTTCATAATCGACACCGCCGATGGCAAGCCCGGTGAGGCTGAGCACCTGCGATTCGATATGACGGCGAATGAGTTCCATGGTGACGCCTTGGCTTGGACGGGAAGGGCGATGTTACCCGAGCACTGGGGTTGCCGGCCTAGCCGATCAGCTGTTGCGACGTTGCATGGAAACAAGGCAGCAAGGAAAGGGAAACCGGACAGCTGCTGAAGCGCTGCCCGGTATGCATGACAGAATCAGCCGCGGTGTCGCCCGCGGAAGAAGTCAATCAGACCCTGGGTCGACGCGTCTTCGGCCGGTGGCGCATCGAAGCTGGTCATCTGACCATAGACGGCCTTGCCCAGGTCTTTGCCCAGCTCCACGCCCCACTGATCAAAAGAGTTGATCCCCCAGATCACGCCCTGTACGAACACCTTGTGCTCGTACAGGGCAATCAGCGCCCCGAGACGGCCGGGACTGATGGTTTCCATCACCACTGTGTTGCTTGGACGGTTACCTGGGATCACCTTGTGCGGCGCCAGACGCTCGACCTCGGCTTCGCTCATGCCCTTGGCGCGAAGTTCGGTTTCGGCTTCTTCGCGGGTCTTGCCGAGCATCAGCGCCTGGCTTTGCGACAGGCAGTTGGCGTAAAGCCACTCATGGTGATCTGCAACGGGGTTATGACTGACCACAGGCACGATGAAATCGGCTGGAATCAACGGAGTGCCTTGGTGCAGCAGCTGATGGTAGGCGTGCTGGCCGTTGGCGCCGACGCCGCCCCAGATCACCGGGCCGGTGGTGCAGGACACGGGTGTACCGTCCTGGCGCACGCTTTTGCCATTGGACTCCATGTCCATCTGTTGCAAGTGTTTGACGAAGTTGCGCAGGTAATGATCGTAGGGGAGGAAGGCATAGCTCTGCGCGCCCCAGAAGTTGTGATACCAGACGCCCAGCATCGCCAGTAATACCGGCATGTTGCTTTCGAACGGCTCATTGAGGAAATGCTGGTCCATGCTGTAGGCACCAGACAGCAGGTCCTTGAAGTTGGACATGCCGATGGCCAGCGCAATGGGCAGACCGATCGCCGACCACAATGAGTAGCGCCCGCCAACCCAGTCCCACATCGGGAAAATGTTTTTCTCACGGATGCCGAAATCGACCGCGGCCCGCTTGTTGCTGGTCACCGCGATGAAGTGGCGATAGAGCTTCTCCTCGGTGCCACCCTTGCCCAAATACCAGGTGCGTGCCGCCTGGGCGTTTTTCAGGGTTTCCAGGGTGCCGAAGGTCTTGCTGGAGATGATGAACAGGGTGGTTTCGACGTTCAGCTTGGCGGTCACTTCGCGGAACTCGCTGCCGTCGATATTCGCCAGGTAGTGCGTGCGAACGCCATGCTGAGTGAACGGCAACAGCGCTTCGGATACCAGCTGCGGGCCGAGAAACGAGCCCCCAATGCCGATGTTCACCACGTCGGTGATGGTCTTGTCGCTGAAGCCGCGCCAGAGGTTGTTGTGGATGCGGGTGACGATATCGGTCATCTGCGCCAGGGCGGTGTGCACGTCGCGCATGATGTTCCGGCCGTCGACTGTCACCGAATCGCCCATCGGCCGGCGCAGTGCCGTGTGCAGTACCGGGCGGTTTTCCGATGCGTTGATCTGCTGGCCTTCGAACATGGCGTGTGCGGCCTGCTCGACACCTGCTTCACGGGCCAGATTGACCAGCAGCGTGCGGGTTTCCGGAGTAATCAGATTCTTCGAATAGTCGAGAAACAGGCCGCAACAGGAAACCGACAGGTCATCGAAGCGTGTCGGGTCGGCCTTGAATGCTTCGCGCATGCTGAAGTTCTGCATGGCCAGGCGGTGTTCTTCCAAGGCCTTCCAGGACGACAGGCCGGTGGCATCGAGAGGGTGCTGGTAATAGCTCATGGTAGTGCGGCTTCCTTTGCTTGGCGGACTGTTCTGCAAATCTGAACGGCCCCATGCCATGGATAAACATGGCGTGGGCGGCAGCGGCTGGACAGTCATTCGATCATGCTGACGCGCTGGCATTCATCCTGAATGCACTGGGCGCGTGCCGCTTCGGTTCAGTGAAGCGGCGGTGGCGCATCCTGCACCGCCGAGACAGTCTGACTTGGAAAAACGCCCGGCGTTCCGAATACTTACTGCGTGCGGTACCGACGGCGGCCAGTCCAGCTTAGGACCATTGCAGATTCACCTGTCCACGAAAAGCCCCAGGGCGCAAAAAAGCCCGCAGCGCAGGTGGCGTTGCGGGCTTTGGAACAACTCATTCGAAATCAGGCAACCTGAACCGGAATGGCATTGCTGGTATGGCTGAGATCGCCATCTGCACCCATGTAGAGCACGTGTGGCTTGAAGTTAGCCAGTTCGGCTTCGCTGTAGTGCGCATAGGCACAGATGATTACCCGGTGACCGACGCCGGCCTTGTGGGCGGCTGCGCCATTGACGGAGATGATCTTCGAGCCTTCTTCGCCACGGATGGCGTACGTGGTGAAGCGCTCGCCATTGTCGACGTTATAAATCTGGATCTGCTCGTATTCACGGATGCCGGCCAGGTCCAGCCAGTCGCCGTCAATGGCGCAGGAGCCTTCATAATCCAGCACCGAGTGGGTCACCTGGGCGCGGTGCAGTTTTGCCTTGAGCATGATTGCGTGCATGGCGGGGTCCTCCGGGGGCGCAAGCGGCGCAGAGTGTGCCCGAACCCTCATGTGTGATCAAGACCGAGGGGCAGGCAGGGTATGCCGATGGTCGATGGTTACAACGACGCGGGGTTGCTGGTCACCAGCAGGTTGTCGATCAGACGGGTCTTGCCGAGGAAGGCGGCGGCGAGAATCACCAGCTCTCGGGTGTCCGCATCGGCGGTCTGCAGGTCAACAGCATTGCGGATCTCGAGATAGTCGGGGCGCAGGCCGGCGGTCTGCAGCGCCTGTTGGCCCTGGGTCCGCAGCGTCGGGTAGTCGCGATTCCCGTCGCTTATAGCCTCTGCCAGTTGACTGAGGATACGGTACAGGGCCGGGGCAATCGCGCGTTCGTTCGCGCTGAGGTAGCCGTTGCGCGACGACAATGCCAGGCCGTCCTCGGCGCGAACGATAGGCTCGCCGACAATCTGCACCGGCATGTTCAGGTCGCGAACCATGGTGCGGATCACCGCCAGCTGCTGAAAATCCTTCTGGCCGAACACAGCGAGATCGGGCAGCACCATGTTGAACAGCTTGTTGACGACCGTCGAGACACCATCGAAATGGCCTGGCCGGCTTCCACCACAGAGCCCCTCGGACACACCGGGCACGCGGACAATGGTCTGCACGGCCTGACCGTGGGGATACATCTCCTCGACACTGGGCGCGAACAGCAGATGGCAGCCCGCCTCGAAGAGCTTGTCCTGGTCCGCGGTAAGCGTACGCGGATAGCTGGCGAGATCTTCGTTAGGGCCGAACTGCAGCGGGTTGACGAAGATGCTGGCAACCACGAAGTCGGCTCGCTGGCCGGCCTTCTTCACCAATGCGATGTGGCCGGCGTGCAGGTTACCCATGGTCGGCACGAAGCCGATGCGTTTGCCTTCGCCACGCGCACGGCTCACCGCGGCGCGCAGGTCGGCGATGGTTCTGACCATATTCATGCGGAGAACCCATGTTCGGCTGCGGGAAATTCAGCGGTCTTCACGGCCCGGACGTAGGCGGCGATGGCTGTGGGGATATCGCCATGCTCGCGCATGAAGTTTCGGACAAACTTAGGTGCCCGTCCGCTGAGCGACAGCCCGAGCATGTCATGCAACACCAGAACCTGGCCATCAGTGGCGCTGCCGGCGCCGATGCCGATCACCGGCACCGCGACCGCCTGGGTAATGCGAGCGGCCAGTTCGCTGGGCACGCATTCAAGCAACAGCATCGCTGCCCCCGCGGCTTCGAGGGCCTTGGCATCCTCGATCATCTGCTGTGCTTGCGCTTCCTGCCGCCCCTGAACCTTATAGCCACCGAAGATGTTCACCGCCTGCGGGGTCAGGCCCATGTGGGCGCAGACCGGGATGCCGCGCTCGGCGAGCAGGCGAATGGACTCGGCCAACCATGCCGCACCCTCGACTTTGATCATATGCGCGCCGGCTTTCATCAGCGTCGCGGAGTTGTCCAGCGTCTGCTCAATGGTCGCGTTGGCCATGAAGGGCAGGTCGGCGAGGATCATCGCGCCTCGGTTGCCGCGTTTGACGCACGCGGTGTGATAGGCCATCTCTTCGACAGTCACCGGCAGCGTGCTGTCGTGTCCTTGCAGGACCATGCCCAGGGAGTCGCCGATCAGTAGCATCTCGACCCCGGCTTCGCAGGCTGTCTTGGCGAAGGTCGCGTCATAGCAGGTGAGCATGACGATCTTTTCGCCTTTCTGCTTGAGGCCTTGCAGGGTAGTCAGGGTTACGTCTGGCATGAATGCCGTCCTCCTAGAGCCTCTGAGGGATCACGGTTGCGGTCGGAGCGTCAGCGATGGGGGCGAGTGCCCCGGTTCGTTGCGTGCCGGCAGAGGGCGCTTATAGTCACGATGGCAGCGTGCTAAGTCAATCGGGAGTGTTACCAGTGCCGTTACAACTGTTACCGAATGGTTACAGCGCCTTGCCCACGCGCTCCAGGCCCTCGAAGGGGCAGGCTGCGAGCAGGTCCTTCAGATAGCGCCCATCGGCCAGCTGTAAGGTATCGGGCGCTACCTCGGCCAGCGGATAGAGCACGAAGGGCCTGGCGTGCAGGTGATAATGCGGGACCGTCAAACGTGGCTCGCCGATTAGCCGATCGCCGTAGAGCAAGATGTCCAGGTCCAGCGTTCGCGGCCCCCAGCGTTCGGTCTTGCGTTCGCGACCCTGGGCCTGCTCGATGGCTTGCAACGCGTCGAGCAGCGTCAATGGGTCCCGGGTGGTTTCGAGCACGGCGACGGCGTTGTTGTAGCGGGGCTGGTCGGGCGGGCCGAGCGGGTCGCTGACATACAGTGAAGATACAGCGACGAGTCGGGACGAGGGGATGTCCGCCAGTGCCTTGAGGGCGTCGCGTAGTTGCTCGCGGGGCTCGGCCAGGTTACTGCCCAAGCCAATGTAAACCCGTTCCATTTACCGGCTTACTCGGCGGACGCGGGTGCGCTTTCGTTCGGGCCGCGCTTGCGGCGTCCGCTGCGGCGTCGTTTGCGCGGCGCGCCGCTGCCGTCGTCCTTGCTGCTCAGGCCGCGAATCATGTTGCGGCGCTCGCTGTCGCTGGCATCCTGATAATCGGTCCACCATTCGCCCAGGCCGTTGGTTTCCTCGCCAGCGCTCTCGCGCAGCAGGAGAAAATCGTAACCGGCACGGAAGCGCGGATTGTCCAGCAACTGGTCGGCGCGGCGGCCCTGGCGGCGCGGCAGGCGTTCCTGCATGTCCCAGATTTCCCGCATCGGCATGGTGAATCGCTTGGGAATGGCAGTGCGTTGGCATTGCTCCCAGATCAGATCATGGGCGGCTTCCTGCATTGCCGGGATTGGCGGCAATCCTCGGGCCTGCACCTCGGCGACGCGCGCCGGCAGGGCCGGCCAGAGCAGAGCGGCGAATAGGAACGCCGGGGTAACAGGCTTGCCTTGAGCGATGCGCTGATCAGTGTTGGCCAGGGCGTTGCGAATCAATGTGCCGGTGTATTCGGGATTGTCTTCCAAGGCTTCGGCGCTGGCCGGAAACAGCGGTGCGAAGAGGTCGTGTTCCAGCAGCAATTCAAAGGTGCGTTCGGCCTTACCGCTGAGAAACAGCTTGATGATCTCGTCGAACAGGCGGGCCGAGGGGACTTCGTTCAGCAGCTCGGCCAGATCGGCAATGGGCTCGGCGCTGTGCTGTTCGATCTCGAAATCCAGCTTCGCGGCGAAACGAACCGCTCGAAGCATGCGCACCGGGTCTTCCTGGTAGCGCTGCTCGGGATCGCCTATCAGGCGAATCAGCCGGTTGCGAATGTCACGGACGCCGTGAGTATGGTCGAGAATGCGCTCGCTCGACGGGTCGAAATACAGGGCGTTGATGGTGAAGTCACGGCGCTGGGCATCGTCTTCGAGAGTGCCGTAGATGTTGTCACGCAGAATCCGCCCGCTTTCGTTGCGCGATGCAAGGTGACTGGCTTCTTCGTCGTCCGCTTCCGGATGGTTGGCTCGGAAGGTGGCGACTTCGATGATCTCACGGCCGAAGTGCACGTGGACCAGCTTGAAGCGTCGCCCGATGACCCGCGCGTTGCGAAACTCGGCGCGTACCTGCTCGGGTGTCGCGCTGGTGGCGACGTCATAGTCCTTCGGGTCCAGCTCCAGCAGCAGATCGCGGACGCAACCGCCAACGACGTAAGCCTCATAGCCGGCTTGCTGAAGTCGCTCGACGACACTGACGGCATGCCGGCTCAGGTCGTTGCGGTGCAGCGAATGCTGCCGGCTGGACAGTATTTCGGGTGTGCGACGGGGATGCGGGAAGCGGCGCAGGGGAGAACGAAAAGACTGGAACAGCTTTTTCAGCATGAGAGGCACTGTGTGGCGAAATGACAAGGTGGCGTAGGGAATAGCCACGAAACGAGCGTGGATTCTAGCACCGGGAGCAGGGATGGTGAACGAACCGCGGGGAGGTGTCAAAACATCGGCCGGAGCCGGAAAGCACTAGGGGAGCCGAAGCTCCCCTTTAAAATGATGTCGCGTGCTTTGTTGTTATTAGTATTTCGGGCGTGTTGTTTTTGTTTGATCACCCGTTCCCTTCAGCTATCGCTTTCGGAAATTGCTCCTACATTGGGAGCAAAGAGCAAACGGATTTCTTTGGTCGCTGACTTGCCATCGATCACAATGATCCAACCAGTTCAGGCACTGCTTATGCAGTTTTTATTGTTCTCAGCCTGGTTGTGGGGCGAAAACCCCATTCGGCAGTTCCTCTCCAAAAGAATCAGTTAGCTACGTCTCTGCCTTCTTGTATTTGTTTTGCTAGAGCCGGTACGTCTTGTTCTTATTGTGGGTCTGCTTGTTATTGTTGTTGTGCCAGATAGAAAGCATTTGCCGTGCCAGTTTTTAAAAGTCATTTAAAAACAAGATGTTGGTGATTTTCGCCTCTGTTTGGACTTCAAAAAAACCGGGTTCCCGTTACCGATGAACCCGGTTTCTGTTACGTGACGGTGGGGTGGGTAACAACCCGCTACCCGGTGGCGCTCGATTTGCGCCGCGGGATACCCAGACGCTGGCGACGCTCCCACAGGCATTTGCGGCTGATACCGAGCTTGCGCGCAAGCTCGGTCTCGGTCATGTGATCCTGGTGTTCAAGGACGAAGTGCTGGAAGTAGTCCTCCAGTGAAAGGTCCTCGGTCGGCTCGTTGCTTGTCGATACTGCGGAGCCCAGCGGGGCGCAAGGCGCTTCGAAATCGTCATCGAGGTCGTCGAGCTCGATGTCGATACCCAGAAGCTCGGCGCTGATTTCCTCGCTCTCGCTGAGGATCGCAGCCCGCTCGATAGCGTTTTCCAGCTCGCGCACGTTACCGGGCCAGGTGTAAAGCCGTACGGCCTGCTCGGCGTCTCGAGAGAAATGCAGGTCCTCGCTGCCCATGCGTTCGCCTTGCCGTGCAAGGAAAGCCTTGGCGATTTCCAGCACATCGGCACCGCGCTCGCGCAATGGCGGTAGCTTCAGGGCGATTACGTGCAGGCGATAATAGAGGTCCTCACGGAATTGCCCGTTCTTGGCCAGCGTTTTCAGGTCGCGGTGGGTTGCGGCGATAAGGCGCACATCAACTTTTTGCGATTGGGTAGAGCCGACACGCCGGATTTCACCTTCCTGTAGCACACGTAACAGCCGCGCTTGTGCTTCCAGTGGCAACTCGCCGATCTCGTCGAGAAACAAGGTGCCGCCATCTGCTGCTTCGACCAGGCCGGCGCGTCCGGCATTGGCGCCGGTGAATGCGCCTTTCTCGTGACCGAAAAGCTCGGACTCAATCAGGGTTTCCGGAATGGCCGCGCAGTTGACCGAGATCATCGGTGCCTTGGCGCGCCGGGAGAGGTTATGCAGGGCGCGGGCGACGAGCTCCTTGCCGGTGCCCGATTCACCCTGGATCAGCACGTTGGAATCGGTCGGTGCGACCTTGCGGATCTTGCCGAACAGATCCTGCATCGGACCGCAGCGTCCGATGATGCCGATCTCGCTGTTGCCCGAGCCACTCTCGCCTGCCGCGCCTGTCTGAGTCGAGGCGCCGCGTGGCGCAGCAGCGGGAGCGGTGGCCGCCTGCTGCCGATCGTGAAGGATGCGGGCCACGGTCTGCAGCATCTCGTCGTGGTCGAACGGTTTGGCAATGTAGTCCACTGCGCCCATTTTCATCGAGTCGACCGCTGAGCGCAGGCTCGCGTAGCTCGTCATGATCAGCACTGGCGTGCCGTCGGCGAGCTTGATCAGTTCGGTGCCGGGCGCGCCGGGCAACCGCAGGTCGCTGACGATGAGATCAAAACCCGAAATGCTGAAGCGCTCCTGTGCTTCTTGCACCGAACCGGCTTCGCTCACCTCGTACTGGTTGCGTTCGAGCAATCGGCGCAAGGCGGAGCGGATGATGGTTTCGTCTTCGACGATCAGGATATGTGACATCAGTACTCTCTCGACGGTCTGAAGGCGGCTACAGGCCGGTGGGAAACGGCGCCGCACGGCGCTGGTTCCGTGGGCTGTGCAAGCTGTCGCGATGTGGCGTGGGTCTGCCAGCGCAGGGCTGCGGTGCCGACTTGTGCAAGCCCTGGCCTGGCCCGTTGCACGCTTTGTTGTGCGTGGCCAGTAGCAGCGGAACAGCGCCCATCGCTTCGTCAATCAATGGCATCTTTCGCCTCGACATACCGCGGCAGGGTAATGCGGAAACGGGTGCCGCGTTGGGTTTCCGGGTCTGCCGGGCTGTCGATATTGATCTGTCCATAATGCTCTTCCACGATCGAATAGACCAGTGCAAGGCCCAGCCCTGTCCCTTCGCCGGGGTCCTTGGTGGTGAAGAAAGGCTCGAACAGACGATCCTGAATCGTTTGCGGAATGCCACTGCCTTCGTCTTCGATGATGAGGTAGACGGTCTGTTCGGATAGCTCGCTGCGCACGCGAATTGCGCCGCCGGGCTCCGATGCGTCGCGGGCGTTGGAGAGCAGATTGATCAGCACCTGGGCGAGGCGCTGGGGATCGCCTTCGGCCAAGTGACTGGGGTCGCAAAGGTTAAAGAAGTGCACCTCGGTGCCGCGGCGATTGAGCGAGAGCAGGGCGATCGCATCCTGCGCCACCTCGGCCAGGCTCACCGGGTACAGATCCTGTTGTCTGCTGCCGGCATGAGCGAAGCTCATCAGAGATTGGACGATGCGTGAGACGCGCTTGGTCTGTTCGACGATCTGATTGCTGATCTCGCTGATCTCGTTATCGGCTTCGCGCTCCTCGCGCAGATTCTGCGCCAGGCAGGCGATACCGGTGATTGGATTGCCGATTTCATGGGCGACGCCAGCTGCCAATCGCCCAATGCTGGCCAGACGCTCGGAATGAACCAGCCGGTCTTCGAGCTGTTGGGTTTCGGTGAGATCTTCAATCAGGAGCACCAGGCCGCTGTTGCCTGGCGCCAGCGGTTCGGCGATGGCGGCCTTGTGCAGATTCAGGCAACGGCTGTGGCCATCCAGCGGCAATCGCTGTTTGTGCAGGTGTTCATCGCTCTGCTGAATAAAGTCAGTCAGCAGGCTTTTCCAGGGCTCGGCGATGGTCGACAGGCGCGAACCCACCACCTGCAATGCCGGAATCTCGGTGAGCTCTTCCAAGGCCCGGTTCCACATCAGGATTTCCTGATCCTTGGCCAGCGAGCAGACACCCATTGGCAGCTCCTGCAGCGTTTGGCGGTGATAGCGACGTAACGCATCGAGCTCTGCTGCCAGGCCAGTCAGGCGTGAGTGGTAGTCCTCCAGGCGACTCTCGATGAAATGAATGTCTTCGGTGACATAGCCGTCAGCGCCATTTTTGTAGGACAGAAAGTTTTCGACGATATCCTGCGCGACGCTCGGGCCCATCAGGCCGGACAGGTTCGCCTCGATGCGGTCGCGCAGCCGGCGCAAGGCGTAAGGACGATGCTCGTCGAAGGGTAGCTGGAGATCCCGTAGCGCCTGCTCCACCTCGCGTTGTGCGGTCTTGGCGCCCAGTGGCTTGGCCAGCTGGGTGGCGAACTCCTGCGGCGAGGCGGCCATCAGCTCCCGCCGTTGCGGACGCCGCACGTTTTCCACTGCGCAGGCCTCGGCGGCGGCCTGCTCCTCGGCGCTGGTCTCGGTAAACAGCGAGAACAGGGAGAACGCCAGCACGTTTACCGCCAGCGAGGCGATAGCCGCCAGGTGCCAGCTGGTGTCGTCGAGCACATAAACGACGTTGAACAGCGGGATATAGAAGCCATTGAGGTTGCCCACCAGTGGCAACAGCATGGTAACCACCCAGACGGCGATGCCGGCTAGCAAGCCGACGATGTAACCGCGGCGGTTGGCGGTCGGCCAGTAGAGCACCGAAAGCACGCCGGGCAGGAACTGCAAGGTGGCGACGAAGGCGACGATGCCCAGGTTGGACAGGTCCTGCTCGGCGCCCAGCAGCAGATAGAAGCCGTAACCGGCCATGATGATCGCTAGGATCAGGCTGCGGCGAGTCCATTTCAGCCAGCGATAGATGTTGCCTTCGGCAGGAGGCTGATAGAGCGGCAACACCAGATGGTTGAGGGCCATGCCCGACAGCGCCAGGGTACTGACGATTATCAGCCCGCTGGACGCAGACAGCCCGCCGATGAACGCCACTAGCGTCAGTGTCTCGCTCTGCGCGGTGAGGCCAAGGCCAAGAGTGAAATACTCGGGATTGGTGCTAACGCCAAGCTTGAGGCCCGCCCACAGAATCAGCGGCACGGCCAGGCTCATCAACAGCAGATACAACGGCAGTCCCCAGCTGGCGCTGACCAGGGCGCGTGGGTTGAGATTTTCGGTGAAGGTCATGTGGTACATGTGCGGCATGACGATGGCCGAGGCGAAGAACACCAGCAGCAGGGTCCGCCAGGGGCCTTCTTGCAATGGCGTATGCAACGCCTGCAGTGCCGATTGATTCTGCAGCAGCCAGATTTCCAGTTGATGCGGGCCGCCGAACACCACAAAGAGTGCATATAAGCCGATGGCGCCGAATGTCAGCAGCTTGACCACCGACTCGAACGCGATGGCGAATACCAGCCCCTCGTGCTTTTCCCGCGTGGCGATATGCCGGGCACCGAAGAGAATGGTGAATAGCATGATCATCACGCAATAGCCCAGCGCCACCCGCTCTTGCAAGGGCTCGAGCGTGAGAATGCCGATGGCATCGGCCACCGCCTGGATCTGCAGGGCCAGCAGCGGCAGCATGCCGATCAGCATGACGATCGTTGTCAGCGCACCGCTCCAGGTGCTGCGGAAGCGAAAAGCGAACAGGTCCGCCAGCGAGGCCAACTGATAGGTGCGGGTGATGCGCAGGATTGGGTAAAGCAGGACCGGCGCGAGCAGAAAGGCGCCGCAGACCCCCAGATAGGTGGCAAGGAAACCGTAACCGTATTGATAGGCCAGGCCCACGGTGCCATAGAACGCCCAGGCGCTGGCATAGACGCCCAGCGACAGGGTGTAGGTCAGAGGATGGCGAATCACCCAGCGTGGGATCAGCCCGCGCTCGCTGACCCAGGCCACCCCGAACAGCACCAGCAGATAGGCGACGCTGATCAGGATCAGGTGGCTGAGGCTAAAGCTCGTCTGCATCGCGCTGACTCTGAAGGATGAAGGTCACCACGATAAGGATCAGCCACAGCAGATAGGGTCGGTACCAGGCGCCGTTGGGGTCGATCCACCAGTCCATGATCGCTGGGGAAAACAGGTAGATCCCCACCACCAGGAGCAGCACCAGTCGGTAAATGTACATGCTGGAACTCGTATCGGAAGTAGGCGGATGGTAAAGCAGCGGCAAGCGGCAAGCCACAAGCGGCAAGTTAAAGCAAAGCCTGGTAAGCCCACAGGACGCTTGCAGCATCAGCGTTAGCGCAACTGCGCCTCGGCCAGGGTGCGACAGCGCGGGATGCGCCTGGCATCCCAGCGTGGGATCGCCCAGGCCAGCAGCTCGCCCGGCAGCGCGTCGGCAAGGTCGCTCGCCGTCGGCTGGCCGAGGGCGCGCAGCGCGCGGAGTAACAGCGGCGTGGCCTCATCCGGCTGCAGCGGTGGCGAGCGGTAACGCTTGCCCAGCTTGTGACCGTCCGGCTGAATGATCAGGGGGACGTGCAGGTATCGCGGTTGTGGGAGACCGAGCAACTCTTGCAGGTAGAGCTGACGCGGCGTGGAGTCGAGCAGATCGGCACCGCGAACGACGTCGGTCACGCCCTGCCAGGCATCGTCGAGCACTACGGCTAACTGATAGGCAATCAGTCCATCGCGACGGCGGATCACGAAGTCACCGACCTCGCGGCCCAAGTGCTGGCGGAACTCGCCCTGCACACGGTCAGTAAATGCATACTCGCGATCGGGCACGCGCAGACGTATGGCAGCATCGCTCACGTCCCGGCCGGCATCGCGGCAAAAACCCGGATAGAGCCCGGCGAAGGGTTGCAGCTGTTTGCGCGAGCAGTCGCAGGCATAGGCATGACCGCCCTGCCAGAGGCGATCGATCATTGCGTTGTAGATACCCAGACGCTCGCTCTGGCACACCATTTTTGCGTCCCACTCGAAACCATAGGCTTCCAGCGCCCGCAGAATGGCGTCCTGCGCGCCGGGCATCTCCCGCGGCGGGTCGAGGTCTTCCATGCGCAACAGCCAGCGGCCATCCGCGGCGCGAGCGTCAAGGTAGGAGGCCAGTGCTGCGATCAGCGAACCAAAATGCAGATAACCGCTAGGCGTAGGGGCGAAGCGGCCGATATAGGAGGAGGGCGTAACGGTGGAAGGCATGGGAAGCCGGCTCGGGTGAAGCAGCAGCGAGGCGGGATGCGGCGAGGATGTGCGGTCTGGAATGAAGCGGGGCGCCGAAGCGCCCCGTTCGGGATCAGGAACCGATCTGCTTTTCCTTGATCTCCGCCAGCGTCTTGCAATCGATGCACAGCGTGGCGGTGGGGCGGGCTTCCAGACGGCGAATGCCGATCTCTACGCCGCAGGAGTCGCACCAGCCGTATTCGTTGTCTTCGATCAGCTGCAGCGTCTCGTCGATCTTCTTGATCAGCTTGCGCTCGCGATCACGCGCACGCAGTTCCAGGCTGAACTCTTCTTCCTGGCTGGCGCGGTCGGCCGGATCAGGGAAGTTGGCCGCTTCGTCCTGCATGTGATGCACGGTACGATCGACTTCTTCCATCAGCTCCAGCTTCCACTTGTTCAGGATGCCGGTGAAATGAGCGCGCATGTTGTCGCTCATGTACTCCTCGCCCTTGGCTTCCTTGTAGGGCACGAAGGCGCGAATCAATTGGTTATTCGGTGTCGTTTTGGTAATGGGCATGGATGAACGCCTCTCGCTATGTCCATTGCGCAGGATAGTGAAATCCCTCTGCCGGCCCGTGCCGGCCCTGCGGCTGCAAGCGGGCGAACTTACCAGATCGTATCGGGGTGCGCTACTCCCGAATATCACGGTGGCTGCGGTGTCAGAGGGACCTTCGGTAGAATTCACGTTTTGTACTCATCAGGAAGGTCAGATGACCTCGTCATATAGCGCGCGTAGTCGTGCAATCGAACCCTTTCATGTCATGGCACTGCTGGCGCGAGCCAACGAATTACAGGCGCTGGGCCGTGATGTCATTCACTTAGAAATCGGCGAGCCGGACTTCACCACTGCGGCGCCCATCGTCGCGGCCGGCCAGGCTGCCTTGGCGGCGGGCCACACACGCTATACCGCCGCCCGAGGGCTGCCGCAGCTGCGCGAGGCGATTGCCGATTTTTACGCTCAGCGCTATCAACTGTCTATTGACCCCGAACGCGTGCTGATTACTCCCGGCGGATCTGGTGCGCTGTTGCTCGCCAGCAGCCTTCTGGTCGACCCAGGCAAGCACTGGCTGCTGGCGGACCCCGGTTACCCATGCAACCGGCATTTCCTTCGCCTGATCGAAGGCGCCGCACAGCTGGTCCCGGTGGGGGCCGATGTCCGCTACCAGCTGACGTCCGATCTGGTCGAGCGCTACTGGGACAAGGACAGCGTGGGTGCGCTGGTCGCCTCGCCGGCCAATCCCACCGGTACTTTGCTGACACGGAATGAACTGGCAGACCTGTCCGCTGCATTGAAAGGGCGCGGCGGGCATCTGGTAGTGGATGAGATCTACCACGGACTGACTTACGGCACCGACGCCGCCAGCGTGCTTGAGGTGGATGACGAGGCCTTTGTGCTCAACAGTTTTTCCAAGTACTTCGGCATGACCGGTTGGCGTCTTGGCTGGCTGATTGCGCCACCGGAGGCGGTCCCGGAGTTGGAAAAACTGGCGCAGAACCTCTATATCAGCGCGCCAACCATGGCTCAACATGCGGCGCTGGCCTGCTTCGAGCCGGCTACCCTGCAAATTCTCGAGGCACGCCGGGCCGAATTCGGCCGTCGCCGCGATTTCCTGCTGCCAGCCCTGCGCGAACTGGGATTCGGCATCGTCGTCGAACCCGAGGGCGCTTTTTATCTCTATGCCGATATCAGTGCGTTCGGTGGTGACGCCTATGCCTTCTGCCAGCACATGCTGGAAACCGAGTTCGTGGCCATCACGCCGGGACTCGATTTCGGTCGCCATCAGGCTGGGCACCACGTGCGTTTCGCCTATACCCAGGATTTGCCGCAGCTGGAGCAGGCGGTAGAGCGCATCGCCCGCGGCCTGCAGAGTTGGCAAGGCTGATGCGTTTTGCCACGCCTCTCGAGCAGGGTCGGCTGATCCGACGCTACAAGCGCTTTCTTGCCGATATCGTTACCGATGCCGGCGAGCATTTGTGCATCCACTGCCCGAATACCGGCTCGATGCTTAACTGCATGGGCGAGGGCGCGCGCGTTTGGTTTCAGCGCAACAGTGATCCCAAGCGCAGGCTGCCGGGCACCTGGGAGTTGGTGGAAACGCCGCAAGGGCGCCTGGCCTGCATCAACACCGCCCGTGCCAATCGTCTGGTCGAAGAGGCGCTGCTGGCCGGGGTTGTCGAGGAGCTGAACGGCTTCACTGCGCTCAAGCGTGAGGTGGCCTATGGCGTCGAGAACAGCCGGGTGGACTTCCGGCTGGATTTCTCCGATGGCCCGGCATTCGTCGAGGTGAAAAGCGTGACCCTCGGCTTCGGCGGCACCGCCGTGGCGGCCTTTCCGGATGCGGTGACGACGCGTGGCGCACGTCACTTGCGCGAATTGGCGGCGCTGGCGCGCGACGGAGTCCGTGCGGTGCTTCTGTACTGTGTGAACCTGACCGAGATTGAGGCGGTGCGTCCGGCAAGCGAAATCGATCCGCACTATGCGGCGGCGCTGCGTGAAGCGCAGGCGGCGGGTGTGGAAGTGCTGGCGTATGGTGTCGAGCTTTCGCACGATGAGATTCGGCTGGTGCGCAGGCTCCCCGTGATCCTGTGATGGCGGGCGGGTCGATGCGGCCAGCAAGTCCGCCAACCGCGTACTGTGGCTAATCTCCGGTCACGCGCCAGACGGTGTCGCCAACATCATCGGCAACCAGTACTGCGCCGGTTATGTCGACCGCGACGCCCACCGGCCGGCCCATGGCCTCTTCGCTGTCGTTGACGAAGCCCGTGAGAATGTCCTCGGTTTCGCCGCTAGGCCGTCCCTGCTTGAACGGCACGAAGACCACTTTGTAGCCACTGCGGGGTTTGCGGTTCCACGAGCCGTGTTGGCCGATGAAGGCGCCGTGGAGGTAACGCTTCGGTAACAGCGAGCCTTCATAGAACACCAGGCCCAGCGAGGCGGTATGGGCGCCGAGGGCATAATCTGGCACCAGTGCCTTCGCCACCATATCCGGTCGCGGTGGCTTCACCCGCGGGTCAACATGCTGGCCGAAATAACTGTAAGGCCAGCCATAGAAGCCGCCATCCTGCACCGAAGTCATGTAGTCCGGGACCAGATCGCTGCCGATCAGGTCGCGCTCGTTGACTGTCGTCCATAGCTCGCCGCTGTCCGGCTGCCAGGCCAGCCCGTTGGGGTTACGAAAGCCGGAGGCGAACAGACGCAGGGTCTTGTTCTGTGGGTTGACTTCGAGGATGGCTGCGCGGTTCTTTTCGGCTTCCATGCCATTCTCGGCGATGTTGCTATTCGAGCCGCTGGTCACATACAAACGCGATCCGTCCTGGTTGGCGACCACATTCTTGGTCCAGTGATGGTTGATCGGGCCGGCCGGTAGACCGACGACTTTTTCTCCCGCACCCTCGATGCGGGTGGCGCCTTCTTCGTAGGTAAAACGCACCAGAGCGTCGGTGTTGGCGACATAGAGCTGATCACCCACCAGCGCCATGCCGAAGGGTGAGTTCAGCCCTTCGAGGAAAACCGTGCGCTGCTCCGGTGTGCCATCACCGTCCTTGTCGCGCAGCAGGGTGATGCGGTTGGCGCTATCGCCGCCCGAGCCGGCGCGTGCCATGACTTTCTTCATGATCCAACCGCGAATACCTCCACTCTCTGGCTTGGGCGGGGCATCGCTTTCAGCCACCAGCACGTCGCCGTTGGGTAGTACATGCAGCCAGCGTGGATGGTCGAGATTGCGAGCGAACGCTTCGACGCGAAAGCCTGGAGCTGCTTGTGGCTTCGCTCCCGCCGGCCAGCCCGTTGCCTTGGCGATATTGACCGTCGGGATCAGCGACTTGTTAGGTTCCGGGAGCGCGGGGTCTGGCCCATAGCCCGACTGCACCGGCAGATTGGCGGTGTCGCCGCAGCCGGTGAGAATGAGCATCAGGGAGGCGGCCAACAGACAGGCGTAATGGCGTTGCATGGGCGGCTCCTAGTGTGTCGCTGAGTGGCGCAACGTGCTGGATCAAGGGCCTTGCTCGCGGTCGCGGCCCTGTTTGCCGTCATGTCGGGCAGTTCTGGCGGCATGCTGCTCCAGTTTCGGCATCAGCAGAAAAATTACCAGTGCGAAGCCCGTCGTGAGCACTGCGGTGGCCTCATGGCCCAGCCCGGTGGCGACGCCAATGGCGGCGGTCAGCCAGATTCCGGCTGCTGTGGTCAGGCCTTTGACGTCCCGCTGCGAACTACCCTTAAGGATAGTGCCAGCGCCGAGAAAGCCGATCCCGGTAATGATGCCCTGCATCACTCGCGACAGGTCCTGGAGCGGCATACCAGCTTCCAGCGGTACCAGCACGAACAGCGCCGCACCCAGGGCCACCAGCATATGGGTTCGCAGCCCGGCCGCCTTGCCCTTGTACTCTCGTTCATAGCCCAGCACACCGCCGAGCGCTGCGGCCAAGAGCAGCCGTATGGATACGCGAATGCCATGTTCTAGATCGGGAATGTCGGAAAATTCCGACGCAACGGTGCGGCCCAGTATCTCCCACCATTCCATGACTTCCCCCGGCTAGCTCGGCGATCGCGTGTATCTAGAATTCGAGTCATGCCGCGCATGGCGGTTCATTCGGTGACCTCGAAACGCAGCATGCCGATCATTTGTCCAGCTTCGGTCATGACCCGTACGCGCCAACGGCCTTGCGCCTTGTTCGGGAAATTGCGCTTATGGGTCCAGGCGCGGTAGCCCGCATCGCGTCCTCCGCTGATGTCCAGCGGTATACGATCGACACGCCGGCCGTTGTGCTCCCATACATGGAAGATGCGCTCCTTCAACCCCCGCGGTGCGTTGATCGCGGTAAAGGCGTAGAGGCCATTGCCGTGAAGCTCGCGGCTGGATAGCTGACGCAGGCGGTTGCCGGGCTCTCGTGATGCGTCGTCCATGCTCATGGTCACCGCGACATCGTTGAGCCAGAGCGTAGCCGGCGGTACCCAGGTGCGGCCCACCCAGCCGGCAAGACCGACGATCGCCGCCAGTAGCGGAACCGCAATCATGCTTTTCCAGTTCCATTCGGGGAACAACCCCCTGAGGCTGGGTAGCGCCAGCAACACAGCGATGATCAACGAACAGAGGTAACTCTGCGGAGTGGACAGGTGAAAGATGATGGGTAGCGCAGTCAGCAGAACCGCGAACAGCGTCAGGGCATGGAATGCCAGGTAGACCCAGCGGCGCGGTGCCAGCCACTTGTAGTAAAGCGGGTCGACCAATGAGACCAATGCCGCGACGCCCAATATCACCGTGAACACCGCCTGGCCGCTGTTCCAGGTGGTGGTAATGAAGAAGAACGGAATGATGAAGAACAGGCTTTCCTGATGCACCATCTGCGTGACGTAGCGCAGCACGGGACGTGGCACTTTCCAGCCGAAATGGCGTTCCAGGCCGCGGCGCAGGCTGTTTTCCAGCATCAGCCAGAGCCAGCTGGCCAGCATGGTCGCCGCGATCACCTTCGCCAAACCGGCATGGCGCTCCACCAGTACAAAACTGGCGATACCCGAGCAGAAGCCAAATAGCGCCACTGTGCCCGGATAGCGGCGAATCAACCGTGAGCCCTGTTCGAACAGCGCGGCAAGGCGGGATTTCAATGGCATGTAGATTTCACGTTAAGGATCGTCTCTGGTTGGGGATCATGGCCAGTTTTGCGCGAGGGTGTCGTCCCAAGCCTGCAAATAATCTGGCTTGTCTGTGCAGCCGGCGCTGCCAAGAAGCGCTGGCGGGGCGATCGTCTGTCGGCCGTGTTTGAATTTCATCTTTACCAGCACACAGGCGCAACGAACGGCTCCGCTGAGGAAAACATGCTCGAGGTAGGTAGCACGGGCGTCGTGATAGAGCACTCGCGATTCAATCGTCAACCAACTGAAGAGCTTGATCGGAGCGGTGAAGCGAATCAGCACCGAGGCGTTGACGAAGGCATAACGCCGGCGCACCAGCGTGCCAAACAGGCCGGTGCGCACGAGAAAGTCGATCTGCGCAGCCTCGGTCAGACGTAGATAGCGGTCACTCTTGAGCTTGATGACGCCAACATCCAGAGGGGTCACCAGAAAGCGAGCGGATAGCGTCTGGTCGGGCGCCTTACGCTCGCGGCGCAGCAGCGCCAGAAACAGAGTCAGTACGTTGCGCAGCAAACCACCCATTATCGGATTCCTTGGTCCAGAGAAGCCTCAGCGGTGCTCAGAGTCAGGGTTATGCCGCTGCTCAATATCAATCGACTCGAGCAGCACCGTGACGTCCTGTTCCCTTGTAGCCTGTCGCTTCGGTCAGCTGCAGCGCTGCTGGCTTTTGCTTCGAGTGTCGTTTCGGGGGCGGTGCTTTGCTATGCACATCAAGTGGCTCGGCCGAATGGCTCGACGCGATGCGGTCAGGCAGCCGTTGCGGTGGCCTTATCGATCGCGGTGCGTACATCTCCGTATGAGCGTGCCGTTTCCGGGGCCAGGCGTACCAGGGGCAGGCCGATCGTTTGGCAAAGCTCATCGAGAAAGGCATTCGCATCAGATGCCTGCTCCATTTCGATGGCGCAACGAGGCTCCAGCGTGGCCCGGTCACAAAGAAGAAAATCGAAGCGTGCCGCGGATATCCGGTTAACCGCCTGGTACCAGGGGGCTCGCCGGGGAATCGCTGTCACTTCGACCACATCAGCGACTCGCACCTTGCTCAGGATCAAATGGTCATCACCGGCCGCTTGCTGCAGCAATGCCAACAGCTCGCCTTCGCTCGGTTGAAAGAATGGACGCTTCAGCTGATATGGCATCCGTAAGGCGGGATGGTTGAACTGCCGCTGCTTGATAAGAAAGACCAGGGCAAAGCAGACGAAAGCCACCAGCACCAACCCGAGAAAGGACGTCACTGGGAGCCTGCCTTATGTGGAAGCGGTGGGGTTTCCGGAGGAGGCAAGATACGCATAGGGCTGCTCCCGACAGGTTTGCATGATTTGTTTGAACCGACAGATGCAGGGGAGTTCGTTCCGAACAGAACTGAGTTATCCAAGGTATCTGTGCAACGATCTGTGGATAACCTCTGGGCTGACCGTCCCGAGCCGTGCGGCACTAGCGTTAGCGTTGGCTGATCACGCTTTGATCAACGCTCAGAAGCGGTGCTGGTACGCACATTGGCACGCTCCGCACAAGGCGTTAGCGACTGTTCCGCAACGGTTTTTTTGCTAGGTTAGATTGTTCATAACCACTTATCCCCGTTTGCTGTGGAGAGAGCTGTGGATAACCACCGGTAAAGTCATTGAGAGCGCCATGGCCTCCGGGTTGCGAAAAGTTGTTCAATTTTCATACAGCTTTCCGCCCACGGCACCGGGGGGCTTGTCCACGTCACTGGGAATTCTCCCAGCGGCTATGAATGCTGGGCTGCCAAGCGTTAAGCAGTTGCAGAAGATCCCGAGGGGAGTCGCTGCGCTGCAGCATGGCGCGGTACTTCACCTTCACAAAGCCCTCCTCGACGAGATGGTCCAAGAAGTGGCTCAGCTTGCTATAGAACTGGTTGGTATCTAGCAGCCCGAGCGGCTTGCTGTGATAGCCCAGTTGGCCCCAGGTCCAGACTTCGAACAATTCTTCCAGGGTGCCGAGGCCGCCCGGCAGCGCTATGAAGGCATCGGAGAGTTCGGCCATGCGTGCTTTGCGTGCGTGCATGCCGTCGACCACTTCCAATCGCGTCAGGCCTGTATGGCCGATTTCCGACTCTTTCAGACTCCGCGGAATAATGCCGATCACTTCGCCACCGGCGGTCATGGCGGCATCGGCCACCACGCCCATCAACCCAACCGCACCTCCGCCGTAGATCAGCCTGATGCCGTTCGCCGCCAGGGTCTGGCCCATCGCGATGGCTGCTTCTCGATAAATGGGATTAGTACCCGTACTGGCACCACAGAATATGCAGATCGATTGCAGGGACATCGGTCACTCCGTCATTCAAGTGGCCAGCAGATTAACCCCGACGCCAGGTGAAGGTCACGGGGTCGAATCAGCATCCAAGGCATCCCTCGCGGCAGCCGCCACTGACAGCTAGTGCGTAGTTGGCGAATAACGTCTGAAAAAAATCGAAACTGGACATGATGGCCTCCGGCGCTGTTCTTGACGGGCGAAAGGCTGTCGCTCTGTTCGTCAGGCTGCTCTTAGTTTCTGGGCATCGCTTCGATAGCGTTCCAGTTCGGTTATCGCCTATCGCTGTGCACCTCTCTGTGGATAACCTCTGGCGGGGTTTCTCAAAGGCGCACCGCCTGCCGCATTGCGTCAATTGTGCGATCTCGATCAAATCGAGAGCGAAGTTAGTAAACCGTTGAAATAAAGAGATTTTGGAGATTTATTTTTGGCTGAGCAGGGGGTGAAGCGGTTTAAGTTATCCAGAATAGCTGTGGGGTGTTCTGTGGATAACGTGGGGAGATAAGTGCGAAACACCCGGGGCGCGTGGGCTGTGGATGGTCGGGCGAAAAATAGCCAGACCTTTGCGTCAGCGGCAGCAGGCAGGGGCAGGATTCCCATCGATCACTGCCTGCTTCGGTCGTGGCCCGCCATCATCCCGCAGCGTTATGCCGGGGCATTCATTCGCGGGCGTTTGATTGTGAGCCGGGTTGGCCTCGTCGACACTCGCGCGCACATGCAACGTCATCCAATAACAATCTGCTGGAGGAATGCCGAATGAGTGAAGCCATCCGCTTCGAAGACAAGGTGGTAATCGTGACCGGCGCCGGTGGCGGACTCGGTCGCGCCCACGCGCTGCTATTCGCTCGTCATGGCGCTAAAGTGATAGTCAACGATCTCGGCGGTAGCGCTCAGGGCGAAGGTGCCAACAGTTCGGCGGCCGATCGGGTGGTGGAAGAGATTCGCCAGGCCGGCGGTACGGCGGTGGCCAACCACGACTCGGTTACCGACGGTGAGAAGATCGTGCAGCATGCGCTCGATGCCTTCGGCCGCATCGACGTCGTGGTGAACAACGCCGGCATCCTGCGCGACAAGACGTTTCACAAGATGGACGATGCCGACTGGGACCTGGTGTACAAGGTTCACGTCGAAGGCGCCTACAAGGTTACCCGCGCGGCCTGGCCGCACATGCGCGAGCAGGGTTATGGCCGGGTGATCTTCACCGCGTCCACCTCCGGTATCTACGGCAACTTTGGCCAGTCCAACTACGGCATGGCCAAGCTTGGCCTCTACGGGCTGACCCGCACCTTGGCCCTGGAAGGCCGCAAAAATAACATCCTGGTAAATGCCATCGCGCCTACCGGCGGCACGCGGATGACCGAAGGTCTTATCCCTCCGCAGGTCTTCGAACAACTCAAGCCTGAGCTGGTAAGCCCGCTGGTGGTGTATCTGGCGAGCGAGCAATGCCAGGAGACATCTGGGCTGTTCGAAGTGGGTGGCGGCTGGATGGGCAAGGTGCGCTGGGAGCGCAGCCTGGGTGCCGGTTTCGACCCAAGGGCAGGCTTCGAGGCCGAAGACGTCGCGGCCAACTGGCAGCAGATCTGCAATTTCGAAAATGCCGCGCATCCGGCTGACAATATGGAAGCGCTGAAGGAAATGATGGCCAACCTGCAGAAGCACGCCGGCTAACATCGTTTGGCCGGCCAGACCGAGGGCGCGGGAGCCGGGCCCTCGCCCCTCGTCCGGCCGGAGCGCATCAGCCGGCGGCTGCGGCCACCGCATCTGCTGGCAGGAGGCGCAAGGCTTTTGCCCGCGCCTGGGCAAGATCGCGTACGTAATGCAGTTGCCCTTCAAGCAGATGAATACCGGCGCGACGCAGCTTGAGCCTCACTTGTGCACTGCTGCCGCAAAGGATCAGCGCGATACCCTGCTTTCGGTAATCCAGCAGAACGTTTTCCAGCGCCGCGAGCGCGGTCATGTCCAGCATCGGCACATTACTGATATCGACGATGACGACCTTCACCACAGGATTGAAGCGCCGCAGCACGCCCAGCGCCTTCTCGGCGGCGCCGAAGAACAGGGGGCCCCGAATCGCGTAGGCAGCGACGTGCTCGGGTAGATCCTGTAGTAGCTGGCTCTGGCCGGAGCGCAGGCTCGTGGTATCGGTCAGTTCACTCATGCGCTTTATGAACAGCCCAGCAGCCAGCAATAGGCCGACCCCAACTGCCAGAACCATATCGAACAACACCGTCAGGGTCAGGCAGGTCAGCAAAACCAGCACATCGCTGCGGGGCGCGATGCGCAGTGTCTTGAGCACATGTGGCGCTTCGCTCATGTTCCAGGCCACCATAAGCAGTAGCGCCGCCAGGGCGGCCATCGGCAGATAACTGAACAGCGGCGCCAGCCACAGGATCGCCACCAGCACGACACCGGCATGAATGATCGCCGCCAGTGGTGAGAAGGCGCCAGCGCGCACGTTGGTGGCGCTGCGGGCGATGGCCGCGGTGGCGGTGATGCCACCGAACAGAGGAGCGACCAGGTTGCCGATGCCTTGGCCCAGAAGCTCGGCATTCGGATCGTGATTGCTACCGGTCATGCCATCGGCGATCACGGCGCAGAGCAGCGACTCGATGGCCGCCAGCATGGCGATGGCGCAAGCGGGGGCCAGTAGCTGGTGGAGCAACTCGAAGCTCAGCACCAACGGCTGTCCGTCAGGGCCTGACAACAACCAAGGCCAGGCAAAGTCCGGCAGAAATGGCGGAATGCCCGGATGCGTCACGCCGTCCACGCTGTAGCTGAAGCGCTCGCCCAGCGTGGCCACGGCCAGGCCAGAGGATTCCAGCGCCATTCCGGCCAGCGCGCCGACGATGAGAGCCACAAGGTGGCCAGGCACCCTGGGCACCAGGCGCGGCCAGACGATCAACGTCGCCAGGCAAAGCGCGGCGACAAGAGCGTCGCCGGGCTGGGCGCTGGGCAATGCGTGAACTAGCAGGCCCAGCTGTTCTACATAATGTTGAGGTTGCTCGGTGAGGGTCAGTCCGAGCACATCCTTTAATTGCAGGGTCGCGATGACGATGCCGATCCCTGCGGTGAAGCCCAGGGTGACCGGATAAGGCACGAAGGCGATCAGCTTGCCGGCGCGCAGCAGCCCGAGCGCTATCAGGATCAGTCCTGCGAGCATCGTGCATAGAAGTAGGCCACCGATGCCGAACTGCTGGGTTATCGGTAGCAGAATCACCACGAACGCGGCTGTGGGCCCGGACACGTTGAATCTGGAGCCACCGGTCAGGGCGATCAGCGGCGCGGCGATCAGCACCGTATACAGGCCATGCTGTGGCGCAACACCCACCGCAATTGCCAGTGCCATGGCCAGTGGAATGGCGATTATTCCAACTGTTATCCCTGCAGCGATATCACCGCGTAGTTCGAGGCCCCCGTACCCTGATCGCAGGGTTTGACGCCAGGCGGCGAACAGCGGTGGAAGATTCATGCAGACCGCTCCTTGTATGCGAAGCGCAAGTATAAGCACAGGCCCCGCGGCGAGCTTTCCCCGAGCTCACTATCGCCGCCAAATTATGGTTTTTCGCGTACGACCTTGGTCGCAAGCGCTTCTGGCGCGTTGAGTGCGCTCGCCTCGCGGAGTAAACTGCCGCCCCCGTAAGGCCCGTCGGACCGGAGAAACCATGCGCAAAGACAAGAAGAAGGTGATCGGCGAAGAAGTCAGTGATGAATCGATCAAGTTGTTTCTCGAGCCGGAACCGGCTGACGAGACACCGCCATCGCTGCACAAGCTGATCAAGGCCTATCGAGGTTTACGGGTCGATGATTTCGAGCGTTTTCTCGGATTCTTTGTCGAAGCCGGATTCGATCTGAACGCGAAGGATGCCAAGGGACAGGATTTCGTTGCCCTGATTGCCGACCAGCGCCAGGCAGAGCCCTACATCGAGCTGATCAAGGCCGCCCGCGGCTGATTCATTGCCCTCGGAGGAAGGCCGCCGAGGCACGCATCGCTGATGTACTGGCTGAGCAACCGATAGCCACAATCGATTTTCTCGCTGCACGTGTCCCGTAGAGCCCCGGCCTGTCGCCCAGCTCCGGGATACATCGGAGCGAGAGGGAGAAGGCCAAAAGCCGTTCTCCCGACAGCGGGCCGGCATCCTGAGATGCCTGCCTTCGGGCACAAGCCCGAGCAGCGGTATAGAGACCTCCTCCGTTTCTAGCCGCCTGGCTGGTGGTTCTACGCGATTGCGTACTGCGGTCGTGACAGTTTAATGCTGTGATTCTGGAGAACGCGTTAATGACGCAACACGATAGCGAAGCCGTGGATTTGGTGCTGGTGGGAGCCGGCATCATGAGTGCGACTCTGGCGGTACTGCTCAAGGAACTCGATCCCAACATCAAGCTGGAGATTGTTGAACTACAAGAATCCGGGGCCGTGGAAAGCTCGAACCCCTGGAACAATGCTGGCACCGGCCACGCCGGGCTGTGTGAGCTGAACTACACCCCGGACACCAAAGACGGTTCGATCGACATCAAGAAAGCCGTCACCATCAATACCCAGTTCGAGGTTTCCAAGCAGTTCTGGGCCTACCTGACGGGCCGCGAAGGCTTCGGCAGCCCTCGTGATTTCCTTAACGTCGTGCCGCACCTGAGCTTCGTTCGCGGTGCCAAGAACATCGACTATCTCAAGCGCCGCTTCGATGCGCTCAAGACTCATCACGCCTTCGAAGACATGGTCTACACCGAAGACCGCGCCACGATGGAAGAATGGATGCCGTTGATGATGCCGGGCCGCCCGGTGGACGAGCCGATCGCCGCTACCCGCGCGTTGAACGGTACAGACGTCAACTTCGGTGAGCTGACTCGGCAGTTGCTGGTGTATCTCGAGGCCAAGCCGGGCGTGAAGATGTCCTATTTCCAGAAGGTCACAGGCCTTGAACGCAACGGCAAAGGCTGGCGCTTGGAAATCAAGAACACGCGTGACGGCAGCAGTCGCGAGCTCGATGCCGGCTTCGTCTTCCTCGGCGCGGGCGGTGCAGCCTTGCCGCTGCTGCAGATGTCGGATATCGAAGAAGGCAAGGGCTACGGCGGTTTCCCTGTCAGCGGCCAGTGGCTGCGCTGCGATAATCCTGAGATCGTCAAGCAGCATCAGGCCAAGGTCTACAGTCTGGCCGCCGTAGGCGCACCGCCGATGTCCGTTCCTCATCTGGACACGCGCGTCGTGGACGGTAAGAAATCGCTCCTGTTCGGGCCTTATGCCGGCTTCACCACCAAGTTCCTCAAGCATGGCTCGCCACTCGATCTGCCGATGTCGATCCGGCCGAGCAATCTCAAGCCGATGCTGGCCGTCGCGCGCGACAACATGGACTTGACCCGCTACCTGATCAAGGAAGTCCGGCAGTCCATGGAGGATCGCCTGGAAACCTTGCGTGGCTTCTATCCTGAGGCGAAGGCTGAAGACTGGCGCCTAGAAGTGGCTGGTCAGCGCGTACAGATCATCAAGAAGGATCCGAAGAAAGGCGGCATCCTGCAGTTCGGCACCGAGCTGGTGTCGGCGCGGGACGGTTCCATTGCAGCATTGCTGGGTGCGTCTCCGGGTGCTTCGGTCACCGTGTCGATCATGCTGGATCTCATTGAGCGCTGCTTCCCCGAGCAGGCCAAGAGCGAAGATTGGGCCCGCAAGCTTGACGAGATTTTCCCGGCCCGCGAGAAAGTGCTGGGAGCTGATCCGGTGGTTTACCGTGACGTAACCGCCATGGTCGACAAGCGTCTGGGGCTGGCCGACTAGGTCAGACGTACCGGGGGTATCCAAAGCCGCGCTGCTTGCATGAGCCGCGCGGCTTTTTCATATCTGCTGAACGCAACGCGTTGGATAGGTTGTGTGCGGCAAGATCGGCTGATCATCGAGCAGGACGTAATGGCACGGGGCAGGGCGCCGGAGCAGGGCAGTCAGTAGTGGCATGGGTGTGCTGCCTGAAGGTCTCGACGCGTGATCGCACATTGCGGTTGCCGCGGAACATTGCCGCTGCCGGACGGGTCTTTAGCGCATCCGCTGTCAGGCAGTTGCGGGGCTGGTTATACTGCGCG
This sequence comes from Pseudomonas sp. Q2-TVG4-2, assembly GCF_013620795.1. Taxonomy (GTDB): domain Bacteria; phylum Pseudomonadota; class Gammaproteobacteria; order Pseudomonadales; family Pseudomonadaceae; genus Stutzerimonas. Next base: position 734,177 of record NZ_LGLW01000001.1, on the reverse strand, counting down.
CCATCATTCCTAATCTGGAGAAAGACAGCATGCTGAAACGCCTGTTGTTCAGTCTTGCCGCCGTGTCGGTACTGGCCGTGGCCGGTTGCGCACATAGCCCGCAGCAACTCGATCCAACTCCGAAAATCACCGGCACCATCAACCCTGTCGGTCAGGGGCAGCCGGTATCGGTGCGGGTGGTGGACGGACGTCCATCTCCGACACTGGGTACCCGCGGTGGCCTGTATCCGGAAACCAGCGCGGTGATCGTGCCGAAGGAGAAGGTGATGCCCAAACTTCAGGCTCAGGCAGAAGCAGCGGTTCGCCTGCTCGGCTTCACACCGTCGCCCAATGCTTACAATGCTCCGCAGCTGACCTTGACGCTTGCCGAGCTGAAATACCAATCGCCGAAGGAAGGACTCTATGTCACCGAAGCGACCATCGGCGCAACGTTCCGAGTCGAGGTGCAGAACGGCGGTCGTCGCTACACCGGACGTTATGGCGCCTCGCTGAATCAGCGTTTCGGTATGGCGCCGAACGAGCAGACCAACACCAAACTGGTGAGTGAGGTCTTGAGCGATGCGCTGAGCCGCGCGTTTCGTGACCAAAACATCGGTCAGGTGCTGGCTCAGTAAGACCGACCATGGTTGTAAAAAGAAACCCGCATTCGATGCGGGTTTTTTGTTTGCGATGCGCGCTCTGCAGGGCGCTCGAAGTGTTGCGCGCGGAGAGTAATCAGGCCTCGCCGGCCTGGTTGTCGCTCGGCCGTAGGCAGAATCGAGTGCAGTTACCACCTGCACAAACGAAAACGCCCCGTCAGACCGGGGCGTTTCCATTGGGCGGATAGCCCTAAGCGCTCGGATCAGCGCACGCCGGAGTTACGCAGGGCCGCCGGGGTGTACTGATTGGAGTTGGCTTCGTAGTTGTAGACGTAAGGGTTCTTTTCCTCATTCTTCATGCCCATCACCAGGTAGCGACCGGAAACCAGGTCATACAGGGTTTCCATCGAATACAGCGGCACCTGCACGTTGAAGAAGTACTGGGAGTGCGCCTCGGCGACGCGCCACAGTGTGTCACGGCCGTCGTAGTGATCGATGACCGCAGCTTGCCAGGTGTCCTCGTCGATGAAGAAGTGGCGCTTGGCGTAGATATGGCGTTCGCCGCTCTTCAAGGTCGCCTCTACTTCCCAGACGCGGTGCAGCTCGTAGCGGGTCAGGTCCTGATTGATGTGGCCCGCCTTGATGATGTCGTCATATTTCAGCTGCGGCGAATCCAGGCGATAGGAGTTGTAGGGAATGTACATCTCTTTCTTGCCCACCAGTTTCCAGTCGTAGCGATCCGGTGCACCGTTGAACATGTCCAGGTTGTCGGAGGTGCGCAGGCCATCGGCTGCAGTACCCGGGCCGTCGTAGGCTACCTGCGGGGCCCGGCGCACACGGCGCTGGCCTGCGTTGTAGATCCACGCCATGCGCGGCTCTTTCACTTGGTCCAAGGTCTCGTGGACCAAGAGGACGTTACCGGCCAGTCGCGACGGTTCGGTGACCTGCTGTTTGAAGTAGAACAGGACGTTGCCGTGCTTTTCTGCGTTGTAGTCGCGCAGGGTGTTCGTGTAGACGACCTCGTCGACGAATTTGACCAGGTTGTAGCTGCCATTCACCTGCGGAGTGGCCTGGGCCACGATTCGACGGGCTGAGCCACCACGGTAGCGCGTTGTGTGGTTCCAGACCACTTCCAGGCCATTCTGGGGAAGGGGGAAAGCGACCGCTGTGTCGAAGTTGGCCAGACCGTTGCCGCCGCGGACCAATTCGGTGTGGGTCGCATTCTTCTTCGCCGCGTCGTAGATCCGCTGGGGTACGGCGGCACTGCGGCGGGTCTCGAAGACCGGCAGACGATAGGTTTCAGGGTAACGCTTGAGCATGGCGATCTGGCCGGGGCTCAGGTTGTCCTTGTACTGCTCGAAATTCTGCGCAGTGATGGTGAACTTAGGCTTATCGTTCGGATACGGATCGCTGACGAAGCCATCGGCGCTAATGCCGGCGGCGTCCTGCGGCAAGCCACCTGTCCAGGCGGGAATCGTGCCGACGGCGTTACCGGCCTTTTCGGCGCCGATGGGCGTCAGGCTGTCGCCCAGCTTGGCCGCTTCCGACTCGGACACCGCTGCCAGGGCTCCGCTTGCCAGCAGAGCGCTTGCCAGCAAAGAGAGTGTGAGGGCCCCCGTCTTTAACTTGTTTTTATTCATTGTTCGGTCCTGTTGATTCAGTAACTGGTTCCTGCAAGCGATGCCGTAAGCGCGGCGCTTGCAAGTGGCGACTTCCACGAAAAAGGTGGCGGGCTGCAGGCCCGGTAAAAATCACGTCAGGGACGCAGCGATCACAAGTTGCCGTTTGCTCGACTCCGCGGCAGTCCCGTCTGGTTGCTCAAGCCAGGCGCACGCTCTATTTCGGTTGTTCGAGGCAAGATGAGGGTGAAGCTGGGAGGGACTATAGTCAACAATCGAGACGGCACCTATCTGCATAAATGGCGCAAATACCCGGCAAATTGCCATCGTTTGGTTGCGCTCCGCTTGGTCGGGAAGCGGCTGAACCCGCTGGCGCGTTTCGGTAGACTCCGTTGCCGAATTTTTGGCAATTCAAAGGCCGGTGCTTTGAGGTCTTCGTGGAGGTTCGGTTGTCACTGAATATCGATTTTTCGGGGCTGGCCAGCCTCGGCCCTGTGCTCAATTCGATGGCGTTGCTGATCGCGCTCGGCGGTGCCTGGTTGCTGTTGGCGACGCGCTGGCGCCAGCAACTCGCGAGCCAGTCAGCGCATCCGGCCAGCACCCGTGGACCGATCGTCGAGGTGGTTGGGGCGGCGGCGACTCAGCGCATCGACCGGTTCTTCTATGGCTTTGGTTTCAGCAGCCTGGGGCTGGCCTGGCTGCTTTCTGCGCTCACCCGGCTGATCTAGCTGCCTGCCGGGCATCACTCGACCATCAGAGGCTCAAGCCTGCCTTCAATCGGTGCTGATTACGTACCGGTGTGGCGTACTGTTGGATCAGGTAAGGCTGCTGCACGCTTGGGCAGGCGGCCAGGCGCTTGCCCCATTCGGCCTCGGCACGCGCAATTTCCTCCCGGCTGAACAGTTCGGTGAGCTCAGGTATCGCCAGCTCTGGATCGCGTCCGTCCCAGATCCCGTACGCCAGATAATTAACCGGAAACAAGCGATAGTCGCAGAGAATCTGCCGGTCGATCGCGCTTGCGAGCTGCTTGGGATCATCCGGGACGTCGGTGATTGGGGTGCCGAAGTTGACGTGCACGCGGCCTTTATAGCCGGTGATACCGAGTGCGATGCTGGTGTCGTCCTCCCCCGGCGCCTTGGTGTATGTGCCGGTGCTGGCGCGAATGTAGAGTTCCCGAGCCTTGGCCTGGTCGCAGGGGTCATATTCGTAGCTGATCGATACGGGCGTTGGCCGCAGCGCCGCCATGGCCTCAGCGAAAGGCTCGTCCTTGCGGCTCATGTGCATCATTTTCAAGATTGCCGAGTCGGTGCGGTCATCACCGTCCTTGGCGCGGCCCTCGGCCTGGGCAATCCAGATCGATTCGCCATCATTGCGAATCGAGTGGTTGATATAGGCGGAAAGCACCTGATAAGCCGCGAGCTTCTCGCGCCGGCCAGTGACCGAGCGGCGTACGATGAAGCTTTTATTCAGCCGCATCAGGTCGCTGACGAATGGCCGCTGCAACAGGTTGTCGCCAATGGCGATGCGCGGTGTGCGCATCTTCGCCTGGAACACTGCGTAGTTGACGAAAGCCGGATCCATCACAATGTCACGGTGGTTGGCTAGAAACAGATAGGCGCAGCCGGGCTGCAATTTCTCCAGCCCTGAATAAGTGATGCCATCGGTGGCGCGCTCGATGGTTCGGTCGAGGTACATCTCGATCCGTGCCTGTAGCGTGTCGACCGAATGAATGCTGGCGAACTCGCGTTTCAGGCGTTGCGCTATAAGAGGTTTAAGCATCCAGCCCATCGGGCCGGCCAGCCGTGGAAAGCGAAAGTGCGCCAGAATGTCGAGGAACTCCCGGTCGGCAAACAATCGCGCCATCACGGCAGGGACTTCAGCGTCGGCGTAGGGTCGGATGGCTTCGAATTCGTCCATCATGCTCTCTGTAAGGGGAAACTGAATAACCCCAAACATTTCGGGGTCGAAGTTAGGTCTGTTGATGTTTCAACGCGGTGCACGGCACAAGCGGGGTAAGCGCAGGGCAATAGCGAGCCGGTTATTCGCAATGCGAGTCGATTCACGCCGTATTGCACCATCAGGCTCGTCCCTGCGGTGGTAATGCGCTGGGACGACCCCAACAGACTAAGGACGGCGATTATAGCGGCAAGTCACGCAGGAGACGCTGATGCTGGAATCACAGGATTATCAATGCCCCTATTGCGGCGAAGGGGTTGAGGCGCTGCTCGATCTAAGTGGCGGTGATCAGCGCTATATCGAGGATTGTCCGGTCTGCTGCAGGCCGATTGTGTTCGATCTGCGAACTGATGGTACCGACTGGCAGCTCGACGTGCTGCGGGAGGATGACTAGATGCAGCGCGTGTATGAACCTCGTGATTTGCTAGAAGCCGAGATGCTGCGCGGCATGTTGGTCGCCGAAGGCCTCGAAGTGTTCCTGACCGGGCGGCACCTGATCGGCGCGGTCGGCGAGCTGCCGGCGGCCGGTCTGCTCGGGTTGATGGTCGCCGATGACCAGGTCGAGCGCGCACGACAGTTGATCGCTGAGTACAATGGCGCCGAGCCGCTGCCCGGCGACGAGCCGGAAAGCTATCCAGGCGAGCTCATCTGCTAATTCGGGCCGATGAGCGGCCTACCGCCCGCGCCGATAGGTCGCTGCTTTCGATCCGCCTCCCAACGAGTTCTGCCATGTGTGGCCGCTATGCCCTGTTTCGCTGGAGTCCGGCCTTCGCCGCGCTCCCCGGTTTCCCTGCGGATCAGCAACCGCACTGGAGTTTGGCGCCCGGCGCTTCTGTGCTGCTGCTGCGCCAGACAGACAACGAGCTGCAACTCAGCAGCGTGCGCTGGGGGCTGACTCCAGCCTGGCTCACCGACCTAACCCGGACCCCGGCGCAGGCGAGGGCGGAAACGCTGACCGAGCAGCCGATGTTTCGCGACGCCTTCCGCTTGCGCCGGGGCGTGCTGCCTGCCAACGGCTTTTACGAATGGCGCGGCACCGCGCGCAAACGGCCCTACTGGATGACCGGAGAGGATTCGCTGATCTACTTCGCGGCGATCTGGGAAGCCTATCCAGTGCCGGGCCACACCTATCTCAGCGCGGCCGTGGTAACGCTGTCTGCCGCGAATCAGCGGCGGCCGCTGATGCTGGATCAGGCCAGCATGACCGCGTGGCTCGATCCGCAGACCCCGCCCGAAGCGCTGCAGGCGCTGCTGACCGCGCCGCAGCCGGCGCTGCGCGAGCGTCCCTTGGCAACCTTCGTCAACGATCCAAAGCTGGATGCGCCGGAATGTCTGACGCCAGTGAACTAGCCGTTGGCAGTGGCTATCGAAAGTATTGATATGGGGCGGCCGTATTGGGTCGATGCCAGTTCTTGCTGAGGAAGACGGCAACGCTGTCTGCCAACCGGCGTTGCGTTGGCGACATGTTGCAGCCGGTTGCCGGGCAAGCGGGCTCGCTCTAGCATACGGTGCAGAATCCAAGGGAGACGCGACATGCTCAAGCCGCATTCTTTAGTGCTTTTTCTGGCGGCCTCGGCGCTCGCCGGTTGTCAGGCGGTCGATACCACCAGTGGCGGCGCTGTCGGAGTCGACCGCAAGCAGTACATGTTCAGCATGTTGTCGACCGAGCAGGTCAATCAGATGTACGCCCAGTCCTATCAGCAAACGCTGAGCGAGGCGTCGCAAAAGGGCATGCTCGAGAAAAGCAGCCCGATTACCAAGCGCGTCAATACCATCGCCCAACGGCTGATCGCCGAGGTGCCGGCATTTCGCCCAGATGCAGCCCAATGGGACTGGGAGGTCAACGTTATCGACAGCCCGGAACTGAATGCCAACTGTGGCCCTGGCGGCAAGATCATTTTCTACACCGGGCTTATCGAGAGGTTGAACCTGACCGACGATGAGATCGCCGCGGTAATGGGACACGAAATTGCCCATGCGTTGCGTGAACATGGCCGAGAGGCTATGTCCAAGGCTTATGGCGTGCAGATGGCGACGCAGATCGGCTCTGCCTTTGGCGTAGGCACTGGCAGTCTGCAGCTGGCGAATATGGGCGTCGAGTATCTGATGACGTTGCCCAACAGCCGTAGTAACGAAAACGAGGCCGATCTGATCGGGTTGGAGCTGGCGGCGCGCGCGGGCTACAACCCGAACGCGGCGGTCAGTTTATGGAAGAAGATGGCGGCCGCCGGTGGCTCGGCGCCACCGGAATTCCTCAGCACGCATCCGTCATCAGGCAGCCGCACGGAGGCTCTGCAGGAAAACATTCCGAAGGTGATGCCGCTGTACCAGCAGCGCCGCTGATGCCTGCAGCTGCCGCCTGGCTCAGCTCGGTGGCAGCGTTACAGGGATCGGGCTATCCATGCCCAGCTGTTTGCGGGCGCTTTCCAGATCGAACAGCGTGTTGATTTCCTCGATGTCGCCGCCTGGGTTGAGCGTCCAGATGGACATCGCGGCGACGGTGAGGATCTTGCCGCTCGGCGAATGTCCGAACACGGTTTTCTCCAGGGTGCCAAACAAGGTGCTGGAGGTCACTACGCGATTGCCTTCGCTGAGGCATTCATCCACCACCACGTCGAGGTCTGGCATCGCTTGGCGAATTTCCCGCACGATCAGGCCGAAGCCGCCGCTGTTGACCGGTTGCGTGATGAACGAACTCTTGTAGCTGAAGTAACGGCTCTGTAGCTGTTCGGCCAGCGCCAGTCGACCCTTGCACCAGCTCAGATCGATATGCTGCCGAACGCGCCGTTTTCGTTCCTCCGGTGACATGCCGCCTGCTCCCCTCAAGTGCCGCCAGAACGCGGTGAGCACGCACTCTAACAGCACGGGCGGCGCGGCAATTTGCGCTGCGTATCAGACTGGAAGCGAGCCGCTCAAACTCAAGGCCTGGTAGACCGCATACAGTGCCAAAGCGGCAAAACCGATGGCGGCGACTCGGCGAATCAACGTGAGTGGCATGCGGTCTGCGGCGAAATTGCCGGCCAGTACCACCGGTACGTTGGCGATCAGCATGCCCAGCGTGGTGCCTATGATCACCAGGATGAAATCGGGGTATTGCGCAGCGAGCATGACGGTCGCCACCTGGGTCTTGTCTCCCATCTCCGCCAGAAAGAAGGCGATTAGCGTGGCGACGAAGGGGCCAAACTGGCGACCGCGTGAGGCTTCGTCCTCCTCCAGTTTGTCCGGCACCAGCGTCCACAACGCCACGGCTGCAAAGGATGCGGCCAGAATCCAGCTGAGGATGGCCGGGGAGACCAGCGACGAAACCCAGTTTCCGATGGCTCCTGCAGCGGCATGGTTGGCCAGCGTGGCGATAACGATGCCCCAGATGATCGGCTGCGGGCGCCTATAGCGGGCTGCCAGCAACAGTGCGAGCAGCTGTGTCTTGTCGCCAATTTCGGCGAGCGCAACGATCAAGGTGGGGATATAGAACGATTCCAAACGAACTTCCTTGCGAGGGCGGGTCGACAAAATCACCATGACACGCACCGCCTGCCCGCCCCGGGTCAGGTGTACGTGTCATGGGTCTTGTCAAACCGAGCGCGAGCTGCAGGCAGGTCGCGCGGGTCGCATGCACCATGGTCTGCGGACCAAGTATGTTGACGCATGCCGGGCGAGCAGGGCGCTCGCCGGAGACTACTCCCCCAGGACGGGCGCGAGTTTGCCCAAGCGCGGCGCGTTGTGCAAGTCAGCCCCGTGAACGTTCACGAGCGTTGCGCACGGTAAACGCGAAAGCCGTCCGCATTGACCAGGGTCTCGCAGGCGCCCAGATGGGCCTCGATCAACGGCGGATATTTGAGAAAGGAATTGGCGACCAGGCGCAGCTCGCCGCCAGATCGCAGGTGGCTGGCGGCGCGTTGCAACAACGTTTCGCTGGCTGCGTAATGGGTATGTACACCCTGATGGAACGGCGGGTTGCTAATGATTGCGGCACAGTCGTCCGGTGCCGCGTCAATGCCATCCCCGGCGATGACCTCAGCATCCAGGTCGTTGGCCGCCAGCGTCATGCGGCTGCTTTCGACGGCGAACGCGTCAACATCCAGCAGTACTACTTCATTCCCCGGATAACGCCTTTTCAGCGACGCGCCAATGATCCCGGCACCGCAACCGAAGTCCAGCAACCGCCCGGTTGGCAGGCCGTCGAGCTGTTCCAGCAGCAGCGCAGTGCCCCGATCGAGACGGCCGTGGCTGAATACGCCGGGCAGGCTGATGACTTGCAGCGGGCCGTCCGCCAACTCGAGCTCGAAGCGTTGAGCGAGGGTGTGCAGCTCTGGCGCGGGCGGGCTGTTCACCACCTTGACCTGCCACAGCTGGCAATGGCGGGCGCTGTCAAGTTTGCGCGCTTCGCCGAACGGCGCCAGCTGTCGGGCGGCTCGCTCGATCCCGGCACGTTTTTCTCCGACCAGATACAGCAGACTGCCCGCCAGGCGGGCCGCGAGCGCGCTCAGCAAGTAATCGGTCAGTTCGCGTGACTTGGGTAGAAATAGCACCGCTGCGTCGAAAGCGGCGGCAGGCGGCTCGACGCCGAATGTGCAGCGCCCAGCGAAGCGAGCTTGCAGCTGATTATGCTCACCGGCATGCCAGCTCCAGCCCCTGGCGCTCGGCAACTGGCCGAGCAGATCATCGGCCGGCAAGCCGGCGAGCAGCAGGCCGCCATTGAACAGTTCGGCCTGGCGCAGCAGTACTTCGCTTCGGGGGTCCATGAGGTCTCCGGGCAAAAGCTGGCGAGCTTAGCAGTCTGACCGCAGAGCGTCAGCCGACCTGTCGTTGCGGCGCGCCGGCAAAAAACGCCTCGGCGTTCTCGCATAGCTGGCCAACGATGCGCTGCCTGGCTTCGCGGCTGCCCCAGGCGCTGTGCGGCGTCACGATCAGGCGCGGTACGTCTGCGGCCAGCAGCGGGTTGTCATTGGCCGGTGGTTCGCTGGTGAGCACATCAGTGGCGGCGCCGCCCAGATGCCCGCTACGTAGTGTATCCGCCAGCGCCTGCTCGTCGATCAGGCCACCCCGGGCGGTGTTGATGATGAACGCTGAGGGCTTCATCAGCTGGAGTTCGCGGGCGCCGATGAGGTTGCGTGTCTGTTCGGTCAGTGGGCAGTGCAAGGTCAGTGCGTCGATCTGCGGCAACAGCTCGTCGAGATCCAGGCGATCGGCGCGTGGGGGCCGCCCTGGCAGATTGCCGGTCAGTACGCGCATGCCCAATGCCTCGGCCAGCCGTCCTACGGCGCTACCCAGCTCGCCATGACCGAGCACGCCGAGGCTCTTGCCGGCCAATTCGACGATGGGGAAGTCCAGCAGGCAGAATTGCCCACTTTCCTGCCAGCGGCCACGGGCCACGGCGCCCTGGTAGTCAGGTAGTCGCGTGGCCAGCGCGAGCAGTAGCATTAACGTGTGCTGGGCCACGGTGGCGGTGCCATAGGCTTGGCAATTACACACCGTAATGCCGCGCTGTTTGGCGGCGGCCAGGTCGATGTTGTTTACTCCAGTGGCGGCAACCAGAACTAGCTTTAGGTCCGGGCAGGCGGCGAACACCGCGTCGCTCAGGGCGACCTTGTTGACGATGGCGATTTCCGCGCCTTGCAGCCGATCGATAATTTGCGTGTCGCTGGTCTGCGCATGGCAGATCAGTTCACCAAAGGCTGACTGCAACGGCGTCAGATCCAGGTCGCCCTGGTCGAGAGGAGATAGGTCGAGGAATACAGCGCGGCTATTGCTCATGGACTTTACTCGTATGAATCAGCGGGAGGATGTCCCGCCCTGGGAATAGCGGAGTGGCTAGATGTACTGGATGGAGTTTCTCACCGTGGCGCTGGTTCACCTGCTTGCCGTGGCCAGCCCCGGGCCAGACTTTGCCGTGGTCGTGCGTGAAAGCGTGACTCGTGGTCAGCGAAGCGGCAGCTGGACAGCCATCGGTGTGGGCAGCGGCATTCTGTTGCACGTGAGTTATTCATTGCTCGGGATTGGCCTGATCGTCTCGCAGTCGATCGTGCTGTTCAACCTATTCAAGTGGTTGGCGGCCGGTTATCTGTTCTATCTGGGCTTTCAGGCGTTGCGCGCAAGGCCCGTTGGGGTCGGTGATCTGCCTCCGTCGGGTGCAGGGGCGCCACATTCTCACCGGCGAGCTTTCATGCTGGGGTTCGTCACCAATGGCCTGAATCCTAAGGCCACGCTGTTTTTTCTTTCTCTATTCACAGTAGTTATCGACCCTCATACACCGCTCGCCGTTCAGGCGGGCTATGGGTTATATCTGGCGTTCGCCACCGGCGTGTGGTTTTGCCTGGTGGCCTGGCTATTCAGCCGTGAGCGCGTGCGGGCAGGGTTCGCCCGTATGGGCCATTGGTTCGATCGTGTCACTGGCGCGGTGCTGATCGGTCTTGGTATCCGCCTAGCGGCAAGTGAGATCGCCTGATTTGCGGTCTGCTTGCGATGCACAGCGAGGCCTCGATGCGTTGAGCGGTTGTCCGGTTGATTGTCGAAGTGGAGCGCCGCGCGCTGGCTTGCGCGGCGAATGTCCGGTGCCAGAGCTAGAGTGCGTCTCATAACATCAATAATAGGAAGCCCTATGTTGCAGACCCGAGTGATCAAACCCGCCGCGAATGCCTACCAGTACCCCCTGTTGATCAAGAGCCTATTGTTGTCGGGTCGGCGCTATGAGCGCACGCGCGAGATCGTCTACCGCGACCAGCTGCGTTTTGATTACCGCACGCTCAACCAACGTATCGCTCGGCTTGCCAACGTGTTGACCGCCGCGGGGGTCAAGGCCGGCGATACCGTGGCGGTGATGGATTGGGACAGCCATCGCTATCTCGAGTGCATGTTCGCGATCCCGATGATCGGCGCGGTTGTTCATACCATCAACGTACGGCTGTCTCCCGAGCAGATCCTCTACACCATGAATCACGCCGAGGATCGCTTCGTTCTCGTCAACAGCGAATTCGCACCCCTGTATCAGGCAATCGCCGGGCAGCTCACCACGGTCGACAAAACCCTGCTGATTACCGATGCAGAGGACAAAAACTGCCAATTGCCGAACTGCGTCGGCGAATATGAAACTCTGCTGGCGGCCGCCGAGCCACACTACGACTTCCCGGACTTCGATGAAGACTCGGTTGCCACGACCTTTTACACCACTGGCACCACGGGTGACCCCAAGGGCGTCTACTTCACCCACCGCCAGCTGGTGCTGCACACGCTCGCCGGCGCGGTGACGGTCGGCTGTCGCGAGAATCCCCAGCTGATGGCGGCGGGAGACGTCTACATGCCAATCACGCCGATGTTCCACGTGCATGCCTGGGGCTTGCCTTACGTGGCGACAATGATGGGGCTCAAGCAGGTCTATCCGGGGCGTTATGATCCGGAACTGCTGATCGAACTGTGGCGTCGCGAAAAAGTGACCTTCTCTCATTGCGTACCGACCATAGTGCAGATGCTACTCAACGCCAAGGGCGCGCAGGGCACGAATTTCAACGGGTGGAAAATTACCATCGGCGGCAGCGCACTGACCCGCGGTCTCTACGAATCGGCCCGTGCCTGCGGCATGCAGCTGGTAGCCGCCTATGGCATGTCGGAAACCTGTCCGCTGATTTCCGGCGCCCATATCAACGACGAGTTGCGTCAGGCCAGTGAAGACGAGCAGACCAGCTACCGGCTCAAGGCCGGGATTCCGGTGGTACTGGTCGATGCAGCCATTCAGGCGCCGGACGGCAGCTTTCTGCCGGCCGACGGTGTGGCCCAAGGCGAGCTGGTGCTGCGTGCGCCGTGGCTGACTCAGGGCTACGCTGGCAACCCGCAGAAGAGCGAGGAATTGTGGGCCGGCGGCTGGTTGCATACCGGTGACGTGGCCACCATCGACGAGATGGGCAACATCGACATCCGCGATCGCATCAAGGACGTGATCAAGACCGGCGGCGAGTGGATCTCTTCCCTGGCGCTGGAGGGGCTGATCAGCCGCCACGAGGCGGTACGCGACGTGGCGGTGGTGGGTGTCCCCGACGAGCGCTGGGGTGAAAGACCTTTCGCTCTGGTGGTGCTTGGCGCGGGTAAACAGCTCGATGCGCAGACGTTGCAGGCCTTTCTTGAACCTGCGGTAGAGCAGGGACAGATCAACAAGTGGGCTATCCCGCAGCAGATCGCGGTAGTCGCTGACATTCCCAAGACCAGTGTCGGCAAGCTCGACAAGAAACGCATTCGGGTCGATATCGCCAGCTGGCTGCAAGAAGGCAACAGCGCCATCTCCTCGGTCTAGGGCCAGCGAAACCTCAGCAGGCCCTGGGTTTTCCTTGCTCAGGTTCCAGCATGCCGCGGACCTTTTCTTCGAGGTCCGTGATGGTGAATGGCTTGGTCAGGACCTCGTAATCGTACATGGCGGTGCTGCGTTGCAGCACCGAACTCTCGGCGTATCCGGTGATGAACAGCACGCGCATGGAGGGGCGCTTTTCCCGTGTGGCATCAGCGAGCTGGCGCCCGTTCATGCCACCGGGCAAGCCGATATCCGAAATCAGCAGGTCCAGATGCACATCGCTGTCGAGAATCCGCAGGCCGCTATGGCCGTCGGCGGCCTCGAGGGTGTTCAGGCCCATGTCCTGCAGGACTTCCATCACCAGAGCGCGCACGTTGGGTTCGTCATCCACTACCAGGACGGTGCGACCTTCGACCGAAGCGGGCGCCAGGTCGGCGGAGGTCGGCGCATTCAGGCTGGCCGATTGGCCGTGGTGGCGGGGCAGGTAGATCCAGACACGGGTCCCTTCTCCCACCGTGCTCTCGATACGTACGCCGCCGCCTGATTGCTTGGCGAACCCGTAGACCATGGACAAGCCGAGGCCGGTGCCTTCACCGAGGGGTTTGGTGGTAAAGAACGGATCGAAGACGTAGCCGAGCTTCTCTGGCGGGATCCCCACGCCCGTATCGTGGACCCCGAGCGCGACATACTCGCCGGTTTGCAGCCCCAGCTCCTGGACGAGGGGGCCGTCAAGCCAAAGATTTTCGCTGACTAGGGTCAACTGGCCTCCATCAGGCATGGCATCGCGGGCGTTGATGGTCAGATTCAGCAGCGCGTTTTCTAGCTGGTTGGTATCGCATAGGGTCAGCCAGAGATCGTCGCGCAGTCGCGTCGAATAGCTCACCATGGGACCGATTGTGCGCTGCAGCAGCTCCATCATCCCTTCGATCAGGGCGTTCACCTCGGTGGGGCTGGGGTCAAGCGTTTGCCGGCGCGAAAACGCCAGCAGGCGGTGAGTCAGAGCGGTTGCCCGAGTCGCGGATGTGAGTGCGCTGCGGATGTAGCGTTGCAGATCGTTGGTGCGGCCTTGCTGCAGGCGAAGCGATAGAAGCTCCAGCGAGCCGATCACCCCCGCCAAGAGGTTGTTGAAGTCGTGGGCGAGGCCGCCGGTCAGTTGGCCGACTGCTTCCATCTTCTGTGACTGACGCAGTGCTGCCTCGGTCTTCGCGCGTGCGGCGACCTCTGCGTTGACACGCTGCTCCAGGGTCTCATTGAGACGGTGCAATGCGCGTTCGGTACGTTTGTGCTGGGTAATATCGAGACAGGCCCCGACCATGTAAGAGGGCCTGCCGTTGGCATCGGTGAATGTCTGGCCCTTGTCGAAGATCCAGCGCTCGTTACCGCCTGGCAGTCGGACCCGGAACTGCATTTCGAAGTCATCGCCGTAGCGCGCACAGCGCTCGCACTGCTGGGTAATGCCGTCTCGATCGTCCGGATGGATGGTGTCGAGCAAGTCGTCGAGCCAGCCCGAGGTGAGGCCCTCCAGGCCGACCAGCCGCTGCATGGGAAGATCCATGTCCAGGCGGTTGTTGCGCAAATCCCAATAGAAGGTGCCGGTTCCGGAGGCTAGCAGCGCGGCATTCAGGCGCTCGTCACTCTCGCGCAGGCGCAGCGCTGCCGACTCCTGTTCGAGCAGGCTTTCTGTGACGTCTTCGGCTTGATGGATGATGAAACAGACCCGCCCCTGCTCATCCAGCACCGGCACATTGACCACGTCCCAGTATCGATTTTCATAACTATCGCCCTGCGGGCGTCGCAGTGGATAGCCGACCGTCTTCATCTCTTGAGGGCGACCCGTGCGCGCCACTTCGGCCAGCGACGCGCGCAGCAGGCTGACGCCCGGCGGGTTAAACGATTCGCCGCCGTTGAAAACCTCGAACAGCGGGCGGCCAATGACGTCCTCACGTTGCGTCATGGTTGCCCGCAAGCGCTCATCGCTCGCAGCGACCATCGTGTAGTCGGCATCATTGGCAACCACAAGAAAGATTCCAGGCAGGGCATCAAAGATCCGCTGCAGATCCGCTATGTCGATGGCTCGGCTCTCCGGCTGAATGGCACGCTTCTGCGTGTTGTCTAGGTTACTGATAGCTGATGCGGAAGATCGATCTAATGAGGATAAGGTGTTGAACACGATCATTCGCTGATCGGCGAAATCTTTCCCGTCGGCCCGCTGCAATGCAACAGCATGATCGTTACGATCCGCTGACCGGCAAGTGGTCGTGCGGACCTGGTGGCAATCCGGACGCGACTCCTTCCCGAGTCAGTAACTGTGATTGAAGAAACGTCTGCATCATTCACGCCCAAGCGCATCTCGGCCATTCTGGCCGTCCGGCCAGACTTACGAACTGACCGGTGCCGCCTCGCATCCATGGGTGAACAGTTCCCCTGGGACGTTCTGAAGCAGCAATACGGCTTTGTTCGGTGTGCCCGATACGCCGAACAAAGCCGGATACCGGTCGTTGACGACGTGTTTGGCTTGCGGCTTTGGTATGTCATCGTAGGCGGCAATTATGCCACCAATGCATGATCGATCCGGCGCGGCTGTATCGTCTCGATGCATGCCATGGTGAAGGGAGTATGGGCTACAGATGCGGTTGGATGACGAGATATGAAAGAAGCTTTTTCCACCCCTGAACCGCGCCGGGTTTCGTCGGCACGTTCCGGTTCTGCCTCCGGCTCAGTGTTAACCTAGCCATGCATTTCAGCCTGCTAACGGATCGTCTTCGGCAGGCTGGCGTCCCTGAGATTAAGGAAGTAACCATGAAAAAGCTCAGCAACCTGACCGCATTCGCCGCCACCATCGCTCTGCTGGCCGGCTGTACTACCAATCCTTATACCGGCGAGCGGGAGGCCGGCAAAGCAGGCATCTACGGCGGTATCGGTGCGGTCAGCGGCGCAGTGATCGGTGCCGCGACCTCCAGCAAGAAGGACCGCGCCAAAGGCGCTCTGATCGGGGCGACAGTCGGTGGGGCCGCTGGTGGCGGCTATGGTTACTACGTCGATACCCAGGAAGCCAAGCTGCGTCAGACGCTGCAGGGGACTGGCGTCCAGGTTCAGCGTGACGGCGATAACCTGACGCTGATCATGCCGGGCAATATCACCTTCCCGAGCAACTCGGCGGATATTTCCAGCAGCTTCTATCCGACGCTGAATTCGTTGGTCCAAGTGTTCAAGGAATTCAACAAGAACGGCATTGATATCGTCGGCCATACCGACAGCACTGGCTCGCAACAACTCAATCAGGAACTGTCCAACCGCCGTGCACGTAGTGTCGCCGCCTATTTGGAAGGCAACGGCGTCGCCGCTTCGCGGATCTCGTCCTATGGCGCCGGCCCGAGCCAGCCGATCGCCAGCAACGATACCGCTTCCGGACGGGCTCAGAATCGCCGTGTAGAGATCAATCTGCGTCCGCTTTAACCGTTTCGAGCAGACGAGCCTGCAATGGGCTCGTCTACGCCATTTAAGTGGCGTCAGTTTTACACCTTTTTCCATTTGCTATTGAACCTCCCGCCGATCCGCGACTCTGAAGCTGGTGACAGCGAGCCATGTAGTGGCACTGAGGAGGTCGAATGGATGATCGTTCCGCTCTCCATTCTCGTAAGCCTTGGCTGCCATTGGTAGTTACGTTGGCCTTGATGGCCGGGCTCGGAGGATGGGTCGTCTGGCAGTGGCATGCGCAGGAAACACGCATTCGTGCTGAGCAGGCGCAGCGGTTCAACCTGGCGGTCAATGACGTCGAAAGTAATCTGCGTGAGCGCATGCGTGCCTACGAGATGGTCATGCGCGGCCTGGCCGGGCTTTTCGTCGGCAGCGACGACGTCAGTCTCGGGGACTGGAACCGGGCGGCGGACCAGTTGCAGCTTCAGGATTTCTACCCCGGCATCCAGGCGATCGCTCTGGCTCGTTACGTGCGCGCGGACGACCTGCCAGCGGTCCTTGCCAGGATGCAAGAGAACGGCCGTAGCGATTTCCGCATGTACCCGCCCGGGAAGCGCGACGAGTATCTGATTACGGACTATATCCACCCGGTTGATTGGCGAAACCGCCGGGTGTTGGGCTTCGACATGTTGAGCGAAGAGACCCGTAGGGAAGCCATCATCGCTGCGCGCAACATTGGCACGCCGATGCTCACTGGTCCTCTGCGTCTGAAGCAGGAAACAGAGGAGAACGCCCAGAGGGGTATATTGCTATACCTTCCGCTCTATCGCGTTGGCGTACCCATCACAACCCTCGAAGAGCGTCAGAGCGCCTTTGCCGGGACGTTACATGGTGCTTTCCGGCTTACCGATCTGTTGGAAGGCGTGCTGGGTTCGCGCAGCAAGTTGTTCCAGCTGCAGCTGTTCGATGCCGCAGCCCCGGATGAACCTTTGCTGGTGGGTCGTGCGCCGGTGAGCAGCGACGCGAGCTTCCATCGCACCCGAAACATCTACCTGTACGGCCGCAGTTGGCAGCTGGAAGTAGCCAGTACACCGGAATACGAAGCCATCCTGGAACGGACCAGCGGAGCCTTCGATCTGGCGGCGGCATTGACCGCAGCGTTGCTGTTCTCCCTGCTGATTGGCGGTTACCTGTATCTGCGTGAACGGGCCCTGCGCAGCAGTCAGGCGCTTGGTGCGCAGCTTCAGGAGCGTGAGGCACGGTTCCGTCAGCTGATCGAACAACTGCCAGTTGCGACACTGTTGTGCAATGACCAGGGCCGAATAGAGCTGGCCAACCAGAGCGCCGCGGCATTGTTTGGCAGCAGCGCCGGCTTGCTCGCTGGTGAGCGCCTCAACCGTTATGTTCCCGGCGCCCTCGGCGAATCATCTGGCGTGCAGCGGCTGGAAGCCAGCCACGAGGAAAGCCAGGCACTGCGGGAGGATGGCACCCCCATACCGGTGTCGCTGAGTCTGACCAGCTTCAGGCGCGATGATGGTGTTCACCATTTGCTCAATCTGGTCGATCTGCAGCAGCGCAAGCGTGACGAAGAGCGTTTCCGCAATGTGGTCGAAGCCTCGCCGAACGCCTTCCTGCTGTTCGACCATGACGGACGTATCGTCATGGTCAACCGGCAGACTGAACTGCTGTTCGGCTTTAGCCGACAAGAGCTGCTCGGCCAGCCGGTTGAGCTGCTGATTCCCGAGTCGATGCGCAAGACGTACCACGAGGTGCGCCATCGTTTCGCACAGGAGCCCGAGTCGCGTCGGTTGGGTGACAACCGTGAGCTGTTCGGTCGGCACCGAGATGGCCGCCTGTTGCCTGTGGAGATCGGCCTTTCGCCGCTGCGCAGCGGCGAAGAACAACTGGTGCAGGCCGTGGTGATCGATATCGGGCACCGCAAGGCTGCGGAGCGACGCCTGCGGGATCAAGCGAACGAGCTGATCGTCGCGAATCGCTACAAGTCCGAGTTCCTCGCGAACATGTCCCACGAACTTCGCACACCGCTCAATAGCATCCTGATCCTGAGTGATCAGCTGAGACAGAACGCCGCGAGCAACCTGACCGACAAGCAGGTTCGTCATGCCGACATCATTCATCGTGCCGGACAGGATCTGCTGCAGCTGATTAACGACGTGCTCGACCTGGCCAAGATCGAGGCCGGCCATATGCAGATCAAGCCGGAGCCGCTTGATGTGACCGAGCTGCTGGCGGAAGTCGTGATCGGGCTCGAGCCGATGGCCGAGCAGAACGGGCTGACCCTCACGTCTCGAATCGATCCGGATGTGCCCGCATCAATCATCAGTGACCGGGCCCGGCTGCAACAGATCCTGCGCAATCTGGTCACCAATGCCTTGAAGTTCACCGAACAGGGCTCTGTGGATATCCATGTTGCGCGCAAACCAGCCGAGCTGCCTGCGGATGAAGACACGCTGCAGATCTGCGTGACCGATACCGGCATTGGTATCGCCGAGGACCAGCACGAACGAATCTTCCAGGCTTTCCAGCAGATCGACGGTTCGATCAGTCGGCAATACGGCGGCACGGGACTGGGCCTGGCGATCGCACGGCAACTGGCCGAAGTGCTGGGCGGCGGTATTCATCTCAGAAGCGCCCCGGGTCAGGGATCAAGTTTCACCGTCGAGGTCCCGCTGAAGCTGGCTGCGACCACTGAGGTCCGGACGCTGCGGACGTCCCATCGCCGCGGTCAGGGTGCCGGTCTGCTGATCGTTGAAGACGATGCCGATTTCGCGTCGGTGGTGGCCGAGGTTGGCCAATCCCATGGTTTTTCCAGCGTCATCTGCGGCTCTGGACAGGAGGGGCTCGACGCGCTCGAACGGGACCGTTTCGCAGCGGTCATTCTCGATATCCTGCTGCCCGATATCAGTGGCTGGCAACTTCATCGGGTGCTGCGAGCCGATCCCCGGCACCGGGACACGCCGGTATACATCATTTCTTGTGTGCCACAGCCGCAAGGCTGGTCCGATGATAATTCTCGTTACCTGCTCAAGCCCGTCGCTCAGTCGGAGCTGGAGCGCCTGTTCGTTGATCTGGCGAGACAGGAAGGCAGCTCGACGCGATTGCTGCTGGTCGAAACCGATTCGGAACGGCGCCGGCAGCTACGTGAGCATTTCGAACGTCTCGGCTACCGAGTCACCGACTGCGAGCGTAGCGAAGAGGCTCGGCTAGCCTATGCGGAGCACACCTTCACGGTGTTGATCATCGACTTCGACCTGGATGGCGAAGATGGCCTCGATCTGCTCGAGGCGCTCGACCGTTTGCGCTCGTTGAAGGATGTACGAGTGGTGCTGAATAGCCGTGAACCGCTTTCGGAAAAGAATCTGCAGCGGCTTCGGCGCTATTCATCAGTTGCGTTGTCAAAAACAGAAGGACTGGAGCATATGGAAGATGCATTGAAGCCTCCCGCGGCAGAGCCCGCGGCGCTGGGCATCGAAGAAATAGGGCATCCGTTGCTCGGGCAGCGGGTATTGCTGGTAGATTCTGACGTGCGGGCGATCTACGCCATCAGCGCGATGCTCGATGAGCAGGGCCTGCAGGTTGTTCCCGCCACGACGAGTACCGAGGCGCTAGAGCGTTTCGATGACGACGCGTTTGATTTGGCCTTGGTAGACATGGCACTGCCGAACAATGACGGCCCTGCACTGATTCGCCAACTCCGAAACGACTATGGTTGTCAGGTGCCGATCGTGGCGCTGGCAGCCGGTGCCGACCCGGCCATTCGAGCTGAGGGCATTGCCGCAGGCGCCGACGATTTTCTCTTCAAGCCGATTGAGAGCGCCAAACTGGTCGAGTTGTTGCGACGTTGCCTGGGGCGAGATGACGGCTCCCATGAAAGTCTATAAGGAGAGGTTTGTGACGTATCGTTCATGCCCAATTGGCGTTCGTGCCGACGCCGTCGAAGTCGGAATCAATTTCGCGTCGGGCCGGGGAGTCGGATAAATGGCGCGGGCACAAGCCAAATCACAACCTCGCACCCGCACCCTGTTGGTCGTCGATGACCGCGAGGCCAATCTGGTGGCGATGGAAGCTCTGCTAGGCGATGGCGACTGGCAGGTGCATACGGTCAATTCTGGGGAGGCGGCGCTGCAGGCGCTGCTTGATCTGGACGTGGAGCTGGTGCTGCTGGACGTGCAGATGCCAGGCATGGATGGCTTCGAGGTTGCGCGCCTGATGCGCGGCAGCCCCCATACGCGCTACACCCCGATCATATTTGTCTCGGCCATCGCACATACGCGGGAGTCCGTGTTGCGCGGTTACGCGACGGGGGCGGTCGACTTCATCCTGAAGCCCTTCGACCCGCAGGTGCTTAAGCACAAGATCAACACCCTGCTCAGCCACGAACACAACCGGCGCGACCTGCAGCTACTGACCCAACAGCTCGACAGTGCACGAGCGTTCAATGCCTCGGTGCTGAACAACGCCGCCGAGGGCATCTTGGTGGTGGGCGAGGACGGCTACATCAGCTTCGCCAATCCGGCGATCGCGCAGATGCTGCACACCAGCATCGATGCCCTGCAGGGCACGGCCCTGATCGATCATCTCGCCGCGCCGCAGATGCCCGAGGCCTGGCGCGACACTGACTTCTACAAGCAATGGCGTAGTGGCAGTACATTCCGTCTGCACGAAGCGCAGTTATACACCGCCAATGGCGGCACCCTGCCGGTGGCCTTGTCTTCTTCGCCACTGCCTCGACAGCAGCGGTCGATGGTGGTCATCGCGCTGGATATGTCGGTGGTGCGCAACCTGCACACGCAGCTGGAAACCCAGGCGGTCACCGATTCGCTGACCGGGCTGCTGAATCGCCGAGGCTTTCATCAGGCGCTGGACTCGGCTTTGGCGCGGGTCGACCGGAACGGCAAGCGTATGGCCATCCTCTATATCGACCTCGACGGGTTCAAGCGCATCAACGATTCGCTGGGGCACGATGCGGGCGACGAGATTCTATGTCGTGTGGCGCGGGTTCTGGAAACCTGTATGCGTCCCTACGACATCATCGCGCGCATGGGGGGGGACGAGTTCACCGCGTTGCTGGATTCCCTGGAGCATCCTGAGGACGCCGCCAAGGTGGCGGAAAAGCTCATCGAGCTGATCTCGGTTCGGCATACCATCGAGGGAACCGATGTCACCCTCGGTGCCAGCATCGGTATCGCGCACTTCCCGGATTGCGGCCAGAGCGTTGAAGAGTTGCTGCGCTCAGCGGACATGGCGATGTATGAAGCCAAACGCAACGGCCGGCAACAATATCGTTTCTTCTCCAGCGAAATGAACGGGCGTGCCCATGCACGCCTGATGATGGAGGAGAATCTGCGCAACACCATCGAGCGCAATGGTTTCGCCCTGGCTTATCAGCCGCAGGTAGTACTTGAAACAGGCGAGTTGCGCGGGTTCGAGGCCTTGCTGCGTTGGGATTACGCCGGACGCGGCGAGGTCGAGCCCAACGTGTTCATCCCGCTGCTAGAGGAGACCCGGCTGATTGAGCGTGTTGGCGAATGGGCGCTACGTGAAGGGCTGGCGCAGTGTCGTGATTGGCGCGAGCGATTCGGTGACAAGCTGGTCCTGAGCTTTAACGTCAGTCCCGTGCAGTTCAGCCGGGCCGGACTGGTAGACGAGCTGCGCCGACTGCTCGACGAGTACCAGCTCGATCCTCGCCAGCTCGAACTGGAGGTGACAGAAGGTGCCCTGATGCAAGATCTTGAGCAGAGCTGCGACAAGCTTCGGCAGCTGCGGGAATTGGGCGTGAGAGTGGCGGTAGACGACTTCGGCACCGGCTATTCATCGCTGGCCTACTTGCGCCATTTTGATCTTGATACGCTGAAGATCGACCGGTTGTTCATTGCCAACATGCTCGTTTCGCCCCGTGATGCCGCGGTCGTCAGCACTATCATCGACCTGGGGCGTAACCTTGGGCTTGAAGTCATTGCCGAGGGGGTCGAAACCCTGGCCCAGCGCGATTGGCTGATAGCCCATGATTGCCAGGTGATGCAGGGCTTTCTAGTGGCACCGGGACTGGCCGTCGAGGATGCCTTGGCATTCCCGCGGACAATCGACTGGCAGCAGCTGAATCATCAAACGGCCGGCTAGCGCCGGTCGCTTCCGTCAGCGCCGTGTGAGCGATTCGATGGGTACTGGCGATGCATCGCCTCAAGCTGCGCGTCCTTATTGCTCCAGAGCTCGTTGACCCACTCCTGGAAGCTCAGTCGATAGTCCTCGTCCTGGTCGTAGCTGCGATGCAGAAACTCGGCCGGGATGGGCTGCGAGTCGATCCGCATCACCACGCGGCCGATCCGGCCACAGAGCAGATCCCAGAAGCTCGGATTACCGTCCGGGTAGTGGATGGTGATGTTGATCAGTGCCGTCAACTGCTCGCCCATCGCATCAATCACGAAAGCGATGCCGCCGGCTCTGGGTTTGAGCAGGTAACGATAGGGCGAGGACTGCTCGGTGTGCTTGTCTTCTGTGAAGCGTGTGCCTTCGAGAAAGTTGAACACCGACACCGGGTTGGTCCGGTAGCGCTCGCAAGCCTTGCGAGTGGTCGCCAGATCCTCGCCACGCTTCTCAGGGTATTTGGTCAGGTACTCCTTGCTGAAGCGCTTCATGAAGGGAAACTCCAGCGCCCACCAGCATAAGCCAATGACCGGAACCCAGATCAGTTCCTGCTTGAGGAAGAACTTCAAAATCGGCATGCGCCGGTTCAGCTGATACTGCAGCATCAGGATATCGGCCCAGCTCTGGTGATTGCTGGTGACCAGAAAGGAATGGTGCATGTCGACTTTTTCCAGGCCCTGCACATCCCACTGGGTGCGCCGCACCTGGTTCATCCAGAAACCGTTGACCGCCATCCAGGATTCGGCAATCCAATGCATGCCGAAGCGCAGCGCGCGCTGTATCCTGGGAATCGGCAGGACGAGCTTGAGCAGCGAGAGGGCGAAAAGCGGCCAGCACCAGAACAGCGTGTTCAGCGCCAGGGTCAGGCCGGCGAGGATGCCCCGCAGAGGGGCAGGAAGGACGCTCAGCATCGATTGGCTCGTATACCCGTCAATAAAGGCGGCAAGAGTACTGATTGTGCGCTGAACTGCAAGTGACCTATCACAGGGTTGGAGGGTTCGACATGCCCGGCCTCGACGGGCCGGGCGTGTCGGCGTGCCGCGTATCAGGCCTTTTGACTGTCGGCCTGCAAGGCGGTGAGGGCAATGGTGAAGACGATGTCGTCCACCAATGCACCACGGGACAGGTCGTTGACCGGCTTGCGCAGGCCTTGCAGCATCGGCCCAACGCTGATCACGTTGGCGCTGCGCTGGACCGCCTTATAGGTCGTGTTGCCGGTGTTCAGGTCGGGAAAGATGAACACGGTCGCCTGACCAGCGACCAGGCTGTTCGGCGCCTTCTGCTTGCCGACACTGGCGACCGAGGCGGCGTCGTATTGCAGCGGCCCGTCGATTGGCAGATGGGGCGCCCGCTCCTGAGCGATGCGCGTGGCTTCGGCGACCTTTTCCACCTCGGCGCCGCTGCCTGATGTCCCGGTGGAATAGCTGATCATCGCCACCCGTGGGTTGACGCCCAAGGCAACGGCCGACTCGGCGCTTTGCAGTGCGATCTCCGCCAGCTCGGTGGCGCTCGGGTTGGGGTTGACCGCGCAGTCGCCGTAGACGAGTACCTGGTCCGGCAGCAGCATGAAGAACACCGAGGACACCAGGCTGTAGCCCGGCGCGGTCTTGATCAACTGCAGCGCCGGACGAATGGTATTGGCAGTGGTATGTACGGCGCCGGAAACCAGACCGTCCACCTCGTCCAGCGCGAGCATCATGGTGCCCAGCACCACGGTGTCCTGAAGCTGCCCGCGCGCATCTTCCGGCGTCAGGCCCTTTGCCTTGCGCATCTCGCACATGGGCTCGACGTACTGGTTGATGATCAGCTCTGGATCGAGGATCTCCAGGCTGGAGGGTAGGCTGATGCCTTGCTCACGGGCGACCGCCTGAACCTCTTCCGGTTTGGCCAGTAGCACGCAACGGGCAATGCCACGTTCCTGACAGATGGCCGCCGCACGGATGGTGCGTGGCTCGTTGCCTTCCGGCAGCACGATGCGCTTGTTTGCCCGCTGGGCGCGCTTGACCAGCTGATAGCGGAACGCCGGAGGCGACAGGCGCAGCTCGCTACGCGGCACGCTGAGGCGTGTATGCAGCAGTTCGGGTTGCAGGTGCTGAGCGATGAAGTCGGTCACTTGGCTGGCGCGTTCGATGTCGTCTGCCGGCGTTTCCTTGTTCAGGGCGAACAGGTTGGTGGCCGTGTCATAGGAGCCGGTCTTCACGGTCATCACCGGTAGGCCGCCATCGAGCGCCGCCTTGCACAGTTCCAGGATGCGCGGATCTGGCGCGAAATCGCTGCACAACAGCAGACCGGCGAGTTCGACGCCGTTGAGCGAAGCCAGGCTTGCGGCGAGGATGATGTCGTCGCGGTCACCGGGGGTGACCACCAGTACCCCTGGCTGAAGCAACTGCACGGTATTGGGAACCGCGCGAGCGCACAGGACGATCTTGCTGACCCGGCGATGCTCGGCTTCCCCGGCATGAAGAATTTTGGCGTTCAGCAGCTGGGCGATATCACGGGTGCGCAGGGCGTTCAGCTCTTCGGCGTAGGGAATGGCACCAAGCAGTTGGAAGTCCGGAGTACCCAGCAGGGGGAGCTGGGCCTTGATGCGCTCGACGAAAGCAGGCACACCGTCGTCGCTCTTGACCTTGTTGAGAATCAGACCGAGCACCTTGGGATCCTTGGCACCGCCGAACAGCTGAGCCTGGATCTCGATGCGCTCAGCCATGCGTTTCAGCGTGTCGCTGCCCTGCGCGGCGATCAGGATGACCTCCGCATCCAGGCTCTTGGCCAAATGGGTATTGATTCGAGAGGTGTGGTTGAATTCCCGCGTTGGCACCATACCCTCGACAATCACCACGTCCTTGCCTGCGGCGACCTCCTGATAACGGCTGACTACATCTTCCAGAAGCAGATCGAGTTCGCCATCGGCCAGTTGGCGCTCCACCTGTTCCAGCGGCAGCGGCTCGGGCGAAGCAATGTTCAGCGCCTTCTCCACCAATACGCAGGACCGCTCGAGGCCCTGGTCGAGCGGGAAGGGTTGAGCTATGGGCTTGAAGAAACCGACCTTCAGCCCTGCACGTTCGAGCGCGCGAATCAGGCCGAGGCTGATGGAATTGAGACCGCCGCCAAAACCGCTGGGGGCAAGGAAGAGCGTGTGCATGATGTTCTCCTGTCGAGCGAAGGGCGATGGCGCAGAGGAAACCCGACGCCATCACGGACGTCGGATTGTGTGATGCGCATTCGGGTCGGGGCGTTGTCAGGCGTCAAGCAATGCCAGCGTATCCAGCGCGATCTGTCGCTCTTCATTGGTGGGCACTACCAGGACACGGGGGCTGCCTGCCGCCTGGATTTCCCCGCCGACGCCGCGGGTGCAGCGTGCGTTGGCTTCTTCGTCGAGCTCGAACTTGAAGAGCTTCAGGTGTTCCAGCGTGCGGCTGCGGACCGCTACCGAGTTCTCACCAATGCCGCCGGTAAAGATCAGACCGTCGAGCTTCGGCAAGGCGCAGGCCATGCCCGCCAGCGATTTCGCCAGGCGATAGCAGAACACCTCAAAGGCCAGATTGGCGCCCGGATGGCCAGCAACGCGTGCCTCGTAGAGGGTACGCATGTCGTTGGACAGCCCCGACAGGCCCTTCAGACCGCTGTCGTGGTTGAGGACGCGATCGATCTGCTCGAGGCTCCAGCCCAGGGTTCGGTTGAGGTAGCTGTGCAGGTTAGGGTCGACATCGCCGCTGCGCGTGCCCATTACCAGGCCTTCCAGCGGGGTGAGGCCCATGCTGGTGTCCCGGCTTTCTCCATTGACGATGGCGCAGGTCGAGCAGCCATTGCCCAGATGCGCGGTAAGCCAGCAGCTGTCATCGACTGCAAGACCGGTCATTTCGGCGGCGCGCTTGCTTACATAGTTATGGCTGGTGCCGTGGAAGCCGTAGCGGCGGACGCTGTGCTCCTTATAGAGAAATTCTGGCACGGCGTAGCGGAATGCATGTTCGGGCATTGTCTGGTGGAAAGCCGTGTCGAACACGCTCACCTGCGGCAGGCCGGGGAACAGGGCGATCGCGGCATCGATGCCGACCAGATTGGCTGGGTTGTGCAGCGGTGCCAGCTGTGCACTGTCGCGAATCGCCTTGAGCACATCTTCGTCGATCAGGCTGGAACCGGTGAAATGCTCGCCGCCATGGACCACCCGGTGGCCGATACCATCGAGTTTGCCGCCAGCGGCCTCCTGCGCGAGGGGGAGCAAGCGCTCCAGCGCGGCGCGATGATCGGCACCAGGGATATCCAGGCTTTGTTTGGCGTCGCCTAGCTGCCAATGAAGTACGGCTTCGGGGCTGCCGAGACGTTCAGCCAGACCTTGCAGTGGGAAGGCCGCTTGCGTTTCGTTGACCAGGGCGAATTTGATCGACGAACTGCCGCAGTTAATCACCAGGATGTTTCGAGCCGACATCGGTGCTCCTCGGGACGCTTATATTGTTGGAATACATCACTAGATTGCGCTCCGGATTCTGGCATAGGCCATGGAGAACCGATGTTCTCCAAAGGTTGTACATGGCACCGTCCCAGGCAGAGGCTACGGAAGTTTGTCAAGTCTGAGGTCGACCCCGTTTATCTGGGCTCGGTTCGCAATCGGCGGAGCTCGCGGTTAAACTTTGGCATCACATTCCCCAGCAAAGGTTTTGCCTCATGCAAATTGCCGCGAACAAGGCTGTGTCAATCGACTACACACTCACCAACGACGCCGGTGAGGTGATCGACAGCTCGGCCGGCGGCGCGCCGCTGGTCTACCTGCACGGTGCAGGCAACATCATCGCCGGGTTGGAAAGAGCCCTGGAAGGCAAGCAGGGCGGTGATGAAGTGAAGGTCGCCATCGAGCCGCAAGATGCCTACGGCGAGTACAGCCCGGAGCTGGTCGCTACTCTCAATCGCACCATGTTCGAGGGTGTCGACGAGCTAGAAGTAGGTATGCAGTTCCACGCGTCCGGTCCGGACGGTGGCATGCAGATCGTCACCATCCGTGACGTTGAAGGTGATGACGTGATTGTCGACGGCAACCATCCGCTGGCCGGCCAGCGTCTGAACTTCGAGGTCAAGATCGTCGACGTACGTGATGCCAGCGAAGAAGAAGTCGCTCATGGCCACGTCCATGGCGAAGGTGGCCACCAGCACTGATTCGCTCGCCGCAAGGCGGGTGGCAAGGCTCGATCGAGATGATCGGCCGATGGAAGCGCTTCGGTAATACCGGAGCGCTTTTTTACCCTCTGGAGAAGAGAGAATGAGCGCGTTCCACGAGTTGGTTCTACCCGGCCTCGCTGGCCAGGAGCTGCCCCTTGCGGCGCTGAGAAATCAGCTGACGCTGGTGGTCAATGTGGCGTCCGAATGCGGGTTGACCCCTCAGTATGCGGGCCTGCAAACACTGCATCAGCGTTATCAGGATCGTGGCTTCGGAGTGCTTGGCATTCCATGCAATCAGTTCGCCGCGCAGGAGCCCGGCAGCGACGCGGAGATTCTGCAGTTCTGCAACGAGAACTATGGCATCACTTTTCCGCTGAGTGGCAAGCTCGAGGTCAACGGCCCGCAACGTCATCCGCTGTACCGTCTGTTGGCAGGCGAAGGGGCTGATTTTCCCGGTGACATCACCTGGAACTTCGAGAAGTTTCTCGTCGACAAGGACGGTCGCGTACTGGCGCGCTTCTCACCTCGGACTGCTCCGGATGATCCGGCGTTGATCCAGGCGATCGAAAGCGCACTCGCCTGACGCCCACCTCGCGTTGCGCAGCGGTATCTGCCGCTGCGTCTGTTTCTTACCGACCACCTCACACCCTGTCGCACTTGTTATTGCTGAATCATGGCGACGCCATAAGCGCCATGGATGGTGCTGTTCGCACGAGACGACCGGTCATATGCTCGGTTTCATGAACAGCCGAGCTCGAATCGACAAGCGCGAACTGATCCTGGCCAAAGGCGCGCAGGTGATGACCCGTCGTGGTTATCACGGCACCGGCGTGCTGGAAATCGTCCAGGCCGCTGGCATCCCCAAGGGATCCTTCTATCACTACTTCGCCAGCAAGGAAGATTTCGCCCTGCAGGCGCTGGACCATCTCTATACGCCACGTTTGGAGCGCGACCAGGCTGCGCTTGCCAATACAGCGTTGAGCCCGCGTGAGCGAATCCTCGGTCATTACGCTGAGCTGGTCGCTCATTTCGCTCGCCAGGCGTGCCCGGAATATCACTGTTTCATTGGCAGCCTCAGTTTCGAGATGGCCGAGCTGTCGCAACCGATCGGGCGCCGGGTTGAGGTCATTCTGCTGCGTTCCGTCGAGGTGCTGGCTGCGTGTCTCGAGCAAGCTCAGGATGCCGGTGAAATCGATCCGACTACCGATTGCCAGGCGCTTGCCGAGTTCATCGGCAATGCCTGGGAGGGTGCCCTGCTGCGCATGAAAGTGGGCCGCAGTGTCGTGCCGCTGGACGTTTTCCTGACCCAGCTGGAGCGTCTACTGACGCTTCGCTGATTCTTTTGTGGCGAGCGGTGAGATGACCGGTCGCTTTAACATCCATGATCAACAAAGGAGACAACCATGACCGCAGCCGTAAACGCCCTGTTTCAGCCTTTCCAGCTCGGCAGCCTGCAACTGCCGACGCGTGTGGTAATGGCGCCGATGACCCGTTCCTTCTCTCCGAAGGGTGTGCCAACCGCAGACGTCGTCGAGTACTACCGCCGGCGTGCCGCTTCAGGCGTCGGGTTGATCATTACAGAGGGCACTACGGTGGGTCACGAGGCCGCCAATGGCTATCCGCAAGTGCCACGCTTTTACGGTGAGGACGCTCTGGCTGGCTGGAAGGCTGTGGTCGAGGCCGTACATGGCGCAGGCGGAAAGATCGTTCCGCAGCTCTGGCACGTAGGCAACGTGCGCCGCAAGGGCACCGAGCCGGAGCCGGAGGTGGTGGGATACGGGCCGATGGAGAAGTGCAAGGACGGCCAGGTCGTCGTGCATGGTATGACCAAGCAGGATATCCAGGACGTGACCACCGCGTTTGCCCAGGCCGCTGTCGATGCCAAGGCCATTGGCATGGATGGCGTCGAGATCCATGGCGCTCATGGTTATCTGATCGACCAGTTCTTCTGGGAGGGCAGCAATCAGCGCACCGATGAATACGGTGGCAGCCTGGCCAATCGCTCACGCTTCGCGATCGAGCTGATCGAGACCGTGCGGGCAGCGGTGGGCCCGAACTTCCCGATCATCTTCCGCTTCTCGCAGTGGAAGCAGCAGGACTACACCGCACGCCTGGTGGCCACACCGGAAGCGCTGGGTGAGTTTCTCGCGCCGCTGTCGGCGGCGGGTGTAGACATCTTTCATTGCTCGACGCGCCGTTTCTGGGAGTCGGAGTTCGAAGGCTCGGACCTCAATCTGGCGGGCTGGACCCGCCAGCTGACCGGCAAACCGACGATTACCGTCGGCAGCGTAGGCCTGGATGGCGAATTCCTTCAGTTCATGGTCAAGACCGACAAGGTGGCGCAGCCGGCCAATATCGAAGGCCTGCTTGAGCGCCTGAACAAGGAGGAGTTCGACTTGGTCGCGGTGGGGCGCGCCCTGATCTGCGATCCCGACTGGGCACTGAAAGTCCGCGAAGGGCGCATGCAGGATATTCTGCCGTTCAGCCGCGAGGCGCTGAAGACTCTGGCTTGATCGGGTTTGTAAGCATCCATCCGGTAACGACGGTCGGCTCACTGCTCGACTCGCTGTTGCGGGATGGGTCTGCAAGCCTGGTGAAGCGCGGCATGGCATCGCCTATCCCGGGCGCTACTCCGACGCGCCGGGGTAGCCGGACTGCTTGAGCAGTGTCGCCAGATGCACCGCGTTGCGTGCCAGCATCGCGTTGGTCTTGGCGATCTTCTCGCCGGGATCGTCCACGTCCTTGTAGTCGATCGAGCCCATCGCCTGCCCGACCCAGTAGGTACAGCCATTGGCGGGAATGGTGAAACCTACGTCATTCAGCCCCTGATAGAGCTCGGCCACCACATGGTGGGCGCCATCCTCATTGCCAACCACGGCTACGCACGCAATCCGACCGTAGGAGACCATCCGCTGCTGGTCGTCCACTTCGCCGAGAAATGCATCGAGTCGCTCAAGCACCCGCTGACAGATACTGGATGGGTGTCCCAGCCAGATGGGCGTGCCCAGCAACAAAATATCGGCCGCGAGGATCTTTTCACGGATCGCCGGCCAGTCGTCGCCCGCTCCCTCATCAGACGTCACGCCCGGTTTAATGTTGAAATCCACGGCGCGTATCTGCTCGCAGGTGACTCCGAGCTTTTCCAGCTCACGTTCAGCCTGGCTCAGCAGCAGACCGCAGGAAGAGGCGTTGGAGGATGGTTTGAGCGTGCAGTTGATAGCCAGGGCGGAAAGCGCCATTGCGGGACTCCTGAACCAAGGGTGTTCAAATCTAGACACCCCTGTGGTTCGCAGTTCACTGGTCGGCGACGGGCACCGGATACTTCCTGCCGCCTTCGCGCACCCAGAACAGGGTTGCGCCAGCCACCGCCGCCGGCATGATCAGCAAGTTCAGCACCGGTATGAGTAGCGCGGCGTAAGTCACCGCACCGAAACTCAGGCTCTTCCAGCGCCGTTGACGCAACCAGACCATCATCTCGGCCCAGCTCATCTTGTTGTTGTCCGCTGGATAATCGATGTATTGCACCGCCATCATCCAGACGCCGAACAACAGCCACAGCGGCGCGGCGAAAAGGTTGGCCACTGGGATGAAGCTCAGAATCAGCAATGCCAGCGCCCGCGGTGCGAAATAGGCCAGCTTGCGCGCCTCACGGCCGATGGTGCGTGGCAGCATCGCCAGCAATTCGGCCCAGCTGAACGGTGGCGAGCTGTCCTCGCCCCGCGCGACCGTTTCGACCTTCTCGGCAAGAAAGCCGTTGAACGGAGCGGCGATGATGTTAGCGAGCATGGTGAAGGTGAAAAACACCATCAACACCACCAAGATCACGAACAGCGGCCAGAGGATATATTCCAGAAACGTCAGCCACTCGGGCAGGCTCGGCATGAAGGCATCGACCCACCCACCAAACTGACGCAGGGCGAGGTAGACGAGCCCGCTGAACAGCAGCAGGTTTACCGTCAGCGGCAAGATGACGAACAGTCGTAAACCTGGGCTCAGGATAAGCTTCAGACCTTCACGCAGGTACTGCGGGCCGGAAAGGGCAGCGATGGGCATAGGCATACTCGAAGGAAACCGGTCCGGACCTTA
This sequence comes from Pseudomonas sp. Q2-TVG4-2, assembly GCF_013620795.1. Taxonomy (GTDB): domain Bacteria; phylum Pseudomonadota; class Gammaproteobacteria; order Pseudomonadales; family Pseudomonadaceae; genus Stutzerimonas. The sequence continues at coordinate 702,930 of NZ_LGLW01000001.1, read as the reverse complement.
CCGGCTTTGTTGCGGTGGGAAAAGCCCGGCGACTGCCAGAATTGCCCGATAGGGATCGCCTATCCAGGCAATCGAGACTTCGCAATGGCCAACGTTGCGCCAGATGATCGGACTTGGCCTGGAAAACGCCTCTTTGGTTTAGGGCCGTCCGCTATCAAGCCTTCCCCAAGTGCCTGGCAGGCCCTCTTTTTATTTCTCGTCGAAATTGATCGGTTTGCGCCGCAACGGCTGCTGATCGAAGCGCACACCCGGCAGCCCCGTTTCCATCAGGGCGCGGATGTTGCGATGGTCGGTTCCGCTGGGATTCTCCAGGACCGATTGATAATGTTCACCGAACGCCAGTAGCGCCTCCTCGGTGGTGAATCCTTCCAGTACGGCCAGCCCGAGCGCCTTACACGAGCCTTCGTTTTCTCCGGCGGCATTTTCTACGTTGCCATTGAAGAAGCGGCTTGGCTGATAGTCATAGGCGCTGGCGATGAACGCCAATGTCTCGCTGAAGTGATGGTTACGGTTGCGCAAGCTGGCGCGAAAATCCCTGAGATCGGTCATGGCTTCTGACTCTTGTCGAAGGTGGCCTGTTGCTCTGGCGTTGCGTCCTTCTGGTAGCGCTTTTTCCATTCGGTGTAGGGCATGCCATAGACCTCTTCGCGAGCTTCGTCGATGCTGACTTCAATATCCAGGTCATCGGCGGCAGCCTTGTACCACTTCGACAGGCAGTTGCGGCAGAAGCCGGCCAGGTTCATCAGGTCGATGTTCTGCGCGTCCGGGCGACTGCGCAGATGCTGGACCAGGCGGCGAAAGGCGGCGGCTTCGAGTTCGGTGCGTTCTTGATCATTCATTTTGCTGGGTCTCGGCGTTGCAGACGTGGGCGGGATCATAACCTTGACGCGTGCCCTGAGCCAGATGGCGGCGGGGAACTTTATCGCGCTTGCCCGTCTCCGCTGAAAGGGATGGCCAACCGGTCGTCCGCAGCCGAGGAGACGGGATGTGATCGGAAAAAGACATTGGGTAATTGCCGAAGGCTATCTGCCCGCGCTGGGGCCGAAGCCCGACGAACCAGCGCTGCGCAGCCACGAGACGGCCTGCATTCTCAATACCGGACCGCTGGAGGCGGAAATCGAGCTGACGTTGTACTTCGCTGATCGCGAGCCGGTCGGCCCATACGAAATACGGGTACCTGCACGGCGAACCCTGCATCTTCGTTTCGATGACCTGAACACCCCGAAGGCGGTGCCGCGCGAGACTGATTACGCCAGCGTGTTCGTCTCCAGCGTGCCGGTGGTTATCCAGCACACCCGACTTGATGCCCGCAGCGGCGATCGGGCGCTGATGACCACCCTGGCCTACGGCAGAGACTGATGGAGCGATTCAGTCGCGGTGCGCGGCCAGGGTGATCGACACCGATTCGGCGAAGCGCAGGGCGTGGGGCTTGTCGACTTCGACTTCGGCGTAGCGTACTTGCGGATGCGCCATGACCAGGTCGAGGATCTCCTGGGTGAGCCGCTCGAGAAGGGCGAAGCGATTGTCTTCGACGTGCTGGATGATCGCCTTGGTGATGGTGCGGTAGTTCAGCGCATGCTCGATGTCGTTGTCGCGCACGGCGTCGGCTGCGGGATAGAGCATCGTCAGATTGATCAACACATCCTGCCTGTTGAGAATTTCCTCTTCCTTGATGCCGATGAAGGTACGTAGTCGCAGGTCTTTGACGCGGATGCGCGCCATAGCGGGTTCCAATCGGGGCATGGGATTCCTTCGCGTATCAAATCAGGTGACGGCCACCATTGACGGCCAGCGTGGTGCCGGTGACATAGGGATTATCCAGCAGATAGCGCAGACTCTGGTAGACCACTTCAGCGCCGGGTTCGATACCCAGCGAGGATTTCGCCAGCGCCTTGCGTCGATATTCGTCATCGTCGCCTTCGTTGAACTGTATCAGGGCCGGGGCTATGCCGTTGACCTTGATGGCCGGCGCCAGACGAGCCGCAAATGAAAGCGTGAGATTGTCCAGCCCGGCTTTGCTGGCGGCATAGGCGATGTGCTTTTTGCTGCCGACACGGGTGACATCGTCACCGATGTGGATGATGTCCGCCGGGCCACCGTGTTGCAGCAGCTCGGCGCAATGAAGGTTGATCAGGTAGGGCGCGAGCATGTGTACCTCGAACATACGCTGGAACACTTCGGCTTCTTGTCCCGGTGTCTCGATATGCCAGTCCGATGCGTTGTGGACAATCGCGCGCAGCGTGCGGGTCTGCTGTTTCAATGCAGCGATAAAGGCATGAATGCCGGGAGCGCCGGAAAAGTCCGCCGGCAACGTCACGGCACCTCGCTCGCGCAGCCGATCGAGGCTTGCTCGCGGTGTGCGGTAGCTGATGATCACGGGCTGCCCGTCATCAAGCAGGCGCTCGGCGCAATGCAAGCCAATGCGCTGGCTGGCGCCGGTAATCAGGATCGGGGCCGTTGGCTCGGTCATGGATTCACAGGAAATCGAAGGTTGAATGTCGTACACGGCTCATCTGAGGCCGGAATACGTGGCCTGCCAGCTTACACCAGGTACCCGCCACGGCACTTACGGGTCACAGCGCGTCATGGCTTTCGCTTGGCTTGCGACAAGCTGAGCAAATTATGTGGCTAGGAGCGCTCGGGTGCGTCGGCGAGCACCTCGTCGGGGAGCTCTGGCTGAAGCTCTGGGTGTAGTCGTTGATGCTGCTCATACAGATACGAGCGGATGCGTTCGGCATCTTTGTCCTGTGGATATTCGACCTCGTAGGCGGTCATTCCGTCTTCGGTATCGCGGACCCGGTGCGCGTCGACTTCGAGTGAGGCCTCGCCCGGGAGCGCCAGGCGCAGGTGAAGATGTTTGGGCGCCTTGTGCTTAGGACCGGGGTCTACCAACAGGCCATTGGGGGATAGTTCATGGACGCTCAACGCTGTCTCGTTGCCGTCGTTGGAGAGCAGCGGCAGCGGTTCATCGAGATGCAGGCGCCAGGCCCGGAGCACCGGTCCGCGTTCATAGATTGTCGGCGGTGCGAGTTGCAACTGGATCGTATGGAACTCGTCCTGGTTCAGCTGGAGCGGGAACGACATGCAATAGTCGTCGAGCTCGGCTTCGAGTGTCAGGTTGGCTTTTGCGGCCAGTTGCAACAGCAGCGCATTGGCTTTATCACCGCCGTCCAGTTTAAAGCCGGCCCGCGTTTCCCCCGGCTCGACCGGCGAGCCGCTCACGAGCTCGTTTATATATGCCAGCTCGGCGCTGGTGAGAACAGTTTTCTTCGGCATCTCGATTTCCCTCTCAAGGGCAGCAGGACAGGCCTGCCCATGCCTTCGTCGCTCCGGTGCGCTCTTCGAGGGGATGCCCCCCCCTGAGATCCGCTGTCTGGCTCGCCTTTGCGACAACGCTGATGCTGCGTAATTCCCTGCTCCCACGTCGCAGCGCTCACTTCTGCCAGTGTAGAACTGCCCACGCGAGGACGATGCGCCCAATGCGGCATAATGGTCCGCTTCATTTCGCAACGGAGTTCACCATGAAAGTTGCCATTCTCTCCGGTACGGTCTACGGCACAGCCGAAGACGTCGCCCGCCATGCCGCCACTGTGCTGAAGACGGCCGGCTTCGATACCTGGCATGACCCGCGCGCGCAACTCGCCCAGGTCATCGAGTTTGCGCCGCAAGCGCTGCTGGTCGTGACTGCCACTACTGGCATGGGTGAGCTGCCGGATAACTTCGTCCCGCTGTATTCAGCCATCCGCGATCAGTTTCCGGACTGGCAAGGCTTGCCAGGCGGCGTCATCGCGCTGGGCGACGCCAGCTATGGCGACACGTTCTGCGGTGCCGGTGAACTGGTCCGTGAGCTGTTTGCCGAACTCGGCGTGCGCGAAGTACAGGACATGCTGCGTCTCGATGCGAGTGAAACGGTCACCCCCGAAACTGACGCCGAGCCCTGGCTGGAACGCTTCGCGTCAGCCCTGCGGGGCTGAGCGAAGGCGCGGCGCGGTTTACGCCAGCCGACCGTCGACTCTCGGACCGTTGCCGCCTAGGGCGAAAGCCTGCAGCTGCGGGTAGAACTCGCGGAAATCCTGCTGGAGCGGCACATACAGCCGTTCCAGTTCGGCGACACCGCCCGCCAGCCCTTCCGGGCGAGAGAGCCGGCGGCTCATGCCAGCCACGACTTGTTCCATGACGGCGAACTCCCGATAGCTGCCTAGCCAGTCCTGAGCGGCCATGCGTGGCACGATCAGCGCCAGCTTGGCGGGCAGCTCGGGTTCCTCACGCAGCACCTGATACACCCGGGCGGTGAAATCCTGCAAAGGTTCGTCGGCATACTCGTGCCAATGCGCGGCCAGGCAATGATCGAAAAACAGGTCGATCAAGATGCCTGCGTAACGTCGCCGCTCGCGGGGGAAACGCTGTTTGGCCTGTAGCACCAGTGGGTGGCTGTCAGTGAACGCGTCGATCTGGCGATGCAGGCGAATGCCGGCTTCGATGTCGGCGGGCCAACGGCCGCCCAGTGGGCCCTTGACGAAATCGCCGTAGAGGCTGCCGAGTAGCGCGCCAGGCTGCGCGCCGCCGAGATGGAGATGTGCAAGATAGTTCATGTGACGAGCTTAGGGTCTGTTCCCGTTTCGTCGCGGCCGCGACGGAGCCAATATTGCGCGAGACAAGGCGCGAGTCGCGCAGTTTGGTCGTTCCAAAAAAGCGACGAGAAACGCAGTATCGCGCAAAAACTGGCCCGGCCCTTCAGGTTGCGCGATAAATGGCGCCACGTTCGTTGCGGGACTTGGTAAGGGAGCGACCATTATCGACGTCCCATGCCTCGCGGAACGCCATCCGGCCTGGCGCCATTTGGCGCAGCAACGCGGCTCGCAGCGAAACGGGAACAGGTCTAGCAGCGTTTCCTTGCGTTCGGCTTGCATCAGGCCGCAGCGCTCACCGAGGGATTGCCGTACAGCGCCTCGGCGATCGCGGCGTGGCAGGTGCGGCAGAGTTGGTTGCGCGCCATGTCGCGGCTGCCGATGGGCGGAAGCAGCTGTATTTCCACTACCGCAACGTCAGCCTTCAGCAGCCTGAACAGATGCGAGGGCAGATCATCCTCACCGATGAAAGGGGCGATGGGGTCAACCTGGCCGTCGCGCAGGTAGCGGATTGCTACCGGCTGGATCGGAGTGCCGGTCTCGATCGCACACGACAGTAATCGGGAATGAAAGGTACCTAGGGTCGCACCGTTGGACGTGGTGCCTTCGGGAAATATCAGGAGGCTGCGGCCCTGCTGCAGCTCGGCGCTCAGCAGCCGGTTTAGCGCACCATTGTCACCGCTGCCTCGTCGGATGAACTGGGTGCCGGCCTCGGCGGCGAGCCAGCCGAGCAGCGGCCACTGGCGCACTTCGGATTTCGCCAGAAAAGCCATAGGTTGCAGCATTCCGAGCAGCGGAATGTCGGTCCAGGACAGGTGGTTGGCGAGCCATAGCATCGGCTGGGCGGGTCGGGTGCCGATCAGTCGAGTCTCGAACGGCAGCGCGGCGGCCAATCGTTCCAGAAACCAGCGGCAGAGCCGATGGCGCATCGCGGGCGACGGGCCCAGCCCGAGCAGCGACTGGAGCTTCAACCCGCTCGCCAATGACAGGCCAAGCGCGAGCACCCCGCCCAGCCGGAGCACCCGCCCGTAGAGCCGCAGCCTGCCCATTCAGACGGCAGCCTTGAAGTGCCTTGCGTAGCGTGGGCAGAGCTCGTCTCGTTTGAGCAGAATGAAGACATCGGCGACCTGAAAATCAGGGTCCCAGCAGGGCTCGCCGCAGATCTTTGCGCCAAGCCGCAGGTAGGCCTTGAGCAGCGGTGGCGTTTCCGCAATCACGTTCTCTGGTAATTCCAGCACAGGTAGCGGCGTTCTCGGATTGGCATGCAGCAGTTCGGTGCGAAGGTATCGCTCGCGCAGTCGCTGCATGATGGCTTGGGCCTGAACGCCACCGTCGCGCATGGGAATGCTGGCGCAGCCCATCAGGTAGCGATAACCGCCCTGGTTCAGCGCTTCCGCCAGCTCGCCCCATAGTACGGAGATGGTCGCCCCGTTGCGGTAGGCCGGATGCACACACGTGCGACCAATTTCCAGAATCGGCGCGTCCAGCTCCGTCAGACCGTGCAGGCTGAATTCCCCTTCGCTGTAAAAGCGCCCGAGCCGAAGCGCCGCCCGGTTATCCAGCAGGCGCGTGGTAGCCACAAGCTCGCCGCTGTCGAGATCACGCACGCCGATGTGGCTGCAGTGCGCGTCGAATTCGTCGCGGTCCAGGCCGGCTTCAGCGCCTTCCAGCCGAGCGTCGAATTCGCTGCTGAAAACCCGGTAGCGCAACGCCTGGGCTTCGTGCAGCGCGGTTTGCCCGTACAGGCGTTCCGCCCGCAGGCGCCGCGTAATGCGAGGAAAAGCGATGGTGGTCATGCTCTGTCTCCTGGTCAGCCTTGGCGTGGCAATGCATTCGGAGCGCTTGATTGTTATGGTTGGCGTTCCGTCAATCAGTGATGCCGGCTCAGGCTAGGCAGCGGCGGTGTCACCTCTGTTACGGATCGGTGATGCTTGGATGACGGCGGGTGCCATTGCCCAACTCTTCGCAAATCCATAGGAGATCGATCCATGTCCTGGCATGAGTTGCTTGGTCCGTTGCAACGCCTGCCTGCCCCCGCTGCGCTGGACGACTGGTTCGCCGAGCTGCTGTCGCGTTGCGCGAGCGGATCCTTCGAGCTGGCCGTGCTTGGTGGGCGTCTGGCGGCGACACCTGGGCTTGCGTTTCTGGCGGGGTATCAGTCTGCGCTACGTCGGCTCTGGCCCGCCGCGCCCGGGGGGCTCGGCGCGCTATGTGCCACCGAGAACCGCAAACTGCGCCCGGCCGATATGCAGACCCGGGTGGAAGAGCTGACAATTACCGGCAGCAAGGACTTCGTCATTGCCGGCGCTGCGGCGGCCTGGTTATTGGTGCCGGCACGCGACGAGGCTGCGAATGACCGCCCCAGGCTGAGCATCTGTGTGGTTGGCTGCGGCGAGCGCGGCGTGCACATTGAAGAAGGCCAGCGGTTACCGTTGATCCCGGACATCGCGCATGGTCGCCTGCGTCTGGAACAGGCGCCCTGTCGGCGTTTGGCCGGCGATGGCTGGGACGACTACGTCAAGCCCTTCCGCACCCTGGAGGATCTGTATGTCCTGACGGCGCTTGCCAGTTGGCTCTACGGGGTGGGGCTGGACTGCGGCTGGCCGCAGCGATTGCAGCTTCTGCTGCTGGGTGTGCTGGGTGGGGCGGCGGAGGTTTCGCGATTACCGCCGGCAGAAGCGGCCACGCACCTGCTGCTGGCTTCGCTCAATCAGCAGTTCGAAGCCTTGGAAAACGATCTGGATGCGGCGCTGGCCAGCGGCCCCGAATCATGGATGTGCCTATGGCAACGTGACCGTGGTGTGTTGCAGCTGGCGCGCAGTGCCCGTCTCACGCGGCAGACCAGGGCCGCCGATGTGTTTGGCCTGAGCCCGGACGAAGGATTGCGTCCCTGAGCGCAACACGGAGGATCGGCACGGGAACTCTGTGCCGTCGTACGGGACCTATAACAGGCGTGTCGCAACGGCACCGGCAGTCACCCACAGAGGGTTAGTGCCGTTTTCAAGAATCACGCCACCGAGTACTCGTCAGGACAGGGAGTTCAATGTCTATCCGCTGTATCGAAATCTGCACCCTGAGCGCAGCGCCGGCTGCTCGGAGGCGCTTACCGTGATGCTCGCGGGGGAGGTGTTCCCTTGGCGAGACGGTAATCGCTTTCGGTTGCTGATCGACGGCCCGGCATTCTTTCCAAGAATCCTGCAATGCATCGAGGCGGCCGAGCGGCGTGTGGACGTCGAGCTCTATCTGGTCGAGGACGGTCAATGTGCGGATCGTCTTATTGATACGCTGGCGGCCGCTGCCAAGCGGGGCGTGCGAGTGCGCTGTCTGTTCGATGGGTTCGGCTGTTTGAGGTTGGGTCAGAAGGCGCGCCAGCGCTTGGCCGACGCCGACGTCGAGCTGCGTCAGTACAACCCGCTGAAGCTCCGGCTGAAATTTCGCAACCTGCACCGCGACCACCGGAAACTGATACTGGTGGACGATGCGTGCTGCTTTGTCGGCGGTGCAGGTGCCACAGACGAGTTCTGGAACCCAGACAAGCCGGACGAGTACTGGCACGAAGCGATGGTGGAAATCACAGGGCCGTTGATGGAGGACTGGCGGCGGCTATTCGACGCCCAATGGGCGCTGTGCCTGAAGCGTCGTATCTGGCAGTTGCCACTGCCACAGCGGCTACCGAAGATTCCAGCCAATCCAGATGCGGGCGACGGGCTGGGACGGGTCGCCTATTCGGCGGCGCGACAGCATCGCGACATCCTGCACAGCCTGTTGAGAAATCTGCAGCGTGCGGAGCGGCGGATCTGGCTGGCAACGCCTTATTTTCTGCCCACCGGCAGGGTCCGCCGGGAACTGATGCGTGCGGCAAGGCGTGGCGTCGAGGTGCGGCTGCTTCTGACCAGCCGCAACACCGATCATCCCTCGGTGCGCTACGCGGGACAGCGCTACTATCCGAGACTGCTACGGGCCGGCGTGCGTATTCACGAATATCAGCCACACTTCTTGCACCTGAAAATGGTGCTGGTCGACGACTGGGTGAGTGTGGGTTCCTGCAATTTCGATCATTGGAACCTGCGCTGGAACCTCGAAGCCAATCTTGAGGCACTGGACAGCTCGTTCAGCACCGCTGTAGCAGAGTGTTTCGAGCGAGACTTTTTGCAGAGTCTCGAGATCGATCTGCAGCAATGGCACGCCCGGCCACTGCATCAGCGCATGTATCAGCGTATGTGGGGCCTGCTCGATCGACTGGTGATCAATATATTCAACCGAAGCGGCTGACCGGCGCTGGCTGATCGGCCGTGGACCATCCACTGACTGGGAGTGTGTTTCGATGGCTGCGAAGAAAATCCTGATGCTGATCGGCGATTACGTCGAAGATTACGAAACCATGGTGCCGTTCCAGGCGCTGCAGATGGTGGGTCACACGGTGCACGCCGTTTGCCCGGACAAGAAGGCGGGCGACACGGTGCGCACCGCGATCCATGACTTCGAGGGCGATCAGACCTACAGCGAGAAACCTGGCCACAATTTCGCGCTGAATTTCGATTTCGCAGCAGTGCGTGCCGAAGATTACGATGGTCTGGTCGTTCCAGGCGGCCGAGCGCCGGAATACCTGCGCCTGAACGAACAAGTGTGCAACTTGGTGCGCGCCTTTGATGAGGCGAAGAAGCCGATTGCCGCGGTTTGTCACGGTGCTCAGCTGCTCGCCGCTGCGGGTGTACTCAAAGGGCGCGCCTGCAGCGCGTATCCCGCCTGCGCGCCGGAAGTGAAGCTGGCAGGCGGTGAGTTCGTCGACATCCCGGTCGACCAGGCGCATACCCAGGGCAACCTGGTCACCGCCCCGGCGTGGCCAGCCCATCCTGCCTGGTTGGCGGCATTTTTGGAGCTGCTCGGTACGCGCATCAGCCTGTAATATAGCGCTCCGCTCGAAGGCCCACCTTTCGGTGGGCCTTTTTCATCCCATCAATCACTGCTGACGTCCAGCCGCCGAGACCACCATGACCCAAGCCAAAGACCCGCTACATGGCATGACGCTGGAGTCGATTCTTGTCGCGCTCCAGGCGCACTATGGTTGGGACGGCCTGGCCGAGCGGGTCGATATCCGTTGTTTCAAGAGCGATCCGAGCATCAAATCGAGCCTGACATTCCTGCGCAAGACGCCCTGGGCGCGGGCGAAGGTAGAGCAACTGTTCGTCCAGCTGTGCCGCTCGAAGGCTTGAAGAGCGATACATCGCGCCGTGACGACACGGGATGCTCGATGGACCCTTGAGAGTTGCATAGAGCGCAATAAAAAAAGCCCGGCACTGAGCCGGGCTTTGTCGTTCAACAGCCGGTTACTGCACTTCGACCGCCAGGCTGTCGGCGATCTTCTTCTGCCAGATCGCCGGACCGGTGATGTGCACCGACTCGCCGTTGGCATCCACCGCGACGGTGACTGGCATGTCCTTCACTTCGAACTCGTAGATGGCTTCCATGCCGAGCTCGGCGAAGGCTAGCACCTTAGACTTCTTGATCGCCTGGGCGACCAGGTAGGCGGCGCCGCCGACGGCCATCAAATAGACGGCCTTGTTGTCCTTGATCGCGTCGATAGCGATCGGGCCGCGCTCGGACTTGCCGATCATGCCCAGCAGGCCAGTGCTTTCTAGGATCTGCCGAGTGAACTTGTCCATGCGGGTGGCGGTAGTCGGACCAGCCGGACCGACCACTTCGTCACCGACCGGATCGACCGGGCCGACGTAGTAGATGAAGCGGCCTTTGAGGTCCACCGGCAGCTCTTCGCCCTTGTTCAGCATGTCGACCATGCGCTTGTGCGCGGCGTCGCGGCCGGTGAGCATCTTGCCGTTGAGCAGAACGGTTTCGCCCGGTTTCCAGCTCTGCACGTCTTCCGGGGTGATGGTGTCGAGGTTGACGCGGCGCGCGCTCGGGCCGGCTTCCCAGACGATTTCCGGGTAGGCATCCAACGGCGGCGGGGTTAGCTCGGCAGGGCCGGAGCCGTCCAGCACGAAGTGTGCGTGGCGGGTGGCGGCGCAGTTGGGGATCATGCACACCGGCAGCGAGGCGGCATGGGTCGGGTAATCCATGATCTTCACGTCCAGCACGGTGGTCAGGCCGCCCAGGCCCTGCGCGCCGATACCCAGCTGGTTGACCTTCTCGAACAGCTCCAGGCGCAGCTCTTCGATGCGGTTCTGCGGGCCGCGGGCCTTCAGTTCATGAATGTCGATGGACTCCATCAGCACTTCCTTGGCCATCACCGCAGCCTTCTCGGCGGTACCGCCAATGCCGATGCCGAGCATGCCCGGCGGGCACCAGCCAGCGCCCATGGTCGGCACAGTCTTGAGCACCCAGTCGACGATGGAATCGGACGGGTTGAGCATGGCCATCTTCGACTTGTTTTCCGAGCCGCCGCCCTTGGCTGCCACGTCCACTTCCACCTTGTCGCCGGGGACGATGGAGTAGTGGATGACCGCTGGGGTGTTGTCTTTGGTGTTTTTGCGGGAACCGGCGGGGTCGGCCAGGATCGAAGCACGCAGGACGTTTTCCGGCAGGTTGTAGGCACGGCGAACGCCTTCGTTAATCATGTCGTCCAGACTCATGGTCGCGCCGTCCCAGCGTACGTCCATGCCCACGCGCACGAATACAGTGACGATGCCGGTGTCCTGGCAGATCGGGCGATGACCGGTTGCGCACATCCGCGAATTGATCAGGATCTGCGCCATGGAATCACGCGCTGCCGGCGATTCTTCGCGTAGGTAGGCTTCGTGCATTGCCTGAATGAAGTCGACGGGGTGGTAATAGGAGATGAACTGCAAAGCGTCTGCAACGCTTTGTATCAGGTCGTCTTGCTTGATCACGGTCATGCAGCGCGTCCTCTTGGCGGGGCGGAGACAAGGCGCGCCGAGAAGGCAACCGACGCGCTCAGGTTAAAAAGGCGCGGCAGTATAACCCGCCGTGACGCAGTGGACACAGACGGACCATAGGTGAAGGGATGCAGATAGAAAACAGACGCGGCTCAGCCCTTGGGGAACGGATCGATCCGCCGGGTTCGCACAGACGCAACGCGAGCGAAGACAAGTTGGCGGAAGGTGACAAAGCGATTGCCATCGAGCCTGCCGAAGTGTTGCGGTCACGCCGACATGGCTGCTTATGGGCTTTTTTCGAAGGTCGGCGTAAAGTGCGTCGAATTGCCACTATGGGATGGATTCCATGCGCATGACTCGTGATGAGAGCGATCAGCAGGCGCTTCAGCAGTTGGTAATCAAGCGTTTTGGCATGGCTGCCGGAACGTACGGTCTCGCCTTGTTGCTGACCTGGGTCACGGTTGCCGGTGGCTTTTACCAGGCGTCGCTGGACACCGCAGTAATCGGTTCGGTGATGATTCTGGCCTGCCAGTTGGTGTTCTTCGGTATCTTCTATCGGGGCTATAACCTGCGCTTTCGCGATCCCAGCCTGACCGAGCCGCAGGTGCTGGTGGCGTTGGTCTGGTTGACCTTCTTTCTGTTCAATCTGGGTGATAACCGCGGCTCGTTGCTGGTGCTTTATGTGCTGGTGCTAATGTTTGCGGTATTCCTTCCGCCGAAAATCTTTGCCCGCTACGCCGTGCTGGCGCTGCTCAGCTTCGTCGGCATGTCGCTGTTCGATGCGCACGAAGGCCATCTGGCCGATCCGCAGGCCGCGCTGCTGCAGACCGGCGTGTTGCTAGTCACCCTGATCTGGATGTGTCTGTTTGTCGGGTACGTCTACAGGCTGCGCCAACGCATGCGGCAGCGGCGTTTCGCGCTGCAGGCGCATCAGGAAACGCTGCGCGGAATGATGCGGCAACTGGAAGATCTGGCCTCCACCGATGAGCTGACCGGCTTGTACAACCGTCGATATTTTCTCCGGCGGGCCGAGGCGGAACTGAGTCGGCTGCGGGCGGGGCATCAGTCCGGCCTTGCCCTGATCGACCTCGATCATTTCAAGCGGATCAACGACCTGCACGGTCACGCCACGGGTGACCGAGTGTTGCAGGCCTTCGCTTCGGTGGCTCGGTCATGTCTGCGCGACGGCGATATTCTTGCGCGCTATGGCGGTGAGGAATTCGTGCTGCTGTTGCCGCACACCGACGCCGAGCAATTCAGCGCCTGTTGCGAGCGGCTGCGTGAGGCGTTCGCTAACTCACAGCCGCTGGATGTGCAGCTGCAGGCGGGGCATCTCAGCTTATCGGTTGGCCTGACGCTGCTAAATGCCGGCGATGGGCTGGACGAGTCCCTGCAGCGTGCCGACGAGGCGCTGTATCGGGCCAAGGACAGTGGGCGCAATCGCTGTGAGGCGAGCTGGGCGATGGCCGATGCCTGAAATCACCCATGGGGCTCGGTCCTGGACGGTGGGCGAGGGCAGCAATCTGCTCGATGCGCTCAACGGCGCAGGCCTGAACGTGCCTTACAGCTGCCGAGCGGGCAGCTGTCATGCCTGTCTGGTGCGGTGCTTGGAGGGTGAGCCGCAGGACGCTCGGCCAGAGGCACTCGAAGGGGGCCGGCGGATGCAGGGCTGGAGGCTCGCCTGTCAATGCCGAGTGACCGAAGATCTCCGCGTTGCGGTATTCGATCCCGAGCGAGAGGGGCTGCCGGCGCGGGTGGAGGCGCTCGACTGGCTCGGCGAAGAAATATTGCGATTGCGGCTGATGCCCGAGCGGCCTTTGCGCTATCGCGCCGGCCAGCACGTGCTGTTATGGAGCGACGGGGGCGTCGCGCGGCCATATTCGCTGGCGAGCTTGCCGGTCGAAGAGGCCTGGCTCGAGTTCCACCTCGATTGTTCCCGGCCCGGTGCCTTCAGCAAGGCAGCGCGCGAGTTGATCATCGGCGATAGCCTGCGTCTCGGACCGCTGCATGGTGGTGCCTTACATTACGAACCCGAGTGGCAGGGGCGGCCGTTATCGTTGTTGGCTGCCGGCACCGGGCTCGCGCCGCTCTGGAGCGTTCTGCGAGAAGCGTTGCGGCAGGGGCACACTGGGCCGATTCGGCTGTTGCATTTCAGTCGAGGCGAGCCCTACCTGCAAGCGCCGCTGGAGCATGTCGCCGGCTTGTACGCAAACCTGAGTGTGGAATTGATCGACCGGCACCAGATGCAAAATCGCCTGCAATCGCTACGGATAGTGTCGCGTCAGGAATTCGCCCTGGTCTGTGGATCGGGCGCCTTCGTCGATGACTGCGTCAAGCGCCTGTTCCTGGCAGGTATACCCCGGGGGCAGATACTGAGCGACGTCTTCGTGGCGCGCGATACTGGAGCCTGACGAGGCGCAGGACGCGCCGGGTCGGTAGAAGGGACCGACCGTTCGGAAGGCATGGCCCGACGCAGGCCATGCCTCCGGCTATCAGGTCAGCGAATCGCCAACGCGTAGGATCTTCATGGTGTTGGTGCCACCGGTGCCGTGATAGGTATCGCCCTTGGTCAGGATCACCCAGTCGCCGATGTTGACGATGTTGCGCTTGAGCAGCTCATCCACCGCCGCTTGGCTAACCTTGTCGGCGGGCAGCGAGGCCGGGTCGAATGGGATGGTCTGCACGCCGCGGAACATGGCGACCCGTGCCTGGGTCTCGCGATGGGGCGAATACGCGAAGATGGGTACCGACGAGCGGATGCGCGACATGATCAGCGGGGTATAGCCGCTCTCGGTCAGGCTGATGATCGCCTTCACGCCGGGGAAGTGGTTGGCGGTGTACATCGCCGCCAGCGCCGTGCTCTCGTCGCTGCGCTCGAAACGCTGGCCGAGGCGGTGACCGGACTTGATGCTGGTGGGATGCTTCTCGGCGCCGACGCAAACGCGCGCCATCGCCTTGATTGCCTCGATCGGATACTCGCCAGCGGCGCTCTCGGCCGACAGCATAACCGCATCGGTGTAGTCCAGAACGGCGTTGGCTACATCGGACACCTCGGCGCGGGTCGGCATGGGATTCTGGATCATCGACTCCATCATCTGGGTCGCGGTGATCACCACCTTGTTGTTGCGGCGGGCGTGAAGAATAATCTTCTTCTGGATGCCCACAAGTTCGGCATCGCCGATTTCCACACCCAGGTCGCCACGCGCGACCATCACGCCATCGCTGGCGCGGATCAGGCCATCAAGCGCTTCGTCATCGGCTACCGCTTCGGCACGCTCGATCTTGGCGATCAGCCAGGCGCTGGAGCCAGCTTCGTCGCGCAGGCGGCGGGCCAGTTCCATATCGGCCGCATCGCGCGGGAAGGAGACGGCAAGGTAGTCCAGGTCCATTTCGGCGGCCAGCTTGATGTCAGCCTTGTCCTTGGCGGTCAGCGCCGGCGCGGTCAGGCCGCCGCCACGGCGATTGATGCCTTTGTTGTCCGACAGCGGCCCGCCGATCAATACGGTGCAATGCAGCTCATCGGCCGTGGTGCTGTCGACGCGCATGACCACGCGGCCATCGTCGAGCAGCAGCTCATCGCCCACGCTGCAGTCCTTGATCAGGTCCGGATAATCGATGCCCACCACTTCTTGCGTACCGGCATCGCGCGGATGGGTGACGGAGAAGCGGAAGTGATCGCCTTCGGCCAGGTCAATACGCTTGTTGCTGAATTTGGCGATACGGATCTTCGGTCCCTGCAGGTCGCCCAATAACGCGACGAAGCGGCCATGCTTCGCGGCAATGTCCCGTACCAGCTGGGCCCGGGCGCGGTGCTCGTCCGGTGCTCCGTGGGAAAAATTCAGGCGCGCTACATCGAGCCCGGCCAGAATCATTTTCTCCAGCACGTCCGGCGAACTGCTGGCAGGCCCCAGGGTGGCGACGATTTTGGTACGGCGCGAGATCATTCAATGCTCCTTTTTCAGAATGGTCTGGAGGCTACTATGCCGTGCGGCTGTAGTCATCGTTGGCCTGCACTACTCTTTGGCGCGGCTCGAAGGGGACGAGTTGCCGTCCGTGCGGCGAATGGGCTGCAGTTTTTACGACCGTAGTCGATAAGCCGGTATCGGAGGATCTACCCATGCGCACCCTTGTCATTCTTTTTCTGGCCATCCTCAGCGTAGGCTGTAGCAGCAGAACTGCACTCGACCGTCACCTGGACGCCGCCTACCGGCATTACCAGGCCGACGACTGCGACGGGGTGATGCTCGAGCTATCTCAGGCCGAGCGCCGCAGCCGGCCACGCGACAATGTCCAGCCGGAAATATCGTTGTTGCGTGGTCAGTGTCTGGAGCGTCAGGGACTGTTCGTCGATGCGGCGCAGACCTATCGCTTTATTCAGGCTCGTTATCCAGCCAGTGAATATGCCTTTCGTGGTCGCGCCAGGCTAGAGACGTTGCGTCAGTTGGGGCACTATCAGCCGGAGGAGCGGGTGGTTACCCACGCCGTCACACCCTGAAGCAAAGCCGGTCGTTGATGACCGGACGGGAAGGACCCCATGCGCGTCGCACCGATACTCTTTATAGCCTTGTTGACCTCGCCGCTGGCAATAGCGGAGATTTACCGCTGGGTCGATTCCCAGGGAAATGTGCATTTTGACTCGCGGCCGCGTCCCGGTGCCGAGCAGGTCGAGGTCCGGCCACAGGTTATCGAGCGCGACGACGCGACTCGCGAACGAGAGGCGCGCACCGAACGTTTCTTCGAGGCCCGTCGGCAAGAACAGCAGGCAGCCAATCAGGCGGCTAGCGAACAGCATGTCAAGCGCGAGCAGAGGTGTCGTGAGTTGCGCCAAGAATTGTCGCGTCTGTCCCGTGGCGGGCGCTACTTTCGTGCCGATGCAAATGGTGGGCGGGTCTACTACAGTGATGAGGAAATAGGGGCGGCGCGGCGGCAGTTGGCCAGTCGTATCAGTCAAAACTGCAGCTGAGCGACCGGCAACGGTCGCAGCCATCAAACTGGCGACAGGCCCGGAATCAATGAACATGCTCAATCAACGCAGTATCCAGCGGCACCAGCTGCCGTATTACCTCAATGTTTTCAACCGGTTCACCGATAAGCCATTGGGTTTCATCGGCAACCTATCGGAGACCGGGCTGATGCTCATCAGTCCCTATCCGATGATGACCGACGCGCGTTTCGAGATGCGCCTGAAGATTCCCGGCCAGCACGGCCAGCTGCGTTACATCGACTTCAGTGCGATCTGCCGCTGGTCGCGTGAGGATGTCACCCCCGGCAGCTTCGACTCCGGCTTCGTGCTGGATACAGCACCCAGCGAAATCCGGGATATGATTGACGCGTTGCGCCATTACTTCAGTTTTCGCCCCTTGCTCAGTATTCCTCCGGCTCGTCTGCCGCTCAGCGATGCGCCGCCCAGCAGGGCCACCGATGAGGATCGTTGTCACGGGACCTGAACGGCCCGGTGCCGGCACTGTTTCGGGCCATCTTTTATAGCACCGCCGTTTCGTTACATAGGCGGCCGCTTGCCACCCCACCGCCTTCCTCATAGGTCAGATAGTCGCGAAAAACAGCAGCGGAGCGCCCGCGCCTGTAGCGAGCTTGCCCAGCGCGAAAATAAACGGCAGCGCCAAGCATCAGCAGATCCAAGGCAACGCCAGCGCACGAGGCACGAGGCATAAAGGCCAGCTCGGCTCGGCTCGAGCGCGGATCAGGCCGGTGCCAGATTCGATCCGCTGACCATGATTCCCCGGCGGCCGGTTATGACTGCTATGAAAGCATCGTACGTCTATCGGCCAGAACCTGCTCGAATCCAAATAGTAAAACCGAACACTCGGATGATCGCCTTCGCGTGGGCCTGTTGCACAGAGCGAGCAGGCTATCCGGTCCTCAATTGCTCCGGCGCGCTAGACTGGTGCCTGAAGACCCAAAGAGAGGCTCCCGTGACATCCAGCATCTTCTGGTATGACTTTGAAACCACTGGTATTTCCCCGCGTTGCGACCGGCCGCTGCAGGTCGCCGGGATCCGCACCAACGAGGCGTTGGAGGAAATTGGCGAGCCGCTGAATATCTACTGCCGCCTCAGTGATGACATCCTGCCGCATCCAGCCGCATGCCTGGTGACCGGCATCACGCCGGCGACTTTGATGGAGAAGGGACTGTGCGAAGCCGAGTTCATCGCCCGGCTGCATCAGGAGCTGGCGCAACCGGGTACCTGTAGCGCCGGCTACAACACTCTGCGTTTCGATGATGAGGTGCTGCGCTACAGCCTGTATCGCAACTTTTTCGACCCCTATGCGCGCGAGTGGCAGGGCGGCAACAGCCGCTGGGACCTCATCGATCTGGTACGCACCGCTTATGCGCTGCGTCCCGAAGGGCTAGTCTGGCCAGAAGAAGACGGTCGGGTATCGCTCAAGCTGGAGCGCCTCAGTGTGGCCAACGGCCTTGAGCATCTGCAAGCGCACGATGCCTTGTCGGACGTTCGGGCGACCATCGCCCTGGCTCGGTTGATACGAGAACGCCAGCCGAAGCTCTATGACTATCTGTACAAACTGCGCCGCAAGAACGCCGTTGTCGAACAGATCGAGCTGCTGAAACCGATGGTGCATATCTCCGGACGCTTCTCCGCCGCCCGGCATTACCTATCAGTCGTACTGCCGTTGGCCTGGCATCCTCGCAACCGTAACGCACTGATCGTTTGCGACCTTAACGCCGAGTGCTCGCCCTTATGGGAGGAAGCGGCTGAGGATCTTCGCGAGCGGCTGTATACCCGCCGGGAGGACCTCGGCGAGAAGCTTCCGACGCCGCTGAAGCTGGTGCATGTCAATCGCTGCCCTGTACTGGCGCCAATGAGTGTCTTGCGCAAATCGGATATCGATCGGCTGGGGCTGGATATTCAATGCTGCGAGTCAAGGGCCCGTGACCTACGCAGTCGGCAGGCAGAGTGGAGCGTGAAACTTGCCGATATATACGAGGAGCAGGCGTTTTCCGGCTTGGCAGACCCGGAACAGCAACTTTACGAAGGTTTTCTGGGTGAGCGGGACCGGAGCCTGTGCGAACAGGTCAGGAATCATGTGCCATCGCAAAGTTCGGCCGGGAAGCCTCCCTTTGATGATGCCCGTCTACCTGAACTTCATTTTCGTTACCGTGCACGCAATTTCCCCGAATGCCTTTCGGCAGCAGAACAGCTGCAATGGGCGGAGTTCTGTCGGCAGCGTTTGACTTCCCCCGAGTTTGGCGCGCCAAACACCCTGACGCAGTTCGAGGGCAGTTTGCAGGTGCTCTTGGAATCAGCCAACCTGAAACAGGTGCAGCTACTGCAGCAATGGGCCGAGCATGCACGCGAATTGCGTCGACGCTACATTCGCTGAGGTTAATCAGAAGTTACGAAAAAGCCATCTGATGCGCCAGGCCTGGCATGGCATGGCATGGCACATCAGATGGCTTCAGGAGTAAAGCGATAAATTAACCGAGCAGGGTGGCCCAGCTTTCAACTTCGTCGGAACCCCACTGTGCTTTCCACTCTTTCAGAGTTTTGTGATTGCCACCTTTGGTTTCAATCACTTCACCGTTGTGCGGGTTCTTGTATTGCTTTACGCGACGGGCACGCTTGGTGGCGGCCGGCGCCTTCGCGGTGCGCTGTGCTTTGCTATTTCTGGCATCCGGATCGAGCAGAGCAATGATATCGCGGAGCGACTTCTGGTATTCGCCCATCAGCTCGCGCAGTTTGCCTTCGAACTCAAGCTCCTTTTTCAGCTTATCGTCTGCAGAAAGAGACTTCAGGCGTTCCTGGAGTTCCTTGATAGCTTCTTCAGTGGCGCGGTATTCGTTGATCAGCGACATATCACTTCCTTGGTATAGGTTTGAACGCATGTGTTAGCAATCATAGACAGGCGCAATGCACAAGTAAATATCACTTGAATAAAGATTAGTGGGTTTTCTCCGGCTTTCGTTTGACTGCTAATGTCGTTCAGTTAGTTCATCAGCCGGCAGATGAAGGAGATAAGCGTTTTGGCGAGACTCACGCTGTTTATCTGCTGAAGACACCCTGGCGACCTTCCTTGGCTTTGCCCGTGTCGGTTAGCCGTTTTGTCAGTAAATGAGTTAGGCCTCCCGTTGTGCGTTCTGCAGCGGCGGGCCTACCAGCGTCTGATCGGCTCAATTATGTGGTTGCCGTTTTCAGCGCTGCGCTAGAATGCGCGACTTTATAACGCGGAGTTACCTTTAATGCGCACGTTCAGGCTGGTTATTGCCTGCCCCGATGGCGTTGGCATTGTCGCCAAGGTCAGCAATTTCCTCGCCACTTACAATGGCTGGATCACAGAAGCTAATCATCACTCTGATCACCAGAGCGGCTGGTTTTTCATGCGCCATGAAATTCGTGCTGACTCGCTGCCCTTCGATCTCGAAGGGTTCCGTCAGGCGTTCGCGCCGATAGCGCGAGAATTTTCCATGGAATGGCGCATCACCGATTCGGAACAGCGTAAGCGTGCCGTGCTGATGGCCAGTCGGGAATCGCATTGCTTGGCCGATCTGTTACATAGGTGGCACAGCGGTGAACTGGATTGCGATATTCCCTGCGTGATATCCAACCACAACGATCTGCGTAGCATGGTCGAGTGGCATGGCATTCCTTACTTTCATGTACCAGTCGAACCGGGACGCAAAGATCAGGCGTTCGCCGAGGTGTCGCGTATCGTGCGTGAGCAACACGCCGATGTGATTGTGCTTGCCCGTTATATGCAGATACTTCCGGCCGAGCTGTGCGAAGAGTTCGCGCAACGCGTGATAAATATCCACCACAGCTTTCTGCCTTCGTTCGCCGGCGCCAAGCCCTATCACCAGGCTTCTCTGCGAGGCGTCAAACTGATCGGCGCGACTTGCCACTACGTGACCGAGGAGCTGGACGCGGGGCCGATCATCGAGCAGGACGTGGTACGTGTCAGCCACCGCGACAGCATCGAAGACATGGTTCGGTTGGGCAAAGACGTGGAAAAGATGGTGCTATCGCGCGGTCTACGCTATCACTTGCAGGAGCGCGTGTTGGTGCACAGCAACAAGACCCTGGTATTCAACTGACCGTCGCCCGGCGCGGGAGGGACGCATGACAGATCCATTGGCAAAAGCTGGTGCAAACGCGCCACCTATGATTGGCAGTGGATGTACGCAGCGCTACGATCCGGAGCATCTTACTCCACAACTCGGCACCGAATTTCCAGGTGCGGAGGCGCTGTGGAAGCACCTCCGGTACGCTGCCGAGGCGGCTGAAGACCTAGCTTCGCCGGGTCCGGATAACGATTAAGCAAGACATAGACGAGGCATCTGGTTGGTGCCGCTCGTTCCCGCAGTATCCCGCTCTGGAGACGGCCAGATGGCAGATAACGAACGCTTCGTGCTGGGTGCTGAGGCCAACGGGGAGCCCAATACTCATCCGCTCCGGCTGGTCAATCGCCACGGCTTGGTCGCGGGCGCGACGGGGACAGGCAAGACGGTAACCCTGCAGCGGCTCGCAGAGCAGTTCAGCGCCGCCGGTATCGCCGTTTTTGCGGCCGACATCAAGGGCGACCTATGCGGGCTGGGTGCCGCAGCGGCACCTGAGGGGAAAATCGCCGAGCGTATTGCCAGCATGCCTTGGCTCGGTCACCAACCGCAGGCGTATCCCGTCACGCTATGGGATGTATACGGCGTAAGCGGCCACCCGCTGCGCACGACGCTGACCGAGATGGGCCCGCTTCTGTTGGGCAGTCTGCTCGAGCTGACCGATAGCCAGCAGGCTGCACTCTATGCAGCGTTCAAGGTCGCCGATCGCGAAGGGCTGCTGCTCCTGGATCTGAAGGACCTTAAGGCCTTGCTCGGTTATCTCAAGCAGAGCCCGGAGGTGCTGGGCGACGATGCGGCATTGCTGACTAATGCTTCATCCCAGGCGCTGTTGCGGCGCCTGGCGACGCTGGAGCAGCAGGGCGCCGAAGCGTTGTTCGGCGAGCCGTCACTGGCGCTGGAAGACCTTCTGCAGCCTGCAGCTGATGGGCGCGGCAGAATTCATCTGCTCGACGCAAGTCAGCTGGTGCATCAGGCACCCAAAGTTTACGCGACGTTCCTGCTGTGGTTGCTGGCCGAACTGTTCGAGCAACTGCCCGAGCGCGGCGATGCGGACCGACCACTGCTGGCGTTGTTTTTTGACGAGGCGCACTTGCTGTTCAATGACACCCCAAAAGCACTGCAGGATCGATTGGTGCAGGTCGTTCGATTGATTCGCTCGAAAGGCGTTGGCGTCTATTTTGTCACTCAATCGCCGGCCGATTTGCCGAATGAGGTCCTGGCCCAGCTGGGCCTGCGCATCCAGCATGGGTTGCGGGCTTATACGGTCAAGGAGCAGAAGGCCTTGCGTGCGGTAGCCGAGGGCTTTCGAACCAATCCTGCATTTTCTGCGCTGGATACTCTGGTTGACCTTGGCATCGGTGAGGCGCTGGTCGGTGGGCTCGAAGAAAAGGGCACGCCTGCCATGGTGCAACGCGTGGCCGTCGCTCCACCACAGTCGAGGGTAGGGCCGCTTGACGAAAACGAACGGCGTGCGCTGATCGCGAGTTCGCCATTGCGCACTCGCTACGATAAGGCAGTTGATCGCGAGTCCGCCTACGAAATCTTGCTCGATCGGGCAAAACAGGCGACGAGAGCCGAGTCGCAGGAGAAAGCGGCACCGTTGGAAAATGATGCAGGCGGCGCTTTCGCTGATCTCGCTGGGCGAGTATTCAAGAGCGCGATGCGTCAGGTGGCTTCTCAGTTGGGCCGGCAGCTGGCGAGAGGGTTGATGGGGTCCCTGCTCGGTGGGAAGCGCTGAATCGAACGGCAGATTCCGAACAGGCCGTTCATGCCGAACATTCGCGGTGGCAGCGTCTGCTTATCGGCCTTCGGAGTCCTGTTCCGCCAGCTCTTTCTCGATTTTTTCCAGTTCTTTCTTAAAGACCTGGTCGTGGATTGTCTCTTTTTTGCGCCACGGTTTCCGCTCAGGGTCGGGTTGCGCGGCATAGGTGGTTATTTCACCGCCGTATACGGTCTTGAATCGATTGGCCTGTCGTTCCAGCTCGGCGCGTAGTTCTTCTTTGGTCACTCTTGATCTTTTCCTTTCTTGGAAATTCGACGTCAGTTGCCAGCAAGCGGCAATGCCGTAAGCAGCACGATGATGGAAATCAGACGATTGCTTATTTAATGGCTTGAGTGATGCCATTGCAAGCAGGTGGGGAGAAACAACTGTATGCAGAAGTTAGCACTTGGTGGGGTCGGCCATGTTCCGTATGCCCCAGGCTCGCGGCTAGATGAGTATTTGCTTAATGAAGCACTGTCACAGGCTGCGATTGTCGAAAAACGACCGGAATCGAAGTCTTTTGTTGTTGTACTCAGTTTTGGCTGCAGCGAACTATCTGTTCGCGAGCTGTCGCTGTAAACCCGCCGCGTCCTTTTCTCTAGGCACTAAAAAACCGCGCCGGATCCGGCGCGGCTTTCATTCACCGCCTATTCAGCGGACTGAATGGCTTGCCATGTTATCAGGTGCGCGACCATAGACATCGTCCAGTCGTTCGATATCGTCTTCACCGAGGTAACTGCCTGATTGAACCTCGATAATTTCCAACGGAATCTTGCCGGGGTTGGCCAGGCGGTGGATGGAAGTCACCGGGATGTAGGTCGATTGGTTCTCGGTAAGTAGGAACGTCTTGTCATTGCAGGTGACCTGAGCGGTACCGGAGACAACGATCCAGTGTTCGGCGCGATGATGGTGCATCTGCAGCGAGAGCTGAGCGCCCGGGTTAACGCAGATGCGCTTGACCTGGAAACGGCCACCCATATCGACCGAGTCGTACCAACCCCAAGGGCGATACACGGCACAATGGTTCTGCGTCTCGGGGCGCTTCATGGCGTCGAGCTTGTTCACCAGCTTCTTGACGTCCTGGACCTTATCCTTATGCGCGATCATGGTCGCATCTTTGGTCTCGACCACAACGATGTTGTCCAGGCCCACCACAGTGACCAGCTTGCCATTGCCGTGAACCAGGCAGTTACGGCTGTCTTCGACGATCACGTCGCCTCTGGTCACGTTGCCGTTCTCGTCTTTTTCCAGCACGTCCCAGAGCGAAGACCAGGAGCCCACGTCGCTCCAGCCAGCCGACATCGGCACTACGCAGGCCAGTTCGGTCTTTTCCATTACTGCGTAGTCGATCGAGTTGTCCGGGCAGCAGGCGAAGGTCTCAGGATCGATCAGTACTTCGTCACCATTCTTGGCGCTGCGCTCCAGCGCGGCCCCGCAGGTGTCATAAATGTCCGGGTCATGCTTTTTGAGTTCTTCCAGAAACACGCTGGCGCGGAACAGGAACATGCCGCTGTTCCAGTAGTAATCACCCGACTCAACATACTGCTGGGCACGCGCTTCGTCAGGCTTCTCTACGAAGTTGGTGACTCGGTTGACGCCTTCCGGCAGGCCATTGCGCTCGTTATGGTCGCACTTGATGTAGCCATAGCCGGTTTCAGGGCTGGTGGCCGGAATGCCGAACAGCACCATTTCACCGTTTTCCGCAGCATTGGTGGCCAGAGCCAGCGAGCGCTGGAAGGCTTTGTGATCTTCGATCACATGATCCGCCGGTAGCACCAGCAGCAGTTCATCGCGGCCGTCCTCGATCAGTTTCATTGCGGCGATGGCAATTGCCGGAGCGGTGTTGCGGCCGAAGGGCTCGAGCAGAAGACCCTGAATGCCCAGCTTACGTGCTGCCAATTGCTCTTTTACGATAAAGCGATGTTCCTTGTTGCAAACCAGCAGAGGCGGCTGCATGCCTTCGAAAGCGAGCCGTTCAATAGTTTGCTGAAAGAGCGTCTGCTCAGCCGTGAGGGCGAGAAACTGCTTAGGGAACGCTTTGCGCGAAAGAGGCCAGAGCCGGGAACCGCTGCCGCCTGAGAGGATGACCGGAATCATGCTGTATCTCCTGAATCGTTGAGAAGGGGGAGTTCTTCTTATCCATTTCGGCGGCCAGAGACCTGTGCTCGCCGTACTAATTTGGTCGGGCCTTCAGGTGCCGCGTGCCGTCAAGCTCCGTTTTCCAGCCGAAAAACTGCCCTCGGGGCGAATTACGCGCTCCGAGCCTGAATATTGGGGTACTGCCTGATGGTCGATTGCTGCCGCACGGGAAACTGCGAGATCGATTGCCGTTCCGAAATGAGTGCCTGCAAGCCCTTTATCGATCTGACTCGAGCGGGTTTGCGCGGTTTTCAGTTGCGCTCCGCCTGGCTGCCGTTGGCGCGTTTGGCGCAGGGTGGTGAGTTCCGACACGGCCCTTATCCGGCCTGTCTGCCCTCGGTTCGCCGTGCCCGGCGACCCAGTCGGGCTGCCCTGGCTGGCAACTTGAAAACTCTTTTGTGAATTCCACTGCACGTTCATGTGCGACGTCCCTTTCCATCTGGAAATGCCGGTACGCGCTTATGATTGCCAGGGCCTTCGGATAGTTCCCTCTGTGGTCGCCGCTGATCGGTTTTTAGGAGCAAGGGAAAGTGCCAGTCAGCCCCCATCGCAGACGGCGTTCGGCCGGTATGCAGCGATAGGCAGTGGCGAACGTGGCGCGCCGAGGTAGGACGATGGGCAGGACAAGCAGGCAGGGAAGGAGGCCCCCTCGGTTCATAAGCGAGGGGGCGGTCAGAATCGCTTCAGGCTTGAGCGTCGCGAAGGAACACCAGATGATCGGTTGACGAGTCATCCGGACTGTAGCGATAGCCGTCGTAAGCAAACGCCTTCAATTGTTCAGGCTGCTCGATGCGCTCCTTGATCACGTAGCGGGTCATCAGGCCGCGTGCTTTCTTGGCGTAGAAGCTGATGATCTTGTATTGGCCGTTCTTCATGTCCTTGAAATCGACGTCAATGACTCTGGCATTCAAGGCGTTGCGCTTGACCGCGCCGAAGTATTCGTTCGAAGCCAGATTGAGCAGTACATCGTCGCCCTGTGCCGCCAACGCATCGTTAAGCCAGTTGCTGATGCGTTCGCCCCAGAACCCGTAAAGATCCTTGCCGCGGGCGTTGGCCAGCTTGGTTCCCATTTCCAATCGATAGGGCTGCATCAGATCAAGTGGACGCAGGACGCCGTACAGGCCGGAGAGCATGCGCAGGTGGGTTTGCGCGAAATTGAAGTCCTGTTCGGAGAAGTCGCTGGCATTTAGCCCGGTGTACACATCGCCCTTGAAGGCGAGGAGCGCCTGCTTGGCATTGTCCGGGGTGAATCCGGGTGTCCAGCTTCCATAGCGGGCCACGTTCAGTGCCGCCAGCTTGTCCGAGAGATGCATCAGTTCGCTGACCTGCTGTGGCGACAGGTTGCGCAGTTGATCGATCAGCAGCTGGGCGTGGTCGAGATGTTCAGGTTGAGTGAAGCGTTTGGTCGTCGGGGGGGTGTCGTAATCCAGGGTCTTGGCCGGCGAAATCACCATCAGCATGCATCGGTCTCCTTTGATGTGGGCCGATTCTAGGCGTTATGCCTCCCCAGGCTCCAGCTATGGCCGCGATTAACCGGAAGGTTGACCTTGCCTCGGTGTAAAAGGGCAAGCTTGCGTAACGAAACGGAGTGCTTATGACCGACTGCGAACATTCCCGCTGGGCACACGCCCATGATTATCGCCCTCTTGAACGCGGGGCTGAGCGGCAGACCTGGGCCGTGGTGGCGCTGACCGGCTTGACCATGATTGCCGAGATCGTTGCAGGCTACCTGTTCAACTCCATGGCGCTGTTGGCCGATGGCTGGCATATGGCATCGCATATGGTGGCCATCGGCATGGCAGCGATCGCCTATCTACTGGCGCGCCGCTACGCCCACGACCGACGCTTCGCCTTCGGGACCTGGAAAATCGAGGTCCTGGCGGGCTTTGCCAGTGCGATGCTATTGGTTGTGGTGGCCTTGATGATGATTATCGAGTCGCTGTCGCGCTTTTGGTCGCCTGCGCAGATCGGCTTCGACGAAGCGCTATGGGTGGCGGTGATCGGGCTGGCCGTGAATCTGCTGTCTGCCTGGTTGTTGCGTGATGAGCATGACCACCACCATGCTCATCACGATCACGATCACGATCACGATCACGATCACGACCTACCAACAGCGCAAGGGCGGGACCTCAATCGCCATGCGGCCTTCGTCCACGTGCTGACCGATGCGCTGACGTCGGTCGCTGCGATTATCGCCCTGCTCGGGGGCAAATACTTTGGCTGGAACTGGCTGGACCCGCTGATGGGGATCATCGGGGCGATGGTTATTCTGGTGTGGGCCAAGGGCCTGCTGCGTGATACCGGGAAAGCGCTATTGGACCGAGAAATGGACAACCCGCTGGTGCGGCGCGTGCAAGAGCAATTGGAGGCGGTACCTGATACCGAAGTGACCGATCTGCATCTGTGGCGCGTAGGCAGAGCGCAATACAGCTGCATCGTCACCATCGTTACCCATCAGGCGCATTCGGCGGATCGCTACAAGGCCGAGTTGGCAGACTTTTCGGAGTTGGTCCATGTGACGGCCGAAGTGAATCGGTGCGACAAAAGCGCCTAGGTCAACCAGTGAGCCTAGTTTTGCCTCGGGCATCCGCCAAGGGTAATTCGTCGTCTAGAGAAAAAAACCTTGGTTGCTTGAAAAAGACTTTTTCCTGTCATCTGTTTTGCGGTATTACGACATCAAGACCGCCGAAACCTGCACTCACAGGTGGCGGCCTCTGGGTGGCCCCAGGCCCCTGCCACCCAAGTCCGCTCACCTCGCGCACGGTGGTTTTCTCTACGGCGGAGAGCATCCGGCCCTCCGTCGTCCCGGCTCCGAAAAGGTGAACGCGTATGGATGACTACGGCAGACCCCGCGCTACTCAGCCCACCCTTTACGTTCTTGATACCAACGTCCTTATCCACGATCCCAACGCGTTATTGAATTTCCAGGAGCATCAGGTCGCCATTCCGATGACCGTGCTGGAAGAGCTGGACCAGCTCAAGACCGGCAAGCACACCGTGGCGGCGGAGTGCCGCCAGGCCATTCGCCTGATCGACAAGGTGTTGGGCGATGCTACGCCCGAGGAGGTCGAGCTTGGCGTGCCTATCCAGCGCGAGAAGAGCGGGCCCTGCGGCAGCCTATCGATCCTGATGAGCAAGGGCGCTGACTCCAGCGCGCTTCCGGAAGATCTCAACGACAACAAGATCATTAACCAGGTCGTCGACCTGCAACGGCGCAGCAGCGGTGTTCCGGTGGTGCTGGTCACCAACGACATCAACATGCGCCTGAAGGCGCGTGCCTGCGGTGTCGCTTCGGAGGACTACCACACCGACAAGTTGGTGGACGACGTAGGCCAGCTATCGCGCGGGTACCACAGTCTGAGCGGGTCGTTCTGGGACCGAGTCAGCAAGGTCGATACTCATCAAGGACATGGACGGACCTGGCACCGTGTTCAGCTGATCGACAACCTGCCTGCCGTGCACATCAATGAATTCATCCTCGACGAGCAGGGCTTTGTCGGCTGGATCAAGGGCATCAAGGCGGACGAATTGCTATTGCTTGATATGCATCAGGAGCCGCTGATGCATCAGGAAGCCTGGGGGCTGCGTCCTCGCGACATCCATCAGGCGTTGGCGCTGTTCGCTTTGCTCGATCCAGACATCCATCTGGTCAACCTGTCGGGCGCAGCCGGCTCCGGCAAGACCATTCTGGCGCTCGCCGCGGCCATCGAGCAGACCGTGGTGAGCAAGCGTTACCGGCGGATCATCGCCACGCGTAGCGTGCAGGGGTTGGATGAGGACATCGGTTTTTTACCGGGTACCGAAGCGGAAAAGATGGAGCCCTGGCTCGGTGCAATTACCGATAACCTCGAAGCGCTGCACATGGATGACGAAAGTACTCATGGCAGCGTCGACTACATCCTGCAGAAGGTGCCGCTGCAATTCAAATCCCTGAACTACATCCGTGGTCGCAGCTTCCAGCAGAGCCTGATCCTGATCGACGAATGTCAGAACCTCACACCTCACCAGATGAAGACCATCATCACTCGGGCCGGTAGCGGATCGAAGGTGATATGCCTGGGCAACCTGGCGCAGATCGATACGCCCTATCTGTCGGCCACCAGTTCGGGGCTGACCTACCTCACCGAGCGTTTCAAGGATTTTCCACACGGCATGCACATCACCTTGCAGGGCGTCCCACGTTCGGTCTTGGCGGAGTATGCCGAGGCCCATATGTAGTCCGCTGATGCACACCGGATGAAGGCGGCCGGTTGGGCTCGGAGCGGCATACTGTGTATACAATGTGCCGCATCGATTTTCGGAGTCGCCTGTTTATGCTTACTCACCTTGATTCCAACGGCCGCGCCAACATGGTCGACGTCACCGCCAAGGCTATAACCGCTCGCGAGGCGGTGGCGGAGGCAAAGGTGCGTATGCGCCCCGAAACCCTGCAAATGATTCAGCAGGGTGGCCATCCCAAGGGCGACGTTTTTGCCGTGGCCCGTATTGCCGGCATCCAGGCGGCGAAAAAGACCCACGAACTGATACCGCTCTGCCACCCGTTGCTGCTGACCAGCATCAAGGTGGAGCTTCAACCGGAAGGGGATGACTGCGTGCGCATTCAGGCACGCTGCAAGCTGGCCGGTCAGACCGGTGTCGAAATGGAAGCGCTGACGGCGGCGAGTATCGCGGCATTGACTATCTACGATATGTGTAAGGCGGTCGATAAGGGCATGGTCGTGGAGAGTGTCCGGCTGCTGGAGAAATTGGGTGGAAAAAGTGGACATTGGCAGGTGCCAGCATGATCCAGGTGCAGTATTTCGCACGTTATCGTGAGGCACTTGGCCTCGATACCGAGCAAGTGGAGTGGGACGCGTCGCTTCGGCAGGTCGACGATCTCAGGCTGCAGTTGCTGGCGCGCGGCAACGAATGGTCGGTACTGGGCGAGCAGCACTTGATGTGCGCTCGCAATCAGGAACTGTGCGGGCTAGACGAGCCGTTGGCCGACGGCGATGAAGTGGCCTTCTTCCCTACCGTGACAGGAGGTTGAGATGAGCGTGCGTGTCCAACAGGCCCCGTTCGACCCGGGCGCCGAGCTCAATGCACTGCACGCCGCCAACCTCGGCATCGGCGCGGTAACCGGCTTTGTCGGCTATGTGCGCGATTTCAACGACGGACAGGATGTCGCCGGGATGTTCCTCGAGCATGCCCCGGGGATGACGGAGAAGGCGCTGCAGAAGATCATTGAGGAGGCGAATGCACGTTGGCCTTTGCTCAAGCTGGAGATACTGCACCGGGTCGGACGACTCGAGCCGGGCGAGCCAATCGTATTCGTCGGCGCCGCCAGCGCACACCGCGAGGCTGCGTTCGATGGCTGTCGCTTCGTTATGGATTACCTGAAGACTCGCGCGCCGTTCTGGAAGAAAGAAGACACCCCGTCCGGCCCGCGCTGGGTGGAGGGACGTTGCAGCGACCAGATTGCTGCGCAGCGGTGGCGGCAGGAGTAAGGCCTTAGCCGAAGGTGATCTGGAGCTTATAGAAAAGCGTGGAGAGCATCGACAGAATACCCAGGCCGAGCAGCGCGGGCCCCCATTTTTGCTCACGATAATTGAAGCCTGCTCCCATCAGCACAAAGCTCGCGATGATCAGCAATACCATGAGATTAAGGCGATCCATGGGAAGCTCCTGGGATTGAATGGCTTTATTCAACTCTAGGCGCTTTTGCGGACCAACGTCTCATCTGGACCATTTGGCCCGGTGCTTGGGGTATCAGGCAATAAGAACAGAAAAGGCGAAACCTATGGCTTCGCCTTTTCTGTTCTTATTGCCGTGGGCTGACGCTCAGCGCTTGGGCGGAACCGGTGCCAGGAGTTCGGCTGGCGGCATTTCGCAGCTGATCTTGCGACCCAGCAGCGTTTCGATCGCCGGCAGGGCAAAGGCGTCGTCCTCGCCGGCGAAGCTGATCGAGGTCCCGGTCGCGCCGGCCCGACCGGTGCGGCCGATGCGATGCACGTAATCATCCGGAACTTCCGGCAAGGTGAAATTGATCACGTGACTGATGCCATCGACGTGTATTCCGCGGCCGGCGACGTCGGTTGCCACCATGACGCGAATCTTGCCCTCGCGGAAGCCTTCCAATGCGCGGATCCGCTTGTGCTGGGGCACGTCTCCCGACATCTGTACGGCACTGATGCCGTCACGGGTGAGGCGTTCCTCGATACGACGAACCTCGTCCTTACGGTTGGCGAAGACCATCACACGGGTCCAGTCGTTCTGAGTGATCAGGTTGTAGAGCAGCTTGTACTTATCGCTGCCCGCCACGGCATAGACGTGTTGCTCGACGGAGTCGCTGGCAACGTTCACCGCCTCGATCTCTACAATCGCCGGGTCGGTCGTCCATTGCTTGGCCAGGTTCATCACGTCCTCGGTGAAGGTGGCGGAGAACAGCAGCGTCTGGCGTTCGCTCTTTGGCGGGGTCTGACGGATGATCTGGCGAACCTGCGGGATGAAGCCCATGTCGAGCATCCGGTCGGCTTCATCGAGCACCAGCACTTCAACCATGTCCAGGTGCACTTCGCCGCGCTGATTGAAATCGAGCAGTCGCCCCGGCGTGGCGACGAGGATGTCGCAATAGCGGCTTTCCAGTGCCTTGAGCTGTTTGTCGAAGTCCATACCGCCGACGAAGCTCATCACGTTCAGGCCGGTGTACTTGGTCAGGTTCAGCGCGTCGTTGGCGATTTGCACCACCAGTTCGCGGGTCGGCGCAATGATCAGCGCGCGTGGCTCGCCCATGTAACGGTCGCTGGGCGGCGGTGTCTGCAGCAATTGGGTGATGGTGGAGATCAGGAAGGCTGCGGTTTTACCGGTGCCGGTCTGGGCGCGTCCGATCGCATCACGGCCTTGGAGTGTGAACCCCAGAACCTGGGCCTGGATCGGAGTGCAATAGGGGAAACCCAGATCGTGAATGGCGTGCATCAGTTCCGGGGCGAGCTTGAAGTCATGGAAGCGTGTCTTGCCCTCGGCCGGCTCGACCTGAAAGTCTTCCAGCGCCCAGGCTAGGACGGGTGATGCCGCAGGTTTGCTGGAACTTTGGCGACGAGGCTTGGGCGCCGCGGTCACAGCCGTGTCGGCTAGCTGCGTGGCTGGCGCTTCGGGAGGCGCAGAACGAGGAATGTCTACATGCTTCGGGGTGTTGCCAGCGGGTTGGGCGGCAGGTTGCTCGGCCGGGCCTTTGCCAAATATCTTCTTTAGTGCTTTGAGCACGGTTTCGTCTCTATCTATAGGTTCGCCCGCCAGTGTAATGCAAGAAGCAGATACGGCGAAGACTTGCGCTGGCCCGGTATCACCGTTGTCATGCGGCAGGCTGCGGGCGCTGTGTCCGCTCAGCCGCACACGCGGTTTCTTCCCCGCGCCTTGGCTTGATAAAGCGCCTGATCGGCGGTGTGAATCAATGTTTCCAGTTCATCCTTTGGCTGCATTGGCGCGACGCCAATCGAGATCGTCACACCAGGCAGCGTGCCTATCGGTGAGCGGAACGACGTGATCGCTTCAAGGCTCTGGCGCAGCCGCTCGCCAACATTTCGTGCATCGTCCAATGCCATGTCGGGAAGCAGGATCACGAATTCCTCGCCGCCGTAGCGCACCAGGCTATCGGTCGGACGAAGAAGTTTGCCCAGTGTGTCGACCACCAGGCAAAGCGCGTGATCGCCCGCGAGGTGGCCGTGCCTGTCGTTGTAGTCTTTGAATCGGTCGACGTCGAGCATGAGGACCGAGAGCGGCTGACCATTGAATGCGCAGCGGGTGCTTTCGCGGTTATAGATGTGCTCCAGCCAGCGCCGGTTGAACGAGCCAGTGAGCGTGTCCAGATTGGCGTTCTGTTCGCTATTGATGATCAGCCGATCGCTTAGGCGGACGCGCTGGCAGAGCAATTCCGCGAGGTTCTGCATCAGCTTCGGCGAGCGGGTAAGCAGCGGCATTGCGCGGCGATGCAGCCGCAGCAGCACCGTAGGTTTGAGCGCAACGACGTAGGCCGAAGGGTGCAGGTTATCCATGAAGCTGATTTCACCGGCACAGTCACCTGGTCCGATCGCACGCACCGGGTGGCTATCGAGCGAGTCGAGGTGAACAGCCAGTTCGCCTTCAAGCACAAGGTAAAGGAAGTGATTGTGCTCGAGTGGCGAAAGCAGAATGCCGCCGGCTTCAATCAGACAGGGCTCGAACGCCTCCTGCATCAGCCGCAAGCAGGGCTCGTCCACATTGTCCAGCAGGCGCGCCTGGTTGAGGTGTCGCATCTCGGCCCGCCACTCGACAAGCTGCATGACTGCAGCACCCGGCTGGATGATCTTCGTCATGACTATCGCAGGTGCCCCGTAACTGCCGGCTGGGTCGGCTTCGTATGGCCGCGATGAGCGCTACAACGGCAGGCGCATCGAGTCTGGATCTACCCATGCCAAGCGTAGCCGTAGTTGGCCGGGAGGCAGGCGTGCAACGTCACATTTTGCAGATGACGCGCTCAAGCTTGTCACGCCGATCAATCGAGACGAACGGCGAGCCAATCAGCTATATCGCGGATCTCATCCGGGAGTACCTCGTGAGCCATAGGGTATTCCTTCCACTCGGCGGCGACGTCGTTTTGCCCCAGGCACTCATAAGCGGCGCGCCCCATCGAGGGCAACACGACATTGTCTTGCGCACCGTGCAGGCACAGTACCGGCAGGCTTGCCTGCGACGAAGACAGCTTGAGATCGGCGCCGAACGTGGGCGCGTAGGTGGACAGTGCCAAGACCCCGCCGAGCGGTCCGGCCCAGCGCAGGAAGGCGGTGTGGTAGACCACTGCGCCACCTTGGGAGAATCCTGCTAGGAAGATGCGTCGAGGGTCGATGCCGCTGTCGCGCTGCGCCTCGATCAGCGCTATCACGGCTTGAGCTGACTGTTCGAGCTGTGCCTGGTTGATCGCGCGCGCGGGACTCATGGCCAGGATGTCGTACCAGCTTGGCATCGCCCAGCCGCCATTGATGGTCACCGCCTGAGTCGGCGCTTGAGGCAATACGAAGCGTGTCCGCAACAAGCGTTGCTGCAGGGCTTCGGCCACCGGCAGGAAATCATAGCGATCTGCGCCGAGGCCGTGCAGCCAGATAACGCATGAGTCGGCGGTTGTTGCGGGTTCGATGATCAAGGGGGCACTCATGTCGGGCTCCGGCTGGGGCTCGCCTCAAGTTGGGGCGAGCGCGGGGGTCAATGCAGCAATTTGCGGCGAGGTTACCTGTACTGATGGTTCCGATGAAGCGTGCAAAAGTGCCGAGCATGCTTTTTATTCGATCTGGTATGCCGCTTGCTTTGTTCCCTTGCGCCATATGCGCCGATGTCGTCCACGTTCTCGTGAACAAGCGCATCGGCGGGAGTTGCTGATAATCAATCGGCGACTAGACTCAGGTCAGGTACTTCTGCCGCACCGGACGACGCGTGTCGGCTGGCGTATGGCAATGCCGACAGAAGGCCCCGACCCCGCAGAATAAAAGCAAACTGGAGGTTTCGATGATAAGGGTTAAATCCACACTGGCCGTGCTTGGCGCCGCGACACTTTTGGGCACCAGCGGCTTGGCGCAGGCAGGGGCGACCCTGGATGCGGTGAAGAGCAAAGGCTTCGTGCAGTGCGGCGTCAGCGACGGGCTGCCGGGCTTCTCCTACACCGATGCCAAGGGCGAGTACAAGGGAATCGATGTGGATGTCTGCCGCGCGGTAGCGGCTGCAGTATTTGGCGACGCCAGCAAGGTCAAGTTCAGCCCGCTGACCGCCAAGGAGCGCTTCACTGCACTGCAATCCGGTGAAGTCGACGTGCTTTCGCGAAACACCACCTGGACCAGTTCGCGGGATGCGGCGATGGGGCTGAATTTCACTGGCGTCACCTACTATGACGGACAGGGATTCCTGGTCAACAAGGAGGTCGGTGTGTCTAGCGCCAAGGAGCTTGACGGCGCCACCGTCTGCATCCAGGCGGGTACCACCACCGAACTGAACCTCTCCGACTATTTCCGAGCCAACAACCTCAAGTACACCCCGATCACTTACGACACCTCTGACGAAAGCGCCAAGTCGCTGGAGTCCGGTCGCTGCGACGTGCTCACCTCTGACCAGTCCCAGCTGTACGCACAGCGCATCAAACTGGCCAATCCGGGCGATTACGTCGTGCTGCCTGAAGTTATCTCCAAGGAACCACTCGGCCCGGCCGTGCGTCAGGGTGACGAGGAATGGTTCGACATCGTGCGCTGGTCGTTGTTGGCGATGATCAATGCTGAGGAGCTGGGCGTAACCGCTGCAAATGTCGAGGAAACTGCAAAAAACACCAAGAATCCCGATGTGGCACGGTTGCTCGGGGCGGAGGGCGAATACGGCAAGGACTTGAAATTACCGAAGGACTGGGCGGTGCAGATCGTCAAACAAGTGGGCAATTATGGTGAAGTGTTCGAGCGCAACATTGGCTCCGGTAGCGAACTGAAGATCGAACGTGGTCTGAATGCGCTCTGGACCAATGGAGGTCTGCAGTACGCGCCACCGGTGCGTTGACCGAGCCGGGTCGGCGGGAAGCCGGCCTTGTTTCAAGGATGAGCGCTGCCGGTGCACTCGCACCGGCTGTGCCTGATGAGGTTTCTTGATGCGAACCATCGCCAAAACGGGGGTAGCGCGCGGCTCGCTGCTCACGGATCCGCAGGCGCGTGCCTGGCTGTTCCAGGTCATCGCCGTCATAACAGTCGTAGGCATCGGCTGGTTTCTGTTCCACAACACCCAGACCAACCTCGCTCACCGGGGCATTACGTCAGGCTTCGGCTTCCTCGATAACGCTGCCGGTTTTGGCATTTCTCAACACCTGATCGACTACAGCGAGAGCGATTCCTACGGACGAGTGTTCTGGGTCGGCTTGCTCAATACGTTGCTGGTCAGCGTCATCGGGATAATCCTGGCGACTATTATCGGATTCATTCTCGGAGTGGCGCGGTTGTCTCCGAACTGGCTGATCCGTCAAATCGCCACTGTCTATATCGAGACCTTCCGTAATATCCCGCCACTGCTGCAGATTTTCTTCGTCTATTTCGCCGTGCTTGCACCATTGCCGGGACCGCGGGATAGCCTGAGTCTGTGGGATGTGATCTTCGTGAACAATCGTGGTGTTCAGATGCCCTCGCCCAGCGCAGGGGACGGCTTCTGGCCGTTCTGGATAGCGCTGTTCGTGGCGTTGGTGGCGATCGTCATGCTCAACCGTTGGGCGCGGGCGCGGCGTCACGCCACCGGTCAGCTATTTCCAGTGTTCTGGAGCAGCCTGGCGCTGTTCATTGCGCTGCCGGGGTTGTGTGCGCTGCTCTTCGGCGCGCCGTTCCTTTGGGAGGTCCCCGAGCTGCAGCGTTTCAATATTCGCGGCGGCTGGGTTGTAATACCCGAGCTGGTTTCGATCGTGCTGGCGCTGTCGATCTACACCGCAGCCTTTATTGGTGAAACAGTACGCGCCGGAATCCAGTCGGTTAGTCATGGACAGACCGAAGCAGCCGCTTCGCTGGGCCTTCGCCCGGGGCGGGTACTGCGTCTGGTGATCATCCCGCAGGCGCTGCGCGTGATCATTCCGCCGCTGACCAGCCAATATCTCAACCTGGCTAAGAACTCTTCGCTGGCGGCTGCGATCGGCTATCCCGACATGGTCTCGCTGTTTGCCGGCACAGTGCTGAACCAGACCGGCCAGGCGATCGAAACCATGGCCATCACCATGAGCGTGTACCTCGCCATCAGTATCAGCATTTCGCTGTTGATGAACTGGTACAACAAGCGCATTGCGCTGATCGAGCGGTAAGGACGAGCGCATGACGACCCATACCTTCAAACCGGACCTGCCGGCGCCGTCCACCAATATCGGTGTGGTGGGCTGGATGCGGGCCAATCTGTTCTCCAGCTGGATCAATACGCTACTCACGCTGGTCGGGCTGTATCTGATCTGGCTGATCGTTCCGCCCATCATCGAGTGGGCAATCATCAAGGCCGACTGGACCGGCGAGACGCGGGCCGACTGCACCCGCGAGGGCGCGTGCTGGGTCTTCGTGCAGACGCGCTTCAGCCAGTTCATGTACGGCTTCTATCCACCGGAACTGCGCTGGCGGGTAGATGCGACCGCCTGGCTCGCAATCATCGGCGCTGCGCCCCTGTTCCTGCGGCAGATGCGACACAAGGTGCGCTATGGCATCGCCTATCTGGTGGTGTATCCATTGCTTGCCTACTGGCTGTTGCACGGCGGCTTTCTAGGTCTCGAAACGGTATCGACCAGCCGCTGGGGCGGGCTGATGCTGACCATCGTCATCGCAGCAGTGGGCATCGCCGGGGCGCTGCCGCTTGGCATTCTGCTGGCGCTCGGCCGGCGTTCGGACATGCCGGCGATCCGCGTGCTGTGCGTGACCTTTATCGAGTTCTGGCGTGGCGTACCGCTGATCACCGTGCTGTTTATGTCCTCAGTGATGCTTCCGCTGTTTCTGCCCGAGGAGATGAATCTCGACAAGCTCATGCGGGCGATGGTGATGGTGGTCTTCTTCGAGGCGGCCTACATCGCCGAAGTGGTACGCGGCGGCCTGCAGGCTATCCCCAAAGGACAATACGAGGCGGCTGCGGCGATGGGCCTGGGTTACTGGCGCAGCATGATCTTGGTGATCCTGCCCCAGGCGCTGAAGATGGTCATACCGGGCATCGTCAACACCTTCATCGCGCTGTTCAAGGACACCAGCCTGGTGATCATCATCGGCCTGTTCGACTTCCTCAACAGCATCAAACGCGCCACTTCCGACCCTGCCTGGCTCGGCATGTCGACCGAGGGTTACGTGTTCGCTGCGCTGGTTTACTGGATTTTCTGCTTTGGTATGTCGCGCTATTCCATGCATCTGGAACGCAAGCTCGACACCGGCCACCGGAACTAAGGAAAACATCATGAACGACACATCTCTGCAACCTGAGCAGTCTGAGCGGGCCGGTGAACCGGTCATTCAGATGCAGGGCGTACATAAATGGTTCGGCCAGTTTCACGTACTCAAGGACATCAACCTCAACGTCACCCAGGGCGAGCGCATCGTCCTGTGCGGACCGTCGGGCTCAGGCAAGTCCACCACCATTCGCTGCCTCAATCGTCTTGAGGAGCATCAGCAGGGCCGCATCGTGATCAATGGTGTGGAGCTGACCAATGATTTGAAGCAGATCGAGGCAATTCGCAGCGAGGTCGGCATGGTGTTCCAGCATTTCAATCTGTTCCCGCACCTCACCGTACTGCAGAACTGCACCTTGGCGCCGATGTGGGTGCGCAAGCTGCCCCGGCGTCAGGCCGAGGAAATCGCGATGCATTATCTGGAACGCGTACGGATTCCGGAGCAGGCCGACAAATTCCCAGGACAGCTCTCGGGCGGCCAGCAGCAGCGGGTCGCGATTGCCCGCGCACTGTGCATGAAACCGAAGATCATGCTGTTCGACGAGCCTACCTCGGCGCTGGATCCGGAAATGGTCAAGGAAGTGTTGGATACCATGGTTGGCCTCGCCGAAAGCGGGATGACCATGCTTTGCGTGACCCATGAAATGGGCTTCGCCCGCACCGTCGCCGATCGGGTGATATTCATGGATAAGGGCGAGATCGTGGAGGAAGCCGATCCGGAAACCTTCTTCACCAATCCGAGCAATGAGCGCACTAAGCTGTTCCTGAGCCAGATATTGCATTAAGGGCACAGCGACATGTTTGGGGGTAGGGTGGGCTGAAGCGGAGCACCGCCCGGCCGGCCCTACCGTGCTTGCCGGGCGATCGGCGTCAGCCGTCACCCTGAATCGCTCCCAGCTTCCAGCAGGCTTAGCCTCGAACGCTGTCATGGGCTAGAATACGCGGCCCGACTGCTCCCCTCTCCGAGGCTGTTCCGACGATGTTGATCCTGCGCGGCACTCCCGCTCTTTCCGCCTTCCGTCACGGCAAGCTCCTGGCACAACTGACCGCGAAGGTCCCCGCCGTGAGCGGGTTGTACGCCGAGTTTTCCCATTTCGCCGAAGTTTCCGGCACGCTTGGCGCGGACGAGGAGCACGTGCTCTCCCGGCTGCTGAAATATGGTCCGAGCGTACCGGTTCAGGAACCGTCCGGTCGGCTGTTCCTCGTGATCCCCCGTTTCGGAACCATCTCTCCCTGGTCGAGCAAGGCCAGCGACATTGCCCACAACTGTGGGCTCAACAAGATTCAACGCTTGGAACGTGGCATCGCCTATTACGTGGCGGGGGACTTCTCCGACGACGAGGCCCAACAGATCGCTGCGGCCTTGCATGATCGAATGACCCAATCGGTGCTCGAGCGCTTCGAAGACGCCGCGAACCTGTTCAGCCATGCCCAGCCGAAGCCATTGACCGCCGTTGACGTGCTGGGCGGCGGGCGCGCTGCGCTGGAGCGGGCCAATGTGGAGCTGGGTCTGGCGCTGGCCGACGATGAGATCGATTATCTGGTGGCCAGTTTCACCGATCTGGGGCGCAATCCCCACGACATCGAGTTGATGATGTTCGCCCAGGCCAACTCCGAGCATTGCCGCCACAAAATCTTCAATGCCAGCTGGGATATCGACGGCGAGAACCAGGACAAGTCCCTGTTCGGGATGATCAAGAACACCTTCCAGCTGCACGGCGAAGGTGTGCTGTCCGCTTACAAGGACAACGCCGCTGTGATCGTCGGCAATGTGGCGGGGCGCTTCTATCCGAACCCGGAAACCGGCGAATACGCGGCCAACCAGGAGCCGGTGCATATCCTGATGAAGGTGGAAACCCACAACCACCCGACAGCCATTGCGCCGTTCCCAGGGGCCGCTACTGGCTCCGGTGGTGAGATCCGTGACGAAGGCGCCACGGGCCGTGGTGCCAAACCCAAGGCCGGTCTCACTGGCTTTACCGTTTCCAACCTGAACATCCCCGGCTTCGAGCAGCCTTGGGAAGTCCCTTATGGCAAGCCGGAACGCATCGTCACGCCGTTGGACATCATGATCGAAGGCCCACTGGGCGGTGCGGCGTTCAACAATGAGTTCGGTCGGCCTGCATTGAACGGTTATTTCCGTACCTTCGAACAATCGATCAATACCCCACATGGCGAGGAAGTCCGCGGTTACCACAAGCCGATCATGCTCGCCGGCGGCATGGGCAACATCCGCGAAGATCACGTACAGAAGGCCGATATCTCGGTCGGCGGCAAGCTGATCGTCCTCGGTGGCCCGGCGATGCTGATCGGTCTCGGCGGTGGCGCGGCCTCGTCGATGGCGACCGGCAGCAGCTCGGCGGATCTCGATTTCGCATCGGTGCAGCGGGACAACCCCGAAATGGAGCGCCGCTGCCAGGAGGTCATCGACCGCTGCTGGCAGCTGGGCGACAAGAACCCCATCAAGTTCATTCACGATGTCGGTGCCGGTGGCCTATCCAACGCCTTCCCGGAACTGGTCAACGACGGTGGTCGCGGCGGGCGCTTCGAGCTGCGCAAAGTACCCAACGACGAGCCGGGTATGGCGCCGCTGGAGATCTGGTGCAACGAATCCCAGGAGCGCTATGTGCTGTCGGTCGACGCGGCCGATCTGGAGCGCTTCGAAGCCATCTGCAAGCGTGAACGCTGTCCCTTCGCCGTCGTCGGTGAAGCCACCGCCGAACCGCATCTGACCGTCTCCGACAGCCATTTTGGCAATGATCCGGTCGACATGCCGCTCAACGTACTGCTCGGCAAGGCGCCGCGCATGCACCGCAGCGCGGCTCGCGAGGCTGAGCTTGGCGATGATTTCGCGGCGGATCAGGTAGACCTGTCCGAAGCGATCGACCGCGTGCTGCATCATCCGGCGGTGGCCAGCAAGAGCTTCCTGATTACCATCGGCGACCGCAGCATCACCGGCATGGTGGCGCGCGATCAGATGGTCGGCCCTTGGCAGGTTCCGGTGGCCGATTGCGCCGTCACGGCTACCAGTTATGACGTCTACACAGGCGAAGCCATGGCCATGGGCGAGCGCACGCCGCTGGCATTGCTGGACGCGCCGGCATCGGGCCGCATGGCCATTGGCGAAACCCTGACCAACCTCGCCGCTGCCCGCATCGAGAAGATTTCCGACATCAAACTCTCCGCCAACTGGATGGCCGCTGCTGGCCATCCGGGCGAAGATGCGCGTCTCTATGACACGGTCAAAGCGGTTGGCATGGAACTGTGCCCGGAGTTGGGCATCACCATTCCGGTCGGCAAGGACTCGATGTCGATGAAGACCCGCTGGACCGACGAGGGCGCCGAAAAAAGTGTGACGTCGCCGTTGTCGCTGATCGTGTCCGGTTTCGCGCCAGTGGTGGACATTCGCCAGACCCTGACACCGCAGCTGCGTCTGGACAAGGGCGAAACCGATCTGGTGCTAATCGATCTCGGCCGCGGTCAGAACCGCATGGGCGCGTCGATCCTGGCACAGGTCTACGGCCAGATGGCACGCCAGGCGCCGGATGTCGATGACGCCGAAGACCTGCAGGCCTTCTTCGCCGTGATCCAGGGTCTCAACGCTGACGGACTGTTGCTGGCCTATCATGACCGGTCGGACGGCGGCTTGCTGACCACTGCGCTGGAAATGGCGTTCTCCGGGCACTGCGGTCTCAACCTCAACCTTGATGGTCTGGCCGAGAATACGGCGCAGATTCCCGCGGCGCTGTTCAACGAAGAACTGGGCGCGCTGATTCAGGTGCGCCAGGGCGACACCGAGGTTGTTCTCGCACAGTTCAGCGCCGCAGGTCTCGCCGACTGCGTTTCGGTCATTGGCCAGCCAGTCAACAACGCGCACGTGGCGATCAAATTCGAGGGTTCGGATGTGTTCGCCGGCGATCGCCGTCTGCTGCAACGTCAGTGGTCCGAGACCAGTTATCAGATCCAGCGCCTGCGGGACAACGTCGATTGCGCTGATCAAGAATTCGATGCGCTGCTCGAAGAAGACAATCCCGGCTTGAGCGTCACCCTGGGCTTCGATGTCAATGAAGACATCGCGGCGCCTTATATCAAGCGTGGCATCAGGCCCGAAGTGGCGATTCTGCGCGAACAGGGCGTCAATGGTCAGAGCGAGATGGCGGCGGCATTTGATCGCTCCGGTTTCGCAGCGGTCGACGTGCATATGAGCGACATCCTGTCGGGACGCATCAGCCTCGAGCGATTCAAGGGGCTGGTGGCCTGTGGCGGTTTCTCTTACGGCGACGTCCTCGGTGCAGGCGAAGGCTGGGCCAAGTCGATTCTGTTCAACAGCCGCGCCCGTGAAGATTTCAGTGCCTTCTTCGAGCGCAAGGACAGCTTCGCTCTAGGTGTCTGCAATGGCTGCCAGATGTTCTCCAATCTCCACGAACTGGTGCCTGGCAGCGAGTCCTGGCCGCACTTCGTGCGCAACCGCTCCGAGCAGTTCGAAGCGCGTGTAGCCATGGTTCAGGTTCAGGACTCGCCATCGATTTTCCTTCAGGGCATGGCCGGTTCCCGTCTGCCTATTGCCATCGCGCATGGGGAAGGGCATGCGGAGTTCGAAAGCGAAGAAGCACTGCTCGAGGCCGATCTCTCTGGCACCGTTGCGTTGCGCTACATCGACAATCACGGCAAGGTCACCGAGCGCTATCCGGCCAACCCAGGCGGCTCGCCGCGCGGTATCACCGGTCTGACCACGCGTGACGGCCGGATAACCATCATGATGCCGCATCCGGAGCGCGTGTTCCGTGCGGTGACCAACTCCTGGCGCCCGGACGAGTGGCAGGAAGATGGTGGCTGGATGCGCATGTTCCGCAACGCGCGAGTCTGGGTCGACTGAGCCAGGCGGAACGAAATAGCCCGGAAGCGTGCTGGCGCTCCGGGCTTTTTTCATAACTGTGATTCGGTTGACCAGGGCTGGTGAACCAAGCGCATACGGCAACGTCTGAAGTTGGCACTTGGATGTGCCGAGCCGGATTCGGCAAACCTGGTTGCGTCGGTGGGCAAAGGTGTTCCGTCGACAGTTCTCTATGCGGAGATATTGATGTACAAGCTGTGTTTCTATGTTCCGGAAAGCCATCTGGATGCAGTCAAGAAAGCGGTTTTTGCAGCTGGTGCCGGGCGGATCGGCGCGTACGACAGCTGCTGCTGGCAAGTGCTCGGGCACGGCCAGTATCGGCCGCTCGAAGGCAGTAAGCCTTTCCTCGGGCAGCTAGGCCAGGTGCACTCGGTATCCGAGTGGAAAGTCGAGTTGGTCGTGGCCGACGAGCTGATTCATGACAGCGTCAAAGCGCTCAAACGCACCCATCCGTACG
The DNA here is from genome assembly GCF_013620795.1 of Pseudomonas sp. Q2-TVG4-2. Lineage (GTDB taxonomy): Bacteria > Pseudomonadota > Gammaproteobacteria > Pseudomonadales > Pseudomonadaceae > Stutzerimonas. Next base: position 660,184 of record NZ_LGLW01000001.1, on the reverse strand, counting down.
AAACGCCTGCGTTCGAGGTGTGGCGATTGTCCGACTTACAGTTCTGATTGAGCAAGGCAACGAAAAGCCCGAGTTCGCTGTTGGCGGCTCGGGCTTTCTTATGCGTGTCGGGCGTGGACTCGATCAGACGCTGACGCTCAGACGTACGTCGATGTTGCCTCGGGTGGCGTTGGAATAGGGGCAGATTTTGTGCGCGGCTTCGGTCAGCTGTTCGGCGGCCGACTGCTCGAGGCCCGGTAGGTTGACGGTCAGCTCTACTTCGAGTCCGAATCCGCCCGGAATCTGACCGATACCCACTTTACCGGTGACCGCTGTGTCGGCGGGAAGCGGCTGCTTCAGCTGGCTGGCGGCGAATTTGAGTGCACCGATAAAACAGGCTGAATAGCCGGCGGCGAACAGTTGCTCGGGGTTGGTGCCGTCTCCGCCTTGCCCACCCAGTTCGCGAGGAGTGGAGAGCTTAACGTTGAGTAGTCCGTCTGATGACGCAGCGCCGCCGTCGCGGCCCCCGGTCGCAGTGGCGGTTGCGGTATAGAGTGCGGTGATGGCCTGCATGATTATCGTCCCTTTAAGGTGGCTGGTGCCGCAATTTATCGCGCAAATAGTTTGCGCGCAAGATAAAGCGTCGTTGAGGCTGGCCGGGCTGACAGGGGCATGTAAAGCGGGAGTTCTGCGCGCGCTTAGCCGCGTTTCAGCAGCGCGCTACGAAGGGATGCGAGCTGGTCACGCAGTGCGAGCAAGGCTTCATGCGATTGACCGGTGCATTCCAGCATGCAGGCGGGGAAATCACGGGCGCGCTCTTTCATGGCCCGTCCAGCATCAGTGAGATGCAATTCAACCACGCGTTCATCGCTGGTGCTGCGGGTCCGATTGATCAGGCCTTCGGCTTCCAGGCGCTTGAGCAGCGGTGTCAGCGAACCGGGTTCGGTCAGCAAGCGGGCGCTGATTTCGCCGACGGTGAGGCCGTCGGCCTCCCAGAGCACAAGCATTGCGAGGTATTGCGGGTAGGTCAGGCCGATGCTCTTCAGCAACGGCTTATAGGCCTTGGTCATCTGCAGTGAGGCGGAGTACAGGGCGAAACACAGCTGATTGTCCAGCTGCAATTGCTCGTCTGAAGCTGTCTTCGTCATGGGTGACCGAAAGGCGAGGGAATGGTTTTCACGTTAACGCGCTGCCTTGCTTGCTGCCAAGCCCGGCGCTCCTGATCAGGGGCGAATCTCGATCAGTGTGCCGTTCTTCACCAGGTTCCAGATCTCGCGCATGTCATCGTTCTTCAGAGCGATGCAGCCCTCCGTCCAGTCGAGCGTATGAAAGAACCACTCGGGATATTCTTCGTCGAGCGGGGTGCCATGCAGCATGATCATGCTGCCTGGCCGCGAACCGTCACGGCTGGCACGTGCCTGGTCCTTAGCGTTCGGGTAGGAGATGTGCATCGCCAGGTTGTACTTATCGGAAGTCTTGCGCCAGTCGATCCAGTAAAGCCCCTCGGGTGTCCGTTGATCGCCTTCGCGTTCCTTGGGGCCCGGTTGTTTGCCTAGCGACACCCGATAACTCTTCATGGTGACGCCGCGGCTGATGAGGTGAAGCTGGCGCTCGGACTTGACCACCAGCACCTTGTCGATGAAGGCATCATCGAATGCTGGCGCAGCAGTAGCGTGGGATAGGGCGGCAAACGTGAAGCAGAAGATTGCTAACAGCCAGCGCATTTGGAGCATTCCTGAATCTTTACGGCATCAGACCTGTTTGCGCGCCACCCGCATTGCTTCGATGGCTTCGTTGCGCACCGGGAAGGTCTGCTGCACCCGGTCGGCGAAAAAGTATTCTAGGGTACGCCCAATAGTCGGGAAAGCCAGCTCAGACCAAGGGATGTCGGCTTGTCGGAAAAGCCTGACCTCCAGGCTTTCGTCCCCAGCGCAGAATTGTTCGTCGACCAGTTCGGCGCGGAAGAACATATAGACCTGGTTGATATGCGGCAGGTCGAACAGTGTATAAAGTTGAAGGTCTGTGACCCTGGCGCAGGCTTCCTCCAACGTTTCGCGTTCCGCGGCCTGCTGCACGGTTTCGCCGTTCTCCATGAAACCGGCCGGCAGCGTCCAATAGCCGCGACGTGGCTCGATCGCGCGCCGGCAGAGCAAGACATTGTCTTCCCATACGGGCAGGCAGCCGGCAACGATGCGCGGGTTCTGATAGTGAACCGTATCGCATGAGGCGCAGACGAACCGGGTCCTGTTATCCCCATCAGGCACTCGCTCAGTGATCGAGCCGCCGCACTGGCTGCAGAATTTCATCGCGCTTCCTTCGGTTTGCCTGCCATTCTCAGTCGTTCAGGGTTCGCTGGTGGTCTGGCATTGTTAGGTGCCGGTTTGCCGCAAAAAGATTTTTTCAGCAACCGCTTGCCTATTTACCGCGTTCGCTCTGGCAGCGCCAGAGCCGTCGGGTTTTGCTTTGCCTGTCTTGGGCGCCTCGGTGATTCATGCCATGATGCCAGTCAACGATAGAAAGAGAAGTTTCATGCTGGACAAAATTCTCCAACGGGTGCGTGATTATTCTCCGCATCTTCTGGAGCCGGAAGGCCGAATGCCCGAGGCGGCCGTGCTGATGCCGATAACGCGCAGCGACTCACCGGAGCTGGTGCTGACTCTTCGCGCCAGCGGCCTGTCCACCCACGGTGGAGAAGTGGCGTTTCCAGGTGGCCGACGTGATCCGGAGGACCGAGACCTGATCCATACGGCGCTGCGCGAAGCGGAAGAAGAAGTAGGCCTGGCGCCGGGCATGGTGGAAATTGTCGGGCCGCTCAGCAGTCTGGTTTCGCTGCACGGCATCCATGTCACTCCTTATGTCGGCATCGTGCCGGATTATGTCGAATATCGCGCCAACGACGCGGAGATTGCTTCGGTCTTTTCCGTGCCTCTGGAATTCTTTTGTCAGGACGCGCGCGAGGTCACCCACCGAATTGATTACCAGGGCGGCGCCTGGTACGTGCCGTCCTACCGGTATGGCGAATACAAAATCTGGGGACTGACGGCCATCATGATCGTTGAGCTGGTAAACCTGGTGTACGACGCCAGGATCGAAATGCGCCGGCCTCCCGCTTCCTATATCGATCTGAGCCAGAAGAGGTCATGACCGTGAAATATCGCCTGGGTGATTCCCGCGTTGAAACCCATCCGCAGAGCTGGGTAGCACCGAATGCCACATTGGTTGGCAAGATCCGCCTGGATGCAGGCGCTAATGTCTGGTTTGGTGCGGTGTTACGTGGCGACAACGAGCTTATCCACATCGGTGAGAACAGCAACGTGCAGGACGGAAGTGTCATGCATACCGATATGGGCTACCCGCTGACGTTGGGAACTGGGGTCACGGTTGGGCATAACGCTATGTTGCATGGCTGTACCGTAGGCGATTACAGCCTGGTTGGGATCAATGCAGTGATTCTCAACGGGGCGAAAATCGGCAAGTACTGCATCATCGGCGCCAACACGCTGATCGCCGAAGGCAAAGAAATTCCGGATGGGTCACTGGTGGTGGGGTCGCCCGGCAAGGTGATTCGCGAGCTGAACGAGCAACAGAAAAAGATGCTTGAAGCGAGCGCTGCCCATTATGTGCATAACGCCCAGCGCTACGCGCGCGGCCTAGTGGAGCAGGACGATTGAGCACCGAGGATAAGCCGGTCGCCTCGCCCTGTGTCAGTATCTGCGCGTTGGATGAGGAGGATTTCTGTACCGGCTGTCAGCGCAGCATCGACGAGATCCGTCGCTGGAGTCGCATGGACAACCAGGAGCGGCGCCAGGTGCTGCTGCGTTGCCATGAGCGGGCACGCGCAAGCGGGTTACTGTTTTAGGGCGCCAACGCAATCAATACCGTCACAGCGCGTCGCTCGATGCATCCTGGGTGTCTTCGATCACCCAGGCGCGTACGCTTTTGACGCGATTGTCTGCGGCCTGCAGGATCTCGAGCCGGTACTGGTTGATCTGCAGGCAGATACCGCTATCCGGAATATGCTCGAGCGCTTCGGTAATCAAGCCGTTGAGGGTCTTGGGGCCGTCACAGGGGAGGTGCCAGCCCAGGGCTCGGTTGACTTCGCGCAGATAGGCGGCGCCGTCGATCACCAGGGTTCCGTCGTCCTGCGGATGAATGTCCGGGCTGCGCAAGGCGTCCTGATTGCTGAACTCGCCGACGATCTCTTCGAGAATGTCTTCCAGGGTAACGATCCCCAGCACATCGCCGTATTCGTCGACGACGATACCGATACGCCGTTTCTGCTTCTGGAAATTGACCAGCTGAGTGGAGAGCGGGGTGTTCTCGGGAATGAAGTAAGGCTCATTGCAGGCGTCAAGCAAGCTTTCCCGGGTAAGCTGATCGTGGCTGAGTAGCCGCGCGATCTGCCGCATGTGCACGATGCCTTCGATCTGATTGATGTCCTTGCGATACACCGGAAGGCGGGTATGAGGGGTAGTGCGCAGCTGGGTCACGATGGTTTCCAGATCGTCCTCAAGGTCAATGCCGGCAACTTCGTTGCGAGGAATCATGATGTCATCGACCGTGACCCTTTCCAGATCGAGGATGCCGAGCAGCATGCTTTGTCGGTTCATCGGCATGTCGCTGCCCGATTCATGCACGACGCTACGCAGCTCTTCGGTGGACAGGCTGTCGTTACCCTTGTTGGATAGATCGACCCCGAGCAGCCTGAGCAGGCCGTTGCTGATCCAATTGAGCAATGCCACCAGCGGATACAGTACTTTCTGCAGCAGCAGCAGCGGAAGGCTGACCGGATAGGCGACCGCCTCGGGTCGCAGAGCGGCGAGGGTCTTAGGGGTTATCTCGCCGAAAATCAGCAGCGTGATGGTCAGGCCAATGGTCGCGATTGCGATACCGGCCTCGCCCCACAGCTTGATCGCCAGCACCGTGGCGATGGATGAGGCGAGGATATTGACGAAATTGTTGCCGACCAGAATGGTCCCGAGTAGCCGATCCGGCCGTTCAAGCAGCGTGCTCGCGCGTTTTGCGCCCCGATGTCCTTCCTTGGCCTGGTGGCGCAGGCGGTAGCGGTTGAGGCTGAGCATTCCGGTTTCGGAGCTGGAGAAGAATGCCGAGCACAAAAGCAAAAAGACCAGCATGCCGACCAGAAAGCCGGGGTGTAAATGTTCCACGTAGTGGCCCTAGATGTGCAGGATGAATTCGCGGACCAGTTTGCTGCCGAAGTAGGCCAGCATCAGTAGGCAGAAGCCTGCAAGGGTCCAGCGAATGGCCTTGTAGCCGCGCCAGCCAAGCTGATGTCGGCCCCACAGCAGCATGCCGAAGACCACCCAGGCCACCACTGACAATAGCGTCTTGTGCACCAGATGCTGGGCGAAAAGGTTATCGAGAAACAGCCAGCCGGAAATCAGCGATGCCGACAGCAGCAGCCAGCCGGCAAGAAGGAAGCCGAACAGCAGGCTTTCCATGGTCTGCAGAGGTGGGAAGTTCTTGATCAGGCCGGACGGGTGTTTGTGCTTGAGGTGGTGGTCCTGCAGGAGCAGCAGCAAGGACTGGAAAACCGCAATCGTGAGCATCCCGTAAGCCAGTATCGACAGCAGGATGTGGGCCAGGATGCCCGGTTGCTCGGTGATGGCCGGCGCGGTGCCGGACGGGGCGAACTGGGCGAAAAGCACCGTAAGGCAGCCGAGCGGAAAGAGCAGTAGCAGAAGGTTTTCGACCGGCATGCGGTAAAGCGCGAGCAGGATCAGGAGGATCACGGCTGCAGCGATCAGACTCGAGGCTGTGAAGAAATCAAGATGCAGGCCGCTCGGCGACAATAGCTGAATGAATAGGCTCACCCCGTGTGCCATGAGCGCCAGCGCGCCCAGGGCGAGAAGCAGACGTTTGTCAGGCACGGTGCGTTGCGCCAGGCGCAGGCCTTGGTATCCGGTGACGCCAGCATATAGGCAGGCGGCGGCTAGGCTCGGTAGCAGAGGGTGCATAGGTCTGTTAGCAGGCTCGAAAGGCGCTGAGTGTGGCACAAACACTGGGCGCACAAAAGTGCGCGGACAGAGCGGTTTGTTGCTCGGTGGGGCTGGACGCGGTGGGCTTGCTGGAAGACCGTGCCGTCCTTCGTTGGGGTTGGTTGAGCGGTATCGATGAAAAGCATCGACGGCGGGGTACCGGCCCGGGGGTCGCAGCTTCTATAATCGGTGCCTTAACCACATCCAGCGTGGAAATGGCACATGTTTGAAAACCTAACCGACCGCCTCTCCCAGACGCTTCGCCATGTTACCGGCAAGGCCAAGCTGACCGAGGACAACATCAAGGACACCCTGCGCGAAGTGCGTATGGCGCTGCTCGAGGCCGACGTTGCGCTGCCGGTGGTCAAGGAGTTTGTCGCCAGGGTCAAGGACAGGGCTGTCGGGACGGAGGTCTCCAAAAGCCTGACGCCTGGTCAGGCCTTCGTAAAGATCGTGCGCGCAGAACTCGAAGAGTTGATGGGCGCCGCCAACGAAGACCTCGACCTCAGCGTAGTGCCGCCGGCCGTGGTGCTGATGGCTGGCCTGCAGGGCGCGGGTAAGACCACGACGGTCGGCAAGTTGGCGCGATTCCTCAAGGAGCGCAAGAAGAAGTCGGTACTGGTGGTCTCTGCAGACATCTATCGCCCGGCAGCGATCAAGCAGCTGGAAACCTTGGCTGCGGAAGTGGGCGTGACCTTCTTTCCATCCGATACCAGCCAGAAGCCAGTGGAGATCGCCCAGGCGGCTATTCGCGAGGCCAAGCTCAAATACATCGATGTGGTGCTGGTCGACACCGCCGGACGGCTGGCGATCGATGCCGAAATGATGGCCGAAATCCAGGCCGTTCATGCGGCGATCAAGCCGGCCGAGACGCTGTTCGTGGTCGATGCGATGACCGGCCAGGATGCGGCCAATACCGCCAAGGCGTTCGGCGAAGCACTTCCGCTGACCGGCGTGGTGCTGACCAAGGTCGACGGTGACGCGCGTGGTGGTGCCGCGTTGTCGGTCCGTCATATCACCGGCAAGCCGATCAAATTCCTCGGCATGGGCGAGAAGAGCGATGCGCTCGAGCCGTTTCATCCGGACCGGATCGCCTCGCGCATCCTCGGCATGGGTGACGTGCTCAGCCTGATCGAGCAGGCCGAGCAGACCCTGGATCGGGAGAAGGCCGAGAAACTCACCAAGAAGCTGAAGAAGGGCAAGGGCTTCGATCTGGAAGATTTCCGTGATCAGCTTCAGCAGATGAAAAACATGGGCGGCCTCGGCGGGCTGATGGACAAGCTGCCGTCGATCGGCGGCGTGAATCTTTCGCAGATGGGCAATGCCCAAGGCGCGGCCGAGAAGCAGTTCAAGCAGATGGAAGCCATCATCAACTCGATGACGCCTGTCGAGCGCCGCAACCCGGATATCATCAGCGGCTCGCGCAAGCGTCGCATCGCCATGGGCTCCGGCACGCAGGTGCAGGACATTGGTCGCCTGATCAAGCAGCACAAACAGATGCAGAAGATGATGAAGAAGGTCAGCGGCAAAGGCGGCATGGCCAAGATGATGCGCGGCATGGGCGGTATGTTCCCAGGCGGTGGTGGGATGCCGAAGTTCTAGCTTCCAAGGCTTTCGGCGCGGCCCGTTGCTGGTCGCCGCCGAAGCGGGATGGGCCTGCTGCAGAGGACTGCGGTTGTTTTTGAAAAAGCCATTTGCAAAAGTCCGGATAATCCTTAGAATATGCGGCCTTTCGGGCCTTGGGCCCTGCATTCAGATTTGCTGTACCGACTACAGGAACGATGTTCACATGGTAACTATTCGTCTCGCCCGTGGCGGCTCCAAGAAGCGCCCTTTCTACCACCTGACCGTGACCAACAGCCGCAACCCGCGTGATGGTCGCTTCGTTGAGCGCATCGGTTTCTTCAATCCGGTTGCCTCGGGTGCAGAAGTGAAGCTCTCGGTAAACCAGGAGCGTGCCGCTTATTGGTTGGGCCAGGGCGCACAGCCGTCTGAGCGTGTTGCTCAGCTGCTGAAGGAAGCTTCCAAGGCTGCTGCCTGAAACACATGAACGCCACGTCAGCCCCGGCCGAAGACCTTATCGTTATCGGCAAGATCGTTTCGGTGCATGGCGTGCGTGGTGACGTAAAGATCTATTCCTTTACCGATCCGATCGAAAATCTGCTGGACTATCGACGCTGGACGCTCAGGCGAGGCGACGAAGTCAAACAGGTTGAGCTGGTCAAGGGGCGCCTCCAGGGCAAGATTCTGGTGGCTACGCTGAATGGACTGACTGATCGTGAAGTGGCGCGTACGTACGCCGACTTCGAGATCTGCATCCCTCGTGATGAACTGCCTGACTTGACTGGTGATGAGTATTACTGGTTCCAGCTTCAGGGCCTGAAGGTCATCAATCAGCTCGGGCAAGTGCTTGGGCGGGTGGATCATCTGCTTGAGACCGGCGCCAACGATGTGCTGGTAGTCAAGCCGTTTGACGGTAGCCTGGATGATCGTGAACGTTTGCTGCCCTATACCGACCCCTGCGTCTTAAGGGTCGATCTGGATGCAGGCGAGATGCACGTCGAATGGGACGCGGACTTCTGAGCGATATGTCCAGCTTTCGTGTCGAAGTGATCAGTCTGTTTCCAGACATGTTCGCTGCCATCCGTGACTACGGTATTACTAGTCGAGCGGTGAAGCAGGGGCTGCTGGAGCTACGGTGCTGGAATCCCCGGAGCTATACCGAAGATCGTCACCAGACAGTGGATGATCGACCTTTCGGTGGCGGCCCCGGCATGGTGATGAAGATCAAGCCGCTAGAGCTTGCCTTGGCAGATGCCAAGCAGGCCGCTGGCGAGAAGGCGAAGGTGATTTACCTGTCGCCTCAGGGGCGTCAGCTGAAACAGGCTGATGTCCGCGATCTGGCGAAGGAGGGGGGACTTATCCTCATTGCCGGTCGATACGAAGGTATTGACGAGCGTTTCATCGAAGCGCACGTCGACGAGGAATGGTCGATTGGCGATTACGTGTTGTCCGGTGGTGAATTGCCGGCCATGGTGCTGGTCGATGCCGTGACCCGCTTGCTCCCCGGGGCGCTGGGTCATGCTGATTCCGCCGAGGAGGATTCGTTTACCGACGGCCTGCTCGACTGCCCGCACTACACGCGACCGGAAGTGTATGCGGACAAACGTGTTCCAGAGGTGCTGCTTAGTGGCAACCATGAACACATCCGGCGCTGGCGCTTGCAGCAGTCCCTCGGAAGGACCTGGGAACGCCGCGCTGATCTTCTGGATAGCCGCTCGCTTTCTGGGGAAGAACAAAAGCTGCTGAAGGAATACATCCGTCAGCGGGACGATAGTTAACGTATCGATGGCACGCCATGACGGCCTGCCTTAGGAGCACAGCATGACCAACAAGATTATCCAGGCGCTCGAAGCTGAGCAGATGACCAAAGAACTGCCTCCGTTCGCCCCCGGTGACACTGTAGTCGTCCAGGTGAAGGTAAAGGAAGGCGAGCGTGAGCGTCTGCAGGCCTTCGAAGGTGTCGTGATTGGCAAGCGTAACCGCGGCCTGAACAGCGCATTCACCGTTCGCAAGATCTCCAACGGTGTTGGTGTTGAGCGTACCTTCCAGTACTACAGCCCAATGGTCGACAGCCTCAGCGTTAAGCGCCGTGGTGATGTCCGTAAAGCCAAGCTGTACTACCTCCGCGCGCTGTCCGGCAAGGCAGCCCGTATCAAGGAAAAACTTTCCTGAGGAAAGTTTCCTTCAAAAAAGCAGCCTTCGGGCTGCTTTTTTTTTGGCCGTTCATTTGCTTTCAGTGGCCTGGAAATGCGTTTATTTGTTCGGCGATATCCGCTCAGCTAGGCATGCAGCGTCACGACTCGGCCTGGCAGCGAGTTCTTCCCAGTCCTCTTGCCAATTCACTCCGCCAATCTGGATTGGGGTTGAGCCTGGCAGGGCGGATGCGGGCTATGGAACACTAATGCGCCTTCACTTGCTGATGATTCTTTCATGCCCGCACTCGATGACCCCGTGATTGACCGTTTCCTTGATGCTCTCTGGCTTGAAAACGGACTGTCGGACAATACCCGCGAGGCCTATCGCAGTGATCTGGCGCTGTTCAATAGCTGGCTCGACGAGCGCGACGTCCGCTTGATCGACGCGGGCCGGGACGTGATTCTCGACCACCTCGCCTGGCGTCTAGCCAGCGATTACAAGGCGCGTTCTACAGCGCGGCTCCTTTCCGGCCTTCGTGGTTTCTATCGATTCTTGCTGCGCGAGGGCTCCATCTCGGTTGACCCTACGCTGCGAGTCGATCTGCCGCAGCTCGGCCGGCCATTGCCCAAGGCGTTATCCGAGACGGACGTAGAAGCTCTGCTGGCCGCTCCCGACATCGGCGATCCGCTGGGAATGCGCGACCGGGCTATGTTGGAGGTTCTCTATGCGACCGGTCTACGCGTGACCGAATTGGTCAGCCTGAGCCTGGAGCAGCTCAATCTTCGCCAGGGGGTGTTGCGTACATTTGGTAAGGGCAACAAGGAGCGTCTGGTGCCGCTGGGCGGGGAAGCGCTGCACTGGCTGACGCGCTATCTGCGCGAGCCCCGGGAGACGCTCCTTAACGGCAAGGTCAGCGATGTGGTGTTTCCCAGTCGGCGCGGGGACCTGATGACGCGACAGACATTCTGGCATCGAATCAAGCTGCACGCCCGGCAGGCAGGGGTGGCGGCCTCGATTTCCCCGCACACGCTGCGCCATGCGTTCGCCACGCACCTGCTCAACCATGGCGCAGATCTTCGAACCGTGCAGATGCTCCTCGGCCACAGCGATCTATCCACCACGCAGATCTACACCCATATCGCTCGCGCGCGGCTGCAGGAGCTCCATGCTCAGCATCATCCGCGCGGGTGATCAGCGGTCGCTCGGAGGTGCGCGGCAATCCACAAAGCCGACGACCGAAGCCCCGGTGACACGAGCTGGATGGCGGCGGCTATGTTAATCTGCCGCCCTTTTCCTCGATCGAAGTCGCCCGGAGACTCCATGCGCGTGATTCGTTTATTTGCTGCCGCGACCCTCGGTCTTGCCAGCACCTTTGCCCTGGCTGCAGGCCCTGACAAGGCGATCCGTCAATCGCTGCAATCCATACAGCCAGGCATGCCGATCGAATCGATTGCCGAAAGTCCCATGGATGGCGTGTACCAGGTCCAGCTCAAGGGTGGCCGGCAGCTGTACGCAAGCGCTGACGGGCAATTCGTAATCCAGGGATACATGTTCCAGTTCAAGGAAGGTCAGGCCACCAACCTGACCGAGCAGGCCCAAAGCCGCTCGGTAGCCAAGGCGATAGAGGCGATTCCCGTCAGCGAGATGGTGGTCTTCGCACCGCAAAAGCCCAAAACTCATATCACGGTATTCACCGATACCGATTGCGGCTACTGTCAAAAACTCCACAGTGAGGTGCCCGAGCTGAACCGCTTGGGCGTCGAGGTTCGTTACATGGCCTTCCCTAGGCAGGGGATGGGCAGTCACGGCGCCAATACGCTGACCAGCGTCTGGTGCGCCAAGGATCGTCACGCTGCGATGAACAAGGCCAAAGCGCGCGAAGAAGTCCCCGCCGCAAGCTGCGAAAACCCTGTTGCCGAGCAATACGAGCTGGGTCAGCTGATCGGTGTTCAGGGTACGCCGGCGATCATTCTGGCTGATGGGCAGATCATCCCCGGTTATCAGCCAGCACCGCAGCTTGCCGAGTTGGCTCTGAAAGCCAAGTAATCGGCTAGGTCTGCACCTTCGGTCATGAAGCCGCTGTCCCGTTTTGCCAGCGGCTGAACTGTTCTGCCCCTCGCGTTCAAAGCCTGAAGGCATACCGTGGAGGTGCGAATATGAGGCTCGAAGGTTCCTGTCACTGCAAGGCGGTTCGTTTTTCGCTCGAATCAGCCGAGCCATACCCATTTATGCGCTGCTATTGTTCGATCTGCCGCAAGACGGCCGGAGCGGGCGGCTATGCAATCAACCTGGGTGGCGATCATCGGACATTACAGGTCGAGGGTCGTGAGAACCTGAGCCTCTATCAGGCCAGGATGGTCGATGCGGAAACCGGAGAAACCCGCATCAGCGATGGCCAGCGTCATTTCTGCAAGCTGTGCGGCAGCGCGCTCTGGTTGTGGGACCCGAACTGGCCAGACCTTGTCCATCCGCACGTATCGGCTATCGACACCGACTTGCCGAGTCCACCCGAGTCCACCCATCTCATGCTGTCTTCGAAGGCGTCATGGGTCGAGCCGCAGGTGGGGCCTGACGATCGCTGTTTCGATGAGTACCCGGATGAGTCGCTCGCCCAATGGCATCGGCGTCTGGGGTTGCAAAGCAAACCCGACTAGCGAAGAGGCCTGCGGGGTTGCTGCCGATTTGACTAAATCCCGTGCGCTTCGTAATGTGCGACTCTTTTGTTCGGCCGCTGTGCGGGGCCGTTCGCTGGCAATGGGGAGTGCAACTTGAAACCGGTGAAAGTTGGCATCTGTGGGCTGGGAACCGTCGGTAGCGGTACCTTCAATGTGCTCGAGCGCAACGCTGCGGAAATCGCCCGCCGTGCCGGGCGAGGAATCGAAGTCGCGCAGATCGCGGCCCGTCATGCGAACCCCAAGTGCAACACCGGTGACACCCCGATTACCGACGATATTTTCGAGGTTGCAAACAACCCCGAAATCGACATCGTCGTCGAGCTGATTGGCGGTTATACCCTGGCCCGTGAACTGGTCCTTATGGCCATCGAAAACGGCAAGCACGTCGTCACGGCGAACAAGGCGCTGATTGCCGTGCATGGCAACGAGATCTTCGCCAGGGCTCGCGAGAAGGGGGTGATCGTCGCGTTCGAAGCGTCGGTTGCCGGCGGCATTCCAGTCATCAAGGCGATCCGTGAGGGCCTGGCGGGTAATCAGATCAACTGGCTGGCCGGCATCATCAATGGCACTGGCAACTTCATTCTCACCGAGATGCGCGAGAAAGGCCGTACCTTCGAAGACGTGCTCAAAGAAGCGCAGGAGCTGGGTTACGCCGAGGCCGATCCGACCTTCGACGTCGAGGGCATCGACGCCGCGCACAAGTTGACCATCCTCGCTTCTATTGCCTTTGGCGTGCCGCTGCAGTTCGACAAGGCCTATACCGAAGGCATTTCCCGTCTGACCACCGCTGACGTCAACTACGCAGAAGCGCTGGGCTATCGCATCAAGCATCTGGGTGTTGCGCGGAGCACCGATTCGGGTATTGAGCTGCGTGTCCACCCGACCCTGATTCCGGCTGATCGCTTGATCGCCAACGTCAATGGCGTGATGAATGCGGTCATGGTCAACGGCGATGCGGTCGGCTCGACCCTGTATTACGGCGCCGGCGCCGGAATGGAGCCGACCGCTTCGGCCGTGGTGGCGGATCTGGTTGATGTGGCGCGCGCACTGACCACCGACCCGAACAACCGCGTCCCGCACCTCGCGTTCCAGCCCGACTCGCTTTCAGCGCATCCGATCCTGCCGATCGGCGCCTGCGAAAGCGCCTATTACCTGCGCATTCAGGCCAAGGATCATCCGGGCGTGCTGGCCCAGGTCGCGACCATCCTGTCCGAGCGCGGCATCAACATCGAATCGATCATGCAGAAGGAAGCCGAGGTCCACGACGGCTTGGTGCCGGTCATCCTCGTCACTCACCGAGTGGTCGAACAGCGTATCGACGACGCGATCACAGCGCTCGAGGCGCTTTCCGACGTGGTCGGCAGTGTGGTGCGGATCCGGGTGGAACAACTCAACTAAAAGCAGTCTCAAGCCTCCAGCTGCAAGAGGAGCACCGGTTCTCTTGCAGCTTGCAGCTTGCAGCTCAATCCGAAGGTTTGACGATATGCGCTATATCAGTACCCGTGGCCAGGCTCCGGCCCTGAATTTCGAAGATGTTCTGCTCGCCGGGCTGGCCACTGACGGCGGTCTCTACGTGCCGGAAAACCTGCCTCGCTTCACCGTCGAGGAAATCGCATCCTGGTCCGGCCTGCCGTATCACGAGCTGGCATTCAAGGTGATGCGGCCATTCGTGACCGGCAGCATCCCGGACGCCGACTTCAAGCAGATTCTGGAAGACACTTACGGCGTGTTTGCCCATAGCGCTGTCGCGCCGTTGCGTCAGCTGAACGGTAACGAGTGGGTGCTCGAACTGTTCCATGGTCCGACCCTGGCATTCAAGGATTTCGCCCTGCAGCTGCTGGGCCGCCTGCTTGATTACGTGCTAGCCAAGCGCGGAGAGCGCGTGGTGATCATCGGGGCTACCTCCGGCGATACCGGCTCGGCGGCGATCGAGGGGTGCCGGCGCTGCGACAACGTCGACATCTTCATCCTGCATCCGCACAACCGTGTCTCGGAAGTGCAGCGCCGGCAGATGACTACCATTTTTGGCGACAACATCCACAACATCGCCATTGAAGGCAACTTCGACGATTGCCAGGAAATGGTCAAGGACAGCTTCGCCGACCAGAGCTTCCTCAAGGGCACACGTCTGGTGGCGGTGAATTCGATCAATTGGGCGCGGATCATGGCCCAGATCGTCTACTACTTCCATGCAGCGCTGCAGCTGGGCGGCCCGGCACGCTCCGTGGCGTTCTCTGTGCCGACCGGTAACTTCGGCGACATTTTTGCCGGCTATCTAGCGCGCAATATGGGGCTGCCGATCAGCCAGCTGGTGGTGGCGACTAACCGCAACGATATCCTGCACCGCTTCATGAGCGGCAACCGTTACGACAAGGACACGCTGCACCCGTCGTTATCACCTTCCATGGACATCATGGTGTCGTCGAACTTCGAACGCCTGCTGTTCGATCTGCACGGTCGTAACGGCGCCGCTGTGGCGGAGCTGATGAAAACATTCAAATCCAGTGGCAAGTTGTCGGTGGAGGACGAGCGCTGGACTGAGGCGCGCAAGCTGTTCGACTCCCTGGCTGTCGGTGACGAGCAGACCTGCAAGACGATCGCGGAAGTCTTCACTGCCACGGGTGAGCTGCTCGATCCGCATACTGCCATTGGCGTCTATGCCGCGCGTGAGTGCCGGCGCAGCCTGTCAACGCCAATGGTGACGCTGGCAACGGCTCATCCGGTGAAGTTCCCTGAAGCGGTCGAGAAGGCGGGCGTTGGCAAGGCGCTGGAGTTGCCGGCCCATCTCGCCGACCTGTTCGAGCGACCTGAGCGTTGCACGGTACTGGCGAACGACCTCAAGGCCATGCAGACGTTTGTCGGTGAGCACGGCAATCGCGGCAAGCCACTGTAAGCAAAAACGATTGTGCTTGATCGAAATCCTGGCCAAGCGCATTGAGCTCTCGAGCCGCCAGCCCTGGCGGCTCTCGCCTGACAGCAATAACCGACGATCGTCGCGCGTCAGTCCGCTACGATCGCGCCTTCAAGATTGACTGCTTCCAGCTTGTGGCTGAGGTGGCCTCTGAGAATATTGCCCAAGCGGTTACCGTCTCGATCCCGTAGCGCCTCGATCATCTCTTCATGATCGTTCATCGCCTTGCGCCAGAAATCTTCGTTCATTTCCATGGTGTAGCGGACTCGTTTTACTCGCTGGCTAAGGTTGTTATACATATCAAGCAGGACGGGGTTTCCCGAAGCGAGCAGGATTCTTTCATGTATCTGCTGGTTGGCCTTGAAATACGCCTGCAGCTCTTTGTGCTCATAGTGAGCCACCATTTTCTGATGAAGTTCGCAGATTTCTGCCAGTTCTTCGTTGTCCAGGCGATAGCAGGCTGCTTCACCAGCCAGTCCTTCCAGGGCCGCCATAACATCGTAGGTATGTTTCACATCGCTCAGTGACAAGCGACTCACGCGCGCGCCCCGATTCGGCAGAATTTCCACCAGGCCTTCCGAGGTCAGAACCTTCAGGGCTTCGCGAAGCGGCGTTCTAGAGATGCCGAATGTCTCACAAAGTTTTTTTTCGGAGATTTTTTCACCTGCGACCAACGACCCGTGCTCAATCAGCCCGCGGATTCGGTTTGCGGCTTCCTGGTAAAGAATTTTGTGCTGGATTTTTTCCAATGGCTGTTTCCTGAATGAGTAACCTTGCTGGGATCCGACGACGACTGTCGATATCGACGGAAGTCTGCTAGCGTTTTTGAATTAAGAATACAAACTAGGTCATAAGTGCGACATAAGCCAAAAGTGGGGCATCAAAAGGCAGGTGTATAGGCGTTAAGCCAACGCCAGGCTTTGCGCCTTTGCCTCTAGCGACCTGTTCTGACCAGTTTCGCCTGGCTTCGTATCGGGTTCTCGGAGAAATGGAGAAATAAAGTGGCTGGCAAGGTATACCGTTCGAGCGTAGACATCCCACGTGCACAGGCCCGACGAATTATTGATGCAGCGTTTGCTGAAGCGAGAGCCAAGAATATGGAACCGCTGACAATTTTCGTCATGGACGCAGGCGGCAACCTGATCGCGGCCGAACGTGAGGACGGCTGTGCTCCATTGCGCTTGCCGGTTGCCAGGGGCAAAGCCTACGCGGCACTGGGCAACGGCGTGTCCAGCCGTACGGTGGGTGAGCGAAACGAGTCGCGCCCGGCTTTTCTCGCCTCGGTGGCCGCGGCTTCCGGTGGACATTTCGTGCCCGTGCCGGGCGGGGTACTGATACTCTCGGACAACGACGAAGTGATTGGTGCCGTGGGTGCCAGCGGCGCTTCCTCCGACGAGGATGAGCAGGTAGCCATCGTTGGAATAGGAGCGGCGGGGTACCGGCCCGGTATCGTTCCGGCCTAATGCATGCTAAACGTAGCGGATCCGGTGCCAGCCGGATGCCGAAGCGATTGCGTGCTGGATCTCCCAGCTTTGGGCTGGTAGTTCACTGATAACTTCCGTTGGCGCTGTCGTCTGACTCGCGCCAATGCATCGCACCCATGCGAGCCTCCTGCCAACCTCGCGAGCCATGGCTTTCAGTCTGTGTAGGCCGGTTGCGCTCCGCCTATCCCTGCAGCGCCTTGTGAACAGCCCGAGCCATGGCGGCTGTGATCGGCTGTGGCGCGCTGCAAAACATTCCATTGTCTTGTTCTCCGCCCTGCCCATGCGAAGAAGACAGGCGGTGACCGTTTTCTTGCCTTGACTCCTGGCGCGTAGCAAAAAGCTGGTCTAACGTCTGGATCGAGTTATGAATAATGAATTCATTTTCCCTGGTGTTCGTTAGCCGGTTTAGCCGCTGCCGGCGTTGCAGTTGGACCGATGGGTCAGTCCTGACTGTAAAAGATGGTCCTGCGGTACGCCTCAATAAAAACAAGAGTGGAGGTCAGCATGAAAGTCTTGAAGACAGCTTTGATCGCATCCCTGTTCGGTCTAGCCACATCCGCAGCCCAGGCGGCCGAAACCCAGATCAAGCTCGGCCACGTAGGTGGGCCGGGGTCCCTGTTCGAAATCACAGCTAATAAATTCGCCGAAACCGTCAACGAAAAGCTCAAGGGCAAAGCCAAGGTCGTGACCTATGGTTCCAGCCAGTTGGGCAGTGACTCCCAAATGCTCAACAAGCTCAAGCTGGGTTCACTCGACCTGGCTCTGCCATCGACCGTGATGAGCAGCGTTGCGCCGGAATTTTCGCTCTTCGAGATGCCGTATCTGATAACCGATCGAGAACACATGAAGCGAGTCCGCGACGAGGTGGTTCGCGATGTGATGTACAAGGCCGCCGAAGGCAAGGGTTACCAAATTATCGGCGTGTGGGAAAACGGTGTTCGGCAGATCACTAACAACTCCCGGCCGATCGTCGTACCGGAGGATCTCAAAGGACTGAAGCTGCGCACGCCAAACGGGATATGGCGCGTCGAGATGTTCAAGAGCTACGGTGCCAACCCCGCGCCGATGGCGCTCTCCGAAGCTTTCGTAGCCCTGCAGACCGGCGCCATGGATGGTCAAGAAAACCCGCTGGTGCAGATATATTCCCAGCGCTTTCATGAAGTCCAGAAATACCTTTCACTTTCCAACCACGTTTATACCCCCGCATTTGTTCTTGCAGGCGCCAGCTGGCAGCGCTTTCCTGAAGACGTGAGGAAGGTTCTGAGCGAGGCGGCTCAGGAAGCCGAAGCCTTTGCGCTGGAGCAAGGAGCAGCGCTCGATGAAAGCCTGGTCAAGAAAATGGAGGAGGCGGGCATGGAGGTAAACAAGGTTGATCAGCAGGCCTTCATTGATGGCTCCAAGGAAATCTACGCGAAGTTTGCCGAGGAAGTCGAAGGTGGCCAGGCAATGCTCGACAAGGTCGAACAGCTTCGCCAGATGTAACCGCCTGTCTGCATAGATCGCATTCTGACAATGCCTGAGCACTACGGGGCTTCAGGCAGACCGGAGAGAGCTGATGGATTCCTTTAGAAAGGGCTTTTCCAAGCTTCTGGAAATCATCGTGGTTGCTAACGTAATCGCGCTGACTTTAGTCGTTACGGTCGGTTTCGCCTCGCGGCTGGCCGGTTCCCCGTTCAGCTGGTACGACGAGGTGGCATCCGTTGGGCTGGCTTGGCTCACCTACTACGGCGCGGCTCTGGCCGCGGCGAAGGGCGCGCACATAGGTTGCCCTACCGTGGTCAATTACTTCCCTCCCAGGCTGCGCTTGCCGATCGCCTTGCTCGCCGAGGCGATCACGATCGGCTTCTTCGTGCTGTTGGCTTACACAGGCATGCAGGTTGTGCTCATTCTGGAAGGCTCGTCATTGATCAGTCTTACCAACGTTTCGCTGCAGCTGACGCAATCGGTGCTGCCGATAGGGTCGGTACTTTTCATCATCGCTGAGATCCTGCGCCTGCCTGAAGTGATTGAAAGCGCGAAAGGCGATGGGTTCGTTGATCACGAATTGGAAGAGGCGGGGGTCAAGCCAGCGAAGGCATGACCCGGATCATTCAGCGCGAGGGCCTGCTAGGGCCCTCCGGAGAATAACAATGACCATCCTTTATATGTTTGTGGGGCTGATACTTCTCATCTTGATCAATGTTCCTGTCGCGATCTCGCTGGGCATCGTAGGAGCGGTTGCGATCTTCTCCAGCTACGGCGCACTCGCCCTTCCGAATATCGGAATGGTGATGTATGACGGCACGACCAGCTTCCCTCTTATTGCCATCCCGCTTTTCATTCTGGCCGGCGCAATCATGAACGCCTCGAGCATTTCAAGGCGTCTGATCGATCTGGCCTCAGCGATGCTCGGGTTTATCAAGGGCGGTTTGTCGATGGTGACCATTGGCGCCTCGATCTTTTTCGCGGAGATCTCCGGTTCGGCAGTAGCAGGCGTGTCGGCGATCGGCAGCATCATGATTCCGGCGATGACCCAAAAAGGTTATTCCAAGGAGTTCTCCGCGGCATTGTCATCCTCGGCGGCCAGCTTGGCGATCATCCTGCCGCCATCGATCCCGATGATTCTTTACGCGGTGATGTCAGGAGAGTCGGTCGTAAAAATGTTCGTTGCTGGGATATTTCCGGGTTTGCTCGGCGCCTTGGGCCTGGCGGGCATGTGCTACTACCTGGCCAGGAAGAATAACTTTCCTTCGGAGGGGGCCTTCCAGACCAAGCGGCTATGGGACGCTTTCAAAGGAGCGATCTGGGCGTTGTCGATTCCGGTGATCATTCTTGGCGGGATCTTCGGTGGGATCGTTACTGCGACCGAAGGTGCAGCCCTGGCCGTGGTGGTGGCGATCTTCATCAGCGCGTTCGTCTATCGCGAATTCACACTGCGCTCCTTTTACAAGGCTTGCCTGGATGCAGGTGTGCAGACCGCCGTGGTCATGTTGCTAGTGGCGAGCTCCGCAGTAGTTGGCCTCTACCTGACCGAAACACAGCTGCCTCAGCAGCTGGCCAGTTCCATCAGTGAGATGACTAGCAACAAGTATGTGATTCTGGCGCTGCTCAACATCATCTTCCTGATCCTAGGCATTTTCCTACATTCCGCCGCAGCAATCATTCTAGTTGTTCCGATCGTTCTGCCACTGGTGCTGGCGGTCGGCATCGATCCGATCCACTTCGGCCTAATCGTCACACTCAACCTGGCCATCGGTCAGCAGACGCCGCCGGTTGCCAGCGTGTTGATCGCGTCCTGCTCGATTGCCAAGTCCGATATCTGGGCGACCTCCCGTACCAACTTGTGGTTCCTTGGAGTGCTCTTCGCGATCTTACTGATCAATACCTATGTCCCGGCCTTCGCGCTGGCGCTGGTAAACCTCATTTATGGTGCCTGAGCGGCGAACTGATGGTCGTTTGCCGGCAAGCGGCATCGAGCAAGAGGAGACAACGATGAGTGATGTGTCTCAAGGGCAGGTCGACTGCCGCATTGATCAAGGCGTCGCCTGGGTCGGCTTCAACCGCCCGGAGAGCCGCAACGCAATGACCTGGACGATGTACGACTCGCTGGAGCGCTTGTGCCGGGAGCTGGAGGCGGATCCCCAGGTCGCCGCCGTGGTGTTCCACGGTTGTGGCGGCAAAGCCTTCGTCGCCGGCACCGACATCAAGCAGTTCGCGGACTTCGAAGGCGGCGAGGCGGGGGTGAACTACGAGCGGCGTATCGACAGCGTGATTGCGGGCTTGGAAAACCTGCGCAAACCGACCATCGCCATGCTCGAGGGCTTTTGTGTCGGCGGCGGCGCGGCCATCGCGCTGGCGTGCGATTTTCGCTACTGCACCCCGTCGCTGAAGTTTGGTGTGCCGATCGCCGAGACGCTTGGCAACTGCCTCTCGGTGACCAATGTGTCGCGTCTCATGGATTTGCTCGGCGTTCCCCGCACGAAGGAGGTACTGATGGCGGCCGAATTGATCGAGGCACCGGAGGCACTACTGGCCGGTCTGGTCAGCGCGGTACTCGCGCCCGACGTCATCAGCGCGGAGGTCGCTCGCAGGGCGCAGGCGTTTGCCGGTCGCGCACCGCTTACCGTGCAGGCGACCAAGGAGACTATCAACAGAGTACTGGCGCACCGGCGTACGCCGGCGGACGCCAGCGATGACTGGATACGGGCCTGTTACGGCAGCCGCGACTTCAAGGCCGCAGTCGATAAGTTCGTCAGCAAGACCCCGTTCGAATGGACCGGTGAGTAGCTTTCATCGATCCCAGTTCTGGAGAACCAAGCATGCTTCCACTAAGCAACGTGAAAATCCTGGATATCTCGCAAATCATGGCGGGCCCTTACTGCACCATGGTGCTGGGCGATCTCGGGGCCGAGGTCACCAAGGTCGAGAAAGCCAATGGCGGTGATGACAGCCGACAAATGGGTCCCTACGTCAATGGCGAGTCCACCTGCTTTTTTCAAATCAACCGGAACAAAAAAAGCATTTCGTTGAATCTCAAGGACGAGCGGGCCAGAGACGTTTTCTATCGGCTGGCGGCTGATGCGGACGTCATCGTCGAGAACTATCGACCGGGCGTCACGCAATCGCTGCAGATCGACTACGAGACGATCCGTGCAATCAATCCTGGAATCATCTACTGCTCGATTTCCGGCTACGGCCAGACCGGCCCCTACAGTAACAAGGGCGGCTTCGATCTGGTCGCCCAGGGCATGAGCGGCCTGATGTCGATGACCGGCGAGCCCGGCAAGCGTCCACTGAAGACCGGCATCGCCGTTTACGACATCGGCGCCGGCATCACCGCGATCTATTCGATTCTCGCTGCCTATATCCACAAACAGAACACCGGTGAAGGGCAGCACATTGACATTGCCATCACCGAGTGCGGGCTACCCTGGTTCGCCTGGGAAGCGGCCGCCTATTTTGCCGAGGGCACCGTGCCGCAACCCACCGGTTCACGTCACCGCGTCTCGGCGCCATATCAGGCAATCAAGACCCGGGACGGCTATCTGATGCTTGGCTGCGCCAATCAGCGGACCTGGGAGCGCCTCTGCCGCGACGTGATCGACCGCGACGATCTGCTCGGTGACGAACGCTTTGTCACCAATAGCGACCGCGCCCGCAACGTCGAGGCGCTCGAAGAAATTCTCGAAGAGATCCTGTCCCTGCAGCCGAGGAAGCACTGGCTCGGCCTGTGCGACACGGCCGGGGTGCCGGCAGGGCCAATCAACGATTTCGCCCAGGCCATGCACGATGAACACTACCTTGCTCGCGGCATGGTTCAGGAAATCAGCCATCCAGTTATCGGTGACATGAAAACGATCGGCTTCCCCACCAAATTTTCCCGCACGCCGTTGCAGATCCGTCGACCGGCTCCGCTGTTTGCCGAGCACACCGACGAGGTATTGCACGGCATCGGCATGACCGACGACGACATCAGCAGTTTGCGGAGTGAGGGCTGCATCCGCTAACGAAGCTAGCTTTTTCAGTATTTTTGAATTCAAAACGCAAAAAACAAGAAAAAGAGCCTTGGAGAACCGTCATGTTGAAGCTTGATTTCCACCCGTCCGGCCGTCACTTCCTTCAGATTCCTGGGCCTTCCCCAGTGCCGGATCGCATCCTGCGCGCGATGAGCCTGCCCACCATCGATCATCGTGGGCCTGAGTTCGGCGCGTTGGGCCGTGAACTGCTGGACAAGGTCCGCCAAGTGTTCAAGACGCAGCAGCCGGTAGTGATCTATCCCGCCTCCGGTACCGGGGCGTGGGAGGCGGCACTGGTCAATACCCTGTCGGCAGGCGATCGGGTACTAATGTTCGAAACCGGCCACTTCGCCACGCTGTGGGAAAAGATGGCACGCCGTTTGGGCCTCGAGCCGGAGTTCATCGGGCTACCGGGTTACGAAGGCTGGCGCCGTGGTGTGCAAGCCGCGATGATCGAGCAACGCCTTAAAGAGGACACTAGCCACACCATAAGGGCCGTCTGCGTGGTGCACAACGAGACCTCAACTGGCGTGACCAGCGACATCGCGGCGGTGCGTCGTGCCATCGATGCAGCCAAGCATCCGGCGCTGTTTCTGGTGGATACCATTTCCGGTCTGGCCTGCGCCGACTATCAGCACGACGCCTGGGGTGTGGATGTCACCATTTCCGGTTCGCAGAAGGGTCTGATGTTGCCGCCGGGCATCAGCTTCAATGCGGTATCGGAGAAGGCGATCGAGGCCAGCCGCAGCGCGCAGCTGCCGAAGAGCTTCTGGGCTTGGGACGAGATCCTTGAGCTCAACCGCAGCGGTTACTGGCCATATACGCCCAATACCAACCTGCTGTACGGGCTGAACGAAGCGCTCGACATGCTGTTGGAAGAGGGCCTCGATCGTGTCGTCGCACGCCATCAGCGCTGGGCCGCCGGGGTGCGCATAGCTATCGAAGCCTGGGGCCTGGAGGTGCAGTGTCAGGACCCGAGCGTCTATTCGCCGGTGTTGACCGGTGTGGTAATGCCCGAAGGCGTCGATGCCGATGACGTTCGCAGCCTGATCTACCGCCGCTTCGACCTTTCGTTGGGCACCGGACTGGGCAAGGCGAAGGGCAAGATGTTTCGCATTGGCCATCTCGGTGATTGCAACGATCTCACCCTGATCGCCGCCCTCGGCGGTTGCGAGGCCGGCTTGAAGATGTCCGGCGTGTCGCTCAAGGGCAGCGGTGTACTCGCCGCGCTGGACTACTTCGCAGCGAACCCGCTGGACGAGTCGCGCTGACATTTTTCCCTTTGACGGCAGACATGGGAGGTCGTGATGACTTCGTTTACCGAACCCCGAATAACGGCGAGCAAGGTTTCATCAGGGCGCTCTTCGGCGCTGGCTGCGCGGTTGCAACGCGAGATCGCCGGCGACGTGCTGTTCGATAAGGCGTCACGCGGTCGCTATGCGACGGACGCTTCGATCTACCAGATCACGCCGATAGGCGTAGTGATTCCGCGTCATCAGCATGACCTGCAGGTGGTCCTGGATATCGCCCGGGATGCGAAGGTACCGCTGCTGGCACGCGGTGGGGGCACCAGCCAGTGCGGGCAGACCGTTGGCGATGCACTAGTAGTCGATACCAGCCGGTGGCTGAACCAGATCGTTGAGTTTGACGCAGACAACCTGACCGTGGTGGTCGAACCGGGCGTCGTGCTCGACGAGCTGAATCGCTGGCTCAAGCCGCATGGCCTGTGGTTTCCAGTGGACGTTTCGACCTCGGCTCAATGCACGCTCGGCGGCATGGCCGGCAACAACTCCTGCGGCTCGCGCTCGATCCGCTACGGCAACATGGTGCACAACGTCCTCGGCATCGATGCGTTGCTGGCTGATGGCGGCGAGGCTCGCTTCGGTCTGCTTCATCAAATGGCACAGGGAGATCGGGTACGGCAGATTGCCCGAGAGATACAGCGTATCGCCGAGCGCGAGAATGCCAGTATCCGCGAGCATTATCCGAAGGTGCTGCGCCGCGTGGGCGGCTACAACCTCGATCTGTTCGACTGTCAGAACCCGCTCCCCTACGACGCGGGTGGCCAGGTCAACCTGGCCCATCTGCTGGTCGGCTCGGAAGGGACGCTCGCAGTGACCCGACGGATCAAGCTCAAACTGGCGCCGCTGCCCCAGCACAAGGTGCTGGCAGTAGTGAACTTCCCGACCTTCTACCAGGCCATGGACCTGACCCAGCACATCGTCACGCTTGACCCGACGGCCGTCGAGCTGGTTGATCGGACGATGATCGACCTATCCATGGAAAATCCTTCCTTCAAGCCGGTGATCGAGAAGGCGCTAATGGGCCACCCCGAGGCGCTGCTGTTGGTCGAGTTCGCGGGTGAGGAGGTGGCTGACCTGCATGAGCGGCTCGGCAGGCTGGGCGAGCTGATGGCCGACCTTGGGCTGCCTGGCAGTGTGGTCAGCATGACCGAGACGGCGGAACAGACGGCGCTGTGGAACGTGCGCAAGGCTGGCCTGAACATCATGATGAGCATGAAGGGCGACGGCAAACCGGTGTCGTTCATCGAAGACTGCGCCGTGCCGCTGGAGCACTTGGCCGAATACACCGCCAAGCTCACCGAGGTGTTCCATAAACATGGCACCGAGGGCACCTGGTATGCCCATGCCAGTGTCGGCACCTTGCACGTCCGGCCGATTCTCGACATGCGCCGCGACGGTGGACAGAAGATGCGCGCCATAGCCGAAGAGGCATCGGCGCTGGTGCGCGCATACAAGGGGGCGTTTTCCGGGGAGCACGGGGATGGCCTGTGCCGCGGGGAATGGGTGGCTTGGCAGTATGGCCCGCAGCTCAACGCCGCTTTTAAAGAGATTAAACAGCTATTCGATCCAGAGAACTTGCTCAATCCCGGCAAGATCGTCGATACCCCGCGCATGGATGATCACAGTTACTTCCGCTTCCCCAAGACTTATCAGCCGATCCCGGTAACGCCGGTGCTCGACTGGTCGGAATGGAACGTGCTGCGCGATCCGCTGACCGGCAAGCAGAGCGCGCCCGGCAGCGGCGCTGATCCGACTGGCGGGCTGATCAGCGCGGTGGAAATGTGCAACAACAACGGCCACTGTCGTAAGTTCGACGCCGGCACCATGTGCCCCAGCTACCGGGCGACACGCAACGAGCAGCATCTGACACGCGGGCGCGCCAACACGCTGCGACTGGCGCTATCGGGCCAGCTGGGTCCCGATGGGTTGGCTAGCGAGGACGTCAAGGCTGTGCTCGATCTATGCGTCTCTTGTAAGGGCTGCAAGCGTGAATGTCCGACCGGGGTCGACATGGCGAAAATGAAAATCGAGGCCCGCGCCGCCTGGGCAAAAACCCATCCGTTGCCGCTGCGTGAGCGAATGGTTGCGGAAATGCCGCGCTACGCGCCATATGCCAGTCAGTTGGCCGCTGTGACTGACCTCGTCGAGCGCATGCCGCTGCTGTCCCAGTGGCTAAAACGCGCGCTAGGGTTGGCCGAGCAACGTGCGTTGCCGCGCTTCGCCGGCAATTACCTGGCGACCGCCCCCGCGAGCCGTTCGGTGCATGCCCGGGAAGTCCTGCTGTTCGTCGATACCTTCAACAATTACATGGAGCCGGATAATGCTCGGGCCGCCTGTCGCGTTCTCGAGGCGGCTGGATATCAGGTCCACTTCAACCAGGCACCACAGGAGCGGCCGTTGTGCTGCGGGCGCACCTACCTGGCATCGGGCCAGGTCGACAAGGCCAAGGCGGAAGCCCGGCGCACGCTCGCCTATCTGCTGCCGTTCGTCGAGCGTGGTGTGAGTATCGTCGGGCTTGAACCCTCTTGCCTGCTGACCATGCGCGACGAATTTCTGCGTTACGGTTACGGTGAGCAAGCCAAGAAATTATCGAACGCATCGTTCTTGTTCGAGGAGTTTCTGGTGAAGGAACAGGCTGTCGGTAATCTGCAGCTCAAACTTAAGGCGTTGGACGCACCGCGAGCCCTGCTACACGGTCATTGTCATCAGAAGGCGTTCGATGCGCTGCGGCCGGTTGAGCAGGTGCTGCGCTGGATACCGGGTCTGGAGGTCAGAACCGTCGAGACCTCCTGCTGCGGCATGGCCGGCAGTTTCGGTTACGAGCGCGAGCACTACGATGCGTCGATGCAAATGGCCGAGCTGGCGCTGTTGCCGGCGGTGCGCAGCGCCGAAGCCGGGGATTTGATAATCGCCGACGGTACCAGTTGCCGCCACCAGATTCATGACGGAGCTCAGCGTGAAGCGGTGCATGTGGCGAGGGTATTGGAGCAGGCATTGGCCTGATGTATCAGCGCTGGCGATCCCGCACGATATCAGCGCGGGATCACCTGTGGTTAGCGCTAGGGCCGGCCAGATGCCCGACTGGGCGATCAGCGGTAGTACTCGCCACTCACTCGTCGAACTCTTCCCAGCCGCCCATTTCTCTCCAGCGATTGACGATGCCGCAAAACAGCTCGGCGGTCTTCTCGGTGTCATAGCGAGCCGAGTGCGCTTCGCGCCCGTCGAAGTCGATGTCGGCGGCCTGGCAGGCCTTGGCCAGAACGGTCTGGCCATAGGCGAGGCCGGCGAGGGTGGCGGTGTCGAAGCTGGAGAACGGGTGGAAGGGGTTGCGCTTGATGTCGCAGCGCGCCATGGCCGCGTTGAGGAAGCCAAGATCAAAGCTGCTGTTATGGCCAACCAGAATGGCGCGTTTGCAGCCGGCTGACTTCACCGCCTTGCGCACACTGCGGATGATCTCGTTCAGCGCCTGTGATTCGGGGACCGCCATACGCAGCGGGTGGTCGAGCTTGATGCCGGTGAATTCCAGCGCCGCTGCCTCGATGTTGGCACCGGCGAAGGGCTCTACTCGAAAAAACAGCGTTTCCTGTGGGTAGAGCATGCCCTGTTCATCCATACCGATGGTCACGGCGGCGATTTCCAGCAGCGCGTCGGTGGCGCAATTGAAGCCGCCGCACTCAACGTCCACTACGACCGGCAGGAAGCCTCGAAAGCGTCTTGCCATGGGCGAGCGCGGCTTGCCAGGCACGTTGCCATCAAGTTCGTCGTCGAACTGCTCGTCACTCATGCGCTTGCCTCCAGCCGCCATTGCAGGGTCTCGCCGGCGCGCAGGGGCACCACGTTATGCTCGCCAAACGGCAGATTGGCCGGCACGCTCCAGGATTCGCGTACCAGGGTAATCTGCTCGGTATTGCGTGGCAGGCCATAGAAGTCGGCGCCGAAGTGGCTGGCAAACGCCTCTAGTTTATCCAGCGCATTGCGCTGTTCGAACGCCTCGGCATAAAGCTCAATCGCCGCGAACGCGGTATAGCAACCGGCACAGCCGCAGGCATTTTCCTTGGCGTGCTGAGCATGCGGGGCCGAGTCGGTGCCGAGGAAAAATTTCGTGCTGCCGCTGGTCGCCGCATCGAGCAGGGCTTCCTGATGGATGTTGCGCTTGAGAATCGGCAGACAGAAGAAATGCGGTCGAATGCCGCCAACCAGCATGTGGTTGCGGTTGTAGAGCAGGTGGTGGGCGGTGATCGTCGCGCCGACGTTGCAGTTGGCCGCCTCGACGAACTGCACCGCGTCGCGGGTGGTGATGTGTTCGAACACCACCTTGAGGCTGGGGAAGCGCTCGGTCACCCGGCTCAGTTGCTCATCGATGAAATATTTCTCGCGGTCGAAGATATCGATCTCAGATCGCGTCACTTCGCCGTGGACCAGCAACGGCAGACCGACTTCGGCCATGGTTTCCAGCACCGGAAAGATATTGTCGATGCGGGTCACCCCAGACGCCGAATTGGTGGTCGCACCGGCCGGATACAGTTTGGCGGCATGCACGTAGCCGCAGGCTTTGGCTGCGCGTATGTCGTCGGGCTGCGTGCCGTCGGTGAGGTAGAGCACCATCAGCGGCTCGAACTCGTTTCTCGCTGGGCGTGCGGCGAGAATTCGCTGGCGGTACGCCTGCGCCTCGGCTGCGTTGCGAACCGGCGGAACCAGGTTCGGCATGATGATTGCGCGCGCGAACTGGCGTGCGGCGTCCGCCACGGTATGTGGCAACGCTGCGCCGTCACGCAGATGAATATGCCAATCGTCGGGGCGCAGTAGTGTCAGTCGGTCGGACATGCAGATTTCCAGGCGGGTAAAACGTGCAGGAATGCTACCGGAAACGCGTGAAAAAATCGCCGCAGGCGGGACGTTCCGCTGAAACGAGTGCCGACGAAATAGGCATCGGTAGATGCCGAGCAGGTTCAAGTTTTAACGGGCTGCACCGATATCCCGGTTGAATGTCTTTACCGTGGAGCCTTACGTGCGCTTGCGTCTTCTAATTCTTACCTGTTTGCTGGCCTCCCCGGCGAATGCCCTCACGTTCCAGACACGTTTGGAGCGCGCGCAATGGCAGGTGGAAGGGGATCAGTTCGAGTGCCGGCTGACACAGCCGGTGGCGGGCTTCGGCGCGGGTGAATTCGTGCGGCGCGCGGGCGAGCAGGCGATCTTCCGTTTGCAGTCCCCCGATCGTTGGCTAGGCAACGGGGCGGCGACCCTACTCGCAGCAGCCGCACCCTGGCAGCCGGAACGCAGCGATATCAATCTGGGCTTTGTTGCCGTGTCTGGCGGTGAAGACATACCGTTCAACAGCTCGCAGCTGCAGGCAGGCCGGCTCCTCAGCGGCTTGCTCGAAGGGCGGAGCCCGGTAGTGCGTCACCGCACGCGGCAAGGCGGTGACGCGCTGGAGGTGCGGTTGCTGCCGGCGCGTTTTGGCAAGGCCTATGAGGACTTCCGTGCTTGCACGGCGAAGCTGCTGCCGGTGAATTTCGATCAGATTCGTCAGTCGCAGGTCGGGTTTCCCACGGGTGATGTCGCGCTCGATGCTTTGGCCCAAGCCAAACTCGACATCATTCTGCAGTTTCTCAAGGCCGACCCGAGCGTCAATCGGATACAGCTCGACGGCCATTCCGACAACAGCGGCAACCGCCTGACCAACCGCGACCTATCCCGTCGCCGTGCGTTGGCGGTCGAGGAGTACCTGGTCGCCAATGGTGTGCCGAAGGAGCACATCACGTTGCGCTTTCATGGTGAACGCTACCCGCTGGTGCCCAACAATGGTGAGGCCAATCGAGCCAAGAACCGGCGGGTGGCCCTGCGTCTTGAGCGCGGTTCTGCGACCATCACGGCTGCAGCCGAGGGCAGCGCTCCGTCCTCCTGACGCCAAGCGCGCTCACGCCCCTGTAAAACAGGCGTCGCGACCAGTAGAATCCCCGCTTTCCTTACAATCCCGGGAGTGGATGGCAATGGCCGACGTAAAGAAGGTAGTCCTGGCGTATTCCGGTGGCCTGGACACCTCGGTGATCCTCAAGTGGCTGCAAGACACCTATAACTGCGAAGTGGTGACCTTCACCGCCGACCTCGGGCAGGGCGAGGAAGTCGAACCAGCGCGCGCCAAGGCCATGGCCATGGGTGTCGAGGAGATCTACATCGACGACCTGCGCGAAGAGTTCGTTCGCGATTTCGTCTTCCCGATGTTCCGCGCCAACACCGTTTACGAAGGCGAGTATCTGCTGGGCACGTCCATTGCCCGCCCCCTGATCGCTAAGCGTTTGATCGAAATCGCTAACGAGACTGGCGCCGACGCCATCTCCCATGGCGCCACCGGCAAAGGCAACGACCAGGTGCGTTTCGAGCTGGGAGCCTACGCGCTCAAGCCAGGCGTCAAAGTGATCGCCCCGTGGCGCGAATGGGATCTGCTCTCGCGTGAGAAGCTGATGGACTACGCTGCCAAGCACGAAA
This sequence comes from Pseudomonas sp. Q2-TVG4-2, assembly GCF_013620795.1. Lineage (GTDB taxonomy): Bacteria > Pseudomonadota > Gammaproteobacteria > Pseudomonadales > Pseudomonadaceae > Stutzerimonas. The sequence goes on along the minus strand of NZ_LGLW01000001.1, from coordinate 630,152 downwards.
TCCCGATCGAGCGTCACGGCAAGAAGAAGTCGCCGTACTCCATGGACGCCAACCTGCTGCACATCTCCTACGAAGGCGGCGTGCTGGAAGACACCTGGACCGAGCATGAAGAAGATATGTGGCGCTGGACCAAGTCGCCGGAAGCCGCACCGGACACCCCGACCTACATCGAGCTGACCTACCGCAAGGGCGACATCGTTGCCATCGACGGCAAGGACATGACTCCCGCCGAAGTATTGACCTACCTGAACAAGGTCGGCGGCGAGAACGGCATTGGTCGTCTGGATATCGTCGAGAACCGCTACGTCGGTATGAAGTCGCGCGGCTGCTACGAGACGCCCGGCGGCACCATCATGCTCAAGGGCCACCGCGCCATCGAGTCGATTACTCTCGATCGGGAAGTGGCTCATCTGAAAGACGAGCTGATGCCCAAATACGCCAGCCTGATCTATAACGGTTACTGGTGGAGTCCGGAGCGCAGCATGCTGCAGCAGATGATCGACGCCTCACAGATCAATGTGAACGGAGTGGTCCGTCTGAAACTCTACAAGGGCAACGTCATCGTGACCGGTCGCAAGTCCGACGATTCGTTGTTCGATGCCAACATCGCTACATTCGAAGACGATGCCGGAGCGTACGATCAGGCCGACGCGGGCGGCTTCATCAAGCTCAATGCACTGCGCATGCGCATTGCCGCGAACAAGGGCCGCACTCAGTTCTAACGGACCGGGGCGTCGTCTCTGATATAACCCCGGCCACGAGCCGGGGTTATGCTTTCTGCCTTGCCGAAAAATGAGGAGAACCACACCATGAGACTGCTGCATACCATGCTGCGAGTGGGCGATATGGATCGGTCCATCGCCTTCTACACCGAAGTGCTGGGCATGACCCTGCTGCGCCGCAAAGACTACCCGGAAGGCAAGTTCACTCTGGCGTTCGTCGGCTACGGCGACGAGGCGCACAACAGCGTGCTTGAGCTGACTCACAACTGGGGCGTCGATACGTACGATCTGGGCGACGGCTACGGCCATATCGCGCTGGAGGTGGAGGACGTCTATAAAGCCTGCGAGGACATCCGTAGCCGCGGAGGCAAGATCACTCGCGAGCCGGGGCCGATGAAGCATGGCACCAGCATCCTCGCGTTCATCGAGGATCCGGACGGTTACAAAGTGGAACTGCTGTCGCCTTCACGCCGGGACTAAAAGTCCGAGCACATACAAAAAAGCCCCGATATCCGGGGCTTTTCATTCAGAGATCGAAATCGAACTCGTTGAGCTGTTTCTGCAGCCTGCGTTCTTCGAGCAGGTTGTCGATAATTCGGCGCTTGGTTAGGTTGGTCTTGGCCACTTCGACCGGAGCCTCTGCAGTATCGTCTTCGTCGTCTGCGACGAAGTCATCTTCAATCTGGATCTCTTCTTTCTCGGACACTGTCTTTTCTCCACGGCTAAGGCGCGCTGTTGGCGCACCTTATAGCGACAAAAGAGGAGGTCGTAAAAAAGATTTTTTCAATCAGGCGATAGGTTTTGCCCGAGAGCGATCAATCGTCCGAGGTCTTGTGCTTGTATTCGCAGAGATCTTCGATCCGGCAGCTGCCACATTGCGGCTTGCGCGCCTTGCAGACGTAACGTCCATGCAGGATCAGCCAGTGATGGGCGTCCAGCAGATAATCCTTCGGGACAAACTTGATCAGCCGTCGCTCGACCTCCAGGACGTTCTTGCCGGGCGCGATATTGGTGCGGTTGGCGACGCGAAAGATATGAGTGTCAACCGCCATGGTGAACTGACGAAAGGCCGTGTTGAGCACCACGTTGGCGGTCTTGCGGCCGACCCCAGGCAGGGCTTCGAGGTTTTCACGGTTATCCGGCACCTGACTGCCGTGTTTCTCGATAAGCATACGGCACGTCTCGAGCACATTCTTAGCCTTGCTCGGATAAAGGCCTATGGTCTTGATGTAGCTGCACAGCCCGTCGTAACCGAGGGCGTAGATGGCTTCAGGCGTGTTGGCGACGGGGTAGAGCTTCGCCGTGGCCTTGTTGACACCGACGTCCGTGGCCTGTGCCGACAGAATCACCGCAATCAGCAGTTCGAAAGGTGTGCTGTAGGCCAGCTCGGTTTTCGGTTCGGGGTTGTCTTCGTGAAAGCGGCGAAAGATCTCCCGGCGTTTCTCCGCGTTCATATGAGCAGTCCCGAACTTCGAGTTTCGAGCGTCGAGCTTGTCGAACTGAGGAATAACGATCGCAACTTCACTCGATGACCCCGGTGACGCGGACGCGACGGCTCTGCACCGGCTCGATGGGCTGCCTGGTCTTGGCACGTTCGGCCAGTTGCTGGTCGATGCGGTTCTTCAGCGCGATCAACAGACCGAGCACGATGAACGCGCCGGGCGGCAGGATCGCCAGCAGGAACCCTTTGTAATCGCTGAATAAGGTGATCTGCCAATCGGCAGCGACCGGGCCGAACAGCAGGTGCATGTTGGCGAACAGCGCACCCGTCCCGAACAGTTCGCGCAACCCGCCCAATATCACCAGCACCAGTGCGAAACCCAAGCCCATGACTAGGCCATCGAAGGCGGCGATCAACGGGTTGTGTTTGGCCGCAAAACCATCGGCGCGGCCGAGGATCACGCAATTGGTGGTGATCAGCGGGATAAAGATGCCGAGAATCTGATACAGCTCATAGGTGTAGGCCTGCATCAGCAGTTCGATGCAGGTGGTCAGGGCGGCGATAATCATTACGAAAGCCGGTAGGCGCACGGCCGTATTGACCACGCCGCGCACCAGTGACACGCCAATGTTCGAACAGATCAACACGAGTGCGGTGGCAAGCGCCAGCCCCAGAGCGTTGACAGTCGAGTTGCTCACCCCGAGTAGCGGGCAGAGCCCTAGCAGCTGGACCAGTGCCGGATTATTCTTCCAAAAGCCGTTGACGCTCAGTTCTCGGTAGCTGGGGTTGCTCATGGTGTCTGGCCTTTCTGCTCGGGCTGCGGTTCGTCGACCTGCAACTCGTCACGGGTGGCGGCAGCGCCGGCCCGTGAATGGGTGGTCACTTCGGCGGGTTCTGTCATGCTCTCCAGAGCTTGCTCCGGTGCTATCGGGCTGCCGCTGGCATTGAGCAGTTCGGCCTTGTGCGCATCGAAATACTGCAGCGCCCGATGCACCGCGCCGACCACGGCGCGTGGCGTAATGGTCGCGCCGGCAAACTGGTCGAACTCACCGCGATCCTTCTTCACGGCCCAGCCGGATTCTTCGGGGTCGGTCAGCGAGCGGTTCTCGAAGCTTCGTATCCACTGGCTCTTAGCCAGTTCGATTTTGTCGCCTAGGCCAGGCGTCTCTCGATGACTGACCACCCGGACGCCGGCGACTCGCCCATCCGCCCGCACGCCGACGAGCAGCTGTATCGCTCCACTGTACCCGTCTGGCGCGATGGCCTGGAGGATGACTGCGCTGGGCTGACCGTCCTTCTTGGCGATATACGCCGCGAGTGGCTGGCGGGTTCCGAGCAGCGGGTCGTGTACCTCGATGCTGTTATCGAGCAACTGGTTGTCGTAGCTGTCACGGGGCAGGATTTCGTTCAGTGCGCGTAGTTGCGCGGCGCGCTCGGATGCTTGGATGCGTTCGGCGGTGAATTGCTGCAGCACGGTCACAGCGCCGACAGTCACCACAGCAAACAGGCCTAGCACCAGGCTGTTCTTGAACATCGAACGGCTGAGTTCAGGAAGGATCATGTCATTCGCCCAGCTTGAAGCCGCGCTCGGCCTTGCGGTGGCCATAGGTGCGCGGACGGGTGTAGTAATCGATCGTGGGAGCCGACAGGTTCATCAGCAACACGGCGAACGCCACGGCGTCCGGATAACCGCCCCAAGCGCGAATGACATAAACCAAGATGCCGACGCCGGCACCGAAGATCAGTCGACCTTGGTTGCTGGTGGCACTGCTCACCGGGTCCGTGACGATGAAGAAGGCGCCAAGCATCGTCGCGCCGCTGAGCAGGTGGAACAGCGGCGAACCGTGGCTATCCGATCCTGAGCCGTTCCAGAAGAGCAGGCTCATCAGCGTGAGCGTGGCGAGCATGCCGACAGGCGCATGCCAGCTGAACAGGCGTTTGTGCAGGAGAAACAGGCCGCCAGCGAGGAATGCGAGATTGACTACTTCCGAACCGATGCCACCGAAGTGCCCAAAGGCTGGGTTGGCCCAGAGTTCGTCAATGGTCAGGCTCTTGTTGACCTTGAGGACGTCGAGTGCCGTAGCCTGCGTCCAGCCGTCGGGCAGCGAGGCGATACCGAGGATGTGTTGCAATCCGGCGCTAAGGCCAACGCTGTGCGGCACAGGCCAGGTTGTCATTTCCACGGGGAAGGAAACCAACACCACCACGTAGCCGATCATCGCTGGGTTGAAGGGGTTCTGCCCGAGGCCGCCATAGAGCTGCTTGCCAAAAATAATCGCGCTGCCGGTGGCGATCAGCGTCAGCCACCAGGGTGAGTAGGGCGGAAGCGCCAAGGCCAGGAGCGCGGCGGTGACCAGTGCGCTGCCGTCGCGCAAGAAGAATTGCACCGGACGTTGCCGGAGTTTGAGGATCAGCGCCTCGCAACCCAGCGCCACGGCGCTCGCCCAGATCAGGTTGATCAGCGTGCCGGCACCATAGAGCCAAGTCAAAGCGATCACGCCTGGCAGTGTTGCCGCCAGCACCAGCAACATGACCCGCTGAGTGCGGTTGTTGCCTTTGGTATGCGGTGAGGTAACGCGGGGCAGGGCCATTGGCTCTCCGGTCGAATGCTGATGTGGGCGGGTTGGTGACGCACCGCCCCAGAATGGTTAAGCCTGCGGAGTGCCTGCTCCTAAAGCATCGGTATGCTGTTGCAACTTGCGCTCGGCTTCGCTCAGGCGGATCCGCGCGGCTTCGAGCGCGCTGGCTTCGCTGGCCTCATTGCGCTCAAGCTTGCGAAGTTCGGCGCGGGCGAAGGCGAGGTCGGTCTTCAGCGCGCGGGTCAGCTCGTCCACTGGACGTTTCTCGCTACGAATCAATTCCGGCGCGGGCTTTCCGGAGTTCGCTTCGGCGTCATGCAGCGCCTGTTCCGCGCTGGCCAGGCCATCGCGGAGCCTGCTCAGCTCGGCATCGTCTGCCGCGGCTTTCTCAGCTTTTTTCAGTTCGGCTCGCTTCATCGCCAGCTCGATCTTTGCCTTCTTCAGCGCGTCGTCACCGGAGGGCCTGGGTGGCGCGATCGCGGGCGCGCTGATCTGTGCGTCTGCCAGGGTCTGCTCGGCTACGGCGAGTTGCGTTTGAAGGCGGGTCAGCTCGGTCTGCTGATCGGCGTCGAGGTTTTCGAGTTTTTCCAGCTTGCGCACTTGGGCACGGAGCATGGCGGCTTCGATCTTTGCCTTCTTCAGCGCCTCGTCGTCAGCAGGCTTGGTTTTGGTTGGGCCGGCCGCGGGCGCGCTGGTTTGTGCATCTGCCAGGGTCTGTTCGGCTGTGGCGAGTTGCGCTTGAAGGCGGGTTAGCTCGGTCTGCTGCTCGGCGTCGAGGGTTTCGAGTTTCTCCAGCTTGCGCACCTGGGCGCGAAGCATGGCGGCCTCGATCTTGGCCTTCTTCAGCGCCTCGTCGTTCGCGGGAGTGCGCGCGGCTTGCAATGGGGGCGTGGCCGCAATGGCCTCACTCAGTGCTTTCTGCGCCATGCTGGCGGCCTCGCGCAGTTCGGTCACCTGGGATTCGAGCTCCGGTGTGGCGTGAGCGGCGAGCTGTTTCTCGGCCTTTTTCAGTGCGACCTGGGCCATGCTCGCTTCGATCTTGAGCTTCTTCTGCTCGTCGGACATTCCGGTTTTGTTGGCTTGAACGCGAGCAAGCGGGTCATCCTGACTGGCCGTGGAGCTGGTTTCCGCCTGAACCGCTTTGGCGCGGGCGGCGCGTTCGGCACGGGCCTTGCGATCGGCTTCCTTCTGCTCCTCGGCGCGCCGCAGGCGCTCCTGGCGCAGCTCGAATCGTTGCTTGGAATGTTCGGCCTTCTGCTGTTTCTGCTCCAGCGAGCGGATTTCGCCCTTGGCGGCGCGGTAGTACTGCACCAGCGGAATGCTCGATGGGCAGACATAGGCGCAGGCGCCGCATTCAATGCAATCGAACAGGTTGTAGGCCTTGAGCTGTTCATGCTCCTGGCCCAACGCGAAGAAGTGCAGCTGTTGCGGTAACAGGCTGGCCGGACAGGCCTCAGCGCACTCGCCGCAGCGAATACACGGCAGGGCCGGTGGAGGCGGCGGTAGCTCCGACAAGGTGCTCGCGAGCAGGCAGTTGGTGGTCTTCACCAGCGGCACATCCATCGACGGCAGCGTGAAGCCCATCATCGGCCCGCCCATGATTAGCCGATTGAGTTTGCTGCTGTCGAGCCCCGCAAAGGCGAGCAATTCGGTCACTGGTGTTCCGATCAGCGCTTCGACGTTCATCGGGCGAGCCAGGGCTTCGCCGGTAAGGGTGGTGATGCGTGAAATAAGGGGTTTGCCGAGCAGCACCGCGTCATGAATGGCCACGCAAGTGCCGACGTTCTGGCAGAGCATGCCGATGTCGGCAGGCAGGCCCCCACTGGGGACTTCTTCGCCGGTCAGGATCTGAATCAGCTGTTTTTCGCCACCCGATGGATATTTGGTCGGGAACACCTTGAGCAAAAAATCGCGATCGCCGATCGCCGTGCGCACGGCTTCGATGGCCTCGGGCTTGTTGTCTTCGATGCCGATCAGGACCTGCTCCGGCTGGATCAGATGCGCCAGTATCTCGATCCCGGCGACGAGCTCTGTGGCTTTCTCGCGCATCAACAAATCATCGGCGGTGATATAGGGTTCGCATTCGGTGCCGTTGATGATCAGGGCGCGGATCTTCCGAGTGGGCGGGGCTGTCAACTTGACGGCAGCAGGGAAACCGGCACCGCCGAGGCCACTGATCCCGGCCTGACGGATCAGCTCAAGCAGCTCGGCTGGCTGCTTGGCCCGGTAATTCGTTTGTGGCTGCAACTCGATCCATTCGTCTTGCCCATCGCTGTCGATGATGATCGCCGCGCTGAGCATGCCCGAAACGTGAGGGTAGGGCTGGGGCCCGATGAAGCTGACGGTTCCCGAGGTGGGCGCGTGTACCGGTGCGCTGACGAAGCCAGTGGCCTTTGCGATCTTTTGCCCCTTGAGCACGCGCTCGCCGAGGGTGACGCAGGGTTCGGCAGGTGCGCCGAGATGCTGGGCGAGAGGTACCACCAGGCGAGCGGGCAGCGGCGGCTGCTGGGTCGGTGTGCGGTTGGATAGATCCTTGCGCTCCGGCGGGTGAATGCCGCCGTGGATATCCCATACATTCAATGAGCTCATGCGGCCTGCCCCCGGTCACTGGCGATCAGTTGGCCTGGCATCAAGGGCTGGTCCCACTTCCAGCTCTGCAGGTTGCCGCCGACTTCGATCATGTCGATGCAATCCACCGGGCATGGCTCCACGCAGAGATCACAGCCCGTGCACTCGGAGACAATGACCGTATGCATTTGCTTGGCGGCGCCGACGATGGCGTCCACCGGGCAGGCCTGGATGCACTTGGTGCAGCCGATGCACTCGGCTTCGCGGATGTAGGCGACGCGGGGTGGCACTTCACCTTCGACGGCGTCCAGCGGTTCGGGCTCGACATCGAGCAGATCGGCAAGGGCCTGGATTGTCGACTCACCGCCCGGTGGGCATTTATTAATCTTGTCGCCGCCGGCGATCGCTTCTGCGTAGGGCTTGCAGCCTGGATAGCCGCACTGGCCGCATTGAGTCTGTGGCAGCAGCGCGTTGATCTGCTCGGCGATCGGATCGCCCTCGACGCGAAAGCGCACCGCGGCAAAGCCGAGGATCGCCCCGCATACCAGGCATAGCGCCAAGAGCGCGAGCACGGCAATCACGACCAGACTCATAGCTTGATCAATCCACTGAAGCCCATGAATGCCAGCGACATCAACCCGGCCGTGACCATGCCAATGGCGGCGCCTTGGAAGGACCTGGGGACGTCGGCGATAGCTATGCGTTCACGCATGGCGGCGAACAGCACCAGTACCAGCGAAAAGCCCAAGCCCGCCGCGAAGCCGTTCGCCGTGGCGGTGATGAAAGTGAACTCGGATTTGTTGGCATTCAGCAGCGCGACGCCGAGCACAATGCAATTGGTGGTGATCAGCGGCAGGAAGATCCCTAGCACGCGGTAGAGCAGGGGGCTGGTCTTGTTCACCACCATCTCCGTGAACTGCACCACTACGGCGATTACCAGAATGAAGCTGATGGTGCGAAGAAACTCGAGATCCAACGGTTGCAATACGTACTGCTGAACAATATAGCTGCACATTGCCGCCAAGGTCAGAACGAAAGTCGTGGCCAAGGACAGGCCGATGGCGGTTTCGATTTTCTTCGAAACGCCCATGAACGGACACAGACCGAGAAACTGCACCAGCACGAAATTGTTGACCAGGATGGCGCTAACCATGATCAGGGCGAGTTCGGTCATCGCGGGGTTCCTGTGGCGCTCTGCATGAGCCGAGGCTAAAAGGCCGCTATTATCGGGAAGCGGCGGCGGCCATACAAGGCCGCGAAGGTCCGGGGCGGCTTATGCGGGGGATGGTGACATATATGGAAATGCACCGGACGTCCGATCAGGTGCTGGTCGGCCATTTGCTGTGGTCTGATGGGATGAGGCCGCAGCTTTCAGGCAGAGCGGCTGCTGGAGGTATCCAATGAAGATTCGAATAGTGATCCTGTTGCTAGGTCTGGGGTTCGGGACCCAGGCATGCGCTGACTCGCGCGGCGGTGTGTGGTTCTACCAGCCGGATGGCGGCAGCTATCGCGTCGACAGCCGCTCGTACCAGTACGACCCGCGCAGTCCTTACCCGCAGCACCGGCAGTATCCGCAGAATCTGCCGCCGCGCTATCAGGGGCAACTTCCACCGCAATATTACGATCGGCACCGTGGGTCAGATCGGCAGCGCTGGAACCATGAACGCCGTGGTGAAATTGGCCAGCTGCAGCGTTGGGACCGTGGGCGCAAGTCGAGGGCCGACCACCCGCATCGCTGGCATCGCGATCACCCGAAAAGCTTTGGCCGCCCGCCAATGGTTCGCGACGGGCGTGATTACCGGATGCATGAACGCCGTGATTTCGGCGGTCGGCATCACCATCGCTGAAAGGCTATTACGGCAGTAATTACGTCAGCCTGTTCAGGCACGGCATGCTGACGTGACGGCGTCCAGGTCTGTCAAAGCTGGCGCGTCTGGACAATCAGAGCGTCCGCTGTTGAGCAACCGAGATCAGCGGTTTCTCCAGCGCGGCTCGCGTTTTTCCAGAAATGCGTTGACACCCTCCAAGGTGTCCTCGGCTTCGAACAGGTCGACGAAGGCTTCGCGCTCGGCGGCGGCCAGGCTAATCGGGCCGCGGTTACGCATCGAGTCGATGAGCGGCTTGATCGTACGTACGGCAACAGGGCTCTGGCGCGCGACCCGAGACGCCAATAACAGCGCATGGCCCCGGGCTTCACCTGACTCGACCACTTGTTCTACCAGGCCGATACGCAACGCTGTGTCGGCTGTCACGCGCTCACCGCAGAGAATCATCCGCTTGGCCCAGCCTTCTCCGACCAGCCAGGCCAACGCCTGTGTGCCTCCGGCGCATGGCAACAGGCCGACCGACGCTTCCGGTAGGCCAAGCTGGGCCTGCTGTTCGGCAATTCGGATATCGCAGGCCAGCGCGCATTCAAGCCCCCCACCTAGCGCGAAGCCATTGATGGCCGCGATCGATACGCCACGGAACTCGCTCAGGGCTTCGAAGGCCTCACCGAAGCGCTTTGCCATCTCCCGTGCACGGGTGCGGTCACCGTCGGCGAAGAGCTTGAGGTCGGCGCCGGCGCTGAAGAATTTTTCACCCTGACCGCTGACGACCAGTGCATAGACCTCGTCGTCATGGTTCAGGTGTTCGACGACCTGCTTGAGACCGATCAATGACTCGCGATCCCAGGTATTGGCTGGCGGATGATTGATGGTGATAAGCGCCGTATGCCCATGCTTCTCCACGGTCAGCTTATGAGTCAGGTCGAAGACACCGGATTTGTATGGTTCTACTGCAGTCGTACTCATGGCGGTGATCATCCTCGTCGGGATCAAATGCATGCAATTGTCTGTATCAGACGCGCGAACAGACCGTGTGTTGCGTTCAGCCGTCGCGACGCGAATACATACCGATACGCCAAGCCTAGCTGTGAGCCGTTGTCGGGGGTGTCGTCTGCAGGATGGCGGCTGTCGTCGCGATAGCATGACAGCGGCCGTAGACGAGTGGAGTGATTCGATGGGTTCTGGGGCGGCCTGGATGGGACCGTGCCGCTCCTCTAGGATTATTGCAGGACCAGCGTCTGACCAGCCGCACGGCGTTCGGCCTGCCACTCCGCCAAGGTTGGCGCAGCCTGCTCGCCCGTCAGGCGATGAACGATTTCAAAGTAGTCCTGCTTGAAACGGTCCTTGAGCACCTCCTCGCGCGGCTTGACCTTCACCGCATAAACCGTCTGCACGTTTTGATGATCGAAGGTGCGCCATTGCTGCTCATCCTTGAGCAGGCTGTAGCGATGGCCCTCGAGCGCTGCGATGATCCGCTCGCTGTCGAGGCTACGTGCGCGAGTTGCGGCATCAGCCCACTGATAGACGATGCTGTAGGCGGAGGCTGCCGAGCTGGACGGGTGTGTCTGGTAACGCTCGTCGTAATTCTGAACGAACTGCTTACCCGCAACCGAGCCTTCCAGGTCCGGTACCCGCCAGGTCCAGGGTTCGGTGCCCAGCACGCCGCGCATGATGTCCGGGCCTGCCGTTTCGACCATGTTCAGCGTCAGGTTGGGCACGGCGACCTGCATTCTCTTGTTCAGACCGAGATCATCGGCGATCCGCATCGCACGCACCAGGTCTTCGCCGAACAGGACCAGTACCAGCACTTCGGCGTCGCTCTCCGCTACCTGGGTCAAGGCTTGGCGATAGTCAGAGAGGCGCGCACCGGGAAAGGCCGTCTTGATACCGGGGTGCTGGCTGCTGTTCTGGGTGCCGGTTGCCTGACGCAGAGAGCTTTCGCTGGTATGGCCCCAGGTGTAATCGGAGGTGATATAGAAGTAGCGTTTGTTCGGAAGATGCTTGTTCAGGTATTGCCCCAATACCTGCGCGCTCATCCAGGCGTTGTTGCACTCGCGGAACATATAGCGATGGGCGTCCTTGCCGGTCGTGTCGTTGGAGTAGGTGAGGGTGCCGAAGTAGAGCAGTCCACGCTCTTTCGCGCGTTTGCCTGCTGCGATGGCGACTGCGCTAGAGGCACCGCCAAATAGCATGGCGGCGCCTTCGTCGACCAGCTTGTCGACGTTCGCCACGGCTTTCTCCGGTCGCGAGGCTGAGTTGCGAGTGGAAAGCTTAAGCGGCCGACCCAGCACGCCCCCCTTGGCGTTTATTTCGTCGATGGCCAGCAGCGCACCACGCATCTGGGAAAGGCCTTCTTCTTTATAGCTGCCGGTGCGGGGATAGTTGAGTCCGAGGGTGATCGGATCGGCGGCTTCTACAGCCAGGCAAAAACCCAAGCCTAGGGCCAGAAGGGTAATCCGTTTCATTGCAGGTCCTTATTGTATTTTTTGTTGGCGAGACCTTTTTAGCGCGCGTTGCGACTGTTCGTCACGTGTTCGTTGGTCTTATGCGAGGGCTGGTTGCACAAGTGTGCGGTGGGCGACATTCCGGACGTGTTCATTTTTATTCAAGATAAGCGGAGGCTCACCTGGCTCGGTCTCATACATTGACTCTCCCCAAGCCTTTCCTTAGGGTCAGCGCCTCGGCATACCAGAGTAGCGCCATGAGCCAAATTGATCGTGTCAAACTCGAAGATAGCTGGAAGGCGGCGTTGCACGACGAGTTCGAGCAGCCATACATGCAGCAGCTGGGAGCGTTTTTGCGTCAAGAGAAAGCGGCCGGAAAAGTTATCTATCCCCCGGGTCCGTTGATCTTCAATGCCCTCAATTCGACGCCTTTGAATCACGTTCGGGTGGTTATTCTCGGGCAGGACCCGTACCACGGCGCCGGGCAGGCGCATGGCCTGTGTTTCTCGGTGCAGCCGGGTGTAGCACCGCCGCCGTCATTGCAGAACATCTTCAAGGAACTCAAACGCGACCTAAATCTGGATGTTCCTCGTCATGGCTATCTGCAGCATTGGGCGGATCAAGGCGTGCTGATGCTCAACACCTCGCTGACCGTGGAGCAGGGGATGGCCGGGTCGCATGCAAAACGGGGTTGGCAGCGTCTGACCGATAGGATCATCGAAGTGGTAAGCGAAAGCCGTTCAAACGTGGTGTTCATGCTTTGGGGCGCGCATGCCCAAAGCAAGGCGAAGCTGATCGATCCAACCAAGCATCTGCTGCTCAAGTCAGTCCACCCGTCCCCTTTGTCGGCTCACCGGGGATTCGTCGGAAATGGGCATTTCAGCCGGGCCAACCAGTTCCTCAAGCAGCAGGGGCTGGCACCGATCGATTGGAAGCTTCCAGCCGAGGTTTGAAAGACGGCGCCGCGGCTGCGGCGCCGGGTGGGCGCTCGCTGCCGTTACTGCTTGCTGCCGTGGGCGGAGGCTAGCTCCTGAGCATTTTGCAGATGCTGTTCGAGTACCTTCAGCGTCGATTCGGCAAACTTCTTGAGCTCTGGGTTCTCGCCGTTCTGGGCATACTCGCGATATAGCTCGATGGTCTGCTCGTGGGCCACCACCTGATTATTGGCATAGGCCTGATCGAAGTTCTCGCCATCACGCAATTGCAGGATCATGGCCTTGGCCTTGTCCATGAGTGTCGCTTCGTCGGACATCTCCAGATCGTCATGCTGGCCGGCAAGCTCGGCGAGCTTCTGATTCGACTTGGTGTGGTCATCAATCATCTTCTGCGCGAAGCTCTTGACGTCCTCGGCCGTGCCCTTGTCCAGCGCCAGTTTTGCGGTCTCGATTTCCGCCATGCCCTTCGCCGACGCTTCGTCGACGAAGTTTTCACCTTCCGCAGCCAATGCGAAATTCGCTGCTACACCGAATAGCAATGCCGCGGTGCCCGATAGGAATGCTTTAGTCGTCATCGTTGGTTCTCCTTCATCTGCTGACAAGCTGGTACGGCGCCGAGGCATGGCCAGGGGCACGAGCGAGATACGGCAAAACGCCGTCTATTTTGTGACTTGGGCCGGCAATAGCGGTTCCGTAATTCCGGCGAGCGGTCAGGAGAAGGTTGGGGCGGGAATAGTGCGGGCAGGGAGTGCGGGTGCCGGGCGGCACCCGCGAAGCGCGCTATTGCAGCATGCTCATCGCAGCGTCCATCGCTGCGGACAGGTCTTCATCTTCCTCCAGCAGGGTGTTCGGATCGAGCCCCAGCTTGGCGAACGCTGGAATCTGGTTCCAGTCGAGCTGCGTATAAGGGTGCGAGGTGCCAATGTAGCTCTGCAGAGTAGCGATCTGAACGATGTCGACGTAATCCACCTTGTCGGAAGTGCGAGAGAAATCCAAGTGCTGCCCCGGAACCACTGCGATTGGATCGGGGAACTCCCAAGTGCGCAGGATCTTCTCGCCGATCATCGGGTGGATCCGATCGATGACATGGTCGAGGCTTATAGAGTCGCTGAGCAGGGCGCTGTGCTCTTCGGCATAGGTCAGGATGGGCAGGACGCCGATCTGATGAATCAGGCCCGCCAGTGTCGCCTGGTCGGCCGGAAGGCGGGTGAAATTGCGGCATAGCACGTGGCTGATAGCGGCAATCTCGGTGCTCTTGTTCCAGACCTCGCGCATCTTACGGTCGACCACGTCGGTGGTGGCCTGGAACATCTGCTCCATGGCCAGGCCGGTCGCCAGGTTCGACGTATAGTTGATGCCGAGACGGCTGATCGCCATCTGCAGATCGTTGATCTCCCTATTGGTACGCAGTAGGGGGCTGTTGACTACTTTGATGATGCGTGCGGTGAGGGCGGTGTCGTTGCCGATCACCTTGGCCAGCGTCGGAATACTAACGTCTGGGTCCTCTGCGGCCTCCCGGACGCGTAGTGCCACCTCTGGGAGCGTCGGCAGGACCAGCTCGTCGTTTTCGATCGCCTGCATCAGTTCCTGCTGGACCTTGTCGGCAAGAGTGCTCATGTCGTTCCTTATCGATAATTCTGTGTTGGGTGTGGCGGGCTAGGACTAGTGCTGGATTTCTTTGTCCGCGTCTAGCGTGTACGGCAAATCGAGCAGTGTCAGCGGAAGGCCATCCGGCGAGCCGAGGAATATCCGGCCATCAGCCGCGGCGTCTTCCTGCAGCACTGCGAGCAGCTCCATTGAGCCCTCTGCGCTTGCTGCCAGGACCACTTCGCCCACGCTGGAGCCGTGAACCGGCGAATATAATTCGAGACCCGGAGCCGGTACCTCGGCGTCGCTGGCTTCAGCAGCAAGGCGTTGCAGACGGCGCTTCAATTTACCCAGGTACTGCATCCGCGCGACGATTTCCTGACCGGTGTAGCAACCCTTCTTGAAGCTGACGCCGCCTAGAGCCTGGAGGTTGATCATCTGGGGAATGAACAATTCACGAGTACCCGCCACCACTTGACCAACTCCCGCGCGAATCTGCGCCAGCAGCCAGCGATCGATCGATGCCTCGGGAAGCTGCGCAGCCAGCCGCAGCTGAGTGGTTTCGGCTTCCGTCGCGCGGATCCAAAGTTCGGCGCGGCCATCGGAGAGGCGAACCGCGATCAATCCGTGCGCCGCGACCACCTGGTCGGCTGCTTGGGGAAGATCCAGGCCGAGGCTGACCAGGGCGCCGTCGCCCTTGCTGAGACCGAATCGAACCCACTGAGCGCTCTCGTCATACAGCTTGGATTTTGAGAATGCCGCGAACCTGGTCAGGTCGGCGTGTTGCGTCTGGACCAGCTCGCGATCCATCGCCAGCAGGTAACCATCGCCTTCCTCCAGAATACGGAAGCTTGACTGCATGCGCCCTTTGGGCGTACAGCGCGCGCCGAGGCTCGAATGCTGGGCATCCAGGTAATTCAGATTGCAAGTCAGTTGCCCCTGCAGGAACTTGCTTGCGTCCGGGCCACGTACGGCCAGGACGCCTTCGTGCGACAGGACGCAGAAAAAAGCAGTATCGGTCATGACGGGTCGCCGTGAAGAAATCCGGACCGGCATCATAGCAGGAGGTTGGCAAAACACAGCGTGCGCCAGCTGACACTCCGTGCTCGGTTGCCGCTAATCAACATGCCGGCCCGTTGCGTCAGTCGCTATAATGCCGGGCTTCAACTCAGGAGCATTTGCATGGTCGAACAATCTGAACTCAACCGCCTGTTCTGGCAGAGCCGCCGTGGCATGCTCGAACTGGACGTCCTGCTGGTGCCTTTCGTCAAAGAGATCTATCCGCAGTTGAATGAAGAGGATCAGCGCCGCTACCGCAAGCTGCTGAGTTGCGAGGACCAGGACATGTTTGGCTGGTTCATGGAGCGCGCCGAACCGGACGATGAAGATCTGCGTTATATGGTTCGCATGATCCTCGATCGTGTCCAGCCCAAATAATCAAACTTTCGAATGCCACTGGCGATCGTCAGGCCTGTTGCTAGGCCTTTACGTGGCAACGCTGTTGTTGGCCGTCGCGGCCCTGCTGGTGCTGCCAGTTCCGTTCTGGTTCCGGCTGCTCGGCCTGCTGCTATGCCTGCTGCATGCCGTCTGGGTGATACCGTCGCGCATCTTGCTTTCCCGCGGTTCGTCCTGGCTCGGCTTGCGCCATGATCAGCACGGCTGGTCGCTCTGGAGCCGGCGGGCAGGCTGGCAACCCGTCCAGTTGCGGCCTGATAGCATTGCACTGCCGCTGGTCGTGGTGTTGCGCTTCAAGGTGCCAGGCCGCTGGTTCACGCGTGGCGTTTGCATCCCCCGCGGGGCGATGCCGGCCGATCAGCATCGGCGCTTGCGGCTCCGGCTGAAGTTCACTCGGCGTAGGTGGGCGGCACCAGAATAGTGTCCTTCGCCTGAGGCAATTGCTCGGGGTAGTCCAGGGTGAAATGCAAGCCCCGGCTTTCCTTGCGCTGCATAGCCGAGCGGATCATCAGCTCCGCCACCATCGCCAGATTCCGTAGCTCGATCAGGTCGCGACTGACCTTATAGTTGCTGTAGAACTCATCGATCTCACCCAGCAGCAGGCGCACACGGTGCTGCGCGCGCACTAGGCGCTTGCTCGTACGGACGATGCCGACGTAGTCCCACATGAAGCGTCGCAGTTCATCCCAGTTGTGGGCGATGATGACATCTTCATCCGAATCGGTGACCTGGCTTGCGTCCCAGCAGGGCAGGCGGGCGGGCGTCAGGACTGCGGGCAACTCGCGGAGCATGTCCTGAGCGGCGGCCTGGGCATAGACGAAACATTCCAGCAGTGAATTGCTGGCCATTCGGTTGGCACCGTGCAGCCCGGTAAAGCTGGTTTCGCCAATGGCGTAGAGCCCCGGGACATCGGTTCTGCCCGCTTGATCGACCACGACTCCGCCGCAGGTATAGTGAGCAGCAGGTACCACAGGAATTGGCTCGCGAGTAATGTCGATGCCGAACTCCAGACAACGCTCGTAGACGGTCGGGAAATGCGCTTTGATGAACTCGGTGGGCTTGTGGCTGATGTCCAGATAGACACAATCGACACCCAGTCGCTTCATCTCGTGATCTATCGCCCGAGCTACGATGTCTCGCGGGGCCAACTCCGCGCGCGTATCGAAGCGCGGCATGAAGCGCTCGCCGTTGGGCAGCTTGAGCACGGCCCCTTCGCCACGCAACGCCTCGGTAATCAGGAAACTCTTAGCCTTTGGGTGGTACAGGCAGGTCGGGTGAAACTGATTGAATTCCAGATTGCCGACCCGGCATCCCGCGCGCCAGGCCATGGCGATGCCGTCACCGCATGCACCATCTGGATTGCTAGTATAGAGGTACACCTTCGCTGCGCCGCCAGTCGCCAGAGCGACAAATTTGGCCTGGAAGGTATCCACTTCACCGGTCGTCCGATCCAACACATAAGCGCCAAGGCAGCGCTTGCCGCTCAAGCCCAGCTTGCGTTCGGTGATCAGGTCGACAGCAACGCGCTGGTGAAGCAGGTCGATGTTGTTTCTATCCTGAGTGCGAGCAAGCAACGTATTGAAAATCGCCGCGCCGGTGGCATCGGCGGCGTGGATGATGCGTCGGTGGCTGTGTCCACCTTCACGGGTCAGGTGATACTCGAAGCTGCCATCCTCGCGGTCGGCCTCGTCCCGGGTGAAGGGCACGCCTTGCTCGATCAGCCAGTGGATGGCTTCGCGACTGTGCTCGACCGTGAAGCGTACCGCTTCCTCCTTGCACAATCCGCCACCGGCCACGAGGGTGTCAGCAACATGCGATTCGACCGTGTCGGTGGTATCGAGCACTGCTGCGACGCCGCCCTGAGCCCAATACGTCGAACCATTGGCCAGCTCGCCCTTGCTCAGAACCGCAACGCGAAGCGCGGTGGGCAAATTGAGCGCCAGCGTCAAGCCAGCGGCGCCGCTGCCTATGACAAGAACGTCGTATTGATAATGTCGGCTCATTTCGGACTCTCACATTGAGGCGGACCCTAGTATATAGGCGCATCCCCCGGCAAAATAGCGGCCCCGTTTTTATCTGGCCGAAGCTTTGGAACTTTTCTTGCAAGCCCGTCTCTATAGACAGTTGTGGATGCGGGCCAGCTGGCCATCGATCGGTGGGCGGTGCGGCTTCGCTGTGGATATCAGGAGAGCGTCATCGGAACGATTCGTTTTGAGGCGCTGCTCGCGAATGCCGTCAGGTGTGTTGCACGACAGCTTGCTTGAAGGGGGAGAACTTTTGTGTAAAGCCCGGGTCTATTCTGGCAGGTCAGCTCGCAGGCGAGCGCAGCACCCCTTCCAGGTCATGGAGGAGTGTTTATGCTAACCCAGGAGCAAGACCAGCAACTGGTCGAGCGAGTACAGCGGGGAGATAAGCGGGCTTTCGATTTGTTGGTACTAAAGTACCAGCACAAGATCCTTGGGTTGATCGTGCGCTTCGTACATGATTCTCACGAGGCACAGGATGTTGCGCAGGAAGCCTTTATCAAAGCCTACCGTGCGCTTGCTAACTTTCGCGGAGACAGCGCCTTTTATACCTGGCTGTACCGCATCGCCATTAATACGGCGAAAAATCATCTGGTGGCCCGAGGAAGGAGGCCGCCTGACAGTGATGTAAGTTCCGAAGATGCCGAGTTCTATGAGGGCGATCACGCACTCAAGGACATCGAGTCGCCGGAGCGAGCGCTTCTTAGGGATGAAATAGAAGACACAGTTCATAGAACCATTCAACAACTTCCAGAAGATTTGCGTACGGCTCTAACACTGCGTGAATTTGATGGTCTTAGTTATGAAGACATTGCAAATGTAATGCAGTGTCCGGTGGGAACGGTCCGCTCACGGATATTCCGGGCGCGGGAGGCCATCGATAAAGCATTGCAACCCTTGTTGCATGAATCCTGAGACAGCGGCGACAGCCAAGAGAGGAACCGCCATGAGTCGTGAAGCCCTGCATGAATCGCTGTCCGCGGTGATGGATAACGAAGCGGACGAGTTGGAATTACGTCGAGTGCTCGCCGCGGATGGCGAAACCGAAATGCGATCAACTTGGTCGCGTTATCAGGTTGCTCGTGCCGCAATGCACAAGGAACTGATTGAACCTCGTCTGGATATCGCTTCGGCGGTGTCTGCGGCGCTGGCTGATGAGCCGGCTATCACTGCGGTCAAGCCGCAGCGTTTCGCCTGGCGCAATATGGGTCGTCTTGCCGTCGCAGCGTCGGTTACCGTTGCTGTCTTGGCAGGCGTGCGCCTGTACAACCAGAGCGAAGTAGCTGGTCCGCAGGTGGCACAGCAGGCCGCACAGCCTAGCATTGCGGTTCCGCAAGCCAATCAAGGGCCGGCCGTACTGGCAGGCTACAGTGAGGATGCCGGTGCGCCGGAAGCTCAGACGGCTGGTGCCCAAGCGTCTGCTGATAGCTGGCATGAGAAGCGACTGCCAGCCTATGTTCGCCAGCATGCTCAGCAGGCCGCGTTCGGTAGCGGTTCTGAAAGCGCGCTGCCCTATGCGCGTGCAGCCAGCATGGAAGATCGTTAAGGAAAAACATGCGTGTAATACCGCTATGTGTGGTGCTCGGAGGCTGGCTATCAATGCCGGCCTTTGCTGCTAATGCCGATGCCTGGATGCAGCGACTCGCAGCGGCCGAAAAGAAGCAGAGCTATCAGGGCACTTTTGTTTACGAGCGCAATGGTAGCTTCTCCAGTCATGCCGTTTGGCAACTCGTTCAAGACCAACAGCTGCGGGAGCGCCTGTTGCAGCTCGACGGCCCACCGGCGGAAGTATCGCTGGTAGATGGCAAGGTTCAGTGCGCGAGCGAAGAGCTGGCATCCCAGGTGCGTGATGCCAAGCCGTGGCGCCAACAGCAGCTTGAGCCTGAAACACTATCCAAATGGTACGACTTTCAGATCATCGGAGAGTCCCGAGTTGCGGGACGTCCGACCGTGGCGTTAGCTATTCGGCCACGGGATCAGCATCGTTATGGTTTTGAACTGCACCTCGATCGTGAGACAGCGCTGCCACTCAAGTCCCTGTTGCTTGATGAGAACGGGCAATTACTTGAGCGTTTCCAATTCACTCATTTCTCGCCAGGCTCGATCCAGTCTGCCGATGTTAAAGCGGGGGCGACATGTACGCCCGTTTCGCTCGCTGCCGAGCAGAAATCGGTGTCGCCGGAATGGCGTTCTGATTGGCTTCCGGATGGCTTCCAGCTTCTTGACTCCAATGTTCGTTCCAGCCCTGCGTCCGACGAGTCCGTCACGTGGCTTTCCTACGGAGATGGGCTTGCTCGCTTCTCGGTGTTTCTCGAGCCATTGCATGGGGCTGTTGTCGAAGACGCTCGCAGCCAGATGGGGCCGACCGTGGCTGTATCCAAGCGCATTTCCACTGCTGATGGCGATGTTATGGTGACGGTCGTTGGAGAAATACCGCTGGGCACTGCTGAGCGAGTTGCATTGTCGATGCGGTCTGGGGCGGATCAGGCGTCGCGATGATCGAAGAGCCAGGGCGTGTGATCGCAATCGAGTCCGGTGCCGTGTGGGTTGAGACGCAGCGCAGCAGTACCTGTTCCGGCTGCTCCGCCCGGAACGGCTGTGGTCAGGGCCTGATGGACAGGCTTGGCGTACGCGAGCGGCGCGGGCTGATAAGGGCTCTGTCTGATCTAAACCTGAATGTGGGTGATTCGGTTGTTGTCGGTATCCGTGAAAGCGTGTTGCTGCGCGGCGCCATCCTTGTTTATCTTTTCCCGCTGATCGCTTTGTTTGCCGCGGCACTCATCGCTTCGGAGCTGTCGGCTACCGAACCATTCGTGATGCTCGCCGGGATTGCTGGTTTTCTGGTTTCGTGGCTGATCGTGCGCCAGCGCAGTCAGCGAACGGCAGGCGATCCGGGGCTGCAGCCAATTGTGTTGCGAGCGATGCTGGTCGGCACGGCAGGACATAGCCAGGCCGGATTGTTTTCGTCAAGGGAGACTGATTTTGAAGGTTCCACGGAATAGCTGCTTCGCTCTTCTCGCTGCATTGTTTTGTCTAGGGCAGGTGGAGGTAGCTAATGCCCAGCTACCCGATTTTAGACCCTTGGTGGAAAACGCCTCACCTGCCGTAATCAATATCAGCACCAAACAGAAGGTCCCGGCTCGTAGTGCGAGCCCGCACATGCCGGACCTTGAAGGGTTGCCGCCAATTTTTCGCGAATTCTTCGAGCACAGTATTCCTGGCATGCCCGACGGAGGCCGGCAGCGTGAGGCGCAGTCTCTGGGTTCGGGCTTTATCATTTCCGCTGACGGCTATGTACTGACCAACAATCATGTGATCGCTGACGCCGATGAAATAATTGTTCGCCTGCCTGATCGCAGTGAGCTGGAGGCAACGCTTGTCGGTGCAGATCCTCGCACCGATGTGGCTTTGTTGAAGGTCGAGGCCAAGGGGTTGCCGACGGTCAAGCTGGGGAAATCCAGCGCGTTGAAAGCTGGCGAATGGGTTCTCGCTATTGGCTCGCCATTTGGCTTCGACCACACTGTAACGGCTGGGATAGTCAGTGCAACGGGACGTAACCTGCCCAGTGAGAGCTACGTGCCATTCATCCAAACTGATGTGGCAATAAATCCCGGTAATTCCGGTGGGCCTCTGTTCAATTTGCAGGGTGAAGTGATCGGTATCAACTCGCAGATCTTCACTCGGTCCGGTGGTTTCATGGGGCTCTCGTTTGCTATCCCTATCGACGTTGCCATGGACGTCGCCGATCAGTTGCGTGCAGAGGGCAAAGTCAGTCGCGGCTGGCTGGGGGTGGTGATACAAGAAGTCAACCGCGACCTGGCAGAATCGTTCGGCCTCGAGCGTCCAGCGGGTGCGCTGGTCGCGCAGGTAATGGACGGGGGGCCGGCAGCCAAGGGTGGTTTGCGGGTTGGCGATGTGATTCTGAGCGTCAATGGCAATGCCATTGATATGTCGGCTGACCTGCCGCACCTCATTGGAGCCATCAAGCCGAACGCTAAGGCGAAGCTGGGTATCGTTCGTGACGGTGAGCGCGAGATGCTCACTGTCCAGATCGGCGCCTTGCCGGAAGAAGGGGAGGAGGTCGCGGCATCCAGCGGCGGTACCGAGAAAAGCAGTAACAGGCTTGGTGTCAAGGTGTCGGAATTGACTGCCGAACAGCGGCGTAGTCTTGACCTGCCTGGCGGGGTCGTGATTGCAGAGGTGTCGAGCGGGCCTGCTGCGATGATTGGTTTGCGTCCAGGTGATGTGATTACCCACCTGAACAATCAGGCTATCGACTCTACATCGACATTTAGCCGCGTTGCAGAGCAGTTGCCGAAGAATCGCTCAGTATCCATGCGCGTGTTGCGCCAGGGGCGGGCGAGCTTCATCACATTTAAACTCGCTGAGTAGAAGCGTCTCGGTATTGAAAAAGCGGCTTTTGAGCCGTTTTTTCATGCCTGGGTAGTCAGTTTGGATTTCGCGCTGTCGGCTGTGCATAACGGACTGACGGTTCTAGGGTCCCGGCGTGGCGCTGAATAGACCTATCAGGTACACTTTGCGGCTATTTTCGGCGGGCAATCAGCCCGCGGCGTATTCGAGTGTTTAGCTGTGAGTGACCTGAGTCATATCCGTAATTTCTCCATCATCGCGCATATCGATCACGGCAAGTCGACCTTGGCTGATCGATTCATCCAGATGTGCGGTGGCCTGACCGAACGTGAGATGAATGCCCAGGTGCTTGATTCGATGGACCTTGAGCGTGAACGAGGCATCACGATCAAGGCACACAGCGTCACGCTGTATTACAAGGCGCGGGACGGTAAGACCTATCAGCTGAATTTCATCGATACCCCCGGGCACGTCGACTTCACCTATGAGGTCAGTCGCTCGCTGGCAGCTTGCGAAGGGGCACTTCTGGTTGTTGATGCGGGTCAGGGCGTCGAAGCGCAATCCGTCGCCAACTGCTACACGGCTATCGAGCAGGGCCTAGAGGTCATGCCGGTATTGAACAAGATGGATCTGCCGCAAGCGGACCCCGACAAGGTTAAGGATGAAATCGAACACATCATTGGCATAGACGCGACCGATGCCGTCGCTTGCAGTGCAAAGAGCGGCATGGGCGTGGATGATGTTCTCGAGCGTCTGGTCGCGGTCATCCCTCCGCCAACTGGCAATATTGACGCGCCATTGCAGGCGTTGATCATCGATTCTTGGTTCGATAACTACCTGGGCGTCGTCTCGCTCGTGCGGGTACGCCATGGCCGGATCAAGAAAGGTGACAAGGTTCTGGTCAAGTCCACCGGCAAGGTGCATCAGGTCGATAGCGTCGGCGTGTTCAATCCCAAGCACACCAGCACGGCTGATCTCAAGGCGGGCGAAGTGGGCTTCATTATCGCCGGCATCAAGGACATTCACGGTGCACCGGTCGGCGATACCCTGACGTTGTCCAACACGCCGGACGTCGAAATGCTGCCCGGCTTCAAACGAGTCAAGCCGCAGGTCTATGCCGGCTTGTTTCCGGTCAGCTCGGATGATTTCGAAGATTTCCGCGAGGCGTTGCAGAAACTCACCCTGAACGATGCCGCCCTGCAATACGAGCCGGAAAGTTCCGACGCGCTGGGCTTCGGTTTCCGCATCGGCTTCCTGGGCATGCTGCACATGGAAATTATCCAGGAGCGACTCGAGCGTGAGTATGACCTGGACCTGATCACCACGGCGCCAACGGTAGTCTACGAGCTGGCGCTCAAGAATGGCGAAACCCTCTACGTCGACAGCCCGTCCAAGTTGCCGGACCTATCGTTGATCGAAGACATGCGCGAACCCATCGTGCGGGCCAATATTCTTGTGCCTCAAGAACACCTCGGCAGCGTCATCACCCTGTGTGTCGAGAAGCGCGGCGTACAGCGGGATCTGCAGTTCCTCGGGTCACAGGTGCAGGTGCGCTACGATCTGCCCATGAGCGAAGTTGTCCTGGACTTCTTCGACCGGCTTAAGTCGGTCAGCCGTGGCTATGCCTCGCTGGACTACAGCTTCGAATGCTTCCAGTCGGCCAACCTGACCCGTCTGGATATTCTGATCAACGGTGACAAGGTCGACGCGCTGGCACTTATCGTGCACCGCGACAATGCGCATTACAAAGGCCGCATATTGGTCGAGAAAATGAAGGAGCTCATTCCTCGACAGATGTTCGACGTAGCGATTCAGGCGGCCATAGGCGGCCAGATCGTAGCGCGAAGCACCGTCAAGGCGTTGCGCAAGAACGTTCTGGCCAAGTGCTACGGTGGTGACGTGAGCCGCAAGCGCAAGCTTCTGGAAAAGCAAAAAGCCGGCAAAAAGCGTATGAAACAGGTCGGTAACGTTGAAATTCCGCAAGAAGCTTTCCTCGCGGTGCTTAAGGTAGATAGCTGATGTCGATCAATTTTCCGCTGTTGCTGGTCATCGCCGTTGCGGTATGCGGTTTTCTGACGCTTATCGATCTGGTGTTTTTTGCACCACGCCGACGGGCTGCGATAGCGAATTACGAGGGGCGCACCGGTGGCGAACCCGATCAGTCGACGCTGGACGCCTTGAACAAGGAACCGGTTCTGATCGAATACGGAAAATCCTTCTTCCCCGTGTTGGCGATCGTTCTGGTGCTGCGATCGTTTCTCATCGAGCCGTTTCAGATTCCGTCTGGCTCGATGATCCCGACACTCGAAGTGGGTGACTTCATTCTGGTCAACAAGTTTGCCTATGGCATTCGTCTGCCGGTCATCGACACCAAAGTCATCGATGTCAGCGACCCGAAGCGTGGCGATGTAATGGTGTTCCGTTACCCGAGCGATCCGAACATCAATTACATCAAGCGTGTCGTTGGTCTGCCTGGCGATTTGGTTCGGTACAGCAGCGACAAGCGGCTGAGCATAAACGGCAAGCCGGTTCCCGAGATGCTGATCGGCGAGGAGCCGGGTAGCTTGGGCAGCGCTAAGCTGTACCGGGAGAAGCTGGGCGAGGTAGAACACCTGATTCGCAAGGAGATGGGGCGCTATCGAGTCGAGCCCGATCGTGAATGGCGCGTCCCGGAAGGTCATTACTTCATGATGGGTGACAATCGCGACAACTCCAATGACAGTCGCTATTGGCAAGATGCAGCGATTCCCACCGATCTTGCCGGCATGGTTCCTGATCGCAATATCGTCGGCAAGGCGTTTGCCGTATGGATGAGCTGGCCGGATCCGAAGTTCAGCAACCTTCCGCATTTTTCCCGAGTTGGGCTGATTCACTGAGTCTGTGAATCACGGCCCGGTTCCCCTGGCCCGGCTCGCTATATTTGAGCCGCCCCGATTGGTGGGTAACGTACGACATAGAGGTCGACATGAGTTTTGCTCGTTCGCAAAAAGGGCTGTCCATGCTGAGCTGGATCATGGTGCTTGCCCTGGTGGCGTTTTTTGCCAGTACTGCATTCAAGATGTTGCCGCATTACTTTGATTACATGTCCATGGACAAGATCATCAGCGGAGTTGAAAGTGACAAGACGATGGAGGTCCGCACCGTTCGGGACTTCTACAGCCATGTGCGCAAGGGCATGGACGTGAACGGCATTCGCGACCTCGATCTGGAGGAGGCGCTGAAAGTCGTCATCGAGAATAACGAATTCAAGGTCCATCTGGATTACGAAAAACGCGAGCCCCTGATCCGTAACCTCGATCTGGTGGCGAACTTCGACAAAGAATATCGCCTAAGGATGCCGTGAGCACTTCGTTAGCCCGTCTCGAGCGTAGGCTCGGTTATCAATTCAAGGATCAGGAGCTGATGCTCCTGGCTCTGACGCATCGCAGCTATGCCGGACGCAACAATGAGCGTTTGGAGTTTCTTGGCGATGCCATTCTCAATTTCATTGCCGGTGAGGCACTGTTCAGTCACTTTCCGCAGGCGAAGGAGGGACAGCTGTCGCGTCTACGCGCGCGCCTGGTCAAAGGCGAAACCCTTGCGGTGCTGGCTCGGGGCTTCGAGCTCGGCGAGTACCTGCGTCTGGGTTCGGGTGAGCTCAAGAGCGGCGGTTTCCGGCGTGAGTCCATCCTGGCGGACACGCTCGAGGCGCTGATCGGCGCCATCTACCTGGATGCCGGCATGGAGACCGCACGCGACCGCGTGCTCGCCTGGCTTGCCAACGAACTGGAAGGGTTGACGCTGGTCGACACCAACAAGGACCCGAAAACCCGCTTGCAAGAGTTCTTGCAATCGCGTGCCTGTGAATTGCCCAAGTATGAAGTGGTGGCAATTCAGGGAGAGCCGCATTGCCGGACGTTCTTCGTCGAGTGCCAGATATCGCTGCTCAACGAGAAGACGCAAGGGCAGGGTGCCAGCCGGCGTATTGCCGAACAGGTTGCCGCTGCCTCGGCACTGATCGCCTTGGGCGTGGAGAATGGCCATGATTGATGAGCACCTGCAGGAAGAAGCGGTAAGCCGCTGTGGTTACGTTGCAATCGTCGGTCGCCCCAACGTCGGTAAGTCGACGCTGCTTAACCACGTGCTCGGACAGAAGCTCGCGATCACCTCGCGCAAGCCGCAGACCACGCGTCATAACATGCTCGGGATCAAGACCGAAGGCGCCGTCCAGGCCGTCTATGTCGATACGCCCGGATTGCACAAGAACGGCGAGACCGCCCTCAATCGCTATATGAATCGCACGGCTTCCTCGGCTTTGAAAGATGTCGATGTCGTGGTATTCGTGGTCGACCGCACGCGGTGGACCGATGAGGACCAGCTGGTGCTGGAGCGCGTTCAGTATGTCGAAGGGCCAGTGATCGTCGCGGTGAACAAGACCGATCGCGTGGAAGACAAGGGCGAGTTGCTGCCGCATTTCGAATGGCTGGCGCAGCAGTTACCGAAGGCCGAGATCGTGCCGATTTCCGCCCAGCACGGGCAGAATCTGGACGTGTTCGAGAAGCTGGTAGCCTCGCATTTGCCCGAAGGCGATCACTTCTTCCCAGAAGACCAGATTACCGATCGCAGCAGTCGGTTTCTCGCAGCCGAACTGGTGCGCGAAAAAATCATGCGCCAGCTGGGCGCTGAAGTGCCTTATCAGATCACCGTCGAGATCGAGGACTTCAAGCAGCAAGGGCATGTTCTGCATATCCATGCGCTGATTCTGGTTGAGCGTGATGGGCAGAAGAAAATCATCATCGGGGACAAGGGCGAGCGTATCAAACGCATCGGCCAGGAAGCGCGCAAGGATATGGAAGTGCTGTTCGATTCCAAGGTCATGCTCAATCTCTGGGTGAAAGTGAAGAGCGGCTGGTCCGATGATGAGCGGGCGCTGCATTCGCTGGGCTATAGCTGAGCCTGGCGCTTTCCGTTCCTGCCATACCTGATTGCCAATTGCAGTTGCCAGCTGCAATTGGCGTGTAGCTGATCACCCACCTCGCGGCGCTCGCCTCATTCCATGACCGCCCAATCCGCCTTCGTTCTGCACAGTCGTCCATATCGCGAGAGCAGCGCGCTGGTGGATTTCTTCACGCCCGAAGGAAGGTTGCGCGCGGTGCTTCGTGGCGCACGAGGCAAGGCGGGCACGCTGGCCAGACCGTTCGTGCCGCTTGAAGTGGAATTCCGTGGTCGTAGCGACCTCAAGGCTGTGGCCCGCCTAGAGAGCGCCGGCCTGGCCTACTGGTTGGATGGCAATGCGTTGTTCAGCGGCATGTACCTCAACGAATTGCTGATTCGCCTGCTTCCGGCTGAAGACGCCCATCCCGCAATGTTCGAGCACTATGTCGCAACCCTACCCGCGCTGGCGGCCAAGCGCCCGCTGGAGCCTATCCTGCGGGCGTTCGAATGGCGGCTGCTGACCGAGCTGGGTTACGGTTTCGCCTTGGATAGGGATGTTTCTGGACATCCGATCGCCAGCGCTGGGCTCTATCGGCTGTTACCGGATACCGGGCTGGAGCCCGTGGGTCAGTTTCAACCCGGCCTGTTCAATGGCGCGGAACTCCTGGCCATGGCCGAGGCCGATTGGGAAGTACCCGGCGCCCTGGCAGCAGCGAAAAGATTGATGCGGCAGGCATTGGCGCCACATCTGGGAGGCCGGCCTCTGGTCAGCCGTGAACTGTTCATGAACATCAAGGAGGTCCCGCGTGACTGAAGCCAATCGAATCCTGCTCGGCGTCAACGTCGATCATGTTGCCACCCTGCGCCAGGCGCGCGGCACGCGTTATCCGGACCCAGTCAAGGCCGCGCTGGATGCCGAGGAAGCTGGGGCCGATGGCATCACTGTGCATCTGCGCGAAGACCGACGGCATATTCAGGAGCGCGATGTGCTGCTGATGAAGGACATGCTGCAGACGCGGATGAATTTCGAGATGGGTGTGACCGAGGCGATGCTGGCTTTTGCCGAGCAGCTGCGGCCGGAGCACGTTTGTCTGGTACCGGAGACTCGCCAGGAGCTCACCACCGAAGGTGGTCTCGATGTTGCTGGGCAGGCGTCTCGCATCCGTGAGGCAGTCGACCGTCTTGCCGCCTGTGGGGCCGAAGTATCACTGTTCATCGACGCCGACCCACGGCAGATCGAAGCCGCTGCGAGAGTCGGCGCGCCGGCCATCGAATTACATACTGGGCGCTATGCTGATGCACAGGGTGTGGCCGAGAGAGCGTGCGAGCTTGCCCGTATTCGCGATGGTGTCGAGTCAGGGCTGAGCCATGGTTTGATCGTCAATGCCGGACACGGGCTGCATTATCACAACGCCGAAGCCATCGCTGCCATCCGTGGGGTCAACGAATTGAACATTGGTCATGCCATCGTCGCTCACGCGCTGTTCGTTGGCTTCAAGCAAGCGGTCAAAGAAATGAAACACCTCATCCTGACCGCCGCAGCTCGCGGATAAAGCTTCCAGGTGAGCGAAGATCACTTATCGCCTGAACAGGTTCAGCAGGATCGTCAGCACTACGCTTAGGATGATCATCGAAGTGATCGGAATGAAGGTTCGGCTGCGCTCCGATTCGATGCGGATATCGCCGGGCAGCTTGCCGAACCAGCTCAGCAGCCCTGGCGCATAGTGAAGAACCACGCCGAGCAAGAGCAGCAGCAGGCCTGCGCCAATTAGCCAATTAGCCAATTAGCCATTTCGCCATTCTGCCTCCCTTTTTGCGTCGTTGCTTGATATCCGGTTGCGTTGTTTATTTGTGATAGGCAGAAAACGCCGCTATGACATGCCGGGCCAGGACCTCCACCGGTTCGCTGCGATCTGTGGCCCGTAGCAGTTTGATCTGGTACTCCCCGAGGGCTGGCAGGCTGGCGCTTTCTTCCAGACGCTTCAGTGGAGGACGGATCAGGCTCAGAGGATAGGGTGCCACGGCAAGGTCAGCGATCATGGCAGCTTCCTGCCCTGCGCACTGATCGCTGGAATAGGCGATGCGATAACTACGTCCGACTCGGTCGAGTGCGTCCAGCGCCTGACGGCGCCAGGCACAATCAGGGCTGGCCAGGGCCAGTGGCAATGGGGTGCGCTCGACCGCGACGCCACCGGCTCGTCCGGCCCAGATCAATGGCTCGCGGTGGATCAGCTCACCGCGCGAGTCGTCCTGACCGAGGTTGCCGACGCTGATGAGCGCAACATCCAGCTCGCCGGCATCGACGCGCTGGATCATCTCGATGCTACGACCCACTGACACATTCACCTCGATTCCGGGATGAGTCCGGGCGAACAGCGACAGCAGGCTAGGCAGGATGTGGGTCCCGATATCCGACGCCGTTCCGAAGCGAACCCGCCCGTTCAGCCGTGGCTCGATAAATGCGCTGACCGTGTCTTCATTGAGCTTGAGCAGACGTCGCGCGTAACCCAGCAGCCGCTCGCCTTCATCGGTAAGCGTGATGCGCCGGGCCTCGCGGATGAACAACGTGCAGCCGAGCATCGTCTCGAGCCGTTTGATCTGCATGCTGACGGCGGAGGTTGTGCGAAAGATCTGCCCGGCTGCGCGCGTGAAGCTGCCGCTTTCGGCGATGGAGACGAAAGTGCGCAGCACGTCGATTTCCAGCAGGGGCATTGCGGACTGGGGAAGCTCTTCGGGCATACCGGGCATGGGCGGGCCTTCAAATTTTCTGAACCGAGAGTTCTATTGTAGTCGTTTGTCTGAATCGTCAAGCGCGCTCAATCTGAATCTGCCGACCACGACCAGTCGGCAGGTATCGGGTGCGCCCGTGCACTCTCTCAAGGGTTGGAGGATGCGATGCGACATTCTGAACGACAGCAGCAATGCGATAGGCTCGAAGACCGAGGCCGGCCGGAAATGCCGGACTTCTATATGCCGGCGATGTGGCCAGTCGAGCTTCAGCAAGCGGCAATCGACTGGTTCGTTGCCTGGCGTAAACGGCGCCTGTACCAGCGCCTGCTCAGGCTCAGCGATCGGCAGCTGCGCGGGCGCGACCTGAGCCGGCCGCGGCTCATCGAGAAACTACGGATGCCGCTAAGGCAGCTGGTGGAGGAGCAGCGTTGCCAGCGTGGTCGTTAGGGTTTGCGCGCGATCAGCACGGCGCGCATTGGTGCCGGCAGGCCTTCAATGGTTTTCCCGCGGTCTTTTGGATCGAGGAAATCCGGTAGCGACTGGTAGCGCATCCAATCGGTGCTGCGCTGCTCGTCGACGCAGGTGACGCTGACGTCGACACAGCGCACGTCGATGAATCCTGCCCTGCGCAGCCAGCATTCCAGTGCTGCCACTGACGGCAGGAACCAGACGTTGCGCATCTGTGCGTAACGATCCTCTGGGACCAGTGCGGTGTGCTCGTCGCCCTCGACTACCAGGGTTTCCAGCACCAGCTCGCCGCCCTTGAGCAGGCAGTCCTTCAGGTCCAATAGGTGATCGATAGGCGAACGTCGGTGATAAAGCACACCCATGGAGAACACCGTGTCGAAGCCTTCGAGCTTCGCCGGTAGTTCTTCCAGGGCCATAGGCAGGTGCCAGACCGGGTGCTCGGAAAGGTAGCGTTTCATGGCGTGGAACTGGCAGAAGAACAGCCAGTTCGGATCGATGCCGATGACTGAATCGGCCCCGGCGCCGAGCATTCGCCACATGTAATAGCCGTTGCCACAGCCGACGTCGAGGATGCGCTTGCCGGCAAGATCGAGGTGCGGCGCGACGCGCGTCCACTTCCAATCCGAGCGCCACTCCGTATCCACGTGCACACCGAACACATCGAAGGGACCCTTACGCCAAGGCGACAGGCCGAACAGCGCATCACGGGTGGCCGCACGAGTGGCCTCGTCGCAATCGGCATCCAGCCGGAAGGTATCGCGAAGCTCGATGCCGCCAGGCTGAATGTCAGGCAGCGCATCTACCGCCCGGCGCCAGCGCGGTAGATCGCCGTGGCCAATGGCGAGCTTGGTGTCGAGTTGCTGTTGCAGGCCGTTGGCCCAGGTAGCCAGCGGTGTCCCGGCAACGCGCCAGGCAAGGGGAGTCAGATCGAGATTCATGGCAGGGCGATCAGGGAAGCGAAATTCAGGCACTGGAACCAGGGCACGACTTTGGTAAAACCGGCGTCCAGCAAGCGCTGGCGATGGGTTTCAAGACTGTCCGGCTTCATCACGTTCTCAATGGCGCTGCGCTTCTGTGCGATTTCCAGTTCGCTGTAGCCGTTGGCCCGTTTGAAAGCGATGTGCAGCTCGGTCAGCAGCTCCTGTTCCTGCTCGCCTTCGAAGCGCAACTTTTCCGATAGGATCAACGCGCCGCCCGGTACCAGTGCCTGTCGAATCCTGCCGAGCAACGCCGGTCGTTGCTCGCGCGGAATGAACTGCAGGGTGAAATTAAGCGCCACCAGCGAGGTTGGCTGATACTGCAGCGAGAGGATGTCGGCGTCGATTACCTCGACCGGCACCAGTTCCTGGAACATCGAGTCTTGGGCGTGCAGGTATTCACGGCAACGCTCGATCATGGCTGCCGAGTTATCCACGGCGATTACCTGGCAGTTGTCCGCCTTCACATGCCGGCGTAGCGCCTGGGTTACCGCACCTAGCGAGCAACCGAGATCGTACAGGCGGGTATTCGGCTGAGCGAACTGCGCGGCGAGCACGCCGATGTTCTCGACGATGGTCGGGTAGCCCGGCACCGAGCGTTTGATCATGTCGGGAAACACCCGCGCCACGTCTTCGTTGAAGGCGAAATCCTGGGGCTGGGCGAGGGGCTTGGCGAACAGGCGGTCTGGGTCGTGGATCACGGCGGCGTTTGGGCAGGCTGAAAAAACAGGGGCGGTAGTGTACCGGAAAGCCGGGCCGGACGCCGTGGCTGAATGGACAGCCGGCGCGTGGAGCGCTGGCCCCTGGTTCACTGCACTTCGATGCGGCAGTCGAACAGGTCAGCTGGCTCCGTGTCGCTTTCCCAAGGCCGCTGATAGGCAAGGTAGAGGCGGCCGCTGCCGCTTTCTGCGGCCTCGAAGCGCCAGGTCGAAATGCCATCGCCGCCGATCAGGTCGTTTTGTGGCGAGCTGAACACTTCCGGACCGAGGCTGTTGAGCTGGGCGGTCGAGACGTCGCGAAGCGTCCAGCGATAACCGCTAGCTGGGTTGCTGGGCAGGCTGAGGATCAGGGTCTGGCCAGGCTGCATCGAAAGCGGGCAGGTCGCATCGTCAGTCAGCGCGACACTGCTGGCGGAGGTGCCAGCGCACCCGGCGAGGACGAGCAAAGGGACAAGCGACAGCAGGCGGGGCAGGGCAGAAGGCATGGGCGACCGACTCGGTAGGAAAAGGGAAACGCTCGGGCGTCGAGTAAACCTTAAGACCCTGGCGCTCGGTCGTAAAGCGTCATGGCGATTGCGAGGGCGGTTCTGTCGTCAGGGAGCCGCAGCCCAACAAGCTACGAAAGCCCGTTGGGTTCGGTGAGGTGAATCAGAACAGCACCTTGACGACATCCTGGAAGCGCTTGGCGAAATGCATGGTCAAACCTTCCTTCAGATACTCTGGCAGCTCCTCGAAGTCGCCCCGGTTCAATTCGGGAATGATCAATTCGTAGAGCTTCAAACGCCGCGCTGCGATTACCTTTTCGCGCAGGCCGCCGATGGGCAGCACCAGACCGGTAAGGGTCAGTTCACCCGTCATCGCGACGCCCTTTTTGGGCGCCTGGTTGCGTGCCAGCGAGAGCAGCGCGCTGGCCATGCTGATACCTGCGCTGGGCCCGTCCTTCGGCGTCGCGCCTTCGGGGACATGCATGTGCACGAAGGCCTGGTCGAAGAATGCAGGATCGCCCTTGAACTCTTTCAGATGCGAATTCACGTAGCTGAAGGCGATCTCGGCCGATTCCTTCATGACATCACCGAGCTTGCCGGTGAGCTTGAAGCCGCGGTTCAGCGTGTGGATGCGCGTCGCCTCGATCGGCAAGGTGGCCCCACCCATGCTGTTCCAGGCCAACCCGGTGACTACGCCGACGCCGGTGAGCAGTTGCTCCGGATGCCAGAACGGCATGCCCAGGTAGCTCTCGATGTCCTTCGGACCGATCTTGATTTTGGTATCCGGTTCGTCCAGCAGCTTGACCACCGCCTTGCGCACCAGCTTGCCGAGTTGCTTGTCGAGCTGACGCACGCCGGCCTCCCGTGCGTAGCCCTCGATCAGGCTGCGCAGGGCGCTGTCGCTGATCGCCAGGCGGTTCTTCGGCACCCCGGCGCGTTGAAGCTGCCGCGGCCAGAGGTGGCGTTTGGCGATCGCCAGCTTTTCCTCGGTGATGTAGCCGGACAGCCGAATAATTTCCATCCGGTCCAGCAACGGCCCAGGGATCGAATAAAGGCTGTTGGCCGTGCAGACGAACAAGACCTTGGACAGATCCAGGCGCAGATCGAGGTAATGATCAAGGAAACCGACGTTCTGCTCCGGATCGAGGGTTTCCAGCAGCGCTGACGCCGGGTCGCCCTGATGGCTGTTGCCCAGCTTGTCGACCTCGTCGAGCATAATCACCGGATTCATCACCTCGACCTCTTTCAGCGCCTGCACCAGCTTGCCCGGCAGGGCACCGATATAGGTGCGTCGATGGCCCTTGATCTCCGCCTCGTCGCGCATGCCGCCGACGCTGAAACGATAGAAGGGACGGCCCAGGGACTCGGCAATGGACTTGCCGATGCTGGTCTTGCCCACGCCCGGTGGGCCGACCAGCAGCACGATGGAGCCGGCGATCTCGCCGCGGAACGCCCCGACCGCGAGGAACTCGATGATGCGGCTTTTGATGTCGTCGAGCCCGGCATGGTGCTCGTTGAGGATCTTCCTAGCCCGGCCCAGGTCGAGCTTGTCCTCGCTGTACAGGCCCCAGGGCATCGAGGTGGCCCAGTCCAGATAGTTGCGGGTCACCGCGTATTCCGGCGAACCGGTTTCGAGCACCGACAGCTTGGTCAACTCGTCGTCGATACGCTTCTGCGCGGCAGTAGGCACCACCTTGCCTTCCAGTCGTGAGCGGAACTCATCGGCGTCGGCGCTGCGGTCGTCCTTAGTGATACCCAGCTCTTGCTGGATGATCTTCAGCTGTTCCTTGAGGAAGAACTCGCGTTGGCGCTCGCCGATTTTGCGATTCACCTCGCCGGTCAGTTCCTTCTGCAGTTTGGCGACTTCGACTTCCTTGCGTAGCAACGGCAGCACCTTCTCCATGCGCTTGAGCACGGGTACGGTGTCGAGCACTTCCTGCAGTTCCAGGCCAGGTGCGGTGGTCAGTGCCGCGGCAAAGTCGGTCAGCGGGGACGGTGCATTTGGGCTGAAGCGATTGAGGTAGTTCTTCAGCTCCTCGCTGTACAGCGGATTGAGCGGCAACAGTTCCTTGATCGCATTGATCAGCGCCATGCCGTAGGCCTTCACCTCATCACGGGGGTCTTCGTCGCTCTGCGGGTATTCCACTTCGACCAGATAGGGCGGTTTGCGTCGCAACCAACCGCGGATACGCACCCGCGCCATGCCCTGGGCGACGAACTGCAGCTTGCCCCCTTCCCGGGAAGCGTGGTGCACGCGGACCATGGTGCCGTGTTCCGGCAAGGCATCCGGATCGAAGCTGGTGGCATCCTGAGCTGGCGTATCCATGAAGAACAAGGCCAGGCGCTGGTGAGGTGTTTTCGAGACCAGCTCCAGCGTTTCCGCCCATGGATGCTCATTGACGATCACCGGCAACACCTGCGCGGGAAAGAATGGCCGGTTGTGCACCGGAATCACATAGAGCTTGTCCGGCAGATCCTGATCGGGCAGGACCAGCCCGGTGGAAGATACGCTCTGCTCGAATTCCTGATTGCTATCGTCGTTCATGAGGCACCTGTCTCGAGTACATGCTCCTTAGATGGGTATCGACGGAATGATTTCAAACTATCTGAGCCTTTGCGCTTTTCGGCCTGGCTGGGAAAAGCCTAACGCCTCCGGTACAGTGCGCCGATACCCAGGTGCCTCCACAATGCTCAACGCACGTCTGCTTCGCCTCGATGACAAAGCCCATGAACACGCGCACGACTACCACCAGTTGGTACTGTCGCTGTCGGGCAGCGCCGAATTCGAAGTGGACGGCTCGGGTGGCGAGGTCTGCCGCATGCGTGCTTGTCTAGTGCCGGGTTATGCCGAGCATGAGTTCGCCGGCAGGGGCGATAACCGCATGCTGATCATTGATCTCGACGAGCAGGATCTCAGCGTCGATGATCCGCGGCTGCTGGCGCAGCTGTTCGAAACCCCGCGTTATCCGGCGCTGGATGCCGACTTCCATAACCTGCTCAATTATGCTGGCGCCGAACTGGCGCGTTACGGCAGCGATCCGTTGCTGGCGCGGGCATTAGGCGGTGTCCTGTTGCGCGCGCTGCATCTGCGAGTGTTCGGCGAATCGACGCGGCAGCCGACCGGCGCGTTGGACATCGCCCGGCTTGATGCGCATATCGAAAGTAATCTGGCACGGCGCATTACCGTCGCCGAGCTGGCGCAAGTGGTCTGCCTGAGCCCCAGCCATTTCCATGCACAGTTCAAGGACAGCGTCGGTCTGACCCCACATCAGTACCTGTTGAAAAGCCGCCTAGACCGCGCCGCACGGTTGCTTCGCGAAAGCCCGTTGCCGCTGGTGCGGATTGCCGAGGAGTGCGGCTTCTCCAGCCAGAGCGCACTGACGACCGCGACTCGGCGCTACCTCGGGCTGACGCCAAAGCGGCTGCGTAGCAGCGACGATGCTCCAGCGGCGCTGCGTCGATAACGGCTGTTTGCTGTCGTGGTGCCCTGACTTCGCATCGCCCTCTCGCTTTAAGACAGCATCATGACAGGCCACCCAACCCATAGTTTCTTGTAAAACTTCCGTAGTTTTGCGCAACAACGCAGCACGCCCCCGCCGTAGATTCGCCTACCCGTTCGGCGAACCGCTGCGCAAGTTCCAGCACATTCCCCTCGTCGAGCCAGTTCCAGACAACAACACTCCACGAGAGGAGCGGCGCGATGTTCAAAGCCGGTCAAGTCTTGCAGGGCGATTTCGCCAATCTGAAAGCCGCCGAATTCTTTCCCGCTATCAGCGCTAACTACAGCGTTGACGAGGCGGCCTACCTGAATGAGCTGTTGCAGCTGGCCGATCCCGGCGAAGCGGGCATCCAAGCCATTCGCCGTGAAGCCCGCAGTCTGATCGAAGCGGTGCGCGGCCGGGATAACGCGGTCGATACCCTCGATGCGCTGCTGCGTCAGTACAGCCTGGATACCCACGAAGGGCTGATGCTGATGTGTCTGGCCGAAGCGCTGCTGCGCGTGCCGGATTCCGCTACCGCCGACGCTCTGATTCGCGACAAGCTCAACGCCGCCGAGTGGGAACGTCACCTCGGCCAGAGCGATAATGTGCTGGTCAACTTCGCCGCCTGGGGCTTGGTGATGACCGGCAAGGTGGTCGATCCGGAAAACGCCGATGGTCGCCCGAAGAACGTCCTGGGTCGCTTGATCAAACGCTCCGGTGAGCCGGTGATTCGCGCTGCGATGAACCAGGCAATGAAGCTGATGGGCAAGCAGTTCGTGCTGGGTCGCAGCATCTCCGAGGCGTTGAAGAACGGTCGCCCGGAGCGTGAAAAAGGCTACACCTATTCTTTCGACATGCTCGGTGAGGCGGCACTCACCACCGAGGATGCGCGCAAGTACATGATTGACTACCGTCAGGCCGTAGAAACCGTTGGCGCCGAGCCGCAGGTCGGTCCCGGGCCGCGTCCGTCGGTATCGATCAAGCTGTCGGCGCTGCATCCGCGTTACGAAGTCGCCCAGCGCGAGCGCGTGCTGACCGAGCTGTTCGACAGCGTACGTGAACTGGCCATCCTGGCGCGCAAGCTCGACGTCGGCATCACCATCGATGCCGAAGAGGCCGATCGCCTCGAGCTATCGCTGGAACTCTACGAAAAACTGCTGCGTGACCCGGCCATCGCTGGCTGGGGTGAGTTCGGTCTGGTAATCCAGGCCTATTCCAAGCGCTGCCTGCCGGTACTGGTCTGGCTGACGTTGCTGGGCAAGGAGCTCGGCGCGCGCATTCCGCTGCGTCTGGTTAAGGGTGCTTACTGGGACAGCGAAATCAAGCAGTGCCAGGTTCAGGGCCTCGACGGCTATCCGGTCTACACCCGCAAGGAAGGCACCGACACCTCCTACCTGGCATGCGCCCGCTACCTGCTGTCCGAGCATACCCGCGGGGTGATCTATCCGCAGTTCGCCAGCCACAACGCGCATACCGTCAGCTGCATCCTGTCGATGGTTGGCGAACTTAAGACGCCGCGCGAATTCGAGTTCCAGCGCCTGCACGGCATGGGCGACGCGTTGTACGACACGGTTATCGAGAAGTACCGCAAGAACGTGCGCATTTATGCACCGGTCGGGGCTCACAAAGATCTGCTGCCGTACCTGGTGCGACGCCTGCTGGAGAACGGTGCCAACTCGTCGTTCGTCCATCAATTGGTCGACCCGCGCGTGCCGGTGGAGACCCTGATTGATCACCCGGTCATCCAGCTGCGTCAGTTCAAGACACTCGGCAACCATCGCATCCCGCTTCCGCCGGCGCTGTACGGCAACCGGATCAACTCGCAAGGCATCAACATGAACATCCAGACTCAGTGGAACGACCTGTCCAGCGCCTACCAGACCTTTCTCGACCGCCAGTGGCAGGCCGCTCCGGTGATCGGCGGGCAGAAGCTCACCGGTACGCCGAACAAGGTGTATTGCCCCTACAACCTCAGCCAGGAAGTGGGCACTGCCCAGTTCGCCACGGCCGAGCAGGCCAAGCAGGCTATCGACGGCCTGGCCGCGTTCTGGCCGCGCTGGAATGGGACGCCGATCGAGCAGCGCGCGCAGATCCTTGAGCGCCTCGGTGATCTGCTGGAAGCCAATCATGCCGAGCTGATGGCGATGTGCACGCTGGAAGCTGGCAAGACCCTGCAGGACGGCATCGACGAAGTCCGTGAAGCCGTCGATTTCTGCCGTTACTACGCTTTGCAGGCGCGTCTGAAACTCGGCCGCGAGGAGCTCAAGGGCCCGACTGGCGAGCGCAACGAGCTGTTCCACGAAGGCCGTGGCGTGTTCGTCTGCATCAGCCCCTGGAACTTCCCGTTGGCTATCTACCTCGGCCAGATCACCGCGGCGCTGGTCGCCGGTAACACCGTCCTGGCCAAGCCGGCTGAGCAGACCAGCCTGATCGCGGCCCGGGCGCTGGAGCTGATGTTCGAAGCCGGTCTGCCAAAGGACGCGATTGCCTTCCTGCCGGGCGACGGTGCCACCCTGGGTGGCGTGTTCTGCCGCGACCCGCGTGTGGTGGGCGTGTGCTTCACCGGCTCCACCGACACCGCACGCATCATCAACCGCCAACTGGCCGAGAAGGAGGGCGCCATCGCCACCCTGATCGCCGAAACCGGCGGCCAGAACGCCATGATCGTCGATTCCACCGCACTGCCTGAGCAGGTGGTTAAGGACGCTGTCGGTTCGGCTTTCACCAGCGCCGGCCAGCGTTGCTCGGCTCTGCGCGTGCTCTACGTACAGCGTGACATCGCTGACCGGGTGATCGAGCTGATCAAGGGCGCCATGGCCCAGTTGAAAGTCGGCCCGACGCACCTGCGCGAGAATGATCTGGGCCCGGTGATCGATGCCGAAGCCCGTGACGGCCTGCTGGCCCACATCGACCAGCTCAAGGCCGAAGGCAAGCTGATCGCCGAAGCCAAGCTGCCGGGCAGTCTCAATGGCCATTTCGTCGCGCCAGTCGCGTTTGAAATCGGCGGGATTCATGAGCTAAAGAAAGAGCAATTCGGTCCGGTGCTGCATGTGGTGCGTTTCGAGGCGGCGGGCCTGGAAAAGGTCGTCGCCGACATCAACGCCACCGGTTACGGCCTGACCCTCGGCGTGCACAGCCGCAACGAGGAAACCGCTGCGCGCATCGAAGCGCTGGCGCGGGTCGGCAACCTGTACGTCAACCGCAACCAGGTGGGCGCCGTGGTTGGGGTACAACCATTCGGTGGCTGCGGCCTGTCCGGTACCGGTCCGAAAGCCGGCGGTCCTAGCTACCTGCTGCGCTTCGTCAATGAACGCACCACCTCTACCAACACCACCGCCGTGGGCGGTAACGCGTCCTTGCTGTCGCTGGTCGACGATTGAAGGGGGTAGGCCTGGCGGCATGCGTTCGCCGCGAAGGCGCGCCTTCCACAGAGGAAGCGGTGTGCGTTCTGCCGCTTCGTTGGGAGGCCTGCCTCGGGGCGAAGCTTTTAGGATTCAAGCTTCTACTGCGCAACCTGGTTTCACTCCGGCCGCCCCGGCGGCCGGATCACAACAACAACAATTGGACAGTCGGCGGATCGCTCTTCCGCCACTGATGGGCCCGATTGGGTCCGTCACCGGTGATGGCACGAACCGCCATCGCCCTCTGCCAGATGGGATCGGGAATAGCTCGCGCCCGTCAAAAACAACTAACGAGGGAACAAGATGAGCATCAGTACACCCACCCTGATCACGTTCGTGATCTATATCGGCGCGATGCTGTTGATTGGCTTCGTCGCCTACCGTGCCACCAAGAACTTCGATGACTACATCCTTGGGGGGCGCAGTCTGGGAAGCTTTGTCACGGCTCTGTCAGCAGGCGCTTCGGACATGAGCGGCTGGCTGCTGATGGGCCTTCCGGGTGCAATTTTTGTCGCAGGCCTTTCCGAAAGCTGGATCGCCATCGGCTTGATCGCCGGTGCCTGGCTGAACTGGCTGTTCGTGGCTGGCCGCCTGCGCGTGCATACCGAACGCAACAAGAACGCGCTGACCCTGCCTGACTACTTCTCGCACCGTTTCGAGGACGAAAGCCGCACGCTGCGGATCTTCTCGGCGCTGGTCGTGCTGGTGTTTTTCACCATCTACTGCGCTTCAGGCGTGGTCGCCGGCGCTCGTCTGTTCGAAAGCAGCTTCGGCGTGCCTTATGACGTGGCGCTGTGGATCGGTGCTGCTGCGACCATTCTCTATGTGTTCATTGGCGGGTTTCTCGCGGTGAGCTGGACCGACACCGTACAGGCCACCCTGATGATCTTCGCGCTGCTGATCACGCCGGTGTTCGTGATCCTGGCGTTGGGCGACATGGGCGCGGCGATGGATACCATTGCCGCGCAGAATCCGGCCGCCTTCGACATGTTCAACGGCCTGTCCTTCGTTGCCATCGTCTCGCTGCTGGCGTGGGGGCTGGGCTACTTCGGCCAGCCGCACATCCTGGTGCGCTTCATGGCCGCCGATTCGGTAAAGACCATCCCGAACGCTCGCCGTATTGGCATGGCCTGGATGATCTTGACCTTGGCCGGTGCCGTCGCGGTGGGCTTCTTCGGAATCGCGTATTTCGCCGGGCATCCGGAGCTGGCCGGCCCGGTCAGCGAGAACGGCGAGCGTGTGTTCATGGAACTGGTGAAGATCCTGTTCAACCCCTGGGTCGCCGGCATCATCCTTTCCGGTGTCCTCGCTGCTGTTATGAGTACGCTTAGCGCACAGCTGCTGGTTAGCTCCAGTGCCCTGACGCAGGACTTCTACAAGGCAATGCTGCGCAAGAACGCTTCGCAGACCGAGCTGGTCTGGGTCGGCCGTGCGATGGTGCTGCTCATTGCCTTCATCGCCCTGGGCATCGCCTCCAATCCGGACAGCAAGGTACTGGGGCTGGTGTCCTACG
Source organism: Pseudomonas sp. Q2-TVG4-2 (assembly GCF_013620795.1). Taxonomy (GTDB): domain Bacteria; phylum Pseudomonadota; class Gammaproteobacteria; order Pseudomonadales; family Pseudomonadaceae; genus Stutzerimonas. Next base: position 589,511 of record NZ_LGLW01000001.1, on the reverse strand, counting down.
CCTGGGCCGGCTTCGGCGCCGCCTTCGGTCCGGTCGTGCTGATCTCGCTGCTCTGGAAGCACATGACGCGCAACGGCGCGTTGGCCGGCATGGTCGTTGGTGCCGTCACCGTGGTGGTGTGGAAAGAGTTCATCGGGCTGGGTCTGTACGAGATCATCCCGGGCTTTATCCTCGCCAGCATCGCCATCGTGGTGTTCAGTAAAGTGGGGCGCGGCGCTTCGACGAGCATGATCAAGCGCTTCGAGGATGCTGAGCGCGAATACCAAGGTCACTGATCCGGCTGTAACGAAGAACCCGCGGCCAGTGTCCTGGCCGCGGGTTTTTTGCATCTGGGCTTCGCTGAGTACCGCTGGTCAGTCGTCGACGATCAGATTCTCACGGTCGTCCTTGGCACCAGCAGCGATCAGATGCTCGGCCTGTTCTTCAGGTAGGTGCACGCTGGTGCCATCTATATGAGCGACCGACATCCGAGCAGCTGGGTCGGTACTGACGTGCACATCCATAATCGCGCTGCGGTAGGTGTTGCCGGCGACTGTGGCGGAACAGGTGCCGGTGGCTGTATCGATCGTGACTGACATGGCGGACCTCCAGGTATGTCGTGTGAAGGGGGACTGACGTGCGCGACCCTTACTTGTCTGACCGCTTCAGCGCCGATCCGTTGCCCTGCGGCAGCTCACGGCGGAAGGCCGGGAGCGAGCGCGAACAAGCTGACCAATGATCAGGCCGGCCGGCTCGTACCCCTTCTGGGAGAGGCTTTTGGCACTTGTTCTCTGCTCACAGCCAGGCCCTGTACCGAGACGGCCGTCATTCATCAGTGGCGAAACCACCCGGTCACGAGCCAAGACGCGAAGTAGACGCTATCCTTGGCGGTTACTCGGCCATCCGTTGCCGACGCTTCGCATCGCTGGTGCTGCGTGTCGTCAGTGGAGGCGGGGATGCCTCCGCAGCACAAGGAACAAATACAAATGAACGTGAGCACTCCAACCCTGATCACCTTCGTGATCTATATCGTGGCGATGATTCTGATCGGCTTCACCGCCTATCGCGCCACCAAGAACTTCGACGATTACATCCTCGGCGGACGCAGCCTCGGCAGTTTCGTCACGGCGTTGTCGGCGGGCGCTTCGGACATGAGCGGCTGGTTGCTGATGGGCCTGCCCGGCGCAATTTTTGTCGCCGGCCTGTCGGAAAGCTGGATCGCCATCGGCCTGATCGCCGGTGCCTGGCTCAACTGGCTGTTCGTGGCCGGACGGCTGCGTGTGCATACCGAGCACAACCACAACGCGTTGACGCTCCCGGATTACTTTTCGCACCGCTTCGAGGACACCAGCCGGCTGCTGCGGATCTTCTCGGCGCTGGTGATTCTGGTGTTCTTCACCATTTATTGCGCCTCGGGTGTCGTCGCTGGGGCCCGCTTGTTCGAGTCGACCTTCGGCATGTCGTACGACGTTGCGCTGTGGGTTGGGGCAGCGGCGACCATCCTCTATGTGTTCATTGGTGGTTTCCTCGCCGTGAGCTGGACCGACACCGTGCAGGCGACGCTGATGATCTTTGCGCTGCTGATCACGCCAGTGTTCGTCATCCTCTCACTCGGTGATCTCGGTACCGCGATGGACACCATCGCCGCGCAGGATCCGTCGAACTTCGACATGTTCCGAGGGCTGTCCTTCATCGCGATCGTTTCACTGCTGGGCTGGGGACTGGGGTACTTCGGCCAGCCGCACATTCTGGTGCGCTTCATGGCTGCCGATTCGGTGAAGACCATCCCCAACGCTCGTCGCATCGGCATGACCTGGATGATCCTGACTCTGGCCGGCGCGGTGACCGTGGGCTTTCTCGGCATCGCCTACTTCGCTGACAACCCGGCACTGGCTGGCGCGGTCACCGAGAACGGCGAGCGCGTATTCATGGAACTGGTGAAGCTGATGTTCAACCCCTGGGTCGCCGGCATCATTCTTTCCGGTGTTCTCGCGGCCGTGATGAGTACCCTCAGCGCGCAGTTGCTGGTCAGCTCCAGCGCCCTGACGCAGGACTTCTACAAGGCCTTTCTGCGTAAAGGCGCCTCGCAGACCGAGCTGGTCTGGGTCGGTCGTGGCATGGTGCTATTGATCGCCCTGATCGCCATCGGCATCGCTTCGAATCCGGATAGCAAGGTATTGGGCCTGGTCTCGTACGCCTGGGCCGGATTTGGCGCCGCGTTCGGCCCGGTGGTGCTGATCTCACTCGTGTGGAAACGCATGACCCGCAACGGCGCGCTGGTTGGCATGCTGGTCGGTGCCGTGACCGTGGTGGTTTGGAAGGAATTCATCGGCCTCGGTCTGTACGAAATCATCCCGGGCTTCATTCTTGCGAGTCTCGCCATCTACGTCGTCAGCCTGATGGGCAAGGAGCCGGCAGCCACCATCCAGCAGCGCTTCGAGGCGGCGGATGCGGAGTACCACGCCGGTTAAGATCGCGGTGCGCGCTTATCCCGCCACTTGCATCGCCGCGTAACCAAACCCCGGGTTCAGCCCCGGGGTTTTTTGTTCCAAGTGCGCCAAACGTGCTCGACGTGAATGCGCATGGTCCCATCTCGCAGGCCTTCGATCCGGCTATCTGGTTTCCCGGTCCTCGTGCTCCCGCTCTGTCTGATCCGCCTCTCCGAAGCAATGTCTGAGCGCGCCAGGGGTTGAACCGCTGAAACGAGCAGCACTTTATAGAAAGCAAAGAATCGTTTAATCGTTACGATATAACATGATAGATTCTCCGCCCGCTGAACAAGCCTGCTTGGGAAGGTTGTTGCGCCGCTACTGTCCGGCTGCCTTGGAAGGCATCCGCCACTTTCTGGAGAGTCATATGAACCCGAAACATCACCCGCTGGCCTGGGCGATCAGCCTGGCCCTTGTTCCGACTGCCTGGGCTGCCGATCCGGTCGAACTTGATCCCGTCGTGGTCAGTGCCAGCGGCCTGGCCAAACAGAGCCATGAGATGACCACGCCAGTGGCGGTCATGGAGGGTGATGAGTTGGTGCTGCGGCGTGAGGCGACCCTGGGCGAAACCCTGGAAAGCCTGCCGGGCGTTCGCTCCAGCAGCTTTGGTGCCGGTGCGGCACGCCCGGTTATCCGTGGATTGGATGGTGCGCGTGTAAAAGTACTGAGCGATGGCATCGAACTGCTCGACGCCTCGACCATCAGCCCGGACCACGCGGTGACCAGCGAACCGCTGCTGGCCGAGCGCATCGAAGTGCTAAAGGGGCCGGCCACATTGCTCTACGGCGGCGGTGCCATCGGTGGTGTAGTCAACGTCATCGACAAGAAGGTGCCCACCTATGTCCCGGCAAAGGGCTATGAGGGCGAGCTGGAGCTTCGCGCCAACAGCGCGGCGAACGAAGGCGCCGGCGTGTTCGGCATCACCGCCGGCAGCGGCAATTTCGCCGTACGAGCCGAGGGCACCAAGCGTCAGGCCGACGAATACGAAATACCGGGTTCGCAGGACAAGCAGACGGGGTCGTACAACGACACCGACAGCTTCAGCCTGGGTGCCAGCTTCATCGGCGAGCGTGGCTACATCGGGATGGCTTATGGCGAGCAGAACAACCGCTACGGGCTGCTCGGTCATGAGCATGCCGAGTGTCATATCGACGGCACGGAATGGCACTGCGGTGACCACGACGAGGACGAGGAGGGCGATGACCATGATGGCCACGAGGACGAAAACGGCAGCGTGCCCTACGTCGACATGCGGCAGAAACGCTGGGATCTGCGCGGCGAGCTGAGCGACCCGCTGGCCGGCTTCGAGCTGGCGCGCCTGCGTGTCGGTCACAGCGACTATCAGCATGAGGAAATCGAGGGCGGGGAAGTGGGCACACGCTTCAACAATGACGCCACCGATGCGCGATTGGAGCTCACCCATCTGCCGCTGTTCGGCTGGCGCGGCGTTATCGGCGCGCAAACGTTGCGTCGTGATTTCGAAGCCCTGGGAGAGGAGGCCTATGTGCCGCCGACCCTGACCCGCAACCACGGGCTGTTCTTGCTGGAGGAATACACGGCTGGGGCTTGGCGCTACGAACTGGGGCTGCGGCATGAGTGGCAGGATGTCGAGGCCAATGGCCAGCGCGACACCGACCATAGCGGTACGTCGGTTTCGGCGGGTGCGGTCTGGACCTTCGCTCCGGAATACTCGCTGGGCTTCTCGCTGTCGCGCTCGCAACGGCTGCCCACAGCCGAAGAGCTTTACGCCAATGGCCCGCACGCGGCGACTCGTACCGTCGAGCTGGGTAATGTCGATCTCGAAGAGGAAACCTCGCACAACGCCGAAGTCACCCTCCGCAAGTTTGCCGGTCGTACCACCTTCAGCTTCAGCCTGTTCCGGAACGAGGTAAAAGACTTCATCTATGCCGCCGATACCGGTCATGACATCGGCGGCGGCTACCGTGAGATCGAGTACCTCCAGCGTGATGCAGTCCTTACCGGGGCCGAAGGGGAGGTGCGCTTCCAGGCCACCGATAGCACGGCGTTTACCCTGTTCGGCGACCATGTGCGGGGCAAACTGAAAGACGGCGGCGGTGATCTGCCGCGTATCCCGGCCGACCGATTGGGCGTACGTGTGGATCAGCGCTTCACCACGGTCCTGAATAGCCAACTGGAGCTTTATCGTGTGCAGCGCCAGGATGATCTCGCCAATTACGAGACCGAAACCGGCGGCTACAACATGCTCGGTGCCGGCCTCAGCTATAGCGGCTCGCTGAACCAGACCGACTATCTGCTCTATCTGAAGGGCAACAACCTGCTCGATGAAAAGGCTCGCCAGCACACGTCCTTCATCAAGGATGATGTGCTGCTGCCAGGGCGAAACCTGACGGTGGGCATGCGCCTGGCGTTCTAGTTTCAGCGGATTGTTGGACGCGACAGGTAGCGCCTGTCGCGTTCCAGCCACCCGCTGCTAAACGGCGAGGGCAGGCTGACGCACCGATCACGCTGATGTTTTTTACATCGAATGTCGACGTGCTTTGGCAGATCCCGTGGCGAATTAGCGAGCCTGATCACTTCAGTGGCGAAACTGCCTGTCGCCAAGATCACTACCAGTGGATACTGCGCAGAGGAGCCGGAGCGGCCGGCGGCCCACCGCGGAAATTCAGGAGTATTCCATGAAAGCAGTACCCGTAATGACTCGTACCTTGGCTGTCGTGCTGGCGGCCCTACTGATGACCGGATGCAGCCTGCGCTTGCCGGGTATTGGAATCGACATCGGTGACGGAGGTGGCCATCATGGCGGCAATCATTGCCCGCCAGGGCAGGCGAAGAAAGGTAACTGCTGAACCGTAGCTGTTTTCAGAGGACCGAGGAGCGTTGCCTCTCGGTCCGATTCAGCGCCTCACGCTCTGCCTAATGCCAAGGCAGCTCGTCTTCTCTTGTTTCTCTCCGGCCTCGTCAATTCCTCCACCATAAGCGCGGCGGCAGTTGGCATATTTCCGAAACGAAGCTCACCGGGTGCTCCCTGAGTATCTGTTGTATTTGACTGGTCGAAGCTTTCTGCCACGGTTAGTCGTAATGCGCGTTGTGCTTCGGCCTGGCAGTTCTGAAAAAACTCGCATCGATAGAACAACAATAATTGAGGAGACTCACATGCTTCCAAGTAAGTTGGCTTCCGCCTGCGCGCGCACCGTTACCGGCCTGATGCTGGTTGGCACCATCGGAATCGCCGCCGACGTTCACGCCCGTACGAAACCGATCAAACCGCCGTTGTCTCACAGCGAGTCGCGGGAGCAGGACTCGCGGACCTTCGTCCCGGTCGAATCACCGCTGGCGCCGCTGCCGGGTTTGCCAAGCGAACGCTGGACCGGCATTCATGAAGGCTCGTCCTACCAGATCGAAGTACCGCCGAACTGGAACGGCATGCTGGTCATGTACGCCCATGGCTACCGCGGCACCGGCGCGGAACTTACCGTTGGTCCGCCCTCTATCCGCCCATGGCTGTTGCAAGAGGGCTACGCTTGGGCAGCCTCCAGCTACAGCAAGAATTACTACGATGTACGTGCCGGGGTCGAAGATACCAACGCCTTGGCGCTCGCTTTCAGCAGCCTGACCGGCAAATCGCAGCCGACCAAGACCTACATCACCGGCCATTCCATGGGTGGGCACGTGGCGGCGGCGGCGGTGGAAGCGGAAGCCTATGCCACCGCCAACAACCGGGTCCGCTATGACGGCTCGGTGCCGATGTGCGGTGTCACCGGGGACGTCTATGAGTTCGAATACCTAATGAACTTCACCCTGGCCGCGCAGCATCTGGCTGGCCTGGGCCCGACCACGTTCCCGGCGACCGACTTCCAGGCGAAGCTGCCGCAAATCATCGATGCCCTCTGGGATACCTACCCGACCGAACCCTCGGCGCAGGGCCGCAAACTCGAAGGTATCGTGCGTGAGCTGAGCGGCGGCGAACGTCCCATCTTCGCCGAAGGGTTTCGCACCAGCCTCCAGAGCGTCGTGCTTGGTACGGGGGGGCGAGACGGCTCGGTGGTGGGCATTCTGGCCGACTCCCTGACCGGCAACCTGTCTACCCGCTACCAGTTCGATACGCGCAAGGCGATGTCGCCGGAAGAACGTGAGTTCAACGACTCGATCATCCGGGTGATCGGCCATCCGCCAGCCAACAGCATCCGCCCGGATGGCCTGCGCTGGATTCCGGTGGTGAACGGCCAGTTCGATGTGCCGGTGGTCAGCATCCACACGTTGGGCGACCTGTACGTGCCGTTCAAGCATCAGCAGATCTACCGCCGCAATGCCGAAGCCAACGGCAACGGCGACCTGCTGGTGCAACGCGCAATCCGCGCGCCCAGCCATTGCGATTTCAGCTACCAGGAGCAGGTCGAAGCGATGGCCGCGATGCTGCAGTGGGAACAGCAGGGCATCAAGCCGGCCGGCGATGATGTTCTCAACCCACGTTTAGTCGCTGATCCGGCCTATGGCTGCGAGTTCACCCGCAACGAAGGCATCCCCACCCGCGACTTGCTGCCGGCCTGCCCGAAAGCTGATCCGGGCATAGGCCATCCAAGCTTCGGCTAGCGTTTGCTCATGAGGAACAAAAAGCCCTGCGCGTGCAGGGCTTTTTTCCGCCTGCGGCCCGCGCCTGGTTCAGGATGCCAATGCACTTCGGCTCGATCTGGATAGTCAGTCATGCGTCGCTAACGCGGCGATGTGCGATGCACCGCACTGAGATTTCTAGCAAACGGGTGGAATTCGTTGGCAGATTTCGCAAGCCGGCGGGGCTATTCTTAAGCTTTACTTACATGAAGGCCTAGATATGTCCCGTATAGCCCGAATTGGCACTTTGCTCGGTGCGGCCGCATTGACCGGCTGCGTTGCCTACGCCGATGGGCGCTACGAGCCCTATCCTCATGAGCGCCGTGAGCATGGCTACGAGGTTCCGAAGGGGCATCTGCCACCACCGGGCGAATGCCGAATCTGGTACCCCGACCGCGCCCCCGGCCAACAGCCGCCGCCCGGCGACTGCCGCGAACTGCGTCGTCATGTGCCATACGGTGCGATGCTGATCCGCGGATGATGAGCTCCGCCGCCTGACTACCAGGCCATAAACGAAAAAGCCCTGCGTCTGCAGGGCTTTTGGTATCTGGAGCGGGCGAAGGGAATCGAACCCTCGTCATGAGCTTGGGAAGCTCAGGTAATGCCATTATACGACGCCCGCTCAGGGGTGCCTTTGTACCAGAAGGCCGTGTGGAAATGAAGCGGGCTCGTTGGCTTTTCGGTGAGTGGCTCAGATCTGCGCGATTTCGGCTGGTGTCAGCGCACGGTACTGGCCCGGCGCGAGGCCGGCATCCAGCGTCAACGGGCCCATGCTTTCACGATGCAGGCTGATCACTTTGTTGTTGAAATGGCCGAACATCCGTTTGACCTGATGGTAGCGCCCCTCATGCAGGGTCAGACGGGCCTTGCATGTGTCGAGCAGCTCCAGCTCGGCGGGCAGCGTAGTGAGGCCCTCGAAGCGAAAGTAGAGCCCTTGGGCGAAGCATACGGCGCAGTCTGGGTCGATCGGGTCTTCGGTTTCGACCAGATAGGTCTTGCCCTGGCGGCTGGCGGGCTGGGTGAGGCGACGTGACCACAGGCCGTCATTAGTCAGGATCAGCAATCCGGTGGTATTGAAATCGAGCCGGCCGGCAATGTGCAGTTCTGCCTTGTGCGGTTCGCCGAGTAGGTCGATTACCGTCTGGTGCCGTGGGTCGGCCGTGGCGCTGACGCAGCCGGTTGGCTTGTGAAGCATGAAAAAGCGCGCAGATTTGCCAGTCTGTAGCGTCTCGTCGTCCAGCTCGACGCGATCGAATACGCGGACATCGTGCGTGCCGTCGCGTACCGATTGACCATTTACGCTGATCCGTCCCGATGCCAGCAAAAGACGCGCCTGCTGGTGGCTGAACTGGGGCAGATTGGCAAGAAAGCGATCGAGGCGCATCAGGGTTTTGCCGACTGCTCGCCTCGGGCGCAGCGAGAACAGAGGCAGGCTTTGCCTTTGGCTTCTGGCGGAATCTGCTCGCGGGTTTCGGGCGCGATATCGGTGTTGAAGCACCAGCAAGGCTGTTGGGCGCTCGCTGGATCGCACTGGCCGCACTGATTGGACTGGCCGCATAGCGGACAACGCGTCGGGTCGGGTGCGTCGGTCATGACTGATTCCGCTGAGAAGATTGTGCAGCGAGCGATGCGCTGCCGGCTGGCCATCAGGCATACCCGGAGATATGGCTGATGGCCGAGTCGGTCGTTACTTCACGCGCTGTCCGGGCTTGGCGCCGCTGTCCGGGCTGAGCAGGTAGATTTCGTCGCCGCCGGGGCCGGCGGCCAGCACCATACCTTCGGAGACGCCGAACTTCATCTTGCGTGCGGCCAGATTGGCGACATACAGGGTCAGGCGACCTTCCAGCTTGCTCGGGTCCGGGTAGGCACTCTTGATGCCAGAAAACACATTGCGCTTGGCGTCGCCGATGTCCAGTGTCAGGCGCAGCAGCTTGTCGGCGCCTTCAACAAACTCGCATTTTTCGATCAGGGCGATGCGCAGGTCGACCGCGGCGAAGGCGTCAAAGGCGATCTCGGCGGCCAGCGGTTCATTGACCAGTTCGCCATTGCCACCGACCGGGGTACCGGCGGGTTGAGTGGCGGCTTCGGTGGAGGCGAGGTCTTCCTTGGAGGATTCAATCATGGCTTCGATCTTGGCGGGCTCGATACGGGTCAGCAGTGGCGTAAAAGCGTTCAGCTGGTGGTTGGTCAGCAGGGTCTGGTGGTCATTCCAGGTCAACGGATCGACACTTAGGAAGCGCTCGGCGTCGGCGGCCAGGTTCGGCAGCACCGGCTTGAGAAAGATCACCAGCTGACGGAACAGATTGATGCCGGTCGCGCAGATGGCCTGGACTTCATCATGCATGCCTTCCTGTTTGTTCAGTGCCCAGGGCGCCTTGTCGGCGATCCAGGCGTTCGCGCGGTCGGCCAGGGCCATGATTTCGCGCATGGCACGTGCGAAGTCGCGGTTCTCGTAGGCGTCGGCAATGGACGGGGCGGCTGCCTGGAAGGCGTCCGTCAGTTCCGGCGCAGCGTTCTGGTCGACCATCAGGCCGCCATTGCCCTTGTGAATGAAGCCGGCGCAGCGACTGGCGATGTTGACCACTTTGCCGACCAGGTCGGAGTTGACTTTCTGCACGAAGTCTTCGAGGTTCAGGTCCAGGTCGTCCACGCCGCGGCCGAGCTTGGCCGCGTAGTAGTAGCGCAGGTACTCCGGATTCAGATGTTCGAGGTAGGTGCGTGCCTTGATGAAGGTGCCGCGCGACTTGGACATTTTCTGTCCATTCACGGTCAGGTAGCCGTGCACGTTGACCGCGGTGGGCTTGCGCAATCCCGCGCCCTCGAGCATCGCGGGCCAGAACAGGGTATGGAAGTTGATGATGTCCTTGCCGATGAAATGATACAGCTCGGCCTTGGAGTTCTTGTTCCAGAACGAATCGAAATCCAGTTCCGGGCGGCGTGCGCAGAGGTTCTTGAAGCTGGCCATGTAGCCGATCGGCGCGTCCAGCCAGACGTAGAAGTACTTGCCGGGCTCGCCTGGGATCTCGAAGCCGAAATAGGGCGCGTCGCGAGAAATATCCCACTCGTGCAGACCGCTATCGAGCCACTCGGCGATCTTGTTCGCGACCGAGTCCTGCAAAGTACCGCTGCGCGTCCACTCCTTCAGCATCGTCTCGAAGGCCGGCAGCTTGAAAAAGAAATGCTTGGAGTCACGCAGAACAGGCGTCGCTCCGGAAATCGCCGAACGTGGATCCTTCAGTTCGGTGGGCTCGTACGTGGCGCCGCACTTCTCGCAGTTGTCGCCGTACTGATCTTCGGCGCCGCACTTCGGGCAGGTGCCCTTGATAAAACGGTCGGCGAGGAACATGCCCTTTTCCGGATCGAAATACTGGGTCACGGAGCGAGTGGCGATATGTCCGGCCTCGCCCAAGCGGGCATAGATCATCTCGGACAGTTCGCGGTTTTCTTCGGAATGGGTCGAATGGAAATTGTCGAAGTTCACCAGGAAGTCGGCAAAGTCGGCGCTGTGTTCGGCCTGGACATTGGCGATCAGTTGCTCCGGCGTGATGCCTTCCTTTTCAGCGCGCAGCATGATCGCCGAGCCATGGGCGTCGTCAGCGCAGACATAGATGCACTGGTTGCCGCGCAGTTTCTGAAACCGCACCCACATGTCCGTCTGGATGTACTCGAGCATATGGCCAAGGTGGATCGAACCGTTGGCGTAGGGCAGGGCACTGGTAACGAGGATCTGGCGAGCTTCGGACATTGGAAATCTGCAGTCGGGTTTGCGAAGTAAGTCGGCAACTATAAAGGTGCGGCGCATTTTTTTCATCCGCACTGGCGCGCCTCTGGCAGGTCGAATGGCTCATGCCAGTCGTCTTGTTCGCCCTGATGGGCCAGGCGCTGCACCACGGGGTAAGATGCCCGCCTGTTTTATTTTGGTTTTTTGGGAGTTGTCATGTCCGTCACACGCGAAGCTGTGGAAGCCGTACTGCGTCAGTACACCGACCCTCATCTGAATCAGGACCCGGTTGCGGCCGGATGCCTGCGTTCGGTCGATGTTCAGGGCGATCGCGTTAATGTGAGGCTCGAACTCGGTTACGCCGCCGGACTGTTTCGCAGCGGCTGGGCGCAGATGCTGGCAATGGCGATAGAGCAACTCGAAGGCGTGACGCGCGCCGACGTGCAGATCGATTGCATTATCCAGCCGCACAAGGCTCAGGATCAGCTGGAGTCGCTGAGTAACGTTAAGAACATCATCGCGGTTGCTTCTGGCAAAGGCGGTGTAGGCAAGTCCACCACCGCCGCCAACCTGGCGCTGGCGCTGGCGCGCGAGGGCGCGCGGGTGGGTGTGCTGGATGCGGATATCTATGGGCCGAGCCAGGGCATCATGTTTGGCATCCCCGAGGGCACGCGTCCCGAGATCCGCGATGGCAAGGCTTTCATCCCGCTGGAAGCGCACGGCGTGCAGATTATGTCGATGGCGTTTCTCGCCGACGATAAGACGCCGATGGTCTGGCGCGGTCCGATGGTGTCCGGCGCCTTGCTGCAATTGATCACCCAGACGGCCTGGAACGATCTTGACTATCTGGTGGTGGACATGCCGCCGGGCACCGGCGACGTCCAGTTGACCCTGGCGCAGAAAGTGCCGGTGGTCGGCGCAGTCATCGTCACGACTCCACAGGATCTGGCGCTGCTGGATGCGAAGAAGGGCGTGGAGATGTTCCGCAAGGTGAACATTCCGGTGCTGGGCGTGGTGGAAAACATGGCCATCCACATCTGCTCGAACTGTGGGCATGCCGAGCATCTGTTTGGGGAAGGCGGGGGCGAGAAGCTGGCCGCCCAATACAACGTCGAGTTGCTGGCGTCGCTGCCGCTGTCCATGGCCATCCGGACCCAGGCCGATGCAGGCAAGCCGACGGCGATTGCCGACCCGGAAAGCCAGATCGCCATGATCTATCAGCAGATGGCGCGCGCAGTGGGTGCGCGGATATCCCAGAGCGGTCAGATTATTGCGCAGTCGATGCCGAACATTATGGTATCCGACGACTAAAAGGCGATAAGCGGGCAGCGGCTAGCGCTGCCCGTAGCTCGACGGCTCGACGGCTCGGCGTTCAGCAAATTGCAGGCATAAAAAAGCCCCGCCGAAGCGGGGCTTTTTCAGAGAAGCTTCAGGTTAGATAACCTGAACTTCCTCAGCTTGCATGCCCTTCTGGCCGCGAGTAGCGACGAAGGAAACCTGCTGGCCTTCTTTCAGGCTCTTGAAACCGTCGCCTTGGATGGCGCGGAAGTGTACGAAAAGGTCGTCACCGGATTGCGGAGTGATGAAGCCGAAGCCTTTCTCATCGTTGAACCACTTAACGGTACCGGTTTGGCGATTGGACATTTGAAATGTCTCCTTGAACAAGGTGTAGAGATGATTTGAACGGGCAAATACCCCGAACGGTGACTGTGTGCAAGGAGTTAAAGGAGTCGTAGCAATGATCGGATCGAAATCTAAACATGTAGCGATTCACGGTGACACATGCAGCAGCAGCCAATGAAAGATACCGCATTTCCGCAGCAATGCGAGCATTATTTTCAGTTTCTTCCCCGCGCCGGACGGACGCGGCGCGCGGTCCCAGGCGACGGCCTTTGAACCGGCCTCGTGGGCTCGGTAAGATGCACGCCTTTCTTTGACAGTTACCAGCCAAATCAGGACGCCCGCCATGAGCATCAAATCGGACAAGTGGATTCGCCGGATGGCCCAGGAGCACGGCATGATCGAGCCCTATGTCGAGCGCCAGATGCGCGGCGAGGGCAGCGAGCGCCTGATTTCCTATGGCGTCTCCAGCTACGGCTACGACGTGCGCTGCGCCGACGAATTCAAGATTTTCACAAACATCAATTCGGCAATTGTCGACCCGAAGAACTTCGACGAGAAGAGCTTCGTCGACATCAAGAGCGACGTCTGCATCATCCCGCCGAACTCCTTCGCACTGGCTCGCACGGTCGAGTATTTCCGCATCCCACGCAACGTGCTGACCATCTGCCTGGGTAAAAGCACCTACGCGCGCTGCGGCATCATCGTCAACGTGACGCCGCTCGAGCCGGAGTGGGAAGGGCATGTGACGCTAGAGTTCTCCAACACCACGACGCTACCGGCGAAGATCTACGCCAACGAAGGTGTGGCGCAGATGTTGTTTCTGGAGTCGGACGAAGAGTGCGAGACGTCCTACCGGGATCGCGGCGGCAAATACCAGGGGCAGCGCGGCGTGACGTTGCCCAAGGCGTAAAGCCTTTCGGGAACGCTTGGCTGGCTATCGAAGCGGGTGGTGGCTGGGCTGCCACCCGCATTGTGTTTTGAAAGGGGCCTGCTCGCCACCCTGCATATCACCAGGGTAGTGTTTTGCCCTGATAGTCGATGAAACGATGGCCGCCCTGGCCAGCCGCGCGGGTGACCTGCTCGACCATCCCGCGGCAACTGGTTTCGATATCCAATGGTGCTTCCGCGCCGCCCATGTCTGTCTTGACCCATCCAGGATGCATCGAGAGCACGGTCAGGTCTGTCGCTTCCCCAAGGCCGGCGACGAAGGTGCGGGTCAGGTGGTTGAGTGCCGCCTTGCTCGCACCGTAGAGTGGCATGCCCATTCCGGGGCCGGTTTCGACGCTGCCCATGATAGAGCTCATAAAAGTGATAACGCCGGCGCGCGGATCGACCAGGGGCAGCATGCGCCTGGCCAGTCGCACCGGCGCGACTGCGTTGGTCACGAACAACTGGCTGACCTCCTCGTGACTGGCCGTTTCGGCCGAGAGCGCGCAAGTGCCGGAGGTACCTGCATTAATGTAGAGCACGTCGAGCGTGGTCCCGGATATCTGCCGGGCAAGAGCGTCGACACCCTCGGCATCGTCTATATCAAGCGGCTCGATGCGGATATTGGCGATGGCCTTCAATTCATCCGCACGCTGAGGATCACGGGCGGTTGCGATCACCTGCCATCCTTCGTTGGCGAATCGCTTGGCCAGACCCAAGCCAAGGCCACGTGATGCGCCGATGATCAGAACTGCTTTGGACATAGGAAAAGCTCCGAGAGGGCGGCGTGGCAAGCATACCCGGCGCTGCCCCGGTGTTTGCCTGCCTGGCCTGGCCGCGAGTGTTGTACCGCTGAAACAAAAATGCCCGCATCATCAAATGCGGGCATTTCGGTTGCTGCGTCATGGGATAAGACGAGCCATCCCATGGCGCAGCCAGTAACTTAGCCGGCGAAGTTCTTCGCGACGAAGTCCCAGTTGACGATGTTCCAGAACGCTTCGACGAACTTCGGACGCGCATTGCGGTAGTCGATGTAGTAGGCATGCTCCCAGACGTCGCAGGTCAGCAGCGGCTTGTCGCCAGCGGTCATCGGGTTGCCGGCACCGATGGTGCTCGCCAGGCCGACGCTACCGTCGGACTTCTTCACCAGCCAGGCCCAGCCGGAGCCGAAGGTGCCGATGGCCGTCTTAGTGAACTCTTCCTTGAACTTGTCGAAGGAACCGAAGGCGGCGTTGATGGCATCAGCCAGGGCGCCGGTCGGCTGGCCACCAGCGTTCGGTGCCATGCAATTCCAGAAGAAGGTGTGGTTCCAGACCTGAGCGGCATTGTTGAAAATGCCACCGGATGAGGACTTGATGATGGTTTCCAAATCCTTGCCTTCGAACTCAGTGCCGGGGATCAGGTTGTTCAGGTTGGTCACGTAAGCCTGGTGGTGCTTGCCGTGGTGGTATTCAAAAGTCTCGGCGGAAATGTGCGGCTCGAGGGCGTTCTTTTCAAACGGAAGCGGCGGCAATTCGAAAGCCATGGTGTATCTCCTGCTCAGGTGTCGAGAATAGATGCGGCTCGGAAGGAGGCAGTCTGCGCTGGTGTCCAGCGCCTCGCGGAACGGAGAAAACTACTGCACTGATGCTCGTCCGTTTACGCCTGTCTTTCCCTTCGCTCGCTACATGCGTGCGCATTCTTGCGGCCGTTCACGGGTGGCCGTTGTGGCGGGCTGAAGCGTTCCGCTCCATGCCCGCGAATCAAGGATCATAGCACCCAGCCTGCGGCAAAACCACGCGCCAACTGTGTGGGAAAGCCGAAGCCAGAGCCCCGCGGCCGAGGCCTGCGCAGGGCTTGTGGTGCTTAAGACCCTCTGCGTGGACCTCCGATTAGCGCGGGCGTTCCTCAGGCAACGAAAACCAGCTGTGCGGCGACGGCGAACATCATTCCCGCCACGCCCAAGTCAATCAGGCGCCAGGTCAGTGGCCGTGCGAGCCAGGGGGCCAGCCAGGCGCCGCCAAGCGCAAGGATCAAAAACCACAGCGTTGATGCGCTCGCCGCGCCTAGGGTGTAGGCGCCGGGCTCTGGCTGTTGAGCGCCGAGCGAACCAATCAGCAATACCGTGTCGAGATAGACGTGTGGGTTGAGTAAAGTCACCGCCAACGCGGCGAGCAGGACGCTCTTTAACGAGCGTTGTCCGCGCTGGGCACCTTCGAATAGGGCTTGTGGACGTGACGCACGACGCAAGGCGATGACACCGTAGGACAGCAAGAACAGCACACCTCCCCAGCGTGTGATCTGAAGCAACAGCGGGTTTTCCGCCAGTACCGCGGCGAGGCCAAAGACCCCCACGCTGACCAGCACGACGTCGCAAAAGATGCAGAGGGCGGCGACCGGCAGGTGATGCTCGCGGCGCAAACTCTGCGCCAGGACAAAGGCATTCTGCGCACCGATGGCGATGATCAGGCCTGCCGCGACCAGCAGCCCATTGAAATAGCTCTGCCACATAGTGCTCTGCCTCTGCTGCATTGAGGATGGCTCGCAGTTTCGGTGGTCCCGGCGTATAAGGAAAACGAAATATTGTAATGCCACATAAGGAAAACTGATGTTCGATTACAAGTTGCTGGCCGCTCTGACGGCTGTGGTCGAGCAGGCTGGGTTCGATCGGGCTGCGCAGGCCCTGGGGCTGTCGCAATCGGCGGTATCTCAGCGCATCAAGCTGCTGGAGTCGCGACTCGGGCAGCCGGTACTGCTGCGTGCCACACCGCCTCAGCCGACTGAAGTCGGGCGGCGCCTGCTTAACCACGTGCAGCAGGTGCGTCTGTTGGAGCGGGATCTGCAAGGTCAAGTGCCGGAGCTGAGCGAAGGGCGGCTGCCCGAGCGGTTGCGTATTGCCCTTAACGCCGACAGCCTTTCGACCTGGTGGGCCGAAGCGGTGGCTCCGTTCTGCACGGCAAATGGCGTCGTGCTCGATCACGTGCTGGAGGATCAGGACGTAGGACTCAAGCGTATGCGAGCGGGGGAGGTGGCCGCGTGCGTATGTGCCGTGGAACGGCCGCTGGCGGGTGCGCGCAGTCAGTTTCTCGGAGCCATGCGTTATCGCGCCCTGGCCAGCCCATCGTTCATTGCGAGGTATCTGAATGATGGTCGGCCGGCGGAAGCGTTATTGCGCGCGCCGGCAATTGTGTTTGGTCCGGATGATCAATTGCAGCATCGCTATCTGGCCTCGTTGGGCCTGAGCGGCGCCTTCAGTCATCATCTGTGCCCATCATCGGAGGGTTTTGTCCGGTTGCTGCAAAGCGATCTCGGTTGGGGACTGGTGCCTGAGCTGCAAGTGCGTGCGGAGATTTCTAGCGGGGCGTTGATCGATGTGCATCGCGGCAATCCGATCGATGTACCACTCTATTGGCATCATTGGCGCAATGGCGGCGAGCTACTTGCCGAGCTCACTCAACAGCTGACAAGCTCGGTGAGGCAGTGGCTGATCAATTAACGGTTCAGGTCACGGCGCGCTGGCGGCGATAGATCCGCGCCGATGGGCCATGCCGTCCACGGCGATCAGGGGCAGCGGCGGCTTCGTCACCAGGACGGATGGAGGCATATCACGGTAAGTGGCCGACTGCTTGCCGAGGTCGCGAATCGTTTCATCACCTGAGTAAAGGCACGCCGTCAGCATCGCCTGGACTGCACGATCTTGAGCCGCTGCGGCGCCAAACGCTTGCTGAAGGTGCGACTCATGCCTGTCGATGCCGCTGATGTGGCCCTGCTGAATCGTTATACTGCGCGCTGTTTCTCGCTTCGCGCCATCAAAGGTACCCCATGCGCAACGATGCTCACGACGAACTGGACAACGTACCCAGTCTGACCGCCGGTCGCGACCGCGACCCCTATCCTGCGCCGGAGCTCGAGCCAATCAGCAAGCCGGTCAGCCACAGCCCGGACGATGCAAGGCCGCGGCAGAAGCGACGTGCCGTCAGCACCGCGCCGCTGTGGATCATGATCGTGGCGCTGTTCGGCCTGTTGGCGGCACTGGGCTGGTGGAGCACGCAACAGGTCTCCAGGCTCGAGGCGCAGCTAGTGGCCACCCAGGAAAGCTTTGCGCGCATTAGCGAGGACGCTACCGGCCGACTGCAGGACATTTCAGGGAAGATCGTGGCGACCGAATCCAGCGTCACCACCGAAGGCGAAGCCTTGAAGCTGCGTATCAAACAGCTGGAAAAGCAGGTGCTGGATCTGGCGGAGCAGCAGCGGGCAATCACTACTCAGCAGCAGAGCCTGACCGGCAGGCAGGGCAATCAGGATAAGCGCCTGGACGATCAGGGCGCTCGTGTCGAGAGCATGGCCACCGAGCTGCAGGGCCATCAAAACACTGCCGCAACGCTCGCAGAGACGGTCAAGAAGGTTGCCGGTGAACAGGCTACGCTCGAATCATCGGTGGCTGGTCTAAAGGGATCGGTGGATGAGCTGGGCAAGCTGTCTGCCCGGATCGATGGGTTGAACAAGGATATCGCCGCGCTGAAGCAGCGAGGCGACAGTAGCCAGGCGATCAGCCGGCTCGAACAGGATGTGTTGATCCTGCGTAGCGAACTGGATAACCGGCCCGCCGCCACGCCTGGGGTTAACACGTCCGAGTTCGATGCCTTCCGCGCGCAGATGACTCGCAACATCGGCACGTTGCAATCGCAAATTGCCAATCTGCAGGAGCAGATTGACCGTCGCTGAGCGGGCTTCGTCTACCCCACGGAGTGGGAAAGCCGCTACATATAAGGTGTAGCGGCTAATTTCGATTCGCCGAGCGCGATTCACTCAGGTCGACAAGTTCGCTATCTCTCCAGCCAAGCGGTTGATCGCTCCTGCGTCGGTCCTCTTCGCCCCGCGATCGAACGTAGGTATTGCGCAGACGCTGTATGCGCTATGTGCGGCAGATCGCGACATGGAAGAAATATTCGCGCGAGGCTATGGATTAGCCGATTGCCGCCGCTAACGGAGTATCTCGACTCGCTATTCCGGCCGCCTTGAACAATCCGGGTCATTGGTTGGCGAGGCTGTGCTGCAGCGAAAGCACTTTTGGCAGGTGCCTGATGCGGAATACCAAATGCTGCTATCGGGCCGCACGCGCCCTGCCAGGGCCAAACGTTCTTTTGGGTTCAAGCAAAATGCCGTCAGTAATTGATCGTCTGCTGAATCGCCTGGCCTCCCTGCTCCCCGGTGAGTTCGACCGGAACGACTTGAAGCAGTTGGTCGATCCACAGGGACATTCGTTTCTGTTGAGCCAATGCCGAGCGACGCTAATCCTCCGCCGGGCCCGACTGATCGCCTTGTTGTGCCTGGTGCTGATTCCGCTGTGGAGTCTCATCGACCTGATGGCTTTCACATACCCGCTATGGATCGGGCTAGCGACCTTCAGGTTGGTGGCATGCGCCGGGTTAGTCTGTCTGCTGCTGTTCTGCCGGGCCAGCGGTACGCTGTTCGATGCCTATCGAGCGATCGCTGCCCTGTTTGTCATTCCGGCGGTTTTTCATTTCGCCTCGCAAATGCTGCTCACGGCCTACCCGCACGCCGAGGTCGCCGCGGTGCTCGTCAGCGGGTACGCCGTTCTGCCGGTTGTGCTGATGGCCGGGCTTGCACTCTTTCCATTGACGTTATCGGAGAGCTTGGTGGTGGCTTTGGTCGTGCTCGTCGCGCAAGCACTCGTCGGGTACGTCAGTTGGGAAACGCTGAACTGGCCCGACTTCGTTGGCAATGCCTGGCTGCTGTTGCTTATCGCTGCGGTGGCTGCATTGGCGGGCATGAGCCAGCTCGCTTTCACCATGGCACTGGCGCGCCAGACGATCCGCGATCCGCTCACCGGGGTGTTCTCCCGCGGCAGTGGTGAGGAAATTTTGCAGTTGCAGTGGAATGTCTCCCGGCGCAACGACACGGGGTTGGCGCTAGCGTTTATCGACCTGGATCATTTCAGTTCGATTAACGATACCTGGGGACACGAGGCGGGGAACCAAGTGATGTGCGAGTGCACGCGGAACATGCTTGCCAGCCTGCGAAGCTCGGACAGTGTGCTGCGCTGGGGTGGAAATGCGTTTGTGGTGGTCATGCCTGACACCGATATGAAACAGGCTAGGCGGGCGATGGAGCGCCTGGTGCAGCGCGGCCTGGCGCTGAGGCCGGATGGTCAACCCTTAACGGCAAGCATTGGTCTGGCTGAGCGCTGCTTCGATTTCGCCGAGAGCCATCTTGGATTGCTCGAAATGGCCTGCACCCGCATGCGGAGGGCAAAGGCGGAGGGTCGCAACCGACTCAGTTTTGGTGCCGACGCCGAAGGCGAGGGTGCCGCCTGAACATTGCTCAATCGAAGCTGCGGCTGGGCGCAATGGCCGACTCAGAACAAGACAGCGCCCGGCTTCAGCCGGGCACGCTATATCAGAGGGTTTCGTTTGCCGTCAGGGCTGCGGCTCTCTGGAAATCGTTGTCCAGAAAGGCTTCCAACGAATCGTCGACGATCTCCAGCCAGGGCGCGGGCAAGGGAGGCGCCATCGTACCGGTCAGGGTCGAGGCGTAGCTCTGGTTGCGGTAACCCATGATGTCCGCCTTCTTGTGCTGCTTCCATTGTTTGAACAGCTCGCCCTGCTGCTCGACGCCAAAATCGGGATAGTCCGTCTCGTCCATTAGGTCGCGAATATAGGCGGCCTGAAAGTCGATTTCCTCGCTAGCGGTCTGCAGGGCTTCTTCGCGGCCACGCCAGTGCCGGATGTCTGCCTGCATAGCGGCAGCATCTGGGAGCGGAATGCGTCTGAGCATCACATCGCGCGCGTACCAGGCCTGTGCATCGAACAAGTTGAAAGTGAAGTACTGGTCTTGCATGCCCAGATAGATAAGGCGCGGATTGGCTTCCCAGAAAATGCCTTTGTAGATGCCCAGCGGATACAGCCGGTTGTTGGTCTGCAGGCGCAGTTCATCCGGCAGGAACGGGAAATGATGCTGATAGCCGGTACAGAGAATGATCGCGTCGATCGGCTTGCTGGTGCCATCCTGGAAATGCGCGACGTTACCTTCGAGGCGTTCATGCATCGGCACTTCATTGAAACCCGCCGGCCAATCGTAGCCCATGGGATTGGATCGATAGCTGACCGTTACTGACTTGGCGCCGTACTTGTAGCACTGCGTGCCGATATCTTCTGCCGAGTAGCTGCTCCGACCAGCAGCAGATCCTTGCCCTTGAGTTCCAGCGCATCGCGGAAATCGTGAGCATGCAGCACGCGGCCCGGAAAGCGCTCCAGGCCAGGGAAATATGGTGTGTGGGCGTGGAGAAATGGCCGGTCGCGACCACCACGAAATCGAACTCTTCGGTTTTCAGCTGACCGGCTCTGTAATCCATCACGGTGACTCGCGGCCGAACTTAGCGGTTTTTTGTTTTTCGAAACTTCTCGAATCCGCAGGCATGAAGGCGCTATGACCGCTACAGGCTCATGCGACTCCTTCGTTACATTTTGTAACGAAACCGTGGCTCGGCAGCATCTGTCAGCGCTCAGTGAGCGTTCACGCCGAACACATGCTTGAGATACGCCACGAACGCCTCGTCGCGACACATGGTCTTGCCCGGTGAGTCGGATATCTTTGCCACCGGTTGGCCGTTGCAACTGGTCATCTTGATCACCATGTTGGTCGGCTCGACGCCTGGTAAATCGCAGGTGAGCTGCGTGCCGATGCCGAAACTGGTGTTGCTGCGCCCCGCCAGGGCACGGTAGATGCCAAGTGCCTTGAGGAAATCGAGTCCATCGGAAAACACCAGCTGTCGCGTCATCGGATCAATGCCGAGGCGGCGGTAGTGAGCGATGGCTTTTTCCGCCCATTCGATGGGGTCGCCGGAATCGTGGCGAAGTCCGTCGAAAAGTTTCGCCAGATACAGATCGAAATCGGCGGTAAAGGCGTCCATGGTGATGCAATCGGTGATGGCGATACCCAGCGCGCCGCGGTATTCGCGGGCCCAGCAGTCCAATGCCGCGCTCTGGCTGTCGATCAGCCGGGGACCCAGCTGCTGGTGCGCCATGATCCATTCGTGGGCCATTGTGCCCATGGGCTTCAGGTTCAGCGTTCGGGCGAGATGGACATTGCTGGTGCCGACGAAGTTGCCCGGGAACCCCTCTTTCAGCCGCTCGACGACCAGCCGTTGTACCGCGAAGGAAAAGCGTCGGCGGGTTCCGAAGTCCGCAAGATTGAACCCCGCCAGTTCTTCATCGGTGGCTTCGTCGCGCAGCCATTGCAGTTTTTCCTCGAGGCGTGCCTCGGCTTGTTCAAGGGTCACGTCCGGGTAGCGGGCTCGATTGCGTACCTCGCTGATGATTGCCAGCAGCGGCACCTCAAAGAGGATGACGTGGAGCCAGGGGCCACGTAGATAGACCACTAGCTCTCCGGCTTCGAGCTCGACCCGCACGTAGCGCAAGTCGAAGCGAAAAAGCCCCAAGAAGCGGATGAAATCCGGCTGCATGTAGGGAATGCCATCGAGGAAGGCGAGCTCGTCCTGAGTGATGCGCAGGTCAGCTAGCGCCTCGGTCTGTCTGCGTATCTCATCGAGATAGGGCGCCAGGTTTTCCCCGGAGCGGCTGCGAAAAGCCCATTCGACCTCGGCGTTGGGGTAGTGATGCAGCACGGCTTGCATCATCGTCAGCTTGTAGTAATCAGTATCCAGCAGGCTCTGGATGATCTGGTCGGAAAAGATGCTGACGTTCATTGGCTGCTCCTGACGGCTGGAGGACTGGTATCAAGCTCCGCCGATACCTTCGATCACCTTACCGGTGCCGCCGCAGTTTTGGCATTCCCCAGTGTCCCCGCGCCCGCTGCCGTTGCATACAGGGCAGATGTTTTCGCCGGTACCGGGTGTTCCTGGAGCTGCCTCATCACCCGGGTTGATTGAGAATTTATCCTTATCGGCTTTGTTCATCTTGTTAGTCTCCAGCGGCTGTTAGGTATTGCTGGGTTTTTTATCTGTCGTTATATAAATAAGTTTCAAGCCGCCGAGCACCGGGGAGTGTCGGTTTATTGTCGCAGGAAAACTGTCTGCCGAACTTATTCATATTGCTTAAGGAGAAGAGCTAAACAAAAAGGGCAAAGGTTTTAGCCTTTGCCCTTTTTGTGCCGATACTCATCAGCTGTTGCTGTTACGCCCACCGCCGTGGCTGTTCTGACCGCCTTTACGGCCTGCTTCCGAGGCTTTTTCACGGTCATTGGCGAAGTTGCCGCCGCTGTTGTGGCCGCCTTTCTTGCCAGCTTCAGACGCCTTCTCGCGATCATTGGCAAAGTTGCCGGGATTCTTGTTTGCCATGTCTTTTTCTCCTCGATGGATAGAGACGCAATAGGGCTGAACCACAACATCAGCCTTCATAGACTAAGAGCTTGGTTACGTCTCAGGAGTTTCCGGCAGAGAACAAGCGGCAGACGAATGGTTCTCGTAACTAAAATCAGATTATGGCGTTATGGGAGCACAGCGAAACGGTAACGGCGTCATATCTTCTGCGCCCAAGTTAAGCGCGCATTATGATTCATGCGGCCAACACTAAGCTGGCGCTGAGCCGGTAGAGGCATTACATAGCCGATCTTGAGCGCGGTAGGGCCGAGGATCACAGCGTGTGGCAGGCGACCACCATACCGAGGGTCTGATGCTGGTCGAAAAGATAGGCGTCAGCGACGCCGAACGATAGCAATGCTAGACCGTTCACCATGGTTTTAGATCCTGATAGGCGGGGTCGTATAAATCCGCTCTGGTTATAAGTACCGCTTGTGTTGGCGGAGGCCGCGAGACGCTATCGAACCGCAGCGCGCGCGAGCGTTCTATAGCTTTAACTATCGATGACCAATGGAGGTTGCAGCATGGAGAACTACCACATCACGCACGACGGTGATCGTTGGGTACTGCGCGAAGAGGGGGATAAGCGGGCGCTGCTCGAAGCCACAACCAAGGAGGACATCATCAACGAGACCCGTGACTACATGAAGCTGCGTACTGCCTCGGTGAAAATTCACACCCTCGACGGCCAAATCGAAGAAGAGCGGACTTACCCGCGCGACCAGGACCCGCGCGCAACCAAGGGCTAGACTCAGACGAACCGGGTTTCGGACTGGCGCCGAGCCCGTTGGGTAGCGAGGGCCACAACCCAGCAGGCCAGGATAAAGGGCATGGTCAGCGCCGGGATGCTCAACTGGTCGAATACCATTTTGAAAACGATGGCCAGCGCGATACCCAGCGTTGGTATCAACGCAGAGCGGTGCAACTGGCTCAGCGCCAGCGCCGCCAGCGCCGGGTTGTAACCGGCCAGCCCCGCCAGCGCCTGTTGCTCCGTTGCACCCGCCAGCAGGGCGCTATACACGCCAACGGCCGATCCGCAGAGCGCCCATAGTCCGGCGCGCTTGTCGGCAACCAGTACGGCCAGCAGCAGGCATAGGCCCGCTGCGGGCTCCCCAAGAAATATCACTTGGCCCACGCCGCTCGCCATGGCGCCGAGGGCACCCCAGCCATCCACCCGGAATTCGGCCAGTCGAGCTTCGGCGACCGAATCGAGCATTCCGGCCAAGGCCAGCACCAACCAGCCGAACAGCACGAAGGCGAGGGTGAACACTGCCGGCCCGCCGCGCTCGCGCATGAGCCGCAACAGACGCCTTTGCAGCACGCTCGAGAGCGTCCCGGCCAGCGTTACCGATAGCAGCGCCAGCGCCGATGATCCCAACACGAGCGTGGTCAGCAACCCGAGCAGCGCTGGGTTGTACCCGTACAGTCCGATCTCAATGTCGTCGCGTGCATAGCCCAGGCACCAGGCGGCAAAGGTTCCGCTGAGCAGGCCAAGCAAGGTACCGGCCAGCAGCGAAGGTGCGTACAGGGCGATCGTCACGAGTATCAGCACCCCGCAGACAGGGTTTGCCTGCAGGAATATCTGGCTGACACCGTTGAGTACCGCATGCGATGCATGCGGCAGGTAAGCACGGCGCATTATCGGGAGTCTTGGTTGAACGGTAATTGAGTCCGGTAGCGTCCCGCCTGCATGCACGGGTGCGGAGCAGGCGGATAGGCATCGGGCGGCTAGTTGAGCGTCTCGATCCGCAGTGAGTTAGTCGTTCCCGGCTGCCCCAGCGGCACGCCGGCGGTGATCAGCACGGTGTCGCCCGTGCCGGCCATGCCCTGGGCACGGGCTAGTTCCAGTGCGTTCAGGCAGACGTGTTCCATGTCGTGCATCGGCGCATCGATCATCGAGTACACGCCCCAGGCGACAGTCAGCTTGCGCGCTGTCGCCAGGTTTGGCGTCAGGCTCAGAATCGGCGTGCTCGGTCGCTCGCGCGAGGCGCGCAGGCTGGAGCGTCCAGATTCGGTGTAGTTGACCAGCACCGCGACGGGCAGAATGCCACAGATACGCCGGATCGCGCAGCTGATGGCGTCAGGCAGAGTGGCTTCGGCGTTGGGCCGGTGTACATCCAGCTGAGCCTGGAAATCCGGGCCACTCTCCACCTGGCGGATGATCTTGCTCATCATGCTCACGGCTTCCAGCGGATAGTCGCCCGAAGCGGTTTCCGCCGACAGCATGACCGCATCGGCCCCTTCGGCCACAGCGTTGGCGACGTCGGTGACCTCGGCGCGTGTTGGGGCAGGGGAGAAGCGCATCGATTCAAGCATCTGCGTCGCCACGACCACCGGACGCCCGAGCTGGCGGCAGGTGCGGACGATATTCTTCTGGATGCGCGGCACGTTTTCGGCCGGCACTTCGACGCCCAGGTCACCGCGCGCCACCATGATGGCGTCGCTCAGCCGGGCGATTTCCCGCAAATGCTGCACGGCCGAGGGCTTTTCGATCTTGGCCATCAAAAAGGCGCGGTTGCCGATCAGCTCGCGTGCTTCATGAATGTCCTCCGGTCGCTGAACGAACGACAGCGCTACCCAGTCGACGCCCAGTTCGAGCCCAAAAGCCAGGTCACGGCGATCCTTGTCGGTCAGCGGACTGAGCTCCAGCACCGCTTCGGGCACGTTGACACCTTTACGGTCGGACAGCTCGCCGCCGGCTACCACGCGCGTGTCGATGGCATCGGCATGCTTGGCGATGACGGTCAGGCGTAGCCGCCCGTCATCCACCAGCAGGCTCATGCCCGGCTGCAGCGCATCGATGATCTCAGGATGCGGCAGGTTGACCCGCGTGCTGTCGCCCGGCGTCGGGTCGAGGTCGAGCCGCAGGGTTTGGCCGCGAGCCAGATTCACCTTGCCTTCGGCAAAACGACCTACGCGCAACTTGGGACCCTGCAGGTCCATGAGAATACCGATCGGTTGATTGAGCTGGCGCTCGACCTCACGGATCCAGGTGAAGCGTTCGGCGTGGTCGGCGTGCTCGCCGTGGCTGAAGTTGAGGCGGAACAGGTTGACGCCATTCTCCACCAGCTCGCGAACATCATCGATGCTGCGAGTAGCCGGTCCGAGGGTGGCGAGGATCTTGACCTTCTTGTCGGGTGTCATGGCAGGCTCTATCGGCAGTTGTTGTTAGAAAACGCGCGCAGCAGACGCGCGTAGCAGCGCGCGAGGCAGGCACGTTTAGCAGCCTCGCGCGGCTGCCGCGCCACTAGCGGGGCGACGGCAGGATCAGGATGGCGCGGAAGTCGTTGACGTTGGTGCGCGTCGGGCCGGTCATCAACAGGGCGTCAAGCGCCTCGAAATAACCGTAGCCATTGTTGTTGGCCAACTCGTCGGCAGCTTTCAGGCCGAGGGCTTCGGCGCGGGCGAAGCTGTCCGGGGTCATCAGCGCGCCGGCGTTGTCTTCCGAACCGTCGATGCCATCGGTGTCGCCCGCCAGCGCGTAGACGTTGGACAGGCCTTGCAAGTTTTCCGTGAGGCTCAGAAGAAATTCGGCATTGCGACCACCACGGCCATTCCCACGCACTGTCACCGTGGTTTCGCCACCCGAAAGGATTACGCAAGGCGGGGTGATCGGCTGGCCATGCAGCACTACCTGGCGGGCGATGCCGCCGTGGACCTTGGCCACCTCACGTGCTTCACCTTCCAGGTCGCCGAGGATCAACGGCGTAATGCCGGCAGCACGGGCCTTCTCCGCCGCCGCATCGAGCGACTGCTGGGGTCTTGCGATCAGCTGAAAATGGCTTCGTGACAGGCAGGGATCGCCCGCCTTGACGGTCTCCGAGCGAGGATCTTCCAGCCAGTCGCGAACGTTCTGCGGAATCTCGATGTTGTAGCGTGCAAGGATCGCCAGCGCTTCGGCTGAGGTCGTTGGGTCCGCCACGGTCGGGCCGGAGGCGATCACCGTCGCTTCGTCGCCGGGCACGTCAGAAATCGCGTAGGTATACACGCTCGCCGGCCAGCAGGCCTTGGCCAGACGACCGCCCTTGATCGCCGAGAGGTGCTTGCGTACGCAGTTCATCTCACCGATATGGGCGCCGGAGCGCAGCAGTGCCTTGTTGATAGCCTGCTTGTCGGCGAGGCTGATGCCTTCGGCCGGCAGCGCCAGCAGCGAAGAGCCGCCGCCGGAGAGCAGAAAGATCACCCGGTCGCTTTCTTCGAGGTTACTGACCATCTCCAGAACCCGGCGGGCGACGCGCTCACCGGCGTCGTCCGGCACTGGATGCGCGGCTTCCACCACCTCGATCTTGCGGCAGTCGGCGCCGTGGCCGTAGCGAGTGACCACCAAACCGGACAGTTCGCCTTCCCAGGTGGCCTCGATGGCCTCAGCCATGGCCGCTGCCGCCTTGCCGGCGCCGATGACGATGGCTCGGCCGCTGCGGTCGGCGGGCAGATGGTCGGCCAGCACCTGGCGCGGATGGGCGGCATCGATAGCGGCGGAGAACAGCTCGCGCAACAAGGCTTGCGGATCGAGGCTCATGTACTGCTCCTTATAATGGGTCTGGAGCCGATTCCAGACCTTAAGGCTCGACAATGCAAGCGCTAAGGTCTGGAATCGACCCACCCGGCAGTCGGGCCGTGACTCCTTCTGCCGAGCGGATCGAAAGGGTGCCACCCGAAGGCGGCGGTTGAGCTGCCCTGTTCACAGGCCAAGGCTGCGGAGACGCTGCGAGCCTGGCTGTTGCGCACGTGCGGTTCAACCCTCTGAGCGTCGTTGGCGCCAAGCGTTGCGGTGTGCCACCACCCGATTCTGTCTGGTCCCGTGAAGGTGGCTACCGCAGGCTCGGCTCAACTGGCTCGAAGCTGTTACTTCTTGCGAATCGAGAAATTCGACATGTGCTCCAGGCCCTTGATCAGCGCGGAGTGATCCCAGCCGCTGCCGCCGATTGATGCGCAGGTGCTGAACACCTGTTGCGCATTGGCGGTATTGGGCAGGTTCAGGCCCAGTTCGCGGGCGCCGGCCAAGGCCAGGTTAAGGTCCTTCTGGTGCAGGTTGATGCGAAAGCCAGGGTCGAAGGTGCCCTTGATCATGCGCTCACCGTGCACTTCGAGGATCTTCGAACCGGCGAAGCCGCCCATCAGCGCTTCACGTACCTTGGCTGGATCGGCACCGTTCTTCGCGGCGAACAACAAGGCCTCGGCCACCGCCTGGATGTTCAGCGCGACGATGATCTGGTTGGCCACCTTGGCGGTCTGGCCGTCACCATTTCCGCCGACACGGGTAATGTTCTTGCCCATGGCTTCGAACAGCGGCAGGGCGCGGGCGAAGCTTTCTTCGCTGCCGCCGACCATGATCGACAGGCTGCCGGCCTTGGCGCCGACTTCACCGCCGGATACCGGAGCGTCGAGGTACTGCGCGCCGCTGGCGTTGATCTTCTCGGCAAACTGCTTGGTGGCGCTGGGGGAGATCGAGCTCATGTCGATAACCACCTTGTTCGGGCCGACACCTTCGGCGATGCCATTCTCGCGGAACAGCACGTCTTCGACCTGAGGGGTGTCGGGCACCATGATGATGATGAACTCAGCCTCTTGCGCGACTTCCTTCGGGTTGCCCAGGGCCACGGCGCCTGCTTCGATCAGCGCGGCCGGAGCCGGGTCGTGATGCTCGGACAGGAAGAGGTCGTGACCGGCTTTCTGCAGGTTCTGAGCCATGGGCAGGCCCATGATGCCGGTGCCGATGAATCCGATTTTAGCCATGAGAATTCTCCTTCTATCTATCAGTCGTTCGCTTAGATCGCGTTGTGCGTTTTCAGCCAGCCCAGGCCGGCTTCGGTGGTGGTGGCCGGTTTGTATTCGCAGCCGACCCAGCCCTGGTAACCAATGCGGTCCAGGTGCTCGAATACGAAGCGGTAGTTGATTTCGCCGGTGCCCGGTTCGTTACGACCAGGGTTGTCTGCCAGCTGCACGTGGTTGATCGCCGCCAGGTTGGTTTCGATGGTCCGCGCCAGGTCTCCTTCCATTATCTGCATGTGATAGACGTCGTACTGCAGGAACAGGTTGGAGCTGCCGACCTTGGCGCGGATCTCCAGCGCCTGCGAGGTGTTATTGAGGAAGAAGCGGGGAATGTCGCGGGTGTTGATCATCTCCATGACCAGGCGGATGCCTTCGGCTTCGAGCTTCTCGGCGGCATAGCGCAAGTTCTCCACGAAGGTCATCTCCAGCTTGCCGAGGTCGGCGCCTTTGGGCGCGATGCCGGCGAGGCAGTTCACCTGCGTGTTGCCCAGCACCTTGGCGTAGGCGATAGCCTGGTCGACACCGGTGCGGAATTCCTCGACCCGCTCTGGATCGCAGGCGATGCCGCGGTCGCCGTTGGCCCAGTCACCGGCTGGCAGATTGAACAGCACCTGAGTCAGCCCGTTGGCGTCCAGCCGTGCCTTGATTTCCTCGGCCGGATAGTCGTAAGGGAACAGATACTCGACACCGCTGAAGCCGGCTTCGGCAGCAGCGGCGAAGCGGTCGAGGAAGTCCATCTCGGTGAACAGCATGGACAGGTTGGCGGCAAAACGGGGCATGGGTGAATCTCCTTGTCTGTACGGACAATTGGTGGATGTGCTTCGCGACATCCACCCTACGTTCACTTGGTAGGGTGGAAGACCGCGAAGCGTCTTCCACGCGTTTGGTTACGGTTGAATCAATCCAACAGCCCGACCGCGGTCGGTGCATCTTCTCGGCCTTCGGCCAGCGCCTCGAATTCGTTGATGGCGTCGATCTCTGTGCCCATGGCAATGTTGGTTACGCGCTCGAGAATCACCTCGATCACCACCGGCACCTGGTACTCGGCCATCCAGGCCTGAGCCTGTTCGATGGCCGGGCGCAGGTCTTCCTGCTTGAACACGCGGATTGCCTTGCAGCCAAGACCCTCGACCACGGCGACGTGATCGACGCCGTAGCCTTCCATGCCCTGTTGCTCGGCATTGATGTTCTCGAAGCCCAGCTGCACGCAGTAATCCATCTCGAAGCCGCGCTGCGCCTGGCGGATCAGGCCGAGATAGGCGTTGTTCACCAGGATGTGGATGTAGGGCAGCTTGAACTGCGCACCCACGGCCAACTCCTCGATCATGAACTGGAAGTCGTAGTCACCTGAAAGCGCCACCACCTTACGAGTGGGGTCAGCCGCGACTACGCCCAGCGCTGCCGGAATGGTCCAGCCGAGCGGGCCGGCCTGGCCGCAGTTGATCCAGTGGCGCGGCTTGTACACGTGCAGGAACTGCGCGGCGGCGATCTGCGACAGGCCGATGGTGCTGACGTAGCAGGCGTCTTTGCCGAACGCATTGTTCATGCACTGGTACACGCGCTGCGGCTTCATCGGCACCGAGTCGAAGTGCGTCTTGCGCAGCAGGGTGCGCTTGCGCTCCTGGCAATCGGCGGCCCAGGGCGTACGATCCGGCAGCTTGCCAGCGGCCTTGCGTTCCTTGGCGACTTCGACGAACAGCTTCAGTGCGGCGCCGGCATCGGAGGTGATGCCGAAGTCCGGCGAGAACACCCGGCCAATCTGCGTCGGTTCGATATCCACATGCACGAAGGTGCGGTCCTTGGTATAGACCTCGACCGAGCCGGTGTGACGGTTGGCCCAGCGGTTGCCGATGCCAAGGACGAAGTCCGAGGCCAGCATGTTGGCGTTGCCGTAGCGATGGCTCGTCTGCAGCCCGCACATGCCGGCCATCAACGGGTGATCATCTGGAATCGAACCCCAGCCCATCAGGGTCGGGATCACCGGTACACCAACGGTCTCGGCGAACTCCACCAGCAATTCCTCTGCGCCGGCGTTGTAGATGCCGCCACCGGCGACGATCAATGGGCGCTCGGCAGCGCAGAGCATGTCGATGGCTTTTTCGATCTGCTTGCGAGTGGCCGCCGGCTTGTAGACGGAGAGCGGCTCATAGGTCTCGATATCGAATTCGATCTCGGCCATCTGTACGTCGAACGGCAGGTCGATCAGCACCGGGCCGGGGCGACCCGAGCGCATCACGTGGAAAGCCTGCTGGAACACGCGCGGCACCAGCGCCGGCTCGCGTACGGTCACGGCCCACTTAGTGACCGGCTTGGCGATGGACTCGATGTCCACGGCCTGGAAGTCTTCTTTGTACAACCGTGCGCGCGGCGCCTGGCCGGTAATGCAGAGGATTGGAATCGAATCGGCCCAGGCGGAGTAGAGCCCGGTGATCATGTCCGTGCCGGCGGGGCCGGAAGTGCCGATGCAGACGCCGATGTTGCCGGCCTTGGTGCGGGTATAGCCCTCGGCCATGTGCGAGGCGCCCTCGACGTGGCGGGCAAGAATGTGGCGGATGCTGCCGTCGGCGCGCAGGGCGGAATACAACGGGTTGATCGCGGCACCGGGGATGCCGAAGGCGGTATCGATGCCTTCCTTGCGCAATACCGCAACCGCGGCATCGATTGCTCTCATTCGGGCCATGGATCATTCCTCCTACGTTAACTCGATAGTTTTTATACGTGGCCCAAGCATGCAGGGCTGGAACGAAAGGCGGAATTGGCCGAAACTTCAGTTCTGTCGATATCAGGAGTATCGAATGGATCGCTACACAACGTTGCACAGCTTTGTGCTGGTGGCCGAAAGCGGCAGCTTCGCAGCCGCTGCGCTGAAAGAAGGCGTCACCCCGGTGGTGATGGGCCGCCGGCTCGATGCACTGGAACGGCACCTGGGCGTCAAGCTGATGCACCGCTCGACGCGCGGACTGGCGCTGACCGATCTGGGCGAGCAGTACCTGGAGCGTGCCCGCGGGTTGCTCAAAGACTTCGATGAGGCGGACGCCAGCATCAGCCACGACCGCACCTCGGTGCGCGGGCACTTGGTGGTTTCGGCGCCGGCGGCGTTCGGCCGGCGGCATATCGGCCCGCACGCACCAGCATTTCAGGCGCGCTATCCGGACTTGCAGTTGTCGTTCAACTTCACCGACAGCGTGGTCGATCTGGTGCGCCACGGTTATGACATGGGCATCCGCATCGGTGAGGTGACCGACCCCAACTACGTTGCCATCAAGCTGTTTCCCAATCGTCGTGTCATCTGTGGCTCGCCGGACTATTTCGAGCGTCAGGGGGTGCCGCGTACGCTGGAAGAGCTATCGCGGCATAACTGCCTGGCATTCAACCTACAGGGCGGGCAGCAGCGCGGCTGGACCTTTCTGCGTGACGGCAAGCAAGTGGCGGTTCGTGTTTCGGGCAATCTCGACTGTAACGATGGCGAACTGTTGTTCAACTGGGTCAAGCAGGGCCTCGGCATCGGCTGGCGCTCGACCTGGGAGATTCAGGCCGAGCTCAAACGCGGCGAGCTGGTCACGGTGCTCGACGAGTTCGCGCTGCCGGCCTACGACATCCAGGCGGTCTATCCACAGCAGCGCTATCTGCCGGCCAAGGTGCGTTTTTTCATCGACTATCTGAAGGCGGTCTACAACGCGCCCGGTTATTGGGAAACCCGCTGAGTCGAACCACGCCGATCTCGGTAGGGTGGGCCGAGCGGCGCTCCGCTTCAGCCTACGGTGTGACTAAAACGTCGAACCACGCCATGCCGAGGCGAGTCACAACAAGGGACATGTACCGGTGCGAGGCGACCTGTGGATTCCCTGAAAATTGCGACCTTCAACATCAACGGTATCCGCGCGCGTCGGAGCAATCTGCTCGAATGGCTGGAGCGCGAGCAGCCGGACGTGGTCTGCCTGCAGGAGCTGAAGGCGCAGGATGCCGACTTCCCCATCGATGACATCCGCGCCGCCGGATACGGAGCGATCTGGCACGGGCAGAAATCCTGGAACGGCGTGGCGATCCTATCGCGCGGTGACGATCCGCTAGAGATCCGCCGAGGCTTGCCCGGCGATCCGGACGATAGCCATAGCCGTTACCTGGAAGCCGCGGCGCACGGCATCATCGTCGCTTGTCTTTACCTGCCCAATGGCAATCCCCAGCCGGGGCCGAAATTCGATTACAAACTGGCCTGGTTCGAGCGCTTGATCGAGCATGCGGCGGGGCTGTACAACCATGGCCACCCGGTAGTACTGGCAGGCGATTACAACGTGGTGCCTACCGACGAAGATATCTACAACCCGCGCTCTTGGACAAAGGACGCGCTGCTGCAGCCGGAGAGCCGTGAGTGCTACCAACGCCTTCTGAGTCAGGGCTGGACCGATGCGCTACGCGCCAGATATCCGGACGAGCGCATCTACACTTTCTGGGATTACTTCCGTCAGCACTGGCAGAAGAATTCCGGCCTGCGTATCGATCATCTGCTGCTCAGTGCCGATCTGGCGCCACGTTTGCTCGATGCTGGGGTGGATCGCTGGGTACGGGATCAGGACCGCGCCAGCGACCATGCACCAACCTGGATTGCCTTGAAAACAGGCGGGGCCGAACCGCAGAAGACCCCACAAAAGCGCCGATCGTCGTCCACATCGGATTAGCCTTCGGAATGAGCGCTAGGCTCAACGCTTGGCTATGCAACGAGCGCGTGAGGCCATCAGAGCGCGCGTGATCCTTCCGCTGAAGCGCGAACGGGGTACTCCATGACGAATCGGGATGCTGATCGGGTTGGTGGGAGTGAATCATCGCCGGCGGTAACGACGAGCATGCTGGCCGATATGCCTATTTGCGACACGTTGACCGAGGCTTTGCACTCGGTTCGTCGCCACCTGCGGATGGACGTCGCCTTCATTGCCGAGTTTCGGGAAGGACGACGCGTGTTTCGCCAGATCGAAGGGCAGCATCACTCGATATCGCTCGTGGTTGGGGAGGGTGATCCGCTGGATGACAGTTATTGCCAGCGAATCGTCGACGGCCGTCTGCCAGAACTCATTCACGACGCCCGCGAGTTCCAGGAGGCGCTGGCGTTGCCGGCCACCCTGGCGATCCCGATAGGCGCGCACATGAGCGTGCCGATTCGCTTTAGCGACGGCTCCCTCTACGGAACCTTCTGTTGCTTCAGTACACAGCCGGATCCCAGCTTGGGAGACGGCGACCTGAGTACCTTGCGCCTGTTTGCCCGCTTTGCCGGCAGGTTGCTCGAGCGACAGGCACTCAGCGAGCAACAGCGCCGCGAAAAAATCGATCGTATCCGGACGGTCATGGAGCAGCGTGATTTCTGGATGGTCTACCAGCCGATATTCCACCTGGCCGACGACAGGGTTGTCGGCTACGAGGCGCTGGCACGGTTTCGCCCCGAACCCTGTCGCCCACCGGACCGCTGGGTCGACGAGGCAGGTGAAGTCGGGTTGCGCACGAAGCTGGAAGTCATGTTGCTCGAAGCGGCACTTGAAGACCTCCCGCAGATTCCCAACGATGCGTACCTGTCGCTGAATGTCTGCCCGGATGCGCTGCTGGATGGTTCAGTGGTGGGCCTGCTCGCCGAGCAACCGCTGCATCGTCTGATGCTGGAGGTGACCGAGCACACTTCCATCGTCGACTACACGCAGATCGCCGCGATTCTTGATCCGCTACGCCAAGGCGGGTTGCGCCTGGCCGTCGACGATGCGGGGGCCGGCTATGCCAGTTTCCGCCACATCCTTAAGCTCAAGCCCGATGTCATCAAGCTCGACCGGAGTCTTATCACTAATGTCGACAGTGACAGCGATTGCTGTGCAATGGCCGCAGCGCTAATCCGCTTCGCCGAGGAAACCGGCAGCAAGGTCATCGCCGAGGGCGTCGAGACGGATGCGGAGCTGGCGGTCCTGCGCGGATTGCGGGTAACCAAAGCTCAGGGCTTCCTGCTTGGAATGCCGCAGCCGATGGGCGCGTCGGCGGGCTGAGGATTGCATCGCTTGATTGCGCCTGGTATCGACGAGCAAACCTGTCGCACTGGTACGTTAAGTTTCCCGGCGGGTAGGCTGCAATCGGGTTCGTTGAAAACTGCCGTGATTGCTGCGTGGTGCTCATCGACCTGGGAATCTACAATCCAATCCGCCGCAGAAGCTTGTTGGACGACTGTTCGGTCCTCGACTCTGCTGCGTTTTGTCCCGCTGGAGTCTTCGGCTTCCCCATGCACCGTCCCCGTCGCGCATTTATCTGGATAGCCGCTCTAGCGGTGCTGCTGCATCTGTTCGCAATGCCGCTGATGAGTGCAGGTGCGCAAATGCCGGGCATGGCCGGGCATTGTCCAGAGGCTGAGGCCAGCCAGCATGGTTTCCTCCGTGTCGCGGCGCGTGATAGCCATGCGGGGCATGGCGGCGAGTCGGCTCCGCAGCCGGTACCTGCGCATCACCTTGGCATGCCCTGCTGCTGTGCGGCGGGTTCGGCGGGCCTGGCTGCGATTCCCATCAGTGCGCCGGAGCTGCAGGCACCGCGGCAGGTACAGCTGAGCGTCCTGCAGTTCAACGCGGCGCCACCGCTGTCACCGCGCTACCGTTGGCCAAGCCTTAATCCCCGCGCATCTCCGCTCGTTTGATCGATCACACCTCATCTGCCCGATCGCGGTCTGTCGCGTTGCGCGCCGCTGTCGGTCGCACCCTGCCGTTGGCCTTTGTTTCGGCTGGCGGCCTTTCTGATTGAGTGAGCGAGCATGTCTTCACGTACTGCAGGCGCCTGTCCCGAGGCGCCACCTCCGGTATCCCAAACGCGGCAACCGCTGCTGGTATTGCTGATCCGTTTGCATCTTTATGTCGGGCTAACGGTCGGCCCTTTCATATTCATCGCCGCGTTGAGCGGTCTGATCTATGCGCTAACACCGCAGCTAGAGGATCGCCTCTACGCCGAACAGCTCTATACCGACTACGTCGGTGCGTCTCTGCCACTGGCCCGACAGGTCGAAGTCGCTCAGGCCTATATCGGCGAGGCGGCGACGCTCTCGGCGGTGCGTCCGGCACCTCGGCCAGGCACCACCACACGGGTGATGTTCAACGCGCCGATGCCGGGTGCGTCGGAAAGCCGTGCCGTGTTCATCGACCCGGTGACCGCCGAAGTCCGTGGCGATCTATTGGTCTACGGCACCAGCGGCGTTCTGCCGTTGCGTACATGGCTCGACCAGTTCCACCGCAGCCTGCTGCTTGGTGAGCCGGGGCGGTTGTACAGCGAGCTGGCCGCTTCCTGGCTGTGGGTCGCCGCGCTGGGTGGCTTGACGTTGTGGCTTTCTCGTCGTCGGCGGCAATCCAGTTCCGGTCCGATGCGCTCGCCTCGACTGCGACGCTGGCACGCAACGCTGGGGCTGTGGTTGCTGGTTGGGCTATTGTTCTTTTCCGCCACCGGCCTGACCTGGTCGCGTTGGGCGGGGGATAACATCGGTGTTGCGCGTGCGGCGCTGGGTATGTCGTCCCCGAGCGTGTCCACCGCGCTTGATGGCGCAGCGGTCATACCTGCCGGCGAACACGCGCACCACGCCGGCATGGCGATGGCTCCGGACCGGTCCGGCGATCCGGCACTCTCCAATCGGGAGTTATTCGATGAGGTACTGACCGCGGCACGTAGCGCCGGGATCGACGCAGGCAAGGTCGAGGTTGTCCCGGCCGCGGGGCCAGATCGCGCCTGGACGGTGACCGAAATCGACCGCAGCTGGCCTACACAGGTCGACGCCGTGGCCGTCGATCCACGCACCATGGGCATCACCGATCGCATCGATTTCGCTACCTTCCCGGTCGCCGCCAAGCTGACGCGCTGGGGTATCGATGCGCATATGGGTTCGCTGTTCGGCCTGGCGAACCAATTGCTGCTCGCCGCCACGGCGCTCGGGCTGGCGATGTTGGTGGCCTTCGGATACCTGATGTGGTGGCGCCGTCGCACGACGGTGCGCCGAGTTGGCGTGCTGCAGGCGCTGGCTGCGCTGCCGCCAAGAGCGCTGGGAATGACGGTCATCTTTGCCGTTTTGTTTGGCATTTGCCTGCCGGTACTTGGCGCCAGCTTGCTGCTGTTCCTGGCCGTCGAAGCGGTTGTCGATGGCCTGGCAAGGGTGCGCCGTGTTCGGTTGCGGCAACCGGGCTGAGGCGCTTCGGTGGTTACCTGCCAACGCAGCCAGCTGATAAGAGGCAACCAGAGGCGTTTAGCGCATGGAGGCTTCCCGCGGCTGCACCCGCCCGGCATTGAGAATGGTGTCAGCCGCTCGGAAAGCGGAGCGTTCCCCAGGCAGTGCCGGATGGTGCTGAACCTTTGCCGAAACGCGGCAGTCGATTGAATAGCTTGGCCGTGTTGCTTTCGGCTTTTTCTGAGCCTCAGGAGGGACTATTCAATGGATACCAACGACACCATTTCCGTGCTCAACGATCTCATCGAAACCAGCAAGGACGGTGAGAAAGGCTTCCGTGAATGTGCTGAAGATTTGAAGAATCCCCAACTGAAAACCACCCTGACCCAGCGTGCGCAGGACTGCGCGACGGCAGCGGCCGAGCTGCAGCAACTGGTTCGCTCCCTCGGTGGCGATCCGGAAACCTCCACCAGCACTGCCGGCGAGATGCATCGCCGCTGGGTCGATCTGAAGTCAATGGTCACCGGCAAGGATGACGAGGCGATCCTCAACGAGTGCGAACGGGGTGAGGATGTCGCGCTCAAGAGCTATCGCAAGGCACTGGAGAAGGACCTGCCAGTCGATGTCCGCGCGGTCGTGGAACGCCAGTTCCAGGGCGTGCAGCGCAACCATGATCAGGTCAAGGCACTGCGTGACGCCGAACGTGCTCGCAGCTGATCTGCCCATCTGACAGTCTGATTCGGCTCGGCGGCTTCGTTGCGCCGCCGAGCTGCGTCAACCCTTAATGTGCCGTAAACCCGGTAATTCAACGTTCCTTCGGCAGCCTAGTCGATGCGCTCCGATGCGCTAATCGGCGCGCTCCGTTCTGGTATTAGCGAAATCCTTTCCCTTCGAAACGCGTTTCGACTCGCTTGCTAAGCGCTGTTGGTCCGTCGACCGGACATGCCCCGTTCAGTGGAGACCCGATTGACGCGCCTGCCTGCCTGTGCAAAAGTTTGTCGATATAACGAAATATTGTTTCGCACAGCGAAACTTCATGGCCGAAAGGCTGTGATCGTTAACAAGCCGAACAAGAACGACAATACGGTCAGGACGAGTGCCATGAATAACCGACATCCTTTGCGTAACAGTCGCTGGGCATCCATGCCTTGCTCCGTCTTTCTCGCCATGCCCCGCCATGTCTTCAGTCAGTGTGAGGTCTTTTGATGCGACTCTCACACGCCTTTACTGCTCCGGACGAGATGATCAATGGTCGCTGGGCAAGCGAGCTTATTGCCGAACTGCCGGAGCGCCTGAGTACCCGAGTGCTGCAACTCGGCGTCAGCAATCCTGAGCGCGCGGCCCTGGTCGACGGGGACATACGCTGGAGCTACGCCGAGCTTGGCTGCGAAATCCGTGCGGCGGCCGATTGGTTGCGGGATTTGGGCGTACGTCCAGGCGACCGTTTGATGAGCGTGGGTGAAAATTGCCGAGCGCTGGTTGTGCTGCTCCTGGCAGCCAGCGAACTGGACGCCTGGCTGGCCATCGTCAATGCGCGCCTGTCCGCGGCAGAAGTGGATGCGATTCGTGACAACTGCGAACCGCGGCGGGTGTTCTACACAACCGGCGCGTCCGTCGAAGCCCGCGAGCATGGCCAGCGCCAGGATGCCCAGCGCTTCGACCACCCCAGCCTGGGCGAACTGATGATCAGCCCGCTCGCCGAGACGGTCCCTGAGCCGGTGCATGACAGCGGTGCAGAGCAGGTTGCGGCTTTGATCTATACGTCCGGTACTACTGGCAGCCCGAAAGGCGTGATGCTGACCCACCGTGGCGTTCTTTTCATAGCGTCGATCTCCGGCGGGATGCGCGCGCTAGGGGAGGGGGATCGGGTCTACGGCGTGTTGCCAATGTCACACGTGTTCGGCCTGGCGTCGGTGTGCGTGGGTTCGCTGTATAACGGTGCCTGCCTCTTTCCGGTGCCGCGCTTCGAGCCGGCAACGCTGCTACATGCGCTCGCCGACGAGCGGATTACCGTTCTAATGGGTGTGCCGGCCATGTATTCGCGGCTTCTGGAGCACCTCAAACAGCAGAAGCTGATGCTGACCGCGCCCGAGCTGCGTTACACCTCGGCGGGCGGTTCGCCGCTGGACAGCGAGACCAAGCGGCGGGTCGAAGCCTGCTTCGGCATGACCCTGCATAATGGCTACGGGCTCACCGAAGCCAGCCCCACCATCAGCCAGACGCGTATGGATGATCGCCACGCCAGCACGACCGTCGGGCGCGTACTGCCGCTGCTGGAGTACCGTCTCGAACCGCTCGAGAGTGCTGACGCCGACGCGCCGGAAACCGGCGAGCTATGGGTTCGCGGCCCTAATGTCATGCGTGGCTATTTCCGCCAGCCGGAGGCCACGCGTGCCTGCCTAGACGGTCAGGGCTGGCTGAACACCGGCGACATCGCCCGCGTCGACGAGCACGGTGAGCTGTTCATCGTCGGTCGCAGCAAGGAGCTGATCATCCGTTCCGGCTTCAATATCTATCCGCCGGATGTCGAGGCGGTACTCAATGCACATCCCCAGGTCACGCTTTCTGCGGTAGTGGGGCGGCAGGTTCCGGGTAACGAGGAAGTTGTCGCTTTCGTACAGCGCGCGGCGGGCTCCACTGTGAGTGAGGCGGAGCTGCTGAGCTTCGCGGCGGAGCGTCTGGCGCCTTACAAACGGCCCTGTCAGCTCGTCCTGGTCGACGCGCTGCCCGCCACCGCTACCGGCAAGATCCTCAAGGGTCAGCTGCGTCAACGAGCGCAGGCCATGCCAAGCCCGGCGACGGTTGCAGGTTCCTAAGCGGCCGCAACGATGTCGCGAAGACGCTCAACGCCCCGACTGGCTCGGGGCGTTGTCTTATCCGCTGTGGTTGATAGAGCGGCCACCGCATTCCGGTTGGGACGCGGCGGCACAGGAGTCAGAGCAGCGCTGAGCGGGACGCCACGATGCGCTGCTGGCTCCAGCGTGCCAGCAAAATAGCCGGCACGGCCGTGGCAATGCCGGCGATCAGCAGTTGCAGGTGAGTGAAGGGAATCGAGCCGCCGCCGGGTAGAGCCAGGCAGAGGCCGGCGATCAGGATCAACGTTCGGTTCAGGGTCTCGGTCAGCAGGTTGTGGCCGAGCCGGCCGATGCCGATCAGGTAGCCCTGCATTGCCGACGCGAAGAGGACGATGCCCACCACGGCCTGACAGAACACCAGCGCGATTTCC
Organism: Pseudomonas sp. Q2-TVG4-2; assembly: GCF_013620795.1. Classification (GTDB taxonomy): domain Bacteria; phylum Pseudomonadota; class Gammaproteobacteria; order Pseudomonadales; family Pseudomonadaceae; genus Stutzerimonas. The sequence continues at coordinate 549,707 of NZ_LGLW01000001.1, read as the reverse complement.
CAAACGGGCCCCTGCATGATCAACGCGGGGTTGAGCACGAACAGGAACGGGATGAAGTAGATGACGCTGCCTAGGCGCATGGCCTGCAGGCCGGTCTCCATAGGCCGTGCGCCGGCAACCGTGGCGGCGGCGAAGGCACCGAGCGCGACCGGCGGGGTGATGAAGCTGAGCATGCCCCAGTAGAGGATGAACATGTGCACCGCCATCGGGTCCATGCCGCCGCCCTGGATTAGCGCCGGCGCCAGCGCCACGGCAAGAAAGATGTAAGCCGCGGTCACGGTCATGCCGATCCCCAGCACAAAGCTGGTCAGCGCACCCATCAACAGCAACAGCAGCACACTGCCGCCAGCCAGGCGGATGAAGTCGTTGGCGATGGTGCCGGACAAACCGGTCATCGACAGCGCGCCAACCAACATGCCCACTGCGGTGAGAATAGCGATCAGCTCGGCGAACAGCTTGGCCGCCGAACCGAGGGTTTCGCGCACTTGCGCCCAGCCCCAGCGATGCTTGCGTGAAAACTGGTTGATCACCAGCAGCAGTGCCGTGGCGTAGAAGGGTGCCACGGCCTCGCGCTGCATGACCAACAACATCCACACCAGCAGGGCGAAGACGAATATGAAATACCAGCCCTCCTTGAGCGTTTCCCTCACCGATGGCAGCTCGGCCTTTGGGATGCCTTTGATGTTCTCCCGCGCGGCGTACGCATCGATCTGAATGAACAGCCCGAGGAAGTACAGCACCGACGGAATCACCGCCGCCAGCGCCACCTCGCCGTAGGGCACGTCGAGAAACATCGCCATGACAAACGCGGTGGCACCCATCACCGGCGGCATCAGCACGCCGCCGGTGGAGGCGCAGGCTTCGACGCCGCCGGCGAAGGAGCGGCTCATGCCGATCCGCCGCATCGCTGGGATCGACAGCACCCCGGTGGTCAGCACGTTGGTGATCACGCTGCCGCTCATCGAGCCCATCAGTCCGCTGGCAAAGATCGACACCTTCGCCGGTCCGCCGCGAACATGACCGAGCAGGGCGAAGGCGAGGTTTATGAAGAAGGCGCCGCCACCTGTCTTCTGCAACACCACGCCGAAAATCAGAAAGCCAATCACCAGTCCGGCGAAGGCCTGCAGCGGCACACCCATGACGCTCTCGGTGCTCATGGTGTGGTAGATCGCCGTTTGCTCCAGCGTCGAGGGGAAGCCCTGGATCGGCCCAGGCACGATGTCGGCGATCATCGGGTAGCAGGAAAACAGCGCGGCGATCAGCGCGATCGGCCAGCCGCCGGCACGTCTGGCCGCCTCGAGGATCAGCAGCCAGAACGCATAGCTCATCCACACCGCCTGCGCCGGCGCGTCGAAGCCCCAGCCGCGTTCAAGGATGGTCTCGGCCTGGACCACGAAATAGCCAGACACCGCCACTGCGGCGATGAACAGCAGGTAGTCGTACCAGGGCACCGGCTTGTCCTGCCCGGACGCGAGCGCCGGCCATAGCAGGAAAACCAGCGGCAGCAGCAGGGCCACCACCGCATAATAAAATTGTGTTTCCAGCCCGGTCACCACGGTGAGCAGGCCGAGGTTGAACAGGTAATCGAGCGTCAGCAGGGTGAGCAGGACCGTCAGGGTACCCGGCAACCAGCGCAGCGCTGGCGGCAACGCCCGGACCTTGGAGACCTGCTCACCGAGGTTCTTGGTCTCGCCCGTGGGATCGGTGGTGGAATTCATCGATTGCTCCGAACCGTCTTGCGCAAACGCGACCGGAAAACCCGGCCGCTTGGGTACAGCCAACCGCTGGAGACGGTTATTCGAATACCGGTTCCAGTCCAGCTTGGCGCAGGGCGTCGGCGCGGGTTTTCATCCAGGCTTGGGCGAAGGCTTCTTCGTCTCCCGGTGGGTTACCGGCGGTAAAGGTCTTCCAGGTGTTTAACAGCAGGTTCTGGCGTTTGACCAGTTGATCCTGGTGGGCCTGCATGGCATCGGTCCAGACGCCCTTTTCCTTGTAGTAATCGACCACAGCGTCATGGAAGGGGATCACCCAGGTCATGTTCTGCTTGTCCATTGCGTAGCCGGCGGCGCCCGGGGCGGCATCCTTGTAATCGTCAAGGCCGTCCTGCAGGGCCTTGATCAACGAGTAGGCGGTCTTGTCCTTGAGATCGGCGTTGCCGACGATGATTGGGTAGGGGTAGCTGGCGCTATCGACCGGGTTGCCCTTCGAAACGCCGCCGGCACCGGAGGTCATCACATGCGGTTGGAAGTAGGGCGCAACCTTCTGCATGCGTGCCCAACCTTCCTTGTCGTTCGGGTCCAGTTCTGGCCAGGTGATGCCGCGCGGGCTGCTGGCCAGCTGCTGGGCGACAGGCGTTACCGTACTGGTGAAAGCGGCATCGGATTGGCCGGAAATGATGCCGTCAAACGAGCGGCCATAGCCCGGGAAATCGACCCGCTCGACATCGTCCCAGGTCAGCCCACCGAAGGCGAGGTACGCCTCGGTTCCCTTGTTCAAAGCATCGTCGCCGCGGATGTAGGAAATCTTCCGGCCCTTGAGGTCGGCTGGCGTCTTCACTTCGATATCGCCGGCTACGGCCGGAGACATAGAGAACGAGGCGATGGAGGTGGTGATCACCCGCAGCGGCTGCGGGCCCCAATTCGGCGTGGCGAACATCAGCACGCCTTCGGCGCCGAAGTAGGCAGCGATACCACAGGCGCAAATATCAACACGGCCACCCTTGAGCGGGGTCATGCGTGAGACATCGTTTTCGCCGGGCAGCACGCGTAACGCCGTTCCGTAATTGTTCTGCAGCATCGCGCCGATGGCCACGGCTTGGGTGTAACCACTGGAGTTGCTGCCATAGGCTGACCAGGCCATGGTCTTGGGTAGTTCGACGTCTTTGGCCTGGACGGCTCCAGTCAGTCCTAGATACAGCGGAAGGGAGGCAAGCAGGGTGGCGCGGGCAAGGCGATGCATCGTTCACTCCTCGGCTTAAAAGCCTGTTGTTGTTTTGCAGTGCGATACTTGATTTTGAATTTGATAGTAGGAAGCCCCGCGTCGATATGTCAAATGCCGAACCGCAGTTACGGACAGAGTGGCAGCCAGCGATGCTTTACCCGTCACCAGCCGGCAGAAACAGCATCTTCATCCGGACCTGCTAAGCTGAATCCCTTCGTTTCCCCGGGAGCCGGTTGCCATGAACTCATTCATTAATCCCCCGGCCGATGACACCCGTTCACAACGCGCCGAACTGGCGCGACTGGTGGAGGGGCTGGTCAGCGGTGACGGCATGCACCCCACGGTCATCGAACCGCTGCACCTGATTCGTTGCGAGAGGCCCGGCGAGATGACCTACGGCGTACACAAGCCGGCCCTGTGCATCATTGTCCAGGGCGGCAAGGAAGTACGTCTGGCCGATGAGCTGTACTGCTACGACCCGCTGCATTATCTGGTCGTCTCGGTGACGCTGCCGGTGGCCGGTTGTGTGGTGCGGGCGTCCAGTACCGAGCCGTATATCTGCATCCGGTTGGACATCGATCCGTCGCTGATCGCCGCGCTGGTCAGTGAAGCCGAACCGCTCATGAACAGCGCCGAGCCGAACGGGCGTGGCTTGTATCTGGACCGGATCGACGCGCCGCTGCTGGACGCCACCCTGCGGCTGGTACGCCTGCTGGCCAACCCCAAGGACATTCCGGTGCTGGCGCCATTGGCATTGCGCGAGATCTTCTACCGTCTGCTTTGCGGACCGCAGGGGCGGCATCTGCAGGACGTGGCGCTGCAGGGCAGCCAATCACACCGGGTCAACCGTGCCATCGAATGGCTCAACCGAAACTATGTCGAGCCATTGCGCATCGAGGAGTTGGCGCGCCGAGTCAATCTCAGCAGTTCCAGCCTGCACCACCGCTTCAAGGCGCTGACCGCGATGAGCCCGCTGCAGTATCAGAAACAGCTTCGATTGCAGGAGGCTCGACGTTTGCTAATGGCCGAAGGGCTGGAAGTATCGGCGGCCGGTTATCGAGTCGGTTATGAAAGCCCCTCGCAATTCAGCCGTGAATACAGCCGGCTATTCGGCGCGTCTCCGGTCAAGGATATGGCGCGCTTGCGCAGCATCGCCTGACCTCACTCTGCTGTGACCGGGCGCGTACTTTCCGCAGCGCCTACGCGGCGTCGATGGGGGAGACCGCGGTCAGAGTATTCGGAGAGGTCAGTTTTCAGGTCACCGCTGTCAGTGGTGGTTCGCGGGCGTTGCGAGACGCAGCGCATCGACGACAAGCGTAAAGGCTGGCGAAGGCTGCTTCCGGCTCGGGTAGTACAGGTAGTAGCCGTCAAACGGCGCGCACCAGTCTTCGAGCGGAACCGTGCATAAGCTGGAGGACCATACTCACCCGATCCAGCGAGAATTCTATTATTTCTACCGCACGTCCCGTGGCGAGTTCACCCCCGCCAGTTCTTCCCCAGAGCTGACCACGCACCCGACGCTGGGTAGCAACGTCAAGTTCATGAACTTCTACCCGTTTAATGACATCGAGACGATTTCTCCGCGTCCGATGCTCTTCATCTCTGGCGACGAAGCGCACTCGCAGGAGTTCAGCGAAGAGGCCTACCGCCTGGCACGCGAACCGAAAGAGCTGCGCTGGGTAAAAAAATCGAGCTTGCTCGCGAATCGTGTTGGACGCCTAACACAGCCTGGTCGCAACTGAGGGGATAGTCACCAGTCCGACCAGGGGCGACACCCATCAGAAGCAAGCCTTAGTGCCCTAAACGAGCGATTCCTCCGATAGCCGAATTCTCTGCGCCTTTTTTACTACCATGCCGCTCAGCGCGCCGAGTCGTGTCCGGGGGTGGCCTTGATCTCGAAGGCGATGCTCCAGTTATGCAAAGGGTAAGGTTTGCCAACTAGCGCCTCGATGTTCGCTTCTTCCGGCATACCTTCTTCGGGCAGGTACTCGTAGTTGGTGTCCGCTACGGTCGGGTCACTGTCATGCAGCTCGCCAGCGCCGCCCACTTCATGACTGGCGTAGCGTATCGTCGGGATGCCCGCCAAGTCGCGCGCCACGACCAGGCGTAACACCGTATCGGCGGCGACTTCGATGTTTTCCACGGGCACCTTGCCCTCGTCATCAGTCAGTACGAAGCCGTAATTCTCGATCATCCGGGTTTTGTGCCCGAGGTAGGGCTCGCTGAATGCCAGCGGTGGATGTGGCACGTGGAAGTCCATGAGAATCTCGCGTCCCTCGATCGTGGCGCGACGCGGCGACAATGGTTGCCAACCGCGCTGCTCGACAACGACGTGGTGATAGACCTTTCCGAGCATTTGTCCGAACCAGCGATAACCATTGGCCGACAGGTGCGTTCCCTTGTCGACGTAGGGGTAGACGGGGCCGGCCAGGTACCAATTGGGTTCCTCCTGCGCCAATTCCCATTGCGCTATGCCGATGTCGAGACTGCCATCGACCACTGAGGACTTGGCATCGGTCTGGTAGCTGATGAACGCAGGCATCTGCGCTTGTCCGATGGCCTTTGCGGTGTCCGTGTTCAGGTCGTCGCGTAGCTGGCGCAACATCTTCTTGTAGGCAGCTTTGTCGTTGATGCCGCCTTGCACCTCGGCGTAATCGTATTCCCCCTGGAGCCAGAAAAAAGCGCTGATGCTGTAGCTGGCGCCCTGCGCGTCGGCGATCCGCTTGGCCTGGTCCACTGCCTGCAGCACCCGTCGGTACTCATGGGTGCCGCCGACCTTGGACAGCTGCGAGATGGAGCGCCCAGAGGTAGATGCGTTGCTGGCGACGAACAGGTGCTCGGGATCGGATTCGACGCCATGCTTTTCCAGATACAGACGGCGCGCCATATTCAGCGCGCCGACTTCTACTGATTCGCCTTCTTCCTGGGCGCGCTGCTCCAGTTTCGCGATCGCTGCGCTGTCGAGAATTGTCTTCGGATCTCGCTTGAGCTGGACCACCGCTCTGAGCGGCTTGAACGACGCCTCACCCACCGGTACGAAGCGAGCTCCGCTAAAGGTCGCTGAGCGTGGCGAGTCGCCTAACATCAGGTTGTCGTAGCCGGGTTGCTTCGAGAGCGCAGGCCAACCTTCGGCAGCTGATGCGAGCGACTGACCATAGGTAATGATGTGGTTGTATGTTGTCGTCAGTGTCGGGGAGTGCTGGCGGGACTCCGCCATGATCTGCTCGCTGAAGCGTTTGTTTTGCGCGTCGCGGGCCGAAAGCGACGGGTCACTCGCTGCGGATACGGGTGGCGTAGTCACCAGCACGGCACCCAGCAGCAGCGCCGTCCAGCGTGACGTGGACAGGAGGGTGTCGAGGGCGGAGTCGCTGGCGATGTGGGGCAGTTCGGGCATGGCCAATTCCTTTGTCGGGCTGCGGCGAGGCGTTGCAGGGCGCAGTGTGGCCGCCGCTCGGAGTTGGCGTTTCGATGGTGCTGGGCGCGCTTAGTTCGGTCTCAGGCTCGAGAGCGTGTGCTCGTCTGGATCACCGGAGTGATGCGAGCGGCTCTGCGTGCTCGCTCGGTGCTGCGGCGTTTGCCAAGGCTTCCTTGATGGCAAGCGCGAGCTCTTCCAGTCGATAGGGCTTGGCCAGTACGTAGACGCCTTGATCGGCGGCAGCTTTCTTCGCAGCTTCGGCGTAGCCGCTGGTGAGCAGAACCGGCGTGCGGAAGTGCTTTGTACGGATCTCTCGCGCCAACTCCACGCCGTTCATGCCACCGGGCATCATCACATCGGAGAAGACGAGATCTACATTGCGTTTGTTGGCCAGCGTATCCAAGGCCGCCGCGGCACTGGCGGCATGGGTCACGCTGTAACCCAGGTGCTGAAGCATTTCTCCCACAAGCGCCGCGACTTCTCCATCGTCATCGACCAGCAGAACATGGCCGGCTGAGGTTTCCGCCGGAATGTCGATTTGCAGATTACCGGGGTGGCCTTGCTCAGGCGTCGCCGCCGAGCGGGGCAGCAGGAGCACAACGCAGGTTCCTCGCTCAAATTCGGTATCGATCCACACCGTGCCGCCTGATTGGCGAGCAAACCCGTAGACTTGCGCCAACCCCAGGCCAGAACCCTTGCCGATCTCCTTGGTGGTAAAGAACGGGTCGAATACACGCCCGCGTACATCGACCGGGATACCGGTTCCGGAGTCAATCACCGCCAGGCGAACGAAATCCCCTTGGCGGCCGAGCACGTGCTCATCGGGCGCATTCGAGGCCTGCAGGAGGATCGTGCCGCCTTCTGGCATCGCATCGCGAGCGTTGACCGCCAGGTTGAGTATGACCAGCTCCAGCTCGCCCGGATCGACTTCCACTGGCCACAGGTCTGGTGCGAATTGCACCTCGACATGCACATCGCCGCGCAGGCTACGGTCAAGCAACTCGCGCATCCGGCTGATGTGATGAGCGAGGTCGACCGGCTCGGGCGCCAGTGACTGGCGGCGCGAGAACGCCAGCAGTTGGCGGGTGAGTGCCGCACCTCGCTGTGCGGCCTGGCGCATGCCATCCATCAAGCGCTGGCGGCGCTCCGGGTCGGATCGGCGATCGAGCATGTCGAGGCCGCCGGCGATGACCATCAGCAGGTTGTTGAAATCATGGGCGATGCCCCCGGTGAGCTGCCCGATGGCCTCGATCTTCTGGGTTTGACGCAGGGTTTCTTCGATGTGGGCGCGCTCCGCCATCTGCGTGCGCAGCTCGACGTTGGCCTGCTCCAGTGCCCGGGTACGTTCGACCACCAGCGCCTCGAGCTCGTGCGAGGCGTGCTCGCGAGCCTCGATCAGCGCGCGTACTTCGTACTGGCGAAGACGGCCGCGTAAGGCCGCCTGGACGGCGCTGGTCAGGGTGATGCTCTGCACCGGACGTTCAAGCAGAGAAACGTTGCACAAGGCCGCGACCATGCGCTGGCGCCAGGCGCTGACGGCCGGCTGCCGATGTTTGCTGGTCAGCACCACGAACGGAAAATCGGACCAGGCCGGCTGCCGAGCGGCCCAGGTTGCCAGCGTTTGAAGCTCCTGGCCGAACAATGCCTCTTCAGCGATGAATACCGCATCGGCATCGTTGTCGGCGCGCTCCAGCACCTCGGCGACACTATGGCAAACGTCCGCAGCCATACCGCTGCGGCGCAGCAGGTCGGCCGTTGCAGGCCCGTCCCTGCCAATGGGAGCGAAGACGACTACTAGTGGGCTGTCGCGCTTAGGTGTCGTCATGCTCGTCTTTCATGAGGGGAGTGGCGTCGCCGGTGTAGATCGGCGTGCCCGAGAATATGCCGCTGAAGTTCACAAGTGGTGGCCCGACCTTGATGCCGTAGGCACCAAGGCGAAACTCCCGAATGGTATTTTCGTGGCATCCACTGCGCTTCTTCACCACCGACAATGCACGCCGTACCACGCCAGCATGTTCGAAATAGCGCAGCATGATAACCGCATCACTGAGGTAGCTGATATCGATGGGCGTATCCATCGGGCCCACCAAACCATGCTGCGCCAGCACCATCACGCTGATAACGCCTTTCTGACCCAAATAACTCAGCAACTCATGCATCTGCAGAATCAGGAAGCGACCGTCGGGCATGGCATTCAGGTAGCCGTTGAGGCTGTCCATCACCACCAGCTGGGCGCCCTGTACCTCGACGCTGTGACGTACAGAGGCGGTGAATTCGCCGGGTGACAGTTCGGCAGGGTCGATCTGCTGCAGAAGCAGCTGGCCCTTTTCGATCCACGGCTGTAGATCCAGTCCGAGCGCCCGGCCGCGTGCCAGTAGCGTGCCAATGCCTTCATCGAATATGAAGAAGGCCACCTGTTCGCCACGTTTGCAGGCTGCCGCGGCATAGGCCAATGCGAGCGATGACTTGCCGACGCCGGCCGAGCCTATCAGCAGCGCGTTAGTGCCGCGTTCCAGCCCGCCGCCGAGCATCCGATCCAGTTCCGGGTTGCCACTGGAGATCGTCTCGCCCACGAATGACGAATGATGTTCGGCCGCGATCAGCCGTGGATAGATCGCCAGGCCACCCTTCTTGATGGTGAAGTCGTGATAGCCGCCTCGGAACTTGATGCCGCGCATCTTGATTACACGCAGGCGTCTGCGCTCGGCGCCGTAATCGATGGCCAACTGCTCGAGCATCACCACCCCGTGCGAAATCGAATGTAGCTGCAGATCGCCACTCTCGGAGGTCTGGTCATCGAGCAGGATCACCGTGCAGCGGCGGGTCGTGAAAAAGTGCTTGAGCGCGAGCACCTGGCGGCGATAACGCAGCGGGCTCTGCGCCAGCAGGCGCATCTCGGACAAGCTGTCGAAAACCACTCGGGTCGGGTTGGTTTGGCTGACTCGATCGAAAACCTGCTTGGTGGTCTCGTTCAGCTCCATCTCGGCCGGGTGCAGCACAGTCAGCTCAAGTTCGGGGTCGAGGCTGTCTTCGGGCGTCACTAGCTCGAACACATCGATGCCTTCGAGCGTCCAGCCGTGGCGCTTGGCGACCAGTTCCAGCTCTCGCTTGGTTTCCGAGAGCGTTATATAGAGCACGGTTTCGCCGTGACGCACGCCTTCGAGGAGGAACTGCAGGGCGATGGTGGTTTTGCCGGAGCCTGGGCTGCCCTCATAGAGGTACATGCGATTGGGATCCAGACCGCCGCCTAGAATATCGTCCAGGCCTTCGCTGCCGGTCGAAATGCGAGGGCATTCGTCGTCTGCGGTGAATAAATGATCAGAGGGATAAGTCATTCCGTACTCCTTAACGCGCTACGCAGAGCGTCGCCGCGTTCCTTGCTCCGGCTGCCCAGCCACGACGGCGGGACTGGCAGGAAGAACACGCCCGGAAAGGCCGTGCTGGTCTGGCTAAAAACCCCTCGGAGTACCCTGCCGTGTTCCACAGAGTCGAGAGGCGCGGTCATCTTATCCGACTCGGCTTTCCAGGTGCCGTTCCGCGTCGGGCATTTTCGCGGAGGCGCCAGAGCGGCCTCAAACCCTGATGAGCTGGGCATTTCGAGCTCCGCGACGGCGGAGTTCGTTCGTGGTACGGCGAAACCCTCGGCTTTGCCAGTATCGCGGGTTATGTGGAGGGCGATTTCGAGACTCATCATGCATTCTCGTTGGGTCTGGCATTCTGGCTGCACGCACCGTGGACGTGCCCGTCGGGTCGGTTAGCCAAGGGTTTGTCATCAGGCAGGGCTCGCCGTCTGAGCCGGAACCTGCAGGCTCCCGGGATCGCGTTTAGAATGCGCCGGCCCTTTTCGAGACGATGAATTCATGCACCCGGATGCCCTCGCGACGCTGCAGCAATACCTGATAACCGCCCTGGCCGATGTGCCTGCTGAAACCCGTCGGTTGTTTCACGGGCGCGGTCGGTGCTGGGTGGGACTCGAACACCTGACGGTGGATTGGCTGCAGGGTGTGATGCTGGTGTCGCTGTTTCGCGCGCCCACCGAGCCCGAGCTTGGGGCGTTGAAGTCGATGCTGACAACGCTGGCTCAGCAGCCTGCCTGGCAAGTGAGCGGAGCGCAGAGCCTGCTGCTGCATCATCGCTATCTGCCGGACAGCCAAATGGAGCAGATGCAAGGCGAGCCGATCGAGGAGTGGCTGATCACCGAAAACGGTCTGCGTTACCAGCTCGACCTCGGCATCAAGCAGAACAACGGCTTGTTTCTTGATATGCGTTACGGACGCCGCTGGGTGCAGGAGCAGGCGCAGGGTAAGCGGGTGCTCAATCTGTTCGCCTACACCTGCGGATTCTCCGTGGCTGCCATTGCGGGCGGCGCCGAGCATGTGGTCAATCTAGACATGGCCAGGGCCGCTCTGAGCCGGGGGCGTGAAAACCATCGACTCAACGGCCACGATCTGAGCAAAGTCAGCTTTCTCGGTCATGAGCTGTTCAAGTCCTGGGGCAAGGTGAAGAAGAGCGGGCCCTATGATCTGGTAATCATTGATCCGCCATCCTTCCAGAAAGGCAGCTTCGCACTGAGCCGGGACTATCAGAAGATCCTTCGGCGCCTACCGGAGCTGCTGACCCCAACCGGCACGGTGCTGGCGTGCATCAATGACCCTGATACCGGGCCGGGCTTCCTGATCGAGGGGGTGGCCGCCGAGGCGCCGGAATTGATATTTCAGGAGCGTCTGGAGAATCCGCCTGAGTTTCCGGATATCAGCCCTGACAGCGGATTGAAAGCACTGGTCTTCAGCCGCTCTGATCGTCGACCGGGCAGGATTGGCGTTCCAGGCCCGGCGTAAAATGCGGGTCTCCACTACGGTGAGCGGACAGCCGCCGGCAGTGGAGCTAGCCAAAGCGCGGCAGCGCTAGCCTGACGGAGGGCTTGACGGTCTCTCGGCGTTCGTCGCCGATTAGAAGTGCGCCTTGACGATGAAGTTGGTCACGTTGTTGTCGGTGTTGAAGTCGGTGCTGTCCTCGACGCCGTACTTGTCTGACCAGTAGTCGTACTCGATGCCGACATAGAGTGTGCCCGGCGTGTATTCCAGCGCCTTGCCCAGGTCGTATTTGATCTGCGGATTGATGTGCAGATTCTTGGCGACGAAGTCGCCGTCGGACTTGGAGCCAGCGTCATTGACCACCCAATCGATGAAGCCGTCGAAAAGAATGTCGGACTTGCCCACCGGGAAGGTCATGGCCCAGGTTGGGGTGATCTGCCACTGCCCACCGGCCTGGCCGGTGATGCCATCGGGTTTGCGGTAGTAGGTGTTGATCGACAAGCGATCAAAGCCCGGCACCGCTAGGTCGACGGCTGGGCCGAGCAGGTAGTTACGGTTGCGTCCTTCGCCACGCTCATAAGTGGCTGATAGCAGTACGTCGGTGACCGGCCCAAAGGAAAAATCCTGACCGGAGAGCTTACCCAGCGACAGGCGCGGGCTGAATTCGCCGTAGTAGGTGCGCCCGTCATTACCCGAGTGGCCGTTGAACCACTTGTGGTCGACGAACAGGAACATGTCGCCCCAGACCCAGCCGCTGGCGTGTTCGAAAGTGATTGTCTGCTGAATGTCGGCCTCGCGCCCGTCCTCGCCTGAATCGACGGCGAAATTCTTCCCATAGAGATAGGTCAGGCTATTGTCCTGCCAAAGCATGGGAGCGGCCGTGGCTTGGCCAGCGAGGGCCATGCCCGCGGCGAGAACGGCGGTGCTGAGGCTGTGTTTCATCGGTGTGCTCCTTGGATGCAGTTACGACTGCTTATACGAGTGGTTGGGCAGGCGTCGCGCTCGAAGCAGCGCCGCTGTCTTTGATAAAGCGCAGCGGAAATACCATAAAAATCCTTGGATTTCATTGTTTTGTGATCGGAGCAGCCGGCTGGTGCGAGATATATCCGAGCCGACAAGGCGAGTGGGAAGATGGCTGACCGGCTTCAATAGGCATGCTTCGGCTCAGCGGGTCAGCCCAACGAATCTTCAACAGAGCGCCTTGGGCGTCACCGGCCTGCCGCGATACTGCGCGATGGCATAGGGCAGGGCTGCTTGCTGCAGCCGGAAACGAAACTGCCGGCACAGGGCCGGCAGCTTCGGTGTTGCATACCCGTTAGTGCTGACTAACGACCGCCATGTTGTTGAAGCCGGCCTGGCTGATCAGTGCGCTATTGCCTATGCCGCTCTGGACGACCAATGCGTCGTGTCCGGCGCCGCTCTGATTGACCGTAGCCAGGTGGCTTTCACCGTGCTGGGACAGGGTTGCGGCGTTGCCGGAACCGAACTGGTTGACGTTGGCCAGGTTGAAATCGCCATCCTGAACGATATCGACATCGTTGCCGGCAATGCTGCTGGAGCCGGTGATACGGTTGCCTTCGCCTTCCTGCACCGCGGTTAGGGTGTTGAAGATGCCCGACTGGGTGAAGTTCAGCTCGTTGTTCTTACCCTGCTGATCGACGGTTGCATCGTTGTAGCTGCCGTACTGACTAACCGTGGCGACGTGGTTGCGGCCGCCCTGGTCAATCGCTGCGACGTTGCCGAAACCATGCTGATTGGCGGTGCCAGTGTTGCCATTGCCGCGCTGGGCGATGTCGGCATTGTTCTCGTTGCCCTGCTGGTAGACGAAAGCATTCTGGTTGGCGCCGCGCTGGCCGACGTTCAGGTTGTTGTTGTCGCCGCCTGAATAGGTGTACGCCTCGTGTCGGGCGCCCGTCTGGGCTACGTACGCATCGTTGAGGTTGCCGATCTGCTCGATCTCGGCGACCGAGCCGACGCTCCAGCTCTGGACGATGCCGGCGGCGTTCTCGTTGCCTTGCTGATCGATCATGGCGCGGTCATTGGCGCTGAACGACTGGGTGATGCTTGCATCGTTGCGGTTACCGTTCTGATACAACGCCGATTCGCTGCCATGGGCCACGGCCTGGTAGCTGGAGGCGACGTTGTGAGCGCCTTGTTGCTTGGTAACGGCGTCGCTGTCGTGAGTGCCGACCTGATCGGTTTCGGCGCTGTTGGCGTGACCGTGTTGACGTTGTTCGATGCTGCTGCCCCAGGTGCCGGTCTGGTTGGCGCGGGCAGTGTTGGCCTTGCCGTTCTGCCATTGCACCGAGCTGCTGCGCACGGCGAGCGTCTGGTTGACGTCTGCCTGATGAAAGTTTGCGATCTGGGTCTGTAGGGCTGATGAGGAATGCGAGCCGTTCTGCTCGATCATCGCGTCGTTGCCCCAGCCGCTTTGCAGCTGCTTGGCCATGTTCGAGGTGCCGGCGTTTTGCTCTACCTGGGCGAGGTTATCGATGCCGTTCTGGTGCTGTTCGGATGTGTTGCCCGCGGCGATAGCCTGTGTGGCGGCGACAGTCAGAAGGGCAGCGACAAGGGGTTTGATCTTGAACATTATGTCTCTCCATGGAATGTTTTCAGCGGTACTTCCTGGTGGTGCTTTGCTTCAAGGAGTACTGGCGGACCAGTACGCTCAGACCCTGGCCGTTCTGCGTAACGCGACTGCGATGCCCGGTGTCGGTCTGCTCTATCTGCGCGTTGTTCTGCGCGCCGTACTGTTCAATGCGGGCCTGGTTGTCGCGGCCGACTTGAACAATCAATCCTTGGTTATGCTGCCGTGCTGCGCGATGGTCGCTTCGTGTGCATAGCTGCGCTGGAAGATGAAGGCCTCCAGCGCGCTGCCGCTCTGATTGCTTTCACCATCAGGCGGTCTCCGGCCTGGGTGATGAGCGTGAAGTTATCTGCGGCGGCGCCGGTAGCTGGCCGGGCCGGGGTGGTCGCGTAAGCAGGGCGTTGAGCGAATTCGCTGCCAGTCAGGCCGAGCGAGGTCGAAAGACTGGCGGCTTGGAGGGCGGGACTGGCTAGCGCTGCGAAGAGCAGTGGCAGCAGTGCGTTACGGGCAATCCATTGCACGTGGTTCATCAGTCATCCCTGGTTGCATCGCGGTAAGTCATCCTGACCTAAACCGCGATCCGTCAAATCCATCGAACGGGCGAACCGTTGCGTTTGTTTCAGATCTTGGTGGGTGTCGCGAGGTATTTCGCCAGTTCCGCCTCGATGGCCGGCGTGTTCTCGGCGGTTTGCCAGAGCCGGCGATCGACGCCCTGGGCGATCAGGTGAGCGACCGCCGCCTCGATCGCTGAGAGCACGCAGAGCTGCGCCGGTTCGTTGGTGGTGTAGCCAGCTTCGGCTTCGAGCAGCTCCTTGAACTCAATGAATTTATAAATGTTGGCGCTGCGCCCGATGGAGTAAATGGTCTTGGTGGTCATCACGTTGGATAACACCTGGCCGCTGCGTACATCGATGGCGCGCAGATTGACCGTGACCTGATCGACCCGATATTCCTGCGAGACGCCAATGCCGAGATAGCGTGCACCCTGTCCGCCGCTGCGCACGTTGGTCTCGTAGGCGACGATGGCACCTTCCATGATGATGTTGGCGGCTAGTAGCGATGGCAGCTCCGACTGGATATTCGGCGCGACATCCGGCTTGGCCTGCGACGCGCGAATGATCTTGCGCTCGGTTAGCACGTTCTGAAGACCTTCGCGCTCCAGCACGATGAACCAGCCGCTGGCCTGCATGGCATCGACGAGCATGCTGGCCGCGCCTTGGGTGACTGCGGTAGAAAATGAGCTGGCCGGGCTCGGTTTGTATTGCCCGGTCTGGTCGCGAAAGCCGTATACCGCGGCCACCAGCGGCCCCCTGGGGCGGGGTAGCTCAAGCAGGTCCTGATAGGTCGAGGTACGGGGTGTAAGGGTTGGGGTTTCCTGGTCCGCCGACATGGGCTCGCGCACGGCGCAGCCCTGTAGAACGGCCATCATCCCGATGGCTACGAATAGGCTTCTCATGGCCTTTGCTCTCCTTGCAATTAATTGATGGCGCCGTAGCCGTTAACAATGATTTCCGATACTTCTCCCGTCAGCCGATCCGTGATTTCCACCGTCAGATTACCGTCGAGGTTCACGATGTTGACGATGAAGTCATCTGTGATTAACGAGCCACCGTTGGGGTCTTCCATCTTATTCAGGAGATCGGAGAGCAAGCGTGACTCGAGCTGGCTGGTGAAACGGTCGAGTGCCGAGGTGCCGGTCAGCGATGAGCGATCGATCGCATCCGGGTCTTTGGTGTCGTTTTGCGCCTGGGCATTGCCCAGTAGCCAGGCGCCGTTCAGTGGGCTGCCACCAAATGAAGGGTTGACCGGGGTGTAGACCAGTTCGGTCGCGGTGACGCAAGTGCTGAGCAGCAAGCCGGCCAAGAGCATGCCGGTAGCTTTTTGTTGTAGCCGGTTCATAACTCATCCTTTGCAAGGTCAATGGTGTCTTCGAACAATGCTTCGACTTTCTTACGGTTTATCTCTTGCAATACGAAATCCGCCGCTTCATAGGCGGTTTGCTCCATGTCATTGACGTTCGGTTGCAGGAAGCGGCGGTAGAGCGGCTGGTTGTCCTGTTCGACCCAGACCAGAATGCCCCAGCGTGCCGATGGTCGCTCTTTGACAGCCAGGTTGAAGTCCAGCGCACTGGTATCGTTCAGCCGCTCGCAGAACTTGCGGTAGAACTCCTGGCCGGATCGGGACACCGTGTTATTGGTGATAAAGCCCTTGAGCTCGGCCTCGTCGGCATAGGCCTGAACACTGGCGAGCAATGCCAGGCACAGGCATACCGCCTTCATATACCGGCCTCGTTGACATGGCCCATCACCAAGGATGCGCCTTGGGCGCGGTTGGATGCGCCCAGCTTGCCCAGTGCGTTATGAATATGGCTCTTGATGGTGTGGGTGCTCAGGTGCAGGCGCTCGGCGATTTCCGAATTCGAAAGCCCTTTGCCGGCAAGTGCCAGGATCTGCTTTTCGCGTACCGACAGCTCGTCGATGGCTCGCGAGGCGTGTGTCAGTTGGCGATAGCGGCCGAGCAGCTTCTCCATTAGCGCACGGGGTAGCCAGTCACCGCCGTCGAGAATGATGCTGATGCCGCGGCTGAAATTGTTGCGGCTGGTATTCGGGTAGAACACACCCTTGACCCAGGGATGCAGTTCCAGCAGCCGTCGCGCCTGCTCGGCTTGAACGTTCACCAGTGCGGTAGGGGTGTCGCGCAATTGCCGAAGCTGTCGCAGACAATCAGCGTCCGCGAAGCTGCCAACATCGACCAGCGTCAGGTCCGCGTCGTTCAGTCCAGCGCGAAGTGTATTGCTGCGAGTCAGGCGCAACTGGGGGCAACCGAGAAGGTATTGATGAAGCGAGTTGTCCAACAATTCACTGTTGGAAAGCAGAACGAGACGAGCTGACGAGGCGACGAACGCCAGACGGGCTTCATCGGTCATTTGCATATCCTTTGCTAAGTGGCTAAACGAGTAGCGCCCGGGATCCTCGCCGGGCCTGGCGCTTGGACTTGCCGCTAAAAAGGTAGTTCAGAGCGGTGACAATAAAAAGTCGATAGTGTGTTCTGGTGCCGGTTTTCCGACGAAGTGCTTATTCGTCGATACGGGCTAGAGCTGGAAGACATCCGGTCGCTGAACTACATTCAATATCCTTTTTTTGTTGCGGCGAGTAGGAGGCGGAGATGTCGGATCCAGCGTTCTGGTTGGTTTTCTTCTCGGCTGCCTTGGCGCTGAACGTGTCACCGGGGCCTGATTTGCTGTTTGTGCTTTCGCGCACGTTATCCGGCGGTCGCCGTGTCGGTGTGGCCTCGGCATGTGGCGTATGCAGCGGTGCCCTGGTTCATGTGGCGGCCGCGGCGCTGGGAATATCGGCGATCCTGGCCACCTCGGCGGTAGCCTTTGCCGTGGTCAAGTATGTCGGTGCCGCCTACCTGTTGTATCTCGGCATTCAGGCGTTGCGCTCAGCGGGCGCGGGCACCGAGCTCAACCTCAAGACCGGGCCGCGGACCACTGCCTGGCAGGCATATCGCCAAGGCATTCTGGTGGATATCCTCAATCCCAAAGCGGCGATTTTCTTCATGGCATTCCTGCCGCAATTCGTACGCCCGGATCAAGGGGCGGTGGCGCTGCAACTGCTGGTGCTGGGGGTGCTGGTGGTTCTAGTGGCGATCATTGTCGAGTGTGCCCTGGTGTTGCTCGCAGCTCGGGCGAGTTCAGCGTTCCGCAGCAACCGCCGCTTGAATCAATGGCTCGATCGCGTGCTTGGCTCGGTGCTGATCGGCCTGGGGATTCGTCTCGGCTTGGCCGAACGTGCGTAGGGCCTGTTGCCGTTTCGTCGCGGCCGCGCCGAAACGGGCAGACCTTATGGTGGGAACGTCGGGCCCGGTATCGGTCTGAATGCTATGCGGTGCGTTTTCTGACGGCGTTACCGCGGCAATCGAAGGAGTTTCCATGACCCTGTACAGCAAGAACACCACATCCAATCTAATCCCCTGCCTGCGTTACCGCGATGTGCCGGCCGCGTTGGAATGGCTGTGCCGAGTATTCGATTTCGAGCAGCAGCGAGTGGTCGAAGATCCTCAGGTTGGTGTCATTCACGCCCAACTCATCTTCGGCAGCGGCATGCTGATGCTGGGGCCGGTAGTCGATTCGGAATATGGCCGCCAGGTCAGGCAGCCGGATGAGGTGGGTGGGGTCTCCACGCAAAGCACCTATGTCATCGTCAACAGCGCCGACGCTCTGTACACCAAGGCCAAGGCCGCCGGTGCCGAGATCGTCATCGAGTTGAAAGACGAGGATTACGGCGGCCGAGGCTTCAGCTGCCGCGACCTCGAGGGGCATCTGTGGAATTTCGGCACTTACGATCCTTGGGCTGAACCGGTTGCCGAGCAAAATGCACCGCGAGGGAACGCCTGATGCGGACCTTGAAGCTGAACGACGGCGATGTGGTACCGGTAATCGGCCAAGGAACCTGGCACATGGGCGAAAATCCGGCCGAACGCCACAACGAGGTGGCCGCACTACGGCTCGGTATCGAGTTGGGCATGACGCTCATCGATACCGCTGAGATGTACGGCGAGGGTGGTGCCGAAGAGGTGGTCGGCGAAGCGATCCATAACCGCCGCGATCGGGTCTTCCTCGTCAGCAAGGTCTATCCGCACAACGCCAGTCGCAAAGGCGTGCCGGAGGCCTGCGAGCGCAGCCTGCGCCGCCTGGGTACCGAGTGCATCGATCTTTATCTACTGCACTGGCGCGGCCAGTATCCACTGGCGGAAACCGTCGACGCCTTCGAGCGTCTCAAAGACCAGGGCAAGATCCTCCGCTGGGGCGTGTCGAACTTCGATCTGGACGACATGCGCGAACTGGCTGCACCCGCATGCGCGACTAACCAGGTCCTCTATAACCCTGGCGAACGAGGTGTCGAATACGACCTGCTGCCGTGGTGCCAGGCGCAGCGCATGCCGGTCATGGCCTATTGCCCATTAGGGCAGGGCGGCGACCTGCTGCGTCATCCCGCTGTCATCGATGTCGCCCGCCGGCACGGCGCGCAACCGGCGCAGGTTGCCCTGGCCTGGGCCTTGCGCCAGCCCGGCGTGCTGGTAATACCCAAATCGTCCAATCCGACGCACCTGCGTTCCAATGCATCCGCAGCAGAGCTGAACCTCACAAGTGAAGACCTCGTCATTCTTGACGGGGCCTTTCCGCCACCGACTCGCCGGCAGGCCCTGCAGATGGTCTGACTGCGGTCGTCCTTCGGGACGGCAGGGAATGTTTGCCTCGCCGCGGCTGTCAGCTATGAACGACAGCAAACCCGGAGAAGCGAGCATGAGTGGAACCAAACTCGAAGGCGCGGTGGTGGTGATCACCGGTGCGTCCAGTGGCATCGGTCGCGCCGCCGCGCAGGCTTTCGCCCGCCAGGGAGCCCGTGTGGTGCTGGCCGCGCGTGACGACGAAGCATTGCAGGAGGCGGCGCAAGAGTGCCGAGCGTTCGGCGGTGAAGCGCTCGTAGTGCCGACGGATATGACCCTCAGCGACTCCGTGGAACAGCTGGCCACTGCTGCCGCAGAGTTCGGTCAGGGCCGCATCGATGTCTGGATCAACAATGCTGGCGTCGGGGCGGTGGGCGCTTTTGACGAGACGCCACTGGATGCGCATGAACAAGTGGTGCAGACCGACCTGATCGGCTATCTGCGCGGTGCACATGTGGTGTTGCCTTATTTCAAACAGCAGAACGGCGGCATTCTGATCAATACGCTATCCGTTGGCAGCTGGGTGCCGCAGCCGTTCGCGGTGGCGTATTCGGCCAGCAAGTTCGGCCTGCGCGGGTTCTCCCATGCATTGCGTGGTGAGCTTGTGCAATGGCCTGGCATCCATGTGTGCGATGTGTATCCCTCTGTGGTCGATACCCCCGGTTTTCGCGACGGTGGGAACTATGCAGGACGCTCGCTGCAGCCGCCCCCACCGCTCTGCGATCCCCGTCAGGTGGCAGAGGCGATGGTCAGCTTGACGCTGCACCCGCGCCATACCACCTCGGTCGGCGTGACGGCGACATTGCTGCGCTTTGCACATTTCGTCACGCCAGGCTTCGATCGGTTGTCGGGGCTGCTGGTCGGCGCTGCGTTGCGTCGCGCTGAGCGGGTAGCGCCTTCTTCAGGCAATCTGTTCCATCCAGCGTTGGGCCAACGCCGAATCGACGGCGGCTGGCGCAACGGTGATTCACAGCAGCGGGCTTTGATGGTGGCGGGCGGGATTGCAGCAGGCGTAGTGGGGTTGCTGCTGTACTGCCGTAGACGCTAGCAGACCGTCGAAAAACTACCTGCGAGGACGCTCGGGCTATCAGGTCGTTGCCCGGCGCGTCGCGCGTGGGCATCAGCGAGCCGTGGACAAGCAGTCCAGCGAACTCAGATCCTTGCGCAGGTCTTCCAGCTGCTCATCGAGATGGCGCCGCTGGCCGGCATCGGACATGGTGTAGAGGTCGCTGACCAGATCGATGGCCGCCTGCTCGGTGCGAGCAAAGGCGGCTCTGTAATCGGCCGACCAGAAGGACTCGCGGTCTTGCAGCAGCTTCTCGACGCGTTGCGCGAAATCCGCTTCGTGGCGTTCGTTGATCGCTTCACTCAGCGCTCGCTGCCATTGCACTCGATTGTCCAACCAGAGCTGGTTCTGCGCTCCGAGCGTGTGCGCCCATTGGAGGATGCGCTGGCGTTGCGCCGCGCTGGTGCTGCCAAGCCACTGCTCGGCCCGCTCACGCATGCGCTCGGAACGTTCGCGAATCTGCTCTGCCAGTGGTGGCTGCAGGTATTTCTCCTCACGCTCGCGACGGTCATCCTCGAACGCCTCATCGAGTTCGCGGACCTGCTCGTCATCGAGGTCGCGCAGTAGCTGCGTGGTGGTCGGGGTGATTTCCACGGCGACGGTATGGATCGCCTGTTTCGCGTCGCGATAGTGGCCTCGAAGCGCGGTTTCATCGACGTTACCCTCCCGGACCTGGCGCTGCAGTCGTTCGATGTTAGCGAGGTACTCAGGCAGCTGTGTACGACAATGCCAGCTCAGATGTTCACGCAGCTGCGCGCGGAAGCGCTGCTGCTGCTCGCGATTCATATCCAGGTAATCGTTGAGTGTCCAGGGAATCAGCAGGTCAAGGTTGCGGTAGGCGAGATTCATGCGGCTGCAGCCGGCCATCAGCACGGCAAGTGCCACCAGGAATAACAAGATCTTGCAGCCAAGCACCTGACGGATCTGCATCGGAGTCCTCGTCTTTTTGTTATCAAATCAAACGACATTTCGCTGTTCAGTAGAGCAACGGGACGCTGCGGCAGTTCGGGCCGAAACAGCAACGGCTTGTTTCGGCGAGAAATCCACGGGAGTTGTGGTCCCTATTAGGGTAGGGGCGCTGATGGTGCGCCCCACCCCGTACGGCAATTGACGAGGAGGTAGTCATGCAGAAGACGATCAGGCATCTGACCGGAGACGAAGTACCGCAGGGCTGGCGTCCGACCTGGGTAACCTGCTGGGTAGTGGAGATGGATGGTAAGACTATCGCCGGCCCGTACGCCACACGCGAGGAGGCGCAGCTCGTGATGGACGGGGAGCAGGAGCCCAAGATATCGCAGACGCCTACGCCTCGCTGAAGGGGATCAGAGACACCGATTGACGCAGGGGTCGATTCGCTCGGGTAACGGCGGTGGCGGCTCGACGAGCTGGGAAACCAGCTCCAGCGCCTTGTCGAAGGAGGGGTACCCGCTCTGCGCGACATCCAGCTCGGCATAGGCCTGGCGGTATTTTTCCGCCTTGGCGACGTCGCGCTCGTTCAGCAGGTAGGGTTCCTGGTGGATCTTGTAGAGCAGCGCCACGGCGTGCGGATGGCCCTTGGCTCGCGCCTGTTCCAGCAGACGCAGCACTGGCGCTTGTTGCGGGCCCTGACGGATCAGCAACAGCGCCTGATAGAACTCGATCTCGCCACGCTCGTCGAGACGCGCACTGCGCTCAAGCAAAGCATCGGCGAGCTCGTAGCCGTCTTCGTCGCCGATGGAGATCAGGATCTTCGCCTGCATCAGGTCGTTCTGATAGAGCAGCCGCTCGGCGCGGCAGGCGCTGTCGCTGCCAGGTTGGTCACACGGCTGAGCAGCGCAGCCGCTCAGGACGGCGAGAAGTCCAATCACCAGTGCGTTCTTCATTGCTGCCTTGTTCTCTTTGATTGTTTAGATGTGTCAGCGCGTGTTCTGACAGGTGCGCTTCGTTTCTGTTCAGCCTGTTTCATTGCTCGGTGGCGATGGGCAGGAGTCCATACTTGAACAGAAGGATCTGCCATTCGGGCTTGTTCGGCAGGGCATCGAGGAATTCGTTGAGGTAGGCGGTGACGTCCTCGCCGAGCGTGTCGGTGATTAATAGATGCCGGGCGAACTGGTACAGCGGGGTGTCCGAAACATATAGATCCCTGAGACTTTGCTCTTTGCGGTAATAAAGCAGGGTGGAGCGTGGAATCAGCAAGGTGTTGATGCGGCCCGAGAGCAGCTTCTGGAGGTTCTGCAGGTCGGTCTGAACATCCTGACGCTTAATCGCGTGGCTGGCGATATCCGCTTCGAGCCCTTCATACCGATGCCCCAGCACGCCACCCAAAATAAGGCCGTGCAGCGATTCGGGGCCATCGTATTCAAAAGGTACGTCAGGTAACGAAACGAAGTCCTGCCGATCGATCAGCAATGGTTTCGACCATCTGCCATTGGCTACCTGCGCGGCGGTGAAGAAACTCGGCGTAGCCCAAAGCAGGATGCCGGGTCGCTTTCGGGCAAGGCGCATATCTACCCGTTTGCGCGGCAGCTCCAACAGGTCGAAGCGAAAGCGGCCCTGATTGGCTGGGTCGTTATTGAGGAGCTCGACGAACCCATGCGAAAGCCCTTGGTCGTTGTCGAGAATGAAAGGCGGCGAAAAATGATAGGTCCATACCTCGACTCGCTGCTGCGCCCCACAGACCAAGGGCAACAGAACGAGCATTAGCATCAGCACGAGTCTCTGCATGGCTAACCTTTGCGGCGGGATGGCGAAGCGGTCGGATCACAACAGATGATGCGGCCACAGATGGCGTGTCCGTTGTCACTGACATCAGCATAGCCGAGCGGCCGCAAGGCGCGAGCAGTCGGGTTATTCCCGAAGCGATGCTGCTAGAAGCGCTCGTGCTCACCGAGAAAGCGCCACTCACCCACCGGCAGCTTGGCCATCGACAGGCGACCGATACGGATGCGCCTGCAGTTGAGCATTTGCAGGCCGATGGCCTCGCAGAGCTGACGCAGATCGCCCGCCTGTGGCGCCTTTAGCACGATGCGCAGGCGTGTCTCGTTCTGCCAGCTCGCCTTGGCCTTGGGCAGGATTCTGCCGCGATGCCCGATGCCTTTGGCCAGTAGGGCAAGCCCGCCTTCCTCGGGCTCGCCAGCGACTTCGACGATGTACTCCTGCTCCAGCTTGTCCCTCGGGTCGGCTAGCTTGCGGATCACTTCGCGTTGCTGGCTGAACACCACCAGCCCGCTGACGTCCGACTCTAGCGGCAGCAAGGCCGTCTGGCGTGAGAAATGGCGCTCGCGGGGCGTCAAGCGCGCATCGTCACCGCTCCAATGGCTCGCCTGGGCGAGCTGCAGCTGAGCACTTGCTGGGTCCGCTGCGGTGGGTTGGCCGGAGGGCTTGTGAAATAACAACGTGACGGGCGGCAATTCAGTGGTAGTGGCGCCGGGCAGCAGTTCAACGCGCTGGTCGATAACTTTGAAAAAGGGTGCTTCGATGATTTGACCGTCGACGCTGACCCAGCCTCCTTCGATATACAACTCGGCCTCGCGCCGGGAACAGCCGAGTTGCTCGGCGAGGCGTTTGGACAAGCGTATCGGATCGGTCATTGGGGGCTCGGATGCTTCGGAGGGGGAACCTGGCGAGCCACTGCAGTATGGCAACGGCAGCAAAAGCTCGCTTATCGGTTGGGTATTGCGCAGGTTTATTTCTTGCTGATGGTGATCTGGCGCGATGGGCCTTGGGTCTGGCCGCTAACCCCGTTGGGGATCTTCTGGACTTCGCCACCGGCCTTGAGGAAGGCTGCCATCTGAGCGGCCAGGGATTGGCTGGTTTCGCTGGCGGGTTCGGGCTTGCGTTTGGCGGATGTGGTTTTGGAGGCCATCGTCATCTGGTTCCTTTGGTCAGTCGAACAGGACATTATACAGATCTGGCTACTTTTTGTTCGATTTTCCATAGCCGCCGATTTGCTGAAGCGTTTTTCATCGTCCATGGTCTTCTTGGGATGATTCCAGTCACGCTCCGGAGGACTACCGATGCCGCACTATGCCCGCCGCGCTTTCGCCTGTTGTTTCGTTCTGGCCTGTCCTGCCTCGGCGCTCGCGGACGTCGAGTATCTCGACAGCGAACAAGGCCGCGTCACGGTGGAGGCTATTGCCGAAGGGCTGGAGCATCCCTGGGCCGTGGCATTTCTGCCGGGCGGGGCCGGTATGCTGGTGACTGAGCGGCCTGGCAGGCTGCGCATCGTGGGCGGCGATGGGCGACTGTCCGAACCGCTTACGGGTGTGCCTGAGGTCTATGCGCGTGGTCAGGGCGGTTTGCTGGACGTGCACCTGTCGCCGGATTTCCAGCAGGATCGGCTGGTTTATCTCAGTTATGCGGAGGCGGGGGAGAGCGGTAAAGCCGGCACCGCGGTGGGCCGCGGCCGGCTGGCTGATGACCTGAGCGGGCTGGAAGGTTTCACGGTTATCTTTCGGCAGCAGCCGAAGCTATCCACCGGGATTCACTTCGGCTCACGGCTGGTCTTTGATGGCGACGGCCACCTGTTTATCGCGCTGGGTGAGAACAACCAGCGGCCCACAGCGCAGGATCTGGACAAGCTTCAAGGCAAGCTGGTGCGGATATATCCCGACGGCGAGGTGCCGGACGACAATCCCTTCGTGACAGCCGAGGGCGCTCGACCGGAAATCTGGTCCTACGGCCACCGTAATCAGCAGGGCGCCGCCTTCAACCCCTGGAGCGGCAGGCTCTGGACGCATGAACACGGCCCGCGAGGTGGCGACGAGATCAACATCCCCGGGCCGGGGCGCAACTACGGTTGGCCGTTGGCGACCCATGGCATTAACTACGGAGGCCAACCGGTACCTGAAGCCAAGGGCGAAGTGGTGGAAGGTACCGAGCCACCGCATTACGTCTGGGAGACATCACCTGGCATCAGTGGCATGGCTTTCTATGATTCGGAAGCCTTCCCTCAATGGCAGCACAACCTGTTCATTGGCGCGCTGGTGGATCAGTCACTGATCCGCCTGCAACTCGACGGGGACAAGATCACCCACGAGGAGCGTTTGCTGAAGCAGATAGGCGCGAGGATTCGCGATGTCCGCCTGGGGCCGGACGGCCATCTCTACCTGCTGACCGATTCGCCGAGCGGTAAATTGCTACGGGTCGGGCTGGATGCGAGATGAAATGGATGTGCTGATTTGGTCTCAGCAGGGAGCGTTCTTGCCCACCACCGGTCAACTGAAGTGCCGGGCGAGTCCCTGAATCGACGGCCCCAGTGAAAAACCTTCCGGAGATGCCCGCTGCGCGATCGTTTCGTCATCTCCGAAGCCTGACAAACCTAGAAAGGAGGGGAGAGTGGCGGTCGTCATCAGTGCAATCCTGTGCATCATCCTGGGGCTGACGCTCGCCGTTGGCGGGTGGAAAATCATCTCCCTTGGCGGTACCTGGTATTTCGCGGCCCTGGCGGTGGGCTTTCTCCTGACGGGAGCGCTGCTGCTGGCGCGACGTCGCGCTACGCTGTGGGTTTATGCCCTGGTGATGCTGGGTGCCCTCGGTTGGGCGATCTATGAGGTGGGCTTCGACTGGTGGCAACTGGCGCCACGCGGCAGCATCATCGGTCCGCTGGGCTTGTGGCTCCTGACGCCGTGGATCGCACAGCGCTTGGGCTGGCAGCATTTCGGCGCTCGTGCCTGGGGCGGTAGCGCAATCCCTTTGATGATCGCCGTGGCGCTCTGGGGCGCGACCGCTTTGCATGCGCTTAGCACCGACAGCAACGACATCAAAGGGATGCTGCCCCAACCCCTGGCTACCGCGCCGGCCGCCGAAATAAACACCGCCGATAACGTGCCGGCCAGCGACTGGCACGCCTATGGCCGCACCCAGCATGGCACTCGCTATTCGCCGCTGGCGCAGATCACGCCGAGTAACGTCGATCGGCTGGAGGAGGTCTGGCACTACCATACGGGTGATGTGCGCCGCCCGAGCGACCCCAACGAGACCACCTACGAGGTCACGCCGCTCAAGATCGATAACAGTCTGTATATCTGTACGCCACACAACTTCGTCATCGCGCTGGACGCCGAAACCGGAGAGGAGCGCTGGCGTTTCGACCCGCAAGTGCCGGACTCGACCAATCGGCAGCACCTGACCTGCCGAGGCCTGTCCTACCACACCACCGATGCGCCGACCGAAGGCCAGGTCTGCCAACGGCGTCTGTTCATGCCTACCGCTGATGCGCGGCTGATCGCGCTGGACCCTGAGACCGGGAAGGTCTGCCCCTCCTTCGGTGAGAACGGCGCGGTGAATCTATGGAAGAACATGCCGAACGTTACGGAGGGCTTCTACTATTCGACGTCGCCGCCTGTGGTGGCCAATGACCTCGTAATCGTTGGCGGGGCGGTCAATGACAACGTCTCGACCACCGAGCCGTCCGGCGTGATCCGCGCCTATGACGCCATCACTGGCGAACTGAAGTGGAACTGGGATCCGGGTAATCCGGAGCAGACCGAGCCCATCGGTCCAGGCGAAACCTACAGCGAGAGCACACCGAATAGCTGGAGCATCTCCAGCGCCGATGAAGAACTTGGGCTGGTTTTCGTACCGCTGGGCAACCAGGTGCCGGACCAGTGGGGCGGCAGCCGCAGCGAAAACAGTGAGCGGTTCTCCTCATCGATCGTTGCGCTGGACCTGGAAACCGGACAGCTGCGCTGGGTGTTCCAGACCGTGCACCACGATCTCTGGGATATGGACGTGCCTGCGCAGCCGAGTCTGGTTGATATCCAGACCGAGTCGGGCATGGTCCCGGCGCTCGTGGCGCCCACCAAACAGGGCGACATCTATGTACTGGATCGCCGTACAGGCGAGCCGGTACTGCCGGTTCGGGAAGTGCCGGCCCCTCAGGGTGCAGCTGAGGGTGACTACGCCGCCGCGACTCAGCCGGTATCGGCGCTTTCTTACGAGCCCCCGACGCTCCAGGACACCGACCTGTGGGGCGCCACGTTCATTGATCAGATGATGTGCCACGTCCAGTTCAATTCGCTGCGTTACGAAGGCCGCTACACGCCGCCATCGACCCAGGGCTCCTTGATCTATCCAGGCAACTTCGGGGTGTTCAACTGGGGCGGCGTTGCTGTTGATCCGGTCCGGCAGATGGTTTTCAGCGCGCCATCCTATCTGCCCTTCGTCTCGAGGCTGATCCCTCGTGAGAACGACGAGAAGGCCTATGTATCCGACAGCGAGCCCCATCTGAACGAAAACTTCGGTGCGCCGTTTGCGGTGGAACTGAAGCCTTTCGTATCGCCGATCGGCCTGCCTTGTACGGCGCCGCCATGGGGCTATGTCGCGGGCGCTGATCTGCGCACGGGCAAGACCCATTGGCTGCGCAAGAATGGTACGGTCCGCGACCGAGCGCCGGTGCCGCTGCCATTCGAAATGGGCGTGCCGAGCCTCGGTGGCCCGGTGATCACCGCGGGTGGCGTGGCTTTCCTGTCCAGCACGTTGGACTACTACGTGCGTGCCTACGACGTCACTACCGGCAAGCAGCTCTGGCGCTCGCGTCTGCCGGCAGGCGGCCAGGCGACGCCGATGACCTATCAGAGCCGATCTGGCCGGCAGATGGTTGTGGTCGTCGCGGGTGGCCACGGGTCCCTGGGCACCAAGGCCGGCGACTCGGTTATCGCCTACGCATTGCCGCGATAGCGGCACGCATGCGTGCGCGCCGCGAGGCAGGCGGCCTGCTAGAATCGCCGCCTTCGACCCAGAGGAATCGAGACATGGCCGCAATTGGGCGCTTCAACAGCCTGCAAATCGTCAAGCACACCGGTTTCGGTCTTTATCTAGACGGCGGGCCTGATGGTGAGATCCTGCTGCCCAATCGCTACATTCCGAAGAACATCCCGACCGAGGTCGACGACTGGCTGAACGTCTTCATTTACCTCGACAGCGAAGACAAGCTCATCGCAACCACCGAGAAACCCAAGGTTCAGGTCGGCGAGTTCGCCAGCCTCAAGGTTGTGGAAATCAACCGGATCGGTCTGTTTCTTGACTGGGGGTTGCCCAAGGATCTGCTGCTGCCGCATTCGGAGGAAAAGCGCCCGCTTAACGAGGGCGACTACTGTGTCGTCCACGTGTATCTCGATAAGCATACCCGTCGCATTACCGCCACGGCGCGGCTGGATCGCTATCTGGACAAGACGCCTGCGCGCTATAAGGTCGGCGAATCCGTTGATCTTTTGGTGGTCGAGCCTACCGATCTCGGCCACAAGGCGATCATCAACGGCAAGCACTGGGGTCTGATTCATAAGAACGAGGCCTTCAAATTCCTGCGCGGCGGCACGCGCGAGACGGGCTACATCAAGGAAGTCCGCGCAGACGGCAAAATCAGCCTCAGCCTTCAGCCGGTAGGCAGCGAAGCCGGTGATGCCTTGCAAGCGTTGATTCTACAGAAGCTGCAGGAAAACCAGGGCAGCCTCCCGGTCAGCGATAAAACGGCAGCCGACGAAATTGCCCGGCTATTCGGGGTCAGCAAGGGCAACTTCAAGAAGGCCATCGGCGGTCTCTACAAGCAGGGCCGAATCGTCATTCATCCTGATCGCATCGAGCGCGCCTAGCTGCGCATTGGGGCCGGCCTGGCCCTTTTCCCCTTCGCTCACGACTCCTTAGCAAGCCCGACCCCGCAAGCGGTCGGGCTTTTTCGTATTCCACTGCGCGATTTCAGCCGACGGGTTCGTGTGCCTCGTGCATAGCTTGGCGGTATTTCGGTCAGGTTCGTCCGGCATGACAGTGTTACCGCTTGTCCTTCTCGGTTGTTACCGAGGGCAAGCGCGCGGAACTCCCTACGTTCGAATTGGGTCCAGAAAAGGCCCCTGGCTATTCAGGGTTTCGCTGGGCCTGGCAACAGTTCCCTCGGCTTTCCCTTTCCATGGACAGGGAGGTGGCGGCTGGTGTGCTTAATCATTAGCGCCGGGCCGGATAGGCAGACCGAACGAGCGTTAAGTCGGTTTGGCAGGCAATTGCATCTCTACTAATAAAAAAATACCGAATCGCTTCCGCTTCGCCTGCCGTTTGATTTGCTGGCTGAGGCCGGCTGCTGCGCTGTTTCTGCAGCTGGCTGCGTATGGGTCCGTTCAGGCTCGCTCACCCTGTGGCGGTAGCGTGTCCGAACGGAGGCGCTGAACCTACCTCGAGGTATTTTTTGATGCTTTGCGGCACGCCGTTCATCGAATCTGCAACTGTCGGGGATATTTGCGGTCTGTTGCGTGTCTATGCCACCTCACATGAGCCAGCGTCGCGGCCGGAGTAAGGCATGAACAACAATTTATCTCCGAGAAGGGATTCCATAATGAGGAACATCACGCTTCCAGGTGTATCGCTACTGTGCCTTGTCGCTACTAATAGCTGGGCCGTAAACGATCCGCAGGATATTCGCATTGGTGGTTTCGAGTTCACCCCTACGCTGGTCCTCCGTGAAAGTTACGACGACAACTATCGCGGGCTGGCAGACAACGAGCAGGCATCCTGGGTTACCGGCATTAATCCGACCTTCCTGCTGGGAACCGGGAATCGCAACAGTGAGTACGAGCTCGAATACTCCTTTAACAGTGACATCTTTCATTCGGATTCCGAAGCCAGTAACACCGACCACCACCTGCGGCTCAGAAGCGTCATGGAGTTCACCTCACGTCATCGCCTGAGCTGGGGGCTTGCCTATCATCGCGTAGAGGAAACGGCCGACACCGAAGACGCTACCGAGAACGACAAGTACAGCCAGGCCATTGCCCGCGCGGCATACCGCTTCGGTGCCGAAAGTGCACGTAACCAGCTCGAGTTCGGTACCAACTACGAACAGCGCCGTTACCACAACAGCGGCAACATCAACGCGTCAGAAGAGCGCGACAGTCTGATGTTCAATTCCATCTGGTTCCATCGTCTTGGCTCCAGAACACGCTCGCTCGTCGAGGTTCGTCATACCGATCACGACTACAAACTCAGCAGTGCCCTGCGTGACAGCACCAACGTGGCGCTGTTAGGCGGTGCGACCTGGGCTGCCGGCGCGAAGACGTCAGGCACCTTCAAGCTTGGTGCCGAGCGCAAGGATTTCGACAGCGACCAGCGCGAAGACTTTACCAGCCCGATGTGGGAGGCCGGCATTACCTGGAAGCCGCGCTCCTATTCGGCATTCAACCTGACCTCGCGGCGCGCATTCGATGAAGGCGACGACGGTGCCAGCACCATCAATGACTGGACCACTCTGGCGACCTGGGATCACGAGTGGACCTCGCGTATTGCGACAGAGCTGCAGTACCGCTTCTCCGACCGCGAATACGAGGGGATCGGTCGAGATGACGAAAGAACGGCTTACGGTGCTGGCGTGACCTGGTCCCCGGACCGCTGGATCGACGTGACCCTGTCATACCTCAGAACTGAAAACGACTCCAGCTTGAGCTCGGAGACTTACGACCGAAACGTCTACCTGCTGAGTTTCGACCTGAGCCTTTGAGGCCGGGTAGGACGTTAATCAGTGCCTAAGGAGGAGCCGACCATGCGCATCCCGAACCTGTTCAAATTCTTTTCGTTGCTGGTCTTGTTGGCGCTCAGCGCTGGTGCCAGCGCCGCGCAATACCAGCTGGGCTCGGGCGACGTGATCCGCATTAGCGTCCACGGCGAGCCGGACCTTTCGTTTGAAGAAATACGCCTGACCGATGCGGGCACCTTCACCTTTCCATTCATCGGTGAAGTGGACGCCAACGGCAAGACCGCTAGCGAAGTGCGCAATCTGCTGGTGGAAAAACTGAAGGATGGTTACCTGATCGATCCGCGCGTTTCGGTATCGGTAGCCAATTACCGCGAGTTCTACATTGCCGGCGAGGTCAAGCTTCCCGGCGGTTATCCGTACCAGCCTGGGCTCACCCTGGATCGGGCGATCGCCCTGGCTGGCGGTCTCACCGAGCGTGCCTCGACCAAGCGCATGACCATTGTGCGGGGCTCCGAAGGCGGCCGTGCTGCAGAGAAAGCCACCATGGACACTCAGGTCCGCCCTGGCGACACGATTAACATCGACGAAGGATTCTTCTGATGAACAGCCCAGTTCGCCCGGACCGACCATGGCAGCGCCCCGTAGGGCCAGCGGCCGATAGCGATTTCATTGACCTGAAAAAAATCTGGCACGCGATCTGGTCACGCAAGTGGGGCATCGCCCTGCTGGTGGGCGTCGTTGCGGTGCTGACGGTGCTCCTGCTCTCGCGGATGACGCCGATCTACAAAGCCGTGGCGTCGGTACTTATCGAGACGAAGGGCACCCCGGTGCTGTCGTTCCAGCCAGCGGCTGATTCGCCTGTCGAACTCAGCGAGTACTTGCAGACCCAGCTCAGCCTGATGCAGAGCCGCGGTGTGGCTGAACGTGTGGTTCGCGATCTGAATCTGACCGAGCACCCGGAATTCGATCTGCGCCAGCAGCCTGGGCCACTGGTTGATTTCGGTGGCATCGTCGATGCGCTGACCGGTGAAGAGGCCGAGCCGGTCACCGAAGCGCAAGTCATGGATTACGCGACGCAGGTATTCATGGAGCGGACGTCCGTTTGGGTCGAAGGCAAGAGCCAGTTGGTCTATCTGTCGATCTCCATGGCCGATCGCCTGACCGCCGCACAAGCCACCAACCAACTGGCACAGGCATATATCGAGGCTCAGCTGGAAGCCAAGGTCGACATGTCGATGACCGCGGCCAGCTGGATGAATGAACGCCTGGTCTCCCTGCGCGAAAATCTTCAGGCGTCGGAAGATAAGCTGCAGGCTTATCTGGACGCCGAGGGTCTGGTCGATCTGGATGGCGTGGGCACCATCAGCGCCAACGAGCTGTCGCTCACCGGTGATCGTATGATCGATGCGCGTCGTGAGCGCGCCGAAGCCGAGAGCCAGTACCGTCAGGTCGAATCCATGCGCAGTCAGGGCTGGGAGCGTCTGGCCAGTGTGCCGGCCGTACTTGGCCATCCGCTGATTCAGCAATTCAAGGCGAATCAGGCCCAGGCGCGTTCGCGGGTCGAGGATCTGTCGCGTCGTTATGGCGATCGTCACCCGGCGATGGTCTCGGCGCGTTCCGACCTCAATGCCGCCACTGCCAGCCTGAAGCAACAGGTTGAGCAGGTGGTGGCGAGCATCGAGCGCAACTATCAGCTCGCCGTCGCCAACGAGAACTCGCTGCGTGCCTCGTTTGATGAGAACAAAGGGCGCATCCAGGATATCTCTCGCAAGGAGTTCAAGGTGCGTGATCTGCAGCGCCAGGTCGAAAGCGACCGTGCGCTGTATGACACCTTCATGACCCGCCTGCAGGAAACCACCGCCACCTCGGATCTGAGCTCCACCAATGCTCGCGTGGTCGACGCGGCCATCCCGCCGACCGAACCCAGCGCGCCGAACAAGAAGCTGATTCTGGTGGTGGCACTGTTCCTGGCACTGGTGCTCGGCGTTGCTCAGGCGATCATCCGCGAGATTCTCGACAACACCTTCAAGAGCTCCGAAGAAGTTGAGACCAAGCTGGGGTTGCCGGTGATGGGCATCGTTCCGCAGGTGCCACGCAAGCTGCGCAAGGAAGTCAGCCACCTGTTCGAGCGCAGCGGAGACAAGCGCTTCTGTGAAGCGGTACGGACCATCCGCACCAACCTGCTGCTGAGCGAAGCCAGTCAGCCGCGACAGGTGCTGGTGATCACCTCCACTGCGCCTGATGAAGGCAAGAGCTCAGTATCGGCCAACCTCGCGTTCGCCATGGGTCAACTGCATCGCGTGCTGTTGATTGACGCCGACCTGCGCCGTGCGACGCTGGACAAGGCGTTCGACTTCAAACCGGGCACGCCGGGGCTGGTTAACCTGATCGGTGGCAATGCGAAGCTCGAAGAGTGCATCCACACCGTCGGCAACGTCGACATGATCGCGGCCGGTGCAGTGCCGTCCAACCCGTTGGAGCTGCTGTCCTCGCCGCGCTTCGCCAAGCTGCTTGAGGTGGTCAAGGGCCGTTATGACCGCATCATCATCGACTCGCCGCCGAGTCAGGCTGTCAGCGACGCGGCTGTCCTGTCGACGCTGGCCGATGCGGTGATCTACGTCGTCAAATCCGACAGCACGCTGATTCCGCATGTGCAGAAGGGTGTGAGCCAGCTGCAAAACAGCAATGCACCGCTGACCGGTGTCGTGCTCAACCACGTCGATATCGAGAAGGCCAAGAAGAACGGCCAGTTCCGTGGCTACTACGACCACTATGGCTATAGCGAGCAGCAAACGGTCTGATCCGGCTCGCTCGTTTCGTCATCAGGCCAGGTTCCGTCAGTAATGAACCTGGCCTGGACAGAATTCTGCCCAGCAAGTGAATTGCGCACCGGCCGCCGAAAGGGCTGCGCCGAGGCACGCCTGTATCAATGTATAAATCGAGGATCCTGCTATGAACATCACCGTCGTTGGAAGCGGTTACGTCGGTCTGGTAACCGGTGCCTGTATCGCGGAAATGGGCAACACGGTCTACTGCGTCGACGTCGACAAGTCCAAGATCGATAACCTCAAGCAGGGCATTCTGCCGATCTACGAGCCTGGCCTCGAAGAAATCGTCACTGACAACCACGCCTCCGGCCGTCTGCATTTTACTACCTCGTTGAACGAGGCGGTGGAGCAGTCCGAAGTCTTCTTTATCGCGGTCGGCACCCCGCCCGGTGAAGACGGTTCGGCTGATTTGCGCTACGTGCTGGAAGTCGCGCGTCAGATCGGCGACACCTTGCAGGGCCCGGCGATCGTGGTGAACAAATCCACCGTACCGGTGGGGACGGCGGATCTGGTTCGCGCGGCAGTGTCCGAGCGTCTCGAGGCGCGAGGTGTCGATATCGAATTTTCGGTGGTATCGAACCCGGAATTCCTCAAGGAGGGTGCGGCGGTCAATGACTTCATGCACCCGGATCGCATCGTCATCGGCGCTGACAACGAACATGCCCGGCAGGTGATGAGCGCGCTGTACGCGCCCTTCATCCGCAATCGTCCGCGCACCATGTTCATGGGCATCCGCGATGCGGAAATGACCAAGTACGCCGCGAACGCCATGCTGGCGACCAAGATTTCCTTCATGAACGAGATCGCGAGCCTCTGCGAGCGCCTCGATGTGGATGTCGAGAACGTCCGCTTGGGAATCGGCTCGGATGAGCGCATCGGCTATCACTTCATCTATGCCGGTTGCGGCTATGGCGGCTCCTGTTTCCCCAAGGACGTCAAGGCGCTGATCAATATCGCCCACCAGAACGACTTCGAGCCCAAGCTGCTGCAGGCCGTCGAAGCCCGTAACGATCAGCAGAAGCACTCGCTGTTCAACAAGATTTCCACTCACTTCAATGGCGATCTCAGCGGCCGCACCTTCGCCGTCTGGGGATTGGCGTTCAAGCCCGGCACCGACGACATGCGCGAAGCGCCAAGCGTGGTTCTGATCAACAGCTTGATCAACGCTGGCGCCAAGGTCCGAGCGTTCGATCCGGTTGCGCGCGAGACCGCGCGCCGCGAATTCCCTCAGGATTGGCTCGCCGACGGGCGTCTGCAGATCGTCGAAGGCCAGTACGAGGCAGCAATCGATGCCGACGCCCTGTGTCTGGTAACCGAGTGGAAGCCATTCCGCCGCCCGGATTTCCGTGCCCTGAAGCGCCTGCTGAACACGCCGCTGATCATTGACGGGCGTAACCAGTACGACCGCGAGCAGGTCAAGCGCGAAGGCTTCAGCTACTACGGCATCGGCCGGCAACCGGTCCAGGCCTGAACGAGGGGCAGCGAGTGAGCGTCATCGACCAGCCCGGCGTGCGGCGCGGTCCTTCCCCTGTTCGGGAAAGGCTGACCACGCTGTTGCACGGAAGCATGCGCAGCAAACTGCTGCGCAACATTCTCACCGTGGTCACCGGTACCGCCGGTGCGCAGGCGATCACCCTGGCGTTCATGCCAGTGATCACCCGCATCTACGGGCCGGAGGCCTATGGCGTACTGGGCACCTTCCTCAGCGTGGCCATGATGCTGATTCCGGTCGCTGCGCTGACCTATCCCATCGCCATCGTGCTGCCCAGGCGCGATGGCGATGCACGAGGGCTGGTGCGCCTGGCGCTGGCGACGGCGCTGACGTTGGCAGTGATCGTTGCGCTGACGCTGCTGTTCTTCGGCGATCAGCTGGCTGCGGCACTGGAGATCGAGATCATTCAGCCGTACCTGATGCTCATCCCGTTCGTGATGTTCTGCGGGGCCGCGTTGGAGATCTGCCAGCAATGGCTGTTTCGTACCCAGCGTTTCCGTATCACGGCGAGCGTGGCGGTCGGGCACTCGCTGCTGTTCAACTCGATGCGGACCATTGCCGGTCTGGTGCAGTCTTCGGCGCTGGTGCTGGTATGCACCACCGCTCTGCAGCAAGCGCTGCACGCCGCGATGCTGGGGCTGGCGATGCTGCGGGCCAAACCTTACGAGGACAGTCACGCCAGCGAAGATGAGCGCAAGGATCCGAGCATGCTCGAGCTGGCACGCCGGCACAGCGACTTTCCCAAGTTTCGCGCCCCGGTGATGCTGATCAACGCCGTCTCGCAGCACCTGCCGACTCTGGTGCTCGCCGCTTATTTCGGCCCGGCGGCGGCGGGTTTCTTCGCGCTGTGCAAGCAGGCGTTGACCATGCCGACCAACCTGATCGGCAAGTCGGTTGCCGACGTTTATTACCCGCGCATCAGCCGCGCCATCCACGACCGCGAACCGGTCACAGCGATGCTATTGAAGGCAACCACCGCGCTGGGGCTGGTAGGCCTGGTGCCGTTTTCCCTGGTGGCGGTGTTCGGCCCCTGGCTCTTCGCGCTGGTATTCGGTGAGCAGTGGCATGTGGCGGGTGAGTATGCCCGTTGGCTGGCGCTGGCCGAGTACGTGATTTTCGTCTCGCGTCCCTGCGTGGTCGCGGTTCCGGCGCTGTCGCTGCAAGGCCGTTTCCTGCTGTTCGAGATATTTAGCACCAGCCTGCGTGTGCTCTCGCTGTTTGGCGGTGCGCTGCTGATCGGTAACGCGCTGGCGACCGTCCAGGCCTTTGCCGTCGCCAGCATCATCATCTATTCGTCGCTGATGGTGATCGTGCTGATCGCCTCGCGCAGGTGGTACGCGGCTCAGCATTCGAAAGCCCAGCACCCCGAAGAGAGTTTCGATTGATATGAAGGTTCTACATTTGGTCGCTGGTGAATTGACCGGGGGCGCTGCTCGCGGCGCGTACTGGTTGCACCAGGGGCTGCGCTCGCTGGGTGTCGACTCCCTCGTCTACACCAACAGTCAGGTCACCCATGGCGACACCTCGGTGGTGTCTGTCAGCCGTAGCAAGAAAGACAAGATCATCAGCATCGCCAGGAGTCAGGCCGACCAGGCATTCGCCAGCCTCTACCGCGGGCGTCAGTCGGGTATGTTCAGCGCCGGCGTGATGGGTGCCGATTTCACCGATAGCGTTGAATGCCGCGAGGCCGATGTGGTGCACCTGCACTGGGTCAACGGTGGCTTCGTCGACATGAAACACTTGGCCAAGCTGCGCAAGCCGTTGGTCTGGACCATGCGCGACATGTGGCCAATGACCGGTGGCTGTCACTACGCCATGGGCTGCGAGAAATTCATCACCGGCTGCGGCAGCTGCGATCAGCTCGGCAGCACATCCGACAGGGACCTGTCGCGTTTCGTGCTCAACCGCAAGCGCAAGTACCTGCCCAAGTCGATGAAGATGATTGGCATCAGCGACTGGGTGTCCGAGCAGGCCAGGCAGAGCCTGCTGTTCCGAGACTTCGACGTGCGCACTATCCACAACAATGTCGATGCCAGCGAATTCTTCCCGCTGGACAAAGCGTTGGCCAGGCAGCTGCTGGGGCTGAATACCGAGAAGAAAATCATCCTCACCGGTTGTACCAGTGCCAAGGATACCTACAAGGGCTTCGGCAAATACCTCGAGATGCTCAAGCACCTCGATCCGGCCGAGTATCACCTGTGCTTCTTCGGCAAGCTGGACCAATCCATCGCCGATGGCCTGGGGTTCGATTACACCTCGTTCGGTTATCTGCACGACAGCATCTCGTTGCGCCTGCTGTATTCGGCGGCAGACGTCTTCATTGCACCGAGCCTGATGGAAGCGTTTGGCAAGACCCTGGCCGAAGCCATGGGATGTGGCACGCCCGTGGTGTGTTTCGATGCCACTGGCCCGAAGGACATCGTCACGCATAAACACGACGGCTATAAGGCGGCGCCCTTCGAAGCTCAGGGCCTCGCCGAGGGCGTCGAGTGGGTCACGAGCGAGGCGGACTATCCGCAGCTCGCCCTCAACGCGCGCGAAAAGATCACCAGCACTTTCGACAGCCCGGTTATTGCCCGGCAGTACCAGGCACTGTACGAGGAAATGCTCGCATGAGCGGGCCGTTCGTCCGTGTCGGGCAGCTCGGTAACGCTTCGTTAACCTCGGCTGCCAACAATCAATCGAACCTGCTGTTTGGCGGGGCAGGGCACTGGGTCGCGCCTGCGCTGTTCGCTCAGCATCGAGTCACCACCCCCTTTGTCATCTGGAACCTACAGGTACTCTGAAATGGAAAAGAAACGCGCGCTGATCACCGGGATTACTGGCCAGGACGGTTCCTACCTCGCCGAGTTTTTGCTGGAAAAGGGCTACGAGGTTCATGGCATCAAGCGCCGCGCCTCGTTGTTCAACACGCAGCGGGTCGACCACATTTATCAGGATCATCACGTCGAAGACCAAAACTTTGTCCTGCACTACGGCGATCTGACCGACTCCTCCAACCTGACCCGGATCATTCAGGAAGTGCAGCCAGACGAGGTGTACAACCTGGGTGCGCAGTCACACGTTGCGGTCAGCTTCGAATCGCCCGAGTACACCGCCGACGTGGACGGCATGGGTGCTTTGCGCATCCTCGAGGCCATTCGCCTGTTGGGGCTGGAGAAGAAGACTCGCTTCTACCAGGCCTCCACCTCCGAGCTATACGGCCTGGTACAGGAGATCCCGCAGAAGGAAACGACCCCCTTCTACCCGCGTTCGCCCTATGCGGTGGCCAAGCTCTACGCCTATTGGATCACCGTGAACTACCGCGAAGCCTACGGCATGTATGCCTGTAACGGCATTCTCTTCAATCACGAGTCGCCGCGCCGCGGTGAGACCTTCGTGACTCGCAAGATCACCCGCGGCCTGGCAAACATCGCCCAGGGTTTGGAGAAGTGTCTGCACATGGGCAACCTCGACGCGCTGCGCGACTGGGGCCATGCCAAGGACTACGTACGTATGCAATGGATGATGCTGCA
This sequence comes from Pseudomonas sp. Q2-TVG4-2, assembly GCF_013620795.1. Classification (GTDB taxonomy): domain Bacteria; phylum Pseudomonadota; class Gammaproteobacteria; order Pseudomonadales; family Pseudomonadaceae; genus Stutzerimonas. The sequence continues at coordinate 511,383 of NZ_LGLW01000001.1, read as the reverse complement.
GCAAGAGCAAGCTGAAGACTTCGTCATTGCGACCGGTGTGCAGTACTCGGTAAGGGAGTTCATCAAATGGTCGGCTGCCGAACTGGGCGTCCAGTTGCGCTTCGAAGGCAGCGGAGTGGATGAACGCGCCATCGTCGCCAGCGTCGAAGGGGACAAGGCTCCGGCGCTCAACGTAGGTGACGTCATCGTTCGTATCGATCCGCGCTACTTCCGCCCAGCGGAAGTGGAAACCCTGCTCGGCGATCCGAGCCGGGCCAAGAGCAAACTCGGCTGGACTCCGGAGATCAGCGTGCAGGAAATGTGCGCCGAGATGGTTCGCGAGGACCTGAAAATCGCCCAGCGCCATGCCCTGCTCAAAGAGCACGGCTTTGACATTCCAGTGACATTGGAGAATTGAAATGAATCGTGACGCACGTATTTTCGTTGCGGGGCATCGCGGCATGGTTGGCTCCGCGATCGTCCGCCGCCTGCAGGCGCTGGGGTACGACAACATCATCACGCGTGGTCGTGAAGAGCTGGACCTGGTCGATCAGGCGGCAGTGAACGCCTTCTTCGCCGAGAACCAGATCGATCAGGTCTACATGGCCTCGGCCAAAGTGGGCGGTATTCACGCCAACAACACCTATCCGGCCGAGTTCATCTACCAGAACCTCATGGTCGAGGCGAACATCATCCACGCGGCGCACTGCAACGACGTCAACAAGCTGCTGTTCCTCGGTTCCTCGTGCATCTACCCGAAGTTCGCCGAGCAGCCGATGAAGGAAGAGGCGCTGGTCACCGGTGTGCTCGAGCCCACCAACGAGCCATATGCGGTGGCCAAGATCGCCGGCATCAAACTGTGCGAGAGCTATAACCGCCAGTACGGTCGCGATTACCGCAGCGTGATGCCGACCAACCTCTATGGTCCCAACGACAACTTCCATCCAGAAAACAGCCACGTGGTGCCGGCGTTGCTCAAGCGGTTCCATGAAGCGACCCAGCGAGGCGACGACGAAGTGGTCATCTGGGGCAGCGGCAAGCCCCAGCGCGAATTCCTCCACGTCGACGACATGGCCGCTGCCAGTGTGCACGTGATGGAATTGGATGACGCGACCTACCAGGCGCACACCCAGCCGATGCTGTCGCATATCAACGTCGGTACCGGGGTCGATTGCAGCATCCGAGAGCTGGCCGAAACCATCGCTCGGGTCACTGAATATCAAGGACGGCTGACCTTCGACAGCAGCAAGCCGGACGGTACGCCGCGCAAGCTGATGGATGTCTCGCGCCTCAAAGCCCTCGGCTGGCAATCCACCATCAGCCTGGAAGATGGCTTGCGCGATGCCTATCGCTGGTTCGTCGAAAACCAGCATCAGGCCCGACACTGATCATTGTGCAGCGGGCCATGACCGTAAGGGCGTGCCGCTGCTGCAGTGAACCAGGACGGGGCGGAGCGGACCCCGGAGTCAGACAGAAGGCATTTTGCCCATACAGCAGCGGACTTTTTCGCCGCTGCTGTTGTCCATCCATGGCACACGATTCCTCGCCGTGGTGAGTCGCCTTATCGAGGCCATCAAACCGGGCCGGCTCGGTTCTATGTTCGCCGCGTCACATCTGGAAAATGGGGAAAGCGCTTGTTAAGGAAAATTCTGGCGTACAAGAATCTGCTGTTCATGCTGCTGCTGCTGAACTCCACCTGCTTCTTCCTGACGGACGACAAGCGGGCCGGAATTCCGTACTTTCAGGAGCTTTTTCTGCTGCTCGTTCTGGCGGCAACGGCCTGCCTATTCGTCGCATGGAAGTGGGTCTATCAGTCCAAGACCAGCCTATGGATCATATTCATGGGCTGTCTATTGCCGTTGATCTCTGCGGTGCTCGCCAACCTGAACTTCGGTCAGCCGCTGGCATACGGATTCCTGGAAGAGCGCCGGTTCTTTCAATATCTGGTGTTCTTCCCGACCCTGTTCCTGCTTCTCAAGGCCTCCCCGACCCAGGAAGAGCTGGGGAAGTATTTTCTGTACGTAGCGCTGTTCTGCGCAACGCTGGGCTTTGCCTACTACCTGGGCATCATCCCGCAGAACAAGGTCGCGTCCTTCACGGTCGATGACTGGACGCAATATGAAGATCTCTTGCGGCCGAATCGTTTCCGTATCGGTTCGCCCTTCGTCACGATCGCCGCCTTCATGGTGATGTACAGCATGAAGGATCGGGTGACCCTCGGCAGGCTGGCGATTCTTCTCTACTTCGTGGCCTATCTGTGGCTGGTCATGCAGACCCGACAGACCATGCTGGTCTGGGCATTGGCCGGTGTATGGATTTTCCGCAAGCGTATCGACTCGTTGATGAAACTCAGCGTGCTCGGCGTGGCGATTCTGGTGGTGTCCTATCTGTTGGTGCCGGAGTTCTATCATGAGCAATACGCTCGATTCGATGCGTTGCTCTTCGACGCCACCTCGGGTCCAGGTGTGCGAGACAGAACAGTTGCGATCATTCTGGACGCTATCAGCGCCAACAATTATTTCGGCATGGGCGCATTGTCGCTGCAATGGAACGGTGGGTTCTCACGGATCTATAACTCGCACTTCTACTTGGCTGATGTCGGGATATTCGGTGTCTATTATCGGTATGGATTCCTGACGCCAATCGCCGCGTTGATCTTCTACGGCGGCTTCATCTGGATAATGCGTCAGTGCTCGGGCAAGGGCAGTCTTCTGGCTGCGCTGCAACTTAGCTTTGTAGTCAGCATGCTGAACATTACGCTTTCCAATGCGCTGACATTTTCAGGCGATGTTTATGGAATGGCTGCAGCGTTCTTCCTTTATTACGCCAAGCTGCAGACAGCAAATACCCCTCTTACGGCAAATCTCGAACAGGTGAATTATGGTCAGTTTCAGTATCGTAACTATAAACTGGAATAATCTTGATGGCCTGAAGGAAACCTATCGGAGCCTGGCGAGCCAGGCCTATCGGAACTTCCGCTGGATCGTTATTGATGGCGCATCCACGGATGGCAGTGGCGAATGGCTTAAGAGCCTTGATGATAACCAGGCGGAAATAATCATAGAACCGGACAAAGGTATCTATGATGCGATGAACAAAGGTCGCCTTCGCGCTGTTGAAACGTCTGGCTATACGTTGTTTCTCAACAGCGGTGATTCGCTTGCCGACCCGGCAGTACTTGGCCGTATTAACGATGAATTGTCGAAGACGCCGGGAACGCCGAAGTTCATCTATGGCGATTTCTATCGTAAAGAAGCTGACGGCGAGTTAAAACTTACCAGCGCGCGGCCCATTGAGCGCGCACCGCTGGGCTTGCCGGCCAGCCATCAAACGATGTACTTCGAGAATGAGCGGCTGCGTCAGTTCCAGTTCAGGCTTGATTACAAGCTGTCGGCTGACTATTGCTTGTTATTAGAGTTTCTTCAGGGGCTCGATCTTCAGCGCGAAGTCATGCAGCTGGCATTCCCGCTGTGTATTTTCGATACCACTGGCGTGTCGCATAAGCGCCGTTTCGAGGCGATTCGTGAGGATATGGATATCAGAACGCGCTTTTTGAAATTTTCCAAACCCAACGCATTCGCGCTCTATGTGCTGCATTACGTGCACACCCACACTAAACAACTACGCGCTTCTTTGGGGCGTTGAAAGGACAGGTGGCCCATACATTCCAGTGGGTCTTCTAAACGCAGGGCGCAGGAGAGTGTTCAATGAATTACCGAAGCCTGAGTGACTTATCGCGGCTAAGCACCGAGTGTGCCGGCAAAATTCCGAATGATATCGATCTGGTGGTTGGAATACCGCGAAGCGGGATGCTGGTCGCCAGCATCATCGCGCTCAAGCAGAACCTGCCATTGACGGACCTTTACTCGTTCCTGCGCAACGATGACCTGAAGAAAGGCAATACCCGCACCTACAAACACGCCGAGCTGGCCAAGCCAAAGGATGCGAAGAAAATACTCCTGGTCGACGACAGCATCTCTTCGGCCAAGTCGATGCGGGCCGCGGAGGAGCAGGTTCGCGCCGCGTACGATGGCAGCTTAGTGACCATGGCGGTGTTCGCCGAGCGGCACAATCGACACCACGTGGACATGTACCTTGAGCTTGTCGAGCAGCCTCGCGTGTTCGAGTGGAACGTCATGCACCATCCCTTTCTGACCCAGGCCTGCCTGGACATAGATGGCGTGCTCTGCATCGACCCGACGATCGAGGAGAACGACGACGGGCCGAACTACCGGGACTTCCTCAGTTGCACGCGCCCGCTGTTCATCCCGTCGGTCAAGGTCGCGCACCTGGTGACCAGCCGACTGGAAAAGTATCGGGCTGAAACGGAGGAGTGGCTGCAGCGCAATGGCGTGCAGTACGGAACCTTGCACATGCTCGATCTTCCCACTGCTGAGGAACGCCGTCGGCTGAATATTCATCACAAGTTCAAGGCGGAGGTCTATGCCAAGCAACCACTGACGCGGCTGTTCGTCGAAAGCGAAGTCAAGCAGGCCGTCGAGATCATGAAACTTAGCGGCAAGCCGGTGTATTGCATCGAGACAAACGAAATGTACGTGCCGGGCCAGGTCCACAACCTGAAGGCGAATACGCTGCGCAAGACCTACAGCCTGAAGGCGAAACTGATCGGCAAGGCGAAATCGATACTGGGTAGATGGGCACCGGCAACATCATCATCGAAGAGCTGAAGGCTACCTATCGGCCGCGCGAGAGGCGGTCGATAGGTAAATGAGAGCAAGTACCTCTCAGTGGTTTGGCCCGATGCGGCTGCAATCACCCTGACCGACGTACTTGCTCAGAATGTCCCACTGGGGGCGGTCCTGTCCGTCTTTCGGCTCAATGGACAGCTTGTATTTGCCCCACGCCGACCCGGCCGCCCAGTACGTCATGGGAATGCAGTGCTTCTGCAGATAAGCCAGCAGATTATCCATCGCTTCCAGCAAGCGTGGCTCATCGGCCGGGATACCGAACTCACCGATTTGGCCCTGCTTGTCATGCTTGATCAGCCAATCGACAAAGGGTTTGACTCGTTTGACGCCGAGCATGGTGTCGAAATCATCCTCCAGCGGCTCCTTGTATTGCCCGCTACTGTGTTTGTCGAGGTACAGGTGAGCGGAAAATATCAATTTGTCGGAGGGGTCCTTCAATTGCAGCAACGGATCATTGAACTTCGGCCAGAGAAAGCTGCTGGACCAGAAGTTGCCCTCGATATACAGGGGGCGCTCCTTGTCATGTTTTCGGATGGCGTCGATGCCGGCCTGAGCTGCTGCAGGCCAGTATTCGTCCGCGCCATGTGGCTCGTTCATGATGTCGTAGGCATAAAGACCTGGCTGGTCTTTCCAGCGTTTGGCGATACGTTCGAGCAGATCCTCGTAGGCCGATATCGGTACGGCATCGGTTCCGATGATCTGTTTTTGATAACGGGCATAGTTGTGTATGTCGAGGATGACGCGCATGTCGTTATCGGCAGCCTGTTGCAGCGTCCCTTCAATCAGCTGGGCATAGTCTTCATCCAGTTCAGCATTCAGTTCACGCTGCAGGCGCTCCCACATGATTGGGAAGCGAATGGTCTTGATGCCCCTGTCTTTCCACTTCGAAAGGTAGCCGGGGGCGGGGAAGAAATAATTTGTTTTATATTTTCCCGGGATGACATTGCCGGAAAACGCGGCACCACCGATGTTCAGGCCGATCAGATCGATATTTTCTGCCTCGCTGGCGGCACTCCCGAGCATAAGCGTGAGTCCGAGGAGTATTCCTTTTGATCGTTTCGAATTGCTACGTGTCCTTAACATCTGACTACCTCTTTCTACTCTTCAGGAAGGTACCGCGGGAGCGGCTGCTTCGTTTGTCCGACATAGGCAGGCATTGTTCAGTTTTTTCTAGGCGAATCTTCCGTCCTGCGGCGGGCCATCAGCCTTGCCGTAATGAGCCTCACCGACTTTCATTGATTTACAGACAGAGAAGCTATTTATGAAAAATCCCCTCACCAAAAGGACGGATCCTTTGATAGGGAAGCTGAAACTACTGAATGAAGCTGATACCGTCCCTTTTATCGCTGAGCTTAAGAAGCGCGAATCGCCGACCATTCTTGGTTTCCTAAATCAGCATGGCTACAACATCGCGCAGCGTCACCCATCTGTTCTGAACAGCTTTCTTCAGGTCAATTACCTGCTGCGTGACGGCATCGGAATCAAGATCGCCTGCTTGTTCAATGGGCTGGATCCGAAGTCCAACCTCAACGGATCCGACTTTATCCCCGAGCTGATCGAAGAGCTTGTAGGGGACTCTGAGGATCGCTACGAGCTGTTCGCCATGGGTACCCGCGAGCCCTGGTTGAGCGATGGCGCGAGTAAGCTCTTCGGGGATCGCAAGTTTCATGCGATAGATGGGTTCAAGCACTCCGAGGACTACTTGGCGTTCTACCGAGAGCGCCATGTACCAGGGCGCTTTCCGATCGTCGTGCTGGCGATGGGCATGCCCAAGCAGGAGCATGTGGCGTTGCACCTGCAAAAGGCGATGGACACCCGTGCGTTGCTGATCTGTGGCGGCGCCATTCTTGATTTCTCCGCGCAGCGCTTTCCCCGTGCCCCGATGCTTTTTCGTCGGCTCGGGCTGGAGTGGGCGTTTCGCATGCTTATCGAGCCGCGTCGCCTATTCAAGCGCTACGCCGTGGGTATTCCGCTGTTCTTCTACTATCTCTCGCGCAATGCCTTCTCCGGTGGGCGTGTCGGTGGTTGGAGCGCGCTCAATCGCGAGCCCTGAAGTCCTGGTTGCCGCGACCAGGGACGGTGCGGCATCGATATCGACCCCGAGGTACGGCTTTGATGATCCTGTATCAACGCGGAATCACCCGCAGCGTCACGAGCAAGCTGAACAGGTAATGCACCGAAAGCGTTATCGCATAGAGCAGCAGCACCGAGCTGATCGGTAGTTCAAGAAGATAGGCGGCTGTGAAACACCCGAGCGTCAGCAGGGTGCGCTGTACGTTCAACATCAATAGCAGGCGCTGACCTTCGAAAACCGATAGCAGATGAGACGCCGGTGCATGCATGAACTGGAACAGAAGATAGAGCGCCAGTATCGACGCCATCTCCCCTGCCAGCGCCCACTGAGCCCCGAACGCGAGGGCAAACATCTTTTCGCCGAACATCAGCAGCAATAATGCCGGTGCAAGAGCGAGCGCCAGCAGTCGTTTGATCACCGAGTAGGTCATCCGGCGAATCTCAGCTGGGCGTTTGCGCCCGATCGAGGCGATTTCGGCGTAATACGCCTTGCTTGTGGAATGCCCCAACAGATTCATCGGCAGGGCCAACGTCATCATCGCCAACCCGAGTTGCCCCGTGGTCTGAGCATCATAGAGCGCCGCGGTCAGCAGCAGTGGCGCCTGACTGGCGAAAATCTGCAGTAGCTGTGACGGAAGGCGGTAGGTCGGGAAGCTTCTATAGTGCAGCAGCATGCACCAGCCTCGCCTCAGCGTGACGTGGCGCCAATAGCATCTCACGTCCGCTCGGAACATCCGTATCAGCGTCATCGTCCCCGCGCCAGCGCCTAACACCTGGCCCGCCAGAAGCCCGAGCGGCTTCAATCCCAGCACTCCCAAAGCTATTTTTGCAACCGAACCGGTAGCGCTCTGCTGCAGCTGAGTGCGGGCGATGGCGGGATAGGCACGTCGGCGCACCGCCCAGATCAACAGCACTTCATACAGACCGGCGCTGAACAGCGCGATTATCAGCATCCAGCGGTACGGTATGAGCGCCTCCATCGAGCCCATCGTCAGCAGAGCGGGGCCGACCAGCCAGAACAGCACGCTCAATGTCAGCGTCATGACGGCTATTAGAAAAACCGATACCGCCATCAGCGTCATGGCTGAGCTATCCCGGCGGGGTAATGGCACAGCCAGTTCGTAGCGCAGGGTCATCAAGGGGGTAAGGATCAACAGCAGGGCGGTAAAAACCGATAGGACGCCGAAGTGCTCAGGGCTGTAGATTCGGGTGAGGATCGGGATACCGGCCAAGCCGACGATTCTCGCCAAGCCGTTACCAATTGCCAGGGTCGCCATGCCCTTGAACACCCGGGCCGACGATCCGCCGGCCAGTCGTTGTCTGGCCGCAACGAGCATGCCGGTAAGATCGAGGCTATGCACGGAATACTCCTGTGTGTGAGCGAGCCGCTTAGCTAAGCGTGTGCCATTTCGTGCGGGGACACATCAGTCAACTGGCTTATTGTGGTGCGGCGTGATGACGCTTGGATGGGATCGCTCCCGGCCCATATGAGGCTGTAGCCGGGAAAAGTTGCTGGCGAGTCATCTATCGGTCAACGCGTGCCGTCATGCGATGCAGTGGACTCGCGTCGCTAGCACGGAGCTGCGCCGATTTTTTTGCGCGGCCGATAGCCAGGCGTGCTCCGCCTGCTTATCGGGTTCGGTTGCGTGGTGTCAGTGAGCACCTGGCCCCGTCTTTTTCAATGGCGTCCCTGCGCCTTCGGTATAGGACAATTGGCCTTCGTCCAGCCTGGCGGGCGAGGTATAGGGATGCACGGTCAGCCGCTGCTCATCCTGAATATGCAGCACCTCGATTCCGCGCAGCTTCAACACATCCGAAACCATAGAGCGGTGGCAGCGCCACCAGAGCACTTCGGCGCACATCATTGCCGTCGGCTGCCCAGCGGCCAGACGCATGAGCCGTTGCAGCCCGTTGGCAAACTCATCGGTTTTCACGTGCGCGGCGTAGCCACGAAAGGAGGTGTTGCGCCAGGCGCTCGTGCTCGGCCCCGGTGGAGCGCGTCGTCTCCCCCCCAACTCCTCGATCCATTCATATTGAATGCCGTGCTCGGCGAGCGCCGTTTCAAGGCTTGCTGACATGAACTGAGGTAACCGTCTCGATCCGGGAAAGCGGCGTACATCCGCAACGGCGCGGATGCCGTAATGCTCCAGCAAAGCGATGAATGCTTCGGTTGTGCGCGTGGAGTGGCCCACCGTCCAGACCTGCTTGGGCTGAGGCGGGGTCATTCAATCTTGCTCAGCGCGCTGCCCTTGTGCATTGCCACGTGGTCCGTCTTGTCGCTCTCGATTTCGTACTGGGGCTCGTCGGGGCTGGCACGCCGTCGATGGCCTTTGTAGTCGGTGTCCTGGGTATGCACTTTGACGATACGACCCGTGACATGGCCCGCCTCTGAGTTCCAGCGGACGTGGTCGCCGACTTTGAATTCGTGATGCGTCATGAGCTGCTCCGGTGTCGATGGTTCGCGAGAGAACGCGGAGAGGAAACGGCGCTTCCTCTCAAGAAGCCGACCGGAAAAGCGCTGGTCTTGCTGTGACCGTTCGTCGGCTCATCGCATAGGCGAGATTGAGTTTCGTGACGCAGTTATTCAAAAAAATGGCGCCTAAAGAGTATTAGCGCAACGGTTTAAAGCGGCTGCGTGCCTATTACATTCGATAGCAATAAGCCATCTTCTAATAGCGGATTAATGGCCGGTCAAAAATGTGACGTTGGCTTGGCGATCTAAATACGTCAAATAAATTTTGAATCGTTTTGGAAACCTATTATAAAGGCGCCACGCAACGGATTGCCGGGTTCCACATAGGTGATCCGGTGTCCTTTGTAACGCGGTTCGTCCGGTTGCGCGTAGTGAGACATCTGCCCAGTAAGCGCCTGTACGACTTAATTAAAACTCCCGCCACTTTTTTAAAGGCCTTGGCCTTTTGAAGTATTAAGTTCCGGAGAGACTGAATGTCTACCAATGTATTTACTGGTGCCCCCAAGGCACTTGTTCGCTCCATCGCTCTTGCAGCCGTATTCAGTGCTGTCGCTTTTACCGGTGAAGTAGCCGCAGCTATTACAGTGAGCGCGTCTTCCTCGACCGCCTTCACTTCATCGATCAATAAGTTCACCAGCAACGATTTCCTTAATGGTGTTTGGCGTCGGACTGCGGGCTTGTCTGTTCCTGCGAGCTCCGCCGCGATTGCAGCGTTCAAACCAGGCGTGCAGATCAAGTTTGCCGATGGTCAGGTCCGCAAGATCACCCGGGTCTATGTGGTCGGTAAGAACATCAGCATCTACGTTGACGGCGGCTTGCTCGACGGAAGCAAGGTTGGTGCACCGCGTACTATCAGCACTGTGGTCAACTCGGTAGCGGCCCCGGCGGCAACCGCCCCGGCCACGGCTGCACCTAGCAGCACCCACAGCGCCAAGTTGAATAGCTTCACCAGCGCGGATTGGGACAAGGGCATCTATCGCAAGTCGCCCGGTTTCTCGATTCCCGATACCGCGGCTAACAAGGCAGCGTTCGCTGTTGGAGCATCGGTAAAACTGGCTGATGGACAGGTGCGCAAGATCTCCGCCGTCTATGACGCCGGTGCTCACCTTTCGGTCATGATGGGCGGCTCCGCGCTGTCTGCCAGCGCTGTCGGTTACCCGAATTCCGTCAGCGTGGTATCTACCACCGCCGGTACTACCACGCCTCCGGCGGCTGTCGCTCCGGCTCCTGCGCCGACGCCAGCACCAACCGCGCCGAGCACTACTTACACCGCTGGGATGAATAATTTCTCCAGTGGGGATTGGGACAACGGCATCTACCGCAAGGCGGCCGGCTTCTCGATTCCGGATACGGGCGCCAACAAGGCCGCATTTGTTACCGGTGCGTCAGTGAAGCTGGCGGACGGTCAGGTACGCAAGGTCACCGCGGTCTATGACGTGGGCGCCCACCTCTCGGTCATGCTGAGCGGCACAGTGTTGTCTGGCAGCGCCGTCGGTTATCCCAAAACCATTAGCGTTGTGTCCAGCAGCACCGGCACGACTACGCCTCCGGCTACCGTCGCGCCCGCTCCGGCACCGACGCCTGCACCGGCCCCGACTACTCCCGTGGTCAGCGACGGCCGCGGTATCGACCTGGTTGGCGTGAACTTTGGTTCGGGCGTGTTCGACCCTTCGAACGTGCCAGGTATCTACAACAAGGGCTATACCTTCGCCGATGAGTCCTACTACAAGCGTCACAGCGAACTCGGCTTCAAGCTGGTGCGTCTGGGCTTCCTCTGGGAGCGGATCCAGCCCAAGCTGGGTACTGAACTGGATGCAGCAGAACTGGGGCGCATCAAGCAGTCGCTGGATTACGCCCAGAAGCACGGCATCAAGGTCATCCTTGATATGCACAACTACTACCGTTACTACGGCAAGGTGATCAACTCGCCGGAAGTACCACGGGCGCAGTTCGCTGAAACCTGGCGCAAGATCGCTGTTCACCTGTCCAAGCACCCCGCGCTGTATGGCTACGGTCTGATGAACGAGCCGTACAACACCGGCAACAACATGTGGCCGCAAACTGCCCAGGCTGCTGGCCAGGCGATCCGCAAGATCGACCCCGCCAAGTGGATCATGATTGCAGGTGACCGTTACTCCAGCGCCTTCCATTGGCAGAAGTACAACACCCAGCTGATCAACGATCCGTGGATGCGCGATCCGAAGAACAACCTGGTCTATGAAGCGCACCAGTATCTGGACTTCGATTACTCGGGTACCTACACCAAGCGCCCCGAAACCTTCGCTCCGATGCTTGGCGTCGAGCGGGTCAAGCCGTGGGTCGAGTGGCTGAAGAAGAACAAGCTGCGCGGTTACCTAGGCGAACATGGCATTCCGGACTTCTCTCCGTCTGCCGTAGTCGCTACCGACAACCTGCTGGCCTACCTGAACGAGAACTGCATCCCGAGCACCTACTGGGCAGCCGGTCCTCGCTGGGGTGAGAACATCATGTCCCTGGACGTTCGGAGCGGTAAGCACCGTCCCCAGCTGGCGCCGCTGCAGAAGCACGCCGCTGCGAAGAAAACCTGCTCCACCATCGGTCCGCTGTAACACGACCGGTATAAAAGGAAACGGGCCCTCGGGCCCGTTTTTCTTTGCCTTTAATAATGATGCCTGTATGGCATAACGAATGCTGCTCGTCGGCTGCGTTTTCGCTCCTTGACGAGTTGAGTAGATGGCCTTGCCTAATTGCTCGTTAGTTTCATATTGATCAACCGTTTCGCTTGTTATAAATACCGTCTCGCTTAAACCGAACAAGCGCGCGGCTTATAGCTAGATTGAGGCCACTTGCCATTAGCCGACAATCGAGCAAACAAGAGGAGGAAGCAACTTCCATAACTAGGCCGCTCCGCCCAAGGGCGAACCGAAATAATGGAACTCGAAAATATCGCCCCGGTCACCTTATATGTGCGCACCGAAAATTACACAGTTCGCGGTCCACCGCAGTTGCTGTGTTCCTACGGACCGTGGTCTTCCGGCCAAGCCATATAAAGGTGAATCAAATGACTACACCCGACGAAGAAATCACTGGTTACGGTGGCCAACCTAAGACCGGCCCCAACTCAACTTCTACTGCCTCTACGTCCACATCCGGCCAGTCAACGTCCGGTTCAACGGCCGGGCATGCCACCGAAGACGCCAAAGCCAAGGCCCGCCAGGCAGCCGATCAGGTGAAAGCCCAAGGCAAGAGCCACCTCGAAGGCTATCGCGATACTGCCGCCGACGAGCTCGAGAAGGTCGCGCAGAGCGCGAAGGCCGCCGCTCAGGAGCTCGAAGGGCAAGATCGCCTTGGTCTGTCCAATTATGTGTCCACCATGGCGCAAAGCATGGTGCGGCTGTCCGATGACCTTCGCGGCAAGAATGTAGACGAGCTGTTCCAGGACGTGAATCGAATGGCGCGAGACAACCCGGGCCTGTTCATTGCCGGCAGCGTCGCCCTGGGATTCGGGCTGACCCGCTTCGCCCGGGCATCCAGCCAGCGCGCTGCAACGGGCGATTACGGCCGCCATGAGCATTCCAGCAGTCAGTATGGCTCGTCTCAGGACGAGTATCTCTCCGAGCAGGACGAGCTCAACGATCGCCTGGATACGGGCGAGTCCGGAACCATCGGCAGCGTCAGCAATGCCGGCGTTTCCTCCGCGACAAGCACCTCTCGCTCTACTACGTCGACTGCCGGAACGGGCACAGGTGTCGGTAGCGGACTGGGTACGGGATCGGGAACCGGTGTTGGGACCGGCCTGGGTAGCAATACCTCAGGCGCTGGCACCGGATCAGGCAGCAGCGCAGGCTTGGGCTCCACTTCGGGCACTGGCCTCGGTTCCACTTCCAGCCGAGACGGCAAAGGTACTGACGGAGGGCTTTTCCCATGAGCGAAGCACGTAAGACTACAACGACCACAACCACGGCCAGCACGCTGGAACCGGGTACGCGCACCGAGACCGATAGCTCCGTAGGTGGCCTGCTGCGGCAGCTTACCCATGAAGTGCCCTCTCTGGTGACCAAGGAACTGGCCTTGGCAAAAGCGGAACTGAGCGAGTCCATCCGTGCCACCAAGGCCGGCGCCGCGAGCGTCGCTACGGGTGGGGCCGTCTTGCTCGGCGGATTCATCGTCCTGCTGATGTCCGCTGTCTACGGCCTGAGCAACGTCATGGAGCCCTGGCTCGCCGCGCTGATCGTTGGCGGTGTGGTGGTGGTGATCGGTTTGATCATGGTTTCCGCCGGCAAGAAGAAGTTCGAGGCGTCTTCCTTCAAGCCCGAGCGCACCATCCATTCGGTCAACAAGGATAAAGAAGCCGTCAGGGGGCACACATCATGAGCACACGTAATCAGATAGATGCCGAAGCACAGAAGGATCCCGCCGAGTTGGAGCGGGAGATCGATCAACAGCGAGCCGAGATCGGCAATATTGTTCACGCGCTAGAAAACAAGCTGTCCCCAGGCGAACTCATCGATACCGCGCTGGGCTACGTAAAAGGCGGCGGCGGCGAGTTCTTCTCCAACCTGAGCAACACGGTCAAGGCCAACCCGGTGCCGACAGTACTGACCTCAATCGGTCTGCTCTGGATGATGGCGGGGCAAAATCGCCAGCCGCATTCGAACGTGACCACTACCGGCTATGGCGCTGGGTCGACCGGCCCCTCTATGGGAGAAAAGCTCTCCGCCAAGACCGCCGGCCTCAAGCAGCAGGGCGCTGGCATGAAGGACAAGGCCAGCCATATGAGCCACAGCGTTTCCGAGTCGCTCGGCAACGCCCGTACTCGGGCCAGCGATTCCAGGCGCCAGGCATCTGAACGGCTGCGCGGCGGTGCTGACCGAGCTCGTGGCGGCTTCAACCAGTTGCTCCAGGAGCAACCCCTGGCGCTCGGTGCCATTGGTATCGCGCTGGGTGCGTTGCTTGCTGCTTCGGTGCCACCGACACGGCGCGAGGACGAAGCCTTGGGTGAGGCGCGCGACCGCATGAAAGACCGCCTTCGCCACAAGGCCGAGGAGGGCTACCAGAAAGCATCCGCCAAGGGTGAAGAGGTGGCCGCTCAGGTCAAGCAGCAGCATGCCAATAGCGGCGAGACCACTCGTTCGACGACGGGCACCACGAGCACGGCCGGCACAACCGGTTCCACGTCCGCCGGGTTGTAATACGCTGTATGAGGTCGCTTCGGCTCTGACCGAACGCGGCACGTCTTTCGCCGGCGCGGGCTTGAGTCCGTGCCGGCGAAATTTCATAATGCGCCGCTCGACGCCGGTGTAGCTCAGTAGGTAGAGCAGCGCATTCGTAATGCGAAGGTCGGGGGTTCGACTCCTCTCACCGGCACCAATGGCAAACAGAAAGGCCCGCTTCGTTGCGGGCCTTTCTGTTTGCTTCGCGCTATCTGATCAGTTCGCGGGTACGGCTGCGGCCTTTTTGTTTTCGCGGGCAGGGGATTCGCCCCGGGCCGGTGCCTGATCGTAGAGTTCGACCATATGATCGAGGTTCGTACGCACGCGGTTCTTCATGGCTTCGACCACCGCTCGTAATTCGGCTCGCTGGGTGTCGCCGAAAGCATTGAGCAGGTTGGTGCCGATCTGACTGATCTGCGAAACCTCGGCGAACCCGCAGGACTGTTTGGGCACCCAGGTCTCGAGGAAGCTAGATAGTTTCACCACACGCTGCGGCAGCAGCGCTATCTGCGGTACGGCGTATGCCAATGCGGTGATCGCGCCATGCAGACTGGTGCCGCAGTAGAGCTTGCTGGTGGCGATGCAGCGGATGATGTCGTCGATCTTTCCGCTGTCGATGCGGTAGGCGCGCTCGTCCCCCAGCAGGCTGTGCAGCTTGTCCAGCGGGCCGTCGTCTGAATGTCCAGGGGCCTTACCAATTGTCAGCAAGGCGATTTTCAGTCCTGTGGTGACGTTCAGCTCGGTCAGTTGCTGCGCAATGGCTTCGATGCGCCGCTTGGCGTGATGATCAGAGATGTGGAAAACGATATGGCCGGGCTCGGTTGGGTCGACCGGTTGCGGGAAAATGTCCGAAATCAGAATCGCGCTGTCGGGCACCAGGTTGTGTTTGACCCCGAGCTTGTCCAGTTCGGCGGAGGTTTCACGATCGCGAACCGATACATAGGTGCAATCGTTCAGGTTGCGCTTGATCGCCTCGTGGATCAGCGGCTTCTTCCGGCTGATTTCGTTGCCCCCGACGCTGTTGTACATCACCTTGTAGCCCGGCAGGTCCCGCTCACCCAGCACCAGCGGAATGTCTGACGGGATCGAAGTAAACAGTCGGCTCAGGCGGATGAATGCCTTATGGCCAATCAAGTAAGGGCTCGCCTTGATCGGGTAGTAGATGGCTTGTGGGGCGAGGTAGCCGATGATGCTTTCCCATTGCGCGGTCAAACATTCCCCGCCTGCGACGATGAGCATCGTCTTTGGTTGCTGGCGCGTCGCGTCCAGAGCTTTTTTCAGTGGGACGGTCGGCAATGCGCCATAGCTGGATAGATCGGATGTCTTGGTCGCCGCGACCAGTACGGAGAAACGGCCGTCGGCCTCCAGATAACGCTTGAGGACGATTGCGAAGAGCAGATCGCCATAGTTATGCCGGTCATAGGCTCCGTAAGCGATTACGTTTACCCGGTCAGTCATGGCGTCGGACTCCTTTCGATTTGTTTGAACTGGATGTACAGCAGCGCGTTTTTCAATGTCAGCGCCACGGCGGTGGCGAAGCAGGCGCCATTGACGCCATAGCGCGGGATTAGAACGAGATTGAGTGCCACGTTGATGACACAGGCCGCGATGTTGTTATGCAGGTAGCGGCGGTGATTGCCGGTCATGGTCATGAAGATGCCCAGCGGTCCGGCGGCGAGTACGAAGAAATAGCCAACGGCGAGTACCAGCAGGGGATAAACACCTTGCGCCCGGTACTCGGGGCCAAATACGGCCAGGATATATTCACGCAGCAGGCCTATGGCGAGCAGGATCACTAACGCGAGCGCCAGCATGAAGCGAGAATATCTTTTGACGATGGCGAAGGCGCCCGCACGGTCATGCTGGGCCCAGCGTTTGGAGATGTCGGGGGCGATGGTGCCGTTGATGATGAACAGCAAAGTCGTCGAGAGGGCGGCGATCTTGGCCGCAATGTAGTAGATGCTCACTTCGCCAGCCGAACGCAGCACGCCGAGCAGTAGCGTATCGGACAGTTCGATGATGCTGTTCATCACTGCGATGAGCATCAGCGGTACACACAGGATGAGCATCTCGCGCCAGCCAAGCGTGTGCGATGAGTCTGAAGCCGGCAGGCTCGTGTTGGCGCGCCATACCGAGCCGAAAATTGCCAGAGCGTAGCTGACTGCAAAGGCGCCGGCCACGGTGGTCAGGTCGTTGCCGGTCACTGATACCAGCAGCAGCGTCAGGGCGGGCTGAAACGCCGTCTGCCAGAACAGCCCCTCGCTGGTTTTATGCTTGGCTTTCAATGTTTCGCTTGCGATGCTCAACAGTGACAGGCCAAGGGCGGTGGTGCCGAACAGGATGGCGGCATGAGCGAAATGCGCCTGGGTGGTTTTCGAGAAATACACCACGACCAGGCCGATTAGAAAGGCCGGAACGTTCATCAGCGCGGCGAGACCCAGCGCACGGTGGAAATAGCGGCGTTGCTGGCCGTCGCTCAAAGAGGAAATGTTCTTCAGGCACGCAATGTCCAAGCCTAGCCGTGCCACCAGGGACAGGAAAATGCCTAGAGCGACGCAGAAGAACACCGTGCCCGCGAGCTCGGGCACCAGCAGGCGCGCCAGCAGGATATTCAGGCCAAGCGTCGCGGCAGCCCCACTGCCTTTGGTGAGGATGAGCCTGGCGTATCTGAGGAGGTCGGCTTTCATTCTTGGCTGTGGGGCATCCGTTGCGTATCCCATTTCATTTGCTCCTGCGGCCAAAAAAAAACGGCGTAAGCCATGTCTGGCATTCCATGCGGCACATGTGCCGGGACGAGATGGCTCCGTGAGCTAGACCCGCCGCATGCTCCGGTCTTTACGCTGTGTGGTTGCGACTGCCGTCAGCGATGCGCCGAACTGGACTCCATCAAGAGCGCTTAAGCGGCGGAAAGTTCCTTGACGGAAAACGGTGCTCACATGGAATTTGCCCCTCTCCGCCTCGGATGATGAGCCGGCCAAGACACCGCAGACCCCGACCTAGGTGCATGTTCGCTAGCAGCTGTACGAACGACGACCGGGGCGGCGGCGGGCGAACTCTTCCAGAGGTGGGCCGTCCCATTTTCAACGGCTTCAGCTTCATTCTTCGGGGGATAACGCAATGGCATTGCTGGAAACACGGGGTATTGGCAGTTTCGAATTGTTGAAACGCACCTTGAAGGAGTTCAGCAATGACGACATGGCGACCTATGCCTCGGCGTTGGCCTATCGAGCGATCTTTTCGCTGTTTCCCTTTTTGCTGTTTCTAATCGCCATGTTGGGCATGCTCGATCTGCAGGACTTTTTCACCTGGCTTCGCGGGCAGGTGTCGTTGGTCTTGCCGCCCGATGCACTGGAACTGGTCAATCCGGTGATCGACCAGATGCAAGAGCAGAAGAGCGGCCTGCTGTCGGTGGGTATTCTCATTGCGCTGTGGTCCGCCTCTGTCGGTGTTCGCTCGCTGATGAATGCGATGAACAAGGCGTACGATGTGAAAGAAGGCCGCCCGACCTGGAAGCTAATGCTGTTGGCGGTCCTCTATACCATCGGTCTGGCCCTGATTCTGCTTGCGGCAGCGGGCTTGATGGTGACCGGGCCGCAAGTGATGGAATGGCTCGCCGCGCAGGTGGGGTTGAAGGATATCGTGGTGACGCTATGGACCTGGCTGCGTTGGCCAATAGTCGTGATCCTGATGATGCTGGTGGTGGCCTTGCTGTACTACGTTACGCCCGACGTCGAACAGGAGTTTCGCTTCATCACGCCCGGTTCCGTGCTGGCGGTGATCGTCTGGATTGCCGCATCGGTGGGCTTCGGCATCTACGTGCAGAACTTTGGCAACTATGACGCTACCTACGGCAGTATCGGGGCGGTGATCGTGCTGTTGCTCTACTTCTATATCTCCGCTGCGGTACTGCTGTTCGGTGCAGAGATGAATGCGGTCATCGAGCATGCGTCGCTACACGGCAAGGGCGAGGGCGACAAGCGGGTGGATGGTTGATGCCAGCAGCATCGGTTGTCGGCAAGCTGAATGCACCGACGAACAACCGCCTGGGTCGGTGGTCCATTGATTTCATTGCAGAATCTTTCGGGGCGAGGCCCGGCTATGACTCGGCCGGGTCTGGCTGATACAACCCTTGCCAGCATTCGTCCTCCGAAGGCTCTGCATCGAGACCTCACGGAGACGCTCCATCTTGCATATCGCCGACATGACCATGTTTTACGCACCTGCCAGCGGTGGGGTGCGGACCTACCTCGAGGCCAAACACCGCCGGCTGCAACTGTATTCGGGCGTTCGCCACAGCATTCTGGTGCCGGGCGACAGCTATAGCCATCACGCCGGTATCTACCAGATTCCCGCACCTGCGTTGCCGTTCGGCAAGGGCTACCGGTTCCCGGTCCGGCGGGCGCCCTGGCGCAACCAGCTGCGCGCGCTGCGGCCCGACGTGATCGAGGTTGGTGACCCCTACATGACCGCTTGGGCAGCGCTGGATGCTGGACGTCGCCTCGACGTTCCGGTGATAGGGTTCTATCACTCCGATCTGCCGCTGTTGGTCAGTAACCGTATCGGCGGCTGGCTTGGTACCAACATGAACGGGTATGTATCGCGCCTGTATGGCAGCTTCGACCGGGTGCTGGCGCCCAGCCGGGTAATGGCCGAGAAGCTGCAGGAACTGGGCGTTCGTAACGTCTACGTGCAGCCGTTAGGGGTCGATCTGGAAACTTTCCGTCCGGATAGGCGCGATCCGGAAATACGCCGGGAATTGGGGATCGAGGACGACACGCGGCTCATGGTCTTCGCCGGGCGTGGTTCGAGAGAGAAGAACATCGACGTGCTGCTGGAAACTGCCCGACTGCTCGACAAGCCGTATCACTTGCTGTTGGTGGGGTCGGGTATGCCCCATCGGGTGCCGGCCAACGTGTCGGTGATCGATCGTTTCTGCCCTGCATCCGAGGTGGCGCGTTACATGGCCAGCTGTGATGTGCTGTTGCACGCCGGTAATCAGGAAACCTTCGGTCTGGTCGCGCTGGAGGCGATGGCAAGCGGTATTCCGGTGATCGCTGCGCGAGCCGGCGCGCTGCCCGAGCTGGTGCCGTTCCATACTGGGCGCCTGTGCCGACCGCTGGATGCCCAGGCGATGGCACAGACCGTACGCGAGCTGTTCGAAGACGATCCACGCTTGCTGGGCGCTCAGGCGCGTCAGCATGTCGAGGCGCATCACGCCTGGGATGCGGTGGTGGCGGGGCTGCTCGCGCATTATCACGCTGTGCTGGGTACTGCCGACCTGCCGGTCGCCGTGCATGGCTGAGCGGAGCCTGATGCTGGTGCTGCACGACGTGGCGCCGGAAACCTGGCCCGACTATCGACCTTTCGTCCAGGCGGTAGATGCGCTGGGCGATATACCGATTTCCTGGCTGGTAGTACCGGATTTCCACCGGCGCAATCGACTCGAACACCATCCCGAATTCTGCACCATGCTCGACGGCCGGCTGGCACGCGGCGATGAGCTCGTGTTGCACGGCTGTCATCACGCTGACGAAGCACCGACGCCGCGTTCGCCACGAGCCTGGTTCATGCGTCGCATCTTCACCCATGAGGGTGAGTTCTATCCGCTGGATGAGGCTGAATCCACACGCCGCTTGCAGCAGGGCATCGAGTTGTTCGCACGAATGCAATGGCCTCTGCACGGGTTCGTAGCGCCAGCCTGGTTGCTGGGGCCAGGCGCACGGCGAGCATTGGCTAAAACCGGACTGACCTACACCAGCGACCCCCGGCACTTGTACCTACTACCCGATTACACTCCCATCGACGCCCCTGGGCTGGTCTGGAGCGCGCGCAGCGCCTGGCGTCGCGGCATGTCGCGGTTGCTCAGCGAGCAGATGCTCACTCGTCATCGGCAAGCGCCAGTGCTGCGCCTGGGGCTGCATCCGGTCGATATGCGCCACGACTTCTCTCGTCATTATTGGCAGGATCTGTTGACTCGCCTGCTGCAAGACGGGCGGCGTCCAATGACCAAGATCGATTGGCTTAATCGCCATGTATTGAATTCGAGCGCCGCGGCATGAGCGGCCGCTGGTGGTTGCTGTTTGGCGCGCTGCTGGTTGCGGTACTGATTCCGTTGCTGCTGGGTGGGAGCGGTCTCTTCGAGCGGTTGGTGAGTTTTCCGCTGTGGTTGCTGCTCGGTATGCTCGGCATGATCATGCTCGGCTGGTACCTAAACGCGTGGCGTCTGCGTCTGCTGGTAGGTAGGCGCCGGTTGGGGCAAGGCCGGGCGCTGGGCGTCGTCATCGCCACCGAGTTTGCGATCTGCGCCACACCGGGAGGCGCCGGCGGGCCGTTGACGATGATGGCGCTGTTACTGCGCCAGGACGTGACACCAGCCAAGGGCACCGCGACCTTTGCCGTCGAGCAGCTGGCCGATCTGCTGTTCTTCGCTTGCGCGCTGGTGGGCGTGCTGATTTATGCGGTGACTCACTCGCTGAATGCCTATATCGCCAGTCTGCTTGGATTCAGCGCGGCGCTACTGATCGGCCTGATGGTGCTGTTGGCGTTGCTTGGGCGTTTCCATCGGCAGGTGTTTCTGCTCAACGGCTGGCTGGTCGGCCGGTTGGGTATGAAGTCTGCCCGCAAGCGTTATTGGGCTCGAAAGGTGTTGAGCTTCCGCAACGCTCTGCTGGAATGCTTCCGGCTCCCGCGGGCGATCCTCTTGGGGGTATTCATCCTGACCACGCTGCATTGGTTGCTGCGTTACAGCGTGCTGTATCTCACCTTACAGGGGCTGGGTAGTCAGCTCGCCTGGGCCTGGACTTTCATCGTTCAATTGCTGGCCCTGACTGCCGGGCAATTGAGCTTGCTGCCTGGCGGCGCCGGCAGCGCCGAACTGGCATCGGCGGCCTTGCTCACACCGTTGGTGGGCAAATCGACCGCTGCGGCCGCCATCCTCATCTGGCGCTTCGTGACTTATTACTTCTACCTGATCGCTGGCGCGCCGCTGTTCTTGCATCTGGCCGGCCGGCCGCTATTCAATCGTTTGGTGAAGGCGCGCAACGGTTGAGTCTCCAGGCGTTCCATAAGGCCGGTTGCAGGTACCGTTGCTCGGAAAAGCGAAACTATCGAGCCGCCGATCCGGTCCATTGAGCGTAACCCACGAAGCAAAGAGGAACATGCCATGAGCAGTACTGAAGATAAGATGAAGGGCAACCTCAATGAAGCTGCCGGCAAGGCGAAGCAGGGCCTCGGTGAGGCAACCGACAATGAGCGCATGAAGAACGAAGGCCAAGGCCAGGAAATCAAAGGCGATGCGCAGCAAGTGAAGGGTGAAGCCAAGGACACCGTAAAAAAAGGTGTCGATCGCGCCTGACGCACAAGGCTCCATGAAAAATGCCCGCATCAGCGGGCATTTTTTATATCGGTAGCGGACTAGCGCTCCAGGTACTGCAGCTTGTCCTTCACGCCATCCCATTCCTCGGCATCCGGCAGCGAGTCCTTTTTCTCGGTGATATTCGGCCAGACTTCCGCCAGATCAGCGTTCAGCTCGATGTACTCCTGTTGCTCGTCAGGCACTTCATCCTCGGAGAAGATCGCCTGGGCCGGGCACTCCGGCTCGCAGAGTGCGCAGTCGATGCACTCGTCGGGGTGAATGACCAGAAAATTCGGGCCTTCGTAGAAGCAGTCCACCGGGCAGACTTCCACGCAGTCGGTGTATTTGCACTTGATGCAGTTGTCGGTGACGACGAAGGTCATTTCTAGCTATCTCCTCGGGCGTGTCAGGTGGCGTTGCAATGACGCCCCCGTTCGGCAGTTATAGCAGCACCAGGCAATGCCGCGTATATCCAAAAAATGCGCGCGATTCTAGCAGCTTTTTCTTAGCCGTCAGACGCGTGTTTTCAAGTTGTATAGCAGCTCCAGTGCCTGGCGCGGCGTCATATCATCGGGATTGATCCGCCCCAATTCCTCGATCACCGGATGTGGCAGGCTCGCGAACAGGTCGTTCTGCATCGGCGGAGCGGGCTGGCCGGCGGTTATTTTCGGTGTTTCGTGAGGCAAGCTAGTGGTTTCCAGCCGCGACAGATGGTCGCGTGCACGCTGGATAACCTCCCCAGGCACGCCGGCCAACTGTGCCACTGCCAGGCCATAACTCTGGCTCGCTGGGCCCGGCAGGACGTGGTGCAAGAAGACGATGCGCTCGTTGTGCTCGGTGGCCGACAGGTGCACGTTGGCGACCACCGGCTGGCTTTCCGGCAGCACCGTCAGTTCGAAATAGTGCGTCGCGAACAGCGTGAAGGCGCGCAGATGGGCCAGGTGCTCGGCCGCCGCCCAGGCCAGCGACAGCCCGTCGAAGGTGCTGGTGCCGCGGCCAACTTCATCCATCAGCACTAGGCTGCGGTCGCTGGCGTTGTGCAGGATGTTGGCGGTCTCACTCATCTCCACCATGAAGGTCGAGCGACCACCGGCCAGGTCATCCGAGGAGCCGATACGGGTGAATATGCGATCGACCAAAGACAACTCACACGCCTTTGCCGGGACGAAGCTGCCGATCTGCGCCAGCAGTACGATCAGGGCGGTCTGGCGCATGTAGGTGGATTTACCGCCCATGTTCGGGCCAGTGATAACCAGCATGCGAGTATCGTCGTCCAGCCCGAGGTCGTTGGCAACGAAGGGCGTTTGCAGCACCTGCTCGACCACCGGGTGGCGGCCTTGCTCGATCTGCATGCAGGGGTGCTCGACGAAGCGTGGGCGGTTCAGGTCTAGCGTCAGCGCGCGTTCGGCCAGATTGCTCAGCACGTCGAGCTCGGCCAATGCCGCCGCGCTTTCCTGCAGCGGTGCCAGGTGCCCAATGAGCCGCTCGAGCAATTCTTCGTAGAGCTGCTTCTCACGCGCCAAGGCCCGGCTTTTGGCCGACAGCGCCTTGTCTTCGAACTCTTTCAGTTCCGGGGTGATGAAGCGTTCCGCACCCTTGAGCGTCTGGCGGCGGATGTAGTCCGCCGGCGCGGATTCGGCCTGCTTGCTCGGCAGCTCAATAAAGTAGCCATGCACGCGGTTGTAGCCGACCTTGAGGTTGGCCAGGCCTGTGCGGGCTTTTTCGCGGGTCTCCAGGTCCATCAAGTACTGGCCGGCGTTTTCAGACAGCGATTGCAGCTCGTCCAGTTCAGCGTCATAGCCAGTTTTCAGCACGCCGCCTTCGCGGATCACCGCCGGCGGATTGTCGATGATGGCCTTGGCCAGCAACGCAGCGAGCTCGGGATAGGTGCGGATGGTATTCGCCAGCTCGATCAGATGCGGCGCCACCAGTTCCTGCATACCGTCTTGTAGTTGGGGCAGGGCGGCGAGCGCATCACGCAGTCGTGCCAGGTCGCGTGGGCGGGCGTTGCGCAGACCGATCCGAGCGAGGATGCGTTCGAGGTCACCGATCTCCTTGAGTTGCGGCTGGATCTGCTCGAAGCGGTAATGCTCAAGCAGGCAGGTGATCGAGTCCTGACGGGCTTCGAGCACGCCGCGGTCGCGCAACGGGCGGTTCAGCCAGCGGCTGAGCAGGCGGCTGCCCATGGCGGTCTGGCAGCGATCCACAACCGATTGCAGGGTGTTTTCGCGACCGCCGCCGAGGTTGATGTCCAGTTCCAGGTTGCGTCGGGTCGCACCGTCGAGAATCACGGTGTCGTCAAGGCGCTCATGGCGCAGGCTGCGTAAATGGTGCAGGGCAGTACGCTGGGTTTCCTTGGCATAAGTCAGCAGGCAACCGGCGGCGCCAATGGCCAGGGTCAGTTTTTCGCAACCGAAACCCTTCAGATCCTGGGTGCCGAACTGTTGGCAGAGACCCTTGAATGCGCTGTCGCGATCGAAATCCCAGGGCGCGCGACGCCGTACGCCACGACGCTTCTCAAGCGGGAGATTGGCGGGCCAGTCGTCCGGAATCATCAGTTCGGCGGGGTTCAAACGCTCCACCTCGGCCAGCAGGGTTTCCCAGCCACCGAATTCCTGCACGCTGAAACGGCCACTGGTAATGTCCAGCACCGATAGGCCGAACAGCTTTTCGTCGCCCACCACAGCGGCCAGCAGGTTGTCGCGATGCTCGTCGAGCAGGGCTTCGTCACTGACCGTACCAGGCGTGATGATGCGCACCACCTGGCGCTCCACCGGGCCTTTGCTAGTCGCCGGATCGCCGATCTGCTCGCAGATGACCACCGACTCGCCGAGCTTGACAAGCCGACTGAGATAACCTTCAGCGGAGTGGAACGGGATCCCGGCCATGGGGATCGCATTGCCACCGGATTGGCCGCGGGCGGTCAGGGTGATGTCCAGCAGCTTCGCGGCTTTCTTGGCGTCTTCGTAGAACAGCTCGTAGAAATCGCCCATGCGGTAGAACATCAGTTGGTCAGGATGCTCGCGCTTGAGCTTCCAGTACTGTTGCATCATCGGCGTGTGTTTCGATAAATCTGAAATATCTAGGCTCATCAGTAACTTAGGGCTATTCGACTGTTTCGGTGGGGCGGAGAGCCGGAGCGTGGCATTGTCTATCTGGTGCGGCTCGGTGGAGCAGAATCGCCGGACGAGTAACGGATCCCGCTGAAAGCCCACAAGGTTAACACGCGGCTGCACTGCTCAGCAGGCGGGCGCGCTTGGTAGGCGGACCGGCTTCGCACCCGGTTCGGGTCGGCTTTCTCTGGGCTGCCAGGAGTGATGGCACGCGAGACGAGCGCCTTGACAAACGAGCCGATGCCGCCGATAACCTTTGGCTAGAAAAGAGCCGAACCAGTCGCCCAATGGTGACTCGGCGTCTTTCCGGATTTATACGGCCTCGTATACGTCTTCTAAGCTGTGCAGCCGCCCCTTGGCGGCTGCCGCGGTAGCATACCCGGGCTTTTCGCCTCGCCGTACCCAAGGCATCGGCTCACGAATGCGATACCTGCCCGTCTGGGCATGACGTCTCAATTCTATCCAGCGCGCTGGCCCCTTTGACGGGCGAACGCTAGCGTTTCCCCGTGCGCCGGTTCCTGGCGAGCTTACCCTTTCCCCCATCGGCGAGTGCAGCAGACATGCCCCGACTATATGGACTCGACGCCCTGCGCGGCGCGGCGGCGTTGTGCGTCGCCTATTCTCATCTGATCGCCAAGATGAAGCATGACGGTGCTTTCGACGAGATGACTGGCTACCTTTTTTTGACCACCAAGGCGGTGCTGGATGTCGGCAAGGTCAGCGTGCTGGTGCTGTTCGCCCTGAGTGGTTATTTCATCGTCTCCGGCTTGCATAGAAATCGACGCACCTTCGAGCGGCCGGTGGCGGCGTTCGTGTATCAGCGCTTCTTTCGCCTGTTTCCCTTGTACTGGCTGTCACTGCTGCTTGGTGTGATGTTTCCCTGGGATGATCCTGCGCGGCTGTTCTCTGTGCTGGTCGTCGCCGTCAACGCGACGATGTTGCAGGGCTTCTTCCTGGTTGAAAATGTGCTCGGCCTGTATTGGACGCTCCAGATCGAGATCACCTTCTACGCGCTCTGCCTGGTGTTGTTTATCTTGAAGCGTGGCGATTCAGTGCGATGGGATCTGCTTATTCTAGTCCTGCAGTACGGCTTTGCGCTGCTGCTCGCCTACCTGCGCTACAGCCTGGAAATAAAATTACCGGTGGCGCTGCCGCTGATGGTGAGCGTGTGCTTTCTCGGAGCACTGTGGAAAAGGACCGATAACGGGCGTGCACTCGATACCGGAGGCTACGCCTGGGCTGCGGTCGGGCTGTTCTATGCGTTCCTGCTGCCGGTCTGCCTGTTGGCCTATTCCCGTGACACCGGGCTGGGTGAAACCTGGTACCGCTACTTCGTGAGCTACAGCCTGGGGGCCGCGATATTTCTGGCGGCGACGCGAATGACGGGAGGCGGGCTACGTTGGCTTGCACCCATCGGAGGCGTTGGGTACATCATCTTCCTGACCCACCCGTCGGTATTTGCCATCGCCGCGCGTCTGCGATTTCATCCATCGACGCTGGATATTCCTGGCCCGGTGTACATCGGCATCATGCTGTCGGTCGTCACGCTGTTCGCCTTCTTCATCAAGAAAAACCTTTCCGATCCGATCCAGGTCTATGGCGATAGGGCAGTCGGCCGTCTGGGAAGGCGCCGTGACAGCGATCTGGCCGGACCGGCGCAGCCGGGGACATGACCGTCGTCGCCGCCGCTTCGGTTCGCCCGCTCCGGTACTTCGGCAATGCGACGGGCTGAAGTACCGGACAGGCTGGTGTAGGGTATCCGCTGTCTTTCTATTAACCGGATCATTCGATGACGCTCACCGATCTCGCCTCGCAACTGGGCGATGCCTTGCAACGGCAGGGCGCCCTGGTCACCACTGCCGAATCCTGCACCGGCGGCGGGATCGCCGAAGCCATTACCCGCATTGCCGGCAGTTCGGCCTGGTTCGAGGCGGGCTTCGTGACCTATTCAAATGCGCAAAAAACTCATCTGCTGGATGTGCCGGCTGGCCTGTTCAGCCAGGTCGGCGCCGTCAGTCGCGAAGTGGTCGAGGCAATGGTACGTGGCGCGCAGCGGGCCAGTGGGGCGCGTTATGGTGTGGCGGTCAGCGGCATTGCCGGGCCGGGTGGCGGATCGCCAGATAAGCCGGTTGGCACCGTATGGCTGGCCTGGACGGTTGACGAGAAGATCGTGACCCAGCGCTTTCAATTCGACGGCGATCGACAGGCCGTACGCGAGCAGAGCGTAGAGGCGGCGCTCGTCGGATTGATCCGGCTCGCGGCGGGAGAAAATCCAATTCAGGGCTAGGCGCTTCATTTTGCCTATGCTCTAATACTGTCTACTTATACAGTTGTTGTTGTGGCCTCTGGCCCTCTTGATCAAGTGAGGATTGTAATGGACGAGAACAAGAAGCGCGCCTTGACTGCCGCCTTGGGCCAGATCGAAAAGCAGTTCGGTAAAGGCGCGGTCATGCGCATGGGCGATCACGATCGCCAGGCGATTCCCTCCATCTCCACCGGCTCGCTGGGCTTGGATATCGCGTTGGGCATCGGTGGTTTGCCAAAAGGCCGGATCGTCGAGATCTATGGTCCAGAGTCCTCAGGTAAGACCACGCTGACACTGTCGGTTATTGCAGAAGCACAGAAGATGGGCGCCACCTGCGCCTTCGTCGATGCCGAGCATGCCCTGGATCCCGATTACGCGGGCAAGCTCGGCGTCAACGTTGACGACCTGCTGGTTTCGCAGCCCGATACCGGTGAGCAGGCATTGGAAATCACCGACATGCTGGTGCGTTCCAATGCGGTCGACGTGATCATTGTCGACTCTGTGGCCGCGCTGGTGCCCAAGGCTGAAATCGAAGGCGAAATGGGTGATACCCATGTGGGTCTGCAGGCTCGCCTGATGTCCCAGGCGCTGCGCAAGATCACCGGCAACATCAAGAACGCCAACTGCCTGGTGATCTTCATCAACCAGATCCGTATGAAAATCGGCGTGATGTTCGGTAGCCCCGAAACTACCACTGGCGGTAACGCGTTGAAATTCTACGCCTCGGTTCGTCTCGACATCCGCCGTACCGGTGCGGTGAAGGAAGGCGACGAAGTGGTCGGCAGCGAAACCCGCGTCAAGGTCGTCAAAAACAAGGTAGCGCCGCCGTTCCGCCAGGCCGAATTCCAGATCCTCTATGGCAAGGGCATCTACCGCAATGGCGAGGTTATCGACCTCGGTGTGCAGCAGGGATTGGTCGAGAAATCCGGCGCCTGGTATGCCTATAAGGGCAGCAAGATCGGTCAGGGCAAGGCCAATGCCGCTAAATATCTGGAAGAGAACCCGGAAATTGGCCGCGAGATTGAACAGCAGATCCGCGACAAGCTGCTGGTGGTTGCGCCGAGCACCAAGGCCAACCCGGTTGCTGCAGACCTGGTCGAAGCCGATCTCTGATTCATATGCCGGTTGTGCTCGATAACCCCGCCTCCGTGCGGCGGGCAGCCATGGATCTTCTGGCCCGTCGCGAGCACGGGCGCATGGAGCTGAGCCGTAAGTTGCGCTCGCGCGGTGCGCCTACTGAGTTGATCGAGCCGGCACTGGATCGTCTGGCCGAGGAGGGGCTTCTCAGCGAAGCCCGCTATCTGGAGAGCTTCGTACGTATGCGCGCCAATGCGGGCTACGGCCCGTTGCGAATCCGTGAGGAGCTGGCTCAACGGGGGTTGCCCCGTGAGGCTATTGAGCAAACCTTGCGCGACAGTGGTTTTGATTGGAATGCGCAACTCCACGAGGTATGGCTGCGTAAGTTCGGAGAGTTGCCGGGCGACCAGCGAGAAAAGGCCCGTCAGGGCCGTTTTCTGAGTTACCGAGGCTATTCGCTGGAAATGATCGGAAGGCTATTGCGAGGCGGGTCGTTCGATTAACCGTCGCAGACGCAATTCTACCTAGCTCCTCATTTGATCTCTTTAGGGTCGCCAGTTGCATTTAGCGTTGATGAAGTCGGTCAGCTCGCGCAGACGCCCATGGTCACGGCCGTTGAAAACGAAGCTAAGCCGGGGTAGCGCTTGCAGTTCCGGTTCGTCAAGTTCCATTTCGCAGCAGGCTTGTTGTTCGAAACGGCCTTTCACACACAGATCGGAAAACTCGTTATTCAGATAAGCAAGAGCGTCGTCTGTCAGGCCATGGTTCATGCGCATGACGAAGCGATCTTTTAGCCATCGGCTTGAATGGAAGTTGCTGTAGAAATTGTCGATTTCAGCAGCAGCATCCTCGGCATTGTCTACCAGTCGCATCAGGCGCATGTCTGTCGGCAGAATGTAACGATTACCCTCCAGCTGGCGACGCATAAAACTTAGCGCGTCTTTCCAGAACGAGCCGTTGGGCTCATCCAGCAGCACGATCGGCACCAGCGGACTTTTTCCCGTCTGTATCAGCGTCAGTACCTCCAGCGTCTCATCCAAGGTGCCGAAACCGCCCGGGCAAAGCACCAGTGCGTCGGCTTCTTTGATGAAGAATAGCTTGCGGACAAAGAAGAAGTGAAACGACAAAAGGTGGTCGGTACCGTCCACGGTGGGATTGGCATGCTGCTCGAAGGGCAGAGTGATGTTCAGTCCGAGGCTATTGTCCGTACCGGCACCTTCGTGCGCGGCTGCCATGATGCCGCCGCCAGCGCCAGTGATGACCATCAGATCATAACGGGCCAGTGTTTCTCCGAGCTCGCGCGCAAGTGCGTAAAGCGGGTGTTCGATAGGCGTTCGGGCCGAACCGAAGACAGTGACCTTGCGGCGGCGCTTGAACTGGTCGAGCCGGCTGAAGGCATGCTCCATCTCCCGCATCGTCTGCAGCAGAATCTTCGCATCCCAGCGGCTCCGGTCGGCCTGCGCCATGCGCAGGACGGTGACAAGCATTTCCCTATACAACGGCAGATTCTGGCTAGTGGGTGGGACGGCTAGCGCCACGAGCTCATCAATTTTTTTGGACAGCTCAGTGCCGCTGGTCTTGAAATGTCGCGACAGATAATCATCCGGTTCGAAAGGCATACAACATCTCCCTTGTATTGGAACCTGAAGTGTTGCTCGGCGCCGACTTGCGTATCGTTCTTGCTGGGCCTGGTGCGAACTGTTTTCAGGACGAGCCCTACAAGCCTAACAGTAGCCCATTGCGCAGGCGGGAATGCCGTCCCTGCGCCTAGTAGATCCGGGCCGGCGTTCTGTTAAGTAAGCAGATCTGTCGGTCCGGCGGTTAGCGTCTAGCTATGCAATCAGAGGGCGATCCGGTCGCCTGGTTCAGGAATATTCGCCCGCCAATCGGCGCGGCCGAGCGGCTATTTCCGGAGGATATGGAAACGCGCATGTGCTCATACACATGCGGCGGAGGTAGCGCGCGGCCACCTTTGGCTTATCTTGCCGGACGTGCGGCGCAACTCGGTCCTGGGCTATCGCAATCGCGGTGGCACCTGGGTGAAAGCGGGATGCAGTCGCCATCGGACCTCTTGGGCCAATATGCTCGCGCCGTGCGCGCGGTTGCTCGACCTGCCGCGAGCGGCGCGCTTCAAGCCTGACGAGGCGGCTGCGGTGGCAGGCAAGGGGCCCCCACGCGTGTTGCGCTAGAAGGATCCGTCGCGGGCAGCACTGCTGCTGCCGTTGGCTAGCTAGGTTCAGCAATCGCTGGAGCGATACCGCTCGGTGGTGATCGGCTTCTTGCTTTGATATTCGTTGAACTCGAAGCGCAACACCGCTCCCTGGTTCATCAACTGACGCAGGCCTTCGTTATTGCAAACACTCGCAGCCAACTGGGTGCGAACCTGTTGTGGGTTGTCGCGCATCTGCGCGGCATGACGGGGCTGGACGCTCAGGTGGTTGACCAGCTCGTTGCCGTCGACGCTGTAGCCTTCGTCTAGGAGGTCGGAATTAATTGCGCGCGGGGTGCCTACGCTGCTTTCGCGGGCAACCTTCTCAAGCAGCTGGCCGAGCGCTTGATCCTGTGCCGAAGCGGTATGGGCGAAGGGCAAGGCGAGGCAGAGTGTGAATAGAGTGGTCAGACGGTACATGGTGATCTCCTGGTGACTGCCGTCGTTCGACCGGTGTCCGTCTGCACGGTTCAGCGGCGGCCATGGTTTACAGCCGGGCTGGTAAACTGCCGCCCCACCTGAATCGGTCGAAATCCTCATGCCACATGCCGTAGCCCGTTTGCGCGAGGCGCGCCTGGCCCGTAGCGCCAAGCCTTTTATCGCGAGGGGTTCGCGTACACCCCGCTGCGTTCGCTGCCGCATCACGACCAGCCACTGTCTATGTGGTTGGCTTCCGCGCGTGCCGGCGAACAGCGCGGTGTGCCTGATCATGCATGATATCGAGCCGTTGAAACCGAGCAACACCGGATGGTTGATCGCCGACGTCGTGACTGACACTTACGCTTTCACTTGGCAGCGGACGGGCGTGGATCCCGCCTTGCTGAATCTGCTTGCTGATCCTCGATATCAGCCGTTTGTGGTGTTTCCCGGTGAGTATGCTGAGCCAGCCCGGGTGGTGTCCGGGGTCGAGGCGGTTGTTGGCAAGCGCCCACTGTTCGTACTGCTCGATGCGACCTGGACCGAAGCGCGGAAGATGTTTCGCAAGAGCCCTTATCTGAATCACCTACCGGTGCTGAGCCTGCATGCCGAGGTGTTGTCACGCTACCGCCTGCGCCGCTCGTCGCGTAGCGAGCATCTATGCACCGCCGAGGTCGCTGCGCTGTGCCTGGGGCTGGCAGGCGATGATCAGGCGGCGGGGGCGCTGGATACTTGGCTCGACGCATTCACCGATCACTACCTGGCAGCTAAACACCACCGCGCGCCGGATCCAGAAGACGCTACCCACCGCGCGCTAGCGGCGTACGGTCGCCGCTAACCGAGCAGGGTCGGTCAATGGGTGGCCGTTTGCCGAATTTCGGCGCCGGCTATTACTGGCGGTGTCCTGCGTGGCCAGAGCTGCGCGGCGAGCATGCCGACGAACATCAGCGCGCAACCAAAGTAGCCGCGCAGGCTGAGGCTTTCATCGAGAAACAGTGCACCGGCAATGGCGGCAAATACCGCTTCGAGCGAGAGGATGATCGCCGCATGGGAGGCGATCGCATGCTTCTGCGCAACGACCTGCAAGGTATAGCCCACGCCAACCGCGAACATACCCCCATAGATCAATGCCGGAGCCGCCAGCCAGATACTGTTCAGACTGGCTTCCTCGAACAGGCCCGCCAGCACCAGGCTAACCACCGCACAGGTGACGAACTGCAGAAACGCCAGGCGAATCGCGTCGTGGCGGCCAACGAAGAAGCTCACCAGCAATACATGCACGCCCCATACGAAGGCGCCGGCCAGCTGTATCCAATCTCCGGAGGCAACCTGAAAATTCTCGCCGATGCTGAGGAGGGCCATACCAAACACCGCCAGAATCGCACCCAGCCAAGTGCCCATTCCGGTTTTCTGGCCGATAATCAACCCAAGCAAGGGCACCACTATCACGTAAAGGCCTGTGATGAATCCGGAATTGGTCACGCTGGTGAAAAGGAGGCCGACCTGTTGGAGGTTAATGCCTAAGGTCAGCGCAAGCCCCATGCTGAGGCCTCCGAGCAGCAAGCCTCGCTGCAGGAAAGGCTCATGTCGGGCCGCACCGCGGCCTTGGTACAGGACCAGCGGCAGCAGCACGATCGCACCCAATGCGAAGCGCAGGCCGGTGAAGAGGAACGGGCCGATGTTATCCATCCCGACTCGCTGAGCGACAAACGCGCTTCCCCAGATCATGGCCGTAATGAGCATTAGAAAATCGGCGCGGAGGGCTTGGTTACGCATGTTCGGGCTCACATGGGAAAGCCGCAAACTTTGCATCAAAGCGATGCATTTCGCCACAGGTTCAAGCTCAGCTCGCCGATATGCCTGATTAAATGCGGAACGGTAATCGAATTTCCACTGGTGGCGCGATATCATCACCCTGGTCCATCCCCGAGCAATATCCGGGTTCATGTCGGCCTGATGTCGGCATCCGGCTTCAGGCCGGTGAAGCGCCAATAAAAACTATAGGTCTGCCATGGCTGCTTACGAAATCCTTATCGCCGATGATCATCCGCTGTTTCGCAGTGCCCTACAGCAAGCGTTAACGCTTGGTCTGGGCGATGGCCTGCGGCTTTCCGAAGCGGCAAGCATCGCCGAGCTGGAAGCCCAGCTGACCCGGACCTCTGACTGGGATCTTGTATTGCTCGATCTGAACATGCCAGGCGCTTACGGCTTCTCGGGCCTCGTGCTGCTCCGTGGGCAGTACCCGCAGTTGCCCGTGGTAATGATTTCGGCCCAGGAAGATGCTGCGGTAGTCGCCCGTTCACGCGAGTTTGGTGCCAGCGGTTTCATCCCTAAGTCCAGCTCGTTGGAAACCATTCAGCAAGCAGTGCAAGTCGTGCTGGATGGCGACGTCTGGTGGCCCAGCAATATCCAAGACATCGCCCATGTCAGCCCCGAAGCCAAGGCGGCCAGCGAAGGCCTTGCCAGTCTCACGCCCCAGCAGTTCCGAGTGCTGACCATGGTGTGTGACGGCTTGCTGAACAAGCAGATTGCCTACGAGCTCAGCGTTTCCGAGGCGACCATCAAAGCCCATGTCACCGCGATCTTCCGCAAGCTGGGTGTCCGCACCCGGACCCAGGCGGCGCTGCTGCTGCAACAGATGGGGTCGATTCCGAGCAGCTGACGAAGACGCCGTGTGCTGGATCGGCGAAAAAGCGATACCAAGTGGTTTCATAAGCCTGCACAGACTGGCGCTTCCATTCGGTGTGGCTGATCGCCTCACGCTGATCAGGCGATAGTCGGCAGCACGATCTCATCACTGCGCCGGATCCCCGCAGTCAACGCTCGGCATTGCTCGATGAACTCGCGCATCGCCGCAGTTTGGTACTTCAGCGAGTGCCAGATGAAGTAAAACTGTCGGGCCAGATCCAGCTCAGGGGTTTCTACTGCAACCAGGCTGCCGCGGCGAAACGCGTCGCGCAGTGCCAATCGCGAAATGCAGCCGATTCCCAAGCCCGACTCGACGGCTCGCTTGATCGCTTCGGTATGTGCCAGCTCGAGCCGGATGTTCAGTTTTGCCGGATGGTGGCGCATGGCGTGGTCGAATGTCAGGCGCGTCCCTGAACCTTGCTCGCGGAGAATCCAGGCTTCGCGCGAGAGCTCATCCAGGCTCACTTCGGCACGTCCCGCCAACACATGCTGGGGCGCGCAGAACACTACCAGTTCATCCTCCACCCACGGCAGCACCTCGATATCGGGGTGCTGACAATCGCCTTCGATCAGACCCAGATCAAGTTCATGCTGTGCGACCTGCTGAACTATATGCGCCGTGTTCTGCACGTGCAGCTTCACCCGACATTCAGGATGCCGCTGCATGAAGCTGCCAATTAGCAGGGTGGCCAGATAATTGCCGATCGTCAGCGTTGCGCCGACATTGAGTGAGCCGAAGCCGGTCTTGCCAGCCAGTAAATCCTCGATGGCCTTGGCCTGATCGAGCAGGCTCACCGCTTGCGGCAGAAGCTGGCGGCCCAGCGCGTTTAGCCATAAGCGCTTACCGGCGCGGTCGAACAACTGGCAACCAGACTGCCTTTCCAGTTCAGCTAATGAGGTGCTGGTGGCCGATTGCGATAACGCCAGGCTCTCGGCGGCGCGGGAAACGCTTTCCTGGCGGGCGACCGAGACGAATACCTGAAGTTGGCGTAGCGTAAAATGCATATCTATATAACCGATAAGACATATCGTTAATATTAGTTTAACGAATACTAACGGTGTCGGTAGACTTTCGTAAATTATCGAAGCGCTCATCGCGCGCTAGAAGGGGAATCCGTACATGAGCAACCTGAACGTCGAGCGAGTCCTCAGTGTGCATCACTGGAACGACACGCTGTTCAGTTTCAAAACCACCCGTAATCCAGGGTTGCGCTTTGAAAATGGCCAGTTCGTGATGATTGGTCTAGAAGTGGAAGGCCGGCCTCTGATGCGCGCCTACAGCATCGCCAGCCCCAATTATGAAGAACACTTGGAGTTCTTCAGCATCAAAGTGCCAGACGGCCCGCTAACGTCGCGTCTACAGCACCTGAAAGAAGGTGACTCGCTGATGATCAGCCGCAAGCCTACCGGCACCTTGGTGCTGGACGATCTGCTGCCCGCCAAGCATCTGTACCTGTTGAGCACGGGTACCGGTCTGGCGCCGTTCATGAGCGTGATCCAGGACCCTGAAACCTATGAGCGCTTCGAGAAGGTTGTTCTGATCCATGGCGTGCGCTACGTGAACGAGGTTGCCTACCGGGAATTCATTACCGAGCACCTCCCTCAGAACGAGTTCTTTGGCGAGGCGCTGAAAGAAAAGCTGATTTACTACCCGACCGTGACTCGTGAACCCTTCGACAACCAGGGGCGTTTGACCGATCTGATGCGTAGCGGCAAGCTGTTCCGTGACATCGGTCTGCCACCGATTAATCCCGAGGACGATCGCGCAATGATCTGTGGAAGCCCGAGCATGCTGGCCGAAACCAGCAAGGTTCTGGATGGCTTCGGCCTCAAGGCATCGCCGCGTATGGGTGATCCGGGGCACTATCTGATCGAACGTGCGTTCGTCGAGAAATAACCGCTAAGTAAACACAAATAAAGGCCGGCTGGTGCGATGCGCTTGCCGGTTTTTTTATGAGTAGGCGTTACAGATAGGCGGCGCAGCACTTCTTGAATTTCTGGCGGCTACCGCACGGGCATGGGTCGTTGCGACCGGCTTTGAGCGGGACGGTCGGGTCGATGAAGTACCACTTGCCGTCGCGCTGAACGAAAGCCGATCGCTCATGCTGGGCATGTTCTCCCGCCAGGTCGTGCCACCGAGCGGTGAAACTTACCCGCGCATGTTCCGGCTGCCCTCCGATGAGCTGACTTTCTTCAACTTCGAGTCCCAGCCAGGTGCTGCCGGCGCTCCAGTCGCTCATTGACTGAAGGTCCAGCGACTCCTGCTGAACAGGAAGTGTCGTGGCTTTCAGGTAGTCGATGAGCCCGAGCACATAAGCGCTGTAGCGCGACCGCATGAGCCGCTCCGCGCTGGGGGCCGATAGTCCGCGGTGATAGCGTCCACAGCATTCACCAAGGGTATCGCCGCTACCGCAGGGGCAGTTGGCGCCGCGTTGTGAATCATCGGTCATCATTTATTACCACCAATATTTGCCAAACATCTGCGGATTAGCCCAGAACTTCGCGTTCAACCAATCCGGAACCTGCTTGTAATCGAGCAGGTCGTAGGTGAAGAGGGTCAGGGTCTGCCCGTGCCGTTCGAAGCGGGCGGTGACCTGCAGCGCGAGGGCAAAGAAGTCGGCCATCCGCCAGTTGCATGCATTCAAATCAACCAAAACCGCGACACGGCTGGCATTGAGATTACGGATGCCACCGAGTAGTTGTAGGCCGTCCTGTTTGGGTAGATATTCCAGGCAATCGGCGATGAGTGCCAGGTCATACCGGCGACCGGCCAGTTCTTCGGTTAGAAACGCGGCCGGGGCGCGTTCGACGTAGCTATTTTCGTGACTGCGGCTGAACGCTTCGACTGCAGGCATATCGCTACGGCCGACATGCAGCAGCCGCGTCGGAGCATGGTGTTCGAGCAGAGCGGCCAGTGCCTGTTGCGGCGTTTTTGATGAGCTGGATACGGTCAATCTGAGGGTCCTCGATGTCAGCGTTACAGATCGCAGGGCGGAGCTAACGCGATCTGTCAAAGCGTAAAGACTAGCGCGGTGGCACATGCCGTCCTAGTCTCGTTACAACTGGAGTCGCTTATGCCGTCTGCATGGCGCTCTGGCCGATCCCAAACTAGGAGGTTCAACCAATGAGTAGCTTACGGACAGCAGTACCCGTGATTGTAATGACCACCTTCCTGGCTGGCTGCGCAGGGGTGCAGAAGCAGGATTGGCCCAGCTGTGCGGCTGTCGGCGGCGTCACCGGTGCTGCGCTGGGTGCAATAGAAAGCAGTACTTATGCAGGATATGGGGCTCTGATCGGTGGCGGTATGGCGGCAGCTTATTGCTGGGCCAACGGCACCGAGCAGGAGACAGTCGCCATGGTTGAAACCGTCGAACCGACACCGACTCCGACACAGGTTACCGAGCCCGAGCCTGCGGCCGAACCCGTTCGTGTGGAGCTCGACGTCAAGTTCGACTTCGACCGCGCTGAAGTCAAACAGGACAGCATGGCCGATATCCGGGACCTGGCAGATTTCATGAAACAGTATGGCCAAACTTCGACCGTCGTCGAAGGGCATACCGACTCGGTGGGTACTGACGCATACAACCAGCGCCTGTCCGAGCGCCGCGCCAATGCGGTGCGTGATGTGCTGGTCAATCAGCATGGTCTGGACAGCAACCGGGTCGATGCGGTGGGCTACGGCGAATCCCGTCCGGTTGCCGACAACTCCACAGATGAAGGTCGTGCCATCAACCGTCGTGTAGAGGCTGAGGTTGAAGCGCGCCCCTGAAGCGACACTGCAATAAAGGAGCCGGGCATCTCGCCCGGCTTTTTCATGAATGCTGCAGTCGGTTCGATTCGCCCGGTCAGAACAATGGGCGCGCGCTGGCCAGCGCCACGACCAAAAGCCCCAGTAGCAGATTGATGCCCACTAGCCGACGGATCTTTCCAAGGGCCGCGCCACCTTCCGGCCAGTTCTGTGCGGCGATTGCGCGCTTGAGCTCTGGCAGCTGCAGCATTTGGACGCGCAGGAACAACGCCAGCATCACCAGGAACAGGCCAGCCATGGCATGCACATAACGGGGCGCCCCCTCCAGCCCGTCGAAGCGCATATGCCACATGCCGATACCGCTGATCGGCAAAACCAGTACCGTGACCCACACCCATTTGAAAAAACGGCGAAACACCTCGGCCCATAGCTTTAGTCGCTCGGGCGCCTGTAGCTCGGAAACGGCGGCAGGGCGCAGCACCATCCAGGCGAAGAACATACCTCCGACCCAGATCACGGCGGCCAGAACATGGAGCAGATAGGGCAGGGCAAAAGCGGTCATGGGGAAATCTCCGGTGGCGATTGAGGAAACGCGCGCTATCATAGCCACCCACTCGAAATACTGAAAATATATACAGCTCCGCGCCCATGCTCAGCACCGAACTCAAGTCCCAGATCCAGGGCGCCTACTCTCGCTTTCTCGAGGCCAAAGGGCTTAAGCCCCGCTACGGTCAACGTCTGATGATCGCCGAGGTGGCGAAGGTCCTCGGCGCGATCAAGACCGATGACGAAGGTCGTCGGGATGGCGAGCCGGCAGTCGTTGCGGTCGAGGCTGGGACCGGTACCGGCAAGACCGTGGCCTATAGCCTGGCGGCCATTCCTACAGCGAAGGCCGCAGGCAAGCGTTTGGTGATCGCGACCGCGACTGTCGCGCTGCAGGAGCAGATCGTGCACAAGGACCTGCCAGACCTGATGCGCAACAGCGGTCTGAGTTTCTCCTTCGCCCTGGCTAAGGGCCGTGGTCGGTACCTGTGCCTTTCCAAACTCGATGTGTTGCTGCAAGAAGGCCAGGCGCAAAGCGCCACCGCCCAGCTCTTCGAGGAAGAAGGCTTCCGCATCGATGTGGACGAGCGCAGCGAGAAGCTGTTCGGCAGCATGATCGAGAAACTGGCCGGCAACCGTTGGGATGGTGACCGCGACAGCTGGCCGGAAGAACTTGCCGATCCCGATTGGGCCCGCCTGACCACCGACCACAGCCAGTGCACCGGCCGTCACTGTCCCAACTTCCAGCAGTGCGCTTTCTACAAGGCGCGTGAAGGCATGACAAAGGTCGACGTCATCGTCACCAACCACGACATGGTACTTGCCGATCTGGCGCTGGGCGGCGGGGCGGTACTGCCGGATCCGCGTGACACCCTCTATGTCTTCGATGAAGGTCATCATCTGCCGGACAAGGCGATCGGCCATTTCGCCCATTTTACCCGCCTGCGCTCGACGGCCGACTGGCTTGCCCAGGTTGAGAAAAACCTGACCAAGCTGCTCGCTCAGCATCCACTACCGGGCGATCTCGGTCGATTGATCGAGGCGGTACCTGAAATTGCCCGTGACCTGCGCAGCCAGCAGCAATTCATGTTCAGCGCCTGCGAGCAGCTGGCCGATTTCAGGGCCGGCGAAGACATGGAGGGCCGCGAGCGGCCGCGTCACCGTTTTGTCGGCGGCGTGGTGCCCGAACATCTGATCGAGCTAGGCGTCGAGCTGAAAAAAGGCTTCGCCAAGCTAAACGATCTGTTCACCCGTTTGACCGAGCTGCTGAAAGAAGCGATGGATGGCGAGACGGGCGTCGGCATTGCCAGTCATCAGGCGGAAGAATGGTATCCGTTGTTTGGTAGCCTGCTGACCCGGGCTCAGAGCAACTGGGAATTGTGGACCGCCTTTACCGTGGATGATCCGCAGGACAGCCCGCCAATGGCGCGCTGGCTGACGCTGGCCGAAGGCGGCGCGCTGTTCGATATCGAGGTCAATGCCAGTCCGATCCTCGCGGCCGAGACCTTGCGGCGCAATCTTTGGAATGTCTGCTACGGCGCGCTGGTTACCTCGGCCACGCTCACCGCGCTGAACAGTTTCGATCGCTATCGCATGCGCGCCGGGCTACCGCGCTGCGCCGTGACTGCGGTAGTGCCAAGCCCGTTTCATCATGCCGACGCCGGTGTGCTGCGAGTACCCGATCTCAAGGCTGATCCGCGCGACGCGGCCGCGCATACTGCGGCAATCGTGCGCGACCTGCCGGAGCTGGTGGAGGCTTCGCAGGGCACGCTGGTGCTGTTCTCGTCGCGCAAACAGATGCAGGACGTTTTCGACGGACTGGAGCGCGACTGGCGTCGGCGTGTGCTGATTCAGGGCAACCTGTCCAAGCAGGAAACGCTGAACAAGCACAAGGCGCGCGTAGATGATGGCGAAAAGAGCGTGCTGTTCGGACTCGCCAGCTTCGCCGAGGGCGTCGACCTGCCGGGCGCTTACTGTGAACACGTGGTGATCGCCAAGATTCCTTTTGCGGTACCGGATGATCCGGTCGAGGCCGCATTGGCCGAATGGATCGAGGCGCGTGGCGGTAACCCCTTCATGGAAATCGCCGTGCCCGATGCATCGCTGCGTCTGGTCCAGGCGTGTGGGCGGCTGCTGCGTACCGAAGAAGATCGGGGCACCATCACCTTGCTCGACCGCCGGGTCGTTACACAGCGCTACGGCAAAGCCATTCTCAACGCGCTGCCGCCATTCCGCCGCGAAATCGACTAACGGGTTTCACATCGCCCGGTAGGCCACATGCACTGTCATTCAAAGCGCTGATGGGCCGGTAATCGTCGTCGAGCCTGTTTCATTGATCCGGTGCGACTGAAACAATGCGTCGATTACATACACAACCAGAGGGCGCGAGCGTGCAGATCCAGGGATATTTCGATCTTCGTTTCGAGGCGGTCAGAGACGCGTTCAGTAATTTGTTCGAGCAGACCCAGCAGCGTGGCGCCGCGGTCTGTGTGAAAGTTGGTGGCGAAACCGTCGTCGACCTCTGGGCAGGCGTGGCCGACAACGCTGAAGAGCAAGCCTGGCAAAGTGACACCCTGGTCAACCTGTTTTCCTGCACCAAGACCTTCACCGCCGTGGCTGCGCTGCAACTGGTCGGTGAGGGCAAGCTGCAGCTGGACGAGCCGGTGGCGCGGCTCTGGCCGGAATTCGCTGCCAATGGCAAGCAGGGCATTACGCTGCGGCAGCTACTCAGCCATCAGGCTGGGCTGCCTGCCGTTCGCCAACCCCTCCCTCCCGAAGCCTTGTACGATTGGGATGTGATGACGGCGGCGCTGGCTGCCGAGAGCCCCTGGTGGGCACCCGGTGATGGCCATGGCTATGCCGCGATTACCTACGGCTGGCTGCTTGGCGAGCTGATCCGTCGCGCCGATGGCCGTGAGCCGGGCGAAGCGATCGTCGCGCGTACCGCTCGTCCGCTGGAGTTGGACTTCCATATCGGCTTGGCAGATGCCGAGTTCGATCGTGTCGGTTACCTGACCCGACAAAAGAATAACTTCGGTGATGCCGCGGCCCAGCGCGTATTTAAAGCATTGACCGGTGATCCGCAGTCGCTCACGGCACGTGCGTTCACTAACCCGCCTTCGATTATGAACAGCTCCAATAAGCCCGAGTGGCGCCGGATGTCCCAGCCCGCCGCCAACGGGCATGGCAACGCGCGCGCGCTGGCGGGATTCTATGACGGGCTGCTGCGAGGGGAATTGCTCGATTATGAGCTGTTGACCGAGATGACACGCGAGCATTGCCTTGGCGAGGACCGCACCCTGCTGAGCCGCACCCGCTTCGCATTGGGCTGCTGGCTGGATCAACCGGATGTGGAGAACGCCACCTTTGGTATGGGCCCCGGCGCGTTCGGTCATCCCGGCGCGGGCGGCTGCATTGGTTTTGCCGATCCGCAGCGCGATGTGGCGTTCGGTTATGTCACCAATACGCTTGGTCCCTATGTCCTGATGGATCCCCGCGCGCAGGCGTTGGCCCGGACCGTGAAAACATGCCTGGGTTGAACCGCTCGTCTGCTCGCTCCGGGCGGACTTTTCATAACAATGACCTGCGTCCACAATTTGAGACAGATCCTTGCTTAAGCTGCACGCTGATCTCGCGCGGCTTGTATTCGCAAATTCATCTTTCACGGAACCTGGCTCATGAACCTGCTGAAAAGCGCCTCCCTCATTCTCTGCATGGCCATTGCCGGCTGTAGCTCCAACAGTGACAAGCCGGCCGAGATGGCCGCTGCGTCGGATCCTGTGATTGATCATGCCTGGCTGGATGGCTATGAGCCCCGGTTGCGTGATGCGTTGAAAGACAGTCACTTCGAACTCGAGCGTCGCGAGGGCGTGCTGGTGGTCACTGCGCCGGTCGATGCGTCGTTCAATCCCGACCGCCCCGGCATGCTGTTGCCTGTTACGCTTGGCCCGATCAGTCGGGTGGCGAAACTGGTAGAAGGCGATGAGAAAACCGCCGTGGTCGTGCTGGGGCACGCCGACAGCACCGGATCGGTCGAAATCAACCGCGACATCAGTCGCAAGCGTGCCGGCGCCATTGCAGCGATCTTCCGTCTCAGCGGCTTGAAACACGACCGGCTGCGCATTCGCGGGCTGGGCTCGGATATGCCACGTGCTTCCAACGAGAACGAAGAAGGCCGCGCCCTGAATCGTCGCGTCGAAATGATGCTGGTGCCTCAGCCGACGCTGCTGGCGTTGATTGCCCAGTACAGCGAAGCCCCTGCCAAACCGACACAGGTGGCGGCGGCAGAGGTAAGCAAGGCCAAGTGAGGTTCGCGGCGTTCGCCGTGACAGGGTGCCTCGTTTGGCCCTGTTTTGCCGCGGGTCAAGCGGCCTTTGTACCAAATCGGTAAGCTTTGGTTTCGACTGTTCCACGGAGCTTTGTATGACCCAGACCTTGGCCGATATGCGCCGCGACTACACCCGTGAAGGCCTCAGCGAAGCGAATGCGCCCGAGGAACCCTTCGCGCTCTTTCGCCGATGGTTCGATGACGCGGTGCAGACCGAGCAGCTGCCGGTCGAGCCGAACGCTATGACACTGGCCACGGTAGATGCGGAAGGCCGTCCGCATTGTCGTGTGCTGTTGCTAAAGGCGCTGGATGATCGCGGCTTCACCTTCTTCACCAATTACGATAGCGCCAAGGCCGAGCAGCTGGAGGCCCGTCCATTTGCTGCGATGACCTTCTTCTGGCCGAGCCTGGAACGTCAGGTGCGAATCGAGGGGAGGGTCGAGAAGGTCAGCGCTGCCGAGTCGGATGCCTATTATCAGGTGCGCCCGCTGGGCAGTCGGCTAGGAGCTTGGGCTTCACCACAAAGCCGGGTGATTCAGAATCGAGGTGAGCTCGAACGGCGGCTCGCGGAAACCGAACAGCGCTTTCTGGAGCAGGCCCCTCATCGTCCGCCTCACTGGGGTGGCTACCGCTTGCTGCCGGAGCGGATGGAGTTCTGGCAGGGACGTCCCGGCCGTCTTCATGATCGACTCAACTACCGATACATCGCCAGCACCTGGCAGCGAGAGCGCCTGGCGCCCTGATTCGCTGACTGCTGCTGGGTTCGGAGCAGCACTCAGAAGGCGCGGGGCGGGAATTAGCGGTTTCTATCAATCATTCCGCGCTGTAGTGCTCAGTTCCTGCTCCAGCCAAGTCTGCACTTCTTCCTTTTCACGCCGACGCCTTTCGCCGCTGCGAGCCGTTGCAGTGCCCAGTCACGTTTCTTTGGATCGTTGCCCGCAGGGATAGCGCCAGGTCCCGGTAGGCCCAGCGCCTGAAACGAATGAACAGCGAGGCATGGAAAACCAGGCCGGCCAAGGTCACAACGGTGATAACGAAGTAGTCCATGAGTCGTTTCGTGATACAGCTTGGGCGAGCGCTATGCATGCGGGGCGGGATCGCCTCGGGTAAAGTGCGGTCCTAACTGGCACGAATGCTGAGTCAGGTCAGGGCCGCTGCCAAGCGTCTCTTCGCCGCAGGCGCCTGCTCAATGCGGTCGGGGATGAACATCTGTTTCCCAGGAGAGTACATCATGCGCAACTCCATTTTCGTTGCTTCCTTTACCGCCGCGGCTCTGGCCGTAGGCGGTTGTACATCCAACCTCACTGGGGATTCCTATTCCCGCGATGAGGCGCGAACGGTGCAGACCGTCCGTTACGGCACCATCGAATCACTGCGCCCGGTCAAGCTCGAGGGTACCAAGACGCCGATCGGCGGCGGTGCCGGTGCGGTGGTAGGCGGCATTGCCGGTAGCGGCGTAGGCGGTGGCCGCGGAAGCGCAGTGGCCGCCGTGATAGGCGCTGTAGCCGGGGGGCTGCTGGGCGCAGCAGCGGAAGAGGGCATCACCCGCGCGCAAGGTGTCGAGATCACGGTCCGCGAGGACGATGGCAACATGCGCGCATACGTCCAGGAAGTAGAGCCCAACCAGGTGTTTCGCGTCGGTCAGCGCGTACGCATCATGACGGTCAACGGCACCAGTCGTATCGCACCTTGATGCAGCGCGGCGCGGTAGGCGCCCGACAACGCTCGTGGTCTGGGTTTGTCAGCTGCCGATCGCCATTGCCGTGAGCATGCCTAGGTTGATGGCAGAGCGCGTTGGGTAACGGGTTAGGCGTAGCCTGAATACCGTCTGGTACGGTCGTTGGGCTGCGCCTTTTTTGTTTTTCGAAATACTTGAATCATGACGTTGCTGCGATCGATATGGATAATCGGCGCACACCGCCGTGC
This sequence comes from Pseudomonas sp. Q2-TVG4-2, assembly GCF_013620795.1. Classification (GTDB taxonomy): domain Bacteria; phylum Pseudomonadota; class Gammaproteobacteria; order Pseudomonadales; family Pseudomonadaceae; genus Stutzerimonas. Next base: position 467,250 of record NZ_LGLW01000001.1, on the reverse strand, counting down.
CTCCTCAGGCTGAGATCCGGTCGATCAAGGATATAACTGCCGCGCGCTTGCGCGGCTTAAGGGGTTTTTGCTCATGGCGCTTGCGCTGATAATCGCTTTGCCATTCTTGGGAATCTGCCTACCGCTATTGTTCGAACGCTACGGCAGGTCCGCTTGCGCATTCGGCGCCGGGCTGGCCCCCTTGCTGGCATTGGTGCTGCTGTTATCCAAGCGCGCCGCCGTGTTTGGTGGCGAAACGGAAGTACTGACGCTGCCCTGGCTCCCCGAGCTTGGGTTGAATCTTAGTCTCAGGCTCGACGGCCTAGGTTTCCTATTTGCGTTGCTGATCCTCGGGATCGGCCTGCTGGTCATTCTCTACGCGCGGTATTACCTCGCGAAAAGCGAGCCGATGGGACGCTTCTTCAGCTTCTTCCTGCTGTTCATGGGCGCCATGCTCGGTGTGGTGTTGGCTGAAAATCTCCTCTTGATGCTGATGTTCTGGGAGCTGACCAGCCTCTCTTCGTTTCTGCTGATTGGCTTCTGGAACCATCGTTCCGATGCGCGTCAGGGCGCTCGTATGGCGCTCGTTGTGACAGGCGGCGGTGGCCTCGCTCTGCTGGCGGGCATCCTGTTGATCGGCCATATCGTTGGCAGTTACGAGCTGAGCGTGGTGCTGGCATCCGGCGATCTGATCCGAGCCAATACACTGTATCCACTGACATTGATCCTGGTCCTGCTTGGCGTATTCACCAAGTCGGCGCAATTTCCCTTTCATTTCTGGTTGCCACAGGCGATGGCAGCGCCGACCCCGGTATCGGCCTTTCTGCACTCGGCGACCATGGTCAAGGCAGGCGTGTTCTTGCTAGCGCGCTTGTATCCTGCCCTTTCGGATTCGGAGTGGTGGTTCTATCTGGTCAGCTTGACGGGTTTGGCTACCCTGTTGATCGGTGCGGTAATGGCGCTGTTTCAGCACGATCTGAAGGGGCTGCTGGCCTATTCGACCATCAGTCATCTGGGTCTGATCACATTGTTGTTCGGCCTCGACTCGCGCCTGGGGCCGGTGGCAGCAATCTTCCACATCATTAACCATGCGACGTTCAAGGCCTCGCTGTTCATGGCCGCAGGGATCATCGATCACGAGACCGGGACACGGGACATGCGGCGTATCAATGGCATGCTGAAATACATGCCGCACACCGCGGCGCTGGCGATGGTGGCGTCGCTGGCGATGGCCGGGGTGCCGCTGCTCAATGGCTTCCTTAGCAAGGAGATGTTCTTCGCCGAGACCCTCGACCAGCATTTGCTGGGGAGCTTCTACTGGACCATTCCGGCCCTGGCGACCCTGGCGAGTGCCTTCTCGGTCGCCTACTCGCTGCGTTTCGTGCATGACGTCTTCTTTAATGGTGAGCCGATCGATCTGCCGAAATACCCGCCGCACGAGCCGGCGCGGTACATGAAGATTCCAGTCGAGATTCTCGTGCTGCTCTGCCTGCTGGTCGGCATGTTGCCGGCCTATACCGTTGCGCCGCTCTTAGCTGCGGCGGTGGCCGGTAGCCTGGGCGGCAATGTGCCCGAGTACAGCCTGGCGATATGGCACGGCTTGAATCTTCCGCTGGCGATGAGCTTCGTGGCTCTGGGCGGCGGCCTGCTGATCTACTCGATGCGCAAGTGGGCGTTTCGCTGGTATGAAGGGCTCCCAAGGGTCGACTCTTTGCAGGTTTTCGCGCGGGTGGTCAACGACATCGCCGGAACGGCGCGCTGGGTCACCGAACGGATGGAGAGTGGTTCGCTGCAACGCTATCTGGCGCTGATGCTGTTCAGTTCGCTTCTGGTGGTGGTGTATGCGTTGACACCGCTGCAGTCGCTGCGCGGGCCGGTACCGCTGACGCCGCTGGATGGCATTACGGTGCTCGGACTGCTGATTCTGGGTCTGGCCTCGGTCATGACCGTGGTTTTCCATCGCAGGCGCCTCATGGCGCTGATGGTGCTGAGCGTGGTCGGGCTGATGGTGGCCCTGGCGTTTGCCCGCTACTCGGCACCTGACCTGGCGTTGACGCAGATTTCGGTCGAGGTGGTGACTATCATTCTGCTGATTCTGGCGCTGTTCTTCATGCCCGACCGGACGCCGGTGGAGTCGAGCAGCCTGCGCAGTTTCCGCGATTTGATTCTCGCCGCCTCCTTCGGAACCATGATCGCCTTGCTCGCCTATGCGGTGCTGACGCGTCCCTATAACAGCATCGCGTCGTTCTTCCTGGAGAACAGCCTGCCCGGGGGCGGCGGGACCAACGTGGTCAACGTGATTCTGGTGGACTTTCGTGGCTTCGATACGCTCGGCGAGATCGCCGTGCTTGCTATTGCCGCGGTGGGTATCTACGGCCTGCTTCATGGGTTGCGTCTGCCGCATCCGATTCGCGACTACGGCGGCCGCTTATGGTCGACCGACAGGCATCCAATGGTGCTGGATACACTATCGCGCGTGCTATTGCCGATGGCGCTGCTGGTGTCGGTGTTTATCTTTCTGCGTGGGCACAACCTACCAGGTGGCGGTTTCATTGCCGGCTTGATCACTGCGGTCGCGCTGATCTTGCAGTACATCTCGCATGGGGTGGTCTGGGCGCAGCAACGCCAGCCGTTCAGCTATCACGCCATTGCGGGGCTCGGCGTGCTGATCGCGGGCTTGACCGGGGTCGGTAGCTGGTTGTTCGGACGGCCGTTCCTGACATCCGCCTTTGGCCATTTCCATTTGCCGCTGATCGGCGATTTCGAGCTGGCAACCGCGATGCTGTTTGATCTTGGTGTGTATCTGGCAGTCGTCGGAGCAACTCTGCTAATTCTTTCCAATATCGGTCATGTCAGTCAGGACGAGTCGTGCAAGGAGGTGCTTTGATGGAAATTGTCTTCGCGATCACGCTTGGCGTGATGATGACCAGTGGTGTGTACCTGTTGTTGCGCGCCCGTATATTTCCCGTGGTCATGGGCCTGACGCTGATTTCCTACGCTGTGAACCTGTTCATTTTCGCCATGGGACGTCTTGCGACCGGCGTTCCGGCAATTATCGGAGAGAGCGCCGAGCATGGTGACCCATTGCCGCAGGCGTTGGTGCTGACTGCCATCGTCATTGGTTTCGCGATGACCGCTTTTGTTGTGGTACTGGCGCTTCGTGGCCTCGGTGAGCTGCGTACCGACCATGTTGACGGTCGGGAGCCGCGCGAATGAATCATGCGTTGGTCCTTCCGATCCTGCTGCCGTTATTGACCGGTTGCGTTCTGCTGCTTGCCCATCGGCAAGCTGCGCCGTTCAAACGGCTGGTGTCGGTCACGGCAACCTGGTTGCTGCTGCCGCTGACTCTTTGGCTGCTTGCGCAGGCAGATAGCGGCGAGCTGTCGGTGTATCGTCTCGGCGACTGGCAACCGCCGTTCGGCATCATGTTGCTGCTTGATCGCCTGAGCGCGTTGATGCTGTTGGTCACCGCGGTGCTTGCGGGCTTCTCGGTGCTTTACGCCGCACGGGGCGACGACGAGCGTGGCCCTAATTTTCATGCGTTGTTTCAGTTCCAGCTGGCGGGCATAAACGGTGCCTTTCTGACTGGAGATCTGTTCAACCTTTTCGTGTTCTTCGAGGTTCTGCTGATCTCGTCCTACGCGTTGCTGCTTCATGGCCACGGCGCCAAGCGCGTTCGGGCCGGTATCCATTATGTCGTGCTGAACCTGTTCGGGTCATCGCTGTTCCTGATAGGCGTCAGCATGCTCTACGGTCTCACCGGTACCTTGAACATGGCCGATCTGGCGGGGCGGGTGGCCGCCGCCGACCCGGCCGATGCGCCTTTGCTGGCCGCCGCGGGCTATCTGTTGCTAGTGGTATTCGCCCTGAAAGCGGCGATCCTGCCGCTCTACTTCTGGTTGCCGCGTGCCTATGCCTCAGCGACCGCACCGGTCGCAGCGCTGTTCGCGATCATGACCAAACTCGGCCTTTACGCCATCGTCCGAGTGTTCACGCTGATCTTTGGCAGCGAAGCGGGCGTGCTGAGCAATATGGTGCTCGACTGGCTGTGGCCGCTGTCGATGCTCACCCTTGCCGGTGGCGTGCTGGGCGCGTTGGCGGCGCGCAATCTGCAGATTCTGTTGGCCTACTTGGTGGTGGTTTCGGTGGGGACCCTTCTGGCCGGTATCGCGTTGGGAACGGAGGCGGGGATGGGGGCGGCGCTTTACTACCTGGTGCATAGCACGTTGGTGTCCGGCGGCCTGTTCCTGCTGGCGGACATCATCGCTCGGCAACGCGGCGATACGGCATCCGAGCTGATCTCGGCGCCGGCGTTGAAGCAGCCGTTAATGCTGGGCGCGCTGTTTTTCGCAGGCGCTATCTCCATTGCCGGCCTGCCTCCCTTTTCGGGCTTTCTAGGCAAGGTGATGTTGCTGCGTGCCATTCCTCCAGGCCTTGATGCCTCGATCCTGTGGCCGGTGGTACTGGTTGGAGGGTTGGGGATGGTGATCGCGTTGAGTCGGGCAGGGAGCATGGTCTTCTGGCGTCCGAGCGAGGCGGTCAGTGTCGGTCGGCGGGCGGATACGACGCGTCTCGCCGCAACCTTCGGTCTGCTGCTGGGCAGCGTGCTGCTGGTCGTGGCGGCGCAGCCGATCCAGGCATACGTACAGGCGACCGCAGCACAGCTGTTCGATCTCGCGCCCTATCTGCAGATTATTCGGAGAGGTGACGTATGAGGTCCCGTGTGCTGCCCAATCCGCCGCTGACCCTGCTGCTGGCGGGCCTTTGGCTGATGCTTAACAACACGCTGAGCGTGGGGCATCTGTTGCTCGGGCTCTTGCTCGGCTGGGTGATTCCGTTGCTGGTAGGAGGATTCCTGATCAATGTGCCGAAAGTTCGCCGGCCGCTTAAACTTTGCCTGTTTTGCATCAACGTGTTCTACGACATCGTTGTTGCCAACCTGCACGTGGCCAAGCTGGTGCTCGGGCCGCGCGGGCGCCTGCAGCCAGCGTTCGTCGAGATCCCGATGGCGATCGAGCATTCCTTTGTTCTTGCCGTACTGACCAGCATCATTTCGCTCACGCCCGGGACGGTATCGGCCTCGTTGCGGCCCGATCACAAGGTGCTGCTGATTCACGCGCTGGATGCACCGGATATCGAGGCGCTGGTTGCCGAGGTGAAAAACCGTTACGAAACGCCATTGCTGGAGATATTCGAATGCTCACGTATGTGATTCCGCTGTGCATGGCGATTCTAGGGCTCGCAGCAATCCTTAATGTGGTGCGCCTGGTTCAAGGGCCGGACATGCCCGACCGGGTGCTCGCGCTCGATACGCTGTATATCAATGCGCTGGCGCTGATTGTCCTGTTCGGTATCTGGCTGGCCTCCGATCTTTTTTTCGAAGCGGCCTTGCTGATCGCTGTGATGGGCTTCGTCAGTACCGTTGCGGTGGGCAAACACCTGCTGCATGGCGAGATCATCGACTGAGGAGTCTGCATGCCTTTCTGGATCGAACTGCTGGTAAGCGCTTTTTTGATACTCGGCAGCGCCTTCGCACTGGTTGGCGCGATCGGTTTATATCGCCTGCCGGATTTCTTCACCCGACTGCACGGGCCCACCAAGGCGACCACGCTGGGCGTGGGCGGCATAGTGGTCGGGTCGATGATCTTCTTCAGCAATCAGGGCGACGGCCTCAGCGTGCACGAAATACTGATTACCCTGTTTCTGTTTCTGACTGCGCCGGTCAGCGCGCATGTGCTGGCTAAGGCCGCGTTGCAGCAGAAGTTGCCGTATACGGCCAGGACGCGCGGCAAGCCTTGGGATTAAATACAAAACCTAGTGCCCGCTACTGCTGGCGCGGGCTCCGAGGTCGGGCGGCGCTAGATGACGATGCTGCTCGGGGAGGGCTGGTGCTCGTTTTCCTGGGACAGCTGTTTGATCATGGCCTGCTGCAGCTGCATGCACAGCTGCGGATCGGACAATGGCTCGTTGTCCGCGTTGGTGACGAAGAATACGTCTTCCACACGCTCCCCGAGCGTGGCGATCTTGGCGTTTTGCACTGACAGATCGAAGTCCAGGAACAGCTGGCCGATTCGCGCGAGAAGGCCGGGGCGGTCGGGCGCGACGACTTCGATTATCGTCTGGGGGCGCTGCATGTCGTTGTGGATGGTTACCTGCGGCGGAAACGCGAAGTGCTTGAGCTGTCGGGGCACGCGTTTCTGAATGATCGTCAGGTAGTCGTCCGGGTTGCGTAGCGCATCGATTAGGCCTTGGCGGATTTCTTCTGTGCGCTCGGGATCGTTGCCGATGGGGGTGCCGTCGGCATCCAGCACGATATAGGTGTCCAGGGTGAACTGGCTGCTCGAGGTAATGATCCGGGCGTCATGAATGTTCAGGTTCAACTGGTCCATTGCCGCCACGGTCACGGCGAAGAAGTCGTGCTGATCCGGCGCGTAGATGAAAATCTGTGTGCCGCCTTCGAACTCGCGCTGGGTGGTTTCCTTGATCAGAACCAGCGGACCGCCATCGCTCGGATGCTCGATGATGGCTTCGGTGTGCCAGGCGACGTCAACGGAGCTGTGACGCATGAAGTAATCATCACCCAGCTGCGACCATAGCTGCTCGGCATCGTCCGGATCGGTGCCGTTGCGCACCAGGTTGTCGAGCGCGGCGCGCTGCGTTTGGCGAATCTGCTCTTCGCGTCCTAGCGGGTTTTCCAGGCCACGTTTGAGTGCCCGTTTGGTTTCGGTGTACAGCTGACGCAGCAGGCTGGCCCGCCAGGAATTCCAGAGGGTCGGGTTGGTTGCGTTTATATCCGCCACTGTCAGCACATAGAGATAGTCGAGGTGGGTTTCGTCGCCGACCTGCTGGGCGAAATCGTTGATTACCTGCGGATCGGAGAGATCTTTGCGCTGTGCCGTGGTGGACATCACCAAGTGATTCTCCACCAGCCAGACCACCAGGCGCGTGTCCCATGCTGGAAGCTTGTGGCGTGAGCAGAACTCCTGGGCATCCACCGCGCCCAGCTCCGAATGATCTCCGCCGCGGCCCTTGGCGATATCGTGATAAAGCCCTGCGATGTAAATGAGCTCAGGCTTGGGCAATCGCTCCACCAGCTTACTGGCTAGCGGATATTTTTCGGCGACGCCGGGCTTGCTCAGCTTGCGCAGGTACTTGATGACATTGAGCGTGTGAGCGTCGACGGTGTAGATATGAAAAAGATCATGCTGCATCTGTCCGACGATATGACCGAACTCCGGCAGGTAGCGTCCAAGAATGCCGTAGCGGTTCATGCGTCGCAGGTTGCGGTGAATGCCTTCCTTGCACTTGAACAGCTCGATGAACAGGCTGGTGTTGCGTATGTCGCTGCGGAACTCATTGTCGATGAGGTGGCGGTGGTCGCGCAGCAGTCGAATGGTCTCCGCTCGTACGCCCTGGATTTCAGGGTGTTGCGCCAGCAGCACGAAGATTTCCAGGATCGCGAAGGGCCTGTGTCTAAATACCGAATCATCGGCCACCTCTAGATAGCCATCGCGTACAACGAAGCGGCTATTGAGCGGCACGGGTTCGCCGCTGTCACCCTCCCAAAGAATGACCTCGGCAAAGTGCTGCCCCACGAGATCACTGAGTTCGGAGATGCTCATAACGACGCGGTAGTACTTTTGCATGAAGCGTTCGATCGCCAGTTTGGCGTCGCTGTCTTCATAGCCGAGCAGGGCAGCCAGGCTGCGCTGATGGTCGAACAGCAGGCGATCTTCGGCACGGCCGGCGAGCATATGCAGCCCGTAACGCACGCGCCAGATGAACTCCTGACTCGATACCAGCAGCGAGTACTCGCCTTCTGTCAGAAAGCCCTGATCGACAATCGCGCTCAGATTCAGGCTGCCGAGCTGCCGCCGTGCGATCCAAAGGATTGTCTGGATGTCGCGCAGCCCGCCGGGTGAGCCTTTGACGTTCGGCTCCAGGTTGTATTCCGTGTTGTTGTATTTCGAATGACGTGCCGCTTGCTCGTTACGTTTGGCGAGAAAGAATTCCTTGCTCGGCCACATTTCCGATGGGCTGGTGACCGTCAGCATGTTCTGCCGCAGGCGCTCAGGGCCGGCAATTGTGCGGCTTTCCATCAGGTTGGTAATAACTGTCAGGTCCGCACGTGCCTCTTCCGCGCACTCCTTGACCGAACGCACGCTCTGACCGACCTCCAGCCCGATATCCCAGAGCAGTGTCAGGAATCCCTCGATGGAACCGCGGAATTTCTCGTGATCGCTGTTCTCGAGCAGGATCAGCAAGTCGATATCTGAGTAGGGGTGCAGCTCGCCGCGACCATAGCCGCCGACAGCGACCAGCGCGATTTCGGCGTCGCTGTTCCAATCGAAGCGCCCCCAGGCGGCTCGCAGAATCTGGTCGACAAACCAGGCGCGGTCTTCGATCAGGCGGCGGATGTCACGGCCCGCCAGGAAACGTGCATCGAGCACTTCACGCGCCTTGCGGATAACCTTTTTGAAGGCGGCGATGGGGCTGGCCTTGAGAGCCAGCTCGGCCTGGAACTGGCTGCGGTCGAACAGTTCGGGATCAACCTGAGGCATGCCATCGCCCTCCGTCAGAGCGTCAATAGGGGTAAACGATCACGGCGAGGTGCGGGCGATGGTGTCATCGCTGCGCAGGGTGAAGATTTCGTAGCCGTCAGCGGTGACCACGATCGTGTGTTCCCATTGTGCCGATAGCTTGCGATCCTTGGTGATGGCTGTCCATCCATCACCAAGCAAACGGGTTTCCGAACGGCCCTGGTTGATCATCGGCTCGATGGTAAAGGTCATGCCTTCCTTCAGCTCCAGGCCGGTGCCTGCTCGGCCGTAGTGCAGTACCTGGGGTTCTTCGTGGAATACCTTGCCGATGCCATGTCCGCAGTATTCACGAACAACAGAAAAGCCATTCTTTTCCGCATGCTTCTGAATCACTTCGCCGATGTCACCGAGGCGGGTGCCGGGGCGGACAATCTCGATACCTTTATAGAGGCATTCCTGGGTGATCTTGCAGAGGCGCCCGGCCCATTCCGGCGCGTTGCCGACGAGGAACATCCGGCTGGTATCGCCGTGGTAGCCATCCTTGATGACGGTGATGTCGATATTGAGAATATCGCCATCCTTCAGTGGCTTGTCGTTGGGAATGCCGTGACAGACCACGTGATTGATCGAGGTGCAGATCGACTTCGGGAATCCCTTGTAGTTGAGTGGGGCGGGTATGGCCTGTTGCACGTTGACGATATGGTCATGGCAGAGACGGTCCAGCTCTTCGGTGGTGACGCCCGGCTTGACATGTTCGGCAATCATTTCCAGTACTTCGGCGGCCAGGCGGCCGGCAATGCGCATCTTCTCGATATCTTCAGGCGTCTTGATGGAAACAGTCATGCAATCCTCTTGGCGCCAAGAGGCGCAGGCGGAAGTATTGAAGGGGCAAATGATAAACCAAAGAACCCCGGCCTGCAGGCGGGGCTGAAGCGCTATCGGCGCCTGACGGCCGCTTTGCTTGCTGTGATGGATTTGAGTCTGCGCTAGCCTCTGGTGCTCCTTTGTGCTATAAAACGCGCCGCTCTGCGGGAGTACCTGCCGAGCCTGACCCCACACACGTGTCGACACGGTATCCTGGGTGCTCGCAAGAGTTGGATATCGGGACGCGTGGAGGCCTAACCCGACTTATCTGAGGAAGTCCCATGTCTCAAGTCACCATGCGCGATATGCTGAAGGCCGGTGTGCACTTCGGCCACCAGACCCGTTACTGGAACCCGAAGATGGATAAATACATCTTTGGCGCGCGCAACAAGATTCACATTATCAACCTCGAAAAAACCCTGCCGATGTTCAACGACGCGCTGCGTTTCGTTGAAAAGCTGGCGGCCGGCAAGAACAAGATTCTGTTCGTCGGCACCAAGCGTTCCGCTGGCAAGATCGTTCGTGAAGAAGCTGCTCGTTGTGGTTCGCCGTACGTCGATCATCGCTGGTTGGGCGGCATGCTGACCAACTACAAGACCATCCGCGCCTCGATCAAGCGCCTGCGCGAGCTGGAAGGCCAGTCGCAGGACGGCACCTTCGAGAAGCTGACCAAGAAAGAAGCCCTGATGCGCACCCGCGATCTGGAAAAGCTGGATCGCAGTCTGGGTGGTATCAAGGACATGGGCGGCCTGCCGGACGCGATGTTCGTCGTCGACGTTGATCACGAGCGCATTGCGATCTCCGAAGCCAACAAGCTGGGCATTCCGGTTATCGGTATCGTCGATACCAACAGCAGCCCGGAAGGTGTCGACTACATCATTCCTGGTAATGATGATGCCATCCGTGCCGTGCAACTCTATCTGGGCTCCATGGCAGATGCTGTGCTGCGTGGTCGCCAGAATGGCGCCGGTGGTGCTGATGAGTTCGTCGAAGAAGCCGCCCCTGAGGCAGCTCAAGGCTGAGCGCGACTGTCGCATAGCTGATACCCGTTGAACAGAAAGGGGGCTATGCCCCCTTTTTGCCAATTCCGAATTGATCGCCCGAGTTGAGGGCATGATCGAAAATCGAATCGAGAGGATTTGCGAACATGGCAGAGATCACTGCAGCCCTGGTTAAAGAACTGCGCGAGCGTACTGGCCAAGGCATGATGGATTGCAAAAAGGCGCTCACCGCTGCTGGCGGCGACATCGAGAAAGCCATCGATGACATGCGTGCTGCTGGCGCCATCAAGGCAGCCAAGAAAGCAGGCAATATCGCTGCTGAAGGCGCTATCGCGGTCAAGGTTGCCGACGACAACAAGCGTGCCGTGATTATCGAAGTCAACTCGCAGACTGACTTCCTGGCCCTGCAGGACGACTTCAAGAATTTCGTCAACAGCAGCGTCGAGAAAGCCTTCGCCGAGAAGATGACCGATGCCGCTCCGCTGATCGCCGCTCAGGAATCCGATCGTGAAGCGCTGATCGCCAAGTGTGGCGAGAACGTTAATATTCGTCGCCTGACTTCCGTCGAGGCTGATTTGGTAGGGTCCTACCTGCACGGTCATCGCATTGGCGTGCTGGTTGCCCTGAAGGGCGGTAGCGTCGAGTTGGCGAAGGAAATCGCCATGCACGTAGCGGCCAGCAATCCGCAATTCCTGGATCCGTCGCAGGTTTCCGAGGAAGCAGTTGCCAAGGAAAAAGAGATTTTCCTGGCGCTGAACGAAGACAAGATCAAGGGCAAGCCTGCCGAAATCGTCGAGAAGATGGTGGCTGGTCGCATCAGCAAGTTTCTTGCAGAGGCGAGCCTGGTCGAGCAGGCGTTCGTCAAGAATCCGGAAATCAAAGTTGGCGATCTGGCGAAGAAGGCCGGCGCTGAAATCGTTTCCTTCGTTCGTTACGAAGTAGGCGAAGGCATCGAGCGCGGCGAGGTCGACTTCGCTGCTGAAGTTGCCGCTCAGGTCGCCGCCACCAAGCAATAAGACGCTTCTGCTGTCCTCGAAGAGGCTGCCCGCTCACGCGTGCGGCCTCTTTGTCGGACTGGAGGGCGGAAATGTTTTCTTGCCACGCTATAGTCACCGCCTGGCACCAACTCGTGACTGCGTTGTCATAGCGCAGTATTTTCTGGCCGCAACGCCAGCTTAGTCATACAAACGCCGCAGGAGAGACAACGCCAATGGCTCAGCAGATGAGTGCACGCAATCCCCGCTATAAACGCATTCTGCTCAAATTAAGTGGCGAAGCCCTGATGGGCTCGGAAGACTTCGGTATCGATCCTAAAGTGCTTGATCGGATGGCTTTGGAAGTCGGGCAGTTGGTAGGGATAGGTGTGGAGGTTGGCCTGGTCATTGGCGGCGGCAACCTGTTTCGCGGGGCGGCGCTTTCTGCGGCCGGCATGGATCGGGTCACTGGCGACCATATGGGTATGCTGGCGACCGTCATGAACTCGCTGGCCATGCGCGACGCCTTGGAGCGTTCGAATATTCCTGCGCTGGTAATGTCTGCAATCTCCATGGTCGGCGTGACCGACCATTACGATCGTCGTAAGGCGATGCGTCACCTCAAGAGCGGCGAAGTGGTGATCTTCTCGGCCGGTACCGGCAACCCGTTCTTCACTACCGATTCGGCTGCGTGCCTGCGCGCCATCGAGATTCATGCTGACGTCGTGCTCAAGGCCACCAAGGTCGATGGCGTCTATACCGCAGATCCATTCAAGGACCCAAATGCCGAGAAATTCGAGCAGTTGACCTATGATGACGTGCTCGACCGCAAGCTGGGCGTTATGGATCTGACCGCCATCTGTCTGTGTCGCGACCACAACATGCCGCTGCGGGTGTTCAACATGAACAAGCCCGGTGCCCTGCTCAATATTGTGCTCGGCGGCGCTGAAGGAACCCTGATCGAGGAACAGAACCAATGATCAACGAGATCAAACAAGATGCCCAGGAGCGCATGAAGAAAACCCTGGAATCCCTGGGGCATGCATTCGCCAAGATCCGTACCGGCCGCGCCCATCCGAGCATTCTCGATGGGGTGATGGTCTCCTATTACGGTAGCGATACCCCGCTGCGTCAGATCGCCAACGTGGTCGCTGAGGACTCGCGCACCCTGGCGTTGACGGTGTTCGATAGAGGCATGATCCAGGCGGTGGAAAAAGCCATCATGACCTCTGATCTAGGCCTGAATCCGGCCACTGCCGGCACCACTATCCGCGTTCCGATGCCGGCGCTTACCGAGGAAACACGCAAGGGCTACACCAAGCAGGCGCGTGCCGAAGCCGAAAATGCTCGTGTCGCGGTGCGTAACATCCGCCGCGACGCCATTGCGCAGCTCAAGGACCTGGTCAAGGAAAAGGAAATCAGCGAGGACGAGGAACGCCGTGGCCAGGACGACGTTCAAAAGCTGACCGACAAGTACGTTGCGGAAATCGACAAGTCGCTTGAAGGCAAGGAAAGCGATCTGATGGCCGTTTGATGGTGCTGTACCGGACTTCGTCCGTACTGCTCACGTCGGAGTGCGCCGATCCTGCTGGGACCGAGGCGCGAGGGGCTAACCAGTCGTACCCCCAGGAATTGCTGTCGGCAGTTTCTCCCATTGTTCGCAGCGTGATTGAGCGCAGGTAGAGTCGTTTCATGGAAAAGGTCAGGCAGATCGCCGGACGGAATGTACCCCGTCATGTCGCAGTCATCATGGATGGCAACAACCGCTGGGCAAAACGGCGTCTTTTGCCTGGTGTGGCCGGGCACAAGGCGGGTGTCGATGCGGTGCGAGCTGTCATCGAAGTGTGTGCCGAGGCGGGTGTAGAAGTGTTGACGCTGTTTGCTTTCTCCAGTGAGAACTGGCAAAGGCCGGCTGATGAGGTTGGCGCGTTGATGGAGTTATTCCTGACCGCGCTGCGTCGAGAGGCGCGCAAGCTCAACGAGAACGGCATTAGCTTGCGGATCATCGGTGATCGTTCGCGCTTCCATCCCGAGCTGCAAACCGCGATGCTCGAAGCCGAGGAGATGACCGCTGGGTCTGGCCGCTTTGTGCTTCAGGTTGCCGCCAACTACGGCGGTCAATGGGACATTGTCCAGGCTGCGCAGCGGATGGCTCGCGAAGCGCAAAACGGCCGCCTCAATCCTGACGAGGTCACGCCGGCACTTTTCCAGAGTTATCTCGCCACCGGTGATATGCCGTTACCGGATCTCTGCATTCGTACCGGTGGCGAGCGCCGCATCAGTAATTTTCTGCTGTGGCAGCTGGCCTACGCCGAGCTGTATTTCTCCGACCTGTTCTGGCCGGATTTCAAGCACGATGCCATGCGCGCCGCTCTGGCCGACTTCGCCAAGCGGCAACGGCGTTTCGGCAAGACTGGTGACCAGGTCGAGACAGAGGTCCGTGCCGAATGTTGAAACAACGCATCATTACCGCTGCGATTTTGCTTCCGATAGCACTGATCGGTTTCTTTCTCTTCGAAGGTCTCGCATTCGCCATCTTCATTGGCATCGTGGTGGTTCTGGGAGGCTGGGAATGGGCGCGTCTGGCCGGGTTTTCCGGTCAGTTCGCGCGAATCGGCTATGCGCTGATCATCGTCCTACTGCTGGCGGCACTGTATCGGCTGCCGATGCTTACTGCCTGGCTGCTCCCGCTCAGTGTTGTTTGGTGGTTGGTTGCAACGGCACTGGTGCTCGGCTATCCAGGCAGTCAGCGGCATTGGGGCGGGCGCGCGGGCAGTCTGATCATTGGTCTGTTGATACTGCTTCCTGCCTGGCAGGCATTGGTGATACTCAAGCAGTGGCCACAAGGTAACTGGCTGATCGTTGCAGTCATGGTGCTGGTCTGGGCTGCCGACATCGGTGCCTACTTTTCTGGCAAGGCCCTGGGTCGCCGCAAGTTGGCGCCTCAGGTCAGTCCGGGCAAGAGCTGGGAAGGCCTGATCGGTGGCCTGATTACCAGCTTGCTGATTACCCTCGGCGTCGGTCTTTACCGAGGCTGGTCGCCGCGGGAACTGGTATTGGCGCTACTCGGCGCTGCGCTGGTTGTGGTGATTTCGGTCGTGGGAGACCTCACTGAGAGCATGTTCAAGCGTAGTTCGGGCATCAAGGACAGCAGTCAACTGCTGCCTGGGCATGGTGGTGTGATGGATCGCATCGACAGCCTGACCGCTGCGGTGCCGATGTTCGCCGTTTTGCTGTGGCTCGCTGGCTGGGGTGGTTGGTGAACAGGCCTTTGCAGGTAACGGTCCTTGGCGCGACCGGTTCCATCGGTTTGAGCACGCTGGACGTCATCGCTCGCCATCCCGAGCGCTACCAGGCCTTCGCGCTTACGGCGTTCAGTCGTATCGCCGAATTGCGCGGTCTTTGCCGTCTGCATCGCCCCCGTTATGCCGTGGTGGCTGATAGCGACAGGGCACACGAGCTTCAATACCAGCTTGACGGCGATGGGGTAAAAACGCGCGTGCTGGTAGGTGAAGGTGGGCTGAGCGAGGTCTCGGCTCACCCCGAAGTCGATGTGGTCATGGCGGCGATTGTCGGTGCCGCGGGGTTGCGTCCGACCCTGGCGGCTATCCAGGCCAGCAAGCGCGTGCTGCTGGCGAACAAGGAGGCATTGGTCATGTCCGGCGCGCTGTTCATGCAGGCGCTGCGTGACAGTGAGGCGGTGTTGCTACCCATCGACAGCGAGCACAACGCCATATTTCAGTGTTTGCCTAGTAACTATTCGCAAGGGCTGGGCAGTGTAGGGGTCAGGCGAATTCTGCTTACCGCCTCCGGCGGACCATTCCGCCAGATGCCATTGGAGCAGCTCTCTACCGTGTCCCCGGATCAGGCCTGCGCGCACCCGAACTGGTCCATGGGGCGCAAGATATCCGTTGATTCGGCCAGTATGATGAACAAGGGGCTCGAGCTCATCGAGGCGTGCTGGTTGTTCGATGCGCGTCCGGACCAGGTCGAGGTGGTCATTCACCCACAAAGCGTCATCCACTCCATGGTCGACTACATCGACGGCTCGGTTCTGGCGCAGCTGGGAAACCCAGACATGCGCACCCCGATTGCGCATGCACTGGCCTGGCCGGAGCGAATCAATTCGGGGGTATCGGCGCTCGACCTATTGCAAACTGGGCGTCTCGACTTCGAGGCGCCTGATCAGCAGAGGTTTCCCTGTCTTCGCATTGCCCGGCAGGCTGCTCAGGACGGCGGGACAGCCCCGGCAATGCTCAATGCGGCTAACGAGGTGGCAGTGGATGCGTTCCTCAGTGGTCGCATTCGCTTCACCGAAATCGCGAGTATCATCGAGGACGTCCTGGACCTGGAAGCATCGGTTCCGGCGCGTTGCCTGGCAGATGTGCTGGCTGCCGATGCGCAGGCTCGCACGCTGGCGTCGCGCTGGTTACACCATCGCAATCGCTAGCGACTGAGCGTTCCGAACTGGTCGTGACGGTACGAGGCTTCAGGGTCGTCGGTGTCGGCGGCCTCTAAACAGGCCTTTCGGGGCAGAGGAAAATATGGGCGCGCTGTACATGATCATCGGCACCCTCGTGGCGCTGGGTGTGTTGGTAACCTTTCACGAGTATGGCCATTTCTGGGTCGCACGCCGTTGTGGCGTCAAGGTATTGCGCTTCTCTGTAGGGTTCGGGCGTCCATTATTGCGCTGGCATGATCGTCAAGGTACCGAATTTGTCCTTGCAGCGATCCCGCTCGGTGGCTACGTGAAGATGCTCGATGAGCGCGAGGGAGACGTCCCGCCCGCATTACTGGAGCAGGCATTCAACCGTAAAACGGTTAAGCAGCGCTTCGCCATCGTGTCGGCCGGACCACTGGCCAACTTCCTGCTTGCTCTGGTGTTCTTCTGGGCATTGGCGATGCTCGGCACCGACCAGGTCCGGCCTGTGGTTGGCGCCGTCGAGGCTGGCAGCCTCGCCGCGCGCGCCGGGCTGATGGCAGGGCAGGAGATCGTCGAGGTCAACGGCAAGCCCACTTCTGGCTGGGCAGAGGTCAATCTTCAGCTGATCAGGCGCCTTGGGGAAAGTGGCTCGCTCGAGATGCTCGTGCGCGAAAATGACGGTGACCAGGTTCAGCGGCTGCAGCTGGAGCTGAACGATTGGCTGAAAGGTGCCGAAGAGCCGGACCCGATCGGCTCTCTGGGTATTCGACCCTGGCGCCCGGAAATCGCCCCGATCGTCGCACAGCTAGACCCGGAGGGGCCTGCTCAAGCGGCGGGCGTACGTCTAGGCGATCGTTTGGTCAGCCTCGATGGCGAGTCTCTGAACGAATGGCAGGAAGTCATTGATCGTGTCAGGCCACTCGGCGGCCAGTCTGTACCGCTGGAACTCGAGCGTGATGGGCAGATTATTGAGCTGCCTGTGACCCTGGCCCAGCGTGGCGACGGCGATCAACGTCGGGGGTATCTGGGGGCTGGGGTCGCGGGCGCCGAATGGCCGGAAGAAATGCTTCGAAACGTCAGTTACGGGCCGGTTGACGCTGTCGGCGAAGGGCTCCGTCGCACCTGGACGATGAGCGTTCTGACGCTCGATTCATTAAGAAAAATGCTCTTCGGTGAGCTCTCGGTAAAAAACTTGAGCGGCCCGATAACCATTGCTAAAGTGGCGGGCGCTTCTGCACAGTCCGGCGTGGGCGACTTTCTCAACTTCCTCGCCTACCTGAGCATTAGCCTTGGAGTACTCAATCTATTGCCTATCCCGGTCCTGGATGGTGGGCATCTGCTCTTCTATATGGTCGAGTGGGTCCGTGGACGTCCCTTGTCGGACAGGGTCCAGGGTTGGGGAGTACAGATCGGTATCAGCCTGGTTGTTGGGGTGATGCTGCTTGCGTTGGTCAACGACCTTGGCCGCCTTTAATCGCCATATACCTTGATGTCGCCGCGCCAAGCGCAGGTTCAATTATCAGGTTTGAAAAGAAAGGACTTCATGAAACGTCTGCTGCTACCTGCGGTAATTTCCGCACTGATGATTGCCGAAGTTCACGCCGAGTCCTTCACCATTTCCGATATACGAGTCAATGGTCTGCAGCGCGTCTCAGCGGGGAGCGTCTTTGGCGCCTTGCCGTTGAATGTCGGGCAGGCGGCCGATGATAGTCGCCTGGTAGACGCAACCCGCGCCCTGTTCCGCACCGGTTTCTTCGAGGACATCCAGCTCGGCCGCGAAGGCGATGTGCTGGTGATCAACGTGGTCGAACGCCCATCAATTTCCGGCATCGAAATCGATGGCAACAAGGCGATCAAGACCGAAGACCTGCTCTCCGGTCTGCAGCAGTCGGGTCTCGCCGAGGGCGAGATCTTCCAGCGGGCCACACTCGAAGGTGTGCGCAATGAGCTGCAGCGCCAGTACGTCGCGCAGGGTCGTTACTCTGCAACCATCGAAACCGAGGTTGTTCCTCAGCCGCGTAATCGTGTCGCGCTGAAAATCAATATCAACGAAGGCTCCGTTGCGTCGATCAAGCACATCAACGTCGTCGGCAATTCGGTCTTCCCGGACGAGGACCTGACCGATCTGTTCGAGTTGAAGACCAGCAATTGGCTGTCATTTTTCCGTAACGATGATAAGTACGCTCGCGAAAAGCTGTCCGGTGACCTTGAGCGCCTGCGCTCCTATTATCTGGATCGCGGCTACATCAACATGGATATCACCTCCACCCAGGTATCCATCACGCCGGACAAGAAGGACGTCTACGTCACGGTCAATATTGCCGAAGGTGATCGTTACACTGTCAGCGACGTCAAGCTGAGCGGTGATCTGAAAGTGCCGCAGGAAGAGCTGCAGTCGTTGCTGCTGGCGAAAGAAGGTCAGGTTTTTTCACGCAAGGTCATGACCACCACCTCGGAACTGATCACCCGGCGTCTGGGCAATGAGGGCTATACCTTCGCCAACGTCAACGGCGTGCCGGAAACCAACGACGAAAACAATACCGTCGCAATCACCTTCGTGGTTGATCCGGGCAAGCGGGCCTATGTCAATCGCATCAACTTCCGCGGCAATACCAAGACTGAAGACGAAGTGCTGCGTCGGGAGATGCGGCAGATGGAGGGTGGCTGGGCGTCGACCTATTTGATCGACCAGTCCAAGACCCGTCTCGAGCGTCTGGGTTTCTTCAAGGAAGTGAACGTCGAAACCCCGCAGGTGCCCGGCACCGACGACCAGATCGACGTGAATTACAGTGTCGAGGAGCAACCCTCCGGTTCAATCATGGCGAGCATTGGCTTCGCCCAGAACGCTGGCCTGATTCTCGGCGGCTCGATCAGCCAGAACAATTTCCTGGGGACCGGTAACCGTGTCAGCCTGGGATTGACTCGCAGCGAATACCAGTCACGTTACAACTTTGGTTTCGTCGATCCCTACTGGACCGAAGACGGCGTCAGCCTGGGCTACAACGCTTTCTATCGCACCACCGATTACGATGAGTTGGATTATGACGTGTCCAGCTATTCGGTCGATAGTCTGGGTGGTGGCGTAAACATCGGCTATCCAATCAGCGAGACGTCGCGGCTGTCGTTTGGCCTGTCCGCCCAGCAAGACACCATCGACAGTGGTCGCTATACGGTCGACGAGATTTTCGATTTCATGGAGGAGGAGGGCGACAGTTACCTCAACTTCAAAGCCTCCGTGGGCTGGTCGGAATCCACCTTGAACCGTGGGGTACTGGCGACGCGCGGGCACTCGCAAAGCCTTTCATTGGAAACCACCATTCCGGGCAGCGACCTGTCGTTCTACAAGCTCGACTACAACGCGCAGCTTTTCGTGCCGGTAACCAAGAACTACACCATGCGCGTGCATACTCAGCTGGGCTATGGTGATGCCTACGGTTCGACCTCCCGTCTGCCTTTTTACGAGCACTACTATGCGGGCGGTTTCAACTCGGTGCGCGGTTTCGAAGACAGCAGTCTCGGGCCGCGTAGCACACCGAGTCGCGGCGAGTCAGTAACCGGCAATGAGGGAACCATTGCCGATCCGGACCAGGATGCGTTGCCTTATGGTGGTAACGTGCTGATCCAGGGTGGGGTGGAGCTATTGTTCCCGATGCCGTTCGTCAAGGACCAGCGATCGCTGCGCACCTCGGTGTTCTGGGATGTCGGTAACGTCTACGATACGAACTGCCCTCCGGAATCGGACAAGTGCAGCGATATCGATATCGGCGACGTGGCCAGCTCGGTTGGTGTCGGTCTGACCTGGATCACGGCCATGGGGCCCTTGAGTTTCAGCCTGGCGATGCCGGTAATGAAGCCGGACGAGGCAGACACCCAGGTCTTCCAGTTCTCTCTGGGCCAAACTTTTTAATCATCTGGAGCGATGCTCCAGCGCATTCCTGAAGAGTGGTATATACCGTGCGTAAGTTGACTCAATTGCTTGTTGTTGCCGCTGCTCTAGTGGCGACCCCCGCGTTCGCCGAGATGAAGATCGCGGTAATGAACTACCAGATGGCGTTGCTCGAATCAGACGCTGCCAAGCGTTACTCGGTCGATGCGGAGAAGAAATTCGGTCCGCAGCTGGAGAAACTCAAAGGGCTTGAAAGCGACGCCAAGCGCATCCAGGACCGTCTGGGTAAGGACGGCGATAAGATGCAGCAGGCTGAGCGCGAGCGTCTCGAACTGGAATTCAAACAGAAGGCTCGCGACTTCCAATTCCTGTCCAAGGAACTCAACGAGTCCAAGGCTGCCGCTGATCGCGACATGCTCAAGCAGCTCAAGCCCAAGCTGGATAAGTCCGTGGAAGAAGTCATCAAGAAGGGTGACTACGATTTGGTGCTCGAGCGCGGCGCGGTGGTTGATGTCAAGCCGCAATACGACATCACCCGCCAAGTCATCGAGCGCATGAATCAGCAGCGCTGATGAGCAGCGTTGTCTATACGCTCGGCGATCTCGCCGAGCAGCTAGGGGCTGAGCTGCGCGGTAATTCCTCGCTGCAGGTGTCCGGGCTGGCAACGCTTCAGGATGCCGGTCCTGAGCAGCTGAGCTTCCTGGCCAATGCGCAATATCGAAAATTCCTCGCTACCACGCAGGCCGGCGGTGTCCTGCTTACCGCCAAGGATGCCGAGGGCTATGCGGGCACGGCGCTGGTCGTCGCCAATCCCTATCTTACCTATGCGCGTCTCTCGCATCTGTTCGAGACACGACCGCGGGCGTCCCTCGGTATTCATCCCAGCGCCATCGTCGACCCCAGTGCCGAGATCGATCCCAGTGCAAGAATCGGCGCTCAGGTGGTAATCGAGGCTGGCGCCTGGATTGGTCCCGATGTGGAAGTCGGCGCCCAATCCGTAGTCGGTGCGCGAAGCCGTGTCGGTGCCGGCGGCCGGTTGGCGGCTCGCGTGACGCTGTGCCATGACGTGATCATCGGTGAGCGCGTAGTCATTCAGCCCGGTGCGGTGATCGGCGGCGAGGGCTTCGGTTTCGCCAACGAGCAGGGCAGTTGGGAGAAGATCGCTCAGCTCGGCGGTGTGCGCATCGGTGACGATGTCGAGATTGGCGCCAACACCACCATCGATCGTGGTGCGATATCCGACACGGTGATCGGGAACGGTGTGAAGCTGGATAATCAGATCATGATCGCCCACAACGTCCAGATTGGCGATAACACAGCCATGGCGGGTTGTTCGGGAATATCTGGCAGTACGAAGATCGGCCGTAACTGCATGATTGCCGGCGGCGCCGGGCTCGTTGGTCATATCGAGGTCTGCGATAACGTGTTCATTACCGGGATGACAATGGTCACTAGATCAATCACCGAGCCGGGAAGCTATTCTTCAGGAACAGCCATGCAGCCCGCCGCAGAATGGCGCAAGAGTGCCGCTCGGATTCGTCACCTCGACGACATGGCTCGTCGCCTGCAGCAAGTGGAAAAACGCCTGGCTTCCGTGACCCCATGCGGGGATACGTCTTCTGATGCCTGACCCTATCGTCTGATCGCCCTGCTAGAGGCGTCACCATCGGGTTGCGCGGTGTGATGCCGTGTTGGCTCTCATAATCCTTACGGGCTTTTTCTTCATATGATGGACATCAACGAGATTCGCGAATACCTGCCCCACCGGTACCCTTTCCTGCTAGTGGACCGGGTGGTGGAATTGGACACGGAAGCCAAGCGTGTTCGCGCCTACAAGAACGTCACCATCAACGAGCCGTTCTTCAACGGTCACTTCCCACAGCACCCCATCATGCCAGGCGTCTTGATCATCGAAGCCATGGCACAAGCGGCCGGACTGCTGGGTTTCAAGATGATGGGCGCGAAGCCAGCCGATGGCACGCTCTATTATTTCGTCGGCTCGGACAAGCTGCGTTTCCGTCAGCCGGTCATGCCGGGCGATCAGCTGATTCTCGAGGCCTCGTTCATCAGCGCCAAACGTGGGATCTGGAAGTTCGATTGCCGCGCCACGGTTGATGGCAAGCCGGTATGCTCTGCCGAAATTATTTGTGCGGAACAGAAGATATGAGTTTGATCGACCCTCGCGCCATCGTCGATCCTGCGGCCCGACTGGCGGATGACGTCCAGGTCGGCCCCTGGTCGATCATCGGCCCGGACGTCGAGATAGCCGAGGGAACGGTGATCGCGTCTCACGTGGTCATCAAAGGGCCGACGCGCATCGGCCGGCACAATCGGATTTTTCAATTTTCCTCGGTGGGTGAGGATACGCCGGACCTCAAGTACAAGGGCGAGCCGACGCGCCTGGTGATTGGCGACCATAACGTGATCCGCGAAGGGGTGACCATTCATCGCGGTACCGTGCAAGACCGAGGTGAGACCACCATCGGTGACCACAACCTGATCATGGCCTATGCGCATATCGGTCATGACAGCGTAATCGCCAACCATTGCATCCTTGTGAATAACACTGCGCTGGCGGGCCATGTGCACGTTGGCGATTGGGCGATCCTGTCGGGCTATACCCTGGTCCATCAGTATTGCCACATCGGTGCATACAGCTTTTCGGGGATGGGGACCGCGATCGGCAAGGATGTTCCAGCGTTCGTCACGGTATTCGGCAACCCGGCCGAGGCACGCAGCATGAACTTCGAAGGCATGCGGCGCCGTGGCTTCAGTGCCGAAGCCATCCTAGCCCTGCGCAATGCCTACAAGATCGTCTATCGCAAGGGGCTGACAGTCGAGGCCGCCCTGGCTGCGCTCGCCGCCGATGCTCAGGCATTCCCAGAAGTGGCGCTGTTCCGGGACTCGGTGCAGGCGTCGAACCGCGGTATTACGCGCTGATATGCCCAGGCCGCTGATAGTCGCGCTAGTGGCCGGTGAAGCGTCCGGCGATATCCTCGGTTCAGGATTGATGCAGGCGCTCAGGGCGCAGCACCCCGATGTCGAATTCATCGGCGTTGGTGGTTCCCGAATGGAGCTGCAAGGACTCAAATCCTATTTCCCGCTGGAGCGTCTTGCGGTGATGGGGCTGGTGGAAGTGCTCGGTCGATTGCCGGAGCTTCTGGCCCGCCGCAAGCGGTTGCTGAAAGCCTTGCTCGATGTCCGTCCCGACGTTTTCATCGGCATCGACGCGCCGGATTTCAATCTAGACCTGGCGCTTAAGCTGAGGCGCAACGGTATCAAGACCGTGCACTACGTCAGCCCCTCAGTGTGGGCTTGGCGGCAGAAGCGCGTGTTGAAGATCCGTGACGCCTGCGACCTGATGCTCACGCTGTTTCCCTTCGAAGCGAAGTTCTACGATGCCCACCAAGTGGCAGTGCGTTTCGTTGGCCATCCGCTGGCCGATACCATCCCGCTGGAGCCTGATCGTGCCGCGGCACGGGTTGCGCTGAACCTGCCGCGGGAAGGTTTGATCGTGGCGCTGATGCCGGGCAGCCGGGGGGGCGAAGTGGGCCGTCTTGGCGAGCTCTTTCTTGCCGCCGCCGATCGGCTGCGTTCAATGCGTCCGGGCATTCGTTTTGTGGTGCCCTGCGCCAGCCCCGAGCGCCGCGCACAGCTGGAGCAGATGCTGGTGGGGCGGGATTTGCCGCTGACACTGCTCGACGGACATTCCCACGAGGCGCTGGCCGCCAGCAATGCGGTGCTGATCGCCTCTGGCACTGCGACGCTCGAAGCCCTGCTGTACAAGCGGCCGATGGTCGTGGCCTATAGCGTCGCGCCGCTGACCTTCCGTATCCTCAAGCGTATGGTGAAAAGTCCATACGTGGCCCTGCCCAACCTGCTCGCTCAGCGCCTTCTAGTGCCGGAGCTTCTGCAAGACGCAGCGACTCCGGAGGCGATGGCGCAGCTGCTGTCACCCCTGCTGGACAACGGCGATATTCAGACCGAGGGCTTCGATGCTATTCATCGAACCCTGCGCTGTGATGCGTCGCGTCAGGCCGCCAGTGCGGTACTCGAATTGGTTGGGGCGAACTGATGCAGATTGGGCTGGATTTCAACTTGGTTGAGGAGTTGGTCGCCGGGGTCGATGAAGTCGGTCGCGGCCCGCTTTGTGGGCCTGTCGTCACGGCGGCGGTGATCCTAGATCCGCGACGTCCCATCGAAGGGCTCAATGATTCGAAGAAACTGACCGAGGCCCGGCGTGAAACGTTGTTCGATGAAATCTGCGAGAAGGCGCTGGCCTGGTGCATCGCTCGCGCCGAGGTGCACGAGATCGACCAGCTGAACATTCTGCACGCCACCATGCTGGCAATGCAGCGTGCGGTTGAAGGCCTGAGCGTGACGCCGCGGCTGGCGCTGATTGATGGTAATCGCTGCCCGCAGCTCGCGGTGCCCAGCGCTCCGGTGATTCAGGGAGATGGTCAGGTGCCGGCAATCGCCGCCGCATCGATTCTGGCCAAGGTCAGTCGTGACCGGGAAATGTGTGCCCTGGATCTATGCTATCCCGGCTACGGCCTCGCTGCACACAAGGGTTATCCAACGCCGAATCATCTGGAAGCGCTGCAGCGGCTTGGCCCAACGATCATTCACCGTCGGTCGTTTGCCCCTGTCCGCAATCTGCTGGAACAGGCCGCCCTGACCGACTCCGTCAGCGTCACGGTTGCCTTGCCGGTCTGAATCAGCGAACCCCCATTTTTCTGGTGATGCAACCCATCACCGGCTGCCTTAATCACCCAGTCTTTCCGGTACAATTCCCGGCTTGTCGTTTCGCCAGTCCAAGGTTCGTTCATGCCCGTCTCCTTCGTCCATCTCCGCCTGCACACCGAATACTCCCTGGTCGACGGACTGGTGCGCGTCAAGCCACTGGTCAAATCGGTAGCAGGTGCAGGCATGCCGGCGGTGGCTGTCACGGATCAGAGCAACATGTGCTCGCTGGTCAAGTTCTATAAGGCGGCCCAGGGTGCCGGGATCAAGCCGATCTGTGGTGCCGATATCTGGCTCGCCAGTCGCGAGGAAGATGGCCCGCTCAGCCGACTGACGCTCCTGGCAATGAACAGCAGGGGCTACCGGAATCTAACCGAGCTGGTGTCGCGTGGCTGGACCGAGGGGCAGCGCAACGATCAGATCATCATCGAGCGTGAGTGGGTCAAGACCGCTGCCGAGGGGCTGATCGCGCTATCCGGCGCCAAGGAAGGAGAGATCGGTCATGCGCTGCTCGACGGCGAAGAAGCGCTGGCCGATGCGTTGCTGGATGAATGGCAGACGGTCTTCCCGCAACGCTTCTATCTCGAAGTGCAGCGCACCAGTCGCGTCAACGACGAAGAACACCTGCATGCCGCCGTCGCACTGGCGCAACGTTGCAGCGTCCCGTTGGTCGCCACCAATGATGTGCGTTTCATCAAGCAGGAGGATTTCGAAGCTCACGAAACGCGTGTCTGTATCGGTGAAAGTCGGACCCTCGACGACTCGCGGCGGCCACGCAACTATTCCGATCAGCAGTATCTGAAGACGCCCGAGGAAATGTGGGAGCTGTTCAGCGACCTGCCAGAGGCGCTAGAAAACACCGTTGAGATCGCCCGGCGCTGCAACATCGAAGTGCAGTTGGGTACCTACTTCCTGCCCGATTTCCCAGTGCCAGACGGCATGACGATGGATGAGTACTTCCGCAAGGTCTCGTTCGACGGCCTCGAGGAGCGGCTCGAGGTACTGCTGCCCAAGGACACGCCCGACTACGAGACGAAGAAGCAGGTCTATGTCGACCGGCTGAATTTCGAGCTCGACATCATCATCCAGATGGGCTTCCCCGGTTACTTCCTGATCGTTATGGACTTCATCCAATGGGCGAAGAACAACGGTGTACCGGTGGGGCCGGGGCGGGGGTCGGGTGCGGGCTCGCTGGTTGCCTACGTGCAGAAGATCACCGACCTCGACCCACTGGCCTATGACCTGCTGTTCGAACGATTCCTGAACCCTGAGCGGGTCTCCATGCCCGACTTCGACGTCGACTTCTGCATGGACGGCCGCGACCGGGTCATCGATTACGTGGCCGAGAAGTATGGTCGCAATGCCGTCAGCCAGATCATCACCTTCGGCACCATGGCGGCCAAGGCGGTGGTGCGCGACGTGGCGCGGGTACAAGGCAAGTCTTACGGGCTGGCCGATCGGCTGTCGAAGATGATCCCGTTCGAAGTCGGCATGACGCTCGAAAAAGCCTACGAGATGGAAGAGCCCCTCCGCGATTTTCTGGCCGTCGACGAAGACGCCCGAGAAATCTGGGACATGGCGCTCAAGCTCGAGGGCATTACGCGCGGTACCGGTAAGCACGCCGGTGGGGTGGTGATCGCGCCGACCAAGCTCACCGATTTCGCGCCCATTGCCTGCGATGACGAGGGTGGCAGCCTGGTCACCCAGTTCGACAAGGACGACGTTGAGCAGGCCGGCTTGGTCAAGTTCGACTTCCTCGGTTTGCGTACCCTGACGATCATCAAGTGGGCACTGGAAACCATCAATAGGGAGCAGGCGCGCAAGGGGCTCGAACCGGTCAACATCGATTTCATTCCGCTGGATGACAAGGCAACCTACTCGCTGCTGCAAAAAGCCGAGACCACTGCGGTCTTTCAGCTTGAATCACGCGGCATGAAGGAGCTGATCAAGAAGCTCAAGCCGGACTGCCTTGAAGATCTCATCGCACTGGTGGCGCTCTTCCGTCCCGGCCCGCTGCAGTCGGGCATGGTGGATGACTTCATCAACCGAAAGCACGGCCGCGCGGAAATCTCCTATCCGCACTCAGACTACCAGTACGAAGGCTTGAAGCCGGTCCTGGCACCCACCTACGGCATCATCCTGTATCAGGAACAGGTGATGCAGATCGCTCAGGTAATGGGCGGTTACACCCTCGGCCAGGCGGACATGCTGCGCCGCGCCATGGGTAAGAAGAAGCCCGAGGAGATGGCCAAGCAACGCGGCGGCTTCATCGAGGGCTGTGCCAATAATGGTATCGATGCCGACCTGGCGGGCAACATTTTCGACCTGGTGGAAAAATTTGCCGGCTATGGCTTCAACAAGTCTCACTCGGCTGCCTATGGCCTGGTTTCCTACCAGACCGCCTGGCTCAAGGCGCATCACCCGTCGCCCTTTATGGCTGCGGTGTTGTCGGCGGATATGCATAACACCGATAAGGTGGTCACGCTGATCGAAGAGTGCCGCAGCATGAAGCTGCGCATTGACGCGCCAGACGTGAACAACTCCGAATTCAAGTTCACCGTGAGCGATGAAGGCCGGATTATCTATGGCCTCGGTGCAATCAAGGGCGTGGGCGAGGGTCCGGTGGAGGCCATCTGCGAATGCCGCAGTGAAGGTGGGCCGTTCAAGGACCTGTTCGATTTCTGCAGCCGCGTCGACCTCAAGCGAATCAACAAGCGCACCCTGGAGGCTCTGATTCGCGGTGGTGCGCTGGACCGCCTTGGTCCTTATTTTTCCGACGAGCCCAAGGCCTATCAGGCCAACATCGATCGCAACCGCGCGGTACTGCTGTCGGCTATGGAAGAGGCCATTCAGGCGGCCGAGCAGACCGCTCGCAGCCTCGATAGCGGTCACGCGGACCTATTCGGCGGGCTGTTCGCCGAACCGGAGGCCGACGTCTACGCCAACCATCGCAAGGCGCGGGAGTTGTCGCTGAAAGAGCGCCTCAAGGGCGAAAAGGACACGCTCGGGCTTTACCTGACCGGTCACCCGATCGATGAGTATGAAGGTGAGGTACGCCGCTTCGCCCGTCAGAGAATCATCGATCTGCGCCCGGCACGAGGCGAGCAGACCATTGCGGGGCTTATCGTCAATCTTCGTGTTATGAAGAACAAGAAAGGCGACAAGATGGGCTTCATTACCCTGGATGACCGCTCCGGACGAATCGAGGCGTCGCTTTTTGCCGAAGCTTTCAACAGTGCGCAAGCGCTACTGCAGACCGACGCACTCGTGGTGGTGGAGGGTGAGGTCAGCAACGATGATTTTTCGGGTGGCTTGCGCTTGCGTGCCAAACGGGTGATGAGTCTCGAGGAGGCGCGCACCGGACTGGCTGAAAGCTTGCGAGTTAAGGTCGCCGGGGAAGCATTGAAAGGCGATCGGGTACGCTGGCTGGCCGATGTCTGTGGGCGCCACCGTGGCGCCTGCCCGATCACGCTGGAGTACACCGGCAGCGACGCTCGGGCCTTGTTGCAGTTCGGCGAGAGCTGGCGGATCGATCCGGCCGATAACTTGATTCAGGCATTGCGTGACCAGTTCGGGCGCGACAACGTCTTCCTGCAATACCGATAGGGGACGCAGCGGGTTTGCGCGCCAACGCTGGCACGCGACCCAGATGACGCCTCGAACCGGCCCGATCCTCGATCGGGTCATGATTGCGAACATTTTGTTCGACCTGACTGCGTCCGTCCCGTAAGGTAGGGCGCAAAAAACGGAACAGCTTCCCGGCCGCCTGGCCGTCGACGCATGACGGATGCCTATGAACCCGAATTTTCTCGATTTCGAACAGCCGATCGCCGACCTGCAAGCCAAGATCGAAGAATTGCGCCTGGTTGGTAACGACAACTCGCTGAACATTGGCGATGAGATTGCTCGCCTGCAGGACAAGAGCGAGTCGCTCACCGAGAGCATCTTCGGCAACCTCTCCAGCTGGCAGATCGCCCGCCTGGCTCGCCACCCACAGCGCCCCTACACGCTGGACTACATCAACCATCTGTTCACCGAATTCGAAGAACTACATGGCGATCGCCACTTCTCCGATGACGCCGCAATCGTTGGCGGTACGGCCCGCCTGAATGGCGAGCCGGTGATGATCATCGGGCATCAGAAGGGGCGTGAAGTCCGCGAGAAGGTTCGTCGCAACTTCGGGATGCCGCGCCCGGAAGGCTACCGCAAGGCTTGCCGTCTGATGGAAATGGCCGAGCGCTTCAGGATGCCGATCCTGACCTTCATCGATACGCCGGGTGCTTATCCGGGCATCGACGCCGAAGAGCGCAACCAGAGCGAGGCGATCGCCTGGAATCTGCGCGTCATGGCACGCCTGAAGACGCCGATCATTGCTACTGTGATTGGTGAAGGTGGTTCGGGCGGAGCCCTGGCCATTGGTGTCTGTGATCAGCTGAACATGCTCCAGTATTCCACCTATGCGGTGATCTCGCCGGAAGGCTGTGCCTCTATTCTCTGGCGTACTGCTGACAAAGCGCCGGAGGCGGCCGAGGCGATGGGCGTGACAGCCGAGCGCCTGAAGAATCTGGGTATTGTCGACAAGATTATCGCCGAGCCGCTGGGCGGAGCTCATCGCAACCCGGCGGTGACAGCTGCTTCCTTGCGTGACGAGCTCACCGCTCAGCTTGACATGCTCAAGGGGCTCGATACCGAAGCCTTGCTCGCGCGTCGCTACGAGCGCCTGATGAGCTACGGCATCGCCTGACATCGCGGTAATTGGGCTTACAAGAACGGCGGGCTACCCGCCGTTTTTTGTGCCTGTCGAAAAGGCTTTTGGCGCGTAGGCGCCGGGCGTGCCGCGTGCGAGTGGCTAACGTCAGGGCTTTACGGTTTATGCTGTATTCCTATATCTGCAGAGCTGCTACCCCATGCCCCTCGAGTCCCGTCTGCTTGATGCGCTGCAACCCTGGCGTACTGCGCCGCGTTGGCACGTGGCGTTTTCGGGGGGGCTCGACTCGACCGTATTGCTGCTTCTGTTGGCGCGCTTGTCGGCTCGCGAACAACTTCCACCGATAAGCGCGATTCACGTGCATCACGGGCTGCAGTCAGTGGCCGATGATTGGCCGGCGCATTGTCGGTCTGTCTGCGAACGGCTGGGTGTAGAGCTGCAAGTTGTGCACGTTCAGGTCGAGCCCGGGCCGAGCCTCGAAAGTGCCGCCCGAGAGGCGCGCTATGCGGCCTTCAGCGAGCGTTTGAACCCCGCCGAGGTGTTGCTTGTTGCTCAGCATCGGGATGATCAGGCCGAAACCTTGCTGTTTCGTCTGCTGCGTGGCGCCGGCGTGCGCGGGCTTGCCGGTATACCTGCAGTCCGAGCACTGGGTGAGGGCTGGCTGGTTCGGCCATTGCTGACTACCGGGCGTGATGAACTCGACGCGTGTGCGCGAGAGCAGGGGTTCGTTTGGATCGACGATCCGAGCAATCAATGTACCGATCATGCGCGAAACTACCTTCGCCATCGGGTCATGCCGGTGTTGCACCAGCGGTGGCCACGAGCCTCGAGCAGCATGGCGCGAGCCGCTGAACATCTGGGCGAGGCGCAGCAATTGCTGAATGAATTGGCCGAGATCGATCTGCGGGAAATTCGAATTCGAATTCGAATTCGAGGTCGGCATCAATGGCTGCCGATACCGAGCCTCTCGCTGGTTGCACTGAAGGCGCTCAGTCCCGCCCGCCAGCGCAATGTATTGCGACATTGGTTGGCGGGTTTGACGGCGCTTCCTGATAGCGATCACTGGGCCGGTTGGGATGCGCTGCGCGACGCCGCTTCGGATGCCGCTCCGATTTGGCGGTTGGCTACCGGCGAGCTGCATCGCGGGGATGAAAGCATCTGGTGGCTTTCCGGGCCCTGGCTGATTGCCCCTGAAGCGCCGATCGATTGGCTGAGGCCGGATATCGAGTTGCAGCTACCGGATAATGGCAGCCTGCGTTTGCTGGGCTATGACCGTGAGGGCTCGTTGCAGGTGCGTTACCGCCAGGGCGGCGAGCTGTTGAGATTGCCGGGGCGAGGACGCCGCGACCTCAAGCGATTGCTCAACGAGGCCGGAGTGCCGGGGTTCGTTCGCTCCCGTCTGCCGTTGCTCTTTTATGATGGTGAACTGGTGGCTGTGGCCAATCTACCTCAGCTGAATGTCCAGGCATTTTCGCTTATCTGGACGCCGCCGACCGACGCCAAGTTTGAGCTGATGGGGTCTTTCAAGTAGACTACGCTCCCGTCCCAATACAGCTTCTGCGGCTTTCTTCGAAAACCGTGGCAGTTGCGCTATTGCCGCCCCAGGCGCAATGGCACCTTCGCTTTTCCCCGGCGGCGCTGACCGCTTAACGCAGACTTCTAGGGTTTTTCATGACGCGCTACATCTTCGTCACGGGTGGTGTTGTTTCTTCATTGGGGAAAGGCATCGCCTCGGCTTCATTGGCGGCCATCCTGGAGGCGCGGGGCCTGAAGGTCACGATGCTCAAGCTGGACCCTTATATCAACGTCGATCCGGGCACGATGAGCCCGTTCCAGCATGGTGAGGTGTTCGTCACCCATGACGGCGCCGAG
Source organism: Pseudomonas sp. Q2-TVG4-2 (assembly GCF_013620795.1). Classification (GTDB taxonomy): domain Bacteria; phylum Pseudomonadota; class Gammaproteobacteria; order Pseudomonadales; family Pseudomonadaceae; genus Stutzerimonas. The sequence continues at coordinate 436,260 of NZ_LGLW01000001.1, read as the reverse complement.
ACCGATCTCGATTTGGGCCATTACGAGCGTTTCATCCGCACACGTATGACCCAGAACAACAATTTCACCACCGGTCGTGTCTACGAGGACGTGCTGCGTCGCGAGCGACGTGGCGATTACCTGGGGGCGACCATTCAGGTCATTCCGCACATTACCGATGAGATCAAGCGCCGGATCATCAAGGGCGCCGGCGATGCCGACGTGGCGCTGGTGGAAGTGGGCGGTACCGTTGGCGATATCGAGTCGCAACCCTTCCTCGAGGCGATTCGCCAGCTGCGGGTGGAAGTGGGCGCCAAGCGCGCCATGCTGATGCATCTTACTCTGGTGCCCTACATCGCCACCGCCGGCGAGACCAAGACCAAGCCGACCCAGCATTCGGTGAAGGAGCTGCGCTCCATCGGCCTGCAGCCCGATGTGCTGGTATGCCGCTCCGATCGGTCAATCGATGTATCCTCGCGGCGCAAGATCGCGCTGTTCACAAACGTTGAAGAGCGGGCAGTGATCAGTCTGCCGGATGCCGATACCATCTACAAGATCCCCGGCATTCTGCATGCGCAAGGGCTGGACGATTATGTTGTCGAGCGATTCGGACTGGAATGTGGCGGTGCCGATCTTTCCGAGTGGGATCGGGTGGTCGACGCCAAGCTGAATCCCGAGAAAGAAGTCAACATCGCCATGGTCGGTAAGTACATGGAACTTCTGGATGCCTATAAATCTCTGATCGAGGCAATGAGCCACGCTGGCATCCAGAGCCGTACCAAAGTGAACCTCCGCTATATCGACTCCGAAGACATCGAAAACCAGGGGACCGGCCTGCTGGAAGGCATGGACGCGATCCTGGTTCCTGGTGGTTTCGGACTGCGCGGCGTGGAGGGCAAGATTGCGACCGTCAAGTACGCCCGCGAACACAAGATCCCTTATCTGGGCATCTGCCTCGGCATGCAGGTTGCGGTGATCGAGTTCGCCCGTGATGTGCTCGGCTGGACGGATGCCAACTCCACCGAGTTCGACAAAGACAGCACCCATCCGGTCGTCGGTCTGATCACCGAGTGGGCGGATGCCGCCGGTACCGTTGAAACCCGTACCGATACCTCCGATCTAGGCGGCACCATGCGTCTCGGTGCTCAGGAGTGTGGACTCGAGGTGAACTCCAACGTATTTGCTTGTTACGGCAAGGAGCGCATCGTCGAGCGTCACCGCCATCGTTATGAAGTGAACAACAACCTATTGCCACAGTTGCAGGCCGCTGGCCTGAAGATTACTGGTCGCTCCGGCGATGGCGCACTGGTTGAAGTAGTCGAGGCGCCGGATCATCCGTGGTTCGTGGCTTGTCAGTTCCATCCCGAATTCACCTCCACTCCGCGCGACGGGCATCCGCTGTTCAGCGGTTTCGTCAAGGCGGCCCTGGATCACAAGGCGAGCAAGGCATGAGCCAGAAGACCATCCGCGTCGGCAATATCGAGATCGCCAACGACAAGCCGTTCGTGCTCTTTGGCGGCATGAACGTGCTGGAATCCCGCGACCTCGCGATGCAAATCTGCGAAACCTATGTGAAGGTCACCGAGAAGCTCGGCATCCCGTACATCTTCAAGGCCAGTTTCGACAAGGCCAATCGCTCCTCGGTCAACTCCTTCCGCGGCCCTGGCCTGGAAGAGGGCATGCGTATCTTCGAAGAGGTGAAGAAGACCTTTGGCGTGCCAGTGATCACGGACGTGCACGAACCCTATCAGGCGCAGCCGGTCGCCGAAGTCTGCGACATCATTCAGCTGCCGGCTTTCCTGTCGCGCCAGACCGATCTGGTGGTGGCCATGGCCAAGACCGGTGCGGTGATCAACATCAAGAAAGCCCAGTTCCTCGCACCGCAGGAAATGAAGCATATCCTCGCCAAGTGCGAAGAAGCCGGCAACGATCAGCTGATTCTTTGCGAGCGCGGTTCATCCTTCGGCTACAACAATCTGGTTGTCGACATGCTCGGCTTCGACATCATGAAGCGCATGCAATACCCGGTGATCTTCGACGTTACTCATGCGCTGCAGATGCCTGGTGGTCGTGCCGATTCGGCTGGCGGTCGCCGCGCTCAGGTCACAGACTTGGCCAAGGCCGGCCTCAGTCAGGGACTAGCGGGGCTGTTCCTCGAAGCACACCCTGATCCGGACAACGCCAAGTGCGATGGCCCTTGCGCCTTGCGTCTGGACAAGCTCGAACCTTTCCTCACCCAGCTCAAGCAGCTGGATGACCTGATCAAGAATTTTTCGCCAATCGAAACTGCTTGAAGCCTTGAAGCTATCTACGGAGTGTTAATAAAAATGGCAAAGATCGTCGACATCAAAGGGCGTGAGGTTCTGGATTCCCGTGGCAACCCCACCGTGGAAGCGGACGTTATCCTGGATAACGGCATCATCGGCAGCGCCTGCGCGCCGTCCGGTGCTTCCACCGGTTCCCGCGAGGCGCTGGAACTGCGCGATGGCGACAAGAGCCGTTACATGGGCAAGGGTGTGCTGAAAGCTGTCAGCAACATCAACGGCCCGATCCGTGATTTGCTGCTGGGCAAAGACCCGCTGGATCAGAAGGCGCTGGACCGCGCCATGATCGAGCTGGATGGCACCGAAAACAAGGCTTCGCTCGGCGCCAATGCGATTCTCGCCGTGTCCCTGGCGGCTGCCAAAGCCGCCGCACAGGATCAGGATCTGCCGCTGTACGCGCACATCGCCAACCTCAACGGCACGCCCGGTCAGTACTCCATGCCAGTACCGATGATGAATATCATCAATGGCGGCGAGCACGCCGACAACAACGTCGACATCCAGGAGTTCATGGTGCAGCCGGTCGGCGCAAAGACGTTCGCCGATGCCCTGCGCATGGGCGCCGAGATCTTTCATCACCTTAAGGCTGTGCTTAAGGCGCGTGGCCTGAGCACCTCGGTGGGTGACGAAGGTGGTTTCGCACCGAACCTGGCATCCAACGAAGACGCCTTGGCGGCCATTGCTGAAGCCGTGGCCAATGCTGGCTACAAGCTCGGCGCCGACGTCACCCTGGCACTCGATTGCGCCTCCAGCGAATTCTTCGAGAACGGCAAGTACGATCTGGCCGGCGAAGGCAAAGTGTTCGATGCCGCCGGTTTTGCCGATTACCTGGCCGGGTTGTCCGAGCGCTACCCGATCATTTCCATCGAAGACGGCATGGACGAGTCTGACTGGGACGGTTGGAAGGTCCTGACCGACAAGATCGGCAGCAAGGTTCAGCTGGTTGGCGATGACCTGTTCGTGACCAACACCAAGATTCTCAAAGAAGGTATCGAAAAGGGCATCGGTAACTCGATCCTGATCAAGTTCAATCAGATCGGTTCGCTGACCGAAACTCTGGAAGCCATCCAGATGGCCAAGGCGGCTGGCTACACGGCGGTGATTTCGCACCGTTCCGGCGAAACCGAAGACAACACCATCGCAGACCTGGCGGTCGGTACCGCCGCAGGCCAGATCAAGACCGGCTCGCTGTGCCGCTCGGATCGCGTCTCCAAGTACAACCAGCTGCTGCGCATCGAAGAGCAGCTCGGCGGGAAAGCAGCCTACAACGGCCGTGCCGAGTTTCGCGGCTGATACCAGGCATGCTAGAAAGGGGCGGCGGTAGTCGCCCTTTTTTGTGGATAAGGGTCGGCGCTGTTAAGGTCGCCGCAGATATCCGGCGAATCAGCCAGCAGGGGAAACCGAAGCATGTCGCTGATCGCCGCGTATACGCCTTCAATAGAAACCAACCGAATTCGCTTCATGCCTTCCATGCGCAGTCCTCACTGGTTGTTCGTCGTTCTGATCCTGCTGTTGGGTGGCCTGCAGTATCGCCTGTGGGTGGGCGAGGGAAGTCTCGCTCAGGTCAGTGGGTTGAACAAACAGATCGCTGAACAACAGGGCGAAAATCAACGCCTTCTCGAGCGCAACCGGATTCTCGAAGCCGAAGTCATGGAGCTCAAGCAGGGCATGGAAACCGTCGAAGAACGTGCTCGTCACGAGCTCGGTATGGTCAAAGAGGGCGAGACTCTCTACCAGCTTACCGAGTGAAGGTGGCTATGCTTCCTTCATTCTGGGTGGTCATTCCGGCTGCTGGTATCGGCAGTCGTATGCAGGCCGATCGACCCAAGCAGTACCTGCTTCTAGCCGGCAAAACCATCATCGAACATACCCTCGACTGCTTTCTCGATCACGCCGGGCTACGGGGGCTAGTGGTTAGCCTGGCCGCTGGAGATCCTTACTGGCGAAAATTGGGTTGCGCCAACGACCCGCGTGTTCGGCGTGCCGATGGCGGTGCCGAGCGCGCCGATTCGGTGCTCGCTGGGCTGATCCGGCTATCAGAACTTGGGGCGGGGAAAGACGATTGGGTGTTGGTGCATGATGCGGCGCGGCCCAATCTTTCGCGCGCAGACCTAGACAATCTATTGGTCAAGCTGATGGATGATCCGATTGGCGGTCTGCTCGCAGCGCCTGCTCGGGACACCCTCAAACGAGCTGATCCTGAGGGTCGCGTTCAGGAAACCATCGATCGCAGTGTGATCTGGCAGGCATTCACTCCGCAGATGTTTCGTCTCGAAGCCTTGCGCGATGCGCTTGCTGGCGCGCTCGCGGCGGGCGCGGCTATCACCGATGAAGCGTCGGCAATGGAGTGGGCGGGGCAGAGCCCGAGGTTGATAGAGGGGCGTGCGGACAACCTAAAAGTGACTCGCCCGGAAGACTTGCAATGGCTGGAGCAGCGCCGACGTTCCTGACGGCAGACGCTGTGTTGCGTGGCCAGGTACAAGGCGGGAGATCCCGTGCGTTCCTCCCGCCAGGTCGTTACTGGATTGACTAGTAGCGATAGATCGCAGCGGCGCCACTCCGGGTCGGCATACGCTCGGTGGGCACTGAGATTACTTCGCCGCCTTGCTCAAGGGTCCAGATAGTCAATTCATCGAGCAGATCGGGCGTCGTGGCCGAACCGTCGTCGACCGCCAGCGCCTTGCCCTGCTGCTTGTCCGCTACGCCTGGAATCTGCCGCTCGGCCTCTACCAGCAGAGTCGCTACGCGTCCTTCGATTGTGGCCTGGCCGATCTGTTCGAGCTGGTCCGTCGCAAGGCCCTGTCCGCGCGACTCGCCGTACTGGTTGATGAAGCCTTCGAGGCGCTTGATGTAGCGCGGCTGCATGACCATCCAGCTCTTTTCCCGCAGCTCATCGTGGCTGAGCAGCGATGCGTCGTTCTCGATACTCTCCGGTAGGAGAAACTCGTTGTGGCTGAGTTTGCGGAAATGATACTGATGCTCCGGGAGCGCCGCGAGGATCAACGGCAGTCGGGACTTGCGACTATGGTGTTCGAGAATGGCGCGGTCCACCTCCCGGAAGAAGCGCTCGCGATCCCTGTCGATCTCATCCTGCCGGCCCGCGCCACCGCTTTCCACTTGCATCGGATCGCCTCGCTCGCTGGCGCGACTGTAGCCTTGTGGGAATCCGGTCTGGCCTTTTTCGGTCAGCTCGCGACCAAGCGCTTCCTCAACGGTCTTTGGAACGCCCTCGGCGAGCGGCACTTCATCGATGTCGTCACGGTTACCCTCGAACAGGCGAACCGAATCCAGGGTAATCGCGAGGATCTGGTAGCGGTCGGCGGACTGGGCGATACGCAGCAACGGCTTGAGATGCATTCGATCGTTGGCGACCGCGAGTTCCGGCACGCTGCGCTGCAGACGGAACACTTCGAAATAATCGGCGGCGCCGAATACGGCAAGCCCGTCACGGTTGAAATTCCAGAAATCGACGTCGTCGATCAGTGCGTAGAACGGCTTGAGTAGCGTCTTGGCCTGATCGGCACGGCCTTGCTGCTTGAGTGAATCCTCCAGTTCCCGCACCAGATGCTTGAAGCGGATAGGGTCTTGCTGGCGTTCGGGAAAGCTGCGATGGGTCGGCTGGTAGAGCGACAGGCAAGGGGCTTCGCGCTTTGCCAGCAGTTGGGACATGGTTTCACGATCGAGCAATCTGTTCATGCACGGCCTCACTGTAGTCAGTTGATTCGGTCCCTCGTGGTATGGACGGCCTGGTTCGGCAGGTCGTTAGCGGGTCGCTGTCAGTGATGGTTGAGTTTATCCAGCGCATGCGCCAAAGCATGGCTGAGCTTCTCGGCGGCACCGTCGATCGCGAGCGTCAGGGAATCCGCCTTATGGGTCGTTGAGATCGGCTCGTGGCCTTTGACCCTGGCTTCCATCTGACAACGCTTATCCTGAGGGCCGCTTTTTCCGCTGTTCTCGTCGTTGAGATGAACTTCGACCCGGGTCAGCTGATCATCGAAACGCTCCAGCTCGCTCTCCACCGTTGCCTTTACGTGCTCCTCGAGGTTGCTGGTCACGTTGACGCTGTGATTGCTGTTCACCAGAATCTGCATGATGTCCTCCTGATTGTATCGCCGGGTAGCTCCAGGCAAATGGCAAAGGGCACCGGCTACAGGAATATCGACGTGGCCTTCATACGCGGGTTCCACCTGAGTTTGGCAGTCGGACGCGCGGCGCAGCTGCAACTCAATCGCGTTGGCTGTGATACTCGGATCGTTTGGCAAGCCCATCCTTAAGCGCCTGGATCAGAAGACGGACCTTCGGCAGCGGATAGCGGCGTTGCGGATAGACGGCCCAGACTGCCGTATTCGGTGGCTGGTTGGCTTCCAGTAGCGAAACCAGCTCACCTCGGCGAAGCAGCTCCTGCACGTAGTAATCCGGCAGCTGGCAGAGGCCGAAACCACGAAGCGCAGCGTCGAGCACCGCCTGGCCGCTGTTACAGCGCCAGTTGCCGGTGGGTTTGAATGGCTGCTCGCGCCCATCTACCTGAAGCATCCAGGTATCGCCTGTGCCCACCAGGCAGTTATGCCGCGCCAGTTCCGACAGCGTATGCGGTCGCCCGTAGCGCTCGAGGTAAGCCGGCGCCGCGCAAAGATACATGGCACGTGGAGCGATGCGCGTCGCGACCAGGCGTGACTCGCTGAGTCGGCCCAGACGTATCGCCAGATCGTAGCCCTCCTGAACCAGGTCCAGGGTGCGGTTGGAGAGATCTATGTCGACTCGCAGTTGTGGGTGCTGCGCCATGAACTCGTTCACCAGCGGTACGATGAAACGCTCGCCATAGGCGACTGCTGCGGTCATGCGCAGCAGACCGGTTGGCGCAGCGTGCAGATCGCTGATTGCGTGAAAGGCTTCGTCCCGCTCTTCGACGAGGCGCTGGCAGCGGGCCAGAAAGGTATGGCCGGCCTCGGTCAGCGAGACACGTCGCGTAGTGCGGTAGAGCAGGCGGGCCTGTAGGCGCTCTTCGAGCCGCGCCACTTGCCGGCTGACGTGCGAGGAAGAAACCCGCAGCTGCTCGGCTGCGCGCATGAAGTTTCCGCACTCTGCGACGGCGACAAACTCGTCCAGGCCTTCCCAGCGACTCACGATCCGCCTCCTCATGAAAAAGCACGACTCGCCCCATGGCGAAGCACTGCATTATCCCTATGCAGCAACAATGTTTCCACAGAAGGCTTATTAAACCTGTTAGCCAAGCAAACTACACTGCGTGGCACTTCAACGTCACGAGTAAAGCTGATGACTATCAAATCCCGCGCCGCAGTTGCCTTCGCCCCAAACCAGCCCTTGCAGGTCGTAGAAGTGGATGTCGAGCCGCCTAAGGCCGGCGAGGTATTGGTGCGCATCGTCGCCACAGGCGTCTGCCATACCGACGCTTACACGCTTTCCGGTGAAGACTCCGAAGGTGTATTTCCCTGCATTCTTGGTCATGAGGGCGGCGGTATCGTCGAGGCCGTGGGCGAGGGTGTGACTTCGTTGGCCGTTGGCGATCACGTGATCCCCCTGTACACCGCCGAGTGCCGTCAATGCAAATTCTGTAAATCCGGTAAGACCAACCTCTGCAGCTCGGTGCGCGCCACCCAGGGCAAAGGTCTGATGCCGGATGGCACTACACGGTTCTCCTACAAAGGCGAGCCGATCTACCACTACATGGGCACCTCGACCTTTTCCGAATACACCGTACTGCCAGAAGTCTCCGTGGCGAAGATTCCCAAGGAAGCGCCGTTGGACAAGGTCTGTCTGCTGGGTTGCGGCGTGACCACCGGCATCGGTGCGGTGCTTAACACTGCGAAGGTAGAAGAAGGTGCGACCGTGGCGATATTCGGCCTCGGCGGCATCGGTCTGGCGGCGATCATCGGCGCGAAGATGGCCAAGGCGAGCCGGATCATCGCCATCGACATCAACCCGTCCAAGTTCGCCATCGCCGAAGAGCTGGGGGCCACCGACTTCGTTAACCCGAAGGACCATGACAAGCCGATCCAGGAAGTCATCGTCGAGATGACCGATGGTGGTGTGGATTATTCCTTCGAGTGCGTTGGCAATGTTCAGCTGATGCGCGCCGCCCTGGAATGTGCGCACAAGGGTTGGGGCGAGTCGGTGATCATTGGCGTCGCCGGCGCCGGTCAGGAAATCAGCACGCGCCCGTTCCAGCTGGTGACCGGCCGGGTCTGGCGTGGCAGTGCCTTCGGTGGCGTCAAGGGTCGTACCGAATTGCCGAGCTATGTAGAAAAGGCGCAAGCCGGTGAGATTCCGCTGGACACCTTTATCACGCACAACATGGGGCTGGATGAGATTAATCAGGCCTTCGACCTGATGCATGAAGGCAAGAGCATTCGGACCGTCATCCATTTCTGATAACCGCAAACGACACGTTCCAAGCTTCAAGTGGCCAGGCGTTGCTTGCCGCTTGTGGCTTGCGGCTTGGCGCTGCCCGGAGGGCCTATGAGTCTCGAGAATATTTCCTGCCAAAAAAGCTTCGGCGGTTGGCATAAGCGCTATCGACATCGCTCGACCAGTTTGAGCTGCGACATGGTCTTCGCGGTGTATCTGCCGCCCCAGGCCGAGCAGGGCGAGAAACTGCCGGTGCTGTATTGGCTGTCCGGCCTGACCTGTACCGACGAGAACTTCATGCAGAAGGCCGGCGCCCATCGATTGGCCGCCGAGCTAGGCTTGATTATCGTCGCGCCGGATACGAGCCCGCGTGGCCCAGACGTACCCGACGACCCCGGGGCAGCCTATGACTTCGGCCTCGGTGCAGGGTTCTACCTCAACGCCACGCAGGAGCCCTGGGCCCAGCATTACCGCATGCACGACTATGTAGTGGATGAGTTGCCGGCGCTGATCGAGGCGAACTTTCCGGTATCGGACAAGCGAGGCATCAGTGGGCATTCCATGGGTGGGCATGGGGCCCTGGTTTGCGCATTGAGAAACCCCGGACGTTACCAGTCGCTTTCGGCGTTCGCGCCGATCACCAACCCGGCCGACTGCCCTTGGGGTGAAAAGGCCTTCTCCGGTTACCTCGGCGGTGATCGTTCACGCTGGCGAGAGTGGGACGCCTGTTCGCTCCTCGCCAAAGCGGAAGAGAAATTGCCGATCTTGGTAGACCAGGGCGATCGCGACGATTTCATGGCCAATCAGCTTAAGCCTGAAGCGCTCGAGGCGGCCGCCAAGGCCGCAGAGCACCCGCTGACGCTGCGCATTCAGCCTGGCTACGACCACAGCTACTACTTCATCAGCAGCTTCATCGATGATCATCTGCGACACCATGCGCAGGCGTTGAAAGTCTGAAAGCGATGGCCTGTTTATAGGAGCCAGCTCGCTGGGGATGGAGGGGAAACTTCCAGCCATGATCGCCAGCAAGCTGGCGCCTGCGAGAGCGGGTTACGGGTGGTTTTCCGAAGATTACGCACATGACGTCGCATCTGTTGGTGCAAATCCGAGACGGCGGAACGGAAAAAAGGCCCGACCGGAGCTTCCGGTCGGGCCTTTCCATCGCAAGGAGCTAGAGCGATGGATAATCGGTGTAGCCTTCGGCCCCTTTCGCGTAGAACAGTTCAGGCCGAGGCTCGTTGAGCGGCGCGTCCTGGCGTAGGCGCTGGACCAGATCCGGGTTGGCGATGTAGGGGACGCCGAAGGCCACGGCATCGGCCTTGCCTTCCGCCAGCCAGGTGTTGGCCAGGTCCCTGGTGAAGCGTTCATTGGCGATGTAGACGCCGCCGAATATCTGCTTCAGTTGCGGACCGAGGCTGTCTTCGCCTGCCTTCTCGCGCGTGCAGATAAAGGCGATCCCACGCTTGCCCAGTTCACGGGCGACATAGCCAAAGGTCTCAGCCCGGTTTGAATCGCCCATGTCATGGGAATCGGCTCGCGGAGCCAGATGCACCCCAACACGGCCGGCGCCCCAGATGCTGATCGCGGCATCGGTTACTTCCAGCATCAGACGCGCTCGGTTCTCCAGGGAGCCACCGTACTGGTCGGTTCGCTGGTTGGTGCTGTCCTGCAGGAATTGGTCGAGCAGGTAGCCATTGGCACCATGAATCTCGACGCCGTCGAAACCGGCTTCACGTGCATTTTCGGCGCCTTTGCGATAGGCCTCAACGATGCCCGCGATTTCGTCGGTCTCCAGCGCGCGCGGCGTTTCGTAATCCTTCATCGGGCGAACCAGGCTGACGTGTCCGGCTGGCTTGATGGCGCTCGGTGCAACTGGAAGCTGGCCGTCGAGGTAGATCGGATCGGAAATCCGGCCGACATGCCAGAGTTGCAGGACTATCTTGCCGCCCTTGGCATGTACCGCGTCGGTGACCTTCTTCCAGCCCTGAACTTGCTCGGAAGACCAGATGCCGGGCGTGTCCGGATAGCCGACACCCATCGGCGTGACCGAAGTGGCTTCGCTGATGATGAGGCCGGCATCGGCGCGCTGGGCGTAGTACTCAGCGATCAGGTCACCGGGCACGCGGCCGGGTTCGGCGCGGCAGCGGGTCAGCGGGGCCATGATGATGCGGTTGGCCAGTTCGAATTCGCCGATCTTGATTGGGTCAAAAAGTGTTGGCATAGCGATGCTGCTCCTGTTTCAGTAAGGGTCGGTAAGACGCTCAAAGTTGCTCGGCGAGACGAGCCAGAAAGGCTGCGATGACCGGCTCGTTGCGCTTGAAGAAATGCCACTGCCCGACCTTGCGATTGGTGATCAGCCCAGCCCTTTGCAAGGTCGCCAGGTGCGCCGAGACGGTTGATTGCGACAGTCCGGCCCGTTGGTCGATCTGCCCGGCACAAACGCCGCTTTCTAACGAATGGTGCTGCTCGGAAAAATAGCGCTGCGGCTCTTTTAGCCACTGCAGGATTTCCCGGCGCAGGGGATGGGCAAGTGCCTTGATGATGTCGTCGAATTCGTCGGGCATGGGTTCGCCTGCTTCGGTATATCGCGATGGGGCGAACTATATATCGTGATTTTCCGATGCATGATCGAATCGGTTGATGGTGCTCATTACCGGTATCGATCCTTCGAAGAGCATGTTGGCTGCCATCTGGCTTCAACCTGCCGTCGCGTCCTGTAGAATCCCGAGCTGGTCTTTTCAGGGTATTCAGACTATGCGTATCGGCCACGGCTATGACGTGCACCGCTTCGGTGAGGGCGATTTCGTTACCCTCGGCGGGGTGCGGATTCCTCACAGGTTCGGTTTGCTAGCCCATTCGGACGGCGACGTGGTGCTGCATGCGTTGAGCGATGCGCTGCTCGGCGCCGCGGCGCTGGGGGACATTGGCAAGCACTTCCCGGACACCGATCCGCAATTCAAGGGCGCCGACAGTCGGGCGCTGCTGCGGCACGTGCTCAAGCAGGTGCAGGGCAAGGGCTGGAAGGTTGGCAATGTCGACGCCACGATCGTCGCGCAGGCGCCGAAGATGGCTCCCCACATCGAAACGATGCGCGGGCATATTGCTGAAGACCTGCAAGTCGATCTGGATCAGGTCAACGTCAAGGCCACTACTACCGAGAAGCTTGGCTTCACCGGGCGCGAAGAAGGCATCGCCGTGCATGCCGTCGCGCTGCTGGTCAAGATATGACCGAAGATCAGTTGCTTGGTCCCAGGGCTCATGGCGGGCCCTGCGGCACTGCGGTTCTCAAGGCGGTCGCCGAGGATTTCCAGGTCGACGAGGTATTGGACATTCCTTTGTCCGGCACCGGTGAACATCTCTGGCTCTGGGTAGAAAAGCGCAACCTCAATACCGAGGAGGCGGCCCGTCGGATCGCCCGAGCGGCCGGCGTGCCGGCACGGAATATCAGCTATGCCGGCTTGAAGGACCGCCAGGCGCTGACCCGCCAGTGGTTCAGTCTGCACCTGCCTGGCAAGGCTGATCCGCAGTTGGACAGGGCCGAAGACGAAACGCTGAAGATTCTCAGTGCGGGCCGCCATCAGCGCAAGCTGCAGCGCGGTGCCCATTCGGCCAACGGTTTCACCCTGCGCCTGACCGAGCTACGGGCGGATCGAGCAGCGCTGGATGCTCGCCTCGAACGAATCAGGACCCATGGCGTGCCCAACTATTTCGGCCTGCAACGGTTTGGCTTCGAGGGCAGCAATGTCCATGGCGCACGTGAATATGCCGCGCGTCAGGAACTGCCGGTTCAACGCAATCTGCGCTCGCGTTTGCTCTCGGCGGGGCGCAGCTATCTGTTCAACCGGCTCCTGGCCGAGCGAGTTGCTGCGGGTAGCTGGGATCAGGCGCAGGTCGGCGATCTGCTGGCATTCACCGATAGCCGCAGTTTTTTTCCGGCAGGCGAAGCCGAGTGCAACGATCCACGGCTGGCGGTGCTCGATCTGCACCCCACCGGCCCGCTATGGGGCGCTGGGGATTCACCCGCAGCCGGCGTAATACAGGCGTCGGAGACGGCTATCGCCGAAGCGGAACCGTCAATCGCCAAATGGCTCGCAGAAGCCGGCATGAAGCATGAACGGCGCATTCTTCGCCTCCCCATCGGCGGCTTGTCGTGGCATTATCCCGAGCCTGACATTCTGCAACTTGAATTCGTCCTGCCGACCGGATGCTTCGCCACTGCTGTGGTGCGCGAGCTGGTCAGCCTGGCAGGGCAGACGGACATCTGATGCGTATTTTGATCGCCAACGACGACGGGGTGTATGCACCTGGGCTCGCCGCGCTTTATGACGCGCTGGCGGATTACGCCGAGTGCAAGGTAGTTGCCCCAATCCAGGATATGAGCGGCGCTAGCAGTTCGCTGACGCTGGATCGCCCGCTTCATCCTACGACCATGCCGAATGGTTTCATCGGTGTGAACGGTACGCCTACCGATTGCGTTCACCTGGGTATCAATGGGCTGCTCGACGAGGCGCCCGACATGGTGGTTTCCGGCATCAATATGGGCGCCAACCTGGGGGACGACGTGCTGTATTCCGGTACCGTGGCGGCGGCCATCGAGGGGCGCTTCACCGGCAAGCCCGCCTTCGCCTTCTCGTTGGTCTCCCGGCTGCCCGATAATCTGCCGACGGCCGCCTATGTGGCGCGCAAGCTGATTGAGCACCAAGAGACGCTCGACTTGCCGCCTCGCACCGTGCTCAGTGTCAACGTACCCAACCTGCCGTTGGATCACATCCGCGGCATTCAACTGACCCGGCTGGGGCATCGCAGCCGGGCCAAGCCGCCGGTCAAGCAGGCGAACCCGCGGGGCAAAGATGGCTATTGGATTTCGGTGGCCGGTGACGTCGAAGACGGTGGGCCGGGGACCGATTTCCATGCGGTGATGCAGGGCTACGTGTCGATCACTCCATTGCAGCTCGATCGGACCTTCCATGAGGCGTTCAAGGGGCTCGATAACTGGCTGGAGGGTGTGCTGTGAGCCATCGCGGACAAGATGACCTGCTGCGCCATGGCACCGGCATGACTTCGCAGCGCACTCGTGACCGCCTGATCCAGCGGCTGTACGAGGAGGGCCTGTCGGACCCTCGGGTACTTGAAGTCATCAGGCGAACGCCGCGCCATCTCTTCGTCGACGAGGCACTGTCGCATCGCGCCTATGAAGACACCGCGTTGCCCATCGGCCATAACCAGACCATTTCGCAGCCATTCATGGTTGCTCGCATGAGCGAGCTATTGCTGGCCGATGGTCCGCTGGACAAGGTTCTGGAGATCGGCACAGGTTCGGGTTATCAGACCGCCGTGCTGGCACAACTGGTCGAGCGGGTGTTTTCAGTCGAGCGCATCCAGGCGCTGCAGGACCGGGCAAAAGAGCGTCTGGTCGAACTCAGGTTGCGTAATGTGGTCTTTCGCTGGGGTGATGGCTGGGAAGGGTGGCCTGCGTTGGCCCCCTATAACGGCATCATCGTTACCGCGGCGGCAGCCGACGTGCCACAAGCCCTACTCGATCAACTGGCACCCGGCGGGCGGCTGGTAATTCCGGTGGGGGTTGGCGAAGTCCAGCAGCTGATGCTGATCGTTCGTGAGGAAGATGGTTTTTCCCGCCATCTGCTGGATACCGTACGCTTCGTGCCGCTGCTCAATGGACCTGTAGTTTGATCTCAGCGGAAGGAAGCATGAAAAACGCGTTGATGTTGTACGCCAAGGGCATGGCCATGGGCGCAGCGGATGTGGTTCCTGGTGTGTCGGGCGGTACGGTGGCCTTCATCACCGGTATCTACGATGAATTGTTGCGCTCCATCGGCGCTGTGCCGAGCGCGATAGGCCCGTTACTACGCGGCCGTGTGGCCGAGGCGTGGCGCATCGCCAATGCGAATTTCCTGCTGGTTCTGTTTGCTGGCATCCTCACCAGCGTGCTCAGCCTGGCCAAGCTGATCACCTATCTGCTGGAACAGCATCCGATTCCGGTCTGGTCTTTCTTCTTCGGTTTGATCCTGGTTTCCGTGCATCTGGTCGGCAAGGAGATCCAGCGACGCAACCTGTCTCGTCTGGCCAGTCTTTGTCTAGGTATTGGTTTTGCTTATTGGATCACCGTTGCCGCGCCAGTGCAGTGGAGCGCGAGCGGCATCAGCCTGTTCTTTGCCGGAGCCATCGCCATTTGCGCAATGATCCTGCCAGGGATATCCGGCAGCTTTATTCTGGTGCTGCTTGGTTTATACCCGGTCGTCCTCGGGGCCGTTAAGGCATTGGATCTAGGGATCATGCTGACCTTTGCGGCGGGTTGTCTGGTCGGCCTGCTGAGTTTCGCCCGGCTGCTGAGCTGGGTGTTGCGTCGCTGGCGTGATCTGACGCTGGCCTTCCTGACCGGGCTGATGCTGGGTTCGCTGAACAAGGTATGGCCTTGGAAGGAAACCCTGACCTGGCGAATCGATTCGCAAGGTGAACGGGTGCCTCTGATCGAGCAGAACCTGCTGCCCAGTGCCTATGGCGACCTGACAGGACAAGACCCGCAACTGGCGTTGGCCATAGTGCTGGCGATCGCCGGCATCTTCCTTGTGCTCGGACTCGAATGGTTCGCCGGTCGGCGTCAGCCGCTGGCGGAAACGGTCTGAACAGCCTTGCCGATCATAGGGAGCGAGCAGTGAAGCTCACAGCCAGCATACGGTGGATATTCACCTCCTCCGTCCGTTGCGCGCTTGCCGCGACGTTCGCGGGCGCCTTGCTCGCCGGGTGCGCCAGCCCGCCTTCGGGAGGGGTACATGTCGTCGATCGCAACAGTCGCGATCGCGTTACCAGCGGGCAATACATCGTTCGGCGCGGTGACTCCTTGTGGTCGATAGCCTTTCGCTTTGGCTGGGATTGGCGAGACCTGGCGCGGGTCAACAACATCCCGCCGCCACATGTGATCTATCCTGGGCAGACGATTCGCTTTACTCGGCAGGTGCCTGGTGCGATCGCCACCCGCCCGGCGCCACCGCCCGCTGCGCCAGCCAGCACCACACCACCGGTGGTTGCCACGCCAGTGCCCACTCCACCTCCGCTGACCAAGCCCGGCTTACCGGCCCCAAAGGCGCCCACAGCGAAGATCTCGGTCAAGCCGGTGACGCGCTCTGCGAGCGGCTGGGCCTGGCCTGCTGGAGGCGCGGTCATCGGTCGTTTCTCCTCAAACGGCAGTTTGAATAAAGGCATTGATATCGCCGGGGAATTAGGACAGCCTGTTTTAGCTGCTTCTGATGGGGCTGTTGTGTACGCCGGCAGTGGTTTACGGGGTTACGGCGAACTTGTGATCATCAAGCACAGCGATACCTATGTAAGTGCCTACGGCCACAACCGCAGGCTGCTGGTTCAGGAGGGTCAACAAGTCAAAGCTGGGCAGACCATTGCCGAGATGGGATCGACTGGAACCGACCGGGTGAAGCTGCATTTCGAGATTCGCCGCCAAGGCAAGCCTGTTGATCCTATGCAATACCTGCCAAAGCGTTGATTTGCTACTACCTGTTCCGGCACTAGGAGGGGCTTGAGCGCTACCAGGGAGTGCGTGCCGCCCGAGCCTGTTGTCGAACTCAGAACAGGAAAACAATAATGGCTCTCAAAAAAGAAGTGCCGGAGTTTGACGTAGACGATGCCGTTCTACTCATGGAACCATCCGCGGCCGCTGATCCAGTCAGCGATATATCCCGCGCCGGTTCAACGGGCACCCGATCCAAGACCGCAACCGCCAAGCAACACAAATTCATCGATTACACCCGGGCGCTGGACGCCACTCAGCTGTACCTCAACGAAATCGGTTTTTCGCCCCTCCTGACACCCGAGCAAGAAGTGCACTATGCGCGTCTGGCGCAAAAGGGCGATCCGGCGGGGCGCAAGCGCATGATCGAAAGTAACCTGCGGCTCGTGGTGAAGATCGCTCGACGCTACGTCAACCGTGGGCTGTCTTTGCTAGATCTGGTCGAGGAGGGCAACCTCGGGCTGATACGGGCTGTGGAAAAATTCGACCCCGAGCGCGGTTTCCGTTTTTCCACTTACGCGACCTGGTGGATACGGCAGACCATCGAGCGGGCGATCATGAATCAGACCCGTACCATCCGCCTGCCCATACACGTGGTCAAGGAGCTGAACGTCTATCTGCGTGCTGCTCGCGAACTGACTCAGAAGCTCGACCACGAGCCCAGCCCCGAGGAAATCGCCAACCTGCTTGAGAAGCCGGTTGCCGAAGTCAAGCGGATGCTGGGATTGAACGAGCGCGTGACCTCGGTAGATGTGTCCCTGGGACCGGATACCGACAAAACATTGCTTGATACCCTCACCGATGACCGGCCGAGCGATCCCTGCGATCTTTTGCTCGACGATGACCTGTCGGAGAGCATTGACCAGTGGTTATCCGATCTGACCGAGAAGCAACGCGAAGTAGTCATCCGGCGCTTCGGCCTACGTGGTCATGAAAGCTGCACCTTGGAGGAGGTCGGTCAGGAGATCGGACTGACTCGTGAGCGCGTGCGGCAGATTCAGGTCGAGGCACTCAAGCGCCTGCGCGAGATACTCGAGCGTAACGGCCTGTCGAGCGAATCCCTGTTTCGCTGATGCCCGGCGCCCCTTACTGCAAGGTAAGGGGCACTACTCCCTTTTGAACGATTGGCTTTTCTTGAGGCTCAGGCTTTGCTGCGCCGCCTTCTAATCGGCGGCGCTCGGGCGGGCCAATCAATAGGGTTAAATCTCGCTCTGCCAAATTTCCTTCGAAGCTCTAATTCATGTAAGTATTTGCTTACATGCGCTGTAAGCAAAGCTTGAAAACGGTCCGCGATGATCGCCTTTTTCGAGGGGCTGTCTTTCATAACATTTTGTTAATAAAGGGATTTATCAAAAAGATACATAAAGACCCAGAGCGCCATCATGCATTTTTCAGCCTTGCTATGGTCGCCCAAAGCCTTAATATCGAACCTGTGCTTAAGGACAAGCACAGCCGGCATGGAAGTCGGTCAGGATCAACCGCTGGATGTGGTTTCATCAGGACGATGAGCAGGAAACAAAAGGAAGTAGGGAAGGAGGCGGGCGGGGCTTAAGCCCCGCCCCTTTTTTTTGCCTGCAATTTGAGTGATCGTCGGCTGTTTGGCGAACGACTGCTCGACTAGGTGGCCTAATGTTCGTGACACACTCAAAGGAGTTCATCATGAACGGCAACGACCCGAATGCACCTGCCCAACCGGGGCAGGATCAGGAAGATCAGATCAAACGCCGTCCAGACGAGGCTGATGAGGATCACCTGGACGAAGCGCTGGAAGAGACTTTCCCGGCAAGTGACCCCATTTCCCCGTAGCCCGACCGGCTCTGATAGCGTTTCAACCTTCGGCGGCTAGCCGCCGAAGTAACGCAGGGAGCACCTGCTCATGCAGCAACGGGGCCAGATGATCCTGCTGTTGCGTATTCAGTTCCAGCCAGGCAAATGCTTCAATTTCCGCTTGTACTTGCACTTCGCCTGCCAGGCGACCCATGAAGACATCCGCTTCGACCCAGTGGCCCGGTTCGTTGGCCGCACGCGAGCGGAAATGCCCGAGCGACTGCAGCTGCGAAGTCTCCATCCTTAGATCAAGCTCTTCATGAAGCTCCCGCCTGAGCGCCTGCCGTGGCGTCTCCCCAGCTTCTAGCTTGCCGCCAGGCAACATGAATACGCTTGTGCCGCGTTTGCGTACGACCAGCACCCGGCCGGCTCCGTCGAGCAGGCAAGCTGTAGCGATCGTCAGAACGGTAGGGGACATACAGCTCTCTCGTTCTCGTGCCATAGCGCCACGAGGGTATTGTTTCGGTTGTAGCGCTGTAGGCGGGACGCCAACGACTCCGGCAACGTGGAAGGCTCGCTGAAGCCCTGCTGTTGGTAAAAACGGATTAGCTTCGGCTCACAGAACAGCCAGACAGCTCCTTCGCTAGCGGCCAGTGCCCGAGCCACCAAACGCTTTGCCAACCCTTGGTTGCGCTGATTTGGCGCGACCAGCAATCCGGTTAGCCAGCGGCCATCGGCGATACGGGTCATGCAGAGTCCCGCAGCGATATCCGTGTTTTCCGCGACCCAGCAGCACGCCCCGGCCGGCATCCGCATATGGCTGCGGTGGGCTCGGTAGAACTTGTTGAGTAGAGGCCGGCACTCGGTCGGTAGCTGACGCAAATGGAATTCGGACATGAGCGATACCTGACGGCGCGCCGCGCATGGTAACCAATGCTGGCCGCCGCTGCGTCCGTGGGCGGCGGCGTGGTGCCTTCGCCCGTTCATCCGAACGCTGCAATCTTTGGCCGTTGCGCAGGTTCTCAGCTAGAGCAGCCCTTCCAACAAAGGATAAAACAATATGTTGGATCTACTGATAGTGGTGGCTTTCATCCTATACGGTCTGGGTTCCGGTCTGCGCGCACGCGGCAAGGCCTCTCAGAGTCTCGATGAGTATTTTCTTGCGGGCAGGACCATAAAGGGCTGGAAGGCTGGTTTTTCCATGGGCGCGACCCAGTTCGCCGCTGATACGCCACTTTTGGTGACCGGCCTGGTTGCGACGGCAGGCGTCTTCGCGCTCTGGCGACTGTGGATCTATGGTCTTGCATTTTTGCTGATGGCGTTCGTGTTTGCGGTGGGCTGGCGCCGCGCCGGAGTGTTGACCGATGCCGAACTGACTCGTGTGCGCTATAGCGGCAAGGGCGTCACGCCGTTGCGTTTACTCAAGGCCATCTACTACGGCACGGTGATCAACTGCGTTGTGCTCGCCATGGTACTGGTGGCGGCTATCCGCATCGCCGAGGTGTTTCTGCCCTGGCATCTATGGCTGCCCGCCGGCCTATACGAACCCATTGTGGGTTTCATCGCCAGCACTGGGATTCAACTCGGCGAGAGCATCACCGGGCTGGAGCCGGCGATGATGAGCGCCAACAATCTCATATCGATCCTGTTGATCCTTGCGTTTACTGCAATGTATTCGATCACTGGAGGGCTGCGGGCGGTGGTGCAGACGGATGTCGTGCAGTTCAGTCTGGCCATGATTGGCACGCTGCTCTATGCCTGGTTCGTCGTCGATGCGGCCGGCGGTTTGGGCGGACTGACCGATCGCATTGTCGAACTCTACGGTGTCGATCAGGCCAGCAAAATGCTCTCGTTCGCGCCTCCGGCGAACGCTGGGGAAGCGCTGATGCCATTTCTGGTGATCGTTGGTTTGCAATGGTTCTTCCAGATGAACTCCGACGGCACCGGCTATCTTGCGCAACGAAGCATGGCCTGCCCAACTGACCGCGACGCCAGGATCGCCGGGCTGGTGTTTGCCTGGCTGCAAATTTTCCTGCGCAGTCTGTTCTGGATGGCGATTGCGGTCGGGCTATTGGTGCTTTATCCATTCACGCCTGCGGAAATGGCCGGCGATGGCTTTACTGCCGGACGGGAAGCGCTATTCGTTCAGGGCATCGAGGAGCTGTTGCCTCCGGGTGTACGCGGGCTGATGCTGGTTGGCCTGCTGGCAGCCTTGGCCTCAACAGTCGATACACATCTCAACTGGGGCGCATCCTATTGGAGCAACGATGTGTATGGCGGGGTGTTTGCGCCGCACGTGCTCAAACGCAAGCCAAGGGACCGGGAACTGGTGGTCGTGGCGCGGTTGTCCAACGTGCTTATTCTCGCAATTGCAATGATCATCATGGCTAACTTGGGCTCGATCCAGACAGCCTGGTTCAT
This sequence comes from Pseudomonas sp. Q2-TVG4-2, assembly GCF_013620795.1. Taxonomy (GTDB): domain Bacteria; phylum Pseudomonadota; class Gammaproteobacteria; order Pseudomonadales; family Pseudomonadaceae; genus Stutzerimonas. The sequence continues at coordinate 415,863 of NZ_LGLW01000001.1, read as the reverse complement.
TTCGCTGCTGTTCGGCGCGGGGATGGGATCGGTGCTGGTACTGCGGTGGCTCTGGGAGCGTATCAATCTATATTCCGAGCTGACCGCAATGGGTGTTTCGCTGATCACCGCGCCCTTGCTGCTCTACTATCTGGGGACCGATCCGGAAGGCGAGTGGATACGCCTCGGCATCATGGCGCTGGTTACCACCACGGCAGCCATCCTCGTCACCTTCATTACGCCAGCCACCGACGATGCCACGCTTAAACGCTTCTATCGCCGCGTGCGACCGTTCGGCTTCTGGCGGCACGCCGCGATGCTCAACGGCATTGGCGCAGCGGTATCAGTCAAGGCGCTCGGTACCCGTCTGTTTGCCGTAGCCGTCACGGCGGTTTCGCTTTTCTCGCTGCTGGTCGGCGTGGGCCGCTTGTTGTTCCCCCCACCGGACGGCAGTTCCACTCTCAGCTGGGTATGTCTGGCGGTAGGCCTGTTACTAATACCGATATGGTTGCGGATCGCCATGGGACGAGACTTCGATACGGACCCTGAAGACGAGCCGCTGCCGGACCAGACGGCGACCAGCCAAGGTAGTTCTGCCTGATTATTCGGCGGGAGGGATGGGCCGTTTAGCTAGTTCTTTATACAAGCGGACCGGTTTATATCCTGGGTCCTTGCGATTCTAATATCCATATGGGTTAACTGGCGAAGCGGCGAGTTGGCGAGAAAACCTTTTGAAAATAGGTAATTACTCGGTATATCTAAAATAAAGTGAACAGTCTCGGCATGCTCCGGTCACTAGTAATGCGCATCGCGTAAGTTGCGTATTCCGCCAGTAAGAACAAGAGGTGTTGTCATGAACAAACTTTTCAAAACTTCCCTCCTGGTCGCCGCCATGCTTCCCGCGTTTGCAGTTGCCGCTCCGGTGGCAGGCGACCGTGAAGTCACGTTGGGCGGTGCGGGCAGTAGTGATAAGGACTTCGACGATACAGTGTTCTCCGTACAAGGTAGTTGGGGTACTTATTTGGACGAATCCTCGATGTGGGGCGTCCGGCAAACAGTCAATGCCCGAGACTCGGAAGGCGAGAGCGTGCAGTTCGACGGCTCGACCCGTGTGTTCTACGACTACCATTTCGGTACCGGCAATACCCGTCCGTTTGTGGGGCTGAGTGTTGGCGGAATCTATGGCGAGGAGGTCGATGAGACCTTCATGGGTGGTCCGGAAGTTGGCTTGAAATACTGGGTGCAGGACAAGACCTTCATCACCGCAATGGCCGAATATCAGTTCCTTTTCAAGAGTGGGAGCGATGCGCGGGATCGCTACGATGATGGTGCTTTCTTCTACAGCGTCGGTATTGGCTACAACTACTGAGGCCTGGGAGTGCGATGTCCAATGGCATCGCACTCGCTTACGCTTCGCTTGACTGCTTATACGCGGTGCAATAGCGAGACTGTTTAATCAGTCCTCAACGAGTTCCTTCAGAAAGTTCTGCAGTGCCTGTCCTGGCTCGTCATCCTCTGATGTAATCATTCGGATACCCCATTGGCTGAGGATTTCTTCCTGCACCGGGTTGGGTTTGTGTGAGAAGACATATGAGATCGGTCGGACGCCAAGGGTCTCATGTTCGTTCCACATCTTAGAAAGCTTGTAGAACAACAATCGAATGTTGGTATCGGAAAGGCTGTAACCGATAAACAGAACGGCTTTACTCAACGTGTCGGCGCGCAACTTGATATCGAGCGGCGTTTCGAATTGCAGCCGCTCGTAATAGCTGGTCTCGTCCAGCACGATCGAGTCATCATCATCGAAATCGCCATGAAACTTGACGATCTGCCGAACCCCGTCGCGCGCCTTCACCAGATCGCTGGCGTTGGCGATTTTGATATAGCTGACGCCGTGCGCGTCGTGGGCGTTTTCCAGCCAGCGATCGTAATTGGTGGTGTAGATGGCTGGAAAACGTCCCTGCACGATCAACCTGTGGATCTCCGAATCGCGAATCTCAATATCCTTGTGCCACTCGCGGTCCATCCAGCTGCGCAGTGGTCCGATGTTGCCCTTCTTGATGCGGTAATACTCTGCGAGCGAGAGGAAATTGCCGTAGGTATCGAAAACGTCAGGGTCGTAATCGAGCTGTAGCGCAATCTCGTCGATCAAGTTGCGCCACGGTGGCAGTCCGATGTTGGCCGATACGCCAGAGCCCACGAAAAGAATCAGGCGGTTGTGCCGGTACGCCTCCAAAAGCTTCTGCATCGACTACCTCTCTCAGGCCCCACGGAGGTGTGTGACGAAGGCCTCCAGGGCCCGTTTGCGCATGGACAAATCATTATGGATGCCCCCTAGCTCGGCGAAGGTGCAGGAGTAGCCGTCGGGAATGAATACATTGTCCCACTCGAAGCCTTCATCGCCCGCCGGCTCGCGAGAAATCCGGCCGGCGACCTCGCCCTCGAAAAAATGCCGCTTGCGGCCATCACAGTAGCCGATCAGGGTGCGTGCTACCGCCGAGGGATCCTCCAGATTGCCGATCAGTTCGGAGAAGCGCACCGCGTGCAGACGGTCCCAGAACGCCTGCGTAAGCCCGCCGGGGAAGCCGTTCAGACTGGTGATGAAGAGTCCGGAATGTTCGACAAACACGGGCTTGCCGATCAGCTTGAAGGCGCTCAGTAACTTATCGCTGACCAGTTGGTAGAGGTCTTCGGTCTGGGTTTCAACGATGCGCACCGGAAAATTGATGATCTCGATGCCGCTGTGCCCTAGAAATTCTCCTGCATCGCGAATCTTCTGCTCGTTGACCGAGGCAAAGCGGATCTTCATGTCGACTCACCTGACTGCGCTGTTCGAACCGGGTGCGGCGGGGTGCGCATCGTGCCTCCGCAATGGGTATGACGCAGCGATCAGCTCAGGGTTCGGCCGCTCAGCCCATGGTGAGCCGAACCAGGCTAGTGTGGGTGCGCCGGGCAGGCCCGTTGTCCTGCTTGGAGAATACGTTCCGCCGGCACGCGCAGCTGCGCCAACAGGTAGTTGGCGAAGTCCGCCGGATAGCGCTGCCTGGCAATGGCTTGAGCCATGCATTCGAGCCAGGCGTCTCGCTCGGCCTCTCCCACTTTCCAGCGCGTGTGGAATTGCGGAATGCTGATGCTGCCGAACTTCTCAGCGTAGCGGCGAGGTCCGCCCAGCCAGCCACAGAGAAAGGCCACCAGCCGTTCGCGCGATTCGCAAAGGTCTTGCGGATACAGCTGTCGCACGCAAGCGGCAGCTTCGGTCTCGTCCATGATCCGATAGAAGTCTGCGACCAGACGTTCGATGCCTGTCTCGCCTCCAGCTGCCTGAAATGAGGCATCAGCGATGCCATACGGAACTGCGCTAAGTGTATTCATGAGCTGGCCTTGAAATGGAGGCGTTTTACAAAGTATTGATCCAGAGCAACCGATCCGATCTTGGCGATCGGGCGTGGTTGGGTGTTGGTCTATGCTGTATCCAACAATCGACGGAGACCCTCAATGCGCAATATTCTTCTAGCTTACGACGGTTCGGACAATGCCAAACGAGCACTGCAATACATCATCGATTTCGCCGCCGACGCACCTAAGCGGCTTCAGGTGCATGTGTTGAACGTGCAGCAGGAACCGGTGCTATACGGCGAATTCGTCACTGCAAACGCGGTTGAAGAGCTGAACAAGAGCTTCCTCGATAAATCGCATCGGACAATCGAAGAAGCCGCTACGGCGCTGCAAACGGCCGGAGTCGCGCATCAGTCCCACGCGATTCTGGGTAACGTGGCGGAGCAGGTGAACGCTGCAGTGCAGCAATTCGGCTGTGACACCGTGGTGATGGGTACGCGTGGGCTCGGGAGTTTCACCGGCATGCTGCTCGGTTCGGTTGCCAATCGGGTGGTTCATGAGGTTTCGGTACCGGTACTGCTGGTGAAGTGACCGGCACCGAGGCGACCGGGCTGGGATCAGTCCGGCTTGCTCTTGAGCAGGTCGCCCAGCCCGGCGAAGGCCTTGAACGTCTCCTTCGGGCCAAGATCGCTGCCCGGTTTGGCTTCGGCGTGATACTGATTGTCCGTGTAGCGTGAATGCTCGTTATCGTGACAGTACAGGCAGAGCAGCTCCCAATTCGAGCCGTCCTCGGGGTTGTTGTCGTGGTTGTGGTCCTTGTGATGGACCGTCAACTCGCTCAGCCGCTTGCCCGAGAACTCCCGGGCGCAGCGTCCGCAGACCCAGGGGTACATTTTCAGCGCCTTTTCACGATATCCCTGTTCGCGCTGGGCATAGGGTGTGTTCGGCTTGTTGGTGCTCATTACCTTGCCTCTTCTGATTCAGATCCGGAACTGACCGCTGTCAGCCCGCCAGCCCGACGTAGACATTTTGCACATCGTCGTGGGCGTCGATGGCGTTGAGGAAGGCTTCGACTTCCTCGAGCTGCGCGTCGGTCAGGCTTGTGACCGGGTTCTTCGGTCGATAGCCCAGCTGTGCCGACTGCACGGTGAAGCCCTGTTCGGGCAGCGCACGGCAGACCATGTCCAGGTCGGTCACGTCACTGATGAACAGCGTTGCGCCATCTTCGGCTGCTTCGAAATCTTGTGCACCGGCTTCAATGGCAGCCAATTCCGGGTCGGCATCCGCAGAGGCCGGTGCCGCTTCGATCATGCCGCAATGATCGAAATCCCAGGCCACCGAACCGGACGCGCCGAGCTGACCCTTGCGGAACAGAACGCGGATTTCGGCGACGGTGCGGTTGACGTTATCGGTCAGGCACTCGACGATCAGCGGCACCTGATGAGGAGCGAATCCTTCATAAATGGTGCGCTCGTAGTGGACGCTTTCGCCGAGCAGGCCCGCGCCTTTCTTAATGGCGCGCTCCAGGGTTTCGCGTGGCATCGAGGCCTTCTTGGCCTGCTCCACCACCAGGCGCAGGCGGGGATTCATGTCCGGGTCGGCACCGCTGCGGGCCGCGATCATGATTTCCTTCGACAGCTTGCCGAAAGTGCGTCCCTTCGCGTTGGCTGCTGCTTCCTTATGTTTCGCTTTCCACTGTGCGCCCATGGTTACTCTCGTGATTAATGTGGAACTGGTGGTGTTTCCGTTTGACGTCGATTCTAGCCGTTGCAGCTGATACAGGCACGGCCTGAGCGTGTAGTCTCCGGCAGGGGAGCGCGATTCAGGCTGCCGGGCATCACCAGGCGGCACCGACTGTATCGTCGTTTTGCGTGTTCGCTGTATGAGTGCGCCGACGCCGTGCTCAGGCTTTAATGAGGTCTTTGCTTGCGGAGAAACCGCCATGTCGCCCAAGGACCTGCTGCTGGCCCTGGTCGTGATCATTGTCTGGGGCATGAATTTCGTTGTGATCAAGATCGGCCTGGATGACATCCCGCCGATGCTGCTCGGCGGACTCCGGTTCACGCTCGCGGCTTTTCCCGCCATTCTCTTCGTCAAGAGGCCGCAGATGCCGCTGCGCTGGCTGCTGGCTTATGGCGCGACCATTTCGCTGGGTCAGTTCGCCTTTCTGTTCTCCGCCATGAAAGTCGGCATGCCTGCGGGGCTGGCCTCGCTGGTGCTGCAGTCGCAGGCGTTCTTCACCTTGTTCTTCGCTGCGTTGTTTCTCGGCGAGCGATTACGCGCGACCAATCTGATCGGATTGCTGATCGCCGCCGGAGGGCTGCTGCTGATCGGCATGCAAGGTGACCGTAGCATGACGCTGGCCGGCTTCGTACTGACCATCTGTGCGGCGTCGATGTGGGCGTTGGGCAACATCGTCACGCGCAAGGTAGGCAAGGTAAATCTGGTGGGATTGGTGGTCTGGGGCAGCCTGATCCCGCCGATTCCGTTCTTTGCCTTGTCCTGGCTGATGGAAGGGCCACAGACGATCGAAAGTGCGTTGCGCGGGATAGGTCTGAGCTCGATTCTGGTGCTGGTCTATCTGGCGTTTGGCGCCACCATTCTTGGCTACAGTCTATGGAGTCGCCTGCTGTCGCGATATCCGGCCAATACCGTGGCACCGTTCTCTCTGCTGGTGCCAGTGGTGGGGCTGACCTCGGCCGCGTTGCTGCTGGGCGAGCATCTGGGTGTGCTGCAGGCCGTCGGTGCGCTGCTGGTGATGCTGGGGCTAATCATCAATGTAGGCGGGGGCTGGGTGGCGGGCCGTCTGCGCTCGGCATTCGGAGGTTCGCCGGCCTGATGACAAAGCGCCCCGCGCCGGGAGCCGGGCGGGGCGGGGCGCTGCAACCTGGAGGATGTCAGCGGGCAGCGTGGCTGCCCAATAGAGGTGTCGCTCCGTTGGCTTTCTCTCGTTTGGCCACGCGTTTTTCCTGCGCGGTCTTTAGCGGTTTCTTTTTCGCATTTTTCTTTGTATCCATACCTTTGCTCATGATGTCGCCTCGCGGATTGATGGCTGGGTTATGCATCCCTGCGTTGGTCTGCTCTGTGCCAGTGCACCTCGGAGTGAGCGTAGGAGATTCGAGATAGGACGTCGTTGAGACTACGCCTGATTGTCGGGGCTGGATAGCACCACTTTACGCCGCGGCCAAGCCCTGCGGAGCGGGTGCCGTCACACCCTGAACCGGCTGATCAGCATTTGAAGTTCGTTGCCCAGGCGAGCCAACTCGGCGGTGGACGTGGCGGTCTCCCGGGCCGCTTCGGCAGACTGGTCGGCAACGTCACGCACGCTGAGCACGCTGCGATTGATTTCTTCAGCAACTGAACTCTGCTGCTCTGCGGCGGTGGCAATCTGCAGGTTCATCGCCTGGATGATCGACACCGTCTCAGTGATCGCCTGTAGCTCCTGCTCGACGTCCCGAGCCAACACGACGGTCTCAATGGCAAGGCCGCTGCTACTGTTCATCATGCCTGAGGCGTTGCGTGCTCCCTTCTGCAGGTTGCCGATGAGTTCCTCGATCTGCGCAGTCGATTGCTGCGTGCGTTGCGCCAAGCTGCGCACCTCGTCCGCTACCACGGCAAAACCTCGGCCCGCTTCACCGGCTCGCGCGGCTTCGATGGCCGCATTGAGCGCCAACAAATTGGTTTGTTCAGCGATACCGTTGATGACGGTGAGCACGGTGCTGATGCCATCGGTCTCTTGGTTCAGTTGGGTCATGGCCTCGGCCGATGAGTTGACCTCGCCAGAGAGGCGGTCGATCTGCGCCAATGCGCGTCGCACCACGGCGTTACCTTTGGTTGCTTGCTCATCCGCGCGTTTGGCTGCGCCCGATGCGTCTTCGGCATTGCGCGCTACTTCCTGCACTGTGGCAGTCATTTCATGCATGGCCGTGGCGACCTGATCGGTTTCCTGTCGCTGCCTGTTGACGCCAGCGCTGGTCTGTTCGGTAACGGTTGACAGCTCGTCGGAGGCAGTTGCCAATTGGGTAGTGATGCCACCGATATGGCCGATCAGCTGTTGTAGATTGCGGCGTGTGCTGTCCATCGCCTTGAGCAGTCGGCCGAACTCATCAGTGCGTTTTCCGGCTTCTTGCCCGGTCATGTCACCGGCGCCGATACGCTCGGCGAGGCGTACGGCCTGATCGAGTGGAAGGGTGATCTGGCGAACCATCAGAGCGCTGACCATCACGCCGAGTACGATCGCAAGCAGGGTGATGCCGACGACTTGTAGTTTCGTCGTCCGGGCGTCGTTCGTACGCTTTTCCGTCTGACCGGCGATGATGCCTTGAGCATGACCGTACAACTTGCTGAAGATCGCCTCCATGGCCAAGCGAGCCTGCTGCTGCGCGTCGACGATTGGCGGCAGTTTTTTCACCAGTTCGACGTATTCATTCGCGCTGGTCTTGAGAACCTTCAGGCTCTCGGCCTGTGGACCGATCAGCTCCCTTTCCAGCGGCTCGATGGCTGCATTTAGGTTATCGAACTGCTGGTTGAGCGCCTGCAAGCTTTCCTTGGATTCATCCATCAAATAGCCGCGGACGGTATAGCGCAGCAGGCGGTTCTGTTTGGAGAGCACCGTTGTCAGCAGAGCGATATTGGCAATGTCGCTGCTCTGGTGCAGCACGGGATTGCCCGGTACGCCGTTCCAGCGAAGTTCCAGATCGCCAATCAGCTTATCGGTGGCATTACCGGTGTTGACCCAGTTGGCGCGGGTCTGTTTCTTCCGCTCGCGCAGAGCCACCAGTTTCCGGAATGCGCTCTGGTAGCTGAGCGCTTCGTTGGCGATAGCTTCCATATCGCTACGGTCCCGCGGTTCGGAAAAGCTGGACTTCCGCTGCTCAACGATCCGGATGATGTTTGCCACCGCGTTATCAACCTGGCTGACATATTTGGCATCGCCTCGTTCCTCGAAGCGTACCTGCGCGTAGCGGATCTCGTTGGCTTCGTTGAGAAGACTTTCTGCCGTTTGTGCCTTGTCGCTGCGGGAGATGAGCGCATCCATGCTGAACACGCCGATAGCGGCGACGCATATGGTCAGCAGCAGGACGGAGGCGAAGCCTAAAGCCAACTTGTGGCGGACCTGAAGATTTTTCATTGTTATGCCTTGGGCCGGTAAGGGAAAGTCGATGTTGGTTGTAGGATCTCATCGGCGCAATTGGCTAATTCTTTAGGAGGTTGTCAGATGACTTGGAATGTTCCGCCCAGGAGTATTGTTTTTCGCGTATTGCTTGATGGCCAGGCGGTACGAGGGCTGTCACCGCCGACAGGTCAGAACAGAGTGCCCTGGTCTCGACGGTTGCGCTTCGCATCGAGGCGCTGGCGGAAGCGCTTGCGGTATTCAAATGCCAATGGCTCAAGCTCAGCGAGCCGGGCCAGTTCACTGTTCGCGGTGGCGTCATCGATGTAGCTGTGCCAGAGATGCGCTACGTTGATGGTCGGGTAGGGGCGCTCGACCAGGCACAGCGCGGCGCCGATGGCGATCTTGCCGGATTCGAGAGTGCGGTATAGCCAGCCGGTCCTGCCGCTTCTTGCCAGCTGTCGTGCGAGGCCGCGCGCATCGTGGCATCGGTCAAGATTGGCGCACGGCGAGCGCGGCTGGCTCACTTCGATCAATGCTTCGCCCCAGCGGAAGCGATCGCCGATGCACACCTGATGTTCGTCAATGCCCAGCGTGGAGATATTCTCACCGAAGGCGGCCGGACCGAACGGCCGGTGCGGATACAGGCTGCGCCAATGAACGTAGTGTTCGGCTGGGTAGTGGCAGAGGCTGCGATCCGGTCCGCCGTGAAACCGACGATCTGCAACCCGGTCACCATGCAGACCTTCGATATCGAGCCAGACCGGTATCCGTGCGAGCCGCTTGTCGATAGCCGAAGGTTTTTCAGTGCCAGGCAGGCGTGACAACTGGTTGCGCAGAAAGGGACCTTCAACCGGCCACTGCATGGTGTATACCTGCTGCGAAAAGCGCTGGAGCTTCAACGTTCATTGAGGTGGGCCAGCTCGCGGCGAACCATCGCGGCGTATTCCGGCGGGCTGAGCTGATACAGCTCTGCGGCGACCCAGGCCAGCCAGCGCGCGCCCAGTGCCGATTGCTGTTCGAGTAGCCGTCGTGCTTCGGCAGTCGCTCGCTCGGCATGTTGTTGGTGATATTCGGACCGGTTCATGGTGCTTCACTCATGGTTGGGCGGCCAATTCTAGTCCACAGAGTCCGACGTGGCGTACGGCGGTCTTGGTAAAGCCGGCGGGCCGCGCTAGGCTCGCGGTTCTTTTCACCAGCGAGCGCGATTCATGCCCCGGCCTGTCAATTTCAAGGACAAGATCTCCCGTCAGCGGCCCTATGGTCGTGTGGAGGCTGGGCTGAAGGCGTCCGAGGGCGACCTGCCACTCGTCATCGATCAGCTCGAAAGCGACCGTGGCCGCATCATCCACTCCGCTGCCGTGCGTCGGCTGCAGCAGAAGACTCAGGTGTTTCCACTGGAGCGCAATGCGGCGGTGCGCAGCCGTTTGACCCACTCGCTGGAAGTGCAGCAGACCGGTCGTTTCATCGTTCGCACGCTATACAAGCAGCTCGGCAACAAGGCTGGCGAGTATGGGCTTGATGGGCTCGAGGGCGCGCTGGAGAGCCTGGTCGAGATGACCTGCTTGATGCATGACATCGGCAATCCCCCCTTCGGCCATTTTGGCGAGTTCGCCATCGGTGAATGGTTCGGCGGCAAACTGGAGGCCTTGTTCGAGGCCGCCGTACCGGCAGGACAGGGCGATGCAGCGCTACGCAACCGTATGCTGGCCGATCTCAAGCAATTTGAAGGCAACGCCCAGGCTATTCGTCTGGTGGTCAACCTATTGCGGCTGAACCTGACCTATACCCAGACAGCGGGCCTGCTCAAGTATGTCCGTGCTGCCTACGCGCCGAAGCCGGCAAAGGGCACGGCTGGCGCCTACCTGCATAAGAAACCGGGCTTCTATCTGTCCGAAGAACCTTTCGTCACCGACCTGCGAAAGGCGTTGGACCTGCAACCCGGTACCCGCCATCCGGTTGCCTACATCATGGAGGCGGCGGACGACATCGCCTATTGCCTGGCGGATATCGAGGATTCGGTGGAGAAGGGTATCTTCACTATCGAGCAGCTGTCGCAATTGTTGCTGGCCAAGTTTGCCGAGCACGGCTCGCCAGACGAGCCGATTGCGGCAGCCGGCCGCAGCTTTCGCAGCATGGTTGACTATGCCGAATCGCGTGCAGAGAAAGAACCGATCAACAAGGTTGGCGAGTTCTTCATTTGGTTGCGGGTGAATCTGGTCCACCCGCTGGTGCAGCACGCGGCGCAGCAGTTCATCGAAAACATCGAGGCGGTGTATCACGGCACCCTGGACCGGGCACTGCTCGAAGATGCCAGCCTACCCAACGCCATCGTGCAAACATTCAAGGACGTGGCGATGGACCGAGTCTTCTGCCATCGCGAAGTGGAAACGTTGCAGCTGCAGGGATACCGAATCCTCCAGGGATTGCTGGACACCTACGCACCGCTGCTGCGCGTGGCTCCGGCGACGTTCCAGGCCTTGACCGAAGGGGGCTGTCGCAGCGAGCCACACCTGCAGATGCTTGCCCGGCGGTTGCCTAGCCAGCTGATCAAGGCCTACCACGAGGCGATGAAAGGGCACGCTGAGGGCACGCCCGACTGGCCGCTGTGGGAGTTCTATTACCGTTGCCGAATGCTGCAGGACTTCGTCAGCGGCATGACTGATCAGCTGGCCCAGGACGAGTTCCGCACCTTGTCGGCGCTGTAGTCGAATTTCCGGGCGCTTTTCTACAGCGCGCTGTTTCGCTTGCAGCGCAGGTGCCGTCGAGGTCTGCCTGCGCGCAATTGGCTCTTTGATGTCGCATGCGGTGCGATCGTTGATCGAGTCGAACTCGTCCTGGCTCAGTCCGTCACGGTGTCGAGGTGCCATAGGCGCGCATGAAGAGAACGATGCAGTCCTGCACGTGTCTGGCCGATTCTTCGAAATCGGGTAGCTCTGCGTAGCCGATCAGCAAGCGGAAATGCGCAGCGCCCTTGATCAACGAGCAGAAGTGCTCTGCCGCGCGCATGGGTTCGTCCGCACGCAGCATGCCGCGCTGGTTCGCCTGGACGATCAGTTGTTCCAGATCCAACAGTAAGCGCTGCGGACCGGCATCGAAGAACATGCGTGACAGCGCGGGATTCTGCGTCGCCATGGCCACCATGACGCGGTGCAAACCGATGGACTCCGGACTGTTGACCAGCGCCTGGAACGCATGACCGACGTCGAGCAGCGCCTCCCTGATCGAGCAACCATCTTCGAGCACGAACAGCTTGCGTGGCAGTCGTGTTTCGCAAGTGGTCTTCACCGCCTCGCCGAACAGCGCCTCCTTGTCCTTGAAGTGGCTATACAGCGTGAGCTTCGAGACACCAGCTTCGGCCGCGATGGCATCCATGCTGCTGCCTTCGTAACCATTGTTGAGAAACAGCACCTGAGCGGCCATCAGGATGGCTTCGCGCTTGGCGGGATCCTTCGGACGGCCTGGGCCAGAGGATGCGGGTGGGTTCTTTGCCATGTGCGTTTTAATACTAGACTGGTGAGTTCGGTATTTTTACTATACCGCGCAGTATAAGTATTAGAACCCTTCCTGCGACAGAGAGAGATTCGAACGTGTTCCGACATGCCCTAGCTTTCTTCGGTGTCATAGGTCTCGCCCTGCTTGCCGGCTGCGGCAATGGCGAGCCCGCGCAGGTTTCGGATAGGCCCGTGATGGTCGTTCAGCCGCAGCCGGCCAGCGAGGCGTTCGAGAGCTATCCGGGAGAGGTGCACGCGCGTTACGAACCCGAACTGGCGTTCCGAATCGGCGGGAAGGTAACTGAGCGCATGGTCGAAGCTGGCGAGCGGGTAAGCAAGGATCAACCGTTGGCCAAGCTCGACCCCCAGGATGTGCGGCTACAGCTCGAGGGTATCCGTGCCCAGGTGACGGCTGCCGAAGCCAACCTGCGGGTCGCCCGGGCCGAGCATGAGCGTTACAAGACGCTGATGGATCGGCAACTGGTCAGCCGTTCGCAGTTCGATTCCTCTGAAAACGCCTTCCGCTCGGCCCAGGCGCGTCTGAAGCAAGCGCGCGCGGAGTTCGATGTGGCGAACAACCAGGTCGACTATGCCATTCTGCGCGCCACTCACGAAGGGGTGATCGCCCAGCGCCGAGTCGAGGTGGGGCAGGTGGTTGCCGCCGGCCAGACCGCATTTGTGTTGGCCGCCGATGGTGAACGCGAGGTGGCGATCAACTTGCCGGAACAGGCGCTGGGCCGCTATTCGGTAGGCCAAAAGGTCTCGGTAGAAATCTGGTCCCATCCGGGCAAGCAGTATCCCGGCCACATTCGCGAGCTGTCGCCGGCTGCCGATCCGCAGTCGCGCACCTATTCGGCGCGTGTCGCATTCGCCGATACCGATGTGCCTGCCGAGCTGGGTCAGAGCGCGCTGGTGTCGATCCGCAGCAACGGCGAGGTGCCCCTGGCCGTGCCGCTTTCCGCTGTCACCGCTGAGCAGGGCAATGCCTACGTCTGGCGCGTGAAGGTTGATTCCACGTTGGAGCGCGTTACCGTGCAAACCGGTGCCTTTGGCGAAACACTGGTGCCCATCCTCAACGGCTTGCAAGCCGATGACTGGGTCGTGCTGGCCGGCGTGCAGATGCTCCACGAGAACCAGCCGGTGAGGGCGGTCGATCGTGACAACCGTCCGGTTGTGCTAGCAGCTCAGGAGTAATCGAGATGCGCTTCAATCTCTCCGCCTGGGCGCTGGGCAACCGGCAGATCGTTCTTTATCTGATGCTGCTGATGGCAGTGGTGGGTGCGCTTTCGTACAGCAAGCTTGGTCAGAGTGAGGATCCACCGTTTACCTTCAAGGCTATGGTCATTCAGACTCAGTGGCCCGGCGCGACCGCCGAGGAAGTCTCCCGGCAGGTCACCGAACGCATCGAAAAGAAGCTGATGGAAACCGGCGAATACGAGCGCATCGTCTCCTTCTCGCGGCCGGGCGAATCGAACGTGACCTTCATGGCGCGCGATTCGATGCGCTCCGAACAGATTCCCGATCTCTGGTATCAGATTCGCAAGAAGATCAGCGACATTCGCCACACATTGCCGGCAGGCATCCAGGGACCGTTCTTCAATGACGAATTCGGTACCACCTTCGGCAACATCTACGCCTTGACCGGGCAAGGCTTCGATTACGCGGTGCTCAAAGATTACGCCGACCGCATCCAGTTGCAGCTGCAGCGGGTCAAGAACGTTGGCAAGGTCGAGCTGATCGGCCTACAGGACGAAAAAATCTGGATCGAACTATCCAATGTCAAACTGGCGAATCTGGGCGTGCCGCTTGACGCGGTCAAGCAGGCTCTCGAGGCGCAGAACACGGTGATGTCCGCCGGCTTCGTCGAAACCGCCAGCGATCGCGTGCAATTGCGCGTCACCGGCAGCTTCGAGACGGTCAAGGAGATTCGCGACTTCCCCATCCGAGTTGCCGGCAGCACCTTCCGTATTGGCGACGTCGCGGACGTCTATCGTGGCTTCAACGATCCGCCGGCGCCGCGCATGCGCTTCATGGGTGAACCGGCGATTGGTCTGGCGGTGTCGATGAAGGCCGGCGGAGACATCCTCATGCTGGGGGAGGCGCTGCAAGGCGAGTTCGCCCGGCTGCAGCAGGAGCTGCCGGCTGGCATGGAGTTGCGCAAGGTCTCCGATCAGCCCGCGGCAGTGAAAAACAGTGTCGGTGAATTCGTGAGGGTGCTGATCGAGGCACTGGCAATCGTGTTGCTGGTGAGCTTCTTCTCGCTCGGTGTGCGCACTGGACTGGTGGTCGCCTTGTCGATTCCGTTGGTCTTGGCGATGACCTTCGCGACCATGCACTACCTCGACATCGGCCTGCACAAGATCTCGCTGGGCGCGCTGGTGCTGGCGCTCGGGCTGATGGTAGATGACGCGATCATCGCGGTGGAGATGATGGCGATCAAGATGGAGCAGGGCTTCGATCGGCTCAAAGCGGCCAGTTACGCCTGGACCAGTACCGCCTTTCCAATGCTCACCGGTACGCTCATTACCGCTGCCGGTTTTTTGCCGATCGCCACTGCGCAATCGAGCACCGGCGAGTACACCCGTTCGATCTTCCAGGTGGTGACCATCGCGCTGGTGGCCTCCTGGATCGCGGCGGTCGTGTTCGTTCCTCTGCTGGGCGAGAAATTGCTGCCGGATCTGGCCAAGCGTCACGCGCTGAAGCACGGCGGTAGCGACCAAGGCCACGACCCTTATTCGACCCCGTTCTACCAGCGCGTGCGCCGCGTGATTCGTTGGTGTGTGCACCGGCGCAAGACGGTGATCGTGCTGACGCTGCTGCTCTTCGTCGGCGCGATCGGACTGTTCCGTATCGTCCCGCAGCAGTTCTTTCCGGCCTCAGGTCGCCTGGAGCTGATGGTCGACCTGAAGCTGGCCGAAGGCGTGTCACTCAAGGCCACTGAAGCCGAGGTGCACCGCCTCGAGAAAATGCTCGAGAAGCGCGCCGGCATCGACAATTACGTTGCCTATGTCGGCAGCGGTTCGCCGCGTTTCTATCTACCGCTGGATCAGCAGCTGCCTGCCACCAGTTTCGCCCAGATCGTGGTGCTGGCCAACAACATCGAGGAGCGCGAAGCCCTGCGCAGCTGGCTGATCGAACGGCTGAGAGATGACTTTCCAACACTGCGTGGGCGCGTCAGTCGGCTGGAAAATGGCCCGCCAGTGGGCTATCCGGTGCAGTTCCGCGTGACCGGCGAGCACATCGATGTCGTACGTACGCTGGCGCGTCAAGTGGCGGCGAAGGTGCGTGAAAACCCCTACGTAGCCAACGTACATCTCGACTGGCAGGAACCGAGCAAGGCCGTCTGGCTGAACGTCGATCAGGACCGCGCACGTGCTCTCGGGGTGAGCACGGTCGAATTGTCCAATTTCCTCAAGCGCACTTTTACCGGCACCACCGCCGGCCAGTTCCGTGAGGACAACGAGCTGATCGAGATCCTGCTACGCGGCACCGCCCGCGAGCGGGAGATGCTGTCGATGCTACCGAGCCTGGCGATTCCCACCGCCAGCGGCCGCAGCGTGCCGTTGTCGCAGGTTGCCACCCTGGAGTACGGCTTCGAGGAGGGCGTGATCTGGCACCGCAATCGCCTGCCAACCGTGACGGTGCGTGCCGACATCTATGGTGATCAGCAGCCGGCTTCGCTGGTGCTGCAGATCGAGCCGACGCTGAGCGAGATTCGTGATGCCCTGCCCAGTGGCTATCTGCTGGAAGTCGGCGGGACTGTGGAGGACTCCAGCCGGGGGCAGGCCTCGGTGAATGCCGGTATGCCGCTGTTCGTCATCGTCGTGGTCAGCCTGCTAATGCTTCAACTCAAGAGCTTCTCTCGCTCGGCCATGGTGTTTCTTACCGCGCCGCTGGGACTGATTGGCGTTGCGCTGTTCCTGCTGTTGTTCGGCAAGCCGTTCGGTTTCGTCGCGATGCTCGGCACCATCGCGCTATCAGGGATGATCATGCGCAACTCGGTGATTCTGGTGGACCAGATCGAGCAGGATATCGGCGCCGGGCAGGATCGTTTCAACGCCATCATCGACGCTACGGTACGTCGCTTCCGGCCGATCGTGCTGACCGCCCTGGCTTCGGTGCTGGCGATGATTCCACTGTCGCGTAGCGTGTTCTTCGGACCGATGGCGGTGGCGATCATGGGTGGCCTGATCGTCGCGACTGCATTGACGCTGTTGTTCCTGCCGGCGCTTTATGCAGCCTGGTTCCGGGTGAAGGAAGAGCGCGCAGCATAAGGGCACATCGCCGGTATCTCTCAGATGCCGGCGGCTTGCAGCAATTTGTCAGCCGCCGCCTTGGCCAGCAGCGCCTGATCGGCAGGCCCCTCGATGTGCGCCATGCTCAGCGCACCCTCGATCAGAAATTGCAATTGCCGTGCAAGTTGCGCTGGCTGCGGTGCGTCGAGCGCTTCGAGCAGTTCGCGTAGGTGGGTCTGAAATTGTGCCTTGTAAGTAGCCGAACGCTGATGAATCGGGTGATCGCGGTCGTGATATTCGGCGGCGGCATTGATGAACAGGCAGCCACAGAACGCGCTGGGGCTGTGGATCATGTTGTTCAATCCTTCGAAAACGCCGAGCAGCGCCTTGCGTGGTGGCAGCTTGTCGCGCGCCTCGCGTAGGCGCTCGAGCATTGGCTGCTGTCGAGCGTCCAGTACCGCCAGAATCAGCTCTTCCTTGGATCTGAAGTGTTTGTACAGCGTCATCTTAGCCACGCCGGATTCGCTGAGAATCCGATCGATGCCCGTGGCGTGATAGCCCTCTGTGTAGAACAGCCGCTCGGCAGTGCTGAGCAGCAGATCGCGCTTATTCGTTGCCATGTAGGTCTCCTCAGACGGCCATTATGCGGGAGCGATTCTGTTCCCACCAATCGCCATCTCAGCGATAAATTGCGCTTGCAGTGTACAGACAGGTCTGTCTATTATCCAGTCGTGCCTCACCCAACCCCATCCTTAAAGGAGCGACACGATGAAACTCTACGATCTGACCCTGTCCGGTAACTGCTACAAGGCGCGCCTGTTTCTCAGCCTGATCGGCCAAGCGGCTGAGGTGGTGCCGGTGAATCTACTGAAGGGTGAGCACAAGCAACCGCCGTTTCTTGCGATCAATCCTCGCGGGCAAGTGCCGGTGCTTGAGGATGGGGATGTGCGGGTCATCGACTCGCAGGCCATTCTTATCTATCTGGCGCGGCGTTATGCCGATGAGGCCTGGTTTGCGTCGGATGCACAGACGCAGGCAGGCATCGTTGGTTGGCTGAGTTTCGCCGCCAACGAGATGCACCATGGCCCGGCCACGGCTCGAGTGGGGCGCTTGTTCGGCCGGCCGATCGACGAAGCGTTGACGTCAGACCGTGCGCTGGCCGCCATGCAATTGCTCGAGCAGCAGCTCGTCGAACACACCTGGCTGGCTGAAACCAAGACGCCAACCATCGCCGACGTCGCCGTATATCCCTACGCCGCATTGGCCCCAGAAGGTGGTATCGATCTGGCGCCTTACCCGGCAGTACGGGCGTGGTGTTCACGCATTCGCGAGCTGCCGGGTTACATCGACATGCCGGGCCTGGAATAGGAGCGGCGGTCATGAGCAATCCCTTCCATGCCGGTGAGCAATGGGTGCAGAGCCGTGCCGGCGTGCGTGAAAAAGCCGAGCAGATCGGCAGCCGGGTGATCCGCTCGTTCATGCCCGATCAGCATCGCGAATTCTTCGCTCAGTTGCCTGCACTGCTGGTCGCGGCGGTGGACAGTGAAGGGCAGCCTCATGCATCGGTGCTTTGGGGGACGTCCGGGTTCGCTTGGTCGCCACACCCTGAGCTGCTTTGCGTCGGTGCCAGCGCGCAGGCTGACGATCCGATTGCGCCATTGTTACGCCCGAGCGCCATGGTCGGTTTGCTGGGGCTGGAGTGGCCGACCCGCCGGCGCAACCGGATGAACGGGCGGATCGTGGAAAGCGATGCCCAGGGCTTCAGTGTTGCGGTGGTGCAGTCATTCGGCAACTGCCCGAAGTACATCCAGGCGCGAGATTGCCGGCCAGCCGCCCGTCAGCCAGGGCCCATGCTCAAAGGCGATGGGCTGGACGATGAATTGCGGGCGCTGCTGCAGATTGCCGACACGCTGTTCATCGCCAGTCACAGCCCGGATCCGCAGGGCGGAGGCGTCGATATATCCCACCGTGGCGGCCCGGTGGGTTTCGTCGAAGCCGGCCGGGACGGCCGCCTCTGGGTGCCGGATTACAGTGGCAATCGGTTGTTCAACACCCTTGGCAACCTGGTTCGTGAGCCGCGTTGCGGGCTGCTGTTCGTCGATTTCGCCAGCGGCGATCTACTCCAGATAGAGGCGCTGGCGGAGCTGGTCTGGCCCGAGCAGTACGCCGCATTGGGCATTACCGCGCCGGCTGGCGCCGAGCGAATGCTCGCGCTGACGCCGGGTCGTTGGGTTCTGCGGCGTTCACGTCTGTCCCTGGCATTCGCAGCGCCGCACAACTCGCCGTTTCTTCCCAGAGTAGGAGCGTAAGCCATGCGCCGCTTGAGGATGATTGCAATGTCTCTGGTGCTGTTAGCCTCTAGCGTGGAGGCAGCGGAACTGCGGTTCAGCCTGGTCCGTACCGGGCAAACCCTGTCCAGTGGTGAGTTTGCCTGGCGTGATGGCGGCTGGGTCCAACCGCCACCGATCAATCACATCGCTGTGCTGATCGAGCATCGGGGCCGCCGGCTACTGTTCGGTACGGGCCTGGGGCGGCAGATCGATGCGCAGCTGGACAGCGAAATCCCATGGCGCGAAAAGCGCTACGGAACCGTGCAGCCGGTTCGTGACCAACTTGATCGCGACGGCCTTGTGATCGACCGGGTCGTATTGGGGTGCGCCCGCTGGGAGTACGCCTCCGGGCTGGCCGATTTTGCCGAGGTGCCGGTTCTGGCCAGTCCAGAGAGTATCGACTACGCACACAACGCGACGCCTCCTGCGGTCCTTCCGGCGCAATTCGCCCATGGCGTCAGATGGCAGGCGCTGCGCTTCGAACGGCGCTCGTTCTACGGGTTCCGGGAGAGCCTCGACCTGGTCGGCGACGAACGGCTGGTGCTGGTAAAACTGCCTGGGCACGGTGCTCTGGGCCTGTTTCTGACCCTGGATGATGGTCGACGTTTCTTTTTCCGGGGAGACGCCGCGGCCACTGAAAGTGACCCGAAGCCACTGCCTGTCGAGGTCGAGCAGATGCAAGACATCCAATTGCAGGCGCAACTCGGTTTTTATCCGCGCTGGATCGAGTGAATCGAGCGGTTGCCGGTCCTGATCGTTTCGCCTTCAACCCGCTAGTTTGAGCCTTTCCGTTCGTCTGCTTGCGCACGCTGAACGAAGCGCCTCCAGCTAAGCTTAAGCCTGTGATTTCCTTAGAAAGCCAGGCCGGAAAAGATGGGCGCAGTATGGCGGACCGATACATCCCGGGCAGGTGGCAGCAAGCGCGTGCCATCCACCAGCAAGCCGGGTAGAACACCCTCTCACGGTAGTCGTCTGGCGCGCCGCATGGGCGTGTTGCTGGGCGTCTCATTGCTGGCGGGCGGAGGCTATGCCGCCTGGCATGAGATGCACACATCGAAGCTGCAGGCGCTCTGGCTGAGCCGTTACGCGGAGAACCTCGACTATCAGGTCGAATCAGGTGCCAGTACCAGTATTAAGTTTCCGGAGGCCGGGCCCTTCGACCGGCGTCTTGGCTACGCAGCATTGCCGACATTTCTCGAGCGGCTGA
This sequence comes from Pseudomonas sp. Q2-TVG4-2, assembly GCF_013620795.1. GTDB lineage: Bacteria > Pseudomonadota > Gammaproteobacteria > Pseudomonadales > Pseudomonadaceae > Stutzerimonas. The sequence continues at coordinate 396,169 of NZ_LGLW01000001.1, read as the reverse complement.
CCGAACGTGGGTTCGATATTCAGCAGCAGGTGCGCTTTTCGCCGGCCCTGCAGCGGTACGTCAGCCACGGCTTTTTCGTACCTTATCCGGAGAAGTCCCAGGCCGGGCTGACCATCGATGATTGTCGTGGTGAACCCCTGTACGCCAACAGCTACCCGCACCAGTACTACGAAACCTTCGACGACGTGCCGCCTGTCATTGCGATGAGCCTGTTGTTCATCGAGGACCGTGGTCTGCTAAACGCGGAGCGCCCCCGCGCCAACCCGGCCGTGGATTGGCCACGTTTCACCATGGCGGCGGTGAGCCAGGTGGAAAAGAAGCTGGGTCTGCCGGTCCAGGCCGCCGGGGGTAGCACGCTCGCAACCCAGGTGGAGAAGTATCGCCACTCCCCTGAGGGGCGAACCGGAAGCGCGGAAGAAAAGATTCGGCAGATGATTTCCGCGAGCGTGCGCACCTACCGCGAAGGTCAGCAGACATTGTCCACGCGCAAACGCATCGTCCGCGACTATCTCAACAGCGTGCCGCTCTCGGCCGCTTATGGTCATGGCGAGGTGCATGGAATCGCCGATGGGTTGCGCCTCTGGTTCGGCGCCGACTTCGCTGAGGTCAACCGCCTGCTCGATTCACGTCGGAACGCCGGCACCAGCTATGAAGCTCAAGGTCTGGCGCTGCGTCAGGTGCTTTCGCTGCTGATCGCCCAACGTCGACCGTCCTACTACCTAGGGGCGGGGCGCGAGGATATGGCGCAACTGACCGACAGCCATATCCGCCTACTGGCCAATGGGGGCGTGATTGGCACCCGGTTGCGCAATGCCGCGTTGCAACAGAAGGTCGTGTTCCGCAACCTGCGTGTCGAATCGGGTATTCGCGAAGTACCGTCGAGCAAAGGCATCACAGCCGCTCGCATGCGCCTGAGCAGCCTGCTTGGCGTGTCGCTGTATCAGCTGGATCGCCTCGATCTGGCCGCGACGACGCCGTTGCATGGTGAATTGCAGACGCAAGTCAGTGAGTACCTACATCGCCTGGCGAATCCGGAGTTTGCCGGTGAAGTCGGCTTGTTCGGCGAGCGCATGCTGTCTCCGGAGCGCACCGCAGACGTCCGTTACAGCTTCACGTTGTTCGAGCGTGGCGAGCAGGGATTCCGCGTGCGCGTGCAGACGGACAATACCAATCAGCCGTTCGACATCAATGAAGGCAGTAAGCTGGAGCTGGGCTCCACGGCCAAGCTGCGTGTGTTGACCACCTATCTCGAAGTTATCGCCGAGCTACATGACCGTTATGCACAGCGCGACGTCAGTGAATTGCGCAAGGCTGAGGCAGTCGATCCCCTGACGCGCTGGGCATTGGGTTATCTGATCCAGAACGAGGACCGCAACCTACCGGCAATGCTCGATGCGGCGCTGGAGCGGCGCTACTCGGCCAGCCCGAACGAGCGTTTCTTTACCGGTGCCGGTATGCATCGTTTCGGTAACTTCAGCCGTGAGGACGACGGCCGGCTGCCGACCATGCGCGAAGCCTTGCAGGAGTCGATCAATCTGCCTTTCGTGCGGCTGATGCGCGATCTGGTGAGTTACAGCACCTACCAGACATCCAACGGTGCCGAGTTGTTGAAGAGTGACGACAATCCGGAGCGGCGTGAGTACCTGAGGCGTTTCGCCGACCGGGAAGGCTCCGTTTTCATCCAGCGATTCTGGAAAAAGTACCGTGGCAAGACCGCCGAACAACGCATCGAAGTGCTGCTGGATGGTATGCGGCCGACGCCGCCACGGCTGGCCGCCGTGCATCGTTATCTGATGCCGGACGCCGATCGGGCGACCTTTGATCGTTTTCTCAAGGTGAACCTGCCCGAGATCCAGCTCAGCGACAAGGCGCTTGATTCGCTGTACAGCCGCTACGCGCCGGGTTCCTACAGCCTGCCGGACCAGGGCTATATCGCCCGCGTTCATCCGCTCGACCTGTGGCTACTGGGTTACCTGACCAAGCATCCCGAGGCTGGTATCTCCGAGGTGATCGCCGCCAGCACCGCTGAGCGTCAGGAAGTCTATGGCTGGCTGTTCCGCAGCCGGCACAAGAGCGCTCGCGACAGCCGTATCCGCATCATGTTGGAGGTGGAGGCGTTCACCGACATCCATCGCCGTTGGCAACGCCTGGGTTATCCCTTCGATCATCTGGTGCCGTCGCTGGCGACCGCACTCGGCAGCTCAGGTGACCGTCCGGCTGCGCTGGCTGAATTGATGGGCATCATCGTCAATGACGGCATTCGACTACCCAGCGTGCGCATCGATAGCCTGCATTTCGCCAGCGAAACGCCTTACGAGACCCGACTGGGCATCAGGCCGGACGCGGGGGCTCGAGTGCTGCACAGCGAAGTGGCCACGGCCCTGCGCCAAGCGCTGGCCAAGGTGGTTGAAGACGGCACGGCGCGGCGTCTGCGCGGAAGTTTCCTGCAGACTGACGGTGAGCCATTACAGGTTGGCGGCAAGACCGGAACCGGCGATAACCGCATTCAGACCATAGGTGCCGGTGGACGGCTGATCAGTTCGCTGGCACTCAACCGCACCGCCACCTTCGTCTTCTACCTTGGCCCGAACCACTTCGGCACGTTGACCGCCTATGTTCCGGGGCGCGGCGCAGATAGCTTTCGCTTCACCTCAGCGCTGCCGGTGCAGGTCCTCAAGGGCATGGCACCCATCCTTCAACGCTACCTGCAGGTCGGCGCGCAGACGCAGTGCCAGCCGCTGGCGGGGCCGATTCAGCCCACGCTTACGGCCGGCACGGCTTCGAGGTCCTGAATCCGTCAGCGGTGTGTACGTCGCTGGCGGTTATCTCATTCCAGACATTGTCGGCCGCCAGCCGCTCAGCGAGACTGCTCGTTCAGCGCGCCTGTGGCGGGCGCCGTGCAAAGGAATGGCGAGCATGAAATTACCGATCCACCAGATCGACGCGTTCACCCACGAGCGATTCAAGGGTAACTCCGCCGCCGTGGTGCCGCTGGAGCGTTGGCTGAGCGACGCGCAGATGCAGGCGGTAGCCATGGAGAACAACCTGTCGGAGACCGCCTTCCTCCTCCGTGAGCCGGACGGAGCCTTTCATGTCCGCTGGTTTTCGCCACTGACGGAAATCGATTTTTGTGGCCACGCTACGCTTGCCAGTGCCTTCGTTCTGCTCGATCAGGGAATGGCGAGCGCGCCACTGACCTTCCGGGCTGCGGCGGTGGGCGATATCAGCGTCGCGCAGCTGGACGATGGTCGGCTGGAGATGAACTTCCCCAATCGTGAACCCGAACGCGTAGAGAACCCACCAGCGGCGTTGCTCGAAGGGTTGAGCGTTGTGCCTCGGGCGGTCTTGAGAAACGGCCAGGCTTGGTTCGCTGTGTACGAAGATGAGGATCAAGTACGTCGATCGATGCCCGACCTCGCGGCCCTCAAGTCGCTGGCGCCTCTAGATGTCGTCATCACCGCGCCGGGCCGCGAGCAGGACTTCGTCTCGCGGTACTTCTGGCCGGCCAACGGCGGCGATGAGGACCCTGTCACCGGATCGATCCATGCCGGCCTCGCGCCTTACTGGGCCAAACGCCTGGGCAAGTCGTCGCTGGTCGCGTTGCAGGCCTCGCGTCGCAGCGGCCTGCTGTACTGCCGGGTGGAAGGCGAGCGGGTTTTCGTTGCGGGGCATGCGGTGCGGTACCTGCAAGGCACGATCGAAATCTAGCGCCGCTCTGGTGCTGACTGTTGCGGTCGTTTCAGAACGATTTGATCATCCATCCAAGCAATTCCATGGCCTTCTCGCTGCGCTCATCCCAGGGATGGCCGTGGTTCAGCCGCGCACAGTTTCGGAAGCGCTGGGTTGCCGAGAAGATCGGGCCGGGTGCGAGGCTGATCCCTTGGGCAAGGGCGAGCTGGAGCAGTTGTAGCGAGTCCACCTGCTCGGGGAACTCGAACCAGAGGAAATAGCCACCGCTGGGGCGTGTCACGCGCGTGCTGGCGGGGAAATGACGCGCGGCGGACGAGAGCATCGCGCTTTGCTGCATTTCCAGCGCGTGACGCAGCTTGCGCAGGTGACGATCGTAGCCACCATGCTGCAGGTAATCGGCGATGGCCGCCTGGGCCGGCACTGAAGGTGAAATCGTGGTCATCAGCTTGAGTCGGCTGATCTTCTCGGCGTAGCGCCCGCCCGCGACCCAGCCGACCCGGTAGCCTGGGGCGAGGCTTTTCGAGAATGACCCGCAATGCATCACCAGGCCGTCGCGGTCATGGCTTTTGACCGGCTTGGGGGGTTCTCGCGTGAAGTAGAGCTCGGCGTAGACGTCATCCTCGATCAACGGTATCTGGTGCTGTCGCAGCAGATCGTAGAGCTGCTGCTTCTTCACCTCGCCCATGCTTGCACCGAGTGGATTCTGCAGGCTGCTCATGAACCAGCAGGCTTTGATCGGCAGACTGGCGAGGCTCTCTGCGAGTGTTTCCAGATCGATGCCGTCGCGCGGATGTACCGGGATTTCCACCGCCTTGAGCTTCAGGCGTTCCAGTACCTGTAGCGTGGCATAGAAGGCTGGCGCCTCGATGGCGACCAGATCACCTGGCTCGGTCACCACCTGCAGACAGAGATTAAGCGCCTCCATGGCCCCGGTTGTGATCACTAATTCTTCCATCGGCAGCATCACGCCGCTGACCATATAGCGCAATGCGAGCTGACGGCGCAGGTCTGGATTGCCGGCGGTCATCTCGGCGATCACTTGACGAGCCGGCATGTCGCGCACGCTCTGCGCCATGGAGCGCGCGAGGCGCTGAAGCGGGAACAGCTCCGGACTGGGAAAGGCCGAGCCGAAGGGCACGGTGTCCGGATCGCGTAGTGAGGCGAGCACCGAGAACACCAGCTCGCTGACGCCGACCTCGGTGGTTTCAGCGCTGCGCCGAGCGATCTCGGGCTCTGGAAGCAGGCGTTGGGCGTGTTTGCGGACGAAATAGCCCGAACGAGGTCGGGCCTGAATCAGGCCATGGTCTTCGAGCAGATAGTAAGCCTGGAAGACCGTGGACGGGCTGACACCATAGGTGCGGCTGGCATGCCGCACCGAAGGGATCTTTTCGCCCGGTGCGAGGACTCCGGTGCGAATCAGCTCGGCGATTTCTTCAGCGAATTTCTCGTAACGCTTCATTTTGTCCAGGCTCATTCGCGTTCCACCAAAGACGGCTCGCCGCCCATCCTACCGAACCCTGGGGGAGATGAAGGTGCTCGGCGCGCTCACGTGCCTTACCGGGTCGCTCGAGTCGCTGACCGCGAAGCGCAGCTCGCGGGTGGAGGCGCCATTGTTTTCGACCAGCGCTACGCTGACCGGCAGGTCGACGATCTCGCCGGGTGCCAGGCTGATCTCACCCGGACCATGCAGTTCGAACGGCCCCTCGCCAAGGGTAATCATGTAGTCGCGGCGCTGCTGAGTCTTGTTGATGATCTTGAGGCTGTACATGTTTTCGATCTGGCCCTGCATGTTTTCGCGGTACAGCGTGCGGTCTCTGGTCACGTCCAGCGACAGCATCGGCCGGGCGTCCAGCGCCCAGGCGAAGGCGCCCACCATCATCAGCAGCGCCGCGGCGTAGCCGATCAGGCGCGGACGCAGCAGCCGGGTCTTGCCCCCTTCCAGGGCGCGCTCGGAGGTATAGCGCACCAATCCGCGGGCGTAGCCCATCTTGTCCATCACGCTGTTGCAGATGTCGATGCAGGCACCACAGCTGATGCAATCGAGCTGCAGGCCGTCGCGGATGTCGATGCCGGTGGGGCAGACCTGCACACATAGTGTGCAGTCGATGCAATCGCCGAGGCCTTGCGACCGCGGATCGTTGTCCTTGCGACGCGCACCACGGCTTTCGCCACGGGTGGCATCGTAGGAGACGACCAGGGTGTCGGCGTCGAACATCACGCTCTGAAAGCGCGAGTATGGGCACATGTGCAGGCACACCTGCTCGCGCAACCAGCCGGCGTTGATATAGGTGGCGGCAGTGAAAAAGAACAACCAGAAGCCGGTGGTCGAGCCCAGTTTCAGCGTGAGCAGGTCGCCTATCAGTTCCCTTACCGGGGTGAAGTAGCCGACGAAGGCGATCGCCGTTGCGAGGCTCACCAGCAGCCACAACGTATGTTTGGCGCTGCGACGCAGCAGTTTGCTCAATGACCAGGGCGCGGCGTCCAGCTTGATACGCTGACCGCGATCGCCTTCAGTGGTTTTTTCCGCCCACATGAAGAGCCAGGTCCAGATGCTCTGCGGGCAGGCGTAGCCGCACCAGACGCGACCGGCCAGGACGGTGATGAAGAACAGGCCGAAGGCGGCGATGATCAGCAGCGCTGACAGCAGGATGAAGTCCTGCGGCCAGAAAGTGCTGCCGAAGATATGAAACTGCTGTTTGCCCAGGTCCCAGAGCACAGCCTGGCGACCCTCCCAATTCAACCACTGGGTGCCGAAGTAGAGCAGGAGCAGTAGCCCGGCACCGATCAGTCGCAGATTGCGGAACAGCCCGGCGAAACTGCGGGTGTGGATTGGGCCTCCGGCCTGTGCAGGTGTCAGGCGTATTGGTTTGCTTGAATCAACGGTCTTGAGGATCGTCGCAGGAATTCGCTCGGTCATATCACGCCCCATCAGGCTTATCAGGCGGGGCAGATCATCGGATCGGTGTCCTATGCGTAACAGACCCAGGTAGGGCGTAAAAAAACGGATCAGATCTATCGTCGGCGCGTTTCCGGGGCCCGATTGGTGGGAAGCCGTGCGTTGTGCCGCGCTACGCGGGGACTTGGCGTAACCTCGCTGCGGTGCATCGCTTCGGCGTGCTCCAGGCCTGCGACGTCGGGTCACAGCCGGTTAGATCCCTGATGCGCTTTTTTCAAGCGCATCTGCACCTGTTGTCTTGCCGTTGCGCCACGCCATAGTCCTGGCTTTTACTGTGCGGCCCCGCGCGGCCATGGGACCGATGCCGTCGAGGCAGGCATGGCCAGTGCGCGGCCCCATCCGTTCCGCCCGTCGAAAAAGGAAACCCGATGATTCTCAAAGGCCTGACCTGGCTGGTCGTGCTGCAGTTGCTTGGCAGCGTCATCCATCTTTCGCTGTTGCCCGCTTTGCCGGGGCCGATCATCGGCATGGTGTTGCTTTTCGGCGTGCTGCTGCTACGTCGAGGCATCCCTGAACCCCTGGAAAAGACCGCGGCGCTGCTGCTGCAGTATTTGCCGCTGCTGCTGATCGTGCCGGCTGCCGGGATCATGACCAGCAGCGATGCCCTGCTGGCAGACCTGCCGGCCATTGCGGCCGGGCTGGTCCTGTCGCTGATGGTAACCGTGCCCTTTTGCGGGTGGCTGATGCAGCGGCTCATCCGACGCATGGACCGGCGACAGGACGATCAGGCATGAGTGGACACGACTGGCACAGCGTGTGGTCCATGACGCTGGATCACCCGCTCTTTTCCGTTGCACTGACGCTGATCGCCTTCCAGCTGGCCCTTGCGCTCTACCGGCGTAGCGGCTGGCTGGTGCTGCAACCCGTGATGGTGGGCATGCTGTTGGTCGTCGGCACGCTTTACCTGTGTGGTATCGATTATCCGAGCTACCAGGCCGATGCCTCGATGATCGCGGTACTGGTCGGCCCCGCAACTGTGGCCCTGGCGGTCCCGCTGTATCGCCATATCCGACGAATTCAGCAACTCTTCTGGCCGATCCTCATTACCCTGGTGAGCGGAGGTGTGTTGGGCGTCGTGCTGACGCTCGCGATTGCCCGCGCGTTGGGGGCGGACCTGCCGGTGCTGATGAGCCTTTCACCCAAAGCGGCCACCATGCCTATTGCCATGCTGGTGGCCGAGCAGCTTGGAGGCCTCGCTTCGCTGGCCGCGGTTTTCGTGATGCTTACTGGCGTGATCGGAACGGCACTAGGGCCGCTGCTGCTGGGCTGGGCCGGGGTCGACCACCCTGCCGCACGCGGGCTGAGCTACGGCATCAATGCTCACGCTATTGGCACGGCGCGAGCACTGGAGGAGGGCGACGAGTGCGGTGCCTTCGCGGCATTGGGCATGAGCTTGCTGGGGATTTTGATTGCGCTGTTCTTGCCGCTGACGTTGGGTTGATTTTCGAGGTTGTGCTCGGGCTATCTATTGTCCGTTATCCGACATGGCGGTTGTTCGGTCGTGCCTATATTCTCTGCCAGTAGATGCAACAAGATAGCCATGACTTACTGGAGGTTACCTTTCTGGATGATCGCCAGGTACTTTTCCTCAAATACCTCTTTGTTAATTGAGGTGGTAGTCAGTGCTTCAGAAGCTCTATTGGAGACGGTTTCGGTGCCTTTTTCGGATATATAGTCATAGTCGGCTGTATATATATTGCTATCATCTATTATAGTTACTGAGTAATGGCAGCACCCATCTTTGTTGAATCCGGTGATTAATTTTTTTCCGTGAATAATCATGGGATTAATGAGGTTATAGATTTCTGGTTTGGCTTTTATAAACTTCTGTGTTGCTGGGATGTATTCGAAATAGATATAAGAGCTGTTCCCTCCAGCTTCAAGATCAAGGATTCTCATGTCAGCATAGCCGTCGAATGTAAAGTCCTCGAACGTTATCGATAACGAATCGGTAAGGGTGTCGATTGGGATGATTTGGTCTGTCCCCTTTATTAGGCTGATAATCAAAGATTTTTCGTTTGATGCGATTTTACCTATCGTTTCCTTGTAACTTTTTGACGAAGGTGTCGCATGAAATTTGTATCTTTTCTCATCCTTGAGGGTCCCTTCGATCTTTCCGCTGCCTTTCCTCTGTGCATTAATTCTTGCTATCCCAGTGCTGTCACGCTTCTCGATAAGTTCAAGAATGTTCCCGTTATAAGCCCCCGTAACGGCGACTGCAGGGCCCTCGTTCTCGCGAATGTACTTGCCATGCACTTCACCATTGTTGTTCTCAAGGATCATCGCAATCTGGTTTTGCGCTATAGCTCCGCTGTAGTAAGTTATTTCGGTGATACTCATATCTTCCGCCCAGCACGGCCTTGCTGTCGCACCGAGTATTCCCAGTAGTGCTAATTTTTTTTTCATTGTCTGATTCCTAAAACTTTAAACGCACGCTCCGTCATTTCAGCGCGATGAGCCATGTTGTTCGGCTCTCTTTCTCTGTTTGGATAGTAAGGTTTGCTTTGGGGTTTCCATCCGTTGATATATACGGAGACCCAGAATAGATCATTCTTATCGGCGGCAGCGTTTAGCTTTGGTTTCAATTTGCTCCAATAGTAACCTGAGGCCAGGGCCGATAGGTTTGGGTCTGAAGCTAATTGGGAAGCTTTGTTGTTGGAGGACGTTATATCAAGCGTAGAGTACTTCTCCATGGTTCTTAGGAATGCCTCGCATTGTTCATAGTTGCTTCTGCCGGTTAATTGAAGTAGTCCTCTCCCCTTGAACTTTGTTCCGTCACCTGCTTGGAAGTTGCCCAGGTCGCGTCTGCCTTCATACTGTGTGCCTGAGCTGATTTCTTCGGAAAATTTTAATTCACCGGTTTCGTGGGCAACTTGAGCCAGAAAATGACCGATTCGAAAGTGGGTGGTTATATCGAATGTCTTCATCGCGTCGTTTATCGGAATAAGATATTTATCGATCAGTTCGTCAGATGCCGAGACCATAATTTGGGAGAGCTGCTCTCTAGAGACCAATAATTTTGTTGGTGTTGAGTGCTGAAGAATCAATCTGACCGGATTAAAATGCCACGCAACCCCGTCCGGCGTCAGTCCACATCCACTGCCTAATTTCTCCCACCACGACAACTTCTCGATCCGCTTTTTCTCTTCAAGCCAGTTTGGATTCGGGCTAGCGGGACTGTGGTCCATCAGCTCGTCGAGTTCGTCCCACTTGTTCGGGTTCCACAGCCATTCGCTTTCGTGGCGGGTTATCAGTTGGGCGATGGACTGGGCCTGCCATGGTTTGGCCATGGCAGCACGGATTTCCTTCGAGGTGATTTTCTTGTCGCCGTTGCCGTCGAGGACGGCATGCAGGCGTTGCTTGATCGGGCCTTTGTCGGACAGGTCGATCACGCCTTGGTAGCTCGCGCGCTCATCGTCATTCAAGCGTCGAAGGGCTTCGAGGTGATAAGCCAGGGTGCTGGCGGAGGGCTCACCGTCCTCGATGCAGGTGTAGCTTTCCCATTCCCACGGGCTGTGGCGAGTAGTGATCATTTCTTGTTCGGCCAACCAGCCGCTGATTGGGTTGCCGTCCTGGTCCGCCAGCAGGTCATCGAGACGCCACCAGCGGACCTCTGGGCTGCATGATCTATCACCTTTGCGAGCTGGCGCTATGAGCTTGGCGTCCGCAGGCAGGCCGTCGAGCAAGCTCTGGGGGACGATCAGGTCGACTCCGATGACCATGCCTTCGTCGTTGATGCTGGGTGGATTGTTCGAATCAATGCCTGGTCGATGCGGGACAAGTTTGCTGGCACCCTTGTGGATTTTTAGCAGCGTCTTGTGTTCGTCCGGCAGACGAGCCGCATGAGCTCGGCTCGAAGCGATGAATGCCGGTACGTCCTCACAGCTGAATACTTCCAGATGCAGCAGCGGCTGGGGTGCGTTGTCGCTGTGATTCTGGTACTGACCGAGGTGGCCGATGAGCTCGCCGGCCTTGATCCGTATCGGTGTGTCCAGCACCACTACTTCATCTTTGGCTCGGGGTTCGTGTTGTGCCTTGAGATATCTGATGGCGAGGTAGCCGGGCAGGGTTTCTACGCCCTCGACAGGCGCCAGCTGCGGTGTCGTTGAGCCGTTCACGATGCTTAGCAGCTTGCGAAGTTCGCCATCGCCTGCATCGATCCTCACCTCTGTCCCGTTAGGTAGCGCGGCCAGGATGGTTGATCGTGGGTGGGCCTCGGCGCGCGCATTAAGGTCCGATCCCTGGGTTTCGACCCGGTACGTTCCGTCACACCAGAAGGCTGGGCGTAGCAGGGATGCCTGGGCGTTGTAACCGGCCCAGTCCTGCAAGTGCATGTACAGGCTATAGAACGCCAGCGTCGGGCCGGTCGAGGTGCCTAGCGGCGGTAATGCCAATCGATGCCTGACCAGGACGAACCCGGTGGAAAACGGGGCGCGCTTGATCCGCGGGATATCGCCTGTGTACTCGCTGGCCGGGTATTGCGAGTCGATACGATAAGCGATGACCTCGCCATCAGCGATGCAGCGCACGCTGGACTGATCGAAGGCAGCGCCGGTGCCTTGGTCAAAATGCACACCGCCATGCCACAGACCATTCGCACCCATCGGGTAATAGCCGCCCTTGGCTCTGGCCAGATTCGTCAGGTTGGCGAGAGGGCTGTCGGCCCCGCTGGCAAAGGGGTAGCTCCAGTCGTTAATGCTGTTGGTCATCGTAACTATCCTTGTGCTGAGTGGCCTGGACATCATTGTCCGCGCCTGATTCGCTTGCTGGCGAAGCTGAGCGTTCATGGGCCGCGCAAACCTAGCGATAAAACATCTGCCCATGCAATTGGAGAGCGCAGTTTTATGGCCTGATTCGCAGCAATAGGCCCGGCTGCGCAAAGAGTTGCGCAACCACAGCGCCCAGATGGCGAGGCTGCCTGTGCCGAGTGGGTGTTTGCCACGACCTGATGGTGCGGGGCGACCTGGTTGCGCCGCCGCGAGCCCGCTCGAATCCGCCAGCCGCACAGCCGACTAGAATCACTGCGATCCCTTCAGGAGCGGTCCTATGTTCGAGCAGTTCCAGCGTGGCAAATGCAACGTCAATGATGTGACGATCAACTATCGCAAAGGCGGGTCCGGGCCGCCCTTGCTGCTGCTTCACGGTTATCCGCAGACCCATGTGATCTGGCACGAGATTGCCGATCAACTGGCCGAACGATTCACCGTGGTCGCTGCCGATCTGCGCGGTTACGGCGACAGCAGCAAGCCGGCCGGTGGGCCAGATCACAGCGGCTACAGCAAACGCGAGATGGCGCGCGATCAGGTCGAGCTGATGCGAACACTGGGCTTCGAACGCTTCGATATCCTTGCCCATGACCGCGGTGCGCGGGTCAGTCATCGCCTGGCAATGGATCATCCACACGCGGTGCGCCGGCTGATCCTGCTCGACATCGCACCAACGCTCGCCATGTATCGCCAGACCGACGAGACGTTCGCCCGGGCTTACTGGCACTGGTTCTTTTTGATTCGCCCAGCGCCGCTGCCGGAAACCCTGCTCGAAGCAGCTCCTGAACTGGTGCTGCGCAGTGCGGTAGCAACCAGCGCTGACCACGTGCATCCCTTCGCTGATGCTGCCTACGCCGAATACCTACGCTGCATGAAGCTGCCCGGCACCATTCATGCGTTCTGTGAGGACTATCGGGCCAGTGCTGGCATCGACCTCGAACACGACCGCGAGGACCGCGCCACGGGCAAACGTATCGAATCGCCCTTGCTGGTGCTCTGGGGATCGAAAGGCGTTGTCGAGCGCTGCTTCGATCCGTTGAAGGAATGGCGCGAGGTGGCCGCGAACGTTCAAGGCAGGGCGTTACCGGCCGGTCATTACCTGCCGGAAGAAGTACCCGAAGAGCTATTGGAGGAGGTCATTACGTTTCTGCGTTGAAAACTGCCAGTAACAAACACATCGAATTAATCGATGGGTATTTGCGAGAAAATCCACCCATCGATTCATCTGTCCAATGGAATATGGCGGTAATTCATCGCCCGGCGGGTTATGTGCGCCGGGCTCACATCCTAGAGAGACTGCTATCGATGATCGAATTACGACCCCATGCCGAGCTTGGCGGCGCCAGTCACGGTTGGCTGGACACACGCCACCACTTCTCTTTTGCCGACTATCACGATCCGTTGCGCATGCATTGGGGCAGGCTGCGGGTCTGGAACGATGACGTCATTGCCCCTCAGTCCGGTTTCCCCATGCATGCTCACCGAGACATGGAAATCATCACCTATGTGCGCAAGGGTGCGATCAGTCATGAGGACAGTTTGGGTAATCGCGGCCGCACGCTAGCCGGTGACGTGCAGGTAATGAGCGCTGGCACGGGCATCGCCCACAGCGAGTACAACCGGGAAGACGAGCCTGCCGAGATTTTCCAGATATGGATTTACCCAGACCAATCCGGTCTGCCGCCGGTCTGGGGCACTCGACCGTTTCCCACGGGGGAGCGCGCCGGCACCTTTGTCACCCTCGCCAGCGGCATGACTGACGACGCGGACGCCTTGCCGATTCGAGCCGATGCCCGCATGGCCGCCGCGACACTTTCGGCCGGGCAAGTTGCCGAATACCGGATCGGCATCGGTCGGAAGCTGTATCTGGTCCCGGCCACCGGGCGCATCGAAATCGGTGGTCTGGTTGCCGTGGCGGGTGACGGTGTCGCGGTGCGTGATGAGGCGCAGCTGACGGTCAAGGCGTTGGAAGACAGCGAAATCGTGCTAGTGGACGTTCGTTGATCGGCACGGTTCGATTGAGCAAACCCGGAACACAAACCCAGGAAGAGGAAACAGAAATGGCGAAGATTCTTGTGCTGTATCACTCGATGTATGGACACATCGAAACCATGGCCAACGCGGTGGCCGAGGGCGCGCGACGTGTCGAGGGCGCGGAGGTGACGATCAAGCGCGTGCCGGAAACCATGCCGGAGGAAGTGTTCAAGAACGCGGGCGGTAAGGCCGATCAGCCCGCGCCGGTTGCCAGCCCGACGGAGCTGCCCGATTACGATGCAATCATCTTCGGCACGCCTACCCGCTTCGGTAACATGTCCGGGCAGATGCGCAACTTCCTCGACCAGACCGGCGGCCTCTGGGCCAAGGGCGCGCTGCACGGCAAGGTAGCCAGCGTGTTTACATCCACCGGGACCGGCGGCGGGCAGGAGATGACCATTACCTCGACCTGGACCACCTTGGCGCACCACGGCATGATCATCGTGCCCACCGGCTACGGCATCGGCGAGTTCTTCGATATTTCCGCAGTCAACGGCGGCACGCCTTACGGTGCCTCGACCATCGCTGGCGGTGACGGTTCGCGTCAGCCATCCGAGAAGGAGCTGACTATCGCTCGCTATCAGGGCGAGTTGGTGGCGCAGACCACGGTGAAGCTGAAAGGCTGATCCGTTGATACGGCGCCGGGCGGCTAAGGCTGTCCGGCGTTTCTTCGTGTGCCCCCTGGCTATGCCAGTTCATTGCTCGTTCAGCAGCAATCCGTACATCAGCTCATCAGCATGGGCTTCGTCGCAGGCGCGTTTGCGCGATGATAATGCCGCGAAAGATGCTTCCCCTCATCAGCCATCAGGACCGCCCATGGTGTTATTCGAGATCAAGCCGCTCAGCCCTGAAGCCTACCGGCAGCAAACCCGTCGTAGCACCCTCGTCGTGGTGGCGACTTTCACGATACTGGCGATGGGGCTGGCGACTCTGACGGTGGCACTGTTCGGCGAGACGGGCGGAGACAACCTACGGCTGAATATGGCGGGTGTTATTGCAGGATTGTTGCTGACAATCGCGCTGGTGCGGCTGGTTTACTGGAAGCAATCCTGGATGGCCAGTGCGGTGTATGGCTGGCGCCTCAAGCGCAGCCTGATGAGCGTCACCAATGTCATGCACCACGTCACTGCGGGGGCGACGGCCGGCGATCCCGACGCGATGAAGCTATTGCGCTTCTACCATCTTGGGCTCACCCAAATGCATCTGCTCGATGGTAACAGCGCGTCGCTCGGTGAAGTGACCGGCGAAATCGACCGACACCGAGAATCAATGGAAACGCGCGGGATTGATATCGATCAGAACCAGTTACATGAAAACTGGCTCGATTCGGTGAAGCGTTTCGCAGCGAAGAAATGACCTGTCTGTGTTGACCAGGCGATGGCGTCCCGGCACGCGCATTTGAAATGGTTGGGCGGGTTTTCGGCCTGGTTCGCGCGAGGGCGCGCTTCGCGCAGGTCAGCACCCTAGCCATCGCGCTCGTGGGAAGTCCCCCCGAGGCGAAGCGTTTGTGTTGGCCTCGACCTGAACGCACCTTCGCCGCGAGGGCGCGCCTTTGGCAGTTCGGGTATGTACCGCTACTCGATTCGCTGTGCGCTGGCTCTGCGCTCCATACGGCTGGTTGTAAGGCCGCTGAATATCCATACTCAGTAGGTGTTCAGCCGGCCATGCCGGCCTTCAAATGGTTCGCCTAAAGCGCCTCGCAGGCCAAGGAATATCCAAACAATGAAAAGGCTTTATCTGCTCGGTCTGATCGCCAGTCTTTCGCTGCAGCCGGCCGTCGCCGAACCCCTGTCCCCTTTGCTGGATGACAAGCCGGCCTTTATCGCCAGCCTGATCGAGCGGATGACCCTGGAAGAGAAGATTGGCCAGCTGCGGTTGATCAGCATCGGCGAGGACATGCCGCGCCCGCGCATTCTCGAAGAACTGGCGGCGGGGCATATTGGCGGTACCTTCAACACGGTCACCCGACATGACAACCGACCGATGCAAGAAGCCGCCCTGCGTAGCCGGATGAAGATACCGATCTTCTTCGCCTACGACGTGGTGCACGGCCATCGGACCATCTTTCCCATCGGGCTGGGGCTGGCTTCGAGCTGGGATATGGACACCATCGCCACCAGCGGGCGCGTGTCCGCCATCGAGGCAAGCGCTGATGGCCTGGACATGACCTTCGCGCCCATGGTCGATATCTCCCGCGATCCCCGCTGGGGGCGAACATCCGAAGGCTTTGGCGAGGATCCCTACCTGGTGTCAGAGATCGCTCGCACCATGGTCCGGGCCTATCAGGGCGAGTCGCCGGCCGCTCCCGACAGCGTGACCGCCAGCGTCAAGCATTTCGCCCTCTACGGTGCGGTCGAGGGCGGGCGCGACTACAACGTGGTGGATATGAGCCCGATGCGCATGCATCAGGATTTTCTCCCGCCTTATCGTGCGGCCATCGACGCGGGCGCGGGCGGGGTGATGGTTGCGCTGAATGCCATCAACGGTGTGCCAGCCAGTGCCAATACCTGGTTGCTGCAGGACCTTCTGCGACGGGACTGGGGCTTTGACGGCGTGACCCTCAGTGACCATGGCGCGATCAGCGAACTGATGCGTCATGGCGTTGCGAGCGACGGTCGCGAGGCTGCCCGGTTGGCGATCAAGGCCGGCATCGACATGAGCATGGCCGACTCACTGTATCGCCAGGAGCTGCCGGGCCTGGTGGAGTCCGGCGAGGTCAAGATCGGTGAAATCGATACGGCTGTGCGCGAAGTGCTGGGCGCCAAATACGACATGGGCCTGTTTCACGATCCGTTTCGGCGCATCGGCGCTGCTGTGGACGATCCGAAAGACGTCAATGCTGAAAGCCGTCTGCACCGCGAGGCGGCAAGAGCGGTCGCGCGGCAGTCGATTGTGCTGCTGGAAAACCATGACCTGACTCTGCCGCTGAGCAAGCGGGGGACCATTGCATTGGTCGGTCCGTTGGCAGACTCGCCGGTCGATATGATGGGCAGCTGGTCCGCGGCGGGTGTGGCCAAGCAATCGGTGACGCTGCGGCAGGGCATGCTCGATGCGCTGGGCGACGACGCGGTGCTGTTTTACGCACGTGGCGCCAACATCACCGACGACCCGCACATGGTTGAGTACCTGAACTTTTTGAACTGGGATAACCCCGAGGTCGTGCAGGACCTGCGCTCGCCCGAAGAGATGATTGCCGAAGCGCTAGCCACTGCCGAGCAGGCCGATGTGATCGTCGCCGCGGTGGGTGAATCGCGAGGCATGTCCCATGAGGCGTCGAGCCGTACCAGCCTGCAGATTCCGCCCAGCCAGCAAGCACTCCTGAAGGCGCTCAAGGGGACCGGCAAACCGCTGGTGGTGGTATTGATGAATGGCCGTCCACTGGACCTCAACTGGGCGAAGGCGAATGCCGATGCGGTCCTGGAAACCTGGTTCAGCGGCACCGAAGGCGGTCACGCCATAGCCGATGTACTGTTTGGCGCCTACAACCCCTCCGGCAAGCTGCCGATTTCCTTTCCGCGCTCGGTGGGCCAGATTCCCACTTACTACAACCACCTGCGGGTCGGCCGGCCGTATGTCGAGGGCAAACCGGGCAACTATACCTCGCAGTACTTCGAAGAGCCCAATGGCCCGCTTTATCCCTTTGGCTATGGCCTGAGCTACACCAAGTTCGAATTGTCCGAGGTGCGCCTGTCGAGCCCGACCATCTCGCGTCAGGGCGGGCTGCACGCAAGCGTCACGCTGACGAACACTGGCCAGCGTGACGGCGCCACCGTCGTGCAGCTGTATATCCGCGATGTGGTGGCCTCGGTGATCCGTCCGGTTAAGGAACTCAGAGCCTTTCGCAAGGTCGCCCTCAAAGCGGGTGAGGCGCGGGAGATCCGCTTCAGCCTCGACGAGGATGATCTCAAATTCGTTAACGCGCAGCTGCAGCGTGTCGCCGAACCGGGTGAGTTCGAAGTGCAGATCGGGCTGGATTCGCAACACGTGAAGCAAGGGCAATTCACGTTGCAATGATGCGTCGCGGTGGTCGTTGGGCAGCGCGCGTCGTCCGCTCGTTCGGCTTGGCGCTGAGATGCTCGGCGACCCTAAAAAAGTCCTCTCCGGGTAGCTATCCGGCGGTTGTGCGGCATGGGATGATTCGCCGCTTCGCTTGTTTACGCAGGGAATCATTTCCCGCTGCGGTAGACCAACGAGGGCAAACCGGGCCGCAAAGCGGTCGGCGGTAATCGTGATAGCTCAGGAGGCGATGTGTCACGTACCTTTCATTTCGGAACAGGCGCTCGTAAAGGTCGGGCACTGGGAACGGCGTTGAGTTTGTGCATGAGTCTGTTTGCCGGCCATGGCTGGGCATTCACCCTCGATGATGTAGCGAAAAAGGCGGAGAAGCTGGCGGCGGAGAGTTATGCCGCGCCGCAGAGCAATCTACCGCCGGTGTTTCGCAACATGGCATTCGCCGACTATCAGCAACTGCGTTTTCGCGGCGACAAGGCGCTCTGGCATGACGCGCCGACGCCATTCGAGTTGCAGTTCTACCATCAGGGCATGCACTTCAACGTGCCGGTAAAGATCAACGAGATCACCACCAAGGGTGTCAAGGAGATCCGCTACGAGCCGGAAATGTTCGAATTCGGCAAAGTGCAGATCGAGCCGGCAGCGTTGGAGAATCTGGGCTTCGCCGGTTTTAAGGTGCTCTATCCGCTGAACAAGGCGGACAAGGCGGACGAGCTGATGACCCTGCTCGGCGCCAGCTACTTTCGAGTGGTCGGCAAGGGCCAGGTGTATGGCCTGTCAGCCCGCGGGCTGGCAATCGACACGGCGCTGCCGAGCGGCGAGGAGTTTCCGCGCTTTCGCGAGTTTTGGGTGGAACGCCCACAAGCCGATCGCCGCAACCTGGTGATTTACGCGCTGCTGGATTCACCTCGCGCCACCGGTGCCTACCGGATGGTCGTCACGCCGGGCAAGGACAGCACGGTCGACGTGCAGGCGCGCGTCTATCTGCGCGAACCGGTGGAAAAGCTCGGTATCGCCGCGCTCACCAGCATGTATCTGTTCGGGGCCAATCAGCCTAGCGAACTACTCAACTACCGTCCGCAGCTGCATGATTCGGAAGGGCTGGCGATCCATACCGGCGATGATGAGTGGATCTGGCGGCCATTGAACAACCCCAAGCGGCTATCGATCAGCAGCTATAGCGTCGAGAACCCGCGCGGTTTCGGACTGCTTCAACGCACCCGAGAATTCGGCCGTTACGAGGATCTGGATGACCGCTACGATCTGCGCCCAAGTGGCTGGGTCGAGCCCCGGGGTGACTGGGGCAAGGGGCGGGTGGAGTTGATCGAGATTCCCACGCCTGATGAAACCAACGACAACATCGTCGCCTTCTGGGTACCCGAGCAGCGACCGGAGCCCGGCGAGCCGCTGAACTTCGAGTATCGCCTGCACTTCACCATGGACGAGCCGGCGCTGCATGATCCCGAGCTCGCTTGGGTCGATCAGACGCGCCTGTCTGCTGGAGACGTCAAACAGTCAAACCTGATTCGCCAACCCGACGGCAGTACCGCGCTTATCGTCGACTTCGTCGGTCCCAACCTGGCCGAGCGGGCGGCGGATGCGCCGATGAACACGCGGGTCAGCATCGGCGAGAATGCCGAGTTGGTGGAGAACAACCTGCGACATAACCCGGTGACCAAGGGCTGGCGCCTGACCTTGCGGTTGAAGGTGCGCGACCCCAAGCGGCCGGTGGAGCTGCGGGCGGCTCTTGTGGAAGGCGAGAAGACGCTTTCCGAAACGTGGAGCTACCAGATTCCGATCCATGAATAATCCAGGAGAGCCTTCGATTACGGGCCGCTATATCGGCCAACTACCGCTAGACGCCGAACGACGCCAGACCCTGATCCACGAGGTGGATCAGGAGGGTGGCGAGCTGAGCGATGTGCACCGGGTGCTGGCCCGAACCGTGGCGACTACCAGCGACACTGAGCCGGGCGGTAACGACCTGCTGGGCTCGGTCGCCGCACGGTTGAGACTCGGCTGGGGCGAAACCCTGGAGCGTGCCAGAGCGCTCACACGTGATCACCAGGGGCGCGTCTGCATCCGCTCGACGCCACCGATCGTGCGCACCCGGATGGTCCCCGAACCTTGGCATACCAACGTGCTGCGGCTGAGTTGGTGGCGTTTGCTGCGCAAGAAGAACCGCACGGTGGAGCTGCCACCCGCTCAGTCCGCTGAACGCTCGGGCTGGCGTAAAGTAGCGGCCGTGCGCCGAACAATCTTGCTGGCACTGATGCTGATGCAGACGGTGATCGCCACCTGGCACATGAAATCGGTGCTGCCTTACCAGGGCTGGGCGCTGGTCGATCTTCAGGAAGTGTTCCAGCAGCCACTGCAGGAGTCGGCGCGGCAGATCCTTCCCTATGTGGTGCAGACCAGCATCCTGTTGCTGTTCGCGTTACTGTTCTGCTGGGTCTCGGTGGGCTTCTGGACTGCGCTGATGGGCTTCTTCCAGCTGCTCAAGGGCCGTGATCGCTACAACATCTCCGCCAGTACCCTCGGTGACGAGCCGATCACGCGCGAGGCGCGTACCGCGCTGGTGATGCCGATCGCCAACGAAGACGTGCCGCGGGTATTTGCCGGGCTGCGCGCGACATACGAGTCGCTCAAGGCAACCGGGCAGCTCGAGCATTTCGATATTTTCGTGCTCAGCGACAGCAACGATCCCGATACCTGCGTCGCCGAGCAGAAGGCCTGGCTGGAGCTGTGCCGCGAGGTCGACGGCTTCGCCCATATCTTCTACCGCCGTCGTCGCCGCCGAGTGAAGCGCAAGAGCGGCAACATCGATGACTTCTGCCGCCGCTGGGGCAGCAGCTATCGCTACATGGTGGTGCTCGATGCCGATAGCGTGATGAGCGGCGAATGCCTGACCAGTCTGGTGCGGCTGATGGAAGCCAACCCTGGCGCCGGCATCATTCAGACCGCGCCCAAGGCGTCCGGCATGGACACGCTGTATGCGCGCATGCAGCAGTTCGCCACGCGGGTGTATGGCCCTCTGTTTACCGCCGGGCTCAATTTCTGGCAGCTGGGTGAATCTCATTACTGGGGTCACAACGCGATCATCCGGGTCAAACCCTTCATCGAGCACTGCGCCCTGGCGCCGTTGCCAGGAACAGGCTCATTTGCGGGTGACATTCTCTCCCACGACTTCGTCGAAGCGGCACTGATGCGCCGGGCGGGGTGGGGCGTGTGGATTGCTTATGATCTGCCGGGCAGCTACGAGGAGCTACCGCCAAATCTGCTCGATGAGCTCAAACGCGACCGCCGCTGGTGCCATGGCAACCTGATGAATTTCCGGCTGTTCCTGGTCAAGGGCATGCATACCGTACATCGTTTCGTGTTTCTCACGGGGGTCATGTCCTATTTGTCGGCCCCGCTCTGGTTCGTCTTTCTGGCATTGTCGACCGGGCTGCTGGCGATTCACACCCTGATGGTGCCTGAGTATTTCCTACAGCCGAACCAGCTGTATCCGTTGTGGCCACAATGGCATCCGGAGGAAGCCATTGCCTTGTTTTCCGCGACGCTGACGCTGCTGTTTCTGCCTAAGCTGCTGAGCGTGTTGTTGATCTGCATTCAGGGCGCGCACGAGTACGGTGGGCGCATCCGCCTGCTGCTGTCGATGCTGCTGGAAACCCTGTTCTCGATGTTGGCGGCGCCGGTGCGCATGCTGTTTCACACGGTATTCGTCACCGCTGCGTTTCTGGGGTGGTCGGTGCAGTGGAACTCGCCGCAGCGCGCCGATAACGCCACACCCTGGGGCGAAGCCCTGCGTCGGCATGGTTCGCAGATGCTACTGGGTGTGCTCTGGACGGCACTGGTGGCCTGGCTCGATCCGGCATTTCTGTGGTGGCTGGCGCCGATCGTGGTGTCGCTGATCCTGTCGGCCCCAGTATCGGTGATCACCAGCCGCACCGGTCTTGGCCTCGCGGCCTTTCGCCGCAAGCTGTTCCTGATTCCCGAGGAGTTCAATCCGCCGCAGGAGCTGGCTTCGACCGATCGCTACACGCGAGAAAATCAGGACAATGCCCTGCACCAGGGCTTTATCGCAGCGACAGTGGATCCGATCTTCAACGCGCTGGTGTGTGGCATGGCGCGCGCACGGCATGCCAAGGTGGTGGCCGGTGCTGACATGCTGCGTGAGCAGCGCATCCAGCAGGTCCTCGATGCGGGCCCCACCGGCGCGGCTGAAGCGGCACGTTGGCGTCTGCTCAATGACCCGGACGGGATGGCGCGGCTGCACCATCGGATCTGGCAGGACCAACGCTATCAGGTTTGGCGAGATGCTTACCGTCAGCCCGATCGGAGCGAGGTGCCTCTAGCAGCAGCCCCGCAGAGCTAGTACCGCGATGCGGGTTCACGAAACCTGGCGGTGGCAAGCATATCAATGCATGTGCTCGCTGCCGTCGGCGTGATGATGGCCTTTGGGGTTGGTTGCCGGCTCGGCCTTTTGGTCAGTATCTGCCTGATCCTTGCCGACCGGGCGATCGTCTGTATCGGTATGCTCGTCATTGTGATCGAGCGGGGCCATCTCACCACCCCCGTGCTGATGGCCGTCGCTTGTTGCCACCAGCGCCCGGTAATCCATCGCGGTCAGCGACGGCAGTTGCTCCAGAAGCGCGACCAATCCCCAAATGTAAGGGTCGGCCATGCTCTTGCCCCAGGCTGGCATCCCGGTGGCCTTGATGCCGTGTTTGATGACCCAGAAATCGCTGGCGGGATCGTCCGGCCGGTTGCGATTGGTGAGGTTTGGCGGCGCCGGGTTGAGGTTCTGGCTCAGCTCCGTGCCAGCGACACCCGGGGCGAGATGGCAGGCGACGCACATGGCATCGTAGTTGCCCGCGCCCGATCGGATCAGCTCCGGATCGCTTAGGTCTGGTACCTCGATGCCCTCGGTACGAACCGCAATGGAGCGCTCCCGAGCCACTTCCAACAGCGCGTGAACCGGTGAGCTGTGCGGATGATCGGCGGCGACGTTAATCACGCCGGAATACACCACTGCCGCACCGGCCAGAATGATCGCAAGGACAGCCAACAGCAATATCGTAAGGGTCTTGAGCATGGGCCGGCCTATTTAAAACCAGAATCGGATACCCGCCAGCAGGCGAGCTTCGCTTGTGTCTTCACCTTCGGCACGCTGCAGCTCGGCGCTGTTACCGTACGCGCGGCTCCAGCTTACCCCCACGTACGGCGCGAATTGCCGGCTGATCTCATAGCGAAGGCGCAATCCGACGCTGGCCTCGCTGAGGCCAGAGCCGACCCCGCGCTGTTCGTCATTGCGCCCATGCAGGTTGAGCTCAGCGGTGGGCTGCAACACCCAACGCTGGGTCAGCAAGATGTCGTAATCGGCTTCCAGGCGTAGCGCGGTTTGGCCGCCTTCACCGATGAAAGCGGTGGCTTCGGTTTCCAACCCATACAGCGGCATTCCCTGTACGCCGAAAGCCGCCCAGGTCTGTGGCGAGCCGGGCTTGAAGTCCTGACGCAGGCCGGCGACGGTTTCCCACCAGGGACCGATGGCGTGACTCCAGAGCAATTGCAGCTCCGCCTCTTCGGTATGGCCGTCGGTCCGCTCGCCTTCCGAACGAAACGCCAGACGATCGATGTCGCCGCCGGCCCAGCCGCTGAAATCCCAGGCCAGTGCACTGGCGTCGTCGGCGTCCTGCCATTCCAGCTGGTCGGCGAGGAACATGAAGTGGATGCCGCCCTGATGCATTCGGTGCTCAGGCAGCTCGGGAAACGCGGTGCTGTGATCGGCGGGCCTGATGGTCGGGACCGGCGCACGCGTCGCCTGTCCCGGCGGAATGCCTGTTTCAGGAGGGCGCGGCATCTCATGGCTTGAGTGGTCCATGGTGTGATGATCCACCTGGCCATGACCAGGATCCGTGCGGCCATGGTCCATCTCGATCGTAGGCGCTGGCGCGTGGCCGCCATGTCCCGCATGGCCCGAGTGATCCATGGCCTCTTGCGCCTGGCTCGTCGCCGCGGCCAGACTGAACGCGATGACCAGGGGCAACTTAGTGGTCATGTTGCGGGCCCTTGTTGGTCCCTTCGGGCTCATTGCTTTGCATCTGACCCTTGCCCATGTTGCCGTGATTCATCTCCTGGCCCATGTGCTGTTCGTGCATCTGCATCATCCGGTCGTGATCCATGCCTTCGTGATTCATCATCTCGCCGTGCTTCCGGTCTGGCTGATGGAGTTGCGGGCTGTTCTGCGTCGACGGGGTGTCATCCCGGTGATGGTCGTCGTGTTCAACTTGCGCTTGAGCGGCAGTTAGCTGCAAGGCCGCGACCAGGCCGAACGCGATCAGGCTATTGCGCGTGGAGTTGTTCATAGGGTTCCCCTTCATTCTTCGACACGGACTTCGCGGAACATGCCAAGGTCCATGTGCATCAGCATGTGGCAATGATAGGCCCAGCGCCCGAGGGCATCGGCGGTGACGCGGTAGCTGCGTTTCGAACCGGGTGGCATGTCGATGGTGTGCTTACGCACCTGAAACTGGCCGTGCGCATCCTCCAGATCGCTCCACAACCCGTGCAGATGGATGGGGTGGTGCATCATGGTGTCGTTGACCAGCACGAAACGCACGCGCTCGCCATACTTCAGGCGGATAGGCTCGGCATCGGCGAAGGGAATGCCGTCGAATGACCAGGCGAAGCGCTCCATGTGGCCGGTCAGGTGCAGCTCGATGGTGCGCGTCGGCTCGCGGCCATCCGGATCGGCGAAGGTGCTGCGCAGATCCGCGTAGGTCAAGACACGGCGGCCATTGTCGCGCAGACCGATACCCGGATCGTCCAGTTTCGGCAGTGGCATCATGGTCTGCATGTCCACCAGTGGGTTGCCGTTTTCGCTAGCCGGGTGGGCCTGCATCGAGCTGCTGCGCTCGGCATCGCCGTGACCCATGGTGGAATGATCCATCTGACTGTGGTCCATTTCGCCGTGGTTCATGGCCCCGTGATCCATCGGCGGCGGCTCGGTGCCGGCACCATGCGAGCCGTGATCGCCATGGCCCATGTCTTCCATGCTCAGCTCGGGCCGTGGATCGGGCTGCGGTACCGGCGCGCTCAGGCCTTGGCGCACCGACAACGTGCCGCGAGCATAGCCGCTGCGGTCCATTGATTGGGCGAACAGGGTGTAGGCGTCCTGGCTGCCATCCGGCGCGACGATAACGTCGACGGTCTCGGCTACCGCCAACCGCAGCTCGTCGACCTCCACCGGCTCGACATTCTGGCCATCTACTGCGACGACAACGAGTTTGAGGCCGGGAATGCGAAAGTCGAAATAGCTCATGGCCGAGCCGTTGATCAGGCGCAGGCGCACCCGCTCGCCTGGCTCGAACAGCCCGGTCCAGTTGCCGTCCGGTGCATGACCGTTGAGCAGATAGGTGTAGGTGGCGCCGCTGATATCGGCGAGGTCAGTGGGCGTCATCTTCATTTTCGCCCAGGCCCAGCGATTAGTCAGGGTTTCACTCCAACCCTGGTCGGCGACGTCGTCGATGAAGTCACCCAGCGTGCGGCGACCGCGGTTGTAGTAATCGGATTGCTTCTTCAGCTTGTCCAGTACCCGCGCCGGGCTTTCATCGGTCCAGTCGGTGAGCATCACCACGTAGTCACGCTGGTATTCGAATGGCTCGGGCTCGAGTGGATCGATCACAAGCGGCCCATAGACGCCGAGCTGCTCCTGGAAGGCCGAGTGGCTGTGGTACCAGTAGGTGCCGCTCTGTTTCACCTTGAAGCGGTACTCGTACATGCCATCCGGTGCGATCCCGGCGAAGCTGAAGCCGGGTACGCCGTCCATGTTGGCCGGCAACAGGATGCCGTGCCAGTGGATAGAGGTGTCCTGCGGCAGTCGATTGTGTACGCGCAGCGTCACGGTCTCGCCTTCGCGCCAGCGCAGCAGCGGGCCGGGAATGCTTCCGTTGATTGCCATCGCGGTGCGTTCGCGACCGCTGAAGTTGACCCCGAGCGAGTCGATGGTCAGGTCGAATTCGGTACCCGCGAGCACGCCCTGATCGCTTGATTGGCCATGGCGCGCCACCGCCCATACGGGCTGACGCCAAACGCCCAGACCGGCAACGATGCTACCTGCGGCCAGGCTCTTGATGAAGGTTCGCCGGGTAGGTATGGATAGCATGATGATCCTGTTCGGTTAGCGAAATTGACTGATCGTACCTTGGCTTCAGCACGGGTACGACGCCCTTAGTACGCGGAGCGCCCGCGCTCGGATCCCAGCCACGAAGCGACCGGTTGCCGCACGCCTGCGAGCGCTGCGGGAATCAGCGAACTTACTCCGCGGCGTAGTCGGCCATAATCACATCTTTACCGGCGGCGGTCAGGCCGATCACCTGATACGCCTGCGCGGGTTGGCCATAGTCCATGCCGGGCGAGCCCGACGGCATGCCTGGCACCGCGGCACCGACCAGATCTCCACGCTGCTTCAGCTCAAGGATTTGCGCCACCGGGACATGCCCTTCAACAAACTTGCCGTTGATCACGCCGGTGTGGCAGGAGCCGAGTCGCGGCGCTACGCCGAGACGTTGCTTGACCGCGCTCATGTTGTTTTCCACGTGGTCCCGGACTTCGAAGCCGTTAGCTTGCAGATACTTGACCCAGTCCTTGCAACAGCCGCAATTGGCGTCGCGGTGAACGTCGATGATTTCAGCGGCCTGTGCGCTACCGGCCATGAACAGCGCGGCGATGATGGCGAGTTTGAATTTCATTAGCGAACACTCCAGAAGAAGAAAAAATCAGCGACAACCGCAGCCGCTGCCACAACCCCTCGCGGGCGCTGAGGTGGGGCTTGCCTGGTTGGCAAGTTGTGCCGGATAGCCGGCCTCGTCCAGCGCCGCGATCAGCGACGTGCTATCGGCATCGCCTTCGATTCGAACGCGGCCGGTAGCGAGATCGACCTCGACATCAGTGACGCCTGCGAGAGGGCTCAACGCTTGGGTCACGTGACGGACGCAGGCGCCGCACGTCATGCCCTGTACCTGAAGATTGATGCTCATGAGAGAAACCTCGCGAATGCCGGTCAATCCGGCTTGGCTCGATGTTCAACCTTTCCCTTATGGCAAGGTCAAGCGGCTGTCAGAGCACCATTTGCTATCGTTGACGCTAATGCCATTCGATCATCGAGCGCACGTCACGGTGAGATTCGTTGCAGCGGCCGCGACGGTGGACAGCGTTCGATATTCTGTCCGCCAACGCGCCTGAACCCGCTTTCGAGAGATTGGGGAAGGCGAATTGTTGTGCGGGCCGACACCCAGCACTGGTCAATTGCCATCGGGCATGCTTGCATCGGTCTGGCTACAGCGCTGCTCGATCCATTGCCCGGACATCCTGCCAGGCAACCCTCAGCGCGGAGGAGGCAGCATGAACATCGAACGATGCGAAGACCTGATCGACTGGACCCACCAGGCTCATGCCCGGCTGGCTGACTGTATGGCAGAAGCTGCCGATGAGCGCAGCGATTCGCTGGCGAAGATGCTGTTGGACTATCTGGTGCAGCATGAGCGGGAACTGATCGGAACCATTGCCCGGATCAAGGAGCATGCTGACCCTCAGGCGCTGCAGACCCGGCTCCATGATGCCGTTCGTGGCGAGCTGCTGGTGCTCGAACTCGATAGCGAGTCCTACGGCCAGATGAGCGTCGATGAGATCTCACGAGAAATCTTTGGCATCCACAATCAGATCATTGACCTGTACCGCTCGCTCGAAAGTAGCCCCGGTCTGGGTCGGGCGGGCGAATTGCTCGGGGAAATGCTACAGCTTGAAGAGCAGGAAACCATGCGCCTGGCGCAGCAGGTCAATCGCATGCATGAGCTTTGAGCCCGCCGAAGGCGGCACTCGTCAGGGTCAGACCACGTAGCGCAGAACCGCCACGAAATGCAGCAGGCTGCCGGCGATGACGAACAGATGCCAGATGCCGTGCCAATGGCGGAAACGATGGTCGTATGCGAAGAAGACGATCCCCACGGTATAAGACACACCGCCTGCGACCAGCCAACTGAAACCGGCGGTGCCGAGTGCGCCGAGCAGCGGTTTGACGGCCACCAGCACGATCCAGCCCATGACAGCGTAGATGACGATGGACAGCACCCGTGCTTCCGATCGCGGCTTGATCTCCTGCAGCATGCCGATCACCGCCAGAGACCAGACGATGCCGAACAACCACCAGCCCCAAGCGCCGCGCAGCGTGACGAGGCAGAACGGCGTATAGCTGCCGGCGATCAGCAGATAGATCGACAGGTGATCGAGCTTCTGCATGATCACTTTCGCTCGGCCCCGCACGCTGTGGTAGAGCGTCGAGGTGCTGTACAGCAACACCAAGGTGAAACCGTAGATCGACACGCTCACGATCTTCACGATGTCGCCGTCCATGGCCGCCAGCGCTAACAGCCAGACGGCCCCAATCAGAGCCAGCACACCGCCGGCAAGGTGCGTCCAGGCGTTGAGTTTTTCCCCGTGGTACATCGGTTTTCAGCCTCAAACCACCATGCTGATCAATTGCCCATCAGTACGCCGAAAACTTTCTTCGCCACGCTGGTAGCTGCCTGTGCCGGGTTCTGGCGAATACTGGCTTCCTGTTCGGCAATGACAGTGAACAGCCCATCGAGCGCTTGTTCGGCCACGTAGCCTTCGACCGTGCCGTATCTGGCATCGATCGCGCCGAGGCCAGAGGCCTTGCCAGCCAGCGCGTTGTACTGCTGAGCGACGCCAACCTGGTCGGTGGCCTGCTTGATGATGGGCAGGAACCGGGCGCGGATTTCCTCGCGGCTGGTTTTGTTCAGATACTCAGTGGCCGAGTCATTGCCGCCGGCCAGGATCGCCTTGGCATCCGTCACGGTCATCTTTTTAACCGCGTCCAGCAGCAAGGCCTGCGCCTGCGGTACGGCCGCCTCGGCGGCCTTGTTCATGCCCGTTTCCAGCTCTTCGACCTGGGCGCCCATGCCCATCATCTTGAGCATGCGCGAGGCCTTGCCGATGTTGCCCGGCAGCTCGATGCGGGCATCCGGGTCTTCGCTGAATCCGCCGGGACGCCCGAGCTGCTGCACCGCAACCTTGGCACCCTGGCTGAGCGCATCCTTGAGTCCGGCGCTGGCGTCGCCTTGGCTGAGATCCGAAAGCGAGAGGGCGTAAGCGCTGGCGGACAGCATGAGGCCGGCGATGAACGTGGTGGTGCGCAACATGGGGAATCCTCTGAATGATGCAACAAGCAGGCGAAGAGCTTAAAGCGCCAGGCGCAGCGTGAAAACCATGGCAGCTTGTATCGGCCACTTCGTTGGCGCAAGCGCGCAAGCGCGCAAACTCGCCGAACGAGTCCCCTGTGCACGCTAGTCAGCTGCTGTGCGAGTCAGAACTCGAATGCGCCTGGGTCGCACTGCCGATCATCACGCGGCGAGCCACGCTGATCGGTGTCCGGGCAAAGCACGCCGCCCATGTCGATGGGGTCGAAGTAGGGGCTGTCTTCGAGCGGTTCACGCAGTGCGACGGTGCGGGTCGGGCCGCCGTTATCCTGCAGTGCGCCGAGGTACAGGCGGACCCCGGCTTCGTCCGCGGTGGTCGGGGTGAAGCCGCAGCCGCCGAGGAAATCGTAAAGTCCCCCTCCGGAGCCGCCGATGGCATTGAAGCTGCCGCTGGTCAGTGTGCCACTGCAGAACGGCATATCGCTGAAGGCGCGTATTTCGACCAGGCTGTTGGCCAGGCGGAACTCGCCGGTACCGGTATGGCTGAACAGCTGCGAATGATTGCTGAACGTCGCGTTGCGGACCGATACGCTGCCATCGACATTGCCGATCTCCGCGGCCCGGACGCCACCGGTGGTGCTGCGATTGTCGATGAACGTGCTGTTCAGGATGTCGACGGTGCCCTGATAGTTGAGCAGCCCGCCCCAGAAGCGAGCGTCATTGGCGGTGATCAGGCTGTCGCGCACGTACAACTGCGCCGCCGGGCCCATATTGGAGATGCCACCGGCGTGCCCGGATTCGTGCCCGGTTGAGTTCTGTTCGATGGTCGAGCGTGCGACCAGTGCCTGCCCCTCGTTGAACAGGCCCGCGCCACGGTTGCATAGGCGCCGGCTTGGAGAGGCTGCGCAGGAGGACTCCAGCTCATGATCGATGGTGTTCCCGCGCAACAGCATCCGGTCCATGCGCAGGTTGCCGCGATTCCAGATCGCCCCACCGCCGCTGCCCATGGGACGACCGTTTTCCAGCCGCAGATAGCTAAGGGTCACTGCCCGCGGTGCGGCGGCATAGATATCGAAAATCCGGTCGATTGCGCCACCGTCGATGACTACCTGGAGATCGGCGTTCTTCGCGGCGCGCCCGAGCCCCATCAGCGTCAGCCCATCGGTGATGTCCAGATCGCCAATGGCGTCGTTCAGCACGTCCGCGGTCTCGCTACCGCTCAACGAAAGCACATAGTGCCCCGACGGCACTTCTATCAGATCGTGGCCCTGGTGCGCGTTGCTTTCCATCACAGCGGCCCTCAGCGTGCAGCGACTGGCAATGGATCGGCAGTTGCCATCGCCAGGTTCGATATCCACCTCGTCGACTGTACTGTCCACACGCAACGTCAGGCCGATGGATGCCGCGCAATCGTCTGGCAGCGGCTCGCCAGTGACATTCAAGACGTAGCCCGAGGCTTCCGGGAAGCGTTTTTCGCGCACCGTGCTCGAATAGCCGGAGCCGAGCCAATTTCGGCGCTGGTAGCCGACGCTGAAATGATAGGGAATGTTGGTTTCGCAGGTGTCGGCGAAGTAGCCCACCGCATATTGATCGCTTGGCAGCAGCATCATCGACCACGGCGTACCGTGGATTACCGCATTGACGTGGGCGATCCGATTTCCACGACCGTCGACTTGCGCCCGCAGCGGATAGAGCGGCACCGGCGAACGTGCAACGGAGGAGGGCGTGAGATTGGTCAGGCTGGGGGTTGCGCAACCACCCAGGCCCACGAGGAACGACAGGGCGATCAAACTGGCGCGTGTCATACAGGCCCCTTTCGGCTACAGCCGAAGGATTATTGTTGGATTGCCTGCTGAGTATGGGTGTCGTGCTTATTACTGATCGAACGATTCGGCATTAAGCCGAATCGCCGTTAGCGTGGTTTTTGCTGATGATTTCCGGTTGCTCCTGTCCGGTACCTAGCGCAGATATCAATCTGCTCGTACTTCATCCTCGTGCCGCTCCAGCGCCACCTGGCGGATCGACAAGCGAATCTCGGCGGGCAGCACGCGCTTGGCGACACCTTCGGCCAGTTCGCCGAGCTTGTCGTGGTAGCCGAGCTTGCCGGTGGCATCCTGACGCAGCACGTCCTGATCCAACAGGCTTTTAATGAAATGCCGGAACAGACTCTTGTCGAAGAATTCCGGCGCGTTCAGCCCGTGCAGGATCGACAGGCGCTGAGCCATGACCGTGCAGAGGTTCTCCAGCTCCTCGGCATTGAGGCTGTGCTGACCACTGTTGAGCAACAGCGATATCGCCATGTAGAAACGTTGCAGGGTCTGCACGATAACCCGCGCAAGCAGCGTCAGTAGCACGAACTGGCGCGAACTCGGCGCCGGTCGCACGTAGGTTTCGCCGTCTAGCTTGAGCAATCCCTGTTCGACGAAGGCGGCCAGCCATTGATCGACCACCGTTGCCAGCTCTTGCGGCTCCCAGCGAATGAATAGCTCGGCGCGCAGATACGGATACAACGCCTCGGTGAAGCGCAGGACTTGCTCACGGCTGATCCGTGCACTGCTCTGGAAGAAGCTTGCCAGCAGCGCCGGCAGCGCCAGGATATGCATCACATTGTTGCGGTAGTAGGTCATCAGAACGGCATTTTGCTCGTCCAGAAAGAGGATATTGCCCAACGCATCCTTCTGTTCGGCCAGCAGGCCGAGGTCCTTCACGTAATCGATCAGCGCCTCGCCATCGCCGTCCGGCAGCGTCGTATGGGGCGAGTAGGGGACCGCGCGCAGCAGGTTCTGGTAGAGATCGAGGACGCGTGCCAGCGAGCGCCGGTCCAGCGCCTGGCGACTGGTGGAGAGCATGGCCAGCGCCACCAGATTGACCGGGTTGACGGCCGCCGCATCGTTGAGTCGCTGAGCGATGCGCTCGGAGAGTCGGTTGGTGGTCTCGCTAAGCCATTCAGGACGATAACCTGGCGCGAGGTTCTGCTGACGCCAGCCGGGCTGCTCGCGCTCAAGGAATTCGTTGAGCTTCAGTGGCTCGCCGAAATTAACCCAGACTTGGCCGAAGCGCTGCTTGAGCGCGCCGATGACCTTGAAGATGTCGAAGATCGATTCCTTCTTCTTAGTCGCGCCGCGCAATTCGCCGAGATAGGTGCGGCCTTCCAGCACCCGTTCATAGCCGATGTAGACCGGCACGAAGAGGATCGGCAGGCGCGAGGAGCGCAGGTAGCTGCGCAATGTGATCGCGAGCATTCCGGTCTTCGGTTGCAGCATGCGTCCGGTACGCGAGCGCCCGCCCTCAACGAAGTATTCCACGGGGAAGCCACGGCTGAAGAGGGTGTGCAGATACTCATTGAATACCGACGTATAGAGCGGGTTGCCCTTGAACGACCGCCGCATGAAAAAGGCGCCACCGCGGCGCAGCAGACTGCCGATTACTGGCATGTTGAGGTTGATACCCGCCGCGATGTGCGGTGGCGTCAGACCGTTGCGGAACAGCAGGTAGGAGAGCAGCAGGTAATCGATATGGCTGCGGTGGCAGGGCACATAGATGACCTCATGGCCTTGCACCGCCTCCTGTAGCGGCTCTAGATGATTGACGCGGATACCGTCGTAGATCTTGTTCCAGAACCACGACAGCACGAGCTCGAGAAAGCGCACGGCGGTGTAGGCGTAATCCGATGCGATCTCGTTGCCGTAGCGCAAGGCGCGGGCTTCAGCTTTCTCCAGCGAAATATTTTCGCGTTCGGCTTCCTCCTTGATCGCCTGACGCACCTGGGGTGCATGCACCAGGCCTTTGACCAGATTACGACGATGCGACAGGTCCGGACCTATCACGGCCGTTTTCTGATTACGGAAATGTACCCGCAGCATGCGATGGGCCATGCGCAGCGTGCGCTCGTGGCCCTTGTTTTGCGCGACCAGTTCGTTGAGCTGGATCGGCGCGGAGAACTGCACACGGGTCTTGCGGCCGAGCATGATCATGCTCATCAATTTGCGCAGCCGCCCAGTTACAGCCCAGCTGTCGGCGAACAGCAGCTTCCAGGGACTGGTTTCACGCGCCGGATTCTGCCCCCAGAACACCGTTACCGGAATGACTTGCGCGTTGTCCACCGCGTTCTGTTCCAGCGCGCCGACCAGACGTACCAGTGGCGCGGGCGGTTCGACGCGCGTTCGCGTGCCGAACCAGCTGGCGGCGGGGTTGAGAAAGATGAATGCCGCCGGCTCGATATGATCGCCCACCGCCACCTCGGCCACCGTGCGCGGCAGACCGGCCTTGCTGCATTCATGATCGAGCACCGCCAGATCACTCAGCGAAGCGCGCTGCAGGACGTAAAACACCGGCTTGCTGCGGTCCAGCTTGAGGGTAAATGCGGATTGATTGATGGTTTCCGAGCGCACCCAGAAGTACAGCACGCGGCGCACTACGAAGAAGATCAGACGGCGAATGGGGGAGCGGGTCATACGGTAGGTTCGGCTAGATAAGGGGGGCGGTGCCCTCGAAGGCGGCAAGTGTGCCGTAAGCGGGGTTGGTCAGCAAAAGGTCTAATCCTTTCGAATGGCTGACTTCACTCACTTAAAGACGGAAAAGTTGGGAAACCGGAGAGTAGTTCGTTCGGGCGCGGTCTTAGCGAAACCGCAATGTGGATAAGGCTGGGTCGTCGCGAAGCGCCACCGTACGGTCATCAACCCACATCGGGGCGACGGCTACTGCGAACGCGAGCGCCCAGGTAGGCACCGCCCGGAAACAGCAGCGACCACAACAACAGAAATACGAGGCCGACGGCGATCAGCGGGCCAGACGGCAGGAGTAACAAGTACATGAACTGCCCGAAGACGCCTCCGGTATAGAGTGCCCAGAGCGGCTTCGGCACGATTAAGCCTGTCAGTAAGCCCGTCCCGATCAACGCTGCGGTGTAGTACACACCGCCCGCATCCCATGGCTCGGCATGGCCGGTCAGCCACGGAGACAGCGCCCAGATGGCAGCGCCCGCGAAGGCGGCGATCAGGAAGGCAAGGGCCCGCGAGCGATTCATGGCGCGTCGGCTGCCTCACGTCTGGAAAACCACGCATGGATAAGGCCTGCCTGATAGACAGGGATCGGCGCGTCAAAGCCGGCCGATCGGATGATGGACGCTACCCGTGCAGGAGGCAGGATCGCAACGTCTTTGACGTAGGCTGCACGCATCTGCTCAACGGCGGCCGCCGAAATACCAGCGGCCGCCATCATCGTCAGCCAGGGCTTGAGAAGGGCATCGTACTGGGCGGAACCGGTATCGGAGGCTAGATCGGAGCTCGCCAATATCGCCCCAGGACGAAGCCTTGTGGCAATAGCCCGGAAGAAGTCGGCACGGGCTTCGAGATCCAGAATGAACTGGGACACGAGGAAGCACGTCGCGCCGTCGAAAGCGCCTTGGTCAGGCAGGTATTCCAGATACCCTTCATGAAAATGACAGCGCGAGGCAAAGCCACCCTTCACCGCCTTGTCGCGGCACACATCGAGCATGGCGCCGGATGGCTCCACGGCGGTAAAGGACCAGCGAGGAAAGCGCTTGGCGAGATAAACGATTTCCTCTCCTGTACCGGCCCCGACGCAGAGCATTCGTGCATCCGTCGGTAGTTCCGCCAATACCGCTTCAAGAATGAAGTGCAGCGCGTCTCGAATGGGCGCCGTTCTGGCCCAACGCTCGTCGTAGCTAGCGGCCTGTTGATCGAAGACGGCTTTGATCTCATCGCTGCGCATAGCATTTCCAGTTCGGCTCGGGTTGGTTGACTAGAGTAGCCCGTCACAGGCGAGTGAGTCCTGGCCAAGCGGCTGGGTGCGGGACTGACGTCGAATGTTCAGCATGGACAACGACGTGCAGCTTGCCGGCAGCTGCTCGCTAAAAAGGAAAGGGTCAGCCATTGATGGCTCACAGGTTGGTGCTAAGCACCACTCATTCCTTCGAACGGGCGCTATGGATGCCGTCGTTGACGGTATTAACGCCAAGCGGCAGCAATTTCTCCGAGCTGACGACCTTCGCATATTCACCATCCAGGTTTGCCAGCGACATGTCATGTACCGCTTCAGCACTACGCAGCTGGCCCTGGAAGTCCCGCTTGGCAAAGGTGAAACAAGCATCTTCGACCACATAAGCATTGATGCCTCTGCAGCCGGCAGTCCTTGCCGTTGCCTCTACCGAATTGTTTGTTGCGACCCCGGTAATGACGATAGAACCAATACCCAATTGCGCCAGAGTCGCTTCGAGATCGGTTCTGGCGAACGCGCAGGGCGTGGGTTTTTCGATGACTGTTTCGGTCTCGCCGGGCTGAAACTCGGGCTTGAATTCGAAGCCTTCCTGTTGGGGCCAGAACACCGAGTCCCTATTCGAAGAACGATGTCGGATATGAATCACTGGCCGCCCGCGCTCGCGCCAGTGGGCTAGCAGGGCGAGAATCACCGCTTCGGCGTGCGGGTTGTTTCGTTGGCCCAGGCTGGGGTGATCGATGCCTTTTTGTTGATCGATAACCAAGAGCGCGGCGTCGTCCATTCGTTTGTCGATCCAGCTTTGAGGTTAAAGCGTGGACAGTAGCCGATCCTATGGGCGAAGCGAATCAGCGTCCGGCCGGAGTGGGTGCGCCCAGCGAATGAATCGAGCAGGAGTGTGCTTTTTACCGGAATGGCTGCTCAGGCGCCTCTACAGGCTCAGCGCGCATGGCCGTTCGATAAAGGGCGAGCATCTATGCGCTATCAGCACCCAATCAAGCAGGCTAGTCGTTCGCAAAAATTTCTTGGGCAACATTGTCGACCACGACAGGGCTGTCGAAATAGGTGACCGATGGATCGGTGCCGTATTTCTCCCGCACGAACGCCCTCCAACTGTCGGTATACATGGCGTCCGCTTCGGCTCGCGAATTCCACAGATAGACACCGCCGGCTGTGGTCCCGTCTTCAGAGAGCACATAGTGCTTGCGGACGAGGCCGGCCACGGCTTGGTAGGTCGGCGCTGTGCTCAGGAATATCTCGCGTGCCTCGCTCGGCGTAATGGGTTTGGGCAGCTGGAAACGGGTGATGGCTATGATCATGCAGATGTTCCCCAGAAAAAAATGTCGGATTCGCTGCTTATCGAGCGCCAGCGGTTATCCCATGTGCATAGCCTGGGCAGCCGCCGATGTGGCGGGCCTCGCTATGGCCGGGCCGGCTTGAGAATAGTAGAAGCGAGGCGCCTGCGCGTGGCGATATCCGCCGCTGCGACGCCCGCTCTGGTTGCAATGCTCGTCGTGCTCTTTTTATAGTCCGGCCCGCATTGGACCCGTCTTGCCGAGTTCGGCCGTGGGTCCGCCATGGGTGAGAACGATGATCGAACTGAAGAATCTGACAAAAAGGTTTGCCCAGCACACGGCAGTGGACGCGCTGTCATTCAACGTCCAGCCCGGCGAAGTGCTCGGTTTTCTCGGCCCCAACGGGGCCGGCAAATCCACCACCATGAAGATGCTGACCGGCTTCCTGGCACCGACGTCCGGCACGGCGAGTATCTTCGGCTGTGACATTCAGACCCAGACGCTGCAGGCCCAGCGCCAGATCGGTTATCTGCCGGAGGGGGCGCCCTGTTACGGCGACATGACGGTGCGCGGCTTTCTCGATTTCATTGCCGAGGTTCGCGGTTATCGCGGCCTAGACAAGCGGGTGCGGGTCGACACGGCAGCAGGCCAGGTGGAGCTCGATACGGTGCTCGGTCAGAGCATCGAGACCCTGTCCAAGGGTTTCAAGCGCCGTGTCGGGTTGGCCCAGGCGATTCTGCATGATCCTCGCGTACTGATCCTCGACGAGCCCACCGATGGGTTGGATCCGAACCAGAAGCATCAGGTGCGCGAGTTGATCCGCGGACTGGCGCAGGACAAGATCGTGATCATCTCCACCCATATCCTCGAAGAGGTCACGGCGGTCTGCACCCGTGCGGTGGTGATTGCCAGCGGGCGGCTGGTGGCCGATGGCACGCCGTTCGAGCTGGAAAGCCGCTCCAGGTATCACCAGGCGGTGACGCTGGTCAGTAGTGACCGTCTGGATGACATCGCGCTGGCGGCGCTGCCAGGCGTAGCTGGGGTCGAATTCAACGAGCGCGAACATAGCGTTACGGTCCTGGCCAAGCCAGGGCAGGTGATCTTCCCGCAGATCAACGCGTTGATTACCCAACAAGGTTGGGCGGTGAAGGAGCTGGATGTGGAACGTGGCCGGCTGGATGAAGTGTTCCGAACATTGACTCGTGGGGAGGCGCTATGAGCCAGTTGCCGGTGATCTTCAAACGCGAGCTGGGCAGTTATTTCGCAACGCCGCTCGCCTACGTGTTCATTTTGATCTTCCTGGTGTTGTCCGGAGTGTTCACCTTCTACCTGGGTGGCTTCTACGAACGCGGCCAGGCGGATCTCGTACCGTTCTTCAGCTTCCACACCTGGCTCTATCTGTTCCTGATTCCGGCTATCGCCATGCGGCTATGGGCGGAGGAGCGCAAATCCGGCTCCATCGAATTGTTGATGACGCTGCCAATTACCCGCTTCGAGGCGGTCACCGGCAAGTTTCTCGCAGCCTGGGTGTTCACCGGGATTGCGCTGCTGCTGACGTTTCCGATGGTCATCACCGTCAACTACCTCGGCGAGCCGGACAACGGCGCAATCGCCACCGGCTATTTCGGTAGCTGGCTCTTGGCCGGGGCCTTTCTGGCGATCGGCTCGTGCATGTCGGCGCTGGCGAAGAACCAAGTGATCGCGTTCATTCTGGCGGTCAGCGTGTGTTTCCTGTTCATCGTCAGCGGGCTACCCATGGTGCTCGACGTCTTCGCCTGGGCGCCGCAGTGGCTGGTCGATGCGGTGGCATCGCTGAGTTTCCTGATCCGTTTCGATTCACTCAGCAAGGGCGTCATCGATCTGCGCGACCTGCTGTACTTCGTCACGCTGATCATCGCCTGGCTGGCAGCCACCGCCGTGGTCGTCGATCTGAAGAAAGCGGCATAAGGAAACCCACATGAAACGAGTGATGTATTCGGGTGCCGGATTGCTGCTGATCGCGCTGGCCTTCCTGGCATTCAACGCCTTTTCCAGTCTGGTATTTACCGATGCGCGGTTGGACCTGACCGAGCAGAAGCTTTACACCATCTCCGAAGGCACCGAGACCATTCTTGAGGGGCTCGAAAAACCCATCGAGCTGCATCTGTTCTATTCGAATGAGGCGACCAAGGGCCTTGTAGCGCTGCGCAATTACGCGCGACGTGTGGAGGAACTGCTGCGTGCTTACGAGCGTGAGGCTGACGGCAAGCTCAAGCTGCAGGTGATCGACCCCGAGCCGTTTTCGGAAGACGAAGATCGTGCCGCCGAACTCGGGCTGCAGGCCGTGCCGCTGAACCAGGGCGGTGACAAGATCTACTTCGGTCTCGCGGGCACCAATGCCGACGGACAGACGCAGAGCATCCCGTTCTTCGCGTTGGATCAGGAAGAGTTTCTGGAATATGAGCTCAGCCGCCTGATTCAGAGCCTGGCATCGCCGCAGTTGCCCGTCGTCGGCGTCCTCTCGGGTTTGCCGATCACGGGCGGTTTCGACATGCGCACCCAGCAGGCAACGCCGCCATGGATGGTGCTGGAGGAAATCCGTCAGCTGTTTCATATCGAAAGCCTCAAGCGCGACGTTGACATGATTCCGGTCAGCGTTTCGGTACTCATGTTGGTGCATCCCAAGGATCTGCCGGAACAGACGCTCTACGCCATCGATCAGTTCGTCCTGCGTGGCGGCAAGCTGCTGGTGTTCCTCGATCCGTACAGCGAAGCCGATCCGGGTATGGGCATCGGGCCGGGCGAGTTTGGCGACGGCAAGTCGTCGGACCTCGAGCCGCTGTTCAAGGCCTGGGGTGTGCGCATGGCACCGGGCCAGGTGGTAGGCGATGCGTCCTATGCGATGTCGGTAGGCGTAGGTGCCGAGCGCCGACCGGTCCGGCACCCGGGCTGGCTGAACCTGCCGCAGCGCACCATGGATATCGATGACGTCACCACCGCCTCGTTGGAAAGCCTGACCATGGCCACGGCCGGCTTCCTCGAACCATTGGAGCGCGCCACGACCCGTTTCACGCCACTGGTCCAGAGTTCCAGTTATGCCATGCCGTTCGAGGCGGAGCGCTTCGCGACGCTTGAAAATCCCGAGGCGCTGCTGCGTGACCTAGAGCCCTCGGGCGAGCGCTATACGCTTGTCGCGCGCATCCAGGGTCCGGCGCAGTCGGCCTACCCGAACGGCATCGAAGGCCGCAAGGACGGGCTAAAGGAAAGTGCCAGTATTAACGTCATTGCGGTGGCGGATACCGATCTGTTGGCTGATCGCATGTGGGTGCAGGTGCAGGACTTCTTCGGGCAGCGCATGCCGCAGCCCTGGGCCGACAATGGCACCTTCGTGGTCAATGCGCTGGACAATCTGTCCGGCACCGATGCGCTAATCAGTGTTCGCTCGCGTGGGCGCTTCGCCCGGCCGTTCGTGGTCGTCGAAGAATTGCAGCGAGAGGCCGAGAACCGTTTCCGCGAGAAAGAGGAAGCGCTGCAGCAACGCCTGGCTGCCACCGAGGCGCAGCTTGCCGAATTGCAGGACCCGAACGCGGAAGGTGCGATAGCGCTCACCGCCGAACAACAGGCAGCGCTGCAGGGATACATGCAGGAGAAACTGCGCATTCGCAAGGAGCTACGCGAGGTGCGTTACCAACTCAACGCCGACATCGAGGCGCTGGGACGCGTGCTGAAATTCTTCAACATTGCCCTGGTCCCGCTGGTGTTGACCTTGGGCGTGCTGTTGATGTGGCTGTGGCGCCGGCGCAGAACGGGTTGATCGGGCTGCCGTCCATCAGCATCGCTGAGCGGACCCATCGACAGCAGTGGCGTCAGCTTGCTACTGCCATCGATGGCCGCAAAAAACTCGAAGACGAGAATATTTCCTGTTCTATACTCGTCCGGCGATCACCCTGAAACACGCTTGTCACGCCTGCTCCGCTATCCTGCTGTCAGGCGGCCCGCAGCGGCTCAGGGCTGATCGTCCCTCCCCGAACGGGGAATAATAAGAATCGAGTTGGAGAAGTAGGATGGCTGAGCGCGAAACAGGAACCGTCAAGTGGTTCAACGATGCCAAGGGTTATGGATTCATCCAGCGTGGCAGTGGTGCGGATGTATTTGTTCACTACCAGGCTATTCGTGGCGAAGGCCACCGTTCTCTGGCCGAAGGTCAGCAGGTGGAGTTCTCGGTGACCCAAGGGCAGAAGGGCCTGCAGGCCGAGGACGTGGCGGGGCTCTGATAGCCGCGCTCGGAAAACAAAAGCCCGTCGATTGACGGGCTTTTTCATGTGCTGCGCCTGAATGCACCGGCCGCTGCATGAGCCGGCATTCAGTCGGTACGCCAGATGATCTCCGCCTCGCCGCGCTCGCTGACGCTCATCCAGCGATCAGCATCTTCAACCGATTCTTCTTCCTGCCAGCCGCCTGGCGCGCAGCGGACTTCCACCCCCAGCGCCGCGTAGGCGTCGCGGGCGCAGGCGATATCGTCCTCCCACGGCGTTGCGTCGCTTTCCAGCAGCAGGCTGTGCCATTTGCCGACCGCCTTCGGCAGCCAGGTCACCGGGATGTCGCCGGCCTTGCATTTGAAGGTCTTGCCCTTGGGTTGCCATGGTGAGCAGGGCCCGACGGCCTGGTTGAGCCAATCGGTGACGGCGTCCTGGCTGGCGTCCCTGAGGTAGATCTCGATGTCCGGTTGACGCATGGGCGGTGGCCTTGTCTGGTGGTGGTTACTACAGGTTGATCAGTGAGTGCAGTGTTAGCGGGACCGCTAGCAACCGCGTGAGCATCGAAGCGGGTCAGCCGCTGCCCCTGCCTGCTTCCAAGGCGATTTACCGGTCTCGCTCGATCCAGTCGTAGCGTATCGCAACCCGAACCTTGAGTGGCGCGCCGATTACCGCCGCTCGGCGTTCGGCACTGGCGCGCCAACCGTGCGGCGTCATGGCCAGCAGGTCGGCGCGGGCTTCAGCGCTGTCCAGCTGCAGCTCGTAGGTGAGGGTTTCGCTGTACGCCAGATGCATGCCGTCGGGAATCAGCGACAGGTGCTTTTCGTCATCGTAGTCACGTATTTCGTCATACAGCAGGCCGCGCAGTTCCCACAGGTGCTCGCGGGTCGGGCCCATACGCAGCAGCCCGCCACCAGGGGCGAGCAGGCGCCGGGCTTCGCTCCAATCCAATGGGCTGAACACGCTGGCGAGCAGATCGCAGCTGGCGTCGGCAAGCGGTACCCGGGCCATGCTTGCGATCAGCCATTCCAGCTGCGGCGCACGTTTGCAGGCACGCTTGACCGCCTCGCGGGAGATGTCCAGCGCGTAGCCCTCGGCATGCGGCAGCGCCTGAGCGATCTGCGCGGTGTAGTAGCCCTCGCCACAGCCGATATCCAGCCAACGCTGTGGAGAGCGATCGGCGGCCAGTTGCGCCAGGCGCTCGGCCAGCGGGGCATAGTGGCCGCCGTCGAGAAAGCGTCGACGCGCCTCCACCATGGCCTGGTTGTCACCGGGCGCCCGGCTGTTCTTGTGCTGTACCGGCAGCAGGTTCAGATAACCCTGGCGGGCACGATCGAAACGGTGATTGGCCGAGCAGGCGACCCCGTTGTCGACCCGACTCAGTGCGGCCTGGCAGATAGGACAGGTCAGCATGCGAGCAGATTGACCAGGGTCTGGTAGTAGATCTCGGTCAGCAGATCGAGATCGCTGGCGAGGATGTGCTCGTCGACCTGGTGGATGGTCGCGTTGACCGGGCCGAGTTCGACGACCTGGGTGCCCAAGGTGGCGATAAATCGGCCATCGGAGGTGCCGCCGCTGGTGGAGGGTGTAGTCTCGCGACCGGTTACGCTGCGGATCGCCTTGGCGACGCCGTCGAGCAGGTCACCCGGCTCGGTAAGAAATGGCAGGCCCGACAGCGCCCAATCAACGCTCCAATCCAGACCGTGCTTGTCGAGAATTGCCGCGGTGCGCTGCTGCAGCCCCTCAACCGTGGACTCGGTGGAGAAGCGGAAGTTGAACACCGCTTCCAGCGTGCCGGGGATGACATTGGTGGCGCCGGTGCCGGAGTTGAGGTTGGAAATCTGAAAACTGGTCGGCGGGAAAAACGCGTTGCCATCGTCCCAGTGTTCGGCAGCCAATTCGGCCAGTGCCGGCGCCG
This sequence comes from Pseudomonas sp. Q2-TVG4-2, assembly GCF_013620795.1. Lineage (GTDB taxonomy): Bacteria > Pseudomonadota > Gammaproteobacteria > Pseudomonadales > Pseudomonadaceae > Stutzerimonas. The sequence continues at coordinate 354,309 of NZ_LGLW01000001.1, read as the reverse complement.
CGAGATGAATCGGATTTTTCGCCAGGTGCGGATAGGCCACGTGGCCTTGCTGGCCGCGCACCGTCAGGGTGCCGCCGAGCGAGCCGCGGCGGCCATTCTTCACCACGTCGCCGACCAGTTGAGTGCTCGATGGCTCACCGACGATGCACCAATCCAATCGCTGGCCACGCTCACGCAGGCGCTCGACCACCGCCTTGGTGCCGTGGTGGGCTGGACCTTCTTCGTCGCTGGTGATGAGAAAAGCGATCTGTCCCTTGTGATCGGGGTGGTCAGCGGTGAAGCGTTCCACCGCGATGATCATCGATGCCAGGCTGCCCTTCATGTCCGCCGCGCCACGACCGTGGAGCATGCCGTGCTCGTCGATGCGCGCTGTGAAGGGCGGGTTCTGCCACGCCTGCAGCGGACCGGTAGGCACCACGTCGGTATGACCTGCAAAGCACAGCACCGGGCCGTCGTTGCCGCGAATTGCCCAGAAGTTCTCGACGTCCTCGATGTGCATCGGCTCGATGGCGAAGCCGCAGTCGGCAAGACGCTCGCTCATGAGTTGCTGGCAGCCCTCGTCCAGTGGGGTCACCGACGGACGATTGATCAGCTCGCAGGCGAGTTCGAGGGTTGGCGAGAGGGCGGCGGCAGTCATCACGGCTCCGAGGCAGGCGGGGGAAGGGGCGCCATATTAAAGCAAAACCCGTTTCCACCGTGGCTTGCGTTGCTTGGGATTGTTCATCGGCAATGCGTCGCAGAGCCGGGTCGTTGGCTCGCCTCGCCCCGGAGGACTGCCACAAGCCGCCAGCCCTGTGTCGGAAACAACGAAGGTCCTATAATCGCCCGACTTTTCCCTGGGGGATCGACATGTCTAACGACGATCAGCGTTTCGGTGGTATCGCGCGCCTCTACGGTTCCACCGGTCTCGAGCGGCTGGCGGCGGCGCATGTGGCGATGGTGGGTATCGGCGGGGTTGGCTCATGGGCGGCCGAGGCGCTGGCGCGAAGCGGGGTGGGCGAGATCAGCCTGTTCGACCTGGACGATGTTTGCATCACCAATACCAATCGGCAGGTTCACGCGTTGGAAGGCGCGGTCGGCAAACCCAAGGTTGACGAGATGGCCGCGCGCATCCGGGCCATCAATCCGGCTTGCGTAGTGCATGCGATCGCCGACTTCGTTACCCGAGAAACCATGGCCGAGTACATCACCGAGCAGATGGATTGCGTCATCGACTGCATCGACAGCGTGCCGGCCAAGGCGGCGCTGATCGCCTGGTGCAAGCGACGGAAGATCCAGATCATCGCCACCGGCGGCGCCGGTGGGCAGGTGGACCCAACGCAGATCCAGGTCGCCGACCTGAACAAGACCTTCAACGATCCGCTGGCGGCGAAGGTGCGCTCGTTGCTGCGTCGCGAGTACAACTTCTCCCGCACGCCGGGCCGCACCTACAGTGTGCCCTGCGTGTTTTCCACCGAGCAACTGCGCTATCCCAAGCCGGACGGTGGCGTCTGCCAAAGCAAGAGTTTCGTAGGCGAAGGGGTCAAGCTCGACTGTGCTGGCGGTTTCGGCGCAGCGATGATGGTCACCGCCAGTTTCGGCCTGGTGGCAGCAGCACGCGCGGTCGACAAGTTGGTCGCCGGGGCAAGGCGGCCTGCGGAGCGCACTCGGGGCTGATGGCTTTACGGTTGTTGAAGACGGGCGGATAACCCATCGACCGCGAGGAGTTCGATCAGCCGGCCGATGCCAGCTCGCGCATCCGCTGGAACACGGCATTCATACCGTTGGCACGGGAGGGTGAAAGTTGCCGAGCCAGCCCAAGCTGCCCGAACCAGTCCGCCACGTCCAGCCGCTGCAGCTCGTCTGCTCGCGAACCGTTGACACGCACCAGCAGGACAGCGAGCAAGCCGCGTAGCAGGCGCGCCTCGCTGGTGCCCCGGAAGTGCCAATGATCGCCGCGCGTCTCGCCGATCAGCCACAGCTTGCTGTCGCAACCAGCAACCAGGTTGCTGTCGGTGCGCTCGGTTTCGTCGAGCGGATCGAGGCGATCGCCTTGCTGCATCAGCAGGCGCGCACGTTGTTCCCAGCCGGCGGCTTGCTGGAAGCGTTGCAGGGTTTCGCTGGCCGCAGCGGGAAGCTCGCTCATTGCAGCAACTCCAGAGCCTGATCGAGGGCACTGAAGAAGCGCTCCAAATCGGTGCCATCGTTGTACAGTCCGAGCGATACGCGAATGGCGCCATCGACCTTCAGCGCGCTCATCAGGGGTTGGGCGCAGTGCGTTCCGCTGCGTATGGCAATACCTTGCTCAGTGAGCAGGTGCGCCAAATCACCATGATGCACGCCATCGACGGTGAAGCTGGCCAGCGCGAGCCGCGGCTCGCCCAGCAGCCTCACACCTTTGCGTACCGCGAGCCCTGCCAGCAGTCTCATGTGCAGGGCCTCTTCGTGACCGCTCACGGCCGCTGCGTCCAATCGGGACAGGTAATCAAGTGTCGCACCGAGACCAATGACCGCTCCGATGGGCGGCGTGCCGGCCTCGAAGCCCAACGGCGCAGCATGGAACTCGGCGTGGTGAAAATCAGCGACACGGACCATTTCGCCCCCGAATTGCCAGTGCCTGAGCTTGAGCAGCGACTCGCCGCGGCCATAAAGCGCGCCGACGCCTTCCGGCCCGTAAAGCTTGTGGCTGGACAGCACGTAGAAGTCGCAGGCCAGCGACTGCATATCGTGCCTGCCATGAACGACGCCCTGAGCACCGTCAACCACCGTCAGCGCGCCCTGGGCTTTGGCCAGGGGCAGTAACTCCGCAAGCGGCTGCCAGACGCCGAGCACATTGGACAGCTGACTGACGGCAAGCAAACGAGTTCGTGGGCCGATCAGGCTGGCGGCGGCTTCCATGTCGATCACACCGCGATCGTTCAGCGGCAACACCAGCAACTTGGCGTTACGCCGCTTTGCCAGTTGCTGCCAGGGCAGAAGATTGGCGTGATGTTCCAGCGCGCTGACGACGATCTCGTCATCCGCCTCAATCAGCGGTTCGAGACCATAGGCGAGCAGGTTCAACGCTTCGGTGGCGCCGCGGGTAAAGACGATTTCGGTCGGGCAGGCCGCATTGAGCCATTGCGCCACCTTGATCCGTGCGTCTTCGAAGGCGCGTGTCGCGCGTTCAGCCGGCTGATGTTGGGCGCGATGAACATTGGCGGTACCGCAGGTGTAGTAACCGGTCAGCGCGTCGATCAGGGCTTGGGGTTTCTGTGCCGTGGCAGCACTGTCGAGGTAGGTCTGGCCCTGGGCTTCGAGAATCGCCAGGGCCGGAAAGTCGGAACGCCAGGGGGACATGAGCATAGCGTTAGGCCTGAAGCTGGAGGCCGGAAGCCAAAGCGGTGGGCTGTTGCTTCCAGCTTCCGGCTCAGAACTTCCAGCCAAGCGGTCAGTTATGCGCGTGCAGCGCTTCGTTCAGCTCGATCGCGGACTTGTGGGTCTTGCATTCCACGGCACCGTTCTGGGAGTTGCGGCGGAACAGTAGATCGCTCTGGCCGGCCAGCTCACGCGCCTTGACGACCTTGACCAGTGCGCCCTGTTCGTCGAGCAGGTTCACCTTGGTCCCGGCAGTGATATAGAGACCGGCTTCAACGGTGTTGCGATCGCCGAGCGGAATACCGATGCCGGCGTTGGCGCCGATCAGGCAGCCCTCGCCAACCGAAATGACTATGTTGCCGCCGCCAGACAGAGTGCCCATGGTCGAGCAGCCGCCGCCCAGGTCCGAGCCCTTGCCGACGAATACGCCAGCCGATACGCGGCCTTCGATCATGCCGGGGCCTTCGGTGCCGGCGTTGAAGTTGACGAAACCTTCGTGCATGACCGTGGTGCCTTCACCCACGTAGGCGCCGAGACGGATACGCGCGCTGTCAGCGATGCGCACACCAGCCGGGACCACGTAATCGGTCATCTTCGGGAATTTGTCTACCGAAGTGACCTCCAGCAAGTAACCCTTCAGGCGAGCTTCCAACTGACGCTCGGCCAGTTCGGCCAGGTCCACCGCACCCTGGTTGGTCCAGGCGACGTTGGGCAGCAGGGGGAAGATGCCTGTCAGGTTCAGGACGTGGGGCTTGACCAGGCGGTGGGAGAGCAGGTGCAGCTTGAGGTAAGCCTCGGGGGTGGAGGTCAATGGCGCGTCTTCGGCCAGCAGCGTGACCACCAGTGGGCGCTGGCTCTCGGCCAGGCGGGTCAAGAGTGCATGCTGAACGGCATCGAGCGGCTTGATGGCATCGGCCAATTGTGCGGCCTGGGTGGTGCTGATGCTGATGGCCTGGTTGCCGCCTTCATAGCCGAGTAGCGGGGCGACGACGGCGACCAGCTCGCCGGCCGGGTGCAGCAGCGGCTGCGCATAGAAGACTTCCAGCCAGCTACCCTGACGATTCTGGGTGCCGACGCCGAAGGCCAGGCTGAATAGTGTATTGCTCATGGGGGAATCCTTCTTATCAATCACGCTCGTCATGGCGAGCGGGTGTCAGTTCTTGGCTGCCAGCTCGGCAGCGTAGATGTCCGGCTTGAAGCCGATCAGCGTTTTGTCGCCCCGGTCGAGCACCGGGCGCTTGATCATCGACGGTTGGGCCAGCATCAGCTCGATGGCCTTGGCCTGATCGAGGTCGGCCTTTTGCGCGTCGTCCAGCTTGCGGAAGGTGGTACCCGCACGGTTGAGAACAATCTGCCAGCCGTGTTCGTCGCACCAGGCTTCCAGATGGGCGCGGTCGATCCCGGCGCTCTTGTAGTCATGGAAGTCATAGCTTAGCCCCTGCTGATCGAGCCAGGTACGGGCTTTTTTCATGGTGTCGCAGGCCTTGATGCCGTACAGACACAGTCCTTTGCTTTTCTCGGGCATAACAGCTCCGCATTCTCCGGCCAAACTGGGCCGCGGATTATGCCACGATGAGACAAAGCCTGCCGTCTGAGGCTGTGCCTGCATCGAGCGGGACGCCGCGCTCTGGTTCAGGTTCGCCCTGCTATAGGTCAGTCCGTAGTGCTATCGGTCTGGCTGAGTAACTCTTCGATCGCCTGAGTACTGGTGGGGCGCACTACGCGCCCCAGCTCTTCTCCCCGGTGCATCAAAATCAGGGTTGGCCACAGCTTGACGCGAAATGAACGGCCGAGTGGTCGGCCTGGACCATCTTCGACTTTCAGGTGGCGAATGTCGCGCTCGCCCATCGCGCTGCTCAACGGCGGTTGTGCCGCGCGGCAGTGACCGCACCAGGCCGTGCCGAATTCGAGCAGGGTGAATCCCTCGAGGGCGTTGACCTCGTCGCGCGAAGGCGCGTTGGCGGTATAGATATCGTTCATGGGCATGGCTGGGCTCCCGATCATTTTGTTAGTGGTGGAGTCGCGGCAACGGCTGTCGGTTCATCCTGAAACCCGTTCGACCTTTTTCTCCTTCCACGTTGTCCACTGATCACAATCGCAACGATGAGGTCATGTATGGCACGCAAGCATTTCGAAAACCATGAGGCCATTTCGTCTGCCGTTCCAGCCGAGGGCGGTTTCGAGGCAGTGATTGCCGTGAAGCGTCGCGATACGGATGAAAATGCTCGGGTAGTCAAGGTGGCCAACGGCCGGCGTTACGACCTCGCATCCGAGGCTGATGTCGCAGCCGAGGCGGCCCTGACCAAGGTCAGGGAGGTCAGCGACGACGGTGAGCTAATCTGGGAAGAGAACGCAATCTGACGGAGGACGCCATGAACGAGCCCGAAAAGCCGGATGTGGACGAACGCGACAAGCGCGATGAAACCACCACAGCGGACATCCCGGAACATATGAAACCGGAAAACCTGGAAAAACTGCGCGACTACGGCAAGGACAAGATCCCGCCAGGTGTTGCCTGAACCGGTAAGCCGGACGCCGCAACGTCCGGCTCCGGCGTCATAACGTGGCGATAAAGGTGCGGATTCGCTCGGCCGCCTCGACGCAATCGGCCAGCGGCGCCACTAGCGCCATGCGGACCCGATCCGTGCCGGGGCTGACGCCATGTACCGCACGTGATAGATAGGATCCGGGCACCACGGTTACGTGCTCGCGGGCAAACAGCTCGCGAGTGAATTGCTGGTCATCGGTGGGCGTCTTCGGCCATAGGTAGAAGCCGCCATCGGGCCGTTGCACATCCATCACTGGCGTGAGGATATCCAGCACTGCATCGAATTTCTCGCGGTATAGCTCACGATTGGCTTGTACATGCGCTTCGTCATTCCAGGCGGCGATACTGGCCAGCTGTGTCTGCAGGGGCATGGCGCAGCCGTGGTAGGTGCGGTAGAGCAGGAAAGCCTTGAGGATGTCCGCGTCGCCCGCGACGAATCCTGAGCGAAGTCCAGGCAGGTTCGAGCGTTTGGACAGGCTATGAAAGACCACGCAGCGCTTGAAGTCATCGCGGCCCAACGCGGCGCAGGCGGTCAGCAGTCCCGCTGGCGGTCGCCCCTCATCGAAATACAGCTCGCTGTAACACTCGTCCGCGGCGATGACGAAGTCATGCTGGTCGGCCAAGGCGATCAGCTTCTTGAGTGTCTCGAGTGGTACCAGCGCACCAGTTGGGTTGCCGGGCGAGCAGAGGAAGAGGATCTGCGTACGTCGCCAGGTATCGGCTGAGACCGCATCGAAATCCGGATTGAAACCGTTCTCGGCAGTGCACGGCAGATAATGCGGTGTCGCACCGGCCAGAAGCGTCGCACCTTCGTAGATCTGATAGAACGGATTGGGGCTGATCACCAGCGCATCAGCGCTGCGGTTGACGACTGCCTGCGTGAAAGCGAACAGCGCTTCGCGGGTGCCGTTGACTGGCAACACGTGGCGCGCCGGGTCGAGACTTCCTGCCGCCACGCCGAAGCGACGCTCGCACCAGCGGGCAATTGATTCGCGCAGGGCAGGAATTCCCAGGGTGGATGGATATACCGCCAGCTGATCGAGATTGGCGGCCAGTGCCTGGGCGACGAAGCCAGGTGAAGGGTGCTTCGGTTCACCGATCGACAGTGCTATTGGGCGTTTTACGGCCGGCGGCTGCGCGTCGGCAAGCAAGGCGCGAAGTTTCTCGAACGGGTAGGGCTGCAGCAGGGACAGGTCGTCATTCATGGTCGGGTCTTCGAAGCGTCGGGAAGCGCGCAAATGCGCGCTTCGGTAGTTCATTCGGTGCGCGCGCCGCCGTAGTAGGCGCAGCCACGTAAGGTTTGGTCGTCCAGACGCAGCTCGGCAGTCAGGTGAGTGACGGCGCCCGAGGCGCTGTCGATACAGCGTTGCGGGGCAACCCAGAGATCAATGCGCTGGTTGTTGGCCTCGCTGCTGAAGCTGGTCTGCCCGCCCGGCAACTGTTCTTCTAGATAAGGTACGGCCAAGGGCGCCTGGTCGGGGCGCTCGAGCAACATACCTTGAGTTGTGATGCGTACGCTCCAGCCCGGCTCGTGACCGCTAGCACGCAGTGTCAATTGAGCGAATTCGCTGTTATCGCAGCCATGCCCTTCGCCCTGCAAACGATAGACCTGGGTCAGATGCAGTTGGCTGCTGCCATCCGCTCGCGAGATCAGCCTGCCGAGAACGTCGGCGAATAATGGTTGGCCAGATTCGGAGAGCAGCGCCTGAGCATCCTCAGGCAATCCGGTTGCGCCGGCATCGAGCAGTTCCACCTGCCGCTGGCCCTGGCAAGTACGCAACAGCAGCATGCCATCGCTGAGCGCAACCTCGCCCTGCAGCCGCTCAATGGGGTGTCCAGGTGGCTCATCGCCCCAGGGCGAGGATTGGCAGGCGGCGAAAAGCGGCAGCAGAGTCAGTAGTAGGGAGCGGGGAAAAGTCATGGTCGGGCCCGGTGTGACGGAGGGAGTCACTGCGCCAGCGGGCTGGCGCAGTTGGAATCAGTCACCTTTTACGGTTTTACCGCCGACGGTGCCTTCTTCGAGCATGATCTGGTATTCCTTGCCGTCCTTTTCCACCTGATGCAGGCGGACCAACAGGTAATCCCAGTCAGTGGCGAACCAGAGGATTGTCTGGCGCTTGCTTTGCGTCGGGTCACGCACGCGTTCGACCTTGATTGCATCGACCTGACCGGCTTTGGTGCTGACCCTTTCCTCTCCGAGTACGCGGAAATCGTAGGTTTCGATTTCATCCCCGTCGACGACCTGGTAGCTCATGCTCTGTTCGCCCGCCGCCACCGCGTGCTGAAGCGCAATCTGGTAAGTGGATTTGTCCAGCAGGCCGCGGTTGAGTGGCAGCTTGACCGGGTCGCCACGATCTTCACCAACGACCTGCTTGGCCGCCCAGTTGAAGTCGTGCTTGATGGTCTTGCCTTTGCCGAGTCCGCTGCGCTTCAGGCGATACTTCTGCGGTACGAGGGTTTCGCCCTCCACCTTGAAGGTGCTGCGTTCATTGAAACTGGCGACCAGCATGGACGCTTCAAAGTCTAGCTCCCAGGTTTCCCCGTCAAGCTTCTGAAGGCTGCGCTGGGCGGTGCCACTGACGGGAACCTGTTTCCAGTCCGCGGTGTAACTGGCGGAGAAGGGCTTGAGCTCTAGGGCCTGAACTGGCAGGGCCAGCACGGCAAGAGCGAGCAGCAAGGCGCGACGCATAATATCTCCTAGATTCGTAACAGATGGCCGGTAGCCGGCAACAGGATTCCGTCCAGCATCGCGCCTTGCTCGGCAAGGCGCAAGCGGCCTTCGGCGAACCAGCGGACGGCCAGCGGATAGATGATGTGCTCGGCGGCGTGCACCCGATCGGTGAGCTTGTCGATGCGCTCATCGGCCTCGACGGTGAAGGCAGCCTGTATGGCCACGGGGCCGCCATCGAGCTCTTCAGTGACGAAATGCACGCTGCAGCCATGCTCTTGATCGCCTGCTTCCAGTGCGCGACGATGGGTGTCGAGGCCCTTGTATTTCGGCAGCAGGGACGGGTGGATGTTGAGCAAACGGCCTTGGTAGTGGCGAACGAAGCCTGATGTGAGGATTCGCATGAAGCCGGCCAGTACCACCAGCTCTGGTTGATGCGTATCGATGAGCTCCATTAACGCAGCGTCGAAGGCCTCCCGGTCGGCGAAATCCTTGTGCTGCACCACGTGAGTGGCGATCCCGGCAGCTTGCGCACGCTGCAGGCCGAAGGCGTCGGCGCGATTCGAAACAACCGCGCAGATGCGCACCGGGTTGTCCGCGCCGAGGCTGTCGATCAGGGCCTGCAGGTTGCTGCCGGACCCCGATATCAGTACTACGACGTTGCAGGCCGCACTCATCAATGGCTTTTCAGGTTATTCAGTGCGACGCGCTCGGCACCTTCGCTAGCCGCTGCGATCTGACCGATCACCCAAGGCTTTTCACCGGAGCCGCGCAGATTGTCGAGGACGGTCTCGACCTGGTCCTGGGCGACGCAGATGACCATGCCGACGCCACAGTTCAGCACGCGGTGCATTTCGTGCTCGTCGACGTTGCCCTGCTGCTGCAGCCAGTCGAAGACCGCCGGACGTTGCCAGCTGGCGACATTGATGACCGCCTGGCTGCCTTCAGGCAGTACTCGCGGAATATTGTCCAGCAGACCGCCACCGGTGATGTGTGCCATGGCCTTCACCGCGCTGGTGTCCTTGATCAGTTTGAGCAGCGGCTTGACGTAGATGCGGGTCGGCGCCATCAGCAGTTCGGTGAGCGGCTTGCCTTCGAGTTGAGTGCTCTCGATATCGGCACCGGCCACTTCGATAATCTTGCGGATCAACGAATAGCCGTTGGAGTGCGGGCCGGAGGAGGGCAGGGCAATCAACGCATCGCCGGCGGTCACTTTCGAGCCGTCGATGATCTCGCTCTTCTCCACTACGCCGACACAGAAACCGGCGAGGTCGTAATCTTCGCCTTCGTACATTCCAGGCATCTCGGCGGTCTCGCCGCCCACAAGCGAGCAGCCGGCCAGTTCGCAGCCCGCGCCGATGCCGGTGACGACGGTGGCGGCGATATCCACATTGAGTTTGCCGGTGGCGTAATAGTCGAGGAAAAACAGCGGCTCAGCACCACAGACCACCAGGTCGTTGACGCACATGGCCACCAGGTCCTGGCCAATACTGTCGTGCTTGTTCAGATTCAGCGCCAGACGCAGCTTGGTACCAACACCATCAGTGCCGGACACCAATACCGGCTGCTTGTAGCCGGCTGGAATTTCGCAGAGCGCGCCGAAGCCGCCCAGGCCGCCCATGACTTCAGGACGCGCAGTGCGCTTGGCCACGCCCTTGATGCGTTCGACCAGCGCTTCGCCTGCGTCGATGTCGACCCCGGCGTCCTTGTAGCTGATGGAGGGTTGCTTGCTCATAGAGATCCGGACCTGTGAAGAGAGTGCGGGGCGACCGGTGCGACGAGGCGGTTGTCTCGACGTGGCGAAGGCGCCGGACCGGTCTGCGGAAAGCGCGCGATTTTATCAGGCTTGCCGGATAGCGACCATCCCGCGTGCGGATCACAGAGCAAAACCTCGGTGCACACCGCCCAGATTTTTGTTGCCGGAGGCGCAACTCACAAGTGCGACGGTTGCCCCGCTCCAGACGCCTGTTTAAGGTATAGCGCTTGATTCCCCGTGGCCGAGCCCGGTCGTCGTCGCGCGACCGGCTGGCTCCCCCCGTGACTGGCCAGCCAGCGAGTATCTCCATGCGCCTTATCTCCCGTCTTTTGATTCTGTGCTGCGCGGTCGTTTCCGTCCACGCCATGGCGGCACCTCTCAACGATCTGTACAAGGTGCGAGAGCCGGTCGCGAGCCAACAGCCCGAGGCGCGTGAAGAGGCGCTGCGCAAGGCATTCGATACGCTGGTGCTGCGCCTGACGGGTGAGGCCGAGTCTGATCGGGTTTCGCAGTTGCGCGCGGATCCCCAGCAACTCGTCAGCCGATACGGCTATGAAGACGATGCGGTCGTGGTCAGCTTCGACCCGGTCACCACCGAGCGTGCCCTGCGGTCCGCCGGGCTGTCTTTATGGGGAGTGGATCGCCCGAGCATCCTGACCTGGTGGCTGAGCGAATCGGTCAACGGCTCTCAGCTCGTCGGTGATGCGCAGGAAGGCTCGTCCGACCTGCGTGCGGCGGCCCAACATAGGGGCTTGCCGTTGCGTTTGCCGTTGGCCGATCTGAGTGAGCAGCTCGCAACCACTGCCGAGACTGTGACGGCGAATGAGCCCCAGGCGCTCCGTGATGTCTCGGAACGTTACGATGCCGATGGGCTGCTGGCAGTACTGGCGAGGCAATCAGGTGAAACCTGGGAGGCCAGCTGGCGGCTCTGGCTTGGTGACAAGCAGGCGCAGGGCAAGGCGAGCGGCGATAGCCGCGCCGCCGTCGCAGACGAGGTGATGCTGGCCGTTAGCACCTTCCTTGCACCGCAATACCGCATCGCGCCGGGTGAGATGTCCGAGATTACCCTTGAGGTCCTGGGCGCTGATGTTGAGCGCTTTGCCGAACTGGATCGCCTGCTCGAACCGTTCGGTGCTCGCTTGCAGCGAGTCGAAAGCGATCGGTTGGTGTATCGCCTCAATGCCAGCCCTGAGCAACTGCGGGCACAGTTGGCTCTGGCGCGCCTTCAGGAAGTGCCGGCCGATGAAATCGATGCGCAGCCACTCGATAATCAGGCTCCGGCCGAGCGCGTCGGTACGCAGCCCGCTGATACTGCGGTGCTGGCAGCCGCAGACGATGCGCAACCGATCGATGCCGAGGCACCGCTCGAGGAGCCGGGTCCGCCTGCAGCCGAACAGTCCCCGCCAGAAGATCAAGGCGAGGTGCTGCGCTTCCGCTGGTAGCGGTATGGCCGATCGCTGGCGGCGGCGGGCAAAACGAGTGCCGCAGCTAGCGATGCTCTTCGGTTCGTAACCTTCCTTTCGCCTGCAGAAGCCATGCGGCATCGAATCAACCGGAACAAGGCGTCCTGACCATGAGCATCACTCACACCAACCGCTGGCTCTGGCTGGCGGCGCTCTTACTGCTTGGCTGGCTGGTCTATCAGCTTTCGCCGATCCTATCGCCCTTTCTGGTGGGCATTTTGTTGGCCTATCTGGGCGACCCCCTTGTTGACCGGCTGGAGCGCTGGAAGCTGTCGCGCACCTGGGGCGTAATTTTCGTATTCACGCTGTTCATTCTGTTGTGTCTGTTATTGCTACTGGTGCTGGTGCCCATGCTTGGCAAGCAGCTGATGCACCTGTATCAGTTGGCGCCGCAGGGGCTTGATTGGCTGCAGGTAACGGCGTTGCCCTGGGTGCAGGCGCAGTTCGGCCTCGACGACGACTTCTGGCGCTTCGATCAGATCAAAAGCGCATTTTCCGCCAATCTCGGCAGCACCAAGGATGTGGTGGCGATCATCCTCAGCCAGGCGACAGCGTCGAGTATTGCCTTGCTGGCCTGGCTGGCGAATCTCCTGCTGGTGCCGGTGGTGTGCTTCTATCTGCTGCGGGACTGGGATCTGATCATGGCCAAGCTGCGGGCATTGTTGCCGCGACGGCGCGAGGAAACCGTCATGGCATTGATGCGCGAATGTCATGAGGTCATCGGTGCCTTCCTGCGCGGGCAGTTACTGGTGATGCTGGCGCTGGCCGTGGTCTATTCGGTCGGCTTGATGTTGCTCGGCGTCGAGCTGGGCCTGTTGATCGGCGTGCTGGCCGGCCTCGCCAGTATCGTGCCCTACATGGGCTTCGTGGTAGGCATCGGTGCGGCAGTGGTTGCGGTGCTGTTCCAGTTCGGCCTCGAGCCCTATCCATTGCTGGGCGTTGCGGCGGTATTCACGGTCGGGCAGATGCTCGAAGGCATGCTGTTGACGCCGTTGTTGGTGGGCGATCGGATCGGTCTGCACCCGGTTGCAGTGATCTTCGCGGTGTTGGCTGGCGGTCAGTTGTTTGGTTTCACCGGCGTGTTATTGGCGTTGCCGGTGGCGGCTGTGATCATGGTTCTGCTGCGCCACGTGCATGATCTCTATAAACTCTCCGACCTTTACGCAGAGCCGCCGGTCGACCCACCTCGCCAATCATGAAACCCATTCAGCTCCCCCTGGGCATTCGCCTTCGTGACGATGCCACTTTCGTCAACTTCTATCCGGGCGCCAATGCCGCTGCGCTGGGCTACGTCGAGCGTGTCTGCTCGCCGGAGGCCGGTTGGTCCGACGAGTTGATCTACCTCTGGGGTAATACCGGCGTCGGGCGCAGTCATCTGCTGCAGGCTGCCTGTTTGCGCGTCGAGCAGCGAGGCGAACTGGCGGTGTATTTGCCATTGGCAGAGGTTGCCGAGTACGGACCAGCGCTACTGGACAACTTGGAACAGAGCGAGCTGGTCTGTCTGGATGACCTGGATGCCGTGGCCGGCGATCCGGTATGGGAAGAGGCGCTCTTTCACCTGTTCAATCGGCTGCGCGATAGCGGCCGACGGCTGCTGCTCGCCGCCGATGCCTCGCCGAGGGAAATCGCTGTGCAGCTGCCGGACCTCAAGTCGCGCTTGAGCCTCTCGCTGGTATTTCAGCTGCAGGAGCTGTCCGATGAGGACAAGCTGCGCGCGCTGCAGCTTCGCGCGTCGCGCCGTGGTTTGAACCTGCCGGATGATGTCGGTCGCTTCATCCTCACTCGCGGCGCGCGCGACATGAGTGCGCTGTTCGAACTGCTCGATCGGCTCGATCAGGCGTCGTTGCAGGCACAGCGCAAGCTGACCATCCCCTTTCTCAAGGAAACGCTCGGCTGGTAAGGGTCCGGCTGCTGGGCTAGCTCCGTCGATCGACCAAGGCCGCCAGTCGGTGGGCTTTAGCCCTCCGATACCTGAGCAGGCGCCCGAGCGACGCCTCATTTCAATTCCAGGCCTGCCTCAACTCTCGCCTGCTGCTTTGCGCTCGTACTGATAAGCCCAGCGGGTATAGAGCAGGGCGCTGATGAACAGCGTCAGGCTGATGATCGCTTCCAGCCAGCCGTAAACCATCCGGGCCGGGTTGATCGCGGCGAGCACGCCCTGAATGAAGTACAGATTGACGATGAAGCAGGTCCAGGCATGGGCGCGTGGGCTGCCAGAGATCATGCCTGGCGCGACCAGAAGCAGCGGAATCAGCTGAATGCAGACCACCACCCAGGTACGCGCACCGTGCAGGTCGGCGAATGCCAGGTTCCAGACGACGAGCAGGGCGGCGAGGCCGATAAAGCTGGCCAGGCTGATCGACCGGCTGAGTTTCACTCGGGGCGTCAGCCATTCCAGAGACGGGAGCGGTTTGGGCTTTCTAGCCACGGGCATTCTCCAAACGCTTGGCGGTTTGCGCGAGGCGTTGGCCCAGTGCGCGGCAGAGGCTGATTTCATGCTCATCCAGCAGACGCTTACCGTCTGCGCCCGCATGGTGGCTGGGGCCGTAGGGTGTGCCGCCGCCTCGGGTCTCTAGCAAGGCGTTCTCGCTGTAGGGAAGGCCGAGCACCAGCATTCCGTGGTGCAGCAGGGGCAGCAGCATGGATAGCAGCGTCGATTCCTGCCCGCCATGCAGGCTGGAAGTCGAGGTAAATACGCCGGCGGGTTTGCCTACCAGCTCGCCGGTCAGCCAGAGCCCGCTTGTGCCGTCGAGAAAGTATTTCAGTGGGGCGGCCATGTTGCCGAAGCGGGTCGGGCTGCCAAGTGCCAGGCCGGAACAGTTCCTCAGGTCATCGAGGGTTGCGTAGACCGCGCCTTGCTCTGGAATGGCAGGCGCTACCGCTTCGCACTCGGTGGACACTGCTGGCACGGTGCGCAGTCGCGCCTCGAGGCCGGTCTGCTCGACACCGCGAGCAATCTGCCGCGCCATCTCGGCAGTGGCACCGTGGCGGCTGTAGTACAGCACCAGGACGTACGGCGCGCTCATGGCAGGATCTCCAGTACCTTCTCGGGTGGACGGCCAACCACCGCAACATCACCGGCAACCAGAATGGGGCGCTCGATCAGTTTGGGGTGAGTGATCATCGCCTCGATGATTTCGGCATCGGTCAGGGATGGGTCGGTCAGGTTGAGCGTCTTGTATTCCTCTTCGCCACTGCGCAGCAACTGCCGCGGGCTGATGCCCAGGCGAGTGAGGATTTGCTTGAGTTCGGCGGCTGAAGGAGGTGTCTCCAGATAGCGAATGACGGTAGGGTTCAGGCCGCGCTGTTCGAGTAGCTCCAGTGCGCCGCGTGACTTCGAGCAGCGTGGATTGTGGTAAAGGGTCAGTTCGGTCATTTGTGATTGCTTCGCGCCAGTGGAGGTGGCCATTCTAACCTTCAATGCAGCGAGGCCTGAAACGCCGGTCGCGGATGGCTGTCTGCCAAGGTAGGCTTTCGCTTGCGACCAAGCCTGTGAACAAGCGGGTTCTGACGATTGCGGTGGGCACCGAGGGGATGGAATGCAGCAACGGATCAAGGATTTCACCGAGTTTGGCCGCTTCCTGGTGCAACGCTTTCTGGCGGACCGCGGCCCACACAGCGCTGCTGCATTGACCTATACCACGCTGTTCGCGGTGGTGCCGATGATGACGGTGACCTTCGCCATGCTCTCCGCCATTCCGGCGTTTCAAGGCATCGGCGAGCAGATCCAGATGTATATCTTCAGCAACTTCATCCCATCCACGGGTGCAACCATTCAGCAATATCTGGTCGCCTTCACCGATCAGGCACGCCAGCTCACTTGGTTCGGCGTGGGGTTTTTGATGGCAACGGCCCTGATGATGCTCCTGACTATTGAAAAAGCCTTTAACGTGATCTGGCGAGTGCGCCAACCGCGCCGCGGAATCTCGAGCTTTCTGCTCTACTGGGCGATCCTCAGCCTCGGACCGTTGTTGCTGGGCGCGGGCTTTGCCATGAGCACATACATCACCTCCTTATCGCTGATTTCAGGCCCGCATGCGCTGATCGGTGCCCGCACTGTACTCAAGGCGATGCCGCTGGTGCTCAGTGTCGCGGCGTTCACGCTGATCTACGCCGCCGTACCGAATACTCGGGTGCCGCTGCGGCACGCTATCGTCGGCGGTGTTTTCACCGCGGTTCTGTTCGAAGCGGCCAAGCAACTGTTCGGCTTGTATGTCAGCTACTTTCCAAGCTATCAGCTCATCTACGGCGCCTTCGCCGCGGTACCGCTGTTTCTGCTCTGGGTGTACCTTTCCTGGATGATAGTGCTGTTCGGTGCCGAGCTGGTGTGCGGGCTGTCTTCGTCGCAGCGATGGCGGCGTCGCTCGGTTCCGCGTCTGCTGGTGATGCTCGGGTTGTTAAGGGTTCTTTACGAAAACCAGCAGGCAGGGCGTGAGGTACGCTTGCGCGACGCCCATCGAAGCGGCTGGGAGCTGCCTGAAGACGAATGGGACGAGATCCTTGAATTCTTCGAGCGGGAGCAGCTCGTTTGCCGGACGGGATCGTCAGGCTGGGTGTTGTGCCGCGATCTCAACCATTACAGCTTCGATGAATTGTTGCGCTGCAATCCCTGGCCACTCTCGGGCAGGCAGGCGCTGCCGGAGCATCTGGACGAGCCCTGGTATCCGACACTGCGCCAATCCATGGAGTTACTGAACAAAGAGCAGGCCAGCCTGTTCGGGGGGAGTGTCGCAGATTGGTTGCAGGCGCGGCGGGTATGAAACGAGCCGATACTCGGCATTGCAAGGGAACGAAGATGATCAAGCGATCTGTTGGGCTGCTCGGTTTGCTCGCCAGCCTGGCGTTGGCGGGCTGTGCAGAAGATTGGGGACCCGACCAGCACGGCGAAGCTGTTACGGCGCGGCAACTCGAAGATCAATGGGTGTTGGTCAATTACTGGGCAGAGTGGTGTGGCCCCTGCCGGACCGAAATTCCTGAGCTGAACGCGCTGGACCAATCGAGAGATGACGTCACCGTACTCGGGGTGAATTTCGACGGGCTTCAGGGCGATGAGCTGATCACGGCGGCCGAAGCGCTGGGGATCGGGTTCAGGGTGCTCAGCGTCGATCCGGCAGAGCGCTTGGATCTGTCGCGCAGTGCAGTGTTGCCTGTAACTTACATCGTGGATGCTACCGGGAAGGTGCGGGAGAGTCTGGTTGGCGAGCAGACCGCGGAGGGATTGCTCGCTCGTCTGGAGAAACTACGGCAGCAATAGCAGAGCAATGCCGGCGAGTGCTGCGGCGGATCTCAGGGTTTTACGTACCAGAAATCCTGCCAGAGACCGATGACCTTCGCCGGGTAACGATGCTTGCCGAGGCTGCCGTTATAGCGCGCCAATGCACGATTGATATCGCCGTTTTCCTTCTTCAGGTAATAGCTGAGGATCGTGCATCCATAGCGCAGATTGGTTGCGTTGTCGGTGAGGTTGTCCTGCGGGCGCCCCAGTTCCGCCTTCCAGAACGGCATCACTTGCATCATGCCCTGCGCGCCGACGCTGGAAATGGCGAAGCGGTCGAAGTGACTTTCGGCGTGGATCAGTGCCAGTACCATGTCGGGTTTTAGACCCGCCTTGCTCGCTTCTTGGTGCACCAACCGTAGTAGTGTCAGCCGTTCTTGCGGATTGGGGAGATAGCGCTTGAGGCGCGTCGACATATCCAGTAGCCAGACCTCTGCGTCAAACCGATCCTGAAAGCTTTCGGCCTCCGCCACGGTACGCTGCATCAGTTCGCGCAGTTCCGGTTCCGGTGCCTGTCGAACAGTCGCAGCGACTGGCGAGGTCGCCATGAATGCCACCAGCCACAGCCAGGGGAGGGCCTTCACGGCGCGGCCTCAGTCGTCTTCGCCCGGATCGCTGGCCTGACGGCCAGCGTCCTGCATCAGCGTGCGAAGGAATTCTTGCTGTAGGTCGGGATCGTTACGGGTCAACTCGATCAGGCTCTGTTCGAGCTCACTGGCTTCCTCCTCGAGTCCAAGCTCTGAGAGGCGCTTGACCCGATGTACCCACTGGCTGACGTCGTCGCCTTCCAGGTCGTTGAAGATGAGGTCATGGGCTTCGAGCAGCTTTCCGCGCAGACTGCGGCTGACCAGCAACGTCGCGTCAGCGCGGGTCGCGTCTTCAGGGTCTTCGATCTGCAGCAGGAGTCTGCCGACCTGGCTGATGTCCTGATCAGCGAATGGACCGTCGAGCAGATTCAGCCGCAGTACACCATTGCGATCGGTGCTCAGTTCGTGGGTCTCGGTGCCAGCAATGACCTGCACCGGGCGTTCCGCCCAGGGCAGGCTGGAATACTCGAGGCGGGCATCGCGACGTTGTTCGTCGAGGCTGGCGAGGTTCTGCTGCGAGCGGCCATTGGACTCGGCGTTGACGAATGGATTGAGTCCGGCGAAACCGTAACTGATCCAATCGCGCGTAGCGCTTTCCGGCAGATTGCCGAGCATGGCCACATTGAGTACGTTTGCGCCAATGCCGGCGACAACCGCAACAGCGCCCAATGGAATCTCATAGAGCTCTCGCCACGCCTGGTACGGGGTATAGCGATCATAGCGGCGGGTCACCTCGAAATCGGTGACTTCGAAGGTCTTCTGGTCGACGACCCGAATACGCCGCTGAGGCAGCTCCAATAACGGCTCTCCCGCTTCGATGCGCAGGCTGTGGTCGATCAGCTTGCGCTCGATACGGGCTTCGTGTTCGCTGCGTTGGGGCAGCTGGTTGGCGCAGCCACCTACAAAAAGCGCCACGCAAAGCGTGGCGCAGGTTGAAGCACTTCGGTTGAGCATGATTTCCGTCAGCGGCTGGCGCGCGAATTGATGAACTCAAGGATGTCGGCAGCGGCGATGGCCTGGCTTTCGGCATCGCGACGATGCTTGTATTCCAGTGTGCCGTCCGCAAGCCCGCGATCGCCGATGACGATGCGGTGCGGGATGCCGACCAACTCCATATCGGCGAATTTGACGCCGGGACTGGTCTTTTTGTCACGGTCATCAAGCAGCACGTCGTAGCCGGCAGCGGTGAGCTCTGCGTAGAGCCTGTCGGTTGCCTCGCGCACGGCCTGGTTCTCGTACTTCATTGGTATCAGTGCGATCTGGAAGGGCGCCAGGGCATCCGGCCAGAGAATGCCGCGGTCGTCGTAGTTCTGCTCGATCGCGGCGGCAACGACACGCGAAACGCCGATGCCGTAGCAGCCCATGGCCAGGGTGACCGGCTTGCCGTTCTCGCCCATGACGCTGCAGTTCATCGCTTCGCTGTACTTGGTGCCGAGCTGGAAGATGTGGCCGACCTCAATGCCGCGCTTGATCACCAACGTACCAACGCCATCGGGGCTCGGATCGCCAGCGACCACGTTGCGCAAATCGGCAACTTCCGGCAGCGGCAGGTCACGCTCCCAGTTGACGCCGAAGTAATGCTTGTCTTCTTGGTTCGCTCCCGCGGCGAAGTCGCTCATCAGTGCGACCGATCGATCGATGATGCAGCTGATCGGCAAGTTCATTGGGCCCAGCGAGCCAGGTCCGGCGCCCATGGCGGTGCGGATTTCCGCTTCGGTCGCGAATACCAGTGGGCTTTCGACCTGAGCCAGGTTCGCCGCTTTGATCTCATTCAGTTCATGGTCGCCACGAACGACCAGTGCAACCAGCTGGCCTTTCTCGGCACCATGCACGACCAGCGTCTTGATGGTTTTTTCGATGGGCAGCTGAAACTGCTCGACCAGTGCGGCAATTGTCTTGCAGTTCGGCGTGTCCACCAGGCGCAGCTCTTCGGTGGCGGCGCCACGCTCAGTCTCGCGAGGGATGGCCTCAGCCTTCTCGATGTTGGCTGCATAGTCGGAGCTATCGCTGAACGCGATGTCGTCTTCACCGGATTCGGCCAGCACGTGGAACTCATGCGAGTTGGTACCGCCGATCGATCCGGTATCTGCCTGCACGGGACGGAAATTCAACCCCAGGCGAGTGAAGATGTTGCAGTAGGTCTGATGCATGCGGTCATAGGTTTCCTGCAGCGATTGCGGATCTGCATGAAACGAGTAGGCATCCTTCATGAGAAATTCGCGGCCACGCATCAGGCCGAAGCGTGGGCGGATTTCGTCACGGAATTTGGTCTGGATCTGGAAGAAGTTGATCGGCAACTGCTTGTAGCTGTTCAGCTCGTTGCGTGCCAGGTCGGTGATGACTTCTTCGTGGGTCGGGCCGACGCAGAATTCGCGGTCATGGCGGTCCTTCAGACGAAGCAGCTCAGGGCCGTATTGTTCCCAGCGCCCCGACTCCTGCCAAAGCTCGGCAGGCTGAATCGCGGGCATCAATACTTCCAGCGCGCCGGCCTTGCTCATCTCGTCGCGAACGATGGCCTCGGCCTTGCGCAGCGCACGCAGCCCCATCGGCATCCAGGTATAGAGACCTGAAGCCAGCTTGCGAATCATCCCGGCACGCAGCATCAGCTGATGGCTGATGACTACCGCGTCGGAAGGCGTTTCTTTGAGGGTCGAGAGCAGGAACTGACTGGTGCGCATGTGGGCCGTTGTGTCCTTGCAGAGCGGAGAAGTTTGGCTCGGCATTGTACGGCGGGCGCAGGGTAACGTACAGAATGGTTAACGTGGACGATTGCCTCGTAAACGAAGAAGCCCGGCGAGTGCCGGGCTTCCTGTGTTGCTCAAGCTATAGCTGATGATCCTGTATTACAGGATGCTCAGCGGATACTCGACGATCAGGCGCAGATCGGTTAGGTCAGTACCGTTGATCGGCGCGTAGTCGGTGTCGGACCAGTACCTGGCGTGACGCAGACGAAGCGACAGGTCCTTGGCGGCCCCGTCTTGCACGACGTACTTGGCTTCAACGTCCCATTCGCGCTCTTCGCCTTCGCCGGTTGGAGTGCTGATGTCGTAGCCGCTCAGGTAGCGGGTCATGAAGCTCAGGCCCGGAACGCCGAAGGAGGTCATGTCGACGTCGTAGCGTACTTGCCAGGACTTCTCGTCTTCACCGTTGAAATCGGAGTACTGGACGGAGTTGCCCAGCCAGACGGTGCCGTTAGCGTCGGGGCCGTACGCATAGCCGACGCCATTGAAGCCGCCGTGGGATTGTTGATAGGCAACGGTAAATTTATGCGCATCGATGCCGTAAGTACCCGCGAGACTCCAGATGGTGTTGTCTTCGTCGCTACCGGTACCGGTATACTCCGACTCGTAGTCGCTCTGGTAGATATTGAAATCAAAGGCCAGTGATTGCTCTGCACCGAGACCCATGCTGTAGTTGGCGTTGCCGTAGATCTTCTGGAAAGTATCTTTCACATCGGAGTAGTACAGCGAAGTGCTAAGACTATCGCTGAACGCATATGTACCACCGGCGAAGTTGATCTCCTCCAGATTTTCGGAGTCATGGCCAGTTTGACCCTTGCCGCTCAGCGCAGTGAAGTGGCCCGCATTCAGTTCGAGGCCTTCGATTTCGCTGCTGGTGATCAGAGCGCCGCGTGCAGTTTCTGGAAGTAGACGTGCATCGTCTGTCGAAAACACTGGCAGGGCTACGAACTGGGTGCCGTATTTCAGCACGGTATCCGAAACGCGGAATTTAACCGCGGCGCCCGCTTCCGAATAGTCATCCTGGGCGCGGCCATCCGAACCTACCGGAAAGATGCCGTTGCCGTTACGGTCGCGGCCGGTATCCAGTTTCACGCCCAGCAGGCCGATTGCATCAACACCTACGCCGATGGTGCCTTGGGTAAAGCCGGACTCGAAGGTACCGATGAAGCCATGGCCCCATTCTTCGCGGTAGCTCTGACCGTTCTGAGTCGGGGTGCCGCCAGCGCCGTTGTCGCGGAAATCACGGTTCATATACAGGTTGCGGTTGAAGATGGTCAGGCTGCTGCCTTCAACGAAGCCTTCCGATTCAGACTGGCTGGACGCCAATGCCATCTGCGACGTGCCGGCCGCAACGGCCATGGCGATTACGCTCCACTTCATCACTTGCATAGTGATTGCTCCTTTGGTTTCAAATTGGTGCTTGCTTTCCTGCGTGCGCCGGAAAGAGGCATCTTTTATTTTCGGTATACAAGCTCAATTCAATCCTTGTTTGCCTAGCTGGTCGAAACCTGCAGCAAGCCTGGAATGTACATCCCGAGAATTACTGTGTAGCTGGGTAAACTAGCGCGAGCAAGCTTAACCCAGCTATTTCCGTTTTTCTCCCCCCTCGTTCAATGCTTTTTTCTTCAAAGCAATAACCGTGCTCAGAATGAAAAAGAGCGTATTTTGCGGCAATCTTAGCCTGCCTCCAGGTCTGGATGGCTCTAAAGCTGGGCTGGTTCGGAGCGTGCGAGCGCTGGTTTGGTGCGTTTTGGGCTGCTGTTGTGTCGGGGCTTTGGAGTATCCTCGCGCGGGACGACCAGGCGCGGTTTGTGCTGCGCTGATTATCTGGAAATATGAGGAGCGCCGCTATGTTCGTTCTTGATTCGCGTCTGGAGCACGACACGCTGAATCTAGGTGATTTCCCACTGTGTCGGTTGCTGCTGATGAACGATGCCAACTATCCCTGGTTCATCCTTGTGCCTCGTCGCGAAGAGATCAGTGAGTTGTTTCAGCTGGACCCTGCTGATCAGCAAGCCCTTTGGCGGGAGGCAACGGCACTGGCTGAGACGCTCAAAGACATTTTTGGCGCGGACAAGATGAACGTGGCGACGCTGGGAAACATGGTGAGTCAGTTGCACATGCATGTAATCGCTCGGCGCAGGGACGATGCAGCCTGGCCAGCGCCGGTATGGGGGCATCAGCCGGCTAGCCGTTATAGTGAAACGCAGGTTCAGGCGATCAAGCAGAAGCTGAAGCTGGTGCTCACTGATAATTTTCGTTTTGTGGAGTGACGTAATGGAGCTGGAGCAGCGCATCATCGATCTAGAGGCACGCCTGGCTTTTCAGGACGATACAATTCAGACGTTGAATGATGTTCTGGTTGCGCAGCAGCGTGCGGTCGAGCGGCTGCAGGCGCAGCTGGGATTGCTCGCCAGGCGGCAGGAAGATATGCAGAGCAGGATGAGTGGAGAGGAGGATGAAGGGCCTCCGCCGCACTATTGACAAGCTGCGGCGGGAGCGAGAGCGCCAGTGCCAGCTTGGCTCTGGCGTTTGGCGTTAACTATCTTATTGGGTTGCGACTACATCTTCGGCCTGAAGACCTTTGTCGCGCATCATGATGGTGAATTCGACGCGTTGACCTTCTACCAGCACCCGGTGGCCTTCGCCTCGAATGGCCCGAAAGTGGACGAAGACATCATCGCCGCTGTCGCGCGAAATAAAGCCGAAACCTTTCGAGGTATTGAACCATTTGACCGTGCCCGTCTCGCGTCCGGCTGCCGGTGCTGTCGCGCGTTTAGGCTGGCTATTACGGTTATGTGAGAGCTGGTTGCGATCGGTTGTGCGTACGTCTTTGGATTGAGCTGTAGCCAGCTGCAGCAATACGGAGATAAAGACGAGCACAAGGCTGGCAAGAGTGGCTGGTTGATTTGCAATGGCAGCGATCGGCATCAGCAATACAGCGGCCTGGATCACGACCGCCATAATCAACAGCGCGGATGCGCCCAGCAGAATTGGGCGGTTATGCCCGCTCGCCGCAAGGTTCACAGATGAGGCAAATTGGACGTTCAGCAGACCGAGAAGGAGCAGGCATAGCGCCTCGGGTTGTACCAGAAGCGGCATTGCGCCGGTGAGGCTGGGTACGAATGACAATACCAAGGCAGCTACGCCCGTTAATACATGGATGATCTTAAGCATTCATATGACTCGCAGTTAAATAGCACGATAGAAAGCGGCAGGCGTTGGGCAAAATTGGAAGCTGAGCGTGGGCAGAGCGATCGCTCGTATTTGATGGTGCCCAGCCTGCGGCGCGCGCGTATTTAACAGTAAAGGAAGGCGCTGCTCAAATGGCACGCCATGACCAGGTGAGGGAAGAGGCGGGGCGCAAGCCTATTTGGGTTGCTAACTTTAGGTTGATGGGCAGCAGAGGTGTGTTTGGTTCATGGCCCCAAGGACGAGACAGTCGCGTGGGCGGCTGTCTCGTTGTGAGCCGACACGATGCCTCGTATCAGGCGGCCAGCAAGCTGCGCAGCATCCATGCGGTTTTTTCGTGGATCTGCATACGCTGGGTCAGAAGATCAGCGGTTGGCTCATCACTGACTTTTTCCAGCAGCGGGAAGATACCGCGCGCGGTGCGAACAACCGCTTCCTGTCCTTCAACCAGTAGCTTGATCATCTCATCGGCGGAAGGAATGCCTTCCTGCTCCTTGATCGACGACAGCTTTGCATAGGCGGCGTAAGTGCCTGGAGCGGGGAAGCCCAACGCACGGATACGCTCGGCAATGTCGTCCACGGCCACCGCAAGTTCTGTGTATTGGGTTTCGAACATGGTATGCAGGGTGTTGAACATCGGCCCGGTCACATTCCAATGGAAGTTGTGGGTCTTCAAGTAAAGCGTGTAAGTGTCGGCCAGCAGGCGGGACAAACCGTCCGCAATAGCGGCGCGATCCTGTTCGGCAATGCCAATGTCGATTTCCATGGTTGTCTCCCGTTTGATGAATTCACTGACAGTTATGCCAGAAGTGAGTGCATTTGGTGAGTGAGCGCGATGTCACGTAACGATCATCGGTTTGAAGCTTCAGAGCGGTCTTCGGTTCAACCGGGTTGTCTATCACCTCGATGGTACAAGGCTATCGGTGCCGGCTGCGTTGAAGCAATTATGCAGATATAATCCCGCGCTTGTGTCGGGCGGCTCGTTTGCCGTACGGGTAGCGCCGCGCTTTGATGCTGAGCGCTCCTTCAGTGCCGACAGGTGATATCTCAGGCGGGGCGCCGCGAAGCAGCCGTCTGTCCAGTCGCGGGTCGAGCGACCCCAACGAATTTCCAAGATACGAGAAGCGAACCTCACCATGATGCGCAGCCACTATTGCGGCCAGTTGAACGAAAGCCTGGACGGCCAGGAAATCACTCTTTGCGGTTGGGTTCATCGCCGCCGCGATCACGGCGGGGTCATTTTCCTTGACGTGCGCGATCGCGAAGGCATGGCTCAGGTGGTGTTCGATCCAGACCGCGCCGAGACCTTTGCCGCCGCCGACAAGGTGCGCAGCGAGTACGTCGTGAAAATCAACGG
Source organism: Pseudomonas sp. Q2-TVG4-2 (assembly GCF_013620795.1). GTDB lineage: Bacteria > Pseudomonadota > Gammaproteobacteria > Pseudomonadales > Pseudomonadaceae > Stutzerimonas. Next base: position 329,386 of record NZ_LGLW01000001.1, on the reverse strand, counting down.
CAAAGTGCGTCTGCGTCCTGAGGGCGCGCGCAACCCGAACATGGCTTCCGGCGCCATTGAAGTGCTGGGTTATGAACTGGAAGTGCTGAACGAGGCGGAAACCCCACCGTTCCCGCTCAACGAATACAGCGATGTGGGTGAGGAAACCCGGCTGCGCTATCGCTTCATCGACCTGCGTCGACCGGAAATGGCCGAGAAGCTCAAGCTGCGCTCAAGCATCACCACCAGCATCCGCCGTTACCTCGACGAGAACGGCTTCCTAGACGTAGAAACGCCAATACTAGGACGTCCGACGCCTGAGGGTGCGCGTGATTATCTGGTTCCCAGCCGTACCCACGCCGGCAACTTCTTTGCTCTTCCTCAATCGCCCCAGCTGTTCAAGCAATTGCTGATGGTGGCCGGATTTGATCGCTATTACCAGATTGCCAAGTGCTTCCGTGACGAAGACTTGCGGGCCGACCGTCAGCCGGAATTCACCCAGATCGACATCGAGACCAGCTTTCTCGACGAGTCCGACATTATCGGTATTACCGAAGGCATGGTGCGCAAGCTGTTCAAGGAAGTGCTGGGCGTCGAGTTTGGCGAGTTCCCGCACATGCCTTTCGAAGAGGCCGTGCGGCGCTATGGTTCCGACAAGCCGGACCTGCGTATTCCGCTGGAGTTGGTCGACGTTGCGGATCAGCTGCAGCAGGTCGAGTTCAAGGTCTTCAGCGGTCCGGCAAACGACCCCAAGTGCCGAGTCGCCGCGCTACGTGTGCCGGGCGGTGCCAGCATGCCGCGCAAGCAGATCGACGACTACACCAAGTTCGTCGGCATCTACGGTGCCAAGGGCCTTGCGTACATCAAGGTCAACGAGCGCGCCAAGGGCGTGGAAGGCCTGCAGTCGCCGATCGTCAAGAACATCCCGGAAGACAAGCTCAACGTCATCCTCGACCGCGTCGGTGCGGTTGACGGCGACATCGTCTTCTTTGGGGCCGACAAGGCCAAGATCGTTTCTGAGGCCCTGGGTGCGTTGCGTATCAAGCTAGGTCACGACCTGAACCTGCTGACCTGCGAATGGGCGCCAATGTGGGTCGTCGATTTCCCGATGTTTGAGGAAAACGACGATGGCTCGCTTTCAGCCCTACACCACCCGTTCACTGCGCCCAAATGTACCCCGCAAGAGCTCGAGGCGAATCCCGCCGGTGCGCTGTCGCGCGCTTATGACATGGTGCTCAACGGTACCGAACTGGGTGGCGGCTCGATCCGTATCCATCGCAAGGAAATGCAGCAGACCGTATTCCGCATTCTCGGTATCAGCGAGGCGGAGCAGAACGAGAAGTTCGGCTTCCTGCTCGATGCGCTCAAATACGGTGCACCGCCGCATGGCGGTCTGGCGTTTGGTCTCGATCGTCTGGTCATGCTGATGACCGGCGCGCAATCAATTCGTGAGGTGATCGCCTTCCCGAAAACCCAGAGCGCGGCGGATGTGATGACCCAGGCGCCGGGTGCGGTAGATGCCAAAGCATTGAGGGACTTGCACATTCGCCTGCGCGAGCAGCCGAAAGCCGAGTGACGGCGACGCAAGAGCCCAGGGAAACCTGGGCTCTTGGTTTAAGCAAGATGAAAAGTTGATCAGAAAGGGAGGCAGTTATGGCTGGTCATTCCAAATGGGCCAACATCAAGCATCGCAAGGGGCGCCAGGACGCCAAGCGCGGCAAGATCTTCACCAAGATCATCCGTGAACTGACTGTTGCCGCGAAGAGCGGGCCGACTCCTGCGGACAATCCTCGGCTACGTCTGGCGGTGGACAAAGCGCTGGTTGCCAACATGACCCGCGACACCATCGACCGCGCTATCGCACGTGGTGCAGGCACCAACGAAGCCGACAACATGGCGGAGTTGACCTATGAGGGCTACGCACCCAGCGGTGTCGCCATCATCGTCGAAGCCATGACCGACAACCGCAACCGCACCGCTGCGGAAGTGCGTCATGCGTTCAGCAAGCACGGCGGCAACTTGGGGACCGATGGCTCGGTCGCCTACATGTTCGATCGCAAGGGCCAGATCAGCTTCGCCGCGGGCGTGGATGAGGATGCGCTGATGGAAGCAGCGCTGGAAGCCGGTGCCGATGATGTGGAAATGGGTGAGGATGGCTCGGCTTTGGTGTCGACCAGCTTCGCTGATTTTCATGCCGTCAACGAGGCGCTGAGCGCCGCTGGGTTCAAAGGCGAGGAGGCGGATATCGCCATGATCCCGTCGATTGCTGCGCCGCTCGCCGATCTGGAAACCGCCCAGAAAGTGCTGCGTCTGATCGATGCGCTGGAAGACTTGGACGACGTGCAGAACGTCTATCACAACGCTGAAATTTCAGATGAGATCATGGAGCAGCTGGACTAATCCGTTGCGCAACATCACAGCCGGAAGCGACCCTCGGCGCTTCCGGCTTTTTGTTGGTCTTTTTTTGCCGGCGTGGCCATGGCGTCTCGTTATGTCGCTGGTCGCCGCGCAGGGAGCTCCTTATACTGCTGGCTGGATAAATAGACAGTATGGCGATGGCATGACGCTTATTCTGGGGATCGACCCCGGCTCACGAATTACCGGCTACGGCGTAATCCGTGATACCGGCCGCAACTGTGAGTATGTCGCGTCCGGCTGCATTCGCACCGGCAGCGGCGAGCTATCCGCTCGCCTGCAGGCGGTATTTACCGGCGTTAGCGAAGTGATTCGCCTGCATGGTCCAGTGACCATGGGCATCGAACAGGTCTTCATGGCGCGCAACGCAGATTCCGCGCTCAAGCTCGGGCAGGCCCGCGGAGCTGCCATTGTGGCCGCCGCGGAGCAGGGGTTGGAAATAGCCGAGTACACCGCCACCCAGGTCAAGCAGGCCATCGCCGGAACTGGCGGAGCTGATAAGCAGCAGGTACAGATGATGGTGATGCATCTGCTGAAGCTGGTGCAGAAGCCTCAGATCGATGCGTCCGACGCTCTGGCAATCGCCTTGTGTCACGCCCATCATCGGCAGAGCCTGATTCCGCATGGGCTGGCCGGTGCCAAACGGCGCGGGGGGCGCCTGCGCCTGTAAGGGGTATGGGCTCGGCCGAAACGTTCGCCCGAGTCATAGTGCTGATTGAGTATTTCGGCTGCGGCACGGCATGTCGGCCAAAGGAGGAAGAGTTTGTGATTGGACGTTTGCGCGGCACCCTGGCTGAAAAGCAGCCGCCTCATCTGATATTGGACGTGAATGGCGTCGGTTACGAGGTCGAGGTACCGATGACGACGCTGTACCGCCTGCCTGCGGTAGGCGAGCCGGTGACGCTGCATACCCATCTAGTGGTGCGTGAGGACGCGCATTTGCTGTATGGCTTCTTTGAGAAGCGTGATCGTGAGCTGTTTCGCGAGCTGATCCGGCTCAACGGCGTGGGTCCCAAGCTGGCGCTGGCATTGATGTCGGGGCTTGAAGTGGACGAGTTGGTGCGTTGTGTCCAGGCCCAGGATACCTCTGTGCTAGTGAAGATTCCCGGCGTGGGCAAGAAGACCGCCGAGCGTCTGCTGGTGGAGCTCAAGGATCGCTTCAAGGCTTGGGAGACCATGCCGTCCATCGCAACTTTGGTAGTGGAACCCCGCGGAGCTGTGGCAGTCTCAAGCGCCGAGAGCGATGCCGTCAGTGCGTTGATCTCGCTGGGCTTCAAGCCACAAGAAGCCAGCCGTGCCGTATCCGCCGTACAGGAAGACGATTTGAGCAGTGAAGACCTGATCCGCCGTGCACTCAAGGGAATGGTCTAGTGATCGAAGCTGATCGTCTGATTACCGCCACCGGTCGTGACCGCGAAGAGCAGTTCGACCGTGCCATCCGCCCACTCAGCCTGGCCGATTACATCGGGCAACCTGTCGTGCGCGAGCAGATGGATCTGTTCATTCGTGCCGCACGGGCGCGCAAGGAATCGCTCGATCACACGCTCATCTTTGGTCCGCCGGGTCTGGGCAAGACCACGTTGGCCAATATCATCGCCCAGGAAATGGGCGTATCGATAAAAAGCACGTCTGGGCCGGTGCTTGAGCGGCCGGGTGACCTCGCTGCGTTGCTGACCAACCTGGAGGAGGGCGATGTCCTCTTCGTCGACGAAATCCATCGCCTGTCGCCCATCGTCGAAGAGGTGCTGTACCCGGCGATGGAAGACTTCCAGCTAGACATCATGATCGGCGAGGGGCCAGCCGCGCGTTCGATCAAGCTCGACTTGCCGCCGTTCACGCTGGTGGGAGCTACCACGCGGGCCGGTATGCTGACCAACCCGCTGCGCGACCGCTTCGGTATTGTGCAGCGCCTCGAGTTCTACTCCACCGCCGACCTGGCAACGATCGTGACGCGGTCTGCCGGTATTCTCGGTTTGCCCATCGAGCCCGAGGGCGCATTGGAAATCGCCCGCCGCGCCCGCGGTACGCCACGTATCGGCAACCGACTGCTAAGGCGCGTCCGGGATTTCGCCGAAGTTCGTGGCAACGGCGAAATATCTCGAGTGACCGCAGATCTCGCCTTGAATATGCTCGACGTCGACGAGCGTGGCCTGGATCACCAGGACCGCCGGCTGTTGCTGACCCTGATCGAGAAGTTCGATGGTGGCCCCGTGGGTATCGATAGCCTCGCTGCCGCCATCAGCGAAGAGCGTCACACTATCGAGGATGTTCTCGAACCGTACCTGATTCAACAGGGCTACATCATGCGCACGCCGAGAGGGCGGGTGGTGACTCGCCACGCCTATCTGCATTTCGGTCTGAACCTGCCGAAACGCATGGGCGATTCGCCAGTAGGCGACCTCTTCGAAGATGACACAGCGTGACAAAAATATTGTTCTTCCACCCGATTGGCATTTGCAGGGCCTGGCACTAGTATGCGCGCGGAATCACATGCTCAACCGTTCTCACTTCGGTGTCGTGTCTATTACGAAGACACCGATGCGGGCGGCATCGTTTATTACGTCAATTACCTCAAGTTCATGGAGCGGGCCCGTACCGAGCGGTTGCGCAGCCTGGGTTTCGCCCAGTCGCAACTGGTAGGTGAAGACCTGCTATTTGTCGTGCATTCCAGCGAAGCGCGTTACTTCGCGCCGGCAAGGCTGGATGATGAATTGCTGGTCTCTGCCGAAGTGGCGGAGGTCAAGCGTGCAAGCCTGCGTTTCAAGCAGCAGGTGCGACGCGCGAAGGATGATTTACTGCTCTGCGAAGGGCAGTTCGTGGTGGCTTGTGTGCGCACCGAGAGTTTGAAACCCCGCCCCATTCCCGAAGCGCTGCGTGCTGCTTTCGCCGGGTCGGGTCTATCCCCAGTAGGAGAGTAAGCGTGGAAGCCAACGTCGATCATATGTCCATGTGGAGCCTGATCAGCAATGCCAGCTTTGTGGTTCAGCTGGTCATGTTGATCTTGGTAGGCGCCTCGGTGACCTCTTGGATCATCATATTCCAGCGCGGCAACATGCTGCGGGCCGCCAAACGTGCGCTGGACAGCTTTGAAGAGCGCTTCTGGTCGGGCATCGACCTTTCCAAACTGTATCGCCAGGCCGGCAGCAACCCAGACCCAGACTCCGGCGTCGAGCAGATCTTTCGTGCCGGCTTCAAGGAGTTCTCCCGCCTCCGCCAGCAGCAAGGTGTGGATCCGGACGCAGTGATGGATGGCGTCAACCGTGCCATGCGCGTTGCGATCTCCCGCGAGGAAGAGAAGCTCGACCAGAGCCTGCCGTTCCTTGCTACTGTCGGTTCGACCAGCCCCTATATCGGTCTGTTCGGGACCGTCTGGGGCATCATGAATTCCTTCCGTGGCCTGGCCCAGGTTCAGCAAGCGACCCTGGCGACCGTGGCACCGGGTATCGCTGAGGCCTTGATCGCCACCGCCATCGGATTGTTCGCGGCGATCCCAGCGGTCATTGCCTATAACCGGTTCTCGGCCCGTGGCGAGATGCTCATCGGCCGCTACTACACCTTTGCCGACGAGTTCCAGGCGATCCTCCATCGCAAAGTTCACACCACAGAAGATTGAGGCCCGCAGGCCATGGCAAGAATTCGCAACAGACGCAAACCTGTCGCCGAAATGAACGTGGTGCCTTACATCGACGTGATGCTGGTGCTACTGGTGATTTTCATGGTGACCGCGCCGATGCTCAACCAGGGCGTGAAGGTCGATCTGCCCAAGGTCAGCAGCGAAGTCCTGCCTCAGGATAATGATGCCCGCGTGCTGACCATCTCGATCAAGGCGGACAAGACCTATTTCTGGAACATCGGTAGTGAAGTCGATACCGAGACCGTGCAGGATCAGGCGCTGACGCTGGAGGAAATGACCAAGGCGGTCACCGCAATCATGAATCAGAACCGCAGTCAGGGTAAGCAGGTCCAGGTGTTCGTGCGCGGCGATAAGGCGGTGGACTACGGTTCGGTGATGTCCGCGATGGGCGGGCTGCAGGAAGCGGGCGTGGGTAATGTCGGCCTGATTACTGAGGCGCCTTGATGCAGCAGCCGGAACGTTCGCGCTCGGAGAGTTACTACTGGCCCACCATATTGGCGGTGGGGCTGCACGTCATCATCTTCGGAATGCTCTTTGTCAGCTTCGCCATGACGCCGGAGCTGCCGCCGTCCAAGCCAATCGTTCAGGCGACTCTTTATCAGCTTAAATCGCAGAGTCAGGCGAAGACCCAGACCAATCAGAAGATTGCTGGCGAGGCGCAGAAAACGGCCGCCAAACAGTACGAAGCCGAACAGATGGAGCAGCGCAAGGTCGAGCAGCAAAAGCAGGCCGCTGCTAAAGCTGCGGAACAAAAAAAGGCTGAGGAAGCTCGAAAGGCCGAGGTAGCGAAGGCCGATGCTGCCCAAAAGGCAGCCGAAGCCAAGAAAGCCGAAGAGGCGAAAAAAGCCGAGCAGAAGAAGCAGGCGGATATCGCCAAGAAGAAAGCGGCAGACGAAGCGGCGAAAAAGAAGGCTGCCGAAGAAACGAAGAAAAAAGCTGCAGCTGAGGCGGCACAAAAGAAAGCCGCCGAAGAAACGAAGAAAAAGGCGGCAGCCGAAGCCGCAAAGAAGAAGGCTGCGGAAGAAGCGAAGAAAAAGGCCGCCGAAGCCGCTCGCAAGGCTGCGGAGGACAAAAAGGCTCAAGCGCTTGCCGAGTTGTTGTCCGAGGACACGGAGCGCCAGCAAGCCATGGCTGATACTCAAGGTGATCAGGTCGCCGGCAACTTCGATGATCTGATCCGGATGCGCGCAGCAGAGGGCTGGACCCGGCCGCCATCGGCGCGAAATAACATGTCCGTATCGTTGCGGGTCAACATGCTGCCGGACGGCACCATCACCGCTGTGACGGTATCGCGCTCCAGTGGTGATGCGCCGTTCGATAATTCCGCGGTTGCAGCGGTTAAGAATATTGGTCGGCTGACCGAGATGCAGGGGCTCTCTGCTCAGGAGTTTCAGCCGTATCGCTCGTTCACGATGACATTTACGCCTGAGGATTTAGCGTTGTGATCAATTACTTTCGAGGTTTTATCGTCCTTCTCCTGTTCGTGCTGGGTAATGCCGTGGCGCAAGAGAAGAACATCGTCGTTACGAGTGGTGCCGATCGTGCGATTCCGATCGCTGTGGTGCCGTTCGGTTGGCAGGGGGGAACCGTGCTGCCAGAAGACATGGCCGAGATCATCGGTAACGACATGCGCAATACGGGTATCTTCGAGCCTATCCCGAAGCAGAACATGATCAGTCTGCCGACTCGCGGCAGCGAAATCATCTTTCGTGACTGGAAGGCGCTCGGCGCCCAGTACGTCATGGTTGGCAATATCGCGCCCTCCGCCGGGAAGCTGCAGATCCGCTATGAGGTGTTTAACGTCACCACGGAACAACAGGTCATGACGGGCACTGTGGGCGGCGGCCAGGATCAACTGCGCGACATGGCGCACTACGCAGCCGATCAGGCCTTCGAGAAGCTCACGGGTATCAGGGGTGCCTTCTCCACGCGTCTGCTCTACGTCACCGTCGAACGCCTCGGCGGGGCAAATACGCGATATACATTGCAGCGTTCCGATTACGATGGTGCTCGTGCCGTGACCCTGCTGCAGTCACGTGAGCCGATTCTGTCGCCCCGCTATTCGCCTGACGGGCGCCGTATCGCCTACGTATCGTTCGAGCAAAAACGCCCCCGCATCTTCATGCAGCATATCGATACCGGTCGCCGCGAGCAGATCACCAATTTCGAAGGGCTCAACGGTGCACCGGCATTTTCACCGGATGGCAATCGCCTGGCGTTCGTGCTGTCGAAGGATGGCAATCCGGAGATCTACGTCATGGATCTCGGGTCTCGCCAATTGCAGCGGCTCACCAATCATTATGCGATCGACACGGAGCCTTTCTGGGGTTCCGATGGTCAGACCATATACTTCACCTCGGATCGCGCCGGCAAGCCTCAGATCTACAAGCAGCGTCTCGGTGGTAACAACGCCGAACGGGTGACCTTCGTTGGCAACTACAACGCCAACCCGAAGCTTTCTGCCGACGAGAAGACGCTGGTGATGATTCATCGTCAGGAGGGCTATACCAATTTCAAGGTGGCGGCACAGGACCTGCAGCGCGGCAATTTACGGATACTCTCCGAGACGAGTTTAGATGAGTCGCCCACTGTTGCGCCTAATGGCACCATGCTAATCTACGCGACCCGCCAGCAGGGCCGGGGAGTCTTGATGCTCGTATCAATCAATGGTCGAGTTAGGCTCCCGCTTCCTACTGCTCAAGGCGAAGTCCGTGAGCCATCGTGGTCCCCTTACCTGAACTGATGCGGTATCAACGCTTTACCTAACCAAAAACACAACTGGGGTTGTTACACATGGAAATGCTGAAATTCGGTAAGTTCGCTGCGCTGGCTCTGGCTATGGCTGTAGCTGTTGGTTGTTCCTCCAAGGGCGGCGACGACTCTGGCGAAGGTTCCACCGCCGTTGATCCTAACGCTGGCTATGGCGCTGACAGCGGTGCTGTCGACGGCAGCATGAGCGGCGAAGAAGCTGCCCTGCGCGCCATCACCACTTTCTACTTCGAATACGACAGCTCGGATCTGAAGCCAGAAGCCATGCGCGCTCTGGATGTTCACGCCAAGGACCTGCAGTCCGCTGGCAACCGTGTCGTGCTGGAAGGCCACACTGACGAGCGTGGTACTCGCGAGTACAACATGGCTCTGGGTGAGCGTCGTTCCAAGGCGGTCCAGCGCTACCTGGTTCTGCAGGGCGTGTCTCCTGCTCAGCTGGAACTGGTCTCCTACGGCGAAGAGCGTCCGGTTGCCATGGGTAACGACGAGCAGTCCTGGGCTCAGAACCGTCGCGTTGAGCTGCGTAAGTAATAAGCCATGCTCAAGCACCGTTACGCTCTGACGCTTATTGCGCTTGGTTTACCGTTTTTCGCGGTGGCCCAGGTCCCGGTGGTGGAATACGACTCGCAAACCCAAGGTGGTGCGCCTGAGGCCGGTTACTCCTCTGGGGCGGATACGGGCGGTGCCTATGTCGGAGGCGGAGCGTCAGCTCCGTCTTCGGCGCAGGGCATGCTCTTCGTTCAACTGCAGCAGATGCAGGAAGAGATCGCGCAACTGCGCGGAATGCTAGAAGTGCAACAGAACGAAATTCAGCGCCTGAAGCAGGAAGGGCTGGAGCGTTATCAGGATTTGGATCTTCGCTTGTCGGGCGCCTCATCAGGCGGATCGGCTAGTCAGAATTCTTCAACCGCTGGCACGGACGGTGCCGGCGGTTCTATACAGGCGCGTGAAGGCGCTTCAGATCAAGGAGTGGCGATTGGTCAGTCAGCCGACCCTGAAAAGGAAAAGCTGTATTACGACGCCGCGTTTGATCTGATCAAGGCGAAAGATTTCGAAAAGGCCAGTCAGGCCTTCTCCGCTTTCTTGCGTAAGTATCCCAACAGCCCGTACGCAGGCAACGCGCAGTATTGGTTGGGCGAAGTGAACCTCGCAAAAGGGGATCTGCAAGGCGCAGGCCAGGCATTCGCCAAGGTCAGCCAGGCGTATCCGCAGCACAACAAAGTCCCGGATTCACTGTACAAACTGGCTGATGTTGAGGTCCGCCTGGGCAACCGTGACAAGGCCAACGGGATTCTTCGCCAGGTGATTGCCGATTACCCGAACAGCTCGGCCGCGCAATTGGCTCAGCGTCAACTGAATCGATAAGTCGCCATCGTTTGGTTAGCTAAACAAAACCCGCCTACTCGGCGGGTTTTTCGTTAGAATCGCCATCCCTTTCCCGCAACGGAGGCGGATGGCCTGTTTAGCCGTCACGCCCGTGGCTGATATGCAAGATACCCTGCGAATTTCCGAGATTTTTTACTCGTTGCAGGGGGAAACGCGTACCAGTGGATTACCCACTGTGTTCGTTCGCCTGACCGGCTGTCCCCTGCGCTGTCAATATTGCGATACTGCCTACGCGTTCAGCGGCGGCGAGCTCATGCCGCTCGAGACGATTCTCGATCGGGTCGGCTCCTACAATCCTCGCTACGTTTGTGTCACCGGCGGTGAGCCACTGGCTCAGCCGAATTGCCTGCCCTTGTTGCGCCTGCTTTGTGATGCGGGGTACGAAGTGTCTCTGGAAACCAGCGGTGCGCTGGATATTTCCGATACAGACAGGCGGGTGAGCCGGGTCGTCGACCTGAAGACACCGGGTTCGGCCGAGATGAGTCGCAATCGATACGAGAACATCGGCGAGCTTACCGCCAATGACCAGGTGAAGTTCGTGATTTGCTCACGGGAAGATTACGACTGGGCCGTATCAAAGCTCATCGAGTACCGGCTGGATGCGCGTGCCGGCGAGGTGCTGTTTTCGCCCAGTCATGGGCAGATCAGCGCTCGCGCTCTGGCCGACTGGATAGTCAGCGATAATCTCCCGGTGCGATTGCAGCTTCAGTTGCACAAGATTCTCTGGAACGACGCACCCGGCCACTGATACCTCCGGAGCATCCTTCACGTCTGTAGGGCTCCGGTGCTTGCAGCAGGTAACCGCAATGACTGATAAAAAAGCCGTGATTCTTCTCTCTGGCGGACTCGACTCTGCAACTGTGGTCGCGATCGCTAAGGCGCAAGGGTATGCCTGTTACACCATGAGCTTCGACTATGGTCAGCGCCATCGTGCGGAACTGCAGGCGGCAGAGCGGGTCGCCCAACAGTTGAACGTGGTCGAGCATAAGGTTATCGGTATGAATCTGAATGGTATCGGCGGCTCGGCGCTGACCGATACCAGTATTCCGGTGCCTGAAGAGTTGGGCGAAGGAATTCCGGTGACCTACGTGCCTGCGCGCAACACCCTGTTTCTTTCTCTGGCCTTGGGTTGGGCGGAGGTGCTTGGGGCGCGTGACATTTTCATCGGCGTGAATGCGATCGACTATTCCGGTTACCCCGATTGCCGGCCGGAGTTCGTGGAGGCGTTTGAGCGCATGGCCAATCTTGCGACCAAAGCTGGTGTCGAGGGGCGAGGCTTTGCTATCCGGGCACCTTTGCAGAATCTGAGCAAGGCGGAGATCATCCAGGCGGGTATTAGGCTGGGGGTCGATTACGCCATGACGGTGTCTTGTTATCAGGTCGATGACGATGGGCGTGCCTGTGGCAAGTGTGACAGCTGCCGCTTGCGGGCGGTGGGCTTCGAAGAGGCCGGTGTCTCGGATCCGACTCGCTATCGCTGAAGATTTTTTCTCGAAAAGCGTTGATTTACCTAATCAAATCAGTATCATGCGCCCCGCATTGGGTCGTTAGCTCAGTTGGTAGAGCAGTTGGCTTTTAACCAATTGGTCGTAGGTTCGAATCCTACACGACCCACCATATTCTCCCTTGGGAGCAGAAAGCCGGAGGCCGACGGGTCATCCGGCTTTTTTATGTCTACAGTCTGCCGAAAACGAAATGTTTATTTCGTTTGGTTATAACTGCCGTTTTTCACTACGACCTTGGTCTGTGACCAGGGCGAGATCAAACGTAATAGACTGCGACCTCCCGATTGTCCGTTGGTTTGAGGCTCAAATGTATTCCGATCGCATCCGCTTGTCCTCCCTGCAGAGCAAGGTCATGAGCGCCCAAGAGGCCGCTACTCTTATTAAAGACGGCATGACCGTCGGCATGAGCGGCTTTACCCGCGCGGGTGAGGCGAAAGCAGTGCCGCTGGCGCTGATCGATCGTGCGAAGGATGAGAAGCTGAAGATCAGCCTGATTACCGGCGCCAGCCTGGGCAATGATCTGGATGGAAAGATGGCCGCAGCTGGTCTGCTGGCTCGCCGTGGGCCGTTCCAGGCCGATGCCACCCTGCGTAAGGCAATCAACCAGGGTGAGGTCATGTTCATCGATCAGCATCTCTCGCACACCGTCGAGCAGATGCGCAACAACCAGATCAAGCGCCCGGACGTCACCATCGTCGAGGCCGTGAGCATTACTGAGCAGGGCCACATCGTCCCGACCACTTCCGTAGGCAACTCCGCCAACCTGGCCGTGTTTGCCGACAAGATCATCGTCGAGCTGAATCTGGCTCACAACCTGAATCTGGAAGGTCTGCACGACATTTACTTCCCGGGCGAGCGTCCTAATCGTGGTCCGATTCCGCTGACCAAGGTGGACGACCGTATTGGCACCACTGCCATTCCCATTGACCCGGCAAAAATCGCCGCGATTGTCATCACCGAGCAGCCGGACTCTTATTCCACTGTTACGCCGCCGGATGAGGATACCCAGTCGATCGCTAATCACCTGGTCGAGTTCTTCAAGAAGGAAGTGGCGGCCGGCCGTCTGCCAAACAACCTCGGTCCGATGCAGGTCGGTATCGGCAATATCGCCAACGCCGTAGTGTGTGGTCTGATCGACTCGCCGTTCGAAGATCTGGTGATGTACTCCGAAGTATTGCAGGACTGCACCTTCGAGCTGATCGACGCCGGCAAGATGAAGTTTGCCTCCGGCTGCTCCATTACGCTGTCCGAACGTTGCAATGATCGAGTATTCGGCAATCTGGAGAAGTACAAGGACAAGCTGGTGCTGCGTCCTCAGGAGATCTCCAATCATCCGGAACTGGTGCGTCGTCTCGGTATTGTCGGTATCAACACCGCGTTGGAATTCGACATTTATGGCAACGTCAATTCGACGCATGTCGGCGGCACCAAGATGATGAACGGTATCGGTGGTTCGGGCGATTTCGCACGTAACGCCAACATGGCCATCTTCGTGACTAAGTCGATCGCCAAGGGCGGCAACATTTCCAGCGTCGTACCGATGGTTGCGCATGTCGATCACACTGAACATGACGTGGAAATCCTCGTCACCGAGCAAGGCTTGGCCGACCTGCGGGGGCTGGCGCCGCGTGAGCGGGCACGCGTGATCATCGATAACTGTGTGCATCCGTCCTACCGTGAGGCGCTGAACCAGTACTTCGAAGGCGCTTGCGACAGAGGCGGCCAGACCCCGCACATGCTGCGCGAAGCCATGGAATGGCACATCAATCTGGAAGAACGCGGTCACATGCTCAAGCACGTGTGATCGAAAATGAAAACCGCCGGCCAACGCCGGCGGTTTTCATTTGGGCGGCGCAGAAATGCGTAGCCAGGTAGCCCCTCGCTTTCCCTTTTGCCGAGGCTTCGGCTAGTATTCTTGCCCCTTGAGCGGGCAGGAAGGCGGAATCTACATATCGTGTTGCTTCTCCCTTTCGCCTTGTCCGAGCCGATCCGGTTGACCGGCGGGTGCTCGGCGCTTCATGCAATAACGTGCTTTGCAGGACCGCGAACATGACGCAGATACCCGAACGTATTCTTGTGCAGGCTCACCTGGCGGCCAAGCAGCCCAAGCCGCTAACGCCCGAGCAAGAAGCGCAATTGCGCAGCGATATCGCCGTCGAGTTGAAACGGCAGAACGCGGTGCTCGTCGCCCACTACTACACCGATCCGGTGATCCAGTCGCTTGCCGAGGAAACTGGAGGCTGTGTCTCCGACTCGCTGGAAATGGCCCGGTTTGGCAATGAACATTCGGCGCAGACCGTGGTGGTTGCCGGTGTCAAGTTTATGGGTGAGACGGCGAAGATCCTCAACCCCGAAAAGCGCGTGTTAATGCCTACGCTGGACGCTACTTGCTCGCTGGATCTCGGCTGCCCGGTGGATGAGTTCTCAGCGTTTTGCGATCAGCATCCCGAGCGCACGGTGGTCGTCTATGCCAATACTTCTGCCGCAGTGAAAGCGCGGGCTGACTGGGTGGTGACCTCGAGCTGTGCGCTGGAGATCGTCGAGAGCTTGATGGATAACGGCGAAAAGATCATCTGGGCACCTGACAAGCACCTTGGCAGCTATGTGCAGCGTGAGACCGGCGCCGACATGCTGTTATGGGATGGTGCCTGTATTGTTCATGAGGAGTTCAAGGCGAAGCAGCTGGAAGATATGAAGGCGCTGTATCCGGACGCTGCCGTTCTGGTTCATCCCGAGTCGCCTGAATCGGTAATCGCCCTGGCGGATGCCGTGGGCTCTACCAGTCAGCTGATCAAGGCGGCACAGACGCTGGCAAATCCAACCTTCATCGTCGCCACCGACCGCGGCATCTTCTACAAAATGCAGCAGCTCTGCCCAGACAAAGAATTCATCGAGGCACCGACAGCCGGCAGTGGCGCCACGTGCCGCAGTTGCGCCCACTGTCCGTGGATGGCGATGAACACGCTTGAACGTACCCTGGACTGCCTGCGTACCGGCAGCAACGAGATCTTTGTTGACCCAGCGCTGATTCCGCGCGCAGTCAAGCCGCTGAAGCGCATGCTGGACTTCACGCAGGCCGCGCGTATTAAGCAAGCTGGCAACGCTTGACCCAATGCTTTAAACGTGGGGGGTGGAAGCGGCGCCGTTCGGCGCCGTATGACTCAGCGCAACATCTCTTCGACCATTCGCTTCTCTTCGATCAGCTGCTGCTGTCGGGCGTCGATACGTGAGGCAATCTGGAAGCTGTTCGAGCGACGTTTGGCAAAATCCAGCTGCTCGATTGCCTGATCGTAATCACCGACCAGCGCGAAGAATTCCGCACGGGCCTGATGCAGGCCGATGATGTTCCCGGTGAGGCCGCGGATCTCCGATACCTGGTACCAGATGTCCGGGTCCTTGGAGCGGTCTTTGACCAGAGCGTCCAGCTCTTGCTCGGCCGCTTGCAGTTTGTTTTCCTTGATCAGCAGGTCGATGTGCGTCTGGCGTACCGGGTAGCTGCCGGGGTACAGGCCGAGCAGGGTCTGGGTGCGCTCGCGTGCGGCGGCAAGGCGGTTGGAGGTGATGTCGAGCTCGATCTGGGCCAGGTTGTAGGTGGCATCGTCTGGCTCCTTTGCTAACAATGGCTTCAAGTTGATGGCAGCTTCCTCAAGCTGGCCGCTCTTGATCTGTGCTAGCGCCAGACCATAGCGGGCCGCGTCGAGATTTACATCTTCGCTGAGCATGGCCCGAAAGCGCTTTGCGCTTACGCCTGGTGTGCTCTCGAACTTCAGGTCCACTCTTGCACGCATGAGTTGGTAGCGAAGGCTGTCTTCGACGCCCACGTCCGGATATTGCTCGGCGCGGTTTTTGGTATCGGCGATACGTGATTCGGTGACCGGGTGAGTGAGGAGAAATTCCGGCGGCTTCTGGTCGTAGCGATACTGGCGCATCAGGCGACCGAACATCTCCGGCATCGCGCGCGGGTCGTAGCCGGCGCGTTCAAGATTGACGATACCGATGCGGTCGGCTTCTTGCTCATTCTGTCGAGAGAAGCGCCGTTGCGCCTGGATCGCGGCTGCTTGGGTCGAGACGATCGCGGCGATGCCGGCATCACCCGCGCCAGCCGCGGCCGCTACGACGCCGGCGAGCATTGCCGCCATCAGCGGCAGCTGCATGCGCTTCTGCGCTTCCAGCCCACGAGCGAAGTGCCGTTGGGACAGGTGCGCCAACTCGTGTGCCAGGACGGAGGCGTATTCGGCTTCGGTTTGTGCATGAAGGAACAAGCCGCCATTGACTCCGATGATGCCACCCGGCGCAGCGAAGGCGTTCAGTTGCGGGCTGTCGAGCAGTACGAACTCGAGGCGGCGGTCCTGTAGCTGGCTCGTCTCGGCCAGGCGATAAACGCTGCGCTCCAGATAATCCTTAAGCAATGGGTCCGACAGCTGCGGAACCTGGCCACGAAGCAGGCTGAGCCAGGCGCGGCCCAGCTGATGTTCCTGTTCTGGCGAGACGATGCCTGAGCTGGAATCGCCGAGGGAGGGCAGGTCATTGGCCATAACTGGCTGCCCGATCAGGCATGCCAGTGTCAGCAGAGTGGGGCGCAGCAATTTCATCCAGACTGGCTCATGAAAGCAGGAGCGTTACTGTAGCCTTGCGCCAGGGTAACTGGCCAGGGGCGGGCGCAGGTCGGTATCCTGCGTTCCTTTCGAGGAGATGAATATGACTCAACAGAGTGTGCCGGAGAGTGTCTGCGATGCCGAATTGGACGCCGTTGGGCTGGAATGCCCGATGCCTCTGCTGAAGGCAAAGCTTGAACTGAATCGGCTGGCCAGCGGCCAAGTGTTGAAAGTCACCGCGACCGATCCCGGCTCGCAACGGGATTTCCGCAGTTTCGCCAAGCTGGCCGGCCACACGCTGCTGCGTGAAGAGGCGGATGAAGGTCTCTATCGTTACTGGCTGCGCAAGGCCTGAAGTCGTTAAGGAAAGATATGCTCAATGTACTGCGCGGTTGGATCCATCGTTACTTCTCCGACGAGGAAGCGGTGGTTCTGGCTGTACTGCTTGTGGTCGCCTTCGCTGTGGTGCTGACGCTGGGCGATATGCTCGCACCGGTCCTCGCCGGGCTGGTGCTGGCATTTCTGATGCAGGGCCTGGTTGGCACGCTGGAGCGCGTCAAGATTCCGCACCTGGTTTCGGTCTGGCTGGTGTTTCTGATGTTCGTCGGGGTGCTCACGGTCTGCATGCTGTTCCTCGTGCCTTTGGTCTGGCAGCAGGTGCTAACACTTTTCAACGAGTTGCCTAGGATGCTGGTGGAGTGGCAGTCGCTGTTGCTGCTGCTGCCCGAGCGCTATCCGCAGCTGCTGACCGAAGAGCAGGTGCTGCGTGGCATCGATTTCATGCGGGGTGAGGTTGGCCGTTATGGTCAGGTAGTGCTGACTTCGTCCTTATCCAGCCTGCCGCTGCTGTTGAGTCTGATGATTTATCTGATCTTGGTGCCTATTCTGGTGTTCTTCTTCCTCAAGGATCGCCAACAGATCAGTGATTGGCTGAGCGGATATCTGCCACGGGAGCGTGCGCTAATCACTCAGGTTTCCCAGGAAATGAACATGCAGATCGCCAACTACATTCGTGGCAAGGCGATCGAGATCCTGATCTGTGGCGTGGTGTCCTATGCCGTGTTTGTGGCGCTGGAGCTGAACTACGCAGCGCTGTTGGCCCTGCTGGTAGGTATCTCCGTAGTGGTGCCTTATATCGGCGCCACGGTGGTAACCATTCCAATCGCCCTGATTGGGCTATTCCAGTGGGGTTTGGGTGATCAGTTCATTTACTTGATGGTGGCCTACGCGATCATCCAGGCACTGGATGGCAACGTCCTGGTGCCCTTGCTGTTTTCCGAGGCGGTCAACCTTCATCCTGTGGTCATCATCTGCTCGGTCCTGCTATTTGGCGGGCTCTGGGGTTTCTGGGGGGTGTTCTTTGCGATTCCCTTGGCCACCTTGTTCAAGGCGGTGCTGTACGCCTGGCCGCGCAGGGCAGCTACAGTCCCGGTGGTGGAAAGCGTTAGCTAGAACGAAAAAGGCCGGCATTTGCCGGCCTTTCGCTTATTGGTGATGCAGTGCCTGGGCGGCCTGCAAAACGGCCTCGACATGCCCGGGAACCTTCACGCCTCGCCATTGCTGGCGAAGCACGCCCTCGCGGTCGATTAGGAAGGTGCTGCGATCCACGCCCATGTATTCCTTGCCGTAGAGCTTCTTCAGCTTGATCACGTCGAACAGCTGGCAGAGCTGTTCATCTTTGTCGGAGATGAGCTCGAAGGAAAAGGCCTGCTTGGCCTTGAAGTTTTCATGGGTCTTTAGGCTGTCCCGTGAGACACCGAAGATCAGCGTATTAGCTTCGCTGAACGCCCCATGCAGATCTCGGAAACCCTGACCTTCGGTGGTGCAGCCAGGCGTGTTGTCCTTCGGGTAGAAATAGAGCACTACCTGCTTGCCCTTCAATGAGTCGCGGCTGACCAGGGTGTCGCTGGTGGCCTGAGCCTGGAAGGGCGGGACGGGTTGATCGATTTCCACGGGCATTTCTGGTTTTCCTTTGTTCAAGGGTTCTGTGGGCGCCAGGGCTCTATCAGGGCGTCCAGATTCAGTGCATCAGCGAAATCCAGAAATTGGTCACGCAGCCAGCTGATCTGCGTGCCCGCCGGCAGCGTGACGGTCAACGTCGCGTTGAGCATGGTGCCGCCGGTCTGGGGCGCTTGATAGGTGTCGCAGGTGAGGCTCTCGAGCTCGACGCGGTGATCGAGGAAGAACTGGCACAACTCGTTGAGAATGTCCGGACGGTAGACCGAGCTGACATAGGCCACATAGGGCAGCGCTTGCGGGCGGGTTTCCAATGCCTCACTGCGCACCACGTTGGTGGTGAACTCGTGCTTCTTGGCCAGACCCGGCAGTGCGGTCTCCATGCGAGCAAGGGCGTCCCAGGTTCCGGTGATCTCCAGGATCAGCGCACAGCACTCTCCATGGCGGGTCAGGCGCGTGCTGACTACGGCGCAGCGATTCTCATTGCTGGCTCGGCAAAGCACGTTGGTGAGCGCCATTGGGCTGCGGCCCATGGCGCTGATGACGAGAAATTGTTCTCGGGGTACTGGAGGGGTGGACATGCAGTTTCCTGGCGGTGATGAATCGGTCGGCCAGCCAAGCCGAAAAAGGGCTAAGGGTAGCGAAAACCATCGTCAGAGGGAATGCGTGGGCAGGGTACTCATTAGAAAGTGCATCGCCACGACCTTATCGTTCCGACCGTAGGATGCATCCAGCGTACTCGCAAAGCGCTCAGGAGCCTTGTACCATAACGCCTCTCTTTTTCCGGCAGGAGTGGGTTGCATGATTGCGGGCAGTATGGTGGCGTTGGTCACTCCCATGGACGCGCAAGGTGGTCTTGATTGGGATAGCCTGAGCAAACTGGTGGACTTCCATCTACAGGAAGGCACCAATGCAATCGTTGCGGTTGGTACCACTGGCGAGTCGGCAACACTCGAAGTGCCCGAGCACATCGAAGTGATTCGTCGCGTGGTGGATCAGGTCAATGGCCGTATACCGGTTATCGCCGGCACCGGTGCCAACTCCACTCGCGAAGCCGTTGAGCTGACGGAAAACGCTAAGGCCGCCGGTGCCGATGCGTGTCTGCTTGTCACGCCGTACTACAACAAGCCGACCCAGGAAGGCATGTACCTCCACTTCCGCCATATTGCCGAAGCTGTCGCCATTCCGCAGATACTCTACAACGTGCCCGGCCGCACTGCCTGCGACATGCTGCCGGAAACCGTCGAGCGCTTATCCAAGGTGGCTAACATCATCGGTATCAAGGAAGCGACTGGAGATCTCAATCGCGGCCAGGAAGTGCTCGATCGCGTCGGTAAGGATTTCCTCGTTTATTCCGGCGACGATGCCACTGCTGTCGAACTGATGCTGATGGGCGGCAAGGGCAATATCTCCGTCACCGCGAATGTTGCGCCCCGGGCGATGAGCGAGCTATGCGCGGCTGCGATTGCGGGCGATGCCGAAAAGGCACGTGCAATCAATGCGCTGTTGATGCCGCTGCATCAGACCTTGTTCCTCGAGGCCAATCCGATCCCGGTAAAGTGGGCACTGCATGAAATGGGCCTGATGCCGGACGGTATTCGCCTGCCTCTGACCTGGCTCAGCCAACGCTGCCAAGAGCCGCTTCGCGACGCTATGCGTCAGTCCGGTGTGCTGGCCTGAACAGTATCCGGTGTACTGGTTTAACAATGAAGGAACATGCATGAAGCGACTGGCCGGCCTCTCGACCCTAGCCCTGATCATCTCTGGAACCAGCGGTTGTGGCTGGTTATGGGGCGAAGACGGATATTTCCGCGACCGTGGTAGCGATTACCTGCAGGCACAGCAGGTACCGCCGATGCAGGTCCCGGCTGATGTCGAGCTGCGCCCGATCGAGCCGCTTCTGCCGATCCCTCAACAGGTGGCCGATACCCGCGCAACGGGCAAATACGAAGTACCGCGGCCCCAGCGGTTGCTGATCGCTGAAGAGGCCAGCGAGTTCAGTCTGCAGACGTCGGAAGACGCGCGCTGGCTCGTTGCGATGCGTGCGCCTTCGCAGGTTTGGGCTGCGGCCCGACAGTTCTTCACCGACAATGGCTTCCAGATCGCTGAGGAGCGCCCTCAGATAGGCGAATTCGTTACCGCCTGGCAAACCCGCGATCAGCTGGCGCCAGCGTTGGTTCGCAACCTCGGCCTGGGTGACGGTGAGACCCGGGCCCGAGTTCGCATCGAGCCGGGTGTGCAGCGCGATACCAGCGAAATATTTTTGCTCAGCGTTCAGCGTCCCGTAGGTAGCAATGCCGACGTCTCCTGGCCTGACGTACCGACTAATGCCGAACTCGACCGCGTGCTGCTCGATGAATTGCAGGCAGGTCTGAACAGCAGCGCCGCACAAGGCGGTTCGGCCTCGTTGCTTGCCGAACGTGAGTTCGATGCGCCTAGCCGCGTGACACTCAGCGAAGCCGGTAGCGGCGCGCCGGTGCTGCAGCTCGATACCGACTTCAATCGTGCCTGGTCGAGCGTTGGCCGAGCGCTGGCCTCCAGTGACATCCTCGTCGAAGACTTGGATCGTAGCCTGGGCGTTTACTACATCAACCTGTCGGAAGGCGCAGCGACCCCGGACGAAAAACCCGGCTTCTTCTCCCGGCTGTTCGGCGGGGCGCCAGATCCTGAGGAGATAGAGGCTCGCGCCGAGCGCTATCAGGTTCGCGTGACCGACGTGGGCGGCAACGTACAGGTGACCCTCGACGAAAACCTCGACACCGTCGCGCCCGCCGATGTGGCGCAACGCGTGCTGAACATGCTCAAGGATAGCCTGGACTGATCTGGCGAATCAGCCCGCTCCAACCAATCCAGGCGAAACCCTTCGGTTTCGCCTGTTTCGTTTGATGAAGACCCAATCGCTACGCTGCCAATTTGCGTACCGTATCGATGGCTCGGTAACCGTGAGAAGTACCATGACCACTCCGAATGCCCTCAGCCTGAAGAAAATTTACTCCGGCAAAGTCCGTGATCTATACGAAGTCGACGACAAGCGCATGCTCATGGTCGCCACCGACCGGCTCTCGGCTTTCGATGTGATTCTCGCCGAGCCGATCCCTGAGAAGGGCAAGATTCTCACCGCAATTTCCAACTTCTGGTTCGATAAGCTCGCCTATCTGGTCCCCAACCACTTTACGGGTGACAAGGTTGAGGATGTGGTCTCGGCTGAAGAGTTGCCGCTGGTAGAAGGTCGCGCGGTAGTTGCCAAGCGATTGAAGCCTGTTGCGGTTGAAGCCATCGTGCGTGGCTACATCGTTGGCTCCGGCTGGAAGGAATATCAGAAAAACGGAACCGTCTGCGGTATCCAGCTGCCGGCTGGTTTGAAGGAAGCGGCCAAGCTGCCGCAGCCGATCTTCACCCCGTCGACCAAAGCTGCCGTTGGCGACCATGACGAAAACATCTCCTTCGAGCAGTGCGAGGCCGTCATCGGCAAGGAATTGGCGGCTCAGGTGCGTGATACCTCCATCGCGCTCTACACCGCTGCCGTCGACTACGCGGCGACTCGCGGCATCATCATTGCCGACACCAAGTTCGAGTTCGGTCTCGACGAGGATGGCAGCCTGACGCTCATGGACGAAGTGCTGACACCCGACTCCAGCCGCTTCTGGCCCGCCGCCAGCTATCAGGAAGGCAGCAGCCCGCCGAGCTTCGACAAGCAGTTCGTCCGTGACTGGCTGGAATCCACCGGCTGGGACAAGGAGCCGCCAGCGCCGCCGGTCCCGGTCGAAGTCGCGCAGAAGACCGCTGACAAGTATCGCGAAGCCCTGACCCGCCTTACCGCCTGAGCATGACGGCTGGCCGAAACCAGCAGGTTGGCCTCAGCCGGAGCTAAACTGCGGCAGGCCAACGCAACACCCTGAATAACGAGAAAAAAGCAGCGCCGTGGGGTTCGACAATCGCTCACGAACTGCTATGATGCGCGCCGCTGGAGAGATGCCGGAGTGGCCGAACGGGACGGATTCGAAATCCGTTGTACCCTCGCGGGTACCTAGGGTTCAAATCCCTATCTCTCCGCCACTACTTTACCTGAGAGCCCCGGATTCCGGGGCTTTCTCGTTTATTGGGTCTGCTTAAAGGTTTTGACCTACACTGCGGCGTCGGCTTGTCTCTGTTGGTCGTTGCCTCTGCCGCTGCCTCTTCGAGGTTCCTTGGGATCTGCGGACGGTCGCTTCTGCGCGGCTCCAGTTGAGCGTCGGTCGTGAGCGCTTTCTACCATGGCTACGAACGAATTTGCCGTGTGGCCTGGATGGATCGATTTGATGGATACCGGGTTGGATACCTTCGCGCTGGTGTGAGGAGGTTTTATCTTTGGCATAAAGGGAACTGTCGGTGGGATGAGTCGGGAAGAAGCCGGATAAAACCGGAAAGCCAAGCGTGGCGCGGGGTTGCGAGCGGGACGGGACGGCGGATGAAGCGGAATCAATGCCAAAGGCGCGCGAAACCAAAAACCCATTTAGCAAGCGGAAAATCGAAAAATTAGCGCAACGTTTGGCATAGCCAAAAAGCCGGTAAAACACCGGACCAGCAGCGGTGCCACCCAAAGCCCTTTCAACTTACCTTGACCAACTTGATAGCGGCAACCGTCCGCGACCACGGTTTCTCACAAGCTGGCCAACGCTCGCAGCCACAGGGGTTGCGGAGAAATGGTCAAACTTTCGATTTTTTCCCGCATTGACCGATGTTGAAAGGAATTTGAATTTCGTCCGTAGGACAGATACCGCTAGACCTATCCTCACCGTGCCCAAGTTTTGGCAACCTCAACGTCCGTTTCCTAAGGGGACAATCGGACGAGAAAGCGAAACAGAGGGCCGATTCGTCCGAATCTTCTGCAAGCCCCGATTTTGAAGGCTCGCAACCAAGACAGTGACGCCGAAAACGAAAAGAGATAACGAAAAGAAACGGAACTGTCCGAACGACCGATTCCCCTCTCGGTTTTGTTCCCTTGGGAACGTTAGCTATTGCCATGTCCATCGCAACTCGCTAATGTTCCTCCGTCGCTGCAAATTCAGCGATCAGGATTGGCGTCCTGACACATAGGCGGACACACCGCCGTTAGAGCGGTTTTTTTGTGTCCAGCGCATGGCAAGGCCTTTATGGGCGGGCCGTGTGGGGCTCCTTCGGGAGCGCCGGTTCCTATGTCCGGTACGCCAACCTGCACGGTTCCGCCCACCCATGATTGGCGTCGTGGGCGCGGAGAACAGACCGCAACATAGGCGCTCCACATCATGACCAAACGTCACATTCTCAGCCTCAATCCGGCTAAAGCTCGCGCAGCCTATCACCGTGCTATCGCGATAGCCGCGCTGCACGCCGACTCCTCTTTGTCCGTCCGTCTTTCTCGCTATAACACAGCCATGGCAAAAGCCCGCTCTCTTGAGGCCGTGCTGCCGAAGGTGGTGACTCATGGCTAATTTCATGGCGCTTGAGTCTGGCTCACAGGGCTGCAGTAAACCCGTTCTCTTCCTTGATCGCAGCGCTTCTCAGGCCTCGTTATTCGATGCAGCCGAATGGCGACTTGGGGCTGTCCAGGATCTTCTAACGGCGCTTTCCACATGCGTGACCGAAGACGCTGGCCCACGTGATGTGGCCAACGTATCGCGCGCTTTGCTGCTGCTCGTCCAGGACGCCGAATCGCTTCTCGGTGCCGCTCGCCGGGCATCCTAAACGGTCACTTCGGCCCCTTATCGGGCCGGAGCTTCATTCGGCGAACAACTGGCCGGCACGAGAGAGGCACCGATGCGCAACTGGTATACAGCCCAAGAGCTTGCAGGGTTGCTCGGCATGCCGGGCACCGCTCGCAGCGTAAAAGCTAGAGCCCAGCGTGAGCGCTGGATAGGCCAGCGCCGTCCCGGTAGCAAGGCCATCGAATACGCCTTTGCCGCACTGCCGCCCGAAGCCCAGGCCGCGCTGATCGCCGCATCGGTCGCCAGCGAGCCACCTACAGCCGTATCCGAAGCGTCAGGTTCAACACAGCGTGACGAGAAAACAGCGTCACGCTTGAGCGAAAAACAGCGCTCAGTCATGACCGCCCGCCTTGGCTTCGTGCGTGAAATCGAGCGTATGAGCCAGACCATCAGCCAGCAGCGGGCAATCCTGGCGCTGGTTGGCCTGGCCAAAAACGACCAGCTCAGCCCCTACCTGTCCGAGCTGCTGGTTCGCGCCAATGATCGCAAGACGGATGACCGCACTCTTTCCGAGCGGACGCTCAAGCGTTGGCTCGCCGACTACCGCAAGCAGGGTGAAACCGGCCTGGCACCCGCACGTGGCGGCAAGGACATGGGCGTGCCGGATTGGGCTAAGGGATTCCTGCGCTGCTTTCAGCGCCCGACCAAGCCCAGCGTGGAAGCCAGCTATGCCGAGTTCGCGACCAAGTGCCAGGGCGAGCGGCCGAGCATCCACCAGGTGCGCCGCTTCCTTAACAAGCTGAGCCCGGAGGCACGCGAAGCCGGTCGACGCACGCCGCAGGAACTCAAGGCGCTGCAGCCCTTCCGCCGCCGCACAACCAAAAACCTGTTCCCGTGCGACGTCTTCACCGCCGATGGCCACAAGTTCGATGCCGAGGTTCTGAATCCACGTACCGGCAAGCCGTACCGCCCCGAAACCACCACCGTCATCGACGTAGCCACGCGTCGAATCCTCGGCATTTCTATCGGTGAGGCCGAGTCGACCATCGGCGTCATGGATGCCCTGCGCGATGCGATCACGCGCGGCGGCATGTTTGCCATCTTCTATGTGGACAACGGCTCCGGCTTCGCCAACAGCGCGGTGCGTGAAGTGGTCGACCGCCTCGGCGGCACCATGACACATGCCCTGCCATACAACAGCCAGGCGCGCGGCCTGATCGAGCGCGTCCACCAGACCATATGGGTCAACGCAGCCAAGAAGCTCACCAGCTACATCGGCGCCGACATGGACAAGCACGCCGGTACCAAGGTGCACCGCGTCAGCCGTAAGCAGCTGCGCGAGACCGGTACCACCCGTTTGCTGCCTACGTTCAGCGAGTTCATGTCGGGCGTCGAGTTCGAGATCGAGGCGTACAACGCCCGCCCTCACCGGGGGCTGGAAAAGATCCGCGACCCCGAAACCGGCAAGTTGCGCCACATGAGCCCGAACGAGGCCTGGGAAGCGGCCCGTGCCGAAGGCTGGGAGCCGATGCTCGCCCCGGCCGAGCTGGTCCACGACCTGATGCGGCCGCAAGTTATCCGCCCGACACGCCGTGGCGAAGTCACCTGGGCCAGCCAGCGCTACTTCCTGGACGCGCTGCGCGACCTGCACGGCGAAGAGATCAGGGTGGCCTACGACGTGCGCGACGCCTCGCGTGTCTGGGTAAGAACGCTGGAAGGCGAGCTGCTCGGCGAGGCACTGCTTGACGGCAACGCCAGCGACTACATGCCCAAGCCGCTGATCGAGCAAGCCTATGAGAAGCGCGAGCAAGGCCAGATGAAACGCGCCCTGGACAAACTCGAAACGCTCACCGGCAAGCGAGTGGAAATGATTGCACCGACCTCGGCGCCATCCGCCCAGCTCACTGGCGAGGATCTCGCCAGCGCCCAGCGTTATGCCGGCCAACTGCTGGCACCAGCTACAGACCAGTTCGAAGTGCCAGGCGACTCGATGGCTCGATACCGCCTCTGGAAGCAACTCGACCGACGCATCGATACGGGCGAACCGTTAAGCACATCGGAAGCGCGCTGGCACGCTCGCTATTCAAAACACCCAGACTTCACAGCAGTGCAACGAGTTTTTGACTACACGGCGAAGCCGTCCCAACCATAAGCAAGGGGCACGTTGCCCGAGAGGTGTGCAGACAATGAACGAAGTAAAGGTCGTCCCGCTGACTAATGTTGGCCTATTGGCAAGCGCGATGGAGCGAGCCAAGACCAGGCCAGAAAACCTTCCAGGGCTGGTTGTGATGTATGGCGCGAGCGGGCTGGGCAAGACCATTGGCGCCACGTTTGCAGCAAATATGTATCGAGGCTATTACATCGAGTGCCGCTACACCTGGACGAAAAAAACTTTCCTGCTGGCCATCCTTAAAGAGATGGGCATCGCGCCCGGCCGTACGCTATCAGAGATGGTAGATGCGGCGGCAGATCAGCTATCGCGAAGCGCTCGCCCATTGATTATTGATGACGTGCAATATCTCCTTGATAAAGCCGTCGCGAACATCCTCACCGATCTATACAACGCCAGCCATGGCACGATTGTTCTAATCGGAGAAGAGCGCGTGCCAGCCAGCCTGGCAAAACTGGAGCGCCTGCATAACCGCGTCCTGGAGTGGGTACCAGCACAGGCAGCGACCTTGGAAGATCTCCGAACCTTAGCGGCGGCTAGCTACCCTGCTCTCCAGATAGACGATGATCTCTTAGAAGATCTGCGGCGCTCGGTGCGCGGGTGTCTGCGCCGAATCTCGGTGAACCTGTACCGCGTTCAGTCAGAGGCACAAGCAATGATCGCTGATAAGCCAGGGGACCGGTATGCGCGCTATCGCTTCATAAGGGGCCGCTACACAGGTCCTTTTCCACCGATGATTCAACGTGGTGGTAAGTTGTACGATCCTAACCTCGGGAAAGTGGTATTCGTGTTGATATCGAACGCGTCACAGCCCTAACTCTGCATGCTTCGGGCTGTGTTGCCGCCATCGCTGATGATAGCTTTAGACCGAAATGCCACTACGATCTAGCGCTGAGCGAAGGATGCCATATGCACCCCACATTGCCCGCCTCCATCCTGGATGAGCTTGTAAGCCTCCTTAAGGAAGTACGCCCCCAAAGGGCTCGCGGGAATGCACTATCCGAGCGAGAGCGAGCGCTTCTGCGTACCGGCGTTATCTTCATGACCGACTTCGAGGATTTGATCCTTGAAACCGAAACGCGAGGCGGTTATGGCCTTGGTCGAATGCTCAAAGAACTAGCGGCTTACTTAGCCATTCCGATTCGTTACGTCTACCCAAAACCGCGATACGCCAACGGTGATAGCTTCGGGTGCCAAGGCATGCAGGCGGCCGACGCCGCTGCGCTGCTAATCGCATTGGAAGATCTAGGATTCGCCGTAAATCCAGAACGACTGATCGCCCGGCTTGCCAAGCCCTTAGCGAAAAAGGAATACCTAACCGACAGCGAGGTTTGCCTGTATAGCTACGAGCAGCAGCGCCATCGAAAAAAGGTAACGCTGCGATCCGATATAGCGGTCGGGCCCCACGCCTGGAGCGAAGAGTATTTCAAAGGCGCCAATGGCTACCGCTTCAAACTTACCAAAGTTGAAGGTAAGGCATATCGCCTAGATATCACGGGTCCGAAACATCGCAACATCAAGCCGCGACAGGAAGTCACGTGCGACTATTGCCGAATGACCTACACCAAGGGCAATCTGGAGTCGAGCATTGCCCACCGACGCGAACATGCACGGCTTAAGAGGTTATTGGAACCTCGGCCAGACAGACGCTTCGCGAATCGCTTGGAGCGACATTCCAACCCCGAACTGGTCGATTCCGATTCACCCTTTTGGATGCACCAGGAAGTCTACGAGCGAGCCCTCCGGTTCAAGCGGGACTTTCGATATGACTTCCTGCAATGGAACGGCTGCCAATCGAAGAAGGCATCGCCGAATTATCATGGTTACCTATTTGCCGACCACACAGGTACACACGCATCTGGAACAATCGTGGGCGCATGTGCCTTCGCTCTGAGGAAAGAAGTCTGGTCACTCGATTGGATCTGGGTGGTTCCTAGCATGCGACGCAAGGGCGTGCTCCGTCATCGCTGGCAAGCCTTCCTGAAAATGTATGGCGACTTCGACATTGAGCATCCGCTATCAACAGCGATGGAGGGCTTTGTCGGCCAGCACGGGACGCCACAGCAGCGCTCCCACCTTGCTGCTGTGCCACAGCGAGCCGACGACGAGCCGATTTTCTGAACCCCCGGCGCGGTTCTTTTCGATCGTTTGGTAAGAGCGGCCATTCCATGCTGCACTCGCCGAAAGCCGCAATACACCAACAACGCTCATGGCGGCTTTTGCAGCCTTATCGGATGGGGTTGCTTAGCATACCCATAGATCGCCGTTTCTAACGGCGGTCTAACGTGCCTGCCGGAGGCCGCCAACGTTCCTCAGTGAAGCTTCTGCGCAAGCGCCTACAAACACCTCTGAAAACTGCTCCTCAGACTGAAGCTCTTCAGTCTACTGAACCCCTTCAAGCTACACCCGGCCCTGCCTACTGAATCTAATTCACTAGGTATTCAGCGCATTCTTCAAGAGGCCGGCCGAGTGTCTATCCAAATCAGTGGTAACAACCTTGCTCAGACATTGCTTTCGGTGGGAGCCGACCTTGCCGTAGTTGATCAATTTCTTCCGGCGCAAGTGCATGAAATGGCCGAGTTCATCGGCTATGCAAATGCCTTCCATGTAGTTGCGAAGCTTGGCGGGACGACCTGGGTAATTCCTACGCGTAACGGCAAGAAGGGCGCTACAAGCATTGAAGCACGGGCCAAGCTGGCCAGCGCGTTGGGGAGCACTGAGCTGGCGACACTCCTGCGCAATCACTACGGCGGCGTAACGCTGTATGTGCCGCGCTGTGAGTCAGCGCTTCGTGCCGCGCGAAAAATAGCCATCCACAAGACCGTCGAGGATGGCCTGCGCAACGGTCGCAGCATGGTGCCAATGGTGAAGGAGCTCGCCACTCAATTCAGCCTGAGCGACCGGCGCATTTGGGAGATCCTCAAGGAGCCATCCCCTGCCGCAACTCTTCTCCCGTGCATCCCTGGTCAAGTCGAAAAGGTGCGCCATGCCAATCAATGATCAACATACATCCGCTGTTCAGTCTTCAACCCAGATCGGCTATCAGCTCGGCGAGGCCGAGCGCGCCGCTTTTGCGGGCCGTATCGAAAGCGCGACACCGCGTGTGATGCAGCACCACCGCCGTTCAGTTGAAGCCCAACTGCAACCACACGCGAGCGAGCGCCTTTCGCTACTTGAGGAACAGCTCATTGCACAATCGCCCATCGAGCGTGAGCTATCCAATCTTTTCGACAATCGCCCAGCCGAGGCCAACCAGGAGTAAACATGCAAACTTTCACCGTAACCGGAATCCTACCGCGCGGCATCGAAATTTCCGGTGTCACCTATACGAACTTCACCATGCGTGAGGCGCTCTTGGATGATCTTATCGATGCTGCAGCTGAGGCTGGCGGTACTGAAAATGGTCTCGCTTTTTATGCCGAACAAGCGGTGCGTCAGATCACGGAAGTTACCACTACCGATGGTCAGCGTTACACCGGCCCGTTCGTACGCAGGATGATCAAAGCGAAAGCCGATTTTCTGGCGCTTCGTGATGCGCAAACGCGCCTCGACATCATGGGAAACGGCGAGCCGCCAACCAGCGAGACAGCTGGGATCTGATCCTGCTACTGGCAATGCGGACAGGCTGGTCTCGTGCCGAGATCCTGGGTATTCCTCCGACCGAACTCGATCATTACGCGAAACGGCTGACAAACCATGGCAAGCAACGATCTTGATGTAGCTCTACGCCTCAGCGCCGATAGCCGTCTCCTTGGCGTTGGCTTGCAGCGGGGTGAGCGTGACGTCAGTAACTTCAGCCGTAAGAGTCAGCAGGAACTGCGCAGGCTCAGCCGGGTAAGTGACGATGTACGTGGTCATTTCGCCGATATGGCCGGTTCGTTCGCGAAGGCTTCTAGCGGGCTATTCGTCGCCAACAGAATAAAACCTGGAGTGGCGGTCGCAGGCGATCTACAGGAAGCGATGCTCGGTGTAAAAACTGAGCTTATGGGTGCCGTCGATAGCGCGCTTGAGATGGACAAAGCACTTCAGGAGATCAAGGCAACCGCATTCGATATCCAAAAATCGACCCCTTTCGATCAATCGCAAATCGTCAATCTAGAGAAGGAGCTGCTCAAAGGCGGAGCGAAAATTGAGCAGATCGTGGGCAAGCAAGGCGCTGCCGCTGCGGCTGCAGCGCTTGCTGCCTATGAAGGTATAGACGCGGTGATGGCCGGTGAAAACCTGATTTCCATCGCAACGCCGTTCAACCTGGCCGGCGACCAGTTCATGATGCTGGCAAACCAGGCAGGCGCAGCCGGATCTGCCAGTACAGCCAGCTTCACATCTATCGCAGAGGGTGCCAAGTACGCCGCTGGCTCGATGGCTGGCCTGGGACGCGATAGCAAAGAAATGTTCGCGCTTCTTGCAACCCTGGACCAGGGCGGCCTGAAAGGCTCGATGGGCGGCACCAGCCTAAGTGCCTTCTTCCGCCAGGCGGTTCAAGTCGATGCATTCAAGGACGCCAATGGCAACTTGAAAAGCACGGTCGAGATCCTCGACACCCTACGTAAGCGCCTCGACGGAATGGGCACTGCGAAACGCGCTGGGTTCTTGCAAAAAATGTTTGGCGATGAAGGCGGCCGTGCCGCCCAGATCCTGCTTCGTCAGGGTGCTGGCTCTTATGAAGATATGGTCGGCCAGATGGGAAAAGCGGTAGGCCTGCAGGAGAAGCTCCAGGAACGTCTTAAGGGCTACAACGCGCAGCTTGAATCATTGAGAGGAACGGCTAAGTCCACTTTCGCCACGATGTTCGAGCCTGCCCTCGATCCGCTAACGAAGTTGATCTCCAAAACCAACGAGTGGGCTGGGGCGCTGGGTGAGGCCGCAATGGAAAACAAGCGTATAGGCCAAGTTGGCACCGGTGTCGCAGCTGGTGTTGCCGCAGGCGGAGCGCTCTATGGCGGTTATCACCTTCTCAAAGGCTTAGCCTCGGGCGGCAAGATGTTGGGTGCCTTGAAAGGCGGAACTCAGCTGGCCGGTGGCGTGGCCATGGGAAAGGCGCTCGAAGAGGCAGCCGGGGTGCCTTCGGTGTTTGTCGTCAACATGCCTAAAAGTTTCGGCCCTGCAAGCGCCGCCGAGAAGCTGATCGACGCCGGGGACGATCTGTTGCCGCGCGGCAAATTCAAAGGGGCCGGCAAGTGGCTGGGGCGGGCAGCGGTGCCTTTGATGCTCGCTACGAGCGGCCTGGAAGCTTACAACATCGCCACCGATGACCGCCTTACCTCGCAGGAAAAGAGCGTGGGCTACTCAGGGGTTCGCCACCCAGGTCGGCTGGACAAAGAATGCAGCAGCCATGATTGCGGGCAAGGAGTACCGCTACCTAAGTCCGGTTTTCAGCTATGACAAACGAACCGGCGAAG
Organism: Pseudomonas sp. Q2-TVG4-2; assembly: GCF_013620795.1. Classification (GTDB taxonomy): domain Bacteria; phylum Pseudomonadota; class Gammaproteobacteria; order Pseudomonadales; family Pseudomonadaceae; genus Stutzerimonas. The sequence continues at coordinate 297,915 of NZ_LGLW01000001.1, read as the reverse complement.
TGCTTGAGTTGCACCATGTAGGACTCACCAACTTTCCGGCACTCGACGGCATGAATTCATTGCCGACCTTGGCTGCTGCTCGCTTCAACGTGGCTTCCACTCCCGTGGTGCAGCGCGACGCGAGCCAGTTGGTAGCGGAAATCAGGAAGGACATTGCAGCCCTGAAAAGTCGGCAACCCAAGGGTAAGGATCCAGCAGTTGAGCGGCTGGACGACACGGCTCTGGCCGTTTGCCAGGCGATGGGCGTCTCGCCTGAGGACTACCTGGCGACACTCAACACGTGAATATCTGAGGTGGTAGGCTGTGCAGTCTGTGGAGAGCTCCGGATATTACCGAGTGCCAAAGCCAGCGCGAAATCTAGCAATCGGGCCGTCTTAAGCTATGCCAAAGCCAGCGCAAGGCCATGCCAAAGCCAGCGCCCACTTACAGCTGGCGATGGACTGAAGGCGCGCTCGCAAGCCGAGGCCGCAAGGAGGCCGTCCCTCGCTAGGAAGACTAGTGAGCGCCACAGGATCATTCTGAGCGGGCTGGGTTCATCGTCCACCCTTTCATCCAAGTCCGGGGGCGCAGATTCGGACGCAACGCCTCGTTCCACGTGTCGCCCCGATAGCGGCGCATCTTCACCGTCTGCTATTTCAGGCCGCGCTCTGTTGCCCACTTTAATGCCTGCTTGGTCTGTCCTTCGAGTGTCACAGGCAGCTCTGCCGCGCAGATAGTATTTCGCATGTCGCTGCCTCCATACCGAGCTTTGGTGCGGATGACGCTATGTGACTGATCAAGGATCGATAGAAACGCGAGGATAGAAACTCTGCGCTTGTGTTTCACGTATGAAGTAGGCCCGTTGACTACGGGGTTTTTGATATTCAATTTTGATGGTACCAGCTTGGATATCTAGCTAGGTACTACTCGCGGCGAGGCGCTATAGCCTACGTCGGGCTTAGCGATGTCAGAACAAGTCGATGTATCTACACAGTTCAATTCGATGTTAATCGGTTTGTTAACCTGCGCTTGTTAAGGGCTGGCTCTGTGTCCAGCGGTCCGATACAGAGCGCGCTAACTGGCCGATTCCGTGCGTACCAAGCTGCGTACCGCCCACTGCGTACTAATGATGATGCTTATCTTAGCTCTAGTTGCTGTGCATGCGTCGAATGCTGGGTTCGCCTAAGCATGATTGAAATGGATCGTAAGCATCGAAAGCGCGCCTTACGGCAGCTCTAAGGTCCTACGAAGAATCGCGCACACGGAGCTTGGTTAAGTCACAGGCTCGAAGCTTGCTGTCGATGGCCAGATCGAAGAGAGCCAGATCCCGGGTTCTTTCTGCAATTTGGAGCCTTACTCGGATGGCCCAGATATCTCTCAGTCGGAGCGGGTTTTCTGCCGACCAATTTTCCTTTGTTCCAGCGCTGACGGCTGCAGGTAGCGATGATGTTCATGGCAAGTCCTCCACGTGTGGGAGAACAAGGATGGCTAGCCAGAGCGGCGGTCGCTAACCGGCCAGAAACAGTCGTACAGAGTACAGACTGTCTAGCTCTTCATCCGAGGGGAGGCAGAAGCGGCTAGCGCCAGGGTTGTACGTCGCAGGTTGAAACAAGAGGAAAATCACGGGGCGCCGCACGGAAGGTGTTAGCGCCGTTTGCTGCATGCACTGGAATGAGCCTTGTATTTAAGCGCCTGGGTTTTCCCCATCGAATCGATGTATTTCATGATGTAGTCCACCGGCTTGCAGACCGGGCTGTCTTCGGTCCGTATGGAGACAACTTTCACGATATCGAGTTTGGTTCCGTAGGTATAAGGTGTCGGTGTGCGTTCAGCGAGTGCGCTAAAAGACAACAGTAGGCCAATACTGGCGGAAACAAGGGTTGCTGTTTTGCGGTTCATATCTCGACTCCAAGTAATTGAATAACGGTTTGGATGTTTCAAAACAAAGGCAAGGTGCGGGCCACTTACTCGGGCAACCGATAGGGGAAGCCCGCGTTCTTGACGGGCTGCTGACGGACAGCAGCGGTCAGCCGATCCCATCTTCAATCGGTGCTTGCTTAACGGTTGTCGCAATAAGGTCAGCGCACTGAGCAGCTGTATGACCTGGCAGCCGTGGGCTTCAAACAGGGGCTGTCAGGTCAAATCGTGATGGGGCGACATCACGCCTGATGGTTCTCGCAACGAACAGGGTTTACCGGCGGCAACATGCTGAGAAGTGGCGATGCCTGGTCAAAGAAGCTGTTCTGAACGTTGTGTTCTGCGGACGTAAACGGTGCGCCTTCGATGTGGTAGACCGTCGGTTCTTCCGAAAAGTAGTTCTCTAGAGCGTCCATGAACACCTGATGGTCTTCACCCGCTTCGAAGTCCTTGTGGTCCGTGAGCGAGCGCCAGCGCACGATGAGGTTGAGGACCTGGGGCGTTTCGATGCCTTGCGCGAGCAGATGGCCGCCGTAACCCGTTGCGCGTTTGAGCAACGGTTCGACCTCGGCAAATGCACGTTTGAAACGCTCGACGCGTTCCTGGTGAACGGGGAGCACTGCGATCTCGTAAATCATGGGTTTTCTCCAACGTGACGTGAACGGTTGAACTGGCGCTTAAGGGATGAGCGAGGGCTCGACGGCGATCGCGATCTTTCCGCGCAGGCCATTGTTCGGGCTTTCGAGCAGGGCGTGGGCACGCGGGATGTCGGCGAGCGAAAAGACCGCGCCAATGTGTGGCCGCAGCTGGCCGCGCTCGATCAATGCGCTCAGCTCATCGAGCTTGCCGCGGTTCTGCCGGGTGAACACGAAGTGGTAACTGGCGTTGTTGCCCCACGCCTGAATGACGTTTTGCGGCTGGGCGATGTCCACGATGGAGACCACGCGGCCCAGTTGTGCGAGGGCGTCGGGACTGCGCGATAGGGTGTTGCCGCCGATGGTGTCGAACACCACATCGACGCCGCGGCCATCGGTTTCGCGCAGGATGGCGTCGACGTAATCCTCTTGCTCGTAGTCGATGACCACGTCGGCACCCAGGTTCCGTGCGAACTCGAAGTTCGCTTCGCGCACGGTGGTGAACACCTTGGCGCCGATGGCTTTTGCCAGCTGGATCGCCACGTGGCCGACGCCGCCTGCGCCGCCGTGCACCAGGATGCTTTCGCCCACACGGAGCGCCGCACGCACGACCAGTGCTTCCCACGCGGTCCCGCCAACCAGGGTCAGGGTGGCCGCTTCGAGATGGCTCAGCGAGGCAGGCTTCTTGCCGACGATGCTTTCGGCTGCCACGTGGTACTCGGCATAGCTGCCGGGGCCGTCGAAAATTTGCGGGGTGTACCAGACTTCGTCGCCTGGCACGAAGCTCGTCACACCCGGGCCGACGGCTTCGACGACACCGGAAACGTCATGCCCGGTAATGCTCGGCAGGGGCACGTAGTCGGTGTAGTCGCCACGGCGGACCTGGAAATCCAGCGGGTTGATGGAGGTGGCGTGGACACGGACCAGTACTTGTCCTGCCTGCGGTACGGGCTTGGAGACGTCACGCAGTTCGAACGATTCCGGGCCGCCAAACGCTTTCAGTATCTGTGCTTTCATGGGTAAATCCTCGCTTCGTTAAAAAGGGATATAGGGAAATCCAGATATGCAATAGCAAAAAAATGCGCGGGTTTTCGCTACTGTCTCAGTGTGTTGTGGGTCCCTTGTTTTGGTAAAAAGAGATATCGAGATTTCCAGATATCGTGAGTTAAAAAATTACAGCTCCTTGCCTATCAGCTCGGCAAGCGCACGGATGTTGCCTTCATTGCGCTTGTAGTAGGTCCACTGCCCGATACGACGGACTTCGACCAGACCCACCCGTTGCAGCGTTGCCAGATAATCGGACACCGTCGACTGCGACAGCCCGACGCCTTCCTGAATACTGCTGACGCAAACGCCCACCGTATGAACGTCCCCTTCATCCTGTGGAGGGAAGTTCTTCGAGGGATCCTTCAAGCCTTTCAAAATCTTGAGGCGTGTCGGGTTCGAGAGGGCCTTGAATGCGTCGATCAGTTCCATGGCGCGATAATATCGAGATTTACCGATATGTCAATTCAAGGAATCGACCGTTCGTCGGGCATGCAATCCAGGGGGTTACTGTCTGAAGGGCAGCCAGATTTCGTCGTAACGTTCAACGACCACTGGCATCGCCTGGCTGCTCGCTTCCGGCTGGGCCGCACACTTGCCGGATAAACGTGCCAGCATAGCTGCTCGTCGCGCGTCTAAACGCGGGCGTCAGGGTTGCTGCGAGCGTTCTTCTTCTGCAGGATCACCGACGCTTCATTGTAGGCATGCTGGAAGGCGTCGCCGCCGATCCAGTCCACCGCCGCGTCTTCGTCTTCATCGTGGTAGATCCCGCGATAGATGATTAACAGACCCATCATAAAGTCGGTGGCAGCATCTTCAGCTTCCTCAGCGACCACCAGCTCCAACACTGGGTATTGAAGGAATACCAGGCACATCGCTAGCAGGCTGATGCCTTCGCCGACATTCATCGCCTGGAACAGATCTTCGAAGTGCGCGGGGTCGAAACCGTTCTCTTCGATATCTTTGAAGTCGAAGGTGCTCAGGTCGATTTCGACATCATCGAACGGCTCGTTGATCAGCGAATTGGCCAGTAGCGGATGGACGACATTGGCTTTGGTCTTGCCCGAACGGTTCTGCTTAGCCTTGGCTTTGGCCCGCTGGGCGCGTTTTTGCTGTTTATCTGGGGAGGCCATGAGGAGAGTTCCTTGTTCGAGGCTGCCACTTTCATGGCCCAGGCTAGTCGGGCGCATATTGTATTCAGTCTTGGCGGGGGTCGTCGGCAAAGGGAACAGATTTTTCCTTGCTCTAGACTTCCGCTTCCGGCCCGAAAGCTGCCGCTGTAAGCGGCAGCTGCCAAGCCAAGGGATCCAAAGTGGACGGGCGACTGATTGGTTGCGGGGCGAGAGCGAGTCAGCAGCGATTTTAATGCTGTACTGATACATCCCTCTGATCTGCTCAAGGTGTTTGGCCGCATTCAGGCCAAAAGGAGGCGCCTGAATCATGGTGGCCACACTTTCGAGGGGGTACAGCCCCCCCTGAAGTGGGCTTTGCACTGTGCATGGCGGGCAACATCATTGGCTTCGGATAATCCGGAGACAGACGCCATGAACATGATGAGCCACCCCCAGGTCATGTTTCCCAAGACACTGGACGGTCCGGTAGTCGATCTCCGCTTCGAAGCGATCCCAGCGGAGCAGGTTCAGGTGCTGCTGACGCTGCTGAGCGATGCCCAGGCGGTGATGCATAACGACAGCGAAAGGGCATCTGCCCGACTCTCGCAGGCCATCGAACTGCTCCAGCCCGCCACATCAGTGCCGCCCCGGAAGTCGCGTAGGAATGGCGGTTTGGCGGGATGGCAAATCCGCCGCCTGGATAGTTTCATCGGCCAGCATCTGCAGAACACTATTCGCACGCCGCAACTGGCGGCCGTCCTCAACCTCAGCGTCAGTCATTTTTCTCATGCATTCAAACAGGCCCTTGGCGTTGCGCCACTGACCTATGTGGCGCGCCGGCGGATCCAGTCGGCGCGACAGGTCATGCTGGTCAGCTCTACTTCGCTCACCGAGATCGCGTTTGGTCACGGCTTCTGTGACCAGTCTCATTTCTGCCGTACCTTTCGCCGTGAGATGGGGCTGTCACCGAAAATGTGGCGGCGAATGTTTGGTCAGGACGGGGACAGCAGTGCCTAGATATCAGCTCCGACCCGTTGGTGGCAGCCGAGTGACTCTAGGCCGAAGACAAGTACACGACAGGCATGGCGCCCACGGCTCGCATCAATGAGGGCCGCTGGGACAGCTGGAAGGAGACGCTGTGACTGGCTTATAGGCAGCCATGGTCTGCCTGGCCGCGCACGAATGACTTGCGGATCTAATCGGTACCGGTCATTTCGTTCTTCCTCGAAGCGGATGCCGTTTGCCCTGAGTTCAGGTGCGAATGGCATTTGTAGATGTTGGCAGTCAGCGCGATCTCCACAAGTTGTTCTGGGAATAGAAGCAGAGGCGTCCTGGCCAGCCTGCTCTTACATTGGGGCCAGCGAGTGCCGTAGGCCTGCTGCCGCACGTTCTCAATCACCGGGACCGCGGCTCCGAAATCTACGACGTAGAGCGTTTCCTCGATAACATCGTCCAAGCTGCCGCCGAAAAGCATCAGCAGCTTGCTAGCGTTGGCGTAGGCCATGCGCAACTGCAGTGCCATGTTCGAGCAGTCGGTGGGTAGACCTTCGGCATCCACCGGCGCGGCGCCGATTAAGTTTCCATCTGTGTCGTGACTCATTTGGCCGATGATGCGCAGGCGGTCACCGATTTTTTCTACCTGGGCGTAGCCGTAGATCGGATCCCAGAGGGGATCGAGATATCCCAGTGTCTTAATTGGACCTGCATTCATCGAGCTTACGCTCCAAGCGAAACCATCGTCGTGGTAACGATGACCGAATCCGTCGAGTCCCGGCTTGGATCGATGCGCGCTCTTGGTACGCACGTACTGGGATTACTTATAAGTTGGCGAAGCCGCGCTAGATGCCTATGGCGACCGCGTGGGTTCGGTTATTCGCCAAGCTTAGGGGCGGGAGCATGAGCGATTGATCGAATCATGTCGGTACCTTACGCTTGGTCAAAATCGCCCTGATTGAGCCTGTTCCCACTCGATCGCATAATCCGCCACTTCTTCCCAATTCGCCTCGGTGATCAACCAGTGGCTATGAGTGGTAAAACACTTATACGCAGTGGGTGCGACCGAACGTTGGTAGTGACGGTAGCTAGACGCGACGAGGCTTGCCCGGATGCTTCGGTCGTCCGCGCCAGTCAGCAACAAAAGGGGCGGACGTTGATCATTGGCGAAGTTGACCCGGCTGCCGATTCCCAGTGCCGCCTCATAGAAAATTCGCGTCGGCGCTGGCACCACGTGTCGCTTGAACAGCATGAGCTGCTCGGTGTGGGGCACGGTCGGTGCGATATCAGTCGCGAATCGCTTGAAGCGCAAGTCGACCTGGGGACTCCAGCCTGCGCTTAACAGTACCGGCAGCAGATCGAAGGCCAGCACTCCGGGACGAATGCCGCGCGGTGGTACCGGCGCGATTGCGATGCCAGCGCTGCCATAGCCTCGGTCGATCAATAACTGAACGATCAAGCCGCCAAAGCCATGGCCAACCAACAGCGGCGGCTGCGGCATGGCACCGATCAAGACCGCGTGATGTTCAACCAGCCCGGATAAACCCAAGCCAAGCGAGTTCGCTGGTGAGTCGTTCAGGGGCGGCCATGGCAATGCGATGCAAACATAGCCACAGGCAGTGAAGCGGCTTTGAAAATGATCCCAACTGGCTGGCGTCAGCCAGGCGTCATGGATAAAGACCACCAGTTTGCTCAAGGGGGGCGTCCTACTTCTAAAGGCCGCGTTTAACTAGGGCGGGTGAGATCAGGTGCTGGATCTGCACCGCAACGCCATCGGTCTGATGTCGTCTGGCTGCGGCTTCGATACGCTGTTCTGCGCGGGTGATTCGATGATGGTGGCTCAGGTGTTCGAGCCAGGATTCGTCAAAAAAGAATTCCTGCCAAAGCCGTGGATTCTCGCTGTCCTGCATCAGTCCCCAGGAGTAGGAACCGTTGCGCTGTCGCATCCCGCGGACCTGTAGCATGGCCTGGCGAAACGCGGCCTCCCGTTCCGGCGCAATGTCGTATTCGATCATGACCTTCACCGGGCCGCGTTCCAGGTTCTGATCGTCGCTCAGCACCGGCGTCGGCCAATGCAGCGAGGGCGCAAGATCATCCGCATCGGTTACCGGCAGGCGAAATCGCATGGTCAGGACAATACCCAGCAGCAGTACGGCGCCGGCGCTAAGCAGGGCGGTGCCGATCGAGCTGCGGCTGGCGACCAGGCCCCACAGCGCACCGCCTGCAGCCATGCTGCCGAAAAACACCAGGATATATACGGACAACGCTCGCGCACGGACCCAGCTCGGCACCGATGTCTGGGCGGCCAGTTGCAGACTGGACAAGACTGCGATCCAGGCGGCACCGCTGAGGAGCATCACCGGGATGAGCGCGTAGAGCGTGCGCAGCGACGCGAGCGCAAACAGCACAAGGGCATAGATGACACTGGCGACGGCGACCAGGGCGTCCGGACTCAGCGTCTCGCGCACCCTGGGCAGCAACATGGCGCCAACCACTGCACCGATGCCAACGCTCCCCAACAGCACGCCGAAATCAGCTGCGCTGCCTTGCAGCTCGCCACGTACGATCAACGGCAGCAGCGACATCCCGGCGCTGGCGCCGACGAAGAAGGCCGCCGCGCGTACCAGGACGGCCTGCAAAGGCATTGAGCTGCGGCTGTAGCGCCAACCCATACGCATCGCGCCGAAAAATCGCTCAGCAGGGAAAGCTGACGTGGTCGGCTCACGCTTCCACGTTGCCAGTACGGTGATGACGGCAAAAAAAGACAGCGCGTTCAAGCCAAAAGTGGCCCAGGGACCACTCAGGCTGACCAACACCCCGGCGATGGCCGGCCCCAGGGCGCGCGCCACGTTGATGCCCAGACTGGATAACGAAATCGCCGACTGCAGATCGCGTTTGTCGACCAGCTCCGGCGTCAAGGCTGACCAGGCGGGCATCATCAACGCCGTGCCTATGCCCATGCCGACGGTCAACAGCAACAGCAGCATCACAGTCATCAGCCCGCTCAAGGTCAACCCCGCGAGGATGATCGCCACGGTTGCCATCCACAGTTGCACGCAGAGCAGATAGCGGCGCTTGTCAACGATATCGGCCAGTGCGCCAGCTGGCAGCGCCAGGAAGAACATCGGCGCAGACCCGGCGACTTGCACCAGCGCCACGTTCAACGGGCTGGCCGATAATGAGGTCATCAGCCAACCGGCACCGACTTCGTGCATCCAGGTACCGATGTTCGAGGCGATGCTGGCCAGCCACAGCCAGCGGAAGGTGCGGTGGTTGAGCGCACTCCAGGGGGATTGCTTGGCAGTGGTCATGGTCAGAACAGGCCTTGTATTGGGTATTCAAGGATGATGTAGAGCCGATCGATGTCGCGCTTGTCCTGGGCGTCGTTGCCGCGGTGGCTGACATGGGCCAGGCTCAGGTGCAGGCCTTTCGCCGCGCCTTGCTGCACCGTGTAACGCAGGTCGATGTCCCGCTCCCAATGGCGGCCGCCAGACGTGGTGCGAAGAGGATCCCGTGGCGCGTAGGCGCCTGCGGCCGGCGCACGCGAGCCATCGATCCCATGACCGCTGACGTAACGTGCCGTCAGGTTCAGGCCGGGAATACCCAATGCGGAGAAATCCAGGTCGTAGCGTGCCTGCCAGGAGCGTTCCTGGGCGCCGTTGAAGTCGGCGTACTTGACCGAGTTCGCCAGGTAAACCGAGTCACCACCGACGAAGTCGAAAGGAGTGTCGCCATCGATTCGCTGATAAGCCAGGGTGAAGGTCTGCGCATCGCGGCGGTAGCTTGCCAACACGCTGTAGGCCAGCGTGTCGATGTCACCTGCGCGGGCAGCGCCCTGATCGCGGGTGCGGTATAGATTGCCGTCGAGGGTCCAGCTGCCGCGCTGGGCCTTCAGGTTGAGATAGCCCTGGTTCCAGGTGTCTTCGAGGCGCGAGGCATAGAGTGCAGCGCTGAGGTCTCGGCTATTGAACAGGCGAACACCGGCAAGGGAGATGGCCGCCCCCCGGGTCGAGGCGCCATAGCCGCTGAAGTCGTCGTGGGACGAGCTGCCGTCCTGGTTCTTGAACCGGGTGAAACGACCTGCCTGGAACAACAGGTCGGGCGACAGCGTGCTTTCCAGCAGCACGCCGGTGGCGTACTCCGGTTGCAGGCGCTTGTCGCCGGTATCGAACACCGGCGTCTCGATCGTCATCTCGCCATAGCGCAGCAGATGGTCGCCCATGCGCAGCTTGAGGGCGCCGCCGGCAGAGGCGTAGTCTTGGCCGCGCCCCTGGGCATCGACCGGGAGCAGGCCGGTGCCGGCATGGCCACGCTCACCGTCGAGCTTGATGCCGAGAAAGGCATGGGCATCCAGGCCGAGTCCGAGCGTCCCTTCGGTAAAACCCGAACGCAGGTTGCCAATGAAGCCCTGCGCCCATTCCTGCTGGTAGCTTGGCCCCGGGCGGTCGCGCAGGAAATAGTTGCGCAGCAGCAGGTTCCAGCTGCCGCGCTCGTCGGCGTTGTTGGCAACGGCATGGCCACCTGCACCCATCAGGGCTACGCCGAGCAGCCAGCCTTTGGAGGCCGGCTGCTGGATAGCAAGGTTCAGAATGCGAAGCACGAACACCCGAACGCACCCCAGAAGCCTTGATGGTCACTGACCGGAATGCTGCTGCGGCGCGCGCGGTCATGCTGGTGTGCATGCACCGAGCAGGCACCGATGCACTGGTGGATGCTGGCGGACAGCGGGGCAACCGTAGGCTTCCAGTGCCCCGGCACCTTGGCTACGGGTGACCAATCCGGCACAACCGGCAGGGTCGGAGGAGCGAGCTTGTCGAACTCGGAGGTGGCATGCACCACCTTGCCGCCGACCATGGTGAGCACCGACTCGAGCCACTTGATCTGCTCTTCCTCGACGCTGAAGAAATCCGCCGTCAGCGCCACCAGATCGCCGAGCTGACCGACCTTGATCTGGCCCTTCTTGCCCTGTTCGCTGGAAAACCAGGCGCTGCCATGGGTGAACAGTTGCAGCGCGGTGTTGCGCGGCAGGCCCTGCGGGTGCAGCTGTGTGCCGCCGACGGTTCTGCCGCTGACCAGCCAGTACAGTGCCGTCCAGGGGTTGTAGCTGGCAACGCGGGTGGCATCGGTGCCGCCGCCGACGGGCACACCTTCGGCCAGCATGCGCTGGATCGGCGGTGTGGCCTCGGCTGCCTTGGCACCGTACCGGTCGATGAAGTACTCGCCCTGGAACGCCATGCGGTGCTGGATGGCGATGCCACCTCCGAGTGCACGCACGCGCTCAATGTTGCGCGGACTGATGGTTTCGGCGTGGTCGAACAGCCAAGGCAGGCCGTTAAAGGGTATGTCGCGGTCGACCTTCTCGAACACGTCGAGCATGCGCGAGATGGACTCGTCATAGGTGGCGTGCAGGCGGAACGGCCAGCGCTGCTCGACCAGATGGCGTACCACCGGCTCCAGGTCTTCCTCCATGCTCGGTGCGAGATCCGGGCGTGGCTGGACGAAGTCCTCGAAGTCGGCGGCGGAGAACACAAGCATCTCGCCGGCGCCGTTATGGCGCAGGAAGTCGTCGCCCTGGTGCAGCTTGACGCTGCCGGTCCAGTTCTTGAAGTCGGTCAGCTCTTCCTTCGGCTTCTGGGTGAACAGGTTGTAGGCGATTCGCACGGTCAGCTGATCGTTGTCGGCCAGTTCCTGGATCACCTTGTAGTCGTCCGGATAGTTCTGGTAACCGCCGCCTGCGTCGATGGCGCTGGTCATGCCCAGACGATTGAGTTCGCGCATGAACTGGCGTGTGGAATTGACCTGATACTCCAGCGGTAGCGCCGGTCCCTTGGCCAGCGTGGCATAGAGGATCAATGCGTTGGGCCGGGCGATCAGCATGCCAGTGGGCTCGCCGCTGGCATCACGCTGGATTTCGCCGCCGGGTGGATTGGGGGTGTTCTTGTGGTAGCCCACGGCGCGCAGTGCGGCGCGGTTGAGCAGGGCGCGGTCATACAGGTGCAGGACGAATACCGGGGTATCTGGCGCGGCCCTGTTCAGCTCGTCTAGGGTCGGCAGGCGCTTTTCTGCGAACTGGAATTCGGTCCAGCCGCCAACCACCCGTACCCACTGCGGCGTCGGCGTACGGTCGGCCTGCTCCTTGAGCATGCGCAGGGCGTCGGCCAGGGATGGCACTCCTTCCCAGCGCAGCTCGAGGTTGTAGTTCAGTCCCCCTCGGATCAAGTGCAGGTGGGAGTCGTTGAGGCCAGGAATGACGCAGCGGCGTTGCAGGTCGATGATCTGAGTCTTGTCGCCGCGTGTTGCCATCACAGTGGCGTCGTCGCCCACTGCCAGGAACCGTCCATCCTTGATGGCCGCGGCACTGGCTTGTGGGTTTTCACGGTCTACGGTATGTACGTGACCATTGAACAGGATGGTATCGGCGCTCATGTTGCTTCCTCGAGTAGTGGCGAAAGATCGGCCGGCATGACCCGCGAAGGGAAGGGCGGCCCAAAGCATTCCGGCGGCGCCTAGTACCGAGCTTGTAGTGACGAACTGACGACGGCTTTCGCTGGTGGGCTTATCGGCGCTCATGTCCGTTTCTTCTCGGTGCCGTTCAGCCAACTGGCAAACAGCTGCGTTGCCATCGGCATGAACAGATACACAACAAGCAGCACGATGCTGAGGGTGATCAGCGTGTTGCTCGGCAGGTAGGCGCCCAGCGCAGGTTCCCAGGCAAACAGCGGTCGCCAGAGCTGCGGCATCAGCAGGCTCAACGGCAGAATCACGACGAAAGTGAGGCACGCCTGTTTCCAGCGCGGTGGTTGTCTTTCTTCATCAGCCGGCACGAACCAGAAATCATTGAGGGTGCTGACCTCGGTCTGGTCGCCATCGGCAAGCAAGGGTTTCGCTTCCTCGATCAGCAGGCGTCGCTGTGCCGAATCAAGCCAGCTACGCAGGTGTTCTGGGCAGCTGAAGCGAAGCACGCAGGTAAATAGCGGAAGGCCGCCACTGATGCCGCGGACCACATCGACGCCCAAGTGCCCAGCGCTCTCGCTAGCAACGGCGACGATGTGTCTCAGCCAGGCTTCATACGCCTGTTCCTGGCCGCGTCGAACGCGGTGACGAACGACCAGGGTGACGGTTTCGGCTGCTTCTGCTGCGCTAGTGTTCATGCTTTATTGCTCCGGCCACTGCCGATGAGCAGTGGGTTTGTAAACGAGGCGCGCCTGTGGCTGACCACGTCGACTGGAATCTGGATCGACTTGCGGCTCTGGGCTTTTTGAGCCCTCATGGGCCGGCGAGCGGGCCGAGGCGAGCAACTTGCCGCCCCGGACCGAGCAGTCAGATAGACGCGACCACAGGCGCCAGGGTCGGACCGTGCTGCACACGCTCTGGCGCTTTGTGCACCATGGTGTAGGCGTAATCGATGCCCATGCCGTAGGCGCCGGAATGCCCCTTGGCCACGGCCATCACCTCGTCATAGGTGTCGCGGTTTTTCCAATCACGCTGCCATTCCAGCAGGACCTGCTGCCAGGTCATCGGAACCACACCTGCCTGGATCATGCGCTGCATGGAGTAGTCGTGCGCCGCCTGGCTGGTGCCACCGGACGCATCGGCCACCATGTAGATTTCGTAGCCGGCGTCTTGCATGGCCGACAGGGCGAAAGTGTTGTTGCACACCTCGGTCCATAGCCCTGAAACCACGACCTTGTTGCGGCCGTTGCGCTTGAGGGCATCACGCACTTTTTGGTCGTCCCAGGAGTTCATCGAGGTACGTTCGAGAATCGGTGCGTCCGGGAAGACGTCCAGCAGTTCTGGGTAGGTGTGGCCGGAGAAGCTTTCGGTTTCGACAGTGGTGATGATGGTCGGGATCGAGAATATGCGGGCGGCCTTGGCCAGACCCACAACGTTGTTCTTGAGAGTCTGGCGATCGATACTTTGCACACCAAAGGCCATCTGCGGTTGCTGATCAATGAAGATCACCTGGCAGTTGCTGGGGGTCAGCAGTTCGAGTTTCGGGTTGGTCACTTGGGTCACCTTTCGTTGCCATTAGCGATTTTTTCGGCCATGGAGATGCTCGACTTCGCTATTTGCGAGCATTCGGCAGCGCACGCGCTCTCCAGCAATGCTCTGGTTGGAGCGATGCTGGAGACGCGTTGTCACTATCGCAATGTGCGGCTAACGTGGATTGAACTGGTGTGCCGTTCTGGTACGGCCATGCTGTAAACGCATGCTCAAAGCGGTGCGCGCCGGACGGCACGTATTGACGTCACTTCAGGTGCCGCTTGAGTGGGTATCTACCCAGCCGCCTAAACTGACGTGGTCCATTTCAGATCCGATTGCCTAGAAGCAAGCGAGGGGCGGATTTTCGGCTGCGCTGGGCAAATGACCTGGTCGAATGACGCAGACGCCCGCAGGAGGTGGTGGATGCCGGGTCATGATTGGCACGAATGTACCGCTAGCCACATGTTCATGGTGATCCAGCCGGGCAGGTAAGCGATCCCGGTCCTACTACCGCAGGTCAACGATGTCCTGCTGAAAACCAACCTGGCGGTTCGCATGCGGACACAGATTGGTTCCGATCACACACTCATCCCTACCTCAGACAGTCATCCAATAAAAAGCGCGGGTGCTTTGCGACAGTGTGCGAGCGTTTCACGAAACCACTAGCGGCACATCTGTCAAGAAACCAGATGAGCCACAATGACAATAGAGGATGGGTCCATGGCTTTCCGTAACGGCCTTGCTTCGCTTCTTCGTCCGGAAGACTCGGTACTCGTACTTATCGACCACCAGCCGTTCCAGCTGGCGAACTTGAACAGCCACGAGCCACTGATGGTGATCAACAACTCGGCGGGCCTGGCGAAGGCAGCCAAGGCGTTCAACGTACCCACCATTCTGACGAGCGTGCTTGCTGCTCAGGGCGGCGTGATCTTCACCGACGTGTTCCCTGACCAGGAGGTGATCGACCGGACGCTCATCAATACCTGGGAGGACCCGAAGGTGGTGGACGTGGTCAAGGCGACAGGCCGAAAGCAGTTGATCATCGCCGGGCTGTGGACCGAGATCTGCGTCGCCATGCCAGCCATCCAGACTGCTGGAGAAAGTTGGGATGTGGCGGTGGTAACCGATGCGTCTGGCGCTGTCTCAGTCGAGGCCCACGAGGTTGCCATTCAGCGCATGATCGGGGCCGGAGTGAACATGATGACCTGGTTGGCTGTGGCGGCCGAGTGGCAGCGTGATTGGGCCCGAACCGACAACCTCGAAGGTATGGTCGACGTTATGAGGCAGCATAGCGGCGGTAGCGGCATCGCCTTCCTGTGGGAGACACAGCTGCTTAATACGCCGGTGCCTGACAAGACACGATGATCTGTCAGTGGCCCCGATGAGGTTTGAGGCCAAGGAGCGCCCTTGGTCCGGGCCAGGACGTTTGATGGCAAAGTTCGATCAGGAGAGACGAAATGATAAAAATGCTCATTGAGCAGCGGCGCCGCGGCCTCGGCGGCGGCCTGGAAGTGGGCCGCGTGCTGCCGTTTGCGAAGCAGCGCATGGTGGGCCCGTTCATCTTTTTTGATCATATGGGGCCGCTTGATCTCCAGCCTGGTATGGATGCGGGTGTCGACATCCGCTCGCATCCGCACATTGGCCTGTCAACGGTGACCTATCTGTTTGCTGGAAATGTGATGCATCGGGACAGCCTTGGCTACGAACAGGCGATCAGACCGCAGGAAGTCAACTGGATGACCGCCGGACGGGGAATCACGCATAGCGAGCGGTTCGAGTACGCCCGGGTGCATGGCGATCATCTGCACGGTATCCAGGCTTGGGTGGCGCTGCCAACCGAGCAGGAGGAGATCGCTCCGTCCTTTTCTCACCATGCAGGGCTCGATCTACCGCAGTGGGACCATGCAGGCGTGGTCGGACAGCTCATCGCCGGCAGTGCCTATGGTTTGACCGCCGGAGCCGAAACGCACTCACCGCTGTTCTACGCGCATCTCGACATGTCCGCGGGCGCCACTGCTGAGATTCCGGGCGGATATGAGGAGCGTGCATTCTACATCGCGACCGGGGCCGTGGAGTTTGATGGAACGCGCTACGAGAGCGGCAGGATGCTGGTGCTCGGCGCCGCCGCTTCACGCGTGCGTGCCCTGGAACATTCCAGAGTGATGGTCCTTGGCGGCGACTCGGTCGGAGAGCGGTTCATTCACTGGAACTTCGTGTCCTCCTCTAAGGATAGGCTTGCCCAGGCAGCATCTGACTGGAAGGCGGGAAGGATGAAGCTGCCGGATGCCGACGATGCGGAGTTCATTGCGTTGCCGGAAGATCTACCGCCGGCCACACCGCGAGCGGCCCGCTGAGGGAAATATCCCTATTGCCGGGTTGATGCGCAAACCTGTGGCGTTTCCGGCGTTGCAAGCGATCTCTTGCGCTTCGTTTAGGCCCCATTATCGACTACCTCGTTGCGGGCTTGCCACTACCCGCACCGGAACCTGTCGAGTGGACGCGATGCACCAGGGCCTGGCCGCTCGGGAGGTGCGATGAAATACCGATATCTGACAAGGAATACGTTATGAAAAGGTTGATCTCTTTCGCGGTAGTTGCGCTTGCTTCGGTGACCGCTGTCCACGCTTTGGACTTTACCGCTGCGGTTGGGCGCACTGGCGAGTCAACGACGACTTATCGGCTGGGTGTGCAAAAGGAGTTCAATCGCAGCTGGTTCCAGACAGGAATCGGTAGGCTGACGGGCTACTGGGATGCGGGGTACCTACTGGGAAGGAGACAAGACCGCTAGTAACCAGAGCCTCTCGCTTGCACCGGTATTCGTGTGGTGGGGCAGTGAAACCCTATCTGGAGGCAGGCATCGGTATCGCGGCATTTGAGGATACAGAAATCGAAAACAATGGCCTTGGGTCCTCGTTCCAGTTTGAAGATCGATTAGGCGCTGGCCTTCGTTTCGTCGGTGGCCATGAACTAGGGTTGCGCGCAATCCTTTATTCAAACGCGGGCATCAAGAAGCCCAACGACGGGATTGAGAGTTACGTAATTCATTACCGCGCATTGTTTTGACTCGGTAACATGACTAATGAAGCCGTCCCATTAGTCCTCGGTAGGCTTAGGCCTGGGTTGAAGTATCGTGCGAACTTACGTGGTTTTGCTGCTGAGCCTTGCGCTTGGCTGCATTGCGTGTACGAGCGTATCGGCGCGCATTTCTGAAGACCTGGACCATCGCCGCTGGACTGCCAGCGACCATGGCCCAAGTGCTGTGGGAGCGCTTGCGCAAACCGCTGATGGGTACCTTTGGCTGGGTACTCATGATTCCTTGTATCGCTTCGATGGTTTTGAGTTCGAGAAATTCGTGCCTGCTGACGGTGAGCCGCTCGGTGTGGTCTCGGCGCTTCTCAGCACCAACAAAGGCCTGTGGGTGGGGCTTCGAGCCGGTGGTGCCCGCCTGATCAGCGCAAACGGCGCCCTGCAACCGGCTGATCCAGGTCTTCCCGGTGGGGTAATTTACGGCATGGTCGAGGACCAGCAAGGTCAGGTTTGGGTCGCGGCGGATGATGGGCTTGCCCGGCATGACGGTACGGGTTGGCGCCGGGTTGGCAAGGAGGCGGGCTATACAGAGGGCCATGCCCGAGCGGTGCATGTCGACGTAGATGGTTATGTCTGGGCAGCAAGCGAAGAGCAATTATTTACGCTCCCTCCAGGGGCATCTGCGTTCATACCAGTCGCTATCAAGAGTCAATCGATCAGCAATATTACCTCTTCCTCTGCAGGCGACATATGGGTAGCTGATCGTGCCCGGGGTCATCTGCTGCGTCTGAAAAAAACAGGCTATGCCACCGCTGAAATTGAAGAGATACCGGCATTACGCTCGGTCAGTATGGTTCTGGACGAGCAGGGAGGCGCTTGGCTGGGCACGCTAGGATCCGGCGTGCATCACCTGGCTGTCGGGCAGCGTCCTAGGTTTGCGAAGGATCAGGGTCCAATCAGCTCGTTCACTGTTCGGAACGGGCTTAGCTCCAACAGGGTGTTGGCCCAACTAATCGATCGCGATGGCACTCTATGGGTGGGCACGGATGCGGGCCTGGATCGACTCACGCGCAGAACAACGTCGCCCCTCGCTTTGCCCGTCGAGGCGGGCAGTCATGCATTGGCGGTAAGTGGTGATGGTTCATTATGGGTCGGCACTGGCAGCGGTCAGTTGATAAGCGTCGGGGGCAACATCCACTCCACCCCGGAATTGAACATGCCGATCACCACGTTGGTGAACAGCAAGGAGCACGGCTTGTTGATTGGCGGGCACCGGGGCATCTTTTCGCTTTCAGATGACGGGCCGCTGCGCATCGCGACACTGCCTGTGGAATCCGCCCGCGAGTCAGCCGTAAGGGCAATGACGGTAGATAAGTATGGCGCTATATGGGTCTCGATCAACCGGGCGGGGCTTTTCGTCTGGGCTGATCAGCGCTGGCGACGCATCGAGCCGGTCAGTGATGCCGAACGACAAGTGATGCCAGTCACCGCTTCACGAGACCTGGCGGGTCGGCTGTGGTTCGGCTACCGCGACAATCTTCTGATATCCGTCGATGAGCAGAAGGTTGCACGCTGGAGTGATGAGCAAGGCCTGAACATTGGGCACGTTACGGCAATGCTGCATTTGCCCGGGCGCACATGGGTAGGGGGCCAGCACGGCTTGGCGTATCTCAAGGATGGACGCTTTCATCGTCTGGAGCTGCCGGCTGCCGGACCCTTTCAGAATATCTATGGGCTGGTCGCCGTACCGGCTGAAAAGAACGCAGGTGGTCCGGGATGGATATCTGGGTGCACAGCCGCGGCGGCATCTTCAAATTGCCCGCAGCAGAGATCGAGCGGGTAATAGCCGGTGGTGACACGCTCTTGTACAGCTCGCATGATCACATTGGGCGGCTTCCCATGGATCCCTACAAGGTATTGCCGGTGCCCACGGCAGTCTTCACGAAAGAAGGGTTGCTCTGGTTCGCCACCGGAAACGGGGTCGTTCCTGTTGACCCATACCAACCAAGGGGTATGACACAACCATCCGCCGTCACGATCAAGTCGCTGGCAGCCGATGGAGTCGATATTGATCTCTCCGGCGCAGCCGTTCGGTTATCAGACGCGCCGGAAAAGCTGATTATTACCTATTCTGGATTGAATCTTGCCGCACCGGACGCCATGCGCTTTCAATACCGGCTTAATGGCCACAACTCTGAATGGGTCGATGCTGAGCGCTCCAGGCAAGCTGTTTTCCCAAGCCTGCCACCGGGTGATTACGAATTTCAGGTCCGTGCGCTTGGCGAGAATAGAAGTTTCAATCTTCCTGACGCGACTTTAACTGTCATCATTCCCCAGGTTTTCTATCTGCGCCCGGGATTCCTGCTGAGCTTTACAGGAACGTTGCTGGCGTTGGCGTTCTGGCTGTCGCGCTTTTATACGCGGCGCGAGAAGATAACCCTCAGGAAGCGTCTGGAAGCGCGCTTCCAGGAGCGCGAGCGCATCGCGCGCGAGTTGCATGACACCTTACTGCAAAGCGTCCAGGGCATGATGCTCAGCTTTCAGGCAGTCGCCGATAGTTTGCCCAACGACTCTCGTGCTCGCCATTCAATGGAGCGGGCGCTGGACCGGGCCGAGCAGGTGATTGCTGAGGGCCGCGACCGGATCACGGGCTTGCGTGGCCAGATGGCCCCGGAGGAGGACTTGGCCGCCGCTTTTCAAACGTTGCGGCTGGAGGCAGGGTTAAGTTCTGCTACGTACCGTGTTAGCAATATAGGTCAGCCAGCGCTGCTGAGGAGCACCGTTCGCGATGCGTTCTATCAGGTAGGAAGGGAAGCGGTTTTCAATTCGCTTCGCCATGCCCAGGCTACTCAGATTTCCGTCACCTTTACGTACACTCCGCATCGGTTCGATATGCTTGTTGCCGATGATGGAGTCGGCATTGATCCGGTTTATCAGCGAATGCGTGGACGACCTGAGCACGGCGGCCTGAGGGGAATGTATGAACGTGCCGAAAGAATTGACGCGACTCTGTCGATAATAAGCAATGCGGGAAAGGGTACGCGGATCAGCCTGTCACTACCTGGCTCCGTTGCCTATGAACCTACAATCGGCAGCACGCAAACCCGTTTCCGTAAGGTAGGGTAAATCTATGGTTGGCATCAAGAAACCCATCACCGTGTTGGTCGTGGACGATCACCCGCTGATACGCGAGGGTATTACAGCGGTGGTGGGAGGTTTCGAGGACATAAGCGTGGTCGGCGAAGCGTCCAACGGGCTGGAGGCTATCGGGCTATACCGTGCGATGCAGCCAGATGTCACCCTCATGGATGTCCAGATGCCGGAACTCAACGGCATCGGCGCTATCAGCTCTATCATGTCGGAATTTCCACAAGCTCGGATTGCAATACTTACGACGTACCGAGGTGATGTAAGGGCGTTGCAAGCGATCAAGGCGGGAGCGCGCGGCTATCTTTTGAAAAGTACGCTACGCCATGAGCTCATTGAAACCATACGCGCGTTGGCTGCCGGTAAACGCCACTATCCACCAGAGATCGCGGCGGAATTGGCCGCTAACATCGATCAGGACGGTCTCTCCCCAAGAGAAGTCCAAGTGCTGCAACAGGTCGCCAATGGGCTGTCCAACAGGGATCTGGCTGTTGCCCTGGCAATAGGTGAAGACACAGTTAAAGGGCATCTGAGCAAAATCATGGACAAGCTCGGAGCAAGTAATCGAACGCACGCGGTGATACTTGGTATCCAGCGAGGGATCATCGAGCTTTCGCCGTAACTGGAACTGTCTCACCACGTTAATGTTTGTACATGCGCCCCTATTTGGGATGTGCCAATCTCGGCCATACCGCGAACGTACTAGCATTGGCAGATCTGGAGGACATCGGCCATTGGGTTAGCGCGAACTGTAAGATTTTCCTTCGAACCATAGGGCCACCGGCCCCGACGCAGTCGAGCAAGCCGCCTAGCATTGACCACTCTGAAGAGCCGCCGCTGTCTCCCGCTTCAAGGGGTAGATGGCGATAGCAAAACAAGCCGCGGCGGCAAAGGCAAAGAGGGCATTGAGAACGCCTACTGCACTCAGTGTGGCGGCGAAGAGTGGAGTGCCTGCTGTCTGGCCGAGGGCAAGAACAAGAAATGGGACACCCAAGCCGAGGTCCGGACGATCCGGAAGAAGGTCGATGCCCTGAATGAGATAAGCGCCTGAAGAAATAATATAGGCGGCGCCGAAAATGCCCATCGCGGCGAACCCATAGGCTGGTGAAAATGACGACGTACTCAATCCAATGGTCCCAAGCGCCATCCCAAGAAGCGCGAACGTCTGGATTCGCCGTTTACCGTAATGGTTGGTGAGCACTCCGGTGAGGGACCCGGTGATGCCCGCTGTGCCAAGTGCAATCCAGGCCCATGCAATATTGGCATCGGTAAAGCCAAATTCACCACGCAGAATATCGGCACCAAACGTCCATATCGCAGTGCTCGACAGGCCCATGAGAAATGCGCTGCAGCAAAGTGCCAGAACGCCAGGCCGCTTCAGGGTCCCAAATGCGAAGCCTTTGGGACCGCCACCGACCATACGCGGAGGTACGGCGAACCAGAGCCATAGGGTTATTCCACCACCGATCAGTGCAAACAGGACATAGAGGTCGCGCCAGGCTCCGGCAGCCATGATGGCCGCCATGCCGGAAAATATGATTCCGGCGGCTGTCCCAGCGTTGATCACTGTGTTTGCTTTAGGACGATCCTTCTCACCGAACTGCATGGATATAGCAGAGGCGAGTGGGGGAGAGGTCAAGCCTGTACTCAACCCCGCGAGTGCAATGCCCAAGCCCAACGAAAGCCCCGACGTAGCCACGACAACAATTCCCAGCCCCACCGTCGCGGCCAGGCCAGCCAGGAGTGTGATCACACGAGGACTGATCCTGCCGTTGCACGAAAAAGCGAGGACGATACCGGCACAATATGCCGCGAAGGTGCTCCCACCGATCCATCCTGCTTCAGGAACGCCTAGTCCAAGATCGGCACGGATCTGCGGCAGCAATAAACCATAGGCGAACCGTGCCAGTCCGTAGGATAACGCTGTCAGGGCGAAGGCGGCGGCCACCAGATTGACGCGGCGGCTCACGGCTGGTCCATCCGTGCCTTTTCAAGAAGCAATAGCACAGCGCATTTGGCATCGTCGACGACCGAAGCGTCCGCAACGCTCGCCGCGGCGGTTGCGCCTTCGAACAATAGCCAGATTTGTGTGGAGAGCACGGCGTCTTTCCGACCGAGCACACGCTCCACGCGCCTCGCGACCTCATCACGGAATTCGTGCTTCTGCCGGCTGACAAGCAGAACGATTTCCTTGCTGGCGTCGCCGTATTCACTGCGCGCCCGCAGCAGCATGCAACCTCGTGCGCCATGCACTTCTATCCAGCTCCGCAATGTATCGAAAAGCATTCCGACAGGATCATTCTTCGGCGTGTCCCCTTCAGATAGCTGATTCATGAAGCGGCGATGTCTTGCTTCGAGCACGGCGATGACCAGACCGTCACGCGACCCGAAGTGCTTGTAGAGCGTACGGGTGGAGGCTCCGGATGGGGCGATCACACGATCGACGCCGACGCCCCGGAAGCCCTCTGCCTCGAATATGCGGGCTGCGCCCGCGATGATTTCACTGCGTTTATCCATACAGCCAGTGTAAAACGATCGGTTTACACGTCAAGCGCAAATGCCACGTTGCTTGAAGGCCCTTTTCGCCTAGCCACGCCATCGACCCTTGCCGGTTCGGTCTGCGGTCTTTCCTCTGCATCGGGGGTCGCAATCTTGTTGCTGCGTCGAGCGAGCTGGCACTGCGTTGTTTTTGCGCTGTCTCAGCAACTCACAACTCTTCGAGGCCCCAGATGATCGAATGGCTGAAAAACAATCACCAGCTGATTTCGCTGACCATCTCCGCCAGCACGCTGCTGGTATGGGTGTTCTATGCGCAGTTGTTACTGCTGAACTTCCGACGTCAGCGCAAGCCGAGCCTTATTATCAATCGCGGTGCCGGCAAGGGGCTGAGTTCGCTTTGCCTGATTTCCAACATGAGCGCCGAGCCCATGTTCATTAATCAGCTGGTGGTCTCCATCGAGACGTCGAAGGGGCCATTGGAACTTGATGTGACTGACATCAGACAGAGCATCGACGACGAGGACGGCGCCTTACCCGACCTTCCGATCTATCAGACGACCCATCAGGGGCCCCTTCGCAGTGGTGAGTTCATCCACGTTGGCACCTTCCAGGGAATGCTGCGCAGCGTTGCGGAGCGCCATCGGATCGAGCTCGATGGCCATAGACCCGTTGGCGACTGGCAATTTCACACGTTGGAGATCCGGGCGGTGGCCTTCTACGGTCCCGAGCGGCATCCGATAGGTGTTCTTCGGCGATTCCGTCTGGATGATCGCGGCGATCCGGATTGCGTTCTGCGACCCGAAAGCCCCTTTACTCATCAGCTGTTGTCGCGCCGCGAGCGTCGAAAGGTGCGTCGATGGCTAACCGAATCACTTGAGTAAAAACGTCAGAAAGTTGTGACGTGTGCGTCCGGATCGCCCATCTGCACTGGAGAATCTGGAACTAAGACTTCATGGTGTCGACGCAGACTATCTGCGTCGACAGCACGAGCCCATCCTACGGTGTTCTTCGTTACCGGTTCTACCGGCTGCCAATGCGGTAACCCCTATGCGCGGTTCGATGGGCTGGTCTGATATGCCTGGCTCTGCCAGGTTGGCTTAGTCCGGCCGATTTTTTCTAATGGTCAACGAGCGTCAGCTCGCTAATCAGCATCCCCCACGAGACCCGAAACAGCTGGTCCCCACGCCTGATCGTGAGCGGGGCTCTCTTCGCGATCACCGCTCCGCTGCCGAGCATGCGCTCGATGTGCGTGCGCAGCTGATGGTATTGCCTGGTGTAGTCCCGATGCATGTGGTCCTCCTTGCTATCTAGAGTCGTTCCGTAGTTCCAGGGTAGGACCCGCTGCAAACCGATTTGTCGCACACCTGGTCACATCTTCTGCAACCCACGCCCAGGCATTTGGACGACCTCCTGCCGTACCGTTGGCTTCAGCAATGTGCATTCAGTATCAAAGCGCTGTCCCGTATGCCGATCTTGCAGGTGAGGCAGGGCGCAATGAATGAACATGCCATAGCGGTGCTTATTGCGTTTCTCACTGTGGCCGGGATCGCGTCTTGTTGCTGCGCCGAGCGCTCACAACATTGAATCGCCAGCAGACCCGGAACGATGCCGAGTCGGTGCAGGTATCGTCTACTGGCGAACCGGATGGCCCTCGTGCGGAAGCTCGATCGGAGCCATAGCGCCATATGCGCCGCACCGAGCGAAACGTCAGCTGCCTTCAGTTGCTGCCGGTCCTACAACAGCCCTTGCTGATCCGCGGGCCGGGCAAGCCGTTCGGGAACCGCAGGTTGATCTGCGGATCGAACAGGATCGCCCGGAACCGCCCAGAAAAGCGCTGGACGACGACCACCCGCTCTTATCCGGCCGTCACTCATAGCTGCCAAAAGCTTTCGCTATCAGCCTCGGATCGTTGATGGTCGCGCCGTGACCGTTACCTTTCATTACCGCATCCAGTGATGCGGATCGGACCCATTTGAACGAGTCACTGATGAAACAGGATTTCCAGAATTTTCACGCCAACCTTTCCGCCCTGGACGACCTGTCCATCAATCCAAGCTCCAACGCCTCGCTGGGCCAGTTGATCGATCGCAGTCGGCGCAGTCTGCTCAAGGGCGGATTGGGCCTGGCTGCATTGGGCTTTCTCGGCGGCAGTCTGGGCGCCTGTCGCCGCGCCGTGCAGGGCGAATCGCTGATGGGATTTGAGGGTATTCCTCCGCAGCTCGATCCGGCGTTCGACAGTGTGCAGGTCGCACCGGGCTACAGCGCACGGACCTTCTTTTCTTGGGGGGATGCCGTCATGGCAGACGCCCCCGAGTGGAACCCGGACGCCACGGATGACTGGCAGGCCCAGCTCAAGCAGGCGGGCGATAACCATGACGGCATGCACTTTTTCCCCTTCCCGGAAAACCCGGACAGCCATGGCCTGCTGGTGATGAACCACGAGTACGTGAACCCGCCATTACACCCCAACGGCATGACCTACACCGACGGCAAACGTCCGCTGGATGAGGTGCGCAAGGAGCAGGCGGCCCACGGCGTCAGCGTCATCGAAGTGAAGAAGGATGCGCAGGGCCGATGGCAACGGGTCATGCCGTCGCGCTACAACCGGCGCATCTCGGCCATGACGCCCATGGCCGTGAGCGGTCCGCTGGCCGGCAACGAGGCGCTGAAAACCGCTTCCGACCCGAGCGGGCAGGAAATCATCGGGACGCTGAACAACTGCTCCAGCGGCATCACGCCCTGGGGTACCTATCTGGTTTGCGAAGAAAACTGGCACCACTACTTCGTCAACCACGATGCTGACGACCTTGCTCAACGTGTATCTCACAAACGCTACGGCATCGAGGGCAAGGGCCTTAGCAAACTCTACGGTTGGGAAACTGCCGACCCGCGCTTCAACGCCACCCCTGGCCCGACGCAACCTCACGGCGGCCATGTACATGAGCCGAACCGTTTCGGCTGGGTGGTGGAAGTCGACCCGTTCGATCCACAGAGCAAACCGGTCAAGCGCACCGCCCTTGGTCGCTACTGCCGCGAGTGCTCGGTGCTCTCGCTGGGCGAAGATGGCCGCATGGCCTTCTACTCGGGCGACGACACCAAGGGCGAGTACGTCTACAAATTCGTCCCCACCGGCCGCTATGTGCCGGGAGACGATCAGGCCAATCGTCAGCTGTTGGACAGCGGCACCCTGTATGTGGCGCGTTTCAATACCGATGGCAGCGGCGAATGGTTGGCGCTGGTCCATGGGCAGAACGGCCTGACCGCGGAGAACGGCTTCGCCGATCAGGCCGAGGTGCTGCTCAATGCCCGCGCCGCTGGCGACAAGGTGGCCGCGACACCAATGGATCGACCGGAGTGGGTTGCCGTGCATCCACGCACTCGCGAGGTCTACGTAACCCTTACCAACAACGACACCCGCGGCGTGAAATGGCCAACCGACAAGGCCAACCCGCGCCCCGTCAACCTGCACGGCCAGATCCTGCGCTGGAGCGAGGAGGGCGCCGATCCGACCGCGACCGCGTTTACCTGGGAGATCTTCCTGCTGGCGGGCGAGCATCCCGGCGCCAGGAATGCGGACGGGCAGGCGGTGCCGGCCAACCTCACTGGCACCATTAATGGCGATATCTTTTCGTCGCCCGATGGGCTGGCCTTCGACAATGCCGGCCGGCTGTGGATCGAGACTGACTTCGGTGACGAAGAAGCGGCGATGCAGGCGATGGGGACCAACCAGCTGCTCTGTGCCGACCCGCTAACCCGCGAGGTAAGGCGCTTTCTGGTCGGCCCGCGCGGCTGCGAGATCACCGGCATTACCTGGAGCCCGGACTACCGTGCCATGTGGATCAACGTGCAGCATCCCGAGCTGAGTTTCCCGGCGAATGACGGTAAGACTCGTCCACGGTCCTCGACGGTTCTGATCACCAAAGACGATGGAGGCGTGATCGGCACTTGAGCAGCGGGGCCTTGCCAGTGGGCTAGGCTCTGAACAAGGGCGGCTCGCTGCGCCTTGTGCGGCTAGGGCACCTGAACGTTTGGTCGGCCGCTGTGCTCTATAACCATACATTCCCTGCTGCATGTAACCAAGGAGCTGGCCATGGCAATCCCGTACTTGCACGCTCGCGTTCTTCTCGCCGTATTCATCGGCTGTGTTCCGGTGATCAGCCATGCTGATCTGTACTCGTTGAAGATCGAGAATGACATCATCGCGACCGGCAGCGATGGCCACTACACCAATGGCTTTGAATTGATGCGCTCGTTCGAGCCGGATGGTGATCATTGGTCGCGGCGGTTCGCTGAAACCGTGCCGGGTTGGGCGGCGGACGAAGTCGACAATATTGCCTATCGGCTTGGCCATCAGATTTACACGCCCAATGATATCGAGCGAGCGGGGCTTATCGAAGACGATCGACCCTATGCCGGCCTGCTGTTTGCGGGCCTGTCGATCCATTCCACGACGCAGCATGACGGTTGGCGCGGGACCAGTGGTCTACACCTGGACCTCGGGATAGTCGGGCCTGCGGCGGGCGCGGAACGAGTTCAGCGCCGAGTGCACGACGTGACCGACAGCGACGAGCCCAAGGGCTGGGACAATCAGCTGCGCAACGAGCCCTTCGTCAACCTGGCCTACCAGCACCGCTGGTGGCTGCAGCAACGTTTCGCCGGACTGGAGTTTGAGTACGGGCCGAGCGCCGGCTTCTCACTCGGTAATCTCTACACCTACGGTTCTGCCGGGTTGGGCTTGCGGATCGGGCAAGGGCTAGCACGCAGCTTCAGCATCCCGGCTGTAGCGCCGGCCCAGAGTGGCAGCATGTTCTTCGACCAGGGGGGCGGGTTTGCCTGGAACATCTTCGCCAACGTGGAAGGGCGGTATATGGCCCACAACATGTTGCTTGAAGGTAATACCTTTAAGAGCAGCCATTCGGTAGACAGTCGGGAGTGGGTGGGTGACGCCAAGGCCGGTGTCGCATTGACCTGGAACAGCTGGCAGCTGGCATTCGCCAGCGTCTGGCGAACTCGGGAATTTCATGGTCAGGACGAGCATGATCAATTCGGTTCATTGACGGTTTCGGCCTGGTTCTGAAGGACAGCCATGCGGGGCGCGATCAGCACCCCGCAAGCTCTTCGCTTACTTCTTCACCCACCTGCCGTTGAGCTGGATGATCTGGCCGGGCGGTGTTTTCTCGATGGCTTTCTTCCCTGCGATCACTTCGACATCGCTGACGTTGATGCCATTTTTCTGCGCCAGACGATGGTATTCGGCGCGCCGGGCCTGGTTGATCTGACTGGCGATCTCCTCCGCCTGGCCAGTGCTTTGCACGACTCCGAGATAGCCGTCGGGCCTTTCGCCGAGCTGGCCGCTGGCCTTGGCCTGACCTAGCGCGGCCATGGCTTCGTTGAGCGACATGGCAGCGGCAGGCAGAGCCAGGCACAGCGCCATGAGGAGGGTTCCGAGTTTCAGGTAGGTTTTCATAAGGCTCCTCAGAACAAACCGCTGTCTTCATTGATGATCGAGTCGAGCTGCTTGTCCACTTTGATGTAGATCTCGTGCTCGATTTTCACGTTGAGGTTGATGTTGATCGGCTCGTTGGGCACGGCCAGTTCCACTCGTGGAGTGCAGGCGCTGGCCAGCAGGGCCAGCGTCAGAACGCTGATGGGGTGGCACAACCGCATGACGGTGTTCTCCTGGGCGGGGGTGTCGCTACAGTGCCTCAACAGGCCTTTAAAAAACTACCTGCGTTGGCAATGCTGCGTTAAAACAGCCTCGGTTGCGAGCCCAGTCAGACTGCTCATTACAGCTCGTAAACTCGCGCGCGAGCCGGGTCCGCGTTCTCGGCTGTTTTTCCTTGCCTCGCCTTCGTTTTTTCAACGGTCTGGTCTGAGGCGTTCCTGCACGCGTCGTTGAATGGTCTCGCTGACGCGATCAGACAACTGCAGACTGGTTAGCAGAGCCGGAATGTCTTCTTCGAGATTGATGGAGAAGTTGATCGGGCGACCGCCTTCCAATGCCGGGTTTTGCCCGTGCAGCTTGAGGCCCAGGTTGAGCGTGCCATCGGTGGCATAGTGCACATCGCTGGCGAGCAGCTCGTAGTGGAAGTCATCCAGCGCCTCGGTCACGAGCCGCATCGCCGGGTTTGACTGACCCAATGCCTGGATCTTCGCCGAACGAAACTGCAAGGTGCCACCCGGCTCGCGCGCCTTTAGCGATCCCTGTTCGATGCTGATGCCTGCTTCGCTGCGCTGCAGCTGGAGTTCGCCGTCAATCACACCCGTGCCGGACAGCCCTTCGGTGGGATAGGCCTCGAGTAACAGCGGTAGCTGCAGGCCACGCAGATGAACGTTCAGCTGTTGCGTTTCGGCAGCCAGGTCGACTTTGCCCGGGTCTAGCCAGAGGCGCCCGCCGAGCAGTTGCAGCTCGGCTGTTGTCCAGGCGAGTCGGCCTCGGTCGAGGTGATCGATGTTGCCGGCATATTCACCGTTGAACCTTAGCGGACCGAAGGTGAAGCCGGGATTGGCTTCCTGCAGCGTCAGTTCGGGTATTTCCAGGTGCAACTGATCTCGCCGCAGCGCGACCGATAGTGTCGTGTTCAGTCCGCGCAGCTCGGTGCGGTCATAGATACCGCCGAGTCCCTTGGCACTGAGCGTCGCCTTTGCCTCGAGAGGGCCATTGCCCGGTAGGTCGAACTGTCCCTGGCCCTGCAGCCTTCCGGTGTTCAGTTCCAGCACCTGTGGCCAATCGGCAAGGGTCGCGGCCAAGGGATTGCCTGCGCGCAGGAAGAGTTCGGGAAGGCTCAGGTTCAAGCGGGTCGCTCTGCTGGACCAGTTATGGTCGAGCGTCACGGGCAGGGTGAGTCCGGCGTCGTTACTCAGCGGCCCCTCGAGCAAGAGCCGTTCGCGTCCGGCATCGAGTCGACCGCTCCATCGCCAGCCTTGTGGTCGCAGCGCCGGCTGCCTGAGCTCGGCAATGGTCATCGCGGCTTGGCCTTCGGTCGATAATGTCTGTAACTCGCGATCTGAGAACTTCGTCTCGATATCGAAGCCGGATAGGTTCAGTTGTAGCGTGTTCGCCACCAGATCCGTGCCGCTGGTGAAGCGCGTCAGGGCAATTTGCGAACCCTTGTCGAGCCGAACGGCAGCGGTTTCTGCAGAGGCGTGGCCATGCAGTCGCAGGTCGGCCTCAAGGCCTTTCAAGCTCATCTCAGGCAAAGAGAGTTCGGCGCTTTGCACGCGAAGTCGGGTCTGTTCGAACGATAGCCTGTAGGGCGCGGCGATCCCAAGCACGAGTTGGCTGTGGAGCGTGAGCGACGTGGGGCCGCTGACGGCTAGCTGCGCCTGCAAAGGCAGCGCCGCAGCCGATTGGTTGGCTGCGGCGGGCGTGATTTGCAGGCTAACCGCATCGGGTCTCAGCTCTGCCGGGAGTTCGGCGACCAGCGTTGCCGCCGGTTGCAGCAGCAGATCGGTGGTCAGCTCGGTGGGTATCCAGGTGCCACGGTCGGCTTTGGCGGTGAGGTCGAGCCGTCCCTGCACCTGACCGATGCCCACGATTGGCCAGGGCGCTGGCAGGTTGGCGGACAGGCGAAACTCGCCGTCCAAGGTTTTCCATCCGCCCGCCAGGTCCTCTGTATCGACCTGCAGCGCCCAACCGGCGCCGATGCGCATCCGCTCGGGCAACTCGGGAAGAGTCGGCGGATCATAGGCCAGCCAGTCGCCGAGCCAGTCCATCAGCCATGATGCCTCCGGCAGCTCGCTCATAGCCAGCGTGCCGCGCCACAGTGTCGTGTCGGCATCGGTCGTCAGCTGGTTCTGCATGGTTAGGCGCTGCTGGCCGTCCAGCTGCAGCTGGAGATCCACATGGGTTTCGCGGGATTGTTCATGGGCGCCTAGCACCAGTGCCAACTGATGCGCGTCGCGCCGAAGTTGAAGCTTCAGCGTGGCTGGTAGCACCGCCTTGCCCGTATGCTGCCAGCTCATTTCACCCTGTTCTCGGCAGGTGCCGCTCTCGCAAGGAAGGGTCAGGCCGAACGAGCTGATATGCCCGGTACGCGGTGCCCAGGTCGCCCAGCGTTCCAGTTGCTGCCGATCGGGGACGGCCAGCGGCGCACCGGCGACATCCGCGTCAGATGCCGGCCGCCATTGGGCTTCGAGATGCTTGATGCTCAACGACTGAAACGGGAGCGGCCGCCACCAGCTTTCCATGTCGAGCCGCAGGCTATCGACCCGCACCGAGAGCCATTCGTCGCCTAGTGGCTGTAGAACCAAGACAATTTGTCGCACCTCAAGCTGGTTAGCCGATAACTGCACACCGCTGACGTCTAGCGTGACGATGCCGAGCTCACGTTTGAGTTGCTGCCAGCGCAAGCCGCCATAGGCACCGATACCCAGTACGACCAGAAGCAACCCTACTACTGCCAGAACCAGGACTTTCCGCCGCTTGGACATGACCCTTCCCGTTGTGATCGATGCATCAGCATAAGCCGGCGGATGCTCATGCGCGATGTGCCCTGCGCTGGTGCGGCCGACGACCGGTCACACGGCCGAAAGTTCCGTGTTCATAGGCGCCTGGCTGCTCAAAACCGCTTGGAACGGGCATTTCATGGTTGCCGTGCCAAACTTGTGCACATTCGTCGGAGCGCCTTGTCAAGCGCTTATGACAAACTGTCGCAAACCGCGCCAAAGCATAGATCGATAATAACTTGCTGAAAAATAAAGAGATTTTTCATTGGTGAAAAAAGCGCCAGTTTAACCGCAGGCCGCTAGCCACAGGCCCTAGGGAAATCTGTAACCTGTTTGTCCACCGAGTTATCCACAGCTTCTGTGGATTAATTTTTTGTGTGATCCGGTTCGCTTTTTAAGTTTTTTATCAAGACTTTAACTCTGTGAAAAAAGGAGTAGAGTGCGCGCCCTTGTCCCCCCGAAGCTTTCGGTGACCATGAGAACGCGTCCTCTCGCATCGACTACGGTCGATAGCACTTCAACTTCTCCGCGCCTGCCGTTGCGCATGGCGCTGTGGCTGCTGGACAGCCAGCGTCTAGGACAGACCAAAAGTGTCAAACGAATCGCTGGCCAGATGCTCAAGCAGCCGGCGCTCGAAGGTGTGGTCGAAGCGCAGAGTCGCCTCGGACGGCTGCTCTGCACGGACTGCGACAGCCAGCGCGATCGGCGCATCGGTTTCGAACTGCTACGGCAGGCCGCCCGTGCGGGCGATTGTCAGGCGCAACTGGAGCTAGGGCAGTTGTACTGCCAGCCTCAGTATCGCGAGCTGGGTAAGGCCAGACATTGGCTGGAACAGGCCGCTGCGCAGGGGTCCGCCGAGGCCTCACGGGTTCTCCAGCGGTTCCTCGCCAAGCGCTAGGGCTTGCTTCCAACGGGCTGCACGGCAAGGCAGCCCGCAGCGGCCTGGACAGAGCGTTCGGCCTGACCGGCACATCTCGGCTGGCTATACTGCCGGGCAATTCAGCCGGAGCCCTTCATGCCTCTCGATCCCACCTATTTGCTCGTCGGCCTTGGCTCCCTTTGTGTGCTGCTGGCTGCTCTAGCCATGTTCCTGCAGCATCGTCTCTCCCAGCGCCAGGCCGCGCTTGCCTTGCTCGACGAGCGTCTCACTCAGGCCACCATGGCGCAGGAGGGCTTGAGTGCGCAGCTCGAGGCTGGTCGCCTCGCCCATGCCGACCTCAGCGAATCACGCTCGGCACTGCAGGCCGAGCTGGCAGCCTTACGCCGCGAAACCGAGTGGCTTCAGGCGCAGCGTATGGAAACGCGAGATGCGCTCAACGATCTGGAGGCCGAGCGTGATGCGCAGCAATCTGAGCTGCGCGCGCTGAGTGCCGCTCATGCAGCGGTTAGCGCCGAGCTCAACGAACAGCAAAAGACCCACGAGCAACGCCTGGAAGACCTTCAGGGCGCCCGGGATGAGCTGCGTGCGCAGTTCGCCGAGCTGGCTGGAAAGATCTTCGAAGAGCGCGAACAACGCTTTGCCGAGGCCAGCCATGAACGGCTCGGGCAGCTGCTCGACCCATTGAAGGAACGCATCCAGTCGTTCGAAAAGCGCGTCGAGGAAAGCTACCAGAATGAGGCGCGCGAACGTTTTTCGCTGGCCAAAGAGTTGGAGCGGCTGCAGCAGCTCAACCAGCGACTGGGCGACGAGGCGACCAACCTGACCCGCGCACTGCAAGGACAGAAGACCCAGGGTAATTGGGGCGAGCTTATCCTCGAGCGGGTACTTGAACATGCGGGGTTAGAGAAAGGACGCGAATATCACACGCAGGTCAGCCTGAGGAGTGCCGACGGCGAACGGTTCCAGCCTGATGTGCTGATCCAGTTACCGGGCGACAAGCAGGTGGTGGTGGACGCCAAAGTCAGTCTCACCGCCTATCAGGCGTTGACCTGCGCCGAAGACGAAGGCAGCCGCGCGTTGGCACTCAAACAGCATGTGCTGTCCCTGCGTAATCACCTGAAGGGCTTGTCGCTGAAGGACTATCAGCGTCTCGAAGGATTGCAGAGTCTGGATTTCGTGCTGCTCTTCGTGCCGATCGAGGCGGCGTTCGCCGCGGCGCTGCAGGCCGATCCGGAGCTGTTCCAGGACGCCTACGCCAAGCACATCGTGATCGTCAGCCCGACCACCTTGCTTGCCACTTTGCGAGTGATCGACAGCCTGTGGCGGCAGGAGCGGCAGAGCCAGAATGCCCGTGAAATTGCCGAGCGGGCAGGGGCGCTCTACGACAAGTTCGCCGCGTTCATCCAGGATCTGGACGAGATCGGCAATCGTCTGCAGCAGCTGGACAAGGCCTTTGTCGGCGCACGTAACAAACTCACCGACGGACGCGGCAATCTGGTGGGGCGCGCCGAGCAGCTGAAACTGCTGGGCGCCCGCGCCAGCAAGCGATTGCCGGCCGACTGGCTGGAGCGCGCCGGGGCCGAAACGCCGCTGGAAGAAGCCGAGGATTGAGCGTTGCGCTACGTCATGCCAGCCACAACACCGCAAGCCCGGCGAGCAGGCCGCATATCGCCCAGCAATCGCTGTGCACCTTCGACGAGAAAACAGGATGACCACCAGCAGGCCGGCAAACCGCAGCGCAGGGCCAAACTCGAACGGGTCTTCAACGGCGGCTCGGCACCGCTTGAGGCTGGTGCCCGGCGCGCAGGTAATACAACCGCGCCCCGGCCAGGTAGATCAAACCGGCGGTCAGCATTGGCGCCAGCACGACGGCAGCAGTGCTCGGTTGATCAAGCCGACTTCCAGCAGCACCCGCGGGAATATGAATGCCGAGGTTGCGAGCAGCCCTGCGGCCGGATATGCCGGCCGCTTCGGACCGCTTCAGTTTAGCCATCGCGCTTAGCGCAGACTTGTCTTGGCGCAAGTCTGCTTCAGTGCAGCGGCACGTGACGGCTCATCAGCGCGCGCAGCGCAGCCGGCTTGACCGGCTTGGCAAGGAAGTCCAATCCCGTTGCGTGGATGGCGGCAATCAGTTCGGGTCGCCCGTCGGCACTGATTACGACACCCGGTACCGGCTCGCCGAGACGGGTACGCAACCAGGCCATCAAGTCAGAACCGGTTTCGCCATGATCCAGGTGGTAGTCGACCAGCACCAGCTGCGGTCGTACATCGTCCCTCAGCAACGCCTCGCATTCGGCCCGGTTGCTGGCGGTCCAGACCTGGCAACCCCAACGCGACAGCAAGCTGTGCATGCCGACCAGAATGCTGTCTTCGTTATCGATGCACAGCACCTGAATGCCGGTTAGCGCGGTTTGTTGCGCTTCGCCATTGCCATTGGCCTTCACCTGCCGGACGACATTGCTGGCGATTGGAACCGTCACGCTGAACACGCTGCCCTTGCCAGGTACGGAGCGCACCGACAGAGGGTGGTCGAGGACCTGGCAGAAGCCGTCCGCAATCGCCAGCCCCAGCCCCAGACCTTTCTCGGCGCGGGTCTGGTGGCTGTCCAGACGTTTGAATTCCTCGAAGATCACCCGCAGCTTGTCTTGGGCGATGCCTGGACCGCGGTCCCATACCTCGAGCCGCAAGGAGGAGCCCTGACGGCGCACGCCCAACACCACGCGGCCTTTGGCGTAGCGGAAGGCATTGGTCAGGAAGTTCTGCAGTACGCGGCGCAGCAGACGGATGTCGCTATCGACCCGCAGCCGGCTGCCATGCACCTTGAAAACGACGCCCTGCTCGGCGGCCAGCACCGTGAACTCAGTGCTCAGTGTGTCGAACAGGGTGGCCAGCGGGAAAGGATTGCGATCGGGCGTGATGCGACCGTTCTCCAGGCGGGAAATGTCCAGCAAGTCGGAAATCAGATCCTCAGCCGAGCGTAGCGAGCCGTCCAGGTGATGCACGAGCTTCCGGGCTTCAGTTGGCAACGCGTCATGCTGATGGGAGAGGGCGGCGGAGAACAGCCGCGCGGCATTCAGCGGCTGCATCAGATCATGGCTGACTGCTGCGAGAAAGCGCGTCTTCGACTGGTTGGCGGCCTCGGCGGTGCTCTTGGCTTCGGTCAGTGCCTTGTTCAATTCCGACAGTTCCTGGGTGCGCTCGGCGACGCGCTGCTCCAGGCTTTCGTTAGCATCTTTGAGCGCCCGTTCCGCCTCGCGATAGGCGGTGATGTCACTGAAGCTCATGACAAAGCCGCCGCCGGGCATCGGGTTGCCGATCAGTTCGACCACCCGGCCGTTGGGGAACATGCGTTCTGAGGTATGCGCACGCCCCTGGCGCATCCAGTACAGCCGCTTGGCCACATGGGTATCCGCGTCGCCGGGACCACAGAGGCCTCGCTCGGCGTTGTAGCGGATGATGTCGGCGATGGGCCGACCGATATACACGAGCCCGTCCGGGTAGTCGAAGATCTCCAGATAGCGGTGATTCCAGGCCACCAGCCGCAGCGACTGGTCGACCACGCTGATGCCCTGGGTAATGTTCTCGATCGCCCCCTGCAGCAGGGCGCGGTTGAATTGCAGGACCTCGGACGCTTCGCCGACGATGCGCACCACGTCATCGACCTGCATGTCTCGGCCTTCCAGCGCGGCCTTGACTACTGCGCGGGTCGAGGACGCGCCAAGGACACCCGCGAGCAGCCGCTCGGTGTGTGCAATCCATTGGCCGTCGGCCTGCTGCTTGGGCGAATAGTCATGACCGTGGCGCCGGGCGAAGCGCTGGAAACTGAGCTCCGCCCGCTCCGCGCCAACGAAGCGTGAGGCGAGAGAGAGCAGGTCCTCGACCTGCACGGCGAGCAGCCGACGGGCGTTCGGCGTGGCGTGGATTTCCTGGCCGATGAAACGACTGGCCTGCCAATGCTCGGCCACGCGAGTCTGCGACAGGATCGAAACCCAGAAGAACAGCGTCGCGTTACTCACCAGCGACAACATTACGCCGAGCGTCAACGCGCTGGTATCGAACGGCAGCTCGGTGGTGTACATCCACTGCAGACCGGGGAACATCTCCAGTGGCCAGCCCAGCAGCGGCAAAATCAGCGTGTAGACCCAGACCAGCGCGCCGGCGGCGAGGCCAGCGAACACGCCGCGCCGGTTGGCCTGCTTCCAGTACAGCGCACCGACCATGGCCGGTGCCAGCTGAGTCAGCGCGGCGAAGGCGATCTGGCCGATGGTTGCCAGGCTGGCGCTGGAACCGAGCAATCGGTAGCTCACATAGGCCAGCAACAGAATGGCGACAATGCTGATGCGGCGCACCGACAACATCCAGTGGCGGAACACCTCGAAGGGTTGTTCGGCCTCCTTGCGACGCAGCAACCAGGGCAGCAGCATGTCGTTGGACACCATGGTCGACAGCGCCACGCTGGCGACGATGACCATGCCGGTTGCCGCCGAGGCGCCGCCGATGAACGCCAGCATTGCCAGCGCCGGATGCGCTTCGGCCAGCGGTAGGCTGATCACGAACGAGTCGGAACTGACGCCCGCCGGTAGCTGCATCTGCCCGGCCAGGGCGATCGGAATGACGAAGATGGCGGCAAGCACCAAGTACAACGGGAAGATCCAGCGCGCCAAGTGGAAGTCGCGCGGTTCGATGTTCTCCACCACGGTCACGTGAAACTGGCGCGGGAGGCAGACGATGGCCATCAGCGCGACGGTCGTCTGCACCAGCATCGACGGCCAGTTCACCGTTTCTTCCCAGAACCCGGTCAGCTCAGACGAATCGTAGGCCTGATTGAACAAGTCGCCAAAGCCGTTATACAGACCGAACGTGACGAAGACGCCGACCGCGATGAAGGCAAACAGCTTGACCAGCGATTCGAAGGCGATCGCCAGCACCATGCCGCGGTGATGTTCGGTGACGTCCAGGTTGCGCGTACCGAACAGCACAGTGAACAGCGCCAGCACCACCGACACGATCAGCGCTGTGTCCTGCGCACCGGAACCGGCGGCCGCCTCTCCGTGGTTGCCGACTAGCAGGTTCACGCCGAGCACGATGCCCTTGAGCTGCAGCGCGATATAGGGCAGTACGCCGACCAGGCAAATCAGCGTGACCACCACCGCCAGCAACTGCGACTTGCCATAGCGCGCGGCGATGAAGTCGGCGATGGAGGTAATGTTCTCCTGCTTGCTGATCATGATCATCTTCTGGATCACATGGGGCGCCAGCAGCATCAGCAAGATCGGCCCGAGGTAAATAGGCAAGAAGGACCAGAGTTGCTCGGCGGCCTGGCCGACGGCGCCGAAGAAGGTCCAGCTTGTGCAGTAGACCGCCAGCGATAGGCTATAGACCCAGGCGCGCATACGCGGGGACATCGGCGCGCTGTTGCGATCGCCGTAGAACGCAATGGCAAACAGCACGGCCATATAAGTGAAGGCGACCAGCGCGATCAGCCCACCGGACAACGACATGCGAACTCCAGACAACAAATGAAGAGCGGCCCCCCTGTCCGAGCCGATATGGCGGTCGATTGCGCGTTATGCCGACCAGGGTCAGGCGATGCAATGCGACTGTTCAGACCGAGATGCCACTCGGTCGGCCGTTCAGGCTCGGCAGGTTTCTGGGATAGCCGGAAGACTGCCGCTTATTGATAAATGAATTTGCAAAGTTTCGCAGTAAAAGAGGTTGGCGTGTTGCGGTTGCGACCATGGTCGCATGAGGTGAGTGGTCACGGGCGGATCGGCGAGAGCGCCCGGGCTAGACGATCTGCTGGCTGGTCTGGCCACGCGCTAAATCGCCGCCGTGTTCTGCCGCCAGTGGGGCGTCACGTTGCCAGGCTCGCCTCGGGTCGCAGTGTCGTGCAGATGGCCTTGGTTGCCGGGCACTTCCTGTCTGTGTTGCGATCACAACAGCGCCCCTTCCGCCCATATCATCAGGAGAATCTTTGATGTTCACGCCGCGCCCGGTCACGTTGCAGCGGGGAGCCCTGCGTCTGGACCCGCTAGCAGAAACCGATATCACGGCCCTGGTGGAGCTTGCCGAGCATAACCGTGACGAACTGGTCTACCTCAACGGCCCGCTGCGCCCGGACTGGTATCGTTTCGCGCTCAGCGAACAGCGCGAAGGTCGGGCGGTGGTGTTCACCCTGCGCATGGGAGATCGCATCGTCGGTACCACCCGCTTCGCGGATTTCAATCCATCGCTGCCGGCCAGTGAACTCGGCTGGACCTGGCTGGACAGGACCGAGCACGGCAGCGGTCTGAATACTGCGATCAAGTACCTGTTGCTCAGACACGCCTTCGAGGAGTGGCAGCTGGTGCGCCTGCAGTTGAAAACGGCTGCCAGCAACCTGCGCTCCCAGCGTGCCATCGAAAAACTCGGCGCCCAGCGAGAAGGGCTGCTGCGCAACCATCGTCGCCTCGCTGATGGAAGGCTGGACGACACTGTCCTGTTCAGCATTACCGACCGTGAATGGCCCGCCGTCAAAGAACTGCTGGAATCGCGCGCCAACGGCTGATCCGTTGCGACCGGCCAGCGCGCAAGCGAGGCGGGATCTCGTCGCGGGAGCACCGCTGCGCGCCCGTCGCCCTCGGCGCCAACATAGGATAATGTCTGTCGTTCCCATGGACGGTTCGACCGCGGTCATCAGTCCGTCTTCATCCCCTATGTTCCGGCCGTAATGGCGGCGCGTAGCCCATCATCGTCTGCGGT
Organism: Pseudomonas sp. Q2-TVG4-2; assembly: GCF_013620795.1. Lineage (GTDB taxonomy): Bacteria > Pseudomonadota > Gammaproteobacteria > Pseudomonadales > Pseudomonadaceae > Stutzerimonas. The sequence goes on along the minus strand of NZ_LGLW01000001.1, from coordinate 259,510 downwards.
GCACACCTAAGGAGCCACGATGTCCCGCTTGCAGGAGTTCTTGCATGGTTGTCGCGATATCCTCCCGCTGATCGTCGGCGCGATACCGTTTGGCATCATCTTCGGCACGCTCTCGATCGGCGCTGGCCTTTCCACCTGGCAGACGATTGGTATGTCGGCGCTGGTGTTCGCAGGCTCTGCACAGTTCATCGCCATTACCCTGATTACCGGTGGGGTTGGCGCCGCCGTCGTGTTGCTCACGACCTTCGTGGTCAACCTGCGTCATGCGCTCTACAGCGCGGCGCTGCAGCCGTTCGTGCGTCATCTGTCGAGCCGTTGGCGGGTGCCGCTGGCCTTCTGGCTGACCGATGAGGCCTTCGCTGTCATTCAGCATCGCTATGCTAGCGACGATGCCTCGCCGTACAAGCATTGGTTCTTCTTCGGGGCGGCGCTGACCATGTACCTGAGCTGGCAACTGGCAACCCTGGCCGGTATCGCCTTTGGCCAGGCGGTACCAAACATCGCCAGCTGGGGCTTGGACTTCGCCATGATCGCGACCTTCATTGGCATCGCCGTGCCGATGATGCGCACCCGCCCGCAGGTGGCTTCGGCGTTGGTGGCCGCGGTTGTGGCGTTGTTGACTTGGGAGCTGCCGTACAAACTGGGCCTGATCGCTGCGGCGCTGGCCGGCATCATCGTCGGCGTCTGGCTCGAACAGCGCGCCGAGCGCCGTCTGCTCACGGAGGTGCAGTGATGCAAACCTGGCTATTGATCCTCGGCATGCTGGCGATCACGTTCATGATTCGCTACAGCTTCTTCGCCTGGCCTGACCTGCGCTTCCCCCGACTGGTGGAGCAGGGGCTGCATTACGTGCCGGTCGCCGTGCTGACCGCCATCGTGGTGCCGGGCATGTTGATGCCCCAGGGAGAGTGGGCGCTGGATTGGCAAAATGCCTACCTGCTCGGAGGGCTGTTCGCGATTCTCATCGCGGCGGTTACCCGCAACCTGTTGGCGACCATCGCCGGCGGGCTGCTGTGTTTCTTTCTCTTGCGCTGGGCGTTCGGGCAGCTGCCAATGTGAAGAGCCGCTCAGCACGCCAATCGACAGCGACCCGGATGTGTCCTTCTGTGGCCAGCCACGCTCCAACAAGCAACGTCTTCTCCATGGAACCGGATCGATGACCTCTCCCCATTCGCAGTTCACCCTGTTCGGCAAACGGCGCTTCCTGCCGTTCTTCCTGACCCAGCTGTCGGGTGCGTTCAACGACAACCTGTTCAAGCAGGCGTTGATTCTGGCGATCCTCTACAAGATTGGCTCTAACGCCGATACCAGCCTGTTGATCAACCTGTGCGCGCTGCTATTCATCCTGCCGTTCTTTCTGTTCTCTGCGCTGGGCGGGCAGCTGGGCGAGAAATTCGCCAAGGAGCGCCTGATCCGGGCGATCAAGGCCGGTGAGATCTTCATCATGCTCGCCGGTGCTGCCGGCATGCTACTGGGCAACCTGCCGTTGCTACTCGCGGTGCTGTTCTGCATGGGTACCCAGTCGGCGCTGTTCGGGCCGGTGAAATATTCGGTATTGCCCAAATTGCTCGAAGATCACGAATTGGTCGGCGGCAACGCACTGGTGGAAATGGGCACCTTTCTGGCGATTCTCGCCGGGACCATTACGGCCGGCGTGATGATGGCCAGCGAGGGCTACGCTCAGCTGATCGCCAGCAGTGTGGTACTGGTGGCAATCGCCGGTTACCTCGCCAGCCGCGGAGTACCGGCAACCGGCGCGTCCTTTCCGTCGCTGCAGATGGACTGGAACCTGTTTCGTCAGACTGGCGCGATCCTGCGCATGGGGCTGGGGCAGCGCGTTTCGGTGTCGCGCTCGCTGATCGGTAACTCATGGTTCTGGTTTCTCGGCGCGACCTACCTGACCCAGATCCCGGCCTATTCGAAAGATTTGCTGCATGGCGATGAAACGGTCGTCACGCTGATCCTGACGGTGTTCTCAGTGGGCATCGCCCTTGGTTCGCTGCTCTGCGAGCGGCTCTCGGGCCACAAGGTGGAAATCGGGCTGGTGCCCTTTGGCTCCATGGGCCTGACCCTGTTCGGCCTCTTGCTGTGGTGGCATTCGGGGGGCTTCCCGCTGGGCGCGTCGCCCCACGATTGGTTGGGATTGCTGGGGTTCGGCCAGGCCTGGTGGATTCTCGCCTCGGTGCTCGGCATTGGGGTGTTTGGCGGCTTCTACATCGTGCCGTTGTATGCGTTGATCCAGTCGCGCACTGCGGAGCACGAGCGGGCGCGGGTGGTCGCGGCAAACAACATTCTCAATGCGCTGCTGATGGTCGCTTCGGCGCTGGTCGCCATCTTGCTGTTGAGTGTCGCGGGGTTGTCGATTCCGCAGCTGTTCCTGGTCGTGTCGCTGATGAACGTGGCGGTAAGCGCCTACATCTTCAGCATCGTGCCGGAATTCAGCATGCGCTTTCTGGTGTGGCTGCTTGGCCACTCCATGTATCGGGTGCGCCATCAGGGGCTCGACGCGATCCCCGAGGATGGTCCGGCGGTGCTGGTCTGCAACCATGTGTCCTTCGTCGATGCGCTGCTGATCGCCGGAGCGGTGCGTCGGCCCGTGCGCTTCGTCATGTACTACAAGATCTTCCGTATCCCGGTGCTGAACTTCGTCTTCCGAACGGCCGGCGCGGTGCCCATCGCGGCGCGACATGAAGACGAAGCGATCTACGCCGAGGCGTTCGAGCGCATCAGCCGCTATCTGAGCAACGGCGAAGTCGTATGTATCTTTCCCGAAGGCAAGCTCACCGCCGACGGCGAGATCAACGAGTTCAGGGCGGGGGTGGAGCGCATTCTCGAGGCGAATCCGGTGCCCGTGGTGCCCATGGCGCTGCGAGGGCTGTGGGGTAGCTTCTTCAGCCGCGACCCGAACAAGGGCTTTTTCCGGCGGATCTGGTCGCAGGTGGACCTGATCGCCAGCGCGCCTGTCGCCGCGACCGATGCCAATCGTCAGCAGCTGCAGGCGCAGGTCAGTTTGCTACGCGGCGACCGGCGCTAGGCGCAGGCCGCCGCGTCGTCTCTACTTGATTTGGATGCGCTCCAGCAGATAGGTCTTGGCGCTGGCATCGCCGACCCTTGCAGCTTCGTCGGCGAGCCGTAGCGCACGCTCAAGGTCCTTGCTCGCCAGCGCTGCGTCGATCCCCTGGCGTTAGTAGGCCTGGGTTTCCGGTAGCACCGCCGCTGCGGGTACGGTAGGCAGATCATTCCCCATTTCACGACCGATGCTGTAGGCGGGTACATAGGTGTTTGCTTGCTGGCCAGCGACCTTGTCTTCGACCAGCACCGTCTTGATCACCCCGGTGGGCGAATGCTGCGCGATTGGATCGGGCAGGCTGGGCGGCTCGTTGCCGAGCGCCTTGGTGTAGGCCTTGGCGGGGTGCTCCAGGGTGGTCTGGCCCGACAACTGGTTTTCGCTGGCGTAGAGCACGAGGTAATACTCGTTGCCGGGGTTGTCCAGGTAGGTGCGATCTATGCGCAGACGTGCGTCCAGCTGTCGCCTTTCAGACCGCGGGAGCGTAGGTGAAGTCGCCGGCATCCAGCATGCGGAGGGCGGCAAGATGCAGAGCATGCTTGCCGGTGATAACTATCACGTCGACTGGCTCGCCAATGCCCACGCGGTGATGCTCAGCTACTGGGATTCGACCCAGGACAAGACGGCGATCCAGCAATGGTTGCTCACGGCGCCTGCGCTCGAACGCGGCGTCAATCATTCGCCCAGTACAACGGCCGCAATCACGCGCGGGCCTATCTGTCATTGAAGCAGGCGGACAAGGCGCTACCGATCCTCAGACAGTTGCAGGTCGAGGCCGAGCAGCACGGTCTGATCATGGCCTTGAACCGCAACCATATCCTCCTCGCGCAACTGCATTGGCAGCGCGAGGAGCGCCAACAGGCACTGGACCACCTGCAGCTGGCGCTAACGCTGGCCAGCAGCACGGGCGCCATCGGCAGCTTCCTGCGTATCGGCAAGCTACTGATCGCGATGCTCAAGGCCTTGCAGCACGAACGCCGGCTCGACGAACTCGAAGCGCAACGCGCCGATCGCCTGATCCAGTTGGCGCAGCAGCAGCGCGACTTCAGCCGGGCGACTCGCATCACCCTCGACGAAGCGGTGATTCAGGACATTATCAATCGCCCGACGTGCCCGAGCTGATCCGCCATTCGCCACTGACCCGGCGCGAATGGCAGGTGCTCAGCCTGATTCATGCCGGACAATCGAACGAGCAGATCGCCGAGCACCTCAACGTCGCACCGACCACTACCAAGACGCACATCCGCAGCCTGTATCAGAAGCTCAACATCACCCATCGCAACGAGGCCGTGCAATTGGCGCGCAGCCTGTTGAGCAAGATCCAGGGCGAGTAGCGTTGCATGACCGATTACGCTTCCGGCCGGTCCAAGGTCGGGTGCATTTTCTTGTCCCACCGGAGCCAGACATGCCGATGACTGAAAAGCAGAAGATGCTGACCGGCGACTTGTACCGGCCAGACGACCCCGAGCTGCAGGCCGACCAGGCCGCGGCAAAGGCCTGGATGGCGCGCTACAACGCAGCGCTCGTCGAAACATACGCGGTGCGTCGGGCCTTGCTGAAGGAGCTATTGGGGAGCGTAGGCAAAGGCGCGGTGGTGCGACCGCCGTTTCACTGTGACTACGGCTACAACATCCACCTGGCTGACGATGTGTTTTTCAATTTCAACTGCGTCATCCTGGACGTGGCCGAGGTACGCATCGGTACCGGCACGCAGATCGGGCCAGCCGTGCAGATCTACGCTGCAGACCATCCACGCGATGCACAAGAGCGCCGTAGCGGCCTCGAATTCGGGCGTCCGGTGGTGATCGGTGAGCACGTCTGGATTGGTGGGGGTGCGATTATCCTGCCGGGCGTGACCATCGGCGATGACGCCGTGATCGGGGCGGGCAGTGTAGTGACTCGGGATGTTGCGGCGGGTGCGACCGTGGTGGGTAATCCGGCCCGTAGCCGCTGATTTGCTTGAGAGCCGAAACGGCAGCCGGCTCTAGGCCGGCTGCCGGTACCGCTTACTGCTGGGTCACGATGGCCATGTTGCCCGAGCCCATCTGCGACACCATGGCGGAGTTGCCCATGCCGCTCTGGTCGAGGATCGCCTGGTTGGCAGTACCACCCTGCAGCACCTGAGCCAGATGACCTTCGCCGGTCTGCGTCAGGCTGACTTCGTTGTCCGAGCCGTAGATCTGTTGGATGTCGGCCACGTTGAGGTCGCCGTCCTGCACCACATCCACGCGGTTGTTGTCGCCATAGCTCGAACCTGTCAGCTCGTTGCCATTGCCGGTCTGGCTGGCGGTGAGCAGGTTGTCGCTACCGTCCTGAGCAAAATCGATCAGATGATCGGTGCCTTGCTGGGTGACGTAGGCTTCGTTGTACTCGCCAGTCTGCTGTAGCGAAGCCGTCTGGAAGCTGCCATCGAGCTGGTCGACGGTAATGTAGTTGTTGTCGCCGGTCTGTTCGGTGGTAGCGCTGTTGCTTTCGCCAGCCTGGAAGATATCCGCGCTGTTGGATACGCCGTCCTGGTAGATCGAGGCGGTCTGCAGTGAGCCGCTCTGGTCGATGTAGGCCTCGTTCATCATGCCCATGGACTGGATGCTGGCCGAGTGGTCCGACCCTTCCTGGCTTACTGATGCAACCTGCAAATCCCCTTGCTGATTGATTTCGGCGTTCGAACCGAAAGCGTTGACCTGGTAAACGGTCGCGTCATTACCGTTACCTTCTTGAGTGACGATAGCGTCATTGCCCGCGCCGCCTTCCTGCCACACCAGCGAGATGTTGTCGTTGCCGACCTGACGCTGCTCCGAAACGCTCGATTCGGTGTTGCTCTGGATGGTTTCGGCAAAGTTGTCGTTGCCTTCCTGATCGGTCACGGCGGTGCTCAGATCAGCCGCGGTCTGTTCGGTGATGGCGGTGTTGTAGCTGCCTGCCTGGTACTGGCGAGCGCTGGCGCCGAAGGAGTCGCTCTGGACGATGCTCGCGTCATGGTTGTTGCCGTCTTGCAGTTGGATCGCTTCGCTCTGCTCGGTCGAGTTCTGCACGATGTTGGCAAGGTTCATGTTGCCGGTCTGGGTCTGAACGGCGTCCGACAGGGTGGCCTGATTCTGAGTGACCATGGCGTCGTTGCTGGCGCCGATCTGCGACTGATAGGACAGGTTGTCCTGACCGCCAGTCTGAGTGACTTCGGCAATGTTGTCCGCACCGGACTGGTTCTGTTCTGCGCTGTTGTCGTCGGCGTAGGCCTGAGTGGCCAGGATCGCAATGATGGCGGCTGCGAGGGGCTTGCACTTGAACATGAGGTCTCTCCATGGTTGGTGGATGCGTGTCGCTCCCGACTGGTGCGGCGGCGCGGGAACCCTGCTCAGCGCGGCAGCTACTGCGGTGTCAGTCCTGGAACTGAGCTGATCCTATAGCCTGCTCGTGACAGATAAGTGTCGATTCGCTTGTTGTCTGACGGATTTATGGCGGAGCGCATCGCGGCGAAGGGCGATTCCCCGGTGGAAGCTTGGCTAGCGGTTGCCAGTTCGCACTACGCCCCCCGTTCGGCCTGCCTCTACGCCCGGTTCTTACGCCTCGGTAATGCACTGCCGGGCGGATGTTGCGGCGGGTTGACGCACCTAGAGTGGCGGCGTGTTCCCCCAAACATCGAAGGTTGGTTGTATGAATCGCAATGACTGGTGGCGCGGCGGCGTCATTTATCAGGTTTACCCGCGCAGCTTTTTCGACAGCAATGGCGATGGGGTCGGCGATCTGCTCGGTGTGGTCGAGAAGAGCGACTACATCGCCAGCCTGAACGTCGACGCCATCTGGCTATCGCCATTCTTCACCTCGCCGATGAAGGACTTTGGTTACGACGTCTCCGACTACCGCGGTGTGGATCCGCTGTTCGGTACGTTGGAAGACTTCAAGCAGGTCATTGATCTTGCCCATGCCGGATCATGCTCGCGGACGGATGTTCATGGCGATGCTGCTGAGCATGCGCGGCAGTGTTTGCCTCTATCAGGGCGAAGAGCTGGGTCTGGATGAAGCCGAGTTGCAATTCGAGCAATTGGTCGATCCCTGCGGCATCCGCTTCTGGCCCGAATTCAAAGGTCGCGACGGTTGCCGCACGCCTATGCCCCGGCACGACCAGGACCAGCACGGTGGCTTCAGCCGTGAGCAACCCTGGTTGCCGCCCGATCGGCACCTGCCGCTGTCGGTAGCCGCGCAAGAGCCGGAGCCGGACTCGATGCTAAACATCTATCGACGTTCCTCGCCTGCGTCAGGACCAGCGCCTGCTGATCGAAGGCAGCATGCGCACCGTCTACGATGACGAGGCGCTGCTGGTGTACTAACGTCGGCTGGATGATGAAGTCTGGGTATGCCTGTTCAACATGGGCGATAGCGCGCGGCACTTTGATCTGTCGGCTCCGGTCGAAGGGCTCGATGTGCCCTCGGCCGTGGCCGAGCGGCTTGGCGATCACAACTTGCTGCACCTGAATCTGGAAGGCGTCGAAGCGATGGTGGCGGTGACCAGTGATGGCAATCGCCGTGTCGCAGAGTGCCAGGCGTTCTCGATCGGCCTGCTGGCTAACAAGTGCCATCTGTTTCGCGCGGATGGCGGAGCCTGCTCGCGGCACTATCGCGAGCCTGCGTTGCACGGCTGATGAGGCGGCAGCCGGCGTTCCACCGGCTGCTGTTACTGTGTCCTCAATGACTGAGTTTCAAACCGAGCAAGCCAACACAGATCAGCAATACGCTACCCAGACGGAACAGGCTCATCGATTCGCCGAACAGAATGATTCCGGCGATTACGGTGCCCACCGCACCCACGCCGGTCCAGATGGCGTAGGCGGTGCCCAGCGGCAATTCCTTCATCGCCAGACCCAGCAAACCCAGGCTGGCCGTCATGGCAGCGATCGTTAGCACGGTAGGGATCGGGCGGGTGAAGCCCTCGGTGAACTTCAGGCCAACGGCCCAGCCGATCTCAAACAGACCGGCAAGAAACAGAATGATCCAGGACATGCGCACCTCGACAGGACGGTGATTGGGTGGGGCCGTCCCCGGTGAGTCTGTACAGCCTGAGGTCGTCCTCAGCAGGCGCTATTTTGCACATTCAGGAGGGCCGGGCAAGTGGCCCGGACCCGTGGCGCTTCAACGGCTAGCGAGCTGGTTGATCATCGTCTTTCATTCGACGGTATACGGTTGCCAGCAGTGCGCCAGACAGGTTGTGCCAGACGCTGAAGAGCGCGCTGGGCACCGCTGCCAGCGGCGAGAAATGGGCGCTGGCCAGGGCGGCACCCAGTCCTGAGTTTTGCATGCCAACTTCAATCGACAGTGTTTTGCGCTGTGCCAGCGGCAGGCCGAACAGGTGACCGACGAGATAGCCAATGCCGAGCCCAAGGCTGTTATGCAGAATCACTACCGCCATGATCAGCAGGCCGGATTCGGCGATCTTTGCCTGGCTGGCTGCGACGACTGCCGCGACGATGATCACGATGCTGACCACCGAAACCAGCGGCAGCACCTCGACCACCTGATGCACCCGGTTACCCAGCAGGCGGCGCGCAGCCAGGCCAAGTGCGATCGGCAGCAGCACGATCTGCACGATGGACATGAACAGTGCGCCGAAATTGACCGGCAGCCAGGCCGAAGCCAGCAGCCAGATCAACGCCGGTGTCGCCAGCGGCGCGAGCAGGGTGGTCACTGCGGTAATCGCGACCGAGAGCGCGACGTCGCCCCGGGAAAACCAGGCGATGACATTGGAGGCCGTTCCGCCCGGACAGCAGCCGACCAGAATGACCCCGACGGCGATCTCCGCAGGCAGGCCCAGCACCTGACACAGCAACCACGCCAGCGCCGGCATGATCATGAACTGTGCGCCGACGCCTAGTGCCACCCACAGCGGACGCCGCGCAACCTCGGCGAAATCAGCCGTTTTAAGCGTCAGACCCATGCCGAACATGATCAGCCCCAGCAACGGGACGATCCAGGCGGTGGCCGGGAGAAACCAGCTGGGTTGGAAGAAGGCGAGAACGGCGAACAGCAGGACCCAAAGGGCAAAGGTGTTGCCGACAAAGCGGCTGAGGGCGGCGAGGGCGCGCATCGGGTTTACCTTGTAGTTATTGAGGGAACGCCGTCAGCGTGGCTGACGCTGACGGCGCGCAAGGCAGTTTAGATGCCCTGCGGAACCTCCTCACCACCGAGGGCTTCGAACAGCGCGGGGAGGAACTCCTTGAACGTCAGCATCATCAGCAGGAAACTGGCGTCTTGCTGGCCGAGGTCGTCATCGCCACCGTCCTGTTCGGCCTGATCCTGCAGCAATTCCTCGAAGCGCAGGCGTTTGATGACCAGTTTGTCGTCGAGCAGGAACGACAGCTTGTCCTGCCAGCCCAGTGACAGCTGGGTGACCTGCTTGCCGACTTCCAGGTGCTGCTGGATTTCATCGCTGGTCAGGTCCTGGCGCTTGCAGCGCACCACGCCGCCGTCTTCATGGGTGTCACGCAACTCGCATTCGTCGAGGACGAAGAAGTCATCCGCAGCTTTCTGGGTCTTGACCCAGTCGGTCATGGTTGCCGAGGGCGCGATCTTTACAGTCAGCGGGCGCACCGGCAGCGAGCCGATGGCTTCGCGCAGGGTCGAAAGCAAGTCTTCGGCGCGCTTGGGGCTGGACGCATCGACCAGAATTAGGCCTTGCTCTGGCGCGATGGCGGCGAAGGTGCCGGACTTGCGAATGAAGGCCCGGGGCAGGAAAGACTGGATGATGTCGTCCTTGAGCTGATCGCGCTCCTTCTTGTAGACCTTGCGCATCTGCTCGTTTTCGATCTCGTCCACCTTATCCTTCAGTGCGTCCTTGACCACGCTACCGGGCAGGATGCGCTCTTCCTTGCGCGTAGAGATCAGCAGGAAGCCTTGGCTGGCATGCACTAAAGGTGCGTCTTCGCCTTTTCCGAAGGGGGCGACGAAACCGTAAGTGCTCAGCTCCTGGCTGGCGCAGGGGCGGGCGGGCTTGGCGGCCAGTGCGGTTTCAAGTGTCTCGACATCGAAAGGGACGTTCTGAGTGAGACGGTAGACGAGCAGGTTGCGAAACCACATGGCGATTGAAACTCCGGTAAAAGCAAAGCGCGCATTATTCTCCTCCCTGTAACGCAGGCCAACCCTGAAAACTCGCAATGCCGATGGAAACCGCAAAAACGGGCATAAACAGTGGGTTTCCTAAGTCTTTGTAAGTTCTTCAATTTTTTTTTCAAAAGGGGGTTGCCAAGGTTCGGAACCCTCTCTAGAATGCGCCCCACTTCGAGAGCAAACGGGTGATTAGCTCAGCTGGGAGAGCATCTGCCTTACAAGCAGAGGGTCGGCGGTTCGATCCCGTCATCACCCACCACTCGAGGTTTTAGCGCAGCGGTAGTTCAGTCGGTTAGAATACCGGCCTGTCACGCCGGGGGTCGCGGGTTCGAGTCCCGTCCGCTGCGCCATATTCGCCATCAAGGACCGCTGAACGCCTTGATAGCTCGAAAAGAAAGCGACCTTAGGGTCGCTTTTTTTTCGCCTACGTTTTGAGTTTTTCATCTGTTTGTGCGTTTCGTGCGGCACTTCCTTACTTTGCATTGTCTTTACGTATTACGTCGGCGCGCTCGGTAGCCACTGTTAGGGACGGCTGTTAAGCTCCGGCAATCAATTTGCTTCACCCCTTCAAGCGTATTTAAGGAAACAGAATGAGACATCAACGTTTGGCGTCTGCGATAGCCCTGGTTGGCCTGGTCCTGGCGGGCTGTGATTCGGAAACCAGCGCCAAGCTGGAGACTCCGGCGCAGAAAGCCTCCTATGGCATCGGCCTGAACATGGGCAAGAGCCTGGCTCAGGAAGGCATGGCTGATCTCGATTCGAATGCGGTTGCCCAAGGCATCGACGATGCCATTGGTAAGAAAGAGCAGAAGCTGACCGACGAAGAGCTGATGGAAGCCTTCGCCTATCTGCAGACACGCGCCGAAGAGCGCATGGTCGAAATGAATAAGGAAGCGGTTGCGGCCGGGAAGAAGTTCCTCGAAGAGAACGCCAAGCGTGAAGGCGTGAAGACCACCGAGTCCGGTCTGCAGTACGAAGTGATCAAAGAAGCCGAAGGCCCTCAGCCGGGTCCGGATGACATCGTCACCGTTCATTATGAAGGCAGCCTGACCGACGGCACCGTTTTCGATAGCTCGATCAAGCGTGGCACGCCCATCGATCTGCCTGTTGGTGGTGTGATTCCGGGTTGGGTCGAAGGTCTGCAATTGATGCACGTGGGTGAGAAATACAAACTGTACATCCCGAGTGAGCTGGCGTATGGCGAGCAGAGCCCGAGCCCGCTGATCCCGGCCAACTCGGTGCTGGTTTTCGACCTCGAACTGCTGGGCATCAAAGGCGACGAGAACGAAGCCGCTCCGGCCGCTGAGTCCGAGGCCGAAGCTGGCGAATCGGCTGAAAACACCGAAGCGCAATAAGCACTGCCGTATAACGAAAACGCCCCGCCGATGCGGGGCGTTTTCGTTTCTCGAGATAAGCTTTGTGCAGACCGTTGCATGTCAGGCTTTTCGTAGGAGCGAGCTTGCTCCCGATCAATGGGTAATGCGGGTTCGGGGCAGCGGCTGAGCGCGGAGCGCGGAGCGCTAACAAGCTGGCTCCTGCAGGGTCGCGAGAGTCCGGCGGATACAAAAAAGCCCAAGGTTGTCATTTGGGGCTTTGAAGTTGGCTCCGCGACCTGGACTCGACTGCGCAGCAGAACGCGCTTCAGCGCGGCCCCGAAGGGGTGAGCGAAGCGAATCACCTGGGACATGGTGCCTGGTGAGAGTCCAGCGGCCACAAAAAAAGCCCCAGATTATCAACTGGGGCTTTGAGGTTGGCTCCGCGACCTGGACTCGACTGCGCAGCAGAACGCGCTTCAGCGCGGCCCCGAAGGGGTGAGCGAAGCGAATCACCTGGGACATGGTGTCTGGTGAAAGTCCAGCGGCCACAAAAAAAGCCCCAGATTATCACCTGGGGCTTTGAAGTTGGCTCCGCGACCTGGACTCGAACCAGGGACCCAATGATTAACAGTCATTTGCTCTACCGACTGAGCTATCGCGGAACAGCGGTGCGTATCCTACTGTTTACAAAGGGGAAGTCAACCCTCTGCAGATCAGAGGACTTGGACGATCGCGTCGGTGACGTGGTCCAGATTGCGATGATTCAGAGCCGCTGCGCAGATACGCCCGGTGCCGATGGCGTATACGCCGAACTCGACGCGCAGGCGCTCGACCTGAGCTGCGGTAAGGCCGGAGTAAGAGAACATGCCGCGCTGCTTGGCGACGAAGCTAAAGTCCTGCTTGGCGCCTTTCTCGGCCAGTTGGCGGACCATGCTCAGGCGCATGTCCTGAATACGGGTGCGCATCTCGCCCAGTTCGGTTTCCCACATCGCGCGTAGTTCCGGGCTGTTGAGCACGGCCGACACCACGGTGGCGCCGTGAGTGGGCGGGTTGGAATAGTTGGTGCGAATGACGCGCTTGATCTGCGAAAGCACACGTGCCGATTCGTCACGGCTCTGCGTGACCATCGATAGGGCACCGACACGTTCGCCGTACAGCGAAAACGACTTGGAGAAGGAGCTGGAAACGAAGAAGCTCATGCCTGATTCAGCGAACAGCCGTACGGCGGCGGCGTCTTCTTCGATGTTGTCGCCGAAGCCCTGATAAGCGATGTCAATGAACGGCACGTGGTCATTGGCACGCAGCACTTCGAGGATCTGTTTCCAGTCCTCCGGCTGCAGGTCAACGCCGGTCGGGTTGTGGCAGCACGCGTGCAGCACGACGATCGAACGGGGCGGCAGGTTTTTCAGGTCTTCCAGCATGCCGGCGCGGTCAATGCCGTGGCTGGCGGCGTCATAGTAGCTATAGTTCTGCACGGGAAAACCGGCGGACTCGAACAGCGCACGATGGTTTTCCCAGCTCGGGTTGGTAATGGCCACGACCGCGTCCGGCAGCATGCGCTTGAGGAAGTCGGCGCCGATCTTCAGTGCGCCAGTGCCGCCCAAGGCCTGAGTCGTGACCACGCGACCGCCGGCAACCAGGGCAGAGTCGGCACCGAACAGTAGGCCCTGCACGGCCATGTCATAGCTGGCGATCCCTTCGATCGGCAGATAGCCGCGAGGGGCGTTCAGCTCCAAGCGGGCCATCTCGGCGGCGGCAACAGCGCGCAGCAGGGGAATGCGGCCTTCTTCGTTGTAGTAGACGCCAACGCCCAGGTTGACCTTGTTCGGCCGCGTGTCGGCATTGAAGGCTTCATTGAGGCCGAGGATCGGGTCGCGCGGCGCCATTTCGACAGCGGAGAACAAACTCATGGTGGGAAGGCTCGAAGAGAAGGAGGTAAATGAAACAGCACCCTCGCTTCGGCGCGGAGGGTCGTGCGCAAACGGGGCAGGAGTATAACGGGCCTGGTCCTTCGTCGCGATATGCTAGGGCGGTTTTTCTGATGACGCGGGGCTGTTTTGTTGCCCATTTGCCTCGCTTGCGCTGTGCTGACAGGCGACGCACTTGATATCCCCGACGGCGCCCGCATTGAATGGCGAGTCGTTCGGCGTCCTGCAGCGCACTGCTGCACCTCGGGCGCTGCGAACGCTGCAGAAGCGCCTAATCGCTCGGTGTTCGGGCGGCTTGCAATCATAAGAGGTCGATATGTCGCAGTTCGAATTGGTCACGCGTTTCAAGCCCGCCGGTGACCAGCCTGAAGCCATTCGGCAGATGATCGAAGGCATCGAGGCCGGGTTGTCGCATCAGACCTTGCTGGGCGTGACGGGCTCCGGCAAGACCTTCAGCATTGCCAACGTCATCGCTCATGTGCAGCGACCGACACTGGTGCTGGCGCCGAACAAGACCCTGGCCGCTCAGCTCTATGGTGAGTTCAAGGCGTTCTTCCCGAACAACGCGGTGGAATACTTCGTTTCCTATTACGACTATTACCAGCCGGAAGCCTATGTGCCGTCGTCCGATACTTTCATCGAGAAGGATGCCTCGATCAACGACCACATCGAACAAATGCGGCTGTCGGCGACCAAGGCGCTACTGGAGCGCCCGGACGCGATCATCGTTACCACCGTCTCCTGCATCTATGGCCTGGGTGATCCGCAGTCGTATCTGAAAATGGTGCTGCACGTCGACCGGGGTGATCGCCTTGATCAGCGCGAGCTGCTGCGTCGCCTGACCGGCCTGCAATACACCCGTAACGACATGGATTTCGCCCGTGCGACGTTCCGCGTGCGTGGCGACGTGATTGATATCTTTCCCGCCGAATCCGATCTCGAGGCGGTGCGCATCGAGCTGTTCGACGACGAGGTGGAAAGTCTGTCGGCCTTCGATCCGCTGACCGGCGAGGTGATCCGCAAACTGCCGCGCTTCACCTTTTACCCCAAGAGCCATTACGTGACGCCGCGCGAAACGCTGCTGGAGGCCATCGAGAAGATCAAGGTGGAACTCAAGGATCGGCTCGATTATTTGCGAGCGAACAATAAGCTGGTGGAGGCGCAGCGGTTGGAGCAGCGGACCCGCTTCGATCTGGAGATGATCATGGAGCTGGGTTATTGCAATGGCATCGAGAACTACTCGCGCTACCTCTCGGGGCGCGCATCGGGGGAGGCGCCGCCGACGCTTTATGACTATCTGCCGGCCGATGCGCTGCTGGTAATCGATGAGTCCCACGTCAGCGTGCCGCAAGTTGGTGCAATGTACAAAGGCGACCGTTCACGTAAGGAAACGCTGGTTGAGTACGGTTTCCGCCTGCCTTCAGCGTTGGATAACCGGCCCATGCGTTTCGACGAATGGGAAGCCATCAGCCCGCAGACCATCTTCGTCTCGGCGACCCCGGGGCCTTACGAGGCAGAACATGCCGGGCGGGTAATCGAGCAGGTGGTACGGCCGACAGGCCTGGTCGATCCGCAGATCGAGGTGCGGCCGGCATTGACTCAGGTCGATGACCTGCTCTCGGAAATTACCAAAAGCGTCGCCAAGGAAGAGCGGGTACTGGTGACGACCCTGACCAAGCGGATGGCTGAAGACCTGACAGATTACCTCGGCGATCACGGAGTTCGGGTGCGCTATCTGCACTCGGATATCGACACCGTCGAGCGGGTGGAAATCATCCGGGATCTTCGCCTGGGTGTATTTGACGTGCTGGTCGGAATCAACCTGCTTCGCGAGGGCCTGGACATGCCAGAGGTATCGCTGGTGGCGATCCTCGATGCGGACAAGGAAGGTTTTCTGCGCTCCGAGCGCTCGCTGATCCAGACCATCGGCCGTGCCGCGCGTAACCTCAACGGCCGGGCGATCCTCTACGCTGATCGCATCACCGGCTCGATGGAGCGGGCCATGGGCGAAACCGAGCGTCGCCGCAACAAACAAATCGCCTTCAACGAGGCGCACGGCATCGTCCCTAAGGGTGTGTTCAAAGATGTCCAGGACATTCTTGAAGGTGCCACGGTGCCGGGATCGCGCAGCAAGAAACGCCGAGGCGAGGCGAAGGCGGCGGAGGAGGCCGCACGCTACGAGAACGAGCTGCGCTCACCAAGCGAAATCACCAAGCGGATTCGTCAGCTGGAGGAGAAGATGCTCGCCTACGCACGCGACCTGGAATTTGAGGCCGCGGCGCAGACCCGCGACGAAATCCATAAGCTGCGCGACCGCCTGCTGCAGGTCTGATCGCTTGGTTGCACGTGGTCATCAAGTGACCACGAGTGGGCCTGTCGGGCTCTATGCGCTCCCGCACGCAGCGTATTTCAGTAGAGGGTGCGTCGATGCCTGTCACGGATCTTGTCTGGTGGAGCCGGTAGAGGTGCGCCTGTTAACATCGCGCCTTCTACAAGCGCTGATCGGCGATGAGCAGCATGGACGTCGCCAGCCGCTGTGTTTTCCTTGTGCTCCCGATTCGAGAACATCATGACCACCGTTCGCACCCGTATCGCGCCATCTCCCACCGGCGATCCTCACGTAGGCACCGCGTATATCGCGCTGTTCAACCTTTGCTTCGCTCGCCAGCACGGCGGCCAGTTCGTCCTGCGTATCGAGGACACCGATCAGCTGCGGTCGACGCGTGAATCTGAGCAGCAGATCTACGATGCGCTGCGCTGGCTGGGCATCGAGTGGGACGAGGGTCCGGATGTTGGCGGCCCGCACGGTCCGTATCGGCAGAGTGAACGTGGCGAGATCTACAAGAAGTATTCCGATGAGCTGGTCGCCAAAGGCCATGCCTTCCCCTGCTTCTGCAGTGCCGAGCGCCTCGATCAAGTGCGCGCCGAGCAGATGGCCAACAAGGAAACGCCGCGCTACGACGGCCATTGCATGCACATCGGCGCCGATACCGCGCAGCAGCGCATCGCGGCGGGCGAGTCCCATGTGATCCGCATGAAAGTACCGACCGAGGGCGTCTGTCAGGTGCAGGACATGCTCCGTGGCACGGTTGAGATCGGCTGGGATCGCATGGACATGCAGGTCCTGATGAAGGCCGACGGATTGCCGACCTACTTCCTCGCCAACGTCGTCGATGACCATCTGATGGGCATCACCCACGTGTTGCGCGGCGAGGAGTGGCTGCCGTCCGCACCGAAGCTGATCAAGCTCTATGAATACTTCGGCTGGGAGCAGCCGCAGCTGTGCTATATGCCGCTGTTGCGTAATCCGGACAAGAGCAAGCTGTCCAAGCGCAAGAACCCGACATCAGTGACCTTCTATGAACGCATGGGCTTCATGCCTGAGGCGATGCTCAACTATCTGGGGCGCATGGGCTGGTCCATGCCTGATGAGCGCGAAAAATTCACCCTGACGGAAATGATCGAGCACTTCGACATTAATCGCGTGTCGCTGGGCGGGCCTATCTTCGACGTCGAGAAGCTGTCTTGGCTCAACGGCCAGTGGCTGCGCGAGCTGTCGGTCGAGCAGTTTGCGGAGCAGGTGCAGAAGTGGGCGTTCAATCCCGATTACATGATGAAGATTGCCCCGCATGTGCAGCAGCGTGTGGAGACATTCAGCCAGATCGCTCCGTTGGCGGGCTTTTTCTTTTCGGGTGCGCTCAACCTCGACCCGGCACTCTTCGAACATAAGAAACTCGATCCCACCCAGGTCCGTCAGGTACTGCAGCTCACGCTGTGGAAGCTCGAAGCGCTACGGCAGTGGGACAAGGAGCGCGTTACAGACTGTATCCAAGCCGTCGCTGCGCATCTGGAGCTGAAGCTGCGCGACGTGATGCCCTTGATGTTCGCTTCTATCACCGGTCAAGCCAGTTCGGTGTCGGTACTCGATGCGATGGAGATAATTGGTCCGGACCTGACTCGTTTCCGTCTGCGTCAGGCGCTAGAGCTGCTAGGGGGCGCATCGAAGAAAGAAGTGAAGGAGTGGGAAAAGCTGTACGCATCGATGGTCTGACCTGCTTTTGAGTGGCGGCATGCACTTGTGCCGCTTCATAAGGTTTCGCTGTCGCCACTCGTCGGCGGTAAGTATTTGTTCTGATGCCAGAAAATCTTCGAGTTGAGGGAAAAATATCGTTGACACTGTGCAGGACCGCACCTAATATGCGCCCCGTCCTCGAGATGGGGCTATAGCTCAGCTGGGAGAGCGCTTGCATGGCATGCAAGAGGTCGACGGTTCGATCCCGTCTAGCTCCACCAATCTCGATTGCCACACCGGTCGGTTCGATCGGTTGCCTTTGAAGGGCTTTGCGTCCCCTTCGTCTAGTGGCCTAGGACACCGCCCTTTCACGGCGGTAACAGGGGTTCGAGTCCCCTAGGGGACGCCATTATTCAGAACGCGAAGCGTAAGCGGCGCGAGTCGGGAGACGTTAAATCCGGGGCTATAGCTCAGCTGGGAGAGCGCTTGCATGGCATGCAAGAGGTCGACGGTTCGATCCCGTCTAGCTCCACCAATCCACGACGGGTCGTAGCGGTTTTCGCGATCTGTTCATCGAAGGTTTCGTCCCCTTCGTCTAGTGGCCTAGGACACCGCCCTTTCACGGCGGTAACAGGGGTTCGAGTCCCCTAGGGGACGCCATTTTTTTTGCCCGTTTTGGGCATCAAAGGGTCATTTCTAACGAAGTGGCCCTTTTTGTTTTGGGCGCGATTTAAATCGGCTGCAGCCGTTGACAGGCGCTTTCATCAGCCTGAAACGATAAAAGGCGCTGAATGGCCCGTCATCAGAAGATGACCGCCTGCGTGACATTCATGAACGTCTGGCTTCCAATAGGTATGGCCGCGATCCGACGGCGCACAGCACAGCGAGGGGTATGCATGATCTGGGACCAGACCGACGCGTTCATCATCGACTTCACCGTCGAGGCCGAACATATCGATGAGCTGGGTCATGCCAATAACGCGGTGTACGTGTCTTGGCTGGAGCGGTGCGCGTGGCAGCACTCGCAGAGCCTCGGGCTGGGGCTAGAGGACTATCGTCGGCTGGATCGTGCAATGGCGGTGCTCAGGCATGAAATCGATTACCTGGCGGCGGCCTATCGGGGTGATCGCCTGCAGCTGGCGACTTGGATCGTCGATTCGGATCAGCGATTGAAAATGAAGCGCACCTTTCAGCTGATCAGGCCCGTCGATGGCGCAACCTTGCTGCGTGCCCAGACTACCTTTGTCTGCATCCAGCTATCGAACGGCAAGCCCAAGCGAATGCCGGCGGAATTCGTCGAGGGGTACGGCAAGGCATTGGTCCAGCCTTATCCCCTCGAGCTTTAACCCGCCTTTGGGCTGGGGTCATTTGCGCGCAACCCGCAGAGACGAGCCGGTTTCGCGCAAGACGGCGTTCCTCATCGCTTATTTGGAGCAGCCAAACTGCGCGACTCGTGCCTTGTCTCACGCAAAAAACCGGCTCCGTCGCGACCGCGACGAAACGGCAACAGACCCTAGCGCTGTTCCGGCTTGCTGGTATCGGCGTCGCGGCGTTCTTCGGCGTCTTCGCGCCAATCATCCTGCACCTCGTTTTTCATTTTCTGATCCATGGTTTTGCCGTCTTTCCCGACATTAGCGGTATTGGCGCGCTGATGGTTCTCGCTCATGGCGCTGCCGTGGGTATCACCCGTTGTGCCGTGAGCGTCGTCATGCATGTCGTCCTGATTGGCCATCGCGCCGGTGGCAACAAGGCTGGCGAAGATTGCAGCGGTCAGGGGTATGGTTTTCATAAGATCCTCCGGTATTGGGATATTAGGTCCTACCTCCCTAATTCCGACTCGGTGCCTGGAGTATTGTTCGCACGCCTTGAGTCGAGTGGTCCAGTAGTGTCCTCGTCGAGCGACGGATCAGCGATAATGTTCGCCGGCCCGTCCCCGTCCGCTGCAAGTCGTCTGCGATGAGGGCGTTCATTGGTGCAGCTACGAGTTTCCCGCCGTTAATCCGACCCGAAAAATCATCCATGTCGATTGCGACTGCTTCTATGCAGCCATCGAAATGCGTGACGACCCCAGTCTCGCAAACCGGCCAATTGCGGTAGGTGGGCTGGCAGATCGTCGTGGCGTGATTGCCACCTGCAATTACGAAGCGCGTGCGTATGGTGTGCGCTCGGCGATGGCATCCGGGCATGCGCTGAAGCTCTGTCCGGATCTGCTGATCCTTCGGCCCCGTATGGATGCCTACCGGGAAGCATCGCGTGAAATACAGGGGATCTTTCGGACCTATACCGATCTGATCGAGCCTCTGTCACTCGACGAGGCCTATCTAGACGTGACGGGTTGCGAGCATTTTGCCGGCAGCGCCACCCGCATTGCCCAAGACATCCGCCGGCGGGTCTGGCAGCAGCTGCGCATCACGGTTTCCGCAGGCGTTGCGCCGAACAAGTTTCTCGCCAAAATCGCCAGTGATTGGAACAAGCCGGACGGACTGTGTGTAATCACTCCGAATCAGGTCGATGAGTTCGTGTTGGCGTTGCCGGTCAACAAGCTGCATGGGGTCGGCCGGGTCACGGCGGAAAAGCTGAAGCGACTGGGCATCCATACCTGCGCCGATCTGCGTACCTGGAAGCGCTTGGACCTGGTCCGGGATTTCGGCTCGTTCGGCGAAAGGCTGTGGGGACTGGCACATGGGATCGACGAGCGGTTGGTCCAAGTGGAAAGCCGTCGCCAGTCAGTCAGTGTCGAAAATACCTATGATCGCGATCTGCCGGATCTCGCTGCCTGCCTCAAGCGATTGCCGGAGCTGCTCGAACAGCTCTCCAAGAGGATGGCGCGGCTCGATAGCGGTTATCGGCCGGGCAAGCCCTTCGTCAAACTGAAGTTCCACGATTTCACCCAGACCACATTGGAGCAGGCGGGGGCTGGCCTCGAACTTGAGGATTACGCCGATTTGCTCGCCGGCGCTTTCGCGCGCGGCAAGCGCCCGGTGCGGCTGATCGGCGTCGGCGTGCGGCTGATTGATCTGCGCAGCGGGTTCGAGCAGCTTCGACTGTTTTAGATGCCCCGGTCGTTTCCGCTACTGCTCCGTCTACCTACGCCCGCGCTTGTTATGCGCCGCTCCAAGCGGCGCGAATGGAGCAGCCGTCGTATTCCGTGCCGCTCATCGGCCTACCGAATCTTTTAGCTGCAGGGCGACGAATGGGTTAGCCGTGGATATCGATCCGGCGGCATATCAGCCAGTTATGCTGCTTTTTTGACGTAACAGCCGCTGAATCTGGCGCGCGACATTATTTGGACTCGCCGATGCATTTTGTTAGAGTCTCGCTCGCTGGGCGATGGCTATTTGATATCAGCTCGGAGAGCTAGCCAGAGAACCGCTTGCTTACGCGTACCCGAACCACCGAGTCGTGCCAGGAGTGTCTTTCCCAATGGATTTGTTTTTCAAGCGTCGCAAAGCCGCCGCAGGCAGCCTGCTAGGCATCGAGCCTGGGCCGCAAGGCATTGCGCTTGCACAAATTCAGCGCGCTCATGGCGAGGCGCCGCGGTTGCAGCGTTGCGTCTATTTGGAAGGCAAGCCTGAGGTTCAAGCCGAACTGCTCAAACAGGCTGTTGCTGATCATGGCTTGAATGGCATGCCCGTCAACGTCTTGCTGCATCCTTCCGCTTATCAAATGTTTCTGTTGGAAGCGCCTGAAATTCCAGCCGACGAGCTACGTGACGCGATGCGCTGGCGTGTCAAGGATCTGATCAGCGAGCCACTGGAAGACGTTGTCATTGATTGTTTCAGCCTGTCCGAGGATGCCTATCGCGGCCGCACGCGCATGGTGTACTGCGTTGTGCTGAGCAAATCTCGAATGAACGGGGCTCGCTCGTTGGTGCAGCACGCCGGCCTGACCCTGGCGAGCATCGACATTACCGAAATGGCCTTTCGCAACCTGGGACTGCTGGCTGGCGCGGACGCAGTGAATTTGGCATTGCTGCGTCTGCGTACCAGTGAAGGACTCGTCACCGTCCAAAACAGTGTCGGCCTCTATATGGCGCGGCGTATGGAGCACGGACTGGCGCGGGCCGAACAGGATCTGGCCGGCATGACGCTGGAAATACAGCGCTCACTGGACTACTACGAAAGCCAGTTAGGCAAAGGCTATATAAGCCGCCTGCTACTGCTACCCATGAAGCAGGATGGTGAACGCACTCATCAGGCGCTTGCCGCCGGGCTTGCGGTCAATCTGCAGCGGCTGGACCTACGTGACCTGTTTCCCGGCCAGCCGGCGAGCGATCTTCCCGAGTCGAGCCAGGCCTTCTGTATTGGCGCGGTTGGCGCTGCCCTCCGCCAGGAAGCGAGCTGATGCAGAACATCAATCTGTATCAACGCGAACGCCGGCGTGGCGGTGGGCCACGGCCGCGTCAGATGCGGCTGGGAGCAGCTCTTCTTGTCGCCGCGCTAAGTATCCATGGCGCCTGGCAGGGTTGGCAGCTGCATGCAGCCCGCGTTGTTGCCAGGCTGGCCGAACAACAGGCTATACAGGCCGAAGCCACGCTCGAAGCGATCAAGGCTGACTTTCGTGAACCAAGACTCGATCCGAAGCTACCCCAGCAGCTGGCCGAGCACGAGGCGGAAAATCACGAGCTGGAGCGTTTGGCCGACCATCTGAAAGCACTCGATGCCCAGCGCAGTAGTGGCTTCGCGGCGCTGCTGCAGGGCCTTGCTGATCGACACCCACCGCAAGGGCTCTGGCTGACGCAGATTCGCCTGCACTCCGGCGGTGACGATCTGGCGCTTCGGGGGCTGACCCAGGACCAGGAACTCCTTCCGCTTTATTTGCAAAGCCTCGGTCAGAGCACAGCGTTCCGTGGCCGGAACTTCGCACATTTAGATCTTCAGCGAGACGGGCAGGATCTGCTGCGTTTCCGGTTGTCCTCACAGGCAGTGGAGCAGGGCGATGAATAAGCTCGCGCAGCACTGGCAGAACCTGGCGCCACGCGAGCAGTGGCTGACTTACGGTGCGGGCCTGGCGCTGCTGATCATGCTCCACGTGCTGTTGGTCGCTGAGCCGTTGGGTTTGCGGATTACCGCTGAAGCCAATCGGCAAAATGAGGCCCATGCCCGCCAACTCGCGGCCGACAACCACTTGCTGGAGATCCAGGCCAAGCTCGTCACCGATCCCAATCTGAGCTACCGGCAGGCACTGGCGACAGCGCAGGCCAGCCGTGATGAATTGCTGCAGCGCATTGATGTGGAAACCAGCACGCTGGTGTCCCCGGCGAAGATGAAGGCCTTGTTGCAGGATCTGTTGCGCAATCAGGCAAAGCTCAAGCTGGTTGCCTTGGAAAGCTCGTCTGCACCGCTCGCCCTGCCTACATCTGCAGTGTCCGAACCGAAGGAGAAGATGCCGCCGGTGGTGTTCTATCGCCATGGGCTGCGCCTGACGCTGGAAGGTGGTTATTTCGATCTGCTCGGCTACCTCAATGCGATTCAGGCCAGCGGCTGGCGCCTGCATTGGGACACTCTGAATTACGAAGTGGGGGAGGGTGGTGCCAATCGGGCTCGCGTCACGCTCGATCTGCATACCTTGAGTCGCGATGCGGGGTGGGTTGGTGTTTAAGTTTGCCGTCAAGATCCTCGGCCTGGCTTCGCTGGTCGCCTCCGCACCTGTGTTCGCACTAGACCCGACCCAGCCGCCCGCCGGACGAGTCGTCGGCGACGCGCCAACCGAGGCGACCTCGGTGTTGCGCTTGCAAGCCATTCTGCGCAGCGGAGGCCGCGCTCACGCCGTGATCGACGGGCAGACCCTAAAGGTCGGCGATCACCTTGGCGACGCCCGCATTTCCGCGATCCGCCCGCACTCCGTCGTCATCGATCGCCACGGCCGGCAGCAAGAGCTGCGTCTGAGCGCCCCCATCATTCAAACGAGCCGTACCCAACCATGATGCCGACCCTGACGTCTCGCTTCGGCGTGTTGAGCCTGTTTTGCCTGCTTTCCGCTTGCCAGACCTTTGAAGATGGCGACAAGCGTTTGTACGAACAGAGCAACCGCCTGTTCGACGAAAGCCTGGAACAGAGCCAGCGAAAGGTTGCGCCGCCGGCGTCGGTTCAGGCAGGTCTGATTCCACCGTTGGCGATGGGCGACAGCCGCATCATAACGGGACCACGTTTTGATGTGGCAGTCAGCGACATGCCCGCTCGTGAGTTTTTCCTGAGTCTGATGGATAGCGCCGGCGAGAACCTGCTGGTGCATCCTGGCGTGACCGGAAATGTGACCTTCAGTCTGCGCAACGTGACCCTGGAAGAAACCCTGGCGGCTGTTCGCGACAGCTACGGCTACGATTACCGCCGCACAGCTTATGGCTATCAGATCCAGCCGAATCAGGCGATCACCCGAACCTACGACCTGGATTATCTCAACGTTCAGCGCCAGGGCATGACCGACACGCGGGTCAGCTCGGGTCAGGTGACCAGCAGCGACAACACTGGCGTCGGCGCGGCCGGCACCACTACCAGCAGCACCTCATCGACCGTCAATGCCAGCCAATTGCTGACCACCAGCAACGTGGATTTCTGGAGCGAAGTGCGCGCCGTGATCGAGATGATGATCGGCGGCGAGGAGGGTAATCAGGTGGTCGTTAATCCGCAGAGTGGGTTGCTCGTGGTGCGTGCGTCCAGCGCAGACCAGCAGGCGGTGGAACGCTTTCTGGTCCAGGCGCAGCGCAACCTGCAGCGTCAGGTCATTCTCGAAACGAAGATTCTCGAAGTGAATCTATCCGACGGCTTCCAGTCCGGCATCAACTGGGCGCAGCTCGGCAGCATGGGCAACGCCGATTTCAGTCTCGGCGTGCAGGGCGATGCCTTGAGCGGCCCGAACAATGTTGGCGGCGTGTTCAGCGCTGCCGTACAGGTCGGCGACTTCACCGGTGTACTGCAACTGTTGGAGACTCAGGGCGAGGTGCGCGTGCTGTCCAGCCCGCGGATTTCTACCCTCAACAACCAGAAGGCGGTCATCAAAGTCGGTACCGACGAGTTCTTCGTGACCGATGTCTCGACCACCACCACTTCACTCGTGGGCGGCACCACCGCACCGGACCTGGACATCACTCTGACGCCGTTCTTCTCCGGAATTTCTCTCGACGTTACACCGCAGATCGATGAGAGCGGCCAGGTCACGCTGCACGTACGGCCCACCGTGAGCCGCGTGGAGGACCAGAACAAGAGCATCCAGCTGGGAGGCTCGGATAACGTCTTCAATTTGCCGTTGGCGCTCTCGACCACACGCCAGTCCGATTCGATCGTGCGCGCTCGCAGCGGCCAAGTTGTCGTCATTGGCGGCCTGCTGGAAAACCGCAATACCAACACCGATGCCAACATTCCCTGGGCGTCGAAGCTGCCAGTGGTAGGCACGCTGTTCCAGCAGCAGCGCAAGGCGTTGCAACAGACCGAACTGGTCATCCTCATGCGGCCGCAAGTCGTGGACGATCAGGTCTGGCTGGATGAGCTGCGCAAGTCCGCCGAATCCTTCCGGTCGACAAGGTAACGGCCGGCATGTACGAAGCTTTTTTTGGGCTACGCGAAAAGCCGTTCGCGCTTTCGCCGAACACCGGCTTTCTGGTCCAGCTGGCGCCTTATCAGGCCTGCCTCAATCTGCTACGCGTGGCGCTGGGCGAGGGTGAGGGCTTCATCAAGGTCACTGGCGAGGTGGGCACAGGGAAGACGCTGCTTTGCCGCGCCTTGCTGAACGAGCTGGACACCGAGCGCTATCAGGTTGCGTGGCTGCCCAACCCGACGCTGACGCCCATGGCCTTACGCCAGGCGCTGGCGCACGAGTTACATATCACCAACGTGGTGGACCTGGACAATCACGGCTTGCTCACTGCGCTGCACGCGCGGCTGATCGAACTGGCCGGGCACGGCAAAAGCACCGTCCTACTGATCGACGAAGCGCAGGCGCTGCCGCCCGCAACGCTGGAAGCCTTGCGTCTGTTGACCAATCTGGAGACCGAGCACCGCAAGCTGCTGCAGGTGGTGCTGTTCGGCCAGCCAGAACTGGACGCGACACTTGCACGCGAGGACTTCCGCCAGCTGCGTCAACGCATCACCTTTTCCTACAGCCTGCGGCCGCTGGATGTCAGCGATGCCACGCGGTATCTGCAGGAGCGCCTCGCCGTAGCAGGCTACCGTGGCGAACCGCTGTTCCAGGCTCCAGCGGTACGTTTGTTGGTACGTGGCAGCGGCGGTATTCCGCGCCTGCTGAACATACTGGCGAATAAGTGCCTGATGGTTGCCTTCGGTGAGGGCGCGCGCCAGGTCCTGGTCGCTCACGTCCGCCGTGCGCTGGAAGACACCGAAGGCGCCCGACCTCTCTGGCTAAGCCTTACGGGGCGCTTCGGCTGGACCCTGGCCGGCGCCTGCCTGTCGCTGGCGCTAATAGCTGGCGCCTGGCCCTGGCTGGTGCACCTCACCGAGGTGCTGCCATGAGTCTGGTAAATGACATGCTGCGTGATCTGGAGGCGCGCCGCGCCGCGCCGGCCGAACGCCAGCAGCTGGGCAGCATCTATGCCGTGGACGAAGCCGGTGCGAAACGGCGCAAACACTCTGAGCGTCTGCGGCGCTGGCTGCTGATCGGCGCGGCCACGGTACTTATAGCGATCGTCCTGTTCGTTCTTTTCGATCGCCCGCGCGCCGCTGTCGAACCCCCAATGGTCGCGGCGAAGGCGGTCGAGCAGGTCTCGCCGACTCCTGAGGTTGCTGCGCAAACGCAACTGCTGGACGTGCTCCCGCAAAACGATGGTCGTCGCTTCGTGCTGCAGCTTCTGCTGGATCGGCCCGTCAGCTATCAGCGAATCGATACCGCCGGCTCGGTTAGTTTTCAGCTTAAGGATGTCGAGTTCTCGGGCGAGACGCGCACGGGGCGCATCGAAAAAGGCGGCCAGACCCTGTCCTGGCGAGTCGAGCCGCAGGGCGGCAGCATAAACGTACTGGTGGTCGGTTTTGGTGATCGGCTGAACGTGTCTGATCGGCTTGAGTCAGTGGGTAGTCGCTCACAGCTGTGGCTGGATATATCCCTGAGCGGACCGGAGGATGACGAGCAATTTATATCGATGCCGGTGGCCGAGTCGGTTGATCTGGACGAGGCGCAGCTGCCGGATTGGGTGACGCGCGAGGCCCGGCCGGCTGAACCGGCCGCAGTGTCAGCCCGGGCAGAAGAGGCCCCAGCGCAGCAAGCTCTGGCTCGTCCCGTGGCTGCCGCTAAGCGCCCCACGCCGGCTGATCCTAAGCGCCTAAGCATTGGCGCTCATCAACCCGATGCTTTTGCCAGCGCGCGCCAGGCCCTGACTAGGGGTAATCACCTGTCGGCTATCCAACAGTTGCAGGCGCTTCATCTAGCTCAACCAGACGACCCGGAGATCAGTCGCTGGCTGGCCCGAGCTTATCTTGGCGCAGGTGACACTGCTGCGCTGCTCAGCTGGTTGCCGGCTCAGTTGCAGGCGCGGCCCTTCGATGCAGAACTCCGTGAGCTGCTTGCTCGCGGGCAGCTGCAGGGGGGTGATCAAGCTGCAGCCATCGCCACGTTGCAGCAGAACGCCCCCGAACTGCAGCGCAACACCGGCTATCACGCCGTACTCGCAGCGCTTTATCAGCAGGTCGGTGACTGGTCTGCCAGCGCTGCGATCTACCATCAGCTCACTTCGATACGGCCGAGCCAGGCCGCCTGGCAACTGGGTTTAGCGATCGCGCTGGAACAACTCGATCAGCCGGCACAGGCCGGTCGGCACTATCGCCTCGCCCTGCAGGGGCAGGATCTGGACGACAGCGCGCGTCAGTTCGCCATCGAACGCGCCGGTTCCCTGGGAGGAACGAGATGACTCAGGACATTCGCCAGCGCAAGATTCGCCTCGGCGACGTTCTGGTCCAGGCCGGGCTGATCAGCGACGCCCAGTTGCAACTTGCCCTGCAGGATCAGAAACGTACCGGCTCGAAGCTGGGCCGCACGGTTCTCGATCTCGGCTTCATCGATGAGGGCCGCCTGCTTCAGGCCTTGTCCGAGCAATTGAAGATCCCTTTCGTCGAGCTCAAGCATTACAAGTTCGACAATCAACTGACGCAGAGCTTGCCCGAGTCGGTGGCCCGGCGCTTTCGCGTCATCGTGCTGTCGCGCCAGGCGGGTGGCTTGCTGGTCGGCATGACCGATCCGCTCGACTTGTTCGCCCAGGACGAGATGGAGCGCCTGCTGGGTAAACGGGTATTCCCTGCGGTGGTTCGTGAGAGCGAGCTACTGGGCGCGCTCGATCAGCTCTACCGACGCACCAGTGAGATCGCGTCGCTGGCCGGTGAGCTGGAAGGCGAACTGCAGGACAGCGATTTCGATCTTTCCCGCCTCGGCGCGGACAGCAACAGCGATGCGCCAGTGGTGCGCCTGCTGCAAACGCTGTTCGAGGATGCCGTGCAGATGAAGGCTTCCGACATTCATATCGAGCCCGATGATGGCGTGGTGCGCATCCGCCAGCGCATCGATGGCGTGCTCAACGAACAGGTGATGAAGGAACACCGCGTCGCCTCGGCGCTGGTCATGCGCCTGAAGATCATGTCCGGCCTGGACATCTCCGAAAAACGCCTGCCGCAGGATGGCCGCTTCAACATCCGGGCGAAGAACCGCAACCTCGACGTGCGGGTATCGACCATGCCCGTGCAATTCGGTGAGGCGGTGGTGATGCGTCTGCTCGATCAGAGCGGTGCGATGTTCAAGCTCGATGGCACCGGCATGCCGCCGGCCATGCTCGATCGCTTCCGCCGGCTGCTGCAAAGACCGCATGGCATGGTGCTGGTCACCGGCCCGACCGGTTCGGGCAAGACCACCACGCTGTACGCCGGCCTCTCGGAGCTGAACAGCCCGGAAAAGAAGATCATTACCGTAGAAGACCCGGTCGAATACCGCCTGCCGCGGGTCAACCAGGTGCAGGTCAACGCCAAGATCGAACTGACCTTCGCCCGCGTGCTGCGCGCCGCGCTGCGCCAAGACCCTGACATCGTCTTGGTCGGCGAGATCCGCGACCAGGAAACCGCCGAGATCGGCCTGCGCGCCGCACTCACCGGTCATCTGGTGCTGTCCACGTTGCACACCAACGATGCTCTGACCTCCGCCATGCGCTTGATCGATATGGGCGTGGAACCTTTCCTCGTCGCCACCGCGCTCAACGCGGTGCTGGCGCAGCGCCTGATCCGCCGCGTCTGTGAAAACTGCCAGGAAGACCATCAACCCGATCCGCGTCAGCTGGCCTGGTTGGAGACGCTGCATGGCGGATCGCTGGCTGACAAGCGCTTCCGCCGTGGCAGCGGCTGCCATCAGTGTCACAACAGTGGTTACAGCGGACGGATCGGCGTCTACGAGCTGCTCGAACTCGACGAGCCGATGGTCGCCGCACTGCGTCGCGGTGATCCACAGGGCTTCGCCGAAGCCGCACGTGAACAACCGCACTACCGGCCGCTGGCCGAGTGCGCGTTGGATTACGCGATCGCCGGCATCACCAGTGTCGATGAAGTCCTCAAGGTTTGCGCGACCTTGGCGGATGATGAGGTGACGGCGTGATTGCCTCGCGACTCCGTCACCCCATTCTTGTAGGAGCGAGCTTGCTCGCGAACCAAGGCGGCACGGAAAAGCGTGTTCGCGAGCAAGCTCGCTCCTACGGGAGCCGCATTGAAGGTTCCCACACTCCTGCGTGGAACCTCAGGGCGGGACGCTCTGCATCCCAGCGACGCGGAGCATTGCAGGCTGCGTTCCCACGCGAAGCATGGGAACGATCACTCTACGACATACAAGCCAGCTTGCTGGCGAATCTAGAGTGCCCGGCGGAGCGTCGCTTTCGCGAGCAAGCTCGCTCCTACGTAGGTACGGCGTGCTCGCAACCCTCAGATATCACTGAACCCCACGTCAGCACGGAAGCTCCCTCTCCCCTGCGGGGAGGGGGTTGGGGTGAGGGGGCGCTTCTGGATAGCGCACGGCGGCAACCGTCGGCCTCAAAAACAGTTGGAGGGCGCGCCTGATGCCCGCCTTCCGCTATACCGGCCGTAATGCCCAGGGGGGCAAGGTCAGCGGTGCGCTCGAGGGTGCCAGCGTTGACTCGGTGGCAGGCGAATTACTCTCTCGGCAGATCACCCCGCTGACCATCGAAGCCAACGAGGCTCAGGCAGGCCGCGGCGATGCGCTGGCCATGCTGAGCGACAAGCTGCGACGCAAACGCGTCGACCTGGACGAGCTGATCATCTTCTGCCGGCAGATGTACAGCCTGAGCAAAGCGGGTGTACCGATCATTCGCGCCATCGGCGGCCTGGCCGAATCCAATCGAAACCTGTTTTTCCGGCAGATTCTTCAGGACGTGCGCGCCAGTCTCGAGAGCGGGCAGTCGATGGCCGTAGCGCTGAACGCCCACCCAAAAGTGTTCAACGACCTGTTCGTCAGCATGGTCAGCGTCGGTGAAAACACCGGCCAGCTCGATCAGGCCTTTAAACAGCTGTCGGCCTACCTCGAACTGGAGCGCGAAACCCGCAAGCGCATCAAGCAGGCGACCCGTTACCCCATCTTCGTCATGGTCGCGATGGGTGTCGCGCTGGCAGTGATCAACCTGCTGGTGATTCCTGCTTTCGCAAAGGTATTCGCCCAGTTCCACGCACAGTTGCCCTGGGCTACGCGCGTGCTGATCGGCACCTCCAACTTCATGCGCGATTGGTGGTGGTTCCTGCTGCTCGGCGTCGTCGGCGGGCTCTACGGCTTTTTCAAGTGGATCGAGACCGATGCCGGTCGACTCAAGTGGGACCGCATCAAGTTACGCCTGCCCGTCGTTGGCGGCATCTTCGAACGTATCGCCCTGGCGCGCTTCACACGCACCTTCGCCATGATGTACCGCGCCGGTGTGCCACTCCTGCAAACCCTTTCGATCAACAGCGCCAGTGTCGGTAACCGCCATATTGGTGAAGCGATTATCGGGATCCGAGAAAGCGTCGAGCGCGGCGAAGCGCTGACCCGCTCGGCCCACAATTCCGGCCTGTTCACTCCATTGGTGCTGCAGATGATGGCCGTCGGCGAAGAAACCGGTGCGCTGGACGACCTTTTCATCGAAGTCGCCGACTTCTACGAACAGGAGGTCGACTACGACCTCAGGCAACTGGCCGACGCCATCGAGCCGATTCTGATCGTCTGCATGGGCGTGATGGTGCTGGTGCTTGCGCTGGGGGTGTTCCTGCCGATGTGGGAACTGGGTAGTGCGGCGCAGGGGAGGGGGTAGCGGGAGAACGCCAGCAGGTGGCCGAGCAGTGAGCTAAGCATGACAACTCAACGGCGCAGACGCGCATCCGATCAGGCTGAAGTGCCGAGTCACAGTCAGATTGGGGCAGATAATCGCTGACGGTTCATGGATGACTCGTCAGTACAACCAGACCGGTTCGGCTACGGAAGGCCGCGTTAACCAACACATAACGAGAAACAGGAATGAGCAAACAAACAGGTTTCACCATGATCGAGCTGGTGGTGGTTATTGCGATCGTTGGCATATTGGCTGCGGTCGCTCTACCGCAATTTATGAACGCTACGAAAGATGCCCACCAAGCCGCCGTCAAAGGGACAGCTGGTGCGCTGGCCCCGGCTGTAATGCTCGCTCGTGCGCAATATGAGATCAACCGCAGTGGCGGCACTCTCGGTTGTGAGACCACCAGCTGCCAACAAAATGTTCGCGGTTTTGGCGGCGGGTTGGTTGATGTGAACGCTAATGGCTGGCCAATTGGAGTGAGTCGGGGAGATAACGCAGGCGCTACCGCGGCGATGTCGGTCGCTACTTGCAATGAAGTGTTTGCGAACGTTCTGCAAGGCTCTGCCCCGTCAGTTGGTGCGGCAGATTCCGACTATTCGACGGCGGTCAGCACTTCGAATACCGAATGTGTCTTTACCTACCGCAACGATGGCGGTAACGACACGGTTACCTACAACGCTAATACCGGCGCAGTTACCTACGCGTTTAACTGAAACTAAGGAAGCTAAAAATGAATAAACAACAGGGCGGTTTCACCATGATTGAGCTGATTATGGTGATTGTCATTTTAGGTATTTTGGCGGCGGTAGCGTTGCCACGGTTTGCCGATTTCAGTGGTGATGCTCGCCGGGCTTCGCTTAACGGTGCTCTTGGTGCAGTGCGCTCGGCCAGTGCAATTGCCCATAGCGCGGCGCTGGTTGCCAGCCCGGTTCAAACCGGTGCGACCGGCACTGTTACGCTCGAAGGGCAGGCTCTTAGTATGGTTAACGGTTATCTCGCGGCGACGGTTGCGGATATCACTAACGCAGCACAGCTGAGCGGGGAGTTCACGGTTACAGCAGCAAACAATGTCGTTACCGTTGCTCAAGGAACTATATGCTCATTTACTTATGCGCAATCCACTGCGGCTAATACTGCGCCAGTAATCACCGCAGTTGCCCCTGCGACCGGCGGCTGTTAACTCGGCCCATACTATAGTGCGGGCGGGATAGGGCGGGTGCAGCCAGTCGAGTCTGACAGCCAGCACAACGTACAGAAGCACCGAGAAGAGCAACCCGCCGATCCATGGTCCGGCGGGCCCCCCCGCCCTACGCTGCTACCGCCCCAGCTTCTGCTGAACAAGAGCGCCCAGATGAAAAACCAACGCGGTTTCACCATCATCGAGCTTGTTATGGTCATTGTGATCATCGGCATCCTCGCCACTGTGGTGGGACCGCGTTTTTTTCAGACAAAGACGTTCGATAGCCGCTTTTATTTTGAACAAGCGTTGGCCGCTGTTCGTCATGGACAAAAGCTGGCTGTAGCTAGTGGGTGTCTGGTTAATGTGACGATTAATAGTGCCGGTTACACATTGGATTACGGCAACGGTAGTTGCAGCAGTAGCTCGATTAAAGATCCTTCCGGTGACGCTTATCCCGTTGCCGCTCCCAGCGGTGTGGTAGTTCAACAAGGGCTGGATGTCATGTTCAATTCCCTCGGCTGTATTGCCGCCACTCCGGCAATTACCTGTGCCACCGGTAATAAGGTTGCGAAGGTCGGTGACTTCACTCTCACCGTCCACGCAGCGACCGGCTTTATCGAGGCGGCTCAGTGAGAACAGCGCTCGTCAGGGCTGAATCTGCCAACTCGAACGATCCACGCGTTGGAACGCTTCGACCGTCGTTTCAGCGTGATTTAGCTTTCGATGCTACGCGCGTTGATCAGTCTCGACGTAGCGCAACCGTAGAGTGGATGAGGTATCACCCGCCCACCAATGCGCGTCAGGCATTCGCCGGCAACCCGTCCCGCCCGTGGAAACCACTTCATGATTTTCGACGGGATGGCGACGCACCATGCGGTCGCCCGGGCGCAGGAAGGGAAGGTGGCATGACGGGACCTCAACGCGGCATGACCCTGGTCGAACTGGTTATGACGATTGTCATCATCGGCATCGCCGCCGCGGCGATGTTCGCCGCCATGGCTTCGATCACCGGTCGCTCGGCCGATCCTATGTTGCGCCAGCAGAGCCTGATGATTGCCGGGGCCTATCTGGAAGCTCTGCAATCATTGCCGTACGAGGAGTTGCTGGATAGCCACGACCTGGTTCAAAAGGGCGGCGCACCGGAGGATCTTGCGGGTTTGCCCATCACTGGGCTTGGCAACTACGTCGTCGATTCAGAGGTCATTGGCGATACGCTCAATGGGGTAGACGCGAAACGTATTGATGTAACGGTCACCGATCCTGCCGGACAGAGGCTGACGTTGACTGGCTACCGGGCGGATTATTGATGAGCTCCGTCCTGGTAAGCGCACGCGTTAATGCCAAGCTACCCGCGACCCGTGGGAGGCCCGACCGCCGGGCGAAGTTTTTGGCTTTCCCGGCAAGGAGAACCGCGTTCGCGGCGGGTCGCGCCTTTCACGAACGCACCGCGCATGGTTTTACCCTGGTTGAGCTGATCATGGTCATTGCTCTAACCGGCGTTGTCGCGGTGATGATATCCACGGTGATGTCACGGCCACTGCAAGGCTTCGCCGATCAGGCTCGACGTGCCGCACTCACTGACCTCGCCGCCACGACGCTCAACCGCATGGCGCGGGATATCCGGCTGGCGGTCCCGAACTCGCTGACAGTGAGCGGCAACCGCATCCACTTCGTCGCCATCGAGGCCGCGGGACGTTATCGCGCCAATCTCGTCGACCATAGCGCCGACCCGCCGGTCTGCACGCAAGCGCCATGCACCATCGAGATTCTCAGCCCGATTACTCCGGTGTCGAGTTCGGACAGGCACTGGCTGATCATCTATAACGTTGCTGCTGCCGAACTGGTCGACGACGCAGCCGTTTCGGTGA
This sequence comes from Pseudomonas sp. Q2-TVG4-2, assembly GCF_013620795.1. Taxonomy (GTDB): domain Bacteria; phylum Pseudomonadota; class Gammaproteobacteria; order Pseudomonadales; family Pseudomonadaceae; genus Stutzerimonas. The sequence goes on along the minus strand of NZ_LGLW01000001.1, from coordinate 225,756 downwards.
TCTCGCCCAAGGCATTCACCTGGAGCGACGGGACCCTGAGCGCAACCCTCGCCAAGGATTTCCGCTTCAAGTACGCCTCACCGCAACGCCGGTTCTATCTAGCGAAAGAAAGCCTTACCTACCGCTGCGACAGTGGCCGGTTGTTGCGCTCGGTATCGAACAATCTTGATGGATCGGACGGCAGCGAGGCATTGGTTGTTGATTCACTCTCTGGATGCACCTTTTCCTACGTTCCCGGCAGCAATACCCGCAACGGACTCGTCACCTTGCGGCTGTCGCTGAGCAAGGAAGGCGAGACCATTACCTTGGTGCAACAGGTCCATGTCGATAATGCGCCCTGATCTTCTCTTCAGGGCCCGGTCGCGGCCCTACGCCCCCCGAGGCTTGCGCCAACAAGGCTTCGGTCTGGTTGTGGCGATGTTTCTGATCATCGTGATTGCCGGAGTGATTGCGGCTGGGGCGCGAATGGCGGTAACGCAGACCGCCACCAACAGTCTCTCCATCCAGCAGGCACGCGCTTATCAAGCCGCGCGGGCAGGTATCGAGTGGGGAATCGCTCGGGCAATGGCCAGTCAGGGTTGCAGCGAAACATTCGCATTGGATGGCTTTAGCGTCGCGGTGAGCTGCCAGCCTACGGCTGCGACTCACCTGCCAGAAGAAGGGCACGCTGTGGTTTTCCTTTCGATTCAAGCTACGGCAGCGTTCGCCACGGCAGATAGCCCTGACTACGCCTTTCGCCAGGTGAATGCGGTCGTGGAGAAGGAGAATTGATGATGGCAGGTGTGCCTGGCTGGGACCGTAACAGGGCGGGCGGTTGGCGGCGCGGGATCAGGCAATGCCTGCTACTGGTGTTGTTCGGTCTCGGAATTCTATCCAGCCCTGCGGTGTCAGCGGCTCTGTGCTCCAACGTGTTTCCCCAAGACGCTACGCCTGGTGCCACTGCCCGGCTGGATCTGTCTGTCATGGAGGGGAAGCGATATGTCGCTTTCCCCTCAAATGGCACAGCCTATACAAGCTCGCGCGACTTCTTCTATCAAAGCGGGAAGCTGGCCAATAACAAGACAATCTCCGTTACGCCCGGCCAGCCCGTGCGGATCTTCGTTGATGGCGATCTGGAGTTTGCACCACATAGCGAGATCAATCCGGGTGGGTCGGCTGCCGATCTGCTGATCGTGGTTCGCGGCAATCTGAAGATCGGAACTGACAACTCCATCAACGCGTTGCTCTATGTGACTGGCGATGCCGAACTGAATCCAGGCACGTATCTACAAGGTGCGCTGACGGCTGAAGGAAGTATCGACAACAAAGCCAAGAATGTACTCATCTACGATGACGAAGCGGCCGAACAATTTGCGTATGGCGATCTCTGTGAGACGGCCGAAACGAGCCCCCTTTATTTGCGCTTCGATGAGCCGAACTGGGGTGTGCCTACGAACACGGGTGGCGGCTCCTTTGATATCCGTGCTGTGGGCGGGGCCGCCACGCTCGGGACGGATCCTGCACTGCCGGTCAATCAGTGGGGAGAGGGAACCTGCCGATACGGAGCCTTCTCCGGCGCGGATAGCCGGGTAGTGGTGGCGGATCACGACGCCTTGGACATGGTCGATGTACTCAGCGCAAGCCTCTGGGTGAAGCTGGAAACTACGCCTGCCAATAATGTTGTGCTGCTGGCGAAAGGAGACACTTACCGGCTGGAATTGAACAGCCGGAGAGAACTGATCCTGACTTCACGAGTGTCCGGCTGGTTTGGCGGTACAGAGTTGTCGGTCACATCGGCTCCGCTTTCTGAGGGGGAGTGGGTGCATGTTGGTTTTAATCTGAAGCTGACCATCATCCCTTGGTGGACCGATCGGCTGGAGGGGACCCTTTACATAAATGGTTCAGCTCAAGCCACCGCTAGCAGGTCGTTCATATTTGGCGTGCTTCCGGTGGACACGGCGCCATTGACGGTCGGGGGCGCGTCGAACGCCGGTCTGGACGGAGCAGTTGATGAGGTTCGTCTAGCGCGAGCGTTGTGGAGCGTGAGCGAGTTCCAAAGGCAAATGGCAGCCCGCCATTGGTGCGGCAATACTGCAGCGATCGATCACTTCGAATTCGTCACCAGTGCAGGCGCACACACCTGCAGCCCGCATACGGTCACCCTCAAGGCGTGCACCAATGCCGCACCCGGTGTATGCCAGCTCTATCCTGGCGATGTAGCGGTCAGCCTGACCTCCGATGGCTGGGTCGGCGGCAGCAACAAGGTGCTGATCAACGGCATCGGGACATTTCGGTTACAGGGATTGCAGCTCGAGATGCCGCTCGGTGTCGCCGCTTCATCGCCGTTGCCTGGGAACCAGACGCTTTGTCAGATCGGCAGCGCACCCTTGTCTGCCGAATGCACGTTGAGCTTCTCGCAGAGTGGATTCGTCTTCGATGTACCGAATCTGCTCGCCAACAGAGGCGCGCAGAATATTCCAATCAGCGCGGTGGTTGACCTCGGTACACCGGGTAGCCCCAATTGCGAGCCGGCATTTGCCGACGAAACACGTGACGTGAAGTTCTGGAGTGGTTTCATGAGCCCTGCCGGCAGCGAGCTGACGGTCAGCTCCGAACCGGTTTGGGTAAACGGCGAGGCAGTCTCGCAGGGTTTCGCCGATGCCGAGGCATTACCGTTGCGCTTCGATAACAAGGGTAATGCCGTCCTCGAAGTGAACTACCGCGAAGCCGGCAGGATGCAGCTGAGCGCGCTTTACGCAGGCAGCGGCGATGAAGATGACAGCGGCGTGATGATAGGCAGCGATGACTTCGTCGCCACCCCGGCAGGTTTCTGTATTACGCCGGAGACAATTTGCGCATCAGGGGACAGCAACTGTTCGGCTTTCCGTCAGGTGGGGCAGCTCTTTACGGCTACCGTGAGACCGGTGGCTTGGAACGATAGCGACACCATCTGCGAGGGAGCGACCACGCGGAACTATCGTCAGGACAATCTGACGCTCGAGCCGGTACTGGTGCAGCCGCTTGGCGGTGCCAGCGGTGAGGTGCTTGAGCCGACCAGCCGACACTACGATCATCAGCCTCCCGGTGCCGCCATCGGCTGGAGCGGCGAGGTCATCCAGAGCGTGGCGTTTTCGGAAGTGGGAGTGTTTCGCCTAGGGGTAACACCGCCGCCGCTCGAATATTATGGCGCGACGGTGCCCAGCAGCGTGTCGGCGCCAGTAGGTCGTTTCTACCCGACCCATCTGAGCGTGTCGGGTGCGGGAGCGTTGGCGCCCCGCTGCGGCGTGTTCAGTTACCAGGATCAACCCATCTCGTTCGCGACCCCGTTGGCGCTGACCATCACTGGCTACGGTAAGGCGGGCGGCGAAGAATACGTTACCCGCAACTACGATTTTGATGGTTTCTGGGGTTTCACCGACCGACCCGTGGAGACCTGGCGTGCGCAAGACCGCGCTCAGGATCTTTCCGACCGGTTGGTCATGGAAGATGTCGTCATCCTTGTTGGGGCGAACGGTGCAGACGGCGCGAGGACCTATCGCTGGTCGGCTGACGAGCTGGCCTATACGCGCGGCGCGGCACCAAACGAGGAGGACCTGCCATTTTCCATTCTCCAGCGATACTTGGCCGAGGCGCTCACCGACCAGGACGGCATTTGCGTTGAAGCCGACGGCTGTCAGGGCTTCGACCTGGCGATAGGCGGCAGTCAGATCCGCCTTGGCCGCTTGCGGATCAGCAACGCCCATGGCTCGGAATTGTTATCGCTGGAGCTGCCGTGGGTCATTGAAAGCTGGCAGGCTCCAGGCGCTTTCTTGTCCGAGGCGGGCGATGCCTGCAGTGCGCTGATATGGGGCGCTGCCGATGCCGTCGAAAAGCACGGCGCCCTGGCTGGTGAGGCGCTAAGCATCACCGGTGGCACATCTGGCTATCAGGGTAGCCTGTCCGTTCAGGCACCCGGCGCTACGGGAAGCGCACGCATCGGTTTTCCGGACGTGCCTGAATGGCTCTGGTATGACTGGCGCGGCGAGGGACGTGAGGCGAGTCGTGGCCTTGCGACCTTCGGGATCTATCAGGGCCCGAAACCGCTGATTTTTCGCCGAGAGGTTTATCGCTAAAACAAAAGGGCCGCTCACTGAGCGACCCTTTGCTAGGTGTAAAAGAGGGGAATCCCTGGCCTGCCTGTACCAGGGTCCCCGAAACTGGTTACCTGGGTTGTTGCATTGGTCGTGCCAGTTTCAAAGGTTGGGTTGCGGTAGCCACTCGTTGGCAAAGCAACCGTATCCGAGGGTCGCTTGAACCACAGACGCTACGGGGAGTTCCAGCGGGCGTCGACTCGAAAATGAAGTGCTTGAGGCGGTGCGCCGAGTGTTCCTGGTGGATCGGGCGCTCTAGGCGCCCGTTGCCGCCGTGCTTTTTCGCTTATTTGACGTGCATTTCCAGGGCGGCGTGCCCCGCTTTAGCACAGCCTAGTTCTGTTCCGGCCAGACGCGGAGCGGGGCGCCTTCAGCGGGCCAGAAGCGCAGCTGATCGATGTTGGAAACGTCCCACCGCTCAACTTGTGAGAGCAACTCTAAAAATTGCTGCTCCTGCTTCATGAGGTGATCAGCGCACATTTTGCGCGTGCTGCCCACCTCGCTGAAGCGGATCTGCTGGTCGTTGAGCTGGTAGTTGGCAAACCAATGGTTGCAACCGGCGTTGCCATAAGCACGGTCTTCGCTGAAGGTCAGCGAGACCGGATTGCGGCCTACCACGGGGTCGTCGCCGATCCATTCGGCGATATAGGTGACCTCATGCTGAAGAGTGAGCGGTTCGACCGAGCAGCCGCTAACAGACAACACGGCGAGGCCGGTCAATACGAGCCTTTTCATCATTTGGCCCCCTGGCATGCCGGGCACAGATGCCGGCCGGCGTCGTTCTGCCATCCCATCTCGGCGATCCGCGCTTCTGCCGCTGGGGCACGAGCGGCTTCGCCCTTGGCGGCGTCCACCGCGAACTCGAAATCGAGCTGTTTACCACAGCCGTCGCAATCGACCTGCCAGTTGAGGATCGCCAGTTCACGGAACACCGGTCCGCTCGCTACAGCCATCCATTGTCCTGGCGGGTTGATCAAATGGCGCACCTTATCGACGGTCAGACGTTGCGAGAGCTCGCGACTGCCTTTGAGCGTGACGATCAGGACATCGCCCGAGCGGACATTGCCGCCGTTGCCGGTGACCTGGTAGCGGCCCGGCGCCAGGGCGCGGCATTCGGTCAGTGTGTGTCCGGGATTGAGGAGGGTGTAACGGAAATCGTGTTCGGCCATGACTCGCGATCGATTGGAATGGGGGGAAGTTGCGATGGGCGGTAATGCTAGCACGGCAGGTAGATGGAGGCTGCGCTGGGACAAGGCGAAGCGCTCGATTGAGTCTTTCGCAGGCTGGCCTTCGAAACTACCGGAATTCTAGGTTGCCGCCCGCCAGCCCTTGATCCCAGCCTATGTAAAGAAGGGAGGAGCCGGCCGCGCGGCTGTTACCAGGTTTTGCTGGATGCCCCGACTAGCCTTTCGTCAATGCTGCGTCCCCAGACGCGGTACAAGGCCGGCGCAAGCCATCCAGACTATGGGCGCGTTTGGGCGAAAGTCTCGTCGAGGAAGCGTTGCATATCGTCCCACGAGCGCTCGTCTGCGGCTTTGTTGTACGCCACGTCCACGCCTTTTTCCTGGAACTTGTCCGCACCGGGATTGGTGAAGCCGTGCTTGGCGTCGGGCAGGTTGACGAGCTGGTAGTCGGCACCGGCCGTGACCATTTCAGAAGTCAGCGCCGCCACGTCTTCAGCACTGACCATGCTGTCTGCGCTCCCGTGTTCGACCAGTACGCGTGCTTTGACACTGCCAGGGGCGGCACGAGTTTGCGTTGCCAGTGCGCCGTGGAAGCTGACGACGCCTTCGAGCGGTACGCCCTGGCGCGCCATGTCCAGCACCACCTTGCCACCGAAGCAGTAACCGACCGCCGCAAGCTTGGCGGCGTCGGTTTGCTGTTGCTGCTTGAGCAGATCGAGGCCGGCGTTGAAGCGGGCCTTGGCCGCATCGGCATCGGCCAGCGCGGCCTGCATGAAGCTCATGGCGTCTTTGGGGTGCTCGGTGTTCTTGCCTTCGCCATACATATCAATCGCCAGCGCGCTGTAGCCAAGCTCTGCGAGGTCACGGGCGCGGCTTTTGGCGTAGTCGTTGAGGCCCCACCACTCATGAACCACCACGACGCCGGGGCGCTTGCCTTCGATGGCGTCATCGTAGGCGTAGTAACCGACCATCTTGGTTCCGTCGGCCGCGGTATATGGGATTTCCTGGGTCTGAATTTCGGCTTGGGCGAAGGCGCTGACAGCCATCAGTGCGCCGAGTAGGCGATAACGCATGGTGGACTCCTTGTTTTAGTCGACGGTCGAAGCGATCCAAATGAATAGCGGTAGTTCGACTCATGTGCAACAAGGTTGTTCGGCGCGCCTGGAGACTCGATCCGACAACGGCATTGAACAATACGTCGATCAGACGTGCGGCACGCCGGAAGAACTATAGCCCGGGTGGCGATAAACCTTCCTGCACCCGCTCGGGGCGGAGCCGATCTCCGAAGGCTGTTACCAAAACGTCACGCTACGCCACACCGTTCCGGCAGGCGATGGACGATGCCCTTGCTGTGGCTGTGGCTGTGTTAGGCTGCGCGGCTTTTTCGAGCCCGTTCCGCAGGTGACGGGCGTATGGGTAAAAAACGCATGCCTTCCGACTCGCTCGATTCCGCCCACCTAAAGCGCGGCACCCCTGCCTACCGCCGCGCCACGCTGGCGCTGTTCTGCGCCGGCTTCGCTACCTTCGCCATGCTCTATTGCGTACAGCCGCTGCTGCCGCTGCTGGCTGCGCATTTTTCCGTATCGGCAGCCAACAGTAGCCTGGCGTTGTCGTTGACTACATTGTCGCTTGCCGTTTGCCTGTTGGTTTCCGGAGGCCTGGCAGAGAGCTGGGGACGCAAGCGGGTCATGGGATTGGCGCTGACGCTGGCTTGCCTGCTTGGGCTCGGCTGCGTGCTGGTCGAGTCCTGGACATTGCTGCTTGTGCTGCGCGCCTTGCTTGGACTTGCGCTCAGCGGCTTGCCGGCACTGGCGATGGCTTACGTCGGTGAGGAATTCGCTCCCGAGTCGTTGCCAGCTGCGATGGGTTTGTACATCGGCGGGACTGCTCTTGGCGGGCTGCTGGGTAGGTTGTTGTCGGGCCTATTGAGCGATATTGGCGGCTGGCAGCTGGCGCTCGGCGGGATAGCCGGCCTGGGGCTGGTCGCGCTGGGTTTGTTTGTCTGGTTGCTGCCGGCATCGCGTCATTTCAAGGCGCAGCCCTTATCGTTGCGTCGGCTGTTGGCCAATTTCGCTCAGCACTTGAGCAACCCGATCTTGCGCAACCTGTTCTTGCAGGCCTTCCTGCTGATGGGCGGCTTCGTCGCGCTATTCAACTACATCGGTTTCCGTCTGGCCGGTGCACCGTTCGGTCTTTCTTCGACGGTAATCGGTCTACTGTTCATCGTCTATCTGGCAGGAATTTTCAGTGCCGGTTGGGCCGGGCGCCTGGTTCCGCGTCTGGGGGCCAAAGCTGTACTTCAAGGTGGTGTCGGGTTGATGTTGCTGGGGGTTGGTTTGTGTGCAACGCCCTGGCTGGTCGCGATCGTTGCGGGACTGGCGCTATTCACGCTCGGCTTTTTCGCTGCACACGCGGTGGCCAGTGGGCAGGTTGGCGCGCATGCCAAAGATGCCAAGGCACAGGCATCGGCGCTGTATCTGTGTGCCTACTACCTGGGATCGAGTGTGGTGGGCTTTGCCGCCGGCTACGTCTGGGAGCATGCAGGCTGGCTACCGCTGATGGTGGTACTGGCTGCGTTGTTCGTGATCGCGGCCTGGCGGGCGAGAAGCCTGTAGCGTGGGCAGTCGAGCTTACTCGATCCGCTGCTCGCCACTGAAAACCAGCGTGGCGCGGCAGCTGCGGCAGAAGTAACGACGCCCCTTGCGCACCAGCGCGTGGCGCTGCGGGGTGAACGGGAAGTCCTGCTTGGCACAGGCGCAGCGATAGATATAGCGGCTGACCTGCCGACGGCTTATCTCATAGTTGTGGCAACGATCAGGTGTCAGTTCGTATACGCCCTGCATGATCAATTGCCACTCTTCCCCGTGAGGACGGATCCGGCCGCCGAACATCTGATGCGCGACCAGATGCGCGACCTCATGGGCCACGGTCTGCTTGAGAAAGTGCTCGCGGTTTTCCCGGTACAACTGAGAGTTGAAACGCAACAGATTGGTACTGAGGTGGGCAACGCCGGCTTTCTGTCCGCGCAACTTGAAGCTGACCTGAGGGCGCTCGAAGCGCTTGTTGAAGAAGGCCTCGGCCTGCTGGTAGCAGGCCTCGACACGGGCATGAAGCTGTTCGGGCATAAGGACCTCCGAAGAAGCCCGGAATTATGCCGTAATACGCCAGGCTGACAACCGTTCAGAGACCGCCGGGTTCCTCCTGGGGGCGTTCCTCTTGCGTACCGTAGCTCTGGTTTTCCTGCACGGTGCGCTCGTAGTTCGGCTGGAGGAACTGTGACCAGAACAGAATCATGGACACCAGCACGGTCACTATCACCAGCAATGCGACACCCCAGATCGAGCTGGCATAGAGAAAGCTTTGCGAGCTGCGCTGACGCATGAAAGCGGGCAGACCAGTGAACAGCAGGTAAGTCGAGTAGATGCCGGCAATCAGCAGGACGATGGCCGCGAACCAGCGGTTCGGATACAGGCCCGTTACACCCGCGACCAGGAACGGAGTGATTACGTAGGCGATAAAGCCGATGCACTGGTTAAGGTTTGGCCGCACTTCGAATGCGCGGGCCATCCAGCGCACAAAAAATCCCATGATCACGGTGCCGATGATGATGGCGAGGTAGAGCAGCAGGCACAGCTGCAGCGCACTGGCGAAGTCGAGCCTCACACGCTCCGCATCTACCAGGCTCCAACCAACGAACGTGATACCGATGAACAGGCACACCGCCGGGATCAAGGCCAGCAGCAGCAAATGCATCAGATAGTGCAGGCTATGGGCATCTTCCTTCTGGCGGATGACCTCCCAGGCACGGTCCGGCCGGGTGAATAAGCTGATGAATTCTGGGGTCATGGAGCCTCCTGATGCCGATGCTTGAGCAGTGTTGTTGCTGGTATAGACGCTCAAGCGCGACAGGGATTCAAACCATGACCGCCAACGAGGCGGAAGAAAGATAGGAAATGATGGGGTGCGGAGGATGGGCTAGCCGGCGCGAGTGGATCGCGCCGGCTGCGGTCTGGGCAGGTTAGCGAATATAGATGGGGCCGACTCCCATGCCCCACATGATTACCGACAGCGCGATGATCGCCACCAGCACGACCAGTCCGACGGCCAGTATCGAGCTGGAGAACAGAAAGCCTTCGTCCGAAGGGATGTTCATGAAGGTCGGTAAGCCCACGTAGAGCAGGTAGGTCGTGTAGCAGATGGCTGCCGTGCCGATGATCATTCCCAGCCAGATATGCGGATACAGCGCGGCCAGGCCGCCGACGAACAAGGGCGTGGCGGTGTACGCAGCGAACACGACGCACTGAACGAGGGTTGGATTGGCGTCATAGGTGCGTGACATCCAATGGATGAATCCACCCATTACCGCGACGCCTGCCAGCATCGCCAGATAGGACAATAGGGTGAGTTGAAACGCGCTGCTTTCGGTGAGCTTCACCGCGTCCCCACCGCCGATGCTCCAGCCGACCTGGGTAGTGCCAATGAATGCCGATATGGCGGGTATCGCCGCGAGTATTAGCACTTCCCCAAGATGCAGGTGCCCGACGTTGCGTTCTTCCCCAGTGATTTCCTGCCATTCCTGGCCAGGGTGAGCAAACAGTCCCCAAACGTGATTGATCATGCCAGCGTCTCCTCGGTTTTGGAGGGTCGCTTCGCCTGGCGTGCCGTCAGTTGGACGGGCGTGCGACCTTAAGTCGCAGTATAGGAAGTTGACGGTACGGCGCACCGGGCACCATTAGAGCGATTGGAAGCTATCGCGTCAGCGGTAATAGCGTTCCAGTATTTCCATCGCCAGATTGATTGACTGGATCCGCGCGGTGCTGCCACCCCGGTCTGGATGATGGATGCTCACCAACTGGCGGTAGCGTCGTTTGATCGTATGCAGACTCAGCGAAGCGGCCTCCTGGTCCAGCTCGAATAGCTCGAGGGCCGCACGCTTTCGCTCCGGGTCCCAGGCTTCGTTCCGCTCGCCGACATCGTCTCCGCGCATCCGCGACCAGAAGCTTGCCAGCAGACGTTCCACTTCCTCTTCGTCCGTGTCGCGCAGGTTGGTCATGTCCAGGTAGTACTCGCGTAGCGGGTCGTTTTCGGCGACACCGCTGGCTCCGGGTACATAGGCCTGGAGCTGCACGCACAATGGCGAAATCTGAAGGTTGTGCCGGCTATCGCCCCATAATTGGTCGCGTAGACGGTACAGCGCGTTGAATACGAGAAAATGGGTGCGAAACAGCACCAGCTTGTCGAGTAGTGGCAGGTTGGGAATGTGCGTGCTGTGACGGGCCTTGAGCTGTTGAATCAGCTGGTATTCGCTGCAGCCCTCTGGCTGCTCGCGCAGCAGCGCGAAGATCTGCTCGGCCAGGTCCATCTCGGGTTCGAGGTCATCGTTCATGCTGGCAAGCCTAGCACAGCGCCAGTAGCGCAAAGAGCTGGATGGATGGGGTAGGGCGCAGCGTGCTTTGCGCGTAAAATGCGCGCCTTTCGCATTCCACCGGATTCCTGACATGGGCAACCTTTCGGTCAACCAGAACAAACTGCAGAAGCGCCTGCGCCGCCTTGCCGGCGAGGCCGTCACCGATTTCAACATGATCGAGGAAGGCGATAAGGTCATGGTATGCCTGTCCGGCGGCAAGGATAGCTACACCATGCTCGACGTGCTGCTGTACCTGCAAAAGGTCGCGCCAATCAAGTTCGAGATCGTCGCGGTGAACATGGACCAGAAGCAACCTGGCTTCCCCGAGCATGTGCTGCCGGAATACCTCAAGTCCATCGGCGTCCCGTACCACATCGTCGAAAAAGACACCTATTCGGTCGTCAAAGAAAAGATCCCGGAAGGCAAGACCACCTGTTCGCTGTGCTCGCGTCTGCGGCGCGGCACCCTCTATACCTTCGCCGACGAGATCGGCGCGACCAAGATGGCGCTCGGTCACCATCGCGACGACATCCTTGAGACCTTCTTCTTGAACATGTTTTATGGCGGGACGCTGAAGGCGATGCCGCCCAAGCTGCTCTCCGATGACGGCCGCAACGTGGTAATCCGGCCGCTGGCCTATTGCAGCGAGGCGGACATCGAAGCCTATTCGCAGATGAAGGAATTTCCGATCATCCCGTGCAACCTCTGTGGCTCGCAGGAAAACCTGCAGCGCCAGGTGGTCAAGGAAATGCTGCAGGAATGGGAGCGCAAGTCGCCAGGCCGCGTCGAGATCATGTTCCGTGCCCTGCAGAACGTGGTGCCGTCGCAGTTGGCGGATCGCAACCTGTTCGACTTTACCAGCCTGCGTATCGACGACAGCGCCACGCCACGCTTTGTCGATGTTATGAGCCTGTAAAAAGCAGCGGTGAGCTTAGAGCCACAGAGCTTCAGTCCACCACAACGTGCGCAATGAACGAACGGGTGGGCATCGATGACAGCGCGCCGCCAGGCTTCATCGATGAGCCTGTAAAAAAGCAGTGGCAAGCTCCGAGCCACAAACCGAAAGTAGACGCTTGGTAGGGTGGGCTTCAGCCCACCACAGCCCGCTCAATGACCTGGCCGGGAATGAAGCAGAACGCCGCCAATCACGCGACAAGCTTGCGGCGTGCAGCCTGCGGCAGTAAGGTTAGCGCCATTCAGGAGTTCAATATGTCCCTCAGCCTCGCTTCCCTTTTCCATGTAAACACCGGTGCCGCACGCGCCGCGCTTTTGCATGGCCAGGTGATCGGCGCTGTCGGCTATTACTTTTTTGGGTATTGGTTTAGCCACAAGCGCGCCTGATACCCCACAGGCGCCCTAGCAAGCAGGGTCGCCACCAGACAGTTTTCAAACCCCCGGTCGGCTACCCGACTGGGGGTTTGTTTTTTTCCGGCCTGAAAAGGTCACTCGAACCGAGGGCAACATCATGTACAGCTACCGCAACGATTACCGCACCTACCGCTATGACTGGCGATTTAGCCGCTTCAATGCCGCCGTTCCTACACCTATAGACCGAACACTTCGCTAGTGCCGGCGCGGCACAGATGCCGCGCCGGCCAAAAGGACCGCCAGATCATGAACGCCCCAGTTTCCGCTCACCTCGTCAGTAACACCTGCATCGCCTCTCCTGCCAGACGCAGCGCCCATCCGCTGCCCAGCCCCGCCGTACTTCGTCAGCGCCTGCCGCTCAGCGCCGCGCTCGCCGACCGAGTCCAGACCGACCGCAACGCCATCCGTGCCGTACTCAATGGCAAAGACCCGCGCCTGCTGGTCGTAGTTGGGCCGTGCTCGCTGCACGATCCTGCCTCCGCGCGCGAATACGCCGACCGTCTTGCCGAACTGGCGCCTCAGGTCGATGACCAATTGTTGCTGGTGATGCGAGCCTATGTGGAAAAACCCCGGACGACGGTTGGCTGGAAAGGGCTGGTCTACGATCCTCACCTGGATGGCAGCGGCGACCTGGCCGAAGGCCTGAGCGCGTCGCGCCGGCTGATGCTGGACATTCTTGAGCGAGGTCTGCCGATTGCGACCGAACTGTTGCAGCCCTTGGCAGCGGGTTACTTCGATGACCTGTTGGGGTGGGCTGCAATCGGTGCGCGTACCAGCGAGTCGCAGGTTCATCGCGAGCTGGTCAGCGGCCTGGACCTGCCGGTAGGTTTCAAGAACGGCACCGACGGCAGCCTGGGTATCGCCTGTGATGCCATGCGCTCGGCCGAGCACGCGCATCAGCACTTCGGCATCGACGACCTCGGTCATCCGGCGCTGCTGCAGACCCGCGGTAATCCGGACACTCATTTGGTGCTGCGTGGCGGGCACGCTGGCCCGAACTACGACGAGAACAGCGTTGCCAAGGCCCGCGACGCACTTCAGCGCCAGGGCATAGCACCGCGGATCATGATCGACTGCAGCCATGCCAACAGCGGCAAGGACCCGCTGCGCCAGCCTGCGGTGCTGGAGGCGGTTATCGATCAGCGCCTGGCTGGCGATTTCAGCCTGCGTGGCGTCATGCTCGAAAGTCATCTGTTCGATGGTTGCCAACCGCTATCCGGTGAGCTGCGCTATGGCGTCTCTATCACCGATGGCTGTCTTGGCTGGTCGGCAACCGAGGGGATGCTACGTCAGGCCGCGCACAGGCTGCGTAGATAAGCCGGACAAAAGCCCGACTGCGACGATCGGGCTTGCAGCGTAGGAGTGCCGAGGGCACCCTGTGTGGCTCGTTTCGATCGATGTGTCAGGACCCGAATGCGCGACTACAAATGGCTGCATGAATACTGTCTCAACCGTTTCGGTTCGGCGGCGGCACTGGAAGGTCGACTGCCACGGCCAAACAGCCCCGACGAACTACGCGCCGTTCCCGATGACCGTTATCTGTCACTGATCAGCCTGCGGATCTTTCGCGCCGGGCTCAAGCACAGCCTGGTGGATGCTAAGTGGCCGGCCTTCGAGGAGGTGTTTTTTCGCTTCGATCCGGAAAAGCTGGTGCTCATGGGCGGCGAGCACATCGAGCGGCTGATGCAGGATGCCCGCATCATTCGTCACCTGGGCAAGCTCAAGAGCGTGCCACGCAACGCGCAGTTCGTACTCGATGTAACCAAGGAGCACGGCAGCTTCGGCAATCTGATCGCCGACTGGCCGGTGACCGACATCGTCGGCCTGTGGCGCTACTTGGCCAAACAGGGTAGCCAGCTCGGCGGCCTATCAGCGCCGCGCTTGCTGCGCATGGCCGGTAAGGACACCTTTATTCCCAGCAACGACGTGGTGGCCGCGCTCAAAGCGCAAAAGGTGGTGGACAAGGTGCCCAGCAGCCAGCGTGACCAGGCGGCGGTACAGGCGCTATTCAATCGATGGCATGACGAGAGCGGCCGGCCGATGTGTCAGCTGTCGGCTATGCTGGCCTTTACCGTTAATCACTGAGACCGATGTGGGGCAAAATGTTCCAGCCGTGATCCTAACTAGACGCTACGGCACGCACGTCTGCCGAGCGGAAAGGCAGCGCTGATAGCGGAGGAGGGCAGAGATGGACGGGGCCATGCAGCAAATTGCCGAGGCGTTGCGACAGGCCGAGCGCATCCTGATCATCACCGGCGCCGGGCTTTCCGCCGACTCCGGATTGCCGACCTACCGTGGCGTGGGTGGGCTCTACAACGGTCACACCGAAGATGGCTTGCCAATCGAGGCGGCATTGTCTGGGCCGATGCTACAGCTCGACCCCGCCCTGTGCTGGAAATACCTGAGTGAGATCGGCCGCGCCTGCATCGCGGCCAAGCCCAACGCCGGTCACGCCGCTATTGCCGAACTGCAGCGGCGTAAACCGGGCTGTTGGGTGCTGACCCAGAATGTCGACGGTTATCACCTTGCGGCGGGCAGTCCTTCGCAGCGCCTGATTGAAATTCATGGAACGCTCGGACCGCTGTTCTGTATGACCTGTGGCGAGCCAAGCGAGGAGTTGACCGAACACCTGACCCGGCCGCTACCGCCCCGTTGCACCTGTGGCGGTGTGCTGCGGCCACCGGTTGTGCTGTTCGAGGAGATGCTGCCGGAGTCGGCGCTGGGACGTTTACGCGACGAGCTGGAAAAGGGCTTCGATGCGGTGGTCGCCGTGGGTACTTCGGCGAGCTTCGCCTATATCGTCGAGCCACTATTGCGGGCACGCCACAGTGGCGGTTTCACGGCGCAGATCGATCCGTCCGCCAGCGAGCTGTCGCTGATGGTGGATGTGCATCTCGCGGTGGGGGCGTCAGACGCTTTGCCGCAGCTAGTTCGTCACATTTTCGTCGACTGAATTTGCTCATCGCGGATGGCCGCAGGCATAGTCACGCCACTTCGACTGCTCGGCATGTCTGTTCATGCATCAACGCCTCTTTCCTCTGCTGCCTTTTGCGTTCGTCATGCTGCTGACGGCCTGTTCTGTGCAGCCTGAACGAATTGAAGCCCCGCTGGTATCGGAGGGTTTCGAGTTTGTTTTTGCCGCTTACGAATCCGGGCCGGACTCCAGCCGCCAGGGCGCAACAGAAGAGCCTTCCGAACAACAGCTCCGCGAACTGACGGATGAGCAGAGCTACGAGCTGCCGGTCCTTGCCAACAGCGTGCTCGAGCGCGGCTTTAGGCTGGTAGGGACCCCGTATCGATATGGTGGCAGCTCGACACGGACAGGGTTCGACTGTAGCGGCTTCGTCGGTTTCGTTTTTCGCAAGGAAGCCGGTCTCGACCTGCCCCGTTCCACTCGTGAAATGATCCAGCTCGAGGCACCGAGAATCGAACGCAGCGAGTTGGAACCGGGGGACGTGGTCTTCTTCAACAACCGCGGTCGTGGCCGGGTCAGCCACGCAGGCATCTACATCGGGGGCAGTCAGTTCATTCATTCATCCAGCAGCCGCAGTGGCGGCGTACGGGTGGACAGTCTGGATGACAGCTACTGGCGTGCCAGCTTCATGCAGGCCAAGCGTGTGCTGGCACTCGCCAGCGACTTGACCTCCACCTCCGTTCATCACTGAGCTCCCGGATCGAACAGCGCCGGTGTTGCATCCTCGGACGCATGCCGGCAGAGTGATGGCTCCATCGCCTGGACTGCTCTGCCATGCCCTTTTCGGCTCGTCTGCTGACCGCTCCATTAATGGCTCTGCTGCTGACTGCCTGTGCCGACCGGCAACCGGTAGAGCGCGTGGCGGAGGCTCCGATGCGCTCGCAGCAACAACCCGGCGCTGCCGAGGACGTCCTGTTCACGGCTCTAGGGTTGGTGGGTACGCCCTATCGCTACGGCGGTAACACGCCTGATAGCGGCTTCGATTGCAGCGGTTTGATCGGCTACGTATACCGGGGCGCGGCAGGGCTCGCCTTGCCGCGCACCACTCGCGAAATGAGCAATATAAGCGGCGCCACAATCAGACGTGACGCACTGCAGGCAGGCGACCTGCTATTTTTCGCCACCGGTGGCGGTCGCCGCGTTAGCCACGCGGCTATCTATGTAGGCGAAGGACGTTTCGTCCACGCCCCATCGAGTGGTGGTACGGTGCGCCTGGACAGCCTTTCCAACCGTTATTGGCAAAAGCACTATCTCAGCGCCAAGCGCATCCTCGAGCATGAGCATATCGCCCGTAATCCGTGAGTTTCGACGCAACTGGACGAGGCGTTGAGCATGCCGCCCATTCTTCGCCTGCCGGACTCTCCCGAGGTTTGTGAGCTCTGTCGGCGTCAGGCGCCGCTTACTCGCCACCATCTGATTCCCAAGGCCTTGCACGGCAAAACCTACGTGCGTAAACGCTTCGCTCGCGCGGAGCGGATCACGGCGACGCTGTGGGTGTGCCGCCCTTGCCATAACCAGATCCACCGCCTGTTCAGCGAGAAGGAGCTGGCGCTCACCTACAACAGCCGCGAGGCTTTGCTCGCTGACCCACGGCTACGCACCTTTGTCGATTGGCTGGCCGCAAAGCCGGCTGGGTTCGTCCCCAAGCATTAGACGCACTCGCCCTGATCCCGCTTGGCAGCGCGTCGGAATATTTCGAAATACCCCCGAGTTTGACATTTCGCTGATGCCGAAATACCGCGCTTTGGCTATGATCGGCGCCCCAACTTCTCGGGTGCGCGTCCTGCGCACAAGCCGTTTCCCTTTACCGTTAGGTGCCTTATGCCTGAAGTACTTCAGTACGTGCTGATCGGCCTTGCTGTGGCCGCTCTGCTCGGTGTCGTTCTGGAAGAAATAACCCATGTGAACAAAGCCAAGGTGACGCTGTTTTTCGGCACGCTGGCGTGGATGCTGCTGTTCGTGTTTTCGCCTGAAGGGATTGAGCGAGACCTCGTGCTGGAGAGCCTCAACGAGAACATCGCAGAGATCGCCGGGCTTTGGATCTTTCTGGTCGCTGCGATGACGTTCGTCGCCTATCTAAACAAGAAGGGAATGATCGAAAACCTGATCTACCTGGTGCTGCCCAAGCAGATCAGCGAACGAAAGCTGTTGTTTTTGACCGCAACGTTCTGCTTCGTGTTCTCCTCGCTGGCGGACAACATCACCGCAACCCTGGTTTCCATCACGCTGATCATGTCGCTCAAACTCAGCGCGGAAAAGACCATCAAGTACGCGGCATTGGTGGTTTTTTCGGTCAACTCGGGCGGTGTCGCGCTGATTACCGGTGACGTGACCACACTGATGATCTTCCTCGCCGGCAAGGTGAAGATTCTGCAGCTGCTACTCCTGGCCGTCCCGGCATTCCTGGCGGTGATGCTGCTGGCAACGATGCTGTCGTTTGGCATGAATGGGCAGGTTCAGGTGACGAGCCATCGCACCGATGTTCGGCGCGTCGATATTGCGATCGCTCTGATCTTTCTCGGCACCATCCTTTGCACAATCGTGGGCAATTTCTTCTTTCAGATACCGCCCGTGCTGACCTTCCTCACCGGGCTGTCGATCATGTTCCTGGTGGCGCGCTTCTTCAGCGATGACATCGAAACCGACCCGATCCTGGAGTACGTCCGCCAAGTCGAGTTCGAGACGCTG
Organism: Pseudomonas sp. Q2-TVG4-2; assembly: GCF_013620795.1. Taxonomy (GTDB): domain Bacteria; phylum Pseudomonadota; class Gammaproteobacteria; order Pseudomonadales; family Pseudomonadaceae; genus Stutzerimonas. Next base: position 208,026 of record NZ_LGLW01000001.1, on the reverse strand, counting down.
CTGTTCTTTCTCGGCATCCTGTTGCTGGTCGGCATGCTCAAGGAAATCCAGGTGCTCGATGGCCTGGTGCACATCTACGACCAGATCCCGGCGGTCATGGCTAATTACTTGATGGGCGTGCTTTCCGCTGCGATCGACAACGTGCCGCTGACCGCTGCGTTGCTGAAATCCGGTCTTGAAATGGGCGTCGCCGAGTGGATGGTGTTGACCTACTCGGTGGGTGTCGGCGGCTCGCTGCTGGTGATCGGCTCTGCCGCTGGCATCGTCGCCATGAGCAAGGTGCCGGGGCTGACTTTCGGTAGCTATCTCCGTTACAGCCTGTACCTGTTCGTTGCGTTCAACCTGGGATTTGCCGGTGTCTACCTCACCGGTCTGGTGGTCGCGGGGGCGATCGGCTGAGGTCGACATCCGCAGCGGGATGCCTGCGCGCGGCGGCCGCTGTGGCTACCAGTGCAGGTTGAAATGCGACCCCAGCACGAAGCAATCGTCCAGCAGGTCCCAGCGCTCGACACAGGCTTTCTTATCTGTGCCGGAATGAAGCTTCAGGCGGTTGAAGGAGTTCGGTGAGGTGCCGCGGACCCGTGACGACAATGTGGTACCCGCCTGGACCATCCAGATTTCACGCGACAGCCCAGGGTATTGCCTGGACAGCGGCAACACGTAGGGCAAATGGATGTGCCCACCCATCACCAAATCCAATCCCTGGTCGGCCCAGCGATGCAACGCATCGTCGGCGTTGTGCTGCAGGTTGCTCAGGTCGCTCAGGACCATCGCACCGAAAGGTTGATGCGCGACCACGATGCGCAGCTTGTTCGGGTCGGTTTGCTTGAGCCGTTGCGTTACCGATTGCACCTGCTGGTCGGTTACCAGACCATCCTTGTGCCGTCTTGGGTGCGTGGTATTGAGACCAATGATCAGCGCTTCGTCGTTTTCGAAGATGGGCTCGAGGTCATCGCCGAAATGCCGGCGATAGTTTCGGTAGGGCATAAAGAAGCGTGCGAAAACGTTGTACAGCGGAATATCGTGGTTGCCCGGAATCACCAGTGTTTCGGCAATACCATGACTATGCAGGCGCTGCACGAAGGCCCACGCCGCGGCAAATTGCCCGGCCCTGGCGCGCTGGGTGATGTCGCCCGAGAAGATCAGCAGATCAGCCCCATGCTCGCGTACGTGATCCTCCATGGCTTGCACCACCGCAGGCTGCTCGGTGCCGAAGTGGGTGTCGGAGATCTGCACGATGGTCGTCATTGGGCGGGCGTCTTCTCGTTGGGATGGGCCGGTGGCGAGTGGGGCATTGTTACATTCGAATGCGATCCGAGCGCGGCGTTCCGGTAAATCGCCAGCCAAGTGCATTCAGACTCGCCGAAGGCACTGCGAGTTGCGCTGCGCCGGTTCTTTGAACTAATCTCCGCGCTGCTTCAGGTGACCCCTGGCCCAGCGGCTGTTGAGATTCCGACACAGCCCCTAGTGCCAGATGGGTGAAACAGGGAAGCCGGTCCATTCTTTCGAAGACTCCGGCGCTGCCCCCGCAACGGTAGGCGAGACAAGAAACCACTCAAAGCCACTGTGCCACAGGCATGGGAAGGCGTGGTTTCCGAATGCTGCAAAGCGTTCGCTCGCAAGCCCGGAGACCGGCCTGTCGCATTCCACGGCAGTGCGGCGGGCGCTGATCGGGGTGCGGCTGCCTGCACCTGCACTCCCTTTCTCTGCGATCTCCGTCTGCCTTTATCGACTGCATGTCGTGCGGCGGGCACGACGGAGACCTGAACTTGATTCGCAAACCTTTTACCGCCTCTGCAGCCTGTGCGCTGCTGGGTTATTCCTCGCTGTCCTTTTCCCTGCCAACCCAGCCGCTCGACCTCGATGAGCAAGTCGTCACGGCGACCCGTACCGAGCGCTCCTTCAGCCGCATCGCATCGAGCACGGTGATCACCCGTGAAGAGATCGAGCGCAGTCAGGCGGCCAGCGTGCTCGACTTGCTGCGGGGACTCGCAGGCGTAAGCGTTTCGGCTAATGGTGGGCGTGGCAAAACCTCATCGGTGTACGTTCGCGGCACCAGCAGCCAGCATCTCCTGGTGCTGGTGGATGGCATCAAGATCGGCTCGGCCACCGCCGGCGGCGCTTCACTGGAAAGCATCCCTGTGGAGCAGATCGAGCGCATCGAGCTGGTGCGCGGGCCACGCTCCAGTCTCTACGGTTCTGAGGCGGTCGGCGGCGTGATGCAGATCTTTACTCGCCAGGGTAATGGTGACGGATTCAAGCCCTATTTCTCCGTCGGCGCCGGCAGTCGCTCCAGCTTCGATGGCACTGCGGGCGTTTCCGGTGGTCACGGCGCTGGCTGGTTCAATCTCGGCATCGCCAGCGAGTCCACCGACGGCATCAGCTCACGTGCCTATCGGCCAACCGCGCCGCGTGCGTACGAGGCGGATGCCGATGGTTATCGTGAGCTGTCCGGCTTGCTGCGCGGCGGTTATCGATTCGACAACGGACTGGAACTGGACGGCAGCTGGCTGCATGTCGAGAACCACAGTGATTACGATTCGAGGACGACCTCGGGTGCCAGGGGCCGCTTCGCCTACAGCGACGGTGGTCAGCAGGTCGCGGCTGGACGGGCACGGTTTGCCCCGCTCGATCCCTGGCTGGTGACGCTGCAGGTCGGTCACAGTGAGGACAACGGTGAAAATTTCCGCGACGGCGCTTTCTATTCGCGTTTCGACACCCAACGAGACACCTTCGGGTGGCAGAACGATTTCAGCCTCGCCGACGAGCAGTTGCTCACGCTTGGTTTCGATTACCAGCAGGACCGCATCGACGTCAGCGACGATTACGCGATCGATTCACGCGACAACAAGGGTGCCTACCTCCAGTACCAGGCCCGCTTCGGCCGGCATGGCGTGTTGGCGGGCGTGCGCCGTGACGACAACGAGCAGTTCGGCAACCATGACACCGGCAACCTCGGCTGGAGTTATGACCTGCGTGACAATCTGGTGCTCAGCGCTTCCTATGGCACCGCGTTCAAGGCACCGACGTTCAACGACCTGTACGCACCGGACACCGGCTTCACTGCTGGCAACCCGGACCTGAAGCCCGAAGAGTCGCAAAGCTATGAGCTGGGCCTGAAGGGCGAACAGCGGTGGGGCGAGTGGAGCCTGAACGCGTTCGAAACCCAGATCGACGATCTGATCATCTGGACCGGCAGCAACCCCATGCAACCGCAGAATGTCGATGTCGCCCGGATTCGCGGGATCGAAGGCAGCGCTGCCACCCGCCTGCTCGGGTGGGACGTCGCAACCACTCTGACGATTCTCGATCCCCAGGATCGCAGCAAGGCCAATCACGGACATCTGCTGCCACGCCGCGCCAAACGTGCCCTCAATATCGATCTGGACCGCACCATCGGTCGCTTCGCGGTCGGCACCACCTTCTATACCGCCAGCCAGCGTTATGACCGTGCCAGCAACGCCGATGCCGAGCGGCTGCCAGGGTATGCGCTGATGGATCTGCGAGGCGAGTACCGCATCGACGAGTCCTGGCGGCTGCAAGCCAGGCTGAGCAACCTGTTCGATCGCGAATACGAAACCGCGCAGACCTACGAGCAGCCGGGTAGGGCGGTTCATTTCACGGTCCGCTACCAGGCGCTTTAACCGCGCTACGGCGCACCGCACCTCCAAGGAGAACGCACATGATCAAACTGTCCCCACGGGCCCAGCTGGCTGTCGGCATTGCGCTGGTGGCGCTGATGGCGATGACTCGCGGCCAACACTTCGCTTCGGTGAATCTGCCGAGTGCTTCCTGGGCGGTATTTTTCCTCGCCGGTGTGCTGCTCGCACCACGCTGGGTGTTCCCCGCGTTGTTTGTCGAGGCTTCGCTGCTGGATTTCGCCGCTATCGAATGGAGCGGCGTGAGCAGCTATTGCATGTCGCCCGCCTACTGGATGTTGGTACCGGCGTACGGCTCGTTATGGTTCGGTGGTCGCATCTATGCGCGACTGCACCGCGACCAACTGACCAGCCTGGCCATACTGGCGGGGTGCGTGATGCTGAGCGCTTTCGTCTGCTATCTGTTTTCGGGCGGCGGCTTCCTATTCTTCTCTGGACGCTATCCCGATCCGAGCCTGGCGCAACTGGCCGAACGCATCGGTACTTACTATCCGCGTTACCTGGGGACGCTGGCGCTCTATGTCGGAACCGCGGCGGCGTTGTTCATTGGCCTACGTGTCTGGGCCACTCAGCATGACGGGGCCCACGCATGACCGAGTCCAGCGAACGCGACGAACGCCACAAGGCGCGCATGCAGCGCAAGAAGGCGCTGGTCGATCAGAAAATTGCTGAAGCTCAGGAAGAGTACGGTCTGCTGCTGGTCCATACCGGCAACGGCAAGGGCAAAAGCAGCTCCGCCTTCGGCATGGTCGCTCGAGCGCTCGGCCATGGCATCAAAGTCGGTGTGGTGCAGTTCATCAAGGGCGCGGCCAGCACCGGTGAGGAGACCTTTTTCCGGCGCTTCCCTGACGAGGTCAGCTACCACGTGATGGGTGAAGGCTTCACCTGGGAAACCCAGGACCGTCAGCGTGATATCGCCAAGGCGCATGAAGCCTGGGCAGTGGCCGCCGAGTTGCTGGCTGACCCAAGTATTGGGTTGGTGGTGCTCGATGAGCTGAACATCGCGCTGAAATACGGCTACCTCGACCTTGACCCTGTGCTCGCCGATATCGAGTCCCGACCAATGCTGCAACACGTAGTGGTCACCGGACGAGGCGCGCCGCCGAAGCTGATCGAGGCGGCCGACACGGTCACCGAGATGAACCTCGTCAAGCATGCGTTCAAGGCCGGGGTGAAGGCGCAGAAAGGGGTGGAGTTCTGATGCCGGCGCTCAAGGCGCGCGCCGAGAATTATGCAGGTTGGGTTGCGGTACGATCGCTCAGCACAGGCAAGGGTGGATCGGTGAAGCGTCATTCACCCTACAGTGCCGACGAGAGGTCGCGATGACTACCAGAAGGTGCCCAGCGTTGCTGATCGCGGCGCCAGCATCGGGGCAGGGCAAAACGACTGTCACTGCCGGGCTTGCTCGTTTGCACGCCCGACAAGGCAAGTGCGTGCGAGTATTCAAGTGCGGCCCGGATTTCCTCGATCCAATGGTGTTGACCCACGCGAGCGGCAATCCCGTATACCAGCTTGATTTGTGGATGGTCGGCGAGGTGGACGGCCGGCGTTTGCTGTGGGAGGCAGCGGGCGAGGCCGACCTGATACTAATCGAAGGGGTCATGGGGCTGTTCGACGGCACACCATCAGCCGCTGATCTGGCGCGGCATTTTGGCATCCCGGTCCTGGCGGTGGTGGATGCCTCGGCCATGGCGCAGACATTCGGTGCGTTGGCGCATGGTTTAGCCAGTTATCAACCCGATCTACCTTTCGCCGGCGTGCTCGCCAACCGGGTGGGCAGCAGTCGCCATGGCGAAATTCTTCGCGATTGTCTGCCGGATCATATCGACTGGTTTGGCGCGCTACCGCGCAGCGAAGCAGTCATCATGCCGAGTCGTCACCTTGGTTTGGTGCAGGCGCAGGAACTGCCGGATCTGGATGCCCGCCTCGACGCTGCCGCCGATGCGCTGGAAGCGAGTGCTGATTGCAAACTGCCTGAACCGGTCTGCTTTGCGCCGCCAGAGCCCGGCGCGGTGCTGCCGTTGTTGGAAGGCGTGCGAATCGGTGTGGCGCGCGATGCAGCGTTCGCCTTCGTCTACCAGGCCAACCTCGATCTGTTACGGGCGCTTGGCGCCGAACTGCGGTTTTTCTCTCCGCTGAGCTCCGCTCAGCTGCCGATAGTGGATAGCCTATACCTGCCAGGCGGTTACCCGGAGCTGCATCTACACGCACTCGCTGGCAACTACGCCATGGGCGAGGCTATTCGGGCGCATCACGCAGCGGGCAAGCCGATACTGGCGGAGTGTGGCGGCATGCTTTATCTGTTCGACGGGCTGACTGACCAGGCCGGCGCCCGTGGCGACATGCTCGGTCTGCTTTCCGGTGAAGCGCAGATGCAGAAGCGCCTCACCGCGCTGGCGCTGCAGGAAGTCGAACTGCAGGAAGGATCTTTACGCGGCCACACCTTTCACCATTCGTCCCTTGATTCGACCCTGCAACCGATCGCGCGCGGCGAATGCCCGAACTATAAGCGCACGGCCGAGGCGGTATACCGGCAAGGACGGCTAACCGCGTCCTATATCCACTTTTACTTGCCGTCCAACCCTGTGGCTGCTGCTGCACTGTTAAAGCCATGAGTGAGCATGCGTTTACCGAGGAACAGCGCGCCGGTGTTTACCGAGCCATCGCCGAACGTCGTGACATGCGCCACTTCAACGGCGGCAAGGTGGCGCCCGAGGTTCTGGCGCGGTTGCTCGAAGCGGCGCATCAGGGCCCAAGCGTTGGATTGATGCAGCCCTGGCGATTCATCCGTATTCGTCGCGCGGAGTTGCGTCTGGCCATCGCTGAGTTGGTCGAGCGAGAGCGGGTTCTCACGGCCGAAGCGTTGGGAGAAAGCGGCCGTGAGTTCATGAAGCTGAAGGTCGAGGGCATCAGAGACTGCGCCGAGTTGTTGGTCGTCGCATTGATGGAAGATCGTGACGCCCATATTTTTGGCCGACGCACCATGCCGCAGATGGACCTGGCATCGGCAGCCTGCGCCATCCAGAACCTCTGGCTCGCAGCGCGGGCGGAGGGTCTGGGGATGGGCTGGGTCTCCTTGTTCGATCCGCAGGCATTGGCCGAGCTATTGCAAATGCCGGCCGGTGCCGAGCCGGTGGCCGTGATCTGCCTCGGGCCGGTAGAGGAGTTCTACCCCGCACCCATGCTGGCCCTGCAGGGCTGGATCCAGCCGCGTCCGCTTGAAGAGCTGCTGTTTGAAGACCGGTGGGAGCAATTATCTTGAGCCTAGCGCTGAGCTGCCTCGCCGGGATCGGATTGGACGCGTTGCTGGGCGAGCCTCGGCGCGGTCATCCATTGGTGGTCTTCGGCCGAATCGCGGAGCACCTCGAGCGGCAGTTCAACGGACCCGACGGCCGTGGCTGGCGCAGTCATGGCGTTAGCGCCTGGTGCCTGGCGGTGTTACCGCTAACCGTTGCCGCCTGGTTGTTGAGCCTGTTGCCAGGGATCGGCTGGCTGGTTGAAGTCGTCCTGCTGTACGTTGCGCTTGGTCTGCGGAGCCTGGGTGAGCACCTGCTGCCGGTTGCAAGCGCCTTACGCAATGGCAACCTGGCCGAGGCGCGGCGGCGCGTCGGATTTATCGTCAGCCGTGACGCGAATGGGCTGGACGAGCAGGGCGTGGCACGCGCGGCGACGGAGTCAGCGCTGGAGAACGGTAGCGATGCGGTATTCGCAGCACTGTTCTGGTTCGCTGTGGCCGGTGCACCGGGCGTCGTGCTGTACCGCTTGAGCAACACCCTGGACGCCATGTGGGGTTATCGCAACCAGCGCTTCGAACGTTTCGGTTGGGCCGCGGCACGTATCGATGATGCGCTCAATTTCCTACCGGCCCGGCTGGTTGCTTTGACTTATGCCGTGCTGGGGCAGACGCGAGAAGCCTGGCGCTGTTGGCGACAGCAGGCGCCATCGTGGGACAGCCCCAACGCAGGTCCAGTGATGGCAGCGGGTGCCGGTGCGTTGGGCGTCTCGCTGGGCGGGCCGGCGGTTTATCACGGTGAGTTGCACCAGCGCCCAACGTTGGGTGTAGGCGAAGCACCTGATGCGCGCGATATCGAGCGCGCGCTGGATATGGTCTGGGCTGGCGTTGGCGTCTGGTTGTTGGTCCTGCTGCTGGGAGGCTGGCTGCATGCTTGAGCACGGGGGCCGCTTGCGCGCGGCGGCACAGGCGTTCGGCATCCCGCTATCGGATTGGCTCGACCTCTCCACGGGGATAGCGCCTTATGGTTTCGAGGTGCCCGCCATTCGGGCCGACGTCTGGACACGCTTGCCCGAAGCCGAAGATGGGCTGGAAACCGCCGCACGCGATTACTACCACGCCGAGTCGCTACTGCCGGTTGCCGGCTCGCAGGCGGCGATTCAGATCCTGCCGCGTCTGCGGCAGCAGCTGCGGGTCGGGGTCGTTTCGCCTTGCTATGGCGAGCACGCCGAGGCTTGGCGCCGCGAGGGGCATCGTCTGGTCGAGATCAGTGAAGGTGAGGTGCCGCGTGTCCTCGATCAGCTTGACGTATTGGTGGTGGTCAATCCGAACAACCCGACCGGACGCCTATTGAATCCCGCGCTGTTGCTCGACTGGCACGCACGGCTGGCGGTGCGTGGCGGCTGGTTGATCGTCGACGAAGCGTTTATGGACCCAACCCCGGCGCAAAGCCTGGCGACGCACAGCCATCTGCCAGGGCTGATCGTGCTGCGTTCATTCGGCAAGTTTTTCGCCATGGCGGGCGCGCGCCTTGGTTTCGTACTGGCTGACGCCGTGTTGCTAGGCCAGCTCGATGATGCCCTTGGCCCTTGGTCGGTAGCCGGTCCTTCCCGGTTCATAGGCAGCGTCTTGTTGGCGAACCGCCAGGCGCAGTGCGAGCAACGCGAGCGCCTGCTGGCCGATGCCGAGCGTTTGGCACGGTTGCTAACAAGCCATGACCTGCCGCCAGCTGGCGGCTGCGGGTTGTTTCAATGGGTGATTACCGAGCAATCGAATCGGCTGTACGGGTTCCTTGCCGAGCGGGGCATTCTGGTGCGCCGATATCGATCTCCTTCGAGCCTGCGCTTCGGCCTGCCGCCCGACGAGCAGGGTTGGACCCGGCTCTCCAGCGCGTTCGCCAAATTCCAGGAGATCCGAACATGGGCACCTTGATGGTTCAGGGCACGACATCCGATGCGGGCAAAAGCACGTTGGTAACGGCGCTGTGCCGTTGGCTTCGCCGGCGGGGTGTCACCGTGGCCCCGTTCAAACCGCAGAACATGGCGCTCAACAGCGCGGTGACGGCCGATGGCGGCGAGATCGGCCGGGCGCAGGCAGTGCAGGCGCAGGCCGCAGGACTGCCCACGCACACCGATATGAATCCGATCCTGCTCAAGCCCAACAGCGACGTCGGTGCGCAGGTAATCATCCACGGACGAGCCGTCACCAACATGGATGCGGCGGCCTACCACGACTACAAGCGCGTGGCGATGACGGCGGTGCTCGACTCCCACCGCCGTCTGAGTGCGGCCTATATCGTGGTCATGGTCGAAGGCGCTGGCTCGCCCGCCGAGATAAACCTGCGCGCTAACGATATCGCCAATATGGGCTTTGCCGAGGCGGTGGACTGCCCGGTCATCCTGATCGCCGATATCGACAAGGGAGGTGTTTTTGCCCACCTGGTCGGCACCCTGGAATTGCTTAGTCTGAGCGAACAGGCGCGGGTGCAGGGCTTCGTAATCAACCGCTTCCGTGGCGACATAGCGCTCTTGCAGCCGGGTCTTGACTGGCTCGAGCAGCGCACCGGAAAACCGGTGCTCGGCGTCCTGCCGTACTTGATGGATTTCCACCTCGAGGCTGAGGACGCGATCGATGTGCGCCAGTCAGCCAAGGATGGCCAGACGTTGAGGGTGGTGGTGCCGGTGCTGCCGCGTATCAGCAACCATACGGATTTCGATCCGCTGCGTTTGCATCCGCAGGTCGACCTGCGTTTCATCGGCCCCGGGCAGGCGGTGCCGGCTGCTGACCTGATCATTCTGCCGGGCTCGAAAAGCGTACGGGCTGATCTCGCTTGGCTGCGCGAGAACGGCTGGGATCGGGCAATCCAGCGGCATCTGCGCTACGGCGGCAAGGTGCTAGGCATTTGTGGCGGACTGCAGATGCTCGGCGAGCGTATCGCCGACCCGCTTGGTCTGGAAGGCCCGGCTGGCCAGAGTGATGGGCTCGGGTTGCTGAGTCTTTCCACGGAGCTGGCGGCCAGCAAGCAGCTGCGCAATGTACGTGGACGCCTGGCCTTCGGCGATGCTGGGGTCAGCGGCTACGAGATCCACGCTGGTGTCAGCAGCGGTCCGGCACTGGAGCGTGCGGCTGTGCGACTCGACGACGGCCGATGCGATGGCGCGATAAGCGAGGATGCTCAGGTGCTCGGTACCTATCTGCACGGCCTGTTCGAAGCGCCCGACGCCTGTCAGGCGCTACTGCGCTGGGCGGGGCTGGAGGCACCGCAGCGAATCGATTACCAGGCAATGCGCGAACGCGATATCGAGCGTCTCGCCGATCTCGTCGAAACCCATCTGGACACCACGCGCCTGCTCACGCTCTGCGGGTTGTCCACGGAGGCCGGCACGTGATCGAACTTATTCTCGGGGGAGCCCGTTCCGGCAAGAGTCGGCTGGCCGAGCGTCTCGCCAGTGACAGTGGTCTGGCTGTCACCTATATAGCCACGAGCCAGGCGCTGGATGGCGAGATGAGCGAGCGCATCGTGCAGCACCGTGCGCGGCGGCCGAGCGATTGGGCGCTGGTGGAAGAGCCGCTGGCGCTGGCGCGCGTGCTGGGCGAACAGGCGGGGGTAGATCGCTGCCTGCTGGTCGACTGCCTGACCCTGTGGCTTACCAATCTGTTGATGCTGGACGACCCGGCCCGGCTTGCAGCGGAGCGCGAGGCCTTGCTCGACTGTCTGGCCGAACTGCCGGGGTGCGTGTTGCTGGTTAGTAACGAAACCGGTCTGGGCGTGGTGCCGCTGGGCGAGCTGAGTCGGCGCTATGTCGATGAGGCCGGTTGGCTTCACCAGGCCTTGGCCGAACGATGTGAACGCGTGGTGTTTACCGTGGCGGGTCTGCCGATGATTCTCAAAGGAGAACCCATTTGAGCGGGCATTGGTGGCAAGAGGCATGTCGGGCGCCGGACGAATCGGCCCGCGAAGCGGCACGTCAGCGCGACGCCCAACTGACCAAACCACCCGGGGCGTTGGGGCGAGTCGAATCCCTCGTCCCGCAGCTGGCGGCACTGCAGGGTTGCCATCGCCCATCGCTTGAGCACATCTGGATCGCTGTCTTTGCTGGCGACCATGGTGTGGCGGAGGAGGGCGTTTCGGCATTTCCGCAGTCTGTTACCGGCCAGATGCTCGGCAATTTCGTCAATGGTGGTGCGGCGATCAGTGTGCTGGCCGGCCAGCTCGGGGCGAAGTTGGAGGTGATCGACCTGGGGACAGCAACTCCATTTCAGTCGCTGCCAAACGTGCGCCACTTGGCGCTGGGCCCCGGCACGTGCAATTTCACCCAGGCTGCCGCGATGAGTGTCGAGACCTGTCAGCGCGCCATGGCGGGCGGACGTGACAGCGTGCTGCGGGCGCGGCAGCAGCAAACCGACCTGTTTATCGGTGGTGAGATGGGCATCGGGAATACCACGACGGCGGCGGCGCTGGCCTGTGCCTTGCTGGGTTGCCAACCGCAGAGCCTGGCGGGTCCGGGGACCGGTTTGGACGCCGCGGGTGTGGCCCATAAATGTGCCGTGATCGAACGGGCGCTGGCGTTCCATGCAGGCGCACACGACACGTTCGACTGGATGCAGCGGCTCGGCGGTTTCGAACTCGCCGCGCTGACGGGCGCTTATATTGCGTGTGCGCAACAAGGCATCGTGGCGCTGGTCGATGGCTTCATCTGCAGTGTGGCGGCGCTTTGCGCGATGCGCCTGAATCCGGCCTGCCGGGAATGGCTGCTGTTCGCCCATCGTTCGGCGGAACCGGGACACGCCGCCGTGCTGGCAGAACTGGATGCGCAACCCTTGCTGGACCTTGGCCTGCGCTTGGGTGAAGGCAGCGGTGCGGCGCTGGCGGTTCCGCTGCTACGGCTGGCCTGTGCGCTGCACGATGGCATGGCCACATTCGCCGAAGCGGCTGTCGCGGCGAAGCATCAATGAGCCTTTACCTGGATATGCTGCGCCATGGCGAGACGGTATCCGGCGGCGGCTTTCGCGGTCGGCTGGATGACGAGCTCAGTGCTACTGGGTGGGAACAGCTGCGTGCGGCTGTGGCGGGCGAAGGGTCCTGGCAACGAATCGTCAGCTCGCCCTTGCGCCGCTGCGCCAGTTTCGCCGCCGAGCTGGCCGAACAACTACAGCTTCCGCTCGAGCTGGCGCCTGATCTGCGGGAGTTGGACTTCGGCGATTGGGAGGGTCATACCGCCGCCGAGCTGATGATCGACCAAAGTGATGAGCTGGGCCGCTTCTGGCGCGACCCTTACGGGTTTACGCCGCCCGGTGGGGAGCCTTTGGTTACCTTCAAGAGCCGCGTACTGACCGCAATCGAGCGGATGACCGATCGTTGTGCGGGCGAACACGTGCTGCTCATCACCCACGCAGGCGTGATGCGTTTGCTGCTGGCCCAGGCCCGTGACCTGCCCCGCGAAGGTCTGTTGGAAGTCGAAGTCGGTCATGGCGAACTGTTCGGGCTGAGAACCGGCTTCGCCGATGCGACACTCTGGCTGGAGGAGCGATGCAGCCTTTTCTGATCGCATTGCAGTTTCTCACCTGCCTGCCGGTGCGCCTGGATGGCAAGCCCGAACCGCAGCAGGTCGGCAAGTCGCTTCTCTATTACCCGCTTGTCGGGCTGCTGATCGGCAGCCTGCTCTGGCTGCTCGACATGGCGCTGGGTAGTTCGGCTGCGCCATTGAAAGCTGCACTGTTGTTGACGGCATGGGTTGCGCTGACTGGCGCTCTACACCTCGATGGGCTGGCGGACAGTGCCGATGCTTGGCTGGGAGGCTTTGGTGATCGCGAGCGCACGTTGGCGATCATGAAAGATCCGCGCAGCGGACCGGCTGCCGTGGTGGTACTGGTGCTGTTGCTGCTGCTGAAGTTCGTTGCGCTCTGGGTGCTGCTTGCGGAGGGGCACGATCTGGCGTTGCTGCTCGCACCGGTACTAGGGCGTAGCGCGGTGCTGGGGTTGTTTCTCGGTACGCCCTATGTCCGTCAGGGTGGTCTGGGACAGGGGCTTGCCGAGCACCTTCCGCGAGGCCAGGTCAAAGGGGCGCTGATCGCAGCCGTTGTGCTGTGTCTTGTATTGGTGGGCACCGGCTGGCTGGCGCTGCCCGTTGCTGGTGGTGTCGGCTGGCTGGCACGAAGGGCGATGTGCCGGCGTATTGGCGGCACCACCGGCGACACCGCCGGGGCGTTGCTGGAACTGGTCGAGTGCAGCGTGCTGGTTGCGCTGGCCGTGCAGCTATGAGCGATTCAGCCCAGCAGCGCCACCGACTTGATCTGGGCCCAAAGCGCTTTCCCTTCGATGACGCCGAGCTGATCGGCTGAGCGCCGAGTGATGCGCGCCAGTAGCGGCGTGCCCTGAGCGTCGAGCCTGACCAGAACGTGCGCGGGCGTATCGGCAGCGACTATCTGCTCGACGCGAGCCGGCAGCAGATTACTGATACTGGTGCCCTCCGCGCGCTCAAGGGCCAGGCTGACGTCCCGTGCATGGACGCGAAAGCGCAGCCGGTGGCCGATCGCTTCGTCGCGCTGCGCCACCAGCACGTCGCCGCCGGGAAATACCAGCCGCGTCAGGTGATAGGTTGGGTCATGTTCGGCGACCCGCGATTCGATGACCACGCCCGCGTCTTCGCTGAATGCGATCGGCAAATCGAGGCGGGCGAGGGTTTCGTGCAACCCGCCCTGGGCGATCACACGGCCTTCTTCCAGCAGCACCACGTGATCGGCGAGTCGAGCCACCTCATCCGGCGAATGGCTGACGTAGATGACTGGGATTTCCAGTTCGTCATGCAGCCGCTCAAGGTAAGGCAGGACCTCCTGTTTGCGCTTGAGATCCAGGGCGGCCAGTGGCTCATCCATTAGCAACAATCGCGGGCTGGTCAGTAACGCTCGGGCGATGGCAACGCGCTGGCGTTCGCCGCCGGACAGGTGCTCCGGCATGCGCTCCAGCAGATGACCAATGCCGAGCAGCTCCACGGCCTGGCTCCAGACGACGCGCCGCAGGTGGGCAGCGACGCGTTTCATGCCGAACTCGAGGTTGTGTCTGACGGTCAGGTGCGCGAAGAGGTTGGCATCCTGAAAGACGTAGCCGAGGGCACGCCGGTGAGGCGGTACGAATGATCGGCTGGCCGAATCCTGCCAGCATTCACCATTCACTTCGAGCAAGCCGGTGCCGGCACGTTCCAACCCGGCGATGCAGCGCAGGCAACTGGTCTTGCCGGAGCCCGAGTGGCCGAACAGCGCGGTGACGCCGCGCCCCGGCAGCTGCAGGTCGACATCCAGGGTGAAGCCTGGATGCCTCAGCTGCAATCTGGCGAGGATGCCTGTCTGGCTGGTTGTCATCCACGCCACCCCTGTCTGAAGCGGCTGCTATAGAGCATGAGCAGTACCAGAAACGAGAACAGCAGCATCCCGCCGGCGAGCCAGTGCGCCTGGGTGTATTCCATCGCCTCCACATGGTCGTAAATCTGCACGGATACCACCCGGGTCCTCTCTGGAATGTTCCCGCCGATCATCAGCACCACGCCGAACTCGCCCACGGTATGGGCGAAGCCGAGAATGCTGGCCGTAATGAAACCGGGTTTGGCGAGTGGCAATACGACGCTGAAGAAGCAGTCCAGCGGGGCGGCGCGCAAGGTTGCTGCAGCTTCCAGCGGCCGATCGCCAATGGCCTCGAAGGCGTTCTGCAGTGGCTGCACGACAAAGGGCATGGAATAGAACAGTGACCCCACCACCAGGCCTGCGAAGGTAAAGGGCAGCGTGCCGAGACCGAGAAACTGCGTCAGCTGCCCGACCGGGCCGTTGGGCCCCATGGCCACCAGCAGGTAGAAGCCCAGCACGCTCGGTGGCAGTACCAGGGGCAGCGCCACCACGGCACCGATTGGACCTTTCAGCCGTGAACCGGTGCGTGCCAGCCACCAGGCGATTGGCGTCCCGATCACCAGCAGCAGTACGGTGGTGATACTGGCGAGTTTGAGCGTCAGCCAGATTGCCGAGAGGCTGGCATCATCCAAGGTTGGCATCGCGCGTCACTCCGAGTAATAGCCGTACGCCTGGATCACCTCGGTCACCTTTGCGCTTTGGAGGTAGTCGAGGAGGGCTTGCGCCGCCGGGTTGTCGCGACCTTTGGTCAGTAGCAGCGCGTCCTGGCGAATCGGTGGATGATAAGCAGCAGGGACGACCCAGGCCGATCCTTGGCCAATCTCGCCGTCTTCGAGTAACTGGGAAAGGGCGACGAAGCCGAGCTCTGCATTACCGCTGGCGACGAACTGATAGGTCTGGGCGATGTTTTCGCCCTGTACCAGCTTCTCTCGTACCGAATCGGCCAGGCCGAGCTGTGTCAGCGTCGCCATGGCAGCGGCGCCGTAGGGGGCGGTTTTCGGGTTGGCGATGGCGAGGTGGCGAAACGGCCGCTGCGTCAGTGCTTTGGCCTGGTCATCGACGTAGCCCTCTTTGCCCGACCAGAGCGCTAAGCTGCCGGTGGCATAGGTGAAACGACTCCCGACCACGCCCAGCCCTTCGTCTTCCAGCTTAGCCGGGACCACTTCATCGGCGGCCAACAGAACCTCGAAAGGCGCACCATTGCGAATCTGCGCATAGAGCTTTCCAGTCGAGCCAAAGGCCAGCAGCGCCTTGTGGCCCGTGTCTTGTTCGAAGCGATTGGCGATGACCTGCATCGGCGCGGTGAAATTCGAGGCCACCGCAACCTGCACCTCAGCCGCATGGCTGCCCATGGGTAGCCATGCAGCCATCCACGCAACGAGGATTCCGCGAGTGCTGTTCATTTTCCTTAATCCACAGCAATGATGACGTGCGATGCCTTGATCAGCGCGGTGCAGGGCTGTCCGACAGCCAATCCGAGCTCCTCGGCACTTTCGTTGGTGATGATCGCACCCAACGTCCGGCTGCCAGGCAGTAGCAGCTTGACTTCGCAGCTCACCGCGCCGGGTGTCAGGTCGCTGATGGTTCCGTTAAGGCGATTGCGGGCGCTGATTTTCACGTTGGGGTCTGGTGACAGCAGTACGAAGCTGGCTTTGATCAGCGCCATTGCGGTCTTGCCCGGCGTCAGCTGGAGTTCATCGATGCTGTCATTGGTCAAGGTTGCGGTGATCGTCTGGCCTTCACCGATATCGAGGCTCAAACTGCCATTCACCGCGCCTTTTTCGACGTGAGTGATGCGACCGCGGAACTGGTTGCGTGCGCTGGTTTTCATGGCGATCGCTCGGAGAAGTTTGTCGATGTCTTCGAAGCCTTCGATGCCCTGCGCTACCTGCGCGAGAAAGCGTTCGTACTCGTGCTGCATACGTTGCCAGACATGCAGCATTTCGCGGCCGAAGTCGGTTAGCTGGGTGCCGCCGCCTTTGGCGCCGCCCACGGCGCGAGTCACCAACGGGCGTTCCGACAGGTTGTTCATGGCATCCACCGCATCCCAGGCGGCCTTGTAGCTGAGGTTGATCACCTTGGCCGCACGGCTGATGGAGCCGGTCGCCTCGATCTGCTCCAGCAGTTCAATGCGCTTGCCACCGAGATAGCCTTTCTCGCCGCGGTTGAACCAGAGTTGCCCGTCGATGCGCAATGGAGCAAGAGATTCGGGGTTGCTCATGGTTGGCTCCTGGTCGACTGCGGCTATTCTGCTGCCGCTATATAGATTTGTATATAACGATATCGTGCTTGTGCCGTGGGTTTGCCGACGGGCGAGATCAGACGTTGCCGGCTCGCCATGGCGGGAGTAGCGTGGTTGCGGTCCTGCCTGGAGATGTTCCATGAGAACCCATCTGTTTGCCGCCTCACTTGCCTTGACTCTGCTCGCCGGCCCCGCTGCGGCGAATGAATGCCCGGTGTTGTTGCAGCATGAACTGCCGGAACTGCGCTCCAAGGAAACCATCGACCTCTGCCAGCAGTTTCAAGGGAAGGCGTTAGTGGTGGTCAATACCGCCAGCTTTTGTGGCTTCGCGCCGCAGTTCAAAGGGCTTGAGGCACTCTATCAGCGATACCGGCAAGAGGGTCTGGTCGTGCTCGGCGTGCCGTCGGATGATTTCTTCCAGGAGTCCGATGACGCGGCTGAAACCGCTGAGGTCTGTTACGTCAATTACGGCGTGACATTCCCGATGGCGCAGACCCAACCGGTGCGGGGCAGCGATGCGATACCGTTGTTTAGGGAATTGGCCGAGCAGGCCGGAGCGGCGCCACGCTGGAATTTCTACAAATACGTAGTCGATCGAAACGGACGCGTAGTGGACTATTTTTCCAGCAAGGTCGAGCCGGACGATCCCAAACTGATCGAGGCGGTGGAAAAGGCGTTGCGCAGGTAGCGAGGGAGAGAAGCCCCGGCCGAACGGCCGGGGCAGCTGCATCAGAAGCGGTAGCTCATCGCAGCGCCGAAGCCATGGGCGCTGTTTTCGTACGTGGCGTTGTAAGTGCCGCGAGTCGGGCTGGCGCGCTGCACCTTGGCGTCTTCTTCCCACAGGTAGGAGTACGCCAGGTCAACGGTGACGTCGTCGGTCGGGTTCCAGGCCAGGCCCAGGCTTACCGCAGTGCGGTCACCAGTCGGGATGCGAGGCGAACGATGCGTGTTGTTGGTAGGGCTCTGGTCGAGGGCCAGACCCGTACGCAGCGTCCATTCCTTGTTCACCTTGTACGCAGCGCCTAGCGCATAGGACCATGTGTCATGCCAGTCCTGTTCTTCGACGATTGGGGCAAGGCTTGGCTGCAGCGGGCCAGGAATTCCTTGGTTTTCAATCACGATGGCTTCGAAGCGGCTCCAGCGAGTCCACATGGCGCCGGCATACAGGGTCCACTGGTCATCGAGATCGTGAGTGATCGACATGTCTACCGATTCCGGCGTGTCGAGACCCAGCGACGCGTCGTATTCCCCGGAAGCCTGTAAGCCGATGGCTGCAAACTGGTCGAAGCCTGCGCCCGAAAGTTTGGTCTCGCCTTCGAGCTTGTACTTCACTTTGGAGTGATAAGTGATGCCTGCGCGGGTCTGTGGCGAAAACTCATAAAGCAAGCCGGCGTTGAAGCCTAGCGCAGTGT
Source organism: Pseudomonas sp. Q2-TVG4-2 (assembly GCF_013620795.1). Taxonomy (GTDB): domain Bacteria; phylum Pseudomonadota; class Gammaproteobacteria; order Pseudomonadales; family Pseudomonadaceae; genus Stutzerimonas. Next base: position 190,083 of record NZ_LGLW01000001.1, on the reverse strand, counting down.
CGTCGCCTTTGACCTTGACCCGCCCATCATTGGTTCCAGGAGTGAAACGGCTTAGCGAAGCGCTTTCCAGCTGGCCGTCGATGCGGTTGATTGTCGGTCCAAAGCCGATCGACAGTTTCTCGTTGAAGCGATAACTGACGGTTGGCTGCACGGTGATCACGCGAACTTCACTGTAATCACCGAAGTAGCGACCCTGGAAGCCGTTTTCATAGTCGGTAACGAGCCCGAAAGGGACATACAGGCCTACTCCGACAGCCCACTTGTCGTCGATCGGCTTGACGTAGTAACCCATTGGTACAGCGGTAAACGGAACCATGTCGCCATCATTGCTACCGCTTGCTGGGAAGCTGCTGGTGTCATTGATATCCGTCTTGGCATGAATCGCCGCCATTCCGAGGCTAACTTCTTCACGCTTGAGGCGCGACATGCCGGCTGGGTTGCCGAACAGGGTGGTGGCGTCATCGGCAGAAGAGGAGCGGCCTGCGAAGGAGGTGCCCATGCCGCTGATGCTTTGCTCATTGAGCGCGAAGCCGGCCGCCATCGCCTGAGTGGAAAGGGCGCCTACGGCCACTGCAATGGCGGTCTTCAACCAAGTTGTTCTCATTGTTGTACTCCAGGGAAAAAAGCGGCTCGGACCCTATCAAGCTTCTCTGATCCGTCGCAAACGAAAGAGTGCAATTTTTCGTAAAGAACTACGATCGGCGGCGATAAATGGTCGAATAGCCGGAAAAACCCTATAGCCAATCACTGACCGTTCGGTCATTTTTTTAGGGCGCGTTTCAAGCGACAGGTCGCCTTGGGTTGGTGATCCATTCGCTCCAGGAGCCTGGATAAAGCTTGGCCAGCGGGTACCCAGCGAGACACAGCGCAAACAGGTTATGGCAGGCCGTTACGCCGGACCCACAGTAGGCCACCAGGGTATCGGCCGATCGGCCCGCCAGCTGTTGGTCGAACCGTGAGCGCAACTGGTCGGGCGGTAGAAAGCGCCCGGTGGCGTCGAGGTTTTCGGTGAACGGCACGCAGCGAGCGCCTGGAATATGTCCGGCTACCGGATCGATGGGCTCGTGCTCGCCGAGAAAGCGGGGCAGGGCACGAGCGTCAAGCAAGGTCAGATCAGGTTGCTCCAGGTGCGCGAGCAGTTGTTGCGCATTAATCAGTAGGCCGTCATCTGGAGTGCCCCCAATATCGCCCGGCTGAACGCTGGTCTGTCTCGGGGTCACCGCACCACCGGTCCCGCACCAGGCACTGAATCCGCCGTCCAGCAGGTACACGCCGCTGCGCTTGCCCAACCATGCCAGCAACCACCACGCCCTTGCAGCAAACGCGCCGGGGCCGTCGTCGTAAAGCACTACTTCGCTGTCGTCGCTCAGCCCTGCGGCGCGAAGACGCTCGATTAATCGTTCCGGCTGCGGCAGTGGATGGCGGCCGGTCTGGCCGGGTATCACCGGGTCTGACAGGTCGTTTTCGAGGTCGAGATACATCGCGCCGGGAATATGGGCCTGCTCGTAGCTGCGCCTGCCGTACTCCGGATCTTCCAGGGCGAACCGGCAATCGAGAATCCGCAGATTCGGCTCTGAGAGTCGTGCGGCCAGTTGGTCGGTGTCGATCAGTTGAGCAAGCGGCATGGAGCGGCTCCGTTCGGATTGTTGGGCCAAACGTTATCACGCGGGGGCGACACTACCGATGAATGCGCTGCGAATAGCGGGTCACGATATATACTGCGCGCCTCTTCGCCCGTACGCCGGTCGTAATACCGAACAACAAGGAGGGCCTAGTGGCCATCGAAACTCAATGGGTGCTGGATGATGCGCATCTGGCCCGCCTTTGTGCCGAGTGGCGCCAGCTGCCTTATGTAGCGGTGGATACCGAGTTCATGCGGGTCGACACTTTTTATCCGATCGCCGCCCTGTTGCAGGTTGGTGATGGACGTTGCGCCTATCTGATAGATCCATTGCTGATTACTGATTGGACCGCCTTGGCCGGCCTGCTGGAGGACCAGGCCGTTGTAAAGGTCCTGCACGCCTGCAGCGAGGACCTGGAAGTGCTCTGGCGCCTGACGGGTAGCCTGCCGATGCCGTTGTTCGATACGCAACTTGCCGCCGGCTATTTGAACATTGGTTTTTCCATGGGCTACTCACGCTTGGTACAGAGCGTACTGAACATCGAATTGCCCAAAGGCGAGACGCGTTCCGATTGGCTTCAGCGGCCACTGAGTGAGATGCAGGTGCGCTATGCGGCCGAGGATGCTCAGCATCTGGCCGAGCTGTATGAGGCTTTGCTGCCGAAGCTGTCAGACGAAAAGCGTGCCTGGGTGCTGGAAGACGGCGCCGAACTCGTGGCAAATCTTCAGCGCGAAACGGATCCTGACGAAGCCTATCGCGAGGTCAAACAGGCCTGGCGGCTCAAGCCAAAACAGCTCGCCGTGCTGCGTGTTTTGGCCGCTTGGCGCGAGCGCCAGGCGCGGGCGCGAAATCAGCCACGCAATCGCGTACTGCGCGAGCACAGCCTGTGGCCGCTGGCGCGCACCCAGCCAACCGATCTGGTGGGTCTGGCGCGCATCGACGACATGCATCCGCGCACCGTGCGTCAGGATGGCGAAACCCTGCTCGAACTTATCCGCATCGCTGCCGCCACACCTGAGCAGGACTGGCCTGAGCCTCTGCCGGAGCCATTGCCGCTAGAGGCCTCGGGGCTGCTGAAGAAGTTACGTGCGGTCGGGCAACGCGAAGCCCAGGGCCTCGACATCGCACCGGAACTAATGCTGCGGAAGAAAGTACTCGAAGCCCTACTGAAGACCGGGTATCCGGATGGTCCTTACGAGCTGCCCGATTCGCTACGCGGATGGCGTCGCGAGCGGATGGGCCAAGCGCTCCTTGATGTACTGGAAGAGAATTCATGAAACGCATCTGCTCTATCTATAGAAGCCCGCGCAAGAACGAAATGTACCTGTACGTCGAACGCAGCGAGGCGTTGGCGCGCGTGCCTGAAGCGCTGCTTGCCGCGTTCGGTCCACCGCAGCACGCCTTCGATATGGTCCTGACGCCTGAGCGCAAACTGGCGCGGGAAGACATCGTGACGGTGCTCGATAACCTGGAAAAACAGGGTTACCACCTTCAGATGCCGCCACCCGAGGAAGAATATATCGAGCACTTGCCGGACGAGTTGCTGCGTCGCAACGATCCCATGTGAAAACAATGATCCGGTGGCCGCCGGTCACCTGGCCACCTATTGAATGGCAGCCGGCTCTGCCACGCTTGGCCGGCTGCTCGGCAGTGACTAGACTCGCAATTTTTGATTCGAGATGACATTTCATGGCGGCAAAAGTCGAACCCTTTTGGAAGCGTAAGACCCTCGCCGAGCTGGACTCCGCTGAGTGGGAATCGCTGTGCGACGGTTGCGGGCTGTGCTGCTTGCAAAAGCTCGAGGATGAGGAAGACGGCAGCGTCTACTACACCCGCATCGCCTGCAAACTGCTCGATTTAAAGAGTTGCCGCTGTACTGACTACCCCAACCGGCGTGCCAGTGTGCCTGACTGTGTTCAGCTGACGGCAGTGGATGCGGCGCAATTCAAATGGCTGCCGCCCACCTGTGGCTACCGCCTGGTGGCCGAAGGCAAGGATCTTCCGCTCTGGCATCACCTGGTATGCGGTGATCCTGATGCAGTACACGCGGAGCGCATCTCCCAGTCCGGCCGAATGCTTGCTGAGGGTTCCGTCGCTGAAGATGACTGGGAAGACCATCTGATTTTTCGCGCCGGTTGAATCTACCTTCAGTCGCACCGTCATAGCACTGAACCCAATCTGGAGCCGCTCGATGTCCCTCCGTCAGTTACCGCTGCTAGCTGTTCTGTTGTTGCTGTTCATCGCTCCGACCCAGGCCGCCAAACAGGTCGACCTTGATTTCATCGTCAGATTCGTCCCCGAGCGGGACGTCGCCGAGGTCGAGCTGCACCTCGAGGATGGCAGCGCCATCAGATACCTCGATTTCAATCTTGGCGATGCGGGACTTTATAGCGACTTTGAAACCGATGCCGAAGGCGCCTGGCAGCAGGAGGGCGATCGCGGTGTCTGGCGACCGGCTGCCGGCAAGGCGCGGCTGAGCTATCGGGTTAAAGTCAGCCATCAGCGCAAAAGCGGCCGCTTCGATGCGCGGATGACCGATGACTGGGCGTTGCTTCGCGGTGACGATCTGGTTCCGAGCGGTCGCCTTGATCAGCAGGACGGCATGCGGCTGGTCTCGCGGTTGAAAGTTGAGCTTCCGGAGGGTTGGAAGAGTGTCGAGACGGGCTGGCCGCGCATCGGCAAGAACCGCTTTCGCATCAATAATCGTGAGCGCCTTTTCGACCGCCCTACGGGTTGGATTCTTGCCGGCAAGCTTGGCAGCCGCCGGGCCAAGCTGGGTGAGACGGATGTGACGGTGGCGGGCCCGGTAGGCGAGGGGCTGCGGCGCATGGATATCCTTACGCTGCTGACCTTCGTCTGGCCTGAAGTGCAGAACGTATTTCCCCGTGATCCGAAGAAGCTGCTGGTCGTCGGCGCCGGTGATCCGATGTGGCGGGGCGGCCTGTCCGGCCCGAACTCACTGTTCATGCACGCCGATCGTCCGCTGGTCAGCGAGAACGGCACCAGTTCTCTGGTACATGAACTGGTCCACGTGTTCAGCCGTATCACCGATGCCGATCGCAGCGACTGGATCAGCGAGGGCTTGGCCGAGTACTACGCCATCGAACTGATGCGTCGTGCTGGCGGCATGAGCGAAGACCGCTACCAGCGCGTTCGTGAACATCTGACCAAATGGAGTCGTAAGGTGGACAGTCTGCGTACGGAACGCTCAAGTGGCCCCATTACGGCCAGAGCGGTATTGCTGCTGCAGGAGCTCGATCGCGAGATCCGTCAGCGCAGCAAGAGCCGTCACTCGCTGGACGACGTCGCACGGGGTCTGATGCGTCTCGACAGGGTCACCACCGAAGATTTCATCGATATCACTGAAACCATGCTGGGCGGCGGCTCGGCCGTTCTGGATACCCGCCTGCTGCGTTGAGACACGGGGTGGTGTCCTGCAGCTGGCGCGCTTGCAGCGCGGAGTTTCAATCCACAGGAGTTGCCATGCGTCTTATCGATCTTCGCAGCGACACGGTTACCCAGCCTACGGCGGGTATGCGCGAGGCCATGTTGACTGCGCCCACAGGCGACGATGTTTACGGCGAAGATCCGACTGTCCGGCAACTGGAACAGACGCTCGCTGCGCAACTGGGCCTGCAGGCCGGATTGTTCGTCCCCAGCGGCACCATGAGCAATCTCCTGGCGCTCATGGCGCACTGTGGGCGTGGCGACGAATACATTACCGGCCAACTGGCGCATACCTACAAATACGAGGCCGGCGGTGCCGCGGTGCTCGGTTCGATTCAGCCGCAGCCGGTCGAGATGGAGCCCGACGGCTCTTTGGACCTGGAACGAGTCGCCGCGGCGATAAAACCGGACGACTTCCACTTCGCTCGTACTCGCTTACTGGCGCTGGAAAATACCATGCAGGGCAAGGTCCTGCCGCCGGCATATCTGGCTGAAGCAAGAGCCTTCACGCGTGAGCGCGGGCTTGTGTTGCATCTCGACGGCGCTCGGCTATTCAATGCGGTCGTCAAGCTGGGTTGCACGCCCGAGGACATCAGCCGTCACTTTGACTCGGTATCGGTGTGCCTGTCGAAAGGGCTGGGCGCGCCGGTCGGCTCGGTGCTGTGTGGTGACGAAGCGTTCATCGGCCGGGCACGGCGGTTACGCAAGATGGTCGGCGGCGGCATGCGTCAGGCCGGTGTGCTGGCCGCGGCCGGACTCTATGCGCTGGAACACCAGGTGCAACGCCTGGCCCAGGATCATCAGCGCGCTCGTGAGATTGCTGAAGGGCTGGAGGGGCTGGGCTACGTGGTCGAGCCGGTGCAGACCAACATGGTCTATGTACAGATGGGCGAACGCGCAGGCGCACTGAAGGCGTTCTGCGCGGAGCGTGGCGTCATTCTGACTGCGGCGTCGCGGCTGCGGATGGTGACACACCTGGACGTACAGCCAGAGCATGTCGAGCCGATCTTGGAATGCTTCGCCGCATTCGTCAGGTCATAGGCTCGAATCGCTGTCGAATAGCTTGATTCAATCTTATTTATCCCCTATGCGCGCGGCGTGGGCCCGATATAATGCGGCCCTTTGCCGGCTATCCGTTTGGATAGTTGCGAACCGGCTCCGGGCGCTGCTTCGTCGTGTCGTTTTGCAGCCGTTCGGCCGCTGTCTTCTGGAAGAAATCTATGAAAAGCGCAGAAATCCGTGAAGCCTTCCTCCGCTTCTTCGAAGAGAAGGGCCACACTCGTGTGGCCTCTAGTTCGCTGATCCCGGCGAACGATCCGACCCTGCTGTTCACCAACGCTGGCATGAACCAGTTCAAGGACTGTTTCCTCGGGCTGGAAAAGCGCGCCTACACCCGCGCCACCACCAGCCAGAAATGCGTGCGTGCCGGTGGTAAGCACAACGATCTGGAGAACGTCGGCTATACCGCGCGTCATCACACTTTCTTTGAGATGCTCGGCAACTTCAGCTTCGGCGACTATTTCAAGCGTGATGCGATTACCTACGCCTGGGAATTCCTGACTTCGGAGAAATGGCTGGGTCTCCCCAAGGACAAGCTTTGGGTTACCGTCTACGCCAGTGATGACGAGGCTTACGATATCTGGACCAAGGAAGTCGGCGTACCGGCCGAGCGTATGGTGCGCATTGGCGACAACAAAGGTGCCCCTTACGCCTCGGACAACTTCTGGGCGATGGGTGATACCGGACCTTGTGGCCCGTGCACCGAGATTTTCTTCGACCATGGCGAGCACATCTGGGGCGGCCCACCCGGTTCGCCGGAGGAAGATGGTGATCGCTACATCGAGATCTGGAACAACGTCTTCATGCAGTTCAACCGCACCGCTGATGGTGTGATGCATCCGCTACCAGCGCCTAGCGTCGACACAGGGATGGGGCTGGAGCGCATCAGCGCGGTGTTGCAACATGTCAATTCGAACTACGAGATCGACCTGTTCCAGAGTCTCCTCAACGCCTCCGCTCAGGCCATTGGTTGCAGCAATGACGGGGAGGCTTCGTTGAAAGTTGTGGCCGACCATATTCGTTCGTGCGGCTTCCTCATTGCTGATGGCGTGACGCCGTCGAACGAGGGGCGTGGCTATGTGCTGCGCCGGATCATCCGTCGCGCCTGTCGCCACGGCAACAAGCTGGGCGCGAAGGGCAGCTTCTTCTACAAGATCGTCGGTGCGCTGGTAGCGGAGATGGGCAATGCCTTTACCGAGCTGAAAACTCAGCAGGCGCACATCGAGCGTGTATTGAAAACCGAGGAAGAGCAGTTCGCCAAGACGCTCGAGCAGGGCCTGAGGATTCTCGAGCAGGATCTGGCTGACCTGAAGGGCGGCGTCATCCCAGGTGAGGTCATTTTCAAGCTTTACGACACCTACGGTTTCCCCGTCGACCTCACCGGCGACATCGCGCGTGAGCGTGAGCTGACGCTGGACGAGGAAGGTTTCGAGCGTGAAATGGAAGCTCAACGTGAGCGCGCGCGTTCGGCCAGCGCTTTTGGCATGGACTACAACAGCCTCGTCAAGGTCGAGGGCGATACGCGCTTTACCGGCTATCTGGGTACGACCGGCAGCGGCAGGGTGCTGGCCCTATTCAAGGAAGGCATGGCAGTGCAAAGCCTGTCGGCGGGCGAGGAGGGCGTGGTCGTTCTTGACGAGACGCCGTTCTATGCCGAGTCCGGTGGGCAAATTGGCGATTGTGGCTATCTGTCGGCCGAGGGCTTGCGCTTCGATGTGCGCGACACCAGCAAGGCGGGTGGCGCATTTCTGCATCACGGTATTCTCGATAGCGGCAGCCTACGGATCGGCACGGCCGTCGCAGCCACCGTCGACGCCTCGGTTCGTCAGGCTACGGCGCTGAACCACTCCGCGACGCATCTGCTGCACGCGGCATTGCGCCAGATCCTCGGCGAGCATGTGACGCAGAAGGGCTCGCTGGTCGATAGCCAGCGGCTGCGTTTTGACTTCAGCCATTTCGAGGCGATCAAGCCTGAACAGCTGAAAGCGCTTGAGGACAAGGTCAACGCCGAGATTCGCCGCAACACGGCGGTGGATATCGAAGAAACCGACATCGAAACGGCCAAGAGCAAAGGCGCGATGGCGTTGTTCGGCGAGAAGTATGGCGATCAAGTACGGGTGTTGACTATGGGTGGCGACTTCTCGGTCGAGCTGTGTGGTGGTACCCACGTCAAGCGCACCGGTGATATCGGCCTGTTCAAAATTGTCAGCGAAGGCGGCGTTGCCGCGGGTGTGAGGCGTATCGAAGCGGTTACCGGCGAGCAAGCGTTGGCCTATCTGAACAGTGCCGAGGAACAGCTGAAAGAAGCGGCTGCGTTGGTCAAAGGTAGTCGCGACAGCCTGCTGGACAAACTGGGAGCAATGCTGGAACGCAATCGCCAGCTGGAAAAGGAGCTCGAGCAGCTCAAGGCCAAGGCGGCTAGCGCCACCGGCAACGATCTTGCCGGCTCCGCTGTCCAGGTGAAGGGCGTGAAGACGCTGGCTGCGCGCGTGGATGGTCTGGATGGCAAGGCGTTGCTGGCATTGGTTGACCAGCTGAAGAACAAGCTCGGCAGCGGCGTGATTCTGCTCGGCGGAGTGCAGGACGAGAAAGTCGTGCTGGTGGCTGGCGTGACGCAGGATCTCACCGGTAGTTTCAAGGCGGGGGACCTCATGAAGCAGGCTGCTGCGGTCGTCGGCGGCAAGGGCGGCGGTCGCCCAGATATGGCTCAGGGCGGCGGAAGCGACGCTGAGCGACTCGACGAAGCGTTAGCGCTTGCCAAGGCATTCGTTGAGCAGGCGGTGTAACCAGGGCGATGGTGAAATCGCCGGTTGCCGGTCAGATGGCACAGACGTATCACATGTATCGCGAGCTGGGCAGGCCGCTGTCCGGGCGCACCTTGCGTTGCTTGGGTAGATATTTAATAAGCGCCCGTGACCGGGCTTAGGCGGCTATGAGATGGCTTTGATCGTACAGAAGTTTGGTGGTACGTCGGTGGGCTCCGTCGAGCGCATCGAGCAAGTGGCGGCGAAGGTCAAGAAATTCCGTGACAACGGAGACGACATCGTCGTGGTGGTCTCGGCAATGAGCGGTGAAACCAATCGCCTGATCGATCTGGCTAAACAGATCAGCGAGCAGCCCGTGGCTCGCGAGCTGGACGTGATGGTATCAACCGGCGAGCAGGTCACCATTGCCCTGCTGGCGATGGCATTGATCAAAATCGGCGTGCCGGCAGTGTCCTACACCGGCAGCCAAGTTCGTATCCTGACCGATAGCGCTCATACCAAGGCGCGCATTCTGCAAATCGATTCGCAGCACATCCACAAGGAGCTCAAGGCTGGCCGCGTCGTCGTGGTTGCAGGGTTCCAGGGGGTGGACGACGGCGGCAACATCACCACGCTCGGACGTGGCGGCTCGGACACTACTGGCGTGGCGCTGGCCGCTGCGTTGAAGGCCGATGAGTGCCAGATCTATACCGATGTCGACGGCGTCTATACGACCGACCCCCGCGTTGTGGCCAAGGCTCAGCGCCTCGACAAGATCACCTTCGAAGAAATGCTTGAAATGGCGAGCCTTGGTTCCAAGGTGCTACAGATCCGTGCCGTGGAGTTCGCCGGTAAATACAGCGTGCCGTTGCGCGTGTTGCACAGTTTTCAGGAGGGTCCTGGCACCCTCATTACCCTTGATGAAGAGGAATCCATGGAACAGCCCATCATTTCCGGCATCGCTTTCAATCGTGACGAAGCCAAGCTGACCATTCGTGGTGTGCCGGATACGCCCGGGGTAGCGTTCAAGATTCTCGGTCCGATCAGCGCGGCGAACGTCGAGGTCGATATGATCGTGCAAAACGTCGCGCACGATAACACCACGGATTTCACCTTCACCGTCCACCGGAACGACTACCATAACGCGTTGCACGTGCTCGAAGGCATTGCGCGTGACATGGGCGCCCGCGAAGTTATCGGCGATGTGGACATTGCCAAGGTGTCGATCGTCGGCGTTGGCATGCGCTCGCATGCGGGCGTCGCAAGCCGGATGTTCGAGGCGCTGGCGAAGGAAAACATCAATATACAGATGATCTCTACGTCGGAAATCAAGGTTTCGGTAGTGATCGAGGAGAAGTACCTGGAGTTGGCGGTGAGGGCTCTGCATACCGCATTCGAGCTGGATGCTCCCGCCGGGAAGGGGGACTAGTCGGCGGAATTGCGACTAATTCGCACCTTCCGTCGATTGTATGAGAATAAAAAGGAACTTTAGAGTCGCCCCCACTGGTCAATAGCTGGTGAAAGGCTCTAGGCCCGATGTTTCACGGAACATTATCCGTTTTTATCTTTGCAGACTGTTTACTGAATTGAATCCGTTTTAAGGAGAAAGGAATGCTGATTCTGACTCGCCGGGTCGGAGAGACCCTGATGGTGGGTGACGATGTGACTGTCACTGTGCTGGGTGTCAAAGGAAATCAAGTGCGCATAGGAGTGAATGCACCCAAAGAGGTAGCGGTGCATCGCGAGGAGATTTATCAACGGATCCAGAAAGAGAAAGACCAAGAACCAAGCCATTAATATTTATGTGATTTTTGGCTTTGCAAGCGGGGTAAAGATGGGTATCATGCGCCCCGTGTTGCGGAGAGGTGGCCGAGTGGCCGAAGGCGCTCCCCTGCTAAGGGAGTACATCTCAAAAGGGTGTCGGGGGTTCGAATCCCCCCCTCTCCGCCATTTTGCATAGGTTAGTTGGTGGACTGGTTCGGCAGTGCGATTTGATGAGAATTCATTGAATCAAAGAGCTTGACCAAGAAATTCACAAACTTATAATGCGCACCCTCAGTGCACTCATAGCTCAGCTGGATAGAGTACTCGGCTACGAACCGAGCGGTCGGAGGTTCGAATCCTCCTGAGTGCACCATATTACAAAGAGCCGCAAAATTGCGGTTTGATGTTATAACCAGCGGTGATCTGGTTTATCAAGCGCCTAATGCACTCATAGCTCAGCTGGATAGAGTACTCGGCTACGAACCGAGCGGTCGGAGGTTCGAATCCTCCTGAGTGCACCAAATCAGAAAGGGCCTGCAGCGATGCAGGCCCTTTTTTTGTTTTACGGTTTACGGTTTACGGTTTTAGCGTTTGCCGCGGACACATCCGTATTCGTCGAAGTTGATGGTTCGTGTCCGGCCCTTGTCATTGACGTAGCGGTACTGCATTTGTCCGTTGCGGTTGGTTACGGCATCCGGTGTACCGAATGCGCTATCGATGTCGGAGCGCTTCATTCCGGGTAGGACTTGCTGACTGATTATCGCATTACGTCTCGCGCTGCCCGTTACCCGATTTCCGCAACCGTCTTCCTGCTCGCCAACAACGGTTAGCTGCTTGGATGGTTCTCCTTTGGATGTCTTGCGCCGCTCTCTTGGGTTGGCTAGGGGAATTGCTTTGCCGGAGCTTGGTGTTAGGTTCTGCGCTGTTTGGATTTGAGCGGTCTGATTGGTGGGGCAGCCCTGTCGAGTGAAGGTGAGGTTGCCGGTTTCATCAACGCAGCGATAGATGTTTGCGGCAAGCGCTGGGGCAGTAGCGAGAAATAGGGTGCAGCAGCTCGCGATGAACAACTTGTTCATGTCGTCCTCCTTGACGATTGATCGAGTCAGCCTAGCTAATAATTTCCTGTCTCGCAGTCGTGCCTTCTCGCAACGTGAATGCGTCGACATTGATAGCGAGTCACCACCCCTGAGGCTGCTGCAAGCGGTTGTATTGCTTGTATTCCGTGGTCTCGCTTGCTGACTGCGGTGGTATTATTGCGTGGTCCGCCCCTTCGGGCTCCTGGATCCCCCTCATGGATTTGCCCTGTAGTCGTATAAAACTTTCGCTTGCCAATCACGTATCGAATGATTGATCCCTGGCGCGCTCCGATCGCTGGGGGTGGAGTGCGCCATGACCGAAGTAGAAGCAAAAAAGCCGCAGGAGAGTCTTCAGGATCGTCTGGCGCAAGTCGTCGAGCTGCTTCATCGACATAGGATCGTTGAAGACCTGGCGTATCGTCAGGGGCAGGAAGGGCAGCATCGGGAGGTGGTCGAGAATCTGGTGCATCGCCAGAACCTCGTCGAGCTACAACGCAAGTTGGAGGCGCTGCATCCGGCCGACATCGCCCACATCCTCGAAGCCCTGCCTCTCGACGATCGTCTGACCGTCTGGCAGCTGGTCAAATCGGATCGCGACGGCGACATCCTGCTCGAGGTTTCCGACGCCGTTCGCGAGACGCTGATCGCCGACATGGACGATCATGAACTCCTTGCGGCTGCCAAGGAGATGGACGCCGACGAGCTGGCGGACCTGGCCGCTGAACTGCCGCGCGACGTCGTGCATGAGTTGATGGAAACGCTCGATGCGCAGCAGCGCGAGCGCGTCCGCTCGGCTCTATCCTACGAGGAGGACCAGGTCGGTGCGCTGATGGACTTCGAGATGGTCACGATCCGTGAGGACGTGAGCCTTGAAGTAGTGCTGCGCTACTTGCGGCGCTTGAAGGAGCTGCCGGGGCACACCGATAAGCTGTTCGTCGTCGATTATGATGGCGTGCTTAAAGGTGTTCTGCCGATCAAACGGTTGCTAGTCAACGATCCGGAGCGTCATGTTTCCGAGTTGATGGCCAGCGATCCGGTGACGTTCCATCCGGACGAGGATGCCTATGAGGCGGCCCAGGCGTTTGAGCGCTACGACTTGGTTTCCACCCCCGTTGTGGACAAAAGCGGGAAGCTTATCGGGCGCCTGACCATTGATGAGATGGTCGACTTGATCCGTGAGGAAAGCGAAACCGAAGTGCTCAACATGGCAGGTTTGCGCGAAGAAGAAGATATCTTCGCGTCGGTCTGGAAGTCGCTGCGCAACCGCTGGGCCTGGCTGGCGGTCAATCTGATCACGGCATTTATTGCCTCGCGTGTTATTGGTCTGTTCGATGGGTCGATTGAGAAGCTTGTAGCGCTAGCCGCCTTGATGCCGATAGTCGCCGGCATTGGCGGTAATTCCGGCAATCAGACCATCACCATGATTGTTCGAGCCATGGCGCTGGATCAGATGGGAACCGGTAATAGCGCTCGCTTACTGCGCAAGGAAGCAGGTGTCGGCATGCTGAATGGTTTGATATGGGGCGGAGTTATCGGCATCGTGGTCTATTGGCTATACGGAAGCTGGTCGCTGGGCATCGTGATGACCGCAGCTATGACCCTGAACCTATTGCTCGCGGCTTTGATGGGCGTGCTGATACCGGTGACGCTGGCGCGCATGGGCAGGGATCCTGCGCTAGGCGCTAGCGTCATGATTACAGCTGTGACCGATAGCGGTGGTTTCTTTATTTTTCTCGGTCTTGCGACCCTTTTTCTGCTCTGACCCCTTTCATTTGCGGCGGCTTGGCGTTTGCCTTGCACCTGTTTTTCGGGCTACTGTTCGGAGGTTTCGCTTTGGCGAAGCCTTTTAACTCGATGCAAATAACAGGCGGCCCGAGCTGCTGACTGAAAGGGAATCCCGATGACCCCCAGCGAACTCCTGCGTGAAGGCGTCGAACTTATGCTATTTGGCTTAGGTTCTGTCTTCGTCTTCCTTGTTTTGTTGATTGTTTGCATTCGCCTGATGTCCGTTGTGATCGGCCGCTTCGACAGTGCGCCGACAGCTCAGGCTGTCTCCGTCAGACCTGCGTCTGTAGCGGCCGAAATTGACGCCGACCTTCTTGCAGCCATTCAGGCCGCCATTCATCAGCACCGCGCTCGTCGCGGTTGACCCTGGAAAGGGAGTTCCTTCCATGAATTCTGTTAAACAGCCGCTCGGCATAACCGACGTGGTGCTACGTGATGCGCACCAGTCTATTCTGGCCACCCGCGTGCGTCTCGAAGACATGCTGCCGATTGCCGGTAAGCTCGATCAGGTGGGGTTCTGGTCGGTTGAATCCTGGGGCGGCGCGACCTTCGATGCATGCATCCGCTATCTCGGCGAAGACCCATGGGAGCGCATCCGCGAACTGAAGAAAGCGATGCCCAACACCCGCCAACAGATGTTGCTGCGTGGTCAGAACCTGCTGGGTTATCGGCATTACGCCGACGATGTGGTTGAAAAATTTGTCGAGCGGGCGGCGGTCAACGGCGTTGATGTGTTCCGCGTGTTCGATGCGATGAACGACCCGCGTAATCTGGAAACTGCGCTGCGTGCCGTCAAACAGCAGGGCAAGCATGCTCAGGGCACGATCTCCTACACCACCAGCCCGGTGCATACCCTGGAAATGTGGGTCGATCTGGCCAAGCAGATTGAAGACATGGGTGCCGATTCGGTCGCGATCAAGGACATGGCCGGCATTCTCGCACCCTATACGGCCTTTGAGCTGGTTTCGCGATTGAAAGCGAGCCTGTCCATCCCTGTTCATATGCAGTGCCATGCCACGGCCGGGCTCTCGACCGCTGCGATTCTCAAGGCGGTTGAAGCGGGCATCGATAACGTTGATACCGCTATTTCGTCGCTCTCGATGACTTACGGGCATTCGCCGACCGAATCGGTGGTGGCGATTTTTCAGGGTACTGAGCGCGACACCGGGCTCAATCTCGAGTTGCTGGAGGAAATCGCTGCGTATTTCCGCGAAGTGCGCAAGAAGTACGCAAAATTCGAGGGGACGCTCAAGGGCGTCGATTCGCGCATCCTCGTGGCTCAGGTGCCCGGCGGCATGCTGACCAACATGGAAGGCCAATTGAAGGAGCAAGGTGCGCTCGACAAGTTCGATGAAGTGCTAGCCGAGATCCCTCGCGTCCGCGAAGACCTCGGCTTCATCCCCCTGGTCACGCCGACGTCCCAGATCGTCGGCACTCAGGCCGTGATCAACGTACTCACCGGCGAGCGCTTCAAGTCCATCACCAAGGAAACCGCCGGTATCCTCAAGGGCGAGTACGGCTCCGCGCCAGCTCCCTTCAATGCCGAACTGCAGCGGCGTGTGCTAGACGGTGCGGACGTCATCACCTGCCGGCCTGCCGACCTGCTGCAGCCGGAAATGGAGAGGCTGACCGCCGAGCTGAAAGGACTGGCGCAGGAAAAAGGCATCAAGCTGGCGAAGGATGAGATCGATGATGTTCTCACCTATGCGCTATTTCCTCAGATTGGTCTCAAGTTTCTCGAGAACCGCGGCAATGCTGCTGCGTTCGAACCGGTGCCGACCGGCAAGGAGCCGGCGTCACGCGAGCCGGGCGCAACGGAGGTCTACACCGTCGAGGTTAATGGCAAGTCGTTTGTGGTGCAGGTCAACGAAGGCGGCGATATAGCAGGTCTCAAGCCGGTCGGTGACAGCTCAGGTGCAGTGTCTGCGGCTGCTTCCGCACCGGCTACTGGCGCGGGCGAGCCTCAGCCAGCACCGCTTGCAGGCAATATCTTCAAGGTGCTCGTACAACCCGGTCAGTTGGTCCAGGAGGGTGATTTGGTGATCATCCTCGAAGCCATGAAGATGGAAACCGAAATCCGTGCATTCAAAGCCGGCACCGTCTCGGGTGTGAACGTCAAGGTCGGCGACGCGGTGTCGGTGGGCGATAGCCTGCTGACCATCGCTTAAGGAGTGGTGCATGGATAAGTTGCTTAAGCTGTGGCACAGCACCGGCTTGTATCACCTGGAGCCCGGTCAGCTGCTGATGATCGTGGTGTGCCTGGCATTGATTTATCTGGCGATTCGCAAGGGGTTCGAGCCTTTGCTGTTGATCCCGATCGGGTTTGGTGGCCTGCTTGCCAACATTCCGGTGGCCAATATGGCCGAGGGTGCCGGTATTCTGCACCTGTTCTATGAGGTCGGTTTGCCGACCAGCGTGTTCCCGTTGCTGATTTTCATGGGCGTCGGAGCGATGACGGACTTCGGTCCGATGCTGGCCAACCCCAAGACCTTGCTGCTCGGAGCAGCTGCGCAGTTCGGCATCTTCGCCACCCTGCTTGGTGCTTTGTCGCTGGCCGCGATGGGCATCCCTGGGATGGAATTCACCCTTCGAGAGGCGGCTTCGATCGCCATCATCGGCGGTGCCGATGGCCCCACCTCGATCTTCGTCACCGCGAAGCTTGCGCCACATCTGCTCGGTCCCATCGCCGTGGCGGCCTACTCGTACATGGCGCTGGTTCCGTTGATTCAGCCACCGATCATGCGAGCGTTGACCACCAAGGAGGAGCGCGCCATCGTCATGACGCAGCTGCGTCATGTTGGCCAGGCCGAGAAGATCGTCTTCCCGCTCATGCTTGCGTTGATGGTGGGCATGCTATTGCCGGATGCCGCTCCGCTGGTGGGTATGTTCGCGTTCGGCAACCTGCTCCGCGAATGTGGGGTGGTTGACCGCCTGGCTGATACCTCGCGAAACGCGTTGATCAACATCGTGACCATCGGTTTGGGGCTGACCGTCGGCTCCAAGCTATCTGCTGAAGCCTTCCTGCAGATGAAGACGCTTGGCATCCTCCTGCTCGGAATGGTCGCGTTCTGCGGCGGTACCGCGGCAGGTGTGTTGATGGCCAAGGTGATGAACATGTTCAGTACGAACAAGATCAACCCGCTGATTGGGTCTGCAGGTGTCTCGGCGGTTCCCATGGCGGCACGGGTATCGAACAAAGTAGGGCTAGAGGCGAACCCGCAGAATTTCCTGCTTATGCATGCGATGGGGCCGAACGTGGCGGGTGTTATCGGATCGGCCGTGGCAGCAGGGGTGCTGCTGAGCTTTGTAGGTTAGACGAGCTTGTTAAACAGCGGTACGCACGACGGGAGCTGACGCTACGAGGACGATGCCTGTATCGATAGATGCAGGCATTTTTTGCGTATCGGCACCTGCCGCTCGGTCGAAATCGAGTGGAGGTCAGGTGCGCAGGATGGCTTCAGTTCGGAGCGGGAAACGGCAAACGCCCCGACTGGTGTCGAGGCGTTTGAAGTATTCCGCAGGGCTGTCGATGACGTTAGTCTTCGTCTTTCGCGGCTTCGGTATCTTGTGCAATCAGGGCGATCAGGGCGTTCTGCTGGCGGTGGGCGAGCTGGCGGAAGCGCTGAAGTAATTCACGCTCGTGAAGTGTCAGTTCAGGGCTGTCCAGGCGCATATTCAAATCGTCATCGAGCGCGCCTTCCTGCAAAAGGCTTTGCTCCAGACGGGCGATAATCTCCGAGTTCATGCTGCGATGATGGTTGCGCGCAACCTCAGCGATCCGCTCACGCATTCCGTCTGGTAGCCGAACCACGAACTTGTCAGCCGTGCGGCTGGAATAAACTGCCTGCTTCATAGGGCGCATATTAAACCGGTTAGTCAGGTGGGCGATGGTGGCTTATTGCCGTTCTAGTCACCGGTCTGACAACCAAACAGCACTCGCTGTTCCACGACCTGCAAAAAAGATACTAGGCGGCTTAATGACGTCAATTATACGACGTCATTACTGGGAGTAAAGGCTCTGTGATAGCAGTTGGCCTTTACTGTGATCCACCGCTGATCTTTATTTGCTACCGGCTACGCTAGCGGAGCACCGGATCGAACTTAATTCGGCGACCGATCAACAGGGATATCACGAACAGAATTCCAAAAAGCACCGTACAGCCTTCGACCAAAGTAGCCCAGGCGCCCGGTAGGCTAGTGCCAACGCTAAGAGCCCCGCAAGCGATGCTGAGTAAAAGAAACAAGCATGCATAAATCGACATTGGTTCGCTCCTTGATAAAACCTTTGGCTATTGAAAGCGTCCTTAAAAGACCCAGCGCTGTGGCTGCGCGGGCTTACGTAGTTCTTTTCCGCTGACGGTCTGTGCCGGAGCAGACGGCATCTGAACGCTGAGGACTTGGGCTTGTGTTGACGCTGCCGTATTTGGCGCGTGATCTGTGGCTGCGGTCGTGTCCTGCCAGTGGACCGCAACGACAGCAGCCAAAACCGCAGTGCTGAACAAATAGGCTGGGCGTAGCATCGGCGTCTCCTTCGCATAATGGTCCAAGAGGCTTAAGCATTCGGCGTGCCAGCTTTTACAGCAATAAAATCCTATAAAATCAAAGACTTAAACTTGTTAGTTCTGAGCTTCTCATGCGCTTTGCATGATGAAGGCAGTGTGCCTCGTGCAATATGCAACATCGCATCGGCTAGGATCTGGAAACGGGCTTAATTTGATTTGGCTGACGCCATCTGCGGAGGGCGCTGTGGACATGACAAACGGACCAAGGCTCGCTAACATGCCTGCCGTCTCATGCGTCCCAGTAGCTCAATTGGATAGAGCATCCCCCTCCTAAGGGGAAGGTTGTGAGTTCGAACCTCGCCTGGGACGCCACAACCACGCGGCCTTCAGCTTTATTGGTCACCCTGCTTTTACTTTCTCGGGTGCGGTGTGGGTGCAATCTACGGTGACTGACTGCCTGATCTCACTAAGCTCCCTGGGTTGGGCAGGGCTGAACACCGTAGAGCTGTCCGATCATCAAAGGCCAGCAGACCAAATCAATCGAAGGCGCCTCGCAAAACCATAGCGACCAGTTCGTTTTCATTGGCATGGGTATATACAGCCCAGTCTACGTACCACAACTTACCGATACGCTCGCCTGGGATCTTTCCGTTCTGGATCTGATTTCGTATGGCCTGGGCACACATCGGTGTGCCGTTCTCCCCCCAGCGACGCCTTTGAAATTCGCTGATTTTAATTAGCTCTGTCTTCATGTGTGATTGTCCTGGCTATATCAGCGGAGGTGGGCTCATTCCCTTGCCTTTGGATGACGGCTTGGTGACTACCTGCAGCGCTGGTCGTGGTGCTGGGCCTGATTCGACCCAGGCGTGATACCCCTCGACGTTGATCAACGGCTTGTTATCCGGTGCGCGAACCCATACTTGCCCTTCGAGCCATGTGCCGTTGCTGCACTTAGCTCTGATCGCGTGCTCGGTGTACCCACTCTCAGCGGCGAACTGCTTGATGGTTTTGTACTTGACCATAAGGTTGGGGAGACCTTTTATAGCTGCAGTGTCGCTGACTGAGGGTGCCACCCGGCACCGTCAAACGAGCTTTGTGATGGGTGTTCCCGTCACGCTGCCGTATGATCGATTTAGCCGCTTACGTCCCTTTGCAACAGGGCCGGCTACGGGTACTGGCCACAGACTCTCTAGCCAATCTTCGTATCGGGCAACGCTGTAGATCCAATCAGAACCGATTTTTTGCATTACAGAAGAAGGGATCTGTCCGCGCAAGCGCCGATGCTGTATCGCTCGTTTCGTTATGCCAAGGTGTTCCGCCATCTGCGGCTCCGTCAGAAATCGTGGCACAGCAGCTGCAGCTGCGGAGGGTTGGTCCTGACGCGCCGCGATCTCTCCGATTGTCTGAGAGATGGCAACGAATTGTTGCTCAAGCTGTTTGTACAAACGGACCGTTTCTTCAAGATTTGACACTGATTGGTCCTCTCAACGGGTGATTCTCTGAAGGCTGCGTCTAAGCGGCAAGGCTATCGCGGATCTTGAGCACGGTAGTGGTTGAGCAACCGGCCTCGCGTGCCGTCTCTCGGATACCCATTCCGAGCTCGAGGAAGCGCCTAACCTTGCGGTGCAGATCCACGTCTACAGGGCGGCCCTTGTAGCGGCCTTCCTCCTTCGCCTTCTTGATGCCTTGCGCTTGGCGTTCACGGCGCTGCTCGTAGTCCTTGCGGGCGATGGCGGCCATCATGTCCACCAGCATCGAATTGATAGCGGCCAGCATTCGATTGGTGAACTCGTCGCCCTTGGTGTCGGCAATGCCTTGGTGGCTGGTTGGCAGATCGAGCGCGACGATGCGTAGCCCCTTGGAGTCGATGGCAGTCTTCAGCTTCTGCCAGTCATCAGCCGGCAGGCGGGAGAGACGATCAATCGATTCGACCAGGAGTACGTCGCCCTTCTTGGCATCCTTCAGCAGGCGCAGCAGCTCGGGGCGGTCGGCCTTGGCGCCGCTCTCGTTCTCCAGGTACTCGCACGCGATGTGCTGCCCGTGGTTGGCGGCGAATTGCTCCAGGGCGTCACGGGCGCGGCTGGCGTCCTGCTCACTTGTTGAAGCGCGAAGGTAGGCGCGAACGAACATGGTTTATCTCCCTGTGTTGCATTTAAGGTGCTCACTTAATGGTGTTGCACTTTAGACGTACCACAAAAAGAAATAAAGCCCCTTTTGCTCGTATTTTTGTGTATTAGCTCAGCTATACCTTTGTGAACGGTCGTTACGCGCGTTACGAATTGCCGGGATGGGAGGCATGACGTCCGGAATTGCCGGGATGGGGCATATCGTCAATTAGTTAGTAAATGACGATATGCCCCCTCTGCAGGCGCCATTGTCGATATGGGTATGATTTCCCGTGATTGTTTTTCAGAGGCCAAGCTGCTTAACGATGGCTGCTGGGTCGGTGCCACGCTGCAGGGCACGCCGGGCGTCCTTGGTCATCTGGTCGATTGCCTGGTTCTCGAATTTCTCAGCTATGGCCACGGCCTTTTTTACGATCAGCACAGCCAGTTCGCGTGGGAATGGCTCGGGCTTTTGGTACTCGCGTCCGTAAGCGTTGCCCCGGCTCATTGCCTCTGCGCTCCATTTGGCCCCGCCTGGCGATTAAGCACCTCCAGAAATCGGCGCTCGCACTTCACCTCTGATGCTCTTATCTCGAAAGCTGTCGCCCTTTCGTTCAGGCACACGGCAAAAGCCCGCCCCCAAAGCCTGCCCGCCTCGGAAAAGCGCTCGCGCATCTCGCTCAGCAGGCTGATCTGGTTGGCTTTGGCTGCCAGCAGACCAGCTTTCCGCGCCTCTTCGTCGAATAGGGCGACGGCGGCCTCCAGGGCGGTGACAGCGGCCTCGCAGTCGGAGAGGGCATAGGCTGCCAGGCGGCGATGACGCTCCATTCCTGCGATCAGCTTTGCGGCCTCCTTTCGCGCTTCGGTTTTGTGAGCTTCGCTCTCGCGGTGCTCTGCGGCGTCCAAGGTCAGCGCGACTGCTTTACGCCTGCGGTCGATCTCGTCCTGTTTGTTGAGCAGTTCTGCTGCGTCAGCTCCGGCGCGGACTTGCTGTGCGATCTCGGCTTCGCTCAGGGGGCGCAGCTCTTCAAGCTCGCGGCGCAGATCAGCAATAGTGGCTGTTTGCATAGGGTGTCCTCGTCATCCTGCTAGGGCGGCCGGGATCTGGCCGCTGGAAATGCCATAAGGGATGGCTGTCGTCATGCGGCAATAACCACATCAGGGAATACCGGGCGGCGCTCAGCCAGGGCGACTAGGGCGGCGCAGGCTTGAACATCGCCAGCTGCGGCGGCATCACGGAGGCGATTACGGGCAGCCTCCACCTCGCGCTTCGTGACGTCCTTGGCGCGCCCCCGGCGCTTGGTCGGCTGCTGAGCTTCGGTGAATGCCATAGTTTAGCCCTCTGTGTCTGCTAACAAGACGTGTCGTCTTAATTGACATGATATGCCGATGCAAGCAGAAGGCAAGCTTTTAGTGTGTATTCATCCAGTAGTTTTAAGGTGTGCTTGAGCTGATACAGAAGGGAGGGCGAATCGGCGGGGGGTGGCGAAGGGGCGGAAGACTGGAAACGTGCCAGCAATTCTGGGTGATCCAAAGTGATACGCCCGACACCCTTACACCAGTGGCGCGGCGTGTCGGGCAGGCGAGCGCTTATCGGAACTACCGGAATTTCGGTGTTTTCGACTAGCCGAGGTACGCACCGAAAAAGTACTGATTCCGTGCGTACCGGCTTGCGTACCAGTGTTTTGCGTACCTGCTCCGGCCTGCTGTCAGGGCGAGTGAGCCGTTTTGGTCTCACTGAGATGGTTTGGTCTCGGTGAGATATCCCCAACTCTGGGGAAACCCTCGGTCTGATCGAGTGAAACCGCCGATCTGGTCCGAGTCGGACAGGTTGGTCTGTCTCTATTCTTCAAGACTGAATGGATACGGCAGCGGCATAACCTTCACCAAAGCAACACAACAGAACCCCGATCAGTGTGCCGGGAGCCGCCGTTCCTCGCGCAATATATTGCGGCAACGTCTTGCTCAAATGTAAGCAACTTGCGTATAGTTTCGTCCATGAAAGCCGTCTTCGTCGAAACCTCTAGTTTCACCGCCACCGTTGGCGACTACCTGACGGACGATGAGTATCGCCAACTTCAGCAGGATCTGGTTGCTAGTCCAGAGTTGGGCGACGTAATGCCTAGAACGGGAGGGTTCCGCAAGGTTCGCTGGGCCGATGCGCGAAGAGGAAAAGGCAAGAGGGGAGGCTTACGGGTTATCTATTACTGGCTGTCTGGAGATGGCCAGTTCTGGATGTTCGCCGTCTACGATAAAGATGAACTTGAGAATCTGACTTCCGATCAGGAAAAGGCTCTCAAGAAAGCCATCACTGATGAGCTTAAACTGCGAGGTGCCAAATGAAAAAGCGCGATTTGTTCGCTGAGATGATGCAGGGCGTTGGGGAGATGGCAGCGCAGCGCGAGGGCAAAATTACGCTCCGCCATCGCTCCGTCGAAGAGAAGCCAGCCCCGGAGGTTACCGCCCGAGAGATTGTCCAGCTTCGTAGCAAACTTCATATGTCGCAAGCTGTGTTCGCCAGAAGAATCCGAACCAATCCAGCGACGCTACGCAACTGGGAGCAGGCGAAGGCAAAACCCAATCCGCAAGCTGCTCTTTTGATCAAGCTGGTCGAAGAATACCCGGATATGGTTGATCGTCTAGCAGCCGTGTGAGTCGTAAGGCCAGCAATTTGCCCCGCCACGTGCGGGGTTTTTTGTGCCCGTTGCGTTGCAACTGTCCGCAGTTTGCCCGACCGGTGAGGGCCTTTCTGTTCCTTAGTGATCGGCTGCCACCAAGCCAAACGAAGTGTTGAAAACGACACAGTGTGTTGATTTCGACACGGTGGCAGATTTGGAAATAGTCCGAGTTGGCGGAATAACTCCGGACGGTACCGGTTCCGGTTCGGGTTGGTGCCCATACTGAACGTTGTCGAGACTACCAGTTTTGGTAGTTTCGACTGATATTGGTAGGGGCAGGGTGGCTCCACGGTGGCGAGGGCGCCACTCTGGACGGATATCGCTACGGTGGAGCAGGCCATACCGCAATGGTTGGCAGGGTGCTACCGTTGAGCCTGCTGCAAGGAGCGCATGATGAAACCGGACGTGAACGGAATACCGACGTATGAGCTCGCCGAGACGGGCAAGCATGACCTTGCAACGATGCTGGCCTGTTGCGCCGCTGAGGCGGATTCCTACTGGCGGCAGCCAGAAGGGGAGCGTCTATGCGCTGCGCCGTACTACTTTGAGCGAGCCGCCATCCTTTTGCGCAAGTCAAAGGACTATAGCGGCGAGGTCGCTGTCTGCGAACGCTGGAAAGCCATCGCGAACGACTACAAGCGACAGCCGATAGTAAAGGCCCGGCAGGCTGCGCTCGCCCACGAGGGGCCGCGGGCTGAAGCCATCCTGGCGCGCTTGAAGAAAGCCAAAGGGCTAGTGCGGAACGAAAAGGCGGCGAGGAAGAAAAACCCAGCTGGTTAGGGTTGGGTTTCGTCGCGGTCAGACGGTAGGCGAACCAATCATCAGCGCTCGGCACTCGTTCACCTACGGTGAAGCTTCTCAAGGCCCTCCAAGGCCTCATCCCGGCGCGCATCGATGTAGTCAGCCAAGTCCTGGACGTGAACCCCGCGGGCGGCTTTCTGGCTCGGCTCGATACGGGTGATTGGAAGCCGGAGCTGGCCGGCAAGCACCTTGCGCAGCAACTTCTCAGGCGATAGATGAGGGAAGTAATCGGCGCACACGCGCTCTAGCGGGATGACTGCCAAGCCGTCGTATTGAGCCATCAGGATAAAAAGAGTCTTCATCGTGCCGGGCCGTCAGCGTTTGCTTTGATCAATGGACCGCAGCGTTGGCGGTTCCCTACGCGGCCTGCCTGGCTTTTTCTTCGGCAACGCCCCTTCTTCATACTCGCGCAGAAAGTGGCGAACGGTCTCAACCCTCCAGCAAATTCGAGTGCCTTGCCGGAAGTAGGGTGGAAGCCACTGCGCGCCATCTCGAATTGCGCTTCTGATTGAACTTTCAGTACGGCTTAGCATTTGAGCTAGTTGGGGAATGTGGATGATTTCGGGATCCATAACAATCCTCATCGGGAGCGGACCAAAAAGAACCCGCTCGCTGGCGGGGTCTGGCGTTACTCGGCGGCTGGCTTTCGTCGCTCAAGCTCATATTCGACGCCGTTCGCGACATCCACGATCCGGCCGGACAGTGTGCCCAGCGATTTGATCAGCCAGCCGATATTTCGGGCGGTATCGTCCACAAGTTCGCCAGCGTCAGCCGTGAAGGCCAGCAGCTCACCGATGGAGGCAATTCCGTGCGCTACGGTCATCGCCTCGCATTGGGCGGTGCGCCCGATGGCTTGCAGTTCATCGGTGGACAGGTGGTTGAGCCGCGACGGATCGGGCAGCAGATGGCTCCAGCACACGGCGCTCATTGCTTATTCAACCCGTGCTTGATGGCTAGGCTTTCGGCCTGGCAATCGAAGTAATTCGCCCAGTCGTTCCCCAGGTATGACGTCAGGCCGGCTAGGGCCTTGGCGCGTGACAGGTCGTTGGTCTTTAGTGCGTCACTCGTCGCGGCCCCTAACGCCTCCATCCATTGGAGAATCTCGCGGGCTTGGGTCACGTTGTCGTACGCGTCGATTGGGCAAACGGTTGTTTCGATGGCTGCGTTCATTGATGCGGTCATTGGTGTTCTCCTTGTGCGGCACCGGTCCCCCTCCCTAGATTCTCGGTGCCGCGTGAATGTGTGTTGGTTATCTGTCTGTGGCGGTCTTACTTGATGCAGCTCGTCGGTGAGCTACGCCTTACTGGGTGGTATAATATCTAAAAGGGTGTGCACTTTCTGCACACGTAGAACCGCGATTACGGTGCACTTTCTGCACATATAGAAGGGCGCCCGAAACAGAGCCATACGAAACCGTACGGACGCGGTTTTCTACTTGTGCAGTTTCTGCACCGGTACGTGTGCATTTTCTGCACTGGAAGAAATCGAACCGAACAGGGTTGGCAATGGGCGCACCGGAGCGCGGCGCGGCGCTACTTCCAGATCCTTGCCGGGACATTCGTTGATCGGCAGCCAGGCAACTGCATACAGGGCGCACCTGGCGCCGTGCCGGTTGAACAGGCTGCTTCTGGTCTGAATGATCCATCCGCCTTCCTCCAGGTCGGCCAGCGCCTTCTGTAACGTGTGCGCTGAGCCGATGCCCCAATCTCTCGCCATGGTTCGAGTGGCGGACAGGTCGCCGTTGTTCTCGCCGTTGTACTGCGCTAACAGCTCCACCAGAACGCCACGCGCTACAAAGCTGAGCGATCTGTAGCCGGCCGACTGGATCATGGCCTTCTGCAGCATCGCGAACGGGGGCGCCTTCGTTTTGGTGTTGCCTTTGCCTTTGCGAATAGCCATTCCTGTCATCCATCAGAAGGCCGGCAGAGGGCTGCTCCGCCGGCAGCCAGGCCGTTAGGCAGCTTCTGCTATCAGGACGTACAGGCCGACCCTATGCGGCTTCCGGCCCGCTTCGGTGGGGATATAGGTCCATTCGGTGACTATTCCCCACCCGTCGCGGCGCAAGCGGCGCACTGTCGATGGCGGATGGACTATGTCCAGATCCTTAGCGGCGGTGATGGTCGAGACGGGGCCCGCCCGCAAGGCGGCGACGAGCCTGGCGGCCTGTGCGTCGGCGGAGTGGTCGACAAGATCGGGAGCGGGTGCCACAATCCGTGCTGTCATGCTCATGACGTTTTGGTAATTGCCCTGGCGGAGTTGCAGCTCCGCTTCGGGTTTACCGTCTAGTTTCTCTCTCATACAAGCTCCAAGCGGCACGCCCCGAAGTTACGGAGCTGTTCCAGATCAGCCAGGCGAGCAATGCCCGGCAGGGACAGCCAGCCCAACACGGCGCCGGCCTTACCAATCAGTTTAATTTTCAACGTATCGGTGTTCACCGGGCGTTCTCCTTTGCCATCCGGTTCAGCCAGGCGCGCAGTTCCTCAACGAGGATCAGTCGGCGCTTGCCTGCCTTAAACGACACGAGATCGCCCCGGGCGATGGCTTCATAAACGGCGGAACGGGTGGTGCCGGACGCTCGTGCGGCCTCTTCAGGGCCTACGGCGAGGGGTTGCAGGGTTGCTAGTTGGCTCATCGTCTTCTCCAACTGGCCGAGTGATGGGTGGCCAGTGATTGCAATCGTAGAACGCATATCTGGTTTGTGCAAGCATATGCATTACGAAATGCAGTGGGACGATTGACAGTTAATGCATTCGCGTCCAGTCTTTGCGTTCAAAGGAGATATCATGGCCAGGCCAAAGAAAACAGCTGATCAGGCTTCGACAGTCAGCGTCTCGCTGCGAATCGATCCACGAATCAAATATGGAATTGATCTAGCCGCCCGCATCCAGAAGCGCACTGTTACTGGTGTGGTGGAGTGGGCTGTGCAGGAAGGGCTTCAGCGGATCGAGGCGCCTCTTTCCGTCCTGGCAAGGGAAGGCGACACACCATCCACCGTCGCTGCGCTGGTTGACGAGGAGCTTTGGTCTGCGGACGAGGCAGTCCGCTTTTTCCAGTTGGCTAGTAACTTCCCTGCACTTCTCACTTATGAAGAATCGCAACTCTGGGAAACTATTAAGCTGTCCCCGCCATTTTGGAACAGCCTTCCTAAGTCACCAGTCGATTGTTGCATGGAAAATGCTCAGCTTGAGGAGCTTTCCCGGTACTGGTGGTTGGTACAGGACATTGTGAGCGAGCGTAAGAGCGCCGAGGCTATCACTTATGCTGACTTAGGTGTCCCCACGGAAATACGGGACCTTCAAGCAAGCTCAGATCAGCTCTATCAAGAGCTCAAAGAGCTGCTGATTCAGAATCCTAAGGCGTCTGAAAAGTACGAAGAGCTTGCCCATGCTCAGCAACGGATAGTTATGGAGCTTCAGGCTTTGCAATCCCGGTTACGTATGGCCCAGGTTAAGCTAAAGGCCTATGAGGGCAGACCGCTCATCTAGCAAATCAAATCAACCGCAGCTGCCTTACTATCCGGGGCAAGGTGGGCATAGCGGAGCGTCATCTTGATATCCGTGTGCCCCAGCAGATCGCGCACTGTGTTCAGCGGTACGCCAGCCATCACTAGCCGCGATGCGAAGTCGTGGCGCATATCGTGCCAGCGGAAACCAACGATGCCGGCATTCTTCAGCAGCTCCAGCCAGGCTGTTTTCACGTCCGCCATAGGTTTGCCTTCTGCGCCTGGGAACACATAGCCCGTCCCGTTCCCTTGCTCCTTCCAGGCCTTGAGCGTAGCCAGCGCCTCGGCGTTTAGCGGGATATGCCGCGTCTCGCTGGTCTTCGCGCCTTCCCCAGCCACTGCCAGAGTCTTACCCTGCAGGTTCACGTCTTGCCATCGCAGATTGAATACCTCACCGCGGCGCATCCCCGTATTGAGCGATAGCAGAACCATAGGCTTGAGATGGTCGGTAAAGGCAACTTCCTGCAGGCTCGGCAGAAGCTTTCTGCGCCGCTCTAAGCGCCATTCGTTCGCACTGTTACGCTCCGCTCTGGCAATCCGCTCGCGTGCGTCTAGCGCGCCCCTGAGGGCCATACTTTCCTCTTTCGACAGGTAGCGGATGCGGCCGATCGAATCGACCTTTAGTTGTTTGACCTTCTCCAGGGGCGAGGCAGGCAGGTAGCCCCATTCCACGGCGCGGCTGAATACTCCGCTGATGCTGCCCATCTTGCGGTTCGCGGTGGCCGGCTTGTTGCTGCCGTTCAGCCAGGCGGTGCGGATCTGCTCGAGGTCGCGGCCGGTGATCTCATCGAGGCGGCGGTGCATGATCGGCTCGAAGCTGGTGTCAAGCGTGTGCAGCGTCTTCTCGTAGCCTTTGTGGTGGGCCTTGAACCACGGCATATAGTGGTCATCGATGAACTGGCGCAGGGTAGGGGTGCCAGCACCTCGCCGGCCTTGTGTGACGGCTAGCGGTTCGCCGTGCTTGCGTGCTTCGTTGAGGTACTGCAGCGCCTCTTCGCGGGCCTGCTCAAGCGTCAGGATGCCGACACGGCCGAGCGTCTTCTTGCGGCCGCGCGCCCAGGTCACGACGTACGACTTTGCCCCGGCAGCCGTCACGCGCACGAACAGGCCGGGCACGGTGGTATCGTGAACTTCGTATTCCCTGCCGGTGACTTCCAGGCTATTCAGTCGGCGTGCCGTCAGCTTCTCTCGCACGGTGTCCCCATGGGTGCCGTGTGGGTGCAAAAGTGACTATACGGGGCTAATTCACCGGATGCAACGGGACGATAAGTGACTGATTTTAAAGGTAAGTTCTTGATTTGGAAGAGGCCTGTTTGCCCCTCCTAAGGGGAAGGTTGTGAGTTCGAACCTCGCCTGGGACGCCAGCTTTATGCCTAAACGCCGATTGCAGCGCCGGCTCCGGTAGCTCCACAGCGAGGCGAGTTGCCCGCGACGGGCAATGGAATCCAGATCTGCTCCGCTCGGCCCCTTCGGCATCAATATGACGGAGGCCTCCGGTTTGTGTTCGTAGGGGATCCGCTAGAGGGTGAGGATAGCTGCTGACCATCGCTCGGCTATGCCGAACATATCATCTGGAGTCAGCTAAAGCGGCCTGCTTGGTCGCGTCGTGCTTCGCGCTGGAGCTGGTAGACAAATCGCTCTATCTGCCGCTGCGCCAGGCCGCTGATACGGTAGAAACGCATCCCGCAGAATGTTAAGTCGAGCTTCTCATCAAAAACCACATGCCGTAACTCGGCTGCGGTTGTGATGGTGCCGAAGGGCAGTTTGGCCGAAAGGTGTTCGTAGACTTGGCCTGCCTGCAGGCTATTTTGCAAGTTGCCTGGGAAACTAAGCTTGCAGCCGGTCGCCGACATGTCCAGTACTTTGCCTTCCAGAGGCCTCTTGACGGTTTGGCCGCTTAATTCCGCGGCAATGGGTTGCGCGCTTAGTGGAGCGCGGTACGCGTTGCGCCGCTGATGATAGAGAATCTGATCAGGTAGGGGGGTCCAGTAGCAGGGTGCGCCGTCCAGCTCGCTGAGGTGAGCCGGGTGGTCGTTATTCCAAGCGATGCGCACTCCCTCGTAGTATCCCTCAACCTGAAACGGCTCTGCCGAGGCGATCATGCGCTCGCCATCGCTAGGGATGAGTTCGTCGAATGCAATCCAGCCTTTTTCGCGATTTATCTCAACCAGATAGGTCTGATATCGCCGATTGCGCTCGGCGAAGCGGATCAGCAAAGGAATATGGTTATCCAGCAGGAGCCGCAGGTTCGCCTGGATCTCAACTGAGGTCTTGAGGATTTGAGGAGGCTGAGGACCTTCGTTCTCGGCGAAAGGATTGGACACTTAGCTTTGCTCTCCGGCATGTAACGACATCGGCTACATAGTAGCATTTCGCCTTTATTGGCTGAGTGTGTTTCAAGCTTGGCTGAGCGGGCGGTGATTCGCGCTTTTGGCGGCTGCGCCTCGACGGTCGTAAAGATCGGGAGTTTGATTGCTACCCTGCAATACCTGCAGCATGTTGCCGACAACGCTCTGGTTTGCACGGATTAGCTTGCCGTTGCGCTCGTTGGCATGTCGGCAAGCCTCAAGAGCGTTGTCGAGCTGTTCTGCCTGCGCAAGGATCTCTTCGCCTATTGCGGAGCCTGCGGCAAACGCCGCTAGGCCGTTCCGGTCGGCGCTAAATTGGGCCTTGGCAAGCGTCTGGCTGCGGAAGCTGCCGTGCTGGCCAAGCAGCGCTAGCAGCGCCTGCTTCTGCGTGAGCAGTTGTTCAAGGCCTGTTAGGTTGCGCTCGGCGAGTGCCTGATACTCAGCATCGGTAAGCTCAAGAAGCTTTAGAGCGGTGCCGATATCATCAATGAGCTGCTGAAGCACTTCGGTATCTTGCATAGTGGCCTCTAACGCGTTGACGCCTGGCTACCCTTTGCTACCAAGAATCAACGCTGGCTTTCGAATGCGAGCAGCTTCGATGCTACACGCTGGTTATCTACTTGGTAGCTGCCGTCGGCGATGGCCTGCTTGATCTGAGCGACGCGCTCCTGATCGACCGAAGGTTGCTGACTCAGCTTCTCCGTAGTTTGCTGAAGACGCTGCGCTTCCGGGCTCAGTTGGACGCTCTCGCCGGATGCTGCTGCGGTACCAGCGTTCTTCACTGCTTCAGTAGGCGCCTGCTGAGCGGGTGCCCGCTCGCTGTTCTGAACGCTACCGCTACGTCCGCTGTTGGGTGAATTGACGGCACTGTTGGGCCGGTTGAAATCGATAGCCATGATCGAAACCTCGAATAAGTCAGGACGCTTGCCTGCTTTTCGGCAAACCTACGAGAAACTTTAGTTTTTTTTCGTTGGGATGGCTGCGTCAGCGACTTATCGCCTACATCGCGACTTCTACCTGTCCGGGGCCGACGACGCGAGCTTTGACGGTGCGTCCGGATCGTTGATTTTTGACCCGGATCTGGCTGCCAAGTGCGCCGTCGGACAAAGCTTCTCCTGGCATTCTCACATTTATCGTCGAATTTTTCGCGCTGATTACCACCTGATCACCTTTGCGGATTACTTCTGCAGGTGAGACATAAGTAGGCGGAAGGACTTGGTCGGGCAGGGCGCTGCGAGTGAGTTTGTTCCCCAGAACTTGATCAAATGCCGTCAGGTAACCCTGGGTCAGCAGGCTGACGTCCCGCTCGGCGAGGGTGACGTCAGCCTGCTCAAGAATGCTTTCACGTGCCAGCGGCCGCCGGGCGACTATCACCTCCCGGAACAAATGGACCTGCGCGGGGACGAAAACGGACCAGGGCGATGAGCCTTCGCATCTGACCCGTACAGTCGTGCGGCCGACCGGCTGCGCCGGGCTTTCCAGCTTGGTCGTAAACGGGCGGTCGCAGGGCGCCAGGCGCAGGCGGGGATCCAGCCTGTTGATTTCGACCTCGTAGCGCGCCTGGATTTGGCTACGCTGCAAATAGTCAGTCACTTCACGCTCAAGAAACCCGCGGGTCGCGTCGATAAGCTGTTCAGGTCGTGTCACGCTTGCCGAGTCAGCTAACCGGCTCAGCCCGCACAAGGTTGGTATTAGGATTGCTAGGCAAAGCACCCTGCAAGGACGCCGGAAAAAAGTCATCTGTCTGCTCATGGCACGGCAGAAGCAAAGGGCGTGCCGTTAAGTCCAAACAACTGGCATCCGAACACTCATTTCGCAAGCAAGAGGAAATTGGCATGGCCGGTGTATTGGATTCGGTTAACCAGCGTACCCAGCTGGTGGGGCAGAATCGCCTGGAGTTGCTGTTATTCAGGCTGGAGGGCAAGCA
Source organism: Pseudomonas sp. Q2-TVG4-2 (assembly GCF_013620795.1). Taxonomy (GTDB): domain Bacteria; phylum Pseudomonadota; class Gammaproteobacteria; order Pseudomonadales; family Pseudomonadaceae; genus Stutzerimonas. The sequence continues at coordinate 158,723 of NZ_LGLW01000001.1, read as the reverse complement.
GCTCTACGGCATAAACGTGTTTAAAGTGAAAGAGGTGTTGCAGTGCCCTCGGCTCACCGTCATGCCTCGGTCTAATCCGGTTGTGCGTGGGGTTGCGAACATCCGAGGCAGCACGCTTTCAATCCTCGATCTGTCGCTGGCCACCGGAAAGCCAGCGCTGCAAGACTTGCCCAACAGTTTCGCCATCATCGTGGAATACAACACCAAGGTGCTCGGGTTCCTGGTGCACTCGGTAGAGCGGATCGTCAATATGAATTGGGAGGATATCCTGCCGCCTCCCAAGGGTGTCGGGCATGATCATTACTTGACCGCCGTGACCCACCTCGATGGGCAAATGGTCGAGATTATCGACGTGGAAAAAGTACTGGCCGAGGTGGCGCCTGTTTCGGAGCAGCTATCGGTCAGCATCGCCGACGAGGAAACCAGTAGCAAGGCATCAGCTAGCCGGGTCCTGATTGTTGATGACTCCGCCGTCGCGCGAAAACAGATTATTCGTTGTCTACAAAATCTGGGAATCGAGGTGGTTGCACGCAACGATGGCCGCGAGGCGCTGGACTACCTTCGAGAGCTAGTGGCAGATGGGAAAAAACCATCCGAAGAATTCGTGATGATGATTTCCGATATTGAAATGCCGGAAATGGATGGCTATACGCTCACCACCGAGGTGCGTCAGGATCCCGTGATGCGAGACTTGCATATTCTGCTGCATACTTCGCTTTCCGGTGTGTTTAACCAGGGCATGGTCAAGCGAGTCGGCGCTGATGATTTTCTCGCCAAGTTTCAGGCGGACGATCTGGCCAATCGAGTGATAGAGCGAATCCGGGCTACGGATAAGAATTGAGGCGTGGTCCTCACAACATGACTGGTGGGCATAATTAGTGTCAGGTGATCCGGATTTCGATCAGTTCCGAATATTCCTCGAAAAGACGTGCGGCATCTTGCTGGGTAATAATAAGCAATACCTGGTTTCCAGCAGGCTGAACAAACTGATGGAGCAGCAAGGGCTCAAGAGCCTGGGTGATCTGGTCCGCAAGATTCAGGCTCATCCGCGTAGCGGCCTGCGGGAGCAAGTCGTGGACGCGATGACGACCAACGAAACGCTCTGGTTTCGCGATACCTATCCATTCGAGGTGCTCAAAAGTCGGGTTCTGCCTGAGCTACTGAAAAGCGCTGCAGGGCAGCGTTTGCGTGTGTGGTCAGCGGCCTGTTCATCGGGGCAGGAACCGTATTCATTGTCCATGACCATCGATGAATTCGAGCGAGCGAGCCCAAGCCAGCCGAAACCGGCCGTGCAGATCGTGGCTACCGAATTATCAGGGACCATGCTCGCGGCATCCAAGGCGGCCGAATATGACAGCCTCGCCATCGCGCGAGGCTTGTCCAGCGAGCGTCTACAGCGTTATTTCGACGTCAAGACACCTGGTCGTTGGGTAGTCAAACCGACTATTCGTAGCCGCGTTGAGTTTCGCGTTCAGAATTTGCTCGACAGTTATGCGGTGTTGGGAAAGTTCGATGTGGTGTTCTGTCGAAACGTCCTGATCTATTTCTCGGCCGATGTTAAGAAAGATATTCTCAAACGCATCCATGCGACTCTGAAGCCAGGCGGGTATTTGTTTCTCGGAGCATCCGAGGCGCTGAACGGGCTGCCCGAGTTGTATCAGATGGTTCAATGCAGCCCTGGCATCATCTATAAAGCGAAATAGCTCTGCCTATTTCCGTGGTGCCTGCCGCGAGGCGGCGGCAGAAATCTGTCGGTGACGAGTGAGAAGGCGGCAAAAGCTGGAAAAGGCTTGCCGCTTTTGACGCTAGGCTCGTAGGGTGTTTGATAAAAATCCTTATATATCAAATAGTTATTTTTATGGCACGGCCTTTGCTGACGGTTTGCTAAGCAGACCTGTATCCGGCAGAGGGCCAGATCATGACCATCAGTTTCGACAAGGCACTTGGCGTCCACGAGAAGGCGCTCGGCTTTCGCGCTCAGCGTGCCGAAGTGCTAGCGAACAATATCGCTAACGCCGACACGCCTAACTACAAAGCCCGCGACCTTGAGTTCGGCGCCGTTCTCGCTGCGCAGCACAGCAAGAATCAGGGCGGGTTCGGCGTCGCCGTGACCAGCAGCAAGCACATTGCTGCCGAAGGTATGGAAATTGCCGATCCGGGATTGCGGTTCCGCACCCCTGCACACGCCTCACTTGACCAGAACACTGTCGATGCACAGGTCGAACAAGCCGCCTATGCCGAGAACGCCATCGACTTCCAGGCAAGTTTCACCTTGCTCAATAGTAAGTTCAGGGGGCTCATGAGCGCCCTGCGCGGCGAATAAAAGGAGCGGATTCCATGTCCCTTAGTAGCGTATTCAACATTGCCGGCAGCGGCATGAGCGCCCAGAGCACTCGCCTGAACACCATATCGAGCAACATCGCTAACGCCGAAACGGTTTCTTCCAGCGTCGACCAGACCTACCGCGCGCGCCATCCGGTGTTCGCCACCATGCTTCAACAGGCCAACGGAGAGCCAAATCAATCACTCTTCGCTGAGCAGGACCAGGCGGGCGCAGGTGTTCAGGTGCTAGGCGTCGTTGAGGACCAGAGCGAGCTGCAAGCCCGTTATGAGCCCAACCATCCGGCTGCGAATGAAGAGGGGTATGTGTATTACCCGAACGTCAATGTCGTGGAGGAAATGGCCGACATGATTTCCGCGAGCCGCTCGTTTCAAACCAATGCCGAGCTGATGAATACGGCCAAGACCATGCTGCAGAAAGTTCTGACGCTGGGCCAGTAACCCCTTACGAGAGATAGCCATGAGCACGACAGGCGGCGTCAGCGGTACCGGTTCGGTACTCGACCAGTATCAAGTGAAGGATCGCGAGGTCAAAAGCAATGATCTCGGCAAGAATGAATTTCTCGAGCTGTTGGTCACTCAGCTGAACAACCAAAACCCGCTGGAGCCCCAGGAAAACGGTGAGTTCATCGCCCAACTGGCGCAGTTCAGCACCGTTGAGGGTGTGGAAAAGCTGAATTCAAGCATGGAAACCATGCTGTCCGGCTATCAGTCATCCCAGGCGCTTCAGGCATCTTCGCTGGTTGGTCGCAAAGTGATCGTGCCGACCGACAAAGCGGTTGTCGATACCAGTGAGACCTTCAAGGCCAGCCTGGTGCTGCCAACATCGAGCAGCAACGTTGCGGTCAATGTCTATGACAGCGCCGGTGCCGTGGTGAACCGGATCAACATGGGGCAGCAAGAGGCCGGCAACGTTTCGTTCATGTGGGACGGCAAGGACTCGAACGGCAAAACGTTGCCGCCGGGTACCTATAAATTCGAAGCACAAGCTACCTACCAAGGCGAGACCAAGGGGTTGTACACCATGCTTCCCGCCAACGTAGACAGCGTCACTCTAGGACAGAACGGCGGTGAGCTGATGCTCAATCTGGCCGGCGTCGGCAGCATTGGGCTGTCTCAAGTCCAGGTTATTGGTCAGTAACTACCGGCGTGCCCGGTAACAGGAGCAGTTCATGTCGTTCAACATCGGCCTCAGCGGCATGCGTGCCGCCAGTAAAGACCTCAACGTAACAGGTAACAACATCGCCAACGCCGGGACCGCGGGATTTAAGCAGTCGCGGGCGGAGTTTGCTGATGTGTATGCGGCCAATATGGGGGTGGGGAAAAACGCGGTTGGCAGTGGTGTACAGCTAGCGAACGTTTCCCAGCAGTTCAATCAGGGCAATATCAATTACACCCAGAACGCACTGGATCTGGCGATCAATGGCAACGGCTTCTTTCAAGTCAGCAATAACGGCGCACTGAGTTATACCCGAGCCGGCTATTTTGGTACGGACAAGGAAGGAAATCTGGTCGACAACTTCGGCTATAATCTCCAGGGATATTCGGTTGATGGCAACGGCAATCTTCAGACCGGTCAAGTGAGTGATCTGAAAATCCAGACTGTGAGCCAAGAGCCGAAGGCGACGACGAAAGTCACCCAAGGATTCAACCTCAATTCGACCAACGCGCAACCGGCGAACACACCGTTCGACCCTGCGGACCCGTTGAGTTACAACGCCTCAACGTCAACGAATATTTATGACGAGCAGGGTAATGCGCATGTGATGACGCAGTACTTTGTGAAGACGGCCTCGAATGAATGGGATATGCATGTCCTGATCAACGGCCGCAATCCGCAAGATCCAACCAATGCTGATCCTCTCGTCGCGACCACCCCAGATACCACCTCGCTGGTCTTTAATGCATCGGGCGCGTTGGTTTCGCCAGCGACCGGTACTACCGCTCTCGCTGCGTGGCAACCTGCCGTTGAGAACAGCGACGGCACCTGGTCGTTGAACAATGCGGCGCCTGCGGCTGGATTGGACCTGGCGCTGGATATGCGTGGCTCCACCCAATACGCCAGCTCCTTTGCCGTTAATAGTGTAAGCCAGGACGGCTACACCACAGGCGAGCTAGCCGGCCTGGAAATCAGCGAGACCGGCGAGATTTTCGCTCGCTACACCAATGGGCAATCCAAGGTCCAAGGACAGATCATCCTGGCCAACTTTGCCAACGTCCAAGGCTTGACCCCGGTCGGCAAAACTCAGTGGGTGCAGTCCTTTGAATCGGGTGAGCCGGTACGTAACCCGCCTGGCAGCGGTACATTGGGTGCCTTGCAAGCCGGCGCCCTGGAAGACTCCAACGTCGAGCTGTCGGACCAGCTTGTCAACCTCATCGTCGCACAGCGTAACTATCAGGCAAACGCCAAGACCATCGAAACTGAAAGTGCCATCACCCAGACGATTATCAATCTACGTTAATCCGAGGTAGCGACAGCGCTGTCGCCGCTCGTGGCGGGATTCTGCCGTCCCTCTCTTTATAAGGCCCTACGGGGCCTTCTCTTTTTCTGAATAAAACATACTGGAGATCAGTTAGTTAGGTTATCTCGATAGGATGGCATGGGCATTGCATTTCAGTCTCTACCAGACTAGCAAGTGTCAATTCCCGCGTCTCGGAGGTTCGATGGACAAGATGCTCTATGTGGCCATGACAGGGGCGAGCCAGAACGCTCGCGCTCAGCAGGCCCATGCCAACAACCTGGCGAATATCTCGACTACCGGATTCCGTCGTGACTTCGAACAGGCGCGGTCGATGCAGGTCTTCGGCGACAGTTTTCCGGCACGCGTCTATGCAATGACGGAACGACCCGGTACCGATTTCAGCGCCGGCACCTTGCAGGAAACGGGCAGGGATCTGGACGTGGCGGTCGAGGGTGATGGCTGGATTGCGGTGCAGGCACCTGATGGCAGCGAGGCTTATGCCCGTACCGGCAGTCTCAATATCGACACCTTAGGCATGCTCAGAACCGGCGATGGTTTGCCGGTGCTCGGCAATGCCGGGCCGATTGCCGTGCCGCCAGAGGAAAAAGTGGAAATCGGTGCCGATGGTTCCATCAGCATCCGGGCGCTTGGTGAGGATCCGAATGTGGTGGTTACGGTTGACCGCCTCAAACTGGTCAATCCCGATCCGAAGCAGTTGGAGAAAGGCACCGATGGGCTTATCCGAATGAAAGAAGGCCAGCCCGTCGAGGCCGATGCCGCGGTCCGCGTGACCTCGGGCTTTCTTGAGGCGAGCAACGTTAACGCGGTCGCAGAAATGACTTCGATGCTGGCGTTGTCCCGGCAATTCGAGCTTCACGTGAAGATGATGCGCACCGCCGAAGAAGACGGTGCCGCTGCGGCCCGAGTCTTGCAGATCAGCTAGTAAACAACGCGTCGCGCCCGAATACCGGCGTACGAGGAGAAGAATATGCTTCCAGCACTGTGGGTGAGTAAGACCGGTTTGTCCGCCCAGGACATGAACCTGACCACCATTTCCAACAACTTGGCCAACGTATCCACCACAGGCTTTAAGAAGGATCGTGCCGAGTTTCAGGATCTGCTGTATCAGATCCGCCGGCAACCGGGCGGTCAGTCCACTCAGGACAGCGAATTGCCCTCCGGGCTGCAGCTGGGTACCGGTGTGCGCATCGTCGGCACGCAAAAGCAGTTCACCGCGGGCAGTCTCCAGACCACCGAGCAGCCGCTCGACATGGCCATCAACGGCCGTGGCTTCTTTCAGGTTCTGCTGCCGGACGGTACCGTTTCCTATTCCCGTGACGGCAGTTTCCATCTGAACGCCGAAGGCCAGATCGTGACCTCCAATGGTTATGCATTGGAGCCGGCCATCGTTGTGCCGCCCGAGACCCAGACCTTCACCGTGGGTGAAGACGGCACCGTATCGGTGACCACGCTCGGTAATCCGGCGCCGCAGATCATCGGTAACTTGCAGACCGCCGATTTCGTCAACCCGGCCGGCCTTCAGGCCATGGGCAGCAACCTGTTTCTGGAAACCGCTGCGAGCGGTGCACCGCAGGTCAGCACCCCAGGCCTCAACGGACTTGGCACGGTACTGCAGAACACCCTGGAAAACTCCAACGTCAGCGTCGTCGAGGAGTTGGTGAACATGATCACCACCCAGCGCGCCTACGAGATGAACTCCAAAGTCATCTCCACGGCCGATCAGATGCTGTCCTTTGTCACCCAGCAGCTGTAACAGCTATCAGCCGCTGGATTGAGGTGAATATGCGTCGCTTGTTGAGTGTTCTCCCATTGATATCCGCCGTGGTCCTGACCGGCTGCATGGCGCCTGCGCCAAAGGCCAACGATCCTTACTATGCGCCGGTGCTGCCGCGCACGCCGCTGCCGGCTGCGCAGAATAACGGTGCTATCTATCAGGCGGGTTTCGAAACCAATCTCTATGACGACCGCAAGGCCTATCGGGTCGGTGACATCATCACCATCACGCTCAACGAAAGGACCCAGGCAAGCAAGAATTCCAATTCGAAAATCTCCAAGGACAGCAGCGCCAACATCGGGCTGGGATCCTTGTTCGGCGGTGCTGTTTCGATGGCCAACCCGCTCACCGGCAATGCCCTGAGTCTTGGCGCCGAGTACGACGCGGCGCGCGATACTTCCGGTTCCGGGCAGGCGGGGCAGAGCAATAGCCTGTCCGGTTCGATCACTGTCACGGTGTCCGATGTGCTGCCAAACGGGATTCTGGCCATTCGCGGCGAGAAATGGATGACGCTTAACACCGGCGATGAGCTGGTGCGCATCGCCGGGCTGGTACGCTCGGACGACATCGCCACCGACAACACCGTACCGTCGACGCGCATCGCAGATGCCCGCATCACCTATTCCGGTACCGGCGCCTTCGCCGATGCCAGCCAGCCCGGTTGGCTGGACCGTTTCTTCATCAGCCCGTTGTGGCCGTTTTAACAGGTGCCGGCAATGAAACTGTTCAGCTCGATCATCGTTGCCCTGCTGTGCCTGGTCGCCGTCCCGGCCCATGCCGAGCGGCTCAAGGACATCGCCACCATTCAAGGTGTGCGTAGCAACCAGTTGATCGGCTACGGTCTGGTGGTGGGTCTGAACGGCAGCGGCGACCAGACCACGCAGACACCGTTCACGGTGCAGACTTTCAATAACATGATGGCCCAGTTCGGCATCAAGGTGCCGGCGGGCGGCAACGTGCAGCTGAAAAACGTCGCGGCCGTGTCCATTCATGCGGATTTGCCGCCTTTCGCCAAACCGGGTCAGACCATCGACATCACCGTCTCGTCGATCGGTAATGCCAAGAGCTTGCGCGGCGGGAGCCTACTGATGGCGCCGCTCAAAGGTATCGACGGCAACGTCTATGCGATTGCTCAGGGCAATCTGGTAGTCGGTGGTTTTGATGCGGGCGGCGCGGATGGTTCGCGTATTACCGTCAATGTCCCATCTGCCGGGCGCATCCCCGGTGGTGCGACGGTCGAGCGGCCGGTGCCGAGCGCGTTCAATCAGGGTACGACCTTGACGATGAACCTCAATCGTCCGGATTTCACTACGGCGAAAAACATTGTCGACCATATCAACGAGCTGCTTGGCCCTGGCGTGGCCCAGGCGCTCGATGGCGGTTCGATCAGCATCACTGCACCGCTGGACCCGAGCCAACGCGTCGATTACCTGTCGATTCTGGAAAACCTGGAGGTCGATGTCGGCCAGGCGGTCGCCAAGGTGATCATCAACTCGCGTACCGGCACCATCGTCATCGGCCAGAACGTGCGTGTGCAACCTGCAGCGGTGACACATGGCAGCTTGACTGTGACGATTACTGAGGACCCGCAGGTGAGTCAGCCGAACCCGCTTGCGAACGGTGAAACCGTTGTCGTCCCGAACACCAATGTGAAGGTCGACCAGGAAGCCAAGCCGATGTTCAAGTTCGGCCCGGGCACCACGCTGGATGAAATCGTTCGAGCGGTGAATCAAGTGGGCGCAGCGCCTAGCGATCTGATGGCGATTCTCGAAGCGCTCAAACAAGCCGGTGCGCTGCAAGCCGACCTGATCGTGATCTGAGGAACGGGACATGGAAAATCGTCTGGGACAGGGTCGGCGTACGCCTGACAGCGGTAGCTACTCCGACCTGAATCGGCTTAATCAGCTGAAGGTGGGCAAGGATCGCGACGGTGCGGAGAACGTGCGCAAGGTCGCTCAGGAATTCGAGTCCTTGTTCATGAACGAGATGCTCAAGTCGATGCGTTCGGCCACCGAGGTCATATCCCAGGATAATCCGTTAAACAGCCAGGCCAGCAAGCAGTATCAGGACATGCACGACCAGCAACTTTCGGTCACCCTGTCCAAAGAGGGTGGAGGAATAGGGCTCGCTGATGTGCTGATTCGGCAGTTAAGCAAACAGCAGGAGTCCACCGAAAAGCCGAATCCGTTTGGCCAGGTGGCACGAGCGGAGGCTGCCAAGTCGTCGAGCGCTTCTCTCACCGCGGTCGGTAAAGCAGAGCCGGCTCGCAACGATGCTCAGCTGCTCAATCAGCGTCGTCTCGCAATCCCAGGCCGGCTGGCCGAGCGTGCTCAAGCGGAAGTGGCAACTGCAATTGCTCCGGTCGAGCAGATCAACCTCGCCGGCAAGGCACAGCCGTTGGTGAATATCGACTGGAAACCGGCTACCGCTTTCGCTGCGCCCCAGGACGCGCCATTGACCGTCAACGGTGTCGAAGCAATAGCTCCGAGCGCGCCGAGCAAGACACGCTTCAGCTCGCCGGAAGAATTTATAGCGGCCATGCTGCCCATGGCTGAAAAAGCCGCCAAGCGCCTCGGCGTCGAGCCGCGCTTCCTGGTCGCGCAGGCCGCGCTGGAAACTGGCTGGGGCAAGTCGATGATCAAGCAGAAGGACGGCAGCAACAGCCACAACCTGTTCGGTATCAAGTCGAATGGCTGGGATGGCGAATCCGCGCGGGTGAAAACCACCGAATACGTCAACGGCAAGCCCACCAAACAGATGGCGGGCTTCCGGGCTTACGACTCGTTTGAGCAAAGCTTCAACGACTACGTCCGGCTGCTGGAAAACAACGACCGCTACAAGCCTGCGATCCAGGTGGCTAGCACCTCGGGCGACTCCGAGCGTTTCGTCAACGAATTGCAGCGGGCCGGTTACGCAACTGACCCGCAATATGCGAACAAGATCAACCAGATCGCCCGCAAGGTGCAGACCTATCAAACTATTGCTGACGCCAGCGCGTCGCCCGCCGTGCGGACTAGAGGTTAATCATGGCTGACCTACTGAATATTGGCCTATCGGGGCTGAACGCGAGCAAGAGCCAGCTTTCCATTACCGGCCACAACATCAGCAACGTCAACACTCCCGGCTATAGTCGCCAGGATGCTCCCCAGGCAACCCGCACCCCCCAATTCAGTGGGGCGGGTTACGTTGGGTCGGGTACCACGCTGGTGGAAATCCGCCGGACCTACAGCGAGTTTCTGACCAGCCAGTTGCGCAGCAGCACCTCGCTGAGCAGCGATGTCGAAGCCTACAAGAGCCAAATCAATCAACTCGATTCCCTGCTGGCGGGCGCCACGACAGGGATCACACCGTCGCTGCAGAAGTTCTTTTCGGCGCTGCAAACGGCAGCGGAAGACCCTGCCAATATCCCGGCACGCCAATTGGTATTGGCGGAAGCTGAAGGATTAGCGCGTCGATTCAATACCGTTTCTGACCGCCTGACCGAACAGAACAACTTCACCAACAAGCAGATGGCGGCGGTCACCGATCAGGTCAACCGCCTTGCGGGCAACATCGGTAGCCTCAATCAGGCCATCGCGACCGCCTCCGCCAATGGTAAGCAGCCCAATGACTTGCTTGACGCTCGAGACGAGGCAGTGCGCGAGCTCTCTACCTACATTGGCGTGACGGTCGTCCCTCAGGATGACAACAGCTTCAATATCTCTGTAGGGACCGGCCAGCCGCTGGTGGTCGGTAATAAGGTCAGTCGCCTGGAGGTCGTTCCGGGTCAAAGCGACCCTAGTCGTCACGAAATCCAGTTCGTCAGTGGCGGATCGCGGCAGGGCATCACCTCTCAGATTAGCGGGGGTGAACTGGGCGGCCTGATTCGCTACCGCGAAGAGGTGCTGGATTCAACGATGAACTCGCTCGGCAGATTGGCGCTCGCCGTAAGCGACCAGGTTAACGCCCAGCAGGCTCAGGGACTTGATCTCAAGGGCGAAGTAGGCGCTGCGCTCTTCGGTAACTACAACGCTACTTCCTTAATGGATCTGCGTGCAACGCCCTTCGGCGGAAACGCCTCCGCCGCAGATGCCTCGCTGAGGATCACTGATACCAGCAGTCTGACCATCAGCGATTATCGTCTGGAGTTCGACGGCACCAACTACACCGCGCGGCGTATGAGTGATTCCGCCAGTATCGCTGTCACCTCCAATCCCGGCACTCCTCCTTACCTGAGTTTCGCCGACAATGCGGGTAAGGATCAGGGGTTTACTGTCGAAATCAGCGGCACGCCGCAGGCCGGGGATAAGTTCTCGCTGCAACCGACAAGGCGTGGCGCGACCGACATCAAAACCGTTTTGGATCAGGCTGATCAGCTCGCATTCGCCGCGCCTGTAAGGGCGCAAAGCAATCTGCAGAACGCTGGCACTGGGGTAATCAGTCAGCCGGACACCGTCGAGTCGGTAGATATGGATTCGCTAAAAGCAGCGCTTTCCAGTGATATCACCTTGACCTACAACGACGGGTCCCCTCCGACAGTCACCGGTACGGGCGTCACGCAGGTAAGTCCAACCGTATTTACTCCTGGCCAGACGAATGAACTAGCCATCGAAATCGATGGGCGCAGCTTTACCTTCACAGTAAGCGGCCGTCCCCAGAGCGGCGATACCTTTACCGTCGGCTTCAACCAGAATGGCGTTTCGGATAATCGCAATGCACTGAAAATGGTTGATCTGCAAACCCGTCAGACAATTGGCGTAGACGCGGGTGTACCGGGTTCAGGAAACAGCTTTACCGATGGTTACGGTGAGCTGGTTGAGCGAGTTGGGACCTTAACGGCCCAGGCACGAATGGATAGCGACGCAACTGGCGCGATCCTCAAGCAGGCTACCGATAACCGGGACTCGCTGTCAGCGGTCAACCTGGACGAAGAGGCGGCGAACCTGATCAAGTTTGAGCAGTACTACAACGCCTCGGCACAGATCATTCAAGTTGCTCGCTCGTTGTTCGATACATTGATCAGTACCTTTAGGTAACAGGCCCGCCCATGCGTATCTCGACCTTGCAAGCCTTTAATAATGGCGTTAATGGCATACAGCGAAACTATGCCAACGCAACGCGGACCCAAGAGCAGATCAGTACCGGGAACCGCATTCTCACGCCAGCAGACGACCCGGTCGCCTCGGTACGCCTGCTGCAGCTCGAGCAACAGCAGAACGTGCTGAGTCAGTACAACTCCAACCTGACGGCGGCTAAGAACAGTCTGACTCAGGAAGAGGTGACGCTGAATTCGGTCAATACAGTGCTACAGCGTGTGCGCGAACTGGCCGTGCAAGCGGGCAACGGTGCGCTGGATCCGCAGGATCGGAAGGCTATTGCTGCCGAGCTTGGCGAGCGGGAGGATGAACTTCTATCGCTAATGAATACCCGCAATGCACGCGGTGAGTATCTGTTTTCGGGGTTCCAGGGGAAAACCCAGCCGTTCGTTCGAGGCACGGATGGGACCTACAACTACGCTGGCGATGAAGGGCAGCGAAAGCTGCAAGTGGCCAGCTCGCTCAACATTCCCGTCAGCGACAACGGCAAGTCAATATTCGAGAGCGTAATTAACGCTGGCCGTTTGCAGACCACATTCGACCGCACGCTCACGCCTGGCTCAACACTTGGTGTCTCCGCTCCGCTAATCCAGGACGAAGTCGCTTTCGCAGGTAACCCACCGTTTCCGGCCGCAGGCATTGGCGTTCGCTTTACCTCCGATACGGAGTACGTAGTCTATGATCTCTCTGCCCCGCCTGCAGATCCGTCTGATCCTTCCGATCCGCTAATTCTTGCCTCAGGCAAGTTGGACAGTGACCCAGACCGGAGCGACGAGCTGGTGTTCCGTGGTGTCGCCTTGCAGCTAGATGGTACCGCCGTCGGTGGTGAGAGCATCGAAGTCACCCTGACCCCAGACTCGAACAAGCAGGGTCTGCTCAATACCGTCGCTAGTCTAAGAAAAGTACTAGAGGAGCCTGGAACAATCGATGGCGAAGTACGCGACGCCGTCGCTGTCGCGCTTACCAACCTCGACCACGGCATGGTCAGCGTCGATGCTGCACGCGGCAATATCGGTGCCCGTTTGAACGTTATTGAAACCACGCAAACCGACAATGAAGATGTCGCGCTGGTCAACAAAGGCGTCCAGGCTGAGCTGCGCGAGCTGGATTACGCCGAGGCATTGTCCCGGCTATCCTTGCAGACGGTTGTACTCGAGGCTGCGCAGCAGAGTTACGTGAAGATTGCGGGCCTGAGCTTGTTTAATGTCATGCGTTGATCTGGCCAGCGGGGCGTAGATCACAGAATGATGGTCCGGATTTGACTTGCCATTGTCACGGCTTAGAGTGTCCGGGCGGCGCATGGAGTACCGCGTCGTTAATCCACCACTCATAGGGATGTGAACAATGATTAAGTCTTTTCTCTCCGCAGCCATCTTCGCGCTAGTCGCGAGCGTTTCCATTGGCAGCTACGCGGCTAAAGCTGAGCCTGCTCAATCAGTGCAAGTCGCGGTAGCCCAAACTGGAGCAATCAATCTCAATACGGCCGATGCCGAGACCTTGACTCGTGAGCTCAAGGGGATCGGTGCAGCAAAGGCAAAGGCTATCGTCGCGTATCGTGAAACTAATGGTCCATTCGGCTCGATTGATGAGCTCTTGGAAGTCAAAGGGATCGGTGCCGCAACGTTAGAAAAGAACCGAGCCAAGCTCAGCTTGAACTGATAGGCGAATCACCCCCAGAAGCCGGTCTCTTGACCGGCTTTTTTGTTTGGATATTCCCTACGCGTACCGCTTCGATGGCTTTGGTAGTGTGCGGCTACCTTTTTTAGCCACGTAAGGACACGAATATAATCCCACCTGAACGCCAAAGGCCGGAGCATGTCTTTATTAGATCGATCAGCTGGCGTTGCCCACCCCTCATCAAGCCAAAATCGCCTTAAAAAAGCGTTGACATGTTACGGTTATGCACATTCTTTAAATCGTAACCTGCCGGTTCAGCTCATAAGGTTATGTAATCCGCTGGACATTCTTAAGTTGCTGATTTAAAAGGGATTTCGCTCGCTGAGCAAAAACTCGTCGATCTGTTTGTAGGCCGCACCAGACGGGCGTTTGAGGCAGCCATCCAGAATTTGTTCACAAGGTTATCCACAGGAACTGTGGATAACCGTTCGGCCCTTTGTATGGCACGGCTTTGAGCGGGAGGTATCGATGAAAGCACCTTGGAAATTCCTCAAATACCTACCAATGGCACAGCGGGTGCTTGCTCGTGGACGGTTACCGGTAGTGCTTCTTGCTGTCGCGCGTAAGCGCTCGGCGCGAGGAGGGCTCATCAAGGGATTGCGAGAGGATCTTGGCCTGCTTCAGGCGTTGTGCGTGGCTTGGTGGCGGGGAGAGTACCGGGCTATCAGCAAGCCCGCGCTGGTCGCTGCGGTGGCTGGTCTGCTGTACTTCCTATCACCGATGGATGCCATCCCGGACTGGATACCCGGTCTGGGTTTCATCGACGATCTAGCGGTACTCGGGTGGGTAATGCGCAAGTGGTCCGGCGAGCTGCAGGCCTTCCGGACTTGGAAGGACAGCCAATCGGCTGATGTTCAGGCCGATATGGACCGCTTACCATCGGCAGATGAGCCGATGGCGGACGGCGTTAGCCAGGCGCGCAGCAGTCAAACATAGGAAACGGCAGCTAGGATTAATCCTTTTGTGTGGTTTAGGCGTCGCTGACGCTTTCACTCTTAAGTGCGGCTTCTTAGGCTAAAAAACCGCTCTCAGGCTGTTAAGATCCGCTTACATTCACGGAACAATGAGTGGAATAGCGGATGAGTATTCAGGTCATCATGCGTGACGGCGTGCCAGAGTATGCCGTGCTGCCTTGGGATGAATATCAGGCTTTGCTGAATGCGAGCGCTCAACGCGTTGCTGTCTCGGCCGGATCCGATGCTTCGGTCGCTCTGCCCAGGTTCAGTGAACTGTCTGAGATGCGCGAAGCCAAGGGTATAAGTCGGGAAACGTTGGCGCGTTCCGTAGGCATCAGTCCTTCCTATCTGGTCCTTATCGAAAACGGTGAACGCGATCCCGGTGAGGCCATACGCCGCTCGCTGGCGCGCGCGATGGAGATTGAAGGATGGGAGCAGGAAGCTTGAAAGACGCCGCGTCGTCAATTCGCATTAGTCGGCCGCATTGGCAGGCGTTATTGGCTGAATTGACCGAAGCCCGACGCCAGCGGCATCTGGTGACCTATCGCGCCCTGGTGGAGCGGCTCCAGCTTCCACCGCCCGCCATGCAGACATTGACGGCTGCGTTAGAACATCTGGCGGCGCTGGATGCACGTGCTGAGCGGCCATTGCGCAGTGCTCTGGTGATCAGCCAAGGAGCCAGCCGATTGCCCAGAACGGGGTTTTTTGAATGTGCTACCCGTCTTGGGCGCTTCTCTGGCCCAGCGGACGGAGCAGCTGCCGCTTCCTGGCATGCAGGCGAAGTTGCCCGGGTATTCGAGTTTGATTATCCGGAGGTGCCCTGATGCTGCAGACAGTTCGGGCGAAAGCTGGCTATTGGACCGCTCGTAAACTGTTGGGCATGCGCTGGGCTGTGCAGCAGCCGAAGTTATGGCGCTGGATGGAAGGCCAGTTTTCTCGCATGGCCGCTATTGGCGACCGGAAGGCGCAAAGCTTTTACGGTCACATCCTGCTTTTTCGAGGTCAGGGATACGGTGCAAAGCAGGAGGGCATCCGCTTGCTGCGTTTAGCTGCCGAGGGTGGCGATGGCAAAGCCGCCTATCAAATGGGTGTTATCAGTCTTGGCGAAGATGCCAATCATGGTCCGGACGGCGCCCAGGCGGCACGGTGGTGGAAGATGGCTGCCGACGCAGGGCATCCGTTGGCGGCGACTCGTCTGGCTCAGCTCTATACTGCCGGGGGTTATGGGTTGGTCCCCGATCGGCAGCAGGCTGAGCGTTACAAAGCGGACGCCGCCAAGCTCGGACTTTGATCTACACCCAGCCTCTGTTCAACGTCAATCGTGTATAGGCTGAACCCCGCGTCTTGTTTGGCCTGACGCTTGGCTTCGGAGGCCAGGCTGGCAAGGCGCGCCGCGTCGAGTTCAGTGGTCGAGTCAGGCTTAAGGTGAACGGCACCGACCGAAAGCGAGAGCAGGGGATAGCGTTGCTGGCCACCTTGCCGACCCTCTGCAATAAAGCACCCCTCAATGAGATGCTCGGTGCGGTAGAACGACCGACAACGTTGCTCGAATGTTTCGAATAGCTGCTTGATCCTCGCTGACCAATCTTTCGAACTGATCACCAGCATGAAGTCGTCTCCGCCGATATGGCCGACGAAATCACAACTCGAATCGATTTGCTCACCGAGACAGTGAGCGAGACACAGCAGGATTTCGTCACCCTTGGCGTAACCGTAAAGGTCGTTGAAAGGCTTGAAGTGATCGATGTCCACGTAGCAGATCACCGCCTCGCGGCCCTGTCGTAGTAGGCGCGTCAAGCATTGCTGAATCGGCACATTGCCCGGCAGCAAGGTCAACGGGTTCGCATGGCGTGCCTGTTGGACTTTCAGTTCGGTAATCAGCCGGAGTACATCGATCACCCGTCCGAGCCCGTGATAACGGCCGTTGCAGGTGATGACAAAATCTTCGTCGATGCGCTGCCGGGCTCGACTGGTCAATAGTCGGCTGACTTGTTGCAGAGATTGGCCAAGCTCCACGGCGAGGAAGTCATTGCTCATCAGCCTGCTGATGGGTTTACGCGCCATTAGGTCGGTTGCAAAGGGCTTTAGCAGCGCGTCGGATAACAGGCTCCGATGAACAACCCCGATGGGCATGTTCATGGCATCGAGCACGGCGATGGTGTTCAGATTGACCTGCAGGCGGAATAGCTCCAGTACATCCACTATCGGATGCGAGGTGGTTACCGCGGATTGCTTCATGACTAGTACCGATAAGTCGGGATGGGTCTCGTCAGAGGTCTCGTCGCGATTGTCAACGGCAGGTAGAAGGACCGCGGCATCCGTGGCCGGTAGCTCTTCTGGCCGGCCGAGCAGATAGCCCTGCACCAGATCTATGCCCATGTCGGACAGGACTCGGAATTCCTCAACCAGCTCGATGCCTTCTGCGACGACCTGCGCACGCGAGGCTCTGGCGATTTTCATGATCGACTCGACGAATTCCCGTTTGATGGCGTCCCGGTGAATACCGTCTACGAAGTAGCGGTCTATTTTGACGTAATCGGGGCGCAGCTCCGACCACATGCGCAGGCTGGAATAGCCGGCGCCGAGATCATCCAAGGCGATTGAGAACCCCATGTTGCGGTAGTGATGCAAAGCGGCATCGAGCAGTTCGAAGTCGTCGGTGGGGGTCTGCTCGGTAAGTTCGATCACGACTCGGTCGGCCGGAATGCGGTATTTCTGCAGCAGCTCCAGCGTGCGACCCGGCTTGTGGGTTGCGTCCAGCAAGGTTTCCGGCGATGCGTTGAGGAATAACTTGCCCTGCAACTGTAGCTGACTATAGCGGCGGCACGCATTTTCGCGGCAGATCATCTCCAGCTCATTGAGCCGACCCGCGTGCCGAGCCGCAGCGAGAAGGTTGATGGGGGAGTGCAGGGCCGTATTGGACGGGCCGCGTGTTAGTGCTTCGTAGCCAAGGATGCGTCGCTCGGAAAGCGAGACGATCGGCTGAAAAAGGCTGGTGATGTCGCCGTGAGCAAGGATGCTAGCTAGTGTGCTCAACTGCTCGGTGACGGTCATGGTGGTCTCGTGGTGGCCGTTGAAATGCGAAGGGCCGCACAAATGGCGGCCCTCCGTATTTCACGACGCAATGATGTCATTTTGATGACATTTGGAGCGGTTAACGGTTTACGGCGCTGTTTCTCGCCATTGCGTTGTCCAGGCCAAGATAGTCCAGCAGGATTCGACCGGTCTCAGAGAGGTAGGCATCGTCCTCTGGCTTGATCTTTTTCTCATCGACCGGTGGCGTCGTTTCATCTTCCCGCTCGAGTTTGGCCAACGGCTCTTCACCCTTGGCCTGGCGCAGCGTATTTTCCAGCGCCAGCTGACGTTTCTCGATACGTTCCTGCTGCGCCCGGCGCTTTTCTTCGTTGAGACTGACGGTCGTCTCGTGCGTAAGCTCTTGGGTGAGCGCGAGGCGGTTGCGGGTGAAGACGAAATCAGGATTGTCGGTGGTCCGCGCTTCGTGGCGTGCCTTGAGCTCGGCGAGGAACGGCTTGAACGGGTTCATGTCCGGATTGATCGCAGCGCGGATGCTGTCCCATGGTAGCGCTTCGGGCAAAGCGCTTTCGCCGATTTCCTTGGTGTCGACTTCGGCTGGATAGGAAATGTCCGGAATCACCCCCTGGTGCTGAGTGCTCTGTCCGGAAACCCGATAGAACTTGGCGAGTGTCAGCTTCAACTCCCCATGATTGAGCGGCTGGACGGTTTGCACGGTGCCCTTGCCAAAGGTCTGCCCACCGACGATAAGTGCGCGATGGTAGTCCTGCATGGCGCCGGCGAAGATTTCTGACGCCGACGCGGATAGACGATTGACCAGTACGGCCAGCGGCCCTTTGTAGAAGGCGCCTTGCTGCTCATCAGCGAGGACATCGACACGACCATCGCTGTTGCGAACCAGGACCGTCGGTCCCTGATCGATGAACAGGCCGGTCAGCTCCGTGGCCTCCTGAAGCGAGCCCCCACCATTGTTGCGCAGATCGATAACGACACCGTCGACGTTTTCTTCCTTCAGCTCCGTCAGCAACTTCTTCACGTCTCGGGTGGTGCTCTTGTAATCCTTCTCGCCGGCGCGCAGTGCCTTGAAGTCCAGGTAAAATGCCGGTATCTCGATGATCCCGAGCTTGTAATCGCGGCCGTCCTGCTCGAGATTGAGCACAGACTTCTTGGCCGCCTGCTCTTCAAGCTTGACCGCTTCGCGGGTGATGGCGACGGTCTTGCTGCTTTGGTCGTTTGGCGCATTGCTCGCCGGGATGACTTCGAGGCGGACGACCGATCCCTTCGGACCGCGAATCAATTTGACGACTTCATCGAGGCGCCAGCCGATCACATCAACCATTTCCTCGTCTGCCTGCCCTACGCCGACGATCTTGTCGGCCGGGGCAATCTGCTTGCTCTTCTCGGCAGGGCCGGCGGGGACCAAGCGCACCACCTTGACGTACTCGTTGTCGCTCTGCAGTACGGCACCGATGCCCTCCAGGGAAAGGCTCATGTTGATGTCGAAATTTTCCGCATTGTCGGGCGACAGATATTGAGTGTGGGGATCGTAGGATTGCGCGAACGCATTGATGTAAGTCTGGAAGACATCCTCGCCACGGGTCTGCTCCAGGCGCGATAGCTGGTTCTTATAGCGCTTGGTGAGCAACTCCTCGATGGCCTTCGGCTCCTTGCCAGCGATCTTCAGTCGCAGCACCTCGTCCTTGACGCGTTTGCGCCAGAGATCATCGAGTTCCTTTTCATCCTTGGACCAGGCGGCGTTCTCGCGATCGACCAGCAGCTCCTCGTCGAGCGTGAAATCGAAGCTTTCCACGCCTTTTTCCAGCAGGCTCAATGCGTACTGGAGCCGGCTCTGCAGGCGCTCCAGGTGGACCTTGTAAATCGCAAAGCCGGGCTCAAGGTTGCCATTCTTGAGGAAATTATCGAACTCGTTGCGCCAGGCCTCGAACTCGGCCAGATCACCGGCGGTGAAGTAACTGCGCGACGGGTCGAGCATCTGGATATAGCTGTCGAAGATCTTTGCCGAGCGGGCGTCATTGAGCGGTGGCTTGTTGTAATGATGGCGCTTGAGCAGTTCGACAACGTTAAGGCTGGCAATCACCTGATCGCGGTCAGGCTGCAGATAATCCCAATCGTGCCCATCGGCAGGTTTTGCCAGGGTGGCGTTGGCCTGAAGCCCTAGCAGCAGGGCTAGAAAGCCTGCGGTCAAAGATCGTTTCATTTTGATTGGGCGACGCGAGGCTGAGTAATAACGCATATTAGGCCATCAAATCAGGCGCCGGGCGGGATCCGTCCGGCGGAAAAAACAAACAGCCCGATGGTACCTGGCGGCTAGCACGCCGCGACACAGATCGCACCAGGATGGCAGGGCGAGCCCTGTACCACACCATACCTAATCGGTAATCAATGGTTTTAGACGGGCGTATCGCTATGTAGCCTGAAGCAGAAATTTATCAGCGGCCTGCACTGCCAGCGGAGTAACGGTTGAGCGGGCGCAGGTGTGAACCACTATGGAGGCAGCATGAAGGCATTGCAAGGCGTCGAGGGACAGGTCGCATGGGCGGAGCGAGCCCCCCCGGAGTGCGGTGAAGGGCAGGTTAGGATCCGCGTGGCGGCTGCAGGCTTGAATAGAGCCGATCTGCTGCAGCGCGCGGGGCATTACCCGCCGCCCGCAGGCGTGACTGATGTCCTGGGATTGGAGTGCGCCGGGGTGATCAGCGAGGTGGGGGCTGGCGCGTCATACAAGATCGGCGATAGGGTTTGTGCGCTGTTGGCGGGTGGAGGCATGGCCGAAGAAGTGGTGGTCGATGCCCGCCATGTCCTTCCGGTACCGCAAGGCTTGTCATTGGTGGCGGCGGCCGTCATTCCGGAAGTCTATGCGACGGCGTGGCTGAATCTGTTCCGCCTAGCGGCGCTGCAGCCCGGCGAGAAGGTGCTGTTACATGCCGGTGCCAGTGGTGTTGGCTCAGCGGCGATTCAGCTGTGCAAAGCGTTTGGCAATCCGTGCTGGGTCAGCGTCGGCTCGGCAGAGCGTCTAGCCTACTGCGAGTCGCTGGGTGCCCAGGGTGGTGTGTTGCGGGATGAGTCGCTGGAAGCACTGCGCGATTTCGGTCCCTTCAGCATGATCCTCGATCCGGTCGGTGCCAAGTACGCTGCGCTCAATAGCCAACTGCTTGCAACGGATGGGCGCTGGGTGATCATTGGCCTGATGGGCGGCCGCAAGACCGAAATGGATCTGGCGAGTCTGCTGGCCAAGCGCATCCAGTTGATCGGCTCGACGCTGCGTAGTCGCAGTGCGGACGATAAGGCCGGCCTGCTGGCGGAAATGCACGAAAAGCTCTGGCCGTTATTCGTTGATAAGACCCTGTCGCCCCGATTGGAGCGAAGCTTCCCAGTCCGCGATGTGGAAGCCGCGTTTGCGGCGTTGGCAAGCAACCAGGTCTCCGGCAAGGTCGCCTTGGTGATTGACGGCAATCTTGAGTGAACGATCCAGGCGCATGCGCCTGGATGTCTCGTGTCAGGGCAGCTCGGCGCTCGAATAGAACGCGCTGAGCACTTTGACCAGCTGCGCCAGGTCCTGGCTACCGGCCAGTTCGCGAATCGAATGCATACCAAAGGTCGGCAGGCCGATGTCCACGGTCCGCACGCCAAGCTGGCTGGCCGTGATGGGGCCGATGGTCGAGCCGCAGCCCATGTCACTGCGGGTAACGAAGCTTTGCACCGAGACCTCGTTCTCCAGACACAAATGACGGAAGAAACCGGCGGTTTCGCTGCTGGTGGCGTAACGCTGGTTGCTGTTGACCTTGATCACCGGCCCGGCATTGAGTTTCGGGCCGTGATTGCCGTCGTGTTTATCTGCGTAGTTGGGGTGCACTGCATGCGCGTTGTCTGCCGAAATTAGCAGGGAGCGATTGATGCTGCGCTGAAATGCCTCGCCCTCGGGCAGTACGCGTCGCAGTACCTGCTCCAGGAATGGTCCGTCCGCGCCGCACATCGATGTGGAGCCGACCTCTTCATGATCGTTGCACACCAGTACGCAGGTTTGCTCCGAGCCGGCTCGCAGCAGGGCCTGAAGGCCGGCGTAGCAGGACAGCAAATTGTCCAGGCGCGCGCCGGCGATGAAGTCGCCATTCAGGCCGATGACGGCCGCGCTCTGGGTGTCGTAGAAGCTCAGCTCGAAATCCAACACAACGTCAGCTACCAGCCCGTGTTCGCGGCTGAGTTGGTCGGCCAACAAGGCGCGGAAATCCGGACTGTCTTCGCTGGCGACCTGCGCAAGAATCGGCGGCAGCTCGTTCTGAGGGTTGATCGCCCAGCCCTGATTGGCGTCCCGGTTGAGGTGGATCGCCAGGTTCGGGATCGTCGCGATCGGCAGCTTGAAATCGATCAGCTGGCTTTCGATCCGGCCGTCACGGCTATAGGTCACACGGCCCGCGAGCGACAGATCGCGGTCGAACCAGGGCGCAAGCAATGCGCCGCCGTAAATCTCCACCCCAAGCTGCCAGAAGCCCTGGCGCTGCAGCTCCGGCTGGGGTTTCACCCGCAGGCAGGGACTATCGGTATGGGCACCAACCAGACGCATGCCCTGTTCAATGACCGATTTGCTGCCGAGTTGAAAGGCGATGATCGCGGAGTCGTTACGGGTGACGTAATAACGGCCCCCAGGCTCTGTATGCCACGTCTCGCTTTCGTCGAGTGCTTTGTAACCGGCGGCCTGTAGGGCCTGGGCAAGGCTGGCGGTGGCATGGAATGGGGTGGGGGAGGCCTTGAGGTAATCGATCAGGCCCTGATTGAGTTCATCGCGCATGGGGGACTCCGGACGGCAAGGTCACGGAGTTTACCGTATTGACGGCCATTGGCTCGACGACCGTGCGCCGGCTGACGGCTATCGTTGCAGCGCGTTCGAGCGCGGTGTCTAGAACGGCGCGGGGCACTCGAAGCGTAGGCGCTCGCCGCTTTGGGGATGGGTCAGCGCAAGCATACTGGCGTGCAGGCAGAGCCGTTCATGTGCAACCAGCGCCTGTTCGTGTGCATAGAGCCGGTCGCCGAGCAGTGGATGACCAATAGATAGCATGTGGACGCGCAGCTGGTGGGAGCGCCCCGTAATCGGTGTCAGCTCGACGCGACTGTATCCGCCGCAGCGCTCCAGTACGCGCCAATAGGTCAGCGCATGCTTGCCCAGCTCATGGTCGACCACGTGCCGCGGTTTGGTCGGCGGGTCGTAGCGCAACGGCAAATCGATGCTGCCGCTCTGCTGTCCGGGCTCGCCCCAGCACAGAGCGGTGTAGGCCTTTTCGGTCTCGCGATCGTGGAATTGCCGAGACAGCTCACGATGAGTGTCCGCATCGCGGGCGAGCACGATCAGGCCGGAGGTTTCCCAGTCCAGGCGATGAACGATACGCGCCTCCGGATAGCCGTTCTCCTGCAGGCGCGTAACCAGGCAGTCCTTGTTGTCATCGGCCCGACCGGGCACGGACAGCAACAGGGTGGGTTTGTTGATTACCAGCAGGGCGGCGTCCTGGTGGACGATCTGGATATTGCTCAGGGGCATCTTGAGGTTCCGGAAACGCAATCGGCGACCGAAGTCGCCGATGATTCTGTCGAAGCGAGCTAGCTACTGCCCGGTCGCTCAACGATCCGGCAGGGTAATGTTCAGTTCGAGGATCGAGCAACTGCCCTGATCTTCCAAGGCAACCTGGACCTGGTCACTGTCGATGTTGACGTATTTGCGAATCACCTCGACCAGTTCCTTCTGGAGCGCGGGCAGGTAATCCGGTTGCGTCCGTTGGCCGCGCTCATGGGCGACGATGATCTGCAGGCGTTCCTTGGCGATGTTGGCAGGCGTTTCCTTCTTCTTGCGCTCACGAAAGAAGTCGAGAAGGTTCATTCGCGGCCTCCGAACAGTCGTTGCAGAAAGCCCTGCTTCTTCACGTCGAGGAAGCGGTGATCCACATCCTTGCCCAGCAATCGGTCGACAGCGTCGCTGTAAGCCTGACCGGCATCGCTCTGGTCATCGAGAATGACCGGTACGCCCTGGTTGGATGCCTTGAGCACCGCCTGCGACTCGGGGATAACGCCGAGCAGGCGGATCGAGAGGATCTCTTCGACGTCTTCGACACCAAGCATTTCGCCTTTGACCACGCGCTCTGGGTTGTAGCGGGTCAGCAGCAGGTGTTCCTTGATCGGCTCCTCGCCGTTCTCGGCGCGGCGGGACTTGCTCGCCAGCAGACCCAGCATGCGATCCGAGTCGCGAACCGAGGAAACTTCCGGGTTGGTCACGACGATGGCTTCGTCGGCGAAGTACATCGCCAGATGCGCGCCTTTTTCGATACCGGCCGGGGAATCGCAGATGACGTACTCGAAGGTCTTGGCCAGTTCGTCGATGACCTTACCGACCCCTTCGAGGGTCAATGCGTCCTTGTCACGGGTCTGGCTGGCGGCCAGCACATAGAGATTCTCGAGGCGCTTGTCCTTGATCAGTGCCTGGGTCAGGGTGGCGTCGCCCTGAATGACGTTGACGAAGTCATACACCACGCGACGCTCGCAGCCCATGATCAGGTCCAGGTTACGCAGACCGACGTCGAAGTCGACGATGACGGTCTTGTGGCCGCGCAAGGCGAGGCCGGTACCGATGGCGGCGCTGGAAGTGGTTTTACCGACGCCACCCTTGCCGGAAGTGACTACGAGGATCTTGGCCAAGGTGATTCACCCTAAATATGAAGTCGGGACCGTAGCCGAGTCGGCTTAACAGTACGCCCGTTTTGGTGCTTGAAAATTCGCGGCAGTATCCGTTAAAGGCGGGTGATGTTCAACACATCGCCAGATAGCTGCATCTGTACGGCTTCAGTCCACAGCGGGTCACGGCGCAGGTCTTCGGCGACCTTGTAGTGCCCGGCGATGGAGACCATCTCGGCGGCAAGCTGCTGGCAAAATATTCGCGCGCTGGTGTCGCCCTTGATGCCGGCCAGCGCCCGCCCGCGTAGCGGACCGTACACATGGATGTTGCCATCGGCGAGAAGTTCCGCACCCGGGCTGACGGCAGCCAGCACGATCAAATCGCCGTCTTTGGCGTACACCTGCTGGCCACCGCGGATCGGCGTGGTTATCACGCGGGTGGGGCGGTAGGTCGGCTCGGCGGGCTTGGCCGGTTCTGCTGGCGCTTTGCTGGTGAGATCCAGCTTGCGCTCCTTGGCACCGGACGGCGGTAACACCGGAAGATCAAGGGCGCCGGCCGCTTCGATGATCTGCGGATCCCCGGCACGTAGCGCCAGGGTGCGCAGGCCGTGCTTGCGGCACAGTGCGATGAGGGCTGGTAGATCGAGATCGCAATCGGCGGGCAGCTTGTCCAGCGCAAGTACCAGAGGCGTATTGTTGAAGAAATCCGGCGCCTGCTCGACCTTCACGGCCAGTTGGCGATCAAGACGTTCCAGATCGTTCTGCGTCAGCTCCAGCACGGTGATGGCGAGCATGCTGCCCTTGAGCTGGAACACGGGGGCTTGGTCGAGAAGGTCGGCTTGGCTCATGATCTGCCTGCTGCGGTAAATGGCGAGGACTTATAGCGGGGCAGACCGCTGCCTGCAAGTATCGCCGGGCTGAGCGAGCGGATGCCGTGTATCGAGACGCCGCCGCATCAGCAGGCGATTTGTCGCTAGAATGCGCGCTTTTACCGGTTCGAGTTGCCAATGGATCGTCCTCGTTTTTGCGCATCCTTTCTTCATCCGCGTTTCTGGTTGCTATGGCTGGGCCTGGGTCTGCTATGGCTGGTCGTGCAGCTGCCGTATCGGGTTCTGCTGCTGCTGGGGCGCGGCCTTGGCGCGCTGATGTATCGCATTGCCCGCTCGCGACGGCATATCGCTCGCCGTAACCTGGAGCTGTGTTTTCCGGAACTGAATGACAAAGAGCGTGAGCGGCTGCTACGCGACAACTTCGTATCGACCGGCATTGCCTTTTTCGAGATGGCCATGAGCTGGTGGTGGCCCCAGGCGCGGTTACAGCGGTTGGCACGGATCCAGGGCTTGGAGCACTTGCAGCAGGCGCAGGCGGAAGGCCAGGGCGTAATTCTTTTGGCACTGCATTTCACCACGTTGGAAATCGGCGGGGCGCTGCTCGGCCAGTGGCACACCATCGATGGGATGTATCGCGAGCACAACAATCCGGTGTTTGATTACGTACAGCGGCGCGGTCGCGAGCGGCACAACAAGGACGCAACAGCAATCGAGCGAGAAGATGTTCGCGCCATGCTCAAGGTGCTGCGTGCGGGGAGGGCGATCTGGTACGCGCCGGATCAGGACTATGGCCGCAAGCAGAGCATTTTCGTACCTTGGTTTGGTATTCCGGTGGCAACTGTTACTGCAACCACCAAGTTCGCGCGTCTGGGGCGAGCTCGGGTGGTGCCTTACACCCTGGAGCGCCTGCCTGACGGGCAGGGATACAGCCTGGTGGTGCATCCGCCGCTCGCCGGCTTCCCAGGTGAAAGCGAGGAGGCCGATTGCCGACGCATCAACGAATGGATCGAGGACGCGGTCAGACAGCACCCCGAGCAGTATCTATGGGCGCATCGTCGTTTCAAGACACGCCCGGCCGGGGAGCCGAGCCTTTACCGCAACGTGCCGAAAAAGCCGGTCACTCCGTAAGGATGCCGTCGCGAAAGTCGCGCAGGGCTTGCTCGATCTCCTCGCGGCTGTTCATTACAAACGGGCCGTACTGGACAATCGGCTCACCAATGGGACGCCCGGCCAGCAGCAAAACCCGAGCGCCATTGCTCGACATGAGCTGCAGTCTGCCCTGTTCTGAGAGCCTGGCCAGCTGGCCTTTGCCGAGGTGCTGGCCGGCAACCGATATTTCTCCTTCGTATACGCAGAGCAGCAACCGATGCCCGTTGGGCAGCTGTGGTTCGATGCTGCTGCCGGCGGGCAGGTTTAAATCGAACAGCTGCGGTTCGGTATCGGGCCTCTGCATGGCGCCTGGTTGATCGATACCCTCGGCCTGGAGCCGTCCGGCGATAACCACTGCTTCGACGCCGCTCGGTAGCGCCACCCGCGGAATTTCCGCAGGCGCGAAGTCGCGATAGCCGGGATCGCCCAGCTTGCTTTTCGCCGGCAGGTTCAGCCAAAGCTGGAAGCCCCGCATCACGCCGCGCTCCTGCTGCGGCATTTCGCTGTGAATCACGCCGCGTGCGGCTGTCATCCATTGCACGCCCCCGCTTTCGAGCAGGCCGACGTTGCCCAGGTGATCCTCATGCCGCATGCGGCCCTCGATCATATAAGTGATCGTCTCGAAGCCTCGGTGCGGGTGCGGCGGAAAGCCGGCTATGTATTCGTCGGGGTTATCCGAGCCGAATTCATCAAGCATCAGGAAGGGATCGAATCGCTCAGGCGCGGTGCCACCGAACAGACGGGTTAGGCGAACACCAGCCCCGTCAGAGGTGGCGCGGCCGGTGCTGGTGGAAAGAATTTCACGTACGGACATGACAGATCGCCCTCATTGCGGATTGAGCGAAGCTTACTGCTGGCCTGCCGATCAAAGGGTGCGAAATTCCAGTGGTTCCTATCGAAAAACAGGATCATTCGTTGATCTGTAGCTCCCGCGCCCGGGTGTATACGTAACGGACCTTCTCATACTCGAACGGCGAATTGAGCTGCCCATAACGCAGACTTGTACTATGGCGAAGGTCGATCAATCGCAGAGCGGTGACGCCGAACTCGCCGCCGCTGGCCTCGGCGTAGCTGAAGTAGTCAACTTGCCGCTCGACGCCGAAGTCCATGGCCTGGCCGGCAGTGTCGCGCAAATTGGACGGGCCAAGCGCCGGCAGAATCAGGTAGGGACCATGCGGGACGCCATAAAACCCCAGTGTCTGGCCGAAGTCCTCGTTGTGGCGGGGCAGTCCCATGCGGGTGGCTGGATCCCAGATTCCCCCAACGCCAAGAATGGTGTTGAACAGCAGGCGAGCGGTGGTATTCATTGCCCGCTTGCCCTTGAGCTGCGCCACGCTATTGAACAGCGTCGGTATTTCACCAAGATTGTTGAAGAAGTTGCTCACCCCGGTGCGTACGGCCCGCGGCGTGACATATCGGTAGCCGCGTACCGCCGGCAGCATCACCCACTGATCCAGCCGATAATTGAAATAGTACATGCGACGGTTCAACGACTCCCAGGGATCATAGATATCCAGCGCATTGAAGGTGGCGCGTTCGAATTCGCGCTGATCCAGCCCGGGGTTGAATTCGAGGTTGCGTAGCGGATGGGTGAAGCCGTCCTCGTCGGGGACAGACGTCTGGGCGCCAGCGAGGCTGCTGGCCAGCAGCAACAGCCCAAGCAGGTAACGTCTAGCAGGCCGTTTAAAAACTACCTGTGTTGGCGTTACTGCGGTAAAAACAGCCTCAGAGTGCTCATTTAGAACCCCTAAACTCCGCTTCATCAGCTGTTGCTCCCGCTGGTCGCTGCGCCTTGTCTTGCCTGCCTCGCCTACGTTTTTAAACAGCCTGCTAGCCACGGAAAAACTCCAGCATGTCTTGGGCATTAACCCGGTAATTGAGGTTGCCGCAATGGCCGCCGCGAGGGTAAAGCGTCATGCGCTCGCCGAAGGTGCGGCGCAGGAAGCCCAGATCGCCAGCGCCGAGAATGATGTCGTCGGCGTTATGCATGACGGCAATCTTCGGGCTGTCGCGCAGATAGTCTTCCAGCGCATAGAGGCTGACCTGCTGCACTAGCTGTGCCAGGCTGCCGCCGTCCTTTTGGGCGCGCCACATGGGGATGAGCTGTTCGGTGATATAGCAATCGAAGTCACAGAGCAGAGCGCGCCGGAAGAACGGCTCTAGGCTGGTTCCTTCGTCGATAGGATGTTTGGGCGGAACGATTAAGCCTCGGCGGTTGATCAGGTCCGAGGTAAAGACGATATCGGCGGCGGAGAAGCGGAACACCGAGCCAATCAGCATCGCCATCTGCTCGTCCGTCAGCCGCAGGGCTGATCGTTGAAAGTCGAACAGCATGGCTTCGTCGAGATTGATCGATCCGTGCTGCCGATAGTAACGGGTGAGCTTTTCTAGAATGACTTCGTAGAAGGTGGTGGTGCTGTCGATTGCCTCGACTTGAGTCTGTACCAGCTTGTCGAGGTTATTAATGGAGGTGTAGAGGTTCACCGGCGGGTTCAGCATCAGCACGCGCTTGAAGTTGAAACTTTGTCGAGTCTCGTCGAGCTTGCTGACGAAGGCAGCGTTGAGCGCGCCGAGACTGTAGCCGGTGAGGTTGAACTCGGTGACGGGCAGCTCATGCTGCTGCGCCCGGACCGCCTGCATGACCCGGTACAGATCCTTGGCATCGTCAGGACTGTAGCCCGGCGTGGCGAAGCGTGAAGCGGCGGCAATGAAGTCGAAACTGGTCGGCGAAGACAGCTGCACCACGTGATACCCAGCCCCGTAGAACAATCGCTTCAGGTATTCGGTCTTGCCGGCCGCATAGCTCGCGCCGGTGCCGGAAATGATGAACATCAGCGGGGCAGGGCCGGGTTGCCGTGCCAGGCGATAGGTCAGTCGTTTCACGGCCCAGAAGTTATCTGGCAGGGTGAACTCACGTTCGGGGCGCAGCCGCAGATGGTAATCGGCCTGATCGATGTCGTCATCGCTGGGCACCTCGGCACGCAACGCGGCGGGGGTTGTGGCGATCGTCGCTTCGAACGGGTTGCTCAACGGATAGCCATACTGCTCGACGCTGATATCAGCTGCGTGGACAGGCATCACGACCAGCGTGAGCAACGCAGTCAGGCACAACAGCAATGGCATGTATGGGGCTTTCCTGGAACTGGCTTGGAAGTTCGGCAAACTCGTGATACCTGGGGTTGGCTATCTGGGATCGGTGCTGCCGTAAGAAGCGCAGCCGCGACTGGCGGCGATCCTGCGCAGCGGATGTCGTTCTGGTTGGCGCGTGTAAATTGGTTTCTGCACGGAGTGCCGGTCCTTTGGCGATAGCATTGTGAGGGTATGGACGCCCTTATCGAAGCATTCCGGCCAACTATACGGCGTTCCGGCACGTGTAGTTTCGACCTCGTGCGCTTTTCCTGTCGTGCGTTTCTGCCCGCCCTTAGGGCCCTTGGTGATAATTAAGTCGCGGGAGGCGCAGAGCGTTAACCATTGACCACAAGCAGACCGGCTGGTTGCGTTCACGATCGTTGCTGAATGTCGGCAGCTGTTTGCGGCGATCTTGGCAGGTGCCGGCATAGTCTCGTTGTCAGGCCTGATGATGCAACCATGCATGAGCGGGAATCCTGTCGTGCGGAGTCTGGCGCTTTTCCAGGCGCTGCCAGACCTTCTCGTGAACGTAGAAGCCCACCGAATTGCAGAGCGGCTCGATGGCCGCCACCAGACCACCCGCGGCGAGACTTCCGGTCAAGGCATAGGTCACCGCGAAGGCGATGCAGAAGTGCATCAGGGTGAATGTCACTGTCTTGGTCATGGAACGTCTCCGAATGCAATCGAGATTGTTTCTCTGTTGGGAGGCAGTCTTGCTCTGTCACGCCCTGATTGAAAATCGTCGTGCTTGATGACCGGTATAGGCTTGCTCTATGCCGTCGCGCGAGCGTGCCGGCCGCTCTAAATCGGCTGTTTCGCAAAATAAAAACCAGACTATGGTCGAGTGGTGCTCGGTCTGTTGAGCTCTAAAGTAGCCGCCTGCCCTCATCAGTGGGCTGAGATCGTGGAGACAGACAATGCAAAATGAAGAGGTTTACCGGCAGATCTATGCCAATCCGCGCTTCCAGGAACTGGTCGCAAAACGCGGTCGCTTCGCCTGGCTGCTCTCGGCCGTCATGCTCGGTGCTTATCTCGCCTTTATCCTGCTGATCGCTTTCGAACCAGCAATCCTGGGCATTCCGCTTGCAGCAGGCACCGTTACCACTTGGGGCATTCCGGTGGGCGTCGGTGTGATCTTCATGGCGTTCATTCTCACCGGCGTCTACGTCCAGCGTGCCAACGGCGAGTTTGATCGTATCAACCAGGAAATCCTCAGCGAGGCTCAGCAATAATGATTGTGCGTTTATTGATGGCAGCGGTTCTGCTGGTTGCCTCGCCGTTGTTGCTCGCCGATGCCATCACTGGCGAGGTGCAGAAACAGGCAGTCAACTACACGGCGATTGCCATGTTCGTTGCGTTCATCGCGTTCACCATGGGCATCACCAAGTGGGCAGCCAAGCGCAACACGTCCACCTCCGACTATTACACGGCCGGCGGTAGCATCACTGGCTTCCAGAACGGTCTGGCAATTGCCGGCGACTTCATGTCCGCGGCTTCATTCCTGGGCATTTCCGCGCTGGTTTATACAAGCGGCTACGACGGCCTGATCTATTCCATCGGTTTCCTGGTCGGCTGGCCGGTCATTCTGTTCCTGATGGCAGAGCGGCTGCGTAATCTCGGCAAGTTCACCTTCTCCGACGTTGCATCTTATCGCCTCGGACAGACTCAGATTCGCATCCTCTCGGCCTTCGGCTCGCTGATCGTGGTGGCCTTCTACCTGATCGCGCAGATGGTCGGTGCCGGCAAGCTGATCCAGTTGTTATTCGGTCTCGATTATTACGTCGCCGTGGTTCTGGTTGGCGTACTGATGGTCATGTACGTGCTGTTCGGCGGCATGCTGGCGACCACCTGGGTGCAAATCATAAAGGCGGTTCTGCTGCTGTCAGGCGCCAGCTTCATGGCGGTTATGGTGATGAAAGCGGTGAATTTCGACTTCGGCAGTCTATTCGCCGAAGCGGTGAACATTCATGAGAAGGGCGCTGCCATCATGAGTCCGGGCGGCCTGGTGTCTGACCCAATCTCTGCGATCTCTCTCGGTCTGGCCCTGATGTTTGGTACTGCCGGCCTGCCGCACATTCTGATGCGCTTCTTCACCGTCGCCGATGCTAAGGAAGCGCGCAAGAGCGTGTTCTACGCCACGGGCTTCATCGGGTACTTTTACATCCTGACCTTCATCATCGGCTTCGGCGCCATTCTGCTGGTCAGCACCAACCCCGAGTTCAAGGACGCCGCAGGCGCCATCATCGGTGGCACCAATATGGTCGCCATCCATCTGGCCAACGCGGTCGGTGGCAATCTGTTCCTCGGCTTCATCTCCGCGGTAGCCTTCGCCACCATCCTGGCGGTCGTGGCCGGTCTGACGCTGGCGGGCGCCTCGGCCGTTTCCCATGACCTGTATGCCTGCGTGATCAAGAAGGGCAAGGCCAAGGAAGAGGACGAGATGCGCGTCACCAAAATCACCACGCTGACCTTGGGTGTCGTGGCGATTCTGTTGGGCATCATCTTCGAGAAGCAGAACATCGCCTTCATGGTGGGGCTGGCGTTCTCGATCGCGGCCAGCTGCAACTTCCCGGTGCTGTTCCTTTCCATGTACTGGAAAGGCCTGAGCACCCGTGGTGCGCTGATCGGCGGCTCGCTGGGTCTGGCTACCGCGCTGATTCTGACCATCATCAGCCCGACCGTATGGGTCGATGTGTTCGGCTATGCCGAGGCCATCTTCCCGTACAAGTACCCGGCGTTGTTCTCGATGATCGTCGCGTTCGCGGGGATCTGGTTCTTCTCGGTCACCGATAAGTCCAAGTCGGCCGGTCTCGAGCGCGAGCGCTTCTTCTCGCAGTTCGTCCGGTCGCAGACTGGCCTGGGTTCCAGTGGAGCGGTTGCTCACTAAGCGCTGAATCGGACACAAGAAGGGCAGCCCTGAGGCTGCCCTTTTTGCGTTCTACGCTGGCGAATCCGTGTGGCTGGCCGTGTGATCGGCGCCAATCGGGCGCGGAACATGACCGTCATTCAGCATTTCGATAGAGGCCGGACCCGGCGTTTGCTTTCGCTAGACTCGTTGCAACACAACGGACAAGAAGGCAGCAAACGATGCAAAATCGCATGATGGTCACTGGCGCCGGTTCTGGTCTCGGTCGTGAGATCGCCCTGCGATGGGCGCGGGAGGGCTGGCAATTGGCGCTCTCGGATGTCAACGAGGCCGGTCTGGCCGAAACCCTGAAAATGGTTCGTGAGGCCGGCGGCGACGGCTTCACCCAGCGCTGCGACGTACGCGACTACAGTCAATTGACGGCGTTGGCACAGGCCTGCGAGACCAGGCTCGGAGGTATCGACGTGGTGGTCAATAACGCCGGTGTTGCGTCCGGTGGCTTCTTCGACGAGTTGTCGCTGGAAGACTGGGACTGGCAGATCGCGATCAACCTGATGGGCGTGGTCAAGGGGTGTAAGGCCTTCCTGCCGCTGGTGCAGAAAAGCCACGGCAAGATCATCAATATTGCCTCCATGGCGGCGCTGATGCAGGCCCCCGGCATGAGCAACTACAACGTGGCCAAGGCCGGCGTGGTCGCTTTGTCGGAGAGTCTGCTGGTCGAATTGAAGCAACAGGAAGTGAGCGTCCATGTGGTCTGCCCGTCATTCTTCCAGACCAACCTGATGGACTCGTATCGCGGGCCGACGCCGAACATGAAGGCGCAGATCAGCAAGTTACTGGAGGCATCGCCGATCACTGCTGCCGATATTGCCGATTACATCTATCGGCAGGTGGCCGAAGGCGTGTTCATGATCCTGCCGCATGAGGAAGGTCGCATGGCTTGGAAAATCAAGCAGCAGAATCCTCAGGCCATCTACGACGAGATGGGTGCGCTGGCGGAGAAGAAGCGCAATAAGAGCAGAACCTGACCAGTCGGTCCGTTTTACTTGCCGTGTCCTGGGGTCGGGAGTAGGGTTGCCGGTTCGACCCCAGACCGACCCATGGATTCACTGTGAAAAACCCATCCCGCTGGCTGCTCATGCTGGCTCTGGTGCTTGCCGCCATCAATCTTCGCCCCGGTATTACCTCCTTTGCTCCCCTGATCGAACGCATCGCCGCGGAGCTGAGCCTCAGCCGAAGCGTCATCAGCCTGACCACGGCCCTGCCGGTACTGCTCATGGGACTGCTGGCACCGTTGGCGCCACGCTTGGCTGTTCGTTTTGGCCTGGAGCGCACCATCAGCCTGTGTCTGGCCCTTATCGGTCTGGCGCTGGTGTTGCGTGTGTTCGCTGATAACGCGGGAATATTGATCGGCACGGCGGCCATGGTCGGTGCCGGAATTGCCGTTGCCGGGCCATTGCTGTCGGGCTTCATCAAGCGGTACTTCCTTGATCGCATGGGCAAGACAGCGGCCTTCTATTCACTGAGCATGGCCGTGGGTGGAACCATCGGCGTTGTGCTGACGGCGCCGGCGACGCAGCTACTGGATGAACGCTGGACCTTGGGCCTTGCGCTCTGGGCGATCCCGGCCATGCTGGCGTTGATTGTATGGTGGCGGTTACCCAACCAGCCGGAGGCAGCCGCCGAGCATCGGGCGGGATTGCCCTGGGGCGAGCCTCGCGCCTGGCTGGTCAGTATCTATTTCGCATTGCAGGCCGGGTTGTTCTACGCCTTGGCAACCTGGCTGGTGGCGCGTTACCGCGAGGCCGGCTTCAGCCTGCTGCAAAGCAATGCGTTCTTTAGCGGCTTCATGCTGATTGGTATGCCGAGCGCCTTCGTCATGCCCTGGCTAGCGCAGCGCTTCGGCAAACGGCATCTTCTGATGGCCGGCTGCGGGGTGCTGGCGACGGCCTGCCTGCTGATCATCGCCTGGCTTCCGCAGGTCCAGCCGCTGGTGGTCTGCATGTTCTTGGGCGTGGCGCTGAACGGCACGTTTTCCATGTCGTTGGTGCTACCCATGTACGAAGCAAGCACGCCGCTGGCGGTGAGCCGGCTGACCGCGATGATGCTCTGCACCGGCTATTGCCTGGCATGTTTCACGCCGGTCCTGACCGGGCTGGGGCGTGACATTGCCGGCGATTACCGGTGGCCGTTTCTGGTACTAGCGGGCATGTCAGCGGTGATGTCCGTGCTCGCCTTGCGCCTGGCGTCTCGTCGCGATGTAACCGCAGCGGTTGCGACCTGAAGATACGAGCACAGCGGGAAGGTGTGGCCTGCGTCACTCCTGAGCAGTGCAAGGCTTTTATGGCCGCAGCGGAGGCTGGAACGCAGGCTGGATTTGGTTGAACATGTTGGGCTTTGGTCTGGAGTTTCGCTGTGGAGCCGGAATCCATCGTCTATGGCAGTATCCGCGACTGGCCCTCGTCCGATGCCGAGCAATGTCGGTCGCGTCGCGCCGTCAATCGCCGTGCATTGGATAGCCTGCCGCGAGGCGAGGGTTGGCCCTTCATCGGGCGAGAGATGTTTTCCTGCTGTGCGGACGAGGGCCTGTATCAGACCCAGGTGATTCACTTCGGCGCCAGCTACCGCGCGGTGGAATATGAGTGGGCGCTGTGGGTGCGCAATTTCGAAGCGTTGCTCAACGAGCTCTACTGGACCAGCGCGGTGGTCCATCTGGAAACCGAGCTCAACGGTACGCACACCTTTCGCTGGGAAACCGACAGCGGCTCGCATAGTCCGCATCAGCGCGATCTGCGTATGCGCTGCGCCTGGGAGCGCGACGGTGGCGTGTTGGGCTGAGGTTCAGTCCTCCAGCCATTCCTTTGGCACGTCGCGCCTGAGCGCCAGCTGGCATTGCTGGTGTTCCGCATCGAAGACAATCACGGCCGTGCCCCTGCTTAGCGCGTGACGTACCCGCTCGACACGGGTTTCGAGCGGTGTTTCGTCACCGTTATCAGTGCCTTCGCGCGTAACGAAATCCTCGATGAGGCGGGTGAGGGTGTCCGGTTCGAGCTGGTCGTAGGGAATGAGCATGGATTCGAATCAGGTGAGAGGGTCGGGTTCGATGATCGAAGTGCATCGGATCTATCAGCGTTTCGTCGCGAAGAATAAGGCCCTTTGCGCAGCGCGGCGATACTCGGCGCTGACTCGGCATAAAGCGATTACACGCCCCGCGCGGTCAGACGGGCCACCGCCGTGGCTGCAGCGAAGCGTCAACAGGCCCCAGGAAACGATCCAGGCAAGCATACAGCTGCTCGCTATCCAATGGCTTGCCAATGAAGTCATCCATGCCGGAATCGCGGCCTTGCTGGCGATGATCTTCGAGGACGTGAGCGGTGAGGGCAATGATGGGGACTGGCGTGAGCCCCTGTTCGGTCTCGAGGCAGCGAATCTGCCGGCTCGCCTCGAAACCGTCCAATTCCGGCATCTCGCAATCCATCAGAATCAGCTGAACGGCAGCCGGGTTATCGCTGTAGGCCGTTACCGCCCGCCGGCCGTTCTCGGCGATTGTCACCTCGTATCCACGCTTGCGTAGCAGGCTCGAAACCACCATCTGACTGACAGGGTTGTCCTCGGCGATGAGAATACGTGACTGCGGCGCCGCCTCGTTGCGCTCGAGTACTGTCGTATCAGGCGGTCGGGTACCCGAGGGCTGGTAGAGCCGATGCAACGCTTCGCGCAGCGGGCCTAACAAGAGTGGCAAGGGCAGGTTGCTCAGCCGCAGCGTAGGCGCAAGAACCAGGTATTCGCTTTGCGGCGGGTAAAGCAGCATCACGCGCTGGTTCGGCTCGAGCTGGTTGCCTAGTGTGATCAGCCAGTCCTGTGGCTTTCCGGGCCAGGGTGCCATCATCACCACCAAAGGCGTGCAGGCGTGATCGTCGAGATAGCGTGGCAGGCGTTGCGGCTCTTCGCAGCGCACGACGCGCATGCCCCAGCGCATCAGCAGATTGCTCAGTGCATCGAGCGCATGGATGTCCTGAGAGGCGATCACCGCGGTACGGCCTTCGAGCAGCGCGGTAAGCGGATCATGGTTGCTGCCAGTGTCGTGCAGCGGAATGTCGAAGCTGAAGCGGCTACCCTGACCAGGCGCGCTCTGCACGTCGATCTGGCCGCCCATCATTTCCACCAGCTCCTTGCTGATCACCAGCCCAAGCCCGCTGCCGCCATAACGGCGGGTAGTGCTGGAGTCGCCTTGGGAGAAGGATACGAACAACTGTGCGAGCACTTCGGCGCGCATGCCGATACCGCTGTCGGTCACTGAGAAGACCAGTCTCCGGGCGTCTGACGGCCCCTGACCTACCACCTCGAGCATGACGCAGCCATTGTCGGTGAACTTCAGTGCGTTGCTGAGCAAGTTCAGCAAGACTTGCTTGAGCCGGGTCGGATCGCCTCGTACGCGTCGCGGTACGCCAGCTGCGAGACTCACATGCAGGCGCAGCTCCTTTTCCAATGCTTTGGCTGTGAACAGGCTGACGGCTTCGGAAACCAGCGCTTCGAGATCGAACTCGATATCTTCCAGAACCAGCTTGCCAGCGCCGATTCGCGCATAGTCGAGAATGTCATTGATCACCGACATCAGCGAGGCGCTCGAGCTGGAGATGGTATCGAGATAGAAGCGCTGGTTACGGTCCAACGAGGTTTCGCGCAGCAGCTGCAGCATGCCGAGCACACCATTGAGCGGGGTGCGGATCTCATGACTCATCTTCGCCAGGAAACGGCTCTTGGCCTGATTCTCGCTCTCGGCGCGCGCGGCGGCCTGGCGGGATTGGAAACCTTCTTCCTTGAGCAGATTGATCCGGTCGGCAAGTCCGATGGATAGCGTAATCAGCTCGAAGGCTATGCCGACCTTGACGATGGAGGCGCCGTATAGACCAAGCAGGTTGAAGCCCAGGGAGCCGGCGGTGACAATCACGAAAGTCACCAGCAGCACCCCCCACGCGAGGGTGTAATAAAGCCCATAGCGAACACCGCGGCGCCAGACAAACGCACCGGTTAACAACAGACCGATGGAGGAGGTAATCACCATGACACTCGCCAGCACGCTCCAGGTCTGTACATCGAGGACCAGCCCGGACAACAGCGCGCCAAACGAAATCAGGAACGCCACACGCAGGGCAAAATCGAGTCGCGGGAAGTGCTCGCGGGTATGGAGAAAGTGGCGACTGAACTGGATCGAAATCAGGCAGTGGCTGAGCATCAGTGCATAGATGCCCAAGGCGATTGCGCCGCCATCATCGGTCAGCCATTTGACCAGCAGACCGTCAAAGCTGAGCGCGAACAGCCCGACATTGACGTTGTAGATCAGGTACCAGAAATAGGCTGGTTCGCGGAGCGACAGAAACAGGAAGAGGTTGTAGCAGAACATGGCGAACAGCACGCCGTAGAACGCGCCAGCGAGCCCCATCGATTCTTCAGCCGCTGCGGCGCTCGCCCCGTAGCTGCTGAAGTAGAGGGGCATATACAGGGTGCTGGTGCTTTGCACGCGCAGCAGCAGAGTCGAGGTGCCGGGCTTCAGGTCGACCGGGAACCAGAAGTTACTGACTTTGACCGGGCGCGCGCTAAAGGGCTGGCTGTCGCCGGATCGCTGTTGGCTTATGCGGCCGTCCGGGTGACGCAAATACAGCTCGATGTCGTCGAGCAGCGGGTAGTTGATCTCGATGAAACCGCCGATGGGCGTGCTCAGCTGATTATCAAGATCGACGCGAAACCACCATATGTCGTTGTTCTTGCCTTTGTTGGCGTGCATGCCACTGACCGGTTCGAAGGTCTTTGTCGGCAGGCCGAACACCTCGGCAACATCTAGCTCTGCAGCAGGGTCGCGCAGGAAATAGGTCCAGCTACCAAGCGGCTCGCGAAAGTCCTCCGAGGCTATGGGTACGGAAGTAAAGGCCCAGACTTGAGCAGAGAGGCAATAGAGAAAAAGGACCAGGCAAAGACGCGGCAGCATGTAGGGACCCGGAATCGTGCAAAGTCGCAGGCGGTCAAGCGGAGCAGGCAGTCACGGACTGTGCGCGGTGTCAGTTAGGCGAGCGGCGAGCCCGTTTTGCTGGGCGCCTGGTCTGCCAGGCAGCCCATATATATCAGCGACTTGCGACTTTGCCCGGATCGAAGCCGCCTCGCAATCGGCAAATGCTTCAAGTAGGCGGCATATCATGAAACCTGACGCTCAATCGGACGAATCGTCAGGATGCCTGTCCAAGATCGAATCGACCGGCGGAACGCGGGTGTCATTTTCCATCTGGGCGTCATGTTCGAGTTGATGACTGAAGCTTTCCAGGGATCCCTGGCCGGTGTGCGCATCGCTGGCGAAGACAGGTGGGCTGAGCAGATAACGGCATAGAAGTCGGCTCATCGCCGCCAGGCTGTCGATGTGGGTCCGCTCATAGCCATGGGTCGCATCGCAGCCGAATGCGAGCAGGGCAGTGCGGATGTCGTGTCCGGCGGCGATCGCTGACTGGGCGTCGCTGTGGTAGTACCGAAACAGATCCCGACGGACCGGTATGTCGTGCTCGTTGGCCAGCTTGATCAGATGTCGCGACAAATGGAAATCGTAGGGGCCGCCGGAATCCTGCATCGCGACCGTGACGGCGTGCTCACTGGATTCCTGCCCCCTGGCGGTCGGCGCGATATCGATCCCAACGAACTCGCTCACATCCCAGGGCAGCGCGCCCGCTGCTCCGGAGCCGGTTTCTTCGGTGATGGTGAACAGCGGGTGGCAATCGATCGGCAGCTCCTGACCGCTTTCGACCAGCGCCTTGAGCGCCGTCAGCAGCGCGGCCACGCCGGCCTTGTCATCCAAGTGGCGGGCGCTGATATGGCCGCTATCGGTGAACTCCGGCATGGGGTCGAACGCAACGAAGTCGCCCACGTGGATGCCCAGCGCAACGGTATCGGCGCGGCAGGCGGTGTGGGCATCCAGACGCACTTCGACGTGATCCCAACTGATAGGCATTTCATCGACCGCCTTATTGAAGGCATGCCCCGAAGCGAGCAGCGGCAGCACGCTGCCGCGGACCACTCCCTGATCGGTAAAGACGCTGACTCGGCTGCCTTCGGCAAACCGGCTCGACCAACAGCCGACCGGTGATAAACCCAATCGGCCAGTGTCCTGGATTTCACGAACGCTCGCGCCGATGGTGTCCAGGTGCGCGGCGACGGCGCGATCGGGGCTGTCCTGGCGGCCTTTGAGGGTAGCGCGGATGGTGCCGCGGCGTGTCAGCTCGAAGGGAATACCCA
Source organism: Pseudomonas sp. Q2-TVG4-2 (assembly GCF_013620795.1). Classification (GTDB taxonomy): domain Bacteria; phylum Pseudomonadota; class Gammaproteobacteria; order Pseudomonadales; family Pseudomonadaceae; genus Stutzerimonas. Next base: position 119,464 of record NZ_LGLW01000001.1, on the reverse strand, counting down.
GCTCCTTCAAGCGCTCGGCAACGTAACGCACGATGGTGTCGGTGAAGCCGGTGGGGCTAGGGATCGCCAATGTTTCCAGCAAGACGCGTTGCAGGTAGTTAAGGTCGGGTTCGGGAAGCTTTGCAGTCATGATCATTCCTTGGGGGCAAGTAATGGCTGCCGCCATGTGGTGAATGAATGCGAGCGATTGCCGCGATAAGAATGGCACCACGGACGGCAGCGAGGGGCCATTTCCGTGGGGTGCCTTTGTCTAATTTGTGTTGTGGCTCAGGGGGAATAGCAGGTCGATGAAGCGCTCTGCGGTTGGCTGCGGATGATGGTTTGCAAGGCCGACGCGCTCGTTGGCTTCGATGAAAACGTAATCCGGCTGATCGGCAGCTGGTACCAGCAGATCGAGCCCGACCACCGGAATGTCCAGCGCACGAGCGGCGCGAACGGCAGCATCAATCAACTCCGGATGCAGCTGGTCGGTGACGTCGTCCAGCGTACCGCCGGTATGCAGGTTCGCGGTGCGTCGGACAGGGAGATGCTGACCGCGTGGCAGGACAGTGTCGTAGTCGAACCCAGCGTCTTCGATGCAGCGCTGGGTTTCCCTGTCGATCGGAATACGGCTTTCTCCGCCTGTGGCGGCTTGGCGGCGACGGCTTTGGGCCTCGATCAGCTCGCGAATGCTATGGTTGCCATCGCCCACCACTTCGGCGGGTCGGCGGATGGCGGCCGCCACCACTTCGTAGCCGATCACCACGACGCGCAGGTCGAGCCCGGGATGGTAGCTCTCGAGCAGCACACGTTGATCGAACTGGCGTGCCTGGGCGATGGCTTCCTCCATATCCGCGGCGCTGCGCAGGTCTACCGACACGCCGTGGCCTTGTTCGCCGTCGACCGGCTTGACCACGACGCTGCCGTGTTCCTCAAGGAACGTCGCGTTACTCTCAGCCGAACGTGCCAGTTGCTGCGCGGGTAATTTCAGGCCTGCTTTGGCCAGGGTACGGTGGGTCAAGCACTTGTCTTGGCACAGTGTCATGCTCACAGCAGAGGTCAGATCCGACAGCGACTCGCGGCAGCGAACCCTACGGCCACCCTGGGTGAGCGTGAACAGTCCGGCCTCGGCATCGTCGATGCTGATCTCTATGCCGCGTCGACGGGCCTCATCAACGATGATTCTGGCATAGGGGTTCAGTTCGGCTTCGGGACCTGGGCCTAGAAACAGCGACTGATTGATCGTGTTCTTACGCTTGACGGTGAAGGTCTGCATCTCGCGGAAACCAAGCTTGGCGTAGAGTGCCTTGGCCTGCTTGTTATCGTGCAGCACCGACAGATCGAGGTAGTTCAAACCGCGGCCCATGTACTGCTCGATCAGATGGCGGACCAGCGCTTCGCCGACACCAGGGCGGGTGCAGCTCGGGGCGACCGCCAGGCACCAAAGGCTGGATCCGTTTTCTGGGTCGTTGAACGCCCGGTGATGATTGATGCCCATCACGCTGCCGATGACCTGCCCGGAGTCGTCGTCCTCTGCCAGCCAGTAGACCGGACCGCCGTTCTCGCGCGATGTGCACAGCTCCGGATTGACCGGCAGCATGCCGCGCGACTGATACAGGCAATTGATCGCCTTCCAGTCAGCTTCGCTTTGTGCCCGGCGAATACCGAAACCGCGAAAGCTGCGGCGTGCAGGACGGTAATCGGTGAACCAGATACGCATGGTATCGGAGGGGTCGAGGAACAACTGCTGCGGGGCGTACGCCAGCACTTGGTGCGGCGCGGCTACATAAAGCGCGATGTCACGTTCGCCCGCCTGCTCGTGAAGCAAGTCTGCGGCCAGGTCGGCCGGGTTGGAATAGGTGTGGCCAATCAGAATGCGGCCCCAGCCACAATGCAGCGTCACCGGACCCTGGGGTTCTTCCTGTCCGTCTTCGGCGAGACGGGCCTGCAGCCGCTCGTAGGTCGGTGTCTGGCCGCGCAACAATCGCTGTCCGTAAGCTTGAGACTTCTGCATGGTGTTTTCCTTGGGGCTTGTCCTGACGGCACGAAAACAAGCGGAGCACAGGGCGCCCACTAGGGTTCGGCGCCGTCACGATCGAGTGCTTATAGGCCTTGTTCGCTCAACCATAGGTTGACTGCTGCCAGTTGCCACAGTTTCGAACCACGCAGCGGCGTCAGCTGACCTTCCGGGTCACTGAACAACTTTTCGAGCATCGCTGGGTTGTATAGGCCTCGATCTTGGCTCGGGTCTGTCAGCAATTCACGCACCCAGTTCAGCGTATCGCCCTGCAAGTGCTTGAGTCCGGGCACCGGAAAATAGCCCTTCGGCCGGTCGATCACCGCCGCCGGAATCACCTTGCGCGCCGCTTCCTTGAGGACGTACTTGCCACCTTCGGGCAACTTGTACTTGGCAGGAATGCGCGCCGACAGCTCGGCCACGTTGTGGTCGAGGAACGGCACCCGAGCCTCAAGACCCCAGGCCATGGTCATGTTGTCGACGCGTTTGACCGGGTCATCCACCAGCATCACCGTGCTGTCGATGCGCAAGGCCTTGTCGACCGCCGCGTCGGCGCCCGGTTGAGCGAAGTGCTGCCGTACGAAGTCGCCGGAGAAATCGCTCTTTACCCATTGTTGCTGCATGGTTTCGGAATATTCCTCGTAGCTCCGGTCACGGAAGGCCGCGAGATAGGCTGCAGCTGGGTCCTGGGCGCCATCGACCTGCGGATACCAGTGATAGCCGGCGAACAGCTCATCGGCACCTTGGCCGCTCTGCACCACCTTGCAATGCTTGGAGACTTCGCGCGACAGCAAATAGAAGGCGATACAGTCATGGCTGACCATCGGCTCGCTCATGGCCTGGAAGGCCGCGGGCAACCGTTCGAGAATCTCCTTCTCCTGGATGCGCAGCTGATGATGGCGTGTCTGGTAGTGCTCGGCGATCAGGTCGGAATACTTGAATTCGTCTCCGCGCTCGCCACCGGCATCCTCGAAGCCGATGGAGAAGGTCAGCAGATTGTCCGCCGCGCCGGCCTCACGAAGCAGGCCGACCAGCAGACTGGAATCGACACCACCTGAAAGCAGTACGCCTACATCAACGGCCGCGCGCTGGCGCAGGGCGACGGATTCACGCAGCGTAGCCAGGGTGCGCTCTTGCCAATCTTCGAAGCTGTATCGCTGCTCTTCTTCCGTGGCGCCGAATTCGAGTTGCCACCACCGGTGCTGACTGGATTTGCCCGTGGCGTCGACGCGCATAAAGGTGCCTGGCGGCAGCTTGTCGATGCCGGCGATCAGTGTGTCTGGCGCCGGCACCACCGCGTGGAAGCTCATGTAGTGGTTCAAGGCCACGGGATTCAGTACACCGGCGATGTCGCCGCCCTTGAGCAGCGCCGGCAGCGCGGAGGCGAAACGCAGACGGTCGCCGGTTTTCGACAGGTACAACGGCTTGATGCCAAGACGATCGCGGGCGATGAACAGCTCCTGCGTATCGCGCTGCCAGATGGCGAAGGCAAACATGCCATTGAGCCGCGGCAGCAAGGCCTCGCCCCAGGCGTGAAAGCCCTTGAGCAGCACTTCGGTATCGCCCCCGGAAAAGAAGCTATAGCCCAGTGCCTCGAGCTCGGCGCGCAATTCCGGGTAGTTGTAGATCGCACCGTTGAAGACCATCGACAAACCCAGCGCGGAGTCGATCATCGGCTGGCCCGAGGCCTCGCAGAGATCCATGATTTTCAGGCGACGGTGGCCGAGGGCAAGAGGGCCCTGGCTGTTGAAGCCACACGCGTCGGGTCCACGGGAAGCGAGGTGTTGGGTGATGCGTTCAACGGCGGCCAGATCGGCCGGTTGATTATCGAAGCGAAGTTCGCCAGCTATGCCACACATAAGATCCTTACCGGTTCTGCCGTTGGGGAGTGTGACTGACGTGCGGATCGCGAAGTTCAGGTTTTCAGACCAGCGTGCACGGCTCTGGACCGCTGCTTGCGTGGCTTGCATGGCGTTGCCAGCGCCGCCTGAATGGCATCCGTTCGAGTCAGTCGGGTTTTACAGAAAAACAAACAAATGCTTTCATGTCAAACCGTAAGGTCAGCATAAATTAGAGCTTATGAGCGGAAAAACACTTCTGGATCAAACTACTGGTAGGGCCGGAATGGCGGCGCTTGAGCTGTCGTTGTTTCAGGCCTTTCGAAGGCTACAACAGGACGCCGAAGTCCACGCCAAGCGGCTGGCCCGTTATGGAGGCCTGAGCCCGGTACAGCTGATGATTCTGCAGATGCTGGCCAACGAGGGTCCGCTCACCGCCAGTGCGTTGAGCAAGCGGGTCAGCCTGACCGCCGCCACCTTGTCCGGACAGCTCGACCGACTCGCCGAACGTGGCCTGTTGTTGCGTCAGCGCGACGATCAGGACCGGCGACGGCAATGGTTGCTGTTGACGCCGGAGGGTGGGGCGCTGCAACAACAGGCGCCCTCGCTATTGCCACCGGAATTCGCCAAGCGATTCGCAGCGTTGCCTGAATGGGAGCAGCACGGCATCGCTGCGGCGCTGCTGCGCGCCGCTTCGATATGTGGCCCGATGGACTAGCAGGCCGTGGCTCGCCTGGCTGTCAATCAGGTGCCTAGACGCGAAACCCTTCAACGATATGCTCGGCCAATGTTTCGCTGACCTGCGACTGGTTGCGATCATTGCGCAGCAGCACGATGCTGCTGGTCGGCAACTCCGGAAAACCTTCGGCCGAACCCAGCTGGCGCATGTCTGGCGGCAGCAGGCTCTGCATCTGCGCGGTCACGGCCAGGCCGGCACCGACGATGGCCATCAACGCCGACAGACTCGGGCTGGTGTAGGCGATCCGGAACGGAATGCCCAGGCTGTCCAGTGCATTGCAGGCCCAGGCTCGGCAGAAACACTCACTGTTGAACACCGCCAGCGGTATCGGCCGTTGCTCGTGGGCGTTGAAGCCGGCTGCCTCGGCCCAGACCACCCGTTCGCGTCGCAGCAGCTGACCGATCTCGGCACCCGGCGCGCGGGTGACGATCGACAGATCCAGATCGCGGCGCTGCAGGAGCTGGAAAGAGGGCTCGCAGTGCACTTCCACCTGTACCAGTGGGTAGGCCTGGGCGAAACGCGAAAGGATGCCCGGAAGAAAGCGCATCACGTAATCGTCCGGCGTCCCGATGCGCACCGACCCGACCATATGCGGCTCGCGGAAGGTGGTCATCACTTCGCCGTGCAGCTTGAGGATCCGCCGGGCGTAGCCGAGCAGGACCTGACCCTCCGCTGTCAGCCGGACTTGGCGGCCATCGCGCTCGAACAGGGGGCGTTGCAGTACATCCTCTTCGAGCCTTTTCATCTGCATGCTGATGGCCGACTGAGTGCGGTTGACCGCATCGGCCGCCCGGGTGAAACCGCCGTGATCGGCAATGGCAACGAAACTGCGCAGCAGCTCCGCATCGATACTGGGATAGTTGGCCATTCATCAATCTCCGAGATGGATACCATCAGCAACATTCGTTGGATTGATCATAAGCCTCGCCGGACACTGATGCCATCCCACCCGGAGGTGCATCATGAAAAGCCATGTTGAGTTTCTGAAGACCGGCCATCCGCTTGCCAATCGCAGCACGTTGCTTACCACGCTGTTGCGGAAGTCCTGGCAGCAAGCAAGCCGCTGGCACACGCTGTACCGGCAGCGGCAGCAACTCGCCGCATTGAGCGACGAGATGCTCAAGGACCTCGGGCTGAGCCGCGCCGATATCGAAACCGAAGCCAACCGTCCCTTCTGGGACGAACCGTATCGCCGGGCCTGAGCCGCTTGAGTGTCGGGTCGCTGTGATTGCCTGGAGGCCTGCCGAGCGTGCGTCAGCTCAAGCCGAATCAGCCCGTTCGTCGAATGAGTTTACGCAGCAGGAATCGATTCGGGTGACAGGCCTCGGCTATGGTGCGTGGCACGGGCAGCGGCTCGCCATTGAGCCAGGCGGCCAGCAGTTCGCCGGACAGTGGAGTGGTAATCAGGCCGCGCGAGCCATGAGCGGTGTTGACGTACAGCCCATCCAGCCAGGGGCAAGGCGTGTCCGGCACTTGCCGGGCATCCTTGCTCAGTACCGCATAGGCGTCGGCGAATGCTGCGGGATCGGCGAGCGGACCGACGATCGGTAGATAGTCCGGGCTGGTGCAGCGGAAGGCCACGCGACCGTGCAGATCAGCCACCTCGTGGGTGTCGACCTGTAGTCGTTGAAACAGGTCGGTCGAAATCTCCTTGAGCATATCCAGATTGGCATGATGTTCCGCGTCGCTCGGGGCCGGATCGGTCTCGGCGAAATTGAAGCTCGCGCCCAACGTATGCAGGCCCTCGCGTGGCGGGGCGACATATCCCTTGGCACAAAGCACGGTGCGCAATGCAGCGCTTCGTTCGGTTGCCGGCAATGAGGTGATCTGGCCGCGGATGCGCTTGAGCGGCAGCCAGGCGCTCTGGCTGAATCGCGCGGCATCGGCCGCGCCGGCCAGGATTACCACGGGCGCTTCGGCCAGTACCTCATCGCCATCCAATGCCTGCCAGTGCTCGCCATGGCGGCGCAGCTCGACGGGCTGCCGATGTCGGATCAGTTCGATTGAAGGGTGCGCGATCAGCCACTGGCACAGCGTCGGCGGGTGTGCCCATCCTGCGTCGGGGTAGAACAGACCGCCATGATCCAGTGCCACGCCGGCTAGCTGCTGGGCCTCCGGGCGTTCAACGGCGCGCAACAGATCGGGTGGGAAGGCGTCGGTGAGCGCGGCCTGTCGAGCGGCTTCCTTATCATCGAAGGCGATCTGCAACACGCCGCAGACGTCCCAGTCATGTCCCTGCTGTAGGTTGCGCAACAGCCGGCGCGTGTAGCCGAACCCACTGACCACCAGCTGCGAGAGCGCCGTGCCGTGTGCCGACAGCTTCAGATAGAGCACGCCCTGGGGATTTCCGGAAGCCTCCTGCGCGATATCGCCATGCCGCTCCAGCAGCGTCACGTGCCAGCCACGGGCCGCCAGACTGGCCGCACTGGCGCAACCGGCCAATCCGGCGCCGATCACCAACGCCTTGCGCTGCGCCGGCTTGCTCACTGGCCGGGCGTACCAGGGTGTATCGGCTGGCGCGGCCACACCGAGAAAGTGCCCCTGCGAACTCTCCCATTTCTGCCCGAAGCCGGGAATTCGCTTGATCTCGAAACCCGCCTCCTTCAGTGCGCGGCGGACGCTGCCTGCGCTGGTGAAGGTGGCCAGCGTCGCGCCCGCTGCGGAGAGGCGTGCGAGTTGCTCAAATAGCGCCGGCTGCCACATGTCCGGATTCTTTGCCGGGGCGAAGCCATCCAGAAACCAGGCGTCGACCTGGGCATCCAAATCGCTCAGACAGTCGAGCGCGTCGCCCACCAGCAGCGTCAATACCACGCGGCCGAAGCGAAACTGCTGAAAGCCCGGATTGATCGCCACGTACTGATCCAGCAGCTGGCATGCCTGAGTTCGCAGTTCGGGCCACAGCGCCAAAGCGCGTTGCAGATCATCAGCCGTGAGCGGATGCTTTTCGACACTGACGAAATGCAGGGCCGCCCCTGCGAGCGCGGTACGCTCGAACAGCGCCCAGGCGCAGAGAAAGTTCAATCCGGTGCCGAAGCCCGTTTCACCGATTACTAGCCGCTCTCCGGCCTGCAGCGCAGAGAAACGCTCGGCGAGTCGGTTCGGTTGCAGGAACACATGGGTAGTTTCCGCCATGCCGGAAATGCGTGAAAAATACACGTCACCATAGAGGCTGGATTGCGGTTGGCCGCACTCATCCCAACTGAGCTCTGCATGTTGGAAACCGGAGGTGACGTGAACGGGCATTGTGCGCTTCCTGGGACGAAGAGTACGAAAGGGATGCGATTCTAGCAGCGCCCGGGAAACCTGCTGCGGGCGCGCTTTGTCGCATCGATATGCGCTTGGTGTATCGCGCTCCGCATGGCCGCGATCACGATACGTCGAGCGGCATGGGTGTGGTGGCGTTCCAGGGGCTACCACCGCCGTTCTTTAATGGAGAGCACGATGTTCGAATCTGCGGAAATCGGCCACACCATCGACAAGGAAACCTACAACCTCGAGGTTCCTATCCTGCGCGAAGCACTGTTGGATGCACAGTACCGACTGCGAGAGCAGGCGCGGTTTCCAGTGCTGATCCTGATCAACGGGGTCGAGGGCGCGGGCAAGGGCGAGACGATCAAGCTGCTCAGCGAATGGATGGACCCGCGGTTGATCCGCGTCGACAGTTTCGATGTGCCGACCGACGAGGAACTCGCGCATCCGCCTGCCTGGCGTTACTGGCGGCGCCTGCCACCCAAGGGGCAGACCGGCATCTTCTTCGGTAACTGGTACAGCAAGATGCTCGAGGACCGTGTCCACGGACGTATCAAGAGTTCCGAACTGGAGCTGGCTATCGACCGCGCCCAGCGCATGGAACGGATGCTCTGCAAGGAAGGCATACTGATCTTCAAGTTCTGGTTTCATCTGTCCAAGAAACAGATGATGAAGCGCCTGGATTCGCTGAAGGACGATCCCTTGCACAGCTGGCGGATCAGCCCGCTGGATTGGCAGCAATCGAAGACTTATGACCGTTTCGTGAAGCACGGTGGGCTCATCCTGCGCCGCAGCAGCCGGGACTTTGCGCCCTGGTACGTCATTGAGGGGAGCGATGAGCGCTATCGCAGCCTGACCGCAGGGCGGCTGCTGCTTGAAGGGCTAAATGCCGCGCTTGATGCGGTCGATCGGCCATCCACGCAGCCGCATGCGGCGCCGGTCGACCTGAACACCGATCACCTGAGCCTGCTTGGCAGTCTCGATCTCGATCAGAAACTCGACAAGGGCGCATACAAGGATTTGCTGGTTCAGGAGCAGGCACGCCTGTCCCAGTTGCTGCGTGATCGGCGCCTGCGCAAGCGCGGTGTGCTGGCGTTGTTCGAAGGCCACGATGCGGCGGGCAAGGGTAGCGCCATCCGCCGTGTTACGGGTGCATTGGATCCTCGCCTGTATCGCACGGTGCAGATCGCCGCGCCGAGCGAGGATGAGCGTGCTCAACCCTGGCTGTGGCGCTTCTGGCGCAACGTGCCGGCGCGCGGCGACTTCGCCATCTTCGATCGGTCCTGGTACGGCCGGGTGCTGGTTGAGCGGGTCGAAGGCTTCTGCACGCCGGATGAATGGCTACGCGCCTACAGCGAGATCAACGACTTTGAAGAGCAATTGGTGGATGCCGGTGTGGTAGTGATCAAGTTCTGGCTGTCTATCGACAAGGAAACACAGCTGGAGCGTTTCAAGGAACGTGAAGACACCCCGCACAAACGCTTCAAGATCACCGAAGAAGACTGGCGAAACCGCGACAAATGGGACGATTACGGCCATGCGGTGGCGGACATGGTCGACCGCACCAGTACCGAGATCGCGCCCTGGACCCTGGTGGAGGCCAACGACAAGCGTTTCGCCCGGATCAAGGTGCTGCGTACCCTCAACGACGCGCTGGAAGCGGCTATCCAGTGAGCATGTTGAGCGAAAGGGGGGAAGATGGTCGACCATATCCCCGCTGAATGGTCGTCGCCTTTGGCGAAGGGCTGGAACTATGCTCGGGCAACCGTCAACAATCAGGTCGCTGCCATCGTGGCCTGTCCAACAACTCGAGGTATGCCATGCGTGAAGTAGTGATCGTCGACAGCGTACGGACCGGCCTGGCCAAGTCCTTCCGCGGCAAATTCAACATGACCCGCCCCGATGACATGGCGGCGCACTGCGTCAACGCCCTGCTGTCACGCAACAACCTGGACCCCAAATTGGTCGAGGATTGCATTGTCGGTGCCGGCTCGAACGAAGGCGCGCAGGGCTACAACATCGGTCGCAACGTGGCGGTGCTGTCGAACCTCGGTATTCAGTGCGCGGGCATGACGCTCAACCGCTTCTGCTCGTCGGGCCTTCAATCAATCGCCATCGCCGCCAACCAGATCGCATCGGGCTGCAGCGATATCATCGTTGCCGGTGGGGTCGAATCCATCACCATGACGGCCAAGAGCAAGAATACCGATGACCTGTACAACCCAATCCTGCGGGAGCGCGTGCCGGGCCTTTATCACAGCATGGGCCAGACAGCCGAGATGGTCGCGCGTCGTTACAACGTGACCCGTGAGAAGCAGGACATTTATTCACTGCAAAGCCAGCAGCGCACTGCGCGTGCCCAGGCTGAAGGGCTGTTCCAGGACGAGATCGTGCCGATGAACGTCCGTTATTTCACCGAGGACAAGAACACCGGCGAGCGCACCGAGCATGAAGGTGTGGTCGATCGTGACGATTGCAACCGCCCGGACACCACGCTGGAGAGCCTCTCGGGCCTCAAGCCGGTATTCGCCGAAGACGGTTCGGTTACCGCCGGAAACGCCTCGCAGCTCTCCGACGGTGCCTCGATGACACTGGTGATGAGCCTGGACAAGGCCTTGGAGCTGGGGCTCCAGCCACGCGCCTTTTTCCGCGGTTTCACCGTGGCTGGCTGCGAGCCAGAAGAAATGGGTATCGGCCCGGTCTTCTCGGTGCCGCGTCTGCTCAAGTCCAAGGGACTGCAGGTCAGCGACATCGACCTGTGGGAGCTCAACGAAGCCTTCGCTTCGCAGTGCCTGTATTGCCGCGACACGCTGGAGATCGACAACGAGAAATTCAACGTCAACGGTGGCTCGATCTCCATTGGTCACCCGTTCGGCATGACCGGCTCGCGTACCGCGGGCCACCTCATCCGCGAGCTGCAACGCCGCAACCTGCGTTATGGGGTCGTAACCATGTGCGTCGGTGGCGGGATGGGAGCTTCGGGGCTGTTCGAGGCGGTGCGCTGAGCTTGCGCTGACCCGATAACAAAGAACCCGCACCCGATGATAATGCTGTTCACTTAAACGGTAACGGCTCGCGGCGCGCTTCTGATTTTGGGGCGCGCCGTATCCCGCATTCGCCGCGAGGGCGCGCCTCCCACAGGGCTGGTGTGAATCTGCTGCTTTCGTGGGAGGCCCGACCTCGGGGCGAACTTGCTTAAGTGAACAGCGTTGCGCACCCAATGGCGCGGGTTCTTTGTTTAGACACAACCGGTTTTCGGACTTAGTGGCTGCGCTCCCAGACTCAGCGGTGTGGCTTTGTAGGAGCCAGCTTGCTGGCGATCCGGGACTACGCGGTGTGGCGAAAAGCCAATAGTCCGCCTGCGCCTTGCCTGAGAAGGCTCAGCTGCGGCTGGATTCCAGCATGGTTTCCGGCCGCACCCACTGATCGAACTCCTCGTCCGTCAGATAGCCGAGTTCCAGCGCGGCTTCACGCAGAGTGCGGCCTTCGGCATAGGCCTTCTTGGCAATTTCCGCGGCCTTGTCGTAGCCGATGTGCGGATTCAGCGCGGTCACCAGCATCAAACCACGCTCCAGGTGCTCCGCCATGCGCGCGGCATCCGGCTCCATCCCAACAATGCAATGGGTGTTGAAGTTGCGGCAGCCATCGGCCAACAGGCGAATGGATTCGAGCATGTTGTGCACGATCACCGGCTTGAACACGTTAAGTTGCAAATGTCCCTGACTGGCGGCAAAGCCGACCGTCACGTCGTTGCCCATCACCTGGCAGGCGAGCATCGACAGCGCCTCGCACTGGGTCGGGTTGACCTTGCCCGGCATGATCGAGCTGCCTGGTTCGTTGGCTGGCAGGCGGACTTCGGCAAACCCCCCGCGTGGTCCCGAGCCCAGTAGCCGCAGGTCGTTGGCGATTTTCATCAGCGCCGTGGCCAGGGCTTTCAGCGCGCCGGAGAGGGCGACTAGCGGCTCATGCCCGGACAGCGCGGCGAACTTGTTCGGAGCCGAGACAAACGGCAGACCAGACAGCGCCGCCAGCTCCGCTGCGATCGCTTCGGCAAATCCGTGCGGTGCGTTGAGCCCGGTACCCACTGCCGTACCGCCCTGAGCCAGTTCGAATACTGCAGGCAGCGCGTGACGGATCGCTTCTTCGGCGATGTCCAGCTGGGCGACGAAGGCCGACAACTCCTGGCCGAAGGTCACCGGAGTCGCGTCCATCATGTGCGTGCGACCGGTCTTGACCAGCTGTCCGTGGCGCGCCGCCTGCTCGGCGATGCCGCCGGACAGCTCGGCGATGGCCGGCAGCAAATCGTTATGGACGGCGCGGGCGATGGCGATGTGCATGGCCGTCGGGAAGCAATCGTTGGAACTTTGGGCGCGGTTGACATGATCGTTAGGATGCACCGGGCTCTTGCCGCCGCGGGTGCCGCCGGCCAGCTCGTTGGCGCGACCGGCGATCACCTCGTTGACGTTCATATTGGTTTGGGTGCCGCTACCGGTCTGCCAGACCACCAGCGGGAACTGATCATCGTGCTGGCCATGAAGGATTTCATCGGCTGCCTGCTCGATCAGGCGCGCAATGTCGGGCGGCAAGTCACCGATACGGTCGTTGACGCGGGCTGCGGCCTTTTTGATCAGGGCCAGCGCATGGCATACGGCCAGCGGCATGCGTTGATCGCCAATGGCGAAGTTGATCAACGAGCGCTGAGTCTGCGCGCCCCAGTAAGCCTGTTCCGGCACTTCCACTGGGCCCAGACTGTCGGTTTCGGTGCGTGTCATGCCGTACTCCATCGATGAGGTCTTCCTGTTAGGTCGTCGGCTGACGACACTGGTTCAATCCGCTGCTTGGCTGTTCCTTGAGCGATTGGAACTCCGCGCGCAGAATGTGTCCATTGAGGCTCATCTATCGTTCGGCAAGGATCACCTAATGCACATTCTCAATACATTCGGTCTGTGTGGCGCGCTGTCGATGGCGCTGCTCGCTGGTCAGGCCAACGCCGACAGCGCTAGCCATGCGGCTCAGGCCGAGCGCTTTCTCGAACTGGTCAACGCCGATCGCATCGCGGTCCCGGTGTATGCCCAGGTGCAGCAGATGTTTGCCGAGCGGTTCGAGCAGACCCAGGCGCCCGAGAGCAAGCGTGGGCTGCTGGAGAGCTACCAATCGAAGGCCGACGCTGCGCTCGACAAGGCGATCGGCTGGGAGCAGGTCAAGCCCGACCTGGTGGCGCTGTACACCGAGACCTTCAGCGAACCGGAGCTCGATCAGCTGAACGAATTCTACGAATCTGAACTGGGCAAGAAGATGCTCACGCAGCTACCACAGCTCAACGCCCGCTCGGCGCAGGTGACCCAGAGTAAGCTGGAGAGCGCCGTACCGCAGGTGAACAAATTACTGGCTGAAATGACAGCCGAACTCGATACCCAGAAGAAGCCTTGAGGGAGCCTGCCAGGCATGTCCAAACTATTCTCGATCGAAAACGCACTGGAAGCCGCCTTGCAACCGGTGTTTCTGCAGGTGCTGGATGAAAGCCACATGCACAGCCGTGGCCAAGAAACCCACTACAAGGCGGTGATTGTCAGCGAGCAATTCGCCGGGCTCAATGCCGTCAAGCGTCATCAGAAGGCCTACGCCGCCATGGGCGAGCTGATGCAGCAGATACATGCCCTCGCGCTACACACCTATACCCCCGAAGAATGGGCCGAGCAGGGCGCCGCGCCCGATTCCCCGGTCTGCGCGGGCGGCCATAAGTAAGCCGCCAGCTGGCGCTTGAAGCATGGCGCTCGTTTATTGATAGAATGCGCGCCGCGCCGGCTCACGCCGGCGTTGCCGTTTTCGCATTCCCGGTCCGCCCTTTACGTGGGTGACCACTGGAGAAATTACCCGCATGACCCAGAACATCGTCGTCGCGGCGCTGTACAAGTTCGTCTCCCTGCCGGACTACGTTGCGTTGCGCGAGCCCCTGCTCGAAATCCTCAACGCCAACGGCATCAAGGGCACTCTGTTGCTCGCCGAAGAAGGCATCAATGGCACGGTATCCGGCAGCCGAGAGGGCATCGACGCCTTGCTCGCCTGGTTTGGCACCGATATGCGCCTGGCCGACATCGACCACAAGGAATCCTACTGCGACGAGCAGCCGTTCTATCGCACCAAGGTCAAGCTGAAGAAGGAAATCGTTACCCTGGGCGTGCCGGGCGTCGACCCCAATCAGCGTGTCGGCACCTACGTCGAACCGCAGGACTGGAACGCGCTGATCGATGACCCCGAGGTGCTGTTGATCGACACCCGCAACGATTATGAAGTGGCTATCGGCACCTTCGAAGGGGCGGCCGATCCGCAGACCAAGTCGTTCCGTGAGTTTCCCGAGTACATCAAGGCGCACTACGACCCGGCCAAGCACAAGAAGGTCGCCATGTTCTGTACGGGCGGCATCCGCTGCGAGAAGGCTTCCAGTTACATGCTGGGTGAAGGGTTCGAGGAGGTTTATCACCTCAAGGGCGGCATCCTCAAATACCTCGAAGCAGTCCCGCAGGAGGAGACGCGCTGGCGTGGCGATTGTTTCGTTTTCGACAACCGGGTGACCGTGCGCCACGACCTCAGCGAAGGCGACTTCGACCAGTGTCATGCCTGCCGTACACCGATCTCGCTGGAGGACCGGCAATCGGAGCACTACGCTCCAGGTATCAGCTGCCCGCATTGCTGGAACACCCTCAGCGAGAAGACTCGTACCAGCGCCCGCGAGCGGCAGAAGCAGATCGAACTGGCGCTCAAGCGCAACCAGCCGCACCCGATCGGTCATAACTACCGCAAGCAGGGCGCGTAGCTGAGGCCGCTTGCCAAATGAAGGTGCGCAGTTTGCGCTCCACTCGATAACCGGAGCCCCAATGCGTACCCGACTGATCTATGTGATGGACCCGATGTGCTCATGGTGCTGGGGTTTTGCACCAGTGGTACAAGCTTTGATTGCTCGAGCGCAGACTCAGGGTGTGGGTGCCGATCTGGTGGTCGGCGGTCTGCGGCAGGAGCGCATCGCCATGGATCAGGCCGGCCGCGAACGCACCGCTTCCTATTGGCGAGCGGTGCATGACGCGAGCGCTCAGCCGTTCAACTTCGATGCCGGATTGCCGGAAGGCCTGGTCTACGACACCGAGCCCGCCTGCCGTGCACTGGTGGCGGCGCGCAGTCTGGATGCGCAAGCGGGCTGGACCCTCGCCGGCCTGATCCAGCGTGCCTTCTATGTCGAAGCGCGTAACGTCACCTTGCCGCCGGAACTGCTCGATCTCGCCGAAAGGGCCGGTCTACCCCGTGCGGATTTCGCCGACCGTTTCGATTCGCAGGCCATCCGCGACGCCACCACCGCGGATTTCGACTGGACGCGCAATCTGGGCATCGCCGGCTTTCCGACCTTGCTCGCGGAGCATAATGGCCAGCTTGCCCTGTTGACCAACGGCTATCAACCTCTCGAAGCGCTCTCGCCTTTGCTGAACCGCTGGCTGGAACACAATGTCAGTGCCTGATCAGCTCAGCTGGGCGGAGATCCGTCGCCTCGCGCTGCATCATCGCAAGGCGCTGGTCCTTGCCAATCTTGTGGCCGTGCTGGCGACCCTCTGCAGCGTGCCGATCCCCTTGTTGCTGCCTCTGCTGGTCGATGAGGTGCTGCTGGGGCAGGGCGACACCGCGCTGCAGGTCATGGATCGCTTCCTGGCTGCGGAGTGGCAGACGGCGTTCGGCTACATCGCGTTGATGCTCTGCGTGACGCTGCTGCTCCGGGCATCCGCGCTGGTCTTCAACGTATTGCAAGCGCGCCTGTTCGCCAGGCTGTCGAAGGACTTGGTCTATCGCATCCGCGTACGCCTGATCGAACGCCTTAAACGCATCGCGCTGAGCGAGTATGAAAGCCTTGGCGGTGGAACGGTCGCCGCGCATCTGGTCACCGATCTGGAGACCATCGACAAGTTCATCGGCGAAACCCTCAGCCGGCTGCTGGTGGCGGTGCTGTCGATAGCCGGTACGGCCGCAATCCTGGTCTGGATGCACTGGCAGCTGGCGTTGCTGATTCTGTTGTTCAACCCGCTGGTGATCTACGCCACGGTACAGTTGGGCAAGCGCGTCAAACATCTGAAGAAACTGGAGAATGACAGCACCTCGCTGTTTACTCAGGCGCTCACCGAAACCCTGGATGCCATTCAGGAAGTCCGTGCCGGCAACCGCCAAGGCTTTTTTCTCGGCCGCCTTGGTCTGCGCGCGCGTGAGGTACGCGACTATGCGGTGGCGTCGCAATGGAAGACCGACGCCTCCAACCGCGCCAGCGGTCTGCTGTTCCAGTTCGGAATCGACATCTTTCGTGCCGCGGCGATGCTTACTGTGTTGTTCTCCGATCTGTCGATCGGCCAGATGCTCGCGGTGTTCAGCTACCTGTGGTTCATGATCGGGCCGGTTGAGCAGCTGCTCAACCTGCAATACGCCTTCTATGCTGCGGGCGGCGCGCTCAGTCGCATCAATCAACTGCTGGCCCGCGCCGATGAGCCCCAGTATGCCGGGGGACAGGACCCGTTCGCGGGGCGAGACACCGTCGATATCGAAGTCCGTGGGTTGTGTTTTGCCTATCAGGACGAGCCGGTACTCGAAGGCTTGGATTTGTCGATTGGGGCGGGGGAGAAGGTTGCTATCGTCGGCGCCAGCGGTGGCGGCAAAAGCACCCTGGTGCAGCTGCTGCTGGGTTTGTATCAGCCGCAGGCGGGGCAGATACGCTTCGCCGGAATCGATATACAGAACATCGGCCTGGGTACGGTTCGCGACAATGTCGCGGTAGTTCTGCAGCATCCGGCGCTGTTCAACGACACGGTGCGCGCCAACCTCCTGATGGGGCGTGAACGCGATGACCAAACCTGCTGGCGGGCGCTAGAGATCGCGCAACTGGCCGATACCATTCGTCAGCTGCCGGCGGGGCTCGATAGTATCGTTGGCCGTTCCGGGGTGCGCCTGTCGGGTGGTCAACGGCAGCGCTTGGCAGTGGCTCGGATGGTTCTGGCGGAACCCAAAGTGGTGATTCTCGACGAGGCGACCTCCGCCCTGGATGCCGCCACCGAGTATGCGCTGCACCAAGGCCTGAACCGCTTTCTGCAAGGGCGCACCACGCTGATCATCGCCCACCGCTTATCGGCCGTGAAGCAGGCTGACCGGGTCCTGGTATTCGACGGCGGGCGCATCGCCGAGCAGGGTGACCATCAACAGCTGATCGCCGACGGCGGGCTCTACGCCAAGCTATACGGGCACCTGCAGCAGCATTGACCAGAGTTTCCCGGCGCAGCCTTCGAGTTTGTCCAATCGTGCGGACGAGTCGCTGGCGATTGGCTATCATGGTCCGCGTGAATCGTTCAGTTTTTCGCACTCAACTTTGGCCGACACCGGCCGACTCCATGACGTGCGCTTAATTTCTAGGAATTTTTTCTGATGCAGTCTGCCGATATATTCGCCAACCTTTCCGTGGGCAAAAAGCTGCTGCTTGGCTTTGCCATGGTGTTGTTGCTGACCCTGGGCGTCGCCGGTACCGGCTTCTTCGCTGTGGACTCGATCGTGACTCGCTCATCTCAGACGAATCAGCTGGCGGCCATCAACGCCGCGATTCTCGATGCGCGGGGTCAGGAGCGTGACTATGCCCTGACCCGCAGCGACGCGTCCGCTTCAGCGTTGCGCGCCACGCTAGACCAGCTCAACCAGGAACTGGACGACCTCTCCGAGATTTCCAACGCGCAGGAGCAGGCGCTGCTGCAGCAGATTCGCAGCGACGCAGCGGACTACGCCAGGCAGTTCACCGACTATGGTGTGCTGATCGGCAAGGGCGTAGAGCTGCGCGGGCGTATGGCCGATGCGGCGCAAAAGAGTCGTGAGGAGTTTGAATACATCGAACTGGACATGTACGACGCGGTGCGCGTGTTGCGCCTGGAAGGCGATCATCTCAAGGGCAGTGATCCGCTGACCATTGCCGAAGCAGCCTCCGGCTTGACCAAGCGCATCCTCGATTTGCGCACGTTCGAAAACATCTTCCTAGGGGACAACTCCCAAGAGGCTGTCGATAGCTGGAAAGAAGTCTATAGCGACCTGACCACCATCGGCACCAGCCTCAAGACCTGGCTCAACGACGAGCAAAAAGCCACGATGGATGGTGCCCTTGATGCCCTGGCCACCTATGAGCAGGCGTTTGCCGAGTTCCGTCGTAACCGCGCGGAGCGGATTGCGTTGGAGGGCGCGATGATCGCCCAGGCACAGCGGGTCCTGGATACCGCCAACCAGGCGCTGGCGTCTGCCAACGAAGCGATGCAGGCCCAGCGCAGCAGTGCCTACTTGCTGCTCACCGTTATCACCGGCCTGGCGGTGATCCTTGGGCTGGCGGCGGCTACCGTCATTTCTCGCATGATCGTCGTGCCGCTGCGCTACACCGTGCAGTTGGCGCAGCGGGTTGCCGACGGTGATCTGACTCAATCGGAGGCGGTTACGCGCCGCGATGAACTGGGTCAGTTGCAGCAGGCCATGTATGGCATGACCGATAGCCTGCGCACCTTGATCGGTCGCATCAGCGGCAGCGTAGGGCAAATCGCCGCTGCGGCGGAGCAACTGTCCGCCGTCACTGCGCAGACCAGTGTTGGTGTGCAGAAGCAGCGAGAGGAAACCGATCAGGTCGCCACCGCAATGCATGAAATGGCCGCGACTGTGCAGGAAGTCGCGCAGAACGCCGAACAGGCATCGCTGGCCGCGCGCCAGGCTGACCAGCAGGCCCGCCAAGGCGATCTGGTGGTCAAGGAAGCCATCGGCCAGATCGACAGCCTGTCCGGCGAAGTCGAGCACTCGGCCCATGCCATCGAAGAGCTGAATACCGAGAGCGGGCGCATCGGAAGCGTCTTGGAAGTAATTCGCGCGGTTGCCGAGCAGACCAACCTGCTGGCGCTGAACGCCGCGATCGAGGCCGCACGAGCAGGCGAACAAGGCCGCGGTTTTGCCGTGGTGGCCGATGAAGTTCGCGCGCTGGCACGCCGCACACATGATTCCACCGAAGAAATCGAAGGCCTGATCGGCAACCTTCAACGGGTCGCGCAGAAGGCCGTCGAGCAGATGCAAACCAGCCGTGACCTGACCCAACGTACGGTGGATCTGGCCGGCGAAGCTGGTATTGCGCTTGGACGCATCACCGAATCGGTATCCACTATCGAGCAGATGAACCAGCAGATCGCCGCGGCGGCCGAGGAGCAGAGTGCCGTCGCTGAAAACATTTCGGAGAGCGTGACCCGAGTGCGCGACATCGGCGAGCAAAGTGCCAGCGGTAGCGAGCAGACGGCTGGCGCCAGCGCCGAGCTGGCTCGCCTCGGTGTCGAGCTGCAGGGACTGGTTGCCCGATTCCGCACCTGACGCCATTGTGTGAGATCCAAAAGCCCTGGCCAGCGCCGGGGCTTTTGCGTTTGAGGGCTGAACTCCCCCAGACCGCGCCAATCTAGAACAAGAACGCGGCCATCGCCATGCGTCTGGGAGTGCCTCAATTGCATCCGCTGCTGAGTGCAGCCCCTGCCGTCGAGTCGGGGGATCATCGTCCATGAAAACCACAGTGTTCGTCGCCGGAGAATCCCGTCTGCGGCGGGCAATTACCGGTCCGGCTCTGTTTCTCTTCATCCTCGGCGATGTGCTGGGCGCAGGCGTCTATGCCCTCGTCGGCAAGATGGCCGGAGAGGCAGGCGGCGCGGTTTGGGTGCCGCTGCTGGTCGCCCTGGGTTTCGCCATGCTCACCGCAGCATCCTATGCCGAGCTCGTCACCAAGTACCCGAAGGCGGGTGGTGCGGCGGTCTTTGCCGAGCGCGCGTTCGGCATGCCGCTGGTGTCGTTCCTGGTCGGTTTCTGCATGCTGGCTGCGGGCGTTACCAGTGCAGCCGGGTTGTCGTTGGCATTCGCTGGCGATTATCTCGGTGCATTTCTCGACACACCGGCGGTGCCAACCGCGTTGGTGTTCCTGACGGTGATCGGCTTGCTCAACGCACGTGGTATCAGAGAGTCGCTGGGTGCCAATGGGGTGATGACGGTAATCGAAGTGTCGGGCCTGTTGGTCGTGGTGATACTGGCCGTCGCATTCATCCTGGACGGGCAGGGCGAGCCGTCTCGGGTGCTGCAATTCACCCCGGGCGTCTCTCCAGCCGTCGCGGTGCTCGGTGCGGCGCTGATCGCCTTTTATTCGTTCGTTGGCTTCGAGGTGTCAGCCAACGTGGCGGAGGAGGTCAAGGACGTTCGGCGCAACTATCCGCGCGCGCTGTTCGGAGCGCTGCTGGTGGCAGGGCTGGTTTATGTGGGGGTCGGGATCGCCGCCACCGCGGTGCTGCCCCCCGATGTGCTTTCTGAGTCTTCTGCACCGCTGCTGGATGTGGTGCGAGCCACTGGTTATGCCGTGCCGGATTGGCTGTTCGCTGCGGTAGCGCTGGTCGCCGTTGCCAACGGCGCGCTGCTGACCATGATCATGTCCAGTCGTCTTGCCTATGGCATGGCCGATGAGGGGCTGCTGCCTTCCATCCTGACTCGCGTATTGGCGGGGCGGCGCACACCCTGGCTGGCAATCGTGCTAACGACCTTGCTGGCCATGATTCTCACCGTGACCGGTACGCTGACGGCGCTCGCAGAGACTGTGGTGCTGTTGTTGCTGTTCGTCTTCATGAGCACCAACGTAGCGGTCTTGGTGCTGCGCAAGGACAAGATCGCCGAGCCGCATTTTCGGACACCGACGGCTCTGCCGATACTGGCGATCGGCTCCTGTCTGCTCTTGCTTTCCCAGCAGAGCGGCGGCACTTGGCTGCGTGCCGCTTTGCTGATGGCATTGGGCGCTGTGTGTTACGCGCTAGGCCGTTGGCAGAAGCGTCGTCGGGCTAGCGCCCATTGAGATCAGCCGCCCACTCGGCGAGCGGCAGGTCTGGCTGCTGCTGCCAGATCCGGTGCCAGATCTGCTTCAGGCGATCCGCATCGCCGCGTTCGGCAGGCAATCGCTCGACATAGGGAATCAGTCGCCAGCCATCCCCGTTGCGCTCAGCCAGTGCAAATCGAAAGGGATGGAAGCCGGTCATGCCGAGCCTCAGGTCGGTGACCAGGATTTGATCATCGATCTCGTCGTAGCGTAATACACCGCCGGTGAACCACCGCAGGCGGGCATGCTGGGGTGACTCGGTGAGCAGGGCGGCGAGCCGCTCCCCTCGAGCGATGCGCACCAACTGCGGAGGACTGTCGTCGAGCCAGCTGACCAAGGCTTCGTAGTAGACGTCTCCATCCACGAGAATGACGCGCCACAAGAGGCTATTGAATGGCGTTGGCGTGCTGAATACCTGTGCACCTTCGATGCCATGGCTGGCTATGGCAGCCTCCACTCGATGCTCGGCCATCTGCTTGCCGGTCAGCGTGAAACCCAGATACAGAGACGACAGGATCAACGCCAGGGCGGGCCCGCGGGCATCGCGTCCTTGCAGGCCGAATATCGCCCCGGCGAGCACTGCCAGCAGCAAGGGCACGCTATACATCGGATCGATGATAAAAACGCTGGACCAGGCCACCGGCGGCGTGGTCAGCGGCCAGAACAGCTGAGTGCCGTAGCTCGTAAAGGCATCCAGCAACACATGCGTGACAAGCACCAGCCAGATTGTGAGAAATAGCCGCATGCCCGAATAGTTCGGGTCGGGCCGCACTTTTCGCGCGAGCCAGGCCAGCGCGACGGCCAGCAGGCTGAGCACCAGCAGCGAGTGACTGAAGCCACGGTGATAGGTCATATCGGCGACCGCGTCGCCGTAGTCGATCACCACATCGAGATCGGGCAAGGTACCCAATACCGCGCCGTAAAGCAGCGCCTTGCGGCCTTGCCAGCGGCCCAGCAGAGAGGCTTGAACAGTGGCGCCGAGAAGAGCCTGGGTAATCGAATCCATGAATGCTTCCGTTGTCGCGGGAGGGCTACATTAGCTGAAGCGGCAGGCCGGTAAACAATCGAAATTCATATAAAACGTGTCCGTGCCATTCAGGTCATGGACAATGTCGCGTCGACGAAAGATCACGAAGGGTCCGATGCTGGAAATATCAAACAGCGTGCAGCTAGCCGACAGCGAGATCGAACTGACCGCCATTCGCGCTCAGGGCGCTGGTGGGCAGAACGTCAACAAGGTATCCAGCGCATTGCATCTGCGTTTCGATATCAACGCGTCCTCTTTGTCGCTCTTCTACAAGGAGCGCCTGCTGGCGCTGCGTGACAGCCGCATCACCAGCGACGGCATCATCGTGATCAAGGCACAGCAGTACCGTACCCAGGAGCAGAACCGCGCCGATGCCCTGGAGCGGCTGGCCGAATTGATTCGCAGCGTGACGAAGGTCGAAAAGGCGCGGCGCCCGACGCGGCCGACGCTGGGCTCAAAAAAGCGCCGCCTCGAGGGCAAGAGCAAGCGGGGCGCGATCAAGGCCGGGCGCGGTAAGGTGGATTTCTAGCCAATTGCATGGCGTGAGTGGCCAGGCCGCGCTGCGGCTTTATGGCCACTGGGAAGTGCTGCCGCCCTGTTGCGGGGTTAATAAAAGCGTTTCAATGGGTGCCTGTACGGTGCTCGGCGATTGTCTCGTCGAGCAGGTCCTCTTCCAGGGCCGAATCGGTGGCGTGCGTCTCCGTGGTTTCGCTTTCCGGCGTGTCCGGCATAAGCTCCAGCACGGTGTGGCTGGTGCGCAGCATCGGCGTGAAGTGACCATGCGGCTCGGTAACCAGATCGAACACCCGGCGTGCGCGAAAGTAGGAATAGATCGCCAGGAACGCCAGGGTCACGGCGAAGAACACCGGCAGGGCCTTGGGTCCGAAAAAGCTCATCAGGCCGCCAGCGACCACCGGGCCGAAGGCAGCGCCGAAGCCGTTGGCCAGCAGCAGACCGCTGGAGCCGGAGAGGATTTCGTCCGGGTGCAGCTGGTCCACCATCTGCGCTACGGCAATGGAATAGATAGAAAAGGCCAGGCCGCCCCATAGGAACATCATCCCCAGCAGTAACGGGCCGGATGTCAGCGGGGTGATCAGGCCGCCAAGGATCGCAGCGATCGCCACCACCCAGAGCATCACCAGGCGGCGGTCATGCTTGTCGGAGAACAGTCCGATCGGCCACTGCAGAACGGCGCCACCCAGAATGGTAATGCTCATCAGCAGGCCCACGCCGGACGCATCGAAGCCACTCTGTGACGCGTAGACCGGCGCCAGCCCCCAGAAGCCGCCCAACGTCAGGCCCGAGACGCCGGCAGCCATCAAGGGGAGCGGGGCGATGCGTGCCAGTTGCAGCAGGTCGGTGGCCGGCATGTCGGGTTGCGCCGGCTGAGCCTGACGGGTCAGGGTAATCGGCATCAGAGCGGCACTTATGAGGATGGCTGCCAGGGCAAACAGGGTGAAATTCATTGGGCTGTCGAGGCTCAGCAATTGCTGAGCGGCTGCCAGTGAGCCGAGGTTGACGGCCATGTACAACGCAAACACCTGACCGCGCTTTTCGCCACTGACCTGGGCGTTGAGCCAGCTCTCGATGACCATATAGAGCGTGACCAGGGCCACGCCGTACATCAGGCGCAGAACCAGCCAAACCCAAGGATTGACGATCAATACGTGCAGCAGCACGACCACCGAGGCCAGGGCTGCGTAGAACGCAAAGGTACGGATGTGGCCGATGCGGCGGATCAGCGAAGGCGCGAGCCAGGTGCCGACCAGAAAGCCGGCGAAGTATCCCGACATCAGCAGACCGATCATTCCGGTGGAGTAGCCCTCGGCAATGCCGCGGAGCGTCAGCAACGTGTTCAGCAGTCCGTGGCCGAGCAGTAGGAATGCAACGCCGCCCAGCAGTGAGCTGATGGGGGCTAGTAAGGACGTCATCGGCAAACAACCCTAAGCAAGTAAATCCGTGATAGCAGGCTGCCCTTCCACGGGCCGCCTGCCGTTATAACCTGTAAGTACCTGAAATACCGTTAATAAATGATCGTAGACGGGTTCGGTGCATGCAGCTTGGGCAGCATTTTTGTCCGAGGATTCAAAACGAAGCGCATTTTCCAGCGAAGCACTCGCAGCCGCTTGCCTTCGTCCGCTAAGGCTTGCAGCCTGACGGCCACAGCGGATCAAGGCTGGCCGGTTCGTATCCGAAGCTTGGCTCAAATTTTCAGGTTTGTCCTGGCAGAAGCGTTGCGATTAGCACCCGAACGCTGCCGGGCAAGGCGTCCAGGTCGCGAATCAGAATGCTGCGTTCGCGCACCGCCCAAGGCTCGTCCAGTTCGACCAGCGCCAGTTGCATGGTGCGGCTGTGCCGGCGTGCCGCTGACTCTGGAATGATGCCGATGCCGACACCGGCCTCGATCATCCGGCACACGGCTTCGAAACTGGACAGCTGGATTCGCAGTGAAAGGGCGCCGCCTAGCTTTTCGACCTGATCGCGAAGAAAGGTCAATAGCGTGCTGCCTTCATGCAGACCAATATGCTGATAGCTCAGGGTCTGGCGCAGCGTCACTCGCTTTTCTGCCGACAACGGATGGCCGAGTGGTACGGCCAGCAGCAGACGGTCGGTGCTGAAATGCAGGATCTGCAGCCCTTCGGCCTGCACCGGTCCGGCAATGATGCCCATGTCTGTGCTGCCATCCAACACGCCCCGAACGATGTCACGGCTCAGACGCTCCTGTAGATCCACAGTCACGCCGGGGCGTTGCGCGAGAAAGCCCGCCAGTATCTCGGGAAGAAATTCCGTCACCGCCGTCGTGTTGGCGAAGATGCGGATATGGCCGGTCGAGTCGGTGCTGTATTCGGTGAATTCGCTTTTGAGGTATTCCACCTGACGCATGATCAGCCGCGCATGCTGCAGCAGCTTCTGTCCGGCCGGCGTCAGCTCGACACCCCGGCTGTCACGATAAAGCAGACGGCTCTCGAGCTGCCCCTCCAGCGCCTTGATGCGCGTGCTGGCCGCCGCCGGCGATAGATGCGCACGGCGCGCGCCCTGGGTCAGGCTGGGCGATTCAGCGATATGGATGAAGAGGCGAAGATCGGCCAGATCGAAGTGCATACCAGACGCTCGAAAGAGGAGAAACGGCGTTCAGCATAGCCGAACGCTGGTGTCAGTAAATGCAAATTCTCGGAACGCGTCATGCGTTGCATGCTACGGCCAAACAAGACAGCCGGAGCCCGAGATGACTGACGTAACTGCCTGGATAGGCCGCACCGAGGAGGTCCATGACCAGCTCAGCCGCAATCTGCTGATGCGAGTTGCCGCGACACTGGGCGAAGCGACCCCGGCCCACGGTGAGGGGCTACCGCCGTTGTGGCAGTGGTGTTTCTTCCAGGAGCCGATTGCCGAAAGCGGTCTGGGTGAAGACGGCCATCCGGCACGGGGTGGATTCCTGCCACCGGCGGACGACCGCAATCGCATGTGGGCCGGAGGGCGTGTCGAGTTCTTCGAGCCGCTCACGGCGGGCGCCGAAGCCACACGCGTTTCAACCATCAAACAGGTCGAAGAAAAACTCGGCCGAACCGGCGCGCTGCTGTTCGTCACCGTGCAACACGACTATATGCAGGACGGTCGACTGGCGATCCGCGAGGAGCAGGACATCGTCTACCGCGAGCCGAGCCCTCCGAAGTCCAGCAGCGGCGAACCTATGGTCGCCGGCCATTGGCGCGAGGCGGTGACGCCGTCCCCGACGCTGCTGTTCCGCTACTCCGCGGTCACCTTCAATGGACATCGAATCCACTACGACTGGCCCTACGTTACGGAGACCGAAGGCTACCCGGGGCTCGTCGTGCATGGCCCATTGATCGCCACGCTGAACCTGCGCGCGTTCTGCCGCGCCCATCCAGAGGCACGTCTCAAGCGCTTTGCATATCGCGGCCTGCGGCCCCTGATCGCGCCACAGCCTTTCGAGGTGGGCGGGCGCATCGTTGCGCCGGGCGAGGCCGAGCTATGGGCCGGAGACCACAACGGTCTGGCACAGAAAGCGGAAGTGCAATTCGAGTGACCGTGCCGGTGTCGGCTGGATCACGCTTCATCGATCCGCCGGCTGCGCCTTGCGGTGCATGTGAAAAGCGACAGCACGAGTCCCGGTCCACCCGGCGCATGCGGCACTAACGAAAAGAATCGAGGAACCGAGATGAATCCGAACAAGATCGAAGAGCTGAACGCCATCCGTGAAGGTGTCCGCGGCCTCTGCGCCGAATTTCCCGCCGAATACTGGCGCAAGATCGACGAAGAGAAGGGCTTCCCGGAAGCCTTCGTTACGGCGCTGACCCAGGCCGGCTGGCTGTCGGCGATGATCCCGGAAGAATACGGTGGCTCGGGGCTCGGTCTGGCGGAGGCCTCGGTAATCCTTGAGGAAGTGAACCGTTGCGGTGGCAACTCAGGCACCGTGCACGGGCAGATGTACAACATGTTCACCCTGCTCAGAAACGGCAGCGACGAGCAGAAGCGCTTTTACCTGCCGAAGCTCGCCAGCGGCGAACTGCGCCTGCAGTCAATGGGCGTTACCGAGCCGACCACCGGCACCGATACCACCAAGATCAAGACCACTGCGGTCAGGCAGGGCGACAAGTACGTGATCAACGGTCAGAAAGTGTGGATCTCGCGCATCCAGCATTCCGACCTGATGATCCTGCTGGCACGTACCACGCCGCTGGCCGAGGTGAAAAAGAAGTCCGAGGGCATGTCCATCTTCCTCGTCGACCTGCGCGAAGCCATCGGCAACGGCCTGACTGTCCAGCCGATCGCCAACATGGTTAACCACGAGACCAACGAACTGTTCTTCGACAACCTGGAAATTCCAGCCACCAGCCTGATCGGCGAAGAGGGCAAGGGCTTCCGCTACATCCTTGACGGGCTCAATGCCGAGCGCACGCTGATCGCCGCCGAATGCATCGGTGACGGCCGCTGGTTTATCGAAAAGTCGGCCGCCTACGCCCGCGATCGGGTGGTCTTTGGCCGGCCGATCGGGCAGAACCAGGGCGTCCAGTTCCCCATCGCCGAAGCGCACATCGAGATCGAGGCCGCCGACCTGATGCGTTGGCGCGCCTGCGAGGAATACGACAGTGGTCGCAACGCCGGGGCTGCGGCCAACATGGCCAAGTATCTGGCGGCAAAAGCGTCCTGGGAGGCAGCCAACGCCTGCCTGCAGACTCACGGTGGCTTCGGCTTCGCCAACGAATACGACGTCGAGCGCAAGTTCCGCGAGACCCGGCTGTATCAGGTGGCGCCCATCTCCACCAATTTGATCCTGTCTTATGTGGCCGAACACCTACTCGAACTGCCGCGCTCGTTCTGATGGCTCACGTAGGCGTTTGATCCGTGGAAAACGCTTCGCGGTTTTTCACCTTACCGGCCCACAAATCCACCTGCCATCCGTAGGGTGGGCTTCAGCCCACCCTACGCGGGCAAAACGTCAACGGAGGAGCGATGTCATGCAGATCAGCCACCTCGACCACCTCGTCCTGACCGTTCGCGATCTCGCGGCTACCGAGGATTTCTACTGTCGTGTGCTTGGCATGCTGGCGGTGAGCTTCGGTGAAGGGCGCAAGGCGTTGGTCTTCGGTCAGCAGAAGATCAACCTGCACCAGGCCGGTCGCGAGTTCGAGCCTAAGGCTGAACGGCCAACGCCGGGTTCGGCGGATCTCTGCTTCATTGTCGCCACGCCGCTGGACGAGGTCGTCGCGCATCTCGAGCGCTTAGGCGTGGCGATTATTGAGGGACCGGTGCAGCGCACCGGCGCGACTGGCCCGATCCGCTCGGTGTACGTCCGCGATCCCGATTTCAATCTCATCGAACTTTCCAATCCATTGGCCAACTCGCTGGAGGCCGCGTCATGAGTCAACACACCCAGGCGCTCACCGAATTCCTCGCAGGGCTGCGTTACGAGCAGATCCCCGATGCGGTGCTGGCGCGCACCGAAGACCTCTTTCTTGACTGGCTCGGCTCGGCGCTGGCCAGCGCGGGTTCCCATCCAATCCCATTGTTCGAGCACTATGCCGCCCGGATGGGCCCGGCTGATGGCCCGGCACGGATCTTCGTCAATCGTACCGGCAGCTCGGCCTATTTTGCCGCACTGGTGAACGGCGCGAGTTCTCACCTGGTCGAGCAGGATGACCTGCACAACAGCTCGGTGTTGCACCCAGCAACGGTGGTGTTCCCTGCCGCGCTGGCTGCCGCGCAGGATCTCGGCAAAACCGGTCGCGAACTGCTGCTGGCGTCGGTCGCCGGCTACGAGGCGGGTATCCGTATCGGGGAGTTCTTTGGTCGCTCGCACTACCGCATCTTTCATACCACCGCCACGGTCGGCACCCTTGCTGCGGCGGTGGCGGTGGGCAAGTTGCTGGATTTCGATCAGCAACAGTTCACCCATTTGCTGGGCAGTGCCGGCACTCAGGCTGCGGGGCTCTGGGAGTTTCTCCGCGACGCCGCCGACTCCAAACAGCTGCACACGGCCAAGGCCGCCGCTGATGGGCTGCTGGCGGCCTACCTGACGGCGGATGGCCTGACCGGCGCGCAGAACATTCTTGAAGGCGAGCAGGGAATGGCCGCCGGTATGTCCAGCGATGCCGACCCGAGCCGACTATCAGACCGTCTCGGCACGCGCTGGGCACTGGCGGAAACCTCATTTAAGTATCACGCGTCGTGCCGCCATACGCACCCGGCGGCCGATGCGCTGTTGGAACTGATGCAGCGTGAAGGGCTGTGCGCCGATGATATTTCCAGCGTCATCACCCGTGTGCATCAGGGCGCGATCGACGTGCTCGGCCGGGTAACGGTGCCGCAAAGCGTGCACCAGGCGAAGTTTTCCATGGGTACGGTGCTCGGGCTGATCGCCGTGCATGGCAAAGCCGGGCTGCCCGAATTTCACACCCTCGCCATGACCGACCCGGCCGTTGCGGCGTTCCGCGACAAGGTCTCGATGGTGCTCGATCCCGAGGTCGACGGTGCCTACCCGGCGCGCTGGCTCGGCCGCGTGACCGTAAAGACTAGCGATGGTCGGACCTTGAGCGCCGCCATCGACGAACCCAAGGGCGATCCGGGCAACACGCTGAGCCGTCCCGAACTGGAAGACAAATTCCGGCGTCTGGTGCAGTTTTCCGGCGCGCGCAGCATGGACGAGGCGGGCGTGCTGATCGACAGGGTCTGGCGGCTGCGGGACACCAATGATTTGAGCGTCCTGGCATGAAATACAGGCTGAAGCGGAGCGCCGCCCGGCCCACCCTACAGCTCTGCGCGAGATCGAGGACCTTTGTGCCTGGCCGTACGCGAGGCGTACGGGGAAACACAACCTGTAGGAGCGAGCTTGCTCGCGAAGCGTGACTGATGTTCGCGAGAACGCTCGCTCCCACAACGAAGAGCCATGCGCATGCAACCACGCAGGGCTGAACCGAGATTTCAGGAAACAGACATGACCGACACTACAGCCAAACCCCGTCCACTCGATGGCATCACCGTGGTCAGCCTCGAGCACGCCATCGCTGCGCCGTTCTGCACGCGTCAACTGGCGGACCTGGGCGCTAGGGTGATCAAGATCGAGCGCCCTGGTTCCGGTGATTTCGCCCGTGGCTATGACGAGCGTGTCGATGGCTTGGCCTCGCACTTCGTCTGGACCAACCGCTCGAAAGAGAGTCTGACCCTCGACGTGAAGCAGGAAGCCGCCGATGGCGTGCTCGAGCAACTGCTGGCAAAGGCCGACGTGCTGGTGCAGAACCTCGCGCCGGGCGCTGCGGCGCGAATGGGGCTGTCATTCGAGGCGCTGCACGAGCGCTTCCCACGGTTGATTGTCTGCGACATTTCCGGCTACGGCGAAGGCGGCCCCTACGAACAGAAGAAGGCCTACGACCTGCTGATCCAGAGCGAGGGGGGATTTCTCTCCGTCACGGGTGGTCCGGGTGAGACCGAGATGGCCAAGGCCGGTTGTTCCATCGCCGACATCGCCGCCGGCATGTATGCCTATACCGGGGTGCTTTCGGCATTGATGCTGCGTGACAAGACGGGCGAGGGTAGCCGCGTCGACGTGTCCATGCTGGAAAGCCTGGTGGAGTGGATGGGCTACCCGCTGTACTACGCCTACGAGAATGCGCCGCCACCACCGCGTGCGGGTGCTGCGCACGCCACCATCTACCCCTACGGACCGTTTCCCGCCGGCGATGGCGGTACCGTGATGCTTGGCTTGCAGAACGAACGCGAGTGGCGGATGTTCTGCGACAAGGTGCTGCTGCAACCTGGGTTGGCGGATGACGAGCGCTTTTCCGCCAATTTCAAGCGGTCGGAGAACCGCGAGGTACTGCGCGCCATCATCGTCGAAACCTTCTCGACGCTCACCGCTGAACAGCTGATTGAGCGCCTCGAGGCAGCATCCATTGCCAACGCTCACGTCAACGATATGGCCGGTGTCTGGGCTCATCCACAGCTCAAGGCTCGCCAACGCTGGAGCGAAGTGGACAGCCCATCCGGGCGACTGCCCGCATTGCTGCCGCCGGGGCGTAACGCCGCGTTTACGCCGCGTATGGACCCTATCCCCGCGCTCGGCCAACACACCGATGCGCTGTTGACGGAACTGGGCTATGGGCCGGACGACATACAGCGCCTGCACGAGCAGGGTGCGGTGTGACAGGCCCTCGGAGCAACAGCCGGTCAGAGCCGGTCCGCAGCAGCGGTGGTTCACCTTGCCGTTCGATCGCGAGCAAGCTCGCTCCTACAAAAAAGCGCGCAGTGCGGCGGGTTGAAAGCGAAACATATCGCTGCCGCCAAGTGGTAGCCGGCCGGCGCGCCAACCTCACGAGATTGCCATGACCTCAAGCATTGTCCGCACCGCACTGTTCGTTCCTGCCACTCGCCCAGATCGAATCCCCAAGGCCCTGGCGTCTGGTGCCGATGCGGTGATCGTCGATCTCGAGGATGCCGTTGCGGAAAACCTGAAGGCTGCGGCGCGAAACCATCTGGACGCCTTTCTTGCTGCCGATCCGTCTGCGCGTGTACTGGTGCGCATCAACGCGGCGGGACATGCACAGCAGGCCGAAGATCTGAAGGTTTGCGCGGCCCATTCCGGCGTGACCGGCGTGCTCTTGCCCAAGGTCGAAAGCGCCACCCAGGTGGCGGACGCAGCAGCCTGTGGCAAGCCGGTCTGGCCGATCATCGAAAGCGCCCGCGGGCTGGCTGTGCTGGCTGAAATCGCCGCTGCCGCAGGCGTCGAGCGGCTGTCCTTCGGCGCGTTGGATCTGGGGCTGGACCTGGGGCTCGCCAGCGGCACGCCGGGTGCCGAACGCATCCTCGATCAGGCGCGCTATACGCTATTGCTGCAGTCGCGCCTGAGGCGACTGGCGCCGCCGCTCGACAGCGTGTTTCCCGATATCAAGAACCTGCACGGTCTCACCCAGTTCGTAACCGACGCCCGCGATATGGGCTTCGGCGGGATTCTTTGCATTCACCCCAGCCAGGTGGCTGTGGTGCACGAAACGCTGATGCCCAGCGCCGATGAACTGGTCTGGGCGCAACGCGTCCTCGCGGCCGGTGCGTCCGGTGACGGGGTCTTCGTGGTGGATGGACAGATGGTCGATGCCCCGGTGCTCGGCCGTGCCCGCCGCCTGCTACAACGCGCCGGGCAAGCGGTCCCCTGACCACTTCGCCCGGAATATGTACCAACCGACAAAAACAAAAGGGGTACTACCCATGTTGCGAATCAGCCTCAAAGCGCTCGCCTGTGCGCTCTCTCTCTCCGTTGCCGGCCTGGTCCAGGCGGAGCCCATCATCATCAAGTTTGCCCATGTGGTGGCGGACAACACGCCTAAGGGTCAGGGCGCTCTGTTATTCAAGAAGCTCGCCGAAGAGCGCCTGCCGGACAAGGTTCAGGTAGAGGTCTATCCGAACTCTTCGCTGTTCGGCGACGGCAAGGAGATGGAGGCGCTGCTGCTCGGCGATGTGCACATGCTGGCGCCGTCCTTGGCCAAGTTCGAGCACTACGCGAAGGCTATCCAGATCTACGACCTGCCGTTCCTGTTCGATGACCTGGCTGCGGCGGATCGCTTCCAGAGCAGCCCCGAGGGCAAGGCGCTGCTGACCTCGATGGAAGACAAGAACATCACCGGCCTGGCCTATTGGCACAACGGCACCAAACAGATGTCGGCGAACAAGGCGCTACGTGAACCCAGCGATGCGCGCGGGCTAAAGTTTCGGGTTCAGGCGTCTCGGGTGCTGGAGGAGCAATTCAAGATCGTTCGCGCCAACCCTCGCAAAATGAGCTTCGCCGAGGTCTATCAGGGTCTGCAGACCGGTGTGGTCAACGGCACGGAGAATACCTGGTCGAACTATGAGAGCCAGAAGGTGCACGAAGTGCAGAAGTACATCACCCAGTCCGATCACGGCCTGATCGATTACATGGTCATCACCAACACCAAGTTCTGGCGCGGGCTGCCAGACGATGTGCGCAGCGAGCTGGCGCAGATCATGGACGAGGTGACGATCGAGGTGAACCGCCAGGCCGACGAGCTCAACCAAAAGGCGAAGCGCACTATTGCCGAGTCAGGCAAGAGCGAGATCATCGAGCTGACCTCGGCGCAGCGTGCCCAATGGCGCGAGGCAATGCGGCCGGTGTGGAAGAAGTTCGAAGATGAGATCGGCGTGGATCTGATCAAAGCTGCCGAGGCAGCCAACCAACTGTAAAGTCAGAAGGCGAGCCGAGCGCATTGGGTTGCGGCGGCTCTGCTTCAGCCGGTAAGAACCGGCGCCCAGCCGTTCCGCTCGGTAGAGCGCCCAAGCCCCCGTAAGACGGCGACCTGGGGGAGGGGCTTAGTGCCGAGGGCTCTGTTCCGGCATGCTCAGCAGCTGCTTTTCCATGTTCCAGTCGAAGGGCTCTTCATTCTGCTCGGCTTCATAGCGGCGTTCCTCCAGTTGCTGGAAGATTTCGATCTCTTCGTCCGGCATGAAGTGCAAGCAATCACCACCGAAGTACCACAGCAGATCTCGCGGGACCAGATGGGCAATCTGCGGGTAGCGGTGGAAGACCTGGCAGATCATGTCCTGGCCCATGTGCCGTTCTTCAGGCACGTTCCGCAGGTTCATGATCAGCTCGTCGAAGCGCTCGAGGAACAGGGCATGGCTCTCTTCCGATATCTGTTCGGATTCACCCATGGCAAGCAGAATGCCGCGCAGATGGGCCAAAAGCGCCAGGTTGTGATCGTGATAGGGATTGGCCATGGTTCACCTGTGTCGGTTTGGGCGCGGGATTATAAGGTGCCGCGCGGATTAATTGGGCGTGTCTAGTTGACTCGACAGCTGAGCCTGGGTTCGGCGCAGATGATGGATTGACGCTGCTGCGAGGCGTCTGCCGCGCGGTCTGAATGTCGCTGCGAAGGGCGGAGCCGGGGAGGCTTGGCTCCCCGGCCGATGGTGGCATCGCGGCCGGTTCGTGGCCGTGCGGCAGCCGCCTGACGATGACCTAGCGGATTTTACCGGGGCTCGGCTCTAACTGTTCCTTAGAAAAATCATCGACGCTGATGACCTTGCGCCGTGCCGCCTCTGCTGCGGTCAGCTGTTGCGCCTCTTGCGCGTCGAGAACGCCGGCGGCCAAAGCCGCACTGATGAGATCTTCGCCAGCGGTCGGTTTGAAATCGCCGTTCTTGAGCGCTTTATGCAGCTTCTTATGCAGCGGTTGCGCAGCGGCCAGTGTGTCGAAGGCGTCTCGCAGATCCGCAAAGGCCTCGTTGCTGCCGAACGGGCGGTAAACGCCTTCCAGGATCTGCTCCAGCGCCGGATCGCCTTCCGGGCGGCCGAGGATGGCAGCCACTTCGGCATCCAGCGCATCGGATGGCCCCTTGTGCCGCGCGCCGAACGGGAATATCAGCATCTGCAGCACGCTACCAAGCAAGCGGTTAGGGAAGTTGCTCAAGGTGCCGGCCAGTGCCTCCTCGGCTTTGCACAGGCAATCCTCCAGCGCCCAGCGCAGCAGCGGCGCCTGCTCGGCTGGGTGGCCAAGGTCGTGATAGCGCTTGAGCGCGGCGGATGCCAGATACAGGTGGCTGAGCACATCGCCAAGCCGTGCCGACAGGCGCTCGCGGCGCTTGAGTTCGCCGCCCAGCAGCATCATGGACAGGTCGGCGAGCATGGCGAACGCCGCGGCGATCCGGTCCAGCGCGCGGAAGTACGGACGGGTCAGCTCGGTCCCCGGCGCCTTGCCAAACAGGCCGAAGGTCAGCCCGAGCACCAGCGTGCTGGCCGTGTTGCTGACGGCGAAGCCGATGTGTTGCATCAGGAGTTCGTCGAATTTCTTCACCGCAGCGTCGCGGTCGGGCTCGTGGACCAGCTCCATTTCGCGCAATACGAAGGGATGGCAGCGGATCGCGCCTTGACCGAAGATCATCAGGTTGCGCGAAAGAATGTTCGCGCCTTCGACGGTGATGGAAATCGGTGCCGACAACCATAGGCGGCCCAGGTAATTATTCGGCCCCATAATGATGCCCTTGCCGCCGTGAATATCCATGGCGTCGGTGACGCATTCACGGCCGCGTTCGGTCAGGTGGTATTTGAGGACGGCCGAGAGCACCGAGGGCTTCTCGCCCAGGTCGACCGCATTGGCCGTCAGGATTCGCGCGCTATCCATCAACCAGGCGTTGCCGCCGATGCGGGCAAGGGGCTCCTGAATGCCTTCGAACGCCGCCAGCGGCACGTTGAATTGCTCACGGATCTGCGCATAGCGGCCACAGACATAGCTGCACGTCTTGGCGGCGCTGACGCCGGTTGCCGGCAGCGAGATGGAGCGACCGACGGATAGGCAGTTCATCAGCATCATCCAGCCCTTGCCGATCATGTCGCGCCCGCCGATGATCGCGTCCAGCGGGACGAATACGTCCTTGCCCCAGTTAGGCCCATTCATGAATGCCGCGCCCAGGGGCAGATGGCGACGGCCGATCTCGACGCCAGCGGTTTCGGTCGGAATCAGGGCGAGGCTGATGCCGAGCTCCTCTTCGTCACCGAGAAGATGCGCTGGATCGTATGTCTTGAAGGCGACACCTAGGAGGGTAGCGACCGGGCCCAGGGTGATGTAGCGCTTTTCCCAGTTCAGGCGCAGGCCGAGGACTTCCTTACCCTGCCATTGCCCTTTGCAGATCACGCCACTGTCGTTCATCGCACCGGCGTCGGAGCCAGCGTATGGGCCGGTCAGGGCAAAGCAGGGGATGTCCGTGCCATTGGCCAGGCGCGGCAAGTAATGGTTGCGTTGTTCCTCGGTGCCGTAGTGCATCAGCAACTCGGCTGGGCCGAGCGAGTTGGGCACCATCACCGTGCTGGCAAGATCGCCGCTGCGCGTGGCGAGTTTCATGACAATCTGGGAATGCGCGTAGGCTGAGAAGCCTTTACCGCCATATTCCTTGGGGATGATCAGGGCGAAAAAGCCTTCGGCCTTGATGTAATCCCAAGCCTCTTGAGGGAGATCCAGTCGCTGGCCGATGTCCCAGTCGCTGACCATGGCGCACAGCGCTTCGGTGGGGCCGTCGACGAATGCCTGCTCTTCCTCGGTGAGCGTCGCCTTGGGGTAGCCGAGGAGGGTGTCCCAGTTCGGTCGGCCACTGAACAGCTCGCCGTCCCACCAGACACTGCCGGCGTCGATCGCATCGCGTTCGGTGTCGGAAATGGGCGGCAGGACCTTCTTGAACCAGTCGAACATCGGTCCGCTGAGGTACTTGATGCGCAGGTCGGCCACCAGCAGGGGCGCCGCGACGGCGATGAGCATGAGCCAGAGGATGACCATCAGCCAGGCCGGAGTTTCATCGGCCGCCCCCATAAGCACCAGATACGCCGCAACCATGGCCAGCGCGGGTACGGGAGATACACGTAGATGCGCGATCACGGCGATGCCGATCAGTAACGCGAGCAGCCAGAGCAGGGTCATGCGATTTTCCTTGTTGAGCGAATGGCGACCTACGTGAGCATAGGCTTTTGAGATGAGCGGTGAAGGGACGGATCGACGCTGTTGGTTTCAAATAATGACCGGAGCGTGCAGGACGAGTTCTGGTATGACACACGCAGCCGCAGCGATTCTGAGCCCGCCCTCGGAGCGATGTTATGGCTTTGGCTGGCTTGGACTGCGTTCGCCGCGAGGCTCACGTCTTACGAAGCGGTACGAGATTGCTTTAGGCTTGACGTGGAAGGTCGGCCCGGCGTGAAACTTTCGCAGGGTCAGGCAATGTCAAAGGCGCCTGGTGGTTGCAATCGCTCGATGCAGCCCTTATCTAGTTTTGATCTCTCTGTTTTGCGTGCATTCTTTTATGAGTACTGCTCTGTCCATTCGGCAGTTGACCAAGGTTTACGGAAACGGCTTCGAGGCGCTCAAGGGTATCGACCTGGATGTGGCTGAAGGCGATTTCTTTGCATTGCTGGGCCCCAACGGGGCCGGCAAGTCCACCACCATCGGCATTCTTTCGACGCTGGTGAACAAGACCGGCGGCACGGTCAATGTGTTCGGCCACGATCTTGACCGCGATCCGTCCGGGCTCAAGCGTTGCCTGGGTGTGGTGCCGCAGGAGTTCAATTTCAATCAGTTCGAGAAGGCCTTCGACATTCTTGTCACCCAGGCCGGCTACTACGGCATCCCGGCGAAAGTCGCTAAAGAACGCGCCGAGCAGTACCTCAACCAGCTGGGGCTATGGGACAAGCGCGATGTCTCCTCCCGCATGCTATCCGGCGGCATGAAGCGGCGTCTGATGATCGCTCGAGCGCTGATTCACCGGCCGCGCCTGCTGATCCTTGATGAGCCCACGGCCGGCGTGGATATCGAGCTGCGCCGTTCGATGTGGTCGTTCCTCACCGAGCTCAATCGTGAAGGCATTACGATCATTTTGACCACGCACTATCTGGAAGAGGCCGAGCAGCTGTGCCGCAACATCGGCATCATCGACCACGGGAAGATCGTCAAGAACACCAGCATGCGCGAATTGCTCAAGCAGCTGCATGTAGAGACCTTTCTGCTGGACCTGAAGGAGTCGCAGCTGGTGCCGCCAGAGCTGGGCAACTACCCGGCGAGACTGGTTGATCATCACACCCTCGAGGTGCAGGTGGACAAGAGTCAAGGTGTCACCGATCTGTTTCGGATGCTTTCGGCGCAGGGCATCGAGGTGCTGAGCCTGCGCAACAAGACCAATCGGCTGGAGGAGCTGTTCGTTTCGATGGTGGAGAACAATCTGCCCAAGGTGGCCAAATGAACGCTGAATTCCGGCCCAATCTGGTTGCTCTGCAGACCATCGTCCACCGAGAAATCCGGCGCTACACGCGAATCTGGCCGCAGACGTTGCTGCCCCCGGCGATCACGATGGTGTTGTATTTCGTCATCTTCGGGAATTTGATCGGTGCGCGGATCGGCCAGATGGATGGCTTCACCTACATGGAGTACATCGTGCCGGGGCTGATCATGATGTCGGTGATCACCAACTCCTACAGCAATGTCGTCTCGAGTTTTTTCAGCAGCAAGTTCCAGCGCTCCATCGAAGAGCTGCTGGTGTCTCCGGTATCGCCGCATGTGATTCTTATCGGTTTCGCATTGGGCGGCATCACTCGAGGGCTGGCCGTTGCGCTGATCGTCACGTTGCTGTCGATGTTCTTTACCGATCTGCAGGTGCATCACTTGGGCATTACGCTTCTTGTGATCGCATTGACCTCGACGATCTTCGCGCTGGGTGGCTTTATCAATGCAGTGTTCGCGCGGAATTTCGACGATATTTCGATCATTCCGACGTTTGTGCTAACGCCGCTGACCTACCTGGGTGGCGTGTTCTATTCGATCAATCTGCTTTCGCCGTTCTGGCAGACCTTGTCGCTGGCCAACCCCATCCTGCATATGGTCAATGCGTTCCGTTACGGCATTCTCGGGGTTTCGGACATTCGCATCGGCATTGCCATCAGCTTCATGGCGGTGGCGGCGATTGTGATGTATCTCTGGTGCATCCGCTTGCTCAAGAGCGGGCGCGGCATGCGCCAGTAACCCGCAGCCTGGTCCAGGCAGCGACGCGCCGCGGCGCGCACCAGGCATTTGCGATGATAAACATCGCGGGAACCGATACACTTGCGGTCATTTTTCGTACAGGTTTCCGCCATGCAGCATCCCGCCGAACTGTCGCCGCTGGGCAAATCCAGTGCCTATGTGGCGACCTACAGCCCCGAGCAGCTGTTTCCCATCCCACGCGCGCCCAAGTGGGCTGAGCTGGGGCTGACAGCCGACACCTTGCCCTACCGCGGCGTCGACATCTGGAATTGCTACGAGCTGTCCTGGCTGCTGCCGTCCGGCAAGCCGGTGGTCGCCATCGGTGAATTCAGCATCCCGGCGGACTCGCCGAACATCATCGAATCCAAGTCCTTCAAGCTCTATCTGAATTCGCTGAACCAGTCGGTGTTCGATAGCCGCGAGGCGCTCGTCGAAATAATGGTCAGCGATCTGTCCGCTGCGGCCGGCAAGCCGGTTGGCGTTTGTCTGCGGACATTGGACGAGGCCACCCAGGAAGGGGTTACGTCGCAGAAGGGATACTGTATCGACGAGCTGGATGTCACCATCGAACACTACGATTCGCCACGTGCCGATCTGCTTAGCTGCGACCCGGGGCGTCAAGTCGAAGAGTGTGTTTATAGCCACCTGCTGAAATCCAATTGCCCGGTTACCGGTCAGCCGGACTGGGGCACTGTGGTGGTGGAGTACCGCGGCGCGGCGTTGGACCACGGCAGTCTGCTCGCCTACCTGGTGAGCTTCCGCCAACATGCGGACTTTCATGAACAGTGCGTGGAGCGCATCTTTCTTGACTTGCAGCGGTTGCTGAAGCCAGAGCGGCTAAGCGTTCATGCCCGCTATGTGCGCCGCGGTGGGCTGGATATCAACCCGTACCGCAGCACCGAACCCGTCGCATCGAGCAATGGGCGGCTGGTTCGACAGTGATAGTCAAAGGGCAGAGCATGGCGATCATCCGTGCTCTGCGCTGACTTTAAGCTGGCTATTGGAGCTGCGCTCAGATTCCCATGTTCGCCAGCGTCTGCATGATATTGCGCAGAGTCATGGCGGTGTTCGGGTGGCTGACCTCGAAACGCTCGACCGCCAGGTTGACGCCGTCGACGAGAGAATCGTTCTGGTCCACTACGCCCTCGTTTGCCAGGCGAAGTTCAATGTCCTGGGCAATCGCCTGCAGCGATGCCCGCTCTTCTTCTGTCAGCGGGGCGTCCTGGGCCAGTTGACTACGCAACTCCGCGAGCTGCGACTGCAGATCATGTTCCGGCATATTGCTTCCCTCTATGGTTTCTGACGACAGTTCGCCAGCGTTCTATACGTGAAGGGTAAACCAGCGGTCTGGGCTTGTCCTTCTCTTTGAGGGCGCCGGAGGCAGCGAAGTTCGTCCGGCTTCCGCATGTCTGTCGGCTGCCGGAAATCCCCTGAATGGATTTATACTGCTGCGCTTCGTGGTAGACGCCACCATTCGGATAAGAGGAAGGCTGCGATGCATGTGATCGGCAAGGATTGGATCGAGTATTTCGGGGTCACGCTCGTCGCAGCGCTGGCGATGTTTGGCGCGACGTCGTTGCAGGCAGCCGAGGAGGACCCGTGGGAAGGCGTCAACCGCGTGGTGTTCGACTTCAACGACAAGGTCGACACCTACACCCTCAAGCCGCTCGCACAGGGCTACCAGAAAGTCACCCCGAATTTTCTCGAAGACGGCATTGGCAACGTGTTCAGCAACCTTGGCGATGTCGTGGTGCTGACCAACGATTTGCTGCAAGGCAAGGTCCGCGACGCCGGCATCGACACGAGCCGCATCCTGTTTAACAGTACCTTTGGCGTTCTCGGCTTCTTCGATGTTGCGACCCGCATGGGTCTCCAGAAGAACGACGAGGACTTCGGTCAGACGCTCGGCGTCTGGGGCCTGGGTAGCGGGCCTTATGTCGTGTTGCCGCTGCTTGGGCCGAGCACCGTACGTGATGCTGCGGGGCGTGTACCGGACTCCTTTCTGCAGCCGTATCCCCACATGGACCACGTACCCACCCGCAACGTGACGCGAGCGGTAAACGTGGTTGACTTGCGTGCCGGGCTGCTTTCCGCCGAAAAGATGATCACGGGCGACAGATACATTTTCGTTCGTAACGCCTATCTGCAGAACCGCGAGTTTCGTACGCAGGATGGTCAGGTCGAAGACGACTTCTGACCATGACCTAACCAGCCTTGGCCCCGCCATCCGATCATCCCGACGACCCGCGGCTTCAGGCTTTCAGTGCCCCGCTCATTTGGCGAGGCGCTGCCGCCTGGTACCGTCTAGCTCATCGATACGATGGCGAGCCCAAGGCTCTGCCGGCCATCGTCATGCTCGCCGACCCGCACCACCTCGGTTTCTGCATCCAGCCCCTTCAGCTCGCTGTGTTCGGAAGGAATGTGCACCCTTACCTTGTCGCCCATCTGCAGGCTGGTTGCGGCGAGCACTTGCATGCCCGTGCTCGATAAGTCCAGGCACGTTGCCTCGTAGCGCTGGCTGCCCTGTATAAGGGTGATCGCGGTTTCGATCTGCATGCGGATGAAGTCGCGTTTTTCGCTGTAGTCCCGATCACTCTGGGTCATTGTTTTCGTCCTCTGAGTTTTGGTTGCGCCCGTTCTTATAGCGCTCGTCAATTCAGCCTGTAAAGCACAGACGGGGCGGCAGTGCCTGGCTTGAAACACAGAACGTATGGGAGTACCGTCTGCGCCTTGAAAAGATCCCTTGCCCAGCGTTCGCGCGGGGCCGATGCTTTCGCCAATCATCCTGGCGATACCGCCTGGTAGGAACATGCACAACCCAAGCGCGACGCTGCTGATCATAGATGACGACGATGTGGTACGAGCCAGCCTGGCCGCCTATCTGGATGACAGCGGTTTCAAGGTCTTGCAGGCGCCTAACGGGCCGCGGGGCATGGAGCTGTTTGACGCTGAGCGTCCGGATCTGGTGATCTGCGATCTGCGTATGCCGCAAATGGATGGCCTGGAGCTGATCCGGCTGATCAGCGAGCGTCAGGTCGACCTTCCGGTTATCGTGGTATCTGGCGCCGGGGTGATGAGCGATGCTGTAGAAGCCCTGCGCCTGGGGGCGGCTGATTACCTGATCAAACCCCTCGAAGACCTGGCCATGCTCGAGCACTCGGTGCGTCGGGCGCTCGATCGCTCTCGCTTGCGCCTGGAGAACCGCCGCTATCGTGAGCAGTTGGAAACGGCCAACCGCGACCTGCAGGCCAGTCTGCATCTTTTGCAGGAAGATCAGGATGCTGGCCGCCAGGTGCAGATGAATATGCTGCCGGTTACGCCCTGCACCTTGGATGACTTTCAGTTCGCTCATCAGATCATTCCGTCTCTCTACCTCTCAGGGGATTTCGTCGATTACTTTAGGATCGATGAACATCGCATCGGCTTCTATCTAGCTGATGTGTCGGGGCATGGTGCCTCTTCGGCATTCGTCACGGTGCTGCTGAAGTTCATGACCACGCGCCTGCTCTACGAGTCTCGGCGGGGTGGGGCGCTGCGCGCATTCAAGCCGTCCGAGGTGCTCGATCACATCAATCGCGGGCTGATCAACTGCAAGCTCGGCAAGCACGTCACCATGCTCGGTGGGGTGAT
Organism: Pseudomonas sp. Q2-TVG4-2; assembly: GCF_013620795.1. Taxonomy (GTDB): domain Bacteria; phylum Pseudomonadota; class Gammaproteobacteria; order Pseudomonadales; family Pseudomonadaceae; genus Stutzerimonas. The sequence goes on along the minus strand of NZ_LGLW01000001.1, from coordinate 78,045 downwards.
CGACCAAGAGCGCAACGTGCTGCATTACAGCATTGGGGGACACCTTCCGATGCCCGTGCTTTATACCGGCGATACGGCAAAATACCTGGAAGGGCGCGGCTTGCCGGTTGGGCTGTTCGTCGAGGCGACCTACGATAATTACGAGATTGAGCTGCCTGGCTCTTTCAGTCTGACGCTACTTTCCGATGGCATTTTGGACCTTTTGCCGGGGGAAGCCCTCAAAGATAAGGAAGCAGGGCTGCCCGGGCTGGTTTGTGAGGCAGGCGGTACGCTGGAGGGACTTCAGCGAGTGTTCGGCCTGGCCGATCTGGAGGATATGCCCGATGACATCGCATTGCTGGTATTGAGCAGGAACCTTGCATGAGCACTGGTAAAATCCAGTTTGCCGAGCAGGACGGCACCTTCGTTCTCAAGTTCGTCGGCGAAATCCGGCTGACGCTTTGCTCGGCGCTGGATGCTACGATCGAGAAAATTTTCTCATCGCTGAACTTCTCGGCGATCGTGATCGATCTCACCGAAAGCCGCAGCATCGACAGCACTACGCTGGGGCTGCTGGCTAAGCTATCGATTCTGTCTAGACAGAAGATCGGCATGCTGCCCACGCTGGTCACCACGCATGCCGATATCACCCGTCTGTTGCAGTCGATGGGTTTTGATCAGGTATTCAATATTGTCGATCAGCCGCTACCTTCACCCGAGCAACTGGCGGACCTGCCCAGCCAGGATCAATCAGAAGACGTAGTGAAAAACAAGGTGCTTGAAGCTCACCGTATTCTGATGAGCCTCAATGAGTCCAACCGCGAGGCCTTTCGCGACCTCGTGACAGCGTTGGAACGTTCCTGAATCAGCGCTTGGCTTCAAGTGTCCTGAATCAGAAATTGGCTGTTCAATTCTGCCGGCGCATTTTGCCGCCGGACTGCGTTGCCTCCCCTGCCATAGCCCCGCTATGACTCGTCGCGGCGCCTCGCCCGACTACAAAATTCACTCGGCAGCTCTTGAACGAACTTCAGATTCAAGACATTAGCAATGCCTCGAGCTTCTCCTGATCACGCGCGAACTGGCGGATACCTTCAGCCAATTTCTCTGTCGCCATCGGGTCTTCGTTCAACCCCCAACGGAAGCTGCGTTCATCCAGCGTGATACGCGGCTCGGACGCGCGCCCGGGTGACAGCTTGCGCTCCAGCGGACCGTCTTCCTGGGCCAGCTGGCCCAGCAGTTCGGGGCTGATGGTCAGGCGGTCACAGCCTGCCAACGCTTCGATCTGTCCGGTATTGCGAAAGCTTGCTCCCATCACCACGGTCTTGTAGCCGTGCGCCTTGTAGTAGTCATAGATCCGGCTGACTGACTGCACGCCTGGATCTTCACTGCCGGTGTAATCGCGGCCTTCGTGCTTCTTGTACCAATCGTAGATGCGCCCCACGAACGGCGAAATGAGGAATACCCCAGCCTCGGCGCAGGCCACCGCCTGGGTAAAGCAGAACAGCAGGGTCAGGTTGGTCTGGATGCCGGATTTTTCCAGCCGCTCGGCGGCACGGATGCCCTCCCAGGTGGAAGCCAGTTTGATCAGCACGCGATCGCGGGATACGCCGGCTTGCTCATACAAGCCGATCAGGCGTTCGCCGCGCTGGACCATTGCCTCGGTATCGAAGGAAAGTCGTGCGTCGACCTCGGTGGAAATGCGCCCGGGAATCAGCTTCAGTACTTCCTGGCCGACCGCGACGGCAAACAGATCGCAGCCCAGGCCGATATCACCGGCGCAGCGGGACATTGCTTCCTGCAGATGCTCCGCATAGCGAGGGAGGGCAGCGGCCTTGAGCAACAGAGACGGGTTGGTAGTGGTGTCTACCGGCTGTAGACGGGCAATGGCATCGAGATCGCCAGTGTCGGCGACGACGGTGGTGAACTGCTTGAGTTGTTCCAGCTTGGATGTCATGGGGGCGCTCTATCCTCTGAGTTGGCATGACCTTAACCCGAGGCCACCGAGCCGCTCAACGAGCGAATGGTCCGGGCGGACAGCACTTGGATTGAAAATGATCCCGAGTGTTCCTTGACGAATATATCAGTGTCCTTCGAGCAGACGGGTCGCCTGCTCCAGCAGCGTCAGTGGGTCTTTGGTTTTATGAATATCGACTGAAAGTAATTGGCGGAAGCGCCGTGCGCCGGGGAAGCCTTGGCCGAGCCCCAGCACATGCCGAGTGATGTGATGCATTGAACCGCCCCCGTCCAGGTGCCGTTGGATGTACGGTCGCATCCGCCTCAGCGCATCGGCGCGGCTGAGGACCGGCTCATGGCTGTCGAACAGCCTGGCATCCACTTGCGCGAGCAGGTAAGGATTGTGGTAGGCCTCGCGGCCGAGCATCACGCCATCGAAACGTTGCAGGTGCGCCTCGCATTCTTCGAGGGTCTTGATGCCACCGTTGAGGATGATTTCCAAATCTGGAAAGTCCCCTTTGAGCCGGGCCGCGACGTCATAACGCAACGGGGGTACCTCACGATTTTCCTTCGGAGACAGCCCTTCGAGGATCGCAATACGCGCATGCACGGTAAAACTTTGGCAGCCCGCTTCGCTTACCTGGCCGACAAAGTCGCAGAGCTCGGCATAGCCGTCGCGCCCGTTAATGCCGATCCGGTGCTTGACCGTTACCTCGATCCCGACGGCGTCGCGCATCGCTTTTACGCAATCGGCCACGAGCGATGGATACCCCATGAGGCAGGCACCGATCAGGTTGTTTTGCACACGGTCGCTGGGGCAGCCCACGTTGAGGTTCACCTCATCGTAACCAGCAGCCTCGGCCATTTTTGCGCAGGCCGCCAGATCGGCCGGCACGCTACCGCCGAGCTGCAGGGCAAGGGGGTACTCCACCTCGTCGTGACGCAGAAACCGCTCGGCATCGCCATTGATCAACGCGCCGGTCGTAACCATCTCGGTATAAAGCAGGGCGTGCCGTGACAGCTGCCGCAGAAAATACCGGCAATGTCTATCTGTCCAGTCCATCATGGGCGCCACGGAAAAGCGCCGGGACGGTGGACGGTAGGATATTGCTGGCTCATTACAGGTTTTCATGCGTCTTCCGGCTGTGCTTGGTGCTTTAGGCGTATACGGTGATCTAGGATTGGAGCGCTGACGCTGTCGGCGGTATCGATCGATACCGTGGCAGGGCGGGGCGTACCAGCCAGGGGCTGATGGGTGTCTAGCGGCTATCGCCAGATCATCAGAAAAATAGATGACAAGTTTATCAGGTGACCCCTGCCCGCGCGCGTCGAAGCTCGTCGAGACCCGCCGCACCCCTTAGTGACAGGTCGCCTGCAAAGCTGGACTGATCGCACCGCGATGGGGCGAGACTGAATCCAATCCTTAGGAGCGACTAGCGTGGCGGGATCCAAGTGGACGCGTTGATTGCATCGGCGGCGCGAGCGCTCGCGACCGGCGATCCGCTCGGCGCGCTCAAACGGGTCGCCTTGCGCAACGATCCGTCCGCGCTCGCGCTTCGCGGCATAGCGATGGCGCAGCTCGGGGATTTCGCCCGGGCGAAGGCATTGCTGAAGGACGCGGCCTGTGCCTTCGGGCCTGAAGAAGCTGTGCCTCGTGCGAGATGTACTGTCGCGGAAGCCGAGATTGCGCTCGCTTCTCGTGACCTGGGCTGGCCTGCGAAGAGGCTAGACGAAGCGAGAGAGGCGCTCGAAGCACATGGCGATTGGTCCAACTCCGCCCATGCGCGTTTGCTCGAGCTTCGCCGACTGCTTTTGATCGGGGGTGTTGAGGAGGCGGAGCGTAGGTTGGTTGATCTGGAGCCCGTGCATCTCAGGCCAGCGGCAAGGGCGGTCTATGAGCTGGTCGTCGCGGGGATAGCACTGCGTCGTCTACAGGCGGGGGCCGCGCGCAGGGCGTTCACAGCGGCGGAACGGGCGGCGAACCGGGCGGGCATTCCTGCGCTGACTGCGGAGCTGCGGCACGCATCGGCTGTTTTGGACAGGCCAGCGGCGCGGCGGATCACGCGTAGCGGTGAGCGCCTTGTCCGATTGGATGAGGTTGAAAACACCCTGGCGTCGGGAGCGCTCGTCGTGGACGCGTGCCGTCGTGTCATATGTAGGGCTGATTCGGTCATTTCGCTCGTTAAACGTCCGGTGCTGTTCGAGCTTGCTCGTCTGTTGGGCGAAGCCTGGCCGGCAGATGTGCCGAGAGCCACACTTATCGCACAGACATTTCGCACCAGAGTCGCTGATGAGTCGCATAGGGTTCGGTTGCGCGTTGAGGTTGGGCGCCTTCGTGTTTTGATGCTGAACGTGGCTGGTGTGACAGCAACGAAGCGAGGGTTCGCGCTAGCCCCGCTTGGAGCGGATGAGGTGGTTGTGCTGGCGCGGCCCGTCGAAGAGAAATATGCGGCTGTGCTGGCATGCCTCGCTGATGGGGAACCGTGGTCGAGCTCAGCGCTTGGCCTTGCGCTAGGGTCTAGCCAGCGTACCGTGCAGCGAGCGTTGGATTCACTTGCGAAGGCAGACAAGGTGCAGTCGTTTGGCCGCGGCAGGTCCCGCCGATGGATCGCTCCGCCCATGCCCGCTTTCGCGACGATCTTGTTACTCCCAGCTTCGGTGCTGATGTGACTAGGATCCCCTCACCTGATAAGGAGGAAGGACTCATGAAGCACTCAGCGGCACAAATCATCCGCGAATATGGACCCTTTATAGGCATCGACGCCGTGCACGGCGTCAGCCATGACGGTCAGCATGTCTGGTTCGCAAGCGGCGATAAGCTTCACTCACTTGATCCTACGAGCGGCGAAACCCTGCGCTCGATCGACGCTCGAGCGGATGCCGGAACGGCGTTCGATGGCCAGCATCTATTCCAGATCTACGGCGATTGCATTCAGAAAATCGACCCCGAAAGTGGCGCGGTGCTCGCCTCTATTCCGGCACCTCACGATGCATCAGGTCTTGCATGGGCGGAGGGGGTGCTCTGGGTTGGCCAGTATCGCGATAGAAAGATCCATCAGCTGGATCCTCAAACAGGCGCGATCCTGCGCACCATCGAGTCCAACCGCTTCGTCACAGGCGTGACCTGGGCAGACGGAGCGCTCTGGCATGGGGTCTGGGAAGATGGCGAGAGTGAGTTGAGGCATATCGACCCGCTAACGGGCGAAGTGCTGAATGTTCTGGAGATGCCAAAAGGCGTCGGCGTGTCAGGTCTTGAATATGATGGCGCTGGTAGCTTTTTCTGCGGAGGTGGCGGAGCCGGAAGACTGCGAGCCGTGCGCCACCCGGGATGATGGCGAGCGCCGAGCGATACAGGACAGCCGGAAGGTCATGATGATGGGCTTCCGGCTGACTTGGAACATCCACCCGTTGCGTTGAACGGAAACTACTGCTGAACGACGCTGGCGATGTTGCCGTTACCGGTTTGAACGATGCTGGCGGAATGACCGCCAAGCGATAGGCTTTCCTGCCTTAGCACAGCCTGGTTACTGTCACCCGTCTGGCTGATGAGCGCCTCATGGGCATGGAACCCCTGGTAGGCGTCGATCTGGTTATAAGAGCCGCCCTGAGCGATATCAAGGCTGTTGTCATCGCCTACCTGAGAGATATCAACCAGGTTATAGCTGCCCTCCGAGTACCCGCTTATTCTGGAGCCTTGCCCGCTGAAGTGGGCACTCAGCTCGTTTCCGGTGCCCCGCTGCGTATAGTCCAGCGTGCTGTAGCCATCGCCGGCTCTGATCTGCGCGATGTTGGCGGTGCCAAGCTGCTGAAGGAAAACATCGCCCGCAGGGTAGCGGCTAGAGGACTGATAGATGTCCGCCTGGTTGGCAGTGCCATCCTGCTCGACCACGGCGAAACCACCTCCGATGCCGAAGCTTACCTGCTCCAGTTGCACACGATTCGCAACGCCCGACTGCTGAACATCCGCCGTACTGAAACCAGACTGATCGATCGCGACGGTATTGTTTTGGCCGGCGGAAACCACATTGAGTTCGTTGCCCACCCAAGTCTGTGTGGCATCGAGCTGGTTTCCAGAGCCTTCCTGGCTAGCAGTCGCCGTCGCCGAGAGCTCGCCGAGACTTTCCTGCTGTTCGATATGAGCGCTATTGGAGGTCCCCGTCTGGTAGACAGCCGCGCTCGCCAACCCTGGCCGGCTGCCGTGGACCTGATAGATCGCAGCCGAATTCAGCGTGCCTATTTGCTCGATGCTCGCCTGGCTGCCCTCGCCACTGCTGCCGGATTGGTCGGTGAGTGCGCTGTTCTCGGTACCATTCTGAACGATGAAAGACCGCTGCAAGACACCGCTTTGTATCTGCTCTGCGGTGTTGTTGGTGCCGCTCTGTTCTATCTCGGCCACGTGCTCGTTGGCCATGAGGTTGCCGCTTGCCACGAGCAAGAGCGCTGCGGCGAGAGGAGTAATCTTATACATTGGAATCTCCTGTTCGCGATGGATGAGCTCCGTACATCACAGGCGAAGCAGGGCGATTGTTGTCGGTTAGCTTGGCCCACGGAATAGACCATAAGAGCTAAATATGGGCCGGCGAGGATTAGAGCGTCGTAACTTCGTAGTCCAGATAAAAGCACAAGCGCAGCTTTACTCAGGTAAACCTTCGCACCTGCCGCTCACTGAAACCTTCTAACCACCGCCTACTGCGAACAGCACGCCAAGCAGACTGAGCAAGGCGCCGAGCGGTACGACCCACCGTTCCCGCCATGCGAGTGTCAAGCTGACCGCCAGCCCGGCGAGCATCAGCTGTGCGAGACAGACGACCAGGCCGATCGCTACGCCTAGCGACGCGACATTTACAACGGTGGTACCGAGTAGCAGCCCGGTCGCGGCTACACGCAGCCACCGTTGTCGTACGGATGTCGGAGCGGTATTGAAGATCGCACGGTGGTGTCGGGTCAGTGCCAGGCAGAGCGCGAGCATGCCCAGGTACGCTAGGGCGAAAGCGAGTGTGGTCATGGTGCCAACTCCTGTTCTTGCGTGGCGGTGCGCGCGCCCCTGCGCGCTGATTGATGTTGACGCGGCTGGCGAAGCGAGCCCCATGCGCAGAGTCCGCCAACTACCAGCAGCACTACGTCGACACCCGCTAATATCAGATCCCCTCGGAGCAGGCTTGCCAGTAGATGCCCGTCAGGTGCAGTCAAGCCGTTGAGCAAGGGTAGGCCCAGCGAGAGCATCGCCAGCAACGCGAACAGCCAACGAAGTAGCTTGAGCGGTTGGTGGCGCCACAGGTAGGCGGTGATCACCACGGCAAGCCAAGCAAGCGAGAAGCACCAAGCCTCGGCAGAGCCGCGTGCGGTCAATGTGCTGGGTAACAAACGATTCGCCCAGAGCAAAGCCAGCGAGGCGATGGGCAGGCCGAAGAAGACCGCGCCGTTGAGTGCCCGAACGATTTCCAGGCCTCGAATCTGGCGTCCCTCGCGCTTGCGTAACCATACGCTGGTGCCGGCCACCAGCATCGCGCAGCCGACAAGCCCGAGAAAACCGTACAGCAGGCGCACGATTTGCCCGCCGAACTGCGCCATGTGCAGCCCCACCAGCCAGATATAAGCCCGATAGCTGGTCGGTGCTTGCTGCTGGTGAAGGAGGTCGCCGGTGAAGGCGTCGTAGCTCAGGGTGTCTTGTGGCGAGCCGATGCGCGACGGATCGGAACGACGCACGCTGACGACGGCGGATGCGTCTGCAGGGTGCTCGACGATGATCCAGCCGGGCTCTCCGTCACCCCAGCGTTGACGTGAGTTGGTGAGCATGTCATTCAGTGAAGCCAGCTGGCCGGCCGGCTGGTGCAGCTCGTTGCGATGGAAACCGCCTTGCACTTCTTCAAAGAAGGCCAGTGGATCGCCTCCGTAAGCGACCATCGCGCCTGCGGGCATGTAGGACGCGACGAAGACCGCCACGCCGGTGTAAGCAAGAATCAAATGGAACGGCAGGCCTATGACGCCGAACAGGTTATGGGCATCGAGCCAGGCGCGCTGGCCGTTGGCCTGGGGGCGCAGGGTAAAGAAATCCTTGAAAATTCGCCGATGGGTGATGATTCCCGACACCAGGGCCACCAGCATGAACATACCTGCCAGGCCAACGACATACATGCCGACGGTTCCGGCATGCAGGTTGTAGTGCAGCGTGAAGAAAAATTCGCCGCCTACCGACTCGGGCATGGGCTCTCCACTACGAGGGTCGAATGCAACACGACCGCGCGTACCGGATTCGTCCTCTTCCCAGCCCAGCCGCCAATAGGGCTCACGTTCGGTCGGGCCATGCATCCAGTAAGCGTGTAGCGGTTCCTGAACATTCGCCTGAACCCAGTTACCGACGTCATCGGCGGTCATCCATGTGGCCGTCTGCGTATGCAGCGCAGGCCGCATCCAACGCTCCAGCTCTTTATCGAAACAGGCCAGGGTGCCGGCGAAAATGATCACGAACAGTAACCAGCTGGGCAACAATCCGCCCCAGGTATGCAGTCCGGCCATTGATTGGCGAAGTGTCATGGCCGGGTCCTCCACTCGACGGGCAGGTAAGCACCCAGGCAGAAGAGGACGGCCAGTCCGGAAATCAGTAACCAGGCGTGCAAGGCGCTTTTTGCAGCGAAGGCGTAAATGACTGCCCCCACCCAGACGGCGAAACAGAGCAGGCTGGCTGTCACTACCCGGTCAGGCCGAGGCATTGGTAAGTACACAGAGAAGAACGCTGTGAAACCAAAGGCCAATGCATAGCCGCCCAGCAGGGCGGCAGAAACACGCCCGGCCAGATTGGCGAGGCGGGAAGATACGAAGGTGCTCATCGGTGTGGCCTCCAGAGCCGGCCCATCAGAAGCTGTAGCTGACGGTGCCGACCACCGTCCTGCGATTGCCGAGGAAGCAGTCACCGCGCGACAGGCACGTGGTGTAGTAGGTTTCGTCTTCCAGGTTGGTGGCGTTGAGCGCGAATGCCCAATTCTGGTAGCGATAACCGAGCATGGCGTCGAACAGAGTGGTCGACGGTGTCTTCAGCGTGTCGGTGCCGTCCCAGCTTGCGCCGACATAGCGCACACCCGCGCCCGCGCTAAAACCGGGGATGCCGAACCACTCGAAGCGATGCTGGGACCAGAGCGAGGCCATGTTCTCTGGGATCGTTGCCAAACGCGCGCCTTCCTCGCGTGGTGTTCCCTCCAGCACCTCGGTATCGAGGTAAGTGTAGGTGGCGATCAGATCCCAATTCGGGGTTACGGCGACCATCGCTTCCAACTCCAGACCCTGGGCTTTCGTTTGTCCTGTCTGGACGGTGTTTGAAGGGTTGTTCGGGTCGGGCATCTGCCGGTTTTGTTCACGCAAGTCGAACACCGCGGCGGTGTACAGGCTGTTGCTATCGACAGGTTGATACTTGATGCCTAGTTCCCACTGTTCGCCTTCCAATGGCTTGTAAGGCTCATTGGTCGAAGCGTTCAGCCCCACGATCGGCTGGAAGGACTCGCTGTAGCTGATGTAGGGGGCAGCACCATTGTCGAAGAGATAGGTGAGCCCGACTCGACCGGTGACCGCATCGTCTTTCTGGCGCGTACCGCTATCGGTCCGGTTATCCGCCCAATCCTTTCGCAGTCCCAGGGTGAGCATCCAGCGTTCGTACCTGAGCTGGTCCTGCAGGTAAATGCCCTGTTGAGCCAGTGTCTGCTCGGGATCTACCCTCAGGTTGATGATCGACGGATCGAAGGTGCCATACACCGGATCGTACAGATCAAGCGGCGTCGCCGCCCCGCCTGCCTGTTTGCGGTTGGTGACGGCGTGCTGGTAGTCAGTCCCGATAAGAAACGTGTGCTGCACCGGCCCGGTGTCGAACAGGGCTTGGGCGTTGTGATCCGCGACCCACACGTCGACTTCGGGCTTGGATACGTAGTAGACGCGGTCGAGTGTGCGGTTATCAGCGTTGAGCACCGGTGGCCAGCCGTAAATCTGCTGATAGCTGACTTCGCTTTCCTGATAGCGCAGGTTCTGCCGCAGCGTCCAAGTCTCGTTCAAGCGCCAGCTGAACTGCGATGTAAGCGCCATCTGCTCGGTGTCGTACTCGTCGAATCCCGGCTCACTGACAAACAGATCCGTATCGTAATGACCGTAAGGCGCATCCAGGACGGTGCCGCGGTGAGGAAGAAATTGTGAGGTGGAGCCGCTGTCGTCTCGTTGTATGTTCGCCAGCAGGGTCCACTCGATATCGTCGGTTGGTCGCCAGGTGATCGACGGCATCAACACCAGCCTATCGTCTTCCACGTAATCGACCTGGGAGTCGCTGTCCCGCGCAATTGCGACCACCCGATAGAGGAGGGTGCCTTCGTCGTTTAGCGGCCCGGTGCTGTCGATCGCGATCTGCTTGCGGTCATGGGTGCCGTATTGGAGCTGAAGTTCGGTTCTTTGCTCATCGCGGGGTCGTTTGCTGACCATGTTGATCAATCCGCCAACTGGGCTCTGGCCGTACAGCATCGACGACGGACCCTTGAGCACTTCAAGACGTTCGAGCGTGAAGGGATCAGTACGGGTATTGGTGTAGTTGCCGAAGGTTTGCTGCAGACCATCGAGAAAGAGCACCGGCGTGCTGCCGCGGATTTTGGACGAGTCGCCTCGGGCATCCAGCCCAAAGGCTTCCCCCCGCACACCCGAGACGTAGCGCAATGCGTCCTGCACTGTCTGCACACCTTGATCCTGCATGCGATCGGCCGTGATCACGCTGATCGACTGCGGGACCTGAAGGATCGGTGTATCGGTCTTGGTGCCGGTCACTGAACGTGTCGCGACGTAACCATCGACAGGGCCTTCAGCGCGTTCGGTTTCGCTGGACACAATTTCCTGCGCCGGCAACTCGAGTGCCGATGAGTTTGTCGCTGGAGCTTCGTTCGCCGACTGTGCCAAGGCAGCCGAGCAGAGAGCTACAGCCGGAATGGCGAGACTGGCAGCGCGTAATGCGAGGAAAAACGGGTGCAAGACTGGGCGGCAGAACATGAGCATCTCCAATTCGTTGTTGGGATGCGGATGTTAATGCGAATACGTTGCATTTGTAATGCTTGTGCGCACAGATCTCTTCTGCGGTCCCCCATTGCCCAGGTTTGACGCGTAGAAAAAATCGGGCTGATGCGATGTGAGTTGGTACTAGACGACAACGGACCGGCGATCAGAAGCAAGGTCTGGATGAGCGGTTGCCGAGCTGTTGAGCAACTCAGCTCGTGCAGTAACGCTTCGCTGCTCCGACTGGTGGTTCAGCACCAATCGCAGCTTCGCCGTTCGATATTCGCAGAGGCCATTGGGGGCCTCCCTGCGAGGTGAAGCATGCAAGATGAATCCATGGTGTTCACTAGGCTGATGGCGGCGAACGATTCTGATGCCGATGCGCCCCTGCCTGGAGATCCAGACGGTGCCAGTATCAACGATGCTCCGATGTCTGACCCCGAGGAGACGGAGGTCACTGATGAAGATATCGACATGTTCGAAGATGATCCGACTATTCCAACTGAGTAGCCAGTTAGAAGCCACATGATCTGTGTGGTTTTATTGCCGGCCCGTTCACGGCGGTGGCTTGCGTGGCGGTAACCCGTCCAGCAAGCAATAAAAAACCGCAGCCGCCCGGTGGGCTGGCTGCGGTTCTGTACATCAGGCCAGGGCCGGCCTGATGTCTGTTACGCCATCAACGGTTGAATGCGGCACCGGTTCCGACGAATGCAGCCGATGGTAGCAGCTGGCTGATGAAGCGGTTCCAACGGGTAATGCCTGCCGGCCCCACGAATACGACGTCCTGCGGTTGGAGCGGGAAGCTCTTGGCCAGGGCGAAGGCGGTCGGGGACTTGGCGTTCAGCTGGAAGACCGTGGCTTGTTCGGTGGCGATGTTCTCCGCGCCACGAATGACATATACCGCTTCGCCATCCGCGGTTTCCTGGCGAATCCCGCCAGCAGTACCGATCGCATCCATCAGGTTATAGCTCGTTGCCTTGAAGCTGAGGGCCTGAGGCTCGGTGACTTCACCCAACACGTAGATTTTCTTCTGATCGTTATAAGGCAGATGCAGCTGGTCGCCATCCTTCAGGTAGACCTGATGCAGCCAGGAGTCGGGGCGGTTCAGGTCGTCGAGGTTGAGCATGTACTCGCGGCCGTCGCGCTTGAGCATAAGGCCGGAAAGGTCAGCGGTTTCGGTGTCGACGCCGGCTTGGCTAATCGCTTGAACGATGGTCATCGGAGCGGTAGTCACCGGTACTTCACCGGCAGTGTTGAACGCGCCGGACAGCACGATGCGCTGGCTTCCGTAGCGCAGCAGGCTGACATCAACCTGCGGACTATCGATGTAATTGGCGAGACGGCGTGCGATGTGAGCACGCAGCTCTTCGATTGTGCGGCCTGCCGCATCGACGTTGCCGATATAAGGATAGAAGAGGGTCCCATCAGGGCGGACCAGACGACCGTTGGCATCGAGCTGCTGTTGCGGGCCGGATGGCGCGGTCAGTTCAGGATGATCCCAGACGGTGATGTATAGAAGGTCGTTCGCGCCGATGCGGTACGCCTCTGGTTTGTAGTCGAGCAGCTCCTGCTTGCTGGATGTGCCCTGATCGGAAGACAGTTCGCCCTTGAGCATGTCGGGCGTGATGCGAATCAGCTGTACGGTGCCGTCTTCCGATTCCGCACCGTCCTTGAACTCGTCTGGGTCAAGGTATTGGCCGGGCGAAAAAACACATCCTTGGAGCGCCAGCGCGGAAGAGAAAGCAAGAGCAAATAATGGTTTCATGGTTCTTCATCCTTGACGGAATAGTTGTTTTTACGAAGTGAAAACAGCGGGATTCACTTTTACTGAAGGAACGAGCGCAATTGATCCGTCTATCGACATCCGGCGGTGATCGCTTCGAAAGCGCATAAGAACGAATTCAATATCTGCTTCTCCTGGTGTCGCTATCGCAAAGCCCTGGAAGGAGTACTTCTTCGACTCGAGCGTGAGACGTGTTCCGGATGAGCGACTGGTAGGTTCCGCTCAACCCTGTCTTGTGGTTTCACCAGACTGGAACGGGCGCTTTGCTGCTCACAGTAGCCATAGACCGCTCCGTTTCTCTTGGGTTCAAGGCGGCATGCAGAAATGGGGGCGGTCATGCGAGGGCGCTGCGATCCGATGGAATAGAAGCCGTCTAGAACGGGCAATTGGATATCGGAGCTCAGAATCAACATTTATGTATGTCTGGACTGCGAATATCGCTTCGATTGAACATCCCGAGCTGCAATAGGTTTCATCTGTTTGGCCGACGCTGGTCAGCCAAAAAGAAGCGCCTTCAGTTAATTCAACCGCCACCCGGCTGATGCAGTGCGATGCCTTTGACAATGCGCTTTTATTGCATCAGGCGTTAATGTGCGGGCTGATATTCGATCATCCAGCGCAGCGTGTCGCGTAGTTCAATTCGGGGCAGGTCGCCAATAAGCGAATCCAGTTTTGCCCTGGAGCCGAACAGGTTCTTCACATCAGCGCTACGTACAAAGGCTGGATTTACCCTGACTTCCATCCGATGGCCGGATATAGCCGCAGCTTGTTCAAGCACATATTCAAGCGTATACGCCGAGCCTGAGCAGATGTTGACCGTTTCGCCAATAGCATCGGGGCTTTCCAGCAGTCGTCGATAGGCTTGTACAACTTGGCGGACATCGCAGAAGTCGCGGGCGATATCCAAGTTCCCCAGTTCGATCACGTCTGCGCGGCGACGTGTATGCGCGACAATTTTCGGTATTAGAAATTGCTCAGCCTGGCCAACACCGGTGTAGTTGAAGGGCCGGCTGATAATAAGCGGCAAGCGTCCGTGATACAGCCTCGCAAGAAACTCCATTGCGGCTTTGCTCACTGCGTAATCATTGGCGGGAGCAAAGGGAGCGGACTCATCGAGGACGCCTTCGGTTGTGTTCCCATAGACATTCGCACTACTGGCCAGCAGTACGCCTTCGAGGCCGATAGCACTTGCGCGTAGCGCTTCGAGCAGATGACGAGTGCCGAGCAGGTTTGCCTGGTAGATAGCGTCCGCATCGGTGTGCGCGACGAAAGACACGGCAGCCAAATGGACGACATAGGTCGGGCGTATTTCTATCAGCAGGGTTCGCAGCGTCTCTGCGTCATTCAATGAGCAGCAGTGGATGGCTGAAACAGCCGTAGGCAGTGTGCCCACGGGTTGGCGATAGCTAAGGCCGTGAACCTCGTAGCCCCGGCCTGCTAACTCTTCTGCCATGTAGCGACCGGTAAAACCGGTAACGCCGGTAATCAGCACTTTACGCATGATCTTCCCGATAGGATGAAATTCCAATTTCAGTGATGCGATTTATCCCTGGTTTAGCCTTGGGATGTTGCGTCCCGGTTACGGTCGGCTGGACGGTGGCCCCTGAAGCCGCACCGTCCAACTTTTTGGCCCGGCGTAACGCCGAAGTCGACCGTATGAACCCCGGGATAACGCTCTGGCGGCTGGAGGAGGGAGGACGCCCTGGAGTGGTTCCCCTGCGCGGCTCCCCCCAACAGCATGTGCCTGGTTCTATACCTCCAGCCAGGTCGATACTTAGAACGAAAAGCCCTGCTGATTGCGGCGCAAGTCGGCGTCGACCATCATTCGGCACAGCTGTTCCAGCGAAGTCTTGGGTTCCCAACCCAGTACGTCCTTGGCCTTTTGCGGATCGCCGATCAGCAGGTCGACCTCTGCCGGACGGTAGAACTTAGGGTTGACCCGCATAACGACCTTGCCCGTCGCGGCATCGAGTGCTTGTTCCTGCTCACCGGAGCCTTCCCATTGCAGTTCGACATCGACCGCCTTGAATGCCAGTGTCACGAAGTCGCGAACGGTTTCGGTACGGTTGGTTGCCAATACGAAAACGTCGGGCTCGTCGGCCTGCAGCATGCGCCACATGCCTTCGACGTATTCCTTGGCAAAGCCCCAGTCACGTTTCGCGTCGATGTTGCCGAGCTCGAGTACGTCCAGCTGGCCCAGTTTGATCTTCGCGACCGAATCGGTAATTTTTCGGGTCACGAATTCGCGGCCGCGCAGAGGGGATTCGTGATTGAACAGGATGCCGCTGCAGCCGAAGATGCCGTACGACTCCCGGTAGTTGATCGTCATCCAGTGTGCATAAAGCTTGGCAACGCCGTACGGGCTACGCGGGTAGAAGGGCGTAGTTTCCAATTGCGGAATGGCCTGGACCTTACCGAACATTTCGGAGGTCGACGCTTGGTAAAAGCGAATTTTCGGATTGACGATGCGGATGGCCTCTAACAGGTTCACTGCGCCCGCGCCGGTAATATCAAGGGTGGTCAACGGCTGCTCGAAGGAAACGCCCACGAAGCTTTGAGCAGCAAGGTTGTAAACCTCGGTTGCCCCGGTGTTCTGCAGTAGGCGAATGCTGGACGATAGATCGGTCAGGTCGTATTCAACGAGATGCAAGTCGGGGTGTTTATCGATGCCCAACTCTTCAATACGCCAGAAATTGACCGAGCTGGTACGACGAAAGGTGCCGTATACGGTGTAGCCTTTTTCCAACAGGAGCTCTGCCAGGTAGGCGCCGTCTTGTCCCGTAATACCCGTGATGATCGCTTTCATTTTCTTCCCTGTATGAGGTTAGGTTTTCAGTGATGCTTATGAGTCGCTATACCGAGGTGCATGACCTGGAATAGCGAAGCGTTGTTCATGGAACTTGGATTCGGTTATTCGAGCTAACCAACGTAACGACATGACCCGCATGTGATGGCCATTGATCGATATCCGTTCAAGACTCCTGTTTCGCAGGGCTGGCTTTTAATCGGGCGCTTTTTTCTCGTAGATAAGCGGGCACGATGTACACCGCATCGGCGAAATAACGTTTGGCCAGCCGACGAGGTTCCATGCACATGCGATGGAGCCATTCGAGCTTGTACTCGCGCATCCATTTCGGTGCTCGCTTGATCGTGCCCGTTGCGAAGGAAATCGAGGCGCCGATGCAAAAGCCCATACCCGAACGCTCATGTGGTTGAGTTGCCGCGGCCAAGACTTCCCCGCGAGGCGTGCCCACCGCGTACAGAACCAGGTCCGACGGGTGTTCGCGAACGAACCGCAGGCAACGCTCCACTTCTTCCGGGTTTTTGATGAACCCCATTGGCGGGTTGTAGTGGTAGAGGTCGATGCCGGGATAGATCGCTCGAAGCTTATCGGCTTCGGTCTGCAATGAACCGATCAGAACCACGCGCAGGCAATCATCGTCTGCCCACTTGAGCAGATCCAGGGTTAGATCGCTGCCCGGAATGGCTTCGTCGAGATGAACACCCAGGCGGCCCAGTAGCGACAGAAGGATACGGCTGTCGCAAAGCCTCCAGCGCGCTTTGGCATATGCATCACGCAGCTGTGGGTCATCCTCTAGTTGCACGAGATGATCAACATTTGGAGTCACCACAAACGAATAGGGCTGCTTGATGCCCTCGCGGATGCAAGTCAATAAAGTCTTCTTATTGCCGGAATAAAAGTTGATTCCGAATGCATTAGTATCACTTGACACTCATTGCTACTCCCTTGAAGGCGCCCTTGATACCCGACCAGGCGAGGGTGGGATTCCTGTATTCCTTGATAGTCGTAACGGCCGAGAGAAAGAATGCGGAAGTTACTGCGAAGGCCGACCCGTAAAAACGCTTGTTGAAGCGGGTCGCCGCCCGGTTGCGGTAATAGTGATAAAACGCTGAGCGGCTACCCAGGCTGAGGGAACCGTAGTGAAACAGGCGGCTTTCAGGGATGACCTTGATGGAAATGCCGAAGCGCCTGGCTCGGTATTGCCAATCCACCTCTTCGAAATACATGAAGTAGTCTTCGTCCATCAGGCCGATTTCTTCGGTCAGCGCAGCGGAAAACGCAAGGCTGCAGCCCATTATGTAATCCGGGGTGTGCTGAAGATTCTGCTGCTGCAACGCTTCGATGCTCTGGTTCTTTCCGAGCAGGCGAGCCTTGCCCAGGATCGGATACAGTTTGCCGCCGCCATAGCACTCCAGACGTCCGGTGTCGGCACTGAGTACGAGCGAGCCGACGAACTGTCGATCATTACGCTGCAGCGCCTCGAGCAATGGCGAAAAGGCGTCGCTGTCTACGTAGGTGTCGTTATTGACGACCCAGAAGTACGTTGGCTGTAGATTTTCCATCGCCCAGCGAAGGCCATAATTATTGCCGCCGGCATACCCGTTGTTTTCGGGATTGCAGAGCAAGGTCACGGTCGGGTACGCCTTTTCGTCCAGCCATTGCTGAAAGGCAAGGGCGGATCCATCCTGCGAATCGTTATCGACGATGACGATGTGATCGATCGTCGTGCAATGAGCGAGCAAGCTTTCAGCGCAGCTGATAGTTTCAGTAGCAGCTTTGTAGTTGAGAATAAGTGCGACGTTCATGTACTCGTTCCTTGCTGCGAAGATGGCGTGCTCTCAGAGCATGAATAACGAAAAGCATACAAACTACGGGTTGCGCATATTCGAAGAGACCGGCGAGTGGCCATATCACGAACATTGCGAGCATCACTGGATAGATGAAACTCATATCAGTACTGATATTTCTAGCGATGCGCTGGTAAATGTACAGCGACAGTGGGACCAGCAAAAAGGTCAAAAAACCGAAGCGAAAAAGCGTGCCGATAATTCCGATATCAGAGAGGAAGAAGTGTTCGCCGAAATAGGGAATGAAACCGTCCTGCCACATCAGGGATAGCGAACCGCTTGGTAGCCAGTTGACCAGCTCCAAATGTTTGAATACGGCCGCGATGGTATGGGGCCTTACACCATCTTCCACATCACCATCCAGGCTGCTTTCATAGAACTCTACGTTAAGTCCCAGGACTTCAAGCAGCTCAGGATAGAAATAGAGCGGCGAAAGCAGGAGGCAAAGCGAGGCTGCCCAGACGACGGCTTTAGCCCTCAGCGAAAACATAGTGAAGGCCAGGCACAGGACAATGAGCTGGCGGGTTTGCGTGGCGAAGACCAAGGTGAGCAACAACACCGCGGCGACGATGAGGTAGAAATTCCGCTGCCGTTGTTCGTCATTGATGAGTGACTTGCCCTTTGCCCACACCTGGATGCAATAGAAATAGGCGAAACAGATCAGAAATGGACCGATGGATGAGCGATCCGGGCGGTCCCAAGATGTCTGTTCTTCGCGCAGATCCGGGACCAGCCCGAACTTGAAACACCACGAGAGGAATACGGCGATGAGCGCGGAATAGATCAGCGCGCGCTCAAACTGGAGGGTGCTGATGTGCTTGGCAAGCAAGAGCAGCGGCACGAAACCAAATGTGAAAAGTATTCGACGTTCCTCGATCAGACCGTAAATAATGGGTTGGCCAAAGGTATAAAACGAAAATATTGCCGGTAGCACCGTAAATACGAAAACGCTGTAAAACGCGTAATACATAAGGACGCGAAATTCTCTGGACGCATCCTCTGCACTGGCAAGAATCAAAAGAAACGACGCGCCCAGGCAGATCGCCAGATAGGCCTCGTTGAGAAACTTGAAGCCGATAGGGTTATGTGTGCTGTCACCAAACACCGAAAAGTGCAAGATGATCATCAGAACCGTCAATGGCAAATAAAAGAATTTTGAGCTGATGTTTGTCATCACCTGGGTCCTTAGGTGCATTTCCATTATCCAGACTAACTACACCGCAACAAACTCAAGCTATCTAACATTGCCAGGCGGTGCTTTCGATGCGCCGTTGCGCTGTGTATCGCTGGATCCAAGGTCTCAATCCAAACCTGACAGCACGTCAGTAACCGAACGCGTTCGATAGCTACCGAGTCATTGAGTTCCGCTCGCGTTAAATTCGCTGATGCTCGGTCGAAAAATTGGACAACCGTTTGGAGGCTGGGTTGCGTCGAAATTTGAGGTTCGCCAAAGATTTCTGACCGGTTAGCTGCGTTCAATTGGCCGCGGTCTGGCGGGCGGCAGATGCGGTAGCAAGCGAGTTACCGCTGCGGTGCCGGCCCGAACTCCGTGCAGTTATTGGAGATGTTTTTCTGCAGCACCGTCATTTGCGGGCGGTCCTTGCCATCGATGGGCTCAACCGCAAGGACATATTTGCCCCAGCCTGGGCCGCCGGCCCAATAGGCGCTGGGCATGCAATTTTCATTGAGATAGCCGAGCAGGTTATCCATGGCGACCAGCATCGACTCGGAATGCCCGGGTACGCCGTATTCGCCGAGAAAGCCTTTCAGGTTGTTTTCCTTCAGCCACTCGACGAACGGGCGTGCACGTTCTACACCGAGCATGGGGTCAACGGTTTCGTCGTTTGCATAGCGTCCCGAGAAATCCTTGTCGAGGTACAGGTGGCCTTCGTAAATGATCTTCTCGGCAGGATCCTCGATCAGGAAGTCCTCGTTCACCATGCGCCAGTGAAAGGTACTGGCCCAGCGGTCACCTTCGACAAAGATCAAGGTCTTCATGTCCACCTGGCGGATCGCATCGACCGCGGCCTGGGCAGCTGCCGGCCATAGCCCTTTGGTCGAATGGGGCTCGTTCATGATGTCGTAGCCCAACAGCGCGGGATGGTCTTTGAACTCTTCCGCGAGTTTCCGCCAGACACTGGCGTAGGCTTCGTAAGGCACTTCGGGAGAACCGATCAGCTTGCCCTTGTATCGCCCATAATTGTGCATATCCAGAATGATTTTCTGGTCATGCTCTGCGGCGAAATCAAGCGTTTTTCTGAGCAGGCGGATCTGGTCGAAGTTCACGCCTTTATACAAGTCATGCTGCAGGCGTTCCCAGATGAAGGGAAAGCGAATCAGGCGGATATTCTTGTCCGCGTAGTACTTAAAGTATGTTTTTTCTGGATAGAAGTAGTTAGTGCCAACTTTTCCGGGTGTTATATGCGGAGCAAAGTTTGCGCCAGACATGTTGATGCCGACCAGGTCGATGCCGGCGTTCTTTTCGCTGGCTTGTGCCTGCGCAAGTGGCACACAACCCATCAGTGCCAGGCTGGCAACCAACCGTATCGTAGTGAACAGAAGTGGAAGAGAGCGACGTTCCATATTTACCTGGACCTCCCATGGGCGCGTGGCGCCTGGACTGGCTGTGATGGCGCGACTAAATACCCTGCGAGCCGTTCGCCTGATGAACGCGGGCGAACGGGGCGGGTGATCGAAGCGGATCAATTAATGGCAGAGCGCTGTTTGGTCGCTCGGCATTCGAGGATGCCGAGCACTCTTTATTTGCTCTGGTAGTCGTACTGGTAGTAACCGTATTCGCTGTAGGTCGACGCCTTGCGGACCACGGCGTTGAAGATAACGCCCTTGACCAGCAGACCATTCTGCTCGAGACGGCGCTTGGCGAACTCGATTTCCTTGACTCCGTTAAGGCCGTAGCGGGTCACCATCAGGGTCGTGCCGGCCTGGCTGCCAACGAGAGCAGCGTCAGTTACGGCAAGGATCGGCGGCGTATCGAAGATCACCATGTCATACATGGTGCTGATCTCCTTGACGAAGCGAGAGAAGTTCTCGTGCATCAACAACTCGGACGGGTTCGGCGGCAGCTGACCGTGTGTGATGACGTGCAGGTTGTTGAGCTGAGTCTTCTGGATGGCGTCAAAGAGCGTGATGCGGCCGGACAAGATATCCGAAAGACCTTTTTCGCCCTGGCAACGCATGACCTTGTGCAGGTAGCCCTTGCGCATGTCGGCATCTACCAGCAGCACTTTCTTGCCGGACTGTGCGATCACTGCCGCGAGGTTGCTCGTCACGAATGACTTGCCGACTGCCGGGCTGGGGCCGGTAATCATCAGTATGTTGTTCTTGGCCTCGATCATGGCGAAATGCAGGCTGGTACGCAGGCTGCGCATGGCCTCGGTCGCCAGATCAGCCGGGTCATTGATGGTCAACAGGTACGAAGCGCTGCTCTTGTCACGCTTGAAGTTGGCCAGACGCTTTTCCAGCGCCCCTTGTTTCTCGCTGAAGGGGATCGCGGCATACACTGGGATGCCGACACGCTCGATTTCTTCTGGGTTCTCGACGCCGCGTTTGAGCGCTTCGCGAACATAGACGAAGGCGACCGCGAGAATGCCGCCAAGTAGAGTAGCGACGATAACGATCAGTGGCTTGTTCGGCTTGATCGGCTGGTCTATGTCGGCTGCGGCGTGGTCAACGATACGCACGTTGCCCACGGTTCCTGCGCGAATGATGTCCAATTCCTGCGTCTTGTTCAGCAGCATCGAATAGGTTTCGGACGAAACCTCTACGTCGCGGTTCAGACGCAGCAATTCTTGCTGGGTAGAGGGCAGGGTGCCGATTTGTTTTTCCAGCTCAGTTTTCTGCGACTGCAGCTGGTTGATCTGATTCATCAACGACTGGAAGTTCGGATGCTGACGGGTAAAGCGTGTCTCCATTTCAGTGCGCTTGAGGTTCTGCTCTGAAATCTGGCTCTCGAGGTCAACGATGCGGTCCAGCACAGACTGGGTTTCGGCGGAAATATCCACCGAGCGGTTGCCGGTCTGGAACTCGTTCAAGGCTGTTTGAGCGGCATCGAGTTTCTTGCGGACTTCCGGCACCTGCTCGCTGAGGAACTCCAGGCTCTGCGTTGCTTCTGCCGCGTTGCGCGCAATGTTCTGATCAACGTAGCGCTGGGCCACTTTTTCCAGCACCTGAACGGCCTTGTCGGGGTCAGTGTCCTCGAGCGTCACGTTGAGAATGCCTGACTGCTTGCCTCGCTCCCCGGCAGTCAAACGATCCTGGTAGTCCTCAGTGGTAGCGTAAGTACGGTTCTTGATCACGGTGAAGGTCGTGCCTGGCCGTGCGTTCAGCTCCGCTACGCTGATTCCATAATCCGGCGTCTCGATGTGATCGCCAACGACGCCTTGCACAACCACTTCGCCTTCGGTGTCGCGCAGGATGAAGCCGTTGTTTTCAGCCGCTTCCAGAGTCAGCTCTTCACCATGCATCTTGTCTGGCACGATCAGATGAGTGATGCGCAGCGACTCGCCGCCCCAGGCATATGACTCGAAACCATCCGGGTACCAGCCGAGCTCACCTTCTTCGCTCGGTTCGAAGCGGCGGAACATATAGCCGCCGATCACCGGGAAGTGGTGCGGCTCGATGATGATATCCAGGTTCAGCGCCTTGACCGCGCCGCCGACAACGGAGCGCGACTTGAGCAGTGCGATTTCCGTCTGCGCCGGGGAGACGGCCGGTGCAGTGCCCACGACGTCGGTGAGGCTTGGCAGCCCGCCTTTCGGCTGGATCTGGATCATTGCGCTGGCGAGATATACCGGAGTTGCCAGCAGCGCGTAGGCCACACCCAGCGCTGCGAAGAAACCGGTTATGGTGAGAATGAGGGCCCGGTTGTTGATGAACGTATCAAAGAGGTGGGCCAGATCAATGTCCTTGTCCTCTTTGGTCTCATAGATGGGTCGGGGCATAGTGGTCATTGAAGTTCCTTCTTCTTATTTCAGGTAAGGAAGCCAGCTTTCGACGGACTGCGTCAGAAGGCTGTGAACATGTTCGAATGCGGGCTTGGATTGACGAAAGGGATCCGGGATTTCCATATCGTCTAGCCATTTACCCATTAGAAAGGTCTTGCCATGTACTTCGGGCGCTATCTGGCGGATGTGCTGGATGTGGCTCTGCTCCATGGCGAGGATAAGGTCCGCCTGGTGGAGCATCTCGCTATCGACCTGCCGAGCACGGTGGGACCTGTGTTCCAATCCGTGATCGTTAAGCACCTCATGTGCCGTCTTGTCCATTGGGTTGCCTACTAGTGCACCTATGCCTGCTGATCTGATTGTCAGGCCTTTTCCTTGGAGTCTGTGAGCCAGCAATGCTTCGCCCGCCGGGCTTCTGCAGATGTTGCCGACGCAGACGATCAATATGTTCTGAAACATCTCGCTTAGCCTCGCAGCCCTGAATTCATGGGCTGGTGAGCATGCGTGTCACAGAACGCAAATCTGATATTGGCTTGCTTCATTAGTTCAATCTTCCTGCTGCGCTTGCGCATGAGATGTGGCGTTTTGCCGTGGTGGCGCTATCGATGCGTGCGACAGTCAGTAGACGTCCCTGTTGAACAGCAGAGCGGGGATGGTCCGGGCGAGGATGTAGATGTCGAACCAGACCGACCAACGCTCGATGTAGTCCAGATCGAACTCGACGCGCTTTTCGATCTTTTCGAGGGTGTCGGTCTCGCCACGGTAACCATTGATCTGAGCCCAACCAGTGATGCCCGGCTTTACTCGATGGCGCGCGGAATATTCCGAGACAGCGTCTTCGAACAGCACGCCGGCGGCCTTGGTTGCGGTGGCATGAGGGCGCGGTCCAACCATCGACATGCTGCCCAAGAAGACGTTAAGCAGCTGCGGCAGCTCGTCAAGGCTGGTCTTTCGGATGAAACGACCCACGCGGGTGATGCGGTCGTCGTCACGTGTGGTCTGGCGTTCGGCATTGGCGTCCGACTTGGCGTGGTACATCGAACGGAACTTGAAGACCTCGATCAAGCGGTTGTTGTAGCCGTAGCGCTTCTGCTTGAACAGCACCGGGCCGGGAGAGTCCAGTTTGATCGCTAGGGCCAGCAATAGCATTACGGGCGCCGCGGCCAGCAGAGCGAGGCTGGAGAGGATGATGTCCTCGATGCGCTTGAACATCGGCGACCAGCCGCGTAGCGGTAGATCGGAGGCGATCAGTGTTGGCAATCCGCCGACTTCGGTGATGCGCTTGTTGGCATGGCGGAAGGCAACCATATCCGGTACCAGCAGCACGTTGACCGGTAGTTTGCGCAGCTCGCTGATAACCTGGCCGATGCGGCTGTCAGCGAACCAGGGCAGGGCCACCAGCACCTGGGTGACCTTTTCCTCACGGATCATCTGCTCCAAGTCACGGGTGTTACCCAGCAGCGGGAGATCGGCGAGCGTCTTTGGCAAGCGCTCCAGGCGGTCATCGATAAAACCGAGAACACCGGTGCGGATGTCGCGGTGATGAGCCAGGTACTCGGCGACACGTACGCCGTTGTCGGTACCACCGAGGATGACTGCGTTCTGCAGATAGACGCCCTTGGCCATCAGGCGGCGGAACAAGGCAAGCATCATCAATCGCTCGGCGCCGAACAGAACGCCACTGGTGACGAACCAGAAGGTCAGGTGCTTGGCTTCCAGGTAGCTGAACATGCCCAGACCCTGGTGCATGAAAATCAGCAGGCTGAACGCCGCGGCCCAGGCCACCAGCATGGTGCGAAAGCGCAGCAGTGTGCTGAACACCTCCTCACTGTAGATGCCGACCGATTGAAAGATCACCACGCTGATCACGCCGAAGAACATCAGGAATGTGCTGAAGGTTCCGCCGCCAGCCGGCAGCTCAAGTGGCAGAAATAGCAGCAGCAGAACGCCCGGCAACACAGCCGTCAGCCCATGAATCAGGCGGACGCTGGCAAGAAAATAATCAACGAAACTGGGGTGGGCGTACTCAAGGGTTCCAACGGACTGTAAGCGCATACAAGGCTCCTTCCTACGGCTATTGCTAGCTCAATACTCGTTTTGATCGCCGCGATCCGCGGTTC
This sequence comes from Pseudomonas sp. Q2-TVG4-2, assembly GCF_013620795.1. Classification (GTDB taxonomy): domain Bacteria; phylum Pseudomonadota; class Gammaproteobacteria; order Pseudomonadales; family Pseudomonadaceae; genus Stutzerimonas. The sequence goes on along the minus strand of NZ_LGLW01000001.1, from coordinate 53,584 downwards.
TGATGGCAGGCAGCTATCGCAACCTTCAACTGGACAAGTGCTCCGACCGCCTTCCAAGTCATGAGTTCACCGACAGGCTGCAAAGTGTTGAGTAATCGATGAGTATTAACTGTGTTACTTAACATATTGATAGTTAAGGAATAAAAAATGGAATTTATCCGGTGGATGGCATTTGGAGGGGCGGGTTGCTGACCAGTGGTCGGTGCTGTTTTTTGGTCGGCTTAAGCCCTGCGGCTGTTCAGGGGTACAACTTTCGTGTGGTGCAGCGGGTCCTATCTGACGGGTACCGAGATGGAAGTGATTGGCATGAATGAACCCAAGGCAATGCTCATCCTTCACGGGAAGCAGGGGCTCAATGAGGATGTGCGCTCGGCTGTGAACGACTGGCGCCAGCTTGGAAACGAGCTGGCCGTGAGAGTGACGTGGGAGCCCGGAGACACGGCGCGTCTGGTGCACGAAGCGCTCGCTGCGGGCTATCAAACCCTGGTGGCTGGCGGTGGAGACGGCACCGTGCGTGAGATGGTGCAGGCGTTGCTCGATAGTGGCTCCGAGGCCAGCCTGGCCGTGCTGCCACTGGGAACCGCCAATGATTTCGCGCATGCCGCCGAGATCCCGCTCGCACCCTTCGATGCGCTGACGTTGCTCAATCGACAGCCGAAGTGGGTCGACGTTGGCGAAATGAACGGTGAGCCTTTTATCAACATGGCGACCGGGGGTTTCGGCTCTAAAGTGACCGCTACGACATCCAATGAGTTGAAGCGGGTCCTCGGCGGCAGCGCCTATCTGCTGACCGGCTTGTCACGCTTCAGCGAGCTGCGTACTGCCTGGGGGCGTTTTGAGGGGCCTGATTTCACCTGGGAAGGTGAGTTTCTGGCTTTGGGCATCGGTAACGGGCGCCAGTCCGGTGGCGGTCAGCAGCTCTGCCCGCAGGCATCGGTGGATGATGGCTTGCTCGATATATGCATCGTCCCGGCGCCGGCCGATACGGTGGGGACTCTAGGCACATTGCTGAGCGGCGGGCTGCTTGGAATCGATACCGTTTCGGTAACCGCGCGGGTGCCATGGCTCGAGGTCGAAGCCCCGGATGAGATCGATATCAATCTTGATGGCGAGCCCTTCGCAGCAAAACGCATGCGTTTTTCGGTGAAGCGCCGGGCGCTGCGGCTGCACCTACCCGCCGATAGCCCCGTGTTACGTGATGAACCACTGCTCCGAGAAGACCACCAGCCTGCCTGACAGCGGGGTTGGCTGGCGCCCCGCCTGTCTTGGCGAGGCAGGAGCGATAAATACTTGTTCCGACGGATAAAGCATGAATACTTGCGGCCGATAGCCCTTTTAGTCCCGTATTCACCAAGGAGCCCGCAATGGCCGGCATTCTCGAGTCAGTCGATCAACGCACCCGATTGGTGGGGCAGAATCGTCTGGAGATCCTCATGTTCCGGCTCTCCGGCCGCCAGCAATTCGCAATCAACGTGTTCAAGGTGCAGGAAGTGGTGCAACTGCCGAAGATGACCCTCATGCCGCACCGCCATGGTTCGGTGTGCGGCGTGGTCAGCCTGCGCGGCCAGACGTTGCCGGTCATCGATCTGTCCCGTGCCATTGGCCTGCGCCCGCTGGTGCCGGATGAGCGCAGCACCATCATCGTGACGGAGTACAACCGCTCGACTCAGGCATTCCTGGTCGGCGGTGTGGATCGCATTCTCAACCTCAACTGGGAAGAGGTTCTGCCTCCGCCGAGTACAGCCGGCCGTCAGCACTACCTCACGGCGATCACCAAAGTTGACGAGCAGCTGGTCGAAGTCATCGACGTCGAAAAGGTGCTTGCCGAAATCGTCCCTTATGACACCAGCATCGCGCCGGAGCGTCTGGCGGATCCGCTGCTCAAGCGCGCGAGGGGACGTGAGGTACTCTGTGTCGATGACTCGACGGTTGCATTGGCCCAACTGCGCGAGACCCTGAGTCAACTCGGCATCACGGTACACTCCGCCAGCGACGGCTTGAAGGGGCTGAACAAGCTCAAGGCCTGGGCTGATGCCGGGGAAGTGCTTACCGATCGCCTGCTGATGGTGTTCACCGATGCTGAGATGCCGGAGATGGACGGCTATCGACTCACCACCGAAATTCGCAACGATCCCCGCCTGCGAGATCTGCATGTGGTGCTGCATACATCGCTTTCTGGAAGCTTCAATCTGGCGATGGTGAAGAAAGTTGGCTGTGACAACTTCCTTTCCAAATTCCAGCCGGAGAAACTGGTGGAGGTTGTCCGCGAACGCCTGTTGCTGGACGAACCTCACTGACCCGCCCATCCGACCGAGGCGTCCGAATGCAGCTCTGCTCGTTGTACCGCTTTCCGCTCAAGTCCGGTTCCGCTGAATTGCTTGACGAAGGGTGGTGTGACGAGCTCGGTTTGTACGGGGATCGGCGCTGGATGGTGGTGGACGCCGCGACCGGGAAATTCCTGACGCAGCGAGTGCTGCCGCGGATGGCATTGCTGGCAGCGCGATGGCAGGGTGACACGAGGCTGCTGCTCAGTGCCCCTGGCATGGATGGGCTGTTGGTGCCTGTTCCTGGCCCGGAGAGCGTTGCGCGCGGCGTGTTGATCTGGCGCGAGAGTCTGCAGGCGTCAGATGCCGGTGACGCTGCGGCCGCATGGCTGACGCAGCTGTTGGATCGTCCGTGCCGCCTGGTACATCTGCCAAACGCCAAGGGCATTCAGATCGACCAGGACTATGCGCGGGTTGGCGAGCGGACGGCCTTCAGCGATGGCTTTCCGTTCCTTCTGATCGGCCAGCGATCACTCGACGACCTTTCGGCCAGAGTCGGGCAGTTGCTGGACATGCGGCGGTTCCGGCCGAACCTTGTCATCGCCGGCTCGGCCCCCTACGCCGAGGATAGCTGGCGCCGCATCCGCATTGGCGATATGGAGTTTCGCGTGGTCAAGCCTTGTTCACGCTGCATCATCCCTACCATAGATCCGCTCAACGCCGAGAGAGACGCCAGCCGAGAGCCACTTGCCACCTTGATGAACTACCGCAAGGGCGATGGCGGCGTATTCTTCGGTCAGAATCTCATCGGCGAAGGCACTGGCAAGCTGAGGGTGGGCATGCCGGTCGAAGTGCTGGAGTAGGTCCGGCTGACTGCGTCAGGCCGCTTGATGATGAGGCCGATTCGCAGGCTATTTCCGGCCAGTGAATCGTTCCCCGAACAGAAACTAGATCAGCCTTAGAGCCGGGAAGGCCCATCGGTTACACGTATCGACCTTGCTCCGTGCGCGCGGTTGGCTGGACCTGCGAACCGTTTATAGCGCGGCGGCGTGGCGTATCGCATTAAGCCAACAGTGGGCTGAAGCCCACCCTGCCGGAGTGCCCCGGCCGTCTGGTGAGCGCAGCTATCGAACAGGGTGGTGGGTTGCGCCTTTGCTCGGAAACTGCGCGTTGCTTTCGCGTGCTCTTGCCGCTCAGGACATCACTGGCTATCGAAGTAACGCTCATGCCACTCGACCAGTGGCTGCGGAGCGTTGAGCTTCTGGCCATAGATGACCGAATAAGTCAGCACGTTCTGTACGTACTGGCGGGTTTCATCGAACGGAATGTTTTCAACCCATACGTCGAATGGCAGGTGCTCGGCATTCTTCAGCCACTGGCGAACCCGGCCTGGACCGGCATTATAGGCCGCGGACGCTAGCACCCGATTACCCTTGAATTGGCCGTAGATCTGGCTGAGGTAGGCGGCACCCAACTGGATATTGACGTTGGGGTCGAGCACCTGACGAGGTGAAGACAGCGGGATGCCGAAGCGTCTGGCCGTTTCCTTGGCGGTGGCCGGCATTAATTGCATCAGTCCGGTGGCCCCGACATGCGAGCGAGCATCGGCCATGAACGCGCTTTCCTGACGGGTAACGGCGAATACCCAGCTTGGGTGGAGTTCGCGCGCCTTGGCCGCGTTGATCAGGCTGCTGCGATGGGCCATAGGGAAGCGAATGTCCAGGTCGTCCCAATACTTCGCCTGGCTGATGGTGCGGATCGCCGGGAAGTACCATTCCATCTCGTACGCCAAGCGCGCCTGGGCGACCAGTTCGTCGCGGCTGAACAGGCGGCTGACGTGATACCACTCGCGTCGCCCATCGACGATCTGCCCGCGGTTATGGAATTCCATGGCACGACGGATTCCCGCAGTGTTGAGGACCTTCTGTATGAGCTTCGGATCCAGCGCGAGCGGCTGGTGGTTGAGCTTGTAGGGCGCCTGGATGCGGTCAGCCGAGAGGAAACCGTAGAAGTCGCGCTCGCCGGCAACCGGCTGGTAAAGCTGGGCGGCCCGCTCATCGTCGGGTTTGGCGAGCTCAAGGCTGCGTGCTTTCCAGTAACGCCAGCGGTTGCTGTTGGCGAGTTCTTCAGGGAAGCGTTGAGTCAGCGCATGGACGTCCTCCCAGCGCCCCAGACGGAGCAACAGACGGGCGCGCCATTCGCTGACGGTGTCGTCCCGTAGCTCGGGATCGTATTCCGCCATGACCTGCAGCGCACGGGCGTCGAAACGCTTGGCCAGGGTAAGACCGATCTGGCGAGCGATCGCAACCTTCTCCTCTGGCGAGAAGGACAGGCGCTTGGCGTAGCTGTCGAGTAATCCGAGCGCCTTTTCCGGGTCCTTGCGCGCCAGGCGGCGCAGGCCGATCGAGACGATATCCCCCATCGCCTGGGTAGGCGGCAGGAAACGATCGGTCTGGTCGAGCATCTGTGGTTTCTGCGCGACGTCGACCAACAGCTCGCCTTGTTTGCTCATCGTAGGCAGGCTTTTGATCAGGAAGTTGGCGAGGCCATAGTTACCGCTCTCGACCGCCAGTTTGGTGCGCTTCCAACGCAACGCCTCGGTGAGCTGCCCGGCATTTTCCCAGCGCTCGAACAGCGGATCGCAGGCGTCGTGCTGCGACTTGCCGACCAGCCAGAGCTGTTCGGCGGTCTCGTAGCCCTGTTTCGTCTGGCCACTGACAAGCTGGTACTGGCCGAACAGGCAGTCCAATTCAGTGAAATTCATCTTCTGATCATAGTGCGCCACGAATGGTTGCCAATCGCCACGGGCCGCCAGCAGCCGCAGCCAGCGCAACTTCATCCAGCTGGCCTGAGGGAGGTCGCCATGCTCGGCCAGAAACTTCTCGACCTCGTCATTGCTGGCGGCCTTCAGTCGTGCCGTCAGTTCTTCGTAGGCCAGGTAGGGCTCGAGCGGATAGTCCTGCAGTGCGCTGGCGTAGCGCCGGTACGGCCCACTGTCCCCTTTGGCCAGGGCCCGCTTGGCTTCATCGTAATACTGCCGTTGCTGCTGAAGGCTGGCGGCGTGGGTGGTCTGGAGGGTAACGGCAGTGAACAAAAGGCAGAAACAGATACTGGAGAGTCGACCGCGCATGAGACTTCCGAAGACGGGGGGCATGGAGATTGCTGCGGCTAGCTTAGCTCGGCAAGCCAAGCAGTTAAACGCGGATTAAGCTCTTCAAACCCACAAAGTAGAACGTTCCGACGAACGTACGGGTGGGGCGACGCGGTGGCCCTGGATCGCCCGGTTGGATTGCGCTGGCCGGTTGTGTAGAGCTTGAGCGAGGGGGCCGTATCGACGGACTTAACGCGCTCGATGGCGGCCGTCTGACAAGGCGCGTTCTGCTAGACTGCGCGCCCTGTTTTCCGGAGGTAGTCATGACCCTGCTCAAGTTGACCAATGTGTCCCTCGCCTATGGCAACAATCCATTGCTCGATGGCGTGTCCTGGCAGATTGCGCGGGGTGAGCGGGTCTGCATCATCGGCCGCAACGGGACAGGCAAATCCAGCATGCTCAGCCTGGTCAAGGGTAGCCAGCTACCGGACGACGGCGAGATCTGGCGCGCGCCGGGCCTGAAGATCGGTGAACTGCCTCAAGAGTTGCCGCCCGCAGACGAACGCACCGTATTCGACGTGGTAGCGGAAGGGCTGGCCGGCGTCGGTCAGCTGCTGGCCGACTACCATCACCTCAGCCAGAATATCCAGAACGAAGCTGATCTGGACAAGCTGATGCACGTCCAGCAAGAACTCGAAGCGAAGGACGGCTGGCGCCTGCAGCAGTTGGTCGACAGCACCCTAAGCCGTTTGCAACTGCCGGCTGACAAAACCCTGGCCGAGCTTTCCGGCGGCTGGAGGCGGCGTGTCCTGTTGGCTCAGGCGCTGGTGTCCGAGCCCGATCTGCTGCTGCTGGACGAGCCTACCAACCACCTGGATATCGGCGCGATCGCCTGGCTGGAAGAAGCGCTCACCGGCTTCAACGGCGCCGTGCTATTCATCACCCACGACCGAGCATTCCTGCAGAATCTGGCGACCCGGATCCTGGAGTTGGATCGCGGTCACATGATCGACTGGAATGGCGACTACGCCAGCTTCCTGGTTCACAAGGAGCAGCAGATGGCGGCCGAAGAGACCGCCAATGTGTTGTTCGACAAGAAGCTCGCCCAGGAAGAGGTCTGGATCCGCCAGGGCATCAAAGCCCGTCGTACTCGCAACGAAGGCCGCGTACGTGCGCTCAAGGCATTGCGTGCCGAACGCAGCGAACGTCGGGAGCACCAGGGCAAGGCCAATATCCAGATCGATGCAGCGGAAAAATCTGGCAAGCAGGTCATCGTCGTTGAGCATGCAAGCTTTGCCCATCCCGGCGGCGAACCACTCATTCGTGATTTCTCGATGGTTCTACAACGCGGCGATCGCATCGGATTACTTGGCGCCAACGGAACCGGCAAGACCACGCTGCTCAAGCTGTTGCTTGGTGACCTGCAACCTACCAGCGGTAAAGTCGAAGCCGGAACCCGCCTGGAAGTGGCGTATTTCGACCAGTTGCGTCACCAACTGGAACTGGAAAAAACCGTCATCGACAACGTCGCGGAGGGCCGTGATTTCATCACCATCGATGGCCAGAGCCGCCACGTGCTCAGCTATCTCGGCGACTTTCTGTTCAGTCCGCAGCGCGCCCGCACGCCCGTAAAAGCCCTGTCTGGCGGAGAGCGGGCACGACTCTTGCTGGCCAAGCTGTTCAGCAAGCCGGCCAACCTGCTGGTACTCGACGAACCGACCAACGATCTGGATGTGGAAACCCTCGAGCTGCTGGAAGAGGTCCTGCTCGCTTTCCAGGGCACGGTTCTGATGGTCAGTCATGATCGGGAATTTCTCGACAACGTGGTTACCAGCACATTGGTATTTGAGGGGAACGGTGTTGTTCGTGAATACGTCGGTGGTTATCAGGACTGGCTGCGCCAGGGTGGGTCGCCCAGGCTGCTCGGTGTAGCGGAGGCAAAGGAAACGAAGGAGGCGAAGGTCGAAACGCCGCAGGGCCAACCCGCGACACCGGCCGTCGAACCCGCCCCGGCCAAGAAGAAGCTCAGCTACAAAGTGCAGCGCGAGTTAGAGGCGCTGCCGGGAAAAATAGACGCAGTCGAAAAAAGCATCGCTGCGTTGCAGACGGAAATTGCGCAACCTTCGTTCTATCAGCAGACTGCCGAGCGCACCGCCGAAACCCTCGCTCGCCTCGAGGCGTTGCAGAAAGAGCTCGATGAGCTGCTGGAGCGTTGGGCCGAGCTGGAAGGTTGAGGCGAATACGCCGGCTGGAATCGCCATGGTTGCAATCCACAGGTTCCGCCCGGCGGGACACGGACTGTCAATGAACACACCAACGACATCTGTCAGCACTGGACGGAGCATAGATGGCAATTGATTACCGAATCGTCCTGGACGACGAACATGAGTTCAGCTATCGGATCGAGCTGGACCGTGGCTACGATCACGAGGCAGCCGCACAGGCGCCCAAATGGACGCGCCTGGATCACCAGCAGTGCAACAATTGCCCGCTGAGCCGGGAGAATTTCACGCATTGTCCCGCCGCGGTGGATCTGCATCGGGTCATCGAAGACTTCCAAGGCTTGCCTGCTGTAAAAAAAGCGCAAGTGCGGGTACGCACACCGGAGCGCGAGTACAACAAGCTGGTGGGGCTGGATGAGGGGTTGCGGGCGCTACTTGGCGTGATCATGGCCACCAGTGCTTGCCCGGTCCTGGGCAAACTCAAGCCGATGGCGCATCAGCATCTGCCGTTCGCCAGCAATCAGGAATTCGTGCTACGCGCAGTCTCGCTTTACCTGGCTCGGCAGTATTTCAATCTGCGCGAAGGGCGTCATGCCGACTGGGAGCTTCGTGGGCTGGTGCGGTCGTTTCAGCAATTGCAGCTGGTCAACCAGGCGTTCTGGCAGCGTATCCACGACACCTGTCACGGCGACTCGAATCTGAAAGCCTTCCTTACCTTCTTTTCCATGGCGTCCAGCCTGACCTATTCGCTCGAAACCCAGCTGAAGAAGATCAGGCCGATGGTCATGAGCGCCGGTGAGGGAGTGGAGATGGCCTGAGCCGAAGGCTCAGGCACTCGATCCAGGTGGTTATTCGGGCTTCTTCAACCGTACCGCCAGAACATCACAAGGCGCGCCGTGGAGGATGTCGTTGGCGGTAGATCCGAGCAGCAGTGCCAAGCCGTGGCGGCCATGACTGCCGACCACAACCAGGTCACAGCCTTGTTCCTTGGCCAGCCGGTGGACTTCCTGGCGCGGTTGGCCATAGGCCAGGTGCCGTTGTTCGGCGGTCAGGCTGGGGTAACGGTCGGCGAAACCGGCCATGCGGTCACGGGCTTGATCGAACTGCTGCTGCTGAAGCATCGACAGGTCCATTGGGACATCGCCGCCAAACGCCATGGCCATGGGTTCGATGACGTGCACCAATGCTAGCCTGGCGCCACTTGCTGTAGCCAGGGCCTGGGCTCGCGCGACGACCGGGTGACATTCGTCGGTCAGGTCGACAGCGACCAGAATATGCTGGTAGGTCATGATGGCTCTCCTGATGTATCCGTGTGACAAGTATGGCTTCTTGGCACGCTATTGGGGGCGCTGGGCCTTTTTTGTTTTCAGCGTTTATACGGCGTTAGATGCATCATGACCAGCGCCATTACATCGCAAGCTGGCTGCCGGCAGGCTCGTGACTGGTATCATGCGCGACGCCACGCGCCGGCATGTGCATCCGGCCCACACAAGAGACTGTCATGTACCTATTCGCCAACGATTATTTGCTCGCCTGGACAGCCTACGGAATTGCAGCGCTGGGTTGTCTGTTGGTGTGGTTTCGCATCACGCGGCCTATGTGGCGCTGGCTGCGTGAGCCGCTGCGATTGATCGTCGCCGTGCTGCTACTGACGCCAACCATCGTCGACCCTGCCCGGGAACTATTCGCTCCGGCAGTGGCGATTACCGCGCTGGATGTGCTGTTCAAGGTCGGCAATAACGCCTGGCGCGCAGTCGCAGATCTGGCGCTCTACGGTCTGATCGCATTTGCGCTGTACGCTGCGCTGGTGGCGCTGCGCTGGCCGATCGAGCGTCGGCTGAAACAGCGACGCGCAGCGTCGGCAGCGGACGAAGACCCACGTACGCTGCGCGAGCGGCTCGAGGAAGATGAGGAAGACGATTACCGCCCCGCCAGCCGTTACCAGACACGAACCGAACCCAGGCTGTAAGCGCATCGACCGGGCGGATCAGACGTGAACAAGACGTAACGGGAGACCATGCATGTGTGAATTGCTCGGCATGAGCGCCAACGTACCGACCGACATCCATTTCAGTTTCACCGGGCTGATGCAGCGCGGCGGGCGCACCGGGCCGCACAAGGATGGCTGGGGTATCGCGTTCTACGAAGGCCGCGGTTTACGCTTGTTTCAGGACCCAGTGGCCAGCTGCGAGTCGGAAGTGGCGAAGATGGTCCAGCACTATCTGATCAAGAGCGAGGTGGTGATTGGCCATATCCGCCACGCCAACGTCGGTAAGGTCGCCCTGGTCAACACTCATCCCTTTGTGCGTGAACTGTGGGGGCAGCATTGGTGCTTCGCCCACAACGGCCAGCTCACTGATTTCAATCCCGCACGGGGTTTCTACCGGCCGGTCGGGGATACAGACAGCGAAGCGTCGTTCTGCGATCTGCTCAACCGGGTGCGCACCGATTTTCCGGAGCGCGTCGCGGCTGAGGATTTACTGCCGCGTTTGCTCGAAGCCTGCGCCGATTATCGTGCCAAAGGCGTATTCAATTGCCTGCTGAGCAACGGAGAGTGGTTGTTCAGTTTCTGCACCACCAAGCTCGCGCAGATCACGCGTCGCGCGCCCTTCGGACCAGCCCAGCTGAAGGATGCAGAATTGACGGTGGATTTCACCGCTGAGACCACGCCGAATGACGTCGTCACCGTGCTGGCTACCGAGCCGCTGACCGACAACGAGCAGTGGAATGTTCATCAGCCGGGCGAGTGGACACTCTGGCGGCTGGGCGAGTGCGTCGCGCGCGGGCAGGTGCAGTGATGATCCGAAGCTATCTGCGGTTGACCCTGTTCGCCCTTGGCTTGTTGGTCGGGATCCAAGTTCCGGCTTTCATCGAGGCATACGAGCGGCACGTCGAGGCGCGCAGGCTCGAGGCGCAGCAGAGCCTGCTGGGCTTTCAGGACACGGCAGGGCGCTTCTTCGAGGGCAACCTGAACGCGCTGGTCGAGCATTATCGTGCCAGCGACGATCCGGTTATCCAGAGCGATGCGCGAAGCGTTGCTGCGCTTGTGGAGCGCGCGCGTCTGTTGGATCGAGAATGGCGGATCATGCAAGGGCCTTGGTATGCCCAGGCCTGGCATGTATTGATCGGCGCTGATCAGCACTTGCGGCGCCAGGTCTGGAGCAGCTATCGCTTCCAGGTTCTGCTGGCGCCTGAAGCGATTGCTTGGGGGCTTTGCTCTGCGTTGCTGCTGGCATGGGTGATCGAGAGTATCTATCTGCTGTTGCGCCGGGCATTTTTTCCGGAGCGTCATCGACGCCGGCGGCGTACCGCTAAGCCGCTTCCGCCTGCGAAATAGTCGAACTCATCTGGCGTTGGCTGATGATTGGCCAGAGCGATATGCCCATTCGCCCAAGATAAGCTGAAGGGCAGGTATGCAGAACGTCAAGGGGATCAACCAGCTTAGTTCGGTGCCCTTTATGATCGTAAGGGTACCGCCTCCGGTGAGCCCATCGGACAGACCGGACACCTGATACAGCACGCCAAGCACGGCGGCCCATACCGTCACAGTCTCTATCGCCAGCCAGCCACTGAACGCGGCGTTGGCCAGTCTGAGGCGAGGGCGGCGAGTTGGCCTGATTGTCGCGGCTAGCCACCAGAGCAGCATGAGGGTAGACACGATCAGTTTTGCCGTGCTGATGAGTCGTTGGTGTTCAAGTAGCCAGTTGGTGAGTGCTGATGCCCTGACGGCGGTGTTTTGCGTGGCGGGCTCGCCTGACAGCTCGACCGCTAGTAACAGATCTCCTGCTGCGATGAACGCCGTCAACGCTACAACGGCGCACAGCGCCCATCGATTTCTCATCCCCGCGCATCCTTGCAGTCGTTAGGAACGGCTTATTTCGACAGAAACTTCATGCCTTCCTCAAGCCCGTTGAGCGTCAGCGGGTACATACGATCCTCAACGAGATCACGGATGATGCCGGTCGATGCGGTATACCCCCAGGTGTCCTTGGGGTAGGGATTGATCCAAATGAGCTTCTTGTATTTCTCCATGAAGCGCTGCATCCAGACGTAGCCCGCTTCCTCGTTCCAGTGCTCGACACTGCCACCGGGCTGAGTCACTTCGTAGGGTGCCATGGCGGCATCGCCTACGAACACCACTTTGTAATCGGCGCCGTACTTGTGCAGTAGATCAAGCGTCGAGGTGCGCTCGGAGGTACGGCGGAAGTTGTTCTTCCAGACTGATTCATAGATGAAATTGTGGAAGTAGAAGTACTCCAGGTGCTTGAACTCGGTCTTGCAGGCGGAGAACAACTCTTCGCAGACCTTCACATGGGCGTCCATCGAGCCGCCGATGTCAAACAGGATCAGCAGCTTCACCGCGTTACGCCGTTCCGGGCGCATCTGGATGTTGAGCAGTCCGCCGTCGCGGGCGGTGTGGTCGATGGTGCCATCGAGGTCCAGCTCGTCCTGCGCGCCCTGGCGAGCGAACTTGCGCAGGCGGCGCAGGGCTACCTTGATGTTGCGGGTGCCGAGCTCAACCTGATCGTCGAGGTTCTTATACTCGCGCTGATCCCAGACCTTCACTGCTTTGCCCTGACGCTTGCCGGCGTCACCGATGCGGATGCCTTCTGGGTTGTAACCACCCGAACCGAAGGGACTGGTGCCGCCGGTACCGATCCACTTATTGCCCCCGGCATGCTTTTCCTTCTGTTCCTCCAGGCGTTTCTTGAATTCCTCGATCAGCTTGTCCAGCCCCCCGAGCGATTCGATCTTGGCGCGCTCTTCATCGCTCAGCGAGCGTTCGAACTCCTTACGCAGCCATTCCTCCGGAATCAGCGCCTCGATATGCTGATCGAGGTTTTCCAGCCCCTTGAAGTAGGCGCCGAAGGCACGGTCGAACTTGTCGAAGTGGCGCTCATCCTTGACCAGGATGGCCCTCGACAAAAAATAAAACTCGTCCATATCGGCGAAAATAACGTTGTGTTTCAACGCGTTGATCAGATCGAGCAGTTCGCGTACCGACACGGGTACCTTGGCGGCACGCATCTCATTGAACAGGCCAAGCAGCATGGCAGAACCTCGGGAATACCGTCGTAACGGCACCTTGCGTTTGATGGGTCAGAGGTCTTCGTCGTGTTCCGCGAGCCCGTCGCTGATCTCATACCAGTCCGCCTTGGAGCCGACGAAGATATGTTCCTGGGGCGGGACCGGCAGCGAGGAGTCGAGCGTGCCGGCCGCAACGCCGAGTTCATGCTCACGATTATCGACGAATTGCAGGTTGGATCCGCAGCGAATGCAGAACGTACGCGTCACATGTTCGGAGGAGTGGAAGACCCCCAACTGATCCTTGCCAGACAGGAAGTGGAACGCTTCCAACGGCACGCTTGCGTAGGTCGCAAATGCAGCGCCATGTGCCTTGCGACACATCTTGCAGTGGCAGTGGGTCAGCTCGTTGATCGGTGCGTCGATGCGGTACCGCACGACACCGCAGAGGCAACTACCGGTATGCGTTTGCATGGCTCTTCCTCCAGTAAGTGAGGCGGCCGGCTCCGCTTGGAACCGCCGTCGTTCAGCGGCTGGCGCGACGACTCATGAACGCCAGGCGTTCAAGTAATTGCACGTCCTGTTCGTTTTTCACCAGAGCGCCGGCCAGTGGCGGAATCGCTCGGGTCGGATCGCGCTCGCGTAGCACGGCTTCGCCGATGTTGTCGGCCATCAGCAACTTCAGCCAGTCGACAAGTTCGCTGGTGGATGGCTTCTTCTTCAGCCCCGGTACCTTGCGGACATCGAAGAACACGTCGAGGGCCTCGGCGACCAGATCCCTTTTGATATTCGGGTAGTGCACATCGACGATCCTCTGCAGCGTTTCGCGATCGGGGAACGCGATGTAATGGAAGAAGCATCGGCGCAGGAAGGCGTCGGGCAGCTCCTTTTCGTTGTTCGAGGTAATGATGATGATCGGCCGCTGTATGGCCTTGATGGTTTCATTGGTCTCGTAGACGTAGAACTCCATCTTGTCGAGTTCTTGCAATAGGTCGTTGGGAAACTCGATGTCGGCCTTATCAATTTCGTCGATCAGTAGAATGACCCGCTGTTCGGCCTCGAAGGCTTCCCACAACTTGCCCTTCTTGATGTAGTTGCGCACATCGTGCACCCGATCGGAATCCAGCTGCGAATCGCGCAGACGGCTCACGGCATCGTATTCGTACAGACCCTGATGCGCCTTGGTGGTGGATTTGACGTGCCAGGTGATCAGCTTCGCACCGAAGGACTCAGCCAGTTGCTCGGCGAGCATGGTTTTGCCGGTGCCCGGCTCACCCTTCACCAGCAGCGGACGCTCCAGCGTAATGGCAGCGTTAACCGCCAGTTTCAAGTCATCGGTGGCGACGTAAGACTGGGTGCCTTCAAACTTCATCGGGGTTTCCTTGATCGGGCCTGGCACGCAGGCGCTTCATGTTTTGGTTAGACGATCGACTATAAGGGATGGGCTCCTCAGTGTGAACGCGAGTGGATCATTCAGTCACTGAATGGGCGCGGACATTTTGCCTGTTCCCGTTTATTCATCGTCTTCGCTCAATGAACGCTCGAAGCGGGTCGAGAACGCTTCGACGAAGGCGTTTCGCAGGATCGCGATGAATGCTTGAAAGGGACTGACGTTGGTATCCTTCGTGCTGCCGGACAGTTCTACCCGCGTCGCGAACTGATCCTTGCTCTGGTTCTGCAGAACTTCCTCACCACCACCGACCACCGCTTCCCAGATGCCACGGAAGAATCCCTTGCCTTCATTCTCGACGTCCTGCTCGAAATTGAAAACGTCGACATTGTGCAGCAAAGGTTTGATATAGCCCGACAACTGGCTGTCGTTGGCCTCGACTTCCATGACCAGATCGCCGGTTCCGCCTGCGAAATCGAAATTACCGTAGGCACTGCTGAAGTCATTCAACCTTGTCAGATCCACGCCAGTCACACGCAGGTTCACTTCAAAGTCTTCCCAATTGGTATAGGGGTCGAAGTTCGCGGTGGCTTCCATCGGGGCGTGATCGAGAAACTTGGCGGTGCCTTCGAATGTGGCGACGCGGCCCTGCCCATCCGCCGTGTTGGTCAGGTTATAGAGGCTCGCGTTGATCGCATTGGCATAGATATGCACCTGCGGATCGGACTCGAAGTTGCGAAACGACAATTGACCGTCCATGACGCGGAGTTCGTTCAGGGTAAATGGCATCAGTTCTTCCAGCCGCTCACGCCAATCGACACCTTCGCCGGTCTGCGAGTCGCCGCTGTCCTCGCCATCGACGAAATTCAGCTGCGGCTGTTCCAGCGTCACCTCGCCAACCAGGGCCTGGTCCTTCCAGAGTGCTCGCCAGCTCAAACCGATATCGATTGTGGGCGCGGTGAACAGCGGTGCCTGGACTTCCTCGCTCTTCTTTTCGATGAGCACGCCGTCCGCTCGGTAAGCGCCACGCCACCAGGCCAGATCAACGTCATCGACATGACCTCGGTACTCGCCCATGTCTGCCAGCTTGTCGTTCAGGTAATTGAGCACCAGGTGAGGCAGGGCGAGATGAATGATCAGCAGTAACAGGGCGATTGATAGCAATATCCACAACGGAATTCGGTAGCGTTTTTTCATGACGGGCCTGGTCTGGTCGAGGAGTCATCACTGAATGGCTTACCTTTGGGTGGACCCACACACGCATCGGTGAGTTCGGCTGGACGAGTCATCAGACTGGGCATAGGCTGATCAGTCCGATTTTCCATTCGCAGGGACACTGTCATGAGCCGCATCTTCGCTGACAATGCGCAGGCCATCGGGAATACCCCGTTGGTCATGATCAATCGATTGGGCCCGAAGGGCGTCACCATCATGGCCAAAATCGAAGGCCGCAATCCGGCACACTCAGTCAAATGTCGGATCGGCGCCGCGATGATCTGGGATGCCGAGAAAAACGGTCTTCTCAAACCGGGCATGACGATTATTGAGCCAACGTCCGGAAATACCGGCATTGGCTTGGCTTTTGTCGCGGCGGCACGTGGTTATAAGCTGATGCTGACCATGCCTGCGTCGATGAGCCTGGAGCGACGCAAGGTCCTGAAGGCGCTCGGAGCGGAGCTGGTGCTCACTGAGCCGGCCAAAGGCATGAAGGGCGCCATCGAAAAGGCGGCAGAAATCGCTGCCTCGGCCCCCGAGCTTTATTACTTGCCACAGCAGTTCGAGAACCCATCCAACCCGGCGATCCACGAGAAAACCACCGGGATGGAAATCTGGAACGACACCGAAGGCAACATCGACGTACTGGTCTCCGGAGTCGGTACTGGCGGCACCATCACTGGTGTTTCGCGCTACATCAAGAACACCAAGGGCAAGAAGATACTCAGCGTGGCGGTCGAACCGATTAGTTCGCCTGTGATCAGCCAGACGCTCGCGGGGCAGGAAGTCAAACCCAGCCCGCACAAGATCCAGGGCATCGGTGCTGGCTTTGTGCCGAAGAACCTGGATCTGTCCATGGTCGATCAGGTCGAACAGGTCAGCGACGAGGAATCCAAGGCCATGGCG
This sequence comes from Pseudomonas sp. Q2-TVG4-2, assembly GCF_013620795.1. Classification (GTDB taxonomy): domain Bacteria; phylum Pseudomonadota; class Gammaproteobacteria; order Pseudomonadales; family Pseudomonadaceae; genus Stutzerimonas. The sequence goes on along the minus strand of NZ_LGLW01000001.1, from coordinate 37,471 downwards.
CTGCGCCTGATGCGCGAAGAAGGCATCCTTTGTGGCATTTCTTGCGGCGCGGCCATGGCTGCGGCGGTGCGCATGGCTGAACGCCCGGAAATGCAAGGCAAGAATATTGTGGTGATCCTCCCCGATTCCGGCGAGCGTTATCTGTCCACCATGCTGTTCGCCGATATGTTCGGTGAGCAGGAACTGCAGCAGTGATTCCCGCTGCGCCGGCCTGCGTTTGCAGCGCCGGCGCAGCGCCGTTTTAGCCTGGCTTCTACGGTGTTCTTGCCTGCCAGGTAGTTCCCCAGCGCCTGCGTCATCCCGATCACCCCCTCCTGCCGCTTTGCAAGCCCGCCACACTTAGCGATCGAATGGGCATTGGCACAACCACGCATCAATCGACAGTCATTGGCTGCGCCTGCTTGTCTGCCTGATTGCCGAGACGCCACCCGAGATAACCCCACAGCATGGCGCAGATGGCGCCGACCACCGCCACGAGTCCCGTGCCCTGGCCCAGCATGTCCAGCGCGCTCTTGCCCCAGCCGCTCATTGCATCGCCGGCGCGATAGACGACGGTATCGATGAAGTTCTTGGCCTTGTACTTGCTTTCGGCATCGAGCGGCGCGAAGAGCATTTCCCGGCCCGGTCTGACGAAGGCGTACTCACCGATACGTCGCACGATCATCAAGGCTGCGAGCATGGCGAAGCTTGGCGCCAGGGCAAGTCCGAGAAAACCGATGCTCACGATCAAGGGCACGATCATCAGCAGCATGCGCACGCCCAGCTTCTGCGCGACGCGCCCCGCGATGAATACTTGCGACAGCAAGGCGCCGGCCTGGACGATCAGATCTATGGTGCCGAACACGCGGATCTGTGCGTTGCGGTCCGGAAACAGCTCGGCCACCAGGCGCGCTTGCTCGAAATAGAGGAACGTATTGGCGGTCGCCAGCAGTACGACGAAACCGGCGATACCCATCAGATAGGGTGACTGCAAAATCCGCGTCATGCCGCTAAAAGGGTTGCCGGGTAGCGGCTTGCGCGTGCTTTCGGCTGGCGCCGCATCAGGGCGACCGGCTCCGCCTACCTCACGCCAGCGCATCAATAAAAATTTGAGTGCGAGCGCTGCGCCGAGTAGCAGGCTGGCGAGCAGCATGAGGCCCGCTTCGCCCAGGCTGCCAACCAAGAGAGCGCTGAGCGCCGGTCCCACCAGCCCGCCAACGCTTGCCCCGGCGGCGATGAAGGCGAACAGGCGTTTGGCCTGGCGCGCATCGAACACGTCCGCCATGAGGCTCCAAGCGACTGACACGACGAACAGGTTGTAGACCGATATCCAGACAAAGAAGACCCGGGCCATCCAGGGGTTGTCCCCGTGATGCTGGAACAGAACGCTGAATACCAGCAGGTTCACGCAGAAGAAACCGAACACCCAGTCGATGAAATGCAGGCGCGGCACTCGAGAACTGAGCCAGGCGAACAGCGGTACCGCGATGAGCATGGCGACAAAGGTGGCGGTGAACAGCCATTGCAGGTTGTCAACGCCCGCCGCGACGCCCATCGACTCACGGATGGGGCGCAGCATGAAGTACCCAGCGAACAGGCAGAAAAATAATAGAAAACCAGACAGTGCAGCGTGCAGTTCATGGTCTTCGGCATTGATTGCGACGCTTAGGCGATGTGAAACGGATACCGTGCTCATGGAGCTGCTCCTGCAAGGCGAAGGGCGGCGGGACGGGGAAAACGATTCGTGCGCGTGTTCAGGGGTAGGCCACGCCAGTGAGGCGTTCCGACAGTTGCCATAGCTCGCCGGCGTCTGCACGCGTCGTGGCGGCCTCAGGCGTTTGGGCAATGCCCAGCGGGCCGCGCTTCTCTTCCTCGCCGATTGGTCCGTAATAGGCGCCACCCACCGCCTCCGGCGCGGTCGCGGCATACAGCGTGGAGAGTGCACCTTGCGCGGCGGAGTGGTACTCGTCCCGATCTTGTGCCCACTTCACGCCAAACTGGCTGTCCAGCCCCGGGCCCCGTTCGACCAGTTCGGTAACGGCAACGCCCGGGTGCGCCGCGATACTGCGGACGCCCCAGCCAGACGCATCGCTGCGCCGTTGCAGCTCGAATGCCCAGTTAAGTACGGCCAGCTTGGATTGTGCATAAGTGGCGTAGGGGTTGTATTCCCGTTCGGCCTGCAGGTCGGTGAAGTTTATCTTGCCGCGGCTGGCAGCGATGCTCGACAGGCTTACTACGCGACCATCGTCGCTCTCGCGTAGCAGCGGCATCAGCAGGCCGGTCAGCGCGAAGGGCCCGAGATAGTTGGTCGCCAGCTGCAACTCGAAGCCATCGGCGGAGGTGCTGCGTTGCGGCGGCGCCATGATGGCCGCGTTGTTGATCAGCACATCGAGTCGCGCCAGGCGCTCGTTGAGGCGCGTAGCCAGGTTGCGTACCGAGGTCAGGTTGGCCAGATCCACCGCTTCGAATTGCACGTTCGCATCCGGTACTAGTTGGCGTATCCGCTCGATCGTCTGCTGTCCTCGCTCGGCGTTGCGGGCCGCGATGATGACCTCCGCACCGGCGCGGGAGAGGGCGAGGGCGTCTTCGTAACCCATGCCGCTGGTGCCGCCGGTAATCAGGACGATACGGCCTTCCTGCGATGGCATGTCATTGACCGTCCAGTCCGGCTTCGGCGGCACGCGGTTGGCGGCTTCGGTTGTGATAGCGACTGCCAGCGCAACACCGGCGAACAGGGTCCGGGTTATTTTAATAAGGCGGCGGGCGTGGTCGATATCACTCGGTTCCGGCTTGGTTGTTCTGCTCCACATGATTGCTTCCTCATTCGTCGTTCAACGGGAATGACCATGGCTCTGGCTGAGCGAGTGGTCGACGCGAGGAGTATCACCGTCCGATAGCGGCATGATAATCGGGGTACATGTGGACGGGCTGTACGGCGAGTCGTACAGTTTGGGCGTGCCCAAGAGGAAACCCGATGCGCCAACCCAATTTAAGTGATGTCGCGCTCTTCGCCGCGGTGGTCGAGGCGGGAGGCTTTCGTTCCGCTGCGCAGAAACGCGGCATGTCGGCGTCTTCGCTGAGCGATTGCATGCGCCGCCTGGAACGCGATGTGGGCTTGCGCCTGCTCAATCGCACCACCCGCAGCGTCACGCCAACGAGTGCTGGGACGCGTTTGCTCGAACGTTTGCGCCCGGCGCTCGAGGAAATCAGTGCCGCGTTCAACGATCTGGATGATGAAGCCCAACGGCCGGTTGGTACGTTGAAGCTGAACGTGCCCGTACCGGTGGCACGCTACGTTCTACCGGATCTGCTGAGCCGCTTCCTCACGCTCTATCCTGGCGTCAACGTCGAGGTGGTCATGGAGAACACTTTCATTGATGTCATCGGAGCCGGTTATGACGCGGGCGTGCGTTACGAGGAAAGTCTGGCCAAGGACATGATTGCCGTTCCCATCGGGCCAAGGCGACAGCGCTTCGTGGCTGCGGCTGCGCCAATTTACTTGAAGGCTCGCGGTACGCCCCAGCACCCCGCGCAGCTGACCGACCACCAGCTGATCGGTCATCGTTTCGAGAACGGCAAGATAGGGGTCTTCGAATTCGAGAAAGACGGTCGAATCCTGCGGGTTCCACCGCGGGGACAGCTAGTGACGTCCTCACATGACCTTAGGATCAGCTCCGCCATCAAGGGGCTTGGCATCGTCTATGTATTCGAGGACTTTCTCCGCGAGCCGCTCGAGGACGGTCGCTTGATTCCTATCCTCCAACAGTGGTGGCAATCCTTCGACGGGCCCTATTTGTACTACCACGGGCGCCGCCATATGCCATCACCGCTCAGGGCCTTCGTCGATTTCATCAAATCCGAGGCGCAGTAATTGAGCGTCTTGCCGGAGAAGCGCACCTAAACGTCGTAGATATCTTCTACACCGGTTGTTCGTTCGGATGATCTGGATTACGCGAAAGCAAAGCGGCGGCGGCAATGTTAGAGCTGAAGGCGCAATTGCAATTGGTGGTCGGGGCTGGCTAATACGGGATTTGGACCTGGGTGCCCCAGAAAGGAATCACCCATTTGGAATGACTGAAATCTTCCCGTCTTTTTCAAGAATGGCGAACTTGATTTGGTCAAGCCGCTCCAGGCCCTGCGAATGCCGGGCAGCTTCTAGAATATCGCTTTCATCGATACGGGCTTTTTTTGCTCTATGACCCAGCAATTGGCCATGTTCGACAATTATAATCGGCTCGCCATCAAGGATTTTGGCGAACCATAGTGACTTTTGTTTAGTTAAAGACAATGCGATGTCAAACCCTACCAGCGATACGATAACGAGGGCTGCATTAATGACCGAGAAATCATCACCTAGCAGCGCCTGTTGTGTTGCTTCACCAATGATAAGAAGAAGTACAAAATCAAAGGTAGTCAGGTCCGAGAGCGTTCTTCTACCCGCTATCCGAAAAACAATCAGAACTATAAGATAAATTGCGGCGGCGCGGAGTACGGAGTCCATGGCTGCACCTTTATGGGTAGATGAACTGAGTTAATTCAATATGCTGACCATTCGCGTGTGCCACGCTTTTGGTTAAACCCAGTCCGCTCGGCCGCAAACTGAAATAAGCCGTGGCCCGGCCCTCAGGGTCTGGTTGGAATCTCAGTCGGAGCCCGCGACCGAAGCTTTCTGAGCTGACCGGTTCGGGTTGTATGTTTTCAACCATGAAACTTTCAAGTATGTCGCCATCTAGCGTCAGCCAGACTTGCCCGTCCTGACCGGCCCGGGCATTGATCTTTATTTCCGTGGATGCACCGTGCCGTTCAAAACGCTGGTATTGAACCTGCATATCTCCTGCCGCAGTTTGCGCGACGACTGTGCTTAATGGTCCGGTGCTGAATAAACCCGTAAAGGTGACTAGTATCATTCCGATCAATATAGCCCAACCGATCCGCTCTGTTTTCCATATCCTTGACTGCAGCACCATGTCTTCCTGAATGGGGTAGTTTCGGCTGCTGAGTTCATCTGTTTTAGAAGACATCCGAGACCCCTGATGATCGTTTAAAGACGATAATCTGTAGAGAGAGCAAGCGAAGCATAAGTTCACTTGCCGTCTCGGTTGAGCTATAGGCTATGCTTGTTTTATTTAGCCAAGCTCAAAGGCTAAATGTGCTTCCTTTGAATAAACACTATTGAATGGACGTTTAATAACTACAGGGCATCGTAACGGTGTTGCTTATGGCGTCGATGGTTTCTGCGTTGGTTGCCGGTTCGCTTCGATGTCCATCGCGGCATTGAGATCATTGAAGGCGATTTACGCCGTCGCAAACCGCGAAAACGCACGTGCAGCGAGGCTTCACGACCGCCAGTTGGCATGTCGATGCGAACGTTGCAATCGGCGTTGCGGCTGCCAAACTGCCGTAGCGTCGGCGAAAGCTGGAGGAGCCCTGGGCGATAGCCACTGATCCGAATGGGCTATCAGCGATCAAAGCGGCTTGGCTGCCAGCGGCTGATGAGCCGGGCCATGGATGACGTCGCCATTAGCCTCGAATATCGAACCGTGGCACGGGCAGTCCCAGGTGCGGTCGGCGTTGTTCCAGGTCACGGCGCAGCCCATGTGTGTGCAGGCCGCGGCGACACCGTGCAGCATGCCGGAGTCGTCTCGCCAGACCGCGATTTTCTCATCGCCACGGGTGATAACGCCGCCCTCGCCACGACCGATGGTTTCCATTCCTTCTACCAGGGACTGACTGTCTCCGCTCTGGTTGTAGTCGTCTGGGGCCGGTCGTTTGGGGTCGAAGAGGTCCTTCCATGGCCGGCGACCGGTAATAATCTGGCGAGCGATGCCCAATCCGGCGGCGGTGCCGTTGCTGATCCCCCAGGCGTTGAAGCCGGTGGCGACGAAGAGTCCGGGTGTTTGCTCCGGATCCGGCTCGCCGACGTAGGCCATGCGATCAGCGGTGTCGTAATCCTCGTTGCACCAGCGCCACACCGCTTTGCCGACCGGCAGATTGCTCTGGGCCCACTGTTCCAAATCAACGAAGCGTCGCGCTACGTCGCCGTCCTGGCCGGTGTTGAAACGCGGGCCGAGCACAACCAGCAGCGGGCCTTCAACATCGCGACCCATACGTATCGAATGGGTGGGCTCTTCGACCCCGATGAACATCCCCTCAAGGTGCGCGTTCTCTTGCGGGCGGAACGCCATCGCTACGTGGCAGCGCGGCTGGGTAGGGCTGACGAGATCGACCGGCGTCTGGACCGGCATGTGCGTGGCAAGAATCACATGGTCGGCATCGACGCTTCCACCCTCGAAGCCGACCTGCCAGCGATCATTGTGCTCGAAGCTCTGCGCGCGGGTCTGCTGGTGGATGCGTCCACCGCGCGCCTGTACCGCCCCGGCCAGCCCCACCAGGTAGCTGGTCGGGTTGAATTGCGCCTGGTCCGGAAATTCCAAGGCGCAGGCGGTCTCGAAGGGTAGCGGCGCATGCTCCAGTACCCGCGCGGCGAAGCCCAGACAGCGTGCTGCCTCGGCTTCCTGCTCGATGGCCGCCCGCCATTGGGTAGAGCAGGCGTAGGCAAAAGCGGACTTACGCTGATAGTCGCAATCGATCTGGTGGGTTTCGACCCAATCACGAATCCGCTGCACGGCTTCACGATTGGCATCGGCATAGCATTGCGCCAGCTCCTGGCCGAACGTGTCTATCAGGTGCCGGTAGATGAGTGCATGCTGGGTCGTGATTTTTGCCGTAGAACGCCCGGTGACCTGCCTGCCTATTTCGCGTGCCTCCAGCACCATGACGGATTTGCCGGCTTCGCACAGAGCCATGGCGGCGCTCAGCCCGACGATGCCGGCGCCGACCACTACGACGTCGCATTCGGCGTGCCCGGTCAGCCGGGGAAAGTCGCTGCGTTGCGCATTAGCGTTCCAGCAGCAATCGGGGGTGGCGGAGAGCGCGGGCATGGGTAGGTCCTCATTGGCTGAATCCGTCTGCAGTAGAACGACCCTGCTCGGCCGGGTTCCGACCATTAGGCGGGAGGGTCGGCCGAGGGCAGGCTTTTGCCTGCACCGCTGCGAGCACTCCTAACCGGTGGCGCACTCACCGGCAGGGAAGGGCTACACCGTCACCAGGCGCAGCGGTGCGGACTGGGTACCTTTTTCGATCGGGCGCCCTGAACGCTTCGCGTCCTGTCGCTGCCTTCGCCCTGCTGGGTCTGCATGACTCAAGGATTGCTGATGCCCGCGTTTTCCCTCGATTTGCCATTGCCCCGACGAGGGAGAACGCCGATGCGGGATGCTCCGTCTGCTTAAGGCGATGGGTGAATCAGCCGGCCGCTGCCAGCGCGGTGGAACAATCGGCCTGCGGTTCGATCCGAACTAGCTATGGATTCGACCGAATATGTGAAGGAAGCACCATGACCGAAGGCATCCTTATTGGGGTGACTGCGGTACTTGTCGCGATCACGCTCATCCAATACTGGAGCCACCCGAGCTGGTGGGTGCGTGGCTGGGACTTTCCCAAGCTGCAGGTGGGCGCGCTGTTGCTGATCCTGCTGCTGGTCCAGATCCTGCTGCTGGATTTTTCGAACTGTTGGAACCTGTTGCTGCCGCCGTTAACGCTTGGCTGCCTGGCTTACCAGTGGTGGTGGATCCGGCCCTACACGCGTCTGGCGCGCTGCGAGGCCGATTGGGCCGACCCGAACGGTGATGGGCCGCGGATCCGCATTCTTTCCTCCAATGTGCTGACGCCGAACCGCCATGCCGATCGCCTTATCGAGCTGGTCCGCCAGTACCGTCCGGACGTGCTGGTGACGCTCGAGACCGACCAGTGGTGGGACGAGCAACTGCAGGTGCTCAGCACCCAGTACCCACACTGCATCCGATGCCCGCTCGACAACCTCTACGGCATGCACGTGTTCTCGCGGCTGCCACTGGAGCATCAACGGTTGAGCTTTCTGGTGCAGGACAATATCCCGTCGATGCACGCCCGGTTGCGGGTCGATGAGGAATTGTCGGTGCGCATGCATTTTCTTCACCCGGCGCCGCCGAGTCCGACGGAAAATGACGAATCCACCGAGCGCGACGTCGAGCTGCTGATTGTTGGGCGTAGCGTCAAGCAGGCCGAGGGCCCGGTTATCGTCACTGGCGATCTCAACGATGTTGCCTGGTCGCCGACCACCCGATTGTTTCGCAAGATCAGCGGCCTGCTCGATCCGCGCATCGGTCGCGGCATGTTCAACACGTTCCACGCGAATTATCGCTTTCTACGCTGGCCGCTGGATCACTTCTTCCATAGCGCCCACTTTCGTGTGGCGCGCATCGAGCGCCTGCCAAGCATTGGTTCGGATCACTTTCCGATGTTCATCGAATTGCAGTACGACCGCCGACACGCGAGCGAGCAGTACAGCCTGGAGCTTGATGACGATGATCGCGCTCGTGCACAGGAGAAAGTCGAGCAAGAATCAGCCAGCCAGGCCGATGTGCCGAGGCCCTGAGCGGTTATGTCAGCGCAGCCAGGCCTGCAGCGGGTATGGCAGTCAAACCCCAAAGGGAAAGGTATCGTCCTCGCCATCGATAGCGGGACGGCCGGGTAGGGGCGTGACGGCTCGGGTCTGCTCGAACCACAGGTAGGCGTCGAACTGCTCAGAGAGAACTGCCTGCGAGTAATGACTCTGGCGCTCTGTCTGCGGCCGGTAGATCACCCCTATGGCGCGCGCTAGCAGGGGTTCGGCGAGCAGCTCACGCAGCGCCTGTCGCTTTGGCCCGCGCCAGTCGGTCAGTGAGGCCGGGATGCCCGCACGCAGAAACTGCCCCTCCCAGCTGTCGGCGCGCGAAGGCAGCACATCCTTGACGTGCATTTCGCCGTTCCAGTGGTCAGCGGCGGCGACCTGGCCGCGGTCGGTGCCCATGCCGAGCAGCACGGCCGCGTTACCGAAGCCTATCCGGCACAGCTCGCCAAGATTGAAGCGACCGCCCCAGCCCATCCCGGTCGCGCGGGCATCGCCGATGTGCGAGTTGTGCGCCCAGACCACCGTCTTTGCAGCTTGGCCGCGGTGCTTGAACAGCGCTTGCAGGGTATTGAACATATGCCGGTCACGCAGATTCCAGGATTCCGCACGGCCACGGTAGATGGCGCGGTAGTACTGCTCGGCGCTGCGGATGACGCGCGCGTTCTGCGATGCATTGAAGAAGGCTTCGTCGTCCTCGGCAAAGCGCGCCAGACGTTCCCCGAGCAGCTGTTCGAGCTGCTTGGTCACGGCGTCCTCGCAGGAGGTTTTGCCGTCGCGTTCGACCAGATGGCCGTACATCGCAGGCTCGTCCTGCCAGGGCGAAAAACAGGCGTAGCGTTCCCGGGCCTCGTCGGCCAGCTGCGGATCGGTGCCCTCGAGATAGCGCAGCACTTCGTCGATCGAATGGCGCAGGCTGTAGACGTCCAGCCCACGAAATTCGACGCGCCGGGCCATCGGCAGCGCCTGGTTGTAGCGATGCAGCCATTCGGCGAACTCGGCGACCTCGGCGTTGCGCCACATCCAGGTCGGGAAACGCTCGAAGGCCCGTTCGCGCCAGGCTGAGGGACCCAGGCCACGCACGCGGCGATCGATCTGACCGGCGTCCGGCCAGTCGGCCTCAGCGGCGACGATGGTAAAGCCGTGATGCTCTATCAGCCGCCGGGTGATCGCCGCACGCGCCCGGTAGAACTCATGGGTGCCGTGGCTGGCCTCACCGATCAGCACCACACGGGCCTGGCCGAAGCGGTCGAACAGCGCGCCGAAGGCCTCGCTGTCGACCTCGGGCAGCGGCTCGGCGGCTTCGCGCAACGCGGCGGTGATGTCCTCGCGAGGGGCGATGGCCTGCTGGCGGGCGAACTGTTGCAAACGCTCTCGGGCCGATGCGGCCATGGCGGTCCTTCCACAGTAACGCGGCTGGTAATCAGCAGACCGGGCATGCCGGGGTGCTGTTCCACGCGACTTCTGTATAGCCGATGGGCGTATACGTGACCGCCCGTCCAATCGCGGGAATGCCACGTCGGGTCGGCAGTCCCTTCTTTATATTTGTCTGGCAGCCGTTTCCGGCAACGGCTGCGCGGTCCATGCAACCCGCTGGCGGCGCGCCGCTGCAATCAGCACGGCCTCGCCACGCTGCAGTGGGCTGACCCGAACGCCACCTCAATTCGCGGGCCTGGCCAGGCCCGCCGGACATTTGGAGGCTGCATGCAACGACGTTCCTTTCTCTCCACGCTCGCAGCCAGCAGTGCATTAGCGCTGGGCGCACCGCGGATGCTGGCCCAGGCGAGCAATACCCAGTCAGCTAGCCGCTCCCCCGAGGCGCTGCCACGTAACGAAGGCAATCACCCGCGTTACAGGCCCGAGCAGCGCTTCGGCCTCGGCAGTGCCATTGCCCTGGGCGACATGCGCCGGCAGATCACCGAAGAGCAGGCCCGGGCCATTCTCAACGCCGCCTGGGAGCAGGGGATTCGCTATTACGACACCTCGCCGTGGTACGGGCTGGGCCTCAGCGAACGGCGGGTCGGCCAGCTGCTTTACCCCCGCGAGCGCGACAGCTTTGTGCTGTCTTCGAAGACCGGCCGGCTGCTCGAACCTGACCCCGGCTACGATCATCCGGGCTGGCAGGGTATCGATAACTTCCGCCCGGAATGGGATTTCTCCGCTTCGGCGACACGCCGGTCGATCGAGGACAGCTTGCAGCGCCTGGGTGTGCCGCGATTGGATATGGTGTTCATTCACGATCTGTCGCCTGATCACATGGGCGAGCAATGGCGCGAACGCTTCGAAGTCGCGCGCAAGGGCGCCATGCCCGAGCTGGTGAAGATGCGCGAAGAAGGGCTGATAAAAGGCTGGGGCCTGGGTGTCAATACGCTCGAACCGCTGCTCAAAACATTGGAAGTCTCCGACCCTGATATCAGCCTGCTAGCCACTCAATATTCATTACTGAAGCATGGGGATGCCCTGACCCGCGCCTTTCCAGCCTGCAAACAGCGCAACGTCTCGCTGGTGCTGGGCGCGCCGCTCAATTCCGGTTACCTGGCCGGGGGCGAGTACTACAACTACAACCGTGGCGCGCCGGAGGACATCGCCGAGAAGCGCGAGCGCTATCGGGCATTGGCCCAGGAACATGGCGTCGATCTGCGCACCGCGGCCCTGCAGTTCTGCAACGCACCGGAAGTAGTCGCGGCGGTAATTCCCGGGGCGAGCAGCCCCGAACAGGTTCGCGAGAATGTGGCCTCCATGGTTGCGGCGCGTGTACCGGATGCGTTCTGGCAGGCGGCCAAGTCGCAGGGGCTGATGCATGAGAACGCACCCACACCAGCGTGAACCGATCCTTGTCCTGACCGCGCGGCGCCCGGCCAAACACGACAGCGGGACAAGGCCAACGATCCCCGCCCGGTGTGCCGGGCGGGGCAAGAAGTGGCTACCAATCGGCTAAAACCGACCGGCTGACTTAACGGTGCGGGCGGCACCTGCACCGCCGAACGTCCTTGTCTGGATGCCGTCCGGCGGTTGTCGCTTCCCAGTGATGGAAGGGCGGCGTCGCCCGCGACTACAGCCGGTCCCAACCCTATACCTGCCTAGCCCGGCCAAGCACAGCCGGATCATTCCATTCTCCCAGGAGGTTTCATATGGGCAAGCTCAGCGGCAAGATCGCCGTCATCACCGGTTCCGATTCAGGCATGGGGCAGGCTATGGCTGCCGCGTTCGCTCGCGAAGGGGCGGATGTGGCGGTGACTTGGCATACCGACGGAAAGGGCGCGCAAGCCACCGCCGAACAGGTGCGTGAAGCCGGTAGACGCAGCATCATTTGCCAGCTCGACGTCACCGATGAGGCGAGCGTCAAGGCTCTGTTCGACGCGGTAGACAGGCAGCTGGGCGTACCGCACATCCTCGTCAACAATGCCGGTACGGGCAAAAGCAAGGCCTTCACCGAGCTGACCCTTGATGAGTTCGACCAGGTGTTAAAGACCGATCTCTACGGACCGTTCCTCTGCGCACGCGAGTTTGTCACCCGCCGCCAAAACGAAGGTGGCGGCGGCAAGCTGCTTAACATCACGTCTGTACATGACGCCATTCCCAGTCCGAAGAACGTCGCCTATGGCGCCGCCAAGGGCGGACTACTGCTGATGACCCGCAGTCTGGCCATGGAGCTGGCACCGATGAAAATCAACGTCAACGCCATAGCTCCCGGCCTGATTCGTACGCCGATGACCATGGAACGCGTCGACGATCCGGAGAAGCGCGAGCAGGAAATGCCGCACATTCCCTGGCACCGCCCCGGCAAGCCTGAGGAAGTAGCGGAGCTGGCGCTCTATCTGGTCAGCCCCGAATCGGATTACGTCACCGGGCAGGACTTCGTCATCGACGGCGGGTTGGAAATGAACTGGGGGCAGGGCGCCTGAGCGCTGTCGTGCTGGTCGTGCCGCGGCGCCGCGTGGTAATCGCCCGTCTGATGCTGTTGCATGCCTGTCGGTGCTGATGCGCATGGCCAGGCTTTGAAGCGACGAATCAAGACCCTGGTCCAGGCCGCCGTGCCGGGCCAGTCGGGCTTTCGGTTACTGCTGTCCGGTCAGGAAGCCTTCAGTGCCCGCGCCGAAGCCATCGCTCAGGCCACCGATACGATAGATCTGCAGTACTACATCACCCACGATGGGATCAGGCCCATGAAAGCGCCGAGGACAACCGCAGCTCCGTGCTGGCCTTCACCGGGGGTCGTGCTGTTCACCCTGGTTTCCGCCGGGCTTGGGTCGTGATCAAGCCATGATGGTCGACCCTCGACCTGCTGGCCATTTCTGCGCGCCGGTGCCTTTGCAATAGAGCTAGGCGCGAACGGAACGAAGCCTGAGCGCTCACAGCGGCGTGCTTCACTGCTCCGTTTGCTTGCCGCTGAATTCGGTGATCGGCTTGTCGACCTCCTTGTCCAGTCCGCTGGCGAACGTCTTGAGCCCCTCGATGATCGGCATCAGTGCGGCCCATAGCTCGTCGTCATGCAACATCTTGTAGGCGCCGGTTACGCCGGGCGCTTCGTCGTGCTTCTCATCCGGCTTGTATCGCCCGACGGCACCAAAGGCCGACTGAAAGGCAAACACCATCTTGTAGAATTGCGCCGGCTCGATCCGCGACAGCGCCATGCCGAGGATCGACAAGTTTTGAATGGCGTTGAGTGAGCCTTCCTTGCTCACCCCGTCGATCAATACCTTGAGCAGGCGATCGTGTGAGCCGGCCAGGTCGTTCGCCAAGCGCAGCACGCCGCGCTGATGCAGGGTTTCCAGCAGGGTGTCGAGTTCTTCCTGGGCGCTGGGGCCAATCGGGGTCGGCTTGACCTCGTAGTTCAATCGTTGGGCCATCAGAATCTCTCCGGATGCGGGGCTTGGGCGGGCGGCGCGATGTAATCGTCGCGGTACCACTTCACCTCAACAGGCACACCATCGGTCGGCGTGCGCTTGGCATGGCGGAAGTTGTTCGGCGGCAGCGGCGGCTCGCCCTTCTTCGGCAAAACCTCGAGCTTGACCGCGATCTCCTTGTAAGCCGGGGTGTTTACGTCGGGGTCGTGATGCTCGCCGGTGAGTAGGTTGAGGCCCGGTTTGCCCTGGTGAATCGGCATGAACAAGGTTTTCCCAGCGACCCGGTCGGTCACGGTGGCACGCACCTCCACCGAGTCGCGACGCGAGGTGATCGTCACCCAAGTGCCGTCCTCGATTCCGCGTTCGGCAGCCAGCTCCGGGCTCACTTCGACGAACCAGTTCGGCGCCTGCGACCAGATGCGTGGGCCGCGGCCGGTCTGGTTGGTGCCTTGGAACTGCTCAAGCATGCGGCCGTTGTCGAGCATGATGTCGTATTCGCTGTCGGCGGCTTCCGCCGGTTGTTTCCATTCCAGCGGGAAGAGTACGGCCTTGCCGTCGTCGGTGTGGAAGCGCTCGGTATAGAGCAGCGGCGTGGTGGTGCCATCGGTTTGCATCGGCCAGAACAGCGACTGCCAGCCCTCCAGCCGTTCATAGCTGACGCCTTGGAACATGGTGGCGATGCCGGCTACCTCGTCCATGATTTGGCTCGGGTGGGTGTAGCCCCAATCGTGGCCCATTCTGGCGGCGAGGTCGGTGAGAATCAGCCAGTCCGGCCGGCTGTTCCCCAGCGGCGGCAGCACTTGGTAGAAGCGCTGGATACGCCGTTCGGTATTGGTGAAGGTGCCGTCCTTTTCGACCGAGGGTGCGGCCGGCAGCACGACGTCGGCGAACTCGGCGGTGCGGCTCATGAAGATATCCTGCACGACCATGAAATCAAGGCTTTCAAAACCGCTGTGCACGTTCTTGCTATTGGCGTCGGAGAAGGCGGTCTCCTCGCCGATGATGTACATCGCTTTGACGGAGCCCTCGTCGGCGCCTTGGACCATGGTGAAGTTGTCGTTGCCCTTTTCCAGCGGCAGACGATCCTTCGGCACGCCCCAGGCCTCGGCCCACTTGTCGCGGTTCTTTTCCTCGGTGACCTTCTCGTAACCCGGGTACATGTTCTTCAGACAACCGAAGTCACTGGCACCCTGCACGTTGTTGTGGCCGCGCATGGGGTAGCCGCCGGTGCCGGGACGGCCGTAGTTGCCGGTGACCAGCAAGAGATTCGAAAGCGCCGTGCTGGTATCCGAGCCGTGGCTGTGCTGCGTGATGCCCATGGCCCAGAGGAGGCAGACCGACTTGGCTTGGCCGATCATTTCGGCGGCCTCGATCAGCTTGTCCTTGGCGATGCCGGTGACCTCGGCGGCGAAGTCCATGGTGAAGGGCTCGACCGACTTCTTATATTCTTCGACCTGATTGACCCGGGCGTTGAGGAACGCCTGGTCCGCGTAACCGTGCTCGAACATATAGCGCGACAGCGCCGAGGCCCAAACCATGTCGGTGCTGGAGTTGGGCCGCAGATGGATGTCGGCGCGCTCGGCCATCTCGTGCTTGCGTGGGTCGAATACCACCCACTTCTGTCCACGGTGCTTTTTCTGCGCCTTGAGCTTGGAAGCGATTACCGGGTGGTTTTCAGCCAGATTGCTGCCGACGATGACGATCAGCTCGGCCTTTTCCATGTCCTCGATGGTGCCCGAATCGCCCCCGTAGCCGACCGTGCGGAACAGGCCCTTGGTGGCCGGGTTCTGACAGTAGCGCGAGGAGTTATCGACGCTATTGGTACCGATGATCGCGCGGGCAATCTTCTGCGTCAGATAGGCCTCCTCGTTGCTCGCCTTGCTCGAACCGATAAAGCCGATGGCGTCCGGGCCATGGATGTCGCGAATCTGCAGCAGGCGATGCGCGACCAGGTTCAGTGCCTCGTCCCAACTGGCCTCGCGGAACTTACCGTTTTCACGGATCAGTGGAGTGGTCAGGCGTTTTGGGTCGTTGACGAAGTCCCAGGCGAACTTGCCCTTGATACACGTGGAGATCCCGTTGGCCGGTGCGTCGACCACGGGCTGTACCTTGAGGATGTGCCGGCCGCGGGTCCACATTTCGAAGGAGCAGCCGACTCCGCAATAGGTGCACACGGTCTTGGTGCGCTTGATCTCAGGCTGGCGCCAGTGCAGGTCCATTTTCGATATGGCGGTGATCGGCCGCGCGCCGATGGTCTCCTCGAGCTTTTTGACCATGTCGATCATGGGCCGCTTGATGTCCTGCGGCAGTGCCGTGAAAGGACCTGCGTCGGGTTGCATGGTCTTTTCCAGCAACGCGTTGCATGGGCAGACGGTGACGCAGTGGCCGCAGCTTACGCAGCTGGAATCGTCGATCGGCTTGCCACCATCCCAGAGCACGCGCGGATGCTCCATGTTGAAGTCAATCGTTAACGTCTCGTTGACCTCGACGTTCTGACACGCCTCGACGCAGCGGCCACACAGGATGCATTGATCCGGATCGTAGGTGTAGAACGGGTTGGAATGGTCTTTCTCGTAGGGCTTGCGTTTGAATTCGTAGCGCTGGATGGGCATGTCCATTTGCGCATAGGTGTTGTGCAGCGTGCAGTCGCCGGTGTTGTGCTCGCATAAGGTGCAATACAGCTCGTGCTTGGCCACCAGCCGATCCATACCTTCTTCGCGCGCGGCTCTGGCCTCGGCGATCTGGCTGGTGATCTCCAGTCCGTCGCGGGCCCTGAGCGTGCAGCCGCGCACCAACTCGCCATCCACCTGTACCCAGCACACGTCGCAGGTTTGCGGCGAGCCCAGCGCGCGGTGATAACAAACGTGCGGTAGATCAATGTCATGGCTGGCCAGAAAGTCAACCAGTGGTGTGTCGGCTTCCCCGGTCAGGGCTTTGCCATCGAAGTGGATCGTGCAGTCGGTCATCAGGCCTCCGTCGTTGTTATCGGATGGGTACGTTCGGCGTCCTGGCCTGGTGCCGGCAGGGTCCGGCGGTGACTTCGGTCCTTTTCCCTTTCGCCTGGGTGGGAGGCAGCGGGCGGATCCTGTTGTCTTTAGGTGACTGGCCCGGGGCGGAAAACGTTCCCGTACGTTTCGTAGCGACGTGCGTGGGCTTCGACTCGCAGGAGCCGAAATGCTCGCACCGGTACGTCGGCGGGGCTTGGCGAGATCTATGACTGGCCGTAGCTTTACTGGTGCTGCTCGGGTGAAACCAGATACTCGACCAGCGTCTTGGCGCAGGCGTCCATTGCCTCTTGCATGATGACCTCGTAGCCGTGCGTGTTCTCGGTCGGGATCGCCAGGCAACCGGCGCGAGGGGAGGACCCGGAGCCGAGCACGGCGCTTGCATCCGAGGCGAACCCGGGCATCAATGCCGGCTGCGGACGATAACCGCAGCGTGCGGCGGCTTTTAGCAGCCCATCCGATACCTGCTTGGAGTAGTAACCCTTCTCATCTCCTGTCAGCACGATGGGGTCCAGAGCCAGGCGCGTATCGTATTCGGCGGCTATGGGCCCCACTTCGAGCGCGATGCACGACCAGCCCGGCAAGGTCCGGGCCGCGTACTGCGCGCCCGAGTTGGTCTCTTCTTCATTGGTCGTCAGGACAATCAGCACATCGCCGCGCAGCTCATGCCGCCGCTCTGCCAGGCGTTTGGCCGCTACGAGGGCGGCGACGACGGGTGCTCGGTCATCGAGGAAGTGGGCGGAAACGCAGTCGCGTATCAGGAACGGCTTGCGCCAATGCCGGCTTAGAACCACTCGCGTGCCAGGGCGAACGCCCAGCTCTCCGAGTTCCGCCTTGCTGTAGCGGGAGATCACGTGAACGTCGTTCCATTGCACGTCACCCTTGAGCACATGCATCGATTGGCTCGATTCACTCGTTCCGTGCATTGTTCCAAAGGAGAGCGCTCCGGGAACCGTCTGTGATTCCCCGAGAATGTCCACCGGACACATGCCAAAGTTGACGGGAAACGCCCCGCCCAGCGCTACGACCCGCAAACGGCCGTCATCGTCTATGCGCTTGACCGCCATGGCGATCTCGTCCTGGTGCGCCATGACCCGCATTGAGAGACGCTCCGCTTCCTCGCGCGGAACCCCGGTCGCGCTGATTCGGCCGATGAGGTTGTTCGCCGGATCCTGCCAGACCTCATCGCAGCATTTTTCCAGTTCACGCTGACAGATTTCCCTGACTTCTTCCTCCTGGCCTGCGGGGCCGCGCGCAAGCAGGAGCTCCTCAAGCAGCGCCAGCTGTTCTTGGTTAGTCATTGAATACCCTCAAATCAGTTCCAACAGTGGTTATGACCCGGCCTGTTCGAAACCGTGCGCCGAGCGCGGCCATGTGTGCCCTCAGCGAAGAGGTCATCAGCGCGAATGTAACTAGCGAGGCCAGCGGCGAACAAACGCCACTCTGTCGGTCCGATCGCCTAGCGGCAAGATACGGGGGCCAACTGACTGTTCAAGCTTGACGAAGAAGGTTCTGCTTCTTAATGTATATACAGGTATATACAAAAGGTTCTGTTGCCATGCCTATTGCTCACGAGAAAAGCCTGCTGTGGCGATCAGTTACCGTCTTCGACGGCGCGCAAACGCTTCCGCGACCGATGGCGGTCCTGGTCGAAGCGGGCCGTATCGCCCATTTATCGCCGATGGAAGAGTTCGATGAGGCGATCGCAGCTGGTGCTGTCGAGGCGAGCGGTGGCGGAGTGATGACGCCAGGGTTGATCGATTGCCACAGCCATTTGGTGTATGCCGGCAATCGCGCCGATGAGTTCGAGCAGCGCCTGGAGGGTGTCGGATATGCCGAAATTGCCAAGGCTGGTGGCGGCATTCTCAGCACAGTGCGCGCCACCCGAATGGCCAGCGAAGAACAATTGCTGGCCCAGAGCCTGCCACGTTTGCAGGCCTTGCTAGCCGATGGCGTAAGCACCCTGGAGATCAAATCCGGCTATGGCCTGACCACTGCCGACGAGCTGAAGATGCTGCGTGTGGCGCGCAAGCTCGGCGAGCTGCTGCCTGTACGGATCATCACTACCTTGCTCGCGGCGCATGCGTTGCCGCCGGAGTTTGCGGATGACAGCGACGGCTATATCGAGCTGGTATGCAACGAGATCATTCCGGCTGCCGCCGCCGAAGGTCTGGCCGATGCGGTGGACGTATTCTGCGAGCATATCGGCTTCAGTCCGGCGCAATGCGAGCGGGTGTTCCAGGCCGCAAAGGCCCATGGCTTACCGATCAAAGCGCATGCGGAGCAGCTATCCAACCAAGGTGCGAGTGTCCTCGCGGCGCGTTACCAGGGTTTGTCCGCCGACCATATCGAGTTTCTCGACGAGGCCGGCGTGCGTGCCATGGCCACCGCCGGTATGGTCGCTACCTTGTTGCCTGGTGCGTTTCATACGTTGCGTGAAACCCAGCTGCCGCCCATCGCCTTGCTGCGTCAGTACGGCGTGCCCGTGGCCCTGGCCAGCGATGCCAATCCCGGCACTGCGCCGATCTGCTTCCCGACCCTCATCCTCAATCTGGCCTGCACCCTGTTCCGTTTGACTCCGCGTGAAGCCCTGGCCGGTATGACAGCCGAGGCCGCTCGCGCCCTCGGCCGCCCCGATCTCGGGCGGATAGAGGTCGGGGCTCCGGCCGACTTGTGTCTATGGGATGTGCAACAACCTGCCGAACTCGCCTATGCGGTACAGCCTGGGCGGCTGCGTCAGCGCATCTTTAACGGAGCGATTACTTATGCTCGCTGACCGTTGTTCGATGGCGATCTGGCAAGGTCGCGTGGACCCGGAAACCGACAGTCCGCGTTGGCATCAGCGCATCCAGGCGTTGGTTGCTAACAGCGAGCCCGGCGTGGTCCTGCTTGGCTTCGCCAGCGATGAAGGCGTGCGCCGTAACCATGGTCGCGTCGGTGCGGTTGGCGGGCCACTGGCCATGCGCAAGGCCTTGGCTAACCTCGCCTGGCATCGTCAGGGGCCGGCGTATGACGCCGGTGATGTGGTTTGCGTCGACGGTGACTTGGAAAGCGCGCAAGCGCGGCTCGGCCATAACGTCTGCGCGGTGCTGGATGACGGCCACCTGCCGATCGTGCTCGGCGGCGGACACGAAGTGGCCTTTGGCAGCTGGCTGGGCATCGCCGAACATCTGACCGGCGCTGCGCCGCGGATCGGCATCATCAACTTCGATGCGCACTTCGACCTGCGCGATCCAGCCCAGGCTCACTCATCGGGTACACCGTTCGCGCAGATCGCCAAGCAGTGCGCCGAGCGCGGTTGGCCGTTCGCCTACGCCTGTCTAGGCGTCAGCCGCGCCAGCAATACCCGTGCTCTGTACCAGCGCGCCGCGGAAATGAATGTGCTGGTGCGTGAAGATCGTGAGATTCGCGAGGCGAGCCTGGCCGCCATCAGCGCCGAGCTGCAAGCCTTTGCAGCCGGTTGTGATGCCATCTATCTGACCATTGATATCGACGTTCTGCCTGCTTGCGAAGCACCGGGCGTCAGTGCACCTGCTGCTCGTGGCGTGCCGCTGGCGCTGCTGGAACCCTTGCTCGAGGCCGTCCGCGACAGCGGCAAGTTGCGCTTGGCCGACCTCGCCGAACTCAACCCCGAACATGATATCGACGGCCGTACCGCTCGGGTCGCGGCGCGCCTGATCCATCTGTTGTCTCTGACCGGCTGAGCCTCGCTGGCCGCCCTCAAGAATGAATAGCGAAATGTACCGATGGCCGCTTTCAACCAGTACAGCTGCGTTTCACTGACCGATTTGGCGCAACACATGATAAGGAGCCTGCTATGAGCCGTTTCCGCGATACCGAAGTCCGAGCTGCTCGTGGCGCTCGCCTGACCGCCAAAAGCTGGCTGACCGAAGCGCCACTGCGCATGCTGATGAACAACCTCGATCCGGACGTTGCGGAGAACCCGAAGGAGCTGGTGGTATACGGTGGCATCGGTCGTGCCGTGCGCGACTGGGAATGCTTCGACAAGATCGTCGAGGTGTTGACCCGGCTGGAGGATAACCAGACCCTGCTGATTCAGTCCGGCAAGCCGGTCGGGGTGTTCGAGACGCACAAGGACGCGCCTCGGGTATTGCTCGCCAATTCCAATCTGGTGCCGCACTGGGCGACTTGGCAGCACTTCAACGAGCTGGACGCCAAGGGCTTGGCCATGTACGGCCAGATGACAGCCGGTTCGTGGATATATATCGGCAGCCAGGGCATCGTCCAGGGTACTTATGAAACCTTCGTCGAAGCCGGCCGCCAGCATTACGGAGGCAGCCTAAAGGGCCGCTGGGTGTTGACTGCCGGACTCGGCGGCATGGGTGGCGCGCAGCCGCTGGCCGCGAGCTTGGCCGGGGCCTGCTCGTTGAATATCGAATGCCAGCAGTCGCGCATCGATTTTCGTTTGAAGACCCGTTACGTCGACCAGCAGGCCAGCGATCTCGACGACGCCCTGGCGCGAATCGACAGATATACCGGCGAAGGCAAGGCCATCTCCATCGCCCTCTGCGGCAACGCTGCCGAGATCCTTCCTGAACTGGTCAAACGCGGCGTACGCCCGGACCTGGTCACCGATCAGACCAGCGCCCACGACCCATGCCACGGTTACTTGCCGGCCGGCTGGAGTTGGGACGAGTACGTCGCGCGTGGCAAGACCGAGGAGGCGATAGTGGTCAAGGCCGCCAAGCAATCCATGGCCGTGCATGTACGTGCCATGCTCGCTTTCCAAGAGATGGGCGTGCCGACCTTTGACTATGGAAACAATATCCGTCAGATGGCATTGGAGGAGGGCGTGAGCAACGCCTTCGATTTCCCCGGCTTCGTCCCAGCCTATATTCGTCCGCTGTTCTGCCAGGGCATCGGTCCGTTCCGCTGGGTGGCGCTGTCCGGTGACCCGGAAGACATCTATAAGACGGATGCCAAGGTCAAGGAATTGATCCCGGACGACATCCACTTGCATAACTGGCTGGACATGGCCCGTGAGCGCATCGCCTTTCAGGGACTCCCGGCCCGTATCTGCTGGGTCGGCCTGAAGGATCGCGCGCGCCTGGCGCAGGCCTTCAATGACATGGTCGCCAGCGGCGAGCTGAAGGCTCCGATCGTGATCGGTCGCGACCACCTCGACTCCGGCTCGGTGGCCAGCCCCAACCGCGAAACCGAGGCGATGCGCGACGGTTCTGATGCCGTATCCGACTGGCCGCTGCTCAACGCCCTGCTGAATACCGCCGGCGGCGCGACCTGGGTGTCGCTGCACCATGGTGGCGGCGTCGGTATGGGCTATTCGCAGCATTCGGGGGTGGTTATCGTCGCTGACGGCACCGCCGAAGCCTGCGCCCGGCTCGGTCGGGTACTGCGCAACGACCCAGGGACGGGGGTGATGCGCCACGCCGACGCCGGTTACGAAATTGCCATCGATTGCGCACGTGAGCAGGGTCTCGACCTGCCGATGATCGGCGCGAACCAAGGAGCCAAAGCATGAGCCTGTTCACCCTCATCCCCGGCACGCTGACCCTGGCCCAACTGCGTGCTGCCTACCAGAACCCGCTCACGCTACGCCTGGACGAAAGCGCCCATGTCGCCATCGAAGCCAGTGTCGCCTGCGTCAACGCTATCATTGCCGAGCACCGCACCGCCTACGGTATCAACACCGGTTTCGGGCTGCTGGCCTCGACCCGCATCGCCAGCGAGGACCTTGAAAAGCTGCAGCGCTCGCTGGTGCTGTCGCACGCCGCCGGGATCGGCGAGCAGCTGGATGACGCCATGGTGCGGCTGATCATGCTGCTCAAAGTCAACAGCCTGGCGCGCGGGTTCTCCGGCATCCGCCTGAAGGTAATCGAAGCATTGATCGCCTTGATCAATGCCGAGGTATATCCGCATATCCCGCTCAAGGGCTCGGTTGGCGCCTCCGGCGATCTGGCTCCCCTGGCACATATGTCTCTGGTGCTGCTTGGTGAAAGCCGGGCGCGCCATAAAGGTAAATGGCTACCGGCCAGCGAGGCGCTGGCGATCGCCGGTCTCGAGCCTATGACCCTGGCGGCCAAGGAGGGTTTGGCCCTGCTTAACGGCACGCAGGTGTCCGCCGCGTACGCCCTGCGCGGGCTGTTTGAGGCCGAAGATCTGTTCGCCGCGGCGACTGTGTGCGGTGCATTGACCGTCGAGGCCGCTCTGGGGTCGCGCGCGCCCTTTGACGCTCGCATTCATGCCGCGCGCGGTCAACGCGGGCAGATCGATGCCGCAGCCGGCTATCGCCATCTGCTCGGTGCGAGCAGCGAAGTGGGACGCTCCCATGAGGCCTGCGACAAAGTGCAGGATCCCTATTCGCTGCGTTGTCAGCCCCAGGTCATGGGAGCCTGCCTGACCCAGCTGCGCCAGGCCGCTGAAGTGTTGGCAGTGGAAGCCAACGCGGTGTCCGATAATCCGCTGGTGTTTGCTGCTGAGGGCGATGTGATCTCTGGTGGCAATTTCCACGCTGAGCCGGTGGCGATGGCCGCCGATAACATAGCGCTGGCCATCGCCGAGATCGGTGCACTGAGCGAGCGGCGCACCTCGTTGATGATGGACAAGCACATGTCGCAGCTGCCGCCGTTTCTGGTGGCCAATGGCGGAGTCAACTCCGGTTTCATGATCGCCCAGGTCACCGCTGCGGCGTTGGCCAGCGAGAACAAGGCCCTGGCCCATCCGCACAGTGTCGATAGCCTGCCGACCTCGGCCAACCAGGAAGATCACGTCTCCATGGCCCCTGCGGCCGGCAAGCGCCTGTGGGAAATGGCCGCCAACACCCGTGGCGTACTGGCCATCGAATGGCTCGGAGCCTGCCAGGGCTTGGACTTTCGTGAAGGGTTGAAAAGCTCGCCGCTGCTGGAGCAGGCGCGCGAGGCGTTACGAGCCAAGGTGCCCTACTACGTGGAAGACCGCTTCTTCGCCCCGGATATTGCCGTGGCCGATGCTCTTCTCGCCGAGCGTGTGCTGAGCTCACTGCTGCCGGCCGAGATGCTGCCCTCGCTGGGCAGCTAACCCGTCGATGTCGCCGTGCTGCTTTGAATCGATCGATACGCCAGTCCTGCACCGCGGCCAGGGCGAGCGCTATCATCGGCACATCACGCGTCGACACAAAGGGGGCCTGAGTGGCCACTACTACACCCCGTTATCGAGTCATCGAACAGTATTTGCTCGAGCGTATTAGCGCCGGCGATTTTCCGGTCAACCATCAGATCCCTGGAGAGGAACAACTGGCCCGGGATTTTGGTGTTAGCCGCATGACCGCCAACAAGGCCATCCGCGACCTGGTGCAGAAGGGCTACTTGATTCGTCAGGCGGGGCTGGGCACCTTCGTTACCGACCGCAAGGCCGAGTCATCGCTGCATGAAGTGTTGAACATCGCGGCTGAAGTCCGGGGACGCGGTAACGCTTACAGCAATCGGGTTCTGCGCTGCGAGGCGATCGAGGCGGACGATGAAGTTGCTTTGCGGCTCGGCGTACGAGTGGGTACGCCGACGTTTCACAGCATCCTGGTCCACCGTGAGAATGACGTACCGATTCAGCTAGAGGATCGGTACGTGAACCCACGCTGGGTGCCGAACTATCTGGAAACCGATTTCGCCCGACATACGCCCAACGAAGTGCTGGTGGCAGCCTGCCCGCTCTCCGATATCGAGCATGTGGTCGAGGCTGTGCTGGTCGATGGGCAAACCGCCGAATGGTTGGCCATGGACCCTGTCACCCCTTGTTTGCGCATGATCCGCCGCACTTGGTCGAACGATCACCTGATCAGCTATGCGCGGCTGATCCATCCCGGGGATCGCTACAAGCTGCGTTCGGCGGTGAGGGGATAAACGCCGCCGCATCCGCTGGCTTTAACGGCCAAGGGATATCTCCGGCTGCCGCGGCCCGCTGTGCATGGCGGTACCGTCATGCTGTTTGGCCTTTGATAAGGGAAGGCAAGGCTCGGATAAAGCGTAAACCGCTCGCGTCCTACAAGCGGCACTTGACCTTGGAGCATGGTCCAGGGGCTAAGGTGGGTCTTGAGGTTGATGACTCGAAAGGTCGTCGTTCTGAAAACGATCAATGTTATCGGAGACATGCCATGACCACTAAACGCAAGGTCGAAGTATTCAGTGCCGGATGCCCGGCCTGCCAATCGACCATTGAGCTTGTTAACCGCATCGCGTGCGATATGTGCGATGTCTCAATCCTCGATATGAATGATATCGAGGTGGCTGCGCGCGCCCGAGCCTTAGGTGTGCAATCGGTACCGGCGGTCGCTATCAATGGGCAGCTGGCGTCCTGTTGCACGAATGCCGGTGTCGATGAGCAGGCGCTTCGCGCCGCCGGACTAGGCCGCGTCTAGGCTTCATCCTCATCCTGGCGGGGCTGAGGAGGTCTCGTCGGGACGAACGGAATGCGCTTCAAGGCAGGTGTTAAAAAATCACCCTTCTGCCGAAGGACGACACGTCAGCGAAAATAACGGGGTCGATCGTGGATCAGATACAAGAGCCTATGCAAACCATCGGTAATCTGGCCCTGTCGGCCGGAGTCAGTGCCGACACGTTGCGCTATTACGAAAAGCAAGGCTTGATCAAGCCAGAGACGAAATCAGCTGCGGGCTACCGTCTTTACACGCATGAGGCCGTCCGTCGTATCCGCTTTATCAAGCATGCCCAACGGTGCGGATTTACCTTGTCCGAGATATGTGACCTGCTCACATTGAAACAGGCCGATAGCGCCTGCTGTGCTGACGTCCGCAGCCTGGCCGTCGATAAGAAATTGCGCATCGAACACAAGCTCCGCGCACTACAAGCCATGTCTCAGGCACTCGACACGCTAATACTCAGTTGTAACGGCGGGGAGAGTGGCACTGACTGCTGCCCGATATTGGTTGCTTTGGAAAGCGGTCTGGATGAGGTGTCGAAGTGACCATCAGGATCGAAATTATCGCAGCGCCGGGGTGCGCTAAGTGCTTGCATACGAAAGACGATCTCCGTGCCGTTGCGGTCTCGCTGTTCGGCGAGGCCAATCTCCACTGGCGGGAGGTAAACGTCCTGGAAGAGCTTGATTATGCTGTCTCGCTCGGGGTCTTGAGCATGCCGGCGATCGCCATTGACGGCACACTCAGGTTCATGGCACTTCCTACTACCGAGCAATTCAAGGCCGAGCTGACTCGCCTGGCGCTGAGTTAATGGATGCCGAGACATTGCAACAGGCGCTACTGCAAGTTGGGCCTGGCGCTCTGTGGATAAGCTTCCTGGCTGGCTTCGTTTTCAGCTTCAATCCCGTCGCGCTGGCGGCCATTCCGGTTTCGCTTGCCTACCTGACGACATCACGCTCATCACGCCAGGCCAGGCTCTATGGTGGCCTTTTCGTTCTAGGCATGATTCTGACTCACGTGGCTTTGGGCTTGATAGCGAGTCTGGGGGGCAGTTGGGTTCAGAGCTTGCTCGGGCGGGCCTGGGGGTTGCTGCTTGGCCCGCTGCTCGTGTTTCTAGGGTTGGTCTGGTTAGGATGGGTGCGTGTGCCAGTTCCGGCGTTGAGGATGCGCGGGCGACAGGTGACCGGTGGCTGGGGAGCGTTCATGCTGGGTGTCCCCTTTTCCGTAGCCATCTGCCCCTTCTGCACGCCAGCGCTCGTTGTGCTGTTGGGCGTTGCGCTCGCTATCGGTGCCCCCGGTTTTGGGGCGCTGTTGTTACTGGCTTTTGCAATGGGCCGGGCAGTTCCGATCCTGCTTGGAGCGATCGCCATCGGTTGGCTGCAAAATCTCTCGGCATTGAATCGTTACCGCAAGATTTTCGAGATCATCGGCGGGGTTTTGCTAATACTTTCCGGCCTGTACATGCTCAATGCCTACATACCTTTCCCATAATGATGATGTGAGGTCGGGCGAGAGGCTGGCGTCGCTCGTGAGCCAAGCGGTAAATACGGATTCACCGGTGGGGCCGCTGGGCTTAATAACGCAGCATCTCCGCCAAACGAGAGAGGACGAAATATGAACGAGATGATGAGTTGCGGCGGCGGGGCGATGATGTGGGGCATGGGGGCGGTCATGCTGTTGGCGGCATTACTGTTGGTGCTGGGTGTCGTTGCCCTGTTGAAATATCTGTTCTCCAGCTCCAAACGCTAGCGGATATGCGGCCTGTGCCGATCGACACAAACACTGTCGATTCCGGCGCGATGCACGCTTATGCCTCATGGCACGTACCTGCGCAGTCGCTAGCAAGAGAGAGGGCAGCCAGTTGAGCCACCTAATCGTTCAGGTGGCCCAACAGTTGGCGATGGTGGCCATGGCTATACCCTGTGAGCGCTCTGATCCGAAAGCCGGCATCAGAGTAAAGCGACGCTTATTCCGGGTCTCGTTTCAGCATCCGAATTGCAAGCGCTGCGAGGCCGACTGCCGCTAAGGCCAGCCCCAACTTAGCAGCCGGCGGAAGAGGGCGGCTGCGCTCCGCTATGGGTGCGAGCATCGGGCGCATAAACTGGCCCAGCCAGAGGTTGGCCGCGAGCGGCGGCGCGCCTTTGACAAGATCGTTGATAGCGATTTTGCCACCGCGCGAGGGGCCTCCCCAGCCGTACGCGGTTGGTCCGACCATGTGCATCGTCTTATCGACACCTTGGTCGACCGGGCCAACCCAACCATTGACTTCCAGCTGCTGCAGTGCTCGCCACAACGTCGGGGCGTGAGCGAATTCGCTGCGAAAGGCTACTCGGCCCTCCGTGTCGATGAGTAACAGGTGGTTCGGTAGCTCCGTGTATTGCCTGTGGGTGGCGCCGTCTAGTTCACCAACCAAGATAGGCCATTCAACGCCGTCCTCATCTCGCAGACGTCGAGCCTGTTGGCGTTTTTGCTCCATGCTGTGATGCGCCGGCATCTCTTCGCCAGGATGCGCCTCGCGGACATAGAACATTAGCCACTGCACTCCGTCTTGTCCGCGCTCGCGATGCAATGCCGTTAGCCCTGGCAAGCTGCCGGTCGTCATCGGGCATGTGCCACTGCCAAAGATGAGTACAACGGGTTGGCCTCGTAATTCGTTCAATCGCCATGTCTTGCCGTCTATATCCTGAACGGTGAAATCGGGGGCCAGATCGCCAGGCATTGGCCCTGGTGAAGACATCACCAATTTCACGTCCTTGCCAAGCGTGCTCGGGTGGAAACGGTCATAGTTATAGACCGATGGTGGCTGCTGAACCTGGGGCTGCTGGGTCTGATCGGTTGTTTGCATGATGGATCCTCTGATGAAAGGCTTATCTGGTTTCGAGCCTTCTACCTAGTTGCGATCCCTCTCATTCCAGTGAGTTCGTTCTGTTTAGATACTCAACCGGCTACACATCCGAACACCTCGTTTCGACATATCTACGATGAGCTCCCGCTACATACGCAAGCCCTTCGGGCTTATCGGTCCGATCCCGTCTGGGTAGGGCGCGGTGTGACTTGCGAACCATCCAGGCCAAAGCGCGCTTGGTTCAGGCGTGCATATACGTTCGTGGTGCTAATGCAAGTGGAACCGTCGCCGCTCTCCATCCTCCCACCTACATGCAACCAACAAAGCGTGCTCAGGCGGCTGCTACTCGCGACATCCGCATGGGTCATCTGTATCGCGGTGAAAAATTCCGAGGCAAGTATGCGAAGCGAAACGGCAAAGATTGACGGCATTAACATGAGTTGGTTGGAGCAAGGTGAAGGGACGCCTGTGGTGTTGGTACACGGCATCCCAACGTCCCCCGCGCTCTGGCGTTATGTGATGCCGAAACTGAAAAACGTGCGTTGTCTAGCATTCGAAATGGTGGGCTACGGTAACTCCATCGAAGAAGCTGACGGCCGGGACATTTCCATAGCGAAGCAGGCGGACTATCTGGTGGCGTGGCTCGCTCACCTTGGTATCAAGCGAGCCGTTCTGGCGGGGCACGATCTGGGCGGAGGCGTCGTTCAGATTGCGGCGGTTCGACATCCGAGTTTATGCGCGGGGCTATTTCTCACTAACGCAATTGGCTACGACTCATGGCCGATTCCAAGCGTCAAGGCGATGAATGCGTTAGCGCCATTGGTAAAGCATCTTCCTGATACTGCAGGTAAACAGATACTGCGCACCCTCATGTATCGCGGCCATGACGACTCTGCGTTAGCGAAGGAGGCGCTTGATCTGCACTGGCAAGCCTATGCGCGTCATGGCGGTGTTGCCAGCCTGATTCGGCAGGTTGAGGCTCTGGACGTGAACGATACGTTGGCGGTAGCTGCAGCATTGCCGCAACTCAAGATCCCGGCGCGCATCGCCTGGGGCGTAGACGACAAATTTCAAAAAATCGCTTACGGGGAACGTTTCGCCGATGACTTGAACGCGCCCTTGCACCGGATCAACGGTGGCCTCCACTTTACGCCGGAAGATCACCCAGACGAGATTGCCGAGCAGATCAGCCTGCTGGTCAAAACAGTTAGCGAAAATGACCTTGGGTCGGAAGCTGTTTATTAAGGGAACTGCCCGCATGCCATCAAACCGGGTACGAACCGGCGCGCTTTGCATGCTTATAAGAGGCGCCTGGCTCGCTAAACCAGGCCTGGATAAAAACGGTGATCGTCCGCTCAGCGCGCCTCGTTTAGCCTCCAGTCATAGTCGAGGTAATCGAGCCCGACGCCCTGACGGATCCGCCGTTGGTCGGCGGGGTTATGGCTCAACCACCGGGCCCGCAGCGCCAGATACTCCTTCGTTGAGCCCGCCTGGCGTGCGAAATCCTCGCTATACCAATCGAAGATCTTCGAGACCTCAAGACGATTACCTTGCCGATCGAAACGGTTGCGTTGGCGATCCTTGAGAAAGCGCTTGAGGCTGTCTTCCAGCTGTACGTCCAACTGCGCAGCTGTCATCGCTTGGGGGCGCAAGGCCGGGCAACCGAGCGAGGCGCAATTGACCACGAAGTGTATGCGCGGCTCGTCGTAGACGCCGGGTTGGCGGATTAGCTTGTGCTCAACATCGTCGAGGCTGAGGATTTCACCCAGCAACGGAATGAAGCGGCGCTTCCAGGGCGAACTGAACAGACCGCCGACATCCTTGATTGAGGCGATTGGGTAATGCTCTAGGATCAGCTGCACGGTGTAGGCGTTGTAGGCATTGATCAGAAAGGCCAGCTGCTGATCGCGGCGCCAGCCATCGAACTGCGCGCGGTTTACCTTCGACAGTTGCGCCAGGTAGCCGTCGAGCGCAGGGCGGTCTTGAGCGAAGGCTGGATAATCGACCTCGCTGGTCACCCCTTCGCGGACCCATTGCACATGACG
Organism: Pseudomonas sp. Q2-TVG4-2; assembly: GCF_013620795.1. Classification (GTDB taxonomy): domain Bacteria; phylum Pseudomonadota; class Gammaproteobacteria; order Pseudomonadales; family Pseudomonadaceae; genus Stutzerimonas. The sequence goes on along the minus strand of NZ_LGLW01000001.1, from coordinate 7,879 downwards.
CTCCAGCAGATGGGTCCAGCTCTGGTGAGAATGGTCGAATGACTCGGCCTGGGTCAGGCCGCTGAGTGCAACTAGCATCCACAATGTCAGCGATTTCATAACCGTTCTTCCGGGGTGTCCTCACCGGTTGCTCCGCTGCTCGGTGCGTTTTTCCCGGCGTACAGCCGCGCAAGTGTGAAGGGGGAAATGTTGAGCATGAAACCCAAGGCCAGCAGGCGGTTGCGCCAAGTGCGACGCCACCAGCCATCGCGCTTCCAGCGGCGCGAGCTGATCCGCAGCCCATGCTCGATTCGGTGAAACTGCCCATGGCCCCGCAGCCCCTGAACCAGCGGCACCTCCTCGAAGAGCGGCCAGGGTGCGTGCTGCCCGACAGTGAAGTAGGCCGCGCGCCTGGCGAAAATGCCTTGGTCGCCGTAGGGCACACCGACCTGATTGCGCCAGGCCACCAGCCGCTCGATCATTCGACCTTGCCAGTCATGCGTGTCGCTGAAGCGGAAAGCGAAATAGCCACCGGTGGCGCCACCCTCAATGGCGTATCGAACCGCGGCCAATGGCTGGCCTTCCAGATGGGCATCGGCATGCAGAAACCAGAGCACATCGTGCTCAGCCAGCGCGGCGCCCTGACGCAGCTGCTCGCCGCGCGAGGGCGCTGCGGGCGACCAGAGTGCGTCGAGGCGCTGGCACAACCTATGGCAATGCTCGCTGGTGGCTGCATCGACAACGATGATTTGCAGCGGGACACCATCCTCTGCTTCCGCCCGGCGCAGTTGCAGAAGCAGGCGGTCAAGGTGGGATTCGTCCTTCCAGCAAGGGATGATCACGCTGATCTGAAGTGGACGAGTCATAGCGGCGTTACACCGCTTCGGCTCAGTGCCTGCAAGAGGTGGCGGCGGGCGGCGCGGGGATCGCCCGCCAGTTGCAGCTGGGCAAGTGATAAATCCGCTTGATCATCAATGTCGAACGAATCTCCACAGCAAGCGACCGAGTGACCTGCGCTGCGGCAGATATCCGCAAGCGCCTGGCCAAGGCTAGCGGAGCTCCAGGGTAGCGCGGCCAGATTCGGCCAGGGGCGGTTCGAGGCCATCAGCACCACGCCCCCGTCCCGCGCTCCGAGCAGTACCGTATCGGTTTCGACCAATGCCGCACGTACACGTTGATAGTCTCCAAGCGTCAGGGCTGGCGCGTCACTGCCGATGAACACCAATCGTTGATGACCTTGCTCGCGCAAGGCCTTATCCAGCGCATTCAACCGCTCACCGAGGTTGCCGTTGCCTTGCGCTATACACATGGCTTGTGGCGCCTGTGCATGGGCCCAACCACAAGCCCCACTGTGATCCGGCGAGATGATGGTCGCGCCGGGCCATGCATCGAGATCTTCCAGCGCGCAATCAAGGAGTCGCTCGGCAATACGCAATGCCGGTTCCGCGCCAATCTGGACCGCCAGACGCTGCTTACCGTGACCGAGGGCGGGTCGTTTGCAGACCAGCACCAGAGTGGGATGATTCGATACGTGCTGTTCGATAGTCATTGAGCAGGCTCAGTAAGATCGGGGCGAGATTAAAAAAGGTGCGGCACGGTTCGATGGCGGCATCCACTGGCACCCGTCTTTAGCTTGGCACCGTTCTATCGAGGCGCAGATCCGAGTCGCCAGCGATGGAAGCGGGCGAGCCAGCGCAGCGCCCTGGCTGGCGCATGAGCGCGCTTCCATTCTCCCGCGGCATATTTGTTGGCCTCGGCGAGGGTCGGATAAATATGGATGGTGCCCAGGATTTTGTTGAGACCCAAGCCGTGCTTCATGGCAGTAACGAATTCGGTGATGAGGTCGCCGGCGTGTGCGCCGACGATCGTGGCGCCGAGGATGCGGTCTTTGCCCGGTACGGTCAGCACCTTGACGAAGCCATGCGCGGTCTCGTCGGCGATGGCTCGATCGAGCTCATCCATGCCGAAGCGGGTGACTTCATAGGCGATGCCTTGAGTCGTGGCCTCCTGCTCGTTGAGACCCACATGCGCCACCTCGGGATCGGTAAAGGTGGCCCAGGGGATCACCCTATAATCCACCTTGAAGCGTTTGAAACCGCCGAACAGCCCGTTCACCGCGCCATACCAGGCCTGGTGTGCGGAAACATGGGTGAATTGGAAGGGGCCGGTCACATCACCAACGACGAAGATGTTGGGGAAGCGCGTTGCCAGGTATTCGTCGGACGCCAGGGTGCCATCGTCTCGGACCTCTAGATTCAGCTCTTGCGCACCGAAACCTGTGGCGTTGGCCGCGCGACCCAGGGCCAGCAACACCTGGTCGAAGGGCAGGGCAACTTCGGTATCGCCGGCAAGATCGGCGCAGATGAGCTGCCGCTGACCGTCGATCAGCTCGAAACGCACCGCGTTGTGTTGAAGTCGTACGTCCACGCCATCGGCGCGCAAACCAGCCAGGACGGCGGCACTGGCGTCAGCATCCTCCTTGGGTAACAGACGCTCATTGCGCTGAACCAGAGTGACTGCGCATCCGAGACGTTGGAACGCCTGTGTCAGCTCGCAGCCGATCGGGCCGCCGCCGAGTACCAGCAGGTGTTTCGGCTGCTCGCGCAGTGCCCAGACGGTATCGGAGGTCAGCGGTTCGACCTGCTCGATACCCGGAATTTTCGGTATTTTCGGACGGGCGCCAGTGGCGACGACAATGGCGCGGGTGCTGAGGCGCTGGTCATTGACCTCGACCGTCCATGGGGAGGTGATCCGGGCCTCGCCCTCGATGACTTCGACCCCTAGCTTGGTGTATCGCTCGATCGAGTCGTGTGGCTCCACCGTGGCCACCACACGCTGGATACGCTCCATGACTGCGGCGAAATCCACCGCGCCGCCGACTGGCGCGAAGCCAAGTTGGTCGGCTTTCTTAAGCTCCTTGGCGAATTTGGCGGAGCGGATCAGAGCCTTGGACGGGACGCAGCCGGTGTTCAGGCAATCGCCACCCATCTTGTGCTTCTCGATCAGGGTGACCTTGGCCTTTATTGCCGCGGCGATATAGGCACTGACTAACCCGCCGGAACCGGCGCCGATAACGATCAGGTTGCGGTCGAAGTGACGAGGTTTGTTCCAGCCGGCGTAGACCTTCCGCGCCTTGAACCAGCCCAGCGCCTTGCGCGACAACAAGGGCAGCAGGCCCAGCAGAACGAAGGCGCCGATCAGCCCCGGAGAAAGTATTCCGCCTAACGAATTCAGCTGCCCAAGTTCGCGCCCGGCGTTCACATACACCAGCGTGCCAGGCAGCATGCCAAGTTGGCTGACCCACCAGAACGTGCGCACCGGCAGTTTCGTCAGGCCCATGGCTAGGTTGATAAGAAAAAACGGAAATACCGGCACCAGACGCAATGCGAACAGGTAGGTGGCGCCCTCACGAGCGATACCCGTGTTGATCCCAGCCAGGCGCTGCTTGAAGCGCGCCTGCACCCAATCGCGCAACAAATAGCGGCTGATCAGCATGGCGAGGGTGGCACCGAACGTCGACGCAAAAGACGCGAGCAGGGTACCGCCAAGCAGGCCAAACAGTGCGCCACCCACGAGCGTCATCAGGGCCGCGCCTGGCAGGGAAAGCGCGGTGACCAGGACATAGATAGCAAAGAAGGTACTGCCCGCGAGCCACGGATGGGCCGTCACCTGGGCGTCAAGGGCCGCTTGCTGCGCTTTTAGGTTGGTGAGGCTGAGATATTGACTGATATCGAAGACAAAGAAGCCGGCAAGCAGCACCATGACCAAGACCAGCAATGCGAGTTTACGGCTATTCATCCGAATGGATCTCCAGTGCCAAGGGGACCTGCGCATCGCTCGAAGCTACCAAGCATGGCCTGTTCGAGCTGATCGGCGCAGGCAAAGCAAATGCGTGTGCGATAGGAAAGGGCGGCCGGGCTGTCTAACGGCCACTGACGGTCGAAATCGGCGAGAAAGGCCCGATGGTCGTAGTGCAGCGGTAACGCCTCGATAGTCAGGTCGCCACGTTTGGCACGGTAGAGCGCGTTCGGATGCGGTTCGGTGGCAATACGGGTGACCAGCCCGTAGCGGCCATCAGCGAAGTTCGGCAGTCCGGCGGCGCCGTTGTTGATGACCACGCCGTGCCGCAAGCCCAACGCGGCTGCACTGCAGGTGTGGCTGGTGGCTAGAACGCCGATCCGATTTTCCGCCAACCACTGGTCCAGTTGTTGGTGACGTGCCGGCTCAGCCAGGGCTTCGCGACCACAACCCCAACCGGCCAGCGATTGCTCGTCGCCATGGCTGATCGCAACCCTCTGGCCGGCCACACTGATAAGCCCCGTAGCGGGCCGCATAGCCAGCCGCTCGGCCATGCCCGGTAAGCAGCCAACGGTGTTGGTTAGCCTGTTGTGGATGGCATTGGATCGATCCACTAGCGCATCATCCACTGTGTCGGGGTAGGCGCAGCCGCAGCCGGCGCCACTTTCCGCGCCGCGCCCCAGCTCGGTTTCAACGTTGCCTCTAAGGCTAATGTGTGGCTCTAGGCCCTGTTCAATTTCGGCAAACAGATCGGGGTCGACGTCGAACCAGTGAGCGTCGCCGTTGAACACGACGCGCGCATCCGGCTCGTGCATCAGGTATTGCTGCAGGGCCGACAACGCCTGCCGATTGCCGTACAAGCCGCCGACGACGTAAAGGCTTTCGCAGTCGAATGCCACCGCACCGCTGAACGCTTCAGCGGAAAGACGGTAATCCAGCGGGCAATCCCGTCCGGCGCGCATCAGCTGCGCCCTCGCAGCCAGCCGGGTAGAAGGTAGCCCAGTATGCAAAGCAGCAAACCGTAGAGGTTGGTCCCCAGCAGCAAGGCGTACTTGCCTTCGCCGATGGCCCAGCTCTGCGGTATCCAACCTAGCGTCAGGGCGATGCCAAGGCAGAGGCCGGTCCAGAAGCTCAGGTGAAACCCAAGTCGGGTCGGCCTTGTCAGGCCATGCAATACGAATACCGGAGCGAGGCCGATGACCATTGTCCCGCTGATGGTGGTGGCCTTGAGGATATCGGTGCCGGCGATCATCGGCAGGTTACCGAGCAGTGCGAACAGTATCATCGCGCCCATTCCAAGACCCATCGCGCGTGAGCCCAGATCGCGGCCGGCCAGCAGCGGCAGCTCTCGGCCAACCAGCTTGGCGAGGCTGGAGAACGTCGAGTCCAATGTCGAACCGGCGGCGGATACCATTACCACGGTCATCACCAACAGCGCGCCGATACCCATCGTCCTGGCAAGAGTGGCCGGGACGTTGTCCGATGCCGCCAAACCGGACAATTGTGCGTGCACACCGATCAGGCTGAAGACCAGGATCGCGACGAAACCCAGGATGCCGGCGAGCAGAAACGCGCGCCGCATGGTTCTTTCTTCGCTGATGAATCCACGATCAGTGAGCACCGGGTCGTGAAAACCGTAGCTCAGTGCTTGTAGACCGGCGACCAGAAGCAAGTCGACCCCGGCGTCGAGCGACCAGTGGCTGGTACTGGCCAATTCGCTCAGTGAGTGCTGTGGCAATACCAACCCCAGCGCCCAAATCAGTGCGACGATGAAAATCGCCATTTGCGCCGCATCGGTGAGGATCGAACTGCGTAACCCGCCGCGCAGGCTGTAGGCCAGCGTAACGGCTGTGAACAGCAAGGCGGCGCCGATGAACTCGATACTGCCGGAGGGGCCGTAGTAGCCGCCGACCACTGCGGTATTGCTCCATACCTCGTTGAACAGGCGGATCAGAATCGCTGCCGTAAAGGCCAGCGCTGCCGCATGGCCATAGTGGCTCGAGAGGAAGCTGACCAATCCCTTGGCTGCAAAGCGTCGGCGCAAGCGATAGATGACAAAGCCGGTCAGGGGAATCGACAACCAGTACATGGCGTAGGCCAGCCCGCCGACAAGCCCATAGCTTGCGCCGAGGTTGGCAGCGTTGGTGACTGACTTGGCAAAGATCCAACTGATGAAAATGCTCGACGTCAGCAACCAGGGTGCGACGCTGCGGCCTTCTCGATCCTGGCCCTCAAAGAAACCACCAGGCGTCACCGAGCGTGGCGACAAGGCCAGCATCATGGCCCCGTAGACGACCAGAAACCCCCAGAAGAAAAGCCCGGTCACATCGCTGGTATACATATGAATATCCTATTCGACCAGACTGCCGCCGCAACTCGATCCTTGCCCGGCGGTGCAGGCATAGCAGTGGTCTCGAGTCGCGATAGGGTTGCCCTCCAGATTCGTCGTCTCGAGCAGGTCACGTAGATGTGGCCGGTCGCGGCCAATCAGGCCATCAAGCGCCATTGGTAGTTCGAGCATTTGATTGAAATCGCAGTCATAAAGGTACCCCTGCCAGTCAACGCTGATCAGGCTGCGGCACATCACTGCGTCGAGGTTCGCCGGTCGATAGCTGTCGCGCAGCAGCTGCATGTAGCTGCCGAACTGGCCCTTACTGACCAAGGTACTGCCGAAGCGGGCAATGGGTTGGTTGGTAATGGTCAGCAAATGGTTGAAGCAGATGCCGAAGTCCTGCGCAAGATGCGCTTTGTAATCCGCTTCGAGTTGGGCTTGGGCTGGTGGCAGGTTGGGACCCTGCGGGTTGTACACAAGGTTGAGGATCAATCCGCTGTCGTCTGCGCCGTAGCCGAGCCGGTTGAGTTGGCGCAGCCCCGAGATACTGGCCTCGAATACGCCATCGCCACGCTGTTTGTCGACGTTCTCCTGCGAATAGCAGGGCAATGAGGCAGTGACCTCAACGCCCTGATCGGCAAGGAATACCGCTAGGTCCTCGTATCCCGGCTCGCTCAATATCGTCAGGTTGCAGCGATCGATTACCCGCAACCCTTCACGCCGTGCGTGGGTGACGATCTCACGAAAGCGCGGATGCATCTCCGGCGCGCCGCCGGTCAGATCCAGCGTGCGCACCGGATGCGCATCAATCACCCGATGCAGCAGGGTCAGACTGTCGTCGGTCATGGCCTCGGTGCGCGTGGGGCCGGCGTTCACGTGGCAATGCAGACAGCGCTGATTGCAGCGGTAAGTAAGATTGACCTGCAGGGCCTCGAGTGTGCCCCGGCGGATCGGAGGAAACTCCAGGGCATTCAGGAGGGGAAGCGTGGCATGCATGGCGATGGTTGCTCTTCGGATAGATGTTTGTTGGAGTCGTCATCCGGGCCGCTGTTACAGATTCGGTCCGCGCAGGCGACTCGCGAGTCCGTTGAGGCTTTCCAAGGTGACATCCGGCTCCACCCCCCAAGGGTCGAACTGAACGCTTGGATCACGGCGTAGCCAGGCGGTCTTCATGCCAGCGTGGGCTGCCCCCAGCACGTCGAATGGATTCCCCGAGACCAGGCAGATTCGTTCGGCAGGTTCCTCGCACACCTTTGACAAATGAGCATAAACCTCTGGTGCTGGCTTGAAGGAGCGCACGGCTTCGACGCTCACGACCGCCGTGAAGGCATCGGCAATACCGGCCTGTTGCAGTAGACGGTCCACTGCGTCCTGACTGCCGTTGGAGAATGCATAGAGGGCGAATCCGCTACCGCTTAGCTGCTGCAGGCTGCCCTGGACATCCGGGAAGGCATCCAGCTCGCTGTAGGCGAGCATCAACCGCTCGATAGCTGCCTGGTCTAGTGTGCGTCCGTGTTCCTGGCATGCGTAAACCAACGCGTCCCGAGTGCAGACAGAAAAATCGCGGTAATCGCGCATCAGGCCTCTGCGGAAACTGTATTCCAGCTGCTTTTGACGCCACAACCGCGATATTGCAGGCGCCGGCTCACCGACCAGCTCAGTCAACTTGCCCAACACTGCCTGGGTGTCAATGAGTGTTCCATAGACGTCAAAAGCCAGCGCATTAATCATGGGTGGAACTCCTTTTGGTCATAGTCTGGTTTTGGTTAT